>NZ_CP180201.1:0-2085000 GCF_047553435.1 Rhodovulum sp. HP10
TCCGGAAACTTTTTTCTTGACGTTTCTCTAGCCCGGTTGACATAGTGCCGTCACCCAAGCTGCGCCCGGAGCGGACCCCCGCTGCGGGCGCTTTGCGTTCCGGGAGGCCTCACCCATGACGATCCGCAAGCTCTGCGCGGCCTCTGGCTGCGACGACCTCGCTGTGCCTGGCGCCGCGCTCTGCGAAGAGCATGAGGCGGAACGGATCGACCGGGGTCGCGCGCGGCGGGCGAAGGTGAAGGCGGCCGAGGAGATCCGGCGCCGCTCGAAGCTCTATGCCAGCCCCGCCTGGAAGAGAGCGCGGGCGGCCTTCCTCGAGGCCCATCCGCTCTGCACCGATTGCGCGGGGCTCGGGCTGGTGACCCCGGCGACCGAGGTCGATCACATCGCCCGGCACGAGGGCGACCGCGCAAAGTTCTGGGACCGCTCGAACTGGCAGGCGCTCTGCAAGAGCTGCCACAGCCGCAAGACCGCCCGCGAGGTGCTCGGGCGCAACTGACACCGGGGGGTGTCCAAAAATCGACGGCCCCCCTCGGGAACCGCGCATGGGAGCTTTCCTGTTGCGCGGGCCGAATTGGCAAAAAAAGCCCACGAACATAAGCCCCTGATGGAGGTCCGATGCGCGGTCAGAAGCCGAAGCTCGACAATGTCGTGCCGATGAAGGCCGACCAGACAGCGCCCGTGCCCGAGGCGCCCGACTGGATGAGCGCCGAGGGCCGCGACGCCTGGGACCGGCTCGCGCCGGTGCTGGCGGGCAAGCGGCGGCTCGATCCGGCCTATCACGATCCCTTTGCCGTCTATTGCGAGGCGGTGGCCGATGTCATCCGCTTCACCGGCGACATCGCGGCCTTCGGCAGCTGGTACGAGGTCGAGACCCGGAACGGGCGGCAGCAGAAGAAGCGCGCGGTCTGGGGCCAGCGCCAGGACGCGATTGCCACCATGAACCAGCTCGCCGCGCGCTTCGGGATGACGCCGGTCGACGAGGCGCGGATGAGCGCGGGCGGGCAGGGCGATCTCTTCGGCGAGATCATGAGGACACTCGATGGACCCGATTGACCACCCGGTCTCGCGCTATGCGCTCGATGTGATCGAGGGGCGCGAGGTGGCGGGCGCGCTGGTGCGGCTCGCCTGCGAACGCCATCTGATGGATCTGGAGACGGGCCGCGACCGCGGGCTCTGGTTCGACTGCAAGCTGGCAAGCCGCGTGCTGAACTTCGCGCGGCTGATCCAGCACACCACGGGTCCGGCGGCGGGCCGCCCGCTGGAGCTGACGCCCTGGCAGGCCTTCCGCCATGGCTCGGTCTTCGGCTGGAAGCAGGCCGATGGGTTGCGCCGCTTCCGCACCACCTATCATCAGGTCGCGAAGAAGAACGGCAAGACCACCGACACGGCGGTGCCGATGCTCTTCACCCAGCTCTTCGACGGCGAGGCCGCACCCCAGGGCTTCTGCACCGCGACGACGCGCGATCAGGCGGGGCTTCTGTTCCGCGAGCTCCGGCGGATGATCAAGGCCGCGCCCGCGCTCTCGGCCTTCATGGATACGGGCAACAAGCACCTGATCTCGACCGCGATCACCAATGGCACGATCCGGACGCTCAGCCGCGACGGCAACTCGGCCGATGGCATCAATCCGAGCTTCGTCGCCCGCGACGAGGTGCACCGCTGGACCGACCGCGAACTGGCCGAGGTGGTGGTCAATTCGATGATCGCCCGCGCCCAGCCCATCGACTGGGCGATCACCACGGCGGGCGCCGACATGGCCTCGATCTGCGGCGAGCTTCGCGCCTATTCCGAGACCGTGCTGCGCGGCGATGTCGCCGATGACAGCTTCTTTGCCTATGTCGCCGAGCCGCCGGCCGACTGCGATCCGGGCGATCCGGTGGCCTGGAAGATGGCCAATCCGAACCTCGGCGTGGCCTTCAGCGAGGAGCGCTTTGCCGAGCTTTACCGCGAGGCCACGGTGATCTCGGGCAAGATGCCGAACTTCCGGCGGCTGCACATGAACCTCTGGACCGAGGGCGCGCAGTCCTGGATCGGGCGCGAGATCTGGGACACGGGCGCCGAGCCCTTCGCGCTTGAGGCGCTCTATGGCCGCCCCGCCTGGGTCGGGCTGGACCTCTCGAAGACCACCGACCTGACCTCGATCTGCGTCGCGATCCCGAAGGACGGGCTGGTCTATCTGATCAGCTATTCCTTCCTGCCCTCGGGGCCGAAGGGCTTCATCGCGCGGGCGCAGAGCGAGAAGCGGGAATATGTGGCCTGGCGCGACGAGGGCTGGCTGGAGGTGCATGGCGGTGGCGTGATCGACGAGGACCGGGTGATCGAGCGGCTGGAATGGATCCGGGGCCACTTCGATCTGCGCGAGCTCTCCTATGACCGCTGGGGCATGAAGTATGTGGCGAAGGAGCTGGTGAAGCGGCGCTTTCCGCTGGTCGAGCATGGCCAGGGCTATGCCTCGATGTCCTCGCCGATGAAGCGCTTCGAGCGCGCGGTGGCACAGGGGCGGATCCGGCATGGCGGCAATCCGGTGCTGGCCTGGGCGGTCGGCAATGTCCATCGCGACGAGGATGCGGCCGAGAACATCAAGCCCAACAAGGCGCGCTCGAAGGGGCGGATCGATCCGGCGGTGGCCGCGATCATGGCGCTCGGCCGCGCCGAGGCCGAGGCGGGCAAACGCAGGGCACGGGACGTGGCAACGGTATGATCGGACTTCCTTTCCTCACGCGCGGCCGGAGGGCCGATGTCTCCGAACCCGTCCCCCGGCGCGAGCCGCCGGTCACGGCCGCCATGGCTTCGGTCGAGCCCTCGGGCACGCGCGCGCCGTCACCCTGGTTCGGCGATCTCTGGGCGGGCGGGCAGTCCCGCGTGCGCTCGCTGCCGGTGGTGACGCCGCTGGCGGCACAGCGTCATGCCACGGTCTTTGCCTGCTGCAACGTGATCGCGGGCGATCTCGCCAAGGTGCCGCTCCGGCTCTACCAGCGGATGGGGCCGAGCCGCGCCGAGCCGGTGGTCGAGCATGCCGCGACCTATCTGCTGAACACCGAATCCGCGCCGGGGGTGGCGGCCCGGGTCGCGCGCTTTGCGCTGGTCTATGCCTTCGCGCTGCGCGGCCGGGGCTATGCCTATGCGCCGCGCGACGGGGCGGGCGAACTGACGCTTCTGGATGTGATCCGCCCCGATCTCTGCGCCGAGCTGCGCGACGGCCGGGCGCGCTTCTATGCCTTCGAGGACGGGGCAGGGGTGCAGCGCCGGGCGCCGTCCCGGGCCATGGTGCATCTGCGCTACATGGCCGAGGATGGCTGGACCGGCCGCAGCCCGCTTCAGGTCGCGGCGGAATCCGTGGGCCTGGCGCTCGCCGGTCAGGAGGCCGCGGCGCGGGCGGCTTCGGGCGTGCAGATGCGCGCGGTCCTGAAGATGGAGGATGTCTACGAGGATGACGAGGCCTGGCATCGCAATGCCCGCCGCGTGCGCAATGCGCTGACCGATCCCGAGGCCAACGGCATCCCGATCATCGGCGCGACCGAAGACATCAAGTCGCTCGATCTCTCGGCCGCCGATCAGCAGCTCCTGGAAAGCCGCAAGTTCGACCGCGAGCAGATCGCCGCGATCTACCGGGTGCCGCCCTCCAAGCTGCAGATGCTGGAACACGGGGTGAAGGCCAACGGCCAGCAGCAGGCCATCGATTACAAGACCGACTGCCTGCTGCACTGGGGCGGCTTCGTCGAGGCGCAGCTGGCGCTCGGCGTGCTGACCGAGGCCGAGCGTCGCGCCGGGCTCTTCTTCCGGCATGACTATGACGCGCTGATGCAGGCGACGACGAAGGAGCGTTACGACGCGCTGAAGGCGGCGGTGGGCGGCCCGTTCCTGACCGCCAACGAGGCCCGGGCCGAGGATGGCCGCGCGCCGGTCGCGGACGGCGACCGCCTCAACCCCGCCGCCAACATGACCCGCGATGACGACAGCAAGACCGGGACCGAAGAGGACGACGACTGATGGAGATGACGATTGCGAGCCTTCTGGGCGCCGCCCCCCTGGCGCTCGACCGCGCCTTCGGCGCGGGGCTTCTGGGCCTGCCGCTGCCCGCCGCGCCTGCTGCCGGTCCCGCGCTTTCCGGGCCGGTCGAGGTGGCCCGCGGCGAGCGCTTCGCGGTGGCGCGCGGCGTGGCGGTGATGCCGGTGCGGGGCGTGCTGACGCCCAATACCGAGATCCTCGAACGCTTCCTCGGCTGGGCGACCTTCGCGGGGATCGAGGCGTCCTGTGCCACGCTGGCCGCCCAGGACGATGTGGCGGCGGTGGTGATCGAGTTCGACACGCCCGGCGGGCTGGTGCTGGGGGGCGCGGCCGCGGCGGGCGCCATCGCGGCGCTGGCGGCGGTCAAGCCGGTTCATGCGCTGGTCAATCCGTTGGCGGCCTCGATGGGCTATCACCTGGCCAGCCAGTGTTCCGACATCGCGATGACGCCCGGCAGCCTTGCGGGCTCGATTGGCGTCATGCGCCAGGCGGGCTGGCCGGTCGGCCCCGATGGGGCGGGCAACCAGTGGCAGATCTTCACCTCGACCCATGCCCGCGCCAAGCTGCCGAACCCCGAGACCGAGGCGGGCCGGGCCGAGATCCAGCGCGATCTCGATGCCCATGAGGCGGCCTTCCATGCCGATGTCGCCCGCGGCCGGGGCATCGCGCCCGGGGATCTGGCCGCGCGGCTTTCCGTGACCGACGACCCGGCCGATGGCGGTGCGACCTTCGGGCCGGAGGCGGCCATCGCCCGCGGCCTTGCCGACCGGGCCGAGACCCGCGCGGCCTTCTATGATAGGATCTTTGCCGCGCACTCGCCGCGGCCTGCCGCGCCCCGCCGCAATTCCGGGCGGGGGTCTCTGGCGCGCGCTGCGGCCGCGCAGGCCCGCGCGGCTCTCTGACCGATCACTCACTGAACCCAACCCACCGCCCCGTCCGGATCGCTCCGGGCGGGGCTTCTGCTTTTGCCAATCAGGAGAATGACATGCCCAAGGATCTGAACGACCTGCGCCGGGAGCGCCGCGCGGCGGCCGCGCAGATGCAGGAGCGCGCCGATGCGCTGGCTGCGCTCGAAGGCGCCGAGACCCCCGATGCCGAGGCCATCGCCGCTGCCGAGACCGCCTTTGCCGAGGCCCAGGCGGGCTTCGAGACGCTGAATGCCCGGGTCGGCCGGGCCGAGGCCACCGAGGCCGCCCGCGCCGCCGCCGCCTCCGGGGGCGACGATCCGGTGCCCGCCCGGTCTCCGGGGCAGACCCCGGCACCGCAGGCCGCGACCCCGCGCGACCCGGCGCACCGGGGCGTCGAGGTGGGGTTCATGCTGCATGCGCTGGCGGCCTGCCGGGGCGACCGCGCGCGTGCGGTGGAGCGGCTTGAGAGCGATGGCCATTCCGGCGTTGCCGCGATCATGTCGGGCGCCTCGGAAGCCGCGGGCGGCATCACCATTCCCGCCGCGCAATCCGAGGAGCTGATCGCGCTGCTGCGCCCGCGCGTCACCGTCCGGGCCTCGGGCGCGCGCACCGTGCCGATGCCGGCCGGTGAGCTGCGCACCGCGCGCCAGAGCGCGGGCGCGACCGCCGGTTACGGCGCCGAGACCTCGGCCATTGCCGAAAGCGAGATGAGCTTCGATGCGGTCGACAAGTCCTTCAAGCTGCTGCGCGCGCTGGTGCCGCTCTCGAACAGCCTCCTCAGGCATTCCTCGGTCGCCATGGCCCAGCATGCCCGGGACGATCTCCTGAAGGCGATGGCGCTGCGCGAGGATCTGGCCTTCCTGCGCGGCGACGGCGCGAACGACACGCCGAAGGGGCTGCGCAACTGGGCGCTGGCCGCGAACTGGCGCGACGGCATCGCGGGCACGGCGGCGGCGGCCGAGGCGGCGGTTCGCTGGGCGGTCTCGACGGTCGAGGATGCCAATGTCGGCATGGTCCGCCCCGGCTGGATCATGCGCGCTTCGGCCAAGAACTGGCTCGCGAGCCTGCGCGATGATCGCGGCAACCCGGTCTTCCCCTCGATCGATGCCAGCGGGACGCTGAAGGGCTACCCGATCCGCACCACCTCGCAGGTGCCCGACAATCTGGGCGCGGAGGGCGACGGCACCGAGATCACCTTCGCCGATTTCGACGAGGTGGTGATCGGGGACGCGATGCAGATCGCCATCGCCGCCTCGACCGAGGCCGCCTTCGTCGATGCCAATGGCGAGACGATCTCGGCCTTCCAGCGCGATCTCACGCTGATGCGCGCGGTATCCGAACACGATCTCGCGCCCAGCCATGATGAGGCCATCGCGGGCTTCACCGCGACCGGCTGGTCGCTCTGATCACTCAGCAGAAGGACAAGACCATGACCAAGGTGATCCTCAAGTTCCGCCGCGCCCATGGGCGTTACAACCGTGGCGAGGTGGCGGGGTTTGCGCCCACGCTGGCCGCCAGGCTCACCCGGGGCGAGGACCCGGTGGCGACGGTCTTCGACCGGGCGGCCGAGGCCCAGCTCGCCGCGGCGGCCGATCCGGTCGGGCTGGAGGCGAAAGCCGCCGATCTGGCCACGCGCGAGGCGGCGCTGGCCGAGCGCGAGGCTGCCCTGGCGGCGGCCGAGGCGAAGGCCCGGACGGGCGCGCCGCCGAAGCAGGGCAAGGCCGCTGACAAAGCCGCGGACAAGGATGCGGCGACGGCATGATCCTGGACGAGAACCCGCCGCTCGGTGTCAGTGTCGAGGCGTATAAACGCGCCTCGCATTGGGAGGGCGATGCGGACAATTCCCGGATCGAGGCCTGTCTGGCGGCGGCGCAATCGGCGGTCGAGACCGCCACGCGCCGCCCGCTGACCCCGCGCCGGGTCCGCTTCGAGACCGCGGCCGGGCAGGGGCGGCGCTGGTGGGTGCCCGTCGCACCCGCCCGCGAGTTGCTGGGCGTGACCTGGTCGGACGCGGCGGGCGATACCGTCCTCGATGCCGGGGCCGCCCGGCTTCTCTTTGCCGATAGCGAACCGCAGATCCTGGTCTCGGACGGGGCCTTCGCGGGCGTGCCGGATGGCGCGCCCCTCTCCATCACGCTTTCCGTGGGGCCGGACATCGTCCCGCCGACGCTGGCCCAGGCGGTGATCCTGATCGCGCGGGACTGGCTCGATGCGGGGATCGCCATCGAGACGGTGGAAACCCCCCGCATTGCCTTCGGCGCGCGCGCCCTGATCCGGCAGATGCGCTATCGGCGCCCCGGGATCTGGTGCCGCCGATGACCTGGCCGCCGATGACCCGGTGCCGCCAATGAGCCTGCGTCTCGACCGCCGCATCACCTTCGAGCGCCAGGGGCAGGGCCGCAACGCGCTGAACGAACCCACGGGCGCCTGGGCGGAAATTGCCACGCTCTGGGCCGCGCGCGCGGATCTGGCCGAGACCGAACGCGCGGCGGCGGGCCAGATCGGCGCGGTGCGCGCCGCGCGCTTCACCCTGCGCCGCTCGGTCCTGACCCGCAGCCTGACCGGGGCCGACCGGCTCCGGGACGAGGGAATGATCTGGAACATCACCGGGGTCGCCGCGCGCGGCCGCTGGGTCGACGTCTCGGCCGTCAGCAACGGCCGGAAGGAGGAGGCATGAGCAAGCAACCCGTCTCGGTCGAGGGCCTGGCCGACCTGGAAAAGATGATGGTGGAACACCTGCCCAAATCGACCGGCCGGGGCGTGCTGCGCCGGGTCGGCAAGGCCGCGCTCGGGATATTCGTCGAGCGCGCCCGCGACCTGGCGCCGCGCGCCAGCGGCGATCTGGCCGAGAGCCTCGCGGTCTCGACCCGGCTCGACCCGAAGCAGCGCCGCGATCACCGCCGCCTCGTGCGCGACGACAAGGCGGCGGTCGAGATCTTCGGCGGCGCCGCGGCGCTGCCCCATGCCCATCTGGTCGAGTTCGGCACCGTCGAGCGGCATCTGGAAAGCGGCGGCTCGACCGGCACCATGCCCGCCCAGCCCTTCATGCGCCCGGCCTGGGACGCGACCCGCGAGGCGGTGCTGGACGATATCGCCAAGGGGCTCGGGCGCGAGATCGAGAAGACCGTCGCTCGCCGCGCCAAACGGCTGGCGAAGAAGCGCGGGCAGGGGGGCGGCCGATGAGCCTCAAGGCCGATCTGACCGACCTGCTTCTGAGCGATCCGGCCCTCGCCGATCTGCTCGGCGCCCGCATCACCTGGGGCCGCCGCGCCCCGGGCGAGGGGCTCCCGGCCGTGGTGCTGATGCGGGTCGGCGCGACGCGCGACTATCACATGAAGGGCGTCACCACGCTGCGCCGGACCCGGATCCAGGCCGACATCCTGGCCACGACGCTGGCCGGGGCGGGCGAGGTCGAGGCGGCGCTGACCGCCCGGCTCGACCGGATCCGCGGCCCCCATGGCGGCACCGACTTCAGGGGCATCTTCGTCGAGGCGCTCCGCGACGGGCTCGACACCGACCGGGACGGCAGCGGGATCCACAGGATCCTGGCCGACCTGATCATCCATCACAGGCTTCACAACGAGGAGAACGAGAGATGAGCGAGGCGGATATCGCCTGGGGCTATGGCGTGGAAGTGGCCGAGGACGCCGCCGCCACGACCTTCCTGGAGCTGGCCGAGGTCAAGTCGGTGTCGCTGCCCGACCAGCAGCGCGACGAACATGAGGCGACCCATATGAAGTCGCCGAACCGGACCAAGGAGTTCCGCCCGGGGCTGCTCGATCCCGGCGAATGCTCGGTCACCATGAACTGGGTCGAAGGCTCGGCCACCGACACTCTGCTGATCGGGCTGAAGGCCAGCGGCAATGTGCGCCAGATCCGGGTGACCTTCCCGGGCGGCACGGTCTGGACCTTCGAGGGCTGGCTAAAATCCTATGTGCCCCCCGCCACCGTGGGCGAGTTCCAGGAGATCACCGCGGCCTTCCGGGTCACCGGCAGCCTGTCCATCACCGGGCCGGAGGGCTGATCCATGGCCAATCCGATGAAGGGCGAGATCGATGTCGAGGCTTGCGGCGAACAGCTCCGGCTGATCCTGAGCTTCAATGCCATTGCCGAGCTGGAAGAGGAGGCGGGGCAGACGCTGGCCGAGATCATGGCCGCGCTGAAGGCGGGCTCGGTCCGGACCATGCGGCTCATCCTCTGGGCCGCGATGCGCGATCACCGCCCCGGCACGACGCTGCGCCAGGCGGGCGAGGTGGCCGAAGATCTGGGCGCCGGGCTCGGCCCGGTGCTGGGCCGGGTGATCGCGGCCTGCGGCTTTTTGGCGGCGGAGGACGATCCCGCGCCGGGAAAGCCGGACCCGGGAAAGGGGCCGGACATGGCCTGAGCCCGGCGGGCTGGCTCGATCTTCTGAAAGACTACTGCGCGGCCGGGTTCGATCCGGCCGCCTTCTGGTCCCTGACCCCGGGGCTCTACCGCGCCCAGATGGCGGGCGCCGCGGCCCGGGCGAAGGTCGGCCAGCACCGCGACCGCTGGCTGGCCTGGCATGTCGCGGCACTTACCCGGACGCCCGACTTCCCCCGGGCCGAAGAGTTCCTCCTGCCGCCCGATCCCAAACGCGCGGCGGCGGCGATGATCCTGCGCGCCCGCGTGATGCATGCGCGCTTCCAGCAGCAAGAACAGACGAAGAGGTGACCCATGGCCCTGAAGGCGGTGATCGGCGCGCTGCGCGTCAATCTCGGGCTCGATTCGGCCGAGTTCCGGTCGGGGCTCAAATCGGCCGATGACCGCTCGAAGCAGTTCTCGCGCAATGTGAAGATCGGGCTCGCGGGCGCGGTCACCGCCGCGACCGGCGCGCTCAGCCTGATGACCCGGCAGGCCATGGGCGCAATCGATGCCCAGGCCAAGCTCGCGCAATCGCTCGGCACCACCGTCAAATCGGTGCAGGTGCTCTCGCGCGCGGGCGATCTCTCGGGCGTCGCCATGGGCACGGTCGAGCAGGCGACCAAGGATCTGACGCGGCGCCTCAGCCAGGCCGCCGCCGGGACCGGCCCGGCCGTCAAGGCGCTCGGGCAGCTGAACCTCACCGCGGCCGAGCTGCAGAAGCTGCCCCTCGATGAACGGATCGCGACCATCAACGCGGCGATTGCCGACTTCGTGCCCGCGGCGCAGCGGGCGGCGGTGGCGGGCCAGCTCTTCGGCGAGGAGGGCTCGATTGCCATGGGGCGCATGGATCCGGCCACGCTGCGCCAGGCTGCGCGCGATGTGGAAGACTTCGGCGTCGTGGTCTCCGAGATCGATGCCGAGAATATCGAGACGGCCAATGACGCGGTCTCGCGGCTGGGGCTGGTGGCGACCGGGCTTGGCAACAAGCTGGCTGCAGCCGCGGCCCCCGGCATCGAGCGGCTGGCGACGGGCTTTGCCGATCTCTGGCGCAAGGGCGGGCCGCTCGCGACCGCGCTCGATCTGGTGCTGTCGAATCTCGACCGGGTCGCGGCCTATGCCGGCACGGCGGCGACGCTGATCGGGGGGCGGCTTGCGGTGAGCCTCGGAGGGGCGGCGCTGGCGGCGGCGGCGCTCAACGCAAAGCTCCTGCTGACCCGGGCGGCCCTGATGCGCACCGGGATCGGCGCGCTGGTGGTCGGCGCGGGCGAGCTGGTGCTCTGGTTCGGGCGGCTGGTGACGGCGGCGGGCGGCTTCGGCGGGGCGCTGGATCTGATGAAGGACGTCGCGGCCGAGGTCTGGGAGCGGATCGTGATGGGGCCCGAGCTGATGCGGCTCAGGATGGACGAGCTCGGCGCCCGGATGAAGGCGACCTGGGGCGAGGTGATGGTCTATCTGCAGGAGAAGTGGACCGACTTCCTCGGCAAGTTTGCCGATCTGCCTGACTACATTCCCGGGGCGAAAGCCATGAAGGCGGCGGCGGACGGCGCGGCCGATGGGCTGAAGGCGGCGAAGGAGGCCGCGGCGGCGGCGGGCGAGGAGGCCAAAAGGCTGAAGCTTGAGGCCAATGGCATTGCCGATGCGATGATCCGCACGCCGCTGGCCTCGATGAAGGCCCTGAAGGAGACGCTGGCCGGGGTGTCCGAGGAGGCGGGCAACACCGCCACCAGCCTCGCCCGGATCGGCGAGGCGGCCGAGGACGGGGATGGCGGCACCAGTGACGTGGCTCAGGCAACCGGGCAACTGGCCGATACGGCGAAGACGGCCAGCGACAGCTTCAAGACCTTCTTCAAGGATGTGGCGAAGGGGGCTGCGGATGCGGGTGACGCGATCTCGGCGCTCGCCGACCGGATGCTCGACGATCTGCTCGACCGGGCGCTCTCGCCGGTTTCCAGCGCTCTGGGCTCGCTGTTCGACGGACTGTTCTCGGGGATGTTCGGGGGCGCGGGTGCGGGTGCGAGTGGCGGCACCACAAAAAGCGCGCTCGGCAATATCTTCGAGGGCGGCCGGGTCCGGGCCTTTGCCGCGGGCGGCGTGGTCGACCGGCCGACCTTCTTTCCGATGCGTGGTGGCTCGACCGGGCTCATGGGCGAGGCCGGTCCCGAGGCGATCCTGCCGCTGACGCGGCTTGGCAATGGCAAGCTCGGGGTCGCCAGTGTCGGCGGCGGGTCGGTGCGGATGGGCGACATCCATGTCAGCGTGCAGGGCTCCAATGCCAGCCCGGAACAGATCGCGGCAGTGGTGCGGCAGGTGTCGCAGGAGCAGGCCGAGAAGGTCTATGCCCGCAGGCGTCGGGAGGGTCTGTGATGGCGTTTCCGCCCGACGCGGTGCGCGTGGCCTCGCTGACCTTGCGCCAGATCACCTCCTCGATCCGCGTGCAGTCGCCCTACAGCTTTGCCCAGACCGCCTATGACTTCATGGGCGGCATGTGGGCGGCCGAACTGGTGCTGGCCGCATTCGATTCCCGCGAGAGCGCGGCGATCTCGGCCTGGATCGCCAGCCTCAACGGTCCCGCGGGCACCTTCGAGCTCGACATGGCGGCGATGGACCATGACGGCCCGCACGGGACGATCTCGGCCGATCCTGTCGTCGCGGTCGCGGCCAATACCCGGGCGCAAGAGCTGGTTCTGCAACTGGCCGTCGCGGGCGACCGGGCGCTGCCGGGCGATTACCTGACCCTCGGCGGGCATCTGCATATCGTGACCGCGACTGAGGCCCCCACGGCGGCCTTCCGGCAGGGCGTCACCCTCTGGCCCCGGCTGCGCCGCCCCGTCGCCCCGGGCGCTGCGGTGGCGATGCGCGCGCCTTACGGCAGCTGGGCGCTGGCCGGTTCCGAAACCGGGTTCTCCGTCAGCCAGGCCCGGGTCCGGACAAGAACATTGCAGATCATGGAGGCGCTCTGATGGACGCAGGCGGAGACCGGATCCTCGGGCTGCTGGTGCGCTGCCGGTTCGACAGCGGCGAGCTGAACATGTTCACCGGCCATGGCGAGGTCGAGTGGGAGGGTGTCACCTATCTCGGCGCGGCCGGGCAGATGCTGCAGATCGGCGAGACGCAGGAGACCTCGGGCGGCGAGATGCCGGGGCTGACGCTCACGCTTTCGGGGCTCGATCCCGAGGTGGTCGCGCTGGCCGAGCTCGAGGAGTTCCAGCGCCGCCGGGTGACGGTCCTGCTCGCGCTGTTCGGTCCCGAGGGGCAGATCGAGACGGCCGATGTGCTCTGGGACGGGCTGGCCGACACGCTCGACAGCGATGACGGCCCCGAAGCCGCGACCGCGACGCTCGCCTGCGAGGAACGCGCCATGGATCTGGGCCGCAAGCGCCCGTTCTACTACCTGCCCGAGGATCAGCAGCGCCGCTTTCCCGGCGACCGCCTCTTCGACCTCGTCCAGGCCATCCAGAACCGGGAGGACATATGGGGCAAGTGATGACACGGCTGCCGCTCTGGGAACGGCGGCTCTCGGCCGAGCTCGGCGCCTGGGAGGGCCGGACCTTCGTCTGGGGGCAGGCCGATTGCCTCGGCCTCTGCCGGGCGAGCGCGCGCGCGATGACGGGCCGCGATCCGATCCCGGATCTGCCCGCCTATGCCAGCGAGATGCAGGCCGCGAAGGGTCTGGTCTCGCTGGGCTTTGCCTCCATCGCCGATCTGATCGACGCGCATCTGGAGCGGCTGCCGGTCGCGATGGCGCGCCGCGGCGACTGGGTGATGGGCGATGCCGCGGGCGCGCTGCCGGGCGCCATGGGCGTCGTCACCGGCCGCCATGCGCTGCATCTGGCCGGGCATGGCCTCGTCCGCCGCCCGGTGCTCGACGCGGAGGCGGCATGGCGTATCGGCTGATCCTTCCCGCGCTGCTGATCGTCGCGCTGGCCCTGCCGGCCGCTCCCGCGCAGGCCATGCCCCCGGTCGCCGCGGCCCTGGCCACGGCGGCGGGCGGCTGGATCGCGGGGCTGACCGCGACCGCCATCATGGGCCAGGCGGCGCTGGCCTTCGTGCTCTCGGGCGTGCAGATGGCGCTGACGAAGACGCCGAAGGCCAAGACCCGCGACGAGATCACGCTGAACAAGATCCAGCCGGTGACCGCGGGGCTGATCCTCTATGGCGAGCGCACCCTCGGCGGCACGATCGTCGCCCGCTCGACCACCGAGGCCGGGGGCAAGCCGCACCGGCGCTATCACTCGGTCATGCCGCTCGCCTGCCACGAGATCGATGGCGCGGTCGAGATCTGGCTGGGCGAGACGCTGGTCTGGACCGAGGCGCAATACCGCCGCGACGCGGCCGAAGGCACGGGCGATCCGTACCATTGGGGCCAGGTCGAGAGCGATTACCGGGGCCGCGTCCGGCTTCGCGTCCATGATGGCGGCGCGGATCAGGCGGCCGAGGCCCGCTATGTCGCGGCCGCCAGCGAATGGACCGAGGCCCATCGCGGCCGTGGCGTGGCCTATCTTTACTTCGAGGCCGATTACGACCGCGATCTCTTCCCCGGCGGCGCGCCCCAGATCCGGGTCCGCGCCCGCGGCAAGCGCGTCTTCGACCCGCGCGAATGGACCAGCTCGGCGCTCGCCTCCGCCCGGGCCGCGCGCCCCATTCCGGTCTGGGCGGGCCATGATGTCGGGGCAATCGGCAGGACTGCGGGCGGCAGATACCCGCTGGGCGAGTCCTCCGCGCCCTGGAATGGCGGGGCCATCGCCGCACGCTTCTACTTCGGGCGCCGCTATCCCGGCGGGCTTGAGCCCGAGGCCGGGCTAAGCCCGGATCTGACCGCAATCGATGGCGAAACCCTCGAATATGAGAAAATGCGAGGGTTCGACGATCTCTTCGCAGCCTTCGATGTCACCTTCCCGGACACCCCCGAGGGCGTGATCTGGGAACAGGGCGACTCGGTCCATGGATCGTATCTTGGCGTGACTGGCGGGGATCTCGTCTTCCGCACCGGATCGGGCAAGGTCTCCGCGCCGGAGCTGGCCCGGGCCACCCTGCCGGTCTCGACCGTCGCCGGTCGGCGCGGCACGATCTATGTCGAGATCGACATGAGCGCGGACACGGTCGCGCTCTGGTTCCGGGGGCGGCGCTATTCCACCAACCCGGCGCTCTGCCTCAGGGATTACGCGCTGACGCCCGAGCTCGCGGGCGGCATCGGCTGGCGCGAGGAGGATCTCGACGCGACCGCCATCGTGGCACTGGCCAATATCTGCGAGGAGCAGGTGCCTCTGGCCTCGGGCGCGACCGAGGATCGCTATGCCTTCAACGGCGTGCTCGATACCGACGCGGCCCCGCGCGAGAACCTGAACGATCTCTCCACCGCCTGGGGCGGCTGGTGGGCCTGCGAGCGCGGCCGCCTGACGGTCGGCGGCGGCGCCTGGGAAGAGCCGGGCCTGACGATCACCGAGGACATGCTGGTGGGCGGGATCAAGGTGAATGCGCGGCGCCCCTTCGAGGCGCAGTTCAACACCGTCAAGGCGCAGTTCGCCGATGCCACGGCCGAGCATGTCGTCACCGACCTGCCGGTGCTGGCCTCCGAGACCTACCGCGCCGCCGATCATGGCGAGCGGCTGGTGCGCGATCTGGGCGAGCTGCCGGGCGAGACCGGGCATGCGCGCGGCCAGCGGCTGATGAAGCTCGCGCTTTTGAAGGGGCGGCGGCAACGCCAGGTGATCCTGCCCTGTTCGCTCGCCGCCTGGGGCGTGCGGCTCGGCGACACTATCCGCGTGACCCTGCCGCGCCGGGGCTGGGAGGCCAAGACCTTCGAGGTCACCGGCCGCGCGGTACGGATCGGCCCCGAGGGCGTCGAGGTGCGGCTGAGCTGCCTCGAGACCGGCCCCGCCATCTTCGACTGGCGCAGCTCCGAGGAAACGCCGAAGCCCGCGGGCGGTGTGCCGACGCTGCCCTCGCCGACCGCAAAACCGGTGGTGAGCGCGCCGACCATGACCGAGGAATTGTACGAGACCCGCGGCGGCGGCGGGATCAAGACGCGGGTGCGGCTGGCGGCCACCACCGACAATCCCTTCATTGACGCCTGGCAGTTCGCCTGGCGTCCGGTCTCGGCCCCAGAGCCCACGCTGCGGCCGCTGACCGACAGCCCCGAGGACATGATCGACGATGTCGCGCCGGGCCCCTATGCCTTCGGCGCGCGGGGCCGGAATGCGCGCGGCATCTGGTCGGACTGGGCCTGGGCGGGCGCGACGGCGGTGCAGGGCGAGAACGCCCCGCCGGGCGCGATCACCGGGCTCTCGGTGCAGGCCTCGGGTGGTGCCGTCGCCATGCTGCGCTGGGACCGGCATCCCTCGCTCGACGTGCGCCAGGGCGGCCGGATCGAGTTCCGCCATGCGGGCGCGCTCTCGGGCGCGACCTGGCAGAGCTCGACCGGCATCGGCAAGGCGGTCTCGGGCGGCGTCACCGAGGCGACCCTGCCGCTCAAGACCGGCACCTATCTCGCCCGCCCCCATGACGCGATGGGCACGCCCGGTCCGGTCTCGGGGATCGCGATCCGTGCCGCCTCGATCATCCCGACCACGACCGTCGCCACCCTGGCCGAGGCCCCGGACTTCGCGGGGGCGGCCGAGGGCTGCCGCGCGGCGGGGGGCGTGCTGGCGATGGCACCGGGAGAGACCAGCGCAAGCTATGCCTTCGCGGGCCGGATCGATCTGGGCGCGGTCCAGCCGGTGCGGCTGATCACCGATATCGAGCTCCTGATCTCGGAGGCCGAGGATCTGTTCTGGCGACCCTCCGGCACGGCGATGTGGACGCCGCCCGACGCGCGGCTCTGGCAGGGTTCGACCGATGCCTATGGCGATGTCGACCTGCAGGTCTCGCTCACCGATGACGATCCGGCGGCCGATCCCGCCTGGGGCCCCTGGCAGAGCTTCGATGCCGCCGACTTCCCGGCCCGCGCCTTCCGCTTCCGCGCGATCCTGAGCGTCGAGAGCCCCGATTACACCATCGGCATCACGGGCCTGACCGTGACCGCCCTCCAGGCCGCATGAGGATGACATGAGCCAAGGCAGCTATCTGCTCGACAACACCCATACCAAGGCCCAGGCCTTCGCCATGCTGCAGGGCGCGCTTTCCGCGATCCAGAGCGGCAATGCGGGCGCGACCCCGCCCGCCGAGACCGCGGCCGGCATGCTCTGGGTCGATACCGCCGAGCGCGCCCTGAAGATGCGCAATATCCCCAATAACGGCTGGATCACGCTCGGCAGCTTCGCCTCCGGCAGCTTCATCCCGGCCGGGGTCCGGGAGCTGACCGAGGTCCAGGCCACCGACCCGACTGGCACCGAGTTCGGCGCGCTGTCGGGGGCGGTTCTCAGGGCTGCGGTCCAGGCCTTCGCCCCGCCGCAGATCCGCCCGCGCGTCTACAGCTATCACCTGAGCGACACCTCGGCGCCCACCGGGATCATGGATCTGACCGATGCCACCTGCGCCGTGATCCGCTTCACGATGAACCCGAACCGGCTCGGGATGGGCGAAGGGTTGCAGATCCGGCTGAGCGTCGATGGCGGCAGCTCCTGGAGCGCCTGGACCGAGATCGCCTATCATTCCTGGGCCAACGGCGCCTCGATGCAGGGGCAGGTCCATATCGGCTTCGACGATATCGAGGCCACGTGGCGCCGGACCATGATGGTCTTCCACGGCAGCTCCACCGCGAGCTGGGGCCACGCGGTCTCGTCGGTCTCGGGCAGCATCGCCCTGGCCGGCCGTCCGACCGGCCTGCAACTCCGCCTCGGCCGGAACAGAAGGGGATCCTTCGCGGCCGGTACGGCCGAGATCTTCTCGGGGCCGACCGAGAGCTTCGTGATCGGCGACGATATCAGATGACCGCCGCGCGCTGTTCCCATCCGCCCTGTTCCCATCCGGCGGAGGCCCCATGCAGGAGCTGACCACGCAGATCCGGGACTGGTGGGGGGTGATGCTCTCGCTGCTCGGACTGGCCGTCTGGTCGGTCCGGCTCGAGGCGCGCGCCCGCACCAATACCGCCGCGCTCGAGCGCGAGACCGCCCGGCTGGCCGAGGAGATCCGCGCCCTCGAGGCCCGCTGGCAGCGGCAGCGCGCCGAGGATCTCGCCGCTCGCCAGCGCGACCGCGCGGAGACCAACGCGCTGCTCCGCGAGCTTCGCGCCGACATCAAGACCGTCCTGCAGCGCGTTCCGCGCTGAGCCATTCCCCCGAAAGGAGCCCCCAATGCACCTCGTGCCCCACTGGCGCGCGCTGATCCGGCGTGCCTGGTCTATCCGTCTCATCCTGCTCGCGGGCCTGCTGTCAGGGCTCGAGGCCGGGCTCTCGCTGGCCTCGCCCGATGCGCTGGGGATCCCGCGCGGGCTCTTTGCCGGGCTCTCGGCGCTGGTCACCGCGGCCGCTTTCGCCGCCCGGCTGATCGCCCAGAGGATGGAGTGAGCCCATGCGCAGGATCCTGAAACGCGGCGCGGCCGCGACTGCCCTCGCGCTCAGCTTCATCGGCGGCAATGAGGGCCTGAAGACAGAGGCCTATCTCGACATCGTGGGCGTGCCGACCGTCTGCTTCGGCGAGACCCGCGATGTGGCGCTCGGCGACAGCTACACGCCCGCCGAGTGCCGGGCCATGTTCGCCGGGCGGCTCGCCGGGTTCGAGGCCGGGCTCGACCGGCTGATCGCGGATCCCGTCGAGGCCCGCATCCCCGACCGGAGCTATGTCGCGATCCTCGACTGGGCCTATAACGTGGGCCTCGGCGCGGCCGCGCGCTCGACCCTGATCCGCAAGCTGAATGCGGGCGACCTGCGCGGCGCCTGCAATGAGCTTCCGCGCTGGCGCTTTGCAGGCGGCAAGGGCGTGCGCGGCCTTCTGATCCGCCGCAACAAGGCCCGCCAGCTCTGCCATGAGGGGCTCGACGGCGTGTCGGCCGATGCCCCGTTCCGCTGGGACGGCGCATGAGGGCGCTCCTCCTCGTGCTGCTGCTGGCAGGCTGCGGCGGGCTGCCGGTCCCGCTCGGGACCAACGTGGCCGCCAATGTCCAGGCCGGGGCCGAGAACGTCCAGGGCCAGAAGGTCGAGAATGCCCCCAGCATCGTGCGGCCGCGCGCCCGCGAGATCCGCCAGGAGCAGTCCGAAAACCGCCTCCGCGCCGAGCGAGTCGAGACGGTCATCGTCAACGTCATCCCACCCTGGATCGTCCTCCTCGCCCTGATCGGATGGATCGCCCCCTCGCCCGGCGAGATCGCGCGAAGGGTCAGGGAGGCGGTCAGGGGGCGGCGTTAACGAAAAACACAATCATAAGGAGAGTGTATGGCGGATAACTCAACTAACTGTTAGCAGTTTGTTCCTATCCACAGAATTGGACAGGCAAGAGCCCACTAAACTTATCAAAGAACTGAAATCAAATCATCAGACCCCTGCTGGACCTGGCTCCAGTGGGGGTCGCCCCCTTGCCTGAGGCGCCGCTTCGAGCCGCCTCCCCATTTGCCTCATGGATCAGAGTTCCCCCGCTTCCGGGCGGGGGCAAGGCGGTGCGCCAACACCGCCTCACCACGCAGCCTGCGTCAACAGACGCTGCGCCGACACCCACGAGGGAATCTGTCGCCCGGCTCTCGCGAGAGCGGGCGGACCTAGAACAGGTTCCTGACATGAACGAAATGCGAAAAACCGTCCCCGCCACCCCCGTCGCCCCCTGGATGGGCGGCAAGCGCGCCCTGCACCGGCGGATCATCGAGCGGATCGAGGCGATCCCGCACCGCACCTATGTCGAGCCCTTCCTCGGCATGGGCGGGGTCTTCCTGCGCCGGAGCTGGCGCCCGCGTCTCGAGGTCGCGAACGATCTGAACGGCGAGATCACCAATCTCTTCCGCGTGTTGCAGCGCCATTATCCGCAGCTGATGGAGGTGATGCGGTTCCAGATCACCTCGCGCCGCGAGTTCGAGCGGCTCCGCGCCTGCGATCCGGCCACGCTGACCGATCTGGAACGCGCCGCGCGCTTCCTCTATCTGCAGCGGCTGGCCTTCGGCGGCCAGCTCGGCGGGGTCTTCGGGGTCGCGCCCGATCAGAGCGCCCGGTTCAGCCTGGCCAAGCTCGGCCCGCTGCTGGACGCCGCCCATGACCGGCTCGATGGCGTGATCTTCGAGAACCTGCCCTGGCAGGAGGTGCTGGCCCGCTATGACGGACCGCAGGCGCTGTTCTATCTCGATCCGCCCTATTGGGGCGGCGAGGACGATTACGGCAAGGGGCTCTTCGACCGCGACCAGTTCGCCGAGCTGGCCGACCGCCTGGGCCGGATCAAGGGCGCCTTCGTGCTGTCGATCAACGACCGGCCCGAGATTCGCGCGCTGTTCGGCGCCTTCCGGATCGAGGAGGTGCGGCTGACTTACTCGGTCTCGAAGAGCGGCGCGACTGCGGCCCGGGAGTTGATCATCGCCAATTGCGAGGTCAGGGTGGGGCTCGTATGAGTTCCCCCGGCCCGGTCGGCGTTCAACCGGATCTTGGGGGCGCCCGCGATCCGGTCAACCTGCTGCCCGTCAGCGCGTCGACGGACCGCTCGAAAGGCGCGCGCGGGCCACTGGACTGGTTGCCGCCGGATCCGAGCTTCCGCTGTCAGTATGTCCTGCGGTTCCGCCGGATCGCCGCGAGTTACGGGCTTGTGCATTCAGCTGCGGAGGAGCGGGAGCTGGTCGCGCTGACCGGGCGGCTGTGTGGGGCGTGATGGGCGGAGACCGGACGTTCGGCCCCGTTCCGAGGCGTCGGCCGAGCTTCCCCAAAGCAAACTCCACCGATTCTCAATGCCGAGTCGGCCGGGTCTCGTAGCTTGGGCGGGAGCTGCCGTTCGCTTCGAATGCGAAACCTAGTTTGGGAAGCTGAAAATCAGCTATACGAGACAGGGCGCCCCACTCGATTTGCTGCCTTGGAGATTGCAAATCCTCGAGTAGGTGGCTCGACTCCGCCTCCGGGGGCAACGTTCATTCATGAAGTCAATGACTTGAGGGGCGATGTTAAAATTCTACCCTTATGACATCCCAGGCGACTGCCCGGGGATTGCTTGTTTAGACCGATGGCTGACGTTGACGCCTACGTCAGCACCGACTTGAGCCACCAAGGTTGGTGATCCGCAGACCCAACGTTGGTGGCTCAAGGTTAAGTTGCAAAAAGCGATGCCACAGCCTAAATTAAGCAAGTGCGGGCGTGAGCCGCGTGCTCGGTTGCTTCGGCGGCCTTTGTAAGTAACAGGCGTAAGCCTGGCGTTGGAAATAAAGCGCCCATCCTCGTGAGAGGATCAAGAACCATGAAAAAATACGTCCGCACACCATTACCCCATGACAGAACAAGATAACCTTAAGCAGCTTCATGACCGCATCTGGACCACTGAGCGGTGTCACATGAATGCAGAGAAGCGAAGCCGCTTTTTAGAGCTGTACTTTCACATTGTTCTCGCATTATTCGCGCTTTCTTCGATCTGCATTTCTGTGGTTGGGGGTGCTCAAAACGTGCGCCTCAGTGATAGTATTTTAAGCTTCGCCTCAATTACAACACTTTGCCTATCTCTGTTGATCTTCGGCTTCAAATTCGGAGAAACTGCCGCTAACCATCGGTCGTGCTATCTCGCACTGCAGAAGCTTCGAGCCAACGGCGAACAGACAACCCAAAAACAGGAAGAGGCTTATATAGAAGTGTTGGGCCACTATCCGAACCATACTACCGGCGACTACATGCGCCTCGCGGTCGGCAACATTTTCCAAGCTGAGCAGAGCCTAAAATTACCTAACGGTGAGGCAGTGCAGTTGGGATGCTGGCGACGCCTTAGCTACGCAATATCTTGGCTTACAGCCCGGCTTTTTCTTGTAGCCTTTGCGGCTCTTCCCTTTGTTGTCGTATTTTACGGAATTGACTTCAATGGAGTCGTAACACCTTGAGGTTGTCCTTTAGTTCGGCAGAAGCTTTTGCTCGCCATTTTTCAGAGCGCGATCTAAACGAGGTCATTGATCTCCATTTGAGGGAGGGCGTTGCGCGAGGTGTGGATGGAACCAGCTACGAAAAGTTTTTGGCTTCCCGCGATCGAGAAGTGGATCTCATAAGGCATCGCGCCCTGTCTGGCGTGTATAGATTTTCTCCATACCGTCAGAAGCTCATACTGAAAAATTCTTTCAGCCCTCCAAGGCAAGTTTCGATACCGACCTTGCGAGATAGGGTTACGCTTCGAGCTCTAAACAATTTTCTGACTTCAATGTTTCCCGATTGCAGACCACAGCACGCTCACCCGGTGATCAGCTCTGTTTTACATTCGGTAGAAACTATGCGCGATGATGACTGCTTTATCAAACTCGACATCCAGTCTTTCTATGATTCAGTTTTCCACGACATCTTGATGCGAAATCTGCGTACAAAGATTCGTACAGCCCCACCCCTCACCTTGATTTCGGCGGCGCTCAAAACCCCCACCGGAACTACGGTTGCCGAGAATGCATCAAATGATCTCGGCATACCTCAAGGCTTGAGCATCTCGAACATGCTGTCCTCGATTTACCTCAAGAGCGTGGATGCTCAGTACGAGCAGGAACTGGGCCTAAAATATCATCGTTACGTGGATGACATATTGTGCATCGCTTCAGAAGGCGAAGCACAATTGATGGCGGCGGATATCATTAAAACCTTGAGGTCAAAGAAAAAGCTAACCTGCCACCCGCTCGGAACGGGAAAATCTCAGATCACGGAGGCAAATTCCAGCGTTTCATATTTGGGATACGAAATCAGCCGTCAGAAAATATCAGTTCGAACGGCCACTGAGAAAAATCTAATGTCCAGCATCATGGAGATCATCTACGGCACCAATCCGGCCGAGTGGCAAAGAGCCATGTGGCGAGTCAACCTTAGGATCACAGGCTGCAAAATTTCCGGAGTGAACGTCGGCTGGATTTTTTACTTTTCTCAGATCAATGATCTCAACCTGCTTGCCAAAATGGACGCGCAGATCAGGTCAGCAGTGATTGCGCGGCTTGGCGGACAGGCCGCGTCTCAACTTAAGCGTTTGCTAAAGGCTTATCACCAAGCGAAGTTCAATCACCGGGAAAGCAATTATTATCCGAATTTCGGCACGTACACGCGCGAAGAAATGTTGACACACCTTGAGCTTCTTGCACCTCAACGCTACCGAAACTTAGCGGAGAAGACCGACGCAGAGATAATGAGAATATTCAGCGCTTCGGTGTGGCGAGAGGTGAAGCGGATGGAGCGCGATACGTTGGGCAGCTTTTCGTAACCAAATAAGGGTGGAGGCATGTTCGCCAATATCGATCGCACCCCATCGAAAGGCGTGGAAAACCTGGCGATCTAGGTGTTCAGTCCCGGCATCTGGTGGATCGGATCGAGGATGAATCGATCTGGCTCGGAAGTCCAGTTTTTGCAGACATACTCGTATGGTGTGAGGCCGCTGAGTGTCTTGAGGCGTCGGGCGAAGTCGTAGGCATCGAGGAAGTCAGCGAGATGGCTTTGTAGCTGTCCGTGGCTGTCGTAGTGGTACCTTTTGACGGTCGCGTCCTTGATCGTCCGGTTCATCCTCTCGACTTGGCCATTGGTCCACGGATGGTTCGGCTTTGTGAGCCGATGCTCTATCCCGTTCGCCTCGCAGATCATGTCGAACCGCATAGGCCGAGAGATGATGGTGTTCCGGTTTCGCGGCTGTTCGGCGAACTGGATGCCGTTTTCGGTCAGGATCGTGTGGATCCGGTAGGGGACAGCGTCGAGAAGAAGCACCAGAAACTCCCAGGCCGTCTTCCTGTCCGCTTTCTCGACCAGCTACGCAATGGCGAATTTGCTGGTTCGGTCAATGGCCACGAAGAGATAGAGCTTGCCTTCGGCTGTCCGCAGCTCGGCGATGTCGATGTGGATCGAGCCTGCGTGGTCGCCATCGGTTCGAGACCCGCTGGCGAGGGCCGATCGGGTAGCGCTTGAACTTCTGTCTCTTGGGCTTGTCGCCGTCCATGTCCGGCAGCCGTGAGATGCCATGCCGCTGCAGACAGCGATGCAAGGAGGACCGCGTGAGGTGCGGAATAGTCGGCTGCAAGGCATAGAGGCAGTCGTCCAACGGCAGCAGTGTGTACCGGCGAAAGGCGACCACGACCGCTTCCTCGTCTTCGCTCAAGACGGTTGAGCGCGGCTCCTTCGGACCGGTCTTCCGATCCTCGACCGGCTGCCGCTTGCGCCACTTTGCGACCGTCTTCGGATTGATTCCCAGTTCTCGGCTTAGCTCCGCGTTCGAAGCTTGCGATCGCTGTATTGCTGCTCTGACAGCGTGCGTGGTCGTGGCGTAGCCATGACGAACTTGTCCCATAGTGCTTCCTTCTATTCCAACGAATGGATCGCACCATCAAACCCTGGGATCAAACACCTAGACTACCAAGTTTTGCTTCGAACCCGTATATATCAAGTTTCTGAAATAACCCGCATCTTTGAACGAAATCCGAATCTTATCTAGTGGTTGAAATTTATGGCCATTCGTAGACCTGGATGAAGTTCCAGGTTATTTTGCCCAATGAACCTTGATCCTGGCCGCTCACATTTATAAATGATATTTGCATTGCCGACTACACCTATAACTGAAAAGTAATAGAGGATCGCCAATATCTTCAACAATTGAGAATCTGATTTTTGGATGGTTCCGACCGCCCGTCCCACCAATGACATAAGCTCCTCTTTTTTGAACCTGACTCTGCCTGAATAAGAAATAGCATCAAAAATTTCGGAAATCTCGGGCAGGACTGAATGGATTTCATCGACGAGCTCTTGCTTAAGTCGTTCAGAGTATTTTCGCTCAGATTCGGGAATAATAAACGCATCAATAGTGGGCTTCTTTTCTTGCAACGCAATAGAAGAAATTTCACGTAAGAACATAATCACATCTCTGGGTCGTCGCTGGGTGCACTCAAAGAAGTATTCGGACAGCCGTACATGTGACTTGCCGCCTTTGCCAACAACCATTTTCGACTGGCGGATTGATCGATCGAAGAGCGCTTCAAAATCACAGCTGCGTCCCGTTGAGCTAGATAGCAAATGCTCAACCATTTTCTTAAGTTCGGTCCGAGTCCATTCCAGCTTCGCCGCATCGTCAAGCCATTTGTTCTTGTCAGGGTCTACAAGGACGTCAAAAATATCGTCCCGGATCAAAACCAGAGTATGTAGTCTAACAGGTCCTTCGGAATATCTCCCGTTAATCTCATAAGACGCCCGCAGAAGGCTACTGAGTATTGAAGGGTAGTCTGAGTTAGAAAACTCTGTCCCCAAAAACGAAAAGCCCAAGTCGAGCTCATCAAAAATCAGGGTAAATTCAATATTTCGTTGCGTTGCTCGTGCAACAATCTCCTCCAAGCACTCAACTTTCTCGCTCAAACTCAATTCGGAATAATTTTCTCGTCTCCCTGATACAGCGCCTTCGACACCCAATGCTGAGAGAGAGAATTCAAGATTGTTCCATCTTCGAGCGGCGGGCTCCAATGCCAAATTTGGATCAATCTTTAGGAGCTTCTTTAGTTTCCTTTCATATAATGGATCAAAGCCCTCAGCCTCTGCGAGAAACTCGATAAACGCGTTCAAAATGATTGTCTTCCAAGTGTTCACAAACGAAAAGTTATCAATGATCCCCTCTTCTCTGTTTTGTTTCATGTCGGAAAATGGGAACTTTCCAAAATTTATTAGGCGGGTAGCACTGGGGGACTTGTCAATAAGGTGTTGCGCAAATGCGGTTTTTCCTGTTCCCTTGCGCCCAATGAGTAACCCGAAACGCTGAAGAATTGCTCTCTCTAAGGCGGCTGTTGGGTAGAAGAGCTTGTCCATTTTTCCGGGAGTAGGATAAATCTTCCACTGTGATGCTGTTGAAAAGAATAGTCGATTTATCTCAGAGTTTTCGTTCATTAAACAACTTTCTCGGTTTCTGTAACATCAAATGGGTGGCTTCACATAGAGTGCGTGACCGCCACATCAAATGTCAATAACATCGTCCCCGGCTTCGCATTTGTTGGAGTTTTCACGATCGCGAGCAAACGGTAAGATCTGCGATCTGAAGGCAACGATCCGCATAGCGGATGGCGAAAGGTCGGTGCCCTGGTTTCCCAGAGCAAGAGGTGGGCCGGGTTTTCCCTGACGGGTTTGGAGGTCGGGAGAGAGGCTCCCGGCTGACCCGTCGCGGAGATATCCCGATGACCAAGCAACAGAGGATCACCCTCAGCGCCTCGCGCGACATCCCCTTCAACAAGCTGATGCTCAGCCAGTCGAACCTGCGCTACGTCAAGGCGGGCGTGTCAATCGAGGAACTGGCCGAGGACATCGCGCAGCGGACGCTGCTCAGCTCCATCACCGTGCGGCCCATGCTGGACGACAATGGCGCCAAGACCGGCATGTACACGATTCCCGCCAGCGGGCGGCGGTTCCGGGCGCTGGAACTGCTCGTCAGCTCGAGGCGCATGAACAAGACAGCACTTGTGCCTTGCATCGTCCGAACCGACTGCCTTGCATCGTCCGAACCGACGGGCTCGCCGAGGAAGACAGCCTCGCCGAGAACGTTCAGCGCGCGCCGCTGCATCCGCTCGACCAGTTCCGCGCGTTTCAGGCGATGCGCGAGAAGGGCCACATCGAGGAATTCGGAATGCTGCCATTCGTTCAACGGCAGCAAAGTCCCGCTCTCCGGGCTTTAGCGGCTCCAGGGCATGCCGCAGCGGGGATGAACGGCCGCTTCCGTGATCCGCTACCGGATCGGGCTTGGGGCATCGAACGTCGGCTATCGGCAGGGCAGAGACGTTTTCCTTCCTCGCTTCACCTGACGGTTCAGTTTTAGAGGCTCGGAGTTCTCAGCTGAGAAGACTTCAGGCAGGCAACTGCTCCCGGGCTATGCAGCCGATAGATGCTCCCACAGGATCAACGCTCCGAGGCCGATCAAAGCCACGCCGCCAATCTTCTCGGCGATGCGCCCGATCCGCTGTCCGATGAACCGGCCCAACAGCAGCCCGGTCGAGCTCATCAGCATCGTGGTGATACCAACCGCGAGCGCAATCATGAGGATGTTAACCTGCAGAAACGCCAGCGAGACACCAACCGCCATCGCGTCGATGGAGGTTCCGACCGCGGTGGCAATCGTACTCCAGAGCGAGCTGGAGGAAGCCTTTCCCTCGGGGCCGTTGTCGGCATGCAGCGCCATGTGCAGTCCGACCCCGGCAAGAAGAGCGAACGCGATCCAGTGATCGACTGCAGACACATATTGCGAAGCGGCGACCCCGGCAGCCCATCCGATCAAAGGCGTCAGCGCCTCGATCACTCCGAAGATGAGCCCTGTCCGCAAGGTCTTTCCAAGGCTTGGCCTGGGGCCAGCTGCGCCCTTGCCAACGGAGGCGATGAACGCATCGAGCGACATGGAGACGGCAAGTACGCCGATGGAGATCGGTGACATGAGAGGTCCTCGGGGCTGATCCGGGCGATGCACCGACCCCGCCAGCAGAGTCGTCTCGCCACGGTCTTGCGAAGTCCTTTCGAACCGGACACGCCACGCGGATATGCCGCGAGTATGTTGACTTGCCCCGCCATCTCTGGCGAACGCTACTCCCCGATGCGCAGCTACATATGCGGACACGATGAAGCGGCCAACGCGGGTATTCCCTCCATGCCGGGGACGCAATTAATGCCACCTCTGCGACAGGAACAGGCCGACCGCTCTCGGCCGCGAGTGCCTGGTAGCAGCGAATCATGACAGGACATTTTGGCGGGACTGCAAGTCATTGCGGGCTGAGGAAATTGTGGAACAGATATTCCGCTCGGCCCCACATATTACCCAGAAGTTAGAAAGTTCACTTGAAACCAGCATGATACGTTGCAGACCACCCGCACCATTTCTAAGTCGAGATAAAACTCCGGGGCGGTCTTTGCTCGGCCTGCCAAGCGATCAGGCCGGTGTTAGGGGCAGGATTCATAACCAATAGATGACGACCGCCGCGAGAGCGATGGCTGATAGGAACACCTTTGGGCATCGGTCATAGCGGGTCGCGACGCGCCTGCAATCCTTGAGCCTGCCGAACATGATCTCGATCCGGTTGCGCCGCTTGTAGCGTCGCTTATCGTATTTGGCGGGCGTCTTCCGTTGTTTCCGGCCGGGGATGCAGGCGCGTATGCCCTTGTCCTGCAAAGCTTCTCCGAACCAGTCGGCATCGTAGCCGAGATTCCCGAGCCGCCATTCGACGTTTGGCTGGCCGCTGAGCAATGCGCGCGCGCCGATGTAATCGCTCACCTGTCCGGCGGTGACGAACAGGTCGATCGGTCGTCCCTGACTGTCGCAGATGGCGTGCAGCTTGGCGTTCATGCCGCCTTTGGTTCGACCGATCAGACGACCACGCCCCCCTTTTGGGCGGCCATGCTGGTCGCCGTTCGATGGGCCTTTAGATATGTCGCGGCGATCATCACGGTCTTCTCTTCGCCGTGCTCAGCGGCCAGACCTGCCATCATCCGGGCGAAGATGCCTTTCTCGCTCCACCGCTTCCACCGGCTGTAAAGCGTCTTATGCGGACCATACTCCCTCGGCGCATCCCGCCAACGTAAGCTATTGCGATTGATGATGATAATCCCACCCAACACGCGCCTGTCGTCCCCCCGGGGCTTACCATGAGACTTCGGGAAAAAGGGGCCACACGTGCCATCTGCGCCTCGGTCAGCCAGAAGAGATCGCTCATCTCGCCGCTCCGTTTTCGGAGCCGTGAAGCATGCTGCGCGACCGAAATAAATGCATCCTGACCCCAGAATCGCGAGGCAGGCTCGGTGCCATGCATCGCATTGACCCCATAGAAGACTTCTAAGGCCGTGTACCCCGCTGCGCGGAAGCCTGAACCAGAAGGAAATCGATCAGTCCGGGCAGCGCCTCGGCGACGATTGCACCACGACGCGACAGGACTGGATGAAGGATCGGCGCGGGTATTGCGACAGATCAACCGCAGGCCCTGATGGCCGCTGATCGGCCGGTGCCACGCAGTCTGCGTAGGAACTGGGCGATCCGGGCCAGGCCGAGCGCGCCGAGATGCGGCCTCAGGCAGTCAGCACTCCGGCCAGCCCCTCCAGCATCGTAAGGCATTGGGCCAGCTGGTCGCGGCTGACATATTCGTCGGGTTTGTGGGCCTGCGCGATGGCGCCGGGGCCGCAGACGGCGGCGGCGCAGCCGAGGCTCTGGAACAGCCCGGCCTCGGTCGAGAACGGCACCGTCTCGGCGCGCTCCTGTCCGGTGAGCTCGGCCAGGAGCCTGCGCGCGGCGTTCCCTGCCAGGGGCTCGAGCCCGACCACCTCGCCGATCACATGGGTCAGGATGCGGGCCTCGGGTGCCACAGCCTGCATGTCGGGCAGAAGCTCGGCCACATGGCGCGCCATCGCCTCCTTGACGAAGGCGATATCGTCCGAGCGCACCGGGCGCATTTCCCAAGCGACCTCGGCCTTGCCCGGGATCACGTTATGGACATGCCCGCCCGAGATCCGCCCGAGATTGACCGTGGTCCAGGGCGGCTCGAACGGACTGTCCTCCGGCGCACGGGCCTTGAGGTCGTCGGCCAGCCGCATCAGGCGGGTGACATAGCGCACGGCGGCTTCGGCCGCGTTCGCGCCCGCATCCGGGTTCGAGCCATGGCCTTCGCGGCCGTGGAATTCGACGGTGTATTCGCAGCAGCCCTTGTGGGCTTCGACGATGCGCATCTCGGTCGGCTCGCCGATCAGCGCGATGGCGGGACGCAGTCCGCGGGCCGAAAGCTCGGCCACCAGCGCCTGCCCGCCGAGACAACCGACCTCCTCGTCATGGGTGAAGGCGAAATGGAGCGGGCGGGTGAGCTCGAGCCCGGCATAGAGCGGCGCCATGGCGAGGCAGGCGGCGATGAACCCCTTCATGTCGCAGGTGCCGCGCCCGTAAAGCCGCCCGTCGGCCTCGTGCAGCGTAAACGGGTCGGTCGACCAGTCCTGATCGGCGACCGGTACCACGTCGGTATGGCCCGACAACACGATCCCGCCATCGGTGTTGCGCGGCCCCAGCGTCGCGAAGAGGTTCGCCTTGTGCCCGGTCGCGTCGTGAAACAGATCGACCCGCGCGCCCAGATCGCCCAGAAGCGCGGCGATATGGACGATCATCTCGAGGTTCGACTCGGACGAAACGGTGGGAAAGGCCACCAGATCGGCGAGGATCGCGCAGGTGTCGTCAAGCCGGGTCATCATGGTTTCACATAGAGCTTGCGGGGGCGGTTGCACAGGGTCTCGGCCGGGCCCTCCTCGCGGATCAGGATCGATTCCGTGATCTCGAGCCCCCAGTTCTCCATCCAGAGGCCGGGCATGAAATGGAAGGTCATGCCTTCCTCCAGCAGGGTGTCGTCCTCTTCGCGCAGCGAGATCGTGCGCTCGCCCCAGTCGGGCGGATAGCTGAGCCCGACCGGATAGCCGCAGCGCGCGCCCCGCCGGATGCCCGCGCGTTCCAGCGGCGCAGCCAGCGCATTGGCGATGTCGCAGGCGCGGTTGCCGGCCTTGGCGGCCCAGAGCCCGGCCTCGATCCCCTCGATCAGCGCGGCTTCGGCGGCGCGCATGTAATCGGGCGGTTCGCCCAGGAAGATCGTCCGGCAGAAGGGCGCGTGATAGCGGCGGTAACAGCCCGAGATCTCGAAGAAGGTGGCCTCGCCGCTCTCGAAGGGCCGCCCGTCCCAGGTCAGATGCGAGGCCGAGGCATCCTTGCCCGAGGGCAGAAGCGGCACGATTGCCGGATAATCGCCCCAGTCGCCATTGCCCGCCAGCGCGTCGCGGTAGAGATCGGCCACCAGCTCATTCTTGGGCAGGCCCGGCTCGATCCGGTCCAGAACCCCGTCGATCATCCGTTCAGAGATCGAGGCGGCACGGCGCATGAAGTCGAGCTCTTCGTCGGACTTGACCGTACGCTGCCAGTTCACCAGCGCGGTGGCATCGACCAGATGCGCTTCGGGCAGGGCGTCGCGCAGCGTCACATAGGCCTTGGCCGAGAAATAGTAATTCTCCATCTCGACCCCGATCCGCCGGGCGCCATAGCCCAGATCGTGCAGAAGCCCCGCCAGATGCTGCATCGGGTGGCGCTCGGTCGATTGCACATAGGCGTCGGAATAATGCGTGATATGGGCGCCCGCCATCCAGACCGTGCGCACTGCACCGTTTGCGTCCATCTGGCGGCCCCACCACATCGGGTCGGCATCGTGAAAGACCAGCACGCCTTGATGCACATAGAAGGACCAGCCGTCATAGCCCGTCAGCCAGGCCATGTTCGACGGGTCCTCGACAAAGAGGATGTCGATGCCCTTTTCCTCCATCGCCCGTCGCACCAGTCCAAGCCGCCGTTCGTATTCGGCCAGCGAGAAGGGCGCGCGGCCTTCGGCGGCATAGCCGAACTGGACGATTTCTTCGGTCATGGGCAGAGGGCTCCTTGCGGCAGGCCGCCGCCGGGCGGACCGGGACGGAAAGGGGGTAAAGGGGGCGATGCGGCCGATGAGACAGAAGCCGCCCTGCCACGTCAAGGGGGCGGGCAGGGGCGGGATGCCGATGGCCCGGCCTTGCCCGCCCGGCTGCCGCCTTTCCGGGCGATGGGGTGGGAAGAACGGGCGTTCCGGGCTAGGTGTGAGGGGCAGGGGGCCCATGCCCCGGACCGAAACGCATCATGTCCCGCCGTCTGGACCAGTCGTCTGGCCCGGTCTTGCGGCCGGGCGCGATGCCGGAAGAAAGGACACGGCGGATGCTGAAGAACGACATGCTGGAACAGTGGGACCGGGAGAGCTTCTTCCACCCCTCGACCCATCTGGCGCAATTCGCCCGCGGCGAGGCGCCCGAGCGGGTGATCTCGGGCGGGCAGGGCGTCTTTATCGAGGATCGCGAGGGCACCCGGCTGCTCGATGCCTTTGCCGGGCTTTATTGCGTGAATGTGGGCTACGGGCGGAGCGAGATCGCCGAGGCCATCGCCGAACAGGCGCGCCAGCTGTCCTATTACCATGCCTATGTGGGGCACGGCACCGAAGCCTCGATCACGCTGGCCAAGATGGTCATGGACCGCGCGCCCGATCACATGTCCAAGGTCTATTTCGGTCTTGGCGGCTCGGACGCGAACGAGACCAACATCAAGCTTGTCTGGTATTACAACAACGTGCGCGGCCGGCCCGCGAAGAAGAAGATCATCAGCCGCTGGCGGGGCTATCACGGCTCGGGGCTGATGACGGGCTCGCTGACCGGGCTTGCGGGGTTCCACAACAAGTTCGACCTGCCGCTGGCACCGATCCTTCATACCGAGGCGCCCTATTACTACCGCCGCCCCGATCTCGACATGACCGAGGCCGATTTCGTGGCCCATTGCGCGGCCGAGCTCGAGGCGCTGATCGCGCGCGAAGGGGCCGACACCATCGCGGCCTTCATCGGCGAGCCGGTGCTGGGCACGGGCGGGATCGTGCCGCCGCCCGCGGGCTATTGGGACGCGATCCAGCCGATCCTTGAAAAGCACGATATCCTGCTGATCGTCGATGAGGTCGTCACCGGCTTCGGCCGTCTGGGCGAGATGTTCGGGTCCTCGAAATACGGGCTGAAACCCGATCTCATCACCATCGCCAAGGGGCTGACCTCGGCCTATGCACCGCTCTCGGGGTCCATCGTGTCGGAGCGGATGTGGAAGGTTCTGGAAGAGGGCACCGACGAATTCGGCCCCATCGGCCATGGCTGGACCTATTCGGCGCATCCCATCGGGGCGGCGGCGGGCATCGCCAATCTCAGGCTCATCGACGATCTGGGGCTGGTGAAGAACGCGGCCGAAACGGGCGGCTATTTCGTCACTGCGATGAAGACCGCGCTGAGCGAGCACGCCCATGTCGGCGACATTCGCGGCGAGGGCATGCTTTGCGCGGTCGAGCTGGTCGAGGACAAGGGCTCGCGCAGCTTCTACGACCCGGCGGGCAAGGTCGCAGGCGCGGTGGTGGCTGCGATGCTGAAAGAGGGCGTGATCGCCCGGGCGATGCCGCAGGGCGACATCATCGGCTTCGCGCCGCCGCTCTGCCTGACCCGGGACGAGGCCGACCGGGTGGTCGATGTCACGGCGAGGGCCGTCAGGGCGGTGCTGGGCTGATCCCGGGGGCAGGGGCGCGCCGCAAGGGCGCGCCCGCTCAGGTGATCAGGCGGTAGCCGTCCTCGAATTCGAACTGGCGCGCGTCGGAGCACCAGCGCAGGCCACGGACCTTCTTGCCCTTGCGGAACCGGCTGTCCATGCCGCGCAGCCGGATCCGGCGGGAATAGGTGCGGGCGGTGATGGCATAGCGGTCGCCGAACCCGTCGACCAGAACCCATTGCGGGGCGCCATTGCTGCCGGGCCGGCCGCTGCCGCGATGACCATAGACGAAATTCGCAGGCCCCATATCGGCGGCGCAGATGCTGATGTCGTAAAGCCGCTCGACAAACCGGTTCAGGCCCTTGCGGTCTGCTTCGGTGAAGGTGCCGGCCTCGATCCGCTGTTGCAGGTTGAGCGCGGTGCCGCCGCTTCCGTCGGTGATATGCTCGGTCAGGCTGCCATAGCCGAGGCTCGTCTTCACGAAGCCGTAAAGATGCGCGACCGGCAGCTCGAAATCCGGATCGAAGATGTTCTCCATCACCAGACGGCGGTATTCGTCATATTGCTTTGCGGTCGAGCGGTAGCGCGAAGCGGGCAGGAAACGCTGCGACAGATGGCCGAAGGTCCACCAGCGGTCGAACATCTCGGTCTTGCGGGGCTTCAGAACCTTGATCAGGACCTGCGGGTAGTCGGGATGCAGGAAGACCCAACGCTCACCGCCTTCGGCAATGCTGTCCTTCGGGTCGAGAGCGATGATGTCTTCGTCAGGGGAGCTCGGCGCGGTCTTGGTCATTCGGTCGTAACTTCGGCAAATCGTGAAACGCGCCAAGAACAGTGGCTGCGGTTGAAACGACCCCTGCCTAAGATGTTTTCCGTTTGATTTCCATACAAATTTCCGAGCCGGCCGCGGCCTGCGCTGCACCGTCGCAAGAGCCCCGGGGTCAGCCGCCGGTATGGCTCATGTGGCGGCTGACCTGACCGTCGGCGCGCTGGCGCGAATAGTCGAAGTCATGGCCCTCGGGCTTGGCCGCGATGGCGGCGCGGATCGCCTCGTGAAGCGGTGCGTCGCTGTCGGGATGGTCGCGCAGCGGCGCGCGCAGATCGGCGCGGTCCTCCTGGCCGAGGCACATGTACAGCTCGCCCGTGCAGGTCAGCCGCACCCGGTTGCAGCTTTCGCAGAAATTATGCGACAGCGGGGTGATGAAGCCGATCTTCTGGCCGGTCTCGGCCAGCCGCACATAGCGCGCGGGGCCGCCGGTACGCTCGGCCAGATCGACGGCCGTGAAGCGCTCCTCGAGCTGCGTGCGCACACCGCGCACGGACCAGTACTGGCCGACCCGGTAATCATTGCCCAGATCGCCCATCGGCATGACCTCGATGAAGGTCAGGTCCATGTCGCGCGCGGCGCACCAGTCGACCAGGTCGAACAGCTCGTCCTCGTTGAACCCCTTCAGCGCGACGGTGTTGATCTTGATCCGAAGCCCGGCCGCCTGCGCCGCATCGATCCCGCGCATCACCTGGGCCAGCCGGCCCCAGCGGGTGACGCGGGCGAATTTCTCGTCGTTCAGCGTGTCGAGGCTGATATTCACGCGGCGCACCCCGGCGGCATGAAGCGCGGCGGCGTGTTTTTCGAGCTGCGAGCCGTTGGTGGTCACGGTCAGCTCGTCCAGCGCGCCGCTGTCGAGATGGCGGCCCATGGCGCGGAAGAAGGTGAGGATGTCGCGCCGGACCAGAGGCTCGCCGCCGGTGATGCGAAGCTTCTTCACCCCGAGCCCGATGAAGGCCGAACAGAGCCGGTCCAGCTCTTCCAGCGTCAGCAGCTCGCGCTTTGGCAGGAAGGTCATGTTCTCGGCCATGCAATAGACACAGCGGAAGTCGCAGCGGTCGGTGACCGAGACCCTGAGATAGGTGATCGCGCGGGCGAAGGGGTCGACAAGGGGCGGCTGCAGCATCATGTCGCAGACCCTAAGGCCTGGGGGAAGCTGCGGCAAGCGCCTTTCGGCTCCGGTTCGAAGCCGTTAGGCTGGCAGGCGACATTGCCAACAGGGAGACCGCCCATGCCGCGCGAGATCGTGCGCCCCCGGGCCGGGGGAAGAGCGCCGGGAACAGCCCTCCGGGACGACGGAAGAGCCGGCCTTTTCCGGGGCCGGGGCCAGCGGCCGGGACCCGAGGCCGGGCTTGATGCCGGAGCCGGGGACAAACCGGGGACGGGTCCGGTCCTGCGCCTTTCGGGGGCGGGCCTTTTCGTCATGCTGGCCGGGTGCAACGGCCTGGGCGGGCTCTCCGGCGGCGCCGCGTCGTCGCAACAGCCGGACGAAGCCGTCGCGGGACCGCCTCTGTCGGTGATCGAAGCGCTTCCGCCCGAGCCGGGCGCGCTTGCCTCTGGTGCCCAAGATGCGACCGGCGCCACCGCGCCTGCCGGGCTCGAAGAGGCCACGGCCCCGGTGCTGGGCTTCGAGCGCGAGCTCGGCGTGACCACGGCCTCGCTCGGCGATCCGACCGATCCCGGTTTCTGGGCGCTGACCCCGCTCACCGACGAGATCCGCAGGGGCCGGCTGGCCGATCCGGTATCGGGCAAGAGCGTGCAGGTCGAACTGCGCCCGAGCGGCGGGGCGTCCGGAGCGGGAACGCGGGTATCGCTTTCCGCGATGCAGGCGCTGGAGGTTCCGTTGATCTCGCTGACGAATCTCAAGGTCTACGCCTCCGAATGACCTCTCGCGGCGCGAAGGCAGCCGCTCCCGCCAGACCTGTCCGGCACCGGATCGGGACCGGAGCGGCCGGGCCGCAGTCCTTGCCTCATCCCGGTATTGCCGTCCCGAGACCAGACGCGGGTCCCGTCGCCCCGGCCTTCCGAACGCGATCGGAACCGGCGATGAGCTTCGCCGCGCCTTTGCGCCCGCTGCGCGCTTTGCAGGCAATCGCGCCCCGAGAACGGGCAGGAACCGCCCGTCCGGAGGCGAATGGCCGAAGACCGGGTCTTGCGCCCGGCGCGCAGCTTTTGCATAACGTCGCACCCGCTGGACAGGATCAGCCCCAGGCGGCACGATCCAACCGCGCGCGCGTCTGAAAACAGAGGAAGGAAGATGTCCGACGAGACCGAGGCCTGGCACATGATGCCGGTGGCGATCCTGGCAGTCCTCTGGAACCTTGCCGGATGTGCCGATTACGTGATGACGCAATATGGCGTTGCCCCCTATCTGCAGCTTTTCACCCAGACCCAGGCCGCCTATTTCACCTCGGTTCCGGCCTTTGTCGACGGGGCCTGGGCGGTCGCGGTCTGGGGCGGGCTGCTCGGCGGGGTTCTGCTGTTTCTCAGGGTCGGCGCGGCACCCTGGGTACTGGGCTTCTCGGCGCTGGGAATGACCGTCGCGGCGGTCTGGCTGATCGTCTTCCAGACACCCGGCCTGACCGAGGTCGCGGGCTATTTCGGCGATGCGATGATCGCGGGCGCGGCGGCGATGGCGATCCTGTTCTATGCCTATGCAAGACAGATGCGGGTCGCCGGAGAGATCTGAAGGAGCGCACCTGTCCCTGGCGCGCCGGCAGGGCCGTGTGCCCGCTGGCTTTGGCACCGATCCTGGCTCTGGAATGAAGCACGGGGTCGTAACTGCGGCGTCCCTGCGGTGGCCATGATCCTCTTGGGCATCCCCCTGCCGAGATCTCGGCGGCTGAGGCCCGCACGCCCGCAGGGCCCCGGATGATGGGAACAGAGCCGCAAGATCCCTCTGCCGGGGGCGGACAGCTAGAGACCGGTTTGCGCGCACCACACCGCCCAGGCCTCGGGCGTATCGAGATCGGTAACGGCGCGCGCGCCCTCTAGAACGACGGGGCGGACGGTCTCGGCAGCAAGCAGGTCGTGCCCGCCGGTATCGTCCGCGACTGCGGCCAAGGCCGGAAACAGCCGCGCCGGAAACAGCACCGGATGCCCTGGGCGGCCATCTTCGGTCATGGCGCGCAGGCAGAGATCGGGCGCCTCGGCGAAGGCATCGATCATCCGGAGCAGATCGCCGGTCTCGATCCCGGGCAGATCCGGCAGAAACAGCATCAGCCCGCGCGCGCCCGCAGCCCCGGCCGCCGCAGCACCCGCGCGGAGCGAGGCGGCCATCTCATCGGACGGATCGACATAGGCGACCCTGAGATGGGGCAGGGCGTCAAGCTGTTCGGCCCGGGGCCCCGCCGCATGGCGGGGCAAGGTCACCAGCACCTCTGCGCCGCTCGCGCCCGCCACCCGCACCTGACGGCGCAACAACGCCTCGCCCCCAACGCATTCCAGAAGCTTGTCGCGGCCATGTGTCCGCGACGGAGCCCCTGCGGCAGGAACCAGGATCAGAATGTCGGTCTTCACGGCCGTTCCCCCTTTCGAACGGTCTGTGGCGATCGTCGTGCGCGTTCCGGTCCGCTTGTTGCTTTCTGCGCAAAGCCGTACTTGCGTCACATATTTGCCCGACAGCGGCGAAAAGCATTGAACATTTCTTACAAGGAGGACTGTCGGATGATCAGACAACTAAGGCCGGCGCTTCGCGGTCTTTGCCTTATCCTATGGGCAGGAAGCGCCGTCGCGCAACCCCAGGTACAGGGGCAGGGGCCGATGCTGTCGGCCGCGCCATCGCCTGTCGAGCGGCTGCTTTCGGTCGGAAGGCCGCCTGAGGCAACCATCCATCAGGCCGCCTGCTGCAGGGTCTGCCGCAAGGGCAAGGCTTGCGGCGACAGCTGCATCAGCCGCGACCGGACGTGCCACAAGGGAGCCGGTTGCGCCTGTAACGGTTGATTTTCGGCCTAGCGTTCCGGGATCAGACCGCGCGGGCTGAACCGCAGCACCACCAGAAGCACCACGCCCATGGTCAGCAGCCGCATATGCGCCACACTGTCAAGAAGATGGGTCTTCAGCGCAGAGCCATCGGCCATGCCAGAGGTGATCGCGCCCATGAACCAGGCGCTCAGGGGCTCGACCTGGACCCAGAGGAACCAGATCAGGAAGCCGCCCAGCACTGCGCCCCAGTTGTTGCCCGAGCCGCCGACGATCACCATCACCCAGATCAGGAAGGTGAAGCGCAGCGGCTGGAACGAGCCCGGGGTCAGCTGGCTGTCATAGGTGATCATCATCGCCCCCGCGAGCCCGCAGATCGCCGAGCCGAGGACGAAGACCTGAAGATGGCGACGGGTGACATCCTTGCCCATGGCGGCGGCGGCGGTCTCGTTGTCGCGGATCGCCCGCATCATCCGGCCCCAGGGCGATTTCAGCGCCTTCTCGCACAGCCAGATCAGCGCGATCAGGACCGCCGCGAAAAGCCCGGCATAAAGCAGCTTGACGAAGATGGTCGAGGCGGTCGTCGGATCGAGCCCCAGCGCTTCGGCCCTCGCGACGAAGGCGGCATTGGCCTGAAGATCGACCTCATAGGGCACCGGGCGCGGAATGCCGTTCACGTTCTTGACGCCGCGGCTCAGCCAGTCCTCGTTCTTCAGGACCGCGATGATGATCTCGGCGATCCCGAGCGTGGCGATGGCCAGATAATCGGCCCGCAGCCCCAGCGCGGTCTTGCCGATCACCCAGGCCGCCCCCGCCGCAAACAGCGCACCGACCGGCCAGGCCAGAAGCACCGGCAATCCGAGCCCGCCGAGATAGCCGGTGGCGGCCGGGTCGATCGCCTCGATCGCCGATACGGCCGGGTCGAAGACGGCGCGGTAGAGGAAGAACCCGGCGACCAGCCAGACCACCATCGCCAGTCCGCGCAGCGTGCCGCGGCCGATACGCCGCCAGATCTGGATCGCGCCGAGGATCACCCCCAGCCCGACCGCCAGCGCCAGCAGGACGCGGGGGCCGCCGGCCGACCAGGCCTCGCCGACCGGCGCCATGGAGACGATCACCACCGCCAGCCCGCCAAGCGCGCTGAAGCCCATGACGCCGATATTGAAGAGCCCGGCATAGCCCCATTGCATATTCACGCCCAGGGCCATGACCGCCGAGATCAGGCCGTAATTCAGGATGTAGAGAGCCGCGTTCCAGCTTTGCAGCATGCCGGTTCCGGCGATCAGAAGAGCCACCAGGGCGAAAAGCCCGATATCGCGCTTGGTCATGCCGTTTTCCCCCGGAAAAGCCCCGTCGGGCGGAACAGGAGCACGATCACCAGGATCACGAAGCTGACCGCGAACTTGTAATCGGTGCTCAGAAGCTGGACCAGCCCGTCAGGCGCCAGGTCCTCGGGCAGGATATAGGTCAGCACCTTCTTCCAGGCATAGGTCACCGTGACCTCGGAAAAGGCGATGAGAAACCCGCCCGCGATGGCACCGACCGGGCTGCCGAGCCCGCCGACGATGGCCGCCGCGAAGATCGGCAGCAGAAGCTGGAAATAGGTGAAGGGCTTGAACGACTTGTCGAGCCCGTACAGCACGCCCGCGATGGTCGCGAGCGCGGCGACGATGATCCAGGTGATGGCCACCACGCGTTCGGGGTTGATCCCTGACAGCAAGGCCAGGTCCTCATTGTCGGAGAAGGCGCGCATCGACTTGCCAGTGCGGGTGCGGTTCAGGAACCAGAACAGCAGCGCCACCACGATCACCGCGGTCGCGATGGTCAGCCCCTGCGTGGTGCGGATCGCCAGCCCCTCGTCAAGCCCGGTCAGGGTCTTGAATTCGCGCGCGGTGACGATGAAGCGCTCGCCATCGGCAAACCGCTGTTCGTCCGGCCCGATCACGATCCGGACCACGCCGTTGAGGATGAACATGACCCCCATCGACACGATCACGAGGATCACGGGCTTTGCACGCTGCGCCCGGTAGAAGCGATAGACCAGCCGGTCCGTTCCCAGCACCAGAAGCGCGGTCGCGGCAATCCCTGCGGGCAGAGCCAGAAGCGCCGTCGGCAGCGGCCCGAAGGAGACGCCCGCGCCCTGCAGTGCCCAGGTTGCGAGAATGGTCATCATCGTCCCGAAGGCCATGGTGTCGCCATGGGCGAAATTCGAGAAGCGGAGGATGCCGTAGATCAGCGTGACCCCAAGCGCGCCCAGCGCCAGCTGCGCCCCGTAGGCCGTGGCCGGAACCAGAACGAAATTTGCGAAGGTCACGAGGGCGTTGAGAAATTCCATCACTGGCAGGTCCCGATATATGTCGCGGCAACCGTCCGCCCGGCCGGACAGACAGGGCGTGTCGCGCCCCGGCCCGCGCGCGCAGACCGGCCCTCCGGGCGGCAAGGATCGGATGCGGGGCGCCGCAGCCGGGCGATGCTTGCGTCATCGGTCATCGCGTCTCTCCTTCGAACGGCTCGGCGCAGCCCGGAGCGCGCCCCGACCGGTTTCATTCACTCTCGGCACAGCTGCCATAGATGTCGACCGCGATCGCCCGCACCGTGTCGCCCTCGGGCTCCGGCCGCAGGGCGCTGTGCCGGGTCAGCACGAAATCGAGCGTCTCGAACACGGTCAGCGCGCCCGCGCCCTGACCCGCCTCGAGCGCGCCGCCGCTGGCCTGCAGCAGGATGCCCTCATGCCCGGGCAGGCGGCGGAACTCGTAGAACCGTCCGGCCTGGTCGCCCTCGGGGGTCATCACCACCTTGGCGCCGGTCTTGCGCCCGACCTCGAGCCCGTAGCGCAATTCGGTCTGCTGACAGCTCGCGCGGCCCGGCTCGATATTGCTGACGCAGACCTGCCGGGCGACGCAGTCGAGCCGCAGATCCCGGGCCTCTGCCATCCCGGCCGACAGGGCCAGAAGACCCGCCAGTATGAAGACATGCCGCATGCTCAACCTCCCAGGAAGGTGCGCCGCACCTCGGGATCGTCGAGCAGGGCGCGCCCGGTATCGGTATAGGCGTTGCGGCCCTGCACCAGCACATAGCCCTTGTCGGCGATCTCCAGCGCCTGGCGCGCGTTCTGTTCCACCATCAGGATCGAGATGCCGGTGCGCGCGACCTCGATGATCCGGTCGAACAGCTCATCCATCACGATCGGGCTGACGCCCGCCGTGGGCTCGTCCAGCATCAGGACCGAGGGCCGGGTCATCAGCGCGCGGCCCACCGCGACCTGCTGGCGCTGCCCGCCCGACAGCTCGCCCGCGGCCTGACGGCGCTTTTCGCGCAGGATCGGGAAAAGCTGATAGACTTCCTCGATGGTGGCCGAAATGTCGTCGCGGCGCAGGAAGGCGCCCATCTCGAGATTTTCTTCGACCGTCATCGAGGCGAAGATGTTGTTGGTCTGCGGCACGAAGGCCATGCCCTTGGCGACCCGCGCCTGCGGGCTAAGCCGGGTGATATCCTCGCCATTCAGCCGGACCGCGCCCGAACGAAGGTCCAGCATCCCGAAGACCGCCTTCATCGCGGTGGACTTGCCGGCGCCGTTGGGGCCCACGATCACCGCGATCTCGCCCTTCTCGACCGCCACCGTGCAGCCATGCAGGATATCGGCCCCGCCATAGCCGCCGGTCATCCGGTCTCCGATCAGGAATGGGTCTTCCATCCGCGCGCCTTCTCGTCCTTCTTCCTGGTCCAAATCCCCCTGCCAAGGCCCGCCAGAGGCGCGGACGGCCGGCTTGAGATACTGGTTTCAGATATCACCGCTCTCAGATACCGGCCCCGGAAGCGGGGGCCGCCTTGATCCTGTTCTTCAGCCCGGTGCCCAGATAGGCCTCGATCACCGCCTCGTTCTGCATGATCTCATCCGCCTTGCCCTGGGCCAGCACCTTGCCCTCGGCCATCACGATCACCGGATCGCAAAGCCGGCCGATGAAATCCATGTCATGTTCGATCACGCAGAAGGTGTAGCCGCGCTCGCGATTGAGCCGCACGATGGCGTCCCCGATGGTGTTCAGCAGTGTCCGGTTCACCCCCGCGCCCACCTCGTCGAGAAACACGATCTTGGCGTCCACCATCATCGTACGCCCAAGCTCCAGAAGCTTCTTCTGTCCGCCCGAAAGATTGCCCGCCTTCTCGTCGGCGACATGCGAGATGGTCAGGAAATCCAGCACCTCGTCGGCCTTGCGGGCCAGCGCGCGTTCCTCATCGGAGATGCGGCCGCGGCGGAAGCAGGCCGACCACAGGCTTTCGCCCGACTGCCCCGCAGGCACCATCATCAGGTTCTCGCGCACCGTCATCGACGAGAATTCATGCGCGATCTGGAAGGTCCGGAGCAGCCCCTTGTGGAACAACTCATGCGGCTTCAGCCCGGTGATATCCTCGCCATTCATGATCACCCGCCCCGAGGTCGGGGGCAGCACGCCGGCAATGACGTTGAACAATGTCGACTTGCCCGCGCCATTCGGTCCGATGAGCCCGGTGATGGAGCCAGTGGCGATCTCGATCGAGGCGCCGTCCACGGCGTGGAACCCGCCGAAATGCCTGTGAAGATTGTCTACCCGGATCAAGCCCAGCCTCCCGATACGAGCCGCGTGCCTACATCATGGGAGCGGCCCGGAAAACCCCGGGCCGCCTTTTCTTCCGTCAGGCCGACACTTTGCCGCATTTAGGGGCAAAAATGCGCAATTTTATGTCGCTTAGCGATAACCGGTCGCCACGAACTCGCCGTCCTCGACCTTGACAACGCGGTAATTGCCCCGGCTCTCGCCGCCTCCGATGAACTCCAGCGCGGTGGCGCCGACATAGTCGATCTCACCGCCCTCGGCGAGGATCCGAAGCGCCTTGTCCAGCTCGCCCGGGTAGATCTCTTCGCCGGGCGCGTTGGCCACGTCCATGATCTTGTCCTTGTAGACCTGCGGATCGGTCGAGCCCGCCGCCTGCATCGCCAGCAGGAGCAGCGCCGTCGCATCATAGCTTTCGCCCGAGAAAATCGCGGTGGAATCGAAGGCCCCGTCCACGATCTCGGCGTATTTCTCGGCGCCGGGCCTGTCATTGCCAGGCAGCTGACCGGTCGAGCCGTCGATCTCGTCGCCGAATTTCTCGGTGGTGGCGTCCGAGACCATGCCGTCGGGGAAGTGGAAGCGGTCGAAGGCGCCCAGATCGAGGGCCGAGCGCACGATGCCCGCGCCGCCCCGGTCGGCATAGCCCGCGACCAGCAGCAGATCGCCCCCGGCGGCGGCCAGCGCGCCGACTTCGGCGGAATAGTCGCCCTTGTCATCCTCATGCGCGGTCGAGATCGTCACCGTGCCGCCGGCGGCGGTGAAGGCGGTCTCGAAGCTGTTGGCCAGGCCCTTGCCGTAATCGTTGTTGGTATAGGTCAGCGCGACCGAGTCGATCCCGTCATCCTTCAGGATGCTGGCCATGACCTCGCCCTGACGGGCATCGGAGGGCGCGGTGCGGAAGAACAGCCCGTCATCCTCCATGTCGGACAGCGCCGGCGAGGTCGCCGAGGGCGAGATCATCACCATGCCGTTGGGCCGCGCCACGTTCTGAAGCACCGCACCGGTCACGCCCGAACAGGCCGCGCCCATGATCCCCTTGACGCCGTCCGAGGTGATCATGCGTTCGGCCGCGGCCGTCGCTGCAGAGCTGTCGATGCAGGTCGAGTCGCCGCGCACCGCAACCACGGTCTCGCCGTTCAGAAGCCTGCCGCTGTCATTGACCTCCTTGATCGCCAGATCGGCCCCGGCGCCCATGGCGACGGACATGGATTCGATCGGCCCGGTGAATCCCAGCAGAACGCCGATCTTGATATCCTCGGCATTCGCGCCGCCCGCGCAGGCCAATGTGGCCGCGCTGGCCAGAAGCAGCTTCTTCATCCTGTCAACTCCCTTTCGGAATGAAATCCCGCAAAACGTTAATTCGCAATTTTCGCAAAGGAAAGGGTGTCTTCGGGTTCAGGTCATGTCCCGATGCGGAATGCCGCAGCGCCATGCAGGCGGCGGGGAAGGGACAACAGGGGCGGGCGCTCAGGCCTCGGCGCGTCCGCTCCGGCTGCCACGCTCGCGATAGGGCGTGGTGTCGTAATGCGCGCGGTAGCATTTCGAGAAATGGCTGGGCGAGGCGAAGCCGCAGGCCAGCGCCACGTTGATGACGCTCATGTCGGTCTGCATCAGAAGGTTGCGCGCCTTCGACAGTCTCAGCTCCATGTAATAGCGCTTGGGGCTGCGGTTCAGATAGCGCCGGAACAGCCGTTCCAGCTGACGCGTCGACATGCCGACATCGCGCGCCAGCGTCGCGGGCGAGATCGGGTCCTCGAGGTTCTTCTCCATCACCTGGATGACCTGGCTGAGCTTGGGGTGGCGCACCCCGATCCGGGTCGGGACCGACAGCCGCTGGGTGTCCTGATCGGTACGGATCGAGGAATAGATCAGCTGGTCGGCCACCGCATTGGCCAGATCCTGGCCATGGGTCCGGGCGATCAGCGTGAGCGCGAGGTCGATCGAGGCGGTTCCGCCCGCCGTCGTCATCCGGTTGCCGTCGATCACGAAGACCGAGCGGGTCAGCTCGATCTCGTGGAAATCCTCGAGAAAGCCGTCCTGGTTCTCCCAGTGGATCGTCGCGCGCCGGCCGTCGAGCAGCCCGGCCCTGGCAAGAGCATGCGCGGCGGTGCAGATCCCGGCCATCGCAAGCCCCTTGCGCGCCTCGCGCCGGAGCCATGAAACCAGCGTCCGCGTGGTCGCCGCCTGGATGTCGAGGCCGCCGCAGACGATCACCATCTCGTCGCGCCCCAGCGGATCGAGGCCGATATCGGGTCTGACCCGCGTGCCGTTCGAGCAGCTCACCTCTTCGCCGCCCTCTGCGGCCAGGCGCCAGCGGTAGAGCGTCCGGCCTGCCATCCGGTTGGCGATGCGAAAGGGCTCGATGGCACCCGCGAAGCTCATCATCGTGAAGCGGTCGAGCAGGACGAAAACGAGGTCTTGCGTCCGCCCTTCGGCAGCGGCCGCCAAGCTTGGGCCGTATCTCTCGGGAGCTGCTGGCAAAGGTCCCTCCGCGCGTCTTGTCCGATCAGCGATACAGGTTTGCCTGCCGGGATCAAGGCCCGGCGCGGTGTTGCGCAGCGTTGCCGAACCGACCGTCCGGCGCGCGCGGATTGCATGCGGATCGCGGCGTGCCCGGGCACAGGGCGAATTCCGGGTAGCCGGATGCGCCCCGACGACCTATAAGGCCGGAACTGATGACGAGCATGGAACCATGACGATGACGACCTGGCAGAAATCGGATTGGCGTGCGCGCCCGCGGGTGCAGATGCCCGATTACACCGATCCGGCGGCACTGGCCGCCGTCGAGGCGCAGCTTGCCAAGTATCCGCCTCTGGTCTTCGCGGGCGAGGCCCGGAACCTGACGGCGAAACTCGGACAGGCGGCGCAGGGCAAGGCCTTCCTGCTGCAGGGCGGCGACTGTGCCGAGAGCTTTTCCGAATTTTCCGCCGACACCATCCGCGACACCTTCAAGGTGCTTCTGCAGATGGCCATCGTGCTGACCTGGGGCGCCAAGGTGCCGGTGGTCAAGGTCGGCCGGATGGCGGGCCAGTTCGCCAAGCCGCGTTCGGCCGCGACCGAGACCCTGAACGGGACCGAACTGCCCAGCTATCGCGGCGACATCGTCAACGGCTTCGATTTCACCCCCGAGGCGCGCATCCCCGACCCGTCGCGGATGCTGCAGGCCTATACCCAGGCCGCGGCTTCGCTTAATCTGCTGCGCGCCTTCTCGAAGGGCGGCTTTGCCGATATCCACCGGGTGCATGCCTGGACGCTGGGCTTTCTCGAGCGCGACGAGGCCGAGAAATACCGCGACATGGCCAACCGGATCAGCGACACGCTGGCCTTCATGACCGCGGCGGGCGTCAATGGCGAGACCATGAACGGGCTCTCGTCGGTCGATTTCTTCACCTCGCATGAGGCGCTTCTTCTGGAATATGAAGAGGCCCTGACGCGGATCGACTCGACCTCGGGCAACTGGATCGCGGGCTCGGGCCATATGATCTGGATCGGCGACCGCACCCGTCAGATCGACGGCGCGCATGTCGAGTTCTGCCGCGGCGTGATGAACCCGATCGGGCTCAAATGCGGCCCCTCGATGGTCGAGGACGATCTCAAGGTCCTGATCGGGAAGCTGAACCCCGACAATGTGCCGGGACGGCTGACGCTGATCTCGCGCTTCGGCGCGGGCAAGGTGGGCGATCACCTGCCGCGGCTCATCCGCGTGGTGCGCGAGATGGGGGCCGAGGTGCTCTGGGTCTGCGACCCGATGCATGGCAACACCATCAAATCGGCGAGCGGGTTCAAGACCCGGCCCTTCGATGCGGTGCTGCGCGAGGTGCAGGAGTTCTTTGCCGTGCACAAGGCCGAGGGCTCGATCCCGGGCGGGGTGCATTTCGAGATGACCGGTAAGGACGTGACCGAATGCACCGGCGGCGTGCGCGCCGTGACCGACGAGGATCTGTCCTCGCGCTATCACACCGCCTGCGACCCGCGGCTCAATGCCAGCCAGGCGCTGGAGCTGGCCTTCCTCGTGGCCGAGGAACTGTCGGCGCGCAATGACGCCGCGGCCGCTGCCGCGGCGATGTGATCGGGCCTGACGGGCAGGGGCGGCTTGGCGCCGCCGCTGCCCCAGTCTTGCCGCATTGCATGAGATAACGCCTGCATCTGTCTGATTTAAAATAAAAACCCCGCGCGCCTTCCTGGCGGGTGGGTGTCTTGATCCGGACGGGCGATCCCAGTCGCCCGGGCCCCGCGCAGGACAGTTCGGAAAATTCAGCAGGCCGGTTCGGGTTCCTCGACGCCGCCCTGGATGACCGTCAGTTTCGGGCGGCCACTCTCGCCCTCGGCAAGGGCAGGGCGCTGGGCGGGATTGGCGGTCTCGCCAAGGATCTGGAAGCGCCGGGGCGTCCAGCCGACGGTGCCGACCGTTGCCAGCGCACCGAGGATCTTGGCGGGGGTGCCGTTCTCGCGCGCCAGGGGCAGCAGCAACATGCCCGCGAACAGCGCCGCCCGGTTGTAGCTGCGCGGCGAGATCAGCGTCAGCCGGAGCGCTGTGCCATCGCCGGTCATGAGCGCCTCGATCTTGTCTTCCAGCTCCGGGCGCGATTCCGGCAGGATCATCGCCGAAAGCGGCATGCCGCGCATGTCCATGCCCATCAGATCGGTCATGTGCTGGCCGGTCAGCCGCAGCCGCAGGTGGCGCGGCGCCATCGCCTCGGCCACGAAACAGTTCGACAGCGCCCGGGAGAAGCCGCGCGGGTCAAGCTGGGTCCGGCTGGGCAGACCGCCCTGATCGTCGCGCAGCTGCGTCCAGTAGCGTTCGATGTCGTCCAGGGCGGACAGGGCGCCACCGGTTCGATATCCCGACAATGCGATCACCGCAGCGCGGGGATGGGTCTCGGACTCCGCCATGGCAGTCTCCTTGCATCTCGGTATCGCCGCGGGCAGCGTGACCGCGACATTGTCGCCCCCTGCCATAAGTGCTATCGCGGGACGATCCCCGTTGAAAGGAATTTGCCACAAAATGGCCACGTATTCGCGCCTTTTCTATACCGAAGGTTAACGGCTCCATGTTGCAGTCGATGACCGCCTTTGCCGCCCGGTCCGGGCAGACGGAAACCCATGCCTGGACATGGGAATTGCGCGGCGTGAACGGCAAGGGGCTCGACCTCCGTCTGCGCCTGCCGGACTGGGTGCCCGGGCTCGAACCCGCGGTGCGCGCGGCGGTCCAGAGCCGTGTGACGCGCGGCAGCCTGACCCTGAACCTGCGCATTTCGGCCCGCGATTCGGGGCGGGGCGGGCTGCAGATCGACCCGGCGGCCCTGCGCTCGGTGCTGGCGATGCTGGGTCATGTCGAGGCCGAGGCGGCCCGTCAGGGGCTGTCGCTTGCGCCGTCGAGCGCGGTCGAGATCCTCGCCTTGCGCGGGCTGGCCGAGAGCGCCGAGCCCGAGCCCGAGACCGCCCCGCTCCTGGCCGCGCTGAGCGCCGATCTGACCCCACTTCTTGACGAATTCATGACAATGCGGGCCAGCGAGGGCGCGGCACTGGAACGGGTGCTTTGCGACCATCTCGCCACAATTTCGTCACTGACCGACCGCGCAGCCGAGGCCGCCGAGGCCCGACGCGACCAGATCGGGGAAACGCTGCGGGCGAGCCTCGCCCGGGTGATGGAGGCGGCCGCGGGGGCCGATCCCGACCGGGTGGCGCAGGAACTGGCGCTGATCGCGGTCAAGGCCGATGTCACCGAAGAGCTCGACCGGCTCCGCGCCCATGTCGCCGCCGCCAGGGCGCTTCTGGCCTCCGGCGAGCCGGTCGGTCGCAGGCTCGACTTCCTGATGCAGGAATTCAACCGCGAGGCCAACACGGTCTGTTCCAAGGCCCAGTCGGCCGGGCTGACCCGGGTCGGGCTTGACCTCAAGGCGGCCATCGATCAGATGCGCGAACAGGTCCAGAACGTGGAGTAAGAACCGATGGCGGCACGGCGCGGATTGCTGATCATCCTGTCCTCGCCCTCGGGCGCGGGCAAATCGACCCTGGCCCGCAGGCTGCGCGCCTGGGACCCCGAAATCGCGTTCTCGGTCTCGGCCACGACCCGGGCGCCGCGGCCCGGCGAGATCGACGGCAAGGATTACCATTTCCTGACCGAGCCTGCCTTCAAGGCCCAGGTGGCGCGGGGCGCGATGCTGGAACATGCCCATGTCTTCGGCAATTTCTACGGCTCGCCCGAGGCGCCGGTGCGGGCCGCCATCGAGGCCGGGCAGGACGTGCTGTTCGATATCGACTGGCAGGGGGCGCAACAGATCCGCGCCTCGGCGCTCGGCCCGAACACGCTGTCGGTCTTCCTGCTGCCGCCCTCGATCGCCGAGCTGCGCCGGCGTCTGGTCGACCGAGGCCAGGACACAGCCGAGACCATCGCCGGACGGATGCAGAAAAGCTGGGACGAGATCAGCCACTGGGACGGCTACGATTTCGTGCTGGTGAACGACGATCTCGACGCCACCGAAGAGAAGCTCAAGACCATCCTGACCGCCACCCGCCTGAGACGCAGCCAACAGCCCGGCCTGACCGGGCATGTGCGCGCGCTTCAGGCCGAATTCGAGGCCCTGCCATGACCCTCTACACGCTTGACGGAGTTGCGCCGACCCTGCCCGAGGACGGCGATGTCTGGATCGCGCCCGATGCCAATGTGATCGGCAAGGTGATCCTCGGGACGGGCGCCTCGGTCTGGTTCGGCGCCACGCTGCGCGGCGACAACGAGCCGATCACGGTGGGCGAGGGGACCAATATCCAGGAAAACACCGTCTGCCATACCGATATGGGCTATCCGCTGACCATCGGCGCGGGCTGTACCATCGGCCACAAGGCGATGCTGCATGGCTGCACCATTGGCGAGAATACCCTGATCGGGATGGGCGCGACGGTGCTGAACGGGGCCAGGATCGGGCGGAACTGTCTGATCGGCGCGGGGGCGCTGGTGACCGAGGGCAAGGAAATCCCCGATAACAGCCTGGTGATGGGCGCGCCTGCCAAATTCGTGCGCCAGCTCGATGCCGATGCGATCGAAGGGCTGCGCCGGTCCGCGCGTCACTATCGCGAGAATGCCGCGCGCTACCGCACCGGTCTGACGGCCGGGTGAGCGCGAAGGTGCCGCTGGGCGGCAGCGCCGTCTTGCGCCGATCCTGTCGACCGCGGCGGAAGCCCTGCTAATGCCGCGCGCGCGGGATCATATGCACCGTCAGCTTCGGACAATGCGCGGCGATTTCCCGCCGGATGATCTCGGTATCGGGCAGAACCGGGGTCACCACGACGTAAAGCCCGCGATAGCCGCCGAGCTGAAGCTGCTGGGCCAGGTCCATCGCGTCGAACTCGTCGGTCAGCAGCGGCGAGACGATCATGTCGACGCATTGGATCGACGACAGCGCGGCCTGCACCAGGGCATAGGGCAGATGTTCGCAACGCGCTCCGGCGAAAGGCATTCCCAGTTGCGGTTGTTCGAGCTGATCGAATCCGATCAGAAGCACCATTCCGGTGCTGGTGATCGCGGAGGCCATCTGCGCGGATCGGTCTGTGCTGGTGTTTCCCATAGTCGCACTCCCTTTGGCGACTGGCCGTGATGGCCCAATGTCTGAACAAACTCGGTTAACCAAACTGTCAACATGTCTGTTACGCCATGCACACTTGTCAGCCTATAGCGCGAGACCGTCCAATCTGGCAATTGCCTAAAGGTCGGTTCCGTCGCGTTTGGCCGTCACGTCAGGGGCGACCGGGGTCATTGCTGCAATGGGGTGAAAGGTGAACGAATCTCTCGGATTGTCGATCATCGCCGGGGTGCCGGTTCCGGTTCTGCTGATCGGGGCGGACGAGCGGATCAGCGGCATGAACGGCGCCGCCGAGGCGCTGTTCGGGGCGGCCGGCGCCGGGCGGCATTACATCACCGTCCTGCGCCATCCGGCGCTGCTCGACTGCGTCGAGGAGGCCCTGCGGCTGCGTCAGCCCCGCCGGGCGCGCTATCCGCGCAGCGCGCTTGGCCGCGACACGACCTATGACGTCACCGCCAGCCCGCTCGTCGGGGTCGCTGCGGGCGGCGTGGTGCTCAGCTTTACCGACATTTCCGATCTCGAGCAGGCCGGGCAGATCCGTCGCGATTTCGTCGCCAATGTCAGTCACGAACTGAAGACGCCGCTGACCGCACTGATGGGGTTCATCGAGACGCTGCGCGGGCCTGCGCGCGATGACGAGGCGGCGCGCGAGCGGTTTCTCGGCATCATGGCGCGCGAGGCCGAGCGCATGAACCGGCTGGTGGCCGACCTTCTGTCGCTCAGCCGGGTCGAGGCCGAGGAACGGATGCGGCCCGGGGCGCGGGTCGATGTGGCGGCGCTGTTGCGCAGCGCGGTGCAGACCCTGCGCCCGCTTGCCGAGGAGGCCGGGGTCGCGCTGACGCTGAGCGGGGCCGAGGCGGAGGCGCCTGTGCTGGGCGACGAGGACCAGCTGACCCAGGTGTTTCACAACCTCATCGAGAACGGCATCAAATATGGCGGCTCGGGCGGCGTGCTGCGGCTGGAGATGACCCGCTCGGAACGCGAGCTGGCCTTTCGCGGCCCCGGCCTCAGGGTCGACGTGATCGACGAGGGCGAGGGTTTCGACCCGGTGCATATCCCGCGCCTGACCGAGCGGTTCTACCGTGTCGACAACCACCGCTCGCGCGAGATGGGCGGCACCGGTCTGGGGCTTGCGATCGTCAAGCATATCGTCAACCGGCATCGCGGCCGTTTCCGCATCGACAGCACGCCCGGCAAGGGAAGCACGTTTTCGGTGACGCTTCCAACGATTTAGCAACCTGAGGCGGCAGAATTGCGTATCGACACAAGATGTCGCGGCCGGGCCGGGCGCTTGTCATGAAACCGTTACGCATTTGTCACAAAAGATTGGCGACGCAGGATTACGACCCGCCCGAGGCCGCCGGAAACCGGGTGGCCAGAACCAATCAGGAGCTTTCCATGTCCCTTGCGAAACTGACCGCCTCGGCACTGGCCATCGCCGCCGTTTCCGCGACCGCCGCCGCCGCGCGCGACAATGTGCAGGTGGCCGGGTCCTCGACCGTGCTGCCCTATGCCTCGATCGTCGCCGAGGCCTTCGGCGAGAATTTCGACTTTCCGACCCCGGTGGTGGAATCGGGCGGCTCCTCGGCCGGCCTGAAACGCTTCTGCGAAGGCGTCGGCGAAACCTCGATCGACATCGCGAACGCGTCGCGCGCGATCAAGGACAAGGAAGTCGAGGCCTGCAAGGCCAATGGCGTCTCGGACATCATCGAGGTCCGGATCGGCTATGACGGCATCGTCTTCGCGAGCCAGCTGAACGGCCCCGCCTTCACCGCCTTCACGCCCGCCGACATCTATCGCGCGCTGGCCGCCGAGCTGCCGGTCGACGGCAAGATGGTCGCCAATCCGAACGCGACCTGGGCCGATGCCAATCCCGAGCTGCCCGCCGTCGACATCGCCGCCTTCATCCCCGGCACCAAGCATGGCACCCGTGAAGTGTTCGAGGAAAAGGTCCTGATCCAGGGCTGCGAAGAGACCGGCGCGATGGCCGAGATGGAAGCCATGGGGCTGGACGAGAAAGCCGCCGAGAAGGCCTGCAAGACCGTCCGCACCGATGGCCGCTCGGTCGATATCGACGGCGACTATACCGAGACGCTGGCCCGGATCGATTCCAACCCGAACGGCATCGGCGTGTTCGGACTGGCCTTCTACGAGAACAACACCGACACGCTGAAAGTGGCGACCATGTCGGGTGTCGCGCCCTCGACCGAGACCATCGCCTCGGGCGATTACCCGGTGTCGCGCCCGCTCTACTTCTACATCAAGAAGGCCCATATCGGCGTGATCCCCGGCCTGAAGGAATTCGCCGAATTCTTCGTCTCTGACGAGATGGCCGGCCCCGACGGCCCGCTGGCGGCCTATGGGCTCGTGTCCGACCCCGAGCTGGCCGCGACCCAGGCGAAGGTTGCCAACGAAGAAACCATGAGCAACTAAGCCCTCGGCTTCGGGGCGGGCGGCGGACCGGCTGCCCGCCCCGGTTCGAGGGATTGTCATTTCAAAGACGGAGCGGTCATGCCTGTTTTCTGGCTCGTCCTCATCCTGCTCGCCCTGGGCGCGCTCGGCTTCGTGCTGGGACGGCGCCGGGCGCTTGGCGGGGCGGGGGGCGACATACGCCTGCTGCATTCGCTGCCGGCCTATTACGGCACCAATGTGGCGCTTGTGACCATGGTTCCGGCCTTCCTGATGCTGGGGGTCTGGCTGCTGGTTCAGCCCGTCGCCATCGATGCGCGGGTTTCGGCGCTGCTGCCCGAGGCCGCCATCACCGGGGGCACGACACGCGGTCTGGTGATGAGCGATGTGCGCCGGGTGGCCGAGGGGCTCGACAAGGCGGTGGCCGAGGGCGAGATGACCCGCCGCGAGGCGCGCGACATCCGCGCCGGCTTTACCGATATCCGCAACCGGCTGGGCGCGGTCGGCGTGGCGCTGGGATCGAATGTCGGCGCGCCCGAGCTTTACGCCGCTCAGCGCTATCGCACGCTGTCGGGCGAGGGCCGGATCGCGATGACAGTGGCGGTGCTGGCGCTGGCGATGGGCGGCTTCGCGCTGTCGCTGATCCGCACCACGCCGACCTTCCGCGCCCGCAATTCGGTCGAGACAGGCATCCGCTATGCCCTGATCTTCGCCGCGACCGTCGCCATCCTGACCACCATCGGCATCGTGCTGTCGCTGATCTTCAACACCATCGATTTCTTCCGGCTCTATCCCGCGCGGGAGTTCTTCTTCGGCACCACCTGGAGCCCCAGCTTCGGCGGCGGCTCCGAGCTTGGCATCCTGCCGCTTCTGTGGGGCACCTTCTACATCTCGGTCATCGCGCTGGCGGTGTCGGTGCCGATCGGGCTTTTCGCGGCACTTTACCTGTCGGAATACGCCTCCTCCCATGTCCGCGCCGTCGCCAAGCCCATGCTCGAGGTGCTGGCGGGCATTCCCACCATCGTCTACGGGCTGTTCGCGCTCTTGACGGTCGGGCCGCTGCTGCTGAAGGTCTTCGGCCAGGACGGGATCGGGCTGATGCAGGCCGGAACGGCGGTGATTACGGCGGGGCTGGTGATGGGCATCATGCTGATCCCCTTCGTCAGCTCGCTGTCCGATGACATCATCAACGCGGTGCCGCAATCGATGCGCGACGGCTCGCTCGGGCTGGGCGCGACCCGGTCCGAGACCGTCAAGCAGGTGGTGCTTCCGGCAGCGCTGCCGGGCATCGTGGGCGCGATCCTGCTGGCCGCGAGCCGGGCCATCGGCGAGACCATGATCGTGGTGCTGGGGGCAGGGGCCGCGGCCAAGCTGTCGATGAACCCCTTCGATGCGATGACGACCGTGACCGCCAAGATCGTCAGCCAGCTGACCGGCGATGCCGATTTCGCAAGCCCCGAGGCGCTGGTCGCCTTCGCGCTGGGGATGACGCTTTTCGTCATCACGCTGGGGCTGAACATCTTTGCCCTTTATATCGTGCGCAAGTACCGGGAGCAGTACGAATGACCGACATCCCCGTCTCGGATGTGCGCCCGGTTCCGGCCGCACCCGCCCGCACAGGCTCGCTTTTGACGGCCGATGCCCGCACCCGCCGCCGCAACGCCGCCGAGACCCGGTTCCGGCTTTACGGGATCGTGGCGGTCGGCATCGGGCTCTTCTTCCTCGCGGCGCTGCTTTACGCCATCGTCACCAACGGGATCGGCGCCTTCCAGCAGACCGGCTACACGCTGCAGATCGAATTCCGCGAGGATGTGCTGGACAAGACCGGCACTCGCAATCTGGACGATATCAAGTCGGTCAAGACCTTCGCCTATTCGCCGCTGCTGCGCGAGGCGATGCTGCGCGAGATCGAGGCCCATGGCATCGAGACGCCGCTGGCCGATGCCAAGACCAAGGGCTTTTCCTCGCCGCTCGACAAGCTGTTCTCGGACGGGGCACGCTCGACCCTGCGCGACATGGTGCTGGCCGATCCAAGCCTGATCGGCCAGACCGTGACGGTGCGCATCCTCGCCTCGTCGCGGGTCGACGGCTATCTCAAGGGGCGCGTCAGCCGCGCCTCGATCGAGCGCGACAAGAACCTCGACGCGGCCCATCTGGATCTGATCGACAAGCTGCGCGAGGCGGGCATCGCGACCAAGGCCTTCAACCTTGCCTTCATCACCGGGCCCGACGCCTCGGATGCGCGGCCGGAACAGGCCGGGATCGGCGTCGCCATGCTGGGGTCGTTCTACATGATGATCGTGGTGCTGGCGTTGGCGCTGCCGATCGGGGTCGGGGCCTCGATCTATCTCGAGGAATTCGCGCCGCAGAACCGCATCACCGACCTGATCGAGGTGAATATCTCGAATCTCGCCGCCGTGCCCTCGATCGTCTTCGGGATCCTCGGGCTCGCGGTCTTCATCCAGTTCGTGCATCTGCCGCAATCCGCGCCGCTGGTCGGCGGGCTGGTGCTGTCGCTGATGACGCTGCCGACCATCATCATCTCGACCCGCGCCGCGCTGAAGGCGGTGCCGCCCTCGATCCGCGATGCGGCCCTGGGGGTAGGGGCCTCGAAGATGCAGGCGGTGTTCCACCATGTGCTGCCGCTGGCGATGCCCGGCATCCTGACCGGCACCATCCTCGGGCTGGCCCAGGCGCTGGGCGAAACCGCGCCGCTTCTGCTGATCGGGATGGTGGGCTTTGTCGCCTCGAACTATCCCGACGGCGTCGCCTCGGGCTTCATGGCGCCGAACTCGGCCATGCCGGCCCAGATCTACGAATGGGCCAAGCGCGCCGATCCGGCCTTCTATGAACGGGCCTGGGGCGGCATCATCCTGCTGCTCGTTTTCCTGATGACAATGAACATCATCGCCATCCTGCTGCGCCGCCGCTTCGAGCGCCGGTGGTGATCGGCTGCGAAAGGACCTCCGACATGTATGACAATTCCGATCTTGCGCGGGCGACGGTGACCGGAGAGACCAAGATCGCGGCCCATGGCTGCCAGGTCTATTACGGCAACAGCCAGGCCATCCGCGATGTCGATATCGATATCGCGGACAAGACCGTGACCGCCTTCATCGGCCCCTCGGGCTGCGGCAAATCCACCTTCCTGCGCTGCCTGAACCGGATGAACGACACCATCGACATCTGCCGGGTCGAGGGCGACATCCGTCTGGACGGCGAGGACATCTACGATCCGCGCGTCGATCCGGTGCAGCTGCGCGCCAAGGTCGGCATGGTGTTCCAGAAGCCGAACCCGTTTCCCAAGTCGATCTATGACAATGTCGCCTACGGGCCGCGCATCCACGGGCTGGCCCGCAGCAAGGCCGATCTCGACGAGATCGTCGAGCGCTCGCTGCGGCGCGCGGCGATCTGGGACGAGGTCAAGGACCGCCTGCAGGCACCCGGCACCGGGCTTTCGGGCGGCCAGCAGCAACGGCTCTGCATCGCCCGCGCCGTCGCGACCGAACCAGAGGTTTTGCTGATGGACGAGCCCTGCTCGGCGCTCGACCCGATCGCCACCGCCCAGGTCGAGGAGCTGATCGACGAGCTGCGCACGCAATATTCGGTGGTGATCGTGACCCATTCGATGCAGCAGGCCGCGCGCGTCAGCCAGCGCACCGCGTTTTTCCATCTCGGCAGTCTGGTCGAATATGGCGAGACGGCGAAGATCTTCACAAATCCGGGCGATCCCCGCACCGAGAGCTACATCACCGGCCGCATCGGCTGAGAAAGGACCTTTCATGTCGGATGTGATGAAAGACCCGCATATCGTCAAATCCTACGACCGCGACCTCGAATCTATCCAGGCGCTCATCATGAAGATGGGCGGGCTGGTCGAGATCGCGATCCTCGAGGCCGCGACCTCGCTCGAGGCGCGCGACGAGGAACTGGCCGAGCGCGTGCGCGACGGCGACAAGGCCATCGACGCGCTCGAGGAACAGGTCAACGAGGAGGCCGCGCGGCTGCTTGCGCTGCGCCAGCCCTCGGCCGGCGATCTGCGCACGGTGCTGTCGGTGATGAAGATCTCGGCCAATCTCGAACGCTGCGGCGATTATGCCAAGAACATGGCCAAGCGCACCGGCGTCCTGGTGCAGATGGCCCCGATGGAGGGCGCGGCCGGGGCGATCCGGCGGATGGCCAAGGCGGTCGAGCTGATGCTGAAGGATGCGCTCGACGCCTATATCCAGCGCGATGCCGAACTGGCCGAGGATGTGCGCCAGCGCGATCTCGAGGTCGACCAGATGTATAATGCCTTGTTCCGCGAATTCCTGACCTTCATGATGGAGGATCCGCGCAACATCACCGCCTGCATGCATCTGCATTTCATCGCCAAGAACATCGAGCGGATGGGCGATCATGTCACCTCCATCGCCGAGCAGGTGATCTACCTGGCCACCGGCCACATGCCCGAGGACGACCGGCCCAAGGCCGACCGCACCTCGGTCGAAACGCTCAGGAGTTGAGCCGATGAGCCCGAGCGAACAGCCGACCATCCTGATCGTCGAGGACGAACCCGCGCAGCGCGAAGTTCTGGCCTACAACCTGCAGGCCGAAGGCTTCCGGGTCTCGAAGGCCGAGAATGGCGAAGAGGCGCTTTTGCTGGTCGAGGAGCACGCGCCCGACATCATCGTGCTGGACTGGATGCTGCCCTCGGTCTCGGGGATCGAGGTCTGCCGTCGTCTGAAGACCCGACCCGAGACCCGGGGCGTGCCGATCATCATGCTCTCGGCCCGCTCGGAGGAGGTCGACCGGGTCCGCGGGCTGGAAACCGGCGCCGACGACTATGTGGTCAAGCCTTATTCGGTGGTCGAGCTGATGGCGCGGGTCCGCGCCCAGCTGCGGCGCACCCGTCCGGCGACCGTGGGCCAGCGGCTCGAATTCGAGGACATCCTGCTCGATGCCGAAACCCACAAGGTGTTCCGTTCGGAAAAGCCGTTGAAGCTCGGCCCGACCGAATTCCGGCTGCTCTCGACCTTCATGGAAAAGCCCGGCCGGGTCTGGAGCCGCGAACAGCTTCTCGACCGGGTCTGGGGGCGCGACATCTATGTCGATACCCGCACCGTCGATGTCCATATCGGGCGGCTGCGGAAGGCGCTGTGCCAGCATGGCGGCCCGGATCCGGTGCGCACGGTCCGCGGGGCAGGCTACGCCCTGGGCTGAGGTCGGCCGGGCATTTCCGGTCGAGTGTTTCCGTTCGATTGTTTCCGGCCCGGCGTTTCCGATTTTTTTCCTCAGGAATTGATCCCGGCGCGGGCGGTCCCTATGCTGCGCGCGGGTTCGGGGCGGCTCAGGACGCAGCCGGCCGCGATGATCTGAGCGAGCAGGGGATCGGAAAGATGAAACGAACCGGTACGGGAGCCGGACTGGCGCTGGTTGCGGCGCTGCTGGCAGGCGGCACGCTTGGCGCTGCCGAGCCGGAGGAGGGGGCCTACAGCTCTCCCGAGGCTTTCGGCGAGGCGTTGTTCTTCGACGTCAATCTCTCGAAGTCGCGGAGCCAGGCCTGTGCCACCTGCCACGATCCGGACCATGCCTTCACCGACCCGCGGCCGACGCTGGCCGGGCGGGCGGTCTCGCTCGGTGCGGATGGGCAGTCGCTTGGCGACCGCAACACGCCGACCGCCGCCTATGCCCGGTTCTCGCCGCCCTTCGGCCGGCGCGCCGACGGCATCTATATCGGCGGCCAGTTCCATGACGGCCGCGCCGCCGGTCTGGCCGAGCAGGCGGCCGGACCGCCGCTGAATCCGATCGAGATGGGGCTCGACGATGTCGGGGAGGCGGCCGCCCGCATCCTCGAGAATCCGCGCTATGGCGCGACGCTGAGCGCGCTTTACGGCGACGCGACGCCCGACGATCCCGAAGCCGTCTTCCGCGCCGCGACCTCCGCCATTGCCGCGTTCGAGGGGACCGATCGTTTCGCGCCCTTTGATTCCAGATATGACAGATACTTGCGCGGCGAAGTTCAACTGACGGACAAGGAAGAGCTTGGCCGGCTTCTGTTCTTCTCGCAGCAATTCACCAACTGCAATCTGTGCCATCAGCTGCGCAAGTCGCCGATGGCCGCGGATGAGACCTTCACCGATTACAGCTATCACAATATCGGCGTTCCGGCGAATGCGGCAGCGCGCGAGGTCAACGGCGCCGCAGGGCCAGATCTCGGGCTTTTGGCCAATCCGGCGGTCGAGGATCCTGCAGAGGCGGGCAAGTTCAAGGTGCCGACGCTGCGCAACGTGGCCGTGACCGGACCTTACATGCATAATGGCGTGTTCGAGGAACTGCGCACCGTCATCCTGTTCTACAACAAGTACAACAGCAAGGCGGCGGCGCGCCAGATCGACCCCGAGACCGGTGCGCCCTGGGCCGCGCCCGAGGTTCCGGACACGCTCTCGATGGACAAGCTCACCACCGGGCCGGCGCTCGATGACGAACGGATCGACGCACTGGTTGCGTTTCTCGAGACGCTGACCGACAGCCGTTATGAATACCTGCTGGACCGGGACAGCGTCACGGTCGGGGCCGGAGGTGCCCACGCAGACCCGTGACCGCCAGCGCCCGAAACCGCTTAGGGGCCGGTCGCGCCATTTCCGCATTCTGCCGCGTGACGGGCGGGCGTTTTTTTCATGTCGGGGCCGTGGCTTGCGGGACAGGAAGAGGGATTTCCGGCGTCACGTCAGATCTTATGGCCATCCAGAGAGAGAGCGGCGATTCAGGGGGGTGGCTCCGGCTGGGCTCCGGGAGCGAAGAGTGGTGCTGTCCCGCACCGCCAGATCATGATCCGATAATCATGATTATGTAAACAAATGATGCTGTCGCGCTGCGCCGGAAGCTGCGACCAATTCGACATTCCCTGCAACTCAGGGGTTTCCTTCGGTCCCTCCCTCGTGTTCCAATTGACGGAACAATATGCCCTGATAACAAAGGCTAGACGGTGCCTGACCGAATTTGCGCCCGAAAAACCATCCTCCTGCAGTCGTCACGGTTCCAGATATCCGGACGCGCCTGCACTTTGGCCGCGCTCGACAGTCCCCGCAGGCCTGCACTAAGAGACCTTTTCGGAGGGTAACATTATGACAGCCAGAATTCAGCGGGTCGCTTTGTCGTGCCGGCATGCACGACAACGCGGCCGGATGGGGTCTTCATGAGCCTCGAATACATGAGCGCATTGATCGCCGCGCGCAGCCTCGAGGAACTCTGGGCGCTTCATACCCGCAAGATGGCCGCTTTCGGCTTCGACCGGCTGATCTATGGCTTCACCCGCTTTCGTGCCGCCAACAGTTTCGGCGACCGAGACGACGTGATCGTGCTGTCGAACCATTCGCCCGAATATGTGCGCAATTTCGTCGACAAGGGCCTCTACAAGAACGCCCCCATGGTCCGCTGGGCCGCGAAGCATGAAGGCACCAGCAGCTGGCGACTGGTCTCCGACCGGCTGGCGCGCGGCGAGCTGACGCCGGAGGAACTGGACGTCCTGAAATTCAATCGAGACATGGGCGTGATCGCAGGCTACACGATCAGCTTCTGCGAGATATCGGTCCGTTCCAAGGGCGCGATCGGCCTGACGGCGCGGCCGGGGCTGAGCCAGGACGATGTCGATCGGATCTGGGCCAAGCATGGCGACGTGATCCAGCTGATGAACGATGTGATGCATCTGAAGGTACACAACCTCCCTTATGCCGCGCAGCGCCCGCCCCTGACGCCACGCCAGCGCGAGGTTCTGGAATGGGTCGGCGACGGCAAGACCACGCTCGATATCGCCACCATTCTCGGCGTCACCCAGGCTACGGTCGAAAAGCATCTCCGGCTCGCCCGCGAGTCGCTGGATGTCGAGACCACCGCGCAGGCCGTGTTGAAGGCCTGGTTTCAGAACCAGATCTTCCGCGCCGAGTCGCCATAAGCAGGTTCTTGCCCGCATCGCTCCGACCGGAAATGACGCAACGTTATATCGGGGCGGTTTTCACACAACAACACCTCGCCTAAAGGTTGAAATCATTTGATTTTTTAACCAATATAAGTACGGATTACCATACTATCTTTTCGGCCGGTAAGTAGGCAATTTTTAGCCGTTCCGTGAGTGGTGGCCTTGGGCCAGGGAACATGATCGGTGCTGAATCGCATCTTTTCGCGGTGAACGCCGGACCGGGAGACCGGAGCAGGATTGGACTGTCTATTGTTCGTCGGTCTGGTTCTGCGCCTTTTCGGTCAGGCTGCCCGATCCAACGGGCGGCTTACGGAAAGGCCAATAGGGGCGGCGGGCTATTTAGGGGGGCCTCGCCGCCCCTCTCATGTGTCAGGAACGGCCTTTTACGGGCTACCGATCCTGTAGTGCCCCCTGCCCCGTTTCCGCCAGTTCCGAGCCCCGCACGATGGAGCCGCCACCGCGGCGTTCGGCAACGTAAAGCGCATTCTCGGCACGTCGCAACGCCGCCTCGAGATTTGCTTCGCCGAAGGCCGACATGCTGATCCCGATGGCGGCGACCGGCCGGTCCGGCTCCGGCCTCAGCACCTGTTCCAGGCGTTCGCCGATCCGGGCCAGATCGGACTCGCTCGGCACATGAGCCACCACCATGAGCATGTCCCGCCGCCAGCGCCCGATATTGTCCTCGGCGCGAAGATTGCGGACCGCGCGCCGCAGCGCCGACTGCATCTCGCGCTCATCTGCCTCCGGATCGGCGCCGCGACCGCCAGGCCGGGGAGCGCAGAGGATCACCCCGACCGGCCCCTTGCCGTCGATCAGATCCCGGTCGGGCCGGAACCTGCAGGCCCGCCCGGTCACCGGGTCGAACAGTTCGGCACGCGCATCCGCACGGGCCGTCCGCTCCAGCAGCACCCCGACCGTCAGCACCAGCGCCAGCTGCGTCGCCCCGAACAGCCCCAGCAGAGGGGGCAGCAACAGCCGCGCCGATGCCGCCTGAGGCGCCAGATGCAGGGTCACAATGCCCACGAACCATGGCCCGATCAGCGCCAGAGCCAGAAGCATGCGCATCCGGCGTCCATGTCCCTCATGCGAGAAGAGCGGGCGCAACAACCGTTCCGCGCGCAGGATATGCGTCATGGCAAGACCGGCGAGAACCATGCAACTCAGCGAAAAGGCGGAAACCGGGCGCCCCCAGATCGTTGCCTCGAACAGATCCGTCATGGTGCTCCACCAGATCCCGGCCCAGGCCGCCGCCAGCACTGTCATTGCCGCTCCGCGATGAAATGGCTGGAGGGCAAGGCAGAGATGCAGCGTCATGAGGGCATAGGTTGTGGACAGATCGAAGGAGACGGGCCCCGGCATCCGCCCGGGCCAGAGCGCGACGGCCTCGCCCAGATAGGGGCCACCCGGCAGCAGCCCTTCGATCAGGCGCAGCCCGGCGAGCACCGCGACGCAGCCTCCGAGCATGCTCCACCAGAGAAGCTTCAGCGCTTTCCAGCCCCGCAACAGCACCGAAAGCGCGAACAGCACGAAGCCGAGAGCCTCGGCCGGATGCAGCACGGGCACATGGCGCGAAGCGGCGTTCAGGATGGAATGCAGCATGCCGAAGGTCGCGATGGTCAGCAGCGCCAGGCCGAGGAGGCGAAGCGCCTGAGGCGTTGGCAGCTGGGTATGGCTGGTCGTGGTCGAATGGAACAAGATCGGGCACCCCGGTGAGACGGCAGATCGGTCTCGCCAGGGTAACTTTTCGCGCCTAAATCGGAGTTAAGGTTAATAACTCTGCGTCAGAGACACGCAAAGCGCGCTCCGGGTAACCAAATATTAAACCTGTCGCGGCCCTATCCTGAGGCAGTTTTGTGTCGAGCGAGCATCAGGATGGCAAGCGAAGGCCAGAGGCCCCGAAAGACCCTGACGATCCGGCTTCTGGGCCTGGCCATTCTGATCGCGATCGGTCTGGGGCTGCTGCAGAACCTGATCGATCCGCCCGAAGACAGTGCGGCCGCGCTGCATCTTCTTCCGGCGGTCGGATTTTCCCTCTTCGGAGGGCTCTTTTTGCTCGGCCGCCGCGCGCCCGGCCTGCGCCGCCCCGTTCGGATTCTGGCTTGTATCGTCGCACTGCTGGCAACCGAACGACTGTTCGAAGCCGCCAGTCCCGGCTGGGCCCGGATCATCGGGCATCCCTTGCTTGCAGACAGCCTGGAGAGAATCGCACCGCAGGGCCTTCTCTCGGTCGAGACCGCCTTCGTGCTGGCGATGCTCAATATGGCGCTGCTGGCGGAAGCGCATCAACGCCAGACGGCGCTCTTGTTTCTTGCAGCGGCCTGGGTCGGCACCACCATGGGCATGCTCAAGCTCGCCTTCAACCTCACGATCTGGCGCGGAGAGATGTCTCCCTATGCGCTGGCGATCATGATCCTGGTCTGTTCGGCCCAGACGCTGAACCTGCGGGATCAGCCCTTGCTGCGACCGCTCTTCGCCCGCACCAGCTATGGGACCTATACCCGTGCACTTGTAAGCGGGGCGCTGCTCGTGCCCTGGATATCGGGGTTTCTCTACGTCCTCAATGTGCGCCCCGATCCGGCCAGCCATCTTGCGCTGGAGCTGGCCTTCGGCTTCATCGGCTGGATCATGCTGGCGCTGGTGCTGGCGATCGGCCATCTGATGGAGAAATCCAGCCTCGCGCTCGAATACGCCGCCCGGCACGATCCTCTGACCGGGGCGTTGAACCGGCGCGGCCTGTCGGTGGCGCTGAGCGAGCGCACCGAGATCCGTGGCGTCGTGCTGTTCGATCTCGACCACTTCAAGACGGTCAATGACATGCTGGGTCATGACGCGGGCGACAGGTTGCTCTGCAACATCGCGCAGGTCGTCACCCGCTCGCTCGGCGACAGCGATCTTCTTGTCCGCTGGGGCGGCGAGGAATTTCTTCTGGTGATGACCAGTTCTGCCGAGGTGCTTCTGGTGCAGATGGCGGAACGGCTGCGCCGGACCATTGCCGCCCAGGCGTCGATGCGGATCGGGGCCATGCCCTATCCGGTCAGCGCCTCCTTCGGGGTCAGCATGGTCAGGCCCGGCGAGGACGGTATCGGGTCGGCCATCCGCCGCGCCGACAAGGCGCTTTACGCCGCCAAGATCCGAGGCCGCAACCGCGTCGTGTCGGCCGCCTCCCTTGAAGAGGCCGACAGCGATCCCCTCTCCGCCGCCACCCAGAGGAGCGACGAGGCGACGCCGCCGCGTCTGGCCTCGTGAAATCCCCCTGCCCCGCGCCTCGCGAGCCGGAATGAAAAACGGCGCGGCACCGTCCGGGTGCCGCGCCGCCTGTTTCTGTCAGCCTCGGGGCTCGATCAGCCCTGGACGACCTTCGCCACTTCGGCCGCGAAATCTTCCTCGGCCTTCTCGATGCCTTCGCCGACCTCAAGCCGGACAAAGCCGGTGATGGTGGCGCCGGCGGCCTGGGCCGCGGCCTCGACGGTCAGGTCGGGGTTCACCACGAAAGCCTGACCCATGAGCGTCGATTCCGAGATGAATTTCTTCATCCGGCCGGGAATGATGTTGTTGGTGATCACCGCCTCGGGTTTCGGCTTGGCGGCGGTGGCATTCTCGTCCAGCGCCTTGGCGGTCTGAACGGCAAGTTCCTTCTCGAGCACGGCCGGATCCATATCGGCCTCGGACAGCGCCGCCGGGTTCACCGCGGCGACATGCATCGCCACCTGACGCCCGAAGGCCTCGTCGCCGCCGCTCATTGCGACCAAGACGCCGATCTTGCCCATGCCCTCGGTCGCCGCGTTATGGACGTAGGCCACGACCTGCTCGCCCTCGATCCGGGCCATCCGGCGCAGGGTCATGTTCTCGCCGACGGTGGCGATCTTGTCGGTCAGCGTGTCGGCCACCGACTTGCCGCCGAGATCGGCCGCTTTCAGCGCCTCGAGATCGTCGACGCCAAGCGCCGCCTTGGCGATATCCGAGACCATCGCCTGGAATTCGGCATTCTTGGCAACGAAGTCGGTTTCCGAGTTGACCTCGACCGCGACCCCCTTGCCGCCCTCGACGACGACGGCCACGAGTCCCTCGGCGGCGGTGCGGCCGGATTTCTTGGCGGCCTTGGCCAGCCCCTTGGTACGCAGCCAGTCGATGGCGGCATCCATGTTGCCGTCATTCTCGGTCAGTGCCTTCTTGGCATCCATCATGCCCGCGCCGGTCTTGTCGCGCAGTTCCTTCACCAGTGCAGCGGTGATCGCCATGGTTTGGCTCTCCTCGTAATCCTTGGGTGACCGGGCGGGCTCTAGCCGCGCCCGGTATCAATTCCGTGACGGGGTGAGGCTCAGGCCTCTCCCTCGGCCCGGGCGTCGGCCAGCAGTTCCTCGACCGGTGCCGCTTCCAGCGCACCGAGATCGACGCCGGCGGCATTCATCTGCGCGCTCATGCCGTCAAGCGCGGCACGGCTGACCAGATCGCAGTAAAGCTGGATCGCACGGGCCGCGTCGTCATTGCCAGGGATGATGTAGTCCACGCCCTCGGGCGAGCAGTTGGTGTCGACCACGGCGACCACCGGAATGCCCAGCTTGCGGGCTTCGAGGATCGCCAGATCTTCCTTGCGCACGTCGATCACGAACAGAAGGTCCGGCAGGCCGCCCATTTCGCGGATGCCGCCCAGAGACGCCTGCAGCTTGATCTGCTCGCGCTCCATGTGCAGCCGTTCCTTCTTGGTCAGGCCCTCGGCGCCGGCAACCATGCGCTCGTCGATCTCGTTCAGACGCTTGATCGACTGCGAAACGGTCTTCCAGTTGGTCAGCGTGCCGCCGAGCCAGCGGTGGTTCATGTAGTATTGCGCGCATTTCTCGGCCGCCTCGGCCACCGATTTCTGCGCCTGCCGCTTGGTGCCGACGAAGAGGATGCGGCCGCCACGCGCCACGGTATCGCGGATCACGTTCAGCGCCTGGTCCAGCATCGGGACGGTCTGGGTCAGGTCGACGATGTGGATGCCATTGCGGTCGCCATAGATATAGGGCGCCATGCGGGGGTTCCACCGCTGGGTTTGGTGACCGAAGTGAACGCCAGCTTCCAGCAGCTGACGCATGGAGAAATCGGGAAGCGCCATGTCCTTGTCCTTTCCGGTTTGCGCCTGGGCGGGACGTCAAGGGCATATGCCCAACCGGCGGACCGCTGCGGGATGTCTCCCCGCAGGGCCCAGCCCCGCCTGTCGAAGTGAGGCGCCCATACCCTCATTCTTCCCCCTGCACAAGCCCTGCCTCCTGTTCCGGGTGCAAATATACCCCGTTTGTCCGGCGTGCCAGAGCGTCTGCCGGATCCCGGAAAGAAAGAAATGGCGGGCTTTTCCCGATCCTGCACTGATCCTGCCCCGATCCAGCATGATGGTGTCCGCCCCCGACCTTCCCGCACGGACCTCCGTGCAGGATTTCACGCGCATGGCAAAGCGCCCGGGAAACAGGCAGCTCCGCGCCGCATGCCCGCCATGCCGGGCTCCAGGGTTCCAAATTGGTCCGCAGGCGGACCGGGGCTATTGTCGCGCGGCGGTGCTGCGCCTAGCTAAGGGGCGATAAGGGAGAATCCAGCCAAGCATGTTCGAACCCAAAGATCCCTCCGCCGAACCGGCCGATCCGCAGGACCCGCAACCGCGCAAGTTCTGGCGCGGCGTGCTGGCCAGGCTGCGCAACAACTTTCTGGCCGGTCTGGTGGTGATCGCCCCGGTCGGGCTGACCGTCTGGCTGATCTGGACCGTGACCGGCTGGATCGACGGCTTCGTGCTGCCCTTCGTGCCGCAGAAGTTCCAGCCCGAGCAATATATCGGCATCGATATCCGTGGCCTCGGCGTGATCTTCTTCCTCGTCTTCACGCTTGTCGTCGGCTGGATGGCCAAGGGCATGATCGGACGTTCGTTCATCGGCTGGGGCGAGCGGGTCGTGGGCCAGATGCCGGTGATCCGCTCGGTCTATAACGGGCTCAAGCAGATCGCCGAGACCGTCTTCGCCCAGACCGAGACCAGTTTCGACCGCGTCGTCCTGATTCAGTATCCGCGACCGGGGCTCTGGGCCATCGCCTTTGTCTCCACCAATGCCAAGGGCGAGATCCGGCGGCTGGTCCCGGCCGATGACCCGATCCTGTCGGTGTTCCTGCCGACCACGCCCAACCCGACCTCGGGCTTTCTTCTCTTCGTGCCGCAGAGCGAGGTGATCGAGCTTGAGATGAGCGTCGAGGAAGCCGCCAAGATGGTGATCTCGGCCGGGCTCGTCTCGCCCGAGGACCCGCAGGTTCTGGCCGCCGCAGCAGCTGCTGCTCCGCGCGCGCTGCAGCAGGCGACACGGCGAACGCGCGACCGCGAGAAGATCGGCGCCTGATCCGAGATGGAACGATGACCTTGCTGGCCCCGGCGCTGACCGGTTTCGCGACCTCGCTGTCTCTCATTCTGGCGATCGGCGCGCAGAACGCCTTCGTCCTGCGTCAGGGGTTGCTGCAATCGCATGTCTTCGTGCTGTGCCTGTTCTGCGCGCTGTCGGATGCGCTTCTGATCTCGGCCGGCGTCGCCGGCTTCGGGGCCATCACCGGCGCCCTGCCCTGGCTGCCCGGGGCGCTGACGCTGGGCGGCGCGGCCTTCCTGATCGTCTATGGCTTGCTTCGCGCCCGCGCGGCGCTGAAAGGCGGGCACCGGCTCGAGGCCAGCGGCCGCTCGGGCGCGGTCTGGACGGTGCTCGGGACAGCGGCGGCCCTGACCTGGCTCAACCCGCATGTCTATCTCGACACGCTGGGCCTGATCGGCGCGATCTCGACCGAGTTCGGCCCCGGCGGGCCGCGGCTTGCCTTCGGCCTCGGGGCCGTTGCCGCCTCGTTCTGCTTCTTCTTCGCGCTCGGCTATGGTGCGCGGCTTCTGGCTCCCGCCATGGCGCGCCCCCTCGCCTGGCGGCTGCTCGACGGGCTGATCGCGGTGGTGATGTGGGCCATCGCCGCGCGGCTGCTGCTGGGAAGCTGAGCCGGTCCCGGCTCAGCCATCCGCACAGATCCGCCTGAGATCGACGCTGCTGGCCTTCTGCAGGTTGGGCTTGACCTCGCACAGGAAGCGCTCGGCCGCCGCCTGACCAGCCGCCTTGAGTTCGGCCAGAACGATCGGGCTCGGCATCAGCTTGGTGACGATGCTGAGGCTATTCATCAGCCGGTCATCCGAGATCATGTGAATGCGCGGCAGCTTCAGCGGGCCGGGATCGATCCGGCCTTCGTCGATAAGCTCCTGAAGCTGCGAGATCGACCGCAACTCGCGCAAGAGCGACGAGTTGAAGCTGATCTCGTTGATGCGGTTCTGGATGTCCTGCGGCGTGGTCGGGACCTCGTCGCGTTCCATAGGGTTGATCGACACCACGACGATATCCTCGGGCAGTTCCGGTGCGAAGAGCGGAAAGAGCGCCGGGTTGCCGGTATAGCCGCCATCCCAATAGGCCTCGGTCCGGCCAGTCGCGGGGTCGTCGATCTCGACCGCCTGGAACAGGGTCGGCAGGCAGGCCGAGGCCAGCAGAACGTCGCTGTTGATCTCGTCGCCCTTGAAGATCCGCACCTTGCCGGTCCGCACATTGGTGGCGCCGACGAACAGAAGCGGCTCGGCCCGGGCGCAGACGCGCCCGAAATCCAGCCGGCGCACGACCCGCTCCAGCGGGTTGCGATAGAACGGCCCCAGCGCATAGGGGCTGACCGAGCGGCTGGCGGCGTCGATCAGCGAGACCGGCAACGCCTGTTCCATGAATTGCGCCACCGCGCCCGCGCCGGGCAGGAAGGCCGCCATCCAGCTGGTCAGCCGCATGTCGCCGACCGCGCCGACCTGTTGCCAGAACCAGTCGAGAGTCTCGCGCGCGGTCTGATGCCCGCCGGAAACGAGCCCGGCCTTGACCGCAGCACCGTTCATCGCGCCGGCCGAGGCGCCCGAGATCGCGGCGATCTCGATCTCGGGGTCCTGCAGCAGCCGGTCGAGGACGCCCCAGGTGAAGGCGCCATGCGCGCCCCCGCCCTGCAGCGCCAGATTGATGCGCCGGGTTGTCATCGCCGGCTCACAGCGCGGTCCAGCCGCCATCGACACTGATCGTCGTGCCGGTGATCTGTTTCGCCGCATCCGAACAGAGGAACACGGCCGTGCCGCCGATCTCTTCGACGGTCGCGAATTCCTTCGAGGGCTGGCGATCCAGCATCACCTCGCGGATCACCGTCTCGCGGTCCATGTCATGCGTCTTCATCTGATCGGGGATCTGCGCCTCGACCAGCGGCGTCAGCACATAGCCCGGACAGATCGCGTTGCAGGTGATGGGCTCTTCGGCGGTCTCGAGCGCGGTGACCTTGGTGAAGCCCACGATGCCGTGCTTGGCCGCGACATAGGCGCTCTTGAAGGGGCTCGCGGTCAGGCCATGGGCCGAGGCGATGTTGACGATCCGTCCCCAGCCCGCCTTGCGCATCATCGGCAGCGCCGCGGCGGTGGTGTGGAAGGCCGAGCTGAGATTGATGGCAAGGATCGCGTCCCATTTCTCGACCGGAAATTCCTCGATCCGGGCGACATGCTGGATACCCGCATTGTTGACCAGGATATCGCAGGCCCCGGCGCTCTCGATCAGCGCGCGGCACTCCTCGCCCTTCGACATGTCGGCCTTGATGTAGCGGACCTTGACCCCGTGCTGTGCGGCCATGTCTTCGGCCAGCTTGTGATCCTCGTCCCGGTCGGTGAACGAGTTCAGAACGACATCGGCCCCGGCCCGGGCCAGCTCATGCGCGACACCAAGCCCGATGCCCGAATTCGAGCCGGTGACGATGGCGACTTTTCCGGAAAGCGACATGGAAAACCTCTTTCGTGAATGCAGTTGCAGAAATCCTATATGGCGCATGGCTGCGGCGATAGCAGGAAACACACGGCATCGGGAGCCAACGTGAATTGGGTGTGCCCTGCGCGGGCTGTAGTCATTTCCCGCCCGGCCATCGGGCCGGATGAGTCTCACATTGGAAATGCGACTGCCGCGCAAAGAAAAAAACGCCCGCACGAAGCGGGCGTTAAGTTATTGAGGCAGGTTTCATACAGGCAAGAAACCTATCGAGCAGTGCCCTCTTTATACGCAATCTCGCGCCGAGGTCCAAGCTAAAAGTTTGAAAAGCCAAAGCGCTCCGCGTAGGGTCCGACGCAAAGAAAACAAGGCCCGGAACAAGGCCAGCCGGAAACGAGGCCCGAGCCCCATGACAGCCATCCACCAGCGCGCAGCCCGAGCCGCGGGAATCGCGTTTACTATGATTCTCTCCACGATTCTCTCTGCCGGGCAGACCCCCGCCGGCCCCCCTGCCCATGGCATCGCCATGTATGGCGCACCGGCCCTGCCACCGGATTTTGCGTCCCTGCCCTATGTCAATCCCGACGCCCCCAGGGGCGGCCGGATCGTCCTGGGCGAGACCGGCAGCTTCGACAGCCTCAATCCCTTCATCCTGAAGGGCACCCCGCCCTGGGCGCTGGCGCATGAAAGCTATGAAAGCCTTCTGGGCCGGTCCTGGGACGAACCCTTCACGCTTTACGGCCTGCTTGCCGAAACCGTCCAGACCGGCCCGAATCGGAACTGGGTCGAATTCACCCTGCGCCCCGGGGCGCGGTTCTCGGATGGCAGCCCGGTCACGGTCGAGGATGTGCTCTGGTCGGTCGAGACGCTGGGCCGGATCGGCCATCCGCGGTATCGCAACGGCCATGACAAGATCGCCCGGGCCGAGGCGGTGGGGCCGCGCCGCGTCCGCTTCACCTTCAATGCGCCCGACCGCGAACTGCCCTTGATCCTCGGGCTCAAGCCGATCCTGAAGAAGGCGCAATGGCAGGGCCGCGACTTCGCGCAAAGCGGGCTGGAGCCCCCGATCGGCAGCGGGCCCTATGTGATCGCCTCGGCCGAGCCCGGGCGCCAGGTCACGCTCAGGCGCAACCCCGACTACTGGGGCCGCGATCTGCCCTTCAACCGCGGCCAGCACAATTTCGACGAGATCCGCCACGACTATTACGCCGACGGCGCGGCGCTGTTCTCGGCGCTGAAGGCGGGTGAGGTCGATGTCTTCCGCGAGACCAACGAGGCCAAGTGGCAGACCGCCTACGACTTTCCGGCGATCCGCTCGGGCGCGATCCTGCGTGCCGACATCCCGCATGGACGGCCCTCGGGCATTGCCGGGCTGGCGATGAACACCCGCCGCGCGCTTTTCTCCGACTGGCGGGTGCGCGATGCGATGGTTCTGGCCTTCAACTTCGAGTTCATCAACCAGACCATGACCGGCAGCGCCCTGCCCCGGATCACCTCGTATTTCTCGAATTCCGAACTCGGCATGCGGCCCGGCCCGGCCGAGGGCAAGGTGCGCGCGCTGCTCGCCCCCTTTGCCGATACGCTCCTGCCCGGCGCGCTCGAGGGCTATGCCCTGCCGGTCTCGGACGGACGGCCGCAGAACCGGCGGAACCTGCGCGCGGCCCTCGAGCGGCTGGCCGAGGCGGGCTGGAGGGTCGGCCGCGACGGGGTCTTGCGCAATGCCGAGGGCCGGCCCTTCCGCTTCGAGATCCTGCTGCCGCAGGGGGCGACGGACAGCACGCGGATCGTCACGCTCTTTGCCGATGCGTTGCAGCGTCTTGGCGCCGAGGTCCGCGTGACCGAGGTCGATACCGCGCAATATGTCCAGCGCACCACCAGCTATGATTTCGACATGACCTTCTACACCCGGGCGCTGTCGCTCTCGCCGGGCAACGAGCAATGGCTCTACTGGGGCTCGGCCGGGGTAGAGGTCCCCGGCACCGGCAACTGGATGGGGATCGACAGCCCTGCCGCCGAGGCGATGATCCGGACCCTGCTGGGCGCGGAGGAGCGCAGCGATTTCGTGGCGGCCGTGCGGGCGCTCGACCGGGTGCTGACGACGGGGCGCTACGTGATCCCGATCTGGTATGCGCCGCAGTCCCATCTTGCCCATTCCGCAAGGCTGCATTACCCGGCCCGCATTCCGGTTTATGGTGACTGGGTCGGCTTCCTGCCGGATGTCTGGTGGTCAGAGGAGAACTGAGATGACACGACTGCTTTTCATCATGCTTGCGCTGGCGCTGGCGAGCTGTTCCACCGTCGAGGGCGTGGGCAAGGACATCTCGGCCGGGGCCCGCACCGTGCGCAACGCGCTCTGAGGGGATGCGGGGGTCTCGGGGCCCCCATCGCGGCCCCCCTTCATCGCCGCGGCAGGGCGAGAACACCTCCGGACCGCCTTGCCGCGCCGCCTCTCACTCGACCGAGGTCACCCAGAGGATCGTCGCATCCTCCTGGCTGATCGAAACCACGTTATGCCCCATCGCCGCGTCGTAATAGGCGCTGTCGCCACGGCGCATGTCCACGGGGGCGTAGAACTCGGTATAGAGGCGCACGACCCCGGTCAGCACATAGAGGAATTCCTCGCCCTCATGCCGCACCCAGCCGTCGAACTCGCCGACATCGCGGGCGCGGATCCGGGTCCGGTAGGGCATCATCCGCTTGCGCGCCAGCGCCCCCGCCATCAGCTCGTGCTCGTAGGTGGCAGTGGCATGGGCCGCGCCCTCGCCGGTGCGCGTCACCGCCATCCGCCCGCCCGCCCGGGCGCCGCGCATCGGCGTGAACAGCTGCGGCACGGACACGCCCAGCCCGGTGGCAAGCTTCTTGAGCGCGTCATAGGTCGGAGACATCTGGTCGTTCTCGATCTTCGACAGGGTCGAGCGCGCAAGCCCGGCATGGCGGGCGGCCTGTTCCAGCGTCCAGCCCTTCTCGGTACGCAATTCACGTACCCGACGCCCCAGATCGAGAGGCTCGGCAGCTTGCGCCTCGCTCTCGGCACGGATGATCCGGATCAGGCTATGTTCGCGCTCATCGGCCATGCTCTCGGCTCTTAGTGCTTACCCCTTGCAACCGCAAGGCCGCGCGGCTAGCACCGGGGCCATGCATGCGATCTTCGATGAAGGCGCGTCTGCGCCCTGCCCCGCCCCGTTCAACCTGGCCGCCTATGTGCTGGCCCCGGCCGCGCTTTCTCCGGAAAAGGTGGCGCTGGCCATCATCGGCCCGCATGGCGCCGAGCGCTGGTCCTATGCCCGGCTCGAAGCGGCCGTGCGCGGTCTGGCCGCGGGCCTTCTGGAAATGGGCCTGCCCGAGGGCGGGCGCGTCCTGCTGCGGCTCGGCAACGGGGTCGAATTCCCGATCGGCTATCTCGCCGCCATGGCCGCAGGGCTGGTGCCGGTGCCGACCTCGGCGATGCTGACCCGGACCGAGATCGGCAAGCTTGCCGCCGAGATCGAGCCCGTGGCGATCCTTGCCGGGCCGAATGTGGCGCTGCCCGACGACTGCCCGGCGCCGGTGCTCGACATAAAGGCCCAGAGGGGCTTCTACGATCATGCGCCCGCCGATTATGTGCAGGGCGACCCGGACCGGCCGGCCTATATCGTCTACACCTCGGGCAGCTCGGGCCAGCCACGCGGCGTGATCCATGCCCATCGCGCAATCTGGGCGCGGCGGATGATGTGGGAGGGCTGGTACGGGCTCTGCCCCGAGGACCGGCTGCTCCATGCCGGGGCCTTCAACTGGACCTATACGCTTGGCACCGGTCTTCTCGACCCCTGGACCATCGGCGCGACCGCGCTGATCCCGGCGCCGGGGGTGCTGCCGGGCGAGCTGCCGCTTCTGCTGCGCCGCTTCGATGCGACGCTCTTTGCCGCCGCGCCGGGTGTCTACCGCCAGATGCTGAAAAAGCATCCGCAGATCGTGCTGCCGAAGCTGCGCCACGGGCTGTCCGCGGGCGAGAAGATGCCCGAAGCCACCCGCGCCGCCTGGCGCGAGGCGACCGGCACCTTCGTCTATGAGGCACTCGGCATGTCCGAATGCTCGACCTTCGTCTCGGGCAGCCCCGCGCGGCCCGCCCCGCTTCCCGCCTCGGGCTATCCGCAGGCCGGGCGCCGCATCGCCGTTCTGGGCCCCGACAATACCCCCGTCGCGCGCGGCGAGCCGGGCCAGCTGGCGGTCTCGAACCGCGATCCGGGGCTGATGCTGGGCTATCTCAAGGCCGAGGCCGAGACCCGTGCGCGCTTCGAGGGCGAATGGTTTCTGACCGGCGACATGGTCGAGATGGCCGAGGACGGCGCCATCACCTATCTGGGGCGCGGCGACGACATGCTGAATGCGGGCGGGGTCCGGGTCTCGCCGCTCGAGGTCGAACGCGCGCTGATGGAGCATCCCGAGATCCACGAGGTCGCCGCGACCGAGATCGCGGTCAAGGCCGACACCACCGTCATCGCCGCCTTCTATACCGGCACGCCGCAGGACGAGGCCGGGCTTGCCGCCTTTGCCGCCGAGCGGCTGGCCCGCTACAAGCAGCCCCGGTTTTACATCCATCTCGACGCGTTGCCGAAGACCCCGAACGGCAAGCTGAACCGCCGCCTGATCCGGCAGACCCATGAGGCTGCGCTTGGTCCGGCTTGACATCTTCGCCGACCCGATCTGCCCCTGGTGCCTGATCGGCAAGCGGCTTCTGGACGCGGCCCTGGCCGAGCGGCCCGACCATCCCTTCACCATCGCCTGGCAGCCGTTCCAGCTGAACCCCGAGATGCCGCGCGCGGGCATGGACAGGCGCAGCTATCTCGAGGCCAAGTTCGGCGGCCAGACCGAGGCCGTCCAAGCCTATGCCGAGATCGACCGGCACGCCCGCGCCGCCGGGATCGCGCTCGACCTTGGCGCCATCGCCCGCACGCCGAACACGCTCGATGCGCAGCGGCTGATCCACTGGGCCGGGATAGAGCATCGTCAGCCCGCAGTCGTAGAGGCGCTGTTCCAGGCCTATTTCATCGACGGACGCGATATCGGCGATGGGGCGGTGCTGGCCGATCTCGCGGCCTCGGCCGGGCTCGACGGCGCGCTGGTGGCGCGCCTCCTGGAAAGCGATGCCGATCTCGACGGGATCCGCGAGCGCGACGCTCATGCCCGTTCCCGCGGCGTGACGGGGGCGCCGACCTTCATCCTCGCCGATACCCATGTGCTGGTCGGGGCGCAGCCGACCGCGCTCTGGCTGCAGGTCATTGCCGAACTGGTCGGCGAGGCCCCGAAGGCAGGTCTTCAATAGCTCCTCCGGAGGCCAGGCCCGCCTTGTGCGGCACCGCACAGCCTGGGTGCCTTGTCCGGGCCGACCGGATGGTCTAGGGCACTGCCTTCCGCGTCGCGCTCCCCGGCGCCGGCGCCGAGACTCCCGCTTCACGAAAGGACCTGCCATGGCCACAAGGCGTCTCACGCGTGTAGAATTCGTCGCCATGACGGCCCTGCTCTTCGCCACGGTCGCCTTCTCGATCGACGCGATGCTGCCCGCGCTGCCCGAAATCGGCGCCGAACTGACCCCGGACAACCTGAACAAGGCGCAATTCGTGGTCACGAGCTTCATGCTGGGCATGGGGGCGGGCACGCTGATCATGGGGCCGCTCTCGGACTGTTTCGGACGCAAGCCGGTGATCCTCGGCACCGCCACCGCCTACATGCTGGGCGCGGCCATTGCCGGGCTCGGGCAAAGCCTCGAATGGCTGCTGATCGGCCGCGTGATCCAGGGCTTTGGCGCGGCGGGGGTGCGGGTGGTGGCGCTGGCCGTGGTGCGCGACCTCTATTCGGGCCGCGACATGGCCAAGATCGTCTCCTTCGTGATGACCATCTTCACACTTCTGCCCGCACTCGCTCCCTCGATCGGGGCGGTGGTGATGGCGGGCTTCGGCTGGCGCGGCATCTTCGGCTCGTTCCTCGTCTTCTCGCTGATCTCGATGGGCTGGTTCGCCTTCCGCCAGGCCGAGACCCTGGCGCCGGAAAACCGCCGCGCGATGCGCCCCGGCCCGCTTCTGGCCGCTGCGCGCGAGGTGGTGGCCTCGCCGGTCGCGCGGAGCGCGACGCTGGTGCAGACCTTCATCTTCGCCGGGTTCTTCGGCTTCCTGACCTCGACCCAGCAGATCTACGACATCTATTTCGACCGCGCCGACAGCTTCCCTCTCTGGTTCGGGGTGGTCGCGCTCTGCGCCGGATCGGCGAGCTTTCTCAACGGCATGCTGGTCGGACGGCTGGGCATGCGCTTCATGATCCGCACCGCGCTGATGAGCCAATTCCTGCTGTCGGGGCTGATGATGGCCGCATTCTGGCTGCACCTGCTACCGGGCTGGGCCGAGTTTCCGGCCTTCCTGCTGTGGTCGATCACCTTCTTCGGGATGAACGCGCTGACCATCGGCAACCTGAACGCGCTGGCGATGGAGCCGCTCGGCCATGTCGCGGGCATGGCGGCCTCGATCATCGGGGCCTTCGCGACCGTGGTCTCGGCGCTGCTGGCCTCGCCGATCGGGCTGCTCTTCGATGGCACGCCCCAGCCGCTGACCGTCGGCTGCTTTCTCTCGGTCGGCGTGGCGCTGGCGGTGATGCTGACGGTGCCCAAGCGCTAGGCGCGCCGGTCAGGCGGTTTCGCGCAGCTTGTCCGCCAGGTCGCGGGCGATGGCGAAGGCACCCTTGATCTTGTCGCTGTCCTTCTTCCAGTCGCGGCGCAGGATGATCTTGTTGTCCTTGACCCTGGCCAGCCCCTGCTGGTCCTGGATGAAGGCCACAAGCCCTGCCGGATTGGCGAATTTGTCATTGTGAAACTGCACCGTGGCGCCCTTGGGCCCGCCATCGAGCCGGGCGATGCCCGCACGCTTGCACATCGCCTTGATGCGCACGACCAGCAGAAGCGTGTTGACCTCTTTCGGCAGCTTGCCGAAGCGGTCGATCAGCTCGGCCGCGAAACCTTCCAGCTCGACCTTGGTCGAGAGCGTCGAGAGCCGCCGGTACAGCCCCAGCCGCACGTCGAGATCGGGGACGTAATCGTCGGGGATCAGCACCGGCACGCCCAGATTGATCTGGGGCGACCAGTCGCTGTCGGTATCCGTCATGCCCTCCAGCTCGCCCGACCTGATCTTGGCGATCGCCTCTTCCAGCATCGACTGGTAAAGCTCGAAGCCGACCTCGCGGACATGGCCCGACTGTTCCTCGCCGATCAAGTTGCCGGCGCCGCGGATGTCGAGATCCTGTGAGGCCAGCGTGAAGCCCGCCCCCAGCGTGTCGAGCGAGCCCAGCACGCGCAGCCGTTTCTGCGCCTGCGCCGTCAGGGGCGCGCGGGGCTTCGTCGTGAGATAGGCATAGGCGCGCGCCTTCGAGCGCCCGACCCGGCCCCGGATCTGGTACAGCTGGGCCAGCCCGAACATGTCGGCGCGGTGCACGATCATCGTGTTCGCGGTCGGGATGTCGAGCCCGGATTCCACGATGGTCGTGGCCAGCAGCACGTCATATTTGCCGTCGTAAAAGGCATTCATCCGCTCGTCGAGATCGCCCGCCGCCAACTGGCCATGGGCGGTGATGAAGCTGACCTCTGGAACCTGCTCGCGCAGGAAATGCTCCATGTCGGGCAGGTCCCTGACGCGGGGCACCACGAAGAAGCTCTGACCGCCGCGATAATGTTCGCGCAACAGCGCCTCGCGGATGGTGACGGTATCGAATTCGCTGACATAGGTCCGGATCGACAGCCGGTCGACGGGCGGCGTGCCGATGATCGACAGATCGCGCACGCCGGTCAGGCTCATCTGCAGGGTGCGCGGGATCGGGGTCGCGGTCAGGGTCAGCACATGCACATCCGAGCGCATCTGCTTCAGCCTCTCCTTGTGGGCGACGCCGAAATGCTGTTCCTCGTCGATGATCAGCAGGCCCAGATTGCGGAACTTCACGCTCTTGGCCAGAAGCGCATGGGTGCCGATGCAGATATCGACCGTGCCCTCGGCCAGCCCCGCGCGTGTCGCGGCGGCCTCCCTGGCGGGCACGAAGCGCGAGAGCTGCCGGACCTCGACCGGGAAGCCCCGGAACCGCTCGGCAAAGCCCTTGGCATGCTGGCGCGCCAGCAGCGTCGTCGGCGCCACCACCGCGACCTGCACGCCCGACATCGCCGCGACGAAGGCTGCGCGCATCGCGACCTCGGTCTTGCCGAAGCCCACATCGCCGCAGATCAGCCGGTCCATCGGCGTGCCCGAGGCCATGTCGGTCAGTACGTCCTCGATCGCGGCCAGCTGGTCGTCGGTCTCCTGATAGGGGAAGCGCGCAGAGAACGCCTCCCACATGTGATGACCGGGCTCCAGGATCGGGGCATGGCGCAGCACACGCTCGGCCGCGACCCGGATCAGCTTGTCGGCCATCTCGCGGATGCGTTCCTTGAGCCTGGCCTTGCGCGCCTGCCAGGCGCCGCCGCCCAGCCGGTCGAGCAGCCCCTCGTCATGGCCATAGCGGCTGAGCAGCTCGATATTCTCGACCGGGACGTAAAGCTTGCCATCCTCGGCATAGACCAGAAGCAGGAATTCATGCGGCGCGCCGGGCTTGCCGGTGGCCGGGTCGGGCACCGCCACGGTCTCGAGCCCCATGTAGCGGCCGACCCCGTGCTCGACATGCACGACCAGATCGCCGGGCGAGAGCGACTGCGTCTCGGTCAGGAAATTCTCGGCCCGACGGCGCTTTTTCGGGCCGCGGATCAGCCGCTCGCCCAGCACGTCCTGTTCCGAGATGACGGTCAGCCCCGGCCCCTCGAAACCATGTTCGAGCGCCCAGACCGCCAGATGCAGCCCGCGTGCCCCGGTCACCTCGCGAATATCCGAGACCAGCGTCGCGTCGGTCAGCTCCTCGTCTTCGAGCAAGCCCTTCAGCCGCTCGCGCGCGCCCTCTGAATAGGAGGCGACCACGACCGCGCCCTCTTCGCGCCGCGCCTGGATATGATCCTTCAAGGCGCTGAAAAGACTGACTTGTTCCAGCTTGCGCTCGGGCGCGAAATTGCGCCCGATACGGCCGCCTGCATCGATCACGCCCGGGCCCAGACCCTGCGGCAGCGGGGCCAGCTGCACCAGCCGGTGATCGGCCAGGGCAGCCTCCCAGGCGGCGTCGTCAAGATACATCAGGCCCGGCGGACAGGGCTTGTAGACCGTGTCGATCCGGCCCTTCTGCGCCATCGCCTCGCGCCGGTTCTGGTACTGGTCCTCGATGGTCTCCCAGCGCGCCAGCCGCGCAGGCGTCACCTGATCGTCGAGATAGACCGCAGCCTCCGGCAGATAGTCGAAAAGCGTCTCGAGCCGGTCATGGAAGAAGGGCAGCCAGTGCTCGACGCCCGCATGCTTGCGCCCCGCGCTCACCGCCTCGTAAAGCGGGTCATCGGTGCCCGCCGCGCCGAATTCGATCCGGTAATTCTGCCGGAAGCGGGTGATCGCGGCCTCGTCCAGAATGACCTCCGAGACCGGCGCCAGCTCGACCGATTTCAGTTTCTCGGTGGTGCGCTGGGTCGCCGGATCGAAGCGGCGCGCGCCGTCGAGCACATCGCCGAAGAGATCGAGCCGCACCGGCCCGGCCTCGCCCGGCGGATAGATATCGACGATGCCGCCCCGGATCGCGTAATCGCCGGGCTCCATCACCGTCGGCGCCTGGGTGAACCCCATCCGGACGAGAAAGGCCCTCAGCGCCGCCTCGTCGATCTGCATGCCGACCCGCGCGGTGAAGGAGGCCCCCTGCAACAGCGCGCGTGCGGGCACCCTCTGGGTCGTGGCATTCAGCGTGGTCAGCAGGATGAAGGGACCGGAGAGCCCCGCGGCCAGCCCCGCCAGCGTTGCCATCCGCGCCGCCTCGACATCGGCATTGGGCGAGACCCGGTCATAGGGCAGGCAGTCCCAGGCCGGAAAGTCGAGCACGACCGCCTCGGGCGCGAAGAAGGCCAGCGCCGCGCGCATCGCCGCCAGCCGCTTGTCGTCGCGGGCGACATGAAGGATGGGCCGGCCGCTCCGGGTCAGCTCGCGGGCCAGAAGCCGGGCATCGTACCCTTCGGGGGCGCCGCCGGCGGTGATATGACGCTGCTCTTCCATGAGGGGGTTCAGATACGGGCGCGGGGGCCGGTGTCAACCGCAACCCGCACGGGCCTGCGATCCCGGCCTACTACAGTCCGGTCACAAGCATGTTGATCCACATGCCCCATGTCACGGTGACGAAGACCGATACGATGCCAATCGCCTGCACCCCCAGCCGGTGCCAGCGCAGCATCCGGTAAAGCGCCTCGCCCTCGGGGCCGCGCGCTGCATAAAGCCGCGCTGTCCTGACCGACCAGAGCCCGACCAGGGTCATCGGCGCGACAAGCAGGAACACGGCCTGGCAGAATTCGACCCGATAGCCGAAGCCAAGGACCGCCAGCATGGTCAGCGCAAAGCCGGTGAAGCCCGCGATCCAGAGCCCGCCCGCAGCGACGAGAGAGAGATAACGCCGCGCGGTGATACCGGCCAGCGTCGCCACATCCTCGGCCGCCTGCCCGTCCTGACGCCCTGCGCGCTGGATCAGACCGAAGGGCACGCCCAGCACCCAGTGGCTTGCGCCCGACCACAGCACGGCCAGCGCGATCCAGTACCACAGATTCGAAAAGGATCGCATGTCGATCAGGTCGAAGAGTTTGACGTAAAGATCCACCCGCCCGCCTTTCCTGCCTCGCCTCCGGCCCGGCCCGCACCTGGGACGATTCCCGCCCTTTCGGCCGAACCCGGTTGGGTGTAACGCAGTCGCAGCAATTGTTGAAGGAGCCCTTGCCATGCGCCCGACCGTCGCCCCCTTCCCTGCCACGCGGCTGCGCCGCACCCGCCGCAGCGCCGCGCTGCGCGCGCTGACCAGCGAGACCACGCTGTCGGTGGGCGACCTGATCTGGCCGATCTTCGTGCGCGCGGGCGAGAATATCGAGGAACCCGTGCCTTCGATGCCGGGCGTGATGCGCCGTTCGGTCGATCTGTCGGTCGAGGCGGTGAAGGAAGCGGCCGCGCTGGGCATCCCGGCGGTCTGTATCTTCCCCTATACCGACGTCTCGCTGAAGACCGAGCTCTGCGAGGAAGCCTGGAACCCCGACAACCTCTCGAACCGGCTGATCCGCGCGATCAAGGCCGAGGTCCCCGAGATCGCGGTGATGACCGATATCGCGCTCGACCCCTACAATGCCAACGGTCATGACGGCATCGTGCGGGACGGCGAGATCGTCAATGACGAGACCGTCGAGGCGCTGGTAAAGATGGCCCTGGCCCAGGCCGATGCGGGGGCCGACATCCTCGGGCCCTCCGACATGATGGACGGCCGGATCGGCGCGATCCGCACCGCTCTGGAGGAAAACGGCCATCAGGGCGTGACCATCATGTCCTATTCGGCGAAATACGCCTCGGCCTTCTACGGCCCGTTCCGCGACGCGGTCGGCGCCTCGGGCGCGCTGACGGGCGACAAGAAGACCTATCAGATGGATCCGGCCAATTCCGACGAGGCGATGCGGCTGATCGAGCGCGACCTGATGGAAGGCGCCGACATGGTGATGGTGAAGCCCGGCATGCCCTATCTCGACATCTGCCGCCGGGTGAAGACCGAATTCGGCGTGCCGACCTATGCCTATCAGGTCTCGGGCGAATACGCGATGCTGATGGCCGCGATCCAGAACGGCTGGCTCGATCATGACAAGGTGATGATGGAAAGCCTGATGGCCTTCAAGCGCGCGGGCTGCGACGGCATCCTGACCTATTTCGCCCCCGCCGCGGCGAAGATCCTGAACGCGCGCTGAAGCTGCGCGCAGGCGCCGTCCGGCCCCACCTCGGTCCGGGGGTCGGCCGGTCGGCGCCGATATGACCGCTAGGACCGCGGTCGCGGCGTCTCGCGTGGTGACAGCTGCCCGGCTGCTCTCTATAGTTTGCGCAAAAGGCCACCAAGGCCACAACAGCATGGGGCACGAGAGCAATGTTCAACGACAAGACCTCCCACCTGATTTCCCGTCGCGGCTTTGTCGTGGCGGCCGGAGCCGCGACGACGCTGGCCGCCTGCGGCAACGGCGTGGGCAGCAATGGCGCGCGCGATCTTGATGCCCGCGTCGACAAGACCCGCGACTACCTGTTCAAGCGCTATCCGGCCACGCGCGATCTGGCGCAGAAGGCGCAGGGCATCCTCTGGATACCGCTGATGACAAAGGCCGGATTCTGGTTCGGCGGGGCCTACGGGCGCGGCGCGCTCCGGATCGACGACATCTCGGTCGACTACTATTCGGCGACCCAGGCCAGTTTCGGGCTGCAGATCGGCGCCCAGCAATATGCCCATGCCCTGTTCTTCATGACCCCCGAGGCGCTCCGCCAGTTCCGCTCGGGCATGGGCTGGTCCGCGGGGGCCGATCTGGAATATGCGGTCACCAATGATGGAGGCATGGTCTCGGCCGATACCATCACCGCGCTCGACCCGGTGATCGCCGTGGTCTTCGGTCAGGCCGGACTGATCTTCGGCGCGACGCTCGAAGGCACCAAATACACCCGTATCATCCCCTGAGCGAGGCCCGCGCGCCGAAGTCCCGCGCGGCCCGCTCCGGCGGGCCGTTTCCGCGTGGACATTCGCGGGAGCGGCAGGGATAGTCGCGCGGGACAGCCGAACCCGAGAGCCGAAGCGGAGGCCCCATGCAGATCGCGACATTCAACATCAACGGCGTCAAGGCGCGCCTGCAGACGGTGCTCGACTGGCTCGACGCGGCCGCGCCCGACGTCGCGCTTCTGCAGGAGATCAAGTCGGTCGACGAGGCCTTTCCCCGCGCGCCCTTCGAGGAGCGTGGCTACAATCTCGAAACCCATGGCCAGAAGGGTTTCAACGGGGTCGCGATCCTGTCGAAATACCCGCTCGAGGATGTCCGGCGCGGGCTGCCCGGCGATGACGGGGACAGCCAGGCGCGCTGGATCGAGGCCACCGTGGTCGACCGCCGCGCGGTCCGGCTCTGCGGGCTCTACCTGCCGAACGGCAACCCGGCGCCGGGACCGAAATACGACTACAAGCTGGCCTGGATGGCGCGGCTCGAGGCCCGCGCGCGGGACCTTCTGGCCTCTGAGGAAGCGATCGTGATGGCGGGCGATTACAACGTCATCCCGCAAGACGAGGATGCCGCCCGGCCCGAGGCCTGGGCGAAGGACGCGCTGGCTTTGCCCGAGACCCGCGCGGCGTTTCGAAGGCTGCTGAACCTCGGCTTCACCGAAGCCTTCCGCGCCCGGGTCGCGGGCCCGGGGCATTACTCGTTCTGGGATTACCACGCCGGCGCCTGGAACCGGAATAACGGGATTCGCATCGACCACATGCTGCTCAGCCCGCAGGCGGCCGATCTCATGACAGACTGCCGGATCGAGTCCGAGCTTCGGGCGGGCGAGAAGCCCTCCGATCACGTGCCGGTCTGGCTGAGCCTCGACGCCTGAGCCCGGCCCGTCATCCTGTCGCCGCGCCCGCGCGCCCGCGCGGTCGGGCCGACGGCGGACGGGTCCCGCCGATGCTCAGCTTGCCGCGGGATAGCTCAGCGTGGCGTCGTAACCGTAAAGCCAGTCGAAGCGACGCAGCGCGACCCCCGGCGCCATGAGCCCGCCGATCCGCAGCGCGGTCTGGGCCGCGAGCCGGAGCGGCGGAAAGCTCAGATGGTAGTTCCGGGCATTGCGCGACGCCATCTCGACGATCCGCTGCGCGCGCGGGCGCCGTTCGGCCTGATAGGAGGCAAAGGCCGCTTCGGGCTCGGCATGCCGCGACAGGGCCGCCGCCAGAACCCAGGCATCCTCCAGCGCCATGTTCGCGCCCTGCGCCATGAAGGGCAGCGTCGGATGCGCGGCATCCCCCAGGATCACCGCCGAGCCGCGATACCAGTGCTCGGCCACCGGATGCCGGAACAGCCCCCAGAGATTGACGCTTTGTACCTGCTCCAGCAGATACGGCACCTCGCCGCCGAAATCGGCAAAGATCGCGCGCATCCTGTCGGGATCTCCGGGAAGGTTCCAGCCTTCCTCGACCCAGGCCTCGCGCTCTTCCACGGCGACGATGTTGATCAGATCGCCGCCGCGCAGCGGGTAATGCACGAGATGCCGCCGTGGACCCATGTGGATATGAGCCTCGGCCGGCACATGGCCCCGCGCCGGAACCAGCGCGCGCCAGGCCACCTGCCCGGTGAAACGCGGCGCGGCGGTCCCGTTCAGGGCCGCCCGCACCACCGAATGCAGGCCATCGGCACCGATCACGATGTCGCTGCTGGCCCGCGCCCCCTGGGCCGTGATCAGGGCGGCCCGCGCGCCGTCGAAATCGAGCGTCGTGACCTCGTGCAACAGCCGGATCTGAACCCCCGCCGCCCGGGCTGCCCCGGCAAGCAGGTCGACCAGATCGGCACGATGCACGAAGAAGTAATCCTTCGCCTGCCGCTCGAGGTCGAGCTTCAGAACCGGCGCGCCGTTGCGGAAGTCGCGCAGCACCACCGCCCGGGCCCGCCCGGAGCGCTCGGCCAGCGCCTCGGCCAGTCCGAGCGCGCGCAGCACCGCCACTCCGTTGGGGCTGATCTGAAGCCCGGCGCCGACTTCGCGGATCGCATCGGCGCGTTCCAGCACCACCACATCCGCACCCTGACGCGCCAGGGCCGTCGCCACCGCCAGCCCTGCGATGCCAGCCCCGAGAACCGTCACCTTCCGATTGCCCAGAGACATTCCGGCACCTCTTACCCCAGGGCCATCCGGCCCGCACACGCGCCGTCGTCAGTCGTCGCGATGAACCTTTTCACGCCGCTCGTGCCGCTCCTGCGCCTCGAGGCTGAGCGTCGCGATCGGACGGGCGTCGAGCCGCTTGAGAGAGATCGGCTCGCCGGTCTCCTCGCAATAGCCGTATTCGCCCTCTTCGATCCGCCTGAGCGCCGCGTCGATCTTTGCCACCAGCTTGCGCTGCCGGTCCCGGGTCCGCAATTCCAGCGAGCGGTCGGTCTCTTCGCTGGCACGGTCGGCGATGTCGGGAATGTTCCGGCTCGAATCCTGAAGACCTTCGAGCGTCTCCCGGCTTTCGTTCAGAAGATCATTCTTCCAGGCAATGAGTTTGCGGCGGAAATATTCGAGCTGACGCTCGTTCATGAACGGCTCGTCCTCTGCGGGACGGTAATCGTCGGGCAAGAAAACTTCGGCTTTCATCCCTGCTCCTTCTACCGGGCCGGGCGAAACCTGTTTCATCATCATTCTCCCCCGGCGCATCTGGGCTCGCGTTTAGACCAATCGCCGTATCGTGTCACGAGGTTTGTGGTCCCTTACATGCCGCTTGAAGCTTTGTGAAGGGGCGCTATGGTCGCCCCCGATTTCAATGTATTGAAAGGCGGAATTGCGATGAAATTCGGCTCTACCGACGCCTATGTCGCCGCAGACGACCTCTCTGTCGCCGTGAATGCCGCAGTCACGCTCGAACGCCCGCTGCTGGTGAAAGGAGAGCCGGGCACCGGCAAGACCGAGCTGGCAAGGCAGGTTGCACAATCCCTGAGCATGCCGCTGATCGAATGGCACATCAAGTCCACGACCCGCGCCCAGCAGGGCCTGTACGAATACGATGCGGTGAGTCGGCTGCGCGACAGCCAGCTTGGCGACGAACGCGTGCATGACGTCGGCAACTACATCCGCCGCGGCAAGCTCTGGCAGGCCTTTGCAGCCTCCGGTCGTGTCGTGCTGCTGATCGACGAAATCGACAAGGCGGACATAGAATTTCCGAACGATCTTTTGCAGGAACTCGACCGGATGGAGTTTCATGTCTACGAGACAGGCGAAACCGTGAAAGCGCTGGAACGTCCGGTTGTCATAATTACGTCGAATAACGAAAAGGAATTGCCCGACGCATTCCTGCGCCGCTGTTTCTTCCACTATATTCGTTTCCCCGATCTCGACACGATGAAGAAGATCGTCGAGGTCCATCACCCGGGGATAAAGCAGGAGCTCCTGCATGTCGCCCTGACCCGCTTCTACGAGATCCGCGAGACCGACGGGCTGAAGAAACGGCCCTCGACCTCTGAGGTGCTCGACTGGCTCAAGCTCTTGCTGGCCGAGGACATGAGGCCCGAGGATCTGCGCAAGGACGGCCGCTCGGCGCTGCCGAAGCTGCATGGCGCGCTGCTGAAGAACGAGCAGGATGTGCAGCTGTTCGAACGGCTCGCCTTCATGGCGCGGCGCGGGGGCTGAACGCCCGCGCGCGCCCCGGTTCTCAGACGTCGGCGAAGGGCCTCAGCGCCCGCCCCCGAGACCGGCCAGCGCGTCGTCTAGAAGGCCGCGAAGCTCTCCTGCATCGACCTCGGTCGCGACGAAGGCCGCGCCGATCCCGCGGGCCAGGACGAAGCGCAGCTTTCCGTCCAGCACCTTCTTGTCCTGCGCCATCAGCGCGATCAGCCCGTCCGCATCGGGCAGATCGCCCGGAATGTCGGCCAGATCCTTCTTCATCCCCATCGCGTCGAGATGGGCACGCACCCGGCTCGGATCCTCCTGCGAACAAAGCCCCATCCGGGCCGACAGCTCGAAGGCCAGCGCACAGCCGATGGCGACGCCCTCGCCATGCAGAAGCCGGTCGGAATAGCCGGTCGCGGCCTCCAGCGCATGGCCGAAGGTGTGGCCGAGATTCAGCAGCGCGCGGTCGCCCTGCTCGGTCTCGTCGCGTTCGACGATCCGTGCCTTCGCCTCGCAGGAGCGTTTCACCGCCGCGATCCGGGCCGCGACATCGCCCGCCGCCAGCGCCGGGCCCTGGGCCTCGAGCCAGTCGAAGAATTCCGCATCGCCCAGAAGCCCGTATTTCACCACCTCGCCATAGCCAGCGAGGAAATCGCGCGGCGCCAGCGTTCCCAGAACGCCGGTATCGGCCAGGACCAGCGAGGGCTGGTGAAAGGCGCCGATCAGGTTCTTGCCCCGGGCCGAGTTGATGCCGGTCTTGCCCCCGACCGAGCTGTCGACCTGGGCCAGAAGCGTCGTCGGCACCTGCACGAAACGCACGCCCCGGCGCAGCACGGCGGCGGCAAAGCCCGCCAGATCGCCGATCACCCCGCCGCCAAGCGCAACGACGATATCGCTCCGCTCGACCTTCTCTTCGATCAGCCATTCGACGGCGCGACCGAACTGGGCCCAGCATTTCGTCGCCTCGCCCGCGGGCAGCGCCAGCGCCGGCGCCTCGATGGGCCCGAGCCCGGCGCGGAACGCCTCGAGATGAAGCCCCGCCACGGTCTCGTCGGTCAGGATCGCCACGCGCGGGCGCCGCAGCAAGGGCCCGATCTCGGCCCCGGCCCGGGCCAGAAGCCCCTCGCCGATGCGGATGTCATACTCGCGCCCCGGCAGGGCCACATGCACCGTTTCGATCGTCTCGCTCACGCCGCCTCCAACACATCGGGCCGGGTCTTCAGCGCCTCGATCACGCGCCCGGCCATGTCCTCGACCGAATAGCCCGGATCGGCGCGGACGGCCAGATCGGCCTGCGCATAGACGGGGCGGCGTTCATGGTAAAACTCCGCCAGCGTGCCGTAGGGGTCCGGGGTGCGCAAAAGCGGCCGGGTGTCCTTGTGCCGCACCCGCTGCCACAGCAGATCGAGGCCTGCATCGAGCCAGACCGAGACCCCCAGATCGGAAATGGCCGCGCGGTTCGCAGCCCCCATGAAGGCGCCGCCGCCGGTCGACAACACCCCCGGTGCGGCGCGCAGAAGCCGCGTGATCACCTCGGCCTCGCGGGCCCGGAAGAAGGCCTCGCCATCGCGGGCGAAGATCTCGGGAATCGTCATGTTGGCGGCTTTCACGATCTCGGCGTCGGAATCGAGAAAAGGCACGTCGAGCCGGCGCGCCAGGGCACTGCCGACCGCCGTCTTTCCTGCTCCCATCAGCCCGACCAGAACCACTGTCTTCTTCAGCTTTGTGCCCACCTGGGCAACCTCCCGCCACTGCTGTCGATTTCTGTCCCTGAATGGCGTGAACTCCGGAGAAATGCCAGTTATAATCGGGTCCAAGCGGGAAACGCGCGAGCAGACCGAAAGAGGCAGAGCAGCATGGTGCGACTGATCAAGGCACTGTTTATCATCATTATTCTATTGTTCCTCGGGCTGGTGGGCTTTGCCTATCTGGGCGATCTGGATCCGGCGCAGCAGACGGTGACCGAAAGCCTCACCCTCGATGTCGACTGAGGCGCGCATCGCGGCGCTCGTCGCGGGCGCCCTGACATGGGCCGCGCCCGCGCTGGCCGAGCGGCCGCTCTCGGCGATCGACTGGCTGTCGGATTCGGTCGCGGCCGCAGGCCCGCGCAAGCCCCCGCCCGTCATCACCCCGGTGCCCGGCGCCGAGCCGATAACGGTGGTTCCGCTGGGCACGACGCTGCTCGATGCGGTCGGATTGCTGCCGCCGCAGGTCAGCGGCCTGCCGCGCAGCTTCTGGGGGCCGGGCGAGACCCAGGCCATCGCCCGCGCGGTGCGGGCCGAGCGGGTCGATACCCTGCCCGCGGTGCAGGCGCTTCTGGTCACGCTGCTGCTGGCCGAGCTGGACCCGCCGACCGGCGGCGGCCCCGACGGGCAGCTTCTGCTGGCGCGGCTCGACAAGCTGCTCGATCTGGGCGCGCTCGATCAGGCGCAGGCGCTGGTCGAACGCGCAGGCCCGACGGCGCCCTCGCTGTTCCGGCGCTGGTTCGATATCTCGCTGCTGACCGGACAGGAGGACCGCGCCTGTTCGGCGATGCGGGCCAATCCCGGCATCGCCCCGACCTTCCCGGCCCGGATCTTCTGTCTGGCGCGCGGCGGCGACTGGAACGCGGCCGCCCTGACACTGGAAACCGGCCTCGCGCTCGGCTTCGTCAAGCCCGAGGAAGACGTGCTTCTGGCCCGCTTCCTCGACCCGGCTCTGGCCGAAGAGAGCGACGCGCTGCCGCTGCCGACCCGGCCCTCGCCGCTGATCTTCCGGATGCGCGAGGCGATCGGCGAGCCGCTCTCGACCACCACCCTGCCCGTCGCCTTCGCCCGCGCCGACATGCGTAGCTCCGCCGGCTGGAAGCCGCGGATAGAGGCCGCCGAGCGGCTGGCCCGGACCGGGGCGCTGACGCCGAACGAGCTGCTCGGGGTCTGGACCGAACGCAAACCCGCCGCCTCGGGCGGGCTCTGGGACCGGGTCGCGGCCTTGCAGGCCTTCGATCTGGCGATTCTGTCGGGCGATCCCGAGGCAGTGACCGAAACCCTTGCCCCGGCCTGGAAGGCCATGGCCTCGGCCGAGCTCGAAGTGCCCTTCGCCCAGCTTTACGGACCGCGGCTGGCGCGGCTGACCCTGCCCGGCGCGACCGGGGCGCTGGCGTTCCGGATCGGTCTGCTCAGCGACGAATATGAAGCCATCGCCCAGGGCCGCGAGCCGCAGACCAACGAAGAGGCGTTTCTGGTCGGCATCGCCCGGGGCGGCGAATTGCAGGGGGTGCCGCCGCTGGGTTCGCTGGCCGCCGCGCTGCGGGACGGCTTCGACCGGCCCGGGCTCGGGTCAGGCCCGTCGCGGCTGATCGAGGAGGGCCGGCTTGGCGAGGCCGTCCTTGCCGCCATCGATCTGCTGACCGACGGCGCGCAGGGCGACATTCTCGACGTGACCCGCGGGCTGGGGCTGTTGCGCCAGCTCGGGCTCGAGGACGCGGCCCGCAAATCGGCGCTGCAACTGATGCTGCTGGAGCGGCGGGGATGACACCGGATGCCGCGCGCTGGATCTCGGCCTTTCTCGAGGCCAAGGCCGCCGAACAGGACGCGACCGCCAATACCCAGCTTGCCTATGGCCGCGATCTGAAGGATTTCGCGGGTTTTCTCGAGCGCCGGAAGCGGTGCTTCGAAACTGCCGACGAACCCCTCATCACCGCCTATCTCGTCGCCTGCGAGGCCGAGGGGCTGGCCAGGACGACACGCGCGCGGCGGCTGTCGGCGATCAAGCAGCTCTACCGCTTCGCCTATGAGGAGGGCTGGCGGCCGGACAATCCGGCGCTGCAGATCCGCGGCCCCGGCCGGGCGCGAAGCCTGCCGATGACGCTGAGCCATGACGAGGTCGAGCGCCTGATCGCGGCCGCGGGCCAGAGCCCCCGCGACGCGATCCGCAATACATGCCTGATGCAGGTGCTCTATGCGACGGGCATGCGCGTGAGCGAGCTGGTCACGCTGCCGGTGGCCGCGGCGCGGGGCGACCCGCGCATGCTGCTGGTCCGGGGCAAGGGCGGCAAGGAGCGGATGGTGCCGCTGACCCGGGACGCGCGCGACGCGCTGACCGCCTGGCTTGCCGAGCGCGACGCGGCCGAGGAGGCCGCCCAGGCCAGGGGGCAGCCCGCCAGCCGCTATCTCTTTCCGGGCCGCGGCCGGGACGGGCATCTGACCCGGCACCGGTTCTATGTGCTGATCAAGGAATTCGCGCTGGCGGGCGCGGTCGATCCGGCCCGGGTCACGCCGCATACGCTGCGTCATGCCTTCGCCACCCATCTTCTGGCCGGGGGCGCCGACCTGCGCGCGATCCAGACCCTTCTGGGCCATGCCGATATCGCCACCACCGAAATCTACACCCATGTGCTGGACGAGCGGCTGCGCGAGCTGGTTCTGACGCATCATCCTCTGGCCCGCGACGCCGATCCGTCTTGAACGGGCGCCCCCCTGCCCCCATAACCAGAGGGACGATCCCGAACAGAGAGATCCATGGACACCCCCACCGCGGTCGCAGATGCGGCCTTATTCATTTCAGCCAGCGCCATCATTGCCCTGCTGCTGATGTCGGCCTTTTTCTCGGGGTCGGAAACCGCGCTGACGGCCGCCTCGCGCGGCAAGCTCCGGGCCCGGGCCGACAAGGGCGAGAACGGTGCCCAGACCGCGCTCGACATTACCGAGGACAACGAGCGCCTGATCGGCTCGGTTCTGCTGGGAAACAACTTCGTCAACATCCTCGCGACCTCGCTCGCGACCTCGCTTTTCACCAGGATCTTCGGCGATTCGGGCGTGGCGCTGGCGACGCTGGTGATGACGCTCGTGGTGCTGGTCTTCGCCGAGGTGCTGCCCAAGACCTATGCCATCACCAATCCCGAGCTCGCCGCCTCGCGGGTCTCGCCCCTGATCCGGCTGATCATCCTGATCCTGTCGCCGATCGTCAGCGCGGTGCGCGTTCTGGTGCGGCAGATCCTGGCCCTGTTCGGCGTCCGGGCCGATCCCGACAGCCAGATCATGGCGGTGCGCGACGAGATCGCCGGAGCGCTGCAGCTCGGGCATTCCGAAGGCGTGGTTGAAAAGGAAGACCGCGACCGCATTCTCGGCGCGCTCGATCTCGGCGACCGGACCGTCGAGGAGATCATGCTGCACCGCTCGCAGATCGAGGTGGTCGATGCCGACCTGCCACCCGAGGCGATCCTGTCGCAATGCCTTGAAAGCTCGCATACGCGGCTGCCGATCTACAAGGGCGACCCCGAGAACATCATCGGTGTGATCCATGCCAAGGATCTTCTGCGCGCGGTCGAGCGGCTGATGCGCGGCCCCGACGGCTCGCCCGAGAAGCTGTCGGAGATGCGCGTGCTCGAACTGGCACGCAAACCCTATTTCGTGCCCGACACCACCACGCTTGACGACCAGATGCGCGAGTTCCTGCGTCGCCACACCCATTTCGCGCTGGTGGTCGACGAATACGGCTCGCTGCGGGGGCTGATCACGCTGGAGGACATCCTGGAAGAGATCGTCGGCGAGATCACCGACGAGTTCGATGTCGACAGCGAGCGCCCGCTGCGCCGCAGCGAGGACGGGTCGGTGCTGGTCGATGGCGCGATGACGATCCGCGATCTGAACCGGGCGATGGACTGGAACCTGCCCGACGACGAGGCCAATACCATTGCGGGGCTGGTGATTCACGAAGCCCAGTCGATCCCGACCCCGGGCCAGGTGTTCTCGTTCCACGGCTTTCGCTTCGAGGTTCTGCAGCGACAGGCGAACCGGATCACCCGGCTGAAAATCCGTCCGCTCTGAGAACCGGGGCGCTCCCGCCCCCGGCCGGCAGCGCGCCTCCGGCGCCCCTTGTCCGGGCTTGGGCCCGGCCGCGCCCGTTCCGGGCGCGGCGCCTGCGGCGCGGGGTATTTCCGCCAGGAAGAAGAGAGGGCTGTCCGCGCGGGCATTCTTCGGGACGCGCGGGTCTCGCCGGGCGGGGCCGCGACCGCGAGGCTCCGTCCTGAACAGACGGTTGATGAAGCGAATAAACGCCCGGGGATTTCGGACAGCGGCAGGGCGACTGCAATCTGCGCCTCATCGTCGCAGAAAACCGGCCTCCTGCCCCGCCGACTTTGTTTCTTCGAAAACTTTAGGCGGATTTGACAATACTTATTTAACTTTTCGCTGCCAATCTTCTTCCTATCCCGCTTTCCGGGCCTTCGGTTCGGGCGGGTCTTCCTCCCTGATGGACTGGCCGCATCTCCGCGATGCGGCCTTTTTTGTCGCCCCCAGGTTGCGGGCGCAATAATCTTTGTATGTTGACGCTCCCTGGCAAACTTCGTAGCCTGTCCTTCATCAAAAAAGGTCGGCCCGTCCGACAGGGAGCAAGCACTAAGGGAAAAGGGTCGCGGCGCGGCCCTTTTTTCACGTCCGGAAAAGCCTTGCCTGCCCTGCAATTGCCCACTGACAGCAGGTCGCAGCTGGTGTAGACCGGCAGCGACGAGCATCCAAGAAAGGCAGGCATGACGATGCGAGAGTTTATCGGACCCCTTGGACTGGCCCTCATGACCGCGATCGCGGCGCCGGCTCTGGCCCAGGTTGCCCCGGCCCAGCCCGAGGGCAACGCGGCTCCGGCCCAGGTCGAAAGCACTCCGGCCGGAGATCTGCAGATGGGCCAGGAAGAGGCGCCACAGGCGCCGAAGGCCTTCGTGAAGGACACCTTCAAGGACTGGCGCGTGATCTGCGTCGAGATCGAAGAGCGCGAATCCTGCAACATGCAGCAACTGATGCGCGACAGTGACGACAATGCCGTGGCGCAGATTTCGGTCGCGCCGATGCCGCCGGCCGCAGCGCCGCGCGTCGCAGCCGTCGAGATCGCGACCCCGCTTGAGACGCTGCTGTCGGAGGATCTGCGGATCCAGATCGATTCCGCTCAGGCGAAGCGCTATCGCTTCTCCTTCTGTACCCCGCAAGCCTGCGTGGTGCGCTTTGCGCTGTCGGCCGAGGATCTCGCGGCCTTCAAGGGCGGCAAGGGAGCCACCGTCTCGATCGTTCCGCTGGCCGCTCCGGACCAGAGAGCCGATATCAAGATGTCGCTTTCGGGCTTCACCGCCGCATTCGACGACGCGCTGTCGACGATGTCGGGCAACTGAGACACGGATCTTCCCGCGTGATCCGGACAGAAAAACGCCGCCCCTCGGGGCGGCGTTTCTTGTCAGGAGACCCTGAAGACCGGCGCGACAGGATCAGGCCTTGCGCAGCGCCAGAACCGCGTTGAGCCCGCCGAAGGCGAAGGCATTCGACAGCACAGCGCTGACCTGCGCCTCGCGCGCCACATTCGGGACAACGTCGAGCGCACATTCCGGGTCCGGCTCCTGATAGCTGACCGTCGGCGGGATCACCCCCTCGCGCAGCGCCATGATGCAGGCCAGAAGCTCGACCGCGCCGGTGCCGCCGATCAGATGGCCATGCATCGACTTGGTCGAGGACATCATCAGCCGGTCGGCATCGGCACCGAAGACATCGGCCACCGCCGCACATTCGGTCTTGTCATTGGCCGCAGTACCGGTGCCATGGGCATTGATATAGCCGACATCGCCGGGCGCGAGCCGGGCATCGCGCAGTGCCCCAGAGATGGCACGGGCCGCGCCCTGCCGCGAGGGCATCACGATGTCGGAAGCATCCGAGGTCATGGCAAAGCCGATCACCTCGGCCAGTATCTCGGCACCACGGGCCTTGGCATGGTCGTATTCCTCGAAGACGAAGACCGCCGCGCCCTCGCCCTGGACCATGCCGTTGCGATTGGCGCTGAACGGGCGGCAGGCATCCTTCGACATCACCCGCAGCCCTTCCCAGGCCTTGATCCCACCGAAGCACAGCATCGATTCCGAGCCGCCGGTGACCATCACCCGGCTCAGCCCCGAACGGATCATCTGGAAGGCCTGCCCCATCGCGTGGTTCGACGAAGCACAGGCCGTCGCCACGGTGAAACTCGGCCCCTTGAGATTATAGGCCATCGAGACATGGCTCGCGGCCGCATTGTTCATCAGCTTCGGCACGACGAAGGGGTGAACGCGGTTCTTGCCCTCCTCGTAGACCGAGCGGTAATTCTCGTCGAGCGTGTTCATGCCGCCGCCCGAGGTCCCGAGCACCACGCCTGCCTCTTCAGACAGCTCGCCGTCGAAGGTCAGCCCGGACTGCCCGACCGCCTGTTGGGCCGCCAGCAGCGTGAACTGGGTGAAACGGTCGTAAAGCGCGATCTGTTGGCGGTTGAAATGGGCCTCGGGGTCATAGCCCCGGACCTGACCGCCGATCCGGATCGACAGCCGCTCGATATCGCGAAGGTCAAGCTCGCCGATCCCGCAGCGCCCCTCGCGGAACGCAGCCAGGGTCTCGGCGACCGAATGGCCAAGCGCGTTGATCGTGCCCTGGCCGGTAATGACGACGCGCTTCATGCCTGTTTTTCGGCAACCAGGCCTTCCACGGCTTTCACGATGGCCTCGACCGAGGAGATGTCGAATTCGCTTTCGGTGGGTTCGTTGGCGTTGAACGGCACCTGGATGTCGAAGGCCTCTTCGATCGCGAAGATCGACTCGACCAGGCCGAGGCTGTCGATCCCGAGATCTTCCAGCGTCGAGTCCATCTTCACGTCCGAGGGCTCCAGCACCGCCTGTTCAGCGATGATCTCGATCACCTTGTCCTTGACGCTATCAGACATGAAAAGCCTCTCTGCCCTTGAATCAGCGTGGGTTTAGTCTCTATCGGCCAGCTTTGAAACCGCTTTTTGCAGCTCGGCCACCTGAGCGAACAGCCGCGGCAGGCGGCGCAGGCCCTTGTAGGATTCGATATGGGTTTCCATCCGCATCGCGGGATAGCCCAGCAGCACCCGGCCGGCCGGCGCATTGGAAAAGATCTTGGTCGCGCCGCCCGCGATCACGTCATCGCCGACGAAGATGTTGTCATTGACCCCGACCTGCCCGGCCAGCACCACACGGTTGCCGATCCGGGCCGAACCGGCGACGCCCACCAGGCCGCACATCAGGCAGTCTTCGCCAACCTGGCAGTTGTGGCCGATCTGCACGAGGTTGTCGATCTTGGTGCCCGAGCCGATGCTCGTGTCGCGGATCGTGCCCCGGTCGATGGTCGAATTGGCACCCAGCTCGACATCGTCGCCGATCGTGACAGAGCCCAGCGAATGGATGCGGGTGTAATGCTGCTGACGCGCGCTGCCGGTGTCGCCCAGGGTCTCGCGCACCGCCTCGACCGCCGATTTCTCGGGGGTAACGAAGGAAAAGCCGTCTCCGCCCACCGTCGCGCCCGGCTGGGCGATGAAGCGGTCGCCGATCGTGACCCGGGCGCAGATCCGGACGCCATACATCAGCAGAACATCATCGCCGATGCGCACATCCTCGGCCACCACCGCATGGGCGGCGATGCGGGCATTGGCACCGATCCGGGCCCGCGCTCCGATCACCGCATAGGGGCCGATGGCAGCCCCCGGCCCGATCATGGCCGAGGGATCGACGATGGCGGTCGGGTGGATGCCGGGGCCGATTTCGGGGCCCGGATCCATCATCCGGGTCAGCCCGGCCATGGCCAGACGGGGGCGCGGCGCGAAGATCGCGGCCTTCAGCCCCATCGCCCGCCAGTCGGCGCCCGACCACAAGACCGCGGCCTGCGCCGCTCCTTCGGTCAGACCGTCGGCATATTTCGGGTCCATGGCCAAAGCCAGCTGGTCCGCGCGCGCCGCCATCGGTTCCGCCGCACCGGTCACCTTGAAGTCGAGAGCGCCCTCGGCGGGCGCGCCGAGGGCGGTTGCGATCTCCTGGATCGTGAAGCTCATGCCGTTCTCCTGCCCGATTATCCGGAACGCCCCAGGGCGCCCCGGCTGGTTCTGGCGGGAGATTTAGCCCTGAACCTCGGGCAGCGCCACCCCGGCGGCCTGCAATGCGTCGAAAATGGCACCGTCGCGCCCGTAGACATCGCGACGATACTGCATCCGCCCCTTGGGATTGCCCATCGCGGTGCGATAGATCAGATGCACCGGCAGCGGCGGGTCAAGATTGACACGGGTCTCGCGACCGCTGCGCAGCTTGGACTCGAACAGTCCCTTCGGGTCGTCGGTCTGACCGGCGAGCAGTGCATAGGCAAAGTCGAACGGATCGTTGAGCCGGATGCAGCCATGGCTGAAAGCGCGGGTCTCGCGATTGAACAGCGACTTCGACGGCGTGTCGTGCAGGTAGATGTTGTAGCGGTTGGGGAACATGAACTTCACCCGCCCCAGCGCGTTGCCGTTCGACGGCGGCTGCTTGAGGTCGAAGGGGAAATTCGACGCGGTATATTTGCTGAAATCGACCGCGGCACGGGTGACCACGCGCCCCGCGCCGTCGACCAGCATCAGATGCCCGGCCGCATTGGGGTTGTTCTGGAATTGCGGCAGGTATTCGCGCACGGCGATCGAGCGCGGCACGTTCCAGGTCGGATTGACGACCATGTGGTTCATCATGTCCGAGAATTCCGGCGTCCGGTAGTCGCGCGCATTGCGGCCGACGACCGAACGGGTCTCGAAGACGGTCTCGCCGTGATCGACGATACTGGCATGGAAATCGGCGATGTTGACCAGCACATGCCGGTCCCCGCGCGCATTGCCCAGCCAGCGCTCGCGCTCCATCGCCACCAGCACCGAGCGCAGGCGGCGTTCGGGCGGGACGTCGAGCTCTTCGAGGGTGCTGGGGCCGACAATGCCATCGGCATTGAGCCCGTGGTCGAACTGGAAGGCCTGCACCGCCTTCTGCAGCGTGGCATCATAGGTCTGGGTCGCGATGCGCGGCAGGTAGCCCATCGCGATCAGGCGGTTTCTCAGCGCGATGACGCGCGGGCCGGACTGGCCGGGCTCGATCTTGCCGACGGCGCCGATCTCGGGCCCCCAGCCGCCTTCGGCGATCAGTCGTTCAAGCCGGATCTTCTCGCGCATCAGGCGGGCATATTCGGGGCTTTGCGGCGAGAGGCCGCGCAGATAGGCCAGCGGCGAGGGTGCCGCGGCAAGCCTCGCGATCAGCGTCGCGGGCGCGGGCCGGTCGAGCTTGCGCTTGATCTCGGACAGCACCGCCCCCGGGGTGAGAACGCCCCGGCTCGCGTCATGCGCATAGTCGAGATACATCCGCATCGCCGCGACCTCGGCCCGGCCGATGCCGCGCTGGGTACGGGCGTCACGGAAGGTCTCGACCAGGCGTTCGACATCGTAGCGGGCGGCCGGAAGCCCCTGTGCCGAGGCGTCCTGCAGGACCGTCACCAGCGCGCGGCGACGCGCCTCGGCCTCGGCCGAGGTCCAGAACGGCGCATAATCGCGGTCGCGATAGAAGGCGGAGATCGCATCGTCCTGCGCGGCGGCGGCAGCGACCGCTTGCTTGAAGGCGGTCATTTCGGTCTCGGCAAGGGCCGGGGCCGCAACCCCAAGGCAAGCGGCTGCAAGGCCCGCAAAAGCGGCCCCGCGGAGGAAGGTCATGGGCATCAATTCTTTCCCGTCAGGCAGTTCCAGTCGCGCGAATGGCACCCACAATCGGGCAATTCCGAAGTTCTGTCCACTTAGATTAGGCGCCACAACCAAAACGCGGGGTTAACCGTGGCCGTTCCGCCTCATCGTGAAAAAAACGTCGCGCGCCCCCGAAATGAGCAAGATCTTGCCAATTTGACCCACCCCGAAAGGGGTGCGGCGATTCCTTCCTTGGCCCGGCCGCCGAGTTATGAGATAGGGTGGCAGGGTTCCGGGGACGGGCCCGACCATAAAAAACACCGCGAAAACGCGGGATTGGAGCGAATTGGGGCAGGCGGAGCAAACATGACGACACCCAGAAACTGTTTCACACGCCGTGGCGTGTTGGCGGCTTTTGCGGCGACTGCCGCGGTGGCTGCACCGACATATTCGAATGCTTTCGGACTGATGCGCGGGGCCGGCGATGTGCGGCGCCTGCGGATGTATTCGGGCCGAACCGGCGAAAGCATCGACACTGTATACTGGATCGACGGCGAGTATGTCGGCGAGGCAGTCAAGGAAATCAACCACTTCATGCGCGACTGGCGTTCGGGCTCGGTGATCCCGATGGACCTTCGCAATCTCGACATCCTGGCGGCCGCGCATGGCCTCATGGATGTGCGCGAACCCTATATGCTGCTTTCGGGCTATCGCACCGCGCAAACCAACGCGATGCTTCGGGCGCACTCTTCGGGTGTCGCCAAGAAATCCCTTCACATGCAGGGTCAGGCGGCGGATGTCCGGCTCAAGAGCCGGTCGGTCGATCAGATCGCGCGCGCGGCAGGCGCCTGCCATTCCGGCGGTGTCGGGCGTTATTCCCGCTCCAACTTCGTGCATATGGATTGCGGGCCGGTACGCAGCTGGGGCCGCTGAGGCGGATCCGGCGACAGTTTGCCATGACGCGAAGCGGCACGATACCGGACTGCGACAGCCGGTCCGACAGTCGTGTCGTTGCGCCTCATGCCCCGGAATTGCCCCGTCCCGGCGCATCCCGCGGATGTGTTGCGTCCCCGACATCATGCCCTCCCAACGCCGGACATCGCGTTCGGTTCCTCATGTCGGGGCGGTCCCGCGACTCGGGCCGCGTCCGCAGACGGGCCTGCATCCCCATGGATCGCGGCCGCGCGCGGGGATCGAAGGCCCGCCCCGGGCTGGAAAAATCCCGGAACCGCATTGATTTCCACATCGGTGGGGCTGACATGAAAGTTTCAAATGACAGTCACCTCGCCGCTCCGGTAACGAACGCCGCATGGGCGGCGCGATGCCGCCGGTTTTAAGACCCCGAAAGGAGATGTCGATGAAGATTGCGGTTCTTGGCGGAGACGGTTTTTGTGGCTGGCCCACATCGCTGCACCTGTCCAACCTCGGCCACGAGATACACATCATCGACAATCTCAGCCGGCGCTGGATCGACACCGAGCTGGGCGTGCAGTCGCTGACGCCGATGGACTCGATCCAGGAACGCTGCCGGATCTGGAAGGAAGTCTCGGGCGAGCAGATCCATTTCCACCTGATCGACCTCGCCAAGGAATATTACCGGCTCCGCGACTGGCTGGCCGAGAACCGCCCCGACGCGGTGATCCATTTCGCCGAACAGCGCGCCGCGCCCTATTCGATGATCTCTGACCGCCACAAGATCTACACCGTCGACAACAACATCAACGCCACTCACAACCTGCTGGTGGCGATGGTCGAGACCGGGCTCGACGCGCATCTGGTGCATCTGGGCACGATGGGGGTGTATGGCTACTCGACAGTCGGCGCGCCGATCCCCGAGGGCTATCTCGACGTCTCGATCGACACGCCCGACGGGTCGAAGGAGATGGAGATCCTCTATCCGACCCGGCCGGGCTCGGTCTATCACATGACCAAGTCGCTCGATCAGATCCTGTTCCAGTTCTACGCCCAGAATGACGGCGTGCGCGTGACCGACCTGCATCAGGGCATCGTCTGGGGCACCAATACCGACCAGACCCGGCGCCATCCGCAGCTGGTGAACCGGTTCGATTATGACGGCGATTACGGCACCGTGCTGAACCGCTTCCTGGCCCAGGCCGCCATCGGCTATCCGCTGACCGTGCATGGCACCGGTGGGCAGACCCGCGCCTTCATCCACATCCAGGACACCGTGCGCTGCATCGAACTGGCGCTGAAGGATGCCCCCGCCAAGGGCGACCGGGTGAAGATCTTCAACCAGATGACCGAGACCCACCGGGTTCGCGATCTGGCCGAGCTGGTGTCGAAGATGACCGGTGCCAGGATCGCCTATCTGCCGAATCCGCGCAAGGAAGCCGCCGAGAACGAGCTGATCGTGAAGAACGACAATTTCCTCGGCCTCGGGCTCGATCCGATCACGCTGCAGGAGGGCCTGCTGGAAGAGGTGGTCGAGATCGCGAAGAAATTCGCCCACCGGGTCGACCGCAAGCGCGTGCCCTGCGTCTCGGCCTGGACCCGCGATCTGGCCAGCCGGGTCGAGCGCGATCCGGAAGGCAAGCGGCTGAAGTCGGTCTCGTGACCGAGGGCCTTAGGCCCGCGCGGGGCGCAGGGGCACGGCATGCCTATGTGACGCTGGTCACCAACGCGGATTTCGCGTTGGGGGCCAGGGCCCTGATACGCTCGCTGAAACGGACGGACGGACGGGCCTCGGATATCTGCGTGCTGCATACCGGCGGCGTGGCCGAGGCGGATCTCGCGCCCCTTTCCGATCTGGGCGCGCGGCTGGTCGAGACCGACCTGCTGCCGACCTCGGACGCCTTCAACGCCGCCCATGCCCGCGACAAGCTGCATCGCGATGCGCCCTTCACCAAGGGCACCAAGCCCGCCTTCCACACGCCGCTCGACAATTTCTGCAAGCTCCGGCTCTGGCAGCTCGATTACGAGCGGGTGATCTTTCTCGATGCCGATACGCTGGTGCTGCAACCGATCGACCGGCTGTTCGACTACCCCGAGCTTTGCGCCGCGCCGAATGTCTATGAAAGCCTGGCCGATTTCCGGCGCATGAATTCGGGCGTCTTCACCGCCCGGCCCGATCCCGCCACCTTCGGGGCGATGATGGCACGGCTCGATGCGCCGGGCGCGTTCTGGCGGCGGACCGACCAGACCTTCCTGCAGGAATTCTTCCCGGACTGGCACGGGCTGCCGGTCTTCTGCAACATGCTGCAATATGTCTGGTTCAACCTGCCCGAGCTCTGGTCCTGGCCAGACATCCGCGTGCTGCATTTCCAGTATGAAAAACCCTGGCAGGACCACGACAAGGCCGACCGCCTCAAACCGCTGATCGATCTCTGGCGGGCCCATGCGGATGGCAGCGAGATCCCCGACACCACCTCCCTGCCCGGACCCGCCGCCTCATGACCCTGGCCGTCACCGGCGCCACCGGCCTTGTCGGGCGCTTTTTCGTGGAAGAGGCACTGGCCCGGGGCGAGTCCGTCACGATCCTCGGCCGCACGCCGCCGCCACCCGGCTTCTTCCCGGCGCCGACCGGGTTCCGCCCCTATGCGCTTGGCGACCGCCCGGACCTGAGCGGCATCGACGCGCTGATCCATTGCGCCTTCTCGCATCTGCCGGGACGCTACCGGGGCGGCGAGGGCAGCGACCCCGAGGGTTTCACCCGCGCCAATCTCGACGGCTCGGTCGCGCTTTTCGAAGCCGCCCGCGCGGCCGGAACCGGCACCGTCCTGTTCCTGTCGAGCCGCGCGGTCTACGGCCGCTACCCGCCCGGGACCGCTCTAACCGAGACGCTCACCCCCTATCCCGACACGCTTTACGGCAAGGTCAAGGCCGAGGCCGAGCGCCGCCTCTTTGCCCTCGCCAGCGACAGCTTCGCCCCGGTCGCCCTGCGTGCCACCGGCATCTACGGCGCCGCAGGCCCCGGCCGGGCCCATAAATGGCAAGCGCTCTTCGAGGATTTCCGCCAGGACCGCCCGATTGCGCCCCGCCGCGGCACCGAGCTGCATGGCGCCGATCTCGCCGCTGCCGCCCGGCTGCTGCGGGACACCGGCGCCCGCGGGATCTTCAACGCCTCCGACATCCTGCTCGACCGCCATGACCTGCTGGCGCTTGTGGCCGAGGCCGAGGGGATCCTCCATCCGCTGCCGCCCCGCTCGGACGCGGCCGTCAGCGTGATGCAATGCGACCGCCTCGCGGCCCTGGGCTGGACGCCCGGCGGAATCGCCCGGCTCAAGGCGAGTCTTCCCGCGCTTTGCCGCCCCCGACCGGCCCTGACCGGCCCGGGCCCGGCCGACTGACCGCCCGCACCCGGCCTGTCTCTTCTTCCTGGCGAAAATACCCATGACACGGACTGCCCCCCTTCCCGCCACCCGGGGATGGAACCCTGGCGGGGCGTCCCTACATATTCCTCAAGACGTCATCAGTGAGGATTTCCGAACCATGATCGACATTACCGAGGAAACGGCCGAAGGCCTGCTCGAAATCCGGGCCACCGGCCGCGTCACCGAACAGGATTACGAAACCGTCCTGATCCCCGCCGTCACCCGCGCCCTCGACTGGGGCATGCCGATCCGGCTGCTCTACCAGATCGGCCCCGATTTCGAGGGCTATTCCGCGGGCGCGCTCTGGGCCGATGCCCGGCTCGGGCTGAAGCGCTGGCGCGGCTTCGGAAAGATCGCCGTCGTCACCGACAGCGACAAGATCGAAGCAGGCGTCCGGATGTTCGGCTTCACCCTGCCCTGCCCGGTCCGCACCTTCGATCTCGACGAGCGCGACGCCGCGCGGCTCTGGCTGCGCGAATCGCTCGGCACAATCCATCTCGAGGAAATCGGCGCCGACGCCCTCGAGGTCCGGCTCATCGGGCGCCTCGACAGCGCCAGCTACAAGACCCGCAGCCCCGATCTCGACGCCTATGCCGCCGCGCATGAGCGGTTCCGGCTGATGGTCGATCTGCGCCGCTTCGAGGGCTGGCAGGGGCCCTCGGCGCTTGGCGAGCATGTCAACCTGATCCGCCATCACCGGCATCAGCCCTGCCGGATCGCCGTCGTTGGCGACAAGTCATGGATGAAGCTTGCGGAAACCCTGCTGCCGATGATGCTGGATGCCAAGGCCAAGTATTTCGACGAGGACGATTATACCGCCGCCCGGGCCTGGCTTCTGACCTGAGCCCGCGCAGCGCCCGGTTGCCGGCCCGTCTCCCCCGGGCCGGCTTCGCCCTGTCCTCGCGGTCCCTGGCGATGACCGCTGCCTGCCAGCCCTGAAACGAGACCCGATGCAAGATTCGACGCGAGACTCGACGGGGCTGCGCTGTTCCCGCATGATCGCTGAGGTGGCAAGAGGAACACGGCATAACGCATGTACGTTGCATTCTTCGGACTGGCGCAACGCCCGTTCGGCCTGGCGCCCTGCGAGGGGGCGGTGCATTGGACCGACCCGCATTGGCATGATTTCGAACGCCTGCGCCTGGCGCTGATCGACGGCGCGCCTCTGGCGCTGGTGCTGGGCGACACCGGCACCGGCAAGACCACCTTTCTGCGCGCGCTCCTGCGGGACGACACCCTGACCGGGATCTTCCGGCCCGCCTTCCATGCCAATCCCATCGGAGACGGTCCCGCGCTCCTGCGCTGGATCCTCTCGGCCTTCGGCGCCGAGGCGGGCGCAGCCGAGCCCGACAGGCTCCTGGCCCGGGTCGAGACCGTGATGGCCGAGATCCGTGCCGCCGGCCGGCTGCCGCTGCTGGCGATCGACGAGGCGCAGGGCCTGTCAACGGCCGGTCTCGAGATGCTCGACCGGGTGGCCCGCCCCGGACAGGGCGCAGGCGCGGCCTTCCGGCTGGTGCTGTCCGGCCTGCCCGAACTCGAACCCCATCTCGAACAGAGCCATCCCTCCTTTCTGGATCTGGCGCAGGACAGCCTGGTCCGGCTGCAGCCGATGACCGCGACTGAGACCGCCGATTACATCCGAAGCCGCATCGTAGCGGCCGGAGGGGAGGCAGATGCAATTTTCGACCCAGAGGCACTGGCGCTGATCCACCGTCATGCCCATGGCCTGCCGCGACTGGTCAACACGATCTGCGACCGCGGCCTAAACGCCGCTTTCGGCGCCGACCGGACCTACCTCGACGGCGCCTTCCTCCGCGAGCTGCTGGCCGACTGGCAGGATACCGCCGGCGATGGCCTGTGCCTGTTCGAAGGCCCCGCCCCTTCGCTGCCGCCGCGGCCGAAGGCGGCCCCGCCGGGCGCGCGACTGCGCCCCGTTGCGCAATCGCCACCGCCCGAGACGGCCTCCGAGACGGCCCCCCCGGCGGCGGCTGTCGGCTCTGCGCGGGCGGAAGCTGACCGGGTCAGCGAGCCTGTCTCGGCGGCGGCTTCCGTCCCCGAGCCCTGCCCCGCGCCGCCCCGCCTCCGCCCGCGCAGGACGCGCCTTCTGGCCGCCACGACCGGCGCCGGGCTCGGCCTTGCGGCGGTCTTCGTCGGCAGCACCCTGATCGTCGGGGGGCCAGACGATCCGGGATCTCCGGGCGATACAGGCGCCCCGCGCCTGGCCGCTGCCAGCCCCTTTTCCGAAGGCCGCAGCGAGGCGCCGCTCGCTGACCGGCTGCGCGCAGCGGAAACCGCCAGCGCCGAAACGGGTGCGGCAGCCGAACACCTCACCAGGACCCGGATCGCGGCCGCCGAGGCCCGTCTTGCCGAGACCCGCGCCGAGCTCGACCGCCTTGCGGCGCGGCGTCGCGACGCCATCCAGGAGACCGCCGCCGCCGAGGCCAGACGCGCTGCGGCCCGTGTCGCCGCCGACCGCGCCACGGCAGATTTCGCGCAATTGCAGGACAGGATCGCCGAAGCGGAACTGCGGCTTGACGCGCTGAACGGGCGGCTGAGCGCGGGCCGCGCTGCGTCGTTGACAGGGGTGCAGGCCACCGCCGCGCGTCCCGTTCCAAAGCCCGACCCCGGCTCCGGCCCGCCCCCCGAGCAGCGAACCGAGCAGAGCCCCGAGCCGAAGCCCGAGCCGAAGCTAGATCCGGCCGCCTCTCCGCTCATGCTCGACGCCGCACCGGCCGATGCGCGCGTGGCGCAGCGCCAGTACCGGCATGCGCTGGCCAGCAGCGATCCGCTTGACATCGCCATCGCCTATTCCCGGGCGGCGGTGAACGGTCAGAGCCGTGCCGCCTATTACCTCGGCCAGATCTACGAGGTCGGTGACGGCGTCGAGCGCAATATCGACACCGCGCGGCACTGGTACCGGATCGCCGCGACCGAGGTGGTGGCAGCGCAGGTCCGGCTGGACGACCTGCCCGAGGGGCCCGCCGATCCCGACCGGGCCACCGCCCGGCCGCTGGCCGCGCACCTGGCCGGGGGCGTCATCGAGCTGGTCTGGCAGGGAAGCGGCCCCTTCCTGGTCGAACTGGCTGCCGAGCCCGGCCCGCCACAGGCCCGCTTCGCCACGGCTCTGACGGCGGCCCGCCTGAGCCTGCCTGCGGACCTGGCCCTGAACTGGTGGCGGATACGCGCCGGGCGCAATGCCCCCACCGACTGGCAAAGGATCGAGCCGCGCTAGCGGAGCGGGCGGCGGCCCGGGCGGTTGGCATCGGACATGCGCCCGGGATCCGCACAGAGCTATGTGCGGGCTTCCGGACGGCACCGGATGCCCGTTCAGCAACCGCCGATGGCGGCGCAGACCCGATGACGGTAAAGCGCATTCGCCTCGCTCGCGCCGGGCCCCATGGTCGCGCCCTCGCGGGTGCATGGCAGCGAGAATTCGGGATCTATCCCCATGTTGACGCAGGCGGCCACCTCCCAGCCGGGCGGGATATCGGTCAGATCGACCTGCTTCCATTTCGGATGGCCGGTCTTCTTCAACTCCTCGAACCGCGCCAGCAGCAGGTGCGAGAGGCTGCGCACCGCATCGCAACTGGCGCGGTGATAGCGGTTCTTGCGGATCTGATAGTCATAGGTCATCAGAACCGCCTTGACCGCCACCGCCTCGACCGGCCCGGACTGGAACGGATAGGTGTCCGCAGGGATGGTCGCGGGCGTATAGACCGCCTGCAGAACCGGGTCTGTCAGCGCCAGCAGATGGAAACGCCCGGCCTCGATCCCGGGGGTCTGGAAAAGCTTGGTCGGCGCGCCCGCGACATAGAAGAAGGCATCGATCTCGCCTGCCAGGAGCTGGCGCAGCGCCTCGTCGGGGCCGATCTTCACGCGCTCTGCCGCCACCTCGGCCAGGTCGAGCACCAGCGTCGCGGTGACATAGGTCCCGCTGTTCTCGACACCGACCGCAACGCGCCTGCCAGCCAGTTCGGCGAGGCTGCCGATCCCGGAACGAGCCAGCAGATGGACCTCTTCGTTGTAAAGGGGAAAGGCGATCCGTACCCCCGCGATGGTGCGCGCCATCTCCGGATCGTTCGCGGCATAGGTGCGCAGATATTCCAGAACGTCGCTCTGGACGATGCCGAACTGGGTAAAGCTTCGTTGCCGGACACCGACGAAATTCTCGAGCGATCCGGCGCTTTCCAGGACATTGAGCGTGATGCCGCATTCCGCGGCGATACCGGCAATGTCGCGGCCGAACTGGATATAGGTGCCGGTCGGGCCGCCGGTCAGGATGTTCTTCTCGAAGGTCTGGGCCGGGACGGAGGCCGCCGGAACCAGGCCCGCGAGCGCGGTGAAAACCATGATGAGGCCTGCCTTCAGGCCGGAAAAGGGACGACTGAAAAGGGACATTCGGCAACACTCCTCACAACGCGGACGGACGGCACCAGCTTGCTAGCACCGGCCGAGGCCGCGGATCAGCGAAACGAGAGTCTGGCGGTTGATCCCGCCGAAGACGGTGCGCAGCGCATCGGGCGCGCACATGCCCTCGCCGAGCAGCCGTTCAAGCTCGGCGCGTTCGGCCTGACTGGCTTCGGCAAGCCCCGGGGCCTCGGAAACCGCCCGGGCGACCGCCTCGGCCGGGGGCGCCGCCCCGGCCCGAAAGGCCGGCCGCGCGCCCGGCGGGAGGGCGGGAGCATCCGGTTCCGGGGGCGCAGTGTCGGCCGCCTCGGTCATCGGTGCAGCGGTTGCGGGCAGCAGGCGCCGCGCGGCCTCGATATCGGCAGCAAGCTGTGCGGCCCGGGCCTCGAGGGCCACGACCTTCGCCTCGGCCGCCCGCTCGCGCTCCTCGGCCATCACCCGCGCCTCCTCGACCAGCGTCGCCGCGCGGGCGCGGCCGTCTTCCGCCGCAGCCTCGGCCTCCTGCCGTGCCAGCCCGGCCGCGTCGCGCGCCGCAGTTGCCGCCTCGAGCTCCTCACGCAACGATGCCAGCGCGGCTTCGGCCTCTTGTCCATCCGCCAGCAGGCCCTCGTGCCGGGCCTCGGCCGCGGCGATCTTCTGCGCCAGTGCCGCAGCCCCGGCTTCGGCCGCATCCGCCGCCTCCTGCGCGGCCGCCGCGCGTTCCCGTGCCGCGCGCTCGGCCTCGACCGCCCGTTCCTGCGCGTCCCGAAGATCGGCCAGCCGGCTTTCGGCCGCGCTGCGCTCCGAACCGGCCTGTCTCGCCGCGGCCTCGTGCTTTTCCCGAAGCGCCTCGACCGTTTCCAGCGCCGCCCGGGCTTCGGCGGTCTGCGCGCGGACTGTCTCGAAAGCGGCCTCCGCTTCGGCCATCCGGGCGGTCTCGGCCTCGAGCCGGGAACGGATGTCGGCCAGCGCCGCCTCTGCCTCTTGCCGTTCGGCCTGCGCGGCCCCGGCGGCGGCCCTTGCCTGCTTGACAGCTTCGGAAAGTTCCGCCGCCTCCTTGCCCGCCGCATCGCGCGCGGCACGGGCCGCCTCGGCCGCGCCTTCCGCCGCTTCGGCGGCATCGGTCGCCGTCTCGATCCGGGCCGTCAGCGCGGCCAGCTCGGCCTCGCGCCCCGTCAGCTCCGCGCGCGCGGCCTCGATCCGGCCGCTCAGGTCCGACAGCTCGGCCTGCCCCGAAGCCTCGGCCTCGGATTGCTGCTGTGAGATCCGGTCAAGCCGCGCCTCGGCCTCGGCCAGCGCGTTCAGCGCCAGGCGCAGCCGCTCCTGCGTCTTCTGCAGTACCGCCTCGGCCTGGGTGCTCTCTTCCGAAAGCGCCGCGATGATCCGCCGGTAGGAGGCCGCCTGCTGCGACAACTCGGCGACGCCCTCGGGCGTGCCGTCATCCTGACAGATCCCCACCGTGCCCGATATCGACAGCACGGCCGCCGCCGTGGCCAGCCAAGCGTAACGCATCCGTCCCTCGCCTCGTCAAAGCGGTCCCCCCGGACCGGATGCAGAAAATTGTGCCCCCGGGCCGGACTCAAGGCAAGGGCCGAAACCCGGACCCCGCCGCGGCGCCTGGCCTCCGTATCGCCCCCCGGCAACGCACCGTTCCGCGCCCGTCGCGGACCGCTCGAATTGTCCGGGTTTTCTTCGGCTGCGTTAAGACTGCGCCAAATCCGGGGTCGCAGGATGCGCGGGCGAACAAATTGTGAACAGGAATGCCCCGCCACCGCCTGCCCTCCACCGACCGGACCGGCGCGCATCGACCGGCCATGCCGTGCCGATGACCCGGCTCGATGTCGACCGAAGGTTCCTGCTGTTGACTGCGGCGGGGTACCTGACGGCGCTTGCCGCCATCGCCGCGGCGCTGTGGCTCGTGGCCATGCCGGCGCTGCACAAGCTGCACCGGGCCGCGCTCGAGACCCAGGCCCAGACCCGCGCGGCCAGCGTGCAGGATGCGCTGACACTGGTGTTGTCGGATGCAAGGGAACTGGCCGAGGCGCCGGCCACGGCCGCCTATCTCGCCGGGTCAGGCCGGGTTCGTCCGGCGCAGATGCGACGCGACCTGGAACGGCTAGTCGACGGGGTGACGGCGCAGGCCTTGCTGTTCGACCGCCAGGGTCATGTCCGGCTGCGAACGCCGGGCCGGGTCCGGCGTCCGGTCTTCGGCCTTGCCGAAACCCGCCAGGGGCTCAGCAGTCTCGAAAACGGGCTCATCGGCAACGCGCCCATCGTGTCCTACCGGCCCGGCAAGACGCCGGTCGAGGCGGCCTTCCTCATTTCGCTGCCCATCCTGTCTGACGGGCCGCCGCGCGGCATGCTGGTGATCGAGAAGCATCTCGACCTCAGCCGGGTTCTGGCGGGCGACGCGGTCTCTGCCGCGACACAGCTCGCCACCGGATTTCAGGTGCAGATGTATCCCGAATGGAGCGGCGACCGCACCGATCCGATCGCCGCACCGGTCGTGGGTACCGATTTCTACGTGAAGATCGCACGCAATACCAAGCTCACCGCGCGGCTCGGCTGGGAAATGGGACGCGAGGTCTTCCTGTTCACCGGCTTCGCATTGCTGCTGCCCTTCATGGCAATGGGGCTGGCCGGGCGCCGCTTCATCGTCGCGCCGCATCGCGCGCTGGAAGACAGCCGCCGGCGCCTGGCATCCCAGCAGGTCGAACTGGCCGAACTGGCGCAGATCGCCAGGATGTCCCATGATTCCATCCTGGTCTCGGATCGCGACCGGCGCATCGTCTGGACCAATCCCGCCTTTCTGACCATGACAGGCTATACGGCAGAGGAAGTGCTGGGCCAGAATGCGGATGCGCTTCTTCAGGGGCCCGGCACCGACCCGGACGTCAGTCGCAGCCTGCGCGAGGCCATCGCCGACACGCGTCCGGTCCGCGCCGAAATCCTGAATTACCGCCGCGACGGAACGCCGTTCTGGGCCTATCTCAGCATCACGCCGATCTTTGACAGCCAGGGACAGGTCGCCCGTTTCGCGACCATTTCCTCCGATATCACCCGCCGCAAGGCCTATGAAGGCCAGCTTGAAAGCGTCCGGCGCAAGCTTGAACAGCAGGCCCTTCAGGACAGCCTGACCGGCCTGCCGAACCGGCGCGCGCTTGAACACCTGTTCGAGGAACTCGGCTCCGAGGCGGATCCGCGCACGATCATCCGCATTGATCTCGACCATTTCAAGAACGTCAACGACACCCTTGGCCACGCGGCGGGCGATCATGTCCTGACCCGGATTGCGGCGATCCTGCGCGACGGCATCGCGCCGGGCGATGTCGCGGCAAGGATCGGCGGTGATGAATTCGTGATCCTGCTCGGGAGCGGGCGCGATTCCATTGAGGCGCAGGCCATGGCCGAACGGCTTCGCGACGAGATCCTGCGCGACATCCCGTTCCAGAACAAGACCTGCCGGGTCGGGGCCAGTTTCGGTATCTGCGCCGCCGATGGCCGGCTGGTCGACAATTCCGCGCTGCTGGTCAGTGCGGATGCCGCGCTTTACGCATCGAAAGACGGCGGACGCAACGCGATCACGCTCTATACGCCCTCGCTGCACCGCGACGTGCAGGAAAAGCGCCGCCTTGCCCTCGAGATCGAACAGGCCGTGCTGCGCGAGGAATTCGTGCCCTATTTCCAGCCCCAGTTCGATGCCGCGACCCATGCGCTGGTCGGCATCGAGACGCTGGCGCGCTGGCGCCATCCGCTGCGCGGCATCCTGCCCCCATCCGCGTTTCTCGGGCTTGCCGGGCAGATGTCGATGCTGCCCGAGATCGACCGCATCATCTATCGCAAGGGGCTCGAAGAGGTCGCCGCGATGAACCGTGCGGGCCTTGCCATCCCGAAAATCTCGTTCAATGCAGGCGTCGCCCAATTGCGCGATTCCGATCTGCCCGGCATCGCCGCGGGGATCGAGATCGGGTCCACGCGGATCGCTCTCGAAGTGCTCGAAAGCGTGCTGGTCGAAGAGCAGAACGAGGAATTCTGCTTTCACATCGATCTGTTGCGCGAACAGGGCTTCGGCATCGAGGTCGATGATTTCGGATCGGGCCATGCCTCGGTGGTGGGCCTGATGCAGCTTGCACCCGACGTGATGAAGATCGACCAGCGTCTGGTCGTGCCGGTCACCCGGACCGAGCGGGCCCGACGGCTGGTGCGCAGCATCGTCGATATCGGCCGGACATTCGGTATCGGCGTGACGGCCGAAGGCGTCGAGACCTCGACCCATGCCGAAATCCTCGCCGGGCTCGGTTGCGACACGTTGCAGGGGTTTCATTTCGCCCGCCCGCTGTCCGCAAACGATTTCGGCAAACGGCTGGCTGCGGGCCGGTTCGGCGACCGCGGCCCGGGCGCGTCCTCGGTCGCCTGAGCCTTCCCTGGGCAGCCTGTCCCGGCAGTCTTCAAGACTTTCGTAACCCATTGGGCGTACCACCGGGAGTGACTGGATGAGCAGGGAGAATCCCGTGACTGGTTTTGCGAACGAGATGTCCCCGGCGTCGGCAAGCTCCGGCCCGGACAGCGCGGCCGCGACGGCCGATGCCACCGTCGAGCCTCGGCCCACACACCTTCTGACCATGTCGCGCGGCGCGCCCGAGGCGGTTCCGGCCTCGGCAATGCGTGTCCTTCGCGCGATGGGCGTCGAGGCCATCATGATGCCCGGCCAGGGCGTGGGCCTCACCTTCCGGCGCGAGATCCCGAATTTCCTTCGGCTCGACCCGTTCCGGCTCACCGATCTGGCCCCCGTGCCCGCTCCCGAAGAGGAGGCGGAGATCGTCCCCGACGATCCCGGCCTCGTGGCGGGGGTATCGGACGAGGCTGACGAAACCGCGCCTGCCGGTGACGCGGTCGAAACTGCCGGGATGGCCGACGAGGTCGTCCCGGATGCGGCCCCGGAAGATGAGCCTTCCGACTCCGGGGACGCAATGCCCGAAGACGCCGCCGACGAGCCCGCTTTCGAGGCGGCCATCACGGAGGATGAGGCCTCGGTTCTGGAAGCGATGGCGGAGGAAGAGTTCCCGGATGTTCCGGGCGTCCCCGAGACAGAGCTCCGGACGCCACCCGATACCATGTCCGAAACCGGGGACGAAGCCGTCTCCGGCCTGGCCGGGCTGCCCGATGAGACCGGTCCGGGCCCCGATATCGCGCCCGAAGACGACGCCGCCACCGGGGCAGAGCCCCCTCTCTCCGACAATATCGCGCCGGAGGCAGACGACCTCCTTCCCGACATGTCCGAGGCAGAGACAGAGGCCGGGGAAGACCAGCCCGCGGCCGACGGCTCCGACAGTACGGCAGAGGACGAATTCCCCGATCACACTGGCGAACCGGACGAGGCTGCGGCCGAGACTTTCGGCGCCGCTCTCGACCGGGTGATGGATCGGCTCGACCTGATCGAATTCATGCTCGGCAATCCGCGCGACGATCAGGCAGATGCGGATCCGGGAGAAAGCCTCGGAACGCGGATCTCGACCATCGAGGCCGCAATGACACGGATCGAGGACCGCCAGCAACGTCTGGCCGAAGGTCTCGAGCGGGTCGAAGCCGCTGTGGAGCGGATCGAAACGGCGCTTTATGCGCTCGCCCAATCGTCGAGCGCCCCGACCGACGATGCCGACAGTTCGGAGGCCGCCATCGAGGCGATCGAGCAGCGGATCGAGGCCATTGCCGAACGTCTGGGCGAGGTTCAATCCTCGCATTCGGGCGAGATCGCCGATCTGCTCGAACGGATCGAGCGACTGGCCGAGGCCCAGCCCGAGGGCAGTGTCAGTGGCGACGACATCGCTGCCCGCGCCATCGAGATCGACGCCTTGTCAAGCCTCGTGACCGCGCTGTCCGAACAGCTGATGGCCGGCCATGGAGCCGAGCGGAAGGACAATCTCGATGCCGTTCTCGACCGGCTGAACGCGACCCAGGAGAGCATCGCTGCGATGGTCAGTCAGTTGCTCGAAGGCCGCCCCGTCGCCGAGCGGCGGTTCGGCGCCTGAAACATCTATCGCAGCTTGGGTCCGGGACCGGCGTCTTCCCCCATGCGCCGCCCGGACAGACAAGGCCCCCGATCCGATCCGCGATCGGGGATCGGATCGGGGGTCTTGTCTGCTACGCAAGACGGCAGGCCGTCCACTCTCCGTTGCGGGATCCGGGCTCGGCAGGCTCCGGCCGCCGCTCGTCCGGCCTGCACCCGAACCAGATGCGCGCGGTGATCGGCGCTCAGCCCCGCCTCCGGATTCGGCCCTGAAATCGCGTCCGGAAACGCGGCCTTGGCCCGCGGGACACGCCCTCTTCCGAAGCGCGAGCGACCGCCACGCGCCCCCATCGGCAAAGCGCGAGGCCGGCTGGGCGAATATGACATAGGCCGCCTGATGGGAAACCGGAAAGCGGATCTCGGTGATGATTTCACTCTCTTCCAAGGCGGTATCGAACATGCCCCTAGATAGCCGTCGAGCATGATCTCGCGGATGTTGGTCCGGGTCGCTGGCCTGAGGCAAGCACCACCTCCGTATCGCCGACATGGGCGACCAGATCGGCCAGTGCCGGGGAGGACGCTGCCGCCTCGTCGCAAATGGCGTTGCTGCGCCGATGCAAGGCGCGCCGTCATCGACAAGGCGGATATCCTTGAGTTCGTCGATGCCTGACAGACTGACCAGCCGGACACCGCTTGGCAAGCGCTGCTCGAGCGCCGGGATCAGAGTCTGCCCGCCCCGCCTGCTATTCGACCAAGGCAGGAGCCCATCGGCGCAGTGCTTCGAACTTGGTGCCGATGAGCGCGCCAGCCACGCCGTACCAGGCTTAGGCCCGCCCCGGTTCCCGCTCGGCCTTCACCTCCAACCGGCCCAAAGGCAGATACCCTATGAGCGCCGCTCCGATCCGCCCGACCGTCCCCCCGATTTGCCAATGCGATGGTGATCGACAATCACCCCGGTTTTTTGCGATGCGCTGTCAATGACACTGAAATCGGCGGTCGGCATCGGCAAGCTCTAAACCAGCGGCCATCTCGAAGACGCGCCCCGTCGGCTCGGCACCGCGCGGCGCCCCGATATCTTGCTGCTCGATTTCAACCTGCCGGATGTCAGCAGGCTCGACGGGCTGATCCGGCTCAAGACCACGCTCGGGGCGACACCGGTCGTCGTCTCCTCCATGGCCGGTCCGCGCCTCATCGGCACCGCGCTCCGGGCGGGGGCCGTCGGTCGCGTGCCCAAGCGCAGTATGCGCGACGTCTTCCGTTACGCAATTGTCTCCATCGCCGAGGGCATCGAGATTGCCGATGATCCGGAGCAGACCGCTGCCAAAGGTCGGGAACATGCGATCCGCTCTTGACGTCGCAGCATGGACGCATCCTGCAGGCAAGCGGCGGGGATAAGTTCGACCAACAGATTACATTCGACCTCTCGATTGTCGAAACCAATGTTAAGGCCCATGTAACCGCGATCATGCCCAAGCTCGGGGTCCAGAGCCGCGCCCAGGCGGGGCTGATCGCCCAGGAGGCCAGCTTCTCCGGGGGGATGCGCGATCCAGGCTAGAGGCATCTCCCGCAGGGAAGGCAGCCATTTCCGGCGAAGGCCGTCTTCGGGAGAGGATGGATGGACCGGAAAGCGAATCCCGCGCGGGTGCTCTCGAACCGCAGTTGCTGGCCGCAGCGATGCTGACCGGACTTGACACCGCACTCCTGATCGGCGGCTCGGCAGGCGGCGGCACCCGGTTAGAACGCATGCAGGACGGCACGGGCGGCCCTTCCCCTCGGCCATGGCGCTCAGCTTCCTCCGCAACGACTGCCCGCTACGGGCCTTCAGCCATGATCATCTGCTGCCCGGCCGGGTGCGGATCGCGTGCGGCGCTGCGCTGCTGACCAAACCGCTCTCACCCGCGGCACGCCGCGTCGTCTTCGCCGAGATCGCAGAACAACGGGCCTTAGCGCCCGAAATCACGCTCCGTAAAGCCCCGCGACCCGCGCCCTCAGCGCGACCAACGCCAGAACGGTATCGATGGCAGGCGTCGGCGTGCCGGTGATGCGGCCCAGCTCCTGCACCGACCCCACCAGCGCGTCGATTTCCATCGGCCGCCCCAGATCCAGATCCTGCAGCATCGAGGTCCGGTGCGCCCCGACCGCGGCGCCTCCCTCGATCCGGCGCTCGACATCGATCGGGAACTTCACCCCAAGCTTCTCGGCAATCGCCTGCGCCTCGATCATCATCGCCCGCGCCACGGCACGCGTGCCCGGATCGGTGCAAAGCACATCCAGCGTGGCATGGGTCAGCGCCGAGATCGGATTGAAGGACAGGTTCCCCCAAAGCTTGACCCAGATCTCGTCGCGCAGCTTCGGGCGCACCGGCGCCTTCAGCCCTGCCGAAGCCAGCGCCTTCGACAGCCGGAGCGCGCGTTCCGATTTCGACCCATCGGGCTCGCCCAGCGAAAAGCGGTTGCCCTCGATATGCCGGACGACACCGGGCTCGATCACCTCGGCGGCCGGATAGACGACACAACCCAGAACCCTGTCGGGCCCGAACCCGTTCCATTGCGCATCGCCCGGATCGACCGAGGCGAGCCGCGTGCCCTCGAGCGGGCCGCCGATCCTGTGGAAATACCACCAGGGCACCCCGTTCACGCCGGACACGATGGTCGTCCCCTCGCCGATCAGGGGTTGCATCCTGCGAACCACCGGCGGCACCGAATGCGCCTTCAGCGTCACGACCACATAGTCCTGCCGTCCGAGCTCGGCGGCATCCTCCGCGACACTGACCGGCACCGTCTCGTCGGTACCGCTCTCCTCCTCGATCAGCCGAAGCCCCCGCGCCTTCATCGCCGCAAGATGCGGGCCGCGCGCGACAAGGCTCACCTCGGCCCCCGCCTTTGCCAGCTTCGCGCCCATATAGCCGCCAATGGCACCCGCCCCGAACACACAGATCTTCATCGAAAAACGCCCCTCGTTCTGCCAGCGGGCCCGAAAGGCCCGCCGCGTTCCTCTTCTTCTTGGGAAAAATACCCGCCGCGCAGCGTCCGGGCAAAGCCCGGAAACCGGCTCAGGCCGGCTCCGACAGGCCCAGCTTTTCGGCCAGGCCGATCCGCTGCAGCTTGCCGGTCGCCCCTTTCGGGATCTCGTCGAGGATCACCACCTTGCGCGGCACCTTGAAATCGGCCATGCGCGCGGCCGCGAATTCCCGGATCTCGCGTTCGCTGGCCCCCGCGCCCTCCTTAAGCACCACCGCCGCCGCGACCTCCTCGCCCAGCTTCGGATGCGGCAGCGCGAAGCTCACGCATTGCGCAATCGCCGGATGATCCATCAGCACCCCGTCGACCTCGAGCGGGCTGACCTTCTCGCCGCCCCGGTTGATGATCTCCTTGAGACGCCCCGTCAGATGCAGATAGCCGTCCTCGTCGAAGGCGCCCTGATCGCCGGTGCGGAACCAGCGCCGCCCCTCGGCCTCGAAGAAGCTTTTCGCATTGGCCTCGGGATTGCCCTCATAGCCCGGCGTCACGTTGGGCCCCGAGATCACCACCTCGCCGGTGCCCTCGATCAGCCGGTTCTCGGCCTCATGGGCGATGCGCACCTCGGGGCCGGCGGCCACGCCGACCGATCCGGGCTTCTGGCTCCCGCGCGGCAGCGGGTTGCAGCACATCTGATGCGCGGCCTCGGTCATCCCGTACGCCTCGATCAGCGGCGCGTCGAAGGTCTCGACCAGCGCGGTCATGACCTGCGCGGGCAGCGAGGCCGAGGAAGAGCGCAGGAAACGCAAGGGCACCGCCTCTATCACATCGCGGTTCCGGCCCGCGCGCGACAGGATCGCCTGATGCATGGTCGGCACGGCGCTGTACCAGCTGGGCCGCGCCTCCGACATCCAGCCGAAGAATTTCAGCGCATCGAAGCCCGGCGCGCACCAGATCGAGGCGCCGGCCGACAAAGACGCCGTCACCGCCGCCAGGAGCCCGTGAATATGGAACAGCGGCATCACGTTCAGGCAGCGATCCCCGGGCTTCAGCGCCAGCGAGTCGCGGATATGGACCGCCGAGGCCGCCACATTCGCCTGCGTCAGCGGCACGATCTTCGGCCGCGAGGTGGTGCCCGAGGTATGCAGGATCAGCGCCACATCCCCGGGGCCCGGCGCGGCCGCGTCGCAGGCACCGCCCCCGCCCTCGGCACTCAGCGAGAAGCGCCCGGCAGGTTCGTCCGGATCGACCGACAGTCGCAGCACGCAAAGCCCCAGCCGCTCTGCCGCGGCCGCCGCAGGGCCGTCATAGCCCTCGGGCAAGACGACGGCCCGGGCCTTCAGGTCCTCGAGATAGAAGGCGAATTCCTCCTCGCGATAGGCCGGGTTCAGCGGTGCCGTCACCGCCGCCTGCGCCACGGTGACGAAGGCTGCGGCCATTTCGGGCCCGTTCGGCAGCACGATGGCCACCCGGTCGCCCCGACCGATGCCCGCGCCATGCAGCGCCTCCGCCACCCGCCTCGCCTGATCGCGAAGCCCCGCGAAATCGAGCCAGTCGCGCCCCGGCGCCCCGATGGCCGGCGCGGCATTGTCCTGTCCCTGAAGAAGGTCCGAGATGGTCTGCAAGGTCATGTCCTTTCTGTCTCGTTACATCACTCGGCCGGAGCCGGTCGGGAGCCGCCATTGCGGCCCCGGCGCAGGGCCCGGATCAGCGGCAGCGCGAAAAGCAAGACCGAGATCGCCACGAAGATCGCCGCGATCGGCCGCTCGATGAAGACCGTCAGGTCGCCATGTTCCGCGATCATGGTCTGACGGAAACTCTTTTCCATCAAGGGTCCCAGCACCAGCGCCAGCACCAGCGGCGCCAGCGGGTAATCGGCCTTGCGCAGAAGGTAGCCCGCGACCCCGAAGCCCGCGATCATCCAGACGTCGTGCAGGCGCTGATCGGGCGCGTAGCCGCCGACGATGCACAGGACCAGCACCATGGCGCAGAGCACCGACAAAGGCATCCTCAGCGCCCAGACGAAGACCGGGATCAGCGCGATATTGACCAGCACCGCCGCCAGGTTCGCGGTGTAAAGCGAGCTGATCAGCCCCCAGACGAATTCCTTCTGCTCGACGAACAGCATCGGGCCGGGCGTCAGCCCCCACATCACCATGCCCCCCAGCAGAAGCGCCGTGGTCGGCGAGCCGGGAATGCCCAGCGTCAGCATCGGCAGGAGCGAGCCGGTCGATGCAGCGTTATTGGCGGTCTCGGGCGCGGCCACGCCCTCGGGGTTGCCCAGTCCGAAACTGTCGGGACGTTTCGAGATCGACTTCGCGACGCCATAGCTCATCAGCGCGGCGGGCGTCGCGCCCGCCGCCGGCAGGATGCCGACGAAGAAGCCCAGAACCGAGCCCAGGCTCATGGTCCGCCACATCCCGCGCATCTTCGACAGCCCCGCCCGCAGTTCCCCGAAGGTCAGGCGCGCGGGCGTCACCATGGGCGCATTGCGCGAGGTCTCGATGGTGTAAAGCACCTCGCCCACGCCATAGACCCCGATCGCCAGCACCAGAAACGAGATCCCCGAATAGAAGCCCGGCAGATCGCCGAACACCAGCCGCGGCTCGCCCGAGATGATGTCGAGCCCGACGGTCGAAAGCACGAGCCCGAGGCAGATCATCACGACGGTCTTGAGGATGTCGTCGCCCCCCAGCCCCACGAAGGTGGTGAAGGCCAGCAGCACCAGCGCGAATTCCTCGGCCGGACCGAAGGCCAGCGCCATGTCGGCCAGCGGCACCGCGAAGATGGTGAAGAGCAGGACCGAGATCGTGCCGCCGATGAAGGAGGCGACGGCGGCCACGATCAGCGCCAGCCCCGCCTCGCCCTTCTGCGCCATCGGCCGGCCGTCGAAGGTGGTGGCGACAGCGGTCGAGGCGCCGGGAATGCCCAGCAGGATCGAGCTGATCGCGCCGCCATACATCGCCCCGTAATAGATCGCGGCCAGAAGGATGATGGCCGAGCCCGGCGGCACGATGAAGGTCAGCGGCAGCACGATGGCCACCCCGTTGACCGATCCGAGCCCCGGCATCGCCCCGATGAAGATGCCGACCGTCACCCCGATCAGCACGATCAGGAGGTTCAGCGGCGAGATCGAGCTGGCAAAGCCGTCGGCCAGAAGCGCAAGAACGTCCATCTCCGGGCCTCCTCAGAAGAACATCGCGTAAAGCGGGTAGAACAGCGGCTCGGTCACGCCCTTGGGCAGCAGGATCTTCAGCGTCACCTCAAAGAAGAAGAACAGGAAGACCGGCGTCGTCAGCGTCAGGATGCCGGTCAGCAGCCAGCCATGCCCGCCCATCAGCCGCAGATAGGCCAGCAGGAACAGCATCAGCGCGATATAGGCCCCCAGAAGCGGGATCAGCGCGATGGCGCCCAGCAACAGCCCGACCACGCCCAGGATCTGCGGGATCGCGTCGGCATCGGGGATGAAGGTCTCGCCCGAATGCGGCCGCGTCACGAAGCTCCGCGCCAGGATCGCGCCCGAAGCTGTCAGCATCCCGAGCCCCAGCCAGAACGGAAAGGCGCCCGCCCCCGGTCCGGTCTCGGCCTCCCAGCCGAACGGCAGGCGCTGGGCATACCACATGACGAAGACGGAAAAGCCCATCAGGGCCAGGGCGATGAGACGGTCGGCGGCAAGCATGGGCGTCGCTCCTCCTTCTGCGGTGATGCTGGACCTGCGGGCACGGGATGCGCGCGTACGCCCGTCGGGCCGGGTCTGGCTCAGCTCGACGAGCTCATGTCGCGCAGGATCTCGGCATGCTTGTCGCGTTCCTCGAGGAAATAGGCCTGCAACGCGTCGCCGGTCAGGAAATCGGCCAGCAACGCCTGTTCCTCGGTATATTTGCGCCATTGCTCGGTCTCGCTGAGCTGGCGGAACATCTCGGTGTAATAGGCCACCGCGCCTGCGGGCATGTCCTTCGGCCCGACGAAGGAGCGCTGCATGGTATAGACCAGCGGATGACCAAGCTCGGTGAAGGTCGGCAGATCGGGGAAGCGCGTCAGCCGCTCGGCGGTCAGAACCGCGATGGGGCGCGACTTGCCCGCGCGGTAAAAGCCCATCTGTTCCGACGGGTTGTTGACGGTCGAGGAGACATGCCCGCCGATCAGCGCGGTCGCCACATCGCCGCCACCCTTGTAGGGCACATAGGTGAGCTTGATGCCGAATTCCTTCTCGAGCATCGCGGTCACCAGGCTGTCCTCCTGCCCGGTGCCGGTGCCGCCCATCTTGAAGCTGCCGCCCGCCGTCTTCACCGCGGCGACATAGTCGTCGAGGTTGTGAATGTCGCTGTCGGCCGCGACCCAGAGCACGAAACTGTCCAGCGCCATCCGCGCGATCGGCGTGAATTCGGCGATGTCGACGCCGATATCGGTGCGGAGCGGCGTCGTGTAATAGCTGTTCAGCGTCGCCATGATGGTATGGGCGTTGCCCTCGCGGTCCTTGAGATAGCGCAGCGCCTCGGCGCCCGAGCCGCCCCCCTTGTTGACCGGCAGGACCGGCATCCGCGACAGGCCCTGTTTCTGGATGATCGCCTGGAACAGCCGCGCCAGCTGATCGGCCCCGCCGCCCTGCCCGGCCATGATCACCATCTCGACGGGCTTGATCGGCTTCCACTCATCGGCGAAGGCCGGAGCGGCCGCGCTCAGCGCCGCGGCGCCCATCAGGGCAAGGCTCGCCCGACGTGTGAATGCATCTGTCATCTTGATCCTCCCGAACTGAGCGCGGGGCGGAACCTGCGGGCGTGTTCCCTCCCTTCCCGCAGATCCCGTCCCGTCGCAGGGTCGAGAATAGGCATGGGGCCTGATTTTTCACACGAAACCGCGTCGATCTGTTAAGATCGGATCTTACAAGCCGCAGTTGTGTAATGTTGTAAATCATGCGAAAAGCGTTGATCGGATCGAAACTGCGCCAGTTGCGACGCGATCATGGTCAGACCCAGGCCGAAATGGCGCGCCAGCTGAATATCAGCCCGGCCTATGTCAACCTGCTGGAAAATAACCAGAGATCGTTATCGGTCAAGGTGTTGATGGCGCTGGCCGAGGCCTATGGCGTCGAGATCCGCGAGCTGCTGAGCGACCGCAATGCCGGACGGCTGGCCGATCTGCGCGCGGCCGTCGCCGACCCCGCCTTCGGCCGCGACCGGCCCGACCTGCAGGAGCTGCGCGGCGCAATCGACCATGCCCCCCGGCTTGTCGACCTGTTCCTGCAGCTCTATCGCAGCCATCGCACCGCCGTCGACCGGATCACCCGGGTCGGCGGCAACGGCTCCGGCACCGCGCTGCTGGTGACATCGCCCGAAACCGCGGTGCATGACTTCTTCCGCGAGAACCGCAACTATTTCGACGCGCTGGAAACCGCGGCCGAGAATGTGCGCGCCCAGTTCGCGGGCGATCCGGATGACATCTATGCCCAGCTCAAACGCTATCTGCGGCAGAAGCTCGGGATCGAGGTCCGGCTCGCCCCCGCCGCCGACATGCCCGATGCGCTGAGGGTCTTCGACCGGAAGGTGGGCGAGGTGCGCCTGTCGCAGGCGCTCGACCATGCCAACCGGGCCTTCCAGCTGGCCCATGTCCTGGCGCTGGCCGACATTCCCTATCTGCTCGAGTCGATGATCGAGGAAGGCGGCATCGACAGCGATCCGGCCGCCGCGCGCTGCCGGGTCGAGCTGGCCAACTACTTCGCCGCGGCGCTGTTGATGCCCTATGCCCCCTTCCTCGCCCTGGCCGAAGAGACCGCTTACGATGTCGACCGGCTGGGCGCGGCCTTCGGCACCTCCTTCGAGCAGGTCAGCCACCGCCTGACCGCGCTCCAGCGCGACGGCGCGCGCGGCGTGGGTTTCTTCCTGATCCGCGTCGACAAGGCCGGCAACGTGACCAAGCGGGTCAATGCCAGCCCCTTCGCGCTGGCCGAAAAGGGCGGCTCCTGCCCGGTCTGGAATGTGCATAACGCCTTTGCGACGCCCGGGGTGATCCTGCCGCAGCTGGTCGAGATGCCCGATGGCAGCCAGTTCTTCACCCTCAGCCGCACCGTCAAGCGCCCGGTCTTCAGCCCGCATCTGCAGGATAACCGGCTGGCGGTGGCGCTGGGCTGCGAGCGCGGCGAGGCGCATCGGATCGGCTATGCCCAGGCCATCAATCTGGGCGCCGACGGGCCGGTCGCAAGGATCGGGGTCAGTTGCCAGCTTTGCCCGCGCCAGGCCTGTTCGCAGCGCGCCCATCAGCCGCTGCACATGGATCTGCCGATGGATGCCGACCGGCGCGGCAAGACCCGCTATGAAAGCTGAGCGTCAGCGGCCGCACCCAGGACCGGGCCGCGAACGGCCCGGCCGGGGCCTGCCCGGCCGCCTTGTGCATCGGTGCCGCAAGGTCGCCGCGATCAACCCCAGGTCGAGCGCCAGGGAGGCGATCCGGCTGTAGCGCAGATCGTCATGGACCCGGTCGCAGAAATGCGCACCCTCCCGCGGCCCTTCCAGGGCATCGGCAAGCCCGGTCAGCCCCGGGCGCATCGCCAGATAGCCGCTTCGCGCCAGACCATAGCGTGCCAGAACGGCAGGCGTGGCCGGGCGCGGTCCGACAAGGCTCATCTCGCCCCGAAGCACCGACCAGAGCAATGGCAAGCCGGACAGGCCGGCACGCCGCACCCAGCCGGCGACCTCCCCGTCGCGACGCCCGAGATGAAAGACGAGACAGCGGATGGGTCTGCCTCCACGCCCGATCCGCCGATGACAGGCGAAGCCCTGCCCGGTCCCGGCCCGCAGGAGCAGCCAGATCGCCAGCATCAGCGGCGCCGTCAGCGTCAGAAGCAGCGCCGCGACCAGCAGATCGAACGCCCGCTTGCCCCGATAACCGCCCAGCCGTTCGGTCGGCATCGCCCCCACCTCGGCGCGCGGCACCTGCAACAGAGTGATGTTCATTCCTACCCCTCCCGGAGACACGCTGCGTGCCCGCGGCGAGGATCGACGAAAACAGGTAAGCCAGTGGTTAACGATATAAAAGTGAATAAATAAATTTTTGATATTATTCATATTATTACGCGTACTTTCTCATGTGGTATATGAGGTTTCGAACAGAGACAGTAGGCCCGGGCGTTGCTCCGTCGATCTGCCCTCTGCCCTCTGAGGACGCGCCCGGTCGGGCGCTTGCCCGAAGCTGTTTTGCCAAAGGCAAACCAGCGGCAGTCCTTCCGGGACTGCCGCTGGTCTGGGTTTCAGCGTCTTTCAAGGCCTTTCAGCGGGCCACAGGCCCTGCTCCGCCTCACATGACTCGGTAATTCGGACTTTCGCGGGTGATCGTCACGTCATGGACATGGCTTTCCTTCAGCCCCGCCCCGGTGATCCGGACGAAGCTGCAGTTCCGGCGCATCTCCTCGACGGTGGCGCAGCCGGTATAGCCCATCGCGGCGCGGAGCCCGCCCACCAGCTGATGCACCACGGTTCCGGCCGGCCCCTTGTAGGGCACCTGCCCCTCAATCCCCTCGGGCACCAGCTTGTCGGAGGCCGCGTCCTTCTGGAAATAGCGGTCGGCCGAGCCCCGCGCCATCGCGCCAAGCGAGCCCATGCCGCGGTATTCCTTGAAGGACCGGCCCTGATAGAGCACGACCTCGCCCGGGGATTCGTCGGTGCCCGCGATCATCGAACCGACCATGGCGCAGGAGGCGCCGGCCGCGATCGCCTTGGCGAAATCGCCCGAATACTTGATGCCGCCATCGGCGATCACCGGCACATCTCCTGCCGCGGCGGCGCAATCCATGATCGCGGTCAGCTGGGGCACGCCCACCCCGGCCACCATCCGCGTGGTGCAGATCGAGCCCGGGCCGATGCCCACCTTGACCGCATCCGCGCCGGCATCGATCAGGGCCCGGGTGGCCGCGGCGGTGGCGACGTTGCCGGCCATGATCTGCACGTCATTCGAGGCCTTGCGGAGCCGCTCGACCGCCTTCGCGACGCCCTCGGAATGGCCATGCGCGGTATCGATAACGACCATGTCGACGCCGGCATCGACCAGCGCCAGCGAGCGTTCGAAGCCGGCATCGCCTACCGTGGTCGCGGCGGCAACGCGCAGCCGGCCGAGCTCGTCCTTGACCGCCTGCGGGTTCAGCACCGATTTCTCGGTATCCTTCAGCGTCAGAAGCCCCGTCAGCTTGCCCGCCCCGTCGGTGATCAGAAGCTTCTCGATCCGGCGCGCCTTCATCAGGTTCAGCGCCTCTGCCCGGTCGACGGGCTCGCGCAGCACGGCAAGGTCGCTGCCGGTCATCATCGCGCCGACCTGGGTCGCATCGCTGGAGGCAAAGCGCATGTCGCGGTTGGTCAGGATGCCCACCACGTGGCCGCGTTCGTCGACCACCGGGAAGCCGGTGAAGTTATAGCGTTCGATCAGCGCCTTGGCATCGCCCAGCGTCTGGTCGGGCCGCAGCGTGATCGGGTTGTAAACCACGCCGGATTCGAAGCGCTTGACCCGGCTGACCTCGCGCGCCTGTTCCTCGACCGTCAGGTTGCGGTGGATCACCCCGATGCCGCCGGCCTGGGCCATGGCGATCGCCATGCGGCCCTCGGTGACGGTATCCATGGCCGAAGACAGAAGCGGGATGTTCAGCCTGATCTTGCGACTGACAAGGGTCGAGGTATCGGCCGTGCTGGGCAGAACCGAGCTTGCGGCGGGAACGAGAAGGACGTCATCGAAGGTGAGGGCCTCGCGAATCTCCATGGGAGTTCTCCTGGGGGAGTTTTCGTTTGGCGCTTCCCTATTTCACGCAAGGGAAGAAAAGAAAAGGGCCAATCGGCTGGAAAGCTTGCCGCCCCCGGTCCGCACGGCGCCAATGGCCCCGCTGTGGCGCCGCTGCCCCGGCCTTCGGCCGGCCCTTGCCACCCCGTTCCGGCGACCGCAAGGCGCCTCCGGCGGGGGTATTTCGGCCAGGAAGAAGACCGGGTTCAGCAGCAGGTCTGTTCGAGATCGTAGAGCAGCTCTTCGGCCGCGTCGTCGCCCAGTTCCTCGAAGAAGGCGGCGAGACTGTTCACCTGGCTGCCCACGAAATGCAGGTTGTCATTGCCCATGCGGGCCTTCTCGGCAAGCTTCTGCTCGAAATAGCCGACCCAGCGGGACTGGCTTTCGGCCATATGGGCCGCCAGCATCGCAATCAGGCGGTCGGCCTTGCGGTCGCAATCGATGCCGCAGAAGCTCACGTAGCGGTCGGGGGTCTGGTCGGTCATGGCCATGCGCTCCTCTTCCGGCCCGGGCGCCCCCGGGGACCGGATGCTGATAGGCGATGGCGGCGACCGGTTCTGTCAGCCGGGCGACAGATCGACCATCGCCTCGAGCCGGGCAATGTCGAGAAGCCTCAGATGGCGGCGGTCCGGCCGGGACAGGACACCCTCGCGGATCAGCCGGTTGATCAGGGTCGAGAGCGTCTGGCGCGAGGTCCCGAGCGCCGTCGCGAGGGATTCGGTGCTGTCGATCAGCCGGATCAGCGCGCTCTGTTGCAGCGCGCGTTCGTTCAGCAGGAACCGCGCGAAGCGCGACTCGACCGGCCGGAAGGCGAGATCCTCGATCAGGTTCAGCGCGCCATGCAGGAGCTGGCCCACCTCGCGAAAGGCGGCAAGGCCGAGGGCGGGCTGGCGGCTGACCAGGGCCAGCATCTCGCCGACCGGCCAGGAGATCACGGTGCATGGGCTGACCGCCTCGACCCAGGCCCGGGTATGGGTGACATAGGCCCCGCCGGGGCGCAGGTAACCGATGGTCAGCGCCCGCGCCGTGCCGTTGAGGCAGATCCGGGCCAGCCCCTCGTCCAGCACGAAAAGCCGGTCGGGCACGTCTGCGTCCCCGTCACCAATGCCGGGGCGGCTCAGATCGCCCGGCCGCGCGATGGCCGCGCCCGGCTGGAACCGGCGGCGGAGCCCGCCGGGCAGTTCGCCAAGCCAGGCGGAATGGGGAAACGGGGCGGTATCCTGCATGATCCCAGCCTAGCGCGCGTCGGCCGCCCAAGGCCAGAGCCGCTCAGGCCCGGGCGGCATTGGTTTGCGCCGCGAGCCGGTTTTTTGCCCAAAGCTGCATCACGAAAACGAGGATCGGAGGGATTGCCAGCGTCGCCGCAACCAGCGCGCCGCCGCCCGCGATGCGGAAAAGATCGCCCGGGGCCGAGCCCTCGAGCGCGGTCGCAAGCACGAGCATCAGGCTTGCGAAGGCCGCCATCGGAAAGCTCAGTGCCCCCCAGAGCGGCGAGGCCCCGGCGGCCAGCAGCCAGCGCGCCGAGATCAGCAGAGCCCCCAGCAGCACCGCCGCGACGACAGCCGCGGCCAGCGCGAGCGGCATCAGCCCGAGCGAGGCGGCCACGGTGCCGATCAGGCAGGCCGGGGCCAGGTGGATCGCCAGCAGCGGGCGCAGCGGCGCGGGCAGCCTCTGGCGCAGCATCTGGACAAGGCTCGCCGCCCAGATCGCCAGCGCCGCGCCGGTGGTTGCGTAAAGCAGGAGGGTGGCCAGCCCGGTATGGCCGAGCGGCACGGCGGACAGGCAGGCGAGGATGAAGCCCACGAAATGCAGGTGCCAGACCGGCGTCACGCGGCGTTGCTCGGCCGGGCCGGTGGCCAGAAGCCACAGCAGCAGCCCAGCCAGCCCGGTGTGAAGTGCAAGCCCCGCCCAGAGCAGGAGCGCGGCCAGCGCCGGGACCAGCGGCACCAGGGCCGCCGCCAGCAGATAGACCGACAGCACCGCCGCCGACAGCCCCGCGCGGCCCGGCAGGACCCGGAAATCCTCGACGAGGACCTTCGGGCGTCGCCAGAGCTTCAGCCCATAAGATGCCAGCATAAAAAGAAAAAGCATGGTGATGGCGCCAAGGATCAGATCGCCCGCACCGGGCGATACCCCGAACGGATCGACCGCGCGCCGCCAGGCAAGCCCGAGCCCGAGAGCGCCGAAGACAGGCGGGAAGATCGCGGGCGGGGTCTGGCTGCCGAAACCTGGGCGCGGGGCGAACATCGGAGCGTCTCTCCTTCTTGACCGGTCCCCTCTGCCATGGCGGACCGCTCCGGGCAAGCGCTGCCAGTTTTTGCTTTACCGACGCGCGCGGCCGGTTACTCTCGACCGAAAAGGGAGATCAGGGAGGATCCACCGATGAAAGCTGCGATCGGCGCCATGGCGCTGGGCGCGTTCGGCTGCTGTCTGGCAGGCGAGGCGCTGGCGGAGACCTGGAATGTCTCGCTCTGGGGCAAGCGGCGCGCCTTCACCGAGAATGTCGAGAAGCTTGCGGAACTGGTCAGCGAGAAGACCGGCGGCGCATTCACGCTGTCCCTCTCCTATGGCGGGCTGTCGAAAAGCACCGAGAATCTCGACGGGATCCAGATCGGCGCCTTCGAGATGGCCCAGATCTGCGCGGGCTATCACCGCGACAAGAACCCGACGCTGACGGTGCTGGAGCTGCCCTTCCTGGGTGTCGACAGCCTGGAACAGGAACGCGACCTGTCGATGGCGCTCTACCGCCATCCGGCGGTCGAGGCCGATCTGGCGCGCTGGAACGCGACGCTCCTGATGCCGACGCCGATGCCGCAATATAATTTCGTGGGCGTCGGCGAGCCGCCCCGGGGCCTTGCCGATTTCAACGGCATGACCGTGCGGGCGACCGGCGGGATCGGCGAGGCGATGGAGATCATCGGCGCGGTGCCGACCTCGATGGATGCCACCGAGGTGCGCCAGGCGCTGGATTCCGGCGTGGTCAAGGCGGTGTCCTTCGCGCCGCATGCGCATATGTCCTTCGGCACCATCGATACCGGCAGCTGGTGGACGACGAACCTCAACCCCGGCACGGTGAACTGCCCGGTGGTGGTCAACAGCGACGCGCTGGCGGCACTGTCCGAAGAGCATCGCGCAGCGCTGCTGGGCTCGGTCGACGAGGCGCTGGCGCATTATATCGACTATTACAACAGCGAGACCATGGCGCGCTGGGGCCCTGCGCTTGACGAGCGCGGGATCGAACGGATCACCTTCGCGCCCGAGGCCATGGCCGAGTTCCGCGAGGCAGCAGCGGGTCCCGTGGCCGCGGCCTGGATCGAAGAGATGAGCGCCCGCGGCCTGCCCGCGCAGGAGCTTTACGAGACCGTGACCGGCCAAGTCGGGCAGGTCGGGCAGTAGTCCCCCCGACCTTCCGGAAACAGGTCCGGGCCGGGCGCTTCCTGCCCCGGCCCAGCACCGTCGATCCACCGCCCCGTCCGGAGCGCGACGACAGACCCGACCCTGCGAGGAGAGGACCCATGGCCATCCATGCCCCGGTGCTGGAGGATGACAGCCCGCTCTCGCGGCTCGACCGCGGGCTTTACCGACTCGAGCGGCGGCTTGCGCTGCTGGCGGGGCTGACGGTCTTCGTGCTGATGCTGCTGGCCGTGGTGTCGGTCGGCGGGCGGCATCTCTTCAACCGGCCGCTGCCCGGCTCTGTCGACTGGATCCAGCAGGGCATGCCGCTGATCGCCTTTCTGGGCATCGCCTATACCCAGCGCGATGGCGGCCATATCCGGATGGACATTCTGGTGGCGCGGCTGTCGGACCGGGCCTTGTGGGCGGCCGAGGCGGTGACGACGCTGGCCATGCTGATCGTCATGGCCCTGCTGGTCTGGGGCAGCTTCGCCCATTTCCAGCGCAGCTTCGACTGGGGCGCGCCGATGTTCAGCCGGGACAGCTCGATCGACATCAACCTGCCGCTCTGGCCCGCCAAGCTTCTGGCACCGGTCGCCTTCTCGGTTCTGTGCCTGCGGCTGGCGCTTCAGCTCTGGGGCTATGGCCGGGCCTTCGTTCTGGGGCTGGCGGCCCCCGTGGCGGTGCCGCTGGTGGTGTCCGTGGCCGATCAGGCAGCGGCCGAGGCGACCCATGTCTCGGGCGCGGACGATTAGGAGGAAGCCATGGACCCGATCGGGATCGGCCTCGCGGTCACGGCGCTTCTGTTCGTCTCGGTCCTGCTGGGCATGCGGGTGGGCTTTGCCGCCGCGCTGGCAGGGCTTCTGGGGCTGATCTGGATCTTCTGGTCGAAGAAGGGCTATGACGCGGACGCGTTCGGCTGGGCGCTGACGGTCGCGGTCAAGACCGCTGGCCAGGTGCCGCATTCGAAAGTGGCAAGCCAGGCGCTGAGCCTGATCCCCACCTTCATCCTGATCGGCTATCTGGCCTATTACGCGGGGCTGACCCGCGCGCTTTTCGATGCGGCGAAGAAATGGTTCGGCTGGTTGCCGGGCGGGCTTGCGGTCTCGACCGTCTTTGCCACGGCGGGCTTTGCCGCGGTCTCGGGCGCCTCGGTCGCGACCTCGGCGGTCTTCGCCCGGATCGCCATCCCCGAGATGCTGAAGATCGGCTATGACAAGCGCTTTGCCGCGGGCGTCGTCGCGGCGGGCGGCACGCTGGCCAGCCTGATCCCGCCCTCGGCGATCTTGGTGATCTACGCCATCATCGTCGAGCAGGATGTGGGCAAGCTGCTGCTGGCGGGCTTCGTGCCGGGCATGGTCTCGGCCTGCATCTATGCGCTGCTGATCGTGGCACTGGCGCTGACTTTGCCCCGCTTCGGCCCGGCTGTCCGGGGCTTCACCTGGGGCGAGAGGGTTCGCGCCCTGCCCAGGGCGCTGCCGATCCTCTTCGTGGTCTGGACCATCGTCTTCTTCGTCTACAACCCCTTCGGCGGCGATGCCTGGGGCACCCCGACCGAGGGCGGGGCCATCGGCGCCTTCGTGGTCTTCCTGATGGCCCTGGCGCACGGGATGCGCTGGGCGCAATTCAAGGACGCGCTGCTCGAGACCGCAAAGCTCTCGGCCATGATCTTCACCATCATCTGGGGGGTGCTGATCTATGTCCGCTTCCTTGGCTTTGCCGACCTGCCAGGCGCCTTCTCGGACTGGATCGCCGGACTGAACCACCCGCCGATGCTGACCTTGGTGATGATCCTGCTGGCCTATGCGGTGCTGGGCATGTTCATGGACGCGATCGGCATGCTGCTGCTGACCCTGCCCGTGGTCTATCCGGCGGTGATGGCGCTGAACGGCGGCGAATATGTCTCGGCCGCGGACAGCGCCTTCGGCATGTCGGGGCCGATGTGCGCGATCTGGTTCGGCATCCTCGTTGTCAAGATGGCCGAACTGTGCCTGATCACGCCGCCCATCGGGCTGAACTGCTTCGTGGTGGCCGGCGTGCGCGACGACCTGAGCGTGCAGGACGTCTTTCGCGGTGTCGCGCCCTTCTTCGTGGCCGATGCGATCACCATCGCCGTGCTGATCGCGGTGCCGGGCATCGTGCTCTGGCTGCCGGGCCTTGCCTGATCGGGGCCGCTACGAGACGCCCGCGCCCCCCTCGGCCCGGGCCTCGGCCCCAAGCTCGCGCAGGAAGGCCGCGATATTCTCGCGCGCCGCGCCCTCATTGGCATAGCGCAGCCGCTCGGTCCCGAGGAAGGCCTCGCCCAGCCGCGCGGTATGGCGGGTGACGATGCGCCGTTCCCAGCGGGTCTTGCCGGCGCGGTCCTGCAACCGGTAGCGCACCGTCAGCGCGACCTGCATGTCGAACCCGAAAAGCGGCTGGGTGATCTCCTCGATCTCGGACCTCAGCACGTAACGCCCCGAGGCGGAATAGGCCCCCGACAGCAGAAGCGCGCTGCGCAGCGCGGCCTTGAAATCGGCATCGGCAATCTGCGAGGCCAGCGCCGGATTGGTGTCCTTGCCTCCTGCAGTCCCGATGCCGGAAATCGCGCCGCGATGAGGGTTGCCTGCGGGCAGCGGCGCGATGGCGGCGGGGATCATCGCGGTCTCGTCCGCCCCATGGGCGCAGGCCGCCAGAACCGCGCAAAGCGCGAGCGCTCCGAATTGGCGGGGATCGGCATGGTCATCCTCCCACAGACTCCCACAGCGGCCGCGCCGGGCGGTGTCCCGAGAAGCATGCCAGACCTTCGCGGTCCCGCAGGGCGACGCGATGCCACAACCGCTCCGGCTAGAACGGCCCGCCGGTCGGCGCGCCCTCGGCGCTGGCGCCAAGCGCGCGCAGCAACAGCGCGATATTGTCCTTGGCGGCGTTTTCGCTGGCGATCCGCAACCGGTCGACGCCGCGCACCGCCTGCCCCAGCGGCGAGGTATAAGAGGTCGTCACGGTCTGATCGAAGACCGCCCGGCCGGTCGCGTCCTGGATGGTGTAATGCACCACCATCGCCACCTGCACTTTGGTACCGGTCTGGGGCTGGGTCACGCTCTGGACATCGGCATTCAGCCGGTAGGCTCCGCCGGGCGTCAGGATCCCGGCGCGCGTCAGCGACTGCGCCAGATCGGAGCGAAAGCCCGGTTCCGAGAATTCGGCGTTCCAGATCGGGTTCGCGACCAGCCCGTCCGTGCCGGTGACACGGCCGACCGCGCCCGCCCAGGTACTGCCCTGTGCCACCGGGCCGATCACGCCGGGCGCCATCGAGCCCATCGGCCCGGTCTGGACACAGGCGCCAAGCATCAGCAGCGGAAGCGCGACAAGCAGGGACCGGCGGGCCATCATACGCGGCATCGGAGGAAATCCTTCCTTCATGGGGCGGCCCGCCCGCGGCACCGGTCGGCGCCCGGACGGGCCTGTCGCGCCTGTTCTCGGCCCTGCCCCGCGCGCCGTCAAGCGCCGCCCGCGCGCTCCGGCGGGCTATCGCCAGAGCAGCGACTGCCCCCCGGCAAAGAGATGCACACGGCCCGGATCGGCGGTCATCCTGAGGGTCTTGCCGCGCAGCCCGGCATGGACCCCGGACAGCTTGGCGATCACCGGATCGGCCTCGGGGGCCTTGCGCTCGAAATAAAGCTGGGTGACCTCGCCCAGGGCCTCGAGGATCTCGACCCGGCCCTCGAAGGCGTAGTCGTCACCTTCGGTCGGCTCCATGTCCTCGGGGCGGATGCCGACCCGGACCTTGCGGCCCTCGTCGCCGGACCCGGTCGGCACCTGCGAGGCAATCGTGCCGCCGCCCGCCGCCAGCTGCAGATGGGTCGTCTTGCCGGTCCTTGAAATGACGCCCTCGAACAGGTTCATGGCCGGGCTGCCGATGAACTGCGCCACGAATTCCGAGCGCGGCTTTTCGTAAAGCTCGAGCGGCGGGCCGACCTGGGCCACCCCCTTGTCGGCCAGCACCACGATGCGGCTTGCCAGCGTCATCGCCTCGACCTGGTCATGGGTGACATAGATCATCGTGCTGTCGGGCATCGCCTCCTTCAGCTGGGCGATCTCGATCCGGGTGGCCACGCGCAGCGCCGCGTCGAGATTCGAGAGCGGCTCGTCGAAGAGATAGACCTTGGGGTCGCGCACGATGGCGCGCCCGATGGCCACGCGCTGACGCTGCCCGCCCGACAGCGCCTTTGGCAACCGGTCGAGATAGGGCTCGAGCTGAAGCGTGCGTGCGGCCCGGGTCACGGCGGCCTCGATCTCGTCGCGCGAGCGCCCGGCGATCTTCAGCGCGAAGGCCATGTTGTCGCGCACGCTCATATGCGGGTAGAGCGCGTAGGACTGGAACACCATGGCGATGCCGCGCTGCGCGGGCGGCACGTCGTTCACGCGCAGCCCGTCGATGCTCAGCGTGCCCGCAGTGATCCGTTCGAGCCCCGCGATCATCCGCAGAAGCGTGGACTTGCCACAGCCCGAGGGGCCGACGAAGACCACCAGCTCGCCGGTCTCGATCTCCAGATCGATCCCCTTCAGCACCTCGACCGCGCCATAGCTCTTGCCCACGCCGCTGAGTGTCAGACCCGCCATCACGCCCCCTCCCGTCGCAACATCAGCGAGGGCTGCCAGGGCCCCAGATGCACCAGCCCGTCCGCCCCGGGCCGGGCCGCGTTGATCTCGGCGCCCAGAGGCTGCCAGTTGCCCTCGGGCGGGACCAGCGCGGCCGGCATCTCGCCCAGATTGATCGCGACGAACATCTCGGCCGTCGCGTCATGGCGCCGGAAGGACAGCACATGGCCCTCGGCGCGCACCGTGTCCATCGCGCCCCGCGCCAGCACCGGATTGGCATGGCGAAACGCGATGGCGCGGCGGTAATGGTGGATCGGCGCCTCGGGCGCGTGCTCCTGCGCCGCCACGGCCAGCCCGATATGGGTCTCGGGGATCGGCAGCCAGGTACGCGGCGCGGCCGAAAACCCGGCATGAAGTTCCTCGGCCGCCCAGACCATCGGCGTGCGGCAGCCGTCGCGCCCCTTGAATTCGGGCCAGAAGGCGATGCCGTAAGGGTCCTGCAGCGCCTCGAAGGGCACATCGGCCTCGGGCAGGCCAAGCTCCTCGCCCTGATACAGACAGACCGAGCCGCGCAGGCAGATCATCAAGGTCAGAAAGGCGCGTTGTGCGGCGGGCGAGAGGGTCCAGCGGGTCGGGTGGCGGACGACGTCATGGTTCGAGAGCGCCCAGCAGACCCAGCCCTCGGCCGCGACCCGGTCGAGCCGCTCATAGACCTGCGCGATGCGCGCGGCGGTCAGGGCCGCACTGCCGAGGAAATCGAAGGCATAGCACATCTGCACCTTGTCTCCGCCCGAGGTGTATTGGCCGAGGATTTCCAGATCGCTTTGCGCATCTCCCACCTCGCCCAGTGCCATGGCCCCGTACTCATCGAGTACCGATCTGAATTTCGTCAGGAATTCAATATTTTCCGGCTGGTTTTTGTCATAGATGTGACGCTGGTGATTATAGGGGTTCACCCGGGGCGCGATATTGTCATTCCGCTCTTCGGGCGGCAGCGCAGGGTTGGATCGGAACTCCCTGTCACAGAAGTAGAAATTGATGGTGTCGAGGCGAAATCCATCGACGCCGCGGTCGAGCCAGAACCGCGCGGTCTCGAAGATGGCCTGCTGCACCGCCTCGCAATGCAGATTCAGGTCGGGCTGCGAGGCCAGGAAATTATGCAGGTAATACTGCTCGCGCCCCGCATCCCAGGCCCAGGCGGGCCCGCCGAAGATCGACAGCCAGTTATTGGGCGGCGTGCCATCGGGCCTCGGGTCCGACCAGACATACCACTCGGCCCTGGGGTTGTCGCGGCTCGAGCGGCTTTCGATGAACCAGGGATGGCGGTCCGAGGAATGCGACAGCACCAGATCGATCATCACCCTGAGCCCCAGCCCATGGGCGGCCGCGACCAGCGCGTCGAAATCGGCAAGGCTGCCGAACATCGGATCGACATCGCAATATTCCGAGATGTCGTAGCCGAAATCCTTCATCGGCGAGGGGAAGAAGGGCGAGATCCAGATCGCGTCCACTCCCAGCGAGGCGACATGCGGCAGCCGCCGGATGATGCCCGAAAGGTCGCCCACCCCGTCGCCATTCGAATCCTGGAAGCTGCGCGGGTAGATCTGGTAGATCACCGCGCCGCGCCACCAGTCGGGATCGTCGTTCAGGGCCAAGGCTGTCTCCTCATTTCACCGACCCGGCCAGCAGGCCGCGCACAAGATACCGTTGCAACGCGAAGAACACGGCCAGCGGCACCGCCATCGAGATGAAGGCCGCCGCCGCCAGGATGCCCCAGTCCCCCCCGCGCGAGCCCAGGAGGTCGTCGGCGATCTTGACCGTCATCACCTTGGTCTCCGAGGCGGCGGGCAGGAACACCTTGGCGACCAGAAGGTCGTTCCAGGTCCAGAGGAACTGGAAGATGGCGAAGCTCGCCAGGGCCGGAAAGCTCAGCGGCAGCACGATCCGGGTGAAGACCTGGAAATCGGTGGCGCCGTCGACCTTGGCGCTTTCGATGATGTCGCGCGGCAGCCCGGCCATGTAGTTGCGCAGCAGATAGACGGCCAGCGGCAGGCCGAAACCGGTATGGGCGAACCAGATACCCATGAAGCTCTGGCCGATCCCCACCGTCTCATGCAGCCGCAGAAGCGGCACCAGCGCCAGTTGCAGCGGCACCACCAGAAGCCCTACCACCGCCGCGATCAGCAGGCCCCGCCCCGGGAACTCCATCCAGGCCAGCGCATAGGCCGCGAAGGCCGCGATCAGGATCGGGATGACCGTGGCCGGGATCGTCACCGTCAGCGTGTTGATGAAGGCCCGGTCCATGCCATCGGCGCCCAGAACCATGCGGTAATTGTCGAGCGTGACCTTGGGCGGGGTCTCGGCCTCGAAATAGATCGTGGGGCCGCGCCGACCGAAGGGCGCCTCAGCCTCGGCGGTGAAGCTGCCATCGCGCGCCACCGTCAGCCGGCCGCCGCCGCGCAGGCCGGCGCTCTCGCCCGGGGCGAATTCGGCGGGCGCGCGGCCCGTGACGCCGAAGCCCGTGACCCTGCCCGCCCGGGCGCTGTCCTCGCTGTCGAAGACATTGCCGCTCAGGATGACCCGCCCGTCGCGCTCGACCGCCGCGCCGGGATCGGTGCGGACCCGGTAGGTCTGCTCGACCGGCAGCGGCGCCTCCCACCAGCCCGAGGCCGAGATCTGGTCACGATCGCGGAAGGAGGACACCAGAAGCCCCACCGTCGGCAGCAGCCAGAGCAGGACCAGCGCCGCCACGCTCAGATGCACCGCCCAGACCAGACCCGATTTCCGCCCCGCATGTCCCGGCATCAGCGCATCTCCTTGCGGGCCTGAACGATGTTCCAGACCATCACCGGCAGCACGATCAGCATGATCACGAAGGCCACGGCGGTGGCGCGGCCGTCATCCTTGAACATGTAGCTCATCATGTAGCTGGGCAGGATCTGGGTACCGAAATTGCCCCCCGTCATGGTGTAGACGATGTCGAAGACCTTCAGCACGAGGATGGTGATGGTGGTCCAGACCACGAGGATGGTGCCGGTGATCTGCGGCACCATGATCCGGAAGAAGATCTGCAACGGATTGGCGCCGTCGAGGATCGCGGCCTCGATGGTCTCGTCGGGGATGCCGCGCAGCGCCGCCGACAGGATCACCATGGCAAAGCCGGTCTGGATCCAGATCAGGATCGCCATCAGGAAGAAATTGTTCCAGAACGGGATCTGGATCACGTCGAGCGGATCGTCGAAGCCCAGCGCCGCCCGGATCGCGTTGAGAAGCCCGATATCGGCCTCGTTCGCATAGACGAATTTCCAGATCAGCGAGGCGCCGACGAAAGAGATCGCCATCGGCATGAAGATGATCGACTTGGCGATGTTGCCCCAGCGGATGCGGTCGGTCAGCTGCGCCGCGACAAGCCCGATGAAGGTCGAGGCCGCGGGCACCACCAGCACCCAGAGAAGGTTGTTGAAGACCGCGGTGCGAAAGGCCGGATCGGCCGCCAGATCGGTGTAGTTGCCAGGCCCGATGAAGGTGCCGCCATCCCGGTTGTAAAGCGAGCGCCAGAACGAACCAACGACCGGATAGACCAGATAAAGCCCCAGCGCCGCCATCGCGGGCGCCAGGAACAGCCAGGGCCGGACCGCGTTCGCGCGCGAGATGTTGGCCCCCGGATCGCGCCCCCGGGGCGGAAAGATCACCCGGTCGAGCAGCAGATTGGCGCCGTAGAAATAGCCGACGCAGCCTCCGACCCCGATCAGGATCGTCGCGATCCCCTGCAGCAGAGGCGACATCGGCTCTCCTCCTTTCGTACGGCGTGCCGGCATCTCCGGCATGGTTTGCGGGCCGTCCTTCCGGCCCTTCCCCTCAGGCCCCCGAACAGGCGGGGCACGGCGGCCTCAGCGGATCGCGTTCCAGCGCCGCTCAATCTCCTGCGCCACGGTCTCGGCGTCGCTCCGGCCGGTGGTGTAGGCGATCATGCCTTTCCAGAACGCATCCGCCCCGATCTCGCCCGGCATCAGGTCCGAGCCGTCGAAGCGGAAGGTGGTGGCGCTGGTCAGGATCTCGCCCTGCGCGCGCATGCTGTCGGTGGCATAGGCCTCGGGACTGGCGCCGGTGAAGGGTGTCAGGAAGCCCGATTGCGCCATCCATATCTCATGCGCGATCGGGGTCTTCAGGAAATCGATGAAGACATGCGCGGCCTCGCTGTCGCGGGTGATCGCCCAGAGCGTGCCCGCGCCCAGAACCGGCCGGCCGAGATCGCGCCCGGCATAGGCCGGAAAGTAGAAGAAATCGACATCGAGCCCGATCTCGGAGCCTTCGGGAAAGTAGGTGTCGATGAAACTGGCTTGCCGGTGCATGTAGCAGCCCGGCGGAAAGGTGAAGAGCCCGGCCGGGCTTTCGCGGAAATCGGTGGTGGCGGCCGCCTGCGCGCCGCCCTCGACGAAGGCGTCGTTCCGCGCGAACCAGCCGTAATCCTCGATCGCGCCGACCACCGCGGGGTCGTTGAACGGGATCTCGTGGCTGACCCAGGCGTCATAGGTCTCGGGCCTCTCGCGGCGCAGCATCAGGTCCTCGACCCAGTCGGTGGCGGGCCAGCCTGTGGCCGCGCCCGAGCCCAGCCCGATGCACCAGGGCGTACCGCCATCTGCGGCGATGCGTTCGGTCAGCGCCTTGAGATCCTCGAGCGTTCCAGGCACCTCGTAGCCCGCCTCGGCAAAGGCATCCGGCACGTACCAGACCAGCGATTTCACGTCGATCTTGTAGAAGAAGCCGTAAAGCGCCTCGGCGCCGGTCTCGTTCTCGTAGCTGCCCAGATCGACCCAGCTCTTGCCCGCGGCGTAGTTCCGGCGCACCCAGTCGGCCGTGTCCTCGCCCAGCGGCGTGAGAAAGCCGCGCCGCGCCATGTCGGCGGCAAGGCCCGGCTGGGGAAAGACCGCGATATCGGGCGCCGATCCGGCCTGGGCGGCGATGACGATATCCTGCTCGAAGCTCTCCGAGCCGGAATAGCGCACCTGCGCGCCGGTTGCGGCCTCGAAATAGGCCAGCACGCTTTCGACCAGGTCCTTGTCGGGGCCGGTCCAGACCCCCGAGATGTCGAGCGTTTGGCCGCTCAGATCATGGCTGTCGGCGAAGGTCTCGTAGCTTTGCCACGAGAAGCGATCATCCTCGCCGGGGGTGAATTCGAGACCCTGCGCATGGGCCGAACCCGTCGCAAGGGCCAGCGCGGCGGCCACGCGGCCCGCCATCGCGATCAGTTGCATATCGACCTCCCCTCGGACCTGAGCGCATCGGCCAGGCCCCTGTCGTTTTGTCTTGTCGTTCTGTCGTCTTGCTCCCGTCCGGGGGCAGGCACGCCCCGGGGGGAGTCGCCCCGAAACGGTGGCCGATGGTCGCGAAGCTGTCAACCGAGGCGCGAGAGATGACCGGCCCGGCTTCCGAAAAGACGTCCCGCCTGCCTGTTTCGGCCGCGCCCCTGCCGGCATCTGCCCGCATGCGCCCGGCTCTGCGCGGGCGACGCTCCGGCAGGCTTGACGCCTCCCTTGCCGCAGGCAAGCATGCGGGGGAAACAGATCGCAGCACCCCCGCCCGATGCCCCGGCCCACCGCGACCGGCCGACCGAACGGCCCGGTCCCCAGCCCGCCCCGGAGGAGCGCATGATCCCGACCCGCGCCGATTTTCCGCCCGGCTTCCTGTTCGGAACCGCCACCTCGGCCTATCAGATCGAGGGCGCGGCCCTGGGCGGCGCCGGCCCCTGCCACTGGGACAGTTTCGCCGCCACGCCCGGCAATGTCGCGGGCGCGGCAGACGGGGCGCGGGCCTGCGATCACCTCACCCGCTACGAGGCCGATCTGGATCTGGTCGCAGGCGCGGGCTTCGACATCTACCGCTTCTCGACCTCCTGGGCGCGGGTGCTGCCCGGAGGCGCGGGGGCGCCCAATCCCGAGGGGCTCGATTTCTACGACCGGCTCGTCGACGCGACGCTGGCGCGTGGGCTCAGGCCCGCGCTGACGCTCTATCACTGGGAGCTGCCCTCGGCGCTGGCCGATCTGGGCGGCTGGGCCAATCGCGACACCGCGCATCGCTTTGCCGATTTCGCGGCGCTGATGGCAAAGCGGCTGGGCGACCGGGTCTGGTCCTGGGCCACCGTCAACGAGCCCTTCTGCGCGGGCTGGCTCGGGCATTTCGAGGGGGTCCATGCGCCGGGTCTGCGCGACATCCGCGCCACCGCCCGGGCGATGCACCATCTGGCGCTCGCGCACGGGCTGGGGCTTGCCGCGCTCCGGGCGGCCGGGGCCTCCGAGATCGGGATCGTGCTGAATTTCGAACCCGCCTTCCCGGCCGACCCAGGCGAAGAAGCGCGCGCGGCGGCCCTGCGCTATGACGCGGTCTTCAACCGCTTCTTTCTGGGCGGCGTGGCGCGCGGGGCCTATCCGGATCTCGCGCTCGAGGGGCTCGGACCGTATCTTCCGCCGGGCTGGCAGGCCGACATAGCGGCGATCTCGGCACCAATCGACTGGCTCGGCGTGAATTATTACACCGTCAAGCGCATCGCGCCGGCCCCCGGCCCCTGGCCCGGCTGGGCCGAGCGGCCAGCCCCCGGGCGCAAGACCGACATGGGCTGGGAGATCGCCCCGATGGCCCTGCCCGATCTTCTGCGCTGGATCAGCGGCAGCCACACGGGCGATCTTCCGCTTTACGTGACCGAGAACGGCATGGCCGCCCCCGACACGGTGCTCGCGGGCGCGAACGGCCCCGAGATCCGCGACGAGGACCGCATCGCCTTTCTTGCAGGCCATCTGGCCGCGGCGCGCGAGGCCATCGCCGGCGGCGTGCCGCTGAAGGGCTATATCCTCTGGTCGCTGCTCGACAATTTCGAATGGGCCTTCGGCTACGGCAAGCGCTTCGGCCTTGTCCATGTCGATTTCGAGAGCTTGCAGCGCACCCCCAAGGCATCCTACCACGCGCTCAGACGCATGCTGCAGGAGAGCACGCCGTGACATCGCTTGTCGCCGATATCGGGGGCACCAATACCCGTGTCGCTCTGGCCGAAGGGCCCGGTCTGCTGGCCGGAACGGTCCGGCGCTACCGCAATGCCGACCATGCCGATCTGGGCGATGTGCTGACCGACTATCTGCGGGCGGCGGGCTCGCCCGAGATCGCGGGCGCCTGCGCGGCGCTGGCCGGGCCGGTCCGCCACGGGCGCGGGCGGCTGACCAATCTCGACTGGACGATCGAGGAAGCGGCCATCGCCCGGGTGACGGGCACGCCGCGGGTCAGGCTTCTGAACGATCTGGCCGCCCAGGGCCATGCGCTCGACCATATCGCGCCCGGGACGCTGGTGCCGGTTCTGGACGGCCCCGCCCAGCCCGGCGCGACGCGGCTGGTGATCGGGATCGGCACCGGATTCAACGCGGCCGCGGTCCATGCCCTGCCCCATGGTCCCCTTGTCACCGAGGCCGAGGCCGGGCAGGTTTCCCTGCCGGTCGGCGATGGCGAGACGCTGTCGCTGGCGCATTTCCTCGCCGGAGCGGACGGTTTCGCCCCGGTCGAGGAGGCGCTTTCGGGGCGCGGGCTGGGGCGGCTTTACGACTGGGCGACGGCCGGGGCCGGAACGCCGCGCAAGCTGGACGGCCACGGTGTTCTGGCTGCGCTCGGCACCGATCCCGAGGCGCTCCGGGCGACCCGGACCTTCATCGGGCTGCTGGGCACGGTCGCGGGCGATCTGGCGCTGCAGCATCTGCCCTATGGCGGGATCTACCTGATCGGCGGCATGGCCCGCGCGGTCACGCCCCATGCCGGGGCCATGGGCTTTGCCGGGGCGTTCCGGCGCAAGGGACGGTTCTCGGCACTGATGGCCGAATTCCGGGTCTCGACCGTGATCGACGATTTCTCGGCGCTGACCGGATGCGCGGGCTTTCTGGCCCGCGCCGAGTGAGACGACTGACCGCGTTTTCGCAAGGCCACCGGCCGGGCGAAAAGGCAGGTGGGGTGGACAGGGTGAAGGAAAGGACCGAGGGGCCATGAAGATCGACGGGACCCATTATCGTTCCATCTGGCGCGAGGCCGATGGAAGCGTGAAGATCATCGACCAGCGCTGGCTGCCGCACGAGCTTCGGATCGTCGCGCTGACCAGCCGTCAGGACTTCGCCGCGGCGATCCGCGACATGTGGGTCCGGGGCGCGCCGCTGATCGGGGCCACGGCCGCCTATGGGGTGGCGGTGCAGATGGCCGATGACGCCTCGGACGCGGCGCTGGCCGAGACCTGGGAGGTGCTGCACGCGACCCGGCCGACCGCGATCAACCTGCGCTGGGCGCTGGACGAGATGACCCGGGTGCTGAAGCCGCTGCCGCCTTCCGAGCGTGCCGCGGCCGCCTTCCGCCGCGCCGCCGAGATCTGCGACGAGGATGTCGAGATCAACCGGCAGATCGGGCTGAACGGGCTCGAGCTCATCCGCGCCATCTCCGAGCGCAAGGGCGGCAAGCGGGTCAACGTGCTGACCCATTGCAATGCGGGCTGGCTGGCGACCGTCGACTGGGGCACCGCGACCTCGCCGATCTATCACGCGCTCGAGGCGGGGATCGACGTCCATGTCTTCGTCGACGAGACCCGGCCGCGCAACCAGGGCGCCCAGCTCACCGCCTGGGAGATGAACCATCACGGCGTCAGCCACGACCTGATCGTCGACAATGCCGGCGGCCATCTGATGCAGCATGGCGAGATCGATCTTTGCATCGTCGGCACCGACCGCACCACCGCACGGGGCGATGTCTGCAACAAGATCGGCACCTACCTGAAGGCTCTGGCCGCGAAGGACAATGGCGTGCCCTTCTATGTCGCCCTGCCCTCGCCCACCATCGACTGGACGGTGCAGGACGGGGTGAAGGAAATCCCGATCGAGGAGCGCGACGGCGGCGAGGTCACCCATGTCCAGGGCCGGATGCCGGGCGGCGTGGTGGGGCTGGTGCAGATCTCGCCCGATGGCACGCCCGCGCGCAACCCCGCCTTCGACGTGACGCCCGCGCGGCTGGTCTCGGGGCTGATCACCGAACGCGGCGTCGCCGAGGCCAGCACCGCGGGCCTGGCGCGCCTGTTTCCCGAACATGCAGCGTTGAAGCTGGGCTGAGCCCCGCCGCAACAGCGATCCCATGAGGGGCGTGCCGGTCCGGCGCGCCCCTTTTCGTTCCGGCGCCGGGTCCGCAACCCGGCCGCACTCCTATCCCGGCATTCCTGTATCCGAGCAAAAAAGTCAGGTTGACTTATCCGAGCATTTTCGTCAGTTTTCGGGGTAACGCGAACACCGACCCGAACCCACCCTGACGGAAGGCCCGGGCATTCTGACCGACCAGGACATGACGGCACAGAGGGGGCGGGGCAGCCCGGCTCCGGCCTGGCCGGATGCTGAGGAGAACCGACAGATGAATGCCGATCCCAACAGACGCGGCGGCGCCGCCGTTGGCTTTCTCGACGATCTCGACCCGGTAGAGGCGGGCGCGGTGCGCTGCCTGCGGCTCTGGGCCGATGGCGATGACGCGCAGGAGCGGCTGCGCAGCGAGTTTTCGGACCGTCTCGGGCCGCGTCAGGGCAGCGATGCAGCCGACAGCCTGCACGAGATCTGCACGCTCTGTGCCATGTATGGACGGCGGCCGCTGATGCGGCACGCCGCCGCCTGTCCCTGCCTTGGCGCGGACGAATCCTGTTTTGCCACATTTGTTGCCGCTGCCGGCGCGGGAGATCGCGAGGATGCGATGCTGCTGGCGGCAATGCTGGTCCGGGCCGACATGGCCCCGGGCCTGGTCGATCCCGCTGCAAGGCTGGCGATTGCGCTCCGGCGCCTCGCGCTTGCCGCGGTTTCGGCCCGCAGGGCGCCCGAGCGCGCCCCGAGCGCCCGGCCCTCACGCCGGGCAACATTGCACTGACGCAAGACCAGAAGACCAAAGGAAGGGAACGCATGACGAAACCGACGCTCGCCACCTGCACGCTGGCCATGGGACTGGCCGGAACGGCAGCCCTGGCCGACGCCCCGGCCCCGGATGCGGTGCTGTCCACCTATGCGGACATTGCCGCCGCCACCTATGGCGACGCGCTGACCGGCGCCGAACGGCTGCAACAGGCGGTGGACGCGCTTGTCGCCAAGCCCTCGCCGCAGGCGCTCGACGCCGCGCGCCGGGCATGGCTCGCGGCCCGCGTGCCCTATCAGCAGAGCGAGGCGTTCCGCTTCGGCAACCCGATCGTCGATGACTGGGAGGGCAAGGTGAATGCCTGGCCGCTCGACGAGGGGCTGATCGACTATGTCGATGCCGGCTATGGCGGCGCGACCGACGAGAACCCGCTGGCCGCAATCAACGTGATCGCCTCGCCGAGCTTCGAGATCGCGGGCGAGACCATCGACGCCTCGGAGATCACCCCCGAGCTGCTGTCCGAGACGCTGCACGAGGCCGACGGGGTCGAAGCCAATGTCGCGACCGGCTATCACGCCATCGAATTCCTGCTCTGGGGGCAGGATCTGAACGGCACCGATCCCGGTGCGGGCGAGCGGCCCTGGACCGATTATGCCCGGGGCGATGACTGCACCAACGACAATTGCGACCGGCGCGGCGCCTATCTCAAGGCCGCGACCGATCTTCTGGTCTCCGATCTCGGCTGGATGGTGGCGCAATGGGAAGAGGGCGGCGAGGCCCGCGCGGCGGTGATGGCCGATAACGCGGCCGGGCTGTCGGCGATCCTGACCGGCATGGGCAGCCTGTCCTATGGCGAGCAGGCCGGCGAGCGGATGCGCCTGGGGCTGATGCTGAACGATCCCGAGGAAGAGCATGACTGCTTCTCTGACAACACCCATAACAGCCATTACTATGACGGGTTGGGCATCCGGAACGTCTATCTGGGCAGCTATACCCGGATCGACGGCACCGAGGTCTCGGGGCCTTCGGTCTCGGATCTGGTCGCGGCTAAGGATGCCGATCTCGACATCGAGATGAAGACCAAGCTCGACGCCACCATGGCGGCGCTGGCCCGGCTGAAGACCGCGGCCGAGGCGGGCTTTGCCTATGACCAGATGCTTGCGCGCGGCAACGACGCCGGCGAGGCGCTGATCATGGGCGGCGTGAACGCGCTTGTCGACCAGACCGCCAGCATCGAACGCGTGGTCGAGACGCTCGGCGTCAGTGGGGTCTCGGTCGAGGGCTCGGACAGCCTCGACAACCCCTCGGCCGTTTTCCAGTGACGTCCTGACCCGGGGCCCCGCAAGCCGGGGCCCCGCACCTTTCCGAAGGAGCCCCCGGATGATCGTCTGCCACTGCCAGTGCATTTCCGATCAGGATATCAACGCCGCCATCGACTGGATGCGTGCCTCGGATCCGGCAACCATCATCACCCCGGGCAAGGTTTTCCGCTCGCTCGGCAAACGCGCCGACTGCGGCGACTGCATGACGCTCTTCCTAGACACGATGCGTGCAAACGCTAGTCTAGAGGTTCCACCTGGCTTACAGAACCTCAGGCCCAAGCATCGAAAGGAAAAGACCTCATGCAAGGCGACCCAAAGGTCATCGAATACCTGAACAGCGCGCTCCGCAGCGAACTGACCGCCATCAGCCAGTACTGGCTGCATTACCGTCTGCAGGATGACTGGGGGCTCGGCCATATGGCCAAGAAGAGCCGCGAGGAAAGCATCGAGGAGATGAACCACGCCGACAAGCTGATGGCGCGGATCCTGTTCCTCGAAGGCCACCCCAACCTGCAAAAGCTCGACCCGCTCCGGATCGGGCAGAGCCCCAAGGAGACCCTCGAATGCGATCTGGCCGCCGAACAGGATGCCCGCGCGCTTTACAAGGAAGCGCGGGAATACTGCGCCGAGATCGGCGATCACGTCACCAAGGAGCTGTTCGATGAGCTTCTGGCCGACGAGGAAGGCCATATCGACTTCCTCGAGACCCAGCTCGACCTCTACGGCCGTGTCGGCGCCGAGAATTACGCGCTGCTCAACGCCTCGAAGATGGACGAGGCCGAGTAAGGCCGCCCTTCTCGGGCTCTGGATGGGGTCGGCGGCCGCCGCCGGCCCCCTGACCCAGGCCGTCACCGGACCGGGTCTTTCCGCACTGCCCTTCACCGCAGCCGAACAGGCCCGCATCTCGGAGGCGACCGCCCTGCCGCGCGACTTCACGCGACCGCAGCCCTTCGAGGCGCTGGCGGGCGGCGCGGGCACGGTGGCGGGGGCCGCCGCCTTCTCGTCGCCGCTGGCCAACCTGCTCCCGGGCGAGGGGCTCGATTTTCGCGGCGGGCAGGCGCTTTTCGACCGCGGCTGGGTCTCGGCCCCGTCCTCGACCATCGCCTCTGACGGGCTCGGCCCGCTGTTCAACGCGCGCTCCTGCCTGGCCTGCCATCCGGGCGGCGGCCGGGGCGCGGCGCCCAAGGGGCCGGGCGATCTGCCCGCCGCGCTGATGCTGCAGCTCTCGGTTCCCGACCCCGGCGCATCCGGCATCGAGGGTTACCTCGCCGCAGGGCCCGACCCGGTCTATGGCCGCCAGATCCAGCCGCTGGGCCTGCCCGGGCTGACCGCCGAAGGCCGCCCGAGGGTCGCCTATGACGAGATCGAGATGGCGCTGTCCGGGGGCGAAAGCGCCCTGCTCAGGCGCCCCCGCTACGAACTGGCCGATCCGGGATATGGCCCGCTTGGCGCCGACACTGTCATCAGCCCGCGCATCGCGCCGGGGCTGGCGGGGCTGGGGCTCCTCGAGGCGATCCCCGAAGAGGCGATCCTGGCTCTGGCCGATCCCGAGGATGAAGATGGCGACGGCATTTCCGGACGGGCCAGCCTGCTGCCCGGCCCCGACGGGCGCCCGGTGCTGGGCCGCTTCGGCTGGACCGCCGCGCAACCGACGCTGGAGGCCCAGATCGCCCATGCCTTCGCCCATGACATCGGGCTGAGCTCGCCGCTTTATCCCGAGGGCCATGGCGACTGCACCCCGGCCCAGACCGCCTGCCGCGCCGCGCCCGATGGCGGCGATCCGGAACAGGACGGTTTCGAGATCTCGGCAACCGCGCTCGATCTGGTGACGCGGCATTCCCGCCATACCGCCGTGCCCGCCCGGCGCGATGCGGCCGCCCCCGGGGTGCTGGCGGGCAAGAAGCTGTTCCACGACAGCGGCTGCGCCGCCTGCCACCGCCCCGCCTTCGTCACCCGCCGTCTGCCCGAGGCCCCGGCGCTCAGCTTTCAGCTGATCTGGCCCTATAGCGACCTTCTGCTGCATGACATGGGCGAGGGTCTGGCCGGAGGCGGCGCCGGGCCCTCGGGGCGCGAATGGCGCACGCCGCCGCTCTGGGGGCTGGGTCTGGCCCGCGCGCTGGAACCGCAGGCGGGCTATCTGCATGACGGCCGCGCCCGGAGCCTGCTCGAAGCCGTGCTCTGGCATGGCGGCGAGGCCGCCCCCGCCCGCGACCGCGTGGCGACGATGCCAGCGGCCGACCGCGCCGCCCTGATCCGTTTCCTGGAGAGCCTATGATCCGAAGAACCGTCCTTTTCCTCGCACTGGCGCTTGCCGCAGCGCCACTTGCCGCCGCGCCCGCCGATATCGCCGATGCGGTGATCGAGCGCCATGTGCTGCCCGGGTTTGCCCGGCTCGAAGCCTCGACCGCCGCGCTCGAAGCCGCGGCCGGGACCGATTGCACCCTCGGCTCGGAACCGCTGCGCGCGGCCTGGAACGAGGCCTTCGATGCCTGGCTTGCGGTCAGCCATCTGCGGCTCGGCCCGACCGAGACCGATAACCGTGCCTTCGCGCTGGCCTTCTGGCCCGACCCGCGCGGCATGACGCCCAGGACGCTGTCCGGGCTGATCGCCGATGCCGACCCGGTGGTCGGGAACGAAGCGGAATTCGCCACCGTCTCGGTCGCGGCGCGGGGCTTTTACGCGCTCGAATACCTGCTTTACGATCCGGATTTCGCCGAGCCCACGCCCTATGGCTGCGCCCTGATCCGGGCCGAGGCGCGCGACATCCATGCGCTGGCCGCGGCGATCCTCGCCGACTGGCAGGACGGCTATGCCAAGATGATGCGCAATCCCGGCCCCGGCACGCCCTACAAGGACGAACGCGAGGTGCTAAAGGCCTTCTTCACCGCGCTCCATGAAGGGCTGCAGGTCGATGTCGACCTCAGGCTCGGCCGTCCGCTCGGCACCTTCGAGCGGCCGCGCCCGAACCGGGCCGAAAGCCGGCGCTCGGGACGGTCGCTGCATAACGTGACGGTGACGCTGGACGCGCTGCGCGAGCTGGCGCTGCTGATGGCTGCGGAAGACCCGGCCAGCGCCGCCGCCCTGAAGGCCGATTTCGACCGCGCCGACGGGATCGCGGCCAATCTGGACGATCCGGTCTTTGCCGGGGTCGCAACGCCACAGGGGCGGCTAAGGGTCGAGATCCTGCAACAGGCGATCCACGAGATCGCCGAGGAAAGCCGGGCAAGCCTCGGCCCCGCGCTCGGCGTCGCGGCCGGGTTCAATTCGAGAGACGGAGACTGAGATGGCCGATCGCCGAAGCTTCCTGACCGGGGCGCTTGCCGCCTCGCTCTGCCCCCGGGTGGGCTGGGCCGATGCCGGCAGCCCGGCCTTTCTGAGCGCCGCGCAGGAAAGCGACGGGCGACAGATGCTGGTCGGGCTAGATGCCGGGGGCGGCGAGAGGTTCCGCCTGCCCCTGCCCCAGCGCGGCCATGCCGCCGCCGCCCATCCGATCCGGCCCGAGGCCACGGCGTTTGCCCGCCGCCCCGGCACCTTCGCGCTGGTGATCGACTGTCGCGAGGGACGGATCAACGCCGTGCTCGACGCACCCGAGGGGCGGCATTTCTACGGCCATGGCGCCTATTCCGCCGACGGGCGCTACATGTACACGGCCGAAAACGACTATGATGCGGCGCGTGGCGTGATCGGAATCTGGGACACCGAGGCAGGCTATCTTCGGGTCGGCGAATTCGACAGCCACGGCACCGGTCCGCATGAGATCAGGCTGATGCCCGACGGCCGCAGCCTGGTGATCGCCAATGGCGGGATCGAGACCCATCCCGACAGCGGCCGGACCAAGCTCAACATCCCGTTCATGGCGCCGAACCTCGCCTATGTAAGCCTCGAGGGGACGCTGCTTGAAACCGTCGCGCCGCCCGAGGAGTGGCACATGAATTCGATCCGGCATCTGGCGCTGGGCCCGGGCGGCACCGTCGCCTTCGCCATGCAATGGCAGGGCCCGAGGGACGAGCGGCCGCCGCTTCTGGGCCTGCACCGGCCGGGAACCGCGCCGGTCTGGCTTGACGCTCCCGGCGAGGAACATGCCGCGATGCAGGGCTATGCGGGCTCGGTCGCGATCTCCGGGGATGGGGCCGAGGTCGCGATCTCGTCGCCGCGCGGCGGCCGGGTACAGGTCTTCGACATCGCGGCAGAGCGGTTTGCGGGCGCGATCGAGGCCCACGATGTCTGCGGCCTGGCCCCCGCCGAGGGCGGCGGCTTCGTTGCCACGACCGGGACCGGGACGGTGCTGGGGCTGCAGGGCCTGCGCCCGGTCTGGACGGTCCGGCAGGCCCGTTCCTTCGACAACCACCTGGTGACGGTGGGCGTGGCCTGACAGCCCGCCCAGGGGCGCGCCGAGCCCCCCGAGGACGCAAGGGCGCTCAGCCGAGTTCCAGCGTCGCCACCGCTGCGATTGCGGGGCCCGGCACCGGCGCCGGGCCGCGATACATCCGCGCCGTGCCGAAGACCGGGACCAGCCCCAGCGCCCGGCAATGCCCGGCAAGCCAGGGGCTCGACTGCGGCACGTCGATCATCGCGGGGGCGCCATGGGCGATCCGGCCGCAGGTCTCGATCAAGGCCGCCGCGACCGCCCTATCCGCAGCCACCAGCGGGCCGATCTTCCAGCCCTCGCGGCAGGCCCGGATGGTGGCAAAACCCGCGACCCCGCCTGCCGCACGGCAAACAAGCGTGCGCCGGGTCTCGCAATCCGTCGTCCATGCCGACAGGAAGGCGCGCTTCTCATAGCCCGTGGCCCCGGCCTCCATCGCGATCAGCGTCCCGAGATCGCCTTGCAGCACGGGCCCGATGCCGGAATGGGCGCGTCCGGGCAGCACCCCGGCATAGCGCACCGTCCGTCCGGCCGGTTCGAACCCGCTCTTGCGGTAATTCTCCTGCTGCGCCTCGACCCCGTCGAGCCCCACCGTCCGCGCCCCCGCATGCCCGAGCGCATGGGTCCAGAGCGCATGGCCGATGCCCTGCTTGCGCCAGTCGGGACGGCAAAGGTAAAGCCCCAGAAAGGCGACAGCGTCGGTATGGTTCACGACCGAAATGGCGGCCACGATCCTCCCCCCGGCCTTGGCCCCGGCCTCGGCCACGAAAAAGCCCGCGGGATCGGCGGCATGGAAGGCCGCCGCATCGTCGAGCCCGGGGTTCCAGCCCTCCTCGGCGGCCCAGTCCAGCACCACGGGCAGTTCGTCGGCGGTCATCCTGCGCAGGTTCAGGTTCATTCGCCTGTCAGAGCCTCCCTCAGTGTCAGTGGCACCGGCGCGGGCTCGTGCAGATCGAGAAGCGACAGAAGGTCGAGCAGATGGCCCTTCATGATCTCGGCGGCCCGGTCGCCGTCGCGGTCCTCAAGCGCCCGCATGAGCGCGTGATGGGCATGAGCCTCGCACATCGCCTGCGGTCGCCGCCAGTATAGCGCGATCACCAGCGACGAGCGCGAGATCAGTTGCGTGATGAAGCCCGCGAGAATGGCCTGATCGGCGATCCGCGCGATCTCGATATGGAACTGCCCCGACAGCCGCAGCGCCTGCCCGTTGCGGCACGCCGCCATGGCCTCGTGCTCCTGCTCGATATGCTGGGCGAGCAACGCGATATCCTGCGCCGTCGCGCGCAGGGCGGCCGAGCGCGCGGTGCGCGGTTCGACAAGGGCGCGCGCCTCGAACACCTCGCGCGCCTCGCGCACGGTCGGATGGGCGACGAAGGCGCCGCGATGGGGTTCGATGACGACCAGGCAGTCATGGGCGAGCTGTTGCAGCGCCGCCCGCACGATGGTGCGGCTGACCCCGAAGATCTCTCCCACCTCGTCCTCGGACAGCTTCATCCCGGGCCCCAGCCGGCGTTCGTGGATCGCCCGGGTCAGATGCCCGGCCACGTCGCGGGCACGGCTGGCCCGCCTGCTCTCCTGGCGCGGTGTCGGGGACAGGTCGGTCACGGCGTTCTCCTCGTCTGCCCCTGTCCTGCCGCGACTCGGGCAGCCGGACAAGACTCCCCAAGGTTGTGATGGTCAGGCGAGGAGATCGTATACAATCTTCGATCATCCTCCCGACAATATTGTCCGCATCCGCCCAAAATTCCGGCGTGCCGCGAAAGGCCGGGGCATGCCGGGCGCCCGGGCCTTTTCGCGCCCGGCATGCCTCGGAAAGGTGAGGCAATGGCTTCTGGGGAGCGGCATGCGCACTGAACTCGATCTGGAACTCGTGGCCCTGACGAAACGCTATGGCGAGACTGTCGCGGTCGATGGCATCCAACATCTGTTCCGGGGCGGCACCTATGCCTGTCTGCTGGGGCCGTCGGGCTGCGGCAAGTCCTCGACGCTCAGGATGATCGCAGGCCATGAAGAGGTCTCGGACGGCGCCATCGTGCTGGCCGGGCAGGATATCTCGCGCCTGCCGCCCGCGCGTCGCGGCACCGCGATGATGTTCCAGAACTATGCGCTTTTCCCGCATCTGTCGGTCGCCGACAATGTGGCCTTCAGCCTGAAGATGAAGGGGGTCGAGCGCGAGACCCGCCGCCGCCGCGCGATGGAGCTTCTGGAGCTCGTGCACATGACCGCCTATGCCGGACGCCTGCCCGCCCAGCTGTCGGGCGGCCAGCAGCAGCGGGTGGCGCTGGCCAGGGCGCTGATCACCAATCCGCAGGTCCTGCTGCTGGACGAGCCGCTGTCGGCGCTCGACCCGTTCCTGCGCATCCGGATGCGGTCCGAGCTGAAGAAGCTGCAGCGCGAGCTGGGCATCACCTTCGTCCATGTCACCCATGGCCAGGACGAGGCGCTGGCGCTCGCCGACGAGATCGTGGTGATGAACGATGCGGTGATCGAGCAGGCGGGCCCCGCGCGTGAGGTGTTCAACAGCCCGCGCACCGAATTCGTGGCGCGCTTCATGGGCGGGCATAACGTCATCGCCCTGCCGCGCGGCCATTTCGCGATCCGTGCCGACCAGATCGCCGTGACCGAGGCCCAAACCGGCAAGCTCGAGGGTCATGTCACCGGCATCGAATACCAGGGCACCAGCGTCGCGCTGACGCTGATGACCGCGGGCGATCAGGAGCTGACCGCGATCCTGCCCGAAGACCGCTATTTTTCCCGTCCCATCCAGCCCGGCGACGGCGTCGGACTGAGCTGGGACGACGCCCACCTCCACGCGCTTACCGCGTGATCCGATGAAGTCCAGCATGGAGACAGAGATGACAAAAGCCACCGGTACCGGCCTGAACCGGCGCAGCCTGCTGAAGGGCGCCGCCGCGGGCGTTGCGGCCAGCGCCTTTCCGGCGCCGCTGATCTGGGCCCAGAACATCAGGGACGTAACCCTGCGCCAGTTCGGCACCGGCGTGTCGAACATCAACGAAGTGGCGCAGAAGGTGAAGGAGGATCTGGGCTTCACCCTCGAGATGACCGCGCTTGACAGCGACGCCGTCACCCAGCGCGCCGCGACCCAGCCCAAATCCTTCGACATCGCCGATATCGAATACTGGATCTGCAAGAAGGTCTGGCCGACCGGCAACCTGCAGGGCATGGATGTCGGCAGGATCAAGAATTACGACAAGATCGTCGGCATCTTCAAGGATGGCCGGCTGACGCCCGGCGCGGCCATCGCCCAGGGCACCTCGCCCCATAGCGTGGGCTTCACCGACGGCCCCGACGGGACCGGCTTCGCCGATCACGAGACCGGCTGGATGACGCTGATCCCGACGATCTACAATGCCGACACGCTGGGCATCCGCCCCGATCTCATCGACCACCCGGTCGAGAGCTGGGCCGAGCTTCTGAACCCCGCCTTCCGGGGCAAGGCCTCGATCCTCGACATCTCGGCCATCGGCATCATGGATGCGGCCATGGTCTGCGAGGCGATGGGCGAGATCACCTATGGCGACAAGGGCAACATGACCCGCGACGAGATCGACAGGACCCTCGCGATCATGACCGAGGCCAAGAAGGCCGGACAATTCCGCGCCTTCTGGAAGACCTTCGACGAAAGCGTGAACCTGATGGCCTCGGGCGAGGTGGTGATCCAGTCGATGTGGTCGCCCGCCATCGCCGCGGTCAAGTCGCGCGGCATTCCCTGCGTGTACCAGCCGCTGAAGGAAGGCTACCGCGCCTGGGGCGGCGGCATCGGGCTGTCGAGGAACCTCTCGGGGATCGAGCTCGACGCGGCCTATGACTACATCAACTGGTATCTCGACGGCTGGGTCGGCGGCTTCCTGATGCGGCAGGGCTACTATTCGGCCGTTCCGGAAACCTCGAAGGCCTATATGAGCGAGAACGAATGGGGCTACTGGTTCGAGGGCAAGCCCGCGACCGAGGTCATCACCGATCCTTACGGCAAGCCCATGGCACAGCCCGGCGAGACCCGCGATGGCGGCTCTTTCGACGACCGCATGAGCCATATCGCCTGCTGGAACGCGGTCATGGACGAGAACCAGTACATGATCCGCAAGTGGAACGAGTTCATCGCCGCCTGACGGCCAAGTCGTGAGCCAAGTCTTGGGTCGGGGCGAGGAAGCCAGGCCCCCCTGACCGACGGGACCGGCGCGGGTTTCCCATCTTCCGTGGCGCCCGGTCCCCGCCCTTCCCCCGGCCCCCCGGGGGAGGGGCTCCATTCCGGAACAGAAGAGAGCGCGCATGGCCGCCCATCCGAAGACCTTTCCCGCCGCCTCGCGGCTTTTGTCCGGCGCGCTTCTGAAGAACCGCCATGTCTCGGGCTGGTTGCTGGCCTCGCCGCTGGGGCTTGTGCTCGCGGTCTTCCTGCTGCTGCCGATCGCGATGATCGTGATCGTCAGCTTCTGGGGCGCGACCGAATTCTCGATCTATCCGGCCTTCCGCTGGGACAATTACGAATTCCTGCTGACCTCGCCCGTGACCTGGAAGGTGTTCCTGAACACCTTCAAATACGCGGCACTGACCTGGGCCTTCACGCTGACCATAGGCTTCACGGTGGCCTATTTCCTGGCCTTCCATGTCCGCTCGCTGACCTGGCAGATCGCGCTGTTTCTTCTGTGCACCATTCCCTTCTGGACCTCGAACATCATCCGGATGATTTCCTGGATCCCGTTTCTGGGGCGCAACGGCATCGCCAATTCGACGCTGATGTCGCTGGGCGTGACCGACCGGCCGATGGACTGGCTGCTTTATTCCGATTTCTCGGTGATCCTGGCCTTCGTCCATCTCTACACGCTGTTCATGGTGGTGCCGATCTTCAACACCATGATGCGGATCGACCGCTCGCTGATCGAGGCGGCCTATGATGCCGGCGCGACCGGGTTCCAGACCCTGACCAATGTCATCATCCCGCTCTGCAAGCCCGGTATCATGATCGGCTCGATCTTCGTGGTGACGCTGGTGATGGGCGATTTCATCACCGTGCGCTTCATGTCGGGCTCGCAATCCGCGAATGTCGGACGCCTGATCTCGAACGACATCGCGCTTCTGCAATACCCTTCGGCCGCCGCCACCGCCGTCATCCTGCTGATCACGGTCTTGCTGGTCATCGGCATCCTGCTGCGCTTCGTCGACATCCGGAAGGAGCTTTGACATGGACCGCCGCCCGCGTTCCTTCTACCTGCTGGCCGCGTTCTTCGCGCTGTTCCTGCTGTTTCTCTACGGCCCGACCCTGACCATCGCCATTCTCAGCTTTCAGGGGCCCGAAGGCGGGCTGACCTTCCCGATGCGAGGGGTCTCGCTGCACTGGTTCCGCGATCTCTTCGAGCAGCAGGCGGTGGGCGATATCTGGGGCAGCTTCGGGCGGTCCTTCACGCTGGGGCTGATGGTGATGGGGACGACAATCGTCGTGTCGGTGATGGGGGGGCTTGCCTTTCGCAAGCGCTTTGCCGGGTCGGGGGTGCTGTTCTATCTGGTGGTGACCTCGCTCGTGATCCCGTCGATCCTGGTCTCGCTGGGGGTCGGGCTGATCTTCAGCCAGTCGGGGCTCGACGTCCATTGGGCGACATCGGGCTTCGGTGCGCAGCTGACCTGGACCCTGCCCTTCGGCCTTCTGATCATGTTCGCGGTCTTCAACCGCTTCGACAAGAGCTATGAGGAGGCCGCGCGCGATCAGGGCGCCAGTGCCTGGCAGACCATCCGCCATGTGGTGCTGCCGATCATCGCGCCCTCGCTGATCGGGGTGGCGCTGTTCGGCTTCACGCTGTCCTACGACGAATTCGCCCGGACCCTGCTGACCGCCGGCAGCCACAATACCCTGCCGCTGGAGATCTACGGCATGACCACCAATGTCACGACGCCCGTGATCTTCGCGCTGGGCACGCTGACCACCGCCTTCTCGCTGGTCGTGATCGGCGCCTTCCTCGCCGCAGTCTGGGCGATGAATCGCAGCCGCGCGCGGCAGGGCTCGGATGCCGGTCGGGGGATGGTCTGAGCCCCGGCGCGTCCCTGGCCGAAGCACGGGAAAGAAGCACCGGGCAGAAGCCCACAGGAAAGAAGCACCGGGCATGGCCTTCGCGTAGGAGCTCCCGGAATGCGCGGCCGCGACGCGGGCGCGGGGCCGAGGAGAGACCGGGACAGGCAGCTTTTCACCCGGCGGAACCTCGCGTTTTCGGGGTGGCCTGCGGCCCGGTGCCAAGGCGGAACTTGGGGCTGATCTCCGCGCGGAGCGGCTGACAGCGCGTCCCGCGCGGGCCCAGCCGAGAGATCCGCCGCTGGCCGCCTCTTGAGGAGGATACAGCCTCCGGCTCCCGGCCAGGGCGATGGATGGCGACGGACCACCGCGCGCCATGTCTCGAAGCTGTGAGGCCCTGTCAAAAGCCAGGGTCTCAGCGCCCGGCGCGCGCCATGACATGAGCCGCGCGCCGGACCGGCTCGCAGTCTGCCAGATCGGCGGCGGCCGGGCCGATCCGGCGGCGCCAGTTCGGATGGCTGTCAACGGTCCCGGGCAGGTTCGCCTGCTCGGTTGCGCCCAGCATGTCCTCGGTCTGAAGCGCGACCAGCCGGGCCGGAGAGGCCGCGAGCGCGGCATGCAGCGCATCGACCCCGACCCCGCCGAGCCGGACGCTGAGCGCCTGGGCCCGGGCCGCGCGCTCGGCCCCGAGCGCCTCGGCCTGCTCGGGCGCAATATGACCCAGCCGCAGATGCCAGTCGATGTCGCGCCCCGCGCCCCAGGCAGCGAAAGGCGGCAGATCGTGGCTGCCGAAACTGCCCAGAACCGGCTCGGGCCAGTCCGCCATATCGGGGTCGAACATCGCCAGACGGCAGCCCAGAAGCCCCGAGGCGGCCAGATCCTCGCGCAGCCCCTCGGGCACATTGCCCAGATCCTCGCCCACGATCACGGCCCCCGCCCGCGCCGCCTCGATCCGCGCCACCGCCAGCAATGCGGCGCGCGGCATCTTCACATAGCCGCCCGGCGCGCCGCCTTCGGGCACCCAGAAGGTGCGCTCGAAGCCGAGGATATGATCGATCCGCAAAAGCCCGGCAAAGCGCAGCTGGGCCCGCAGGATCTCGGCCAGCGGGCGGAAGCCGCGCGCGGCCAGCACCCCGGGCCGCATCGGCGCAAGCCCCCAGCTTTGGCCTTGCGGGGCGAAGGCATCGGGCGGCGCCCCAAGCGAGACGCCTCGCGCGAAAAGTCCCGGATCGCCCCCGGCTTCGGCCCCGGTCTTTGCCCCGGTTTCGGCCCAGGTCTCGGCCCCGGCCGGATGGGTGCCGACGGCAAGATCGAGATAGAGCCCCTGCCGCATTCCCGCCGCCGCCCCCGCCTCGCGGATCGCGGCCAGCTGGGTCCAGGCCAGAAGCTGCAGCCAGGCATGGAATGCCACGGCCTCGCCATTGGCCGCCGCGAAGGCCGAAACCGCCGGGCCGTCGCAGATGCGGTAGTCGGCGGGCCAGTCGGGCCAATAGGGGCCGAAGCGGTCCGAAAGCGCCTGATGGCGTGCGAAACGCTCCAGCTCCGGGCCTTCGGCGGCGCGGAACGCGGCCAGCTCGGACAGCGCATCCGCTTGAAGCCCGGCGAAAGCGGCCTTCAGCGCCGCGAGACGCGCGGCGATGGCGGAGGGATAATCGACCAGATCGCCCCCAGGCCGGGCGGCCTCGCCGGGCACCGCCAGATGCGCGACGTTGAAGCGGCGCCGGTGCGAGGGCGAATAGGGGCTGATCGCACGCGGGTCGGCGGGAAAGCCCGCATGGATCGGATTGACGCCGACAAAGCCCGCGCCAAGCCCGGCGAAGCCCTCCAGCGCCTGCCGCAGATCGGCGTAATCGCCGAGCCCGCCGCGCCCGGCATCGCGCAATCCGTAAAGCGGCAGGACGACCCCCCAGCCGCGCGCGGGCAGCGGCAGCGCAGGCGGTGCGGACAGCAAAGTCGCCTCCTCGGCACCGACGCTCAGCCGGTGGATCCCGAGCGGCAGCGCGGGCAGCGGATCCTCCGCGCGGCCCTCCAGCACATCGCCGCCTTCAAGCTCGATCCGCCAGCCGGCCGGAACGGTCAGTTCGGGCGCGCAGCCCTCGGCCACGACCAGCCAGTCGGGAAGATGGCGCGCGGACCGGGCTGCCTCGAGCGCGGCCAGCGACGCCGCCGCCTCGATCTCGGTCGCGGCCGCCAGCCCCATCGCCGCCAGCAGCGCCTGCGCCGTCTCGGGCCCGGTCGGCCGATCGGTGCCGGTCAGGTCGCGATAGCCGGGCAGGATCCCCGCAGCCTGGGCAAGGGCAGCAACGCTGCTCAAACCGGGGGGTCCTCTTCGAGTACGAAGACCGCGACCGCCTCGGCCGACATCCCGAAGCTGCCCGCGACCGGCTCTGGCGCCAGATCGGGACGCGAGCTGTCCAGATGCAGGGCCCAGTGCTGGCCCTCGGGCGCCTCGGGCACCGTCACCCCGACAGCGCCGCCGGCATTGAACACCGCGAAGATCGCGTATTCGAGCGCGCCATAGCGCGGCGTGCCCGAGGCGGTGCGGATCTCGACCGCAAGCAGCCGCAGATCGGGGTCTTCCCAGTCGGACCGGCACATCGGCTGGCCATCGGCCCGGCGCCAGAACAGATCCTCGATGCCGTCAAGCGCACGCTCGCGCGAATGCAGGAACAGCTTCTGGCGCAGGATCGGATGGGCCTTGCGGAAGGCGATGCATTTCGCGGTGAAGGCCAGAAAGGCCTCGTCGGCGCCCTGCCAGTCGACCCACGCGGTGGCATTGTCCTGGCAATAGGCATTGTTGTTGCCATGCTGGCTATGGCCGATCTCGTCGCCCGCGAGGATCATCGGCACGCCCTGGCTGAGCAGGAGCGTCGCCATCATGTTGCGCCGTCGCTGCGCGCGGGCGGCGATGATGGCGGGGTCCTGGCTCGGCCCCTCGGCGCCCATATTGTCCGAGTAATTCGCCGAATGGCCGTCGCGATTATCCTCGCCATTGGCCTCGTTATGCTTGTCGTTGTAGCTGACCGTATCCAGGAGCGTGAAGCCGTCATGGGCGGTCAGCAGGTTCACGCTCGAGGTCGCGGGCCGCCCGGAATGGTCGAATTGCGGCGAGGAGCCCACCAATCGCGCCGCCAGATCGGGCACCCGCCCCGGATCGCCCCGCCAGAACCGCCGCACGCCGTCGCGGAACTTGTCGTTCCATTCCGAGAAGGGCGGCGGAAAGGCGCCCAGCTGATAACCGCCCGGGCCGATATCCCAGGGTTCGGCGATCAGCTTGACCCGCGACAGTACCGGGTCCTGCCGCATCGCCTGGAAGATCGCTGCATCGGGGTCGAACCCATCGGGTCCCCGCCCCAGCGTCGCCGCCAGATCGAAGCGGAAGCCGTCGACATGCATGGTCTCGACCCAGTAGCGCAGGCTGTCCAGCACCATCCGCAGCACCATCGGATGGCCGGTATTGAGGGTATTGCCGCAGCCGGTATCGTTGACGTAATAGCGCCGGTCCCCGGCCAGCCGGTAATAGCTGGCATTGTCGATGCCCCGGAAGGACAGCGTCGGCCCCATCTCGTTGCCTTCGCAGGTATGGTTGTAGACCACGTCCAGCAGCACCTCGATGCCCGCGGCATGCAGCCGGGCCACCATGCGCTGAAACTCGGTGATGTCGCCGGTCTCCATGTAGCGCGGATCGGGGGCGAAGAAGGCCAGAGTCTGGTAGCCCCAGTAATTGGTCAGCCCCTTCTCGACCAGGAAGCGGTCATTGAGAAAGGCCTGCACCGGCAGAAGCTCGATCGCGGTCACGCCCAGCCCTTGCAGATGCTCCAGCATCGGGTCCGAGCCGAGCGCCCGGAAATGGCCCGGCGCCTGCAGCCGCGGATGGCGGCAGGTCAGGCCCTTGACATGGGCCTCGTAGATCACGGTCTCGGCCATGGGCGTTGCGGGCGGCGCGTCACCGGCCCAGTCGAAGACGGGCGCGGCCACGATCGAGCGCGGCGCATAGGGCGCGCTGTCGCGTTTGTCGAAGCTGAGATCGGCCTGCGCCGCCCCCACCTCATAGCCCATCAGCGCGTCATGCCAGCGCGGATGGCCCGAGATCCGCCGGGCATAGGGATCGAGCAGCAGCTTGTTGGGATTGAAGCGGTGGCCCTGGTCGGGGTGATAGGGGCCCGAGATCCGGTAGCCGTAATGCTGGCCCGGCTCGAGCCCGTCGATCCGGCCGTGCCAGACATGATGCGTGCGCTCGGGCAGATCGATATTGGCAAGCTCTGTCTGGCCGGTCTCGTCGAACAGGCACAGCGAGACCCGGCTGGCATGTTCCGAGAAGATCGCGAAGTTGACGCCCTCGCCATCATATCGGGCCCCGAGCGTATCCGGGCAGCCGGCGGCGATGGAGGTGGGGATCGTGGGGGATGGCGTCATGTGGCGGGGACAATCTCTCGGAAGAGGCGCGCATAGGCGGCGGCAGAGCCCTGCCAGCCGACCGGGGCGCGCATGGCGTTGCGCCGGAGCTTGGTGAAGAGGGCGGTATCGGCGTAGAGATCGCAGAGCCGGTCGAGCGCGACCGACAGCGCCTCGGCGGTGACCGGCGCGAACTGGATGCCGGTGGCCACGCCCGCCGCCAGCGCCGCCGGGTTGGCGTCGATCACGGTATCGGCAAGACCGCCGGTGCGGGCGACGACCGGGATGGTGCCATAGCGCAACCCGTAGAGCTGGGTCAGCCCGCAGGGCTCGAAGCGCGACGGCAAGAGGATCGCATCGCCCCCCGCGATCAGCCGGTGCGCGAGCGCCTCGTCATAGCCGATCCGGACCGCGACGCCCTCATGGCGCCGGGCGGCCGAGCGCCAGGCCTGTTCCAGCGGCGGCTCGCCCGAACCCAGAAGCACCAGCCGCCCGCCCCGCGCCACCAGATCGGGCAGCGCCTGCAACAGCAGATCGAGCCCCTTCTGCCCGGTCAGCCGCGAGACCACGACGCAAAGCGGCCCGGGCCCGTCGTCCAGACCCATTTCCTCGAGAAGCGCCGTGCGCGCCCTGGCCTTGCCGCGGGGTTGCCTGAAGCGCAGCACATGAGGGTCGGTCGCCGGGTCCCAGTCGGCCTCGTCGATGCCGTTCAGGATGCCCAGCACGTCACCCGCCCGCGCCCGGATCACCCCGTCGAGCCCGCCGCCGAATTCGGGCGTGCGCAGCTCGCGCGCATAGGTCGGGCTGACGGTCGTCACCTTCCAGGCATAGACCAGCCCCGCCTTCAGCGCCGAGACCTGGCCATAGAACTCCATGCCGCCGGGATGGAAGGCCCAGCCCGGCAGGCCGAGCGCCGCCATCCGGCTTGACGGCATCAGCCCGTGGAAGGCGATATTGTGCACCGTCATCACCGTCGGCAGATCGACATTGCGCGCCTTGAGATAGAGCGGCACAAGACCGGCCTGCCAGTCATGGCACTGAATCAGCTCGGGGCGCCAGTCGCCCGCGCCCTCGGCGCCGATCTGCGCCCCCATCCAGGACAGCGCACCGAAGCGGATGTCGTTATCGGGCCAGTCGCTGCCGCCGCCGTCGAGATAGGGGCCGCCGGGCCGGTCGTAAAGATGCGCGGCCTCGAGCACGTAAAGCCGCAGATCGCCATGGGTCGCGAAGGAAAGCCGCGCCGGACCGCCGAAGAAATCCTGGCTTTCCCACAGCGTCTCGCCGGTCTCGACCTTTGCCAGCACCGCCGGATAGCCCGGGATCAGCACCCGCATCTCGACCCCTTCGGCCTTCAGGGCGCCCGGCAGGGCCCCGGCCACATCGGCAAGCCCGCCGGTCTTGACCAGCGGCACGCATTCCGAGGCGACGGACAGCACGCGCAGGCTCATGCCCCGGCCCTCCGCTCCAGCATCGACTGGGTGATGAGGGTGATGCCGCCCTCGGTCACGCGGAACCATTTCGCATCCTCTTCCGGATCCTCGCCGACGACCAGCCCCGGCGGGATCACGACGCCCCGGTCGATCACCACATTGCTGAGCCGCGCGCGCCGGCCGACCTCGACATAGGGCAGCACCACCGCATGGTCGAGCACGGCGTAGGAATTGGTCCGGACCATGGTGAAGAGCAGCGAATTGCGCACCTCGGTGCCCGAGATGATGCAGCCGCCCGAAATCATCGAGGATACCGCCGAGCCGCGCCGGTTCTCCTCGTCATGGATGAATTTCGCGGGCGGCACCGATTCCGAATAGGTCCAGATCGGCCAGCTCTTGTCCCAGAGATTGAGATCGGGGGTGAAATCGGTCAGATCGATATTGGCCTTCCAGAAGGCGTCGATGGTGCCGACATCGCGCCAGTAGGCGGGCGAATCCGCGCGATCCTTGACGCAGGAAGAGGTGAAGCGATGCGCCATCGCCTTGCCGCCCTTCACGATCTGCGGGATCAGGTCGGAGCCGAAATCATGGCTGGAGCCGGGGTCCCCGGCATCGCGCAGAAGCAGATCGCGCAGGAATTTCCAGTCGAAGACATAGATCCCCATCGAGACCAGGCATTGCCCGGGATCGCCGGGCATCCCGGGCGGGTCCTTCGGCTTCTCGATGAAGTCGACGATCCGGTCGGTCTCGTCCACCTTCATCACCCCGAAGGCCGAGCCCTCCGTGCGCGGCACGGTCAGGCAGCCCACCGTCACCTCGGCGCCGGTTTCGACATGCTGGCGCAGCATGATCTCGTAATCCATCTTGTAGATGTGGTCGCCCGCGAGGATCAGCACGTAATCGACGCCGTAGCTGTCGACGATGTCGATATTCTGGGTCACCGCATCGGCCGTGCCGAGATACCACTGGTTCTCGGCGACACGCTGGCTGGCGGGCAGGATGTCGAGATATTCGTTGCGCTCGGCGCGGAAGAAATTCCAGCCGCGCTGACAGTGGCGGATCAGCGAATGCGCCTTGTACTGGGTCGCGACCGCCATCTTGCGGATGCCGGAATTCAGCGCATTCGACAGCGCGAAGTCGACGATCCGGGTCTTGCCGCCGAAATAGACCGCGGGCTTGGCCCGCATGTCGGTCAGTTCCTTCAGCCGGCTGCCCCGCCCGCCCGCCAGCACGAAAGCCATGCTTCGGCTCGCGAGCCTGCTGTAGCGCGTCTCCATCATCCTCTCCTCGTCAATCCTCACCCGGCATCAGATACAGCACCGACAGCGGCGGCAGGGTCAGCTCGGCCGAGAATGGCAGCCCCTGATGCGCGCGCTCCCCGGCAAGAACGCCGCCCAGATTGCCCCTGTTGCCGCCGCCATAGATCGCCGCGTCGGTATTCATCACCTCGCGCCAGCGCCCGGGCCGCGGCAGCCCCAGCCGGAAGCCCGTCCGTTCCACCGGGGTGAGGTTCGCGACCACCGCCACCGGCGGATCGCCATCGAGCCCCTGCCGGAGCCAGGCATAGACGGACATGTCGGCCGCATTGGCCTCGACCCAGCGGAAGCCCTCGGGCTCGCAATCCCGCACATGGAGCGCGGGCGTCGCCCGGTAGAGCGTGTTGAGATCGCGCACCAGCCGCTGCATGCCGCCATGCCAGTCTGCGCCCAGCACGCCCCAGTCCAGCTCGCCTGCCCTGTCCCATTCGGCACGCTGGGCGAATTCCTGGCCCATGAACAGAAGCTTCTTGCCGGGATGGCCCCACATGAAACCGTAATAGGCGCGCAGGTTGGCGAATTTCTCCCAGTCGTTGCCCGGCATCTTCGCCAGCATCGAGCCCTTGCCATGCACGACTTCGTCATGGCTGATCGGCAGGATGAAATTCTCGGAGAAGGCATAGACCAGCCCGAAGGTCATCTGGTGGTGATGGTATCTCCGGTGCACGGGATCATGGGCGATATAGGACAGGGTGTCATTCATCCAGCCCATGTTCCACTTGTAGCCGAAGCCGAGCCCGCCGGCATCGACCGGCCGCGAGACGCCGGGAAAGGAGGTGCTTTCCTCGGCCGCGGTCAAAATGCCCGGCACCTCGCCATAGCAGAGCGCGTTCATCCGCTGCATCATCGCGATGGCTTCGAGATTCTCGCGCCCGCCATGCACGTTGGGGATCCACTCGCCCTCCTTGCGGGAATAGTCGCGGTAGAGCATCGAGGCCACCGCATCGACCCGAAGCCCGTCGACGTGATATTCCTCGAGCCAGTACAGCGCGTTCGAGTAGAGGAAATTGGCGACCTCGGTCCGGCCGTAATTGTAGATCAGGGTATTCCAGTCGTGATGGAAGCCCTCGCGCGGATCGGCATGTTCGTAGAGCGCGGTGCCGTCGAAGCGGATCAGCCCGTGGGCATCGCTGGGGAAATGCCCCGGCACCCAGTCGAGGATCACCCCCAGCCCCTTGCGATGCGCCGCATCGACCAGATCGCGGAATTCATGCGGCGGCCCGTGCCGCACGGTGGGCGCGAACAGCCCGACCGGCTGATAGCCCCAGGAGCCGTCGAAGGGATGTTCCGAGAGCGGCAGGAATTCGAGATGGGTGAAGCCCATGTCGGCGGCGTAATCGACCAGCTCCTCGGCGGCCTCCCGGTAGGAGAGCGGCCGGTTGCCCTCGGCGCCCCGCCGCCGCCAGGAGCCCAGATGCACCTCGTAGATCGAAATCGGCGCCGTCCGGGCATTGTTGCCCGCCCGGTAGCTCATCCAGGCATCGTCATGCCAGCCATAGCCCCGGATGTCGCGCACCACGCTTGCGGTCTTCGGCGGATGCTCGGCGCCGAACCCCACCGGATCGGCCTTGAGCGGCTGCATGCTGCCATCCGCCCCGAGGATCTCGTATTTGTAGCACTCGCCCTCGCCGATGCCGGGCAGGAAGATTTCCCAAACCCCGGTCGCGCCGCGCCGCCGCATCGGGTGCCGGCGCCCGTCCCAGGCATTGAACGGGCCCACGACCGAGACCCGGCGCGCATTCGGCGCCCAGACCGCGAAATGGGTGCCCGCCACGCCCTCATGGGTCCGGACATGGGCGCCCAGCACCTGCCAGATCCGCTGATGGGTGCCCTCGGCAAGCAGATATTCGTCCAGCTCGCCGATGACGGGGCCGAGGCGGTAGGGGTCGTCGAATTCCCAGGCATGGCCGGCACCATCGGTCGCGCGCAGGCGGTAGACATCCTTGCCGGGAACCGCGCCGGCGAACAGATCGGGCGCGTCGGCCCGGCGGGTCAGCGGATGGGCCTTGTCCCCGACCACCGCCTCGAGCGTCGCGGCCCCGGGAAGGAAGGCCGCCACGATCCGGTCGCGGCCGCTGCCATGCGGGCCGAGCACGGCGAATGGGTCGTCATGCCGGCCGGCCTGCAGCAAAAGCGCATCCTGGCGGGAGGGAAACGGATCCTTCGAGGCGGAGCGAGCGAAATTCATGCCCCGAAGCCTAAGCCCGCCAGATCCAAATGCAACGCCATCCTCACTCTGCCGCCAGCGGCACCGTGCCCCAGATCTCCTCCATGTAGCCCCGGATCGTGCGGTCCGACGAGAACCAGCCCGCGCGCGCGGTGTTGCAGGCCGCCATCCGGTGCCAGACCGCCGGATCGGCAAAGGCCGCCTCGGCCCGGCGCTGGGCGTCCCAATAGGCGGTGAAATCCGAGCAGACCAGGAAATAGTCCTGCCCGGTCAGATTTGCGACCACGCCGCGATAGCGGTGCCTGTCGGTGGGCGAGAAGGCGCCCTGGCTGATCGCCGTCAGCGCGCCGCCCAGCCGGGGATCGGCCTGAATCGCCTGGCGGGCGTGATCTTGAACCGCGCGCCGCGCCTCGACCTCCTGGGCGGTCATCCCGAACAGGAAGAAGTTGCGCGCGCCCACCCGGTCGCGGATCTCGACATTGGCGCCGTCGAGCGTGCCGATGGTCGGCGCCCCGTTCAGCGCGAATTTCATGTTGCCGGTGCCCGAGGCCTCCTTGCCCGCGGTCGAGATCTGCTCCGACAGGTCCGCGGCCGGGATCAGCCGCTCGGCGAGGCTGACATTGTAATTGGGCAGGAACAGCACCTTGAGATAGGGGCTGGTGACCGGATCGGCATTCAGCACCTCGGCCACGTCGTTGATCAGATGGATGATCTCCTTGGCGAAGACATAGCCCGGCGCGGCCTTGCCCGCGAAGATCTTGACCCGCGGCACCCAGCCCGCGCCCGGATTGGCCCGGATCTCCTGCCAGAGCGCAACCGCTTCGAGGATGTTCAGATGCTGGCGCTTGTATTCGTGGATGCGCTTGATCTGGACGTCGAACAGGGCCGCGGGATCGACCCGCACCCCCTGCTCGGCCGCCAGCCAGTCGGAGAAGTCTTCCTTGTTCCGGCGCTTGGCTTTGGCATAGGCGTCGAGAAAGCCGGGATCGGAGATCGAGGCCTCGAGCTGCCCGAGCTGTCCGAGATCGTCGACCCAGCCCTCGCCGATGGTGTCGGTGATCAGCCGGCTGAGGCGCGGGTTGGCCGACAGCAGCCAGCGCCGCGGCGTGACGCCATTGGTCTCGTTGACGATCCGGTCGGGATGCAGCCGGTGCAGCTCGGCGAAGACGGTTTCCTTCATCAGATCGGTATGGAGCGCCGAGACCCCGTTGACCTTGTGCGCCATGGTGAAGGCGATCTCGCCCATCTTCACCTCGCCATTCTCGCGCAGCGTGACCCGGCGGCCGGGCATCTCGGCGGCATGGGCCTCGTCGATCCGCTCGATCAGCTGCATGTGGCGCGGCAGCAGCCGGGTCATCAGATCCTCGGACCAGCGCTCCAGCGCCTCGGGCATCAGGGTGTGGTTGGTATAGCTGAGACAGCCCCGCGCGGTGGCGATGGCCTCGTCGAGCGCCATGCCGCGCTCGTCATGCAAAAGCCGCACCAGTTCCGGCCCGGCAATCGCCGGATGGGTGTCGTTAAGCTGGATCGCGGCCTTCTTCGGCAGATCGGCCAGCGCGCCGCCCTCTTCCTCGAACCGGCGCAGGATGTCGCGGAGCGACGCGGCGGTGAAGAAATATTCCTGCTTCAGCCGCAATTCCTTGCCCGGCCCGGTGGTGTCATCGGGATAAAGCACCCGGCTGATGGTGCGGGCCAGGGCCTCGGGTTCGGCCGCGGCCGCGTATTCGCCGCGATTGAAGCGCGCCAGATCGAAGCCGTGGAGCGGCTGCGCCGACCAGAGCCTGAGCGTATTGGCCCAGCGCCCCTTCCAGCCGATGATCGGCGTGTCGAAGGCCGCCGCGATCACCGCCTCGGCCCCGGTCCAGACCGCGCGCCCGTCCTTCCGCGTGACCTCTCCGCCGAAGCGGATCTCCTGGGCCACGTCGCGCCGCTCGAATTCCCAGGCATGGAACTGGCTCAGCCAGTCCTCGGGCTCCTCGACCTGGCGGCCGTCCTGGAAGGACTGCCGGAACAGTCCGTTCTCGTAGCGGATGCCATAGCCGAAAGCCGGGCAACCGATGGTCGCGAGCGATTCCATGAAACAGGCAGCCAGCCGCCCGAGCCCGCCATTGCCAAGCGCGGCATCGGGCTCGTTCTGGATCACCGCGTCGAAGTCCAGCCCCAGATCGGCCAGCGCGGTCCCGACCTGCTCTTCGAGGCGCAGGTTGACGATGGCGTCTTCCAGCAGGCGGCCGATCAGGAATTCCATCGACAGGTAATAGACCCGCTTGGGCCGGGCTGCCCGGGTCGCCCGATTGGCTGCGAACCATCGGTCGACCAGCCGGTCGCGTACCGCCAGTGACAACGCGATCCGCCAATCGTGCAGGGTGGCATGGTCGGGATCGGTGCCAAGCTCGTAGGCGAGATGGCGCAGGATGGAATCGCGCATATCGGCGGCGGTCAAGGAAGAGGCCTCCATCTTTGGAATTGTCGGAATGTGGTGCTGCCGCGATATGGAAGGAAAAGGGCCTCCGCTTCAAGCGAGAGTTCGTTCGGAAGCTTCAAATGCCCTGTTCCGCGCCAGGGCGGTCGGCCTGCGTCCCTTTTCCGGGCACTGTCCGAAACGCCCCAAAGCCCTGCCCGGCGCGGACCCGGCGCCGGATCGGGGCAGGAACGAAGCTGCCGGGCGCAAAGGCATCGCCCGGTGCCCCCCCCGGCTCTGCCGGAGAGGGGATGGCAGAGAGGGGTCGACACCGGCGGATCGCGGCCGGACAGGACGGCCTGCCCCGGTTACAGAGCTCCAGAATACACCTATATATTGTTTTCAATTAATAATTATCTATTTTTGATTGCCTTCCGCTGTGACACAGTCTGAGGCAAGGCGCAGCCGGGATCCGGTCATGTCCAGACCGGTCCTGGGGCGGATCGGACCAAGCCTTTCCGGCCGTCGGCCCGAACTGTGATATGCCGCGTTTCTCAGGTTTCTGACTCCAGTATCTGGCACCGCGTTTGGTGCCGTGTTTGGTTCTGCCGGCTGGCTCTCCGCCCGCCGGCCCCGACACTAATGCCCGCCGCATCGCTGCGGGCAGGCCGTATCCAGCAACCTCAGGACAGGCAGCATTCCCTTGACGCATTTCCCGAAACGCATCCTCGTCACCGGCGGCGCCGGGTTCATCGGCTCGCATCTGTGCAGGGCGCTGTTGGCCAGGGGCCATACGGTGACCTGACTCGACAATTTCTCGACCGGGCGCGAGAGCAATATCGCCGCCCTGCTCGGCCAGCCCGGTTTCACGCTCCTGCGCCATGACGCGGCGCGGCCGCTGGAACGCGATGTCGACGAGATCTACAATCTGGCCTGTCCCGCCTCGCCCGCCCAATACGGCCGCGATCCGGTCCAGACCGTCAAGACCTCGGTGATCGGCATATCGAACCTGCTCGAGCTTGCCCGGAAGGGCGGCGCGCGGCTCGTGCAATGCTCGACCTCCGAGGTCTATGGCGATCCGCAGGTCCATCCCCGGACCGAGGAATACCGGGGGCATGTCAACCCGATCGGGCCGCGAGCCTGCTATGACGAGGGCAAGCGCTGCGCCGAGACGCTGATCTTCGATTTCCGGCGGCGCTACGGTGTTTCGGTCAAGGTGGCGCGGCTGTTCAACGTCTACGGCCCCGGCATGAGCCCGGATGACGGCCGCGTGGTGTCGAATTTCGCGATGCAGGCGCCGACCGGCGCACCGCTTACCGTTTATGGCGACGGCAGCCAGACCCGCTCCTTCTGCTATGTCTCGGACATGGTCGAGGCGCTGATCCGGCTGATGGCGACACCGCCCGAGGTCACCGGGCCGCTCAACCTGGGCAATCCCGCCGAGATGCGGGTGCTCGACCTCGCCCGGACCGCGCAGAGGCTGACCGGCGCGCGCTCGTCGCTGGTGTTTCATCCGCTGCCCTGTGACGCCCCGTTACAGCGCAGACCCGACATCACCCGGGCCCGCGCGGTGCTGGGCTGGTCGCCCGCAATCGGGCTCGAGGCCGGGCTGCGCGCCACGCTGGCCCGTTTCGCGGCCGAGGGCCTTGCCCCTGCGCCGGATGCCCCCCCCGGTTCCGCATGCTCTTCCCGCCGCGCCTCTGGAAATCGGTCTGGCCATGGGCTGAGCGCAGTCGCCATGTGACGCCGCCCCAGCCCCAGCCCCAGCCCCGGCGCCCGTCCGGGACGTCCCGGGGGCTTTACGCAGGATGCGAAACAACGCCGATCACGGAACGCCGATCGTCCGGCAGACAGAAACGGGGCGACCGACCGTCGCCCCGGATCGCCAGAGTCCGGGCGGAATTCCTTAAAATTGACGCAAACATGCGATGATCTCGGGAGCAGTGACGCCGCCTCCTGCGGCCTTGCCGCCCTGCCGAGGACGACCGCATGCCCGCCGACCAGCCGCTCCGCCGCCCCGCCCTTGCCGCCGTCCTGCGGCTGGGACGGCGCCTGCCGCCGCGTTGCGTGTTCGAGACGCTCGCCGCGGCGGCCGCGCTGGCGATTCTGGTGAGTGCCATCGTTGTGCTCGCCTTCGACATCCAGGACCGCGAGGCCCACCTGCACGATATCACGGCCGAGACGGCGCAATCCCAGCTGACCCGTCTCGAGATCGAACATGCCGAGCTGCATACCGCGCTTTATCTGACGGAACGGGGGGGAATGCCGCTCGACCGGCTGCGGCACGATTTCGCCGATTTCAGCGCGCAGGTGAAGGCGGTGACCGAGACCGCCCCCTTCGGAGAGCTTTTGCGCCGTTCGGGGCTCGAAGGGCAGGCTGACCGCATCACCGATGCGCTGCGCGAGATGGCCAACGCCTTCGCCGGGTCCGACGCGCGCCTGCGGGCGCAGTTGCCCGAGCTGTCGCGGACCGTCGACGCGATCGAACCCGATGTGCGGCGCTATTCGGCCGCGGGCGCGGATCTGATGGTCGAGTCGCATCTGAACGGGCATGCCCATGTCGAGCGGCTCGAAACCCTGCTGGCGCTGATCGGTCTGGCGGTGATCGTGCTGCTGCTGGCGGGGGTGGCGGCGCTGGCCCGGCTGAACCACCGGATGCGAAGCCGCAGCCGCACGCTCCGCGCGACCACCTCGCGGCTGAATGCCGTCGTCACCACAGCGCTCGACGCGGTGATCGTGACCGACGAGGCCGGAACCGTGCTGGAATACAATACCGCCGCCGAAGCCATCTTCGGCTATGACCGTGACGAGGTGCTCGGCCGCCCGCTTGAAGAGACCCTGGTGCCCGCCGCGCTGCGGGCGGACCATCCGGAGGTCATGGCGCGCTATCGCGACGCGATCCGGCAGGGCAGAGACGCGACCGGCCGCTTCGAACTGCCCGCGCAGCGCAAATCGGGCGCCCGCTTTCCCGCGGAAATCTCGTTCGGCCCCGCCGTGACCGAGGAAGGGACGGTCTTAGTGACCTTCCTGCGCGACATCTCCGAGCGCAAGCGTGTCGAAACCGAACTGACCGCCGCCCGCGACCGGGCACTGGCCGGCGAGAAGGCCAAGGCGCGGCTGCTGGCGGTGATGAGCCACGAGATGCGCACACCGCTCAACGGGCTGCTCGGCACCATGGAGCTGTTGCAGCGCAGCGGTCTGGACGACGCCCAGCGCCAGTATCTCGACATCATGTCCTGCTCGGGCGAGATCCTGCTGCACCATGTCGAGGACGTGCTGGAAGTCTCGCGCATAGATGCCGGGCGCTCGGAAACCCGGATCACCGATTTCGACCTGCCCGCGAAGCTCAAGCGTCTGGTGGCGCTGCATCAGCCGCTGGCCGCCGAGCGCGACACCCGGCTCGGGCTCGAGATCGGTGCCGGTCTCGGCCCGGCCGGTCTCGGCATCGTAAGGGGCGACTCGCAGCGACTGCGTCAGATCGTGGTCAACCTGATCTCGAACGCGGTCAAGTTCACCCAGGGTGGCCGGGTCACGGTCTCGGCGATGCGCCCCGCGCGCGACATGGTCGAGATCCGGGTTGCCGATACCGGCATCGGCATCGCTCCCGAGGACCAGCCGCGGATCTTCGACGAGTTCTTCATCGCCGATGCGACCTACAAGCGCGAGACGGGCGGCACCGGGCTGGGACTGGCCATCGTCGCCCGTCAGGTGAAACTGCTCGGCGGCAGGATCGAGGTCTCCAGCGAACCGGGCCAGGGCAGCACCTTCACCGTGACCCTGCCGCTTCCCAGGGCCGCGGCGACCGCCGAGCCCGGCGCAACGCCCCAGGCCGCCCCTGCCCCGGAGCCGGCCCCGGCCCCGGTCCGACGTCTCGACGTGCTGGTGGTCGAGGACAACCGCGTGAACCGCTTCATCGCGCGGCGCCTGCTCGAAGGGCTCGGTCACCGCGTCACCGAGGCCGTCGACGGGCTCGACGGGGTCGAAGCCGCCGCCGCCCGGGCCTACGATGTCATCCTGATGGATATCAGCATGCCCCGTCTCGACGGGGTCGAGGCGGCCCGACGCATCCGCGCGACCAACGACTGCCCGCCCCGGATCGTGGCGATGACCGCCCATGCCCTTCCCGAGGATCTCGCCCGTTTCCGCGCCGCTGGGATGGCGGATGTGGCGTTGAAACCGGTCTCGGGCGCGCGGCTGACCGAGATTCTGGTCGACATACCGGGCAAGGCACCAGTCGAGCCGTCGAATGACGTTCCGGACATTCGGGCGGAGGACGAGACTGCCTCTGCCGCGGCGCTTTCAGGTCAGGGGTGGGGCAGCCAGGCCGAGCACCGCCGCAGCGCCGCTGGCTGACAGCGCCGAGCCGGCTGCCTGCGGCGGGCCCATATGTGCCCCGGGCCGAACCGGACAGGCCCGGGACCGGCCGGGGGCGTCTGCGCATCGAGACGGCCCGGGCTGCCCGTCGAACGAGGCTGATCCGGGAACAGCACCGCCCCTGCCGCTCAGGGCCCGGCACGCGACGCGTCAGGCGGGCCGGGCAACGCCCGCGCCGCCGGGTACTGTCCTATCGGCCGATCCGGGCAACAGAGCCCTGACCGCGTCCATCGACGGGGTCGCGGCCCGGCCGGAGGCGTTGGGACCCCGGCAGGAAAGGCCCGCCTGCCTTCACCGGCAGAGCCGGACCGGAGGTCGGAGCCGCCTGAGGGCCTACGCGCGCGCCCCACAGCGCTGTCGCCGGGGCCGCCCGGACGGGCCGCTCAGCCGCCCCCCGGGCCGGCCTCGTCGAACAGGTCGAGCTGTCTTGCGGCGGCGCCCTCCGTCCTGGGCACAAGCCCCGAAAGCGTGATCCCAAGCAGCCGCACCGGACGCGGAAAGGGATGAAGACCGGCCAGAAGCTGCCGTGCCACCTCCAGCATTTCATGGGTCTCTGTCAGCGGCCGGGACAGCGTGCGCCGCCGGGTGATCTGCACGAAATCCGTGAACCGGACCTTCAGCGTCACCGTCCGCCCCGCCAGCCCCTTCTCGGCGCAGGGGCCGGACAGCTTGGCCGCCAGCCGCTCCAGCACCTCGGCCGCGGCTTCCAGCGCGCTCAGATCCTGCGACAGCGTGGTCTCGGCCCCGATTGACTTGCGCGGCCGGTCGGGCCGGACGGGACGCGGATCGATCCCCCGCGAGATGGCATGGTAATGCGCGGCCGAGGACCCGAAATGCGCCTGCAGGAAGGCGAGGCTCCTTGCCCTCAGATCGGCCCCGCTGCGAATGCCGAGCCGGTGCATCTTCGCCTCGGTCACCGGCCCGACCCCGTGGAACCGTCCGACCGGCAGCCCGGCCACGAAGGCCCCGGCGCGGCGCGGCGGGATCACCGTCAGACCGTCGGGCTTGTTCTGATCCGAGGCGAGCTTGGCGAGAAACTTGTTGTAGCTTACCCCGGCCGAGGCGGTCAGCCCGGTCGTTGCATGGATCCGGGCCCGGATCTCTTCCGCGATCGCGCTGGCCGGCCGGCCGCCGGCGCAGGCAAGGCTGACGTCGAGATAGGCCTCGTCCAGCGACAGCGGCTCGACGAGCTCTGTATAATCCGCGAAAATCGCGTGAATCTCGGCCGAGATCCCGCGATAGACATCGAAACGGGGCGGCACGAAGATCAGCTCGGGACATTTGCGCAGCGCCGTCACCGACGGCATCGCCGAGCGCACCCCGAATTCCCGCGCCTCGTAACTCGCCGCCGCCACGACGCCGCGCGAGCGACCATGCCCGACCGCAACCGGCCGACCGCGAAGCTCGGGCCGGTCGCGCTGTTCGACCGAGGCGAAAAAGGCGTCCATGTCGACATGGAGGATGCGCCGCGGCGGGGCGCTCTCCGAAGCGTCCGGCCCCTGTCCGGCCCCCGCCACGCTCTGCCGGCTGTCGCCGCCACACATCCCGCCAACCTCCCGGAGCCCGCCGCATCGGCGCAGGGAACGAGAGGCGGCATGCCTGCCCGCCCATGCACAGCGCCCCGATCATAGCCCGTCGCAAGGCCGGTCTCAACGCCGCCTCCGGCCCGGACCGGTCGCGGCAACCGGGTCCGCCCAATGGGCAGTTCTCTTAACCGGATTTTGAAGAACTTCTCACTATAGAGGCAAAAGGACGTAAGGTCAGCCTGCTTCCCATTACCCCGGAGAGAAGTCATCGCCATGTTCGGACGGCCCAGGAAATCTGCAGCAGAGAAAGAGGCCCATGCGATCGCGGAAGTCTTCATGTCGGTGATCGACCGGACCCAGGCGACGATTCAATTCGCGCCGGACGGCACCATCCTGACCGCGAATGCCAATTTCCTCGATGTGCTCGGCTACACCCTGGATGAAGTCGTGGGCAAGCACCATTCGATGTTCGTCGATCCGGCCTATGTCAAGACCGAAGCCTATCTCAATTTCTGGAAGGCGCTGGCCGACGGCAAGTCGTTCACCGACCAGTTTCCACGCCTCCACAAGAATGGGCAGGTGGTCTGGATCCAGGCCACCTATGCAGCCCATGTCGACGAGACCGGCCGAACCACCCGGGTGCTCAAGATCGCCACCGACATCACCGAGCGTCAGCACGGGATCGAGGCCATCGCCAAAGGGCTCGAACATCTGCAGCAACGCGATCTGTCCCATCGCGTCCCGATCTCGAAACTCCCCGATCTCGCCATTCTCGGCAAGGCCTACAACACCGCCGTCGCGCAGCTGTCCTCCGCGATGTCGGCGGTCAAGTCCCTCTCGGGCAAGGTCGAACGCACCGCCAAGGAGGTTGGCGATGCCTCCTCGCATCTGTCCCAGCGCACCGAAACCCAGGCGGCGACGCTGGAACAGACCGCCGCCGCGATCGAGGAACTGACCGCAAGCGCCCGCTCGGCCGCGACATTGGCCAAGGAAGTCGAGGCATCGGCCAGCAACGCCCAGAATACCGCCGAGGCGGGCGGCAAGATCGTCGAGGACGCGGTCGGCGCGATGTCGAATATCGAAGCCTCCTCGCGCAAGATCGGCCAGATCCTGGGCGTCATCGACGATATCGCCTTCCAGACCAATCTGCTGGCCCTGAACGCCGGGGTCGAGGCGGCCCGTGCCGGCGATGCCGGCCGGGGCTTTGCCGTGGTCGCCTCCGAGGTGCGCGCCCTGGCCCAGCGTGCCAGCGACGCGGCCGGTGAAATCAAGGGGCTGGTCCATGAAAGCTCGGCAAGCGTCAAGCAGGGGGTCGGGCTGGTCAGCAGCGCGGGCGATCAGTTGCAGAAGATCATCTCGGCCGTGGCCGGAATTTACAGCCATATCGGCCAGATCGCGACAGGCGTCTCCGATCAGTCCTTCACCCTGAACGAGATCAATACCGGCGTCTCGCAGCTCGATACGGTCACCCAGCAGAACGCGGCCATGGTCGAGCAGTCGACCGCCGCCAGCCAGGTCCTCGCCAGCGACGCCCAGGATCTCGGCCGGCAGGTCGAGCTCTTCCATACCGAAGAGGACGGCTCCTCTCAGGGGCGCTTCGGTGCCTCCGGCCATCGTCAGAACCGGCCCGCCGCCTGAGCCCGGACCGCGTCCCGTCGAACAGTAACACCGTCATCCGCTCCTTCCATCGCACAGTCTCGGGACACGCGCCTTGCGAGCCTCGAGCGAGCTTGGCCTCACGGACCACGCGACGGGTGGCAGTGAGCCCCTCCTACCGCCCACTCCGTCATGCTTGCCAGGCTCGACCGAACCGGCCAGATTGAGGCGCACATTGTCGATCATGATGACGTCGCGATCCGGCCCCGGCTGAGCGAACTTGGTGAAGCCCCTGGCGAACATGCCCATGCCGGAGCAGCGGCCGCCCCGGTAGCAGAACAATCTGCGGCAGCCCATACATGGCGGGCGGGTCCTGCCGCTGTAACCCGTTTCAGGAAATGGACCCGATCTGACCCCGGCGGTCATACAGACGGGTCCTGCCTTGAAATTGCGGGTGTCTGGAGGATCAGAAGACAGTCCGGGCGACTGTTCTTCCGACAAACGGCCGAAGCCGCTCGATATGTGCCTCGCTCAACCAGAAAGGCCCGCTCCTTATGCCCCCCGCTGCCCAGGCAGCCTGGAACAGGCGGGCGACGCAGTCTCAAACAGGTTTATCGGTCCTGACCTCCGGCAGCCCTTGCCACTATCGCCCAAGCAAGAAGACCCACTCAGGCGGCACTGCCTTGCCCTGGCCGCAAGCCTCGGAAATCTGTCAGAGGGGGCGGCAGCCTCATGGCATGGCCGTTATCCGGGCGTCCGCAGCCCCTCCTCTCCGAGAGCTTCCGCGTCAGACCAGCCGCCCGGCCTCCAGATGCAGGGTCCGGTCCATGCGCGCGGCAAGATCGAGATTATGCGTGGCGATCAGGGCCGCAAGACCGGTGTCGCGCACCAGTTCCATGAGCGCCGAGAAAACGGTCTCGGAGGTCCCGGGATCGAGGTTGCCGGTCGGCTCGTCGGCCAGCAGGAGCCGCGGCCGGTTGCCCAGTGCCCGGCAGAAGGCCACGCGCTGCTGCTCGCCGCCCGACAGCGCGGCCGGCCGGTGCCCGGCGCGGGGCGCGATGCCGACCCGGGTCAGGAGATCCATCGCCCGCGCCTCGGCCGCCGCCCGCGACGTCCCGGCGGCGAGTTGCGGCAACAGGATGTTCTCGAGGGCCGTAAATTCCGGCAGCAGATGGTGAAACTGGTAGACGAAGCCGATATCGGCGCGGCGTGCCGCCGTCCGGCGGCGGTCGCTCTGGCCGGTCATGTCGGCCCCGGCGATCCGTACCGCCCCGCTATCGGGCGTGTCGAGCAGCCCCGCGATATGCAGGAGCGTCGATTTGCCAGCCCCCGACGGCGCGACCAGCGCCACCACCTCGCCGGGCACGACCCTCAGCGAGGCGCCCCGCAACACCATGACCTCTCCGGGCAGGCCCCGGTTGTAGCATTTCTCGACCGCCTCGAGGCTCAGCACGGGATCACTCATAGCGCAGCGCCTCGACCGGGTTCATCCGGGCCGCGCGGCGGGCCGGAAACAGGGTGATGACAAAGGACAGGCCCAGCGACAGGATCACCGCGGACAGCACATCCTTGAGTTCCAGCTTGGCGGGCAGATTGTAGATGCCCCGGATCGAGGGGTCCCAGACGCCCCCGCCCGCCACGTAATTCACGAAGGAGAAGATCGGATCGATATAGATCGCGAAGAGACAGCCCAGCACCACCCCGAAGGCGGTGCCGATCAGCCCGACCGAAGCGCCGCAGATGAAGAACACCCTGAGAATCGAGCCCTCGGACAGCCCCATGGTGCGCAGGATGCCGATGTCGCGGCCCTTGTTCTTGACCAGCATGATCAGCCCCGAGACGATGTTCATGGTCGCGATCAGAACGAGGATCGAGAGGATGATGAACATCACGTTATCCTCGACATCGAGCGCGCGCAGGAACGAGCCCGAGGCGTCGCGCCAGCTCCAGATCAGCGCCCGCTCGCCCGCCGCGCGCAGAAGCGCAGGCGTCAGGGCATCGACATGTTCGGGATCCGCGACCATCACCTCGAATTCATCGGCCACGCCCTCGCGGTTGAAATAGCTCTGGGCCTCGGCGAAGGGCATGTAGACCCGGGTGCGGTCGATATCGTAGCGCCCGGCGGTGAAGATATAGGTGACCTTGTAGGCGTTGACCCGGGGCGAGGTGCCGAAGGGCGTCTTGACCCCGTCGGGCGAGATCAGCCGGACCCGGTCGCCGATGCCGACCCCCAGCTCGCGCGCCACGCCCGAGCCGATGGCGATGCCCTCGCCGAACCGCTCGAGCGATCCCGCCCGCGCCTCTGGATGGGCGATGCGCGGGATCGTGGCCAGATCGGCGGGCGCGATGCCGAAGACCTCGACGCCCGCGGTGCCACCTGGGGCGGCCGCCATCACCTGGCCCTTGATCAGCGGTGCGACCCGGGTCACGCCGGGCACCGCGCGCAACTTCTCGGCGATGGGCTCGTAGTCAGAGATGGTCCGGCTGCGCACACCGGCGGCGTTGACCTCGCTTGCGGCATAGACCGTGACATGGGCATTGGCGCCGAGGATGGTGTCGACGAATTCCTCGCGAAAGCCCGAACGCACGGCCAGCGTCGCGATCAGCGCGAAGACCGCAAGCGTGATGCCCGCGAGGCTGATCCAGGTCATGGTACTGACCCCGCCCTCGGCCTTGCGGGCGCGCAGATAGCGCCAGGCGATCATCCATTCGAAACGGGAGAAGGGGACGGCGGTCATAGGATCTCCGGTCGCTGTGCCGGGCGCAAAGAGCAGGATTTGCGGATCGGGGTCAAGGGCAGGCCGGATCGCCCGCGCTTTCGTGAAGGCGGGACAGGCGGAGACCCTGGCGGGCCCGTTCGGGTCGAAGACGCGTTCTGACCCCGCCAGCAATCAGGCCAGACCGTCGATGCCAATGCGAGCCGGTGCATCCGAAGCGCCGCGCGTGATTCCGAAAATTGCGTCCTGTGATTGCGGCCACGGTCGGCTGGACGCCATCCCGCAGGAGCCGAGCCCCCTTTCACGGATCGGGCGGCGCTGCGCGGAAGACCGGCGAGATCGGGGGATGAACGGCGAGCCGACAGCGCCCCCTTGCCGGGGCGGGCGCTCGAGGCCAACGGCCTTCCCCTGTGCGCCTGTCTGCCAATGAAGGCCATCCCTTGGTACGATGACCCGGCCAGCCGGCCCGCGCGGCTTCTGAAGAAAGCGCTGTCCATGACCCAAGCCTCATGATGGACGCGAGCGAGACTCTGGGCCTGCGTCTCGGGCGACAGGTCCCGGCAAAGCGCGCGGTATCTGGACCTGCCGGACCGCGTCGAGATCCGGAAACTGCCTCATCCGGGGCGTGTCCGAGGCACAAGAACAACTGATCGCAGGCGTCGCGCTGCGCTGATACGGCCCCTGCGGCCACCACACCGAACCAAAGACAGGAAATTGTATTTATTTTACAATCATTGATTTTGCCCGAACAGGCTTCGCCGCTGACAAGACTGTCGGGTTGCGCCGTCGGCGCAGGGATGGATCGAAAGCGATATTGCGACCGAACTCCGGCTTCAACGGTCTTTCAAGACCGATACCCGCTTCGATCCCGCAAACCATCGCCCGCCTCGCGAAGCGAACAGACCACCAGCGCACCAATCCGCGCGTCCGGGCCCCGGGGGCACATATGAAGGCCGGCGCGCACGGTATCCGCGCCGGCTTTCATCTCGACAATCCGGGCGCTGCCCCAGCCCCCTGGCCTGCCGTTCAGAGCCAGGTATGGAAGCTCGATTTTGCCATCGGCTCCCAATGCGAGCCGGTGCGGTGGGGCGCGTAGATCTCGGCGACCCGGGCGATGGCGGCCTCGGGGCTCATCTCCTCGCTTTCGCCGGTCCGGCGCGAGGTCAGCTCGACCACGCCGGTCTTGAGCCCGCGCGGGCCGACGGTGATCCGCCAGGGCAGGCCGATCAGGTCCATGGTAGCGAATTTGGCGCCGGCGCGTTCCTCGCGGTCGTCGTAAAGCGGCTCGAGCCCCTTGTCGCTCAGCGCCTGGTAGAGCCCCTTGCAGGCGGCATCGGCCTCGGCATCGCCCTGCTTGAGATTGACGATGCCGCAATGGAAGGGCGTCACGCCTTCGGGCCAGATGATGCCCCTGTCATCATGATTGGCCTCGATCAGCGCGCCGACCAGACGCGACACGCCGATGCCGTGGCTGCCCATATGGACCGGCACCCGCTCGCCCTTGTCATTGACGACGGTGGCGCCCATCGGCTCGGAATACTTGGTGCCGAAATAGAAGATCTGGCCGACCTCGATCCCGCGCGAGGTCTTGCGGCGGTCCTCGGGGATGGCGCTGTAAAGCGCCTCGTCATGGGTCTCGTCGGTGCGGGCATAGGGCGTGGTCCATTCCGTCACGATCTGCGCGCATTCGGCACGGTCGTCGTAATCGACCTGGCGGTCGCCGAAGGTCAGATCGAGAATGGCCTTGTCATAGAAGACCTCGGATTCGCCGGTCTCGGCGAGCACCAGGAATTCATGGGTGTCGTCGCCGCCGATCGGCCCGCTATCGGCCCGCATCGGCAGCGCCTTCAGGCCCATCCGTTCATAGGTGCGCAGATAGCTGACCATGTGCCGGTTATAGGCATGGATCGCGCTGTCACGGTCGATGTCGAAATTGTAGCCGTCCTTCATGTAGAATTCGCGGCCCCGCATCACCCCGAAGCGCGGACGGACCTCGTCGCGGAACTTCCACTGGATGTGATAAAGCGTCAGCGGCAGATCCTTGTAGCTGGCCACATGCGCGCGGAAGATGTCGGTGATCATCTCCTCGTTGGTGGGCCCGTACAGCATGTCGCGGCCATGGCGGTCGGTGATCCGCAGCATCTCGGGACCATAGGCGTCGTAGCGCCCGCTCTCGCGCCACAGATCGGCCGATTGCAGGGTCGGCATCAGCATCGGGATATGGCCCGCGCGGATCTGTTCCTCGTGGACGATGGCCTCGATCCTCTTGAGCACCTTGAAGCCCAGCGGCAGCCAGGAATAGATCCCCGCCGCCTGCTGGCGGATCATGCCCGCGCGCAGCATGAAGCGGTGGCTGGCGATCTGGGCTTCGGAAGGGGTCTCCTTCAGGACGGGCAGGAAATAGCGGGACAGGCGCATTTTCGGATCGGGCCTCGTGAATTGACGTCCCTGCCCTCCTATGTCATCGCGAACGACCAGACAAGCGCCGCCCTTGCGCGGAGCCCCGGTCTGGGCCAATACGGAATGCAACCGATACGGGAGAGAACGCATGGGCTTGCCGGTCCGGGCGCAGGCAAAATACTGGGGTATCGCGGCAGCGGTGATCATTCTGATCCTGATGCTGCTGGGCGATGTGATGATGCCCTTCCTGGTGGGGATGGCGGTGGCCTATTTCCTGGATCCGGTCGCCGACCGGCTGGAGCGGGCAGGCCTGTCGCGGGTGGGCGCGACGGTGACGATCACGCTTTGCGCGCTGGTGATCTTCGTGCTGGGCGCGCTCCTGGTGCTGCCGACGCTGATCGAGCAGGCGGTGGCGCTGGCCAATACCGCACCCGATATCGCGGGCCATCTCCATGCCTTCCTGACCGAACGCTTCCCGTCCCTGGCCGATAACGGCTCGACCATCCGCAAGACCCTGACCGGCATCGGCGAGGCGATACAGGCCAAGGGCGGCGAGCTTCTGAACGGGGTGCTGACCTCGGTCGTGGGCATCGTCGATCTGGTCGTGCTGATCGTGCTGGTGCCGGTCATCACCTTCTATCTGCTGATGGACTGGGACCGGATGGTGGCCGAGGTCGACAAGCTGTTGCCGCGCGACCATGCGCCGGTGATCCGTCGCCTGGCGGGCGAGGTCGACCGGACGCTGGCGGGCTTCATCCGCGGCCAGGGCACGGTCTGCCTGATCCTGGGCGTGTTCTATGCGGTGGCGCTGGGCCTTCTGGGGCTGAATTACGGGCTGATCGTGGGCTTCGTCGCCGGGATGATCTCGTTCATTCCCTATGTCGGCGCGGTGGTGGGCGGCACGCTGGCGCTGGGGCTGGCGCTGTTCCAGTTCTGGGGCGAGTGGTGGATGATCGCGATTGCGGGCGGCATCTTCCTTGCCGGCCAGCAGATCGAGGGCCATGTACTGACGCCGAAACTGGTCGGCGGCTCGGTCGGGCTGCATCCGGTCTGGCTGATCTTCGCGCTGTCGGCCTTCGGATCTCTGTTCGGCTTCGTCGGCCTGCTGGCGGCGGTCCCGGTGGCGGCCTCGCTGGGGGTGCTCACCCGCTTCTTCATCGCGCAATACAAGGACAGCCGGCTTTATCGCGGCACCTCGGGCCAGACCGGACCGGAGACGGCCCCCGCCTTCGAAAGTGCCGCCTGCGAAGGTCCCGCCTCCGACGAGGATAGTGCCTGAGATGGCCCGGCAACTCGCCTTTGACCTTCCCGTGCGGCCCGCCCGCGGCCGGGCCGCCTTTTTCGTCGCCCCCGCCAATGCGCTTGCGGTGCAGCAGATCGAGGCCTGGCAGGACTGGCCCGCGCGCAAGCTTGTGCTGATCGGTTCCGAGGGCTCGGGCAAGACCCATCTCGTGCATGTCTGGGCCGATCTCGCCGCGGCCGAGGTGATCCATGCCCGCGACCTGCCCCAGGCCGAGCTGCCGGCGCTGGCCGCCCATGGCGCGGTCGCCGTCGAGGATGCCGACCGGATCGCGGGCCGGATGCCGGCCGAGGATGCCTTGTTCCATCTGCACAACCTGCTGGCCGCCGAGGGCGGGACGCTGCTGATGACCGCCCGCCGCGCGCCGCTCGAATGGGGGCTGCATCTGCCCGATCTCGCAAGCCGGGTGCAGGCCGCCGCAACCGCCCATCTCACGCCGCCCGACGACGCGCTGCTGGCCGCGGTGCTGGTCAAGCTGTTCTCGGACCGCCAGATCGCCGTCGGCCCCGAACTCATCGACTATCTCGTCGGGCGCATGGAACGCTCTTTCGCGGCAGCGGCCGAAACCGTGGCCGCGATCGACCGCGAGGCCCTGGCCAGCGGCCGCAAGCCCGGTCTTCGCCTCGCCCGCGAAGTGCTGGACAATGGCTCGGGGCCGCGCGATTAGATGTCATCCTTCCTTCACAGTGATCGCCCATAAGCGCCGCCATGACCCAAGCCGATTTCCTGGTTGCCCCGTTTCCGGATGCCGTCGAGATCCCCGAACCGCAACGGCTCGGCCCGAAGCGGTTCCATAATCGCGAGCTGTCCTGGCTCGGCTTCAACTGGCGCGTTCTCGAAGAGGCCTCCAATCCGCGGGTGCCGCTGCTCGAGCGGGTGCGCTTCCTGTCGATCTCGGCGACCAATCTCGATGAATTCTACACCGTGCGGGTGGCCGGTCTGCGCGAGCTGGCCAGGAAGGGCAGCATCGTGCCGGCTGCCGACGGCCTGACACCGGCCGAGCAACTGGTGCTGATCGACCGCGACGCCCGCAAGCTCTTGCAATCGCAACAGACCGCCTGGAACAGGCTCCGGCGCGAGATGGAGGATGCGGGCATCCACATCCTCACCCGCGCGCGGCTGACCGCGGCCGACCGCGCCCATCTCGAGGAATATTTTCTGCAGAAGGTGTTTCCGGTGCTCTCGCCGCTGGCGATCGACCCGGCCCACCCCTTCCCCTTCATTCCTAATACCGGCTTCTGCCTGGCGCTACAGCTTGAACGCGAGCGGGACGGCCACCCGCTGCAGGCGCTGCTGCCGATCCCGCATCAGATCCAGCGATTCGTGCGGCTGCCGGCCGAGGACGGGCAACAGCGCTTCCTGCCTATGGAAGAGCTGCTGCTGGTGCATCTGGGCTCGCTCTTCCCGGGCTATCGCGAGGTCGGAAGCTGCACCTTCCGGGTGCTGCGCGACAGCGATCTCGAGGTCGAGGACGAGGCCGAGGACCTGGTGCGCGAATTCGAGGTCGCGCTGAAACGCCGCCGCCGCGGCGAGGTGGTGCGCATGAAGCTGTCGGCGGGCGCGCCCGAACGGCTGCGCTCGGTCATCATCCGCGAGCTGCACATCACCGAGGAAGAGGTGATCGAGGTGCGCGGCATCATCGGCGTGGCCGATCTGAAGGAACTAGTGATCGACGAGCGCCCCGACCTCTTGTGGCCGCCCTTCACGCCGCGTGTGCCCGAACGCGTCCAGGACCATGACGGCGACATGTTCGCCGCGATCCGGCAGAAGGACATGCTGCTGCATCACCCCTACGAGACCTTCGACATGGTGGTGCGCTTCCTGCAGCAGGCGGCGCGCGACCCGGATGTGGTGGCGATCAAGCAGACGCTCTACCGGACCTCGAAGAATTCGCCCATCGTCGAGGCGCTGTGCGAGGCGGCCGAGGACGGCAAGTCGGTCACCGCGCTGGTCGAGCTGAAGGCCCGCTTCGACGAGGCCGCGAACATCCGCCAGTCGCGCCGGCTGGAGCGCTCGGGCGCGCATGTGATCTACGGCTTCATCAACTACAAGACCCATGCCAAGATCAGCACCGTGGTACGGCGCGAGGGCGATCAGCTGGTGACCTATACCCATTACGGCACCGGCAACTACCACCCGATCACCGCCCGGATCTATACCGACCTGTCACTGTTCACCTGCGATCCGGCGCTGGGACGCGACGCGACCAAGGTCTTCAACTATGTCGGCGGCTATGCCGAGCCTGCGCATCTGGAGAACCTGTCGATCTCGCCGCTGTCGCTGAAATCGACGCTGATGCAGCGGATCGCCGAAGAGACCGAGCATGCCCGCAACGGGCGGCCCGCCCATATCTGGGCCAAGATGAATTCGCTGATCGAATCCGACGTGATCGACGCGCTTTACGCGGCCTCGAATGCCGGCGTGAAGATCGAGCTGGTGGTGCGCGGCATCTGCGGCATCCGGCCCGGCATCAAGGGCCTGTCCGAGAACATCCGGGTCAAGTCGATCATCGGCCGCTTTCTCGAGCATTCGCGCATCGTCTGCTTCGGCAACGGCCATGGCCTGCCCTCGCCCGATGCCCGCGTCTACATCTCGTCGGCAGACTGGATGGGCCGCAACCTCAACCGCCGGGTCGAGACACTGGTCGAATGCACGAACCCCACGGTGAAGGCGCAGATCACCGACCAGATCATGACCGCCAATCTCGCCGACGAGGCGCAAAGCTGGGTGATGCAGCCCAATGGCAGCTTCCTGCGCGCCGAGGCCGGACCGAACGCCTTCAACTGCCACCGTTTCTTCATGGAGAATGCGTCGCTTTCGGGCCGGGGCTCGGCCGGGGCCGGCGATGTGCGGCAGCTTGCGAAGGTCAAGGATTGACCGCGACTTCGGAAGTTTGGCATTGTCCCCGCGCACGCCGCAGGAAAGGCTCTTCATGGACGGACAGGCCGAGGATCGCCCCAATGCATGGGATCCTTTCGGGCGACCTCTGTTCGGCGGACCGGAAGCGCGCGCGCTTTCGCGCGTCGGCGTGGTCGATATCGGATCGAACTCTGTCAGGATGGTGGTCTTCGACGGCGCTGCGCGCAGTCCGGCCTATTTCTTCAACGAAAAGGTCATGTGCGCGCTCGGCGCGGGCCTGAGCGAAACCAACCGCCTGTCGCCCGAGGGGCGTGTCCGGGCACTGGCCGCGCTGCGCCGCTTTGCCCTTCTGGCCGAGGCGATGGATGCCACCCCGCTCAGCGTGGTCGCCACCGCGGCGATGCGCGATGCCGAGGACGGGCCCGAATTCCGCGCCGAGATCGAGCGCGAGACCGGGCTGAGCCCGCTGGTGATCGACGGCACGGAAGAGGCACGCCTGTCGGCGCAGGGCGTGCTGCTGGGCTGGCCCGGGGCCGAAGGCATCGTCTGCGATATCGGCGGCTCCTCGATGGAGCTGGCCGAACTCAGGAGCGGCACGGTCGGCGCGCGCGGCACCGCGCCGCTGGGACCGCTCAAGCTGCGCGACCTCCCCGGCGACAGGAAGGATCTGGAGCGCTACATCGCCCGGGAAATCGAAGACCTCGCCGCCGCGATGCCGGTCGCGCCCCCCCGGCTCTATCTCGTCGGGGGCTCGTGGCGCGCCATCGCCCGGCTCGACATGGAGCGGCGCGGCTATCCGCTGACCGTGCTTCACGAATATCGCATGACCCAGGCCTCGCTGTCGGACACCATCGACTGGATCGCCGCCTCGGATCCGGACGCGCTGCGCCAGAGGACCGGGACCTCGGCCGACCGCATGGCGCTGGTGCCCTATGCCGGGCAGGTGCTCAGGAAGCTCGTCGCGCATCTGCGCCCCTGCGAGATCGCGGTCTCGAGCTATGGCATTCGCGAAGGGCTTCTTTACGAGCAGATGCCCGAGGATCTGCGCGCCCGGGACCCGCTGATCGAGGCCTGCCGCTTCGCCGAGCAAAGCTCGGCCCGCCAGCCCGGTTTCGGCAGCCGGCTTTACAATTTCATCCTGCCGCTCTTCGGCGATGCCGGTCCCGACAAGCGGCGGCTGATCCGCGCGGCCTGCCTGCTGCATGACACCGCCTGGCGCGCGCATCCCGATTACCGCCACGAGATCTGTTTCGATATCGCCACACAGGCCAATCTGGGCGGGCTGGAACACTGGGAGCGGGTCTTCCTCGGCGTCTCGCTGCTGCATCGCTACAAAAACAGCCGCGCGGGCAGCCGGTTCGAGCCGCTCTTCTCGCTGCTCGACGCCTCCCAGATGCGCCAGGCCGAAGTGCTGGGCAAGGCGATGCGCTTCGGCGCGATGTTCTCGCTGCATGCCCCTGACAGCCTGGCCGAGCTGCGCCACTACCCCCGGAAAAAGCAACTGGAACTGATCCTTGCCGAGCCGGCAGTGCCGCTGTTCGGCGAGGTCGCTCAGGCGCGCTTCGCCTCGCTTGCCAAGGCGCTCGGGGTCGAGACCAGTATGCGGGTCCGAGACGACTGAAGGGGCGCGGGGCGCATCAGGGCCGCCGGATGACGCCGCGGCCCAGTCTCAGGAAGACCGCCGGCAGGCCAAGGCCGGCCGCCGGATCAGGCCTGCTGCCCTCGGGACGGCCGCTCAGATCTCGATCTCGGCCCCGGGCCGTGCCTCGGGCTCGGACAGCGGCGGCGCATCGGGCTTGCGGCGGATGATGATGTCGCCATTGGGCAGGCGCTCGGGCAGCTCATAGGCATCGAGATCGTCGATCAGTTCCATCAGCCGGGTCAGCGCGGGCTTTGCCGTCTCGGCGAAGTCGCGCAGCCGCGGCTCGAGCTCGTCGCCGAGCCCCTTGAGAAACATCTGCATCCCCTCGCCGAGCAGGCCTAGCCCCTCGCTCATGCCACTCTCGCCGTCGGCCCCTCCCCTGTCCTGGGCAAGGACAGGCGAGGCGCTCAGCAGAAGCGCCAGAAGCGGAACCAAGGCAAGCCTGTGTCTCATGCGCTCAATATAGGCCCGCGATGCGGAAAAATGAAGCGCACGGTTCAGGTCGCGACATCGAGGCTGACCGGAAAATGGTCGGAAGCCGTCAGCAGCGCCTCGCGCAGCTCGGGGATGCGGTAGAGATCCGGATCGTCGAAGGGATGCCAGATCCGCCAGCGCGGTCCGTGCGCACGAAGATCCTCCGATATCATGACATAGTCGAGCAGCGCCGACAGGTACCGCCCGGTTGTCGGCACGAAGAACCGCGCCGAGGCGGGCTGTGCCGCCAGAAGCCCCTGCAGCGCCTCGCGCGCATGCGGATCGAACAGCCGCCGCTCGGGCGCCTCGCCCTGCCCCAGAACGATCTCGACGCCCGAACGACCGAAGAGCTTCTCGTATTCGTCGAGCCCCGGACCGTCGTTGAAATCGCCCAGCACGATCAGGGGCACGCCCGCGTCGAGATGGGTCTCGATCCGCTGCCGAAGCCAGATGCATTGCGCCAGCTGCTTGCGCCGGTTCTGGATCGAGATCCGGATCGCCTCATCGGGACTGCGTGCACCATGCGGCGCCTTCGACTTGGCATGGACCCCGATCATCCGGAACCGGACCCCGGCCGCCGTCTCGACCGCCAGTTCGAGCGGCGGTTTGGAGAAGCGGATCAGATCGGGCGCCGCATCGACATCGACATCCCAGCGAAAGACGCCGTCGAAGCGCGGCGCATCCGCTGCGCCCTTGCGGCCGGTCGGCGCGCCCTGCGGGTCGTGGCGGGCCTTCAGCCGGTCGGGGTCGTAGAGCAGCGCGATTTCCTGCTGGGTGTCGTTGCCGAAGCCGATCAGCGCCCGCCGCGCCCGGAGCCCGAAGACCCGGGCGAAGTTCTCGAGCGCCCGGACGGTGCTGCGCCGCCCGTTCTCGGCGGGCGCCTCGACCACCAGCACCGCATCGGCATCGAGCGCGGAAAAGACGATCCCCAGCGCCGCGATGCGATCCTGCCGCGCGAGGCCATGGCGTCCCGACGGGCCCTCGCCCTCGAGAAGCTGGCCCTCGTCGTCGAAGAGCGCATTGAACCATTCGACATTATAGGTGGCGATCCTCACGCCGCGTGGTCCGCGACGATGGTCTCCCAGGCCTGGTTGATCGCGACCAGCCGGCGCTCGGCCAGCTTGATCGCCTCTTCGGGCACGCCCCGCGCCTGCATCCGGTCGGGATGGGTCTCGCGCACCTCGGCCCGCCAGACCTTGCGGATGGTGTCCAGATCATCGGTCGGATCGACGCCGAGAACGGTATAGGGATCGGGCACGGCCTCGGGTACGAAACGGGCGCGGAGCGTGCGGAACTGCCGCTCGCTCAGCCCGAAGATCTCGGCCACCCGGGCCAGGAAGGCGTCCTCGCCGGGATGATAGTCGCCATCGGCCAGGGCGATGAAGAACAGCCCCTCCATCAGGTCGCTGAGCGGCCCCCGGGTCTCGCGGAACATGCGGCGGATGCGGCGGGCATAATCCTCGAAGCCGGCCACGTCCTGCCGGGCCAGATCGAAGACCCGGGCCGCGTTGGCCTCTTCGCCCGGCGGGATGGAAAACACCTCGCGGAAGGCCGCGACCTCGTCGCGGGTAACCCGGCCATCGGCCTTGGCCATCTTCGCCCCGAGCGCGATCACCGCGATGGTGAAGGCGACGCTGCGTTCGGGCGGCGTGCGCAGCCGGTCGAAGACGGCCGCAAGACTCTCGCCCTTGGCCAGGGCGGAAACGGCGTCGGCGATGCGGGACCAGAGCGACATGGAACGAGATTAGCCCGCCATCGCGGCAGAGTCAGGTCGGTCATTCGGCCGCCCTGCACGTCCCCCGGCGCCCTTGCGGCAAATATCCGCCGTCATTCGAGAATCCCGGCATGGATGCGGGGCGCGGCCCGTCGCCGGGCTGCCAGAGCGACACCGGAGGCCGCGCCTCCGGCAAGGCATCCGCGAGCCCGGCGAAAGCACAGCGGGCCGCCCTGCGAAGAACGCCCGGGTCCGGGCGATCGGGCGGCAGGGCAAGAAAGGGCTCCGGAGGCGACCGCCCGTCCCTGTGCCTGTGCCCGTCCCTGTGCCTGCCCCTGTGCCCGCCCCTGCGCCGTGGCTTTCGTAAGGGCCTTGATACCGGCCGTCGTACGGGCCGTCACGCATGCCTCGACAGCCCCCGGCAAGGCGCCGTTCAGGCCCGGGCCCGCCGCTTCTCGGGCCGGGCCTTTCGATGCAAAGCCCGCTGCGAAACGATCTCCGCGCGAGCGATCCCCGAGATCTGCGCATAGTGCCCCATTCCTGCCGCAGGCTCACACCCGGCGGTCGCATGTTCAGAGTTTCACGGCAGGATCGCCGGGCGCAATTGACATCCACAGGCCAGACCCCATTTCGCAAACGTAGAATCAAATAAAATCGGGAGATTCAATGCTGCTCCGCGCGCTCGACAAGTTTTTCGGCCACGAAGCCTCAGGCGGTATCCTGCTGATGCTTGCGGCCCTCGCCGCCCTGATCGTCGCAAATTCGCCCCTGCAACCCTTTTACGACGACACCCTCGGAGCGACCTTCTCGGTCCTGCTCAATGGCGGGGGGCTGGAGAAACCGCTGATCCTGTGGATCAATGACGGCCTGATGGCCGTTTTTTTCTTCCTCATCGGGCTGGAACTCAAGCGCGAGATGATGGAAGGCAAGCTCAAGAAACCGGCCGATGTGGTCCTGCCGGGCATGGCGGCAGTGGGCGGCATGGCGGTGCCCGCGCTGATCTTCGCGGCCTTCAACTGGGGCAGCCCCGAGACGCTGTCGGGATGGGCCATCCCGGCCGCGACCGACATCGCCTTCGCGCTCGGAGTGCTGGCGCTTCTGGGCGACCGCGTGCCGGCGGCGCTGAAGGTGTTTCTTCTGACCCTGGCGATCCTCGACGATCTCGGGGCCATCGTCATCATCGCGCTGTTCTATACCGCAGATCTGAAGGTCGACTATCTGCTGATGGCGCTGCTGCCGCTGGCCGGGCTGATCTGGCTGAACCTCAAGGGCGCGCACCGGGTGGCGCCGATGGTGCTGCTGGGGACCATCATGTGGTTCTTCGTGCTGAAATCGGGCGTGCATGCGACCATCGCGGGCGTGGCCACCGCCTTCTGCATTCCGCTGCGCGACAAATGGGGAAAATCGCCGCTGCACGCGCTCGAGCATGCGCTCTCGCCCTATGTGCTCTATCTGATCCTGCCGATCTTCGCCTTCGGCAATGCAGGCGTGGTGCTGACCGGCATTTCCTTCTCGGACCTGCTGCAACCGCTGCCGATGGGGGTGGCGCTGGGGCTTGTGCTCGGCAAGCAGGTCGGGGTCTTCGCGATCACCTTCGCGATGGTCAAATCCGGCCTCGCGCGGCTGCCTGACGGGGTCGGATGGATCCATATCTACGGCTTGTCCTGCCTTGCCGGGATCGGCTTCACGATGTCGCTCTTCATCGGCTCGCTGAGCTATGCCGATCCGGTCCTGATGAACGACGTCCGCCTCGGCGTGCTGAGCGGCTCTGCGATCTCGGCGGTTCTGGGCTATGCCGCGCTCAGGTTGCTCGCAGCACCGACAGGCAGAAAGGGCGCGGCCCCTGCGCAATAGGCCAACAGGACTTTTCGACGAAAAGTCCTGCAAAAGTTTTCGCCGAAAACTTTTGGCCCGGGCCGCCCGAAAGGGCGGCCCGGGCCTTGCTCCCGATCAGCCGCGGGCTTCGCGGATCAGACGCAGGATATCATTGGCCGCCGCGGGAATGTTCGTTCCGGGCCCGAAGATCGCCTTGACGCCCGCCTGCCGCAGGAAATCGTAATCCTGATGCGGGATCACCCCCCCGCAGATCACGATGATATCCTCGGCCCCCTGCGCCTTCAGCGCCTCGATCAGCTTGGGCGCCAGGGTCTTGTGACCCGCCGCCAGGGACGAGATCCCGACCACGTGCACGTCATTGTCGACCGCGTCCTGCGCCGCTTCCTCGGGGGTCTGGAACAGCGTGCCCACATCGACGTCGAAGCCGATATCGGCAAAGGCCGTCGCGATCACCTTGGCGCCGCGGTCATGCCCGTCCTGCCCCATCTTCACGACCAGCATCCGCGGCCGCCGCCCTTCTTCCTCGGCGAAATCCTCCACCGATTTCTGGATCGCGGCGAATCCCTCATCGCCCTCATAGGCCGCGCCATAGACGCCCGAGAGCGTCCTGACCTCGGCGCGGTGTCTCCCGAACACCTTTTCCATCGCCATGCTGATTTCTCCCACCGTGGCGCGCGTGCGGGCGGCCTCGACCGCCAGCCGCAAGAGGTTCCCTTCGCCGCTTCGCGCGGCCTCTTCCAGAGCCGCCAGCGCGTGATCGCAGGCGGCCTGATCGCGGGTGGCCCGGATCTTCCCGATGCGGGCCGCCTGGCTCTGGCGGACCCTGACATTGTCGACATCCAGGATGTCGATCTCGTCTTCCTTCTCGAGCCGGAACTTGTTGACGCCGACGATCACCTCTTCGCCGCGGTCGACCCGGGCCTGCCAGCGGGCGGCGGCCTCCTCGATCCGGAGCTTGGGCATGCCAGAGGCCACCGCCTTGGTCATGCCGCCCATCTCGTCGATCTCGCAGATGATCGCCCAGGCCGCATCGGCCAGGTCCGCGGTCAGCTTCTCTACATAGTAGGACCCCGCCAGCGGATCGACGACCTTCGTGACCTTGGTCTCGTTCTGCAGAATCAGCTGGGTATTCCGCGCGATCCGGGCCGAGAATTCGGTCGGCAGCGCGATCGCCTCGTCGAAGGCGTTGGTATGGAGCGACTGGGTGCCGCCCAGAACCGCGCTCATCGCCTCATAGGCGGTGCGGACGACGTTGTTATAGGGGTCCTGCTCGGCCAGGCTGACGCCCGAGGTCTGGCAATGGGTGCGCAGCATCAGGGATTTCGGGTTCTTGGGCCCGAACTCGGACATGATCCGGTGCCACAGGAACCGCGCGGCACGGAGCTTTGCGATCTCCATGAAGAAGTTCGTCCCGATGGCGAAGAAAAAGCTGAGCCTGCCGGCGAAGGCATCGACATCGAGGCCGCGCGCAAGCGCCGTCTTCACGTATTCCTTGCCGTCCGCGAGCGTGAAGGCAAGCTCCTGCACCAGGTTCGCGCCCGCCTCCTGCATGTGATAGCCTGAGATCGAGATCGAGTTGAAGCGCGGCATGTCGGTCGAGGTGTACTCGATGATGTCGGCGATGATCCGCATCGAGGGTTCGGGCGGATAGATATAGGTGTTCCGGACCATGAACTCCTTCAGGATGTCGTTCTGGATTGTGCCGGAAAGCTGCCTGCGGTCCACGCCCTGCTCCTCGCCCGCGACGATGAAGCTCGCGAGGATCGGGATCACCGCGCCGTTCATGGTCATCGAGACGGAAATGTCGCCCAGCGGGATGCCGTCGAAGAGGATCTTCATGTCCTCGACGCTGTCGATGGCCACGCCCGCCTTGCCGACATCGCCGACGACGCGCGGATGGTCGCTGTCATAGCCCCGGTGGGTCGCGAGGTCGAAGGCCACCGACACGCCCTGCTGCCCGGCAGCCAGCGCCTTGCGGTAGAAGGCGTTCGATTCCTCGGCCGTCGAGAAGCCCGCATATTGCCGGATCGTCCAGGGCCGGCCGGCATACATCGTGGCCTTGGGTCCGCGGGTGAAGGGCGCCTCGCCCGGGACCGAGCCCATATGCGCCAGGCCCTCGGTATCGGCCTCGGTGTAAAGCGGCTTGACCGGAATGCCCTCCGGCGTCTCCCAGGTCAGGCCGTCGAGCGGCTTGCCGCGCAGTTCCTTCTCGGCCAGCGCGGCCCAGCGTGTGGTCTTGTCCGTCATCGGATCCGTCCTTCTTCTGCATGCCCCGCGCCGGGCGCGGGTTCAGACTTCGCTTTCCGCCCACCTGCGCCTATATCTGGGCCGACAGGAGGGCTCATGAAAAAACACCTGACGATCATGGCATGGGTCGCGCTCATGCCGCTGGCCGGAACCGCCGACGCGGTCAGCGAACCCGAGCCGCTGGCGCGCTGGGAGGCCGACCGAACCGTGGTGCTCGAGGCCGAGGGCGTAAGCCTGTCCGACTTCCACTGGATGGCGCGGCCGGTCGTGGTCTTCGCCGACAGCCCGGCCGACCCGCAATACCGGACCCAGATGCAGCTTCTGACCGAGCGCATCGACGAGCTGGCCGAACGCGACGTGGTGGTGATCGTCGATACCGACCCCGACACCCGCTCCGAGCTGCGCATGAAACTGCGCCCGCGCGGCTTCATGCTGGTGCTGGTCGGCAAGGATGGCGAGATCAAGTTCCGCAAGCCGATGCCCTGGAACGTCCGCGAGATCTCGCGCTCGATCGACAAGATCCCGCTGCGCCAGCAGGAAGTCCGCGACCGGCGCTGAGCGAACGAGACCGCTACAGCTACAGACGGGCCAGGGACAGACGCGCTAGGCATGAAACAATGCCTCGATCTCGCTGTCGGACCGTATGAGACCACGCTCGCGCCAGAACTCGACAAGGTCCTTTCGAACGGTCTCGGTCATAGCCGCAAGAAGGCGGCTATGGGTTCCGATCATCTTGCAATCGCCGCACCGCGCCGCTGCCACAAGCTCTGGCAGCCTGCCGACACTGCCACCGGAGAACAGCGAGAAAGAAGCGGGCAGACCCTCGGCGTGAAGCTCCCACCACAGCCCCCTGCCCTGATCGAGTGCGGCGTAGACAAGCATGAACTCGGTCGCCTTCCCCCGGCGCCGGGCAAAGAACAGCTCGATCGGCCCCAGTTTTTCCTCGATCAGGGCCAGGGCGGATCTCAGATGCTCGCGGGCGAAGACCACCGGCGTGATCGTCGGCGGGGCCGTGGCCAGGGACGCTGGTTCCGGCAAAGCAAGCTTGGCAAAAGACGCCCTGATCCAGCCTTGCTGCTTTTCTGCCGTCTCGACCGCGCGGCTTCGCGGCCGCCCGTCATCGGCCACGAAATCCGAGCCGGTGACGGGCGCGACGAACTGGTTCTTCGCGTCGAGAACAAGAAGATAGGGGGACGACCCCAGCCTTGCAGCCAGCAGCTTGAAGACCTGCTGCATCCCCCAGCCGCCATTTCTGCGCCAGCCTCCGCCCGCGCCGCGCAGTTTTCGTCCCACCCCCCGAAGATGGGTCAGGTAAAACCTCTCAAGCCGCGCCCCGAGGGTCGGGCAGACCGACAGCAACGTGTCGGGCCGCACGACCTTCAGCCTGTCGGCGAACGGGCCGTAATCGGCGCGCATTGCCTCGACCGCCGCCATGCAGGCCGCTTCCTCGTGATCGTTGATGATGACGAAGATCTCGCCCAGAGCGGCGGGGTCGAACTCGCGGGCAATCGAACGCGCCTGCAAGCGCAGCAGCGCAAGCTCACCCGAGAACACGACGGTCACGATGTCCAGCTTCTTCGACGGGGCCTGCGTCATCGGATCATTCGAACTCCATGATCACTTCGTCGACGGCCAGGCTTTCGCCGGGGCCGGCATTGATCCTGGCGACGATGCCCTTCTTCTCGGCGCGCAGCGTGTTCTGCATCTTCATCGCCTCGACGACGCAGAGCGCCTGACCTTCCTGGACCTCCTGGCCCTCCTCGACATCGACGGTCACGATCAGGCCGGGCATCGGGCAGAGCAGGAGTTTCGAGGTGTCGGGCGGCAGCTTCTCGGGCATCAGCGCGGCAAGCTCGGCCTGACGCGGCGTGAAGACCTGCACCTTCAACTCGGCGCCGCGATGGCGGATCACGAAACCATGCGAGCTCTGCGCCACCTTGAGGACAAGCGGCTCGCCATCGATATGCAGGACCGCCAGCGGCTGGCCCGGGGTCCAGTCCGAGGTGATGCGGTGATGATCGCCGCCCTGGAACTGGATCGTGGCCCCCTCGCGGTCGGCGCTCACCGTCAGCGGGAAGCTCTCGCCCTGGGCCACCACGACCCAGTCGCCGCCGACGGTGCGTTCGTGATTGTCCATCCGCCCCGAGATGCGCGCGCGCCGGATCTCGACCACGCGGAACATCGCGGCGGCCGCCGCCGCCACCTTGCGCAATTCGGGCTCGGGCAGGCTGACACCCGCGAAGCCGTCGGGATATTCCTCGGCGATGAAGGCGGTGCTGATCTCGCCCGAGCAGAACTTGGGATGGTCCATCACGGCAGAGAGGAACGGCAGATTGTGCCCGATCCCCTCGACCTCGAAGGCATCGAGCGCGGTCCGCATCTCGTCGATGGCCTGCGCCCGGGTCGGCGCCCAGGTGCAGAGCTTGGCGATCATCGGGTCGTAATACATCGAGATCTCGCCGCCCTCGTAGACGCCGGTATCGTTGCGGACGATGGCCGCGTCATGTGCCGATTCCGCCGGCGGGCGATAGCGGGTCAGCCGCCCGATCGAGGGCAGGAAGTTGCGGTAGGGATCCTCGGCATAAAGCCGGCTTTCCATGGCCCAGCCGTTGATCTTCAGATCCTTCTGTTCGAAGGGCAGCTTCTGGCCGGCGGCAATGTTGATCATCTGCTCGACCAGATCGACCCCGGTGATCAGCTCGGTCACCGGATGCTCCACCTGCAGCCGGGTGTTCATCTCGAGGAAATAGAAATTCCTGTCGCCATCGACGATGAACTCGACCGTGCCCGCGCTGCAATAGCCGACGGCGCGCGCCAGCGCGACCGCCTGCTCGCCCATGGCGCGCCGCGTCGCCTCGTCGAGGAAGGGCGAGGGCGCCTCTTCGATCACCTTCTGGTTCCGGCGCTGGATCGAGCATTCGCGCTCATGCAGATAGACGCAGTTTCCATGGGTGTCGGCCAGCACCTGGATCTCGATATGGCGCGGCTGGGTTACGAATTTCTCGATGAAGATGCGGTCGTCGCCGAAGCTGTTGGCGGCCTCGTTCTTCGAGGCCTGGAAGCCCTCGCGCGCCTCCTGGTCGTTCCAGGCGATCCGCATGCCCTTGCCGCCGCCGCCCGCGGAGGCCTTGATCATCACCGGATAGCCGATCTCGCGGCTGATCTTCACCGCTTCGGCGGCATCCTCGATCAGGCCCATATAGCCCGGCACGGTCGAGACGCCTGCCTCGGCGGCGAGCTTCTTCGAGGTGATCTTGTCGCCCATCGCCTCGATGGCGCTGGCAGGCGGGCCGATGAAGGCGACCTCGGCCTTCTCCAGCGCCTCGGCGAAAAGCCTGTTCTCGGACAGGAACCCATAGCCCGGATGCACCGCCTGGGCGCCGCTTTCCCTGATCGCGTCCATGATCCTGTCGATCACGATATAGGACTGGTTCGCGGGCGGAGGACCGATATGGATCGCCTCGTCGGCCATCTGCACATGCAGCGCATGGCGGTCGGCGTCGGAATAGACGGCCACTGTCTTGATGCCCATCTTGCGGGCGGTCTTGATGACCCGGCAGGCGATCTCCCCCCGGTTCGCGATCAGGATCTTGTCGAACATCTCTGTCCCTTCCAGCGTTCCGCCCGGACGAGCCCGTCCCGGCGCTTACAAAGCAAAGGGCCACCGGGGCGCGCAGCCCCGATGACCCTCACAAATTCTCGTCCGACGGGCCCGGGGCCCAGCGGTTCAGATCAGCGGCAGACGCCCGCGTCGTCACACATGGCGCCGCCGAGCGCGCCAATTGCTGCCCCCGCCGCGACGTTGGTGTCCAGCACATCCGCGATGAGCGCACCGCCGAGCCCCCCCGCGACGGCGCGCTGGCTGTCATTGGACATGTTGCACCCGGCCAGCAGGACAGCTGCGGCCAGAACGGCGAGAAACTTTGGACTGGGCATTCTACTCCGCCTCCACGGATCTTGGTTTTGCGCCCACAAGATACCGGCAAGTGACGGGGCGCGAAACGGAAATACGCAAAGGCCAGCCATCGGCGGGCGACAATCCGCCTTGTGGCCCGGGGCCGGGCGCGGCTTGAGGAGAGGGTCGGCCTGACCCTGAAAAAAGGGTCAGGCCTAGGGGTTGGGGAATGATAAGTATAAAAATGGACAGTCCGGTCTAGGGGTGAACGACCGTTCTGCCGTGTAAGACTGTTGCCGGAACCCGAACAAAAGAAAAGGCCACAACGCAAGGGAGAGCGCATTTGAGCGGAGTCCCGCCGATCGCCGGGAAGGGCCAGCCGTTTCACGCCGGTCCTCCGCCGCCGAAAAGCTCGGGGAAGGCGGCCCGGGCGCAGTCGATATCGACTCGCAGCAGCGCGTCATAACTTTCCGGATCGAACGGCTCTTCGGCCGCCACCACCTCGCGGCCCAGCAGCCAGGACAACCGGCCCGCATCGAGATTTCCGCGCTCGAAGGGCGCGTCGCCGAACTGCTCGATCAGCGCGGCCAAAAAGCCCGTATCGGCGCGGCGATCGGCAGGGCGCCGGTCGGCATAGCGCTCGCGCGCGATCAGACGGGTGGCCCCGTCCTTGTTCGCGCGGCGGATGGTGAACTGGAAATCGGTTCCCGGCAGACGGGAGGGAAAGCCCTTGTGTTTCAGCATGACGCGCCTCCGTAAGGATCGGGGCGCGGCAAAGCCGGGGCGGGACAGGCCCGCCCCGCGCCCAGATCAGTATTTGTTGTAGGTCGGCTCGGGCTGAACCGGCTCGACATAGACCACTTCTTCCTTCTGGGCGCAGGCCGCGACGAAGGCGACGAGCGAGAGGGCGAAAAGGGTTTTGACACTCTTGGACATGGGACACTCCCGTCTGTTTCTGGCGCGGGACCGAACCCGACACCTGCCTGTGGAAAGGCCGCCTTGCCGCGACCTCCCGGGAGGATAGCCCAATCTTTCAGCTTTGCACATGCCACCGCTGCAACACGCGAAGGTTGTGGCAAAACCGGCGCATGGCCGGGCGCGACAGCGGCCGGACGAAGGGAATGCGGCATCGTCTCAGAACCCTTCCCAGATGCAGCGTCCCGCCTCGGGGCGGTAGGCTTCGAAGAACTGCGTGGCCTCGGGATCGGGCTGCCCGAAGGGCACCGGGCGGTCCATGAGCGTGATGACGATCTGCGCCGGTTCGGGGCCGGAGTCGGCCAGCCGCGGCAGCGCGTATTCCGCGCAGAGATAGTCCATGTCGCCCTGCGCCAGCGTGGCCGGCATCCTGGCCAAGTCACGCGCGATACCGGGGACGAGAAAGCGGAACCGCACCGTCAGACCGGCCGGTCCCGGCTCGCCGGTGATGGTGTCGAAATGGGTGGCCGACTGCCCCGAGGGCAGCTCGACGACCTCGCCGGTCGCCCCCAGAGCCAGCACCGCCCCGGCCAGAAGGAGCGCGCGCAGGATCATGCCCCGGGCTCCAGCCGCGCCTGTGCCAGCCAGCGGGCGCGATGGGACGGGCTGGTCAGCAGGGCCGCGATTTTCCGCTCGCAATCGGATCGCGGGAAAGGGGCTGCGGCGCGACCTCCGGCGCTTACCCGCAGCCCCTGCCCCTCCTCCTCAACCGTGACCACGGGCGAAAACCCGCGCAGATCCTGCAGCATCCGCCACAGATCCTGACGGATCTGCAGGGCCAGCCGTCCCTTGCGGGCGCGCGGGAAGGCCGCGCTCGCGCACAGGTCGAAGCGCACGGGAAGCTGCCGCGCCATCGTCAGCGCGCCCTCCTCCCGCAGCATGTGCCAGCCCCTGGAGTCCATGGAAGTCCTCTGCCTCGGCCCTTTCTGCGGGCCCTTGCCTCAAAGCGGAATGTTACCGTGCTTCTTCCACGGCGTCTCGCGGCGCTTGCCGCGGAGCGAGGCGAAGGCGCGGCTGACGCGGCGGCGGGTCGAATGCGGCTGGATCACCTCGTCGATGAAGCCGCGCTCGGCCGCCACGAACGGGTTGGCAAAGCGGTCCTCGTAATCCTTCGTACGGCCCGCGATCTTCTCGGCATCGCCCAGCTCCGAGCGGTACAGGATCTCGGTCGCGCCCTTGGCCCCCATGACCGCGATCTCGGCGGTGGGCCAGGCATAGTTGAAATCACCCCGCAGGTGCTTCGAGGCCATCACGTCATAGGCCCCGCCATAGGCCTTGCGGGTGATCACGGTCACCTTCGGCACCGTCGCCTCGCCATAGGCAAAGAGCAGCTTGGCGCCGTGCTTGATGACCCCGCCATATTCCTGCCCCGTCCCGGGCAGGAAGCCCGGAACGTCGACGAAGGTCAGGATCGGGATCTCGAAACAGTCGCAGAAGCGCACGAAGCGCGCGGCCTTGCGCGAGCTGTCGATATCGAGGCAGCCGGCCAGAACCATCGGCTGGTTGGCCACGACGCCCACGGTCTGGCCTTCGAGCCGGACGAAGCCGGTGATGATGTTCTTGGCGAAATCGGCCTGGATCTCGTAGAAATCGCCCTCATCCGCGACCTTCAGGATCAGTTCCTTCATGTCATAGGGCGTGTTGGCATTATCGGGGATCAGGGTATCGAGGCTTTCATCCACCCGGCCGGGCTTGTCGAAGAAGGGCCGGACCGGCGGTTTCTCGCGGTTGTTCAGCGGCAGGAAATCGACCAGCCGGCGCACCTCGTAAAGCGCCTCGACATCGTTCTCGAAGGCGCCATCGGCCACCGAGGATTTCTTGGTATGGGTCGAGGCCCCGCCCAGCTCCTCGGCGGTGACCACCTCGTTGGTGACGGTCTTCACCACATCGGGGCCGGTGACGAACATGTAGGAGGAATCGCGCACCATGAAGATGAAATCGGTCATCGCCGGGCTGTAGACCGCGCCGCCCGCGCAGGGCCCCATGATGACCGATATCTGCGGGATCACCCCCGAGGCCTCGATATTGCGCTGGAACACCTCGGCATAGCCCGCCAGCGAGGCCACGCCCTCCTGGATGCGTGCCCCGCCCGAATCGTTCAGCCCGATCACAGGGGCGCCGTTCTGCACCGCCATATCCATGATCTTGCAGATCTTCTGGGCATGCGTTTCCGAAAGCGAGCCGCCGAAGACGGTGAAGTCCTGGCTGAAGACATAGACCATGCGGCCATTGATCGTGCCCCAGCCGGTCACCACCCCGTCGCCATAGGGACGGCTTTCCTCCATGCCGAAATCGGTGCAGCGATGGGCGACGAACATGTCGAATTCCTCGAACGAGCCCTCGTCCAGCAGCAGCTCGATCCGCTCGCGCGCCGTCAGTTTGCCCTTGGCGTGCTGGCTGTCGATGCGCCGCTGGCCGCCGCCCAGACGGGCGATGCTGCGGCGACGCTCGAGTTCGTTGAGGATATCTTTCATCGGCGATGCCCCTTGCGGAAATTTTCGGCAACCTACCCATGCAATGAGCTTCATCAAAGTGTTAAACGGTAAATTTGCAAATCATTTTCCGCCACCCTCCTGCATATTGCAAATTCGCAAAGCGACTGGACGATACCGACCGGCATACCATATCGCGTGAGGCCCGCCTCCCCCTGTTGCCGGAGCCACCCCATGCCCGCCCTGCCAGTACCGGTCGTCACGATCGGCCTTCTCGTCCTGTCCAACCTCTTCATGACCTTTGCCTGGTACGGTCATCTCAGGTTCAAGGCCGCGCCGCTGGTCGCCGTCATCTTCATTAGCTGGGGCATCGCCTTCTTCGAATATCTGCTGCAGGTGCCGGCGAACAGAATCGGCTACGGGCATTTCTCGGCAGCCCAGCTGAAGACCATCCAGGAAGTCATCACCCTGACCGTATTTTGCGGGTTTTCAGTCCTTTACCTCAAGGAGCCGTTGCAGTGGAACCATGCGCTCGGCTTCGGTTTCATCGCGCTCGGCGCGTTTTTCATCTTCCACCGCTGGTAAGTCCCGATGTCGCTGGACAAGCCCCCGGCCAGAGCCTAATCCCAAGACATGTCGACGCACCCCCGGGTCCGTTTCCTGGACCGCACAACCCCCCCTCATGTGATCACCCTGGTTGCGCTGGCAGGCCTGCCCGCGCTGACCATCAACATCTTCCTGCCCTCGCTGTCGAACATGGCCGTGCATTTCGACACCGATTACGCGGTGATGCAGCTGTCGGTCGCGACCTATCTGGCCGCGAACGCGGTGCTGCAGCTGTTCATCGGCCCGATTTCCGACCGCTATGGCCGCCGCCCGGTGCTTCTGATCTCGATCGCGCTGTTCCTGCTGGCGACGCTTGGCTGCATCCTCGCGCCCTCGGCCGAGGCCTTTCTCGGCTTCCGCATGGCGCAGGCAGTGGTCGTCACCGCCATGGTCCTCAGCCGCGCCGTCGTGCGCGACATGGTGGCCGACACCCAGGCCGCCTCGATGATCGGCTATGTCACCATGGGCATGGCGCTGGTGCCGATGATCGGCCCGACCATCGGCGGGGTGCTGGACGAGCTCTGGGGCTGGCAGGCCACCTTCCTCGCGCTGCTGCTGGCAGGCGTGGGCGTGCTGGCGCTGACCTGGGCCGATCTCGGCGAGACCGCCACCCCCCGCGACGTGAACCTGATCGACCAGTTCCGCCAGTATCCCGAACTGGTCCGCTCGCGCCGCTTCTGGGGCTATGCGCTGACCGCAGCGCTGTCCTCGGGCGCGTTCTTCGCCTATCTCGGCGGCGCCCCCTTCGTCGGCAGCCATGTCTTTGCCCTGTCGCCCTCGCTGCTCGGGCTCTATTTCGGCATCGTCGCGCTGGGCTACATGACGGGCAATTTCATCTCGGGGCGCTATTCGGTCCGGGTCGGCATCAACGGCATGATCTACTGGGGCGCGCTGATCACGCTGGCAGCCCCCCTGCTGTCGATGGCCTTCTTCGCGACGGGGACGACTCAGCCCATCGCCTTCTTCGGCGCGATGGCCCTGCTCGGGATCGGCAATGGCATGGTCCTGCCCAACGCGATCGCGGGCACGCTGTCGGTCAGGCCGCATCTGGCGGGCACGGCAAGCGGGCTTGGCGGCGCGATCATGATCGGCGGCGGCGCGGCCCTCTCGGCGCTGGCGGGCGCTCTCCTGAAACCCGGCACCGGCGCCTGGCCGCTCCTGGTCATCATGGCCACGACCTCGGCGCTGGCGGTGATGACCGTCCTTTACGTCCGCTGGGTCGACCGTCGCGCCGGGCCGATCCTGGCGATGCCGCCCACGGACACGCCCTGAGCCGCGCTTGCGTGCCGGCTTTGCAAAAGCTAGGAAAGACCTCAGCTAATCGGCAAAGCGAGGGGTCGCGATGGCGACGCGCAAACTCTATGCAGGCGTCAAGCTGCGCGAGACGCGGTCGCGGATGGGGCTGACCCAGAAGGATTTCGCAATCCGGCTGGGGATTTCGCTGCCCTATCTGAACCAGATGGAGAACAACAACCGTCCGCTCTCCTCGACGGTGCTGCTGGCGCTTGTCTCGGAATTCGGCTTCGACGTGACCGAGCTGTCGGAGGGCGATGCCGAGCGGCTGGTCAGCGACATGCGCGAGGCGCTGGCCGATCCGGTCTTCGGCGATCTGGCGCCGCCGCTGGCCGATCTGCGGCTGGCCGCCTCGAACGCGCCGGCGCTGACGCGCGCCTTTCTGGAGCTGCACCGCGCCTATCGCCAGAGCCATGAGCGGCTGGCCTCGCTCGACGAGGCGCTGGGGCGCGAGGACGCGCCGCTGGGCCCGTCGCCCTGGGAAGACGTTCGCGACTTCTTCCATTATTGCGACAACTATATCGACGCGGTCGACCGCGCGGCCGAGCGCTTCGCGCGCGCATCAGATACCGGCGCCGACCCCGAGCAGCGTGCCATGGCCGCCCTCGAGGCACAGGGTATCTCCTTGTGCCTGAAGGATATTCCCGGGCTCAGGGAGTATGACGAGAACACCCGCACGCTGACCCTGTCCAACCATCTGCGCGGCCCGACACGGCGCTTTCAGCTGCTGCACCAGCTTGCGCTTCTGACCCAGTCGCAACTGCTCGAGGCCACGCTCGATCTTGCCCGGTTCCAGAGCCCCGCCGCCCGTGCCATCGCCCGGATCGGCATGGCGAACTATTTCGCCGGGGCGGCGCTTCTGCCCTATAACCGCTTCCTCGAGGCCGCGCAGGAGACCCGGCACGATCTGGAACTGCTGGCCGACAGGTTCGGCGCCTCGATAGAGCAGGTGGCGCATCGGCTCTCGACCCTGCAGCGCCCGGGTGCCAAGGGGCTGCCCTTCTATTTCGTGCGGGTCGACCAGGCCGGCACCATCACCAAGCGCCATTCCACCACAAGGCTGCAATTCGCGCGTTTCGGCGGGGCCTGCCCGCTCTGGAACGTGCACCGCGCCTTCGAGACCCCGGGCCGGTTCCTGCGCCAGCTGGCCGAGACCCCGGACGGGCTGCGCTATATCTCGCTGGCCCGCGACGTCTCGAAGCCCGGCGGCGCCTGGCGCGCGCCGGTCCGGCGCTATGCCATCGGGTTGGGCTGCGAGGTGCGCCATGCCGATCAGATCGTCTATGCCGACGATCTGGATATCGACAATGCCGCCGCCTACGAGCCGATCGGGATCTCCTGCCGGATCTGCGAGCGCCGCGACTGTCACCAGCGCGCGGTGCCACCGCTGGAAAGACGGCTCACGGTCGATGCGAACCGGCGCGGCCTGCTGCCCTATGAGGTCGCGGACTGAGTGACCCCGGGCCGGGCGCAGCACCCCCGCCCTTGCCCGGCCCCGCAAGCTCCGTACGCCCCCTTCTGCATGGCCGGACGGCCTGCGGGCCATGGCCGCCTTCCATCGTTATGGCGCGCCGGGTCCCGCAAGCCGCCGCTCAGGCCTCCAGCGCCACGCCATGGCGCAGCAGGATCGGCAGGACGATATCCTCCTCATCGGTCAGGTGGCGGTCGAGACAGGAGCCGAAGCGCGCCAGCCGCAGCTGCAGCCATCCGATACACCTCTCCAGGTCCTCGGGCCCGGCCCGGATCAGCTCTGCCACCGCCGCGGCAAGTTCCTTCAGGTGAAGATCGAGGGCCTGATGATCGGCATCCAGCATGGCGAAAGCCGCCCCGAGGCCGGGCTCGAAGGTCACGAGGCGAGGGAAGTAATGCAGCTCTTCGACCTTCTGATGACCGTGAACCTCGTTCAGCAGGATGGCCGCATCGCGCCGAACCGCCCGAATCCCGGCCTCTGGCGGTGCCCCGGCGCTTTCCAGGTCCCGGGCGCCGTCCTCCATCCGCGCCAGAAGCATGCGGAACATCCTGTGCCGGTCGAGCCAGAAACGGGTGGAGGCGTGGTCGGGGGGCCGGCTGGCCCAGACCGCCCGCGGGCAGGCATCGAGCAGTTCGCGCAACGCCTCCGGCAGATCCTCGCGAGGATCGAGTACGGAAATATCATGCATTTCCATGCATGTTAGCGCCGCACCCGCGCATCGCAAGCCCATGTTACCCTACGTTTCGGGCGCTCCGGCAGGCGGCGTGACGATGCGGCGCTTGCGGACCGCCTCGCGCCAGGTGATGAAGACCACCGATCCGATGATCAGTCCCCCGCCCAGCAGCACCCAGCCGTCGACCGCCTCGCCGAAGGCAAGCCAGCCGACCAGCGTGGCCCAGACCAGCTGCAAGAAGGTGACGGGCTGGGTCACCGTCAGCGGCGCCGCGCGGAAGGCACGGGTCATGGCGTAATGCCCGGCGGTGGCGAAGACGGCCACGAAGAACAGCCCCAGCACCTGCTGCCAGCTCGGCGCCACCCAGACCGCAAATGCCAGGGGCGCCAGCACGATGGTGACCGTGAGCGACATCATCGCCACCACCACCGAGGCCTCGTCGCGCTCGCTCAGCCGCTTGGCGGCAAGATAGGAGATCCCGAACAGAACGGCCGTGAACAGCATCGCGACATGGCCGTCCGAGATCTCGCGAAAGCCCGGGCGCAGGATCACCAGAACCCCGAGGAAAGCGACCGCGATGGCCAGGATGCGGCGCGCGGCCAGCCGCTCGCCGAACAGGAGCGCCGCCCCGATGGTCACATAGATCGGGTTTAGATAGTTCATCGCCGTCACCTCGGCGACCGGGATCCGGGTCATCGCGAAGAACCAGCACATGACCCCCAGCGCATGCGCAAGGCCGCGCCCGCCGTAAAGAGCGAGCCGCCCGCGGTCGATGCGCGCATCGGAAAGCCGGCCCAGCATCGGCAGCAGGAAGACGAGCCCCAGCAAATAGCGCAGAAAGGCGGATTGCGCCGCCGGAAGCCCCTGTGCCGAGAGCTTCACCAACGCGGTCACCGCGACGAAACTGATCCCGGTCACCAGCATCCAGAGGATCCCCGCGACCGGATTCCCGCCCTCTCCGGGCACCGACTGCATAGCCATGCCCCGGCTTGCCATGCCGACGCGCCCGGCGCAACTGCCGCGCCATTCACGCGGTCACGGCCGCGCCTGCGGAGGGCGGATCGGCCAGGTCCGGGCGCAGGCGCTGGACCAGCGTGCCGCCGGTCTCGACGATCAGCTTCATGCGCTCTTCCATCCGCACCATCTCGGCGATGGCGCCCTTCAGCGCCTCGGTGTCGTCGCCCAGCGCCGCGAGCCCCTCGAAAAGCCGCTGGCTCGCCGCGATCTGGGCCTCGGCATTGACGATCACCGCCGAGAGATGCTCGAGCAGACCGGCCGCCTGCGGCGTCTCGCCCGCGCGTTCCAGTGCCGCGTCGAGATCGGCAACCGCACCCCGCATCGCCTCGAACCAGGCCCGCGACAGCAGCGGCTCGCACTTGGCGTTCAGCATCGCCTCGCGTTCGAGCCGCCGCATGCCGCAGACCAGCCGGTCGACCTGAGCACGCAGATCGCCCTGCACCGAGACGATGTCGTCATTGACCCGCACCACCTTGCCCAGAACCGCGTTCAACTCGTCGATCAGGCGGTTGATGCGGTCGAGAAACAGGTTGAGGTCATGCGCGAGCGCGCCGAATTCGTCGGCGCTGCGCACCTCGGCCCGCTCGCTCAGCGTCCCGAAGGCGCGGGCAAGCCCCGCCACCGTGCCGCGCAGCCGCAGAAGCGGCTCCATCCGCACCCTGAGGATCAGGAACAGCAGAACCGAATGCAGCACGATCTTGCCCAGAGCGAGCCCCGCGCTGAGCGTCACCTCGTCAAGCCAGGCGGCGATGTCGCGCGACAGGTAATCGCGCACCGTCACCCGGCCCAGCACCTGCCCGACCTCGGCCTCGGCATGACAGGTCAGGCAGAAGGTCTCGGCCGCGATCTCGACCTCTGCCTCGCGGAACCGGCCCTCGGGCCAGGTCCCGGCCGGAATGCCCGCGGGCGTGAAGCCGAACAACGCCTCGATCGAGCGCACCGTGACCGGCGCGGGTTCGATCGCGATCTTGTAGCCCAGATCGTCCCAGTTGCGCCTGAGGATCGGATACATCGTGCGCGCCGCGACCGGCCCGCCCTCGTTGCGCATGATGGCACGGACGCTCTCGGCCAGATCCTCGGCCACGTTCTGGGCGTCCTCGGCGCCGCGGGTCTCGAAACTGTAATAGACCAGTGCCGCCTTCAGCGCGAATTCAAGCACCGTCACCGCCAGGAGGACCAGGAAGAAGTCCTTGATCATGTGGATCAGGAACGATTTGTCGAAACGTCCGATCGCGTGGCTGGTACGCTCGCCCATCGACCCTGTCCCCCCCTGCCCGGCCCGGTCACCGCTTTCAGTTTAGGCAGCCGCCACCGCACACGCCAAGCGGGAATTTTGCCGCTTCGCGGCGCGGCCCGGAAACAGGACGGCCTTTGGGATCGCCAGGGCGGTCGCGCCATGCCGGGTCCGTTGCGCCAACGGATATCCTGTCGCCAGGGCAAGGGCTTGAGATCGGGGCGATGTATCCCCGGGGGATGATCCATCCTCGGAGGTTTTCGGGCGAGGCATGAGCGCGGCGCTGCCGATCCCGTGCCAGACACTGACCGCGCCCGGCCGGGCGGTGGGTTGGAAGGCGGGTTGGAACCCGCGCGGTCTGGAAACGGCTATGGCACGCGGCGCGGGCAGATCTGGCCCGATCTGAACCACGGCTTGTCTCCGGCATGCCCGGCAGTGCGGTGTCGGCCGCGATGGGCAGAGATTACCGCCGGCCCCGCCTTCGGGTTCGACGTTGCAGAAGCTGAAATGACAGCCGCGCGGACCCGGTCGGACCCGCGCGGCACGATCTTGCAAAGCCGTCCGGCTCAGAGCTGCTCGAGCACCTCGTCGCTGGCCGAGAAATTGCTGGTGACGTGCTGGACGTCATCGTCATCCTCGAGCGCGTCGATCAGCTTCATAAGCTTCTGCATGCCCTCGAGATCCATCTCGGTCGTGTTCGCGGGCTTCCAGATCAGCTTGGTCGACTCGCTCTCGCCCAGATCGGCCTCGAGCTTGGTGGCGACCTCGTTCAGGTCGGTATCGGCGGTGTAGATCACATGCTCGTCATCCGAGCTTTCGACATCCTGCGCGCCCGCTTCGATCGCAGCCATCATCACCGTGTCGGCATCGCCTGCCGAACCCGGGTAGACGATCTCGCCCATCCGCTCGAACATGAAGGCGACCGAGCCGGTCTCGCCGAGATTGCCGCCGAACTTGGTGAAGGTCGAGCGCACGTTCGAGGCGGTGCGGTTGCGGTTGTCGGTCATCGCCTCGACGATCACTGCCACCCCGCCGGGGCCGTAACCCTCGTAGCGGATTTCCTCGTAATTGTCGCCCTCGCCGCCCATCGCCTTCTTGATGGCACGCTCGATATTGTCCTTGGGCATGGACTGCGCCTTGGCTTCCTTGATCGCCAGACGCAGGCGCGGGTTCTTGTCAGGGTCCGGGTCGCCCATCTTGGCGGCAACGGTGATCTCCTTGCTGAACTTGGAGAACAGCTTGGAGCGCGCCGCATCCTGCCGCCCCTTGCGGTGCTGGATGTTCGCCCATTTGGAATGGCCTGCCATGGATCCCCACTTGGCTTTCTGAAATTGACGGGGCTCTCTATATGTCAGGCGGACATGGACCTGCAAGCCTGCTCGGGGCGTTGGGAAAGGCGAAACCCTCCGGCGCCCGGGCGCCGGACAGCCGGGAGACCCCTGATTGACCCAGGACCAGTTCATTCTGTTCGCCCTATTCGCCACCGTCTTCGTCGCCCTGATCTGGGGCCGCTGGCGCTATGATCTGGTGGCCTTCGGAGCCTTGATGGCCGCGGTGCTGCTGGGCGTGATCGAACCCGACCGCGCCTTCGAGGGCTTCGGCCATCCCGCGACGCTGGTGGTGGCGCTGGTCCTGGTGGTCTCGGCCGGGCTGGTGCGCTCGGGCGCGGTCTATCTGATCACGCGGACGCTGGTGAACAGCGCCCGCGGGCTCGGGCCCCATATCGCGATCATGGGCGGCATCGGCGGGCTGCTCTCGGCCTTCATGAACAATGTGGCCGCGCTGGCCCTGCTGATGCCGGTCGACATCCAGACCGCGCGCAAGGCCGGCCGCGCGCCGGGGCTGAGCCTGATGCCCCTGTCCTTCGCCACCATCCTGGGCGGCATGGTCACGCTGATCGGGACGCCGCCCAACATCATCATCGCCACCTTCCGCCAGGACGCGACCGGCCAGGCCTTCCGCATGTTCGACTTCGCCCCCGTGGGGGGCGTCGCGGCGCTGGCGGGGATTGCCTTCGTCGCGCTGGTGGGCTGGCGGCTGATCCCCAAAAGCGCCGGGCTCGACGCCTCGGCCGACCCGATGTCGGACTATTCCTCCTATATCGCCGAGCTGACGGTGCCCGAGGGCTCGAAGCTGATCGGCCAGCGGCTTGCCGATCTCGACCCCGAGGCCGAAACCAACGACGTCGCCCTGCTGGGACTGGTCCGGGGCGGCAAGCGGCTTTACGGGCTGCAACGCGGCACCGCGATGGCCGCGGGCGACTCGCTGGTGATCGAAGCCAGTCCCGAGGCGCTGGACGAGTTCCGCGCGGCGCTCTCGCTCGATTTCGCCGAAGGGGCCAATCAGGAACGGCTCAAGGCCGAGGGGGCCGGGCTGAGCGTGATCGAGGTCGTGGTGCCCGAACAGGCGCGGATCGCCGGACGCTCGGCCCAGCTTGTGGGGCTCGCCTGGCGGCGACGCACGGTGCTTCTGGGGATCTCGCGCCAGGGCCGCCCTGTCCGCCAGCAGATCCGCAAGACCAAGGTCAGGCCCGGCGACATCCTGCTGCTCCTGACCCCGCAGGACGTGGCCCAGGACGTGGTCGAGTGGCTCGGCTGCCTGACCCTGGCCGATCGCGGGCTGGCGGTGACAGATACCCGCAAGACCTGGATCGCCATCGGGCTGTTCGCGGCGGCGGTGGCGGCGGCCAGCTTCGGGCTGGTCGATCTGACCATCGCCATCGGGCTGGTCGTGCTGGGCTATGTCCTGGCCCGGATCATCCCCATCAACGATGTCTATTCCCATGTCGAATGGCCGGTCGTGGTGCTGCTGGGCTCGATGATCCCGCTCGGGGTGGCGCTCGAAGAGAGCGGCGGCACCCGGCTGATCGCCGAGACCCTGATCGGGCTGACCGGCGACATGCCGCCCTGGGTGATCCTGACCGCGCTGATGGTGGCGACGATGTGCCTGTCGGATGTGCTGAACAATACCGCGACGACGGTGGTCGCGGCCCCCGTCGGCATCCAGATGGCCCAGACGCTGGGGGTCAGCCCCGACCCGTTCCTGATGGCGGTGGCGGTCGCGGCCTCCTGCGCCTTTCTCACCCCGATCGGGCACAAGAACAACACGCTGATCCTCGGGCCCGGCGGCTATCGCTTCGGCGATTACTGGCGGATGGGGCTGCCGCTGGAGCTGATCGTGATCGCGGTCTCGGTGCCGATGATCCTGCTGGTCTGGCCGTTCTGAGCGGCGCCGGCTTGACGAGGGGCCTGCGCTCGGTCAGTGCGGAAGAAGGGGCGGCGGCTGGAGGCGGGCCTTGATCTGGAAGCCTGAGCTATCGGGGGCACTGGCGATGGCGGCGGCGCTTGCGCTGGTCGCGGGCGCCGGGGCGCGGTTCATCCCCGGCAGCAGCGCGGCCGGGCCGCTGGCGCGCATCCTCGACTCGCTTGCGCCCTGGCTCCTGGCCGGCGCCCTGATGCTTGCGCTGGGCGCCACGGCTCTCGGGCTGTGCCGGCTCGGCGCGGGCCTGATGGCGGCCGCTCTGGTCGCGCTGGCCGGGCTCGGAGCGCTCCATCTGCGCCAGAGCCTGCCCGCCCTGCCCGGTCAGACGCCCGACCTGCGCATCCTTTTCTTCAATGCCTGTATCGAGAATGAGCTGCCCGCCGAGACCATCGTCAGGGCCGCGCTGGGGCCGGACCCCGATATCATCATCTTTGCCGAGGCCGAGGCGATCGCCGCGGCGCTGCCGCTGCTGCAGGCGCGCTACGACTTCGTCTCGCCCTGCCAGCCCGGCGCCTGCCAGATCGTGCTGGCCGCGCGCAGCCGGCCCAGGCGGTTCTGGACGATGTCGCTGAATCCGGCCTGGCCCGACCGCTATGCCGTGGCCGAGATCGAGACGGCGGGCGGCAAGCGGGTCTTTCTGGCGGGCCTCCAGCTTCTCAAGCCCTGGATGTCGGGACTGGCGGATACCGAGCTCGAGCGGCTGACCGCCCAGCTTGGCTGGCTGCCCGGCCCCGCCGTCGCCATCGGCGATTTCAACGCCGCGCCCTGGAGCCGGACGCTCTCGCTGATCCATCGCGACACCGGCATGGCCACCGCCCGCCTGCCTAGGGCGACCTGGCCCGTGGCCGCAGGCCGGTTCGGGGTGCCCATCGATCAGGTGCTGGTCGGCGGTGGCGCGCGGCTGGTGCGCCTCAGCCCCTTCGGCGAGGATCTCGGCTCGAATCATCGCGGCCTGCTGGCAGAGATCACCCTGCCCTGACCGGCCCAAGCCCCTGTCAGCGAAAGCCGAACCGGGCCGGTTTTCCTCCCGCCGCGGCGGCGACCGGGCGCCACGGAACCGCCAGAACACCGGCCGCCCGGCGGACACCTTGGCCCTGCGATTGAGCTGCGCTGTCTTTCCCGCCTTGCCGTGGCTCCGGCCCCCGCGGCGAGATCTCAGGAGACCCTCGCCCGAAGCGGGCGAGGAATACCCCGGAAGAGACGCGCGCGAACCCGCACCGGCATGACAAACCGGGCATCGCAAGACGACAGTGGCCGCCTACTGGATACCCCAAGAGGCGGGTCCGAGCCCCGTCGGACGGCCTTCCGGGTTTCCCTCGCTTCTGCCCCCGCCCCGGACCGGACCCCGGGCGGGCGGGCGGCCCCTCGCCGCCAGTTGCTTGTCAGGGCCATGGTTTCGGGCTATCTCGCGGCCTCGTGCCCCCGAACCGAAGGCCTGCGATGTTCGACCAGCTGAAAACCCGGTTCGCGGCGCTCGAACGTCGGATGACCGAGCGCCACGGCACAGATCTGAGCGTCCCGGGCGCGCGCCGGGCAGCGCTTTGGCATTTCCATCTGATGGATCACGGCTTGCTGCGCATCCTCTGGACCAATCTCGTCGAGATCGCGCCCGGGGTCTGGCGCTCGAACCAGCCCTCGCCCGCGCGGCTGCGGCGCTATCGCGACATGGGCATCCGCACCGTGATCTCGCTGCGCGGCAGCGAGCGACCGCATTCGCACTGGTTGCTGGAAGAAGAGGCCTGCGCCGCGCTGGGGCTCCGGCTCGAGGCGGTGACGCTGAAGGCCCGCCGACTGGTCCCCCGAGAGACGCTGCTGATGCTGCTCGACCTCTTCGACCGGGCCGAACGCCCGATGGTGATGCATTGCAAGTCGGGCTCGGACCGGGCGGGCCTTGCCGCCGCGCTGTATCTCATCCATGCCGAGGGCACACCGGTCGCCGAGGCGCGCCGGATGCTGAGCTGGCGCTTTCTGCACAACCGCCGCTCGAAGGCGGGCGTGCTCGATCTGGTGCTCGACCGCTACGAGGCCGACACCGCCCGCAGCCCGATGACGCTGCGCGACTGGATCTCCACCCGCTACGATCCGGACGCCATCAAGAGCGATTTCAAGGCGGGACGGAGCTAGACATCATGGCGGGCGGCGCCCAAATCTTCGGCTGGCTCTGGCGCGGATATCTGCGCCGCCATTCCCTGACCATCGGCATCGCGCTGACGCTGATGACCATCGAGGGCGCCTCGCTCGGGCTGCTCAGCTACAGCTTCAAGCCGATGTTCGACCGGATCTTCGTCGCGGGCGAGCGGAATGCCATTCCGCTGGTGGCGGGGGCGGTGCTGGCGATCTTCCTGGCCCGCGCGCTCAGCGGCTTCGGCCAGCGCGTGCTGATGGCCCGCGCCGGGCTTTCGATCACCGGCGAATTGCAGAAGGACATGGTCGAGCATCTGCTCGGGCTCGACGGCTCCTACTTCCAGCGCACCCCCCCCGGCGGGCTGATCGAGCGGGTGCGGGGCGACACCACCGCCGCCGCCAATGTCTGGAACACGGTGCTGACGGCCTCGGGGCGCGATTTCGTCTCGCTGGTCTCGCTGATGGCGGTGGCGCTCTCGATCGACTGGGCCTGGACCCTGATCGCGATGGCGGGCATCCCGCTTCTGGTCGTGCCGATCATGGTGCTGCAGCGCTGGATCAGGCACACCGCCCGGCTGGCCCGGGTGCAGGCGGCCGAGATCGCGGGCCGGCTCGACGAGATGTTCCACGGCATCGTCACCATCAAGCTGAACCGGATGGAGCGGCGCGAGCAGGGCCGTTTCGGCGCCAGCGTCGCGGGCTTCATCGCCTCGCAGCTGCGCGCCCAGGCGGGCCAGGCCGGCATGCCCGCGCTTGTCGATATCGTCGGCGGGCTCGGTTTTGCCGCGGTGCTGATCTTCGGCGGCCTGCAGATCATCGAGGGCGACAAGACCGTCGGCGACTTCATGGCCTTCTTCACCGCCATCGCTCTGGTCTTCGAACCCTTGCGGCGGCTCGGCAACGTGTCGGGCGCCTGGCAGGCCGCGCTGGCCAGTCTCGAACGCATCCATGCGATCTTCGAGGAACGCGCCACCATTCTGGATCCGGCCCGGCCGAAACCGCTGCCCGCCCCGGCCGAGCGCTGCGATCTGGCGCTGGAGGATGTGCATCTGAGCTATGGCGAGACGCCGGTGCTGCGCGGCCTCGACCTGACCGCGAAGGCGGGCGAGATGACTGCGCTGGTCGGTCCCTCGGGCGCGGGCAAGTCGACCGTCTTCAACCTGCTGACCCGGCTGATCGAGCCGCAATCGGGCCGCGTCGCCATCGGCGGCGTCGCGGTGGGGGATCTGGCGCAGGCCGATCTGCGCGATCTGTTTTCGGTCGTCACCCAGGAGGCGCCGATGTTCGATGACAGCCTGCGCGACAATATCTGCCTCGGCCGCGACGTCTCCGAGGCACGTCTGCGCGAGGTGATCGAGGCGGCCCATATCGACGAATTCCTGTCCGGACTGCCCGCGGGGCTCGACAGCCCTGCCGGGCCGCGCGGCTCGAACCTCTCGGGCGGGCAACGCCAGCGTGTGGCCATCGCCCGCGCGCTGCTGCGCGACGCCCCGATCCTGCTGATGGACGAGGCCACCTCGGCGCTTGACGCGCAATCCGAACGCGCCGTGCAGGAAGCGCTGAGCCATCTGGCGCAGGGCCGCACCACGCTGGTGATCGCGCACCGGCTGGCCACCGTCCGCGACGCCGACCGTATCGTGGTGATGGAGGCGGGCCGGGTGCGCGAAGAAGGCCGCCATGACGATCTTCTGGCCAGGGGCGGGCTTTATGCCGGGCTCTACCGCTTGCAATTCGCCACCGAGTCCTGACACCTTCGGGCCGAGAACGGCACGGGGAGAAGACAGCCATGACAGGCGAAGAGGCAGCGGACAGGACGGTGCTTGCGATCACCGGCGCGGATCGCGTGAAATTCCTGCAAGGGCTCGTGACCAATGACATCACGGCGCCCGAGGGACGGCTTGTCTATGCCGCGATGCTGACGCCGCAGGGCAAGTATCTTGCCGATTTCCTGCTGAGCGCGCGCGACGACACGATCCTGCTCGACGTCAGGGCCGATATCGCCGAGGCGCTGGCCCGGCGGCTGTCGCTCTACAAGCTCCGGGCCGATGTCCGGATCGCCCCGGCCGGGCTCCATGTCCATCGCGGGCTTGGCGAGCCGCCCGAAGGCGCCCTGCCCGATCCGCGCCACGCGTCGCTTGGCTGGCGCGCCTATGCCGGAACACCCGGCACCGCCCCCGCCATCGACTGGGACAGGATCCGGGTGGCCGAGTGCATTCCCGAGACCGGGATCGAGCTGATCCCCGAGGAAAGCTACATCCTCGAAGCCGGGTTCGAGCGGCTGAACGGCGTCGATTTCCGCAAGGGCTGCTATGTCGGCCAGGAGGTCACCGCGCGGATGAAGCACAAGACCGAGCTGCGCAAGGGCCTGGCCACGGTGGGCGTCGAGGGCTCGGCCCCGCCCGGCACACCGATCGAGGCCGGTGGCAAGGAGGCCGGGCGGCTCTTCACCCAGGCCGGCGATCTGGCCATCGCCTATCTGCGCTTCGACCGGGTCGCGCCCCGGATGACGGCGGGGGCGGCGACGGTGCTCTGGCCGGATGGCTGAACGGGCGGCGCTGGAGGCACTGGTCGGCGCCGCCATCGCCCGCAGCCTGCCCCTGCAGGGCGGCGATCTTTCCCGGGTGCTGCGGCTCGATCTTGAAGACGGCCGCCGGATGGTCGCGAAATCGGGCCCCCGGGTCGCGACAGAGGCACGGATGCTTCGGGCCATCGCCCGGGCGGGCGTACCTACACCCGCGGTCATGGCCGAGGGCGGCGGCTGGCTCCTGCTCGAGCATCTCGACGAAGCGCCGGCCTCGGCCCCGGGCTGGGGCGCGCTCGGCCTGGCGCTTCTGCGGTTGCACAGGGCGACGGGAGAGACCTATGGCTGGGACGAGGATCACGGCTTCGGTCCGGCCAAGATCCCGAACGCCGCCTGCGCCGACTGGCCCAGCTTCTGGGCCGAGCGCAGGCTTCTCGCCTGGCCCGAAGCGCTCCCCGCCGACATTGCCCTGAGGGCCGAAACCCTGGCTGCCCGGCTCGACGGGCTGATCCCGCGCCATCCTCCGGCGGCCCTGCTGCATGGCGATCTGTGGGCGGGAAACGTGCTGTTCACACAGCAGGGGGCCGCGCTGATCGACCCTGCCTGCTATTACGGCGATGCCGAGGTCGATCTGGCGATGCTGGACCTTTTCGGCAGCCCCGACCCCGTCTTTCGCGCGGCGTATGGCACACCTGCCCCGGGCTGGCCCGAGCGGCGCGCGGTCTATCAGCTCTGGCCCGCGCTCGTTCATCTGCGGCTGTTCGGCGGCGGTTATCGCGGTCTGGTCGAGCGCTGCCTGGAAACGCTCGGGGCCTGAGCCGGGGCCCCGGCAGGATGCGGCGATCCGGCCTCAGGCGCGGGCCGAGTATTCCATGGTCTCGGTATTGACGACGATGTCTTCCCCCGGGCCGATGAAGGGCGGGACCATCACCCGGACGCCGTTTTCCAGCATGGCGGGCTTGAAGCTCTTGGCGGCGGTCTGGCCATTCACCACCGGCTCGGTCACGGCGATCCGGCAGGTGACCTTGGCCGGCAGCGTCGCATTCAGCGCCTCGGCCTCGTAATATTCGACGACCACGGTCATGCCATCCTGCAGGAAGGCCCGGCGATCCCCCAGAAGATCTGCGGGCAGCTCGGTCTGTTCGTAGCTGTCGGTATCCATCACCACCAGCATGCCATCGGCTTCGTAAAGGAACTGCTGGTCGCGGCGCTCGAGTTCGACCCGGTCGACCTTGTCGGCACTGCGGAACCGCTCGTTCAACTTGCTGCCGCTGCGCAGGTTGCGCAGCTCAACCTGGGCGAAGGCCCCGCCCTTGCCGGGCTTGACATGATCAACCTTCACCGCGGCCCAGAGCCCGCCGTCATGGTCGAGGATATAGCCCGGACGAATTTCATTACCGTTGATCTTCGCCATACGGAAACCCTTAACAGACGGTTGATAGGAATTGCGCCGGACCTATATCTTGCGGGAGCTGGGCTGGCAAGACGACTAGATCGGGGACTGTCTTTTGCAAGCCATGCACCGAGCGCATGGCCGACCTGCAAAATGAAGAATACCGAATCACGACAAATGCGTCATATTCGGCCGCACGCCCGAAATGCAAGAGCAAGAATAAAAGGACGACGAGATGGTCGATTTCGTTGATGGCACGGCGTTCAATCACGAACAGGGGCATCGTGCCCGAAAATTGTTCGCTGCTGTGGTGCTCGCCGCGTTGGACGACGCGATCGCGGACGACAAGAAATATGGCAACGGCCCTGAACAGATCGCGCGCTGGGCGCGGTCCCGCGATGGCCGTGAGGTCCTGTCCTGCGCCGGTATCGACCCGAACGAACGGGTTGTGCGCGGCCTGATGGAGTTCGTCGCTCGCGGCGTCCGGACCTCTGTTGCCCTGTCGCGCGAAGAAAGCGAACGACGCCACAGCCAGGAACAGGCCGAAGCCGCCTGACCCGCCTGCGAGCTTTCCATGCGAATGGCGCGCCCAAAAGGGCGCGCTTTTCGCGTTTCTGACAAGGTTGATCGTCCCGGGACGATCCGGGCCCGGAGAGATCAGCGCCAGTCGGACCGGGGATCGGCCACGCGGGCGTGCATCATCCGCGGGCGTCGAGGCGGCTGACCGCAATAATACGTCGGGAAAAGATCAGTCGAGATCGCGTTCGGCAAGCGCGCGGGCGATCTCGCGGCGCACCATCTTGCGCAGGTTGCGGCCGATGCCCTCGCCCAGCGTACCGCGCAGCTCCTGCCGCACGACCTCGCGCACGATATCGGACACCATCACGCGAAGCGCGGCCTCGTCGCCGCCTGCCGCTGCCGGACCGGCAGACACAACCTGCGCCTTCCCGACCCAGGGCACCGAGGGCAAACCCTCTTCGCATTCGGGGTCCCAATCGGCATCGACCCCGGCCATGGCGGCCTCGAGCTCGGCGATGCGGCGTTCGAGCGTAACCGCGTCGCGCCGGTTCGCCTCGGCCAGATCGGCCACCGAAACGGTCCGCGGCCCGGGAGGAACCGCCTCCCGGGAGGCCCGCAGGGCCGGCGCGCCGGGATCATGCGGCAGGGGCCCGCGCAGCAGCACCGGCATCGGCCGCGCCGGAGCGGGCTGGTTCTCGGGTTCCGGACGGACACGCAGGTTGGGTGTCAGCACCAGCCGCGCCAGACGCGGCTCGTTGCGCGGCGGCGCGGGCTCCTGCGACGGCTCTGCCGGGCGGACCCCGGCAGTGTCGACGATGCTGCGCAGTTCAACCATGGCACGGCTCCGGACCGGAAATACGGTTAATCACAGGGCGGAATGCTAGCCCCTCCGCCCTGCGGAAACAACCGGGCACGAGGCTCAGTTGCGCCCGATGCTTTGCAGCACACGGTCGAGCTTGCCGCCCTGAAGGCTTTTCGCAGGCGCCGAGCTGACCGCGTTGTAATAGGCATTGGGATCATAGGTCGGAATGCCCAGTCCCAGATGCTCGGCCGTCAGCAGCCCCATCGAAGCCAGCACGCTGTAGATCGCGGTATATTGCGTGGCCTCGGCCTCGACCCGGGCGGTCCGGGCATCGAGCAGGTCCTGTTCGGCATCGAGCACATCAAGCGTGGTACGCGCACCGAGCCTGGCCTCTTCCTTGGTGCCGTCGAAGGCAAGCTGCGCCGCCTGGATCCGCTGGTCGCTGGCCGTGACCTGGGCCCGCGCCACCGCAAGGCTCGACCAGGCATTGCCGACATCGAGCTCGACCAGCCGCACGGTCTGCAGAAGCCCCGCGCGGGAGGCCTGCATGTTGGCCATGGCCTGACGCTCGGCCGCATAGAGGCGCCCGCCGGCATAGATCGTCTGCGACAGTTGCAGCTGGGCCTTCGTGCCCTCGTTTGAATTATCGTCGCGTTCATAACCGAGCGAGGCGGTCAGGCTGGGGCCTTGCGCGGCCTTGGCCCGGGCGAGGTTCAGCTCGGAGACGGTGACATTGTGCTGCGCCTGGAAGATGTCGGGATGGGTCTTCACCGCAACCGAACGCGCCGCCTCGGGCGATCTGGGAATGCTGGGCAGATTGGGAATGCCGCTGAGCCGTTCCGGATAATGCCCGACCGCCAGCTTGTAGGATTCGCGCGCCGTCGCCAGCTTGCCATTGGCCGCGACCAGGTTCGAGCGGGCCGCGGCCAGCGCCGATTGCGCCAGCGACACATCGGTCCGGGTCACCTCGCCAACCTCGAAGCGGTCCTGGGTGGCCCGCAACTCTTCGGCGATCAGCCGGTTGTTGTTCTCGGCCAGGCTCACGGTCTGCAGCGCCGCGAAGACGTCCATATAGGCCTGAACCGCAGAAAGCAGCACATCCTGCTCGATCCCGATCAGCGCGGCCCGGGTCGCGAGCACGGTTTCCTTGGTGGCATCCAGCGCCAGCCGGTTCTGGCCGCTATCGAAGATCGTGAGAGTTGCGGTCAGCTCGGCCGAGGCGCTGGTATGCTTGTTGCCGTTCGCCGCCGAGGCCGGGTCGACATAGTTCCCGTTCATGGCAAAGGCGATCACAGGGCGCAGCGTCGCCAGCGCCTGGGCCACATCCTCGTCGGCCGCGCGCAACAGAGCCCGGTTCTGATCGAGAAGATGCGAGTTCTTGTAGGCCGCGATCAGGGCATCGGTCAGCGTCTCCGCCTGTGCCGCCCCGGCCGCCCAGAGGGCGAGCGTCGCCGACAGAGCCGTACCGGCGAAGTTACGTAGGAAACTACTCATATCCGTGCCTCGTCTGGCTTTTGCCATTATCAGACCGCGTTTCTTCGATGCGGCTCTTGTATGTCTTTCACGTGTCAGAATTCGAACTCTGCCGCGCGCGCGAAGCCCGGCATAACCGGGGCGCTCGCATTGAACAGAAAACGCCAGCTCAGCGCGCCCTCGACCTTCCAGCCGATGCGGGCCACACCAAGCGTGCCCTCCATGAAGAGCGCGACGATCCGGCCGCCGTCCTTGAGCTGATCGGCGATGGCCTGCGGCAATTCCTCGATGGCGCCCTCGATCACGATCGCGTCATAGGGGCCGTGCCTGGGCGCGCCATCGGTCAGCGCGCCGACCTCGACCGCGACATTGTCGACACCGTGCTCGCCGAACATGGCTTCGGCCTCGCGCGCCATGGTGCCGTCCTCTTCCAGAGCCACCACCGCATCGGCCATCCGCGCCATCACGGCCGCCGAATAGCCCAGCCCGCATCCCAGATCGAGCACCATGTCGCCCGGCCCCAGATCGAGCGCCTCGAGCATCTTGGCGAAGGTGCGCGGCTCGAGCAGGACGCGGTCATGCGCCAGCGGAAGGTTCTCGCCGATATAGGCGGCCTCGCGCAGGCGGGCGGGAACGAAGGCTTCGCGGGGGACGGCAAGCATCGCCTCGATGATCGGCAGACGCGTGACGTCCGAGGGACGGACCTGGGTGTCGACCATCGCTTCGCGGCGGGCAGCGTAATCGGCCATGCGGCTGAACTCTCCAGTTCGATATAATCAGGTTTGGTGATGCCACAGAAGTCCGGGCACGGCAATGGCCTGACACCCCATGTCGGACGAGGTATGGCAAGAGCGAAACAGGACGCAGGCCGTGCCGCCTTGCCAGCCCGGCACCGGGCGCGTAACCCTTTCGGCACAGATCCGGTCTTCCGGCTGTGCCGAGCCCTTGTTCCTGCATCCCGCATTCTTCATCCCACCGCCCCGAATTGCCGTGCTGAGCTACCGGATCCTTCTTTCCCTGGCCGCCCCCGGCCTCGCGCTGCGCCTGCTGCGCGAGCGGCCCTTCGCGCGCGAGCGGCTCGGCCTGAACGGGCCGGACCGGGCGCCCGGCCCTGCGATCTGGCTGCATGGCGCCTCGAATGGCGAGCTGGCCTCGGCACGGCCGCTGATCGAGCGCCTGACCGAGCGTCGCCCCGATCTCGCAATCGTCGCGACCAGCAATTCCCGGACCGGGCGGGCGCTGGTCGAGAGCTGGGCCCTGCCCCGGGTCTCGGCGCGGCTCGCGCCTTATGATTACCGCTGGACGCTGCGCCTGTTCATCGGGCGCTGGCAGCCCCGGGCGCTGGTGCTGATCGAAAGCGAACTCTGGCCGAACCGGATCTTCGAGGTGGCGCAGCGGGGCCGCCCGGTGCTTTTGCTGGGCGCCCGGCTTTCGGCACGGAGCGCGGGGCGCTGGCGGCGGATGCCCGCGCTGGCGCGGCGCCTGACCGGCGCCATCGCCTATCTTTCGGCCCAGGACCCGGCCTCGCAGGAGCGCTTCGCGGCCCTCGGCCTCGCCCCCGAGCGGAGCGGCCCGGTGATCGATCTCAAGGCCTTCGCCCCCGCGGCCCGGCCCGATCCGGACGCGCTGAAGGCCCTCGCCCCCCTCCTGCCCCGCACCAGCACCCTGCTGGCGGCCTCGACCCATGAGGGCGAAGAGGCGCCGGTCCTGGAAGCCTTCGCCCGGCGCTGGCGCGCCGATCCGGCCGCGCGCCTGATCCTCGCCCCGCGCCACCCCCGGCGCGCCGCCCAGATCGCCGCGCTGATCGAGCGGGCCGGCCTCGGCCATGCCCTGCGCTCGAGCGGCGGTCTCCCGGGCCCCGAGCGACCGGTGCTGCTGGCCGATACCATGGGCGAAATGGCGCTCTGGTATGCTTTGGCCGGGGTCAGTTTCGTCGGCGGCTCGCTGGTGGACAAGGGCGGCCATACCCCGTTCGAACCCGCCGCCGCGGGATCTGCGATCCTGCACGGCCCGCATGTGGCGAATTTCGCCGCCGCCTATGCCGCGCTCGACCGCGCCGGGGCCGCCGAGGCCGTTGCCGGGGCCGACGGGCTTGTCACAGCGCTGGCCGCGCTCGATGGCCCCGAGCAGATCCGCCGGGCGGCCTGCGCCAGCGATGTGCTGGCCGGGCTTCGCGCCCGGGCCCCCGGCCCCGACACGCTGATCGACGCGCTCGAGCGCCTGATCGGCACGCCCCCCGACAAGGCCCCCGACAAGAAGGACCCCGATGATGGCTGAGCCGCAGTTTTCGCTCGACGATCTGGAACAGGCCGCACGGCTCATCCATGCAAGGATGCCGCCGACGCCGCACTATGCCTGGCCGCTCCTGGCCGAGGCGATCGGCACCGAGGTCTGGGTCAAACACGAGAACCACGGGCCCACCGGCGCCTTCAAGCTGCGCGGCGCCTACACCTTCATCGACTGGCTGACCCGCACCCGCCCCGACTGCACCGGCATCGTCACCGCGACCCGCGGCAATCATGGCCAAGGTCAGGCGCTGGCGGCCCGCGCCGCCGGGCTGACCGCCCGGATCTATGTTCCCGAGGGCAATTCGGCCGAGAAGAACGCCGCGATGCGAGCCTTCGGCGCCGATCTGCGCATCTTCGGGTCCGATTTCGACAGCGCCCGCGAAGAGGCCTTCCGCGTGGCCGAGGCCGAGGGGCTTTACCCGGTGCCGCCCTACCACCGCGAGCTGGTGCGGGGTGTCGCAAGCTATGCGCTGGAACTGTTCACCGCCCAGCCCGACCTGCACAGCGTCTATGTGCCGATCGGTTGCGGCTCGGGCATCTGCGGCACCATCGCGGCGCGCGATGCGCTGGGGCTGTCGACCCGGATCGTCGGTGTTGTCTCGGACCAGGCCGATTGCGTCCTGCGCTCGATGGCGGCCGGAGATCTGGTCGAAACCCCGACGGCGCGAACCTTCGCCGACGGGCTGGCGGTGCGGGTGCCGGTGGCCGAGGCCCTCGCGATCTATTCGGCCGGGGCCGAGCGCATCGTCTCGGTCTCGGATGCCGAGATCGCCGAGGCGATCCGGCTTTACTTCAGCGCCACGCATAATGTGGCCGAAGGCGCCGGCGCGGCCCCCCTGGCCGCCCTGATGCAAGAGCGCGAGATGATGGCGGGCCGCAAGGTCGGCGTCATTCTCTGCGGCGGCAATATCGACAGTCCGCGCCTTGCAACGGTGCTCGGGGGCGGCGTGCCCACCCCCTGAGGGCGCGACTGCCGGACCGCACGGGCTAGAGGAAGCTGACCAGCTCGCGCTCTTCGGCGCAGACCGCGACGCAGGCACCGGGCAGGCAGACCGTGATGCTGCGCTCGTCGTGATATTCGACCTCCGGACGGATGAAGCACTGGTCATGCGGGTCGAAGAAGCCGCCCAGCAGCAGGCCCGCCGCGGGAAAGCAAAGCTGCTCCTGGCAGAGCCGTGCCGGACCAAGCTGGGCCTCCATCAGCTTGACGACCGCCTGCGGGTCCGCGTCGAAGAGCGACGCCCCCTGATAGCGCACCCCCGAGACCTTCCTTCCGGCAATGATGCAATTGAGACCGTTCGGGCCATATTCGCAAATCGGCACCGAAAGGCCACGATATTCCATAACCCGCCCCCGGCTGCCGCGATAGACATGCCCAGGGCGCCCGAGATCGGGATGCGCCTGAACGTCTTCGGGCGTCATCCCAAAGGCCAATGCCCCGAGCCCGCGCCCGGGTTGAACGGTCCAGATCATGTCTCCTCCCCTTTTACGGTATTATGCCCCAGAAGAGGCACCCTGCGAAGAGAATAACGTATATCGCGACATTTCCGTATAATGCGCAGCATTTCTTCCTGTTTCAGAACGGTAAAGTCCGAAAAAGCCGACCTTGAACGGGCCGGCGCGAAAATCGGCCGACTGCGCTACGGCCAATTCCGCGCATTTCCAGGCGCGGCGGTCGTGCCCCAATCTGGCAAGTGTGACATGGGGCGTAAAACGGCGCCGCTCCGGCGCGACCCCGATCCGCCGGGCGGCGGTTTCGAGCCTGGCCTGCAAATGCCGGAGCGCAGCACTTTCGGCCAGGGTCGCATGCAGGTTATGCGGCCTGTCGCTCCCGAACAGGCCAAGGCCGGACAAGGTCAGCTCGAGTTCCGGGGCCCGGATGCCGGCAAATTCCATGTCCAGGTCATCCAGTTGCGGTTCGGGCAGACTGCCCAGGAAAACAAGGGTCAGATGAAGATTTTCGGTCGGGACCGGACGGATCTCGGGCAGGCCCGCCTGCACCTCTGCCAGGCGGGCGCGGATTTCCGGCGGCAGGGCGATGGCAGAAAAGGCGCGGATCATGCGAACGCTCCGATGACAGGGCCTCAAGCAATGGCGGCTCGATCTGTCTGGCAGATGGGATCGGAGCTGCGCGGTTCAAGGCGCGGCGATATCGCGGGGGAGTTATGCCGCAATGTAGCTGATCCGTGCTGCAAATGCGAGAAACACTTTCCGAATAGGAATTTCACGTCATATGGAATGCAATATGTAGATAATTTTTCAAATTCCAGAAAAGAATTAAAAATTTTGCCCACCCCGACAAAGCGCAACAGAACGCCCTCCCGAAAGGATCCGGTCAGGTCGTCGCCCGATAACACATGTCGTTATTGCGACAGAAGGGTTTCGATTTTCGAGGTCAACTTCGCCGATTGCGGCTTGGTGAAAGCGCCGAATGTGGCAACCGGATGCCCGGAACCATCGAGAAGGACCTTGTTGAAATTCCAGCCCGGCTTGAAATCGTGCTCTTCAGCCATCCAGCGATAGAACGGATGCGCCTCGGCCCCCTTCACATGGGTGATCTCGGTCATCGGCAGCGTCAGTCCGAAATTGACCTCGCAGAAATCCTTCACCGCGGCCTCATCGGCCAGTTCCTGATTGAAATCGTCCGAGGGCACGGCCAGCACCACCAGCCCGCGCGGGCCGTAGCTGTCCTGCAACGCCTGCAACCCGTCATATTGCGGGGTGAAACCGCATTGAGAGGCGGTATTGACCACCAGCACCGGCCGGCCGCGGAACGCCGCGAGGTCGATCTCGCCGCCATCGATCGAGGAAAACCGGAAGCTCTCGGCGGCAGAGGCAGAGCCCGCACCGAACAACAGGGCGGCGACAACCGGAAGAATGGCAGGGCGCATGCGCAGACATCCCAATGCTGTATCTATGGAAAAGGACCTATTTCACGATGCGAGAGGGTCAAGCCAGGCAGGGGATGATCTCCCTGAAGGTCGCGTCGCTCGCGGCCCGCCCTTCGCGTCCAGCCGGACCGAACCGGTCGAATGCTCCGCGCTCCAGGCTGGCCGATAGCGGGATTGCGGCAAACGGGCACGAGCGTCTCCGGCGTCTCTCTACCACGAGGGCCTCGTTTTCCCGGTCGGCTCCCTCGGAACCGCGCCGATGCGGCGTCGGATTGAAGCCTCGGCCGGGAAGAGGCCGGCACCGTCCTTGCGGCGCTTGCGCGCGCCATTCAGACGCCCGACCGGATTGGGGCCGTGTCCCGCCGCGTTGCCCGGCCAGGCAGGTCATATCGGCCGGAACGTCCCCTGGCGTTCCATGAGCGTTGCGAGATTCGGACGCCTGGCGAGCCTCTCATCCGCCACGAGACGCCACAGGGCCCATCGCCGCCACATGATGGTTCGCGCAAAGGCGCTGGCAATGAGGACGGAGGCCACCTAGGTGTTTGATCCCACGGTTTGATGCTGCGATGCTTTCTCATGAATGGACGGATGCCCTATGGGACAAGTTCGTCACGGCTGCGCCACGACCTCGCCCGCCGTCAGAGCAGCAATACAGCGATCGCAGGCTTCGCTCGCGCAGCTGAGCCGGGATCTCGGGAGTGAGGAGGATCGAAAAACGATCCAGTGAATCGTTTTCCCGACGAACCCCAAAACGGTTGCGAAGTGGCGCAAACGCCAGACGGTCGATGATCTCAGGACAGGTCCAAAGGAGCCACGTTCGACGGTCCTCACGGAGGCGGAGGAGGCGGCCATCGTCGCGTTCCGACGCCATACGCTGCTGCCGCTGGACGACTGCCTCCATGCCCTGCAGCCGTCCATCCCGCATCTGACACGCTCGGCGCTGCATCGGTGCCTTCAGCGATGAGCCATTGTGCGCCACCGGTTCAAGCACGATGGCGAATGCATCTCTCGACTACCCGCCGTGTCGGGCGACAAGCCGAAGCGGTCGAAGTTCAAGCGCGATCCTATCGGCCCTCGCCAGCGGGTCTCGAACCGATGGCGACCACGCAGGCTCGATCCACATCGACATCGCCGAGGAGCAGACAGCTGAAGGAAAGCTCTTCCTGTTCGTCGGCATCGACCGCACGAGCAAGTTTGCCGTGACCCAGCTCGTCGAGAAAGCGGACAGGAAGACGGCCCGCGAGTTCCTGCAACACATGCTCGAAGCCGTGCCATATCAGGTCTACACGGCATTGTTTTTGAGGCGTGACTTGCCCTTTCCCCTTCAGGTTCAAGCCACGCGGACGCTCTCGGCGGTGCCGAGAGCATTGAGGCGGTTGATGAATGAGCCATGTCGCGCCATTGGTCCGAGCGATAATGCGAATGACGCGGATGTGGATTTCGGTGGTTTGGCGGTCTGGGTTTCTCGCGGCGATGCGCTCTCCGAAGGACTTGAGGTCGAGCCGGTTCAGCGCCACCGGTTCGAGCGAACCGGCGAGGGCATCTTTGCCTCGGCGCGACTCCGGCTGTTGTATCCACTCCATCGTCGCCAAATGGCCCGACCGAGGTATTTCGATGCGCGCAGCGCCTCGTTTCGCGCGGCCGCGCCAGCGGTGCCAGTCTTCCATGGCTTGGCGTTCTTGCGGGGTGGGATGACAGCTTGGGCGCCGCAGTCAGCGATGGCATCGCGGCATTTGCGGGTATCGCAGGCGCCGCCTGCGTTCGCAGGCCCACCGCTGCCGATCTGCTGGCTCTCAGGTATCTGGCTGAGACGGTCGGGCAAGACCGGTGCATCACCAATGTGGCTTCCGGTTATCTCGACAGCCCGGATTGCCAAGGTTTCCTCGTCAATCCCGAGATGGATCTTGCGCCAAACACGTCGTTTGGGGCCACCATGCTTGCGGGCGTGCCGCTCACCTTCGCCCCCGACCTTGATCCCTGTGCTGTCGATGAGCAGATGCAGCGGGTCCTTCGATCCGCGATACGGGATGGCCACGGCCAGCGTCTTCTGACGGCGAGACAGCGTGCTGAAGTCGGGCACCGACCAGTCGAGGCCAACGAGCCGCAACAGACTCTCGACGAACCCGGTCGTCTGCCGGAGCGCCATGCCGAACAGCACCTTCATCGTCAGGCACGACCGGATGGCGGCGTCGCCGCAGGTCCGCTGGCGGCCACGCCTGCCTGTCGGTGCGGCATCCCGGGTCATGATGGGACCGAACCAGATGGTCAGCGAACCCCGGCGCTTGAGCGCTTCATTGTAGGCCGGCCAGTTCCTGGTCCTGTAGGTTGCGGGTGTGGGGCTGCTCATCCATCCCAGCTACCACTCTGGATTCACAAGATGAATCCTCTACGGGATTTGTCCAACAGAGCCGATCCGGAGGGCTCCTGATGCCTTGCGGCGTTACCGCGACACAGTCTCTTTTTCGCTGTGATCAACGAAGACGATTTGCGGATCGCGCGCAGGGCTCAGCCTTTCGGCTCGTCGCCAATCATAGAGGTGGCCGCATCTTGCCGCGCGACATCATCGGCCCAATCGTACAGTTCCGAGAGGATGCCACGCAGGGCTTCTCCCCGCGCCGTCAGGACATAGGTGACTTCACGGGGAAAGATGTTCGTCTCGACCCGCCGAACCAGGTCGCGGCCTGTCATCCCCGCGATCCGTTCGCTCAAGACCTTGGGCGAGATCCGCGGCAAGAGCGCCTGAAGGTCCGAAAACCGCTTTGGCCCGCCTGACAGATGCCACAGCAGCAGCGCGTTCCAGCGGTGACCGAGAAAGCCCAGCCAGCCCTCGGCAAGGCATTGGTCGGGGCGGTTGGCCGGGGTCGGCGCGGCTGTCGGTTCGGGCATCGTACTTCCCATTTGGTTAGTCCAGAGTCGCCGTGTTCTGAGCGCTCGGGGACTCTCGCAATCCCGATATCACAAGGACCATGACATGAAACGGATACTCATCATCGGCGGCTATGGCCATGTGGGACAGGAGATCGCGCGACGGCTTCTGGCGGCGGACAGGGCGGTGACCGTCGCGGGGCGCGACGGCGCAAAGGCCGCAGCCGTGGCGGCGGAGTTGGGCTGCGAGGGGGCGATGCTGGATCTCGACCGGCCCGAAAGCTGGGCGGCACCGCTGTCGACGGCCGATGTGGTGATCTGTTGCCTCGACACGCAGACGGCGGACCTGGCGCGGGCCGTGCTGGAACGTGGCGCACGCTACATCGATATCTCGGCGACTGACGCGGTGTTGAGCCGTATCGAGGCGTTGGATGGGCTGGCGCGTGAGAAGCGCACGCTGGCGGTGCTGTCGGTCGGACTGGCACCCGGGCTGACCAACCTGTTGGTGCGGGAGGCGCGCGCGCGCTGTCCCGAGGCCGCCCGGTTCCGCATCGGCATCCTGCTGGGCCTGGGGGACAGCCATGGGCCGGCCGCGATCGACTGGACCCTGCGGAGCCTCGCGCCGCTTGCGCGGTCGGACATCAAGCCGATGCGGTTCGGCGACGATCGCCGTCCCCTGCCTTCGATCCCCTTCGACTTTGCCGATCAACACGGCCTGATGCGCCGGGGGTTCGGCCCGCTTCAAGGTGAACGAGCACAAGAAGGAGATCACCGACATCTATCCCGACCCGGCGACGGGCCGAGCGCGTCGACACCGTCATCGTCAATGTCATCCCGCCCTGGATCGTCCTCGTCGCCCTGATCTGGTGGATCGCGCCGTCGCCCAGCGAGATCGCGCGAAGGGTCACGGAAGCCGTCAGGGGGAGTTAATCTGTTCAGCGCTGACGCACGGCCACAAGACGCTTTTGCACACGGCAACCGGAAGTCTAAATTCTGAGTGATTAGCAAGCTCTCGCTTCACTCCCAGGCGCGCGGAGACCGGGAGCTTTGAGCTACCCCCCGAAATTCGGACAGTGACGTAAGCTACGATTTGCAGTCTGCTGATCTTCGACGAGAAGGAGATCAGAGATGTCGAAACGCAAGCAGCACGCGCCTGAGTTCAAGGCGAAGGTCGCGCTGGAAGCCCTGAAGGGTGAAGAGACGGCGGCCGAGCTGGCGAGCCGGTTCGGAGTGCATCCGACGATGATCCATCAATGGAAGCGCGCCCTGCTCGAAGGCGCGTCCGGCGTGTTCGAGCGCGGTGGCCGCAAGAGACCCGAGATCGACGAGGAGCAGGTGAAGGAGCTCCACGCCAAGATCGGGGAGCTGGCGGTGGCCAACTCTTTTTTGGAACGAAAGCTGAAGCCCTGGGGCGGGAAGTGAGGCGCGGTATGATCGAGCCTGACCATCCTCAGCTGTCCATCGGTCAGCAGTGCAGGCTGCTGTCGATTGCGCGCTCGTCCTATTACTACGAGCCGAAGGGAGAGACCGCACAGAACCTCGGCCTGATGCGGCAGATCGACGAGCAGTTCCTGGAGACGCCGTTCTTCGGTGTCCGCCAGATGACCTGGCACCTGCGCAATGACGGGCATCTCGTGAACGAGAAGCGAATACGCCGGCTAATGCGCCTCATGGGGCTGATGCCGATTTACCAGAAGCCCAACACGAGCAGGCCGGCGAAAGGACACAAGACCTATCCTTACCTTCTGAAAGGGCTGCACGTGGATCGTCCGAACCAGGTCTGGTGCTCGGACATCACCTACCTGCCCATGCGCCGCGGGTTCCTATACCTCATAGCGATCATGGACTGGCACACGCGCAAGGTTCTATCCTGGCGGATCTCGAACACCCTGGAGGCCGACTTCTGCGTCGAAGCACTGAGCGAGGCCATCCACAAGTTCGGCCCGCCCGAGATCATGAACACGGATCAGGGCAGCCAGTTCACGTCCTTCGCCTGGACCGACCGGCTCCGCCGATCCGGTGTGCGCATCTCGATGGATGGGAAAGGCCGATTCCTCGACAACATCTTCATCGAGCGGCTGTGGCGAACCCTGAAATACGAATGCGTCTACCTGCATGCCTGGGAGACCGGATCAGAGACGAAAGGGGCTATCCGGAAATGGATGACCTTCTACAACCACCAGCGTCCTCACTCAGCCCTCGGCGGCAAGCCACCGGCGCTGGTTTATTGGCAGAGAAATGATATCAACAAACCCGATCAGCAGGTGCAAAGAGTAGCTTAAATTACGCCAGATACTGTCCAACCGATGGGGAGTAGCTCACTTTCGATCAGAGCGCAAGCCCCCTCCTCCGGTTCATCCCCGCGTGTGCGGAGAACAGCAAGGAAAGGGACCGGAGTGTCCCGACTATCCCGAACTGTACGCAACTGTCCCGCAAATGTCCGCCGGACAGTGTCGGGACAGTCTTGAGGCGACCGGGCAAGGCTGAGAAGAAGGGAACCGAGATGGATGCGAGGGAACAGGCCCAGGGCGAGAAGCGGGTGGGGCCGCCGATCTGACGCGGATCTGCGTCACCGGGGACATGCCGCCGATGACGCCCTGGCGTTAAGACGGATTGCACCGTTCAATGCCAGGCAAGGATCAAATTGGCATTTTCTCTTCGTGGGAATAGATTGGACCCTCGAATTCTCAGCACACGAGGAGATTGGCGTGCGCGCACTGACTATCTTATGCCTTGTCTTCCTGACCGGATGCGCATCGCAAATCATGAAGGGCTATGTCGGCAAACCTGTCACCGAGGCGATGCTGGATTATGGCGCCCCAAGCAATGTCATGACCCTGGAAGATGGTCGGCGGGCCTATCAGTGGACAATCCAGAATACCGGCACGGTTGCGGTTCCGACGACATCCACGGCAACCGTCTATGGCGCAGGCGGCACCGCAACCGCGTTCGGGCAATCAACATCGTACGTGCCGTATTCCGAAAAGTGCGTTTACACCCTGACGGCATCGCAACAGGGTGAGGCGTGGATCGTCGATGGGTTCCGGAAGCCCAGACTTGCGTGCGAGTGAACTGTAACGGCCTCGCCCCCCGGAAACATTTTTCTTGACGAACATTTGCCCCCGTTGACATAGTTCCGTCACCCAATTTGCGCCCGGAGCGGATCCCCCGCCCCGGGCGCTTTGCGTTCCGGGACGGGCTCTTGCAGCCGGCTGGCAGGGAGGGATGGCATGAAGCTGACGGCAGCTGTCTCACCCTCGGATCAGCGCAAGCTGGTGTCCCGGCTTCGGGATGTGGAGCGCAAGCAGATGGCCATGCCGCGCCAGCCCCGGCTGGTCCATCGCTGCATCTGGGAGGCGCCGCTGAAGGCCGGGATGGAGGATCTTGCCGTCACGACCGGCGCCTCCGAAGCCTCGGCGCTGAGCGCCGTCCGCGTCCGCTGGGCCGAGGGGAATCGCATCAACGAGGTCTTCCGCACCGGCCGCGTCCGGCTGTTCAAGCGCCGCGAGCACCTCACCGGCTGATCTGTCCTCCCATGACGAGGCCCGCCATGACCGTCACCAGCACCGCGCGCCCCGATACCCCGGGCGCCGCCCTGCGGGGCGCGGCCCGCCCGCAAAGGAGCCCGCCATGCAGGAATTGACCACGCAGATCCGGGACTGGTGGGGGGTGATGCTCTCGCTGCTCGGGCTGCCACCCGTGTCTCGGATTTCCCAGACGGATTGACCGTCGCTCCTTTCCAGCCAGTAAAGGCGAGCACCTGCGGCTCGACGCGGCATAGTTCGATCAATTCCTCCAGATCGTCGGGATGCAGTCTGACCGCCCGCCCCATGCGGATGGTCTTTCCATGGGTGTCGGCCGCCCGCCGCAGGCTCTCTTTCGGAACCCCGAGTACGCGCGCCGCTTCTGTGATCGACAGCAGGCGCTCACGGGTGGCGTGGAACTGCCCGTTCGCCGCGCGCAGGATCCAGCCGCCTTCCGTGCAGGCGCCGGAGGCCAGGAACGCGACACCGGGCGCGACGGCCGACGGCTTCAGGTCTTCCGGTTTCCCCTCGACGCCCCACATGCGGGTCTTGGCCACCGGCGAGATCGCGTTGACGGCGATGCCATGCCCGATCCCCTCTTCGGCCAGGACGTTGACGATCCCCACAGCAGCCATCTTGGCAGCGGCATAGGAGGCAAGGCCCTTCTGGACATATTGCGGGTAAAGCGCCCGGCAGGAGGTGGTGAGAACGAGCCTGCCATATCCGGCCTTGCGCATGACGGGCCATGCAGCCTGGGCGAGCCAGAGCGATGCCTTCGCCATGATCGTCATCATGTGGTCGAAGGAGGCCTCCTCGAGGTTCTCGATCCGCTCATAGGCGACCCAGCCGGCATTGTGGATCACCGCATCCAGTCGGCCGCGCATCTCGAGACAGTCGCGGACAAGCGCATGGCAACCGACCGGCCTGTCTATCTCGGTGCCGAAGGGATGGGCGTCGATCCCCTCCGCGCGAAGTGCGGCCGCGGCGGTTTCCGCAACCGTGCCGTCCCGGCCATGGCCATCGGACGTCGCGCCCACGTCATGAAGCAGGACCGTCGCCCCGAGACGGCCGATACTGCGGGCATAGGCCAGCCCCAGGCCTCGGCCCGCGCCGGTGATGAGCACGGCCTGTCCTGTGAAATCCGGTTCGATCATCATGGCATCCTCCATTGCGGGCAAGATGGCCATGGCCATATGATACGTCCAATATGACTTATGTGGCCAATTGATATGTCGGATATATCGAAGGGGGACCCTGCCGCCGGGCGCGGAATGATCGATCTTCGCAAGATGGAGCAGTTCGTCACCCTGGCAGAGGAGCGTCATTTCCACCGGGCCGCCAACCGGCTGGGCATGTCCCAGCCCCCTCTGACGGTCGCGATCCGGAAGCTCGAGGAGGATCTCGGCGTCGCGCTGATCGAACGGGGGCAGAACCGTGTTTTGGGCCTGACCGCGGCCGGGCAGAGCTTTCTTCGCGACGCCCGTGAAACGCTGCGCCAGGCCAATAATGCGATCACGACGGCGCGCGAGGTGGCCGCAGGCCGCACCGGGCTCATCCGGCTTGGATATGTCGGAAGCGCGCTCTATGGGCGGCTGCCCGAAACCATCCGGGCGTTCAGACGGGCGCGGCCAGACGTTCGGCTGGAATTGCGTGAGGCCACGACGGCCACTCAGATCGCGGGGCTGCGGGATGGCTCTCTGGATGCCGGCATCGTCATCCCTCCGATCGCGCAGCTCGCAGGCATCGAGCTCCGGGATTTCGACCGTGACCGGCTCTGCATCGCCCTGCCCTCCGAACATCCTCTGGCCGGGAAGGCCGATCTTTGCCTCTCCGACATCGCAGAGGAGGATTTCGTGCTTTGGCCGATGGCCGAGGGCCGTGGGTTTCACCTCCAGGTCATTCGTCTGTGCGCCGATGCGGGATTCGTGCCTCGGGTGACGCAGGATGCGCATGGAATGCATGCCGTCCTGTCGCTCGTCGCGGTCGGCGCGGGTGTGTCGGTGGTGCCCGAAAGCATGAGGCAATTCCGGCCTGACCAGATCTCCTACCGATCCATTGCCGCAGCCGCCGCGGATTTCCCGCTATGTCTGGCCGTCATCGAGCCAAACCCTGCGGTGGCGGCATGTTTCGGCTTGCGGCGCTGAAGGATCTTCCACGGCCCGTCCCCGCCCGGTTCGCCGCGCGCTGATCTGCGCGATAGCGTCGGGGGAAAGCAGGTGCCGCTTATACCGGTTACCCAGTTTCCGGATACGCCCCTGCCTTTCCCTGCCCCCCTGCCCCCCGCCGGATGGGGTTTCGCGTGAGCCCGATCGAGGCCGGCAAGTCACGACCCGGCCTGAAGGCAGGCGCACCCGGACGGCGGCGTCGCCAATGCGCTGGCCGTGACCGGGACGATGCCGGAAATCTTATGCAAGCGTTGGGCGGCTTCGTTCGCCTTCGCGTCGGCCTGGATATCGGCGGTCAGTTGCGCGATCCTCCTGTGCGTGTCGACCGACGGATCGGCCAGCAGGTTCTGCGCCTTGCACGCCGGAGCCGGCTGGTCGGCCCGGGCGCAGGCTGCAATCGACCTGTCTGCATCATGGAGGCCTTTCGCCACAAAATGCCGATTGCCCCCGGATGCGCCCGGATCGCGCCCACGGTCCGGCTCTGCCGGCGGACAAGGACCTCCCGGGCTTTGGGGGACATCAGGGCCTGCCGCTTCCCGGTTTCCACCGGAACGAAGCCCATGGACGGCCGTGACATCGCCTTGCAGATTGCCTCCGCATCCGCCTTGCCGGTCTTTCCGCGCGTCACTTACCCCTTCACGTCGCCGGGCTGCATCAACAGCAGCTCATGCCCGCGCTTCGTCAAATCCCGCGCCCGGGAATGCGCCCTGACACACACCTCCCTGCCCCACCGGACAGGCCGGCAGGTTCTGAAAGACCTCTGGCATCTGGTCGCGCCGGAGGTGTCGACGCAGGACCGGTCGCCCCTCCGAGTCCGCAGCGCGCAGATGGAAAACGGTCTTCGCAGGATCGACCCAACGTCGTTCGTGTCATCGGGGAAGTCTCACAGCACCCAATCCGGCACATTGCGAGGCCGAGAGCGGGCCCCATCCACTTCATCAGTGGCGAGCAATGGCGCCTCATAGCACCTGGTCGTGCTGATCCCGTCGCAGCGGCAGATCTCGTCGTCCTTCGCCTTCCTTCAGCACGCCGATGCTCTCGGATCCATGCGCTTGCGCAGTCCCACCGGGGCCACGGTCCCATTCCGACTCGGTGAACCGCTTCCGTTTCACGGGCCTTCCTCCTTCATCCGGTCAAAGGTGGAAAACTCCAGCGTGCCATGGCCCGGCTTCCGGGGGGAAGGTCAGTGGAGCGCGGCATCGGTGGTTTCGACGGCAGTCACTCGCGCTCAGGTCGTCACCCTGACGAGCAGTGCCTCGACGTCGTCGAGAAAGCTCAGCCACTCCCGGTGTTCGTCGATCCCGTTCATGTGCATGAGGAAGATCCCCTCCACCGCGAGGAAGGCGACCCTCGCGGCCTGTGCATCGGCCGAGGTTCCGTCAAGCCGGGCGAAGATATCGCGATACCAATCGCGTGTTTCCTGCCGGTTGTCGGGGTTTTCCAGATAGCTGACGAGAAGCCCCGCCATCTTGGCATCCATGACCTCTCCCGACGCGCGGTTCGCCGCGATAAAACGCCGGGCGAAGGTCACCGGATCGGCATCGGGCCCGACCTCCAGCAATGCGTCGAACTGGGCCGTCCATCGCCCGACAAGCGCGCGGACGAGATCGTCCTTGCTGGCGAAGGCATATTGCACGCCGCCTTTCGACACGCCCGCCGCCTGCGCCAGCGCGCCGATGGTCAATGCGCCGGCGCCGCGCCGGCGCACGAGATCTTCGGCAACGTCGAGCAATCCCTCGCGGGTGATCGTCGGTTTTCTGCCCATGAGCCTCCTCGATGCGGCCACCGCAAGATTGCAATCCATACGAACGTATTTATATGGCGGATGCAACGCGATTTCAGGTGATGCATGTCCCTTCCCCGACCCGATCCGAAACGCTGGCTGGTCCTGCTGGCGGTGATGCTGGCCTTTCTGCCAGTGGTGCTGGACATGACGATCCTGCATGTGGCGGTGCCGACGCTCACCCAGGCCTTGGGGGCGAGCAACACCGAGGTTTTGTGGATCATCGACATCTATCCGCTGCTGATGGCGGGGCTGCTGGTGCCGATGGGTACTCTGGCCGATCGCGTGGGCACGAGGCGCATCCTGCTGACGGGGCTGGCCATCTTCGGCCTTGCTTCGGCCCTGGCGAGCGTCTCGCCAACCCCCGGACTGCTCATCGTTGCACGGATGCTGCTGGCGCTTGGTGGAGCGATGATCATGCCCTGCGTGCTCGGCGTCATCCGCCGCACCTTCGACGATCCGGCCGAGCGCGGTCTGGCCCTTGGGCTCTGGGGCACCGTAGGCGCGGCAGGGGCTGCCGTGGGGCCGCTGATCGGCGGCGCGTTGCTGGGGCATTTCTGGTGGGGCTCGGTCTTCCTGATAAACGTGCCGGTCATGCTGCTCGTCCTGCCCGTCTGCTGGCTTCTGTTGCCGCGCCATGAGGTGCTCACCCCCGGCCGTTGGGCCATCGGCCAGGCGGTGCTGCTGATCCTAGGAATGATCGCCACCGTCTATGCGATCAAGGCGGGGTTCGGCGCCAAACAGCCGGTCGCGCTCGTGCTGCCGGTTCTGATCCTCGGCGGGGCGCTTTTGTCGGTCTTTGTCCGCCTGCAGCTGCGCAGCGCGCAGCCGATGCTGGATCTGTCGCTGTTTGCGCGCCCGGCGATCCTGGCCGGGATCATCATGGCGATCGTGGCCAGCGGCTCTCTGGCAGGGGTCGAACTGACGCTGGCGCAGGAGCTGCAATATGTCCTGGACAAGACACCACTGCAGGCCGGGGTTTTCATGATCCCGATCATGGCGGCCGCGGCACTTGGCGGGCCCGTCGCGGGCTGGTTGTCGGAGCGCTTCGGTCTGCGGCCGGTGGCCTGCCTGTCGCTGGCGATCTCGGCCGGAGCGCTTGGCGGCCTTGCCGTCACCGATTTCCACGATCCCGGGCTGATCGTGCCGGTGCTTCTGGTCCTCCTCGGTCTGGCGCTGAGCATCGGGCTTACCGCGTCGTCGGTCGCGATCATGGGCGCGGCGGAGGCCCATGAGGCCGGGGCCGCGGGATCGCTCGAGGCGACGGGATATGAGCTGGGCAGCGGTCTGGGGATCACGCTGTTCGGTGTCTTCATGTCGGTGGTGTTCGGACGCCATCTCGTTCTGCCCGAGGGCGTGCCGGAGGCGCTGGCCGATCAGGCGGCCCTCTCGATCGGCGATGTCTACATCGCCGCCCGGCAGCTGGAAGCCGATCAGGGGGCGGCGGTGATCTCCGCCGGCAAGGCCGCGTTTTCCGCGACCCATTCGGTGCTTCTGACAACTGCGGCCCTGCTGATGGGGCTCTTGGCGGTCCTGGTGTATTTCCTGCTGGCTCAGGGGCGTCGGGCCGTGACCTTCCAGCACTGACCGGGGCGCGCCCGGGGGGGTCACGCGCCGCTCAGAAGCCCGGCATAGACACCGCCTTTCGCCGCCAGCGCCGCATGGGTGCCGGTCTCGACCACCCGCCCGTGCTGCAGGACGACGATCAGGTCCGCCTCGCGGACGGTCGAGAGCCGATGCGCGATGGTGATGGTCGTGCGGCCCCTGGACAGCGCATCGAGGGCCTCGGACATCGCGCGTTCGGTCCGGGTATCGAGCGCGCTTGTCGCCTCGTCCAGCAGCAGGACCGGCGGGTCGCGCAGGATGGTGCGGGCCAGCGCCAGGCGCTGTTTCTCGCCGCCCGAGAAGCGGAAACCGCCCTCGCCGACGAGCGTCGCATAGCCCTCGGGCAGGGCCGCGATATGGTCATGGATCTGGGCCACCCGCGCGGCCGCGATCATCTCGGCCTCGGTCGCCTCGGGGCGGGCGAAGCGCAGGTTCTCGGTCACCGAGGCATGAAGCAGATAGGGCTCCTGCGACACGACCCCCAGCATCTGCGACAGCGTCGCAAGGCTCAGATCGCGCAGATCCACCCCGTCGAAGCGGATCGCGCCGCTCTCGACATCGTAAAGCCGCGCCAGAAGGTAACCCAGCGTGGTCTTGCCCGAGCCGGTCGGGCCGACGATGGCGACATGGCTGCCCGCCGGGATGGTCAGGCTCACATCGTTCAGCGCCGGGCCGCGCCCCTCGGCATAGGCAAAGCGGACATGGTCGAGCTGCACCTCGCCGCGCATGGCGGACCGGGGAATGGTCACCGGATCGGCGCGTTCGCTGATCTCGACCGGCTTGTCCAGATACTCGAAGACGCGGGCAAAGAGGGCGCGGGTCTTGCGTGCGTCGCGGCCGACCTCGAGCAGTTGCTCGAAGGGCCACAGAAGCTGTTCCTGAAGCGCGATCATCGCGACCAGCGTGCCGATGCTGGCCGGATTGGCGCCCTCCATCAACAGCCCGCCCGCCAGCAGCGTCAGGGCAGGCAGGGTGGCGAGTGCAAAGCCGATCAGCGACCACTGCCATTCGCCTGCCGTATGCGAGCGGACCTCGAGCTGCGCCAGATCGCGCGAGATGCGGGCAAAGCGCTGCGTCAGCCAGGGACCGCGCCCCATGGTGCGGGCGAGGATGATGCCGGGCGCCGACAGCGTCTCCTCGACCGCGGCCGACATGTCGGCCGCGCGGGCCTGCTGCTGGAAGGTCAGGGCCTCGCGCAGCCGGGCGACCCGGGCGCTGATCAGCACGGTCAGGGGCACGATCACCAGCACGAAGAGGGCCAGCCGCCAGTCCAGAATGACGATCGCCACCGCCGCCATCGCCACCGCGCTGAGCGAGCGGCCAAGCTCGTTCGCGGTCTCGGTCATCAGCGATTGCAGCCCGGCAATGTCGCCCGCGATCCGGGACTGCACCTCGCCGGTGCGGGTGCCGGTGAAGAACCGCAAGGACAGCGTCTGCAGATGCGCGTAAAGCCGGACCCGCAGATCGTGCAGGATCGCCTGTCCGATGCGCGCACTCAGAACGATCTGAAGCGCGCCGATCCCGGCCGAGACCAGCGCCGCCGCGATCATGCCGCCCGCCAGCCAGACCAGCAGCGAAAGATCCTGTTGCGGCAGGGCGATGTCGATGATCGCGCGCAGCAGGAACGGCCCGGCCAGCCCGATGGCCGAGGCAAGGATCATCAGGGCGACCACCGCCACGATCCGTGCCCGGTAGGGGGCGAAGAGCCGCAGGATGCGCCGCATCGACACATGCCGCGCGGCCAGATCGTCATAGGTCTCGGGATCGTCAGTCATCGGTCTTTCCGGCGGGTTGGGCGCGTTTCGGCAGGCGGAGTTCCACGGTCAGCCCCGGCGGCGGATGCGGGACGATCCGCGCCTCGCCGCCATGGGCGCGGGCAATCGCGCGCAGGATGGGCAGGCCGAGGCCCGAGCCGCCCAGGCTGCGCCCGCGCGAGGCTTCCGCCCGCCAGAACCGCTCGAAGGCACGGGCCTGATCCTCGGCGGACAGGCCCGGCCCGGTATCGGAACAGCGAAAGACCACCTCATCGCCCTCGGTGCGGGTCTCGACATGGACATGGCTCTGCGGCGCATAGCGGCGGCAGTTCTCCAGCACCGTGACGCAGGCCTGGCGCAGCCGGGTCCGGTCGGCCTGGATCCGGGCCGGGGCAAGTGCGCGGGTCAGGGTGATGCCGGCCGCGGCCAGTTCCGCCTCCAGTCCGTTCAGCGCGGCCCCGACCTCCTCGGCCAGATCGAGCGGATCACAGGTCAGCTCCAGCTGTCCCGCGGTGCTGAGCGCCAGCGTGCGCAGCTCCTCGACGATGGCCGAGAGATGATCGACATGCGCGATCAGCCGCGCATAGAGCTCGGGCGTCGGATCGAAGACGCCATCCGACATCCCCTGCAGGCGGCCGCGCAGAATGGTCAGCGGCGTGCGCAGCTCATGCGCGATGGCCGAATTGGAATAGGCAAGCTCGGCCTCGGCGCGTTCCAGACGCTCGGCCATGGTGTTGAAATCCGCCAGCAGGTCCGCCGCTTCGCGGAAGCTGCCGGCCGGCAGCGCGGCCCGTGCCGAGAAATCGCCGGTCGCGATCCGCCGTGCGGCGGCCGCCACCGATTTCAGCGGCTCGACGATCCGCCAGGCCAGCCGCCAGCCGATCCCCGAGGCGGTCAGCAACCCGAAGGCCAGAAGCAGCAGGACCATGACGGTGTCGGCCGTCCGCCAACCGGCAAGCTCGTCGCTTTCGGGATAGATCCAGTCGTAGATGAACAGGAAATAGGCCATCATCCCCAGACAGACGACAAACGCCGCGACCAGCGTCAGCGCGACCATCGTCTTGGTGATCCGTGCGTTCAGATTACCGGACATGCGGCGCGTCCAGACGGTAGCCGACCCCGCGCACGCCCTCGAGCATGCCTTCCGCGCCCGCCGCCGCGAGCTTGCGGCGCAGATTGCTGACATGGCTGTCGACGGTGCGATCGAGCGCGGACCCCTCGGGCAGGCAGGCATCGACCAGATCGGCCCGGCTGAACGCCCGCCCCGGAAAGCGCGCCATATGGGCGAGGATGCGGTACTCGGTCGGGGTCAGCTCCAGCGCGGCGGGCCCCGCATCATTGTCGAGCACGGCGCGATAGGCCTGCGGATCGACCGTCAGGGGCCCCACGCGCAGCAGGTGATCGGGCCCCCGCCCCATCGTCCGGCGCAACACGGCGCGGGCGCGGGCCACCACTTCAAGCGGGTTGAAGGGCTTGACGACATAGTCGTCGGCCCCGATCCGCAGCGCCTGCAACTTGTCCAGATCCTCGGCCAGGGCCGTGACCATGATGACCGGTGTCTCGCCCCGGCGCCGGATCGCGGCCAGCACCTCGTAGCCGTCCTGCCCCGGCAGCTTGATGTCGAGAACCACCAGATCGGGGCGCAGGCGCTGGTGATGAGCGAGGCCCGTCGCGCCATCGCGCGCACAGATCACGCGAAAGCCCTCGCGCGCGAAGTAGCTCTCGAGGATCTCGGCGATCTCGGGCTCGTCCTCGACGATCAGGATCAGGGCATCGGTCATGGCGCGGCCTTTCGCATCGTGTCCTGTGGCGTCCTCCGCGTCAGGCGGCTGACCGTGACATAAAGCACCGGCACGAAGAAAACCGCCAGCACCGTCGCCGAGACCATACCGCCGAAGACGCCCGTGCCGATGGCATTCTGGATCTCCGAACCTGCCCCCTGTGCCAGCATCAGCGGCACGACGCCCAGGATGAAGGCCAGCGAGGTCATCAGGATCGGCCGCAGGCGCAGGCGCGCGGCCTGCAGGATCGCGCGATGCAGCCCCATGCCCTGCTGCTCGCGCAGATGGCGGGCATATTCGACCATCAGGATCGCGTTCTTGGCGGACAATCCGATGATGGTGACAAGGCCCACCTTGAAGAACACGTCATTATCCGCGCCCCGCAGCAGCACCGCGGTCACCGCCCCGAGAAGACCCAGCGGCACGACCAGTATCACCGCAAACGGCACCGACCAGCTTTCGTAAAGGGCTGCCAGCACCAGAAACACCACCAGCATCGAGGCCGCGAGCAATATCGAGGCCTGATCGGCCGATTGCCGTTCCTGCAGCGATTGCCCGGTCCATTCCACCGCAAAGCCCTGCGGCAGCGCCTTTGCCAGCCGCTCCATCTCGACCATGGCCGCGCCGCTCGACACACCGCTTGCCGCCTCGCCCGAGATCCGCGCCGCCGGATAGCCGTTATAGCGATCCAGTTGCAGCGGAGTGTTTTCCCAGACCGGGGTGACCACCTCGGAGAGCGGCACCATGCCGCCGTCGAGATTGCGCATCTCCAGCCGCAACACGTCCTCGACATGCATCCGGGCCGTGGCATCCGCCTGCACGATCACCTGCTGCATGCGCCCCTGGTTGGGGAAGTCGTTCACATAGGTCGACCCGATGGCGGTCGAGATCGTCTCGCTGATCGTGTCGAACCGCAACCCGAATGCCTGGGCCTTCTCCCGGTCGATCTTCAGCACGATGCTCATGCCGTCGGGCAGGCCCTCGCTCATCACCCCCGTCAGCAGAGGGCTGGCCTCGGCCAGGGCGATCAGTTGATCTTCTGCCGCTTTCAACGCGGCCGGGCCCGCATTGGCGCGATCCTCGAGCCGCAACGAAAAGCCCGAGGTGGTGCCGAGGGATTCGATCGCCGGGGGCTTCATGATCATGGCCATCCCTTCGGGGATATCGGCCATGGCGGCCTCGGCGGCGGCGATCTCCTCATCCACGCTGGTCTTGCGCAGGCTCCAGTCCTTCATACTGGTGAAGGCCTGCGCGGCATTCGGGCCCGAGCCCGAGAAGCCGAAGCCGAGGATCACGGTATTCTCGGTGATGTCGGGGCGGGTCGCGGTATGGGCCTCATAGGCGGCGATCACGGCACGGGTGCGCTCGGCCGTGGCGCCTGCGGGAAGCTCGAACATGGCCATGAAGCTGCCCTGATCCTCGTCGGGAACGAACGAGGTAGGAAGTCTCGTGAAGCCCGCCCACATCACTCCGATGAGCACCGCATAGATCACCAGCATCCGCCCGCCGCGCCGCAGGGTCCACCCGACCCAGCCGGTATAGCGCCGGGTCAGCGCGTCGAAGCGGCGGTTGAACCATCCGAAGAAGCCGCGCCCGTTGCCATGCCCTTCCACCGGGCGCAGCAGCGTGGCGCAAAGCGCCGGCGTCAGAGTCAGCGCGAGAAAGGCCGAGAACAGGATCGACACCGCCATCGACAGCGTGAACTGGCGGTAGATCGCGCCGACCGAGCCCCCGGCCAGCCCCATAGGGATGAAGACGGCCGACAGGACCAGCGTGATGCCGACGATCGCGCCCGAGATCTCGCGCATCGCCTGTTGTGTCGCGGCCCGGGGCGAGAGGCCCTGCCGCGCCATGATGCGTTCGACATTCTCGACCACCACGATGGCATCGTCGACGATGATGCCGATGGCGAGAACCATGCCGAACATCGTCAGCACGTTGATCGAATAGCCCGCCAGCCACATCACCGCAAAGGTACCCAGAAGCGCCACAGGCGCGACGATGGTCGGGATCAGCGTATAGCGGACCTTCTGCAGGAACAGCAGGATCACCAGGAAGACCAGAACCATTGCCTCGATCAACGTGTGGATCACCTTGGTGATCGAGACCTTCACGAATGGCGCGGTGTTGTAGGAGATCGAAACCTCGATATCCTCGGGCATGGCGAGGCGCAGCTCGGCCAGCCGCTTTTCGATCGCGGCCGAGGTGCGGACGGCATTGGCGCCGGGGGACATCTGGATGGCGGCAGCGGCGGCCCCCTTGCCATTGCTGCTGACGCTGAAGGCCATGGTCTGCGCGCCCAGCTCCAGCCGCGCGACATCGCCCAGAACGAGGCGCGCGCCGTCGGCATTGGCGCGCAGCGTGATCCCGGCAAAGGCCTCGGGCGTGCTCATCTGGCCCTGGATGGTGAGCGGGGTCGAAACCCGGGTGCCCGGCACCGTCGGTTCATCGCCCACCCGGCCGGGCGTGGCCTGCGCGTTTTCGCGCGCGATCGCCTCGGTCACATCGGCCATGCTCAGGCCATGGGCCGAGAGCTTCGCCGGATCGACCCAGACCCGCATCGCGCGTTCCGAGCCGAATTGCTGCACGCGCCCGACACCGGGGACACGTTTCAGCTCTTCGGCCAGGTTGCGGGACAGGTAATCGCCCAGGCTCAGCTCGTCGGTGGCCCCAGTCCGCGACCTCAGCGTGACGACCATCAGAAAGCCCGACTCCGCCGCCTCGACCCCGAGACCGGCGCGGCGCACGGGGTCGGGCAGCAGCGCCTCGGCATTCTTCAGCCGGTTCTGCACCTCCACCTGGGCCATCTCCGGGTTCGTGCCCGGCTTGAAGGTGACCGAGATGCTCGCGCCGCCGGTCGAATCCACGCTCGATTCGTAATACAGCACGTTCTTGACGCTGGAGAGTTCCTTCTCGATCGGGCTGACCACGCTGTTGCTGACGGTCTGGGCGTCGGCCCCGGCATAGGTGGTGAAGATGCTGACGCTGGGCGGCGCGATATCGGGAAACCGCGCGACCGGCAGTTGCGGGATCGCGACGATCCCGGCCAGCGCGATGAAGATCGCGATGACCCAGGCGAAGACCGGGCGGAGGATGAAGAATTGCGGCATTGCGCCCGTCTCTCAGAATTGGGGATGTGAAGATGGAGCCTCGGCGGGGCTGGCGTCGACCGATACCGCGCGGCCCTCGGGCACGCGGTCCTGCCCGCGGATCGCCACGACCTCGCCGGGCATCAGTCCCGATGTGACGATGAAGCGGGTGCCGACCCGGTCCCCAAGCCCCACGTCGCGGCGCATCGCCTCCCCCTCGGGCGAGACGACGACAAGCTGCGTCCTGCCGCCGCCGGTACGCAGAACGGCCTCCTCGGGCACCAGCAGCGCGTCAGGCAGCCTTCCGCGCGGCAGGCGTGCGCGCACGAACATCCCGGGCAGCAGGGCGAGGTCGGGATTTGCGGCCTCGATGCGGATGGTGACATAGCCGGTCCCCGGATCTACGATCAGATCCGTGAATTTGACCACCCCCGTCACGGGCTCTGCGCCCTCGCGATCCGCCAGGATCCGGACCGGTCCCAGCCCCTCCCTTGCAGCCCTCAGGATGGCATCCAGTTCCCCGGCCGGCAGGCGCATGTCGACAAAGACCTTCCCGAGATCCTGCACCACCGCCAGCGGCTTGTCGGCCCCGGCCGATGCCAGCGCGCCGGCATCGGCCAGATCCGCCGTCACATGGCCGTCGATGGGCGCCCGCAGCGTCGCGAAATCCAGATCCAGCCTCTTGCGCTCGACCAGGGCGCGCGCCTCGGCGACGCCTGCCACAGCAAGCCGCAGATCGTTATGGGCGGTATCGTTCCTTTCCCGGCTGACGGCCTTCCTGGCAAGCAATGCATCCGAGCGCTCGGCCGCGCGGCGGGCATGGGCCTCGGCCGCTTCGGCGCGCGCGAGGGCGGCCTCCGCCATGACGAGATCGGCCTTCAGCGGCGCCGGATCGATGCGGAACAGGATCTGCCCGGCCGAAACCCGGGCGCCTTCTTCCACCAGCCGTTCCAGGATCAGGCCGCCGACCTGCGGCCTGATCTCGACCCGCCGAAACGCCGCGACCCGGCCGGAATGCTCGGCCTCGAGGACGATCGGCTCGGGCCGGATCGTCCGGGTGGTCAACCGGACCGCGGCCCCCACCGCATTTTCCTCAGGAGCCGCATCGGTGCGGTCTCCGAACTGGAACAGGGTCAGCGTCCCGGCCATCAGCCCGAGAAAGCAGAGGATCAGTAGATTTCGGCGCGTCATGTATCGTCCAGTCGATGTCACACTGCGGGCAAATCGCATCGGACGGTGGACGAACCGCCGAGATTTCGTGGAGATATCGTGAAGATCGCATCGCGTAAGGCTGACCGATCCGGACGGAAGCGTTTGCCTGCCCTTTGGAAATTGACGGACCGGTGGGGCGTTGTTGCGCAGGTCGCGCCTCAGACATGACTGCCCTTCACCCGGCTGACCTCATGTCACGCGAAGGATCTCGGCGGCGTCGAAAGCGTTGACGCGGTTCATGAGTGAGATGCTGATCTGGATTTCGGAGATCTGGCGCTCTGGATCTCTGGCCATGATGCGTTTGCCGAAGGATTTCAGGCCGCGCCTTCTCGTCTCGATCCGGCTGCGGGCGTGGGCTCCGGTCTTGCGCGTCCAGAACGCCCGGCCGTAATTTCGGGTGGCACTTCGTGTCTCGTTGTGGGCGCGTGCCGCTGGGCTATCGTCTTTCCAAAGGCGGCCGATTTTGCGGATCGGAATGATCGGCGTGGCCTCAGGCGCGGGGATGGCGGTATGGCAGCGGCGCGTGTCATGGCCACCGCCGGCGGTGCCCAACTTGAAACCGACCACCATCACCCCCAGGGACTATCGTTAGGAACGAGGGACCACCGGGGCGCAGGTCACGGTTTCTGGCAGCCCATGGCATGGCTGCGGCGCTGCTCGATCTCGATCCGACTGTCGGTGTCCGCGCGCCGAAGAGGCGCAAGACCGCCGGACGCCCGCCATGGACGCCCGATGAGATCGACGCCTATCGTGCGCGCTGGCCGGTCGGCACGGTGCCGCGTCCCGCACGCCCGAACAGGCAAGGATCGACATGGCCACCTTGATGGCCGCATAGTGAAACTCAACCCAGTCCGGGATCCGGGGGCCAGCTCACAACTCCCGGGCCGCAGTCGCGCCGCTCTTCGAGACCGAGTAAGTCAGCTGCACCTCCTCGATCCGGAAGGCCGCGAACAGATCGCGGATCTCGGGTCGGTCGTTGATCGACAGCACGAAGGCGCCCTTGATCCGGTCGAGGCGCTCGGCCAGCTCGGCAAACTGGTCGCGGTCGAAGAGGCCCTTGCCGTAATCGTCCTCGCCGCCTCAATAGGGCGGATCGAGATAGAACAGCGCCTGCGGCCCGTCATAGCGGGACAGCTCGTCCTGCCAGGGCAGGTTCTCGAAGACCACGCCGTCGAGCCGGTCATGGGCGGCGGCATTGAGCAGCAGGCAGATCCCAACCGAGCTGAAGCGCGGGTCACAACCGAGCGAACACCGCGGACATTGGCCGCCCGGCCGGTAACGCAATTTCACGCGGAACAGCTCGCAGTCATAGGCAACGGGATCTTTGGCGCTATCTAATGGCTCGAACTCACGCATGGAGCTCGAATGAAACTTTACGCCATCACCGCCGTTCTTTTCCTTTTCATCGATGCCGTCATGTTGACCCTCATGATGAAGCCGCTCTTTACCCGCCATATCGGGGATGCGATGCGCGACAGCCCGATGATGGCCCCGGCAGGCCTGTTCTATCTGGCCTACGTGGCGGGGCTCGTGTTCCTCGTCGCGGCACCTGCATTGCGCGATGCAGTGCCGAAGCGGGCGGCACTGCACGGGGCCGTGCTCGGGGCGATGGCCTATGGCACCTATGAATTCACCTCGATGTCGATCATGAAAGACTGGTCCTGGACGATGGTCGCCACGGACACGATCTGGGGCGCGGTTCTTACGGGCTTTTCCGCTTGGGCTGGCGTGATGATCATGTTGCGCTTGCAGGACTGAGAAACAGGTGGACCGTCGGACAAGCCGTTGCGGCCCTTGAAATGCAAGGAGTTAAGTATGTTGTCCCGCGCCACAAAAGCGATCACCGCCTTTGCCGGCCTCCTGAGCGTCACCGCCTGCTCCATTCTCGGAAGTGCGGCAGCGCCGGAACCCGACTACAGCCTGGCCCTTGCCGAACCACCGTTCGAACTGCGCGATTACGGCGAACTCGTGGTCGTCAGGTCAACAGTCAACGACGGCTCCCGCGCCGCCTTCGGTCGTCTATTCGATTACATCTCGGGCGCCAACAGCGGCGCACGTGAAATCGCCATGACCGCACCCGTCCTGAATACCGACACCGCCAATAGGGCCAAGATTGCCATGACCGTGCCGGTCCTGCAGACTCAGGAAGCTTCGCGCGAGATGGTCTTTATCTTGCCCGACTCGCTGACGCTGGACACCGCGCCCGCGCCGACCGACCCGCGTGTCTCTCTGGCCACGATCCCGCCGCGCAGGGTTGCGGTAGTGCGCTACTCTGGTTCGATGAGCAAAAGAGCTTCTGCCGAAGAAACCCGCCTGCGCAACTGGATTGCGAGCAAGGACCTGACTCCGGCGGGGCCGGCCGAGGTTGCAGGATATAACCCGCCCTGGACGTTGCCCTCCCATCGCCGCAACGAGGTTCTGATCCCTGTAAAAAGGGACTGAGCAAAGGTTGGACGAGATCCTAACCTTCAAGGTCACATTCTGTTTTTCAACCATTCCCTTTCGCCCAGGAACCGGAAAAGCGGCAGGGCATCATGGTCTGCCCACGGAGACCTGGTTCTCTCTGAAGTGGGCTTGCGAGCCGGATGGAGGAATGGAACAGAAGAGTCACAAGCGGGAGGAGATCGTCGCGAAGCCCCGGCGGGTCGACGTGCCGCTATCGCAGGCTCGCCCGGTGGCGGAGGCCCTGCGGTCGACCGGGGTGACGCGGGTCACCTGCTCCCTGTGGCGCAAGGCGTTCGGCGGGTTGAAGACCGGCCAGGTGAAGCCTCTGGACGAGCTCGAGAAGGAGGACGAGCGGCTTCGCAAGGCAGTTTCTGATCTCACGTCCGGAAAACTGATCCTGAGAGAGGCCGCCCCGGGAAACGTCTGAGCCCCGCCAGCCGCCTGGCCTGCGTCGCGCATGTCCGGCAGAATTTCAGCCTGTCGGGTGCCCGGCCGGCATCGGCCCAACCAGGGCAAAGTGGCGCAAGGCCGGGCTGACGACGACGCACTGACTGCAGATATCATCGCGATGGGCGCTACGGCGATCTCCGGATCGCGGCCATGCTGCTGGATGCCGGGAGGCCCGTGAACGTGAAGCGCGTCGAGCGGATCTGGCGGTTTGAGGTGCCGCACAAGCAGCCGAAGACGGGGCGGCTCTGGCCGAGTGACGGATCCTGCATCCGTCTGCGGCCCGAGACCGGGCGCGGAATGACGCGGGTCCAGCAGCGCTTCCGAGCGGTCTGCAACGGGCCGATTGGCGGGTTGGCAGACCGGGGCATGACAGGTATCGCCACCGGGAGATCCTGAAAGACATGGAAGATATAGACCTTCATTCCCGGGAGGATGGAGCACCGGAAGGACATGAGAGACGACAAGCGGCGGGACAAATGCCGGGATCTCATCCCGATCATGTCGGGCCGATGGAAGGATTGGCGCCCTGTTGCCAGCAGATACGATTTGTCAGCCCGAGACGATCGCTGCCCGGAAACCTTTTCTGCGCAATCCTCCTCGCAGCGGCGCTCATCTTCTGGCAATGATGGGGAACGACTCCGGAGCTTAGGTATCTCCCGGTCCTGCCACAGGATTTTCGAATGATCCGCTATGCGCTTACCTGTGCCGAAGGGCACCGCTTCGACAGCTGGTTCCAGTCGGCCTCTGCCTTCGACACGCTCCTGAAGGGTGGCCATGTCGCCTGCAGCCATTGCGGCAGCCGCAACGTCTCGAAGGCGCTGATGGCCCCGAGCGTCGCGACCGACCGGCCCGCAGGCTCCGGCGCGCCGACGCCGGAGGACGGCCCCGGACAGAACACTCCCCCGGCCGAGCGCCCGCTTTCAGCCCCCGCGAGCCCGGCCGAACAGGCGCTGACGGCACTGCGCAAACGGATCGAGGAGACCTCCGAACATGTCGGCCTGCGATTCGCCCAGGAGGCACGCGACATTCATGCCGGGCTCCGCCCCGACCGTCCGATACATGGCGAAGCCCGCCCCGACGAGGCGATCCGGCTGATCGAGGACGGCATCCCCGTCGCCCCCCTGCCCTTCCTGCCCGGTCGCAAGAGAAACTGACGCAAGAGGACCTGAAGACGCGCCGCCCCTGCGGCCCGGATCGCCGACACCAGAGGGAAACCTGGCCTTCATGGCCGAGGCTTCAGGACGGTCGCGGCCCCGGATCGACATCCCCGCATCGCGGAAGGGTCCTGAGCCTCGCAGCGGGCGGCTTCCCCATGGGGCCGCGCGTCGAAGGCGACAGCGATCCCGACGCGACCGGGGCCGCCGAGAGGCAAGCGCCTCCCTATTGAACTTGCCCTCTGCCGCGCCATCCCATAAGGCATCCCCGAAACGAAAGCGCGGGGACGAGACGGGCAAAGATGCCGGTTCTGGTAATGAAATTCGGGGGCACCTCGGTGGCCGATCTGGCGCGCATCTCGAATGCCGCCGAGAAGGTCAGGCGCGAGGTCGAGCGGGGCTATGACGTCATCGTCGTGGTCTCGGCGATGTCCGGCAAGACGAACGAGCTGGTGGGCTGGGTCGAACAGACCTCGCCGCTGTTCGATGCACGCGAATATGACGCCGTGGTCAGCTCGGGCGAGAATGTGACCGCCGGGCTTATGGCGCTGACGCTGCAGGAAATGGGCGTGCCCGCGCGCAGCTGGCAAGGCTGGCAGGTGCCGCTGAAAACCAGCTCGGCGCATTCCGCGGCGCGAATCGTCGATATCCCGCGCGCCAATATCGACCAGAAATTCGGCGAAGGCATGCGCGTCGCCGTGGTCGCGGGTTTCCAGGGCATCAGCCCCGAGGGCCGGATCACCACGCTGGGCCGGGGCGGCTCGGACACCACCGCCGTCGCCTTCGCCGCCGCCTTCGGGGCCGAGCGCTGCGACATCTATACCGATGTGGACGGGGTCTATACCACCGACCCGCGGATCGAGGACAAGGCGCGCAAGCTCGACCGCATCGCCTTCGAGGAGATGCTGGAACTTGCCAGTCTCGGCGCCAAGGTGCTGCAGACCCGTTCGGTCGAGCTGGCGATGCGCTACAAGGTGAAATTGCGGGTCCTGTCGAGTTTCGAAGACACTGACGAGACCTCGGGCACGCTCGTCTGCGACGAGGAGGATATTGTGGAACAGAACGTCGTCTCCGGCGTCGCCTATTCGCGCGACGAAGCCAAGGTCACGCTGATTTCGGTGGCCGACCGACCCGGCATCGCCGCCGCCATCTTCGGGCCGCTGGCCAAGGCCGGGGTCAATGTCGACATGATCGTGCAGAACATCTCGGAAGAGGGTCGCACCGACATGACCTTCTCCTGTCCGGTCAACCAGGTTCCGCGCGCCCGCGAGGCGATGGAAAAGGCCATGGAGGCGGGCGAGGTCAATTTTCGCCAGGTCGTGGCCGATACCGATGTGTCCAAGGTCTCGGTCGTGGGGATCGGCATGCGCAGCCATGCCGGCGTCGCCTCGACCATGTTCGAGGCACTCGCCGCTGAAGGGATCAACATACGCGTCATTACAACTTCCGAGATCAAAATTTCCGTTCTGATCGACCGGAAATATATGGAACTTGCCGTGCAAGCCCTCCATGATGCGTTCGGATTGGAAAACGCAGCCTGATACGGGGGCAAATGCCCGACCCGACTGAGAGTGCAAGCCGCAAGCTGCTTGTCAGCTTGCGCGAGACCCTCGCCGAGCCGGCGGCGGGTCAGGAGCGGCTGGATCGTATCACGACCCTGATCGCCGAGCAGATGGGCACCCATGTCTGCTCGGTCTATCTGTTTCGCGATGCCGATACGCTGGAGCTTTGTGCAACCGAGGGTCTGAACCCGGAATCGGTTCACAAGACCCGGCTGCGGGTCGGCGAGGGGCTGGTCGGTCGCGTCGCCAAGACCGCGCATCCGATCAATTCCGGCAACGCTCCGCAGGAACGCGGCTTCCGCTACATGCCCGAGACCGGCGAAGAGATCTTCTCGGCCTTCCTCGGCGTGCCGATCCAGCGCCTGGGCGAACGGCTGGGCGTGCTGGTCGTGCAGTCCCGGGACGCGCGGCAGTATTCCGATGACGAGCTATACGCGCTCGAGGTCGTGGCCATGGTGCTGGCCGAGATGACCGAGCTTGGCGCCTTTGTCGGCGAAGGCGAGGCGCTGGCCGCGCTGCACCAGCGGCCGGTGATGTTTCAGGGCACTGTCGGCCAGGAAGGGGTGGCGGTCGGCCATGTCTGGCTGCACGAACCGCGCGTGGTCGTGACAAACCCCATCGCCGACGATTACGAGACCGAGATGCAGCGGCTGGGCGAGGCCGTCGACCGGTTGCGCGTCACCGTCGACGAGATGCTGAGCGCAGCGCCGGGCGGCGACAAGGATCAGCTTCAGGTGCTGGAAGCCTACCGGATGTTCGCCAATTCGCGCGGCTGGAAGCGCCGGATGGAAGAGGACATCGCCCGTGGTCTCTCGGCCGAGGCGGCGGTGGAGAAGGAACAATCCGCAGCACGCGCGCGCATGCAGACCGTACCCGACCCCTATCTGCGCGAGCGTCTGCACGATCTCGACGACCTGTCGAACCGGCTGCTGCGCATCCTGACCGGCCAGGGCGAGCATACCGGCGCCGAGCGCCCCTCGGACCCGATCCTGATCGCGCGCAATATCGGCCCCGGAGAGCTTCTGGATTACGGCCGGAGCCTGCGCGGCATCGTGCTCGAGGAAGGCTCGGTCGGCAGCCATGCCGCGGTGGTCGCGCGGGCGCTGGCAATCCCGCTGATCGTCAATGCCCGGCGGATCACGACCGAGGCGCTGAACGGGGACCCGATCCTTGTAGATGCCGAGCAGGGCATCGTGCATCTGCGCCCCGAAGAGACCGTCGCGACCGCCTTCAACGACAAGATCGCGATGCAGGCCAAGGCGCAGCAGCGCTATGCCACGATCCGCAAGGAACCGGCGCTGACGCTTTGCGGCCAGCGGATCGCGCTGCACATGAATGCGGGCCTGATGGCCGACCTGCCCTCGCTGGAAAGCTCGGGCGCCGAGGGCGTGGGCCTGTTTCGCACCGAACTGCAGTTCCTCGTACGCTCCAAGGTGCCGAAACGCAGCGAGGTCGCCGCGCTCTATGCCCGGGTGATGGACGCAGCCGAAGGCCGCCGCGTCGTCTTCCGCACGCTCGATATCGGCTCGGACAAGGTCTTGTCCTACATGAAGCCGCAGGACGAGCCGAACCCCGCCCTCGGCTGGCGCGCGATCCGGGTCGGGCTCGACCGGCCCGGCGTGCTCCGGATGCAGCTTCAGGCGCTGATCCGGGCCGCCAATGGCCGGCCGCTTTCGGTGATGTTCCCATTCGTGGCGCAGCTCGACGAATTCCGCGCCGCGCGCGACCACCTGCTGCGCGAGATCGACCGCGAGGGACGGCTGGGCCGGCCCCTGCCCGAACGGGTCGAGATCGGCGCGATGCTGGAAACCCCCTCGATGGCGTTCTCGCCCCGGCAATTCTACGAGGAAGCCGATTTCATCTCGATCGGCGGCAATGACCTGAAACAGTTCTTCTTCGCCGCGGATCGCGAAAACGAACGCGTCCGGCGGCGCTATGACACGCTGAATGTCAGCTTTCTGAGCTTCCTCGAGCAGATCGTGAAACGCTGCGAGGATACCGGCACGCCGCTGTCCTTTTGCGGCGAGGATGCGGGCCGCCCGGTCGAGGCGCTGTGTTTCGCGGCCATCGGTCTGCGTTGCCTGTCGATGCGCCCGGCCTCGATCGGCCCGGTCAAGCACATGCTCCGCCGCAGCAATCTCGCCGAGGCCCGCGCCGTGATCGACACCGCCCGGGCCAGCGGCGCCCAGTCGGTGCGCCCGGCCATCATCGACTGGCTGCGGCGGCGCGACTGACCCTCCGGCAGCGCCCGGCGCGGCAAGCGATCCGCGGATCCGGCAGCCAGGCAGAAAAACGGGCAGCCCTCCGGACTGCCCGCCTTGGATGTCCGGCCCGGCCTCAGTTCGACAGGGTCCCGTTTTCGTTGCTGATTCCGTCGATCGAAATCGACGCATCCTCGAAGGAGCCGTCGACCTTGCGGCAAGACGCGGTCAGCTCCACCCCATCGATGGACGGGTGAAGCATGATGCTGCCGCAGCTTTTCTGAAAGCTCGCGCTGCCGCCCTCCATGACCAGCGATCCGTCCTTGTTCCCGATACCCGGCATGGCGATCGAGGTCTCTTTCGGCATGCCATCGGCGGTCAGGCAGGTCGCGACGATTTCAGCACCGCCGTCATCGGTATAGTGGAACCAGATATTGGAGCAGGTGTTCTGGAAGCTGCTCGGATCGGCAGCAGATGCGGCCGTCGCGGAAAGAACCAGCGCAGAGGCAACGAGAAAAACCTTCATCAAAACATCCTCCCTGAATTGTGTGAACTAAATCACCCACAACCCATGGTTAACACAGAACATGGACTTTTACCCGGAAAATCTGAATTCGGGCCGTTCTTCAAAGACATAGAAATTCCGGGGGCTGCCCCGGAAAGGCGCCGCCCGCCCGCGATCCGTCCTCTCTCGCCGAATCGCAGGGCTACGATCCCGCCCGGCCTCGCCCAATGCCGCGAGAAAGGACGCTGCGGCGCGCCGGGTGCCAGCATGCCGGAAGAGATGGCCCACTCAGCCGGACGGCGGTTCGTCCCCCTGCCCGCCGGTCTGCCCGCCCGTCTGCGCGTCCGTCTGAGCACGGGTCACCGCACCGCAGATGCCCGCCCAGGCGCCGGGTCGCAGCTCTATCCCCAGCACGCGGTCGGGGTTGGTCGGCGGTGGCATCTCGACGCCGGTCAGCCGCGAGAAACCGAAGCGCGCATAATAGGGCGCATCGCCCACCAGCATCACCCGTTCCACGCCCAGCTCCTCGGCCCGGGCCAGCGAATTTCGGATCAGAAGCCCGCCCAGCCCCTCACCCTGCCGCGTGGGGTGGACGGCGACCGGCCCAAGCAGCAGCGCTTCGGCCTCTCCGACCCGGATCGGCCAGTACCGGATTGCGGCAGCCAGAATGCCCTCGGCATCGCGCGCGGTCAGACAGAGCCCGGCAACCGGCGCCACCCCGTCCCTGAGACGGTAGGAAGACAGCGCAGTGCGGCCCGGCGCAAAGCAGAGATCGTAAAGCGCCTCGACTTCCCACCAATCCCCGGCCGTTTCTTCCGCCACCCGGATCACGCCGCTCTCCCTTCCTGCTGGAACCGCCCCTAGCACGAGGTTATGTCGGGGGAAATGGCAGAAAGGAATGTCATGTTCTATCGTCCCGAAGAGGGCCACGGCCTGCCGCATGACCCGTTCGGCGCCATCGTCGCGCCGCGGCCGATCGGCTGGATCTCGACCCGCGACGGCGAGGGCCGGGACAACCTTGCCCCCTATTCCTTCTTCAATGCCGTGGCCTACGAGCCGCCGCAGGTGATGTTCGCCTCGACCTCGGTCAAGCCCGACCGCGACGGCACCAAGGACAGCGTCGCCAATATCCGTGAAACCGGCGTCTTCTGCGTCAACATCGTCGAGGAGGCCGCGACCGATGCCATGAACGCGACCTCGGTCCCCGCCCCGCGCGGCGAGGACGAATTTACCCTGGCCGGGATCGGCCGCACCCGCTGCGAGACCATCGCCTGTTCGCGGGTCGCCGATGCCCCGGCCGCGCTCGAATGCCGGCTAAGCCAGATCGTCGTGCTGCCGGGTGCGGCCAATCTCGTGGTCTTCGGCGAGGTCACCGGCATCCATCTGCGCGAGGACTGTCTGGTCGACGGGCGCTTCGACGTGACCCGCTTCCGGCCGCTCGCCCGGCTGGGCTATCGCGATTACGCCGCGATCCGCGACATCTTCGCGCTGCAGCGGCCGTAAAACCGGGCCCGGCAGCGGCATTTTTTGCCCCCCTGCGCGCCCAGGCGCCGTTTCCATTCCCCGACGAGGCGCCTAAAAGGAGCGCCGGCATGCCAGAACCAACAAGAGGGACGGATGACATGGAACGAATGATCGCGGTGATCGGCGGCTCGGGCGTCTACGACATTGACGGGCTGGAAGACGCGCGCTGGCAGGCAGTGGAAACGCCCTGGGGCAAGCCCTCGGACGAGATCCTGACCGGCACGCTCGACGGGATGAAGATGGCCTTCCTGCCGCGCCATGGCCGCGGACATGTGCATTCGCCGACCACCGTGCCCTACCGCGCCAATATCGACGCGCTGAAGCGGATCGGCGCCACCGATGTCGTCTCGGTCTCGGCCTGCGGCTCGTTCCGCGAGGATTTCGCGCCCGGTGAATTCGTGGTGGTCGACCAGTTCATCGACCGCACCTTCGCCCGCGAGAAGAGCTTCTTCGGCGAGGGCTGCGTGGCGCATGTGAGCATGGCGCATCCGACCTGCGCCCAGCTGTCGGCCGCCTGCCTGCAGGCCGCGCGCGACGAGGGCATCACCGTGCATGACGGCGGCACCTATCTGGCGATGGAGGGGCCGCAATTCTCGACGCTCGCCGAGTCGAAGCTCTATCGCGAGAACTGGGGCTGCGACGTGATCGGGATGACCAACATGCCCGAGGCCAAGCTCGCCCGCGAGGCCGAGCTCTGCTATGCCTCGATCGCCATGGTCACCGATTACGACTGCTGGCATCCCGACCACGATGCGGTCGAGGTGGCCGATATCGTCCGGACCCTGATCGGCAATGCCGAAAAGGCGCGCGGCATGGTCAGCCGCCTGCCCCGGCTTCTGGGCGCCCACAAACCCTGCGACAAGGGCTGCGACACCGCGCTGGATCACGCGCTGATCACCGCCCCCGAAAAACGCGACCCGGCCCTGATCGCCCGGCTCGACGCGGTTGCGGGTCGCGTGCTCGACCGCTGAGCGGACACTGAAAGCACGGATCCGGCCCGGACGGCCGGGTCCGCCGGTCCGCCCTTGCGGTCGGCTCCGGCGGTCGCGATCCGCCCGACCGGTTTCCGGAGCGTCCGCCCGGCCCGGCAACGGCAGCGCGCAGAGGCCCGGTCGCGCTCTGGGACAGTTCGGGACATCCCCGCCACCCTCTGCCCATAGAATCCGGGCTGGATGACGCCCCGGCGCCAGGTTCGCGTGACCTCGGCGTCTTCCTATTTCTTCTTTCCGCTCCCGGCCTCGCCGCCATGCTGCTTGACGAAGCTGCGGATGAAGGCCCGGATCTCGCGCGCGGCACTGGTATCGAGCGTCTTGCAGAGCGCCACGAACTCGTCGCGCTGCTCCTTGTCGAGCCGAAGCACCAGCTGGCTGTCCTTCTTTCCGCCCTTCTTGCCCATGCCCTGCGCGTCCCACCGTTGCCTTTTGCCTATGCGATGTATATACATATGCATTAACCTCAACCCGGGACGGGTCCACAAGAAAAAAAAGAAAGGGAGTTCGAAAATGAATCTTCACGTCGCACAATGCCTGCTGAGACGGGACCGGATGGACTGGCGCAAGCCGCATCTCTCCTGGATTTCCGAACGGTTCTACCGCGCCTTCATGACCTCGCGCGGCTGAACGCCCCCCCCTTGCGTCAAACCACGCCCTTGCGGGGGGCAAAGCCTTGCGCCAGAAGCGGGCCCCGAAGGATCTGAAGCAGAGGGCCCCCGGGATGATCGCCAGCAGCAGCGTCAAGGACTACATCCGCACTATCGTCGACTTCCCCCATGAGGGGATCATGTTCCGCGACGTGACCACGCTTTTCGCCGATCCGCGCGGTTTCCGGATGGCGATCGACCAGCTGCTGAACCCCTATGCCGGGGCGCAGATCGACAAGGTCGTGGGCCTCGAGGCCCGCGGCTTCATCCTGGGCGGCGCCATCGCCCACCAGCTCTCGAAGGGCTTCGTTCCGATCCGCAAGAAGGGCAAGCTGCCCGCCGCGACCATCGCCGAGGAATACAAGCTCGAATATGGCGAGGCCGTGGTCGAGATCCATGACGATGCGCTCGCCCCGGGCGAGAAGGTGCTGATCGTCGACGACCTTCTGGCCACCGGCGGCACATGCGAGGCGGGCATCAGGCTGTGCGAACGGCTCGGCGCAGAGGTGATCGGCTGCGCCTTCATCGTCGATCTGCCCGAACTCGGCGGCCGCAAGCGGCTGGAAGAGATGGGCATGGACGTGCACACGCTCTGCGAATACGCGGGCGCCTGAAGACAGCGCCGGGGGCTCTGCCCCCGGACCCCCGGGGTATTTCTGCCAAGAAGAAGGGAACAGCGGCGTCTTCCTGGCGGAAATATCCACGACACAACCGCGCCATCCGTGCCCTCGGTCAGGATCAGGCCCGCAGCACCGCGCCGGGATTCATGATGCCGACAGGATCGAGCGCGGCCTTGATCGCCCGCATCGCCGCCAGCCGCGCCGGGTCGCCATAATGCGCGAGCTCTGCCACCTTGAGCCGTCCGATCCCGTGCTCGGCACTGATCGAGCCTTCGAACCGGGCCACCAGATCGTGAACGCATCTGGTGATGGCCTCCCGCCGCGCCTCGTGATCGGCACGGGTTTCTCCGGGCAACGGGAAGACGTTGTAATGCAGGTTGCCATCGCCGAGATGGCCGAAGCAGTTGATCCGGAAGCGCCCGATCCGGGCCAGCGCCGGCCCGGCCGTGGCGATGAAATCGGGGATCGCCGAGAGCGGCAGCGCGATATCATGCGAGGCGATGGCCCCGATCCGCCGATTGGCCAGCGGGATCGCCTCGCGCATTGCCCAGAAATCCTGGCGCTGCGCCTCGGATCGGGCGACCAGCCCGTCCGGGACCAGCCCGGCCTCGAAGGCCGCGGCAAAGAGATCTTCCAGCGCCGCGCCCGGGTCCTGCCCCGCGCCGAGCCCGAGCTCGATCAGCACCATCCACTCGGGCGGATCGGCGAAGGGGCGGCGCAGATCGGGCAGGGTCTCGGCGAGAAAGTCCAGACCCGCTCGGTGGATCAGTTCGAAGGCCGAGACCCCCTCGGCGACCCGGTCCCGCGCCATGGCCAGAAGCGTCAGCGCCGCCGCCGGATCGCGCACCGCCAGCAACGCGGCCCCCGTGGCTGCGGGCCGCGGCACGAGCTTCAGGGCCGCCGCGGTGATCAGCCCCAGCGTGCCCTCGGCCCCGATCAGCAGATGCCGCAGGTCATAGCCGGTATTGTCCTTCCGAAGCCGCTTGAGCCCCTTCAGGATCGAGCCATCGGGCAGCACCGCCTCGATGCCGAGGCACAGATCGCGCGCATTGCCATGGCGCAACACGTTGAGCCCGCCCGCATTGGTCGACAGCAGCCCGCCGATCCGGGCCGAGCCCTCGGAGGCCAGAGACAGCGGAAACAGCCGCCCCGCCGCCTCGGCTGCCGCCTGCACCTCGGCGAGGATGCAGCCCGCTTCGGCCACCAGCACATTCTCGTCGGCATGGACCGCGCGAATGGCCCGCATCCGTTCCAGCGTCACAATGACCGGGGCAGGCCCCGTTTCCATGATCTGCCCGCCGACGAGCCCGGTGCCGCCGCCATAGGGCACGATCCCGACCCGTGCGGCGGCACAGGCGCGCAGGATCTCGGCCGCCTCCTCGACCCGGCCGGGCGCCAGCAGAAGCCGCCCCTGCCCCCGGAACCGGCCGCGCGGCTCTTCCAGATAGGCGGGCGTCAGTTCGCGAAAGACGGCTGCGGGCAGCCGCGCGCGCAGATCGGCGGCAAAGGCATCGGTGACGGGGTTCAGCATGGGCGCTCCTTTCCTCACCGGTGAAGCATGGCCGGGCGCCCGCTGGCAAGCCAGTCGGACATGTCGCCGGACGGCTCAGTCAGAGAGCGGCTCCAGCACCACGACGGTCGGGCGGGAGGGCAGCGTCCGGAGCGAGACCTCGAGAGAGGATGAGCCCGGCCGGCGCATCTCGAAATCATCCGACATGCCGGCGAGAAAGCGCTCGAGCGTCCGGGGGCCGAACCAGTGCATCGGGATCACGACCGCGCTTTTCAGCCGGGTCAGCACAGCGATCATCGAGGGCAGATCCAGCGTCAGCCGCCCGTCGACCGGAGCCATCACCACGTCGAGCCGCCCGAGGGCTGCGAATTGCGCCTCGTCCGGGATATGGTGCAGATGGCCCAGATGCCCGATGCAGAGCCCCGCCACCTCGAAGACGAAAATCGAATTGCCGTCGGGCCGCACGGCCGCGCTGTCATGACCGCGAATGTCCGTGGGCACATTGCGCACCAGCATCTCGCCCAGATCGAGATGATGATCGGCGGCCTCTCCGCCCCTGGCCCAGCCCTCGAGAACATGTGGGATGGCGGGATCGGGAAAGGCGGTGAAATGGGTCTCGTGGGCATTGTTCATTGTCACCAGATCGGGCGTGACCGGGGTCGGGCCGAGATAGCCGGTATAGTCGGTGGCCGCCACCAGACCGCCCGGGGTCTCGAGCAGAAAGGTCGCGTGAGAAACGAAGGTCAGCCGCACCGTGTTCTCGCCGAGCGGCGTGCCGAAACCGGCAGGGTGCAGGAACCGCAGGCCGGGCGCGGCATCGGCGATGGCGATGCAATGGCTGAGCCGCCGCCCTTCGGCGAGGGCTGGCAAGACGGTCAGGACCGCAAGCAGGATCAGACAGGATCGCAACATGGCTTTGACCTCCCTGTCAGGAGTCAGCGTTTCCCGGGTCTTCGTCAGGGCCGGGGGACAAGCTTTCCCGGCGCGCATAAAAGCTGACGATCCGCAGCAGAGGGGCCGATCCGAGGGCCGGGCGGAGGCAGAGGCAGAGGCAGAGGCAGAGGCCCTTCATGCCCTGCCGCAGCTTCCGCAATCTGCCGATCCGCAGGCGTTCTTCGTTCCGGTGCTCCGGACCGCGCCCGATGCCGAGGATAACACGGGCGGCGGGCATTTCGCAGGCCGTTTCCTCGGCTTGGGGCGGCACAAATCGATGTTCGGCGAGCAGCCCTTCTTGGTCGTCCGGCCGAGCGATCACGCGATAGACCGGGACGCGGTTTGGCGGTGCTATATCCTGCCTTTGCGGACGCTCGCGCGGTCCCCCGCGATATCGTTTCCACCCAATGCGGCCACGACCCTGCCACTGCGGCCAGGATCGTGGCCAACCATCTGGCGACCGGGTTTTCCCGCGCCTGATCCGGCCCTGCGGTCCTTCCTGCATGCGGATGCCGCGCCCCGTCTCATGCCCTGTGCAGAAATGCCCTGCCCCTGATGCCCGCGTCGCGACGCGGTTCTCGGGCTTTTGAAGGCTGCGGACGCTCTCCGCGGCGCCGCAAAAGGTCCCGCGCGCCGATCTGCCCCCGATCGGCTGGGCGCTGGCCGCGCCTGACCTGTGGTTCGGGCGGTTGCTGCGGCGGAAACGTCACCCGTCTCAAAGATCATCACGGGTCGATAGGCGAGCAGGCCCTGCCCGCGACCAACCCGTCAGGTTCCGGGACCGACGCGCCCCCCCCGGTGGGGGCGGACCCGGCTCAGGCCAGCCCGGTCTCCGTCCGGCCGCGCCGGTCGCGGCGCAGATTCGCGTAAAGCACGTGATTGCGCCAGCGCCCGTTGATCTGCAGGTAGCTCTGCGCCACGCCCTCGTATTTGAAGCCGCATTTCTCCAGCACCCCGCGCGAGGCGGCATTCTCGGGCAGGCAGGCGGCCTCGATCCGGCTCAGATCCTTCTGGGCAAAGGCGTAATGCACGACGGCCTCGATCGCCTCGCGCATATAGCCACGGCGGGCATGGCATTCGCCGATCCAGTAGCCGAGCGTGCCCGATTGCGACGGGCCGCGGCGGATATTGTCGAGCGTGATCGCGCCCAGCAGCGCGTCATCCGAGCGGCGGAACAGGAACAGCGGCACCGCCGAGCCCGAGCCCAGCGCCCGCTGCGCCCAGTAGACCCGGTTGGTGAAAGCCTTGCGCGCCAGATGGTCGGGCGACCAGGTCGGTTCCCAGGGCGTGAGAAAGGCGATGCTTTCGGCCCGGAGCATCGTCCAGGCCTGGAAATCGGCATGTGCCGGCGGGCGCAGGGTCATGCGCTCGGTCTCGATCCGGACCTTGCGCCTGAGGCCCAGCATCAGGCAGCCAGCCTGCCTTGCAGCGCGTCAAGCGCCGGTGCCCCCGAGACGGGGCCGTAAAGCGCCAGCGCCGGACGGCCGTCAAGGGTCAGCCGGGCGGCGAAGTCGCGCACGGCCTCGGTCGTGACCGCGTCGATATTGGCCACCGTCTCCTCGACCCCGGGCACGCGATCCCAGATCGAGACCAGCCGCGCCAGCCGCTCGGCCCTGTTCGAGGGGCTTTCCAGCCCCATCAGCAGGCCCGCCTTCATCTGCACCCGGGCGCGCGCCACCTCTGCGGGCGTCATGTCCTGGGCGGCACGGGCGAGTTCCGCCATGGTCAGCTCGGCCATCGGTCCGAGTTGCTCGGCACTGGTGCCCGCGTAAAGCGTCATCATCCCGGTATCGGCATAGGCGCCGGTCTGGGCGAAGACGGTATAGCACAGGCCACGCTTCTCGCGCAGTTCCTGGAACAGACGCGAGGACATGCCACCGCCCAGCGCGGTCGAGAAGACCTGCGCGGTATAAATCTCGGGGGTGCGATAGCCCGGGCATTCGAAGGCCAGCGCCATATGCGCCTGCTCGAGCGGCTTGACCTCGCGCCGCTCGCCGCTGGCGAAACGCGCCGGTTCGAGCGGGCCGCGCGGGGTTGCCTCGCGCCCCGAGAACAGCCCCTCGGCCAGGCGCACGATCTCGGCATGATCGACGGCGCCCGCAGCCGACAGGATCATCCGGTCGGGCGAGTAATGCGTGCCGATGAAGCGGAACAGGTCCTCGCGGGTAAAGCCGCGCACGCGCTCGGCAGGCCCCAGGATCGAGCGGCCCAGCGCCTGCCCCGGATAGGCGACCTCCTGCAGCCAGTCGAAGATCACGTCATCGGGGGTGTCGAGCACCTGCCCGATTTCCTGCAGGATCACCCCGCGCTCGACCTCGATCTCATCCTCGGCAAAGACCGGATTGATCAGGATGTCGGCCAGCACGTCCAGCGCCAGCGGCACATCGGCCTCGAGCACGCGGGCGTAATAGGCCGTCATCTCGCGCGAGGTATAGGCATTGATATAGCCGCCCACATCCTCGATCGCCTCGGCGATCTCGAGCGTGGTGCGCTTCTCGGTGCCCTTGAAGGCCATATGTTCGAGGAAATGGGCGATGCCGTTTTCCTCGGGCCGCTCGTCGCGCCCGCCGGCCATGATCCAGATCCCGATGGCGGCCGATTTCAGACCGGGCATCCGCTCGGTGACGATACGAAATCCGTTCGGCAGCCTGTGCAGCTCGACGCTCAACGCTTGCGCCTTTCATTGATGAGGGCTTCGAGGGCGGCAAGGTCGTTCTCGACCGGGCTCACCCGTTCCGGCCGGTCATACAGATCGGCCATCGATTTTGGAAGGGGGGGCCGTGAGCCGGTGGCGGCCTCGACCGCATCGGGGAATTTCGCCGGATGCGCGGTCGCGAGCGTCACCATCGGCACGGCCGAGGCGGGCTGCTCGGCCGCGACCTTCACGCCGACCGCCGTATGCGGGCAGATCGTCAGACCGGTCGCGGCGAAGGTCGCACGGATCGTCCCGGAGGTCTCGGCCTCGGAGGCACGGCCCGAGGCGAAGCTTTCGCGCAGGAATTCCAGAGCGCCCTGACTGATGGAAAAACCGCCCCGGGCCTTCAGATCTTCCATCTGGCCCGCCACGGCGGCACCGTCGCGGCCATAGGCCTCGAACAGGGCGCGTTCGAAGTTGGACGAGACCTGGATATCCATCGACGGGCTGATCGAGGGTGCAACGCCCTTCGTCTCATAGGCGCCGCCGGTCAGCGCGCGGTGCAGGATGTCGTTCTGGTTGGTGGCAATCACCAGCTTTCCGATCGGCAGGCCCATGCGGCGCGCGATGTAGCCCGCGAAGATGTCGCCGAAATTGCCGGTCGGCACGGTGAAGCTGACCGGCCGGTGCGGCGCGCCCAGCGAGACCGCCGAGGTGAAGTAATAGACGACCTGGGCCAGCACCCGCGCCCAGTTGATCGAATTCACGCCGGCAAGCCCGACCGCATCGCGGAACTCGAAATGGTTGAACATGTCCTTCAGCCGCGCCTGGCAATCGTCGAAATCGCCCTTCAGGGCAAGCGCGTGGACATTGTCCTCGGCGGGCGTCGTCATCTGGCGCCGCTGCACCTCGGAAACCCGGCCCTCGGGGAAGAGGATGAAGACATCGACATTGGGCAGCCCGCGGAAGGCCTCGATCGCGGCCGAGCCGGTATCGCCAGAGGTGGCCCCGACAATCGTCACCCGCTGGCCCGAGCGTTCGAGCGCGGCCTGGAACAGCTGGCCGATCAGCTGCATCGCGAAATCCTTGAACGCGAGCGTGGGCCCGTGGAAGAGTTCAAGCAGGAAGTGGTTCGGGCCGATCTGGACCAGGGGCGCCCGGGCGGCATGGTTGAAGCCCCGATAGGCGCGGGCGATGATCGCCTCGAATTCGGCATCCGTGAAGGTGTCGCCCACGAAGGGCCGCATCACCCGGAACGCGGCCTGCTCATAGGACAGACCGGCCAGTGCCGCGATCTCGTCGGCGGACATCGCCGGAATGGTCTCGGGCACGTAAAGCCCGCCATCGCGGGCCAGCCCGGTCAGCATTGCCTCTTCGAAATTCAGAACCGGGGCCTGCCCCCGGGTCGATACATAGCGCATTGCCTGCTCTTTCCCTCAGCCTGCCGCCTGATACGCCACAGATCGGGCCATGTCACCCCGGGGCGAACGGCCGATATGCCATGAAACCGGGTCGATGCCCCACGAGGCTGCCGCCGGCGGCGCGTCGCGGGGGCGTCATGGGACGCGGGACGGCCTGTCCGGGCGATGATCGTGAAACCGGGCGATGTCAAACGGGGCGATGGTCGCGAACCGGAAGAGCTATTCCTGGAAACAAGATATCCGGCACCGCGGGAGCGCGCGGCGCCGGACTCTTGCTGGCTTGGACCCGGCATCCGCCGGAACCCTGTGGCCCATGTGGAGCGACATGAGCCGATCTCCCGGTTCCCTGCTATGGCGCCTTGCGGCATCCTTGCGGTGGATCGCGCCCGGTTCGGGCCCGGTTCGCGTCGCACCGTTGCATCTTGACCCAAGACAAACATATTGAGCGGGGCGGCACAAGCGAAACCTGCGACATTCCGCCGCTTTTCCCCAAGCCCGTCCGCACCATGTCAGGAGGCCCCATGCAACACCCCCCGTTCCGCCCATTCGAGACCGCACTCGACCGCGACCGGGCGCTGCTGCTGTTGCAGGCCGCCACGCTGGGCGCCGAGGATGGCGAGTTGTTTCTCGAGCGGCGCCGCTCGGAAATGCTGAGCTTCGATGACGGCCGGCTCAGGACGGCAAGCTACGATGCCACTGAAGGATTCGGCCTGCGCGCAGTACGCGGCGAGGCCTCGGGCTATGCCCATTCAAGCGACATCTCGGAAGCGGCGCTGAAACGCGCGGTCGAGACCGCCCGGCTTGCCGTGGCCGAGGGCGGTGGCACGCTTGCGCTGGGACCGCAGCCCACCAACCGGCGGCTCTATAGCGATGCCGACCCGCTGGCCGAGGCGCCCTTCGCGCTCAAGATCGACACGCTACGCGAAATCGACGATTTCGCCCGGGCGCTCGACCCCCGCGTGGTGCAGGTGACCGCCACGCTCGCAGCCTCGCTGCAGGAGGTGGTCATCCTGCGCCCTGACGGCACGCTTCTTTCCGACATCCGGCCGATGACCCGGCTCAATGTCTCGGTGATCGTCGAGGAGAACGGGCATCGCGAATCGGGCAGCCATGGCGGCGGCGGCCGCACCGGGCTGGCCGGGCGGATCGACCGGGCCGGCTGGGAGGCCTCGGCGCGCGAGGCGCTGCGCATCGCGCTGGTCAATCTCGAGGCCGAGCCCGCGCCTGCCGGAATGATGGATGTGGTGCTGGGGCCGGGCTGGCCCGGCATCCTGCTGCATGAGGCGGTGGGCCACGGGCTCGAGGGCGATTTCAACCGCAAGGGCAGCTCGGCCTTTGCCGGGCTGATGGGGCAGCAGGTGGCGGCCAGGGGCGTGACCGTGATCGACGACGGCACCATTCCCGACCGGCGCGGCTCGATCAGTTTCGATGACGAGGGCACGCCCTCGAACCGCACCGTGCTGATCGAGGATGGCGTGCTTGTCGGCTACATGCAGGACCGCCAGAACGCACGGCTGATGGGGCTCGCGCCCACCGGCAACGGCCGGCGCGAAAGCCATGCCCATCCGCCGATGCCGCGGATGACCAATACCTGCATGCTGGGCGGCGACACCGACCCTGCCGACATCCTGGCCGGGCTGAAGGACGGGATCTATGCGGTAGGCTTCGGCGGCGGGCAGGTCGACATCACCAATGGCAAGTTCGTCTTCAGCTGCACCGAGGCCTACCGGGTGAGGAACGGCAAGGTCGGGGCCCCGGTCAAGGGCGCCACGCTGATCGGCGACGGCCCGGCCGCGATGAAGCAGATACGCGCCATCGGCAATGACATGGCGCTGGATCCCGGGATCGGCAATTGCGGCAAGGCGGGGCAATGGGTTCCGGTGGGCGTGGGCCAGCCGACGCTGCTGATCGGCGGGCTGACGGTGGGGGGCGCCGGGGCCTGAGGCCCGGCCGTTCTCCGACAGTCCGGTGGCTTGCCGGGGCCGGTTGCGGCAAGAAACTCCGGCAGCGACCGAGAGGTCTTCCGGGTTTGGAATGGCGGTCCTCACAGGGGCAAAGAGGGTCCGCCTGCGAGGTGGGGGCGCGAAAACCGGATCCATTTCCCGGGGCTTGGGCCATACCGTCCCGCAAGCGCGGTTCCAACAGTATCGCCAATCCCGAAATTTCGCGCATAAGGAGAATTTTTGGAATTCGTTCACCTTCCATTAACCCATTTCACCGCAGATTGGGATCACGGATGAGCGGAGCTGCGAAACGTGGAGATTGCTTCTTCCTACCACCCCCTCGCACCACCCACCCGGGAAGACACCCTGGTTACGTGGCTTCGTCTCATCCGGTCACGCCGTGTCGGCGCAACCACCTTCTTCAGGCTGATCGAAGATCATGGCACCGCCGCAGCGGCGCTGGAGGCCCTGCCCGACATCGCCAGCGCGGCGGGCGTCAAGGATTACACTCCCTTTCCCGAGGATCTGGCCAAGGCCGAGATCGCCCGGGCCCGCAAGCTGGGCGCGGTCGCGCTTTTGCATGACGACCCGTCCTATCCCCCTGCCCTGCGCGACCTTGCAGACGCCCCGCCCGTGCTCTGGGCCCTTGGCCGTACCGATCTCGTACAGCGCCCGATGGTGGCGCTGGTCGGCGCGCGCAACGCCTCTTCGCTGGGGCTGCGCATGGCGCGGCGGCTGGCCGAGGGGCTGGCCGCGTCCGGCTATGTGATCGTCTCGGGGCTCGCCCGCGGCATCGACCGCGCCGCCCATATCGCCGCGATGGAGACCGGGACCGTCGCGGTGCAGGCAGGCGGGATCGACATGCCCTACCCGGTCGAGAATACCGGGCTCGCCGAGGAGATCGGGCAAAAGGGGCTGCGGCTTTCCGAACAGCCGCCCGGGCTTGCCCCGCAGGCCCGCCATTTCCCGCAACGCAACCGCATCGTCTCGGGGCTCGCCCGCGCCGTCATCGTGGTCGAGGCCGCCTCGCGCTCGGGCAGCCTGATCACCGCCCGTGCCGCCCTCGATCAGGGCCGCGAGGTGCTGGCCGTCCCGGGCCATCCATTCGACGCCCGGGCCTCGGGCTGCAACATGCTGATCCGCGACGGCGCGGTGCTGGTGCGCCATCCCGAGGATGTGCTCGAGGCGCTTGGCCCCGTGCCCCGGCCGGATGCCGACAGCCCGGCCGAGGCGCCGCCGTCGCGGATGACCGCCATCCCCGAGACCCCGCCCGCGGCCCGCCGCGCCGCGCCGCCCGACACGGCCGCGCTTCATGCCCGCATCCTCGACCGTCTCGGCCCCTCGCCCCTGGCCGAGGACCAGCTGATCCGCGACCTCGGCCTGCCCACAGGCACCGTCACCTCCGAACTGCTGACACTGGAACTCGACGGCCGGATCGCACGCGCGCCGGGCGGGCTTCTGTCGCGCCCGGACTGACCGGCCCTGACCGGGACCGGGAGGATTGCGGGCATGAAAGGGGCACACCGCAACCCTGAGGCGAAACACCCCATGCACCCTTCCGTGCATTGACATTCGCACTCTCCCCCCCACATCTTGCGCCGCCAAGCCACCCGCCCTCAGAGTCGAGAGAAATCCATGCCCGTCGTCGTTGTCGAGTCCCCGGCCAAAGCCAAGACAATCAACAAGTATCTGGGCTCCGACTACACGGTTCTCGCCTCTTATGGCCATGTGCGCGACCTGCCCCCGAAAGACGGATCGGTCGATCCCGAGCAGGGATTCGAGATGACCTGGGAGGTCGGCTCGGACAGCAAGAAGCATGTGAAGGCCATCGCCGACGCGCTGAAAGAGGACAATGCGCTGATCCTCGCCACCGACCCCGATCGCGAGGGCGAGGCGATTTCCTGGCATCTGGAAGAGACATTGCGCGCCCGCCGCGCGATCAAGAAGGACACCGCCGTCAGCCGGGTCGTCTTCAACGCCATCACCAAATCGGCGGTGACCGAGGCGATGAAGAACCCGCGCACCGTCGACGAGCCCCTCGTCCATGCCTATCTGGCGCGCCGGGCGCTCGACTATCTGGTGGGCTTCAACCTGTCGCCGGTCCTGTGGCGCAAGCTGCCGGGCGCGAAATCGGCGGGCCGGGTGCAGTCGGTCTGCCTGCGGCTTATCGTCGAGCGCGAGATGGAGATCGAGGCCTTCCGCGCCCGCGAATACTGGACGGTCTCGGCCCAGTTCGCGACGCCGCGCGGCCAGATCTACGAGGCGCGGCTGATCACGCTGGGCGGCCAGAAGCTCGACAAGTTCGACCTGGGCACCGCGACCGATGCCGAGCTGGCGGTCAGGGCCGTCGAAAGCCGCGAGTTCACCGTCGCCGCGGTCGAGGCCAAGCCCGGTACCCGCAACCCCGCGCCGCCCTTCATGACCTCGACCCTGCAGCAGGAAGCCAGCCGCAAGTTCGGCTTCGGCGCGCGCCAGACCATGCAGGCGGCACAACGCCTCTATGAGGCGGGCATCATCACCTACATGCGGACCGACGGCATCGACATGGCCCCCGAGGCGGTGATGGCCGCGCGCGACGCGATCAAGGACCGCTACGGCGCGGATTACGTTCCGAAATCGCCGCGGATGTACAAGAACAAGGCCAAGAACGCGCAGGAAGCGCATGAATGTATCCGGCCGACCGAGATGACCCGCGATCCGTCCAAGCTGCGGGTGACCGACGAGGATCAGCGCAAGCTCTATGACCTGATCTGGAAGCGCACCATCGCCAGCCAGATGGAGGCCGCGCGGCTGGAACGCACCACCGTCGATGTCGAAAGCGCGGATCGCGAGGTGGTGCTGCGCGCCACCGGCCAGGTCGTGCTCTTCGATGGGTTTCTCAAGGTCTACGAAGAGGGCCGAGACGATACCGAGGATGGCGACGACAGGCGCCTGCCGCAGATAGCGCAGGGCGAACCCGCCCGGCCCGCATCGGCCGACCGCTTCGCCGCCGATTACGCGACGCTTGCCGGGACCGGCAGCGCCGCCCGCGACCCCGAGCTGATCGAGGCCCCCGCAGAGGACCGGGTGCTGCGCTGCGATCGGGCAATCCTCGATGCCGGCAAGGCGATCCTCGCCCAGCAGCATTTCACCCAGCCGCCGCCGCGCTATACCGAGGCCACGCTGGTCAAGCGGATGGAAGAGCTCGGCATCGGCCGGCCCTCAACCTATGCCTCGATCGTCACCACGATCCAGGATCGCGGCTATGTGCTGAAGGACAAGAACCGGCTGATCCCCGAGGACAAGGGGCGGCTGGTGACGGCCTTCCTGTCGAATTATTTCAGCCGCTATGTGGGCTACGAGTTCACCGCCAATCTGGAGGACGAGCTTGACGACGTCTCGGCGGGCGAGCGCGCCTATCTCGACGTGCTCAGCCGGTTCTGGAAGGATTTCTCGGCCGCCATCGCCGAAACCGCCGATCTGCGGATTTCCGAGGTCCTCGACAAGATCGACGACGTGCTGGCGCCGCATCTCTACCCGCCGCGCGAGGACGGCTCCGACCCGCGCATCTGCCCCAAATGCGGGGCGGGCCGGCTGAACCTCAAGACCGCGCGCTCGGGCGGGGCCTTCATCGGCTGCTCGAACTACCCCGAATGCCGCTATACCCGCTCGCTCTCGGCGGTGAATGGCGATGACGGCTCCGAGCTCGACGGCAAGGTGCTGGGCCATGACGGCGAGGACGAGATCAGCCTGCGCATCGGCCGTTTCGGCCCCTATGTGCAGCGCGGCGAGGCCACCGAAGAGGTGCCGAAACCGCCGCGGGCCAGCCTGCCCAAGGGCTGGAAGCCCGAGGAGATCGACCTCGAGAAGGCGCTGATGCTCCTGAGCCTGCCGCGCGAGATCGGGCCGCATCCCGAGGATGGCGAGACCGTCGAGGCCGGGATCGGGCGCTATGGGCCCTTCGTCAAGCATGGCCGGAAATACGCCAACCTGCCCGATGTCGAGGAGGTCTTCACCATCGGCATGAACCGCGCGGTCGAGGTGCTGGCCCAGAAGAAGACCCGCGGCGGCGCCACGGCCGCGAAACCGCTGCGCCAGCTTGGCGAGCATCCCGAGAAGGGCGGCGCCATCGACGTCATGGCCGGACGCTACGGACCCTATGTGAAATGGGAGAAGGTCAACGCGACCCTGCCCAAGGATGTGGAGCCCGAGGGCGTGACGCTGGAACAGGCGGTCGAGCTGATCGACGCCAAGGCGGCCAAGGGTGGCAAGACCAAGGCCAAGGCAAAGGCGAAACCCGCTGCCGCCAAGACCGCGAAGACGACCGGAAAAACCGCCGCGAAATCGACGGCAAAGACGGCCGGGACCAAGGCAAAGACCACGAAAGCGGCGAAGACGACAAAGGCGAAGACGCCGGACCAGTCAGAATAGAAGCCCTGCCTGCAAGGGCTCGCAGGAATGCGCGTTGGGGTGAGCAGATGTGATTGGTCTGCGCGTCTTCGCTGCCCCAGATTGCGCCCCCGAGGCAAGGGCGCGGGCAATCCCGTGCCGAAGAAGAAGAGGGGGCGGTTTCCATGACGGACCGGAACATGTCGCGCCGCAAGGCACTTTTGGCATTTGGCGCAACCTTTGGAACGGGCCTTGCCGCGCCAGCGCTTCTGCGCGCCGAGCCCGCGCAGATGACCCGCCGCAACATCTCGAGCTTTTCCCAGCAGCACTGGCGCGATCATTTCGATACGCTGGGCACGGCTGCGATCGTGGCCGACACCTCGTCGCGCGCCCTGCATTTCTGGAGCGGCGATGGCGAGGACTACCGGATCTATCCGACCTCGGTGCCGATCAGCGAGGACCTGACCAAGCGCGGCTATACCAAGGTGGTGCGCAAGCGGATCGGGCCCGACTGGACCCCCACCCCCTCGATGGTCGAGCGCAACCCCGATCTGCACTACATGCCGCCAGGCCCCGACAATCCGTTGGGGACCCATGCCATGTACCTGTCCTGGCCCGCCTATCTCATTCACGGCACCCATGACACGCGCAAGATCGGCCGACCGTCCTCGGATGGCTGCATCGGGCTTTACAATGAAATGATCGCCGAACTTTACGCCATCACCCCCGTGGGCACCCAGGTCCGGATCATCTGATCGGGGCCGGGCCGCAGAGCCCCCGCCCCGGGTCACATCGGCGCGCTGGTCGGGAAGCACGTCTTCCGAAAGCGGGCGCACCGGTGCAGGGCGCGCGCCCGACATGTCCCGCGAAAGCCGGTCAGGCATCCGTCCCGGCAAGAGGGCTCAGTATGCCGGTGGCCATGTCGAGCGTCCCGACGGTCCGCGCCCTGCCCGTCTCGTCGCTTTCGCAGATCTCGACCGTCATTCCGATGTCGCCGCGCCGATAGTCCAGCGTTGCGCAAGCAGATCGGCGCGCAGGCGTTCCAGGGTTTCCTCCGTCAGCTCGGGCAGATCTGTCGGAGCGATCCCCCCGGTCAGGTCGCCGAGGTTTTCGGACGCTGCCATTTAGCAGGGTGTGCGGATGGCGGTCATCGGCCTGTCGACCAACGCGCCGATGGTTTCGGCGACAAGTTCCTCTACGGTCATGGCCAGCCGGTCCCCGTCGACGAGGAGACGCCTTGACGGCAGATCACTTGCCGACGGACTTGCCAGCGCCGTGTCGATCCCGAACAGGGTGCGGGTGGCCATGGCATCCCTGGTGTCGTGCGAGACACTGGCCTGTTCGGCGCCGGTCAGATCGCTGTCATGGACGATCCCGGCCGGATCCCGACCGGGATCGGTCCCGATCTCTCGGCCCTGGTCGTTTGCATGGCCGCCAGTTCATTGGAGATCAGCGACCGGATGGCCTCCAGCACGTTCCGCGTCTGTTGCGACAGGCCGCCATCCGGCGCAACGCTGCGACGCGGATCGCCATAGAACCCGCCCATGTCCGCGCCCGGCGAGCGACCGAAGATTTCGGCGCCGCCCGGACCGTCGCCTGAAAGCCCGCCTGGCCGGTTGGCCACGGCGAGGGCGGTTGAAACAGCGACAATGTCATCTGCGTCAGAGACCGGTTCACGATCATCCTTGCCTCCTCGACCGTCGCCTCCGGTTCAGATGCCCGGAAATTAAGAAGGCCTGAAGGAGGGTCCGTCCCGGCCGGGGCAAGGGCTACGTCCGGCGACCGCTCACGTCCCGGGGCCCAGTCGATTGACTCCCCCGTGACCGTTCGTCACAACTTTGTCCAGAGGATCAGAGGGAGAGTTTCATGAAGAAAATCTATGGCACTGCCGCCGAGGCCCTGGACGGGCTGCTGGCAGACGGCATGCTCATCGCCGCGGGCGGGTTCGGACTTTGCGGCATACCGGAGCTTCTGATCCAGGCAATCCGCGAAGCCGGCACCAAGGACCTGACCTTCGCCTCGAACAATGCCGGCGTCGACGATTTCGGCATCGGGCTCCTGCTGCAGACCCGCCAGGTCAGGAAGATGATCTCGTCCTATGTCGGCGAGAATGCCGAATTCATGCGGCAATACCTGTCGGGCGAGCTCGAGCTGGAATTCAACCCCCAGGGCACGCTGGCCGAGCGGATGCGGGCGGGCGGCGCGGGCATTCCGGGCTTCTACACCAAGACCGGCGTCGGCACCGTCATCGCCGAGGGCAAGGAACACAAGGAGTTCGACGGCGAGACCTATATTCTCGAACGCGGGATCGTTGCCGATCTGTCCATCGTCAAGGCCTGGAAGGCCGACGAGACGGGCAACCTCGTCTTCCGCAAGACCGCCCGCAACTTCAACCCGCCCGCCGCGATGTGCGGCAAGGTCTGCGTCTGCGAGGTCGAGGAGATCGTGCCGGTGGGCGCTCTCGAGCCCGACCAGATCCACCTGCCGGGGATCTACGTGCATCGCCTGATCCAGGGCGAACACGAGAAGCGGATCGAACAGCGCACCACGCGCGCGGCTTGAGGGAGGGAAAAAGCATGGCCTGGGACCGTAACCGGATGGCGGCGCGCGCCGCAGAGGAACTCAAGGACGGGATGTATGTCAATCTGGGCATCGGCATTCCGACCCTGGTGGCGAATTACATCCCCGAGGGCGTGAACGTCACGCTGCAATCGGAGAACGGGATGCTGGGCATCGGCCCCTTCCCGATCGAGGGCGAGGAAGATCCCGACCTCATCAATGCTGGCAAGCAGACCATCACCGAGCTGCCGCATTCGGCCTATTTCGACAGTGCCACCAGCTTTGGCATGATCCGGGGCGGCAAGATCGCGATGGCGATCCTCGGCGCGATGGAAGTGGCCGAGAACGGAGACCTCGCGAACTGGATGATCCCCGGCAAGCTGGTCAAGGGAATGGGCGGCGCGATGGATCTGGTCGCGGGTGTCGGCCGGGTGGTGGTGGTGATGGACCACACCAACAAGCATGGCGACTCGAAGCTGCTGAAGGAATGCACCCTGCCGCTGACCGGCACCGGGGTCGTCGACCGCATCATCACCAATCTTGGCGTGCTCGACGTGGTCGAGGGCGGGCTGAAGATCGTCGAATGCGCCGAGGGCGTCACCGAGGACGAGATCCGGGCCGCGACCGAGGCCCGCATCGTCGACTGAGCACCGCTGCCTCGGCACAGGACGACAGAAGAAAGGCCGCGCCGGTTTCCCGGCGCGGCCTTTTCATCCAGCCCTTCCGGCGCGGGGCCGGAAGACCGGATCAATCGGCATTCGCCGCATTATAGGCCGCGATGGCGGCAACCCGGGGGTTGCTGATGGTCTGCGGTGCCAGCCCGTTATCGCGGTGGCCATGCGCGGCCACGTAGCCGTTATCGCTTTCCGCAGCGAGCGAGGCCACGACCTTGGCCACGCGGGCATCGGCATAGCCCGACGACGACATCGTGGTCGAGTCGGCCGGGCTGAACCAGACCTGCGCCAGCGGGCCGTCTTTCTCGGCGGCAGCCTTGATCTGGATCAGTTGGCTGGCGCTGTAGACACCAGCTTCGACGCCGAGATCCTGTTCCAGCTGGGACTGGGCGAAGACGGGAGTGGACAGAGCGACAAAAGCGGCCGCGGTCAAGGCAAGGGTTTTCATGGTTTTGTTCCTTTTATGTGCATTTCGGCGGCTCGATGCCGTCGGATGAGGCATAGATGGCACCAGCTTTATCCGAATTCAACGCACAGAAGGGTGATCTTGATGTATTTTAGGTTCTTATATGCACATATAGACGTCAGAAATTCGCCACATCCAACCACCAACGGAACAATCGCCGGATTTTGGCGGAAACGGTTCGCATTCCGCAGCACTTCCCGTGCTATCTGGCCGGAGACCGCAAACGGGTGACGCCTCTATGACCGGAACATCGCTCTCCTCCGCCCCGCCCGCCTCGCGCCGACTGCGCGACGCCCTGGTGATGGCGGGCCTTCTGGCGCTGGTGCTGATCGGCCTGGCAGGGCTCGCCACGGCCACCGGATGGGATCACACCATGGCCCAGCTGTCCCGGCTGGGCCCGATCCAGGGCGCCGCACTTCTGGGTCTGTCGCTGATCAACTACCTTTTGCGCGCGCTGCGCTGGCATGCCTTCGGGCGACAGCTCGGCCTGCCGCCGGGGCTCTGGCGCGACATCCGCCATTATCTCGGCGGCTTCCTGATGATCGCGACGCCCGGACGGCTTGGAGAACTGGTGCGGGTGCGCTGGATAAGGCGCGAGACCGGGCTGCCGCTGGAACGCTCGGCGCCGCTCTTCGTGATGGACCGCGCCGCCGATCTGGTGGCGATGGCGCTGATCCTCTGCCTGGCTCTGGCGCTGTCCGCAGGTCACATCGCGGGCGCGATCCCGGTTGCGGTCCTTGCGCTTGCCGCCGCCGCCGTCGCGACCAATGGCCGGTTGATGGCAGCGCTGGTGACGCGCGGCTACCGGATCTTCGGTCGCTGGCCGCGGCTGTTCGGGCGGCTTCGCAGAATGGCGCGGACATTGGGCAGCTTCGCCGATGCCCGGCTGCTGGCCGTCTCGATCCTGCTGGGCTCTCTGGGCTGGATGGCCGAGGGCTATGCCTTTCATCAACTGCTGATCTGGCTCGGCGCCGATATCGGGCTCTGGAAGGCCGTCGGCATCTTCGTCTTCGCCACGCTGGCGGGCGGGCTGACCGGTGCGCCGGGGGGGCTGGGCGGCGCCGAGGCTGCGATGATTGCGCTTCTTGCACTCGAGGGCCTGCCGCTGGAAACTTCGGTCGCGGCCACGGCGGTGATCCGGATCACCACCTTGTGGTTCGCGATCGGGATCGGCGCCCTGGTCTTTCCCGTGGCGGAACGAATGTCGAAAAGGACAGTGGATGCAGTGGAAAACCGCTGATTATGCCGGATGGGGCCGGGCGCTTCGGGCCCATGGCCGGATCGCCCGGCCGGAACGGGTTTCGGCCCTGACCGAGGCGCTGGCCGAAGGCGGGCCCGCCATCGGCAATTGCCGCTCTTATGGCGACAGCGCGCTGAATGACGGCGGCGCCGCGATCCGGATGACGCGGATGGACCGGCTTCTGGCCTTCGATCCCGAGACCGGCGTGATCGAGGTCGAGGCCGGCGCCAGCATCGGCGCGCTGCTGAAACTTCTGGCGCCGCGCGGCTGGATGCCCGCGGTGATGCCCGGCACCGGCCTTGCGACGGTCGGCGGCTGCATCGCCAATGACGTGCATGGCAAGAACCATCATGGTGCGGGCAGTTTCGGCCAGCATGTGCTGGCGGTCACGCTGATGACCGCCGCAGGCCCGCGCGAGGTGAGCCCGGCCTCCGATCCCGCCCTGTTCCGCGCCACGATGGGAGGTCTCGGCCAGACCGGCGCCATCCTCTCGGCCCGGCTGCAGCTGAGGAAGATCCCCGGTCAGCGGATGAAGGTCGTGGAAACCGCGATGCCGGATTTCGACAGCTTCATCGCCGCGCTCGACGCCTCGAAGGCCGAATTCGCGGTGGGCTGGATCGACGCCACGGCAAAACGCAAGCGGCTCGGGCGCGGCATTCTCGAGGAGGGCACATTGGTCGAGGGCACCCGCCCCGGCCCCGAGCGCAAACCGAAGCCCGTGCCCTTCGACGCACCCAACGCGCTGTTGTCCCGGCCGGTGGTGAAGATCTTCAACCGCTGGTACGGATCGGGCGTGCCCGATGGCGGCCGCAAGCGGACCCGCGCGCTGGACGATTTCTTCTTCCCGCTCGATGCGCTGAGCGACTGGAACCGGCTGTATGGCAAGCGTGGCTTCCACCAGTTCCAATGCGTGCTGCCCGCAGACCGGGCGGCCGCGCTGAAGGAGATCCTGAACACCATCGCGCGGGGCGGCATCGCCTCGCCGCTCGCAGTCCTGAAACGGATGGGGCCGGGCCGGGCCGGGCATCTGTCCTTCCCGATGGAGGGCTACACGCTGGCGGTCGACCTGCCCGCCCGCGCCAGGGTCCCCGCGCTTCACGCCCGGCTCGAGGATCAGGTGCTGGCCGCAGGCGGGCGGATCTATCTGGCCAAGGACGCGCTGGCCCGCCCCGAAAGCATGGCCGCGATGTATCCCGAACTGCAGGCCTGGCGCGCCGAGGCGGCCAAGGCCGATCCCGAGGCGCGTCTGGCCACCGATCTGGTGCGGCGCCTGCAGCTGAGGAGCCTGTGATGGCAGAGACCTGGATCATTCTCGGGGCCTCGTCCTCGATGGCGCGGGCGCTGGTGCGCCGGCTGGCAGCCCGTGGTGACGGGGTGATCCTCGCCGGGCGCGACCTTGCCGATCTCGAACGCGACGCGGCCGATGCGCGCGTCCGCGGCGCGGCCGTCGCCGAAACCATCCGCTTCGATGCACGCGACCCGGCCTGCCTGGCGCCCATCCTCGCCCGGGCCGAGGCCTGCGAGGGCACGGTCTCGGCGGCGGTCTTCGTGGGCTCGATGCCGCCCCAGGCCGAGATCGACGCCGATCCCGGCCTGATCGGGGGCGTCGTCACCGACAGCTTCACCGGCCCGGCCCGTGTCTTGCAGGGACTCGCCCCGATCATCGAGGCCCGCGGCGTGGGCACCGTCATCGGCGTAGGCTCGGTCGCGGGCGATCGCGGGCGGATCGGCAACTATGTCTATGGCGCGGCCAAGGCGGCCTTTGCCACCTATCTGTCGGGGCTACGCAACCGGCTGGGCCGCGCGGGCGGGCATGTGCTGACGGTCAAGCCCGGCTTTACCGACACCGCGATGACCTGGGGCATCGAGGGCATGTTCCTCGTGGCCTCGCCCGACAAGGTCGCCGATGACATCCTGAGCGCGCTCGAAAAACAGCGCAACGTGATCTACACGCCAGTCTTCTGGATGGGGATCATGGGCATCATCCGGCTGATCCCGGAACGGGTGTTCAAGAAACTCTCGGTCTGAGAGCTGTCGCGTCGTCCGGCCCCGGGGCCGGGCGCCGAACCCGCGCGGCTGGCACGCCGGATCCGTCCCTGTTGGCGTCGGCGGGCTTTGCGTTTTCCGGACCGGCCGGTTTCGATCCTGCCCGTCTTCACCCCTGCCCCTCCAGACGCATATCTGTCGGGATGAAATCCTGTGTTCGCAACCGTTTCGCAGGAATTGTTAATTCATTCCCGTACGTTTTCCCAAGGCTTCGACAGTGTTCCCGACCTGGTGGAAATTGCCAAAGCCGAGCCCAACTCTCGCCTGATTTTACGGGCCTGATGGACGGGCCGAAGCGGTTGAGAGGACGTCCCCCGGGAGGCCCGGCGCTTCATCCATTGTCACCCGAGCCGAACGACCACCTTCTGGAGGGGCAGCAAACATGAAACTCTTCGACATCCTCAGGACCTTCGCCAAAGCCGAGTCAGGCACCGCAACCGTCGACTGGGTGGTCCTGACCGCAGCCATCATCGGTCTTGGCATCGCCGTTCTGGCCACCTTCGGCCCCGGCGTGAACGATCTGGGCGACAGCTTCTCGGAGTCCCGGTCGGGGGCCTCGGTTGCCGAACGGGGCACGCTCGGCTGGAGCGAATGACCGGCCCGGGCCTGTGCCCGGACATTGCCAGGGCCGCACCCTGCGTGCGGCCTTTCCTGTCTGTCGGGCGCCGTCCGGCAGGCACGGAATTTTGAAAATAGTATCGAAGCGCAGGTCCCGGGATCGCACGAATTCCGCCGCCCGGGACCAACCCGGCCGACAAGGCAAGGGACGTTTCGCGGCCTGAAGGGCGGCCCGGGAACGACGGCGACGGGACATCTCATGCGCCGGACCTTTGGACCGGTCCTGTCGATCGGGATCGGCCTGGCGGGCGTTGTCGTCTATATCGTGCAAGGGCAATTTCACCTTCACCAGGCGTGCCCCTGCAGCCGCCCAAGCCCGGCAGGTCGCCCTGGAAACCGCGGCGCTACGGTCAGCAGATCGCCCTCCCGGAATTGCGGCCGGGCTCTGGCCGAAAAAGGCGATGTTGAAGGGCTGTTCCAAAGCGGGGACGCGCTTTTTCACGAGGGTCGGCCGCAATTTCGTACCGTCCAGCGCGCGATGGAGCCGGCGAACCGCCGCCGCGCGTCAAGGCGACCGGGCCAGGCGCCAATGCCGACATCACCTCGCGCCTGACAAGGGGCATGCCCGCCGTCGCGATCCGCGTCGATGTCAGCCCGGGCCTGCCGGGCATCTGGCCGGGCACGGCGGCAGGCGATCCTTATGCCATGGCGCAACCCGGCCGCCGATAGAGAGCGCGGGCCCCGACCGAGAGAACCGGCGCGCGGCAACCGAACTGTCCGGGACCCTCAGGCCGCGTCCGATGGCGATCGAGGGCACATGCATGGGCGCAACTCCTGGCCTGTCCGGACAGCGCCCAGCCAAGACCGTTGCAGGCCCGGAATAGCCCGGCCCGAGGCCGCCCCGGCGAGTCCCCCCTGCGATCCCGGCGATGATCTGGCCGCATCTTGCAGGACAATCCTGCCGCCCCGGGCCCATTCCGAAGGTTTTTCCGAACAATTCCGCAGCTCGGGCCGCAATGTTGTCCAAGTTGTTCTTCATCCTGCCCCGATGATGGATATCCGCGTGCGAGATGAGTCGCACGCAAACGCTGCGGGAAAGCGGCTCTGCGGCCGCCCTGCCCGGTCTGCGTGGAAGGACGTGGAAACGATGACGAGCATGCCAGCGCCGATCCCGGATCACGCTCCGATCCGCGCCTGCACGGTATCGCGGGACATCCAGAATTTCGACCTTCTGATCAAGGACATGGAGGCCGAGCTGGGCGACGGATGGGGCGATATCGCCTTCGCCGACGCGCCCGATTTTCTGGACCGGCCCGAGGCACGCGACCTCGAATTCATCGCGGTCGCGGTCGGCGATGCCGACGAGGCCAATATCGCCGAGATCGGCGAAATCGTGGGCGCCGCGACCCGGCACGATCTCAGGGTCCTGGTCATTGCCGAACGGCTTAGCCCGATCGCACTGCATCAGCTGATGCGGAAGGGGGCCGACGATTTCGTGCCCTATCCTCTGCCCGAGGGCGCCCTGCATGAGGCGATCGAGCGCTTTGGCCGGCCCCGCACCGCGCCCCCGCTGCCCCCGGCACGACCAGCCCCGGCCGACCCGACCCTCCCAGGGCTTCCGCGATCGGGTCGCGACGGGCTGGTGCTGCCGGTGCAGGGACTGGCAGGCGGCGTCGGCGCCTCGACCTTCGCGGTGAACCTCTCCATGGAACTGTCGATCGAGGCGCGTAAATCCGCAGGACGGGTTTGTCTTCTCGATCTCGACCTGCAATTCGGCTCGGCCGCGACCTATCTCGACCTGCCGCGCAAGGACGCGGTCTTCGACCTGCTCTCCGGCATAGCCGCGATGGATGGTGACGGCTTTCTGCAAGCGCTGCAGCGGTACCGAAACGCGTTCCACGTCCTGACCGCTCCCGCCGACATCCTGCCGCTCGACATCGTCGGCCCCGACGAGATCAATGCACTTATCGACATGGCCCGGTCGCAATTCGAATTCGTCGTGATCGACATGCCCAAGACCCTCGTCAACTGGACCGAGGCGGTGCTCAACAAGTCGCATCTCTATTTCGCGCTGCTCGAGCTCGACATGCGCTCGGCAGAGAATGCGCGCCGGGTGATCCGGGTGCTGAAATCCGAAGGGCTGCCGCGCGAAAGGCTGCGCTTTGCGCTGAACCGGGCGCCCGGATTCACCGACCTGTCGGGCCGCGGCCGGATGCGGCGGCTGGCCGACAGTCTCGATATCGACATCGGGCTTCGGTTGCCCGATTGCGGCAAGGCGGTGACAAAGGCCGGCGATCATGGCCAGACCCTGGCCGAAACCGCCGCCCGGGCGCCTCTGCGCAAGGAGATCCGGATGCTGGCCAGGTCGCTGCAGGATTTCGGAACGGCTTCGGCCGCCGCGCCGCAATAAGGCGTTGCGCATGTTTTCACGCGACAGACCCGGCGCCCGGCCGAGCCCGACGACGCATACCGGATGAAACATGCCGACGCGCTGATCCGGATCTGCGACCGGGACAAGGCCGAGCCCGGCAGCCCCCCGACCGCCTTCGAGACCTGTCAGCCTCACCGGCTGGAGACGATCTTGGACGATGGCAAGCGCGAATGGGCGATGGCCGACAGCTCCTGCAAAGCCGCGGCCGGGCTGACCACCACCCCCGCAGCTGTCTTCAACACTTGGGAATATTCCAGGCTGACGCGCGGCGATTTCAACGGCGCCGGGCGGCTGTTCGTGAACGCGCCGACCTGCGCCCCCCGGCTTTCCACCGCCAGGAACACTCCGGTCCGGGTCCGCGACGTGCAGCGGAAATACGAGCTTCCGGTAATCCGGATGACCCTGACCGGGCACGCCCGGCCTTACCACATGCCGGTACTGACCGCGCAGGCGCAAGGCTAGGCCCTTGGCGACGGTGGCAGCACTCTGGTTCCTGCCCTTCGCGGCTCCGATCGCCCTTTGGGCCGCGATCAGCGACCTCCGGACCATGACCATTCCGAACCGGGCGGGACTGGCCCTGATCGCCATCTATGCGCTGGTCGGGCTCGCGGCACTGCCGCTTTCCGCCTGGGCCTGGCGCTGGGTGCATCTGGCGGTGGTGCTGGTGCTGGGGTTCGTGCTGAACATGACCGGCGCGGTCGGCGCGGGAGATGCCAAATTCTCGGCGGCGATGGCCCCCCTGATCGCCCCGCCCGATATCGGCGCCTTCCTGTTCCTGCTGGCCGCGACGATCCCGGCAAGCTTCGCCGCGCATCGCCTGATGCGCCGGATTCCCGCGCTGCGCCGGGCGCTGCCCGACTGGGCCTCCTGGGACACACGCGACTTTCCGATGGGGCTTGCGCTTGGCCCGGCCCTGATCCTCTATCTCGGGCTGGCCGCCATCGGGACGATGCCAAGCGGGATCTAGTCGCGACCGGGTCACCTGCTGGCCATGAAAGCCACGCGACCGCCGGGGCGGAACACAGGGCGATATCCGCTGCCGCGATCCGCACTGACGGCCGAAGAAATCGGCACCGCCCCGACACCACCCGGCCGAAGGAGATCTCGGGATAAAAGTCATACATCCAAATATTATTTATAAACAATAACTTGCTTCGTGAAATTCGCACGAATTCGAGGCGGTCTATCCCCCTCCGTCGCAACCTTGTCCGGCCCCGCCATGACCCTTGCACGCGCGCCATTCGCTGGCCCAGATGCGGCTGCCGATCCTGATGACACGCGACATCCTGCCGAAGACGATGATCCGCAAGGCGACCGGGACGCCGCCTGCCAATTCGGGCCGTGAAACAGGTTGCAGGCTGATCGGGGCGGGCAAGGCCTGCGCACTCGATGCACTGACCGGTCGGACGATTACGGCGCATCGACCAGAGGACCGCGATCTGCGAATTGGGGACCATTCCCTGTCAGATGAGCCCCGAGCTGATCGATCCCGCCCAGGTCAACATGGTCGTCCGCGAAGAAGGCCGCCTTTGCCGTGACAGCCCGCGAGACAGGCAAGCTGACCATCGTTTTTTGACCGAAAGGTCCGAATTCGGGCTTTCGGTCGTCCGAATTTTAGCTAACTTGCCGAGGTAAGTCAGATCTTCTGACCCGCCAATACCGGAGATCTTCGTGGACCCCGAGACCCTTCCGGCCGTGTTCGACGGCCATAATGACGTGCTTCTGAGGCTTTATCGCGCCGGTGGGCCCAAGGCCGCCGAAACCTTCCTGACCGGCGGCGCGGGCCATATCGATCTGCCCAAGGCGCGCGCGGGCGGGCTCGGCGGCGGGTTCTTCGCGGTCTATGTCCCCTCCGGGGAAGGCGATACCGATCACGACGAGATGAGCCGCGACAGTTATGACCTGCCCCTGCCCGAGCCCGTGGCCCAGGACCAGGCGCTGCAGGTCGCGATGGCACAGGTCGCGACGCTCGAGCGGCTGGAAGAGCTGGGCGCGCTGAAGATCTGCCGCAGCGCCGCCGAGATCCATATCACCATGGTCGAACGCAAGCTGGCCGCCGTCCTGCACATGGAGGGCGCCGAGGCCATCGACCCCGAGCTGATCACTCTCGACGTGCTGCATGGCGCCGGGCTGCGCTCGCTCGGTCCGGTCTGGAGCCGGCCGACGATCTTCGGCGAGGGCGTGCCCTTCCGTTATCCGTCCGATGGCGATACCGGCGGCGGTCTGACCGATCTGGGCGTGGCGCTGGTCCGGCGCTGCAATGACCTGAAGATCATGCTCGATCTGTCGCATATGACGATGGCGGGGTTCTGGGATGTCGCGAAGCACTCGGACGCGCCGCTGGTCGCCACCCATTCCAACGCCCATGCGATCTGTCCGCATGCCCGCAACCTGACCGATGCCCAGCTCGACGCCATCGCCGCCAGCGACGGCATGGTCGGGCTGAATTACGCCACGGCCTTTCTCAGACCGGATGGCCGCATGATCGATACCGGCCTTGACGACATGCTGCGCCATCTCGACCATCTTCTGGACCGGCTGGGCGAGTCCCGGGTCGGGCTCGGCTCGGATTTCGACGGGGCATTGATCCCATCCGCGATCGGCACGGCGGCAGGCCTTCCGGCGCTGCGACGGGCGATGAAGGCGCATGGCTACGGGCCCGAGCTGATCGCGCGGATCTGTCAGGGCAACTGGCTGCGGGTGCTTGAAAAGACCTGGGGCCACTGACCCGGGGCCTCTGACCCAGAGCCAACGACCGGCGGCCCCGTGCCACGCCATGAGACGCGCAACGACATAAGAACAGACCAACAGAGAGGACGACCAAGATGACCACTTTCGCCAGGCTGCTCTCGGGCGCCGCGCTGAGCGCGACATTCATCGCCACCGCCCCCGCGCTCTGGGCCGAGACCCCCGCCAACATGCTGGTCGTGGCCAACCGGATCGACGACATCACCACGCTCGACCCGGCCGAGAATTTCGAATTCGCCGGCGGCGACGTGCTGCGCAATGTCTATGGCCGGCTGGTGAATTTCGATCCGCTCGATTACGAGGCCGGCTACCAGCCCGATCTGGCCGAAAGCTGGGAGGTCAGCGAGGACGGCCGGTCGATCACCTTCACCATGCGCGAGGGCGTCACCTTCACATCCGGCAACCCGGTGACCGCCGAGGATGCCGAATTCTCGCTGCGCCGGGCGGTTCTGCTGAACCTCACGCCCTCTTTCCTTCTGACCCAGTTCGGTTTCACGCCCGAGAATATCAAAGAGACGATCCGGGCCGAGGGCAACAGGCTGACCGTCACCACCGACAAGGCCTATGCCACCTCCTTCGTGCTGAACTGCCTGACCGCCACCATCGGCTCGATCCTCGACAAGAAGACGGTGATGGCGCATGAGGTCGATGGCGACATGGGGCATGACTGGCTCAAGACCCATGCGGCGGGCTCGGCAGCCTACAGCCTGGTGGCCTGGAAACCGAACGAATCCGTCACCCTGCAGGCCAATCCCGATTTCTATCAGGGCGCGCCCGCGATGAAGCGGGTGATCGTGCGCCATATCACCGAAAGCGCGACCCAGCGGCTGCTGCTGGAACGTGGCGATATCGACGTCGCGCGCAACCTCAACCCGCAGGATGTGCAGGGGCTTGACGGCGCCGAGGGCGTCCGGATCCATGAAGAGCTGAAGGGCTACCTGATGTATGCCTCCTTCAACCAGAAGATCCCCGAGCTGCAGGATCCGAAGGTGCTGGAAGCCCTCAAATATCTCGTCGATTACGAGGGCATGGCCAACAGCTTCCTCAAGGGGCAGTGGACGATCCAGCAGAACTTCCTGCCGCAGACCTATCTGGGCGCGGTCAGGGACAACCCGTTCTCGCTCGATGTCGGGAAGGCCAAGGAGCTGCTGGCCGAGGCGGGCGTTGACGGGCTCGATCTGACCATCGGGGTGCGCGACGTTCAGGAGCGGATGGAAATCGCCCAGTCGATGCAGAACACCTTCGCCCAGGCCGGGATCAAGCTGAATATCGAGGTCGGCACCGGCAAGCAGATCCTGGCCAAGTACCGTGCCCGCGATCTCGATGTCTATCTGGGCACCTGGGGCCCCGATTATCCCGATCCGCAGACCAATGCCTCGACCTTCGCCTACAACCCCGACAATTCGGAAGAGGCGCAGAATGCGGGCATCCTGGCCTGGCGGAACTCCTGGGATGCGGACGGTCTGACCGAGATGACCGATGCCGCCGTGACCGAGCGCGACACCGCCAAACGGGTCGAGATGTATCACGAGATCCAGGCCAGGTTCCGCGAGACCTCGCCCTTCGCCATCATGTTCCAGAACATCGAGCAGGACGGCATCCGCGACACTGTCCAGGGCTTCACCACCGGGCAGGCGATCGCCGATGCCAGCTACTGGAAAGTGACGAAGTAGCATGTCGGTCTCCGGCAATGCACAGGACGGGCGCGGCCGCGCGCCCTTCCCTCCCCGCTGGGTGAAACGGACGGGCATGACGCTGGGATCGGTCGCGATCACCATGCTGGGCCTTCTGTTCGTCACCTTCCTGATCGGCCGGGTGATGCCCCTCGACCCGGTCCTGGCCATCGTCGGCGAACGCGCCAGCCCCGAGGTCTATCAACGGGTCTATCAGGAGCTCGGCCTCGACCGGCCGCTGCTGGTGCAGTTCTGGTTTTATCTACAGGATGTTCTGAGGGGAGATTTCGGCACCTCGCTGCTGACCGCGCGCCCCGTCTCGGAAGACATCGCCCGGGTCTTTCCGGCAACGCTGGAACTGGCGACGCTGGGCACGCTGATGGGCGTGCTGCTGGGCGTGCCCTTGGGCGTTCTGGCTGCCGTCCGGCGCGGGTCCTGGATCGACCAGATCGCGCGCGTCGTCGCGCTGGTGGGCTATTCGATGCCGATCTTCTGGCTCGGGCTCATGGGGCTTCTGGTCTTCTACGGTATTCTGGGCTGGGTCGGAGGCCCGGGGCGGCTGTCGATCTTCTATGACGGCATGATCGAGCCCGTGACCGGCATGATCCTGATCGACAGTGCGCTGGCGGGCGACTGGACGGTCTTTCGCGACGCGCTCAGCCATATCGTGCTGCCGGCCTCGCTGCTGGGCTATTACAGCCTCGCCTATATCAGCCGCATGACCCGCTCCTTCATGCTCGAGCAGATGTCGGCCGAATATGTCACCACCGCCCGCGTCAAGGGCCTGAGCGAGCGCGCGGTGATCTGGAACCATGCCTTCCGCAACATCCGGGTGCAGCTGATCACGGTGATCGCGCTCAGCTATGCCGGGCTTCTGGAAGGCTCGGTGCTGACCGAGATCATCTTCGCCTGGCCGGGGATCGGCTCCTACATCACCAACGCCCTGCTTTCGGCCGACATGAGCGCGGTTCTGGGCGGCACCGTTGTGGTGGGTCTGGCCTTCGTGCTGCTCAATGTCTTTTCCGACCTGCTCTACAAGGTCTTCGATCCGAGGGCGAAATGACCGAAACGACCGGACTACGCGCCTGGCTTCTGACCGATGCGCCGCAATCGCGGGGACAGGCGCGGCTGGCGCGCCTCTATCAGGGCTGGCTGGCCTTCCGCCGCAATCCGATGGCGATGTTCGGGCTCGCGATCCTGGTCGCGCTGCTGGCCATCGCCGCGCTTGCGCCCTGGATCGCGCCGCATGATCCCTTCCATCAGGATCTTTCTGCGCGGCTTCTGCCCCTGGGAACGCCCGGCCATCCGCTGGGCACCGACTCGCTGGGGCGCGACATCCTCTCGCGGCTGATCTACGGCTCGCGGATCACGCTTTACATCGTCACCCTGGTCGCCCTCATCGCGCCGCTCGCCGGGCTGATCATGGGCACCCTCTCGGGCTATCTCGGCGGCTGGGTCGACATGGTCCTGATGCGGATCACCGACATCTTCCTGGCCTTCCCGCGGCTGGTGCTGGCGCTGGCCTTCGTGGCAGCGCTCGGGGCAGGCATCGAGAATGCGGTGCTGGCGATCGCGCTGACCGCCTGGCCGCCCTATGCAAGGATCGCCCGGGCCGAGACGCTGACGCTTCGGAACGCCGATTTCATCAGCGCGGTGCGGTTGCAGGGCGCGGGGCCGGTGCGGATCATCACGCGCCATATCTGGCCGCTCTGCATCTCGTCGCTGATCGTGCGGGTGACGCTCGACATGGCGGGGATCATCCTCGCTGCGGCGGGTCTTGGCTTTCTCGGCCTCGGCGCGCAGCCGCCCAGCCCCGAATGGGGCGCGATGATTTCCGAGGGCCGCCGCTTCATCCTCGATCACTGGTGGGTCGCCACCATGCCGGGGCTTGCCATCTTCACCGTGTCGCTGGCCTTCAACCTGCTGGGCGACGGGCTGCGCGACGTGCTGGACCCGAAGGGAGAGAAATGACCCATCTTCTGGATGTCGAGGACCTTCGGGTCCGCTTCCCCACCCGCACCGGCATGTTCGAGGCGGTGCGCGGCGTCTCCTTCAAGCTCGGCCGGGAACGGCTTGGTATCGTTGGAGAAAGCGGTTCCGGAAAGTCGATGACCGGGCGCTCGATCCTCCGGCTGATCCGGCCCCCGGGCAGGTCACCGCCGGGCATATCCGGCTCGATGGCGAGGATCTGATGCAGAAATCCGAGGCCCAGATGCGCAAGGTGCGCGGCGAGCGTATCTCGATGGTGATGCAGGATCCGAAATTCTCGCTGAACCCGGTGATGAGCGTGGGCGAGCAGCTGATCGAGGCCTGGCGCGTGCACAAGAAGGGCAGCCGGGCCGAAGCCAGGCGCCGGGCGCTCGAGATGCTGGACGCGGTCTCGATCCGCGATCCCGAGCGGGTGATGCGCGCCCATCCGCACGAGCTTTCGGGCGGCATGGGCCAGCGGATCATGATCGCGATGATGCTGATCCCCGATCCCGAGCTGCTGATCGCCGACGAGCCGACCTCGGCGCTCGATGTCTCGGTCCAGGCCCAGGTGCTGCAGATCATGGACAAGCTGGTGCAGGAGCGCGGGATGGGACTGATCTTCATCAGCCATGACCTGAATCTCGTCGCCGATTTCTGCGACCGGGTGCTGATCATGTATGCGGGCCGCGTGGTCGAGACCTGCGCGGCCGACAGGCTGCACGAAGCCAGGCACCCCTATACGCGGGGCCTTCTGAACTCGCTGCCCCGGCTCGATGCGCCGCAGAAACGGCTGGAGGTGCTGCGCCGCGATCCGGCCTGGGCCGAGGCTCCTTCGGTGAGGCCGGCATGAGCGCGCTGTTCTTCGACGATTTGAGCGTCTGGTTCGGCGAGGGCCGCGACCGGGTCGATGCCGTCCGGGGCGCAAGCTTCCGTGTCGGCCATGGCGAAAGCTTCGGGCTGGTCGGCGAAAGCGGTTCGGGCAAGTCGACGATCATGCGCGCGCTGAGCGGGCTTGCGCCCGACTGGTCGGGGCGGATGGCGGTGAACGGCAATCCGGTCCGGTCCGGCCACCGCCGCGACCGCAACTTCTACAAGAGCGTGCAGATGGTCTTTCAGGACCCCTATGCCTCGCTCCATCCGCGCCAGTCGGTCGATCAGGTGCTGTCCGAAACCCTGCATCTGCATGGGTTTCGCGATGTCGAGCCCCGGATCGTGCGGCTGCTCGACGATGTCGGCCTCGGCCCCGCCTTCCGCTTCCGCTATCCGCACCAGCTGTCGGGTGGCCAGCGTCAGCGCGTGGCCATCGCCCGGGCGCTCGCGCCCGAGCCCTCGATCCTGCTGCTCGACGAGCCGACCTCGGCGCTCGATGTCTCTGTCCAGGCCGAGATCCTGAACCTGCTGGCCGACCTCCGGGCCGAGCATGACCTGACCTTCCTGATGGTCTCGCACGATCTCGCGGTGGTGGCCCATATGTGCGACCGCATCGCGGTGATGAAGGCCGGAGAGATCGTCGAGGTGATGGGCGTCGACGAGATGCGGGCGATGACGCCCTCGCATCCCTATACCCGCGCGCTTCTGCAGGCCTCGACCGGCTAAAGCCGGGACGGATAAGGCAGCCCCCTGCCCGCGGCCCGACCCGGCCCGGAAATCGCCTGAAGTTCTCTCGAACTTTAAGGGAAACGACGGCGATTTCCGGGGTGCCTGCTCACCTCATCTTAACGCAGGGACAGCTAGAGCTTCGAACCGGACCCGTCCGGTACCGGAGCACGTCATGCGCCTTGTCTTTGTCATCGCAGTCCTGGCCAGCCTTTTCGGCCCGCCGATCGCGGCCATCGCCGCCTCCGGAACCGACCGGCCGGCTTTCCGATTTGCCCAGATCGCCGCCCTGGAAGGACCCGCCGCCGCGCTCGGTCAGGGCATGCGTCTGGGCCTGCTGGCCGCCTTCGAAGAGGCCAACCGTGCCGGCGGCATACATGGCCGCAAGGTCGTGCTCGACAGCGTCGATGACGGTTACGAACCCGCCCGCTCGGCCGCCGCCGTCGACAGGATCCTCTCCGAGGATCGGCATCTCGCACTGATCGGCCAGGTCGGAACCCCCACGGCCAAGGCGACCCAGCCGCTTTCGGCGAAGGCGGGCATGCCGGTGATCGGCCCGCTGACCGGGGCCGGCTTCCTGCGCACGCCCTGGATCGACAACGTGACCAATATCCGCGCCAGCTACGATGCCGAAACCGAAGCCTGGATCGCCTATCTGGTGGACAGGCTCGGCATGGACCGGATCGCGATCCTCTACCAGGATGACGGTTTCGGCCAGGCCGGGCTCGAAGGAGTGCGCAGCGCGATGAAGAAACGCGGCCTCACGCTTGTGGCCGAGGGCAATTACACGCGCAACACGCTGGCGGTGAAGGTGGCCCTTCTGAACATCCGGAAGGCGCGTCCCGATGCGGTGGTGATGGTCGCGGCCTACAAGCCGGTCGCCGAATTCGTCCGCGTCGGCCGCAAGCTCGATTTCAGGCCGACCGTGGTGAATATCTCCTTTGTAGGGTCGCGGGCGCTCAGCGAGGAGCTCGGCCCCGATGGCGAGGGCATCATCGTCAGCCAGGTCGTGCCGTTTCCCGGCGATGCCGCATTGCCGGTCGTGGCCGAATATCAGGCCGCTCTGAAAGAGATCGATGCCGCGGCCCGACCGGATTTCGTTTCGCTCGAAGGCTACCTGGCCGGGCGCGTCGCCCTGCGGGCCCTGCAAAAGGCAGGCCCCTTTGCCGATCGCAGCCGGATGCTCGCGGCGCTGGGCCAGCTCGGCACATTCGACCTCGGAGGCCTGCAATTCGCTTACGGCCCCGGCGACAATCAGGGCCTCGACGAGGTCTTTCTCACCAGGATCGGCGCCGATGGCGCATTCGAGCCGCTGCCCGCGTCCGATCCGAAATTCTGACAAGGGCGGGTCCTCGCGGCCCGAGGTCTCTGAACCACCTCCCGGAGGGATCCCATGCTCAAATTCCTGTCGACGGTATTCGGCAGTATCGCGCTGAAATTCTCGTCTGTCCTCTTGCTCATGGGTGCGATGACGGCGGCGGCAATCGTCATCGCCACGATGGTGTTCAACACGCTCTCGGCCTCGCTCACCGGGCTCATGACCGACGAGTTGCCGGGCATAGGAACCAGAATCACCGTGATCGAGAATACCGGAGAAATCCGCGATGCCCTGTCGGAGATGCTGATGGCGCACGACCTTCAGGGGGTTGATGACGGCTACAGGGATTTTATCTCCGGAAGCAAGGACATCGTGGCGGCGGTGAACCAGTTGCCCGACGCGGACAAAGCCACCTTCCTGCCCATGCTGACGGCGCTTTCGGACGAGGTCGCGGGGATGCGCACGGCCATCGACCGGCGCTTCGCCGCTCAGAACCGGATGCAGGACCAGCTGACAGATTTCACCACGACGGTGAAAGAAATCCGCGAGGCGCTCGCCGAAATGGCCGAGGATGCGGTCCGCGACATGAATCTCGCAGGCGACCGGACCATCGAAAGCGTGTCGGACACACTCGGAACGCTGGTCGATACCGATTTCAATTCGACCGCGCTGATCCTGCAGGCGCGGGCCGAGATCAATCTTCTGTCCGGCGTCGCGCTGGCCATCGCCGAACAGAAGGATCCGGCCATGACCACGATCCTGCGCGACATTGCCGTCGCCAGCCTGCGCAAGCTCGACACCGTGCTTGCCGAACTCGAGGCGGCCGGAACGATCCCGCTTTATCTGCCGGTCCTGACCGAGACCAGAGCCGCCTTCGCCAATGTGGCCAATACCGGCTTCCGCGCCCGGGCCGGCTATATCGAAGACGTGATGAAGCTGCGCGACGACAGCAATATCGCCCTCAGCTCGGCGATTGACGATTTGACCTTCAAGCTCATGATCGGCGCCGAGAACACCGCCGCCTTCAACCGTGACACCATCCACAGGCTGCTCGGCAACGAGGTGCAGCAGATCCGCGACACAGCCGATATCGACCTTGCTGTCACAACCTTAGTCGCCCGATCCTATCTCGGGGCCACGGCCAAGGACATCGCCGATGCCGATGCCGCCCAGGCCCAGATCGTCGACGCCCGCGACAGGCTGACCGGGCTGAGCGACCGGGTTTTCCTGGCCGACAAGCTGCGCGGCATGCTCGACCGGCTTGCCGCCTATGCCGACCCGAAAACCGGGATTGTGGCCACGCATCGCGTCGAGATCATGTCCCTTGACGAAGCCGAAGCCGGGTCGCGGTCGGCCTATGAACGGCTGCGCGAGATCGCCGGGGCGGCCAGCACGCAGGGCAGCGCGGCGATGGCGGATGCAAAGGCGGCCGGGGCCGCGATCCTCGCCGAGGCCGAGGCCGCGCGGGATCGTCTGGATCTCGTCACTCTGGGCAGCGTCGCCATCTTCATCCTTGCCCTGCTTCTGACCTGGCTGCTGATCATCTCGCCGATAGGTCGGCTCGCCCGCGTGACCGGGCGCCTGGCCCAGGGCGAGTTGATCGAGGTCAGGGGGTTCGGCCTCTTCGGAGGCGAGATCGCCCGCATGGGCAAGGCGCTTGTCGTGTTCCGCGACGGACTGGCCGAACGCGACCGCATGCAGCGTCTGGAGCGCGAGGCCGAGCAGGACCGGCAGGCCCGCGCGAGCGAACAGAACGCGGTCGTGACCGAACTCGCCGCAGCGCTGCAATCGCTGTCGGCAGGTGATCTGTCCGCGCGGCTCGAAAACCGTTTTCCCGAGGATTACGAAGGTTTGCGCGCCGATTTCAATGCAACGATCGACACCCTGAACGAGCTGATCGGCTCTGTGGTCGAGAACGCGACCGAGATATTTTCCCGTGCCGAGGAAATCTCCGGCGCGGCCGGCGATCTGTCGCGCCGCACCGAGAACCAGGCCGCGACGCTGGAACAGACCGCGGCCGCGATGGACGAGATGACGGCCAGCGTCCGCGCGGCGGCCGATGGCGCGGCGAAGGTCGAGGATGTCGTGCGCGAGGCGCGCGGCAATGCCGAGAAATCGGGCCTCGTTGTCAAGGAGGCCATCGGGGCGATGGCCGAAATCGAGAAATCCTCGGATGGCATCAACCAGATCATCGGCGTGATCGACGACATCGCGTTCCAGACCAACCTGCTGGCGCTGAATGCGGGCGTCGAGGCGGCCCGCGCCGGCGAGGCCGGGCGCGGCTTTGCGGTCGTGGCCTCCGAGGTGCGGGCGCTGGCCCAGCGCTCCTCCGAGGCCGCCAAGGAGATCAAGACCCTGATTTCGGCCAGTTCCGATCAGGTGGCTTCGGGCGTTGCCCTGGTCAACCGCGCAGGCGCGGCTCTGAGTGAAATCGTCGTGCGGGTCGGCGATATTGCCGAGTTGATCGGCGGCATCGCGACCGGGGCTCAGGAGCAATCGGTCGGTCTGGGCGAGATCAATGTCGGCGTCGCCGAACTTGACAAGGTGACCCAGCAGAACGCGGCCATGGTCGAGGAGGCAACTGCCGCCAGCACCACCCTCAAGCAGGAAGCGTCGAGCCTGCAGCAACTTGTGTCGCGGTTCCGCCTACGCAAGGCGCCGGGATCTGGCCATCCGCGACCGGCCCAGCGCGCAAAGCCCGCCCCCTCCCCCGGCAACACTGGCGTGCCGACCGCTCCTGGCAAGCGCGCGCTCAATGATGGCGGCTGGCAGGATTTCTGATCCCCGTCGCCGGACAAGGAACCGAAACCCGGCGCCCCGGGCCAGGCGACAGACTGCCCCCGGCCGCCGGATGGCCCGCATGAGCACGTGCCTCCCGATGCCCGGGCAAGGGAGCCGCGCAACCGGCGGGAGGAAACAGATGGCCAGGACACAGGTCACGTCGATACCGAAGCGAGCGCCCGCCCAAAGCGCTGCTTCCAGACACCGCGCCGCAAACACCGGACCACCAGACACGGGGCCACCAGCACAGGGCCACCAGATACTGGGCCAGAAGCGACACACCCGAGGACGGGCGCGCAAGCCCCGACCGCTCAACCGGAGCGGAGGACGGATGCGGCTCCCCCTTCCGCAGATCGCGGGTGAAAACCGGTACGGGGCTACCGCCACCGACGTGCCGATGCGGGCAGGTACCGTGCCGAGGCCTGGCCCGGGGCCAGGATCGCCCTCGGGAAAGCCAGGCGCATCCGGGACAGCGCCCCCAGAATCCGGAGTTCAAGCCGGACGGCCCAAAATCTATGCCCGCCTGTACTTGCCTGAAATAGCGCCGCTTTTGACAGAAGATTCCACGACTGCTTTTCGCTATAATCAGGCTTAAACGATTTTGAATGCTGATTACGGGGAAATGCGATGCCTGTCAGGACAATGGTATTGACGACAGCGATTTCGGGCCTTGCGCTGACATTGCCAGCAGAGCGCCTGCACGCCGACGATCTCGGCAAGGTGATCGTAGGCGGCGCCATTCTTTGCGCCCTGACCGGCTGCATCAAGCAGTCCAGACAGACCGGAAGCCAGCGCAGAATGACGCCTCCGAGAGGCAATCCCACCGTTCGCGCCGACCAGCAGGCGCTGAACTATTTCGGCTATGACGCGGGCGGCGCCGATGGCGTGACCGGCAAGCGCACCCGTTCGGCGATTTCGCGCTATCAGGGCTATATGGGCTATCCGGTGACCGGTCAGCTCGACACCTATCAGCGCCAGACCCTGGTCGGCGCCTATAACTGGGCACAATCGGGCGGCAACGCGACCTATCCGGGGATCCAGGGCCAGGAATTGCTGCGCGCCTATGCCAGCCATTCCCGCGGCGGCAATTACTGCCAGGAAACCGGCCGCTGCATGGGCGGCGGCTATCCGGCACCGAACAATTACGGCGGGCCCCCGGGATATCCGGGTGGCAATGGCCTGCCGCCCCAGACAGGCTATGGCGCGACCGGCACCATGCCCGCGCCCGCCTATCCGCAACCGATGCCACCGCTAAACGCCGCGCCGCTGCCGACCCAGGTGATGACCACAGGCGGCGCGCTGGCCGGCTTCGAATTGCCCGACAGCAGCGGCAACCGTTCGATCACCGATCACTGCCAGACCGTGAAGATGGTCTCTTCGGCCAATGGCGGGCCGGTGCGCAGCCCGGCATCCATCGTCAACCCGACCCAGGCGCTTGACGAGCAGTTCTGCAGCGCCAGCACCTATGCGGTGAGTTCCACCGAACGCATGCTGAGCGGCGCCCAGGTGACCGATGAACAACTGACGCAGAATTGCGGCCAGGTGGTCGACTTCATGGCGGCCGAAACCGACGCGCTCGGCACCCGCCCTGCCGCCGATCTGCTTGCAACGGCGCAGCAGAAGATCCGGCAGGCCGCGCCGGACGGCAATACGCAAGTGCTCGTGCAGACTGGCGAGGTCTGCCTCGGCTATGGCTACCGGACCGACGAAGCCGACGTGGTTCTGGCCGCCTCGATGCTGCTGGTCGGCGCCGGAGCCCGGCCCTATGCCGAGCTTCTGGGCCACCATCTGCGCGACGGGCTCGGCGTGCAGGCAGATGCCGAGCGGGCGCGCAAGTGGTACGAGACCGCCTTCTCGTCGCTCGATGACGGCGCCGCACCGGTTTTTCTGCCAAGCCAGAGCGCCCAGCGCGTGGAGATCATGCGCGCAGCCCTGGCAGGCGGCGCCCCCGCCCCGGTGCTGACGGGAGCCTCGAGCGCCGGGGCCGCACCGGCCCCCTCCGCGCTGCCGAGCTTCAATATCGGAAACTGATCCCGGGCGCGGGCAGAGCCCTTCCGAAGCCGCGCCCGCCCTGTTTTTCAAAGGGTCCGGCCCGGAACAATGGGCAGTCATCGGCCGACGACAGCTTCTGTCGCCGCCTCCGGCGCAGTTCGGCGGTAGCCCCCCGCCGCCGATACGCTAATATATTCGGCACAAGCACGTTCGGCAGCCGAATGCCAGTTGGAGGACAACGTAATGACAGCCAAGGGTTTCCTGATCGCCGCCACCGCCATGGCGCTGAGCCTGCCGGGGCCGGTGCGGGCAGATACCGGCGATGTGGTCAAGCTCGGGATCGCGGCCGGAGCCTTCTTCTGCATGGCCAATCCCGGCCGCTGCGGGCTGGGCGGCAACAACCGCAACGCCCAGCCGAGCGCCGCGCCTCAGCGCACCGCCTCTCCGCCGGCCCGGCAGCCGCGCGCGGCCGATCCGGCGATCCGGACCGATCAGCAGGCGCTGAACTATTTCGGCTACGAGGCGGGCAGTGCCGATGGCATAATGGGCCGCCGCACCCGCGACGCGATCTCGCGCTATCAGGGCTATATGGGGTATCCCTCGACGGGCCAGCTCGACGCCTATCAGCGCCAGACCCTGGTCGGCGCCTATAACTGGGCGCAGGCCGGCGGCGGCGCGGCCTATCCCGGGGTCTACGGCGAAGAGCTGCTGCGCGCCTATGCCAGCCAGATGCGCGGCGGCAATTACTGCCGCGAGACCGGCCGCTGCCCGGTGCAGTCGGGCAATACCGGACAGAGCCCGGTCCGCAGCCTTCCCGATCTGCCCCAGGCCGATGCCTCGATGGCCAATGCCTGCACCAGCAGCCAGATGGTCACCAATGCCAATGGCCCGGTGCTGAACCCGGTCGACATCACCGATCCCGACCGCGCCCGCCAGGCCCTCGACGAACAGTTCTGCAGCGCCAGCAGCTATGCCTCGAGCCGGTCCGAGAACCTGCTCTCGGGCAGCGGCACAACCGACGCGACGCTTGCCCGGAACTGCCGCTGGGTGGTCGAACGGATGGAGGACCAGATCGACCGGCTCGACAGCCAGTCCGCAGTCGAACTCGCCGGAGCGGCCGACCGGCGGGTGCGGGAAATCGGGGGCGATCCGCGCCAGATCTCGGACGCGGCGACGATCTGCCTGGGCTATGGCTACCGCACCGACGACCCGAAAATGGCGCTGGCCTCGGCGCTGATGCTGGTGGGCACCGGCGCCCGGCCCTATGCCGAGCTGGTCGGCCACCATCTGCGCAGCGGCTTCGGCACCCAGCGCGATCCGGCCCAGGCCCGGGGCTGGTACGACATCGCCTTCGACGCGCTCGACCGGGGCGCCGAACCGGCCGTGCGCCCGAGCCAGAGCGGCGAACGCGTGGCGATCATGCGCACGGCGCTGGGCGGTCAGGGGCCTGCCGGGTCGGACTCCGGAACCTCGTCCTCGGGATCCGGCGTGCCGAGCTTCAACTTGCGGTGACCCCTTGGCCACAGGACGGCCGCCCCCTGCCCGAACCGGCAGGGGCGGCACCCGGGCAGGCGGTGGGCCGTCTGTGGGCAGGCGGAGGGCGGCGGTTGACCCCATGCCGCAAATGCAATTAACTCAAGGCATAATTTCGCATTGACACTGCGTTTGATGACGGCGGATTGAGATGCTGCGTGCGGCGATATTTGCGATGGCGCTCGGACTTCTGGTGATCGTGGGCGCCTCCGGCTATGCCGCGCTCGCCGCCTGCCGTGTCGAACTTCCCCTGCTTGAGCGCTGGTTCGCGCAAAGCTGCCGCTCCGAGGAAGAAACCGCCGCCCTCGCCCGGCTCGACACGCTGCGCAGCCGTAATCTTGCGCTCCTTCGCGACATCCGCCGGACCGAGAATGAACTGGCCGCGCTGCAATGCGAGGCGGTGCCGCCCGCACCCGCCCAGGACCCGCCCCCTGCCACCGACAGCGCCGGGATCGATCCCGGCATCTGGAACCGCGGCGATATCCGCGTGCTCGACGGCTGCTGGGAGCTCGATTCCGATTTCCGCACCCGCGACATCCAGACCGGACGCATCACCCATTACACCCAGTGGGAAATGTGCTTCGACCGGCAGGGCAACGGCCGCGAGACGATGACCGCCACCAATGGCACCACCTGCCAGGGCGCGGTCTCGGGCCAGTTCCTCGCCCCCGGCACGGCTGGCGACCGCCAGCGGCTCGAGGTGCGTGAACCGGGCAATCTGCGCTGCTCCGACGGCGGCTACATCCATCAGCGCATCATCACCTGCGAGCTGGCGGGCGACGGCAGCGCCAGTTGCGTGAATTTCCAGCCCGAGACCGGCGGCCGCGGCGAGGTCCGTCTGCGCCGCAGAACCGAGGACCAGTAACCATGGCCGAGCATTTCCTGACCAAGAGCCGGATCGAGCTGAGCCAGTGCCTCGAAACCGGCGGCGGGCTGGCGCTGGAAAGCTACGGGGCGCTGTATCAGGCGCTGCACGAACGGGTCTCGCCCGAGGCGGCCGCGCTCTTTGCCGAGCCGCTGCTGAGCCGCGGCAACGAGACCGCGCCCGCCAGCATCGCCTGGTATACCGGGCACCCCGGCGAGGGCCGCCCGCTGCGCGCTCTGGACGAGGCCGACCGCAGCCGGGCCGAGGCCGTGCTGAGCGAAAGGCTGCGCGCCATCCGCCCCCATCTTGCCGATCCCGAGGACGGACCGCTGATCGGCGCGGCGCTGCATCTGGCCAACCATCCCGAGGGCGATATCTGGGTTGTCGACGGCCAGCCGGTGATCGTGAACTGGGGCATGCTGCCGGTCGGGATGAGCCGCGATCCCGAGACCCGCGGCGCCCATGTCGCCGCCACGCTGGGCCGCTTCCTGCCGCTGGCCGCGGCCCCGCCACTCAGCCCCGCCGAGGCGCAGGCGCGGCGTCCCGATGCCCCCACCGATGAGCCGCCCGGAACCGGCCCCGATGGCAGCGCGGCCCCGGCCGTGGGCGCAACCGCGGTGGCGCCCGGCCCGGTCGCGCTCGAGGCGCGCACGCGCGCCTGGCCCGGTCCGATCGCCTGGGTGCCGCTTCTGGTCCTGCTCTTGATCGCGGGCGGCGTGCTGGTCTGGCTGCTTCTGCCCGGCACCCGGATCTTTCCGCCGCGCAGTCCCGACCCGGCCATCGACCGCGCGGCCGCGGCCACGGCCGTGGCCGAGATCAACGCCTCGCTCGAAGAGCGGCTGGCCCGGCTGCAAACCGCACTCGAGGGCGCCCAATGCCGCCCCGACGGCACCCTGACTATTCCCGACGGCCGCACCATCGAGGGGCTGCTGCCGCCCGATCCGGCCAACCCGGCCGATGCCCCCGGCAGCCGCGCCGCCGCCGATCCGCGCCCGATCCTGCCGCCCGACCCGGCCCGGGTGCAGGTGCCCTCGGACGGCGCCTCGGCGATGGATCTGACCTCGTTGCTGGAGCTGATCGAGGCCCGCACGGTGATGGTGGTCCGCTATCTCGCCGATGCCGATGCCCGCCCGGGCCAGCAGGTGCGGGCTGAACGCGGCTCGGGCTTCTTCGTCGGCCTCGACCTCGTCGTGACGAACAGTCACGTGGTCGAGGGCGCGCAGGGCGAGAGGATCTTCGTCATCAACCGGAGCCTCGGACAGCAATATCAGGCGACGGTGATCAAGACCGTCGGGCCGTTCGGCAGCACCGGGCGCGATTTCGCGCTGCTCCGCGTCGAAGGCGTGAATGCGCCCTATTTCACGCTTCTGAAGCCCGGTCATTCGCTGAAGCTGCAAAGCGTGATCGCGGCGGGCTACCCCGACGACCTGCTGGGCGACTGGCGCGGCGGCACCGATCCGGTGCCCGATCTCGCGGTCACCGACGGCACCGTCAATGCCGAGCAGGCACTGGCCCAGGGCAGCCCCGCCCTTGTCCATTCCGCGCCGATCTCGCAGGGCAATTCCGGCGGGCCGCTGGTCGACATGTGCGGCCGGGTGGTGGGCGTGAACACCTTCGTCCGGCAGGGCGCGCTGCGCAATCTGAACTTCGCGCTCTCCTCTGGCGACCTGCTCGACTTTCTCGAATCCGCCGCGCTGACGCCTGCCACCGTCACCCGGCCCTGCCAGCCGCAGCTGCTGCGCCCGGTGGCGCCCCCCGCCAGCGCCGGAACCCCGACCGATGCCGCCGCGGGTGTGCCCGATTTCAACCTCCGCCCCTCCTCGGACGATTAGGAGGGACCGGATGTTCGAGGCGCTCATCGTCACCACCTCCTCGGCCGGGCTGACCGCCATCGGCAGCCGCGAGCAGCGGTCCTACGAGCTGATCGCCGACACCCTGCGCGACCGGCTCGGCCCCGATCATGCCGCACTTTTCGCCGAGCCGGTGGCGACCGAGCAGGGCGACCGCTATGACTGGTATGCGCCGATGCCGGGCACGGTGCACCGGCTCGACGCGCTTGCCCCCGACCTGCGCGCGGAGGTCCTGGCCCGGCTGGCGACGCTGCAGGGCGAGATCGCGGCCCTGGCCGACGAGATCGCGGCGGAGGGCAGCCCCAGCTCGGAACGCCTGTCCGAGGCGCTGCGAAACGCGCTCCAGGTGCCGGGCGATGAGTACATCTATGCCATCGGCGACGGGCCCGCACCCCGGCCCGTGCTGGTCAACTGGGCCTGGACCGGCGACCGCCAGCGCTCGGAACGCGGGCTCCTGACCGGCGCCGCCCGCTCTATGCCCGCCGCCCCGGCCCCGGCCCCGGCCCCGGCCGCGACCGCCCCCGCGACCGCGACGGCGCCCACCCAAACCATGGCCCCCGCAAGCCCGCGCCCCGGCATCGCGCTCTGGCCGCTTCTGCTCTGGCTCGGCTGGCTGATCCTCGCGCTCATGCTGGCGGCGATCCTGGCACTTCTGGTTCCGGCCTGCGGGCTGCGCGGACTGGGTGCGCTCTCCTTCTGCCCGGCGCCGCCGCCCGAGGCCTCGGCCGCCGATGCCAGCACCCTGATCCTGCAGGACCGGATCGACCGGATCGAGCGCCAGATCGCCATTGCCGACCGCGCCTGCCAGCCCGCGCCACCGCCCCCTTCGCCGCCGCCCGCCGCCCCTCCGGTCGAGGAAAGCCGCTATGACCGTGCGCTCGAGGAAGCCGGGGCGCGGCGGGGCGATCTGAACTTCTCGCTGTTCTGGAACGGCCCATCGGATATCGACCTGGCCGTTACCTGCCCGACCGGCGGCAAGATCTGGTATCGTGCCAAGAACGTCTGCAACGGCCGGCTCGATGTCGACAGCAATGTCGACCGGATCCGCCCCGACCCGGTCGAGAACATCTACTTCGAAGGTCCGGCCGCAGGCAATTACCGCGCCACCGTCACCCTGTTCAAGGATCGCACCCGCGGACCCGACAGCTTCCGGCTGCTGATCCGCGATGCCGACAGCGAGGTTCTGCAGCACGGCACCCTGAGCCGTCAGGGCGAAAGCTGGACCACCACCATCAACTATCCCGGATTGCCATGATCTCTGACCGCAAGGAACAGCTCCGGCCGCTCGTGAACTGGCACGAGGACATCACCCTGGTGCCGTTCTCGGGCATCCAGATGCTGGATTTCGGCTTTGCCATCGACAAGGTCGCCACCCGCCCCTGGCGGTTCATCGAGCGCACCCTCGACGAGGCGCCCGACGAACGCATGCTGATCCCGCTGACCGGCAATGAGGAGATCGACGCGCCGCTGGAAAGCGCCGCCAGGCCCGATGACGACCCCTATTCCATCCGGCCCATGGCAGCACTGGAACCGTTCCTGTCGAAATGGGTGCCGGTGCCGGTTCTCAGGATGAAATCCGAGCGCGGGCCGGCGGGCGAGGAACGCTTCGATCCCGGCCCCTCGACCTGGGCGCGGATGCGGGTGGTCGAGCTGGCCGCCCCCGACCCCGAGACCGGCCATACCCACCGGGTGCAGATCGCGCTCGATACCGCGCTGACCGCGCAGGATCAGTCGGCCCATTACGTCGCCCCCCAGATCGCCGATGCCGAGAACCCGCGCGATTTCCGCTTAGTCTCGGACCCCGCGCAGATGGACTGGTTCCTGCGCCGGATCGAGGAAGGCGAGGACGGCCAGCCACGCGACCCGCAACTCTGGGTGTCGGACTGGCTGAAGGAGCTGTTCCTGGGCTTCAAGCGGGCCGAACGGCCCGGGCGCAACATTTCCGAGGACACCCTGCCGCATCAGTTCGAGCATTGGGCGCGCTATCTCACCTGTCTGCAAGTCATAGACCAGGCGGTGAAGATCCCGAAGATCCGCTTCGTCAACACCGTCTCGGAACGCGATGCGGTGACGCCGGTCGATGTCGATCTGGTGCTGGATGTGGGCAATTCGCGCACCTGCGGCATCCTGATCGAACGCTTCCCGGGGGAATCTCGGGTCGATCTGGTGCGCTCCTTCCCGCTCGAGATCCGCGATCTGTCGCGGCCCGAGCTTTACTATTCGGGCCTGTTCGAAAGCCGGGTCGAATTCGCCGATCTGAAATTCGGCGATGACCGCTTCGCCAGCCGCTCGGGGCGCCGCAACGCCTTCATGTGGCCGGGCTTCGTGCGCGTCGGCCCCGAGGCGCTGAGGCTGATCCAGCGCGAGGAAGGCACCGAGACCATGTCGGGGCTTTCGTCCCCGAAACGCTATCTCTGGGATGACGAGGCGCGCCAGCAGGACTGGCGCTTTCACAACCATGTCGACCCGAACAACCTGCCCAAATCGGTGCGCGCCGCGATGCGCCAGCTGAACGAGGCAGGCGACGTGATCGAACAGGTCCGCCATGAGGAAAAGCAACGCCTGCGCCGCCGCGGCCGCACGCCCTCGGACCGCGCGATCCGGCCGCGCTTTTCACGCTCGTCGCTGTTCGGCTTCATGCTGGCCGAGATCTTCAGCCATGCGCTGGTGCAGATCAACGACCCCGCCTCGCGCGCGCGCCGGGCGCAATCGGACCTGCCGCGCAGGCTCAACCGCATCATCCTGACCCTGCCCACCGCGACCTCGGTGCAGGAACAGGCGATCATGCGCAGCCGTGCCGAGGGTGCGCTGAAGATGGTCTGGGCGATGCTGGGCATGGACGAGGCGCTGGACCGCTACAAGACCAAGCCCGCCGTCACCGTCGAATGGGACGAGGCAAGCTGCACCCAGCTGGTCTATCTCTACAGCGAGATCACCCAGAAATTCGACGGAAACATCGAGGCCTTCCTGCGCCTGAAGGGCCGCGACCGCATCCGCCCCGGCGAGACCGCGCCCAGCCCCAGCCTCAGGCTTGCCTGCATCGATATCGGCGGCGGCACCACCGATCTGATGATCTCGACATACTGGTCCGAGGCCAACCGCGTGCTGCACCCCGTCCAGACCTTCCGCGAGGGTTTCCGGGTCGCGGGCGACGATATGCTGCAGCGGGTGGTGTCTGGCATCGTGCTGCCGCGTCTGCAGACCTCGATCGAGGCCGCGGGCGGGCGCTATGTCGGCGAGAAGCTGCGCGAGCTCTTCGCGGGCGATATCGGCGGGCAGGATCAGCAGGTGGTGCAGAAGCGCCGGCAGTTCGCGCTGCGCGCCCTGATGCCGCTGGCGGTCGCGATCCTGACCCATTCCGAGACCGCCGCCGAATATGGCCGCTTCGATCTGTCGGTGGCCGATACGCTGGGCCTGCCCCGGCCCGCGCCCGAACCCGACGAGGATGGCGTGGCGCCGCCCCGCGCGGGCCCGGCCGAGCCGCTGATCTCGGAGGAGATCCTGGCCTATGTCGAGCAGGCCGCCCGCGATGTCGGCGCGCCCGACTGGCGCTTTGCCGATGTGACGATCACAACCTCGCGCGAGGATGTCGACGCCATCGCCCGCGAGGCGTTCCAGAAGGTGCTGGGCAACATGGCCGAGGTGATCGACCATCTGGGCGTCGATGTGGTGCTGTTGACCGGGCGGCCCTCGCGGCTGCCCGCCGTGCGCTCGATCGTCGAGGAACTGCTGGTGGTGCCGCCCTACCGGCTGGTCTCGATGCACAGCTACAAGACCGGGCGCTGGTATCCGTTCCGCGACCCGATCACCCAGCGCATCGGCGATCCCAAAAGCACGGTCGCGGTCGGCGGCATGCTGATCGCGCTGTCCGAGAACCGGATCCCGAACTTCAAGGTCACGACCGGCGCCTTCCAGATGAAATCGACCGCGCGCTTCGTCGGCGAGATGGACAATAACGGCCAGATCCTCGATGCGCGGCTGATGTTCTCGGATCTCGATCTCGACGCCAGGGGCGGCGCGCAGGAGGCCACGGTCAGCATGTTCTCGCCCGTCCATATCGGCTCGCGGCAATTGCCGATCGAGCGCTGGACGACGACGCCGCTGTTCCGGCTCGACTTCGCCAATCCCAATGCCCAGCGTCGGCCGACACCGATCCGGGTGACCTTCGAGAAGGCCGATTACGACGATGACGAGCGCGAGGATTCCGAGGCCAAGCTGAGGCGCGAGGCGCTGCGCGAGGCCTTCGAGATCACCCTGGTCGAGGATGGCGTGGGCGACGGGATGAAGAATACCGATGTCGTGCTCAAGCTGCATACGCTGGGCTTCGACGACGAATACTGGATCGATACCGGCGTGTTCCGGTACTGAGGGGGCAGGATGACGACGAAGGACCAGCTTGCCGAAAGATGCGCCCGGGTCGAGACGGCGGCCCGCCGGGCGCTCGACTGGGTGTCCGACCCCGAGAACGCCGAGACCGTGGGGCTCGACCGCAAGTCGCTGGCGCAGGCGCTGCGAAAGGGCGCAAGCCGGGCGCAGAAGCTGGGGCGCGCCGCCCGCACCAGGATGTCGGTCAGCGTCTTCGGCCCGTCGCAGGCGGGGAAATCCTTTCTGGTCTCGGTGCTGGCGCGGCCCGAGAACGGGCGGCTGGTGGCCGATTTCCAGGGCCCGGGCGGCCAGCTCGACTATATCCGCGAGATCAATCCCGAGGGCGAAGGGGAATCGACCGGGCTTGTCACCCGCTTCACCATGATCAAGGCCCCCTGCCCCGAGGGCTTTCCGATCCGGCTGGTGCTGCTGTCCGAGGCCGATGTCGCGCGCACCATCGTCAATTCCTTCTACATGGATGGCGACCAGTCGGAACCCGTGCCCGAGCCCGAGGCGATCACCGCCCATCTGGACGCCTTCCGCGCGAAGGCGGGCGGCACCCAAGTGCCGGGGCTGAGCCATGACGACGTTCTGGAAATCGCCGATTACGTCAATCGCAGCTTCGGACGGACGGCCTATGCGGCGGGGCTCCGGACCTTCTGGGAGGAGGCCGCCCTGATCGCGCCGACGCTGGGCGTTGCCGACCGGGCCGCCTTCTTCGCCATCCTCTGGGGCGGGCATGAGGCGCTGAGCGATCTCTACATCCGTCTGGGCGAGGCGCTGCAGCAGCTCGGCAATGCCGAGGAGGTGCATGCGCCGCTGGCCGCGCTGACGCCGCGCGAAAGCTCGATCATCGACGTGAAGACGCTGCACGGGCTTTACGGAGAGACGGGCGACAGCCTGCCGCTCTGTCTGCCCTCGGGCGCCCGGGTCGCGCTGCCGCGTGCCCTCGTCTGCGCACTGGCGGCGGAACTCGTGATGCCGATGCAGACCCGGCCCCACGAGCTGTTCGAGGACACCGACCTGCTGGACTTTCCCGGTGCCCGCAACCGCTTCGAACAGCCGCTGTCGAAAACCCTGGCCGAGCCCGGCAAGACCGTGACCCAGCTTCTGCTGCGCGGCAAGGTCGCCTATCTTTTCGACCGCTATGTAGAGAACCAGGACATCACCTCGATGCTGCTCTGCATCCCGGACAGCAACATGGAGACGCTCGACCTGCCCGGTCTCGTCGAGACCTGGATCGCGATGACCCATGGCGCGGGCGCGAAACAGCGCACGGCGAGCCGCTGCATCCTGTTCTTCGTGCTGACCAAGTTCGACAAGCATCTGGGCGAGAGTGCCGCCGCCGGCGGCGCGGAAACCCGCTTCGAGCGCCGGATGCAGGCCTCGCTTCTCGAGAAATTCGGCCGCGGCAAGGACCCCTGGGTCGAGCACTGGACCCCGGGGCGGCCCTTCGACAATTGCTACTGGCTGCGCAACCCGAATTTCTATGTCGAGGGTCTGATCGATTATGACGAGGCCAGGCGCGAGATCCGCATCCGTCCCGACAAGGAGGCGCGCCTGGCCGAACTGCGCGCGGGCTGTCTGGAGGCCGCCAGCGTCCAGCGCCATTTCGCCGATCCGGCCGCCGCCTGGGATGCGGCACTCGGGCTGAACGATGGCGGCGTCAGCTATCTGATCGGGCGGCTTTCCGAGATCTGCACCCCCGACAGCAAGACCAGCCAGATCGCCGCCCAGCTCGACAGGCTGGCGGCCGATCTCGCGGCCGATCTGGCGCCTTTCCATGTCTCGGACGATATCGGCCGCCGGATCGAGGAAAAGCGCGAGGCGGCGGCCGTCCTCATCGACGAGCTGGAAATCGCGCTGCAGCGGCATCGCTTCGGCGCGGTGCTGGCCGCGCTGATGGTCGATCAGGATCTGGTGCAGGACCGCATCTCGCGGGTGCCGTCCTCGATCCGGATCTCGCAGGCGGTCTCGAGCGCGGCCACGGCGCGCCCCGCCGCCGAGACCTCGCGCCCGACAGCGCCCGCCCGGCCCGGCCGCCCGCTGCGCCCCGGCCGCCCGGGCCGCCCCGCGCCGGCCGCCGATCTGGCGCTGGCCGAGCCCGCGGCCACCCGGATCTCGACCGGCGAGCCCCGGCCCGACACCGACACCAGCACCCACTCCGGCACCGATATCCGCACCATGACAGCCGAGACCTTCCAGGCCGAAAGCGCGGTCGAGGTCTGGATCGAGGGGCTCAAGCGGTTCCGCGAGGATGTAGCGACGGCCGGGCATTTCGGGCTGAGTCCGGGCTCGGTCACCGTGCTTTCGGCCGAGCTCACCCATGCGCTCCGGCGTATCGGCGTGGTCGAGCGGATCTGCGCCCAGCTCAAGGCGATGGCCTTCGGGCTGACCGTCGACAAGCAGGCCGAACCCGCCGCCATCCTCTGCGCCGAGCATATCAACCGCTTCGTCGCGGTGCTGGGCAGCGACGCCCTGCCCGCCTCGGACCGCGCCCGGATCGAACTGCCGGAGGGCGGCAGCCGCCCGGTCTTCGCACCCCGCCCCGGCGCCGACGATGCCGATGGCCTGCCGCCCGAGCCGCGCCCGACCGCCGAGGAGACCTGGACCGACTGGGTCTTCGCGCTGGACGCGATGTTCGTGGCCAATGCCCGCGACAGCGATGCGGGCACCATCAATGTCGCGCAGAATCTGAAGCTTGGCGAGATCCTGGCCGATCTCGGCGCGGGAGGCGCATAGGCGATGCCGCTGAAGATCCGCCCCGATCCGCGACGTCCCTCCGGGGGCTATGCCGAGCTGTCGGCCGAGGCCGCCGCCCTGCCCGAGGCCGAGGCCACGGTCTCGGTCTTCGACGCCTTTTCCGAACGCTTCCTCGGGCTCGATGGCTGGCAATCCGACCGGGCCGAGTTCGGCCCCTATGAGGTGGCGCGCGACGGCGACCGCGCGAGGCTGGTGATCGGCCCCGAGATCGTCAACCGGATCGAGGAATATGCCGCGCTGAAGCTCCGGGTGAACCGGATCGAGGCCGAGCTGAGCTGGCCCGACGACGTGGTGCCGATGCCGGGGGCCGCCCGGATCGGCGGGCTTGCCGTGGCGCGCGCGGAACCCGCCGAGGCGGCGGGCCGGCTGACAGCCAAGCTGACGGGCAAGCTGACAGGCAAGCTGCCGGAGCCCGAGGCACAGGCCGAAGGCAGCGCCGCCGAACCGCCCGCCGAAACGCAGGAAAAACGCCGCTCGCGCCTGCCCCTGATCGGCGGGCTCGCGGCGCTGGTGCTTCTGACCTGCGGCGGGGCTCTGGCCTGGTTCCTGATGCAGCCGCCCCCCCTACCGGTGGTCGCCGAGCGCCCCGAGGCCGAGCCGACGCCGCCCGACCCCTGCGGGCCTGACGCGCTGGCCGGTCTTGGCGCCCTGCCCTTCGCCGAGGGCCGGGCGCTGATGTCGCGCTGCGGCGCGCGGGTCACGCCGCAGCAGGCGCTGGCCGCGCTCGAGGCCGGGGCCGATGCGGGCGACGCCGATGCGCTGCTGCTGTTCGGCGAAATCTACGACGAGGGCGCCAATGACGACCCGGTCGAGACCGAGATCGGGCTGAGCCTGACGCCAAGCGCCTCGAAGGCCGCCGAATATTATGCCCGGGCCCGCGCCGCGGGCAGTACCGAGGCCGCCCAGCGCCTCGACCGTCTCTGCCCCGAATTGCGCGCGGCCCCGGACACGCTGTCGCGAAGCGCCGCCGAGGAGTATTGCCGTCCATGAGACCTGCCCGCCTCCGCCCGGCCCTTTCGGCCCTTGCGATCGCGCTTTTCCTGGCCCAGAGCGGCCCGGGCCTCGCGCATCCGTTGCTGCTCGAGGATACCTCGACGGTCTATCAGCGGGTCCTGACCCGGCCGGGCGCAGCGCTTCATGACGCGCCGGGCGGTCCCGTCGCCAGCCGCTATCCGGCCTTCCAGCCGCTTTACGTCTTCGCCCGGCAGGAGGGCTGGGTCGAGGTCGGGCCCTCGGCAAGCGCCGCGCCCGCGGGCTGGGTCGAGACCGGGACCGTGGTCGAGTGGAAACAGAACATCGTCGCCACCTTCACCAATCCCGCCGACCGGGCCCGCTCGCTGATGTTCCGGACCGAGGACGGCCTGCGTGGCTTCATGGAGGATGAGGCGCTGGTCGCCACCCAGGCCCGGCTGATCGAGAAGGCCGAAACCGGGATGCTTGCGCCCGAGGACGGCGTCGTCGCCATCGAACCCGAGAATTACGTCAATATCCGCGAGCGCTTCTACATCCTGCCGATCCTCGATTTCGTCGAGGACCTGCACCCGATGACCTATGACGCGAACCTGCTTCTGAAAGTGGCCTCGGTGCCGCTTCGCGACGATCTGCCCGCGGCCGAGGCCTCCTCTGCGGCGGGCGATTTCGATGCGGGCGTCGTCTTCGTCTTCGACACCACCAAGTCGATGCAGCCCTATATCGAGCGCACCCGCAAGGCGCTGGCCCGGATCATCTTCGACATCAACGGCACCGATATCGGCGAGCGGATCAATTTCGGCATCGAGGCCTTCCGCGACAATCCCGAGGCCGTGCCGGGGCTGGCCTACCGCACCCGCGAGGTGATCCCGCTCGACAGGCGCCTCAACCAGTTGCCGGTGCTCGAGGCAATCGACAATACCCGCACGGCGACGGTCTCCTCGCCCGGCTTCAACGAGGACAGTCTGGCCGGGGTCGAGGATGCGATCCGCCGGACCGACTGGGACCAGGCGGGCACCGGCGATCCGTTCGATGCGCGCTATGTCATCCTCATGACCGATGCCGGGCCGAAGGATCCGCGCGACCCCAATGCGCGCTCGGAAATCGGCCCGGTCGAGATCCAGCGCGATGCCGAGGGGCGCAACATCGTCATCATGACGCTGCATCTGAAGACGGCTGCGGGCGCGGCCAATCACGACTATGCCGCCGAGCGCTACCGGCAGCTCTCGCGCTTTGCCGGGCGGCAGTTCTACTATCCCATCGAGGGCGGCTCGGAGCAGGCCTTCGAGGATACCGTGACGGCGCTGGTCACGGCGCTGACCGATCACGTGCGGATGGCGCTGGGACAGGCGCAGGTGCAGGCCCCCGAAGACCGCGACGCCAATCTCGAATTCCTGGGCCATGCGCTGCAGCTGGCCTGGCTCGGCGCCCGCGAGGGGACCCGCGCGCCCGATGTCTTCGAAAGCTGGGTGACCGAGAGGGCGGCCGAGAAACCGCAGGCGCTGGCGCTCGAGCCGCGGCTTCTGGTGACCAAGAACGAGATGGCGACCATGGCCGAGCTGCTCGACAACCTGGTCCGGCTGGCCGAGGGCACGCGCGGCGAGGACGAGGCACGCGGCTTCTTCCGCCAGGTGCGCGGCGTCATCGCGCAGATGGCGCAGAACCCCGACCGGCTGGTCGCGACCGATGCCGACAGCCTGGGCGGCGCGCTCGAATATCTCGAACGGCTGCCCTATCGCAGCCAGCTTCTGCAGACCGACGAGGCGCGCTGGATGTCGGGCCCGATGGTGCGGCGCGAGATCATCGACGGCATGCGCCAGAAACTGACCCAGTATCGCAAATGGCTGTACGACCCGTCCGTCTGGACCGCGCTTTACGAGGGCGCGCCCGATGGCGAGCAGGTCTTCGCGATGCCCTTCGACATCCTGCCCTGAGCCGATGGCGGACGCGCTTGTCATCCGCGATCTCGGGGTCTCGCTTGCCGATGGCGACCGGGGCTTCGCGCTGAGGGTGCCCGAACTCCGCATCGTCGCGGGCGAGACCGTGGGGCTGACGGGCCCGAGCGGCACCGGCAAGACCTTGCTGCTGGAGCTTCTGGGCCTCTTGCGCGCGCCCGATCCGGGCGGGGTCTATCGGCTCTGCCCCGCCGATGGGCCGGAGCGCGAGCTGACGGCACTGTGGGCACGGCGGCGCCGGATCGCACGCCTGCGCGGGCGGCTTTTCGGTTTTGTGCCGCAAACGGGCGGGCTTCTGCCCTTCCTGACGCTTTCCGAGAACGTGGCCCTGCCCCAGCGGATCTGCGACCGCCCCGACCCTGCCCTTGTCGCCGAGCTGATCGAGCGCCTCGGGCTTGGCCCGGTCGCGGGGCTGCGGCCCGAACGCCTGTCGATCGGCCAGCGCCAGCGCGCCGCGATCGCCCGGGCGCTGGCGCACCGGCCGCGCTTCGTGATCGCGGATGAACCGACCGCAGCCCTCGACCCCGAAAACGCCGCCGAGGCGATGACGCTTCTGTTCGAGGCGGCGGGGCGCACCGGCAGCGCGGTGATCGTCTCGTCGCATGATCTCGACCTGCTTGGCCGCTTTGCGCTGACCCGCTACCGGCTGGCGCTCGACCCCGACCATGCGCCGGGCCACCCGGTCAGCCGCCTGAGCGCCCTGTCCGGCGGACGGGAGGCGGCATGAGGCTCCTGATCACGCTGGCGCTTAGGGCCCTGCTCCGGGACTGGATCTTCGTCTTTTGCAATGTCGCGGTGCTGGCGGGCGTGATCGTGCCGCTGCTGGTGCTGTTCGGGGTGCGGAACGGGGTCTATGACGCGCTGATCGGCGATCTGATGGCAAACCCCGCGACGCTCCAGATCGACACCGCGGGCAATCAGAGCTTCACGCCCGCAGATCTGGCCGAGGTGCAGGGCTGGGAGGATGTCCGCTTCGCCACGCTCAAGACCCGCAGCCTTTTCGACTATGTGAATATCCGTGCGACGGGCGGGCGCGGAAGGCAGGAGGCCCTGATCGCGCCCTCTGGCAACGGCGATCCGATGATCGCACCGCTGCCGGGGCTCGGACCGGACGAGGTCGCGGTCTCGCCCGCGCTGGCCGCCCAGCTCGGGCTGGCCGCGGGCGATGGGGTCGAGATCTTCACCCAGGCCGAGAACCGGCCGCGCCAGCTGGTGCTGGAGGCGCGGGTCGCGGGTGTCCTGCCCGAAGGGCGGCTCGACGGGCGGGTGGTGCTGGCCGATATCGCCCTGCTCGACCTGATCGAGGCCTTCTATGACGGCTACGCCCTGCCCGGGCACGGCATCGACAGCGGCAAGGCGCTGGCCGGGCGTGCCGAAAGTTTCGAGGGGATGCGGGTCTATGCAACCGCGCTCGACCGGCTTGCGCCCCTGCAGGACCGGCTGGAGGCCCGCTTCGGCATAAGGACGCTGGCGCGGACCGCCGAAGTGACTTCGGTGCTGACGCTCGGGCGCAATCTGGGGCTGGCGCTGGCGCTGACCGTAGCGGTGGCGGCGGCGGGGCTTGCGGCTTCGCTGATCTTCGGCTTCTGGGGCGAGGTCGTGCGCACCCGCCGGACCCTCGCCAATCTGGGGCTTCTCGGGCTGCCGCAATGGCAGTTGTCGCTGTTCCCGGTGATCCAGGCCTTGGTGACGGCGGTTCTGGGGCTGTGCCTTTCCTTCCTGCTGTTCCGCCTGACCGCGTCGCTGGCCGAGCGGCTGTTCGAGACCGGACTGACCGAGCGCGGCGGGCTGGTCTCGGTTTCCCCCGCCGAAGCCACGGCCATCGCGGCGGCCGTGATCGCCTTCGTCGGCTGCGCCTCGCTGGCGGCGGCGCGGGCGGCCCTTGCCACCGATCCCGCCACCGTCCTGAGGGAAGAGACATGAGAGCCGCGGCCCTCGGCCTGTCGCTTCTGCTGGCCGCGCCGGTCGCCGCCGCCCCGGTCACCTGGGACAAGGCCCAGTACGACCCCGCAGCCGGGACCGCGCCTGCCGATCTGATCCTGCCGATGCCCTGCGGCGGGGCGATGGCCTTCCAGCGTGTGGTGGTTCCGGTCGAGGCCGATGACCCGCTGGCCGACCGCCGCATCCGGGTCGGCCAGTCCGATCCCGCGACCGGCTATTCCGACTATCTGCGCACCGCCTATCTGCGCGGTGCCTTCCCCGGCCCCGAGCCGGGCGACAGCGTCTATTACATCGCCCGCTACGAGATGACCCGCGCCCAGGGCCGCGCACTGACGGGCGATTGCAGCCCGCCCAAACGGATCGAGCGCACCGCGCTGGGGGGGCTCTCGTGGTTCCGCGCGGTCGAGCTGTCGCAGCTTTATTCCGAATGGCTGCTGGCCGAGGCCCGCGATGCGTTGCCGCCCGAGACGGAGGGCCGGGCCTATCTGCGGCTGCCGACCGAGACCGAATGGGAATTCGCCGCCCGCGGCGGCGCGGCGGTCGACCCCACGGTCTTTCCCTCGCGCCGCTTCTTCGGCGAGGGCGATCTTCTCGATTATGCCAAGGTCGTGGGCTCGGCGCGCGGCGCGCTTCTGCCCGTCGGGCTGGCCCGCCCGAACCCGCTGGGGCTTTACGACATCTACGGCAATGCCGAGGAGCTGATGCTGGAGCCCTACCGGTTGAACGCGGTCGGGCGCGAACATGGCCAGGCGGGCGGGCTGGTCACACGCGGCGGCTCGGTGCTGTCGGCGCCCGCGCAGGTCTATTCGGCCGAACGCACCGAATACCCGCTTTACAGCGCCACCGACGGCACCGCGACGGCGGGCGAAACCTTCGGGTTGCGTCTGGTGCTCAGCCGCAGCGTCGCCTGGTCCGACCCGGTGCTGCGCGAGATCAAGGCGGGCTGGATCGCGCGGACCGAAGATGCGGGTCGCGACGGCACCGACAAGACCCCGCTCGCGACCCTTGCCGAGATGATCGACGAGGAAATCGACCCCCGCCGGAAGGCCACATTGCAGGATCTGCAACTCGAGGTCCGCCGCTCGGATGAGGAGGCGACCGCGGCCTTCGGCGAGGCCGCCAAGTCGACCCTTCTGAACGGCGCGGTGCTGGTGGGCGCGATGCGGGCCGGACGGAGCGAAGAGCAGCGCATGAGCAGCGAGCTGATCGGCATCGCCGACCAGACCCGGCTCTGCGCCCGGGCCGAGCAATGCGCGGCGCTGCGCGGCGCGGGCGCCCAGCTGATGAGCAAGCTCGACATTCTGCGCGACGTCCAGAAGACCTATCTGCTGTCGCTGCGCTCGGCCGCCGAATCCCTGACCGAAGGCGCCGATCCGGGGCTGACGGCGGATGCGATGCGGCTTTTGCAGGGCGAACTCTCGGCCTCGGGCCAGCGCCAGATCCTCGACAATCTCGCGCGTTTCGCAGCCCTGCTCGAGGCCTATCGCAACAGGCCCGACATGTCGGAAGAAGAGCTGCGCCTGCTGATCCTCTCTCGCTGAGCGCGCGCTCGCAGCCCGCTGCACTGCGACCGCAAGTCGCTGCCAAAGCGCCATTTTCTGCCCGTGGCGACCTCTGCGGGCAGTGGATCGGAACCGATTGTTAAGTCTTTCGGCGGTATCGGATTCCGGATCTGTGTCGCAATCCGAGTTTCCGATGTGTAGCGTTTCTGTCCTGTGGCTCGTATCCGGTCCCGTCCTTGCACCGCAGATCCTTCGCGCCGATGGCGGCTTAACGCAGCAGTCGGCCTGCATTGCCCGTCGCGCGGCCGCCGGAGACCTGCCGGTCCGCCCTCGCGCGCGCGTCTGCCTTGACACCCCCAACACACCTGAGCGCGCTGTCTTGCCCCCAGCCGAAATAACCCGGGCCGCTATCGCCGGGCCGAACCCGGTGCTTTCCAGCGCGACCTCTTTCGCCAGTGCCCGACGCGACCGCATGGAACGCGGGCTGCAAAGCCCAAGGCCGATCCCGGGGCAGACCCCGGCTTCAGACCGCTCGGCGGAGCTGTTTCGGGGCGGCTTGCCCGGCAGCGACAGGCTTGCCGCAGGCATCCCGTCGAACGGTCTGACCATGCGCTTTGCAAAATCCGATGACCGGCGGCCCCTCGGGGTCAGGCTCTGCCGCCTTGACGAAGCCGGCCGGCCCGTCTCGCCGCAGCAAGGTTCCAGTCCCGCCATTTCGGACGGCCAATCAGCCTGCAGAGCAGTCTGGCTCCGCCGGGCACCCCGATCCATTTCAATTTTACTGCACGCCGGAGGATACGATGGCGAAGTTGTTTTCAAGACTGTTCGGAAGCATCGCGCTCAAGCTGTCGATGGGATTTGTGACCATGGGCGCGCTGACCGCAGGCGCCATTGCGATCAGCTTTCTGGTCTTTACCGCCATGTCGGGCGCGCTCGAGCGGCTGCTGGGCGAGCAGCTGCCCGGGATCGAGACCAGCGTCGCGGTGCTCGAAGATACCGGCGAGATCCGTGGCGCGCTGACCGGCATGTTGCTGGCGCGGACGCCCGGCGGGGTCGATGACGCCTTCCGCGATCTGAAGGCGCGCGAGACCGCCCTTGCCGCCTCGATCGCCGAGCTGCCCGCCGAGCGCATCAGGGAGTTGCGCCCGATGATGACCGGGCTCGACCTTGCCGTCAGCGAGATGCGCGCAGCCCTTGGCAACCGGTTCGACAACCAAGAGCTGCTGACCGGTCAGATCGTCAGCTTCACCGGGCTGGCCGAAGCGACCCGAAGCCGGCTGTACCAGCTTGGCGACGATGCCGCCTATGACATGGCGCTGGGCGGAAAACAGACCGGCGAGACGGTCAGCGCGACCCTCGAACAGCTGGTCGGCACCGATTTCCGTGCCGCGACGCTGATCCTGAAGGCCAGGGCCGAGATCAATCTTCTGGCCGGGCTGGCACTGGCGATCTCCGGTTCCGGAGATCCGGCCCAGAGCGCGATCCTGCGCGGGATGGCCGAAACCAGCCTCGGAGCGCTTGGCGACGCGCTCGAGCCGCTGACCGGAATGCAGGCCGTCGCGGCGTATCTGCCGGCCCTGACCGAGACCCATGCCGTCTTCGGCAAACTGGCAAAGCAGGGGTTTCGCCTGCGCGAGGGACAGAATGAGCTGGTGATCGGGCAGCGCGAGATCAGCGAGAGGGCCCTGAACGCCGCAATGGACGATCTCGTCGCCAGGCTGACGGCCGACGCCCGCGAGGCGGCCGTCTTCAACGGCGAGGCGGTCGAGCGGTTGCTGAACAACGAGGTGCAGCAGATCCGCGATACCGCCGATATCGGGCTTGCGGTCGAGAAGATGATCGCGACGGCCTTCCTTGGCGCCAGCGCGCGGAATGCCGAGGAGGGAGCGGCGCGACAGGCCGAGCTCGACCGGCTCGTCGCCGAGCTGGATGCCCTGCTCGCCCGCAGCTACGTGCCCGATGATCTGCAGGAGCTTCTGGGGCGGATCGCCCGCGAGACGCGGGCCAAAACAGGGATCGTGGCAACCCGGATGGCGCTGCTCGACGCCCAGGATCAGGCCGCCGATCGCTCGATACGGGCCAATGCGCGGCTCGGCGAGATCGCCGCGGTGATGCGCGCGGCCAGCGAAGCCGCGGTCGGCGCCGCCCGCGTCGCGGGCGACGCGATGCTGGGTCAGGCGGGCGAGGCGCGCCAGCGCCTGCTGATGCTGGCGGCCGGCAGCGGCGCGGTCGCGCTTCTGGCGATCGCCCTGTCCTGGCTGCTGATCGTCTGGCCGATCGGCCGGCTGACCCGGATCACCGACCGGCTGGCCCGGGGCGAGATGGTCGCGGTGCCGGGCATGCGCCTGTTCGGCGGCGAGGTCGCGCGGCTGGCCGCGGCGCTTCTGGTCTTTCGCGACAGCCTTGCCGAACGCGAGCGGCTGCAGGCCCATGAGCGCGCACTCGAAGCCGAGGAGCGCCGCCGCACAGAGGCGCAGAAGGCAATGGTGGCCGATCTGGCAAACGGGCTGAAGGCGCTGGCCGGGGGCGATCTGACACACACGCTCTCTGCCCCCTTCCCGCCCGATTACGAGGCGTTGCGCGCCGATTTCAACGCGACCCTCGGCACCCTCAACGAGATGATGTCGACCATTGCCCTCAATGCGGCCGCGATCCGGTCGCGGGCGGCCGAGATCGGTGCCTCCTCGGACGACCTGTCGCGCCGGACCGAGAACCAGGCCGCGACGCTGGAAGAGACCGCCGCCGCGCTCGACCAGCTGACCGCCAGCGTGCGCGCTGCGGCCGAGGGCGCGACCGAGGTCGACCGGGTCGTCAGGCAGGCGCATGACCAGGCCGAGCAGAACAACGCGGTGGTGACCGAGACGGTCGCGGCCATGACCGGGATCAAGAGATCGTCGGAATCGATCGGCCGGATCATCGGCGTGATCGACGACATCGCCTTCCAGACCAATCTGCTGGCCCTGAATGCGGGCGTCGAGGCAGCCCGGGCGGGCGAGGCCGGGCGCGGCTTTGCCGTCGTGGCCTCCGAGGTCCGGGCCCTCGCCCAGCGGTCATCGGAGGCCGCGAAGGAAATCAAGGCGCTGATCATCTCGAGCACGGATCATGTCGCCTCGGGCGTCGAACTCGTCAACCGGACCGGTGCAGTGCTGAACGACATGACCGCCCGGATCGGCGAGATTGCCGCCCTGGTCGACGCGATCGCGACCGGCGCGCGCGAACAATCCGTCGGGATCGGCGAAATCAATGCCGGGACCGCCCAGCTCGATCAGGTGACCCAACAGAATGCCGCGATGGTCGAGGAGGCGACCGCCGCCAGCATGCACCTGCGCGAGGAGGCCACGACCATGGCCGATCTCGTCGCCCGGTTCCGGCTTGACGGTTCCGGACCGGAAAAGATCGCCGATACCGGCTGGACCGCCCCGCGCGCCCCGGAAAGCCCGCGCTTGCGCCGCGCTGGCTGACGGAGCTGCCGCGCGCCGCTTCCCGCGCTGCGCCGCGCCGGGGACGGGCGGCGCTGTTTCCGCCGCAAGCGTCTCGGGATCGAAGGTTCCTGCAAGGCGCGGCCCGTCCCTGAGCGTGTTGTCGGAGGGCATCCGCCCGATGCCCGCCCATCGGCATGCGGCCCGGCCCCGCGCCGCCCGGCGGAACGCGGCCGCCAGCTGGTCAGCCGCACTGGGCCCATGCCTTGAGCGGGCGGCGCCTTCGGCGCCCCGCGACAGGAACAGGCTGGCAGGTTCGGCGCTCTGGCATTGCCCGCGACCGACGGCGTCAGGATCTGCCAGGCCGGGATCCGGGCTTGTCCGCGGGATCGGCCTGTTATGGATCGGACGGAACCGGCAGGCCGATGCCTGGCGGCGGCGGGAATAAGGTCACTGCGAAGATCGTCCGGCGCGGGGAAAGACCGGAACGGCCGCCCGCTTGCGCCTGTCGTCCGGCCGGTCTTCGGCGCGGGCTGCCCGGCACGATCCGGCCCTTGCGCAGCGCGGGTCTGCGACCCGGCAGACCGCGCTTTCCGGGCCGCGTGCCACCGCATCCGCCACCGGCCGATACCGGCGGCCGAAGGGTGCCGCCTGCCCCATATCGATCTCTGGAAATGTCCCGGCGGCGGTGGCATGGTCGCCCAAAGGGAATCTCGATTGAACGTCGTCGTCTTTGCCAACGGGCTTGTCCTGGGGCTGCTGGCTCTGATGTCAGCGGTCGTGGCAGCGATTTACCCCGAGACCCGCGCGGTATTCGGCGAGGCCGCGTTCCAGCTCGGGCTGATCGGCACGCTGGTCGCGATGGCGGCCCGGCCGAGCTTCGACAGGCTGCGCCTGCCCCATGCCTTCATGCTGACCGCCTCGGTCTGGCTGATGGCGGCGGCGGGCGGAGCGGTGCCGCTTTACCTCTGGAAGCTCTCGGCAGCCGATGCCTTCTTCGAGGCAATGTCGGGGATCACCACCACCGGCTCGACGGTGATGACCGGGCTCGACAGCACGCCCCGGGGCATCCTGATGTGGCGCGCGCTTCTGCAGGCGCTGGGGGGCGTCGGCTTCATCGGCACCGGCATCGCGCTCTTGCCCGTGCTCAAGGTCGGCGGCATGCAGCTGTTCCGCACCGAAAGCTCGGACAAGGGCGAGAAGGAGCTGCGCAACGCCACCCAGTTCGCGGCGGCGACGCTTCTGGTCTATGTCTCGCTGATGACGCTCTGCGGCGTGCTCTACCGCATCGGCGGGATGAGCGTCTTCGACGCCGCGACCCATGCCATGACCACGCTGTCGACGGGGGGCTATTCCACCCACGACGCCTCGTTCGGCTTCTTCGAGAGCCCGTTCCTGCAATGGACCTGCACCCTCTTCATGGTGCTCGGCTCGGTGCCCTTCTCGTGGTATATCCGCTCGGTCTATCACGGCAAGTTCCGCAGCGAACAGGTGGCGGCGATGCTGAAGACGCTGGCCGCAGTGATCCTGCCGCTGACGCTGTGGCTGGCGGCTACATCGCATCTGCCCTTCCTGGCCGCGCTGCGGGCGGTGGCGTTCAACGTCGTCTCGGTGGTCTCGACCACCGGCTATGCCTCGACCGATTACACCAGCTGGGGGCCGGTCGCGGTGACCGCCTTCGTGATCCTGACGGCGGTCGGCGGCTGCACCGGCTCGACGGCGGGCGGGGCCAAGGCGATGCGCTGGGTCATCATGTACCGGCTGCTGCGCGAGGGCATCCGCTCGGTCCGCTACCCGCATGGGGTCTACCGCATCCGCTACGAGGGCCGGGTGATCGACGAGGACATCGTCTCGAGCGTCATCGGCTTCTTCTCGATGTACGCGCTGAGCTTTGCGGTGATCGCGAGCCTCCTGACGCTGGTCGGGCTCGATGCGGCCACGGCCTTCAGCGGCGCGATCACGGCGCTGGCCAATGTCGGCCCGGGCGTGGGCGACATCATCGGCCCTGCGGGCACCTTCCAGTCGCTGTCGGACAAGGCCAAGACGATCCTCGCCATCGGCATGTATCTGGGTCGGCTCGAGATGCTGACCGTGCTGGTGGTGCTGACGCCGCGGTTCTGGCGTTCGCTGGCGTGAGGCTCAGAACGCCGCGTGTTCGCCCAGCGCGGCGCGCTCCGTCCCGCTGACCAGCCGGGCGTAATAGTCGAACAGCCGGTCCGCGCCGTATTCGGGCGTCGCATCGGCGTCGTAACTCCCGGTCTCGGGGTTCAGGACCAGCATCGACTCGGTGCCGTAATAGCGGCCGATCCGCGCGAATTCGGCCTTGTCGCGGAGCTTTGGCGAGACCCGGCCCAGCACCAAGAGCAGCGCGATGATCCCGTCCATGACCCCGACCGGCACCTGTCTGATCCTCGGCGGCCGCCCCAGCAGGCGGAACAGTTCCTCGGCCTGATCGCGCGGCGTGATCGCGGGCCCCGGGCCGCCGATCGGCAGTACCCGGTTCTGCAGCGCGGGATCGTCGAGGCAGAGCGCCATGAACCGGCCCAGATCGGCGTCGCTGATCGGCTTGCAGGCGGTCAGCCGCCCGTCGCCGAAGACCAGGAAGGGCTTGCCCTCCCGGACCCGCTCGACCTGGCCCGACAGCGATTTGAAGAAGGCCGTGGGCCGGACGATGGACCAGGTCAGCCCCGAGGCCATCAGCTCGGCCTCGAAGGCCAGCTTGGCCTGCTGGAAGGCCAGCAGGGGCTTCTGCACGCAGATCGCCGAAAGCAGCACCGCCTGGCCGATACCGGCATCGCGGGCCGCGGCCAGCGCATGGGAATGGGCCCTGTGGTCGATGGCCCAGGCATCGCGGGGCGTGCCGCTGCGCGAGGCAAGGCAGGAGACCAGCGCGTCGAACCGCTCGCCGCGAAAGCCCTCGGCGGCCAGCGAGGCGGGATCGGTGACATCGCCGACCCGGACCCGTGCCGCGCCGGGCAAGCCCCGCCCCGGATCGCCGCCCGTGCCCGGCCGCAGGAAGCACACCACCTCATGGCCCCGCGCCAGCAGCGCGTCGAGCGTGGCCCGGCCGATGGTGCCGGTCGCCCCCAGAAGGAAGATCCGCCGGGGCCGGGGCGACAGGGCGGTATCGGTCATGGGCTCGGCTCCTCGGCAACGATCCTGGAAGGTCAAGGGGGTCGGTCGGACCCTAAGGCGCCGTGCCCGCCAAGGAAAACGGGACGCGGCGTCGCGCCCCGCCCCGCCTTGCCGTCGGGCCTGCCTTTTCGCCGGCCCGCGCCTTATCAGAACCCGCGTCTTCTTCGGCCCGCGTGCGGGCCAGATCCTTATCCGGGCCGGCCCCTTATCCGGGCCTGCCCCTTATTCAGGAACGACCCGCACCGCGCCCTTGTCGGCGGAGGCCGCGAAATGGGCATAGGCCTTCAGCGCCTGCGAGACATGGCGCTTGCGCGGCGCGGCCGGTTTCCAGCCCCTGGCGTCCTGCTCGGCCCGGCGCGCGGCCAGTTCCTCTTCGGAGACGGCGAGGTTGATCGAGCGGTTCGGGATGTCGATCTCGATCAGATCGCCATCCTGCACCAGACCGATGGCGCCGCCCGAGGCCGCCTCAGGCGAGGCATGCCCGATCGACAGCCCAGACGTGCCGCCCGAGAAGCGCCCGTCGGTAATCAGCGCGCAGGCTTTGCCGAGCCCCTTCGATTTCAGGTAGGAGGTCGGATAGAGCATCTCCTGCATGCCCGGCCCGCCCTTGGGACCCTCGTAGCGGATCACCACAACATCGCCCGCCTCGACCTTGCCGGTCAGGATGCCGGAAACGGCGGCGTCCTGGCTTTCATAGACCCGCGCCGGGCCCGAGAAGACCAGGATCGAGTCGTCCACGCCAGCCGTCTTCACGATGCAGCCGTCGAGCGCGATATTGCCCTTCAGGACCGCCAGCCCGCCATCCTTCGAGAACGGCGCCTCGACCGAGCGGATCACCCCGGCCTTGCGGTCGGTATCGAGCGAGGGCCAGGTCGAGGACTGGCTGAACGCCTCCTGGGTCGGAACGCCGCCGGGCGCCGCCAGGAAGAGATTGCGCGCCTCGTCGGAATTGGACCGGCCGATATCCCATTTGTCGATGGCCGCCCCCAGGGTCGGTGCATGGACGGTGGGACAGTCGCGATGGATCAGCCCGCCGCGGTCGAGCTCGCCAAGGATCGACATGATGCCGCCCGCGCGGTGGACATCCTCGACATGCACATTGGCGGTGTTGGGCGCGACCTTGCACAGGCACGGCACCTTGCGCGACAGCGCGTCGATATCGTCCATGGTGAAATCGACACCGCCTTCCTGGGCGGCGGCGAGGATGTGCAGCACCGTGTTGGTCGACCCTCCCATGGCGATATCCAGCGCCATCGCGTTCTGGAACGCCTCCCTGGTCGCGATCGAGCGCGGCAGCACGCTGGCATCGTCCTGTTCGTACCAGCGGCGGCACAGCTCGACCGCGCGGCGCCCGGCCTCGAGGAACAGTTCGCGGCGCGCGCTGTGGGTCGCCAGCGTCGAGCCGTTGCCCGGCAACGACAAGCCCAGCGCCTCGGTCAGGCAGTTCATCGAGTTGGCCGTGAACATGCCCGAACAGGAGCCGCAGGTCGGACAGGCGGCGGCCTCGATCCGGGCCAGGTCGTCATCCGAGACCTTGTCATCGGCCGCGGCCACCATGGCATCGATCAGGTCCATGGACACGGTGCGCCCGTCGCCCAGCGTGACCTTGCCCGCCTCCATCGGCCCGCCCGAGACGAAGACCGCGGGGATGTTCAGCCGCATCGCGGCCATCAGCATGCCGGGGGTGATCTTGTCGCAATTCGAGATGCAGATCATCGCATCGGCGCAATGTGCGTTGACCATGTATTCGACCGAATCCGCGATCAGTTCGCGCGAGGGCAGCGAATACAGCATCCCGTCATGGCCCATCGCGATGCCGTCATCGACGGCGATGGTGTCGAATTCCTTGGCGATGCCGCCCGCCGCCTCGACCTCGCGGGCAACCATCTGGCCCAGATCCTTGAGATGCACGTGACCCGGCACGAATTGCGTGAAGGAGTTCACGATGGCGATGATCGGCTTGCCGAAATCGCCATCCTTGACGCCGGTGGCGCGCCAGAGACCGCGGGCGCCGGCCATGTTGCGGCCATGGGTGCTGGTACGGGAACGGTATGCGGGCATGTCGTGACTTTCCGGCTGGCAAATCTTCGGGGTGACGAGTGCGCCCTGCGGGCGAAAAAATCAACCTTTCATTGGCCGGGAAGTTCATGACAGAGTGGGGTTGCAATGATTTCCGCGCTCGATCACCTGGTTCTGACCACAACCGACGAAGAGGCCTGCCTGGCCTTCTATGTCGGGCTTCTCGGGCTTCGGCTCGAAACCTTCGGCGCGGGCCGCAAGGCGCTGTGTTTCGGACGCCAGAAGATCAACATCCACGTCAAGGGCCATGAATTCGAACCCAAGGCGCATCTGCCGGTGCCCGGGGCGCTCGATCTGTGCTTCCTGGCCGACCGGCCGCTCGACGAGGTGATCGCGGCGCTGGCCGCGCGCGGCGTCACGCCGCTCGAGGGGCCGGTGGCGCGCACCGGCGCGACCGGGCCGATCCGCTCGATCTATCTGCGCGATCCGGACCTGAACCTGATCGAGATCTCGGAGCCCGCCTGAGTACGCGCCTATTCCGGCTCGAAGGCCATGTCGATTTCGGCCGGAAGCGCGTGATAGGGCGCCGAGCTGACCAGGGCATGGACCCCGTTTTGCGCATAGGCCGGAGCGGTCGCTTCGGTGATCGGCCCCGCGGCCAGGATCTCGCCCGGCCAGTCCGGCCCGAGCGCGCGCACGGTGGCCGCGACCGCCTCGGGGGCCATCCGGACCAGCAGCAGGGTATCTGCGCCGAGCCCTGCCGCCTCGAGCGCCTCGTCGCCATCGCGCACCTCTATCGCGATCCGCCCGCCCGGGGCCGCCTGCCGCAGGCGCGCGATCCGCTCGCCCGGCGCAGCCCTGCCGCCAAGCGCCCGGCAATCCGCCAGCACGAGCGCCGCCTCGGCACCCGGCGCCGGGTAGATCGCCGCCCCGCCCGCCGCCGCCGCCTTCAATGCCAGCGGCCGCGCCCCGGGGATCGCCTTGCGCGGACAGGCCACCGCGACCGCCGGATCGACCCGGCGCGTGGCCCGCAGGATACGTGCGGCGCATTCGGCAACGCCCGAGGCCCATTCCAGCAGCACCTGCACCGCCGGAGCGGCCCCGACCAGCGCCTCGGCCGGTCCGCGCGCGGCGATCAGCAACTGGCCGGGCTCTGCCCGCGTTCCGCTTGCAGTGGCGATGTCGGCGGCACCGCCCAGCAATGCAAACATCCGCGCGGCCTCCTCGGTCCCGCAGATCATGCCCGAGCCGCGCGACCGCAGCGCCACCGACACCATGCGCCCCTGTCGCCCGGGTGCGGGAATGGCGGCAGCGGTGGCAATGCCGTCGCGTTTCAGCAGGCAGGCCAGGGCGGTATCGTCAAGAAGCAGCATCCGGGTCCATCCTCGATTGAGCGGCCGGCATCGCTGTCGCCCGACCGCCGGCTCCGGCCTGCAGGTCAGGAAGCATCGCCGCGCCGCGACTCGCTATGTATTTCGACTTCATATCGCAATGTAAGCACAGGCCGTGCCAACCATTCCGGCCGGAAAACCGGTCGGCACAATGGCGATTCGGTCGCGAAGCGGACAGGACCTGTCGATTTGACGACATCGGCAGCCCCCACCCCGCAACAACGATCCGGCCCGGCCGCGATCCGCCATAATCGATAGCGGGCGGAATTCGACTCTCCTCAAAGGCGACTTATGTTAACCTAACGGAAACCATCCCGGCAGAACCATGGTTTCGCACCAGCAATCGGAGAATGAATTGCGCAGCCCCCGGATCCTGTCCGAGAATGGATATCACCGTCACATGCCGGCCCTTGCGGGCCTGGTCGGCCTGCTCGCCGCGCTTGTTCTGGTTCTGAGCCTCCCCGCTCCGGCCCGCGCCCAGCCCTCCTCCACGCCGCCTCCGGCGATCGTGACGGGATGGCTCGACGATCCACCATTCTGGAAAATCACCCCGACGGGCGGACCGGTGGGCTTCGTGCCCCAGCTCGTCGACGACATCCGGACCCTGACCGGGCTGCCGATCGAAACCCGCCGTTACGGTGACATGCAAAGCCGGATCGCTGCCCAGATTGCCGGCGAAAGCCAGCTGATGTTCGCCGTCGCCCGGCTGCCCGCGCTCGAGGCCACCCATGTCTTCACCGAGCCGATCGCACATGCGGATGTGCATCTTTTCGTCCTGACCGAAAACGCGAACCGGCCCGATTACATCGCCCCGGTCGGAAAGCGCATCGGAAAGATGCGCCAATATGCCGGTTCCGACCCTGCCAGTCTGCTGAAGGGCAATCGCACCGAGTTCTTCGACGAGCCCGCAACGATGCTGCTGAAGCTGCTTTCCGGCGAAATCGACGGCGCCCTGATGGCCGAGGACTGGGTGATGGGCCTCGCCCGCAGCGTGCGGCTGGATCACCGGATCGCCGCGGTCGGACCACCGGTGCTGGAATTCGACCGGGTGATCGCCATCCACAACAGCCGGGCCGACCTGCTGGAGCCTCTGAACCGGGCCATCGCCACATTGGAGGCAGACGGAACCCTCAGCGCCCTGCGCCAGCAATGGCTGATCGAGGCGGCCCCGCCGCCGCCCGACATCCTGACCGTGGGCGTCGTCAATCTGCCCCCCTTCAGCGAGGTCCGCGAAGACGGCACGATGACCGGCTTCTCGGTCGAGGTGATGCGCGATCTGGGCAAGATCCTCGGAGTCGAGCTGAAATTCCAGGCGGTGTCGCCCGAGCTCTGGGCCCGTGGGCCGCAAAGCCCGATCGACATCCTGCCCTTGATCGGGATCACCCCCGAACGCGAATTGAGGATGGATTTCGCGCTGCCGATACAGTCCATCAACCTGGCCGTATTCGTTCGAAGCGAGCACAGCGAGACCTTTGACGGGCTGTCCGGATTGCGGGTCGGCACCTGGAAGGCCGGCGTCGCAAGCTCCGTGGCCCAGCGCCATACCCGCGACATCCTGCATTTCGACAATTATCGCGACCTGCTGACGGCTCTGTTCGAGGGACGGATCGATGCTATAATCGCAGAGCGCGGCATGATCACGCGGATCGTCGCCGAGAAGAACCGCAGCGAAGAGATCGCCGAGGTCCCCTTCCCGCTCCCGCGCATCTTCCTCGCCCCCGCGCTACGCCCCGGCCTGCCCACCCTGCGCGAGTCGCTGAACCTGGTCATCCCCGGCTATCTGGCCTCGCAGCGCTATCAGGACCTGCGCGCGGACTGGCTCGGCACCGCACCCTTCTGGACCAACCGCCGCATCCTGCTCACGCTTGGCGGCTTCGGCGCGCTGATGCTCCTGGCAATCGGCTACATTCCGGTCCAGCGCCACCGGATGCGACAGGAACGGCTGCGCTTCACCGCGGACATGGTGGAACGGATCCCGCTGGGGCTTCTGATGATCGCGCCCAATGGACGGATCGAATTCGTCAATTCCGCCGCCAAGGCCATCAGCCCCTCGGGCCCCGAACTGATCCGCGAGGGCGCCGATTTCCGCCAGGCGGTGCGGGCGCTGATCATGGCCGATGCCAGGCATTGGGGCACGAAATCGCCCGCTGCATTGGCCGCCGCTTTATCCGGCCCCGGCCTGAACGACGGCGATTATCACGAATTCCAGACCGCCGCCGGAGAGATCTTCCGCTGGTCTAGTTTCTCCCTGCCGGACGGTTCGATCCTGGTCATGATGCTGGATGTCACCCGCGAACGCCGGAACCTGGCCGAGATCGAGGATCTCAACGCCGAACTCCGTGCCCAGATTGCGATCGTTCAGCGCACCAATGCCGAGCTGCGCGACTTCGCCTATGCGACCTCGCACGACCTGAAATCGCCGATCAACACCCTGATGCTGATCGCCGACGCGCTGGCCGAGGCCGGTGTGAACCGGCTTCCCGACGAGGATCGGGCGCTGATCGAGGACATGCACGAAATCCTGGCCAGGATGGCGCGAATGATCAGCGACGTTCTCGACTACACCCGCGCCGTCGGCGGCGAACAGCCCCCCGATTGCGTCGAGCTGTCCCGCATCGTCAGCGAAGTGATGCAGGATCTTGCCGCCGACATTGCCGCCAGCGGTGCCCGGCTGCGTGTCGACGACCTGCCGCGCCTGACGGGAAATCCGCGTCAACTTCACCAGCTGATGCAAAACCTCATCAGCAATGCGATCAAGTTTCGCCTGCCCGACAAAAGCCCCGAAATCGACATCGAAACGGTCACAGCGCCACCGGGCATGATCGCATTTTCTGTATCGGATCGCGGCATCGGCATCGACCCGAAATTCCATGACCGCATCTTTCAGCTATTCACACATCTAAATGACACAGATTTGTACCCTGGCAGCGGGCTCGGCCTTGCCATTTGCCAGAGAGTTGCGCTCAATCATGGTGGACGTATCATGGTACAATCCACCCCGGGGGCAGGAAGCCGATTCACGGTTTTCCTCAAGGAGAAGCAGGGTGATCAACAAGTTGGTGATGATCGACGATTGCAGGTTCGAGCGCAAGATGGTCAAGCGCCTTATTCGCAAGACCGGCCTCGTCGACACGATGCTCGAATTCGGAATGGCGGAGGACGCCATTGAATACCTGTGCGACCCGTCCTGCCCCAAAATCGACGTCGTCATCCTCGATATCAACATGCCACGAATGAACGGGTTCGAGTTCCTCGAACAGATCGGCGAGGATTGCCCCAATCACTTTGCCAACTCGGTATTCGTGATCCTCACAAGCTCGGAATGCGCCGCGGACATGCAGCAGGCCGAGCGTTTTCCGATGGTGCGAAAATTTCTGCGCAAACCAATAGGAGAAAGCGAGATCTCTCAACTCGACAGGCTGGTCAACGCCTGACGCGCGCACCGCTCGGGCACGCCCGACACGGCCGGAAACGGGTCAGAATTAAAATTCATACCATTTTGTTCACTTACGGCTCCGAACAGCCGCCATATCGTGTTATATTTCCATTTGCAGAACTGCAGTTATCGGTAAACGAATGGTGTTTTTCCAGTCTCAATAAAAAGCCGGGCATCCCGGTATCCAGACAAAAGGGCCGAGCGAATGCCACAAAGCGCACCGACCTGTCTCGTCGTCGAGGACACGGTTTTCGACCGCATGATCATGGAGCGCAAGCTGGCTGCATATGGTCAGCCGCTCGAGGTCCGTTACGCAGGAAGCCTGGCCGAGGCCCGCAACTGTCTTTACGAGATGCCCATTTCCATCATTTTCCTGGACAACTCCCTTCCTGATGGAAAAGGCGCCAATTTCGCCCTGGAGCTGGCCGCCCATCGCAGCTGGAGCGAGATCCCGGTAGTCATGGTCAGCGACTGGCCCTCCCCCTTCATGCAGGCCAAGGCGAATGCAGCCAATGTCATCGCCATATGGACCAAGACGGAATTCACCGCGATCACCGTCGCCGAGGTGCTGAAGTCGCGCGGGTTGACAGCCTGATCCGCATGAGGCTCGGCGGCTTCAGCGGATCGCGGCCGCCCCGTCATCTTGGGTTGTCCAAATTTTCGACGCAACCCCATCGGAGGGCTTGCTGGCTCCCGGCATCCTGAATCTCATCAATGTCCCGCCATAAGGGTTCGCATCGCACCAGATCCGGCCACCATGCCGCTTGACGATCTTCTGACAGGTTGCAAGGCCAAGCCCGGTGCCCGGCATGCTCGCGGCCTGGGCCAGCCTTTGGAATGGCTCGAAAATACGCTGACGGTATTCCTCTGCCACCCCGACACCATGATCGGCGACCTCGAAAAGCACGTCTCCGTTGTCCAGGCGCCGGGCCACGATACGAATGTCCGGCCTTTGGTCTCCGGAATATTTGATTGCATTCTGCACCAGATTCTGAAGCAATTGCACCATCATCGCCGGACTGCAGAACACATCGATATCCGGCATGTCCAGATCGATACTGGCACCGCTTTCACGAATGTCGTGCTCGAGAAAAGAAAGCGCGTTTTCAACAAGATCAGTTGCCGATATGAATTCGAAAACCGGGTTCACATCTGTCCTGATGTGACCGGCAAGCGCCTCGACAAGATCCGACATCTGTGCAGCTGTTTTCTGCAACAGATCCATCAACTTGTGCAATTCCGCCGATTCCATACCACCGAGTTCCTCATCCAGCTGTTCACATATAAAGCGGATGCTACGAATCGGCGCGCGAAAATCATGGACAAGGACATTCGAGAAAGTCAGCAGCTCCTGGCGCTGTTCTTCGACACGCTGGGCAAGCCGGACCACTTCGACCGCCCGCACCAGCATGCGTTCCAGGCCGGTCTGATTGATCCTGGACTTTGGCGTATAATCCGCCGCCCCTGCCAGGATTGACGATTTTGCAATCTGCTCGTCTCCCTGACCTGTCATCAGGATGAAGGCCGCCCCTGGCCATTTCCGCCGAAGCGTCTCCAGCCCATCGATCCCGTTTTCTCCCGGCATCACATAGTCCAGAAAAACCGCATCGAAGTTCTCAGCGACATGGGCGAGCGCGGAATGAACGAGCTCCGCCTCGCATATCGTTCTGCACATCCCCGAGCGCTCCAGCAATCTGCGAATGAGCTTCCGATCTCCGGCATCATCATCGACGATCATGACATCCAGATCGCGCATCTGTCATTCCTCACTGGGACGAACGTCCGGCAAGCTTACTATATTCCAAAAGCGATCGAGAGTCTCAATTAGAGGGCGATAATCCCTGCCAACGCTCTGTTTCAGGATGTACCCGGAAATTCCGGCCTCGTAGGCCTCGCGTTTATCCTGATCATTATTTGAAGTTGTAAACACAAAAACAACAACTTGCTTGAGACTGCAATCGTTTCTCAGCTCATTAAGGAATTCCAGACCATTCATGCGCGGCATCCTGATATCGGCCAGAACGATGTAGGGGTCCGCGGGATGCGGGCGCGCGCGCCCGCGCATGATCGACAAGGCCTCAACACCATCGACGGCGCGAATCATGGTGGCGTCGATGCCCGCGCGGTAGAGCGCCCGGCGCACAGCCTTCACATCGCCATCGTCATCCTCGACCATCAACAGGTTCAGCGGCGGACGAGCGTTCGGCAGGTTAGAGCTTTCTTTCATGCCGCACGCCCCGTTGCCTTGCCTGCGCGAGCCACCTTGGGCAAGATCAGGTTTATGGTCGTGCCCCGGGCGCCGTCGCTGTCGATCCCGACTTCCCCTCCGGCAAGCTGGATATGCTTGAGAACCATTGCCAGGCCCATACCACTGGCCTCGACCTCGTCACGCGGGCGCAGGGTCTGGAACATCTCAAAGACTTTTGCGTGATATTTGGGCGGGATCCCAGGTCCGTCATCCGTTACCGAAAGATGATACGCATTGTCCGTCTCATGCCCGGACAGACGAACGAAGCCGGTTTCGCGATCATGATGCTTCAGAGAATTCCCGAGAAGATTGAGCAAAATGGTCTTGATCGGCATGTTCGGGATCCGCAGGTTCATGAAGTCCGGCGTGGCCTCGAAGGAGAATCCATCTGGGATGTGCAGCAAGCCACGCAACTCGCCGACAAGCTCCCTTCCCTCGACGATCTGCGCCTTTTCTTCGATCCGGCCGATCCGCGAATGGTTCAACAGGTCGTCGAGCAGGCGTTCCATCCGGGCGACACGACTGCGCAACAGATTCATGCTGTCGCGCGTATCTTCGTTGAGATAGGGGGCGAGATCCTCCTCGAGCCAGGCCGAGGCGTTGTCGATGACCCGTAGCGGCGCCTTGAGATCGTGCGAGGCGAAATAGGCGAAAGCATCCAGATCGGCATTGGACCGCTCCAGCGCCTTGACCAGCGCCTCACTGCGCGCCTGGGCCTCGCATCGGCTGGTCACATCGCGCATGACGCCGATATAATGAGTGCCTTCGGCCTGACGCGCGCTGGCCACCGAGATTTCCACGATGATCCGCGTCCCATCCTTGCGAACGCCCGTCACCTCGCGCCCCGCAATCAGTCGCCTCTGCTCCCTGCGGCCAATCCGTTGCCCCAGCATCTTGTTATGTTGTTCCGCGTCCTCTTCGCGCATCAGGATAGAGACATTGCGACCGACCATTTCGGCGGCATCGTAGCCGAAAATGCGGCCCGCGGCGGCATTCGCCTCTTCGATCACACCCGTTTCCGAGATGGTGATCAGACCATCCGCCGCCTCGGAAAAGATCGCGTTCAGCTTCGTCGATTTCTGATAGAGTCGCTCGTTGAGGCAAACCAGCGCCCGGGCGAGTTCGGCCACCTCGTCATTGGTGGTCGGCATGAGATCGCTCAGATCCTCGCCGAAATCGCGGTCGCGCAGACCTCGCGCAAGCCGGTGCAGCGGAGCGGTCAGTTGCTTGCCCATGATCCAGGCGATCCAGGCCGCCCCCATCGAAAGAACGACGGCAGCCGCGAGACCATAGGAAAGCTGCTGCCGGAGCGGAGCGAACAGCAGCCGCGTCGGCAATTCGGTTACCACGAAGATCCCCGTCCGCAAGTTCAGACGGTCGCCGCGACTGAGCGATCCCGACGGCAGGCTGGTCACATTGATCGCACGGCGCCAGCCGATTTCGGTCACGTTGATCATGTCACCGCTGCTGATACCCGCAAAATCGGGCAAATCGGCCGGGTTCCATTCCAGCGTGCCGTGAAAGCGCAACGGACCGGGACCGGTCACCGGATCGAAGGTCATGTAATCCTTCGATGAGGTCATGACCGTCACCGAGAACCCGTCGGAAGGATGCAGATTGGCCGCGCGCAGCAACCACTCGAAATCGGCGTTGATCACCAGCGCGCCGTCGACAGTGCCCGCAGTCCCGAGGACCGGCACCACGAAACGGATCGTGGGCGCGCCTTCCACCTGCCCATATTCCCGGTTCGGCGTGATGCGCGAGAAGAAGGGAAGCCCCGCATTCAGCACGGCGCGGTCGGTCAGGTAGGGCTCGTTGCCCTTCGACTGCATCTCGCCGGGCGCGACGACCTCGATCCGGTCGCCGGCACGGTGAACGCGCACGATCTCGCGCCAGTTGTCTTCCCGTCCGATATAGCGGACCTGCGTGTAATGCGGCCGGGTGAGAAGAACGGATTCGAACACCGCCTCAAGCCGCTTGCGCCAGTAGGCATCGGCGCCGTCTTCAGAAGCCCCCCGATTTGCGTTCTGGCTCCTGGCATCGGCCATGCCGCCGATCTCGGGCAGCACCGAGAGATTGCGCGCATCGGAGGCCATCAGTTCCAGCTCCCGCAACACCCGTTCACCGAAAAAGGCGCCGGCAAACTCCATGCGCGACAAGGCCGCCTGACGATACCATTGCGACCCGAAGAGGATGACACCGGAGAAGACGAGCGTGGCGGTCAGCACGACAACAAGGGCCAGAAGCGCGAGCTTGGCGCTGAGCCCGAGGCGATGTCTTGCTATGATCCCTTCGACCGGCACACATCCGTCCTATTGCGACAGCCGCTCGCGCCCAGGCTCTACCTCAAGTGCGAGAATGCTGTTCATGTTTTCCAGGTAATCGAAGAGCTCCATGCAGGCCTGCTCGGCCTCGGCGACCTCCTTGCTGATATGGGCCTGGCCCTCGACCGATTGCGTGACAGCACGGAGCCTGCGCAGCATTTCCGACAACATGCCGCGAATATCGGTCGCGCAGACCGCGGAAAACCTTTCGAGCATGCGCTCGACACCGACCCGCGCCCCGTGTTCGAGACGGATCGCGGCATGGTAGATCTCGCGCTCGATCGCGACGGTCACGGCACGGCGGATCATCGAGATGCTGAGCTCGTCCTTGACCAGAAAGTCCGAGCAGCCGCAGCGCATCGCCTCGACCACCGTGGCCGGGGCATCGGTGCTGGTGATCATGATCGCGATCGCCTCTGCCTGAACGGGATGGGCCCTGAGCAATTCGAGCGCATCGAGCCCGGTATCCATCTTCAGATCGTAATCGAGAAACACCATGTCATAGGGCGTTTCGTCCAGCGCGCGGCGAAAATCGTCCAGATCGGCGGCCTCACGCACCCGAAATCGCAAGCCCGCCCTCAGGCAAAGCTGTTTCAGTCGCATTCGGTCGATTTCATTGTCATCCAGCATCAGGACGCCGAAGCTCCGCTCGGCAGGACGACGAGGCACAGGCAGACTGTCCGTTGGCTTATTCGTCATGTCAGGAAACCTTGATCACGAGCCGGTGCAATGGCGACCTGTCGTCGATCGGCCTGCTCGGCGAAACACTACCCGCATCATTTGGGCCACAGGTTAACGATAGGTAAAACCCCGATGGATTTCAGCATAAAACTGAAATCCATCGGGATGAATTGATACAAAAATAAATTGCGGCAACCATCTTTTGCGATTTGAAATCTTTCGCAATCGATGCTGCGCGGAAAGACAGGACACATCCCCCTTGCGACGGTCCGGGGCGGCCAGCGCCGCCCCGGGCAATGTGTCGGCCGCGGCTCAGACCAGATCGAACCGGTCGGCGTTCATCACCTTGGCCCAGGCCGCTGCGAAATCCGCGGCAAAGGCCGGTCCGGCGTCATCCTGGGCATAGACCTCGGCCAGCGCCCGCAGTTGCGAGTTCGACCCGAAGACCAGATCGACCCGGGTCCCGGTCCATGTCACCGCGCCGCTTGCCCGGTCGCGGCCCTCGAACAGGGTCTCGTCGGCATCGGTCGGCGCCCAGGCCGTGCCCATGTCGAGCAGGTTGACGAAGAAGTCGGTCGTCAGCTGCCCGGGCCGGTCGGTGAAGACACCATGCGGGCTTTGCCCGACATTGGCGCCAAGCACCCTGAGCCCACCGACCAGAACGGTCATTTCGGGGGCACTCAGCGTCAGAAGCTGCGCCCGGTCGAGCAGCATCTCCTCGGCGGTCACGCTATAGGCGCCCTTCTGATAGTTGCGGAACCCGTCGGCCAGCGGTTCGAGCACGTCGAAGGACTCGATATCGGTCTGTTCGGCCGTCGCATCGGTGCGGCCGGGCGCGAAGGGCACCTCGACGGGCGTGCCCGCATCGGCCGCCGCCTTCTCGACCGCCGCAGAGCCGCCCAGCACGATCAGATCGGCCAGCGAGACCCGCTTGCCGCCCTCGGCCCGCGCATCGAAGCCCGCCTTGATGCCCTCGAGAACCTCGAGAACCCGGGCCAGCCGGTCGGGCTCGTTCACCTCCCAGTCCTTCTGCGGCGCCAGCCGGATGCGCGCGCCATTGGCGCCGCCGCGCTTGTCCGAGCTGCGGAAAGTCGAGGCAGAGGCCCAGGCGGTCGCGACCAGTTCGGCCACGCTCAGACCGGAGCCGAGGATCTCGGCCTTCAGCGCGTCGATATCGGCCGACTCGATCAGCGGATGATCGATCGGCGGCAGCGGGTCCTGCCAGATCAGGTCCTCGGAGGGCACCTCGGCGCCCAGATAGCGCGATTTCGGACCCATGTCGCGATGGGTCAGCTTGAACCAGGCCCGCGCGAAGGCATCGGCGAACTCATCCGGATTCTCGTGGAAATGCCGGGCGATGGGTTCATAGATCGGGTCCATGCGCATCGCCATGTCGGCGGTGGTCATGATGATCTTGCGATTGCGCTCGCCGGTTTCGGGATCGGGGGCGTGATCCTCGGGCTTCAGATCCTTCGGCGTCCACTGCCAGGCCCCGGCCGGGCTTTTCGTCAGCTCCCAGTCATAGCCGAAAAGCACGTCGAAATAGCCCATGTCCCAGGTCGTCGGATTGGGCGTCCAGGCGCCCTCGATGCCGCTGGTGATCGCGTCGGCGCCCTTGCCGCTGCCATGGCGGCTGAGCCAGCCCAACCCCATCGCCTGCAGCGGCGCGGCCTCGGGCTCGGCCTCGAGCAGCGCGGCATCGCCTGCCCCGTGGCACTTGCCGAAGGTATGGCCGCCCGCGGTCAGGGCCACGGTCTCGTAATCGTTCATCGCCATCCGCGCGAAGGTCTCTCGGATGTCGCGCCCAGACGCGAGCGGATCGGGATTGCCGTCGGGCCCCTCGGGGTTCACGTAGATCAGCCCCATCTGCACCGCCGCCAGCGGGCTTTCCAGCTCGCGATCGCCCGAATAGCGGCTTTCAGGCTTGTCGCTGGTGGCGAGCCATTCGCGCTCGGACCCCCAGTAGATGTCCTCCTCGGGCTCGTAGATATCCTCGCGCCCGCCGGCATAGCCGAAGGTCTTGAGCCCCATCGTCTCGAGCGCGACATTGCCCGCGAGGATCATCAGGTCGGCCCAGGAGATCGCATTGCCGTATGTCTTCTTGATCGGCCAGAGCAGGCGCCGAGCCTTGTCGAGATTGACGTTGTCGGGCCAACTGTTGAGCGGCGCGAAACGCTGGTTCCCGGTGCCGCCGCCGCCGCGTCCGTCCGCGGTGCGATAGGTGCCGGCGCTGTGCCAGGCCATTCGGATGAACAACCCGCCATAATGGCCGTAATCGGCCGGCCACCAGTCCTGACTATCGGTCATCAGCGCCCGCAGGTCGGCTTTGACGGCCTGCAGATCGAGTGCCTTGAAGGCCTCGGCATAGGAAAAGCCCTGCGGCATCGGATTTGCGGCAGACGGGTTCTGATGCAGGATGCGCAGGTTCAGCTGGTTCGGCCACCAGTCGCGGTTCGACTGGCCGCCGAAGGTCGTGTGCAGCACCGGGCACTTGCCGGCCGGTCTATCGTTTCCGTCCATGTCTCCCTCCGGATCTTTGGTTCGGGGTTAGGATTTGACAAGAAGATGTGCGGAACGGCCCTTAATCTCCCCGCGCGGCGATTGCCGGGCGCGGTCAGGTGCCGGCCGATTCCTGCCTTGGCGTGACTATAGCAGGCCTTGGCGATTTATATAATTTGGCAATATTGATATAATTGATAGGATTTCATTATCCCGCCTTTGACCCGCCACAACCAAGACCTGAATTCCTCAGGATTGCGCCGGCCGCCAAACGCACCATATCCTGTCAACATGCTGAAACTGACCCCGATCCTTCTGGCGATCCTTTACGCCGTCGCGATGTACCGCTTCTCGGCCTGGCGCACCGGCCGCGAGCTCGATGAGCGATCGTCAGAGCTGGCCGATCCGCGGCTGAAGGTGCTGACCGATCGCATGGCACAGGCGCTCGACCTGCCGCGCATTCGCGTCAACATCTACGAAATCGAGCCGGTGAACGGGCTGGCAGCGCCCGACGGGCGGATCTTCATCACCCGGGGCTTTCACGACCGCTACCGCGCGGGCGAGGTCAGCGCCGAGGAACTGGCCAGCGTCATCGCGCATGAGCTCGGCCATGTCGCGCTGGGGCACAGCCGCCGCCGGATGATAGACTTCTCGGGCCAGAACGCGATGCGGACGGCCCTGGCGATGGTCCTGGGCCGGTTCCTGCCCGGCATCGGGGTCTATATCGCCAATGCGCTGGCCTCGCTTCTGGCCGCGCGGCTCAGCCGCCAGGACGAATATGAGGCAGATGCCTATGCCGCGGCGCTCCTGACCAAGGCCGGCATCGGGACCGCGCCCCAGAAGACGCTATTCGCCAAGCTCGACCGGATCACCAAAAGCCGGGGCGGCGCGATGCCCGCCTGGCTGATGAGCCATCCGAGGACCGCCGACCGCGTCGCCGCGATCGACGCCCTCGAAGCCCGCTGGGCGGTTCGGACAACAACATAGGAGTGCCGACAGGACCATGATCTTTACCATTTTTCAGCCGCCCCCTGTCAGCACCAGCCCCATTGCCCAAAGCTGACCGTGATGCGTTTGGATCGCCAGAGCCTCGACTTCGCCGAAACGCTGCGCGCGCAGACCTCGTTCGACGCCCTCTGGCGGGTGTTCAACGATCACCTGAGGGGACACGGGGTCTCGCATGTCATCTATGCTCAGACACCTGCGGTCCGGTCCCGGACGATCTCGCAGGAGATGCTCTATCGCTCGACATTTCCTGCCGGCTTCACCCATCGCTATGCAGAAGAGGGGATGATCGACCACGATCCGCGCGCGATCCACTGCGCGACCGGGGGCGAGGAACCGATCTACTGGGACCGCCCCGGCAACCGCATCGAGACCGATCCCGGGACCCGCGAGGTGATGCAGCTCTGCAGCGATTTCGGGGTGAATTTCGGCCTCACGCTGCCGCTTGCGGGGGCGTCGCCGCTGAACCGCAGCGGCGCGGGACTGTGCTTTGCCGCGGACACGAGCGGTGAGGCGGCAGATATCCTTGCAGCCAGCGGAGACTCGATCTGCGCGACAACCCGGCTGTTTCACGCGCTGGCCCAGACACCGGCCATTGCCCCCGGCAGTGTCCCGCTGTCGCTTCGCGAACGCGAATGCCTGCTCTGGAGTGCGACCGGGTTGCGCAACAAGGAAATCGCCTTCCGGCTGTCGATCTCGGAGAAAACCGTCGAGCATCACATGGCCTCGGCAATGACCAAGATGCATGCCATGAACCGAACCCATGCCGTGGCACGTGCATTGATCTTCGGCCTGATCGTTCCCTAGCTGTTCAGTCCCGGCATCTGGAGGATCGGGGCCGGATCGGGGTTGGGAATACGGGAAAACCCCCGGTTTTTTCTGCGCTGCGGCGAGCGCATAATAGCCGAACCCAATTGGGGGGCGTGCGGCGGATCGGGATGGCCGGGCTCAGTGGGCTCCGCGCCTGAGTCACTCCGGGCGTGCAAATCGGGTCAAAACGATTCGAAGTCCGATACGGGCACCGCGCGGGAGAGCAATCTCCCTTCATTATCATGGTCGTTGGGCCATGTCTGCGGGAGGCGACGGAGAGTGGCCGGCGCTTCCCGCAGGTTCCCGTTGCCTCAGTCCAGCGCCTTGTTCAGGGCCTCGTTCAGGGCCTTGCCCAGCCGCGGCAGGCGCGCCCGCTTGAGCAGCGCGCGCCGCTCCAGCGCCTCGCCCGCGATCCGTTCGGCCGCCGCATGCACCTCGGTGACCGCCGCCTCGACCGGGTCCGGATCGGTCAGCCACAGATCCATCAGGAACGCGTCGGGTGCGGCGCGGCGCAGCGCTTCCTCGGCCAGCAGATGGCCCGGAAAGTCGCGCGCGTTGAAGGTCAGCAGAAGATCGGCGCCGCCCGCGATGGCCGCGGCCAGCACATGCACGTCATTCGGATCGGGCAGCCAGAGCCGCGCCTCGAGCCCCGCCTTCGGTGCCACCTCCGCCCCCGGCCAGGCGGCGCGCAAAAGCGCGATCTCTGCCCGTGCCTGCGCCTCGCCGGTCGGACCGATCTTGCGCGCGGCCCGCGCCCATTCCTCGAGGATGCGCGCCGACCAGAGGGGGGTGAAGCCGCCCCGGCGCGCCACAGCCAGCAGAATCTCGCGCAGCACGGTCGGGTAAAGCACGCAGGCGTCCAGCAGGACCTTCATTCGGTCAGGCGGAAGGCCAGCGCCTTCAGATAGCCCGACTCGGCCAGCTGCGGCAGCACCGGGTGATCGGGGCCGGCAAAGCCCGTGTAGATGACCGGTCCGCGCCGCCCGGCCTTGCCGATGCCGCGCGCGCTGGCGGCCCGGAATTTCGTCAGATCGGCGGCATGCGAACAGGAACAAAGCATCAGATAGCCGCCGGGCGCCACCAGCGCCGCCGCCATCCGCGCCACCCGCTCATAGGCCCGCAGCCCGGCATCAAGCGCCTTCCTCGACGGGGCGAAGGCAGGCGGATCGCAGATCACCAGATCGAATTGCGCACCTTCCTCCCCCAACGCCGCCAGCGTGTCGAAGGCATCGCCCTTCCGGGTCGCGAAGCGCGCGTCGAGCCCCGAGGCCCTGGCGCCTGCCTCGGCCAGCGCCAGCGCGGGCTCGGAACCGTCGACCGCCAGCGCGCTCTCGGCTCCTCCGGCAAGCGCCGCCAGCGCAAAGCCGCCCACATGCGAAAACACGTCGAGCACCCGCCCGCCTTGCGCAAGCCCCGCAGCGAAGGCATGATTCGGCCGCTGGTCGTAGAACAGCCCCGTCTTCTGCCCGCCGGTCAGATCGGCCATGTAGGTCGCGCCATTCATCGGCACCGGCACCGGTCCCTTGAGCGCGCCCCTCAGGACCAGCGTCTCCTCGGCCAGCCCCTCGAGCCCCCGCACCCGGCCCGAGCCGTTCTTGACCACCGTCTCGACGCCCGTGACCCCGACCAGCGCCGCCACCAGCGCGTCGAGCCGACACTCGGCCCAGGCCGCGTTGGGCTGCACCACCGCGGCGCTGCCGAAACGGTCGATGACCACCCCGGGCAGACCGTCGGCCTCGGCATGGACAAGCCGGTAGAAGGGCTGCCGGTAAATCCGCTCGCGCAGCGCCAGCGCCTGCCCGATCCGGGCCGCGAACCAGGCGGTATCGATCCCGGCCTCCGGATCGCGGTCGATCACCCGCGCCACGATCCGCGACAGCGGATTGACCGCCACAAGCGCCAGCGGCCGCCGTTCGGCATCCTCCAGCACCGCAAGGCTGCCGGGCGCCAGCGCCCTGGTGCGCCGGTCCATGACCAGTTCATCGGAATAGACCCAGGGAAAGCCGTGACGGATGGCGCGCGCTTCGGCCTTGGGCATGAGGCGGATCGTCGGATATTCGATGCTCATCGCCTCCCTCTAGGCGCTCGCGCGGGCGCCGTGAAGCGGATTCGCAGCCGACGTCTCCCCTTTTCCCGTTAGCGCTAACGTAGTATATGCGCCCCGAACCCCCGCGACAGGAGACCCGTTATGCCGCTTCATCCCGTGCTGGAAGAGGTCACCCAAGCCATTGCCAGCCGCTCGGCTGCAACCCGCGCCGCCTATCTCGACCGGATCGCGACGGCCGCCGAACAGGGCCCGGCCCGCGCCCATCTGACCTGCGGAAACCAGGCCCATGCCTATGCCGCCTCGGGCGAGGCCAAGAGCCTTCTCGCCGAAGGCCGCGCGCCCAATCTCGGGATCGTCACCGCCTATAACGACATGCTCTCGGCGCATCAGCCCTTCGAGCGTTTCCCCGCGCTCATCCGCGAGGCCGCGCGCGCGGCCGGCGCCACGGCCCAGGTCGCGGGCGGCGTGCCCGCCATGTGCGACGGCGTCACCCAGGGCCAGACCGGGATGGAGCTGTCGCTGTTCTCGCGCGACGTAATCGCGCTGTCGGCAGGCGTCGCGCTCAGCCACAACTGCTTCGACGCGGCGGTCTTCATGGGCGTCTGCGACAAGATCGTGCCGGGCCTCGTGATCGCCGCGGCCAGTTTCGGGCATCTCCCGGCGGTGTTCCTGCCCGCGGGGCCGATGACCTCGGGCCTGCCCAATGACGAAAAGGCGAAGGTCCGGCAGAAATACGCCACCGGAGAGATCGGCCGCGACGACCTGATGAAGGCCGAGATGGAAAGCTATCACGGCCCCGGCACCTGCACCTTCTACGGCACCGCCAATTCCAACCAGATGCTGATGGAGCTGATGGGGCTGCACCTGCCGGGCGCCAGCTTCGTCACCCCGAACACGGCCCTGCGCGACGCGCTGACCGTGGCGGGCGCGCAACGCGCGCTCGAGATCACCGCCCTGGGAAACCAGTATACGCCCGCAGGCCGGGTGCTCGACGAACGCGCCTTTGCCAATGGCATCGTCGGGCTGATGGCGACGGGCGGCTCCACCAACCTCGTGCTGCACCTGCCCGCCATGGCGCGTGCCGCCGGCGTCATCCTCGACATCGAGGATTTCGCGCGCCTGTCGGAAATCACCCCGCTGATGGCCCGCGTCTATCCGAACGGGCTGGCCGACGTGAACCATTTCCACGCCGCGGGCGGGCTTGGCTACATGATCGGCGAGCTGCTCGGGGCGGGCCTGCTGCACCCCGATACGCTGACCGTCGCGGGCGAGGGCCTCGCGCGCTACACCCGGGAACCGAAGCTCGTCGACGGAACCCTGAGCTGGACCGAGGGCGCGGGCGAAAGCCTCAACGACAAGATCCTGCGCCCTGCCGCCGATCCGTTCCAGACCACAGGCGGGCTGCGCGCGCTCTCCGGCAATCTGGGGCGCGGCATCATCAAGGTCTCGGCGGTCGCTGAGGACCGCCACGTGATCGAGGCGCCCGCCCGCATCTTCCAGGACCAGGAAGAGGTCAAGGCCGCCTTCAAGCGGGGCGAATTCACCTCGGACACCATCGTCGTCGTCCGCTTCCAGGGCCCGCGCGCCAATGGCATGCCGGAACTCCACGCCCTGACCCCCACGCTCTCGGTACTGCAGGACCGCGGCCTCAAGGTCGCGCTCGTCACCGACGGGCGGATGTCGGGCGCCTCGGGCAAGGTGCCCGCCGCGATCCATGTCTCGCCCGAGGCCGCCGATGGCGGTCCGCTCGCCCGTCTGCGCGACGGCGACGTGATCCGGCTCGACGCGCCCTCGGGGCGGCTCGACGTGCTGACCGAGGGTGCCATCGACCGCGCGCCCGTCACCCCCGACCTCTCGGCCAACGAGACCGGGCTGGGGCGCGAGCTCTTCGCCGCCTTCCGTGCAAATGCGAAATCCGCGGCCGAAGGCGCGGGGATCGTTGTCTGACCCCTTCTTCTTGGCCTAAATACCCCTGCAACAGCCGAAATCCGCGTGAAAGGACCGCCAATGACCCCCAATGCCGCCAGCGAGATCACCGAAGAGATCTGCCGCCGCGCCCCCATCATCCCGGTTCTGGTGATCGAGGACGCAAAGCTGGCCCGGCCTCTGGCCGAGGCGCTGGTGGCGGGTGGATTGCCGGTGCTCGAGGTCACGTTGCGCACCCCCGCCGCCCTCGATGCGATCCGCGAGATGGCGGACGTCGCGGGCAGCATCGTCGGCGCGGGCACGCTCCTGACCCCGGGCGATGTCGATGCCGCCATGGCGGCGGGTGCCCGTTTCGGCGTCTCGCCGGGCACCACGCCCGCGCTGCTCGACGCCGCACGCGCGGGCGATCTGCCGCTGCTGCCGGGCGCCGCCACCGCGAGCGAGGCGATGGCCCTGCTCGAACGCGGCTACACGGTGCAGAAATTCTTCCCGGCCGAGGCTGCGGGCGGCGCGCCCGCCCTGAAGGCGCTGGCAGGCCCGCTGCAACAGATCCGCTTCTGCCCGACCGGCGGCGTCAGCCCGGCCAATGCCGCAAGCTACCTGAGCCTGCCCAACGTGATCTGCGCGGGCGGGTCCTGGGTCGCACCGAAGGACAAGCTCGAGGCCCGCGACTGGGAGGCGATCACCGCACTTGCCCGCGAGGCCGCCGCCCTGCCGCGCTAGCCCCCGCAGGGGCGCGGGCCGGGTCACGAAACCGGACCGGCCCGCCCCTAGCCGATGATCTCGAATGTCTCGACATCGACAAGCCCGCGATCGGTGATCTTCAGCGCCGGGATCACCGGCAGCGCGATGAAGGCCAGTTGCAGGAAGGGCTCGTCGAGCACCACGCCAAGGCGCTTTGCCGCCGCGCGCAACGCCTTCAGCCGCGTCTCGACCGTCTCGAAGGGCTCGAGGCTCATCAGCCCCGCGACCGGCAGCGCCAGCTCGGCCAGGACCTTCCCGCCCTCGGCCACGACGAAGCCCCCCTCGATCTCGGACAGCCGGGTCGCCGCCAGCGCCATGTCGGCCTCGGATACGCCCACCGCGACGATGTTGTGGTGATCGTGGCAGACGGTCGAGGCGATGGCCCCGCGCTGCAGGCCGAAGCCCCGCACGAAACCGACCGCGATATTGCCGTTCTTGCCATGCCGCTCGACCACCGCGACCTTGGCCAGATCGCGCCCCGGATCGGCGCGCTTCTCGCCGCCCTCGGGCGGCACCTCCTCGATCAGATGCTCGGTCAGGATCTTGCCCGGCAGGATGCCGATCACATGGGTCTCGGCGGCATTCGAGGTGGCCCGGAAACTGGCGGCCGTCACCTCCGGCGCCCTGACGGAGCCCCGCCCGACCGGCGCCACATCCTCGCGCGCGGCGAAGGCCCCGGCCGAGGCCACCCGCCCGCCCGCCAGCACCAGCCGCGCGCGGCAATCCGCGAGATCCTCCAGCGCCACGATATCGGCACGCTTACCCGGCGCGATCTGGCCGCGATCCTTCAGACCGAAGGCCTCGGCCGCCGACAGAGACGCCGCCCGGTAGGCCGCCAGCACCGGCGTGCCCTGCCCGATCATCCAGCGGATCATGTGATCGAGATGGCCCTCCTCGGCGATATCCAGAGGGTTCCGGTCGTCGGTGCAAAGGCACATATAGGGCGAGGTCCGCTCGCTCAGCAGTGGCGCCAGCGCCATCATGTCCTTCGAGACAGACCCTTCGCGGATCAGCACCCGCAGCCCCTTCTGCAGCTTCTCGCGGGCCTCGACGGCACTCGTCGCCTCATGCTCGGTGCGGATGCCCGCCGCGATATAGGCATTCAGATCCTTGCCCGACAAAAGCGGCGCATGGCCGTCGATATGACCGCCGCGAAACGCCTCGATCTTGGCCAGAACGCCCGGATCCTGCATCAGAACGCCCGGATAGTTCATCATCTCGGCCAGTCCGATGACCTTGGGGTGATCCCGGAGCGCCAGCAGCTCCGCCGCCCCGATCCGCGCGCCCGCGGTCTCCATCCCGGTCGAGGGCACGCAGGAGGACAGGTTCACCCGGATATCCATCACCGTGCGGGTCGCGGCCTGAAGGAAATAGTCGATGCCCGCGACCCCGATCACATTGGCGATCTCATGCGGGTCGCAGATCGCCGTGGTCACGCCGCGCGGACAGACGCAGCGGTCGAATTCCAGGGGCGTCACCAGAGAGCTTTCGATATGGAGATGGGTGTCGATGAAGCCCGGCACCAGCGTCAGCCCCGAGACGTCGAGGACCTCGCGCCCCTCATAGGCACTGCCGATGCCGACGATGGTCTCGCCGCAGATCGCGACATCGCCCGGCACCGTCTCGCCGGTCACCAGATCGAGAACCTGCCCGCCCCTCAGCACCAGATCGGCCGGAACAAGCCCGCGCCCCTGGGCGATCAGATCGGAAAGCGGCTGAACCATGGGACGACTCCTTGGCATGGGACCGGCATGAGGGTCGCAAGCCGGGACGGCGCATTCAACCGCGAAAGCTCGGTCTGCCGGGAAAGCCGACGCCATCCGGAAAAGGGCCGCCCCCGGCCGGACCCGCCGCCCCGGCGGGGCAAGGCGCAGCGACGCGCCGTCAGGCACGCGCCCCGCATGCCTTCGGACCTGTCGCGCTCCTTTCGACAAGGCCGCCGGAATCAGAAGGCCCCTGCGCCGGCCGGGAGCCGCGGATCGGGCGCCCTTAGGATCGGCCGGTGCGATCCGGAACGCGGCCGACACCACGTCACCAGCACCTCCGAGACCGGCGCCGATTGCCGGTCGATCGCCAGGGCGTCGACCGCTGCTTTCGGCATATTCGGGCATTCGCAAGCCGCCTCCGGCACGCGCGCGCCCGAATGGCAGGCCGCTCCGGCATCGCACCCCTGCGCCCCCGCCCGGTCGCCATTCCGGCCGTCCCGGACGGCACCGCCCCCGCGCACCCTTGCGCTGCGGGCCGGACGATGCCAGCCTGCCGCCGGGCGGCGGCGCAATCGCCGGCTCTTACGAGGACATGGTTCCAATGCTTGCCACGATTTCTCGCCGCGGCGTCCTGACCGGTACGGCCGCCCTGCTTGGCTCGACCGCCCTGCCTTGCCGCGCGCGCGCGGCCGCCCCGGGCGGGCGCCTGATCGTCGCCGCCGACAGCGAGCCGCGCCAGCTCAACCCAGCCATCGTCGCCTCGAACGGGGTCTTCTTCATAACCTCGAAGGTGATCGAGCCGCTGGCCGAGGCCAGCTACGGGCCCGGCGGGCTGAGACCGCTTCTGGCGACCGGCTGGGAGGGCTCGGAGGACGGGCACAGCGTCACATTCACCCTGCGCGAGGGCGTTCTGTGGCATGACGGCACGCCCTTCAGCTCGGCCGATGTCGCCTTCTCGGCGATGGAGGTCTGGAAGCCTCTGCAGAATATCGGCCGCGCGCTCTTCGCCAATCTCGAGGCGGTCGAGACCCCCGACGCGCTGACCGCCATCTTCCGCTTCTCGCAGCCGATGCCGCTGCAACTGATCGCCAATGCGCTGCCGGTGGTCTCGTCGGTGCTGCCGAAACATCTCTACGAGGGCACCGACATCGCCACCAACCCGGCCAATGCGGCGCCCATCGGAACCGGCCCGTTCCGATGGGGCGCGCACCGGCCCGGCGAATACTACCTGCTGCGCGGAAACGACAGCTACTGGGACAAGGGCCTGCCGCTGCTGGACGAGATCGTCTACCGGGTGTTGCCCGACCGCGCCGCGGCGGCCAGTTCGCTCGAGGCGGGCGAGGTTCATCTTGCGGCCTTCTCGGCGGTGCCCCTGTCCGATCTCGACCGGATCGCCCGGGTGCCGGGGCTCGAGGTCGTGACCAAAGGCTACGAGGCGCTGACCTATCAGCTGACGATCGAGATCAACCACCGCACCGAGGCGCTGTCGAAGCTCAAGGTCCGGCAGGCCATCGCCCATGCCATCGACCGGGACTTCGTGCTGAAGACGATCTTTCTCGGCTATGCCGAGGCCGCCACCGGGCCGGTCCCGGCCAATGATCCCACTTTCTACACCCCCGATGTCGCCACCTACCCGTTCGACATCGCGACCGCCAGGGCGCTGCTGGACGAGGCGGGCTATCCCGAGGGCCCCGATGGCACGAGACTTCGCCTGCGGCTGCTGCCCGCGCCCTATTTCTCGGAGACACGCCAGTTCGGCGACTACCTGCGTCAGGCACTGGCCGCCATCGGCATCGATGCCCGGATCGAGCCCCATGACGCGGCCGGCCATATCCGGGCGGTCTATACCGATCACGCCTTCGACCTGGCCATCGCCCCCACCGTCTTCCGCGCCGATCCGGCGATCTCGACCACCATCCTCTTGCGCTCGGGCATGCCGCCGGGCGTGCCTTTCTCGAACCAGGGCGGCTATGCCGATGCCGGGATCGACGCGGTGATCGACGAGGCGCTGGTGACGCTCGACCCCGCCGCCCGCGTGGCGCTGTACAGGAAGCTCCAGAGACTGGTCGCGGCCGATCTGCCGATCATCAATGTCGCCGACTGGAGCTTCACCTCGGTGGTCTCGGACCGGGTGACCGGCATCGCCACCAATCCGCGCTGGGTAGTGTCGAACTGGGCGGATACCGGTCTGTCGCAATGACCGCCCGCACGGAAGCAGTCTGATGCCGCGGCTGGCACGGATCGTTCTGGCCCGGCTTGCGGGCAGCCTGCCGGTCCTGCTGATCGTGCTGGTGGGGGTGTTTCTGCTGCTCGACCGGGCCGGCGGCGATGCGGTCGATGCCTATCTGCTGTCGATGGGCGGGGGCGATGCGCAGATGGCGGCCGCGCTGCGCACGAAATACGGGCTCGACGGCCCGGCCTGGAAACGGCTTGCCTTCACCCTTGGCCAATACGCGCGGGGCGATCTGGGCTGGTCGCTCGCGCTGAACCGCCCCATCGGCGCGCTGATCGCGGAACGGCTGCCGAACACGCTCTGGCTGATGGGAAGCGCCACCGCGCTGTCCTTCCTGCTGGGCTCGGGCCTCGGGGTGCTGGCCGGACGGCGGCCGGGCTCGCTGCCCGACCGGCTGCTCTCGGGCGGCTCGCTGATGCTCTACTCGATCCCGAGCTTCTGGCTCGGGCTGGTGCTGGCCATCGTCTTCGCGGTGCAGCTGCGCTGGCTGCCGGTCTCGGGGATCGAGACCATCGCCTCGGGCAAGACGGGGCTCGCGCGCGCCGCCGACATCGCGCGCCATCTGGTGCTGCCGGTGGCAGCGCTGGGGATGATCTATCTCGCGCTTTTCCTCCGGATCATGCGGGCGGGCATGGCCGAGGCCTGGAACGAGGACTATACCCTTGCCGCACGGGCACGGGGGCTTTCCGACTGGCGGATCACGCTGAGCCATGCCGCGCGGAACGCGCTCCTGCCGCTGGTCACCATGCTGGGGCTGCAATCGGCCGCGATGCTGGGGGGATCGGTGGTGATCGAAAGCGTCTTTGCCATTCCGGGCTTCGGCAGGCTCGCGCAGGAGGCCGTGGCCGGGCGAGACGCGCCACTTCTGCTGGCGGTGATCCTGACCTCGGCGCTGATGGTCGTCATCGCCAACCTGCTGGTCGATCTGGCCTATGGCTGGCTCGACCCAAGGGTCGGCGCAGGCGGGAGACGCAGCCGTGGTTAAGGCCCTGCTCGGCCGCCCCGAGGCGCTGGTCGGGGCCGCGATCCTGCTGGCGCTGATCCTGATCGCAGCCTTCGCGCCGCTGATCGCACCCGGCGATCCGCTGGCCATCGCGGGGCCTCCGCTGATCCCGCCCTTCACCGATCCTGCCCTGCCGCTCGGCACCGACCGGCTCGGCCGCGACCTTCTGGCCGAGCTGATCCACGGCGCGCGGACCTCGGTCAGCGTGGGGCTTTCGGCAGCCCTTGTCGCGGTCGTCCTCGGCATGGGCATCGGCACCGCGGCGGGCTTTGCCAGCGGGCTGACCGAAGCGGCGCTGATGCGCCTCGTCGACGCCTTCCAGATCGTGCCGGGCTTCCTTCTGGCGCTGGCCTTCGTCTCGGCCGCGGGGCCCTCGCTGGGGATCGTCGTGCTGGCCATCGCGCTCGGGGCCTGGACCGGACCCGCGCGGCTGGCCCGCGCCCGGGTTCTCAGCCTGCGCGAGGCCGATTTCGTCGCGGCCGCCCGGGTCATGGGCATGTCTCCGGCCGAGATCGCCTTCCGCCAGATCCTGCCGCTTGCGCTGCCCCCGGTTCTGGCCGTGGCCTCGGTCATCGTCGCCGCGGCGGTCCTGACCGAGGCCGCGCTCTCCTTCCTGGGGCTCGGCGATCCGAATGCGGTCACCTGGGGTGCGATGATCGCCGAGGGCCGCAACCAGCTTCGCTCGGCCGCCTATCTGTCGATCCTGCCCGGCATCGCGCTGGTCCTGACCGTGATCTCGACCTATCTCCTGGGCGAGGCGCTGACCGACATCCTGTCGGGGCGCAGGACCCGATGACGCCGCTTCTCACCCTCACCGCGCTGGGCATCCGCTATCCGGATGCGCGCCTGCCTGCCATCAGCGATCTGGGGCTGGCGCTTTTCGCCGGCGAGACACTCGCGGTGATCGGCGAATCCGGCTCGGGCAAATCGACGCTTGCGCGCGCGCTGGCCGGGCTTCTGCCCCCCGGCACCGAGATCTCGGGCCGGATCGACTGGACCGGGTCCCCGCCCCGGCCGGGCCGCGATATCGGCTATGTATTCCAGGACCCGGGCGGCAGCCTCAACCCGCTCCTGTCGGTCGGGCGCCATCTGGGCGAGGTGCTCCGCACCCATCTGCCGCTGTCGCGCAAGGCCGCCCGAAACCGCGCCGTCGAGCTACTCGAGCGGGTCCGGATCCCCGATCCCGACCGCGCGCTCGACGCCTATCCGCACCAGTTCTCGGGCGGGCAGCGCCAGCGGATCGCCATCGCGCTTGCGATCGCGGCCGGGCCACGCCTGCTGATCGCGGACGAAGCCACCAGCGCGCTTGACGTCCTGGTCCAGGCCGAGATCGCCGCGCTGCTGCGCGGGCTGGTCGAGGCCGAGGGGATGACGCTTCTGTTCATCACCCATGACATGGCGCTGGCGGGCGGGCTCGCCGAGCGGATCGCGGTGCTGCATGACGGCCGGCTGATCGAGACCGGACCCGCCGCAAGGGTGCTGCACCGCCCGCGCGAGACCTATACGCGGACGCTTCTGGCCGCCCATCTCGATCTGCGCAGTCCGCGCCTCGTCGGGGACGTGCCATGACCCCGCTGCTCGAGGCCCGCGACCTTGGCAAGACCTATCCCGGCCAGCGCCGCATCCGGGCGCTTGACCGGGTGAGCCTGACCATCGCCCCCGGCGAGACGCTGGGCCTGATCGGCCCCTCGGGCTGCGGCAAGTCCACGCTCGTGCGCGTGCTGATCCGGCTGACCGAGCCCGATGCGGGCGAGATCCGCTTCGACCGGCGGGACTGGGGCGCGCTGCGCGGTCGCGCGCTGCGCCGGGCGCGCGGGGCGATGCAGATGGTGTTCCAGGACCCCGCCGCCGCCTTCCATCCCCGCGCTACCGTCGCGGGCGCGCTGAGCGAGCCGCTGCGGCTGCACCGGATCGCCCCCCGTCCCGACTGGCCCGAGCATGTCGCGATGCTGCTGAGCGAGGTCGGGCTCTCGCCCGATCTGGCAAGCCGCCCGCTCGCGACGCTGTCGGGCGGCCAGCGCCAGCGCGTGGCCATCGCCCGGGCCATCGCGCCCCGGCCGAAACTCGTTCTGCTCGACGAGGCGGTCTCGGCGCTCGACGCCTCGCTCCGCGGCCGGGTGCTGGAGCTGCTGGCCCGGCTGCAGCGCGAGAGGGGGCTGGCCTATCTCTTCGTCAGCCACGATCTTGCCGTCGCCCGCGCCCTGTCGCACCGGATCGCGGTGATGGAGGCCGGTCGGATCGTCGAGAGCGGCCCGACCGAAGCACTGCTGGCCACCCCCAAAAGCCAGATCCTGCGCCGCCTGATCGCGGCCGTGCCCGAAATTCCCGCCGAAGAGGCCCTCTCATGACCGCCCTGCCCGACCTGTTGCCCTTCTGGCTGCCTCTGCCCGATGCGCCGGACTTTCCGGCGACGGGCTTCGCGCCGCTTGCCGATGCCATCGGACGGCTGATGGGCACCCGCAACGACGTGCTGCTGCTGCAGGGCGAGGCGATGGTGGCACTTGAGGCGGTGGCAAGTTCGATCGGGGCGCCGGGCCTCAAGGTCCTGAATATCGCCACCTCGCCTTACGGGCAGTGGTTCGGCGACTGGCTGCGGCGCGCAGGCGCCGAGGTGACCGAAATCGGCGGCATGACGCCGGGACGTCCGGTCGCCGCCGGGGCCGTGGCCGAGGCGCTGGACGCGGCCCGCTTCGATCTGGTTGCGCTCGTCCATGCCGAAAGCGCGACCGGTATCCTCAACCCGCTGGCCGAAATCGCGGCCCTGACCAGGGACTATGGCGCGCTGCTGGCGGTCGATGCCGTGGCCTCGCTCGGCGGCCACCCGCTCGCGCTCGACGATCTGGAGGTCGATATCGCCGTGATGGGGCCGCAGAAGGCACTGGGCGGACCGGCCGGGACCTCGGCCATCGCCGTCTCGCCCGCCGCCTGGGAGCGGATCGCCCCGCCCGGTGCGGCGCCCTCGATCCTGTCGCTCGGCGATCTGCGCACGCAATGGCTCGCGACCGGCCGGGGCGCGCTGCCGGGCACGCCCTCGGCGCTGGAATTCCATGCCCTCGCCCAGACGCTGGCCCGGGTCGAGGCCGAGGGGCTGGAGGCGATCCGCGCCCGCCATGCCCGGGTCGCCGCCGCCGCCCGCGCCGGAGCGCGCGCACTGACCGGCACCGAATGGGTGCCGCCCGAGCAGGCCTCGGCGCTGGTCACCGCTCTGGCCCTGCCCGACGGGCTGTCCGCTGCCGGGGTTCTGGCCCATGTCGCGGATGCGGCGCTGAGCGCGGGCACCGGCCCGGCGGGCGCGCGGGTGATCCGGCTGAACCATACCGGCCCGCGCGCCCGGCTGGACAACGTGCTGGGCGATCTTGCCAGGCTTGGCGCGGCACTCGCCGCCGCGGGCTGGCCCGCGCCCACCGGCCAGGCACTCGCCGCGGCCGAAACAGCGTTCGGCGAGGCCGCGAGAGCCTGAGCCATGCGCCCGCCCCGGACCCTCCTTCTCGATCTCGACGACACGCTGCTGACCGCCTACCGCCAGCCCGAGCGGACCTGGGCCGCGATCATCGCCGAGCATGCCGATGCGCTGGGCGAGCATTCGACCCGCTGGGTCACCGCCGAGGTGCTGGACCGGGTGCTGAGCTTCCTGTCGGACGAGGAGGGCCGCAAGCTCTGGCGGCTCGAGGGCGACGCGACCCGGCGGCGGGTGGTGCGCTCTGCCTTCCACCGGCTGAACCTCGCCCGGCCGCGCGGCTCGGACCCGCTGCACGGGATCGATGCCGACCGCATCGCCGACCGGTTCGAGACCTATCTCGAAGAGGCGATCACGCTGAAACCGGGGGCGCGCGAGATGCTGGCCGCGCTTCTTGCGCGGGGGCTGCGGCTGGGACTTCTGACCAATGGTTCGGGGGCCCGGCAGCGCGCCAAGATCGCGCGCTTCGGGCTTGCGCCCTTCTTCGGGGCGATCCAGATCGAGGAGGAGGCAGGCTTCGGCAAACCCGATCCACGCGCCTATCTGCGCCTGCTGGCCCGGCTCGACACCGCGCCGGGCGATGCCTGGATGCTGGGCGACGATCCGGTCTGGGACGTCACCGCCCCCGCCGCGCTGGGCCTGACCGCGATCTTCTATGACGAGACCGGCCGGGCGCCCTGGCCCCCGGGCGCCGCCGCCCGGATCGCGCGGCTCGACGCCCTTCCGGGTCTGCTCGGGCAGGGTCCGGCAAGGGCCGGTAAGCCCCGCCGGATCAGGCCTTAGCGGGATGCTGCGGGGCGTCTGCCCCGACGCAACCCGGCGTCGCGCGCCATTCGGGGCCGAACAGCACCGGTCCGGCGAAGAAGCAGATCGAGGGCAGTTCGGCCGGCGCGGGGCCGAACGCCACCCGCGGCACGAAGGGCGGCAGGTCCCAGACCGCGCCCGCATCGCGCAACGCCTGCCAGCGCGCCTCGAGCTCGGGCGCCCCGAAGACCAGATCGACCCCGCCCGCCGCGCCACGCTCGAAGCGCGGCCTTTGCGGGGTGATCGCGATCCGGTGGGGATCGGGCGCGAAGACCTTCAGGCCCCAGTCGACCGGCGCGAGACTGTGGGCCAGCGTCACGTGGGGATCGTCGGGCATTGTCCCGAGCCCGAGCTGGCGCAGGACCGGACGCAGAATCTCGCGATTGAGGATCGAGCGGCGCAGGTGCAGGGGGTGGACGCCGCTATGCGTCTCGCGCTGGGCAGCAAAGGGACAGCGGCCGGCGGTATGGTCCATGGGGCGCTCCTTTTCCGACTCGCATCATGCGCCTCGGACAGGGGGATCATGGATGCGATAAATCGCCCCGTTTCAAGCGAAAGATCCGGTCCCGGGCGGGCGCCGGCGCATCCGCCGTGCAAAGGCCGCGGCCTCGGCCAGACGCTCGGGATCGAGCCCGGTCGAGAGCCCGAGGGCCGCGAGCCGCGCCGCCACCCGCTCGGTCGCGACATTGCCGGGCGCCCCCGGGGCGAAGGGACAGCCGCCAAGCCCGCCCGCAGCGGCATCGAAGACCCGCAGCCCGGCCTCGAGCGCGACCTCGATATTGGCGATGGCCCGGCCGCCGGTATCATGGAAATGCCCCGCGAAACAGTCGGGCGGGGCGAGCGCCAGAACCGCGCGCAGCAGAGCCCCCACCGTTTCGGGCGTCGCACTGCCGAGGGTATCGCCAAGGCTGATCTCGTAGCAGCCAAGCGCCAGCAGACGCTCTGCCAGCGCCGCGACCGCCCCGGGCGGGGTCGGGCCGTCATAGGGGCAGTCGGTCACGCAGGAGATATACCCCCGCATCGGCAGCCCGTCGGCCCGCGCGGCGTCGGCCACAGGGGCAAAACGGCAAAGGCTCTCATCGACCGAGGCGTTGATATTGGCGCGGCTGAACCCCTCGGAGGCCGAGGCGAAGATCGCGATCTCGTCGGCCCCGGCGGCACGGGCCCGCTCATAGCCGCGGATATTGGGGGTGAGCGCGGCATAGCGCAGGCCCGGCGCCCGGCGGATGCCCGCCAGAACCTCGGCGCCATCGGCCATCTGCGGCACCCGTTCGGGCCGCACGAAGCTTGCCGCCTCGATCCGGCGAAACCCCGCTTGGCTCAGCAGGTCGATCAGCGCGATCTTCTCGGCGACCGCGATCGCGCGGGGCTCGTTCTGCAGCCCGTCGCGCGGGCCGACCTCGAAGATCTCGACCCGCTCAGCCATCGCCCTCCTCCGGCATCAGCCGGACCAGCGCCGCCCCGGCCTCGACCTGGGCGCCGGGTGCGACCAGCACCTCGGCCACCAGCCCCGCGCGGGGCGCCGCAAGCATGTGTTCCATCTTCATCGCCTCGAGCACGGCCAGCGGCTGGCCGGCGGCGACGTGGTCGCCTTCGGCCACGGACAGAGTCTTGAGAAGCCCCGGCATCGGCGCCTCGATCACATCGGTCCCCGCCCCCGCCGCCGCCGCGCGATCGAGCGGATCGACCGGGATGAAGGAGAAGGTCCCGCCGGCTCCGGCAAAGACATGGATTTGGCCGCCCGCCTGCCGCACCGCCCCGGCCGAGGCGCCGTCGATCCGCCAGCCATCGGGGCTGCGACGGGCCTCGAGCAGGGTCTCGCCGATCTCGACCGTCGCGAACTGTGCCCCCTCGAACAGCAGCGTGCCGGTGACGTCCTCGCCGTCGCGGCCGAGGGTCACGGCCCGCCGGAGCGGCGCCCAGAGGGTGAAGCCCGCAAGCGGGTCCCGGGAAGGCTCTGCCGCGGCAAGAAGGGCTGCGGCGACGATCCGGGGACCGGGCCCGGGCCCGGCGGCAAGGCTGTCGAGATCGCGCTCGATGAGCCCGGTATCGACCTCGCCCCGGCCAAAGCCCGGATGCCGGGCAAGGCGCCCGAGAAAGGCCAGGTTGGTCGTCGTCCCCGCGATCTGCATGTCATCGAGCGCTCGGGCCAGCCGGTTCAGCGCGACCGCGCGGGTCGGGCCATGGGCAATGATCTTGGCGATCATCGGGTCATACCACGGGCTGACCGTGTCGCCCCTTCGCACGCCGGTATCGGCCCGGATGCCTTGCGGGAATTCCAGATGCGCCAGCGTGCCGGTGGCGGGCAGGAAACCGGCTGCCACGTCCTCGGCATAAAGCCGGGCCTCGAAGGCATGGCCCCTGAGCGGGATCCGGTCCTGCGTCAGCGGCAGGCCCTCGCCGGCCGCGATCCGGAACTGCCATTCCACCAGATCGAGCCCGGTCACGGCCTCGGTCACCGGATGTTCGACCTGCAACCGCGTGTTCATCTCCATGAACCAGAACCGGTCGGGGCGGAGCCCGTCCGAGGCATCGACGATGAACTCGACCGTGCCCGCACCGCGATAGCCGATGGCGCGGGCCGCGCGCACTGCGGCCGCGCCCATGGCCGCGCGCATCTCGGGCGTCATGCCGGGCGCCGGGGCCTCCTCGATGACCTTCTGGTGGCGGCGCTGGAGCGAGCAGTCGCGTTCGTAGAGGTGAACCGCCTCCCGGCCATCGCCGAAGACCTGGACCTCGATATGGCGGGGGCGCTCGATCAGCTTCTCGATCAGGACGGCCCGGTTGCCGAAGGCGGTCTGCGCCTCGGATCGGGCCGACGCGAGCGCGGCGGCGAAATCGGCCGGATGCGTGACCTTGCGCATGCCCTTGCCGCCGCCGCCCGCCACGGCCTTGATCAGCACCGGCCAGCCGATGGCCTCGGCCGCGCCTTCGAGATGGGCATCGTCCTGATCGGCACCGTGATAGCCCGGCACGACGGGCACGCCCGCCTGCTCCATCAAGGCCTTGGCCGCGTCCTTCAGGCCCATTGCCCGGATCGCCCTGGCCGAGGGGCCGATGAAGGTGAGCCCGGCAGCCTCTACCGCCTCGACGAAATCGGGGTTTTCCGAGAGGAACCCGTAGCCCGGATGGATCGCCTCGGCCCCGGTTTTCAGCGCGGCCTCGATGATCCGGTCGGCGCGGAGGTAGCTGTCGGCAGGCGCGGGCGCGCCGATCGCGACGGCCTCGTCGGCCATGGCCACATGGGCGGCACCGGCATCCGCCGTCGAGTGGACAGCGACGGTCGTCATGCCGAGGCGGCGGGCGGTGGCGGCGATCCGGCAGGCGATCTCGCCGCGATTGGCGATCAGGATCTTGCGGAACATGGCGTGCCTTTCGTGGCTGTCGTCGCGGCGGGGGGCCAGCCCCCCGCACCCCCCGGGGTATTTCGGCCAGGAAGAAGGAGCATGGCGCTACATCCTGAAGAGGCCGAAGCGGGTGTCGGGGATCGGCGCATTGAGGGCGGCCGAAAGCGAGAGGGCAAGGACCTGCCGGGATTTGCGCGGATCGATGATGCCGTCATCCCAAAGCCGGGCCGAGGCATAGAGCGGGTGGCTCTGCGTCTCGAACATCTCGACCGTGGGGCGCCTGAAAGCGGCTTCGTCCTCTGCCGACCAGCTGCCGCCCGCCCGTTCGATGGCATCGCGTTTCACGGTCGCGAGAACGCCCGCGGCCTGTTCGCCGCCCATGACCGAGATGCGGGAATTGGGCCAGGTCCAGAGAAAGCGGGGCGAATAGGCCCGACCCGCCATGCCGTAATTGCCCGCTCCAAAGCTGCCGCCGACCAGCATGGTGATCTTGGGGACCGCAGCCGTCGCGACCGCCGTCACCATCTTGGCGCCATGCCGCGCGATGCCCTCGTTCTCGTATTTGCGTCCGACCATGAAGCCGGTGACATTCTGCAGGAAGACAAGAGGCGTGCCGCGCTGGGCGCAGAGTTCGATGAAATGCGTCCCCTTCTGCGCGGCCTCGGAGAAGATCACGCCGTTATTGGCCACGATCCCGACGGGGCAGCCCATGACATGGGCGAAGCCGGTGACGAGGGTTTCGCCGAAGCGGGGCTTGAACTCGTCGAAGCGCGAGCCGTCGGTGAGCCGCGCGATCACCTCGCGGATATCATAGGGCGTGCGCGGATCGGCGGGGACGACGCCGAGGATCTCTTCGGGATCGCAGGCCGGGTCTTCGGGCGTTTCCCAGCGGACGGTATGCGGCCTCTCGCGGTTCAGATGCCGGACGGCCCGGCGGGCCAGCGCCAGCGCATGGGCGTCGTCTTCGGCCAGATAGTCGGCCACGCCCGACAGCCTTGTATGAACATCGCCGCCGCCCAGATCCTCCGCCGAGACAATCTCGCCGGTGGCCGCCTTCACCAACGGCGGACCGGCGAGAAAGATCGTACCCTGATCGCGGACGATGATGGTGACATCGGACATCGCGGGCACATAGGCGCCGCCCGCCGTGCAGGAGCCCATGACGACGGCGATCTGCGGGATGCCCGCGGCCGACATCCGGGCCTGGTTGTAGAAGATGCGGCCGAAATGGTCGCGGTCGGGAAAGACCTCGTCCTGGTTGGGCAGGTTGGCCCCGCCGGAATCGACGAGATAGAGGCAGGGCAGATGGCACTCGGCCGCGATCTCCTGGGCACGGAGGTGCTTTTTCACCGTCATCGGGTAATAGGTGCCGCCCTTCACCGTGGCGTCATTGGCCAGAACCATGACCTCCTGGCCCTCGACCCGGCCGATCCCGGCGATGACCCCGGCGCAGGGCGCCGCGCCCTCATAAAGCCCATTGGCGGCGGTCGCCCCGATTTCAAGGAACGGGCTGCCCGGATCGAGCAGATTGGCGACCCGCTCGCGCGGAAGCATCTTGCCACGGGCGACATGGCGGGCGCGCGCCGCCTCGCCCCCGCCCGCAGCGGCGCTCGCCGCGGCCTCGGCCACCTCGCGCAGCGCCGCCAAATGGGCCGCGCGATTGGCCCGGAACCCATCGGATGCCGGCAAAGCGGCGGATCTCAGACGCATCGCGTGTCCTCCGCGCACCATTGTATGCCACGCCATACTGCGACTTGATACAAGTCAAAGAAATCCATGCCATTCCGCCCCAAGGACCGAGAGTGATTCAAATTCTAAGGAACGATGCAATGAAGACCTCCCTGCTTGCCATTGCCCTGACCGCAACCGCTCTGGCCGGATCCGCCGCCGATGCGCAGTCGAAAGGCGACTGGACCTTCGGGCTCGGGCTTGGCTATGTGTCTCCGAAGTCGGACAATGGCACCCTCGCGGGCGCCGAGTCGCATGTCGGCGACAATGCCCGCCCGACCCTGACCTTCGAGTATTTCTTCGCCGATAACTGGGGCATCGAGGTGCTGGGCGCCCTGCCCTTCAAGCACAACATCAATATCGACGGTGTCGGCAAGGCCGATACGCTGCAACTGCCGCCGGTGGTGTCGCTGCAATATCACTTCGTCAACAGCAGCTCGGTCACGCCCTTCCTCGGCGCCGGTCTGAACTACACCACCTTCTGGGACACGGACAGCGCGCTTGGCAAAGTCGATATCGAGGATTCCTGGGGCCTCGCGCTGCATGCCGGTCTCGACTACGCCATCGACGAGCGCCACTCGATCCGGACCGATGTGCGCTGGATCGACATCGACAGCGACGTCAAGCTGAATGGCGGCAAGATCGGCACCGCCCATATCGACCCCTGGGTCTTCGGCGTTTCCTATATCTGGAAGTTCTGATCCTGCCAGAACATCCCCGCCCATGCCCGGTTCAGGCCGGGCACGGGCCCCGAAGGCCCGGCCCCGGACCGGGACGCCGCGCGAGGCAGGCCCCGCGACACCCGAAGACCGGTTTACTTGTTTTCCATGTAGCTGACCGCGCTTTCCATGAACAGCGCACGGGCGGCGATCTGCTTCATCGTGCAGCCTGCGGCCGCGGTCGTGCGGTAGGGCGTGCCCCGGCGCATCATCGCCTCGACCCAGCAACGGGTTTTCTGCCAACTGTTCCATTGCTCCTGTTCGTCCCTGAGGTCCTGCACCATGGTCGCATGCAGGGGTTCGCCCTCGGCCCTGGCAAAGTCCGCATCGGCAGCCTCGGCCAGCCCGAGCAGATGCTCATAGGCGCTGTCCATCCGCGCCTTCCAGTATTCGCCCTCGGCCTGCTGGCAGGCGGCGATATCGCTCACGGAGGGCGACTTCATCTTCTGGAAACAGGCGCGGGCGGAGTCGCCCACACAGGCGATGTCGGCGCCATGCATCTTCTGCTTTTTCATGCAGGCCAGCGTGGCATCGGGCGTGAAATCGTATTGCTGGGCCAGCGCGGGAGTGGCCGCGGCCAGCACGGCGGCGAGGATCAGGGGCAGTCGCATCTGGATCACCTTCTAAAGTTGAGTCTGTGACTCTCATTTAGACCATCGCCTTCATCAATTCACGTCCCACCAGCATCCGCCGGATCTCGGACGTGCCCGCGCCGATCTCCATCAGCTTGGCATCGCGAAACAGGCGCGCGACCGCGCTGTCGGCCAAAAATCCAGCACCCCCCATGGCTTGCACCGCCTGATGCGCCTGTTTCATTGCCTCTTCCGAGGCATAGAGCACGCAGGCCGCCGCATCCTGCCGCGTCACCTGGCCGCGATCACAAGACCGTGCAACGGCATAGACATAGGCCCGGGCCGAATTCATCGCCGTGTACATGTCGGCGATCTTGCCCTGCATCAGCTGAAAGCTTCCGACCGGCTGGCCGAACTGCTTGCGGTCGCGCATGTAGGGCATGATCTCGTCGAGACAGGCAGCCATGATGCCGGTGCCGATGCCCGCCAGCACCACGCGCTCGTAATCGAGGCCCGACATCAGCACCCGCACGCCCTTGCCCTCCTCGCCCAGCACATTCTCGAAGGGGACCTCGACATCCTCGAAGATCAGCTCGGCCGTGTTCGATCCGCGCATGCCGAGCTTGTCGAAATGGGGCGAGGTCGAGAACCCCGCCATGGTCTTCTCGACGATGAAGGCAGTGATGCCGCTAGGGCCGGCCTCGGGGTCGGTCTTGGCATAGACGACCAGCGTGTCGGCATCCGGGCCGTTGGTGATCCAGTATTTCGTGCCGTTGAGACGGTAATGGCCGTTCCGCCTCTCGGCGCGGAGCTGCATCGAGACCACGTCCGAGCCCGCCCCCGCCTCGGACATCGCCAGCGCACCGACCTGAGCGCCCGAGATCAGCCCGGGCAGGTACCTGCGCTTCTGGTCTTCGGTGCCGTTCAGCTTGATCTGGTTCACGCAGAGGTTCGAATGCGCGCCATAGCTCAGCGAGACGCTGGCCGAGGCGCGGGCGATTTCCTCGATCGCTATGACATGGGCCAGATAGCTCATGCCGGCGCCGCCATACTCCTCGGGCACGGTGATGCCCAGCAGGCCCAGCTCGCCCATTTCGCGCCAGAGCGCGGCCGGAAAGACATTGTCGCGGTCGATTTCGGCAGCCATCGGCCGGATCCGCTCCTGCGCCCAGCGATGCACCATGTCGCGCAGCGCGCGGGTGTCGTCGTCGAGATCGAATTCCATCGTCGCGGTGAACATCGCCCGGGCTCCTCCCTCCCCAGCTTATTGAACGCTTGTTCATTAAATAGCACTGGCCGGGGTGCGGCGTCAATCGCTGTGGCAATGCGCGACGGGATGCCTACCTTTGGCAGGACATCAGAAGATGAGGATCGCCCCATGCCCCGCCCCGCCCTGCTTGCCGCGCTTGTCGCCGTTCTGCCCCTCACCGCCCAGGCCGACGAGGTCGGGCGGGTCGGGGTCGACTGGACCGGCAATGACATCGTGATCGAGGCGATCCAGGATCCCGAGGTTGCCGGGGTGACCTGCCATGTCGCCTATTTCTCGCGCTCGGTGCTGGACCGGCTGAGCCAGGGCAACTGGTTCGAGGACCCGTCGAATGCCTCGATCGCCTGCCGCCAGACCGGCCCGATCGAGATCGGCGATATCGACCGCAACCCGGATGGCGAGGAGGTATTCCGCCAGAGCCGGTCGCTGGTGCTGAAATCGATAAGGATCAAGCGGATCTTCGACGAGACAAACCAGACGCTGATCTATCTGGCCCATGCGCGTGAGCTGAGCGAGGGCTCGGCCAAGATGTCGATCTCGACCGTGCCGCTGTTCAATTCCGTCCCGCGCTGACGCCGCGCGTCCCGCTCTGGCCGAAAGGTGCCGCCCCGCCCGCAAGGGGGCGTGGCCGGACGCTGCCCGCGCTACCGGTAGAGCGAGGCCATCAGCCGTTCCGGCGCCGCGATCGGCCCCTCGCCCGTCAGCAGCCCCGCATAGGACGGGTTGGCCAGCAGGCTCGCCAGAGAGACCGGACGGCCGTTGACGAAGGCGGTCTGGCTGACCAGCCGCACGCCATGGCTGTAATCGGAATAATAGGCACCATGGACCGTGCTGAGCGGCTGGATGGGGTGACCGTCGGGCTTGTGCCAGCCATAGATCGCGACCCGGCCGGGATGGCTGCGCAGCCGGTTGGTCAGCACCAGATCCTTCTTCTGGCCCGCGGTCAGCTGACCCTCGCGGCCGCCGGTCTGGCTTTCGACGGTGCGGTTGTGCTGCAGGAAATAACGGGTCGAGCTCATCTGCGCCCCGGGATCCATCGGCCGCGGCGCCAGCCGCATCCGCGCCTGACCATAGATCGCGTCGACCATCCGCGTGGTCGGCAGCAGAAAGCCGAACCGGTCGGCGATCCGCGCCGCCGCAGGCAGGCCCATCGGCACCCGCACGAAATCGGCATCGCTGCCCAGCGCCAGATAATCAGGCGTGACGCAGATGGTCACATCGGCACGGCTGCCATCGGCCAGCCGGCCCGAGACCCGGACCGGGGTCAGTTCGCGCAGGAAATGCGGGATATTGCCCGCAAGCGCCTGCTGCACGATCTGCGCATCGCGATCTCCGCCATGCAGGCTGTCCATCCGCGCGCCGATCGCGCTTCCGGAAAGAGCGCCCCGCGGCCGGCCCGGAATGCCGCGGGCCAGCCGCACCGAGCAGCCATTGGCGCCGCGCGCGATATCGGTATGGGCGAAGGGTTCGGCCCTGGGCGTAGCCAGGTCGCGGCTGTCCGGCACCAGCGCACCGCGGGCCAGCCGGGCCAGGGCCGCGGGACGGGTCTGCGGCCGCAGCGAGGCCTCGAGGCCTTGCGCGTCGACGGCGGCCTCGGCCTCGACCTCGGCGCCTGCAGGCGGAACGGGGCTGGCCGCCAAAGCCAGCTCGATCCCGGCAGCGGGCACGAGACTTGCACCGGAAAGATCCTCGGCCAGCTCGAGCGGACGGGACTGAGGACGGACCTGAGCACGGGCCAAGGCGACCGCTGTCGCCGGACCGGACATGGGCGCAGGCAGGCCATCGGGGTGCGGCTGCGGCCGGTCGGAGGCCTGGGCGATGACGGTCTCGGGCGCGGCGCTTTCTGCGGTGGCTGGGCGTGGACGCGGGCGGCGCAAATCGCTGCCCGCCAGCGGACGCTGCTGCGGCCGGAGCCCGGCAAGGTCATCGCCGCCGGCCGCGGCCCCCGAGCGGGCGGGCGGCACGATCCGGGGCGCGCCCGCGAAGACCTGTCCCCCTGCCGCCAGCAAGGCGCGGGCCGCCTGCCGGCCCTGCTCGGCGCGGGCCTCGGTCACGACACCGATCCCGTCAGCGGGAAGCGGCGCGGCGGCCGGACGCGCGATGGCCGCCGGACGCGGCGCCGGATCGCCCGGAATGGCGGCCTCGTCCCCGGTCCCGGCCAGCAGAACGGCGCCATCGACCGGCGTCGCATCGCGATCGAGCGCAAAGGCGGCAACCGGCGCGCGGCTTGTCCCATCCGGCGCCGGCTGTACCGCCAGCACCGTGACCAGCCCCGTGACGGCGGCGATGGCGACAGCCAGGGCGGGGACGACCAGGACCGGCGCGCGGCGCGCGAGCTCCGGAACTGACAATGGCAGCTTCGAGGCGCGACGGTGCGTCGACGTCTCGGCCTTGCCCTTCTGGGTGTGATCGGGGGTCATGGCGATTCCCTAGCCGCAGTCTGATTGACCGACAAGCTGGCCGATTGACCTTGAAACAGGGTAAACGGGTTTTACGGCGAGAAACCGCCCAGAATGCAAGGACCCTTCGCAACAAACCGGCAGAAACACGCCTGTTTTGCCGAACCGGACCCGCGGCTGTCCCATCTGGCCCCGCGCCCTCCCCCGCCGCGGCGTTTACCTTGCCACAACAGAACCCTGCCTTTGTCGGGATGACGCCCTCGAATGGCCTTTGCCCTGCGGGCTCAGAATTCGAAATCCGGCAGACTGTCGAGCGCGGATTTCAGGGCCTCGCCCCAGCCGGTCGAGATCCGCTCGAAATAGGCGTCCTGCGGATCGATCCGGATGCGACGGCCAAGCTGCAGGCTGTCGGTCTCGTAGATCTGCAGATCGAAGGGCATGCCCACCGAGAGATTGGCCTTGAGCGTGGAATCGAAGCTGACCAGCATCAGCTTGACCATCTTCTCGAAGCTCATGCCCGGATCATAGGCCCGCACCAGGATGGGTCGGCCATATTTGGTTTCGCCGATCTGGAAGAAGGGCGTGTCGCCGCCGGCCTCGATGAAATTGCCCTCGGGATAGATCAAGAACAGCCGCGGCGCACCGCCCTTGATCTGGCCGCCGAGGATCAGCGTCGCATTGAAAGAGGCATCGGCCCGCTGGCCGACATCGGCATGGGCGGCGATCACGTCCTTCAGCGTGGCGGCCACCAGCCGCGCCGCCTGGAACATCGAGGGCACCTCGAACAGCGAGGGATCGCGCTCGACATGGGCCTTGGTGCGCTCGTCGAGGATCGAGACCACGGATTGGGTGGTGGCCAGGTTGCCCGCGGTCATCAGCACCAGCGCCCGGTCGCCGGGCTTTTCCCAGGTGAACATCTTGCGGAAGGTCGAGATGTTGTCGACGCCGGCATTGGTGCGGGTATCCGACATCATCACCAGCCCGCGCTCGAGCATCACCCCCACACAATAGGTCATTTCCGTCCCAGTCCCCGCATCCGCGCGCCAGCGCTATTGCTGGGCCACCTCGATCTCGACCGACAGCGCCTCGCCGCTGCCGCCCAGACGCGAGCCGGTCACCGGCGCGGCCTCGGCATAATCGAGGCCGGTCGCGACCCGGACATAGCGCCCGTCCGGCGACATCTCGTTCGACACATCGAACCCGACCCAGCCCAGGCCCTCGACATGCGCCTCGGCCCAGGCGTGACTCGCCTCGTGCTGGACGTCGTCGGTCATCAGATAGCCCGAGACATAGCGGGCTGGAAAGCCCATCTCGCGGGCGCAGGCGACAAAGACATGGGCATGATCCTGACACACCCCCCGGCCCGCCGAGACCGCCTCCTCGGCGGACCAGTCGGGACGCGAGGCCCCGATCTCGTAGCGGACCGCGCCATGAACCACCCGCAGGAGCGCATGCAGCCGGTCGAGATCGTTCTCGCCCCTCACCTCGCGCATCAGCGCCCGGCAGCCCGGCCCGGCCCGGGTCCGGGCGGTGGGATGGCGGAACAGCCAGAGCGGCGAGGGACCGCGATGCGGACCGATCACGCCCGAGGTGTCCAGCACCTCGACCTCGCCCTCGCTGCGCACCACGAGCTCGGTCACGTCCTTCTCGAAGCTGATCAGCTCGACCGTGTTGCGGTGATGGTCCTCGAAGCTCAGCTCCTTGCGACCGCCCTCGACCGTGGTCTTCCAGGCGATCACCCGCTGTTCAGGCCCATTCTTGGGGATCTTGCGCAATTGCTGGAGCCCGTAGATCACCGGGTCGTCGAAGGCGTAGCGCGTGGAATGGCGTATCTTCAGTCGCATCGGATCACTCGTAGAATCTGTAATCTATCTCGATCTGCCGACCGAGCTCGCTGAGCGCGCCCAGCACGTCCTGCAGGAATTCATGCAGGCCGTAATCGAAGATCGCATCGATATCATGTGCGCTGAAGCGCTGCTTGAGCACCTCGGCCAGTTCATGAGAGCGGTGGCGCGCGCCGTAGTCGAGGGCGAGATATTCGAGATTGTCGCGGATCTTGGTGACCGAGAATTCGAGGCTGCGCGGCATCTTGCGGTCGAGCACGAGGAACTGGGCGATGTCGCGCGGGCTGGCCTGACTGCCATGCACCATCCGGAACCCGCCCCGCGCAGAAACCGCGCGCAGGATCGTCTCCCATTGCACATTGTCGATCGACGAGCCCACCGAATAGGTCGAGGGCAGCAGCACGTAATACTTGACGTCGAGAATGCGGGCGATGTTGTCGGCGCGTTCGAGGAATGTGCCGATCCGGACGAAATTGAAGATGTCGTTTCGCAGCAGCGTGCCCTGCGTGGTGCCGCGCACCAGCGCGGTGCGATCCTTGATCAGGTCGATCACCGCAGGCAGGTCGCGCTCGTTCACCCGGCGCGACAGCGCCTCCCGCACCGCCATGTAACAGCCGTTCATCGCCTCCCAGACATCATGGGTCAGCGCGGTGCGGACCACGCGGGCATTCTGCCGCGCCGAGGAAATGGCCGAGAGTACCGAGGAAGGGTTCTCCTTGGCGCGCAGCATCCAGTCGATGGCACCTTCCTTGGTGACCGCCTCGTGATGGCGCTTGTAGGCCTTGGCCACGCCCCCGGTCTGCATCACCGAGCCCCATTCGTCATCGGGGCTGTCGAGCCGGGTCAGCGCGATGCGCTGGCCGGTCTCGACCAGGCGCGAGGTGTTTTCGGCCCGCTCGATATAGCGGTACATCCAGAAGAGCCCGTTTGCGGTCTTGCCCAGCATCGCGTCAGTCCTCGAGCACCCAGGTGTCCTTGGTGCCTCCGCCCTGCGACGAGTTCACCACAAGCGATCCCTTCTTCAGCGCCACCCGGGTCAGCCCGCCGGGGGTGATCTTGATGCCCGCGGGGCTGACCAGCACGAAGGGACGCAGATCGACATGCCGCGGCGCCAGCCCGTTCCGGGTGAAGATGGGAACGGTCGAGAGCGACAGCGTCGGCTGGGCGATGTAATTGCCGGGCCTGGCCTTCAGCTTGTCGCGAAAGGCCGCGATCTCCTTTCGGGTCGAGGTCGGGCCGATCAGCATGCCGTAGCCGCCAGAGCCATGCACCTCCTTGACGACCAGATCCTGCAGGTTGTCGAGCACATAGGCCAGCGCCTCGGGTTCGGAACAGCGCCAGGTCGGCACGTTCTCGAGGATCGCCTTCTCGCCGGTATAGAATTCGACGATGTCGGGCATGTAACTGTAGATCGCCTTGTCATCGGCGATGCCGGTGCCGGGCGCATTGGCGATGGTGATCCGCCCCGCCCGGTAGACATCCATGATGCCCGGGACCCCCAGCGCGCTGTCGGGATTGAAGTTCAGCGGGTCGAGATAGTCGTCGTCGACCCGGCGATAGAGCACGTCTATCGGCCGGTAGCCCTCGGTCGTGCGCATCGCGACCTTGCCTCCGACGATGCGAAGATCCTGCCCCTCGACCAGTTCCACCCCCATCTGGTCGGCCAGGAAGGCATGCTCGAAATAGGCCGAGTTGTAGATCCCTGGCGTCAGCACCGCGATGGTGGGCTTCTCGTCCACATCCGGGGGCGCACAGGCCGCCAGCGAACGGCGCAGATCGAGCGGATAGGTCTGCACCGGCTGCACCCGGTTGCGCGAGAACAGCTCGGGGAACATCTGCAGCATGGTCTCGCGGTTTTCCAGCATGTAGCTGACACCCGAGGGCGTGCGGGCATTGTCCTCCAGCACATAGAACTGGTTGTCGCCCGTACGCACCAGATCGATGCCGACGATATGGGTATAGACGCCCCCCGGCGGCTTGACCCCGATCATCTGCGGCAGGAAGGCCTCGTTGCGCGAGATCATCTCTTCGGGGATGCGGCCCGCCTTCACGATCTCCTGGCGGTGATAGATGTCATAGAGAAAGGCGTTGATCGCCTTCACCCGCTGTTCGATCCCGCGCGAAAGCTTCTGCCATTCGCGCCCCGAGATGATCCGCGGGATGATGTCGAAGGGGATCAGCCGCTCCTCGGCCTCGGCCCGTCCATAGACATTGAAAGTGATGCCGGTCAGGCGAAACACCTCTTCGGCCTCGCGCTGCTTGGCGCGCAACCGGGCGATGTCCTCACCCTCGAACCACTCGTGAAAACGCTCATAGGGCGACCGCAGAACCTGTGCGCGGCCCCACATCTCGTCGAAGGTCTGGCTCTCGTTCATGGCTTAACGCTATGTCCACCCTGTGGCACCGGCAATGATTTCCCCTCACCGAACGCGCAACAAAAATGCGGATGCCTAAAATATATACAACAACTTTAGCGAGTGTTTCCAAGCCAAGGACATAGCGGAAAAACTGCAGTTGTAAAATACGGAACAGGGCCACCCGAGGCGGCCCTGTCTGTCAGGTCGCGGCAGGCTCAGTCCCGCCCGAGATGTCCGAGCCCATGCCCCGAAAGGCCGCCCGAGACCTCTTCGGTCGCCTCCGAAGCCAGTTCTCCGGGCAGCACCAGGTTCAGGACGATGGCGATCAGCGCTGCGGGCAAGAGCCCGCTGGTCATCAGGATCTGCAAGGTATCGGGCAGGTATTGCACCGCTTTCGGTTCAAGCTGCAGGCCGAGCCCGACCGACAGCGCGATCGCGAAGATCACCATGTTGCGCCGGTTCCAGTTGACATCCGACAGCATCGAGATGCCCGCGGCGACCACCATGCCGAACATGACGATCACGCCGCCGCCCAGGACCTCGATCGGGACCGTCGCGATCAGCGCGCCGACCTTGGGCACCACGCCGCAGAGGATCAGGAACAGCGCCCCGATGGTCACCACATGCCGGCTCATCACCCCGGTCATCGCGATCAGGCCCACATTCTGGCTGAAGGAGGTGTTGGGCAGCGCCCCGAAGGCACCGGCGATCGCCGTGCCCACACCATCGGCATAGGTCGCCCCCGCAATCTCGCGGTCGGCGGCCTCGCGCCCGGCGCCGCCCTTGGTGATGCCCGAGACATCGCCCACGGTCTCGACCGCCGAGACCACGGCCATCAGGCAGAACCCGATGATGGCGGCGAGGCTGAAATCGACCCCGTATTTGAACGGCAGCGGCACCTCCAGCACGGCCGCGCGCTGCCAGCCGGCGCCGATACTGTCAAAGGTCACCATGCCCGTCGCGAGCGCGAAGAGATAGCCTGCCAGAATGCCCACCGCGACCGCCGAGACCGACAACAGCCCGCGCGCGAAGAATTTCAGCCCCAGCGTGACGAAGACCACGACCAGCGCCGCCGACCAGTTCAGCAGGCTGCCATATTCGGGGCTGTCGATCGCCGCGACGCCGCCCGCGGCATACTGGATGCCGACCTTGACCAGGGCGAGCCCGATCATGGTCACCACGAGCCCGGTGACAAGCGGCGGCAACGCGAAGCGGATCTTGCCGATTACCGTGCCCAGCATGGCGTGGAACAGCCCGCCGACGAAGACGCCGGTGAACAGCATCGGCAACGCCTCGACGCCTCTGCCCGCGACCAGCGGGATCATGATCGGGATGAAGGCAAAGCTCGTGCCCTGCACGATCGGCAGCCGCGCGCCCACCGGGCCCAGACCGATGGTCTGGAACAGCGTGGCGATCCCCGCAAACAGCATCGACATCTGGATCATGTAGGTCATGTCGGGGAAGCCCTCGGCCCCCGCCTCGGACCCGAAGCCGAAGCCCGCAGCCCCCGCGACGATGATCGCCGGCGTCACGTTCGAAACGAACATCGCCAGCACATGCTGGATCCCCAGCGGTACCGCCTTGTGAAGCGCAGGCGTATAGTTCGGGTCGCGCAGCTGTTCCGGCGTCCCGATGGAGCTGTCTGCAGCCATCGTCGAAATCTCCCCGTCGTCGTTACTTGCCTAGCCCGGCCGCGCGCGCCTTATCGTCAGCGTCGTCTTCAGACGGACCTCTTCCAGATTGGCCCCCGCGCCGATGCGGTCGATAACGGCGAAGAGCCCCGAGCCCGAAATCGGACACAACACGCCGTGCCAGACATTCCGGCCGATATTCACCCCCTGCCCCGGACCGGCAATGAAGGCCGAGGGCCGGCCCGGCCGCCCCCCTTCATCCGGCGCCACAATGACCAGAAATTCGGCATTCTGCATGGGAATGAAGCATTGCGAGCCCAGCGGGTGCCGCTCCATCAGCGTGCACTCACAGGGCAGCGCCCGGATCTCGGCCTGAAACAGGCTGATCCCGGGCTGCCCGTCGACGATGTCGAGCCTGGCAAGATCGGAATAGCGGCGACAGAAGCCCTCGTTGATGAGCTTGAAATCGCCGCCGGTTTCGATGACCTCGCCGAAGGGCGCGAAACCGGCCGCGGTCAGCGGCTGGGCCTCGATCATCACAGCGCCCCGAGCGCAAGCGCCGGATGGCGGTTCACGTCCTTGTAGAGCAGATAGCGGAACCGTCCCGGCCCGCCGGCATAGCAGGCCTGCGGGCAATAGGCGCGCAACCACATGAAATCGCCCGCCTCGACCTCGACCCAGTCGCGGTTGAGCTTGTAGACCGCCTTGCCCTCGAGCACGTAAAGCCCGTGCTCCATGATATGCGTCTCCTCGAAGGGGATCACGCCGCCCGGCTCGAAGGTGACGATATTGACATGCATGTCATGGCGCAGATCGTCCGGATCGACGAAGCGCGTGGTGGCCCAGCGCCCCTGGGTGTCGGGCATGGCATTGGGTGCGACCGCGGCCTCGTTGGTGACAAAGGCCTCGGGCGGCGCGATGCCCTCGACCGCCTGATAGCGCTTGCGCAGCCAGTGGAACCGCGCGGGCACCGTGCCCGAATTCGCGACCGTCCACCCGGAGCCCGGCGGCAGATAGGCATAGCCCCCCGCCGTCATGTGATGCGCGTGCCCGCCGAGCCTGAGATCGAGCCCGCCCTCGGTGACGAAGATCACCCCTTCGGCGCCCGGATCGGGCTCGGGCCGGTCCGACCCGCCGCCGGGGCCCACCTCCATCACATATTGCGCGAAGGTCTCGGCAAAGCCCGTCATAGGCCGCGCGATGATCCAGGCCCGCGTGCCCGTCCAATGCGGCAGATTGCTGGTGACGATGTCGCTCATCACGCCTTTGGGAATGACCGCATAGGCCTCGGTGAAGACGGCGCGGCCGGTATGCAGGACCTCCTGCCCCGGAAGCCCGCCGGTCGGGGCGTAATACTGGCTCATGGCAGGATCTCCTTCAGGCGCAGCAGCGCGATCCGTTCGACCTGACGACAGGCCTCGGCGAATTCGGCTTCGGGGGTATTTTCAAGCCGGCGCTCGAAGGCCGCGAGGATGCCCGCCTTGTCGTGATCCTTCACCGCGATGATGAAGGGAAAGCCGAAGCGCTCGGTATAGCGGCGGTTCAGATCCTCGAAACGCGCGCGGTCCGCGTCGCTCAGCGCGTCGAGCCCGGCCGAGGCCTGCTCGGCGGTCGAGGCCTCGCTCAGCCGTTTCGCGGCCGCGAGCCTGCCCGCCAGATCCGGATGCGCCTTCAGCACCTCCAGCCGCTTCCCGGGCCCGGCCGCGCGGAACACCCGCGCCAGGGCGTTATGCAGCCCCGGCGCGCTGTCATGCGCAGGGCCAAGCTCGAGCCCGAAGGCGCCCTCGGCGATCCAGGGCGACTGTTCGAAGATGCCCCCGAACCGCGCGACGAAGCTGTCGCGGTCCATCGCCGTGGGCCGTTCCCGGACGACCGGCGGATTGACCTCCGCCCAATGCTCGGCGATGTCGATCCGCCGCGCGACCCAGACCCCGTCGAAGCCCCGGATGTAGTCGAGAAACCGCTTCAGCGCCGCCGCCCGTCCGGGCCGTCCCACCAGGCGGCAATGCAGCCCGACGGTCATCATCTTAGGCGCGCCGGCAATCCCCTCGGCATAAAGCGTATCGAAACTGTCGCGGAGATAGGCATAGAACTCGTCGCCCGAGCCATAGCCCGCCGCCACCGAAAAGCGCATGTCATTGGCATCGAGCGTATAGGGGATCACCAGCTGATGCCGGTCGCCCACGGCCATCCAGTAGGGCAGATCGTCGTCATAGGTGTCCGAGACATAGGCAAAACCGCCATCCTCGGCCGCAAGCCGCACGGTCTGCGCCGAACAGCGCCCCGTGTACCAGCCGCGCGGCGCCTCGCCCGTGACCTCGGCATGCAGCCGCCTGGCCTCGGCCATATGGGCGCGCTCTTCCTCTTCCGAGAAGTCCTTGTATTCGACCCATTTGAACCCGTGGCTGGCGATCTCCCAGCCGGCCTCCTGCATCGCGGCCACCTGTTCGGGCCCGCGCGCCAGCGCCGTCGCCACGCCATAGACCGTGACCGGCATGTCGCGCTCGGTGAACATGCGGTGAAGCCGCCAGAACCCGGCCCGGGCGCCATATTCGTACATCGACTCGATGTTCCAGTGGCGCTGGCCCGGCCAGGGCACCGCGCCCACGACCTCGGACAGGAAGGCTTCGGAGGCCGCATCGCCATGCAGGATGCAGTTCTCGCCGCCCTCCTCGTAGTTGATGACGAATTGCACGGCGATCTTGGCGCCGTTCGGCCATTGCGGGTGGGGCGGCGTCGCGCCATAGCCCCGAAGATCACGCGGATAGCGGGTCAAAAGAGGTCCTCCTTCGGATTACTTTCGCATAAACCATGAATAACGCGCCGTCTTTCAAGTATTTCCTGAAAGTCTTTCGGGGTCTTCCTTGCGGGCCGGGTTCTGCGCCATAAGGAAGCCAGCCCCTTTCAGCGCGAGGACAAGATGCCCGGCTATCTGACCACCCATGTTCTGGACACCGCGACCGGGCGGCCCGCCGCCGGGCTGAAGATCGCGCTTTACCGCGTCTCTGGCAATTCCCACCGCAAGATCGCCGAGACCGAGACCAATGCCGACGGCCGTACCGATACGCCGATCCTGCCGCCCGGAACCTTCAGGACCGGAACCTACGAGCTGGTCTTCTTCGCGGGCGACTATCTGGAACGAGCGGGCCTTGCGACCGGCGAGGTGAAATTCCTCGACCAGATCCCGATCCGCTTCGGCATGGAGGATGCAGAGGCGCATTACCACGTGCCGCTGCTGCTCTCGCCCTATGGCTATTCGACCTATCGCGGCAGCTGATAGATCTGCGCCCGCCGGCGCAGCGCGGCCTTGATCCGCTCGGCCATGAACTCGATGAAGAGCCGGCTTTTCGGGTCCTGGTTCTTCTTGTGGGGAAACAGGCAGGCCAGCCGGGCATCGGGGGGCGGGGTGTCTTCGCAGACCGGGATCAGCGCGCCAGAGGCCAGATGCTCGGCCACATCGAAGACGGGCTTGAGCACCACGCCACGCCCGTCCAGCGCCCAGGCGGTCAGAACATCGCCATCGTCGCAGGCATAGGGACCCTTGACGTTGAAGCTCTGCGGCCCCTCGGGGGTCTGCAGCGTCCAGCGGAACTCGCGTGAGCCGGGAAACCGCAACAGAAGGCAATCATGTCCCTGCCCGATCAGGTCGGCCCCGCAGCAGGGCATTCCCCGCCGCGCGACATAGCCGGGGGACGCGCAAAGCACCCGCGCGCAATCGCCGAGCGCCCGCACCTTCAGCCCCGAATCCGGCAGATCGCCCAGCAGGAACCCCGCATCGAGCCCCTCGCCCGCCAGATCGACCCGCCGGTCCGACAGGCGCAGCCGCACATGGATGTCGGGGTAGCGGTCCTGGAACAGCACCACATTGGGCGCGATCAGCCGCCGCCCCACCCCCAGCGGCGCCGAGACATAAAGCGAGCCGCGCGGGTGATGGGTGATCTCCTGCACCGCGGCCTCGGCCTCTTCCAGCGCCTCGAGCACCTTGACGGCCTTGGGATAATAGATCCGCCCCTGCTCGGTCGGCTGGATCGAGCGGGTGGTGCGGGTGAACAGCCGGATGCCCAGATGCCGTTCCAGATCGGCGATCCGCGACGAGGCCACCGCGGCCGATACCTGCAGATCGCGCGCGGCGGCCGACATGTTGCCCAGTTCGTAGACACGCACGAACATTCGGATCGTATTGATGCTGGCCACGGGAGATTATTCGGGATTTCTTGAAGCTGATCGGGATAATCCGGAATTATCAGAAAGCCCGCCCGGCGTATAGCCTGCACCCATCTCAAGGAGTTTGCCCATGTTCGACCTCTCGCTGGTCTGGGACTGGCTGGAATTCGCGGTGCGCTGGCTGCATGTCATCGCCGGGATCGCCTGGATCGGATCGTCCTTCTACTTCATCGCCCTCGATCTGGGGCTGACCCGATCGGGTCCGTTGCCCGCAGGCGTGCTGGGTGAGGAATGGCAGGTTCATGGCGGCGGCTTCTACCATATCCGGAAATACATGGTCGCCCCCGACCACATGCCCGAGCACCTGACCTGGTTCAAATGGGAAGCCTACTGGACGTTCCTGTCGGGGCTGGCCCTGCTGGCGCTGGTCTACTGGATGGGGGCGGATCTGTTCCTGATCGATTACGACAAGATCCAGTGGGCGCCCTGGCAGGCCATCGCGATCTCGGCCGGATCGCTGACCACCGGCTGGATCTGCTACGACCTGCTGTGCCGCAGTCCGCTGGGGCGCCGCCCGACCGCGCTGATGCTGATCCTCTTCGCGATCATCGTCGCGATGGCCTGGGGCTACACGCAGGTCTTCACCGGCCGCGCAGCACTTCTGCATCTGGGCGCCTTCACCGGCACGATCATGGTGGCCAATGTGTTTCTGGTGATCATGCCGAACCAGCGGATTGTCGTGGCCGATCTGAAGGCAGGACATACGCCCGACCCGAAATACGGGGCCATCGCCAAGCTGCGCTCGACCCATAACAACTACCTGACCCTGCCGGTCATCTTCCTGATGCTCTCGAACCACTATCCGCTGGCCTTCGCGAGCCCCTATAACTGGCTGATCGCAAGCCTCGTCTTCCTGATGGGCGTGACGATCCGGCATTTCTTCAACAGCATGCATGCCCGCAAGGGCCGCCCCTGGTGGACCTGGGGCGCGACCGCGGCGCTGTTTGCCGCCATCGTGGCACTGTCGCTCTGGCCGAGCCCGGACATTGCCGCGCCCGAGACCGAGGCCGCCCTGCCCCCGCATCTGAACCGCGTGATCGCCTCGGCGGGCTTCGACGAGGTGCAGGAGATCGTCGAGAGCCGCTGCGCGATGTGCCACACCGCCCGGCCGCTCTGGCCCGGGCTCGGTCAGGCGCCGAAGGGGGTCCGGCTCGACAGCGCGACGACCCTCGCGCGCCATGCCCGGCAAATCTACCGCCAGGCCGGACTGAGCCATGCCATGCCGCCCGGCAACGTCATGATGATGCCTCCCGAGGAACGGGCGCGCATCGTCGACTGGTATCGCGCGCTGCGCTCCGGCGCATCCTGAGCCCCCGCTCGGGCCAAGGGCGGCGGCCCGGAAACAGACCGCAGAGCCGTTTTCCGAAAGACGCCCGAGGCCGGCCGCCGCCGGGGCGTCTGCGCGTCCACGTTTTCGCTCCCGCCTTTTTCGCCCTCGTCGCCTTCGCCCCCGTCGCCTTCGCCACCGTCGCCTTCACTCTTGCCTCCTCCGCCCCGGCCCCGGCTTACATCGGCATGGAACACCCGCCTCGATGCCACGACTGCGCCCCACCCGCCGCTGTAAGCCGTGGCCCGGTCTGTCAGACACCCGCCACGGCCTCGCCTGCCGTTCTCGCCCTGTCATGCCCGGTCGGGCCACGCCGACGAGAGGCGCCACCGCGTTCAAACTGACGGCGGCGCGGCGCCTGGCCCGAAGCGCCGCCTGCTCCCCGGCAGGCTGCATGCGGGTCCGTCACGTCCTCCCGGAGCCCCCTCAGCAGATGTCCCAAGATGGCCAACGCCCGTCCTCCCGGTCATTGTCGCAGCCGAAGCCGATTTTTGGGCTCGCCTCGCTTCGGGGCCTTTGCTAAACATGCGCCTGCCCCCGGCTCTCTCCCTTCCGAGAGGACCTGACCGGGCAAGCGATGCGGGTGTGGCGGAACTGGTAGACGCACCAGATTTAGGTTCTGGCGCCTTTGGCGTGGGGGTTCGAGTCCCTTCACCCGCACCATTTTGATTTTAAAGGAAAAATTGCTGAACTGGAAACGCTGACCCAGATCGGGCGGCCGAGTTTGGCACTTTGTTAGTACTTTTTGTTAGTACTTTCCTGTTTCGTTTCCGCTCTGTTCGCGTGCCGTCTGCGCCCTTCTGGAAGCTGCTTTCTGGTTCGCCTGGGCGGTATATTTCTGAACCATCGAGAGCGTCTTGTGGCCGGTCACGGCCTGGATGTCGCGCATATCGACGCCCGCGTCGGCCAGCTGTGGCGCAGCAGTGTACCGCCAAGCGTCCGGGCCGTTTACGGCGCTGCCGCAGCACATCGGGATGAGGATATCGAGCCCGTCGTCGGTGCGGATCCAGTGGCAGCGGGTGGTGGTGAAAGCGTCAGCCATGGGCGAAATTCTCTCCGCCGAAATCGCTGCCGTCATCTGGCATTGTGGACCACGCGAGAAATGGCGTGGCCCACAATCTCGAATTTTCTTTTAAAATCCGATCTTTACTTTTGCATTGGTAGGCCCGGAGGGACTCGAACCCCCAACCAAGGCGTTATGAGCGCCCTGCTCTGACCATTGAGCTACAGGCCCGACCTGCGTCTTCACTAGCATTCCCGAGACAGGGGTCAAGTCGGAACCCGGCAGCGGCCTGGCCGGGCCGTATCGTCAGATCGAGAAACCCTAATCCGGCGCACGCGACCTCTGTGAGGGTCAAGGATGTTACAAGCGCCCCTGTCGCGACTTGAGGACGGCCGCGAGGGCCCGCCATTGCAGCCCGCTGCGCGCCATACGGACCAATCCCTGGCAGGCGGCGCGAAAACGATCCGGACCGCTTCCTCTGGACCAGAAAATCGATGCACGGCGGAAAGATCCGTCATCATCCTGATGATCTGCAAAGAAAAATCGTGATATCCCAGAACAATCCGGCAGGGCCGGAATCTTGCGGCGGCCGGCTGGGGGACTGCCTTGACGGTGCACGTGGCCGGAGTGAAGCGCCGAAAAAACTGCCCTTTCCGATCCCGCATCCGGCCCGGAGGCAACCTCCCTCGATCGCGGATGCCGGCCTGGCTCAGCCCCGGGAAATGGCCCGAAATCCGTCGGGGAAACGGCCCCCGAGACGGGAGACCTGCGTCTTGGCCGCCAACCTGCCGGCGGCCGGTCCGCTTCACCGACCTGCGGGCAACGTGCTGGCCGTACCGCCAGTCCGGGATGCGCGTGCCCGCCCTAAACCCGGGAACCGATGCCCTTCCGGCGGCCGCGTCCGGGCCCCGACCTTTACGCACTGATTGCCGCCTCCTGCGATCATCGGCGCCCGGACGGCCTCTGCCGCATCGTCCGGGCCAAGTTTCCTCGCGAGGGGAACGGGCTCAGGACCGGCCTGCGTGACAGGTCGGGCCGGTTGCGATTTTCTCCGCTTCGGGCGCATCCGGGGACCCATCGCCCAGTGCCCCCGGGGACAGCGCCCCTGCCCCATTGGCGACGGCCTCGCCCCCACTCCCGGCCAATTCGGCCAGACCTCCCGGGACGCCGCCGGGCAGAACCATCCCGAGGGGAGGACGCGAGAGGGCCGGGCCGAGGGCTGGGCCGGTCGCGTCGCGCTCATGGCCGCACGCCTCGGCGAATGGCGGATAAGCGGCGCCCAGGAACGGCCGGACCGCCAGCGCGCGCCGCAACTGTCGCCGCAGCGGCGCGGCCAGCGCATCGCGTGCGCCGGTGTCGATCCGCCCCAGACTCTCGGCGACCCGGAGCGCCGCGAGCCGCCCCTGCAATCCGGCCGCCCGGGCGCCGACGATGCCGGCGCCATCGCCCGCGACGAAGACCCCCGCGAGCCCGGCTTCGGTCGCCGCCGCCTCGCCCCAGATATCGCAGACCGGGGTGAAACAATGCTCACGCGGCATCCAGCGATGGGCAAGCCCCAGCGCACAGGAGACCTGCAGGTTCGGCTCTACCCCGTGATGCAGAAAAACCGCATCGCAAGGCAGCCGGTGCTGCGCGCCGCGACGCTGGAACCGCACCGCCTCGGCCCGCTCTTCGCCCTCGATGACGACATCATGCGCCGCGGTGATGCGCGGCACCCCCGCCCGGCGCAGCATCCGCAGCATGCGCCAGCCTTCGGAAAGATGGGGCCAGCCGCCGAAGACACCGCCCAGATGACACATCGCCCGGGCCAGATCGCCCCGTGTCTGGGTGTCGATCAGCGCCGTCGGCGTCACCCCGGCGTGCAGCATCTGCACCGCAAACAGATAGAGCAGCGGCCCGGTGCCCAGCAGCACCGCACGCCGCGGCAGCAACCCGGCCTCTTTCAGCAGGATCTGCCCGGCCCCGACGGTCAATACCCCCGACAGGGTCCAGCCCGGCACCGGCATCGGACGCTCGTGCCCGCCTGTCGCCAGCAGCACCCGACGGGCCCGCAGCGTCCGCGCCACCGCGTCCTGCCGGTAGGTCAGCCGAAAGCCCGGCTCGACGGACAAGACCTCGGCGCCGCCGACAAGCTTGATCCCGGGCTGATCGAGCCCGGCAATCAGACTGCGCCCCTCGAGCGCGGCAGCATCCAGCGCGGCCTCCCACTCCTGCTCTTCATGGTATATATCGCGATAGACCAGCCCGCCCGGCCTCGTCTGCGCATCGAACAGCGCGACCCGCAGCCCGGCCTGCGCCGCCTCACCCGCAGCGGCCATCCCGGCCGGCCCCGCCCCGACCACCGCCAGATCCACCTCATGCATCTGCGGACACTCCCGGCCGGAACGGGCGTGGGGCCCGGGCGCGCAGGCCTCTGCCACGGTCGAACCCGGGCGCGGCCGGGCAATCGTTCGGGCCTGACAGAGACGGCCAGGCCGCGGTCAGGCCGGCGGGCCCGTGATCCGTCCCGCGCCGACGGCGCGATGCCGCCGACCCGGCCCAGCGCCGGACCCGTCTTGCATGGGCTGCCCGCGCAACCGCCCTGTCGCGTCCACGCGTCGGATCGAAATCGCAACGGCCAAAGGCACCGCCGCCCTCGATGGCGTCCCTTCTTTCCATTTTTCCCCCTTCACGTCCGTTTCCGGCCGATCGACGCCGGATTTTCCAGCGCCGCAGATAAATGAATTGAACGTCACCCCTGGCGCCCCCAGCGCGCAACGGGTCGTTCCTTAAAATCAAGCGAAAATACGACTTAGCCCGGTTAAAATCGAAGAAAATTACAATTTGTGCAAGAAGTTCCGGACCGGGCTGCCGGAAACGGCATCTCAGTCGCGCGCGCCGATCCGCCCGCCCGGATCGGGATAGCGGTAGATCCGGCCCTCGAAGTTGCGCAGCAGCAGATCGTCGCCCTCGCGCCCCTCGATATGGTCGGGCACCAGCGCCACCTTGCCGCCGCCCCCCGGCGCGTCGATGATGTACTGTGGCACCGCATAGCCGGTCAGATGGCCGCGCAGCCCGTCGATGAGGTCCAGCCCGGTCTCGATCGGCGTGCGGAACTGGCCCGACCCGGTGATCGGGTCGCATTGCAGCAGGTAATAGGGCCGGACCCGCCGCTTCAGAAGCCCGCGGCAAAGCGTGCGCATGGTCTCGACCGTGTCGTTGATGCCCCTGAGCAGCACGGTCTGCGCCCCGAGCGGAATGCCCGCATCGGCAAGCCGCGTCAGCGCCTCGGTCGCCTCGGGTGCCAGCTCGGCCGGGTGGGTGCAATGCAGCGACATCCACAGCGGGTGGTGCTTCCGCAGCATCCGCGTCAGCGCCCCGGTGATCCGCATCGGCAGCACCAAGGGCACCTTGGTCCCGATCCGGATGAACTCGACATGCGGAATGGCGCGCAGGCGGCCGAGAAGATAATCGAGCTTGTCATCGGACAGGGTCAGCGGATCGCCGCCTGAGACCAGGACGTCGCGGATCCGGGGATGGGCCGCGATATAGGCGAAGGCGCGCTCCCAGTTGCGGGCCGAGATCCCCTCCTCGCCGCCGGGCTGGCCGACCATCCGCGAGCGCGTGCAATAGCGGCAATAGGTCGAGCAGGTGCCGGTGGCCAGAAACAGCACCCGGTCCGGATAGCGGTGCACCAGCCCCGGCACCTTGCTGTCGGGGGTCTCGCCCAGCGGGTCGTCGGATTCGCCCGGCAGGCGCAGATATTCCTGCCCGACCGGAATATGGGTCCGGCGCAAGGGCTCGGCCGGATCGTCGTGCCCCATCAGCGAGGCGTAATAGGGGGTGATGCCGACCGGCAGCCCGCTCTGGCGCCGGGCGACCGCCGCGCGCTCGTCCTCTGACAGACGGAACACCTGCGCGAGCCCGTCAAGCGAGCGGATCCGCGCGCGCAGCTGCCAGCGCCAGTCGGACCAGTCCGCGGCACTGGCCTCGGGAAAGAACCGGCGCCGGAACGCCCGCGCCTCGGGGCTGGAAGGAAAGGCCGGGCGCCGTCTTGCCGCCCCGGCCGGCCGGGCAGAAGGCAAGGCAGTCGGTTGCGCCGTGCCGTTGCGCGAGGGGGTCGCATCGGGGGCGTGGGTCTCATCCATCGGGCTATCCGTTTTGCTGTCGTTCCGGCCATCGCGCGGGCCTTGCCGCTGGGGCCGCCCTGCCGGAGCGGCACCATGCCGCGCTTCGGGCCCGAGTGCAATCGCAGGCCGGGCCCTTTCCAGAGGCCTTTCCGGGTGCCTGACCAGTGGCCTTTCCGGAACCCGGCCTGGCGATGGGCCGGCAGGACCGGACATGCGCGATGCCACCCTGTGGCCGGGCCCCTCGCCCGGCTCTGCACGCGCACGGGCGGCGTCCCGAAACCGCGTCGCGACCATGCTGACGGAGCGCCTTCGGCCCCGTCGCGGGAAGGCTTCCTGCCCCCCCCCGGATCGCCGGACAAGCGCCGCGACCGGCAGGCCCCGCCCGCTCTGACGTTCCGTTTACGATTGACGCGGCGCCGGGGCAGCGGCAATTGTTGCGGGAAACGGAACCGTATTTCCGTGTTTTGGAACGCTGTGATGACCATTCTCGAGAATGCAGCCCATGTGCTGCGCTGTTTCGGTAACGACTGTACGGATCTGACGGTGTCCGAAGTGTCCGAGCGTCTGGGGCTGCCGAAAGCCTCGGCCTCGCGGCTGCTGAAGACCATGCGCGAAACCGGCATGCTGGAAGAGATCGGCGGCACCCGCCGCCACCGGCCCGGGCGGATGATGCTGAACATCGCCGCCGCCTACCGCTATTCCTCAAGCGTCTTCGGCCGCGCCCGCGCGGTGGTCCACGAGGCCAGCCAGCAATTCGGCCATACCGGCTATGTCTCGATCCGCGATGGCCGCAACGTGATGGCGGTGGCCGATTTCGAGGGCACCAACGCGCTGCGCGTCGGCTCTGCGACCGGCCGCAGCCTGCCTGCCGAACGCTCTGCCACCGGTCGCAGCCTGCTGGCGCGGCTCTCCGACGAGGAACTCGCGCGGCTTTACGGCGACCGGCTCGCCGCCGACCGGCTGTCGCGCGATCTCGACCCTGTCCGCAAGCAGGGCTATGCCTTCGTGTCGCAGCAGACGATGCCCGGGGTCGACGGGCTCGCGGTGGCGGTGGGCGACCCGGTCACCGGAGAGGCGGTCAGCCTCTGTCTGGTCTATCCGCACAACCTCGTCTCGGACAGCGAACGCGACGACATGATCGGCACGCTGGTCGAGGGGGCCGGCGGCATTGCCGAGGCGCTGGGGGATTCGCTGATCTGCCACGCCGAAAGGGACCGGGCCCCGGCATGAGCGCGCCGGTGGCAAAATGGCGTCTCGGCTTCGATATCGGCGGCACCTTCACCGATTTCGTCCTGCATGACGGCACCACCGGCGCCCTGACCCTGCACAAGCGCCTGACGACGCCGCAGGACCCCTCCGAGGCCGCGCTGGCCGGTCTTGACGAGATCCTCGCGATGCAGGGGATCGGCCCCGGCGATCTGTCGGAAATCGTCCATGGCACGACCCTCGTCACCAATGCGGTGATCGAGCGGACCGGCGCCCGGACCGGCCTGATCGCGACCGAGGGGTTCCGCGACATCCTCGAGATGGGGACCGAGCAGCGCTACGACATCTACGACCTCTTCCTGCCCTTCCCCGAGCCGCTGGTCCCGCGCGACCTGAGGCTCGAGGTGCCCGAGCGCATCGACGCCACCGGCCGGGTCCTGCTGACCCTTGACGAGGCCGCGCTGAAGCGGGCGGGCGCCGAACTGGTCGGCGCGGGCTGCGAGGCGGTGGCCATCGCCTTCCTGCATTCCTATGCCAACCCCGCGCATGAGCGCCGCGCCGCCGGGATCCTGCGTAGCGCTTTCCCCGGTCTCGCGGTCTCGGTCTCCTCGGATGTCGTGGCGGGGATCGGCGAATACCGCCGCACCGCGACCGCCGCGGCCAATGCCTATGTGCAGCCCCTGATGCACCGCTATCTGGGCCGGATCGAAAGCGCCCTTGCCGCCCGGGGATTCGCCGGGGCACTGCGGCTGATGCATTCGGCCGGCGGGCTCATTCCGCTCGAGACCGCGCGCGACTTTCCGATCCGGCTGCTGGAAAGCGGCCCGGCGGGCGGCGCGCTGGCGACCGGGCTTTTCGGCCGCGCGGCCGGGCTGAGCGACATGATCTCCTTCGACATGGGCGGCACCACGGCCAAGGCCGCACTGATCGAGGACGGGCAGGCCGCCATCGCGCCCGAGATCGAGGCCGCGCGGGTGCGCCGCTTTACCCGCGGTTCGGGCCTGCCGATCCGGACCCCGGTGATCGAGATGATCGAGATCGGCGCGGGCGGCGGCTCGATCGCGGCAATCGACGAGGTCGGGCTGCTGAAGGTCGGGCCGCGCTCGGCCGGGTCCGATCCGGGGCCGGCCTGCTACGGGCTCGGCGGCACCGAGCCCACTGTCACCGACGCCTCGCTGGTGCTGGGCTATTACGATCCGGGCTTCTTCCTGGGCGGCCGAATGGCGCTCAGGCCCGAGGCCGCGCGACAGGCGGTGGCCCGTATCGCCGCGCCGCTCGGGCTGTCCGTCGATGAGGCCGCACTCGGCATCCACAAGGTGGTGGTCGAGAACATGGCCGCGGCCGCCCGCGTGCATATCGTCGAGCGCGGCCGCGATCCGCGCGACTTCGCCATGGTCGGATTCGGCGGCGCCGGTCCCGCGCATGCGGCCGATGTGGCCCGCGCGCTCGGGATCGCCCGGGTGGTGGTGCCGCCCGCCTCGGGCGCGGCCTCGGCGCTGGGATTTCTCGCAGCCCCCCTGTCCTTCGAGGCGGCGCGCACGCTTCGCGTCGCCGTCGGCGAGCGGATCGATGCGGCGGCAATCAACCGGACGCTCGACGCGATCGAGGCCGAGGGCCGCGCCCATCTGGCCCGGGCCGGGATCGGCGAAACGGAGACCTCTGTCGAGCACAGCGCCGAGATGCGGCTGCGCGGCCAGATGCACGAGATTTCGGTGCCGCTGCCCGACGGCAGGCTCTGCCCCGAAGACGGCCCGCGCCTTCGGGCGGCCTTCGAGGCGGCTTATGCCGCGCGCTATGCCCCGCCCTTCGAGGGGGCCGAGATCGAGGTGATCGCGCTGCGGGCCCGGGTCTCGGGGCCCGCTCCCGCGCTGACGCCTGGCATTGATGGCGAGGGCGCCGCGCCCGGGAGGACCAGCCACTCGCCCCGCCTCAAGGGCACCCGCAGCTGCCTGTTCGAGCAGGGCCGGTTCGAGACCGCGATCTACGACCGCTACGCGCTTGTCCCCGGAGACCGCATCGCGGGCCCGGCCATCGTCGAGGAGCGCGAGGCGACCACCCTGATCGGCCCCGGGGACACCGCCCGCGTCGATGCCGGGGGGGCGCTTCATATCGAGGTCGCACGCCCGGCCGCGGCGGCCGCGCTGGTGACGGCCTCGATGGACCGCGCCGAAGCGGTGGCGCGGATCGAGGCCGATCCGGTCGGGCTCGAGATCATGTGGGCGCGGCTTGAGAATGTCGTCGAGGAAATGTGGCTGACGGTCTGCCGCACCGCCTTTTCGCTGATCATCGCCGAGGCACAGGATTTCGCCTGCGAGCTGCTCGACCCCGAGGGCGAGACGCTGGCCCATTCGCCCCGCGCGATGCCGGTCTTCAACCTGACGCTGCCGCGCGCGGTCAAGGCGCTTCTGGCGCGCTATCCGGCCGACACGCTCAAACCCGGCGATGTGCTGATCACCAACGATCCCTGGCTCTGCGCCGGGCATCTCTTCGACATCGCCCTGGTCACGCCCGCCTTCCGCAACGGCAGGCTGGTCGGGCTGATGGGCACGGTCGGCCATGTCTCGGATATCGGCGGCACCCGGGATTCGCTTCGGGCCCGCGAGATCTACGAGGAAGGGCTGCAGATCCCGCCGATGAAGCTGTTCGATGGCGGCCGCCCGAACGAGACCCTGATCGAGCTGATCCGGCAGAACGTGCGCAACCCCGATCAAGTGCTGGGCGACATCTTCTCCTTCGTCGCCGCCAATGCGCTGGGCGCCGAGCGGCTGGATGCCTTCATGGCCGATTACGGCATGCATGACCTCCGGGCGCTGGCCGAGGTAGTGCAGGGCCTGTCGGAACGCGCCATGCGCGCGGCGATCCGGGCCCTGCCCGATGGCGACTATCGCAGCAGCATCATCTGCGCGCCGCAGGGCGAGGCGCTGGAATTTCCGGTGCGGATCGCGGTCGAGGGCGACGCCATGCTGGTCGATTTCGAGGGCGCGCCGCCGCAACTGCCGCAAGGCGGGCTGAATTCGACGCTGAACTACACCGCCGCCCATGCCACCTATCCGCTGAAATGCATGCTGACGCCGGGCGTGCGCGGCAATGCCGGATGCTACCGGCCGTTCCGGGTGACCGCGCCCGAGGGCTCGGTGCTGAACCCCGCCTTTCCGGCCTCGGTCAACATGCGCACCCGCACCGGCTGGTATCTCGCGCCCAACATCTTCCGGGCGATGGCCGATGCCGCCGCAAGCGGCGTGCAGGCCCATACCGGGCTGCCGAGCTCGGTCCATATCTATGGCAGGGATGCCCGCGGCGATCTCTATTCCGATCTTCTGCTTCTGGGCGGCGGCCAGGGCGCCTCGGCCCATGGCGACGGGCACTCGGCGCTGCTCTGGCCGACCTCGGCGGCCAATACCTCGGTCGAGATGATCGAGAGCCGCACGCCGATCCTGGTGCTCTGCAAGCGCTTCGCCCCCGATACCGGCGGCCCCGGCCGGCATCGCGGCGGGCTGGGCCAGATCCTGCGTTTCCGCAAGCGCGAGGCGGATGGCACGCCGATGCAGGTCCTGCTTCACCCCGAGGGCACCGCGACGCCGGTCCCGGGCCTGTTCGGCGGGCGCCCCGGCGGCAAGGCCTCGGGCCGGGTGCTCGACCCGGACGGAAAGCTGCTGCAGGATGTCGGCCACGGCGCGCTGCTGAGTCTGAGCGGAACCGACGAAATCGTCGAACTGACACTGGCGGGCGGCGCCGGCTACGGCCCGGCCGAGACGCGTGGACCGGCCGCGCTGGCCCGCGATCTGGCACTCGGTCTGGTCTCTCCCGAGGCTGCCGCGACGGAATACCGCACGGCGGATGCCGTACCGGACGAGGCGACAGCGGGCTGAAAGTTCCATATTCGGAAACTGTCAAGTCTGACCCATTGCCAACGAGACCCGGAACGGGCACATCCAACTCGGAGACTTCGAATGCCCCACTCGCCTGAAGCGCCGACCCGGCGCCAGGTCCTTGCGCTGGCCGGATCCGGCCTGGCCGCCGGGACGCTTGCCGCCGCCCTGCCCGCCCCCGTCCTGGCCAGGGACCCAAGGCTGATGATCATTGCCTCGGGCAGTGATTTCCCCAATCTCGACCCGCATACCACCTCGGGCTCGGCCCCGGCCTTCTTCATGCGCAATGTCTATGACCCGCTGCTGCGGACCGCGGGCACGCCCCCCGAACCGGTGCCCGGGCTGGCGCAAAGCTGGGAGACCTCCGAAGACGGCATGGTCTTCACCTTCCGGCTCGATCCGGCGGCGCGGTTCCATTCCGGGCAACCCGTCACCGCCGAGGACGTGGTCTATTCCTTCGCCCGCGCGCTGCGTCTCGCCAAGGGCAATTCCTGGATGCTGCGCAACATCGTCACGCCCGAGGGGCTGGAGGCGCTCGATCCGGCCACGGTCAGGATCTCGCTTGCAGCACCCTTCGCCGCGTTCCTCTCGGTGCTGCCCTGGTTCGCGGTGGTCGAGAAGGCCGTGGTCGAGGCCCATCTGGGCGAGGATGACGGCCAGAGCTGGCTGATGTCGAATACCGCCGCCTCGGGACCGTTCCAGCTTCAGCAAAGCCGCCCCGGCGCGCTGTACCGCTTCCTGCGCGCGCCGGCCGCCTGGCAGCCCGGCGGGGGCAATCTCGACGGCATCATCTGGCGCGTCTCGCGCGAGGCGGCCAGCGAGAGGCTGATGCTGCAGCGGGGCGAGGCCCATGCCGCGCTCGATCTGAGCTCCGAGGACATGGACGCGCTCGAGGGCGCGCCCGGCGTGGTCCGGGTGATCGAACCCGAATACCGCACCTTCTCGATCAAGATGAACACGCGGCACGGGCCGCTGGCCGATATCAACATGCGCCGCGCGATCTCTTATGCCGTGAACTACCGGGCGCTGCTCGATACGGCCGGATATGCCGAGCTGATGGTCGGGCCTCTGCCCAATGGCATTCTCGGCCACGATCCCGGGCTGGAGGTGCCGCGACACGATCCCGAGGCAGCCCGCGCGCATCTGGCCAGGACCGCCACGCCCGAGGGCGGGATCACGCTGAAGATGGTCTATGTCTCGCATCTCGAGCAGGAGCGGCGCTATGCGATGGTGCTGCTCGACAGCCTCAAGGCGCTTGGCATCGGGCTCGAGATCCAGCCGCTGTCCTGGCCCGACATGGTCGCCGCCTGCACCCGCCCCGAGACCTTCCCCGACTTCTTCCCGGTCTATCAGACCGCGAATTACGGCGATCCCGACAATATCGCCTATGCCGCCTATCATTCCGCCTCGAACGGCAACTGGCAGAACGCGGTCTATTCCAGTCCCGAGGTCGACCGGCTGATCGAGGCGGGCCGGGCCGAGATCGATCCCGACAGACGCCGGCAGATCTACGGCGATTTCCAGCGCGCGGTGGTGGCGGATGCGCCCGACATTTTCGGGGTGCTCGAAAAGCGCAAGCTCGGGCTGCGCGCATCGGTTCAGAACTACGTGTTCACCCCGGTCGCCTCGAACGCCATCGAATGCTGGCCGTTGTCGCTGAGCTGAGGCCGGGCATCCGTCCCGCCGCGCCACAGCCGGCGCGGCAGGCGCGGCGCGGTCGGGGAGCCGGCCCATGCTGAGCTTTCTCCTCCGTCGCCTCCTGATGCTCGTGCCCGTCCTGATCGGGCTCACGCTGATCATGTTCGCCATCGCCAGGCTCTTGCCGGGCGATCCGGTCGGACTGGCCGCCGGCCCCAATGCGACACTGGCCGAGCGCGCCGCGCTGGCGCGGGAGTTCGGGCTCGACCGGCCGGTCTGGGAGCAGTATCTCAGCTATGTCTCGGGGCTCGCCCGGGGCGATCTGGGGCGCTCGCTGATGACCCGGCGCCCGGTCGCCGAGGATATCGCCACCTATTTGCCCGCGACGCTGGAACTGGTGCTGTCCGCGATGATGATCGCGCTGGCCATCGGCCTGCCGCTGGGGCTTCTGACCGCGCTCTGGCGCAATCGCTGGCCCGACTATCTCAGCCAGGTGCTGGCGATCGGGGCGATCTCGATGCCGCGCTTCTTCCTCGGCCTGCTTCTGCAACTGGTCTTCGCGATGTGGCTGATGTGGCTGCCGCTGGGCGGACAGCTTCCGGTCGTGACCTTTCCGCCGCCCCGGGTGACGGGATTCGTCACCCTCGATGCGGCACTGGCGGGCGAGTGGCGGACCCTCGCAGCGGCCTGCCGCCATCTCGCCCTGCCCGCCCTCGCGCTCTCGCTCTCGCCGCTGGCCGCGATCATGCGCACCATGCGCGCCGCGGCGATCGAGGTGATGGCCGAGGATTACGTCACCACCGCCCGCGCCCTCGGCCTGCCGCGCCGCAAGATCCTGATCAAGACCGTCGGCCGCAACGCGATCTCGTCGACGCTGACGGTGACCGGGCTCTACATCGGCTGGCTTCTGGGCGGGACGGTGCTGGTCGAGACCGTGTTCGACTGGCCCGGGCTCGGGCTTTACGCCACGCGCGCGATCCTCAGCCAGGACATGATGCCGGTGATCGGGGTGGCGCTCGTCAGCGGGCTGATCTTCATCTTCGTCAATCTCGTCATCGACCTGGCCTACGGGCTGGTCGACCCGAAGGTCCGCTACGGATGAGCGCCCTGACCTCCCCCCCCCTGCGCCCACGCCGCGAGGGGCTGCACCGCGCCTTCTGCAGGTTCCGCCAGAGCCGGCTGTCGATGGTCGGCGCGGGGCTGGTCGCGCTGGTGCTGGCGACGGCCGCCCTCGGCCCGTTTCTCGCGCCCTATCCCGATCATGTCGCGGGCGGCATCGACACCGCCGCGCGCTTCCTGCCGCCCTCGGCCGCGCATCCCTTCGGCACCAACGAGCTCGGGCAGGACGTGCTGTCGCTGACCCTCGCGGGCGCCAGCATCTCGGTGCTGGCGGGCTTTGCCGTGGTGCTGATCGGCAGCGCCATCGGCACGCTTGTCGGCGCCATCGCGGGCTTTGCGGGCGGCTGGATCGACGAGATCCTGATGCGGCTGACCGATCTGGTGCTGACGGTTCCGAACCTGATCCTCGCCATGGCCATCGCCGCGGCGCTGGGGCCGGGCTTCCAGAACATGGTGCTGGCGATCTCGCTGGGCTGGTGGCCCGGCTATGCCCGGCTGCTGCGCGGCGAAGTGCTGTCGGCACGCGAGGCGGTCTATGTCACCGCCGCCCGGGCAATGGGCGCCTCTCAGGCGCGGGTGCTGTTTTGCCATGTGCTGCCCAACTGCCTCTCGCCGGTGATCGTCAAGATGTCGCTCGACATGGGCTTCGCGATCCTCGCCGTGGCCGGGCTCGGCTTCATCGGCATCGGGGTGCGGCCGCCGGTGCCGGAATGGGGCACAATGCTGGCGACCGCGCGCAACTACATGCCGGATGTCTGGTGGACGGCAATGGCGCCGGGGCTTGCGATCTTCGTGTCGGTGTTCGGCTTCAACCTGCTGGGCGACGGGCTGCGCGACCTGCTCGACCCGAAGGGGCGCCGCTGATGGCGCCGCCGCTGCTCGAGATCCGCGATTTGCATCTGAGGATGATGACCGGCGACGGCCCGGCACATGTGCTGAACGGGGTCGGGCTGAGCGTCGCGCGGGGCGAGATCTGGGGGCTGGTGGGCGAGTCGGGCTGCGGCAAGTCGCTGACCGGGCTGTCGGTCTCGCGGCTGGTGCCGCAGCCGCCCGCGCACTACCCGTCGGGCGAGATCCGCCTTGACGGAGAGAACCTGATGACGCTCTCCGAGCGCCGGATGCGGGCGCTGCGCGGCCGCCGCATCGGCATGATCTTCCAGGACCCGGGCACCAATCTCAACCCGACCATGCGGATCGGCGACCAGCTCGTCGACGCGGCACTGGCCGCCGGGCGCCACGCCCCCGACCTGCTTGGCCCCGGTCCCGCCCGGCCCGCGGCCCGGGCGCTGGCGGCCGAGATGCTCGAGCGCGTCGGCATCGCCTCGGCCCGGCAGCGGCTGAACGCCTGGCCGCATGAATTCTCGGGCGGGATGCGCCAGCGCGTACTGATCGCGATGGCGCTGATCGGGCGGCCCGACCTGCTGATCGCCGACGAGCCCACGACCGCGCTCGACGTCTCGGTCCAGGCCCAGATCCTGACGCTTCTGCGCGGCATGGTGGCCGATCGCGGGCTGGGCGTGATCCTGATCACCCATAACATGGGCGTGGTGGCGCAGACCTGCAGCCATGTCGCGGTGATGTATGCGGGCAATGTGGTCGAGACCGGGCCGGTGGCAGAGCTGCTGGACCGGCCCGCCCATCCCTATACCCGCGCGCTGATGGCCGCGATCCCGACCCGGAACACGCCGCGCGGAGCGCTGCGGGGGTTGCCCGGCACCGTGCCCGACCTGTTCGACCCGCCGCCCGGCTGCCGCTTTGCCCCGCGCTGCCCGCGCGCACAAGCCGCCTGCCGCACCGCACCGCCCCCGACATACGCGCTCGGAGCCGGCCATTCGGTCTCCTGCCTGCACCCCGTCGCAGGGGCCGCCGATGGCTGAGCCGCTTCTCGAGATCCGCGGCCTCACCCGCCGCTACCGCCCGCGCCGGAACCTGCTGTCGCGCAGCCCCGAGGTGATCGCGCTGGAGGATGTGAGCCTGAGCATCGGGCGCGGCGAAAGCCTCGGGCTGGTGGGCGAAAGCGGCTCGGGCAAGAGCACGCTGACACGCGTGATCCTGCGGCTCGAGGCGCCGGATGCCGGGCAGATCCTCTATCGCGGAGAGGACGTGGCCAGGTTCGGGCCGCGCGCGCTCCGTGCCTTCCGCGCCCGGGTCCAGATCGTGTTCCAGGACCCGCAGGCCGCGCTGAACCCGCGCATGACCATCGAGCAGATCGTGACCGAACCGATGCGGGTGCATCGAGAGATCGTCGGTCTCGACCGGCGCGGACGGCGCGAGCGTGCCGCCGAGCTGATGGCGATGGTGGGGCTGCGGGAAGAGCATCTGCGCCGGTTTCCGCATGAATTCTCGGGCGGACAGCGGCAGCGGGTCTGCATCGCCCGGGCGCTGGCCGCGCGCCCAGAGCTGCTGCTGCTCGACGAGCCGACCTCGGCGCTCGACGTCTCGGTGCAGGCGCAGGTGCTGAACCTGCTGATCGACCTGCAGGACCGGCTGGGGCTGACCTATCTCTTCATCAGCCACGATCTGGGCGTGGTGCGCTATCTCTGCGACCGGGTCGCGCTGATCCGGCAGGGGCGGCTGATCGAGACCGGACCCGCCGCGCAGATCTTCAACGCGCCGCAAAGCGCCTATGCCCGCATGCTGATCGCCGCCGCCCCGGAGCTGCGGCAGCCGGGCTGAAGCGTGCGGGCCCAGCGCGCGCGCACGGCCGATGAGGTCTCAGCCGATCTCGAGCACCGCGTCGATCTCGACCAACGCATTGGCCGGCAGCGACGAGACGCAGACCGCCGTGCGGGCATGTTTCCCGGCCTCGCCCCAGATATCGACGAAAAGCTGCGAGGCGCCGTCGACGATCATCGGCCCGCCCTCGAAGCCCGGCGGGGCCGAGACGAAACCGCCGACCCGCACGACCTCGCGCACCCGGGTCAGCGAACCCAGCAGGCTGCGGGCCGAGAACAGGAGGTTCAGCGCGCATATCCGCGCTGCCTCCTGCGCCTCGGCCAGATCGAAATCGTCCCTGGCCGGACCGAAATACCGCGGCTCCCCCTCCCATTCGCAGATCTGCCCGGACAGGAACAGCAGATTGCCGCTGATCTTGCCGGGCAGGAACAGGGCCCGCGAGGGCGCGCTGTCGGGCAGCCTTTGCCCGATGTCGTAAAGACGGCTCTCGACCGGACAGACGGTCACTGCTGCGGCTCCGGCACGAGCCTGCGCGCCAGCGCGATCAACGACAGATCCGAGCCCCGCGGCCCGATCAGCGACACACCGTAGGGCGCGCCCTCGACTACGCCCGCGGGCAGGACCACCTGCGGCAGCCCGGCCAGCCCGGCAACGCAGAGAAGCCGCATCGCGTCGTGGCGGAAGCCGTCGAAGACCTCGACCGGCGCGTCGAGCGCAAAGGGGGGCGCATGAACCGCCGGCGCCAGCAGGACGGCATCGACCAGCATTTCCTCGAGATGGGCGGTGAAGGCATGGCGGGTGGCGCGGGCCCTGTCGATCTCGGCGTCATCAAGCGCCTCGGCCGCCGCCGCGCGCCCGTCGATGCCGCGCACTAGCGGCATGCCCGAGCCGCGGATGAAGGGCAGCACCGCGTCGCGCGCATCTGCGCCGTTGGTCACCAGATAGGCGGCATAGGCCGCCGCCGCGCCCTCGGGATAGACCTCGACCTCACGCGAGGGCATGGTGCCGAAGGCCGCCTCCAGCACCGCGCGCGGCGCCTCGTCGAGCTGGGCCACCATGTCGGCGGGCCAGAGCAGATCGGGCATCTCGGACAGCGGCACCGGGTCGGGCTCCATCAAGGCCCCGGCCGCCTGCAGGAGCGTCGCACCGTCGCGGGCGAGAAGCCCGGCGGTGTCATAGCTTGGTGCCAGCGCCATCGCGCCCCCCAGCGGCACTCGGCCATGGGTGGGCCGAAGCCCCCAGATCCCGCAAAAGCTTGCGGGTGAGCGGATCGAACCGCCGGTATCGGTCCCGAGCGCGATATCGGCCAGTCCGGCAGCCACCGCGACCGCCGAGCCCGAGGAGGACCCGCCCGGAATGCGGTCGGGCGCCTTCGGGTTCACCGGGGTGCCAAAATGGGCATTGATCCCGTAAAGCGCCCAGGCCAGCTCGTCGGTATGGGTCTTGCCGACGAAGCGCGCGCCCGCATCGAGCAGCCGCTGCACCGCGGGGGCCGAGGTTTCGGCGTCCGTCGCCGCGGCCAGTTTCAGCGGGCAGCCGCAGCCGGTGCGGTAGCCCCGGACGTCGAACAGGTCCTTGACCGCAAGCGTCAGCCCGGCAAGCGGACCCTCGGTGGCATTTTCCACCTCAATGGCGGGATAGGGCATGAAGGCATGATAGGCATCTTTCTCGATCAGCATCCGGTCACTCGGTAGGAACGGCCTCGTCGGCGCGCAGACAGGCCACGCGGCGCCGTGGCGCAGGGGTCATAACAGGCGGCAGCCCGGCCCGGCAGTCGGGTCCGGCCAGCGCACAGCGCGGCGCGAAGGAACAGGAGGCGGGCCGGGTCTCCAGAGCGGGCGGCGCGCCCGGGATCGCGGCCAGCCGCTCTCCCCGTGCCACATCGTGCAGGTTGGCCGCCAAGAGCCCGCGCGTGTAGGGGTGGCGCGGATCCCGGATGATTTCACGGGTGGTGCCCTCTTCGACGATCCGGCCGGCATACATCACCGCGATCCGTTCCGAGACTTCCACCGCCACACCGATATCGTGGGTGACGAAGACCACCCCCATTCCGAATTCCTTCTGCAGTTCGCGCAGCAGAAGCAGAATCTGGATCTGGACGGTGGCGTCAAGAGCCGTTGTCGGTTCGTCGGCCAGCAAAAGCCGGGGCCGGCAGGCCAGCGCCAGCGCGATCATCACCCGCTGACGCATGCCGCCTGACAACTCATGCGGGAAATTCTGCAGCCGCCGCTCGGGCGATGGGATCCTGACGCGCCGGAGCATATCAAGCGCGACCTCCATCGCCTCGGCGCGCCGGACCCGCTTGTGCCGCATCACCGTCTCGGCGATCTGGGCGCCGACGGTGTAGACCGGGTCGAGCGCCAGCGCCGGCTCCTGGAACACCATCGACACCTCGCCGCCGCGATAGCGCCTCAGCGCCCGCCCCGACAGCCGCAGCACATCGGTGCCGCCGACCCGGATATCGCCCTCGATCTCGGTCCGTTTCGGCGGCAGGAGCCCCAGGAGCGCCTTCAGCGTGACGCTCTTGCCCGAACCGCTTTCGCCCAGAAGCGCCAGCGTCTCGCCCTGCCCCAGCGACAGCGAGAGATCGTTGATGGCATGGACCGTGCGCGCGCCCCTGAAGCGGACGGAGAGGTTGCGGATGTCGAGAAGCGTGTCGGTCATGCGATCTTCCCCGCCTTGGGATGACCCGAGGCCGGGTCGTGAAGGTGGCAGGCGGCCAGATGGCCGCCGTCGTCGAGCGGGCGCAGCGCGGGGGCCTTGCGTCCGCAAAGCGTTGCGGCAAAGGGACAGCGGGTGTGGAAGCGGCAGCCCCCGGGCGGGTCGATCGGGTTCGGCGGATCGCCCGTGAGGGGCGGCTCCAGGGTCCGGTTGTCCGGGTCCATCGAGGGCATCGCCGAGAACAGCGAGCGGGTATAGGGATGGGCCTGCCGCGCCCAGATCGCCGCGACCGGGGCGACCTCGACCACCTCGCCCAGATACATCACCAGCACCCGGTCCGAGATGTAGCGCACCACGTTCAGATCATGGCTGATGAAGATATAGGTCAGCCCGAATTCGGCGCGCAGATCGGCCAGCAGGTTCAGGACCTGCGCCTCGACCGACTTGTCGAGCGCCGAGACCGCCTCGTCCAGCACCACCAGCCGGGGCGACATCGCCAGCGCCCGGGCGATGTTCACGCGCTGGCGCTGGCCGCCCGACAGCTCATGCGGATAGCGCTGGGCAAAGCGCGCAGGATCGAGCCCCACCCGGCTCAGCAGGCCATGGGCCCGCCCCATCGGGTCCGAAAGGCCCTGCACCCTGGCGCCGAAGGCCACCGACTCCTCGATGGTCAGCCGCGGGTTCAGCGAGGCATAGCTGTCCTGGAACACCATCTGGATGCCGCGACGCAACTCGCGCAAGCTAAGCGTGTCGCCCAGCGCGTCGCCGTCGAAGATGATATCGCCCCGGTCGCGCTCGATCAGCCCCACCGCCAGTCGCGCCGTGGTCGATTTGCCGCAGCCGGATTCTCCGACGATGCCCAGCGTCTCGCCCTTGCGGACCTCGAAGGAGACCCCGTCGACGGCCTGCACCATGGCCTGGGTGCGGCCGAGGATGCCGCCCCGGACGGGGAAGTATTTCCGCAGCCCCCGCACCGTCAAAAGGGGCTGGGCCGGGCCGCCGCGGTCGGGAAGAAGGTCGTAAAGCTCAGTCGCGGACATTCATCGCACTCCTCACGCCGTCGCTCAGCAGGTTGAGGCACAGCGAGGTGACGAAGATCATCACCCCCGGCAGCGCCGAGAGCCACGGATCGACATAGATCGCCGAGCGCAGCGTGTTCAGCATCAGGCCCCATTCCGGCTCGGGCGGGCGGACGCCGATCCCGAGGAAGGAAAGCCCCGCCGCGAGGATCATGCAGACGCTGGTCAGCGAGGTGGCATAGACGAAGATCGGCGACAGCACGTTGCCGATCACATGGACCCGGATCACCGTCAGCGCGCTGGCGCCGGTGGCGCGGGCAGCGTCGATGTAATCGAGACTGCGCACGCCCGAGGTCACCGCCTCGGCGACGCGGGTGATGGGCGGCACGAAGACGATGGTCAGTGAGACCAGCGAATTGACGATGCCCGCCCCCAGCGCACCCGAGATGGCGATGGCCAGAAGCACCGAGGGGAAGGCGAAGAAGACATCGACCACCCGCATGATGAGGGTGTTGAGCCTGCCGCCGACATAGCCCGCGACGATGCCCAGGGCCGTGCCGATGAAGAAGGCGAAGACCACCGGCATCAGCCCGATGAACAGCGTCAGCCGCCCGCCATGGATCAGACGGGCCAGCATGTCGCGGCCCTGCTCGTCGGTGCCGAGGAGATGGCCGGGCGTGCCGATGGGTTTCAGCCGCGCGATCATCGAGCCCTTGTAGGGATCGGCAAGCCCGAGATACGGCGCGAAGATCGCGGCGAGGATCAGCATGACGACCACGGCGAGGCAGAGCATCGAGACCGGGTCGCGCGCCAGCCGCCCGGCCACGCCCGCCCAGTAGCCCTTGCGCGCCTCGGGGGTCTGAACCGGCTCGAGGGTTTCGGTCAGCGCCATCAGCTCAGCTCCTCTTGATCCGCGGGTCGATGGCGGCCTGGGCCACGTCGACGATGAGGTTCATGGCGACGAAAAACAGCGCCAGCACCAGGATCGTGCCCTGCAGAAGCGGCAGGTCGCGCTGGAAGATCGCGTTCGACAGCAGAAAGCCCGAGCCCGGCCAGTTGAACACGGTCTCGATCAGGATCGAGCCGCCAAGCAGATAGCCCAGTTGCAGCCCCATCACCGACAGCGCGGTCGCGGCGGCATTGCGGCCGACATGGATCAGCACGTCGAGCCGGCTCATGCCCTTGGCGTAAAGCGCCTGCACGAAATCCATGCCGAGAATGTCGCCCGAGAGCGCCCGCACGGTGCGGGCGACGATGCCGATGGGAACCACCGCCAGCGTCACCGCGGGCAGGACCAGATGGCGCATATGCTCCCAGTTCCAGGACCAGTCGCGCGAGCCCCCGGGGCCCGCGCCCATCGAGGGCAGCCAGCCCAGATTGACCGAGAAGATGATGACAAGCACGATGCCGAGCCAGTAATTCGGCACCGAAACGCCCGCGATCGAGACCGCCGTCACCGCCTTGTCGAGCGCGGTGTCGCGGAAATAGCCGGCCAGAAAGCCGAGGAAGATGCCGATGGGAAAGGCGATGACGGCGGCGCTGAGCGCGAGCAGCAGCGAATTCTGCACAGCGCCGAAGACCTCGGCCGCGACCGGGCGCCCGGTCGCGATCGAGCGGCCCATATCGCCCTGCGCGAGGTTGCCGACCCAGATCGCGTATTGCACCGGCAGGGGCTTGTCCAACCCGTAGGCCGCGCGCATCGCCGCCTGTTCCTCGGCCGTGGCATCGACCGGCATGATCGCGGTCAGCGGGTCGCCGGGCGCGATCTGGACCAGCAGGAAGCAGATCACCGAGACGCCGAAGGCCACCGGCAGCACGAGGATCAGGCGCCTGAGAAGATAGCTGAACATGGGGGTCACTTTTTCCTTGGGGAAACGCCCCGCCGCCGACGGGCGGCGGGGCATCGAGGCCCGGGCGGGCCGCTACTCCATCGTGATCGACGAGAAGTTCTGGTACCAGTTCTGCGCCTGCACGAAGCCCTTGACCCGCGGGCTCAGGGCGCGCGGCGCCACGTCATGGGTCACCATCAGGAACAGCGCGTCATCGACGAATTTCTCATGCGTCCTGCGCATCACCTCATCCTGTTCGGCCGGATCGAAGGTGGTGCGGATCTGGTTGAACAGCTCTTCCATCCCGGGATCGCAGTAATGGCCCCAATTGGTGCCGTTCGGCGCGATCAGATCGCAGGCGAGATGCCGGATCAGCCCGGTGAACGGGTCCTGGATGAAATAGGTGAAGTTGATCGACTGGCTGCCCTCGACCGCCGGATCGGCCGCGCCCGCGCGCCAGAGATTGATCATCTGGTTCCACTCGACCACCATGAACTCGACATCGATGCCGACCTCGGCCAGGTTCTGCTGGATGTATTCGTTCATCGGCAGCGGCAGCATCTGGCCCGAGCCCGAGGGCGAGATCAGCGCCTTGACCTTCAGCCGCTTGTCGGGGCCGTAGCCCGCCTCGGCCAGCAGCTTCTTCGCCTCTTCGGGATCGTAGCGCACATCGAAGCTCGGATTGCCGAACCATTGCGAGCCGGGCGGCAGGAAGCCCTTGGCGGGCACCATCAGACCGCCCAGAAGCGCGCCCATCCCCTCGCGGTCGATGGCCAGGTTCGCGGCCTTGCGCACGCGGATGTCGTTCCAGGGCGAGCCCTCCAGCCGCGACAGATGCCAGGTCCAGTTATGCGGATAGGTGTTCGACGAGATCACGAAGCCGTTCGCCCGCATCGCCGGGATGGTGTCGGGCGCGGGCGCCTCGATCCAGTCGACCTGTCCCGACAGAAGAGCGGCCGCGCGGGCATTGGGCTCGGGCAGCGGGATCAGCACCAGCTTGTCGAGCTTCGGCACACGGGTCTCGTCCCAGTATTCGGCGAAGGGCACCATCTCGGCGCGTTCGCGCGGCACGAATTCCTCGAGCTTCCAGGGACCGGTGCCCGAGGGCTCCATCGCGACCTTTTCCCAGTCCTTGTCATGGGCCTCCCAGTTGGCCTTCGAGGACATCAGGATCCAGGCCAGTTGATAGGGCAGCGTGGCATCGGGGGTATTGGTGGTGATCTCGAGCGTCAGCGGGTCGATGGCGCGATAGCTCGCGACGGCCGGGATCCGCGACTTGCCCTGCGCCGCCTGGCGCGGGTCGTATTGCTCGGAGCTGTCATCGAGCAGCTTGTCGAGGTTCCAGACCACGCTTTCGGCGGTGAACTCCGAGCCGTCATGGAAGGTGACGCCCTCGCGGATCCTGAAGATCCATTTCGTCTTGTCCTCGGCATCGACCGCCCATTCGGTGGCAAGCCCTGGGATCAGCGTCGAGGGCTTGTCGGCCGAGCTCAGGTCCCATTCGACAAGCGAGTCATAGACCGTGTAGCCCATGAAACGCATGCCCTCGCCGCCCTGATCGGCCTGGCCGGTGGTCAGCGGGATGTCGGCCGCGGTCATGCCGATCCGCAGCGTGCCCTGGGCCAGCGCCCCCTGCGCCGAGACCAGCCCCGCCGACAGCATGAGCATGGCGAAAGTCTTCTTTATTCCAAGCAAGTTGAACCTCCTTGTTCCGTCCCGCGGGCATCCTGTCGCCGCGTCCCGCGGTCACTTTGCCCCAGCGCTGCCGGATCAGGAGGGTCAGGCGCGGTCCGGCAGGATGCCGCAGCGCCCAAAAAACGGCGAATGCCTGAAATTTAATCTTCTTCGGAGGGCATGATGAAATGGCATGCCAGAATGGGGAAGGAGACCTGCCTCGAATCGCAGACCCGGCCACGGCCGGACCAAGGCGCGCTCAGGCCTCTTCGCCGCGATCCGCCTTGCGACGCACGGTCTGGCGGCGCTCGTTATAACGGCGTTCGTGGCGGCCGCCGATCAGCCGGGCCGCATCGGCCAGCGTCAGGAGCGGCGGCAGCGTCGTGGGCGCGGCCAGATAGCGCGGCCGCCAGTAGGGATCGAACTTGGCCTTGAAGGCGCGCAGCCCCTCGAAATTGTAGAAGCTGCGACCATGGCGGTAGATCAGCGCGCCGAAGCGGTCCCAGAGCCTGCGGCTGCGTTCGGGGCTCAGCCCCGAGAGCGGGGCCATTCCCAGCGAGAAGGCGGCATGGCCCTCTTCCTTCAGCCGCAGCATCAGCGCGGTGAACAGGAACTCCATGGTGCCGGAGGGGGCATCCTCGACATGGCGCATCAGATCGATGGCGGCCTGGGCCCGGCTGTCGGTGACCAGCACATTGGCGAATGCCACCACCCGGCCGTCCTGGCGCACCGTCGCCACCGGCCAGCGGTTCAGCCAGCCGGGATCGAAGCGGCCGACCGAAAACCCCTTCTCGCGCGCCCGCTTGGCCGAAAGCCAGGCCTCGGACACGACCCCGAGCTCGGCCAGGAAAGCGGGCGCATGGGGCGGCTCGGCCCAGTCCAGCGACAAGCCGTCCCGCAGCGCCCGGGCATGCGCCGCCCGAAGCTTCTTTCGCGCCGATCCCTCAAGCGAAAACGCGGTCAGATCGACTACCGCCTCCTCGCCCATCTTGTGCAGCGACAGTCCCAGATCGAGCATGATCGGCACATCGGCGGCCCGGACCTCGTAGAAGGCGGGCCGCGCACCCGCGCGCCGGGCCGCGTCGACAAAGGCGAAGGCCACGTCCTCGGCGGCATCGGCAGGCCCGACCGGGCCGCCATAGGCGATCCAGGACCGCCCCGACACCGCGAACATCACGAAGGCGCGGCCGTCATCCGACACCAGAATCGACTTGTCGCCGGTCAGCGCGAAGCCCGCATCGGGGTTGTCGCCGCCCGCCGCGATGCGCCCCGCCCGCTCCAGATCCTCCCCGGCCGGCGGCACCGCCGTGACCCGGGGCGTGCGCAACAGGATCAGAAGCGCCCCCAGCCCCAGAACGAGGCTGCCCAGCAACCCCGCCCGCAACGCCCGCGGCGCGCGCTCGTTCACCGCGAACTGCCACCAGAGCTCATGCGCATAGGGCGTGTCCTTATGCGCGAAGAACAGCACGAAGCCGAAGCCCGCGATCAGCGCCACGGTCAGCGCGCCCCAGGCCGGGGTCAGCGTGGCATGGCTCAGCATGGTGTGGCGGTGAAAGGCATGGCGGAAGGGCAGCAGCAGCAGCGCGCCGGTCGCCAGCAGCACCGCGCGGTCGAGATCGACCCCCTGTACCAGCGCCACCGCCGCCCCCGCCTCCATCACCGCGACGGCCAGCCAGAACGCCGCCAGCGCGCGGCGCATCACCCCGAAGGAGATCAGCACCAGCGCCGAGCCGATCACGCTGGAAGCCAGCGCCGAGCCCTCGATGAACGGGAGCGGGAACAGCTCTTCGGCGGCGCGCGCGGCTTCGGTGGCGGGCGGCAGGATCGAGGCGACGCTCATCCAGAGCCCGGCCCCGAGGATCATGGTACCCAGCACCATCGGCGCGATCCGTTCGACAGCGCGGAAGGCCGGATCGACGGCGGCCAGCGCGCGGCCCCACTGGCCCCGCGGCAGGCGCCCTCCGGCCGAGCGGAACAGCTCGTAGCCCGCCAGCGCGAGCAGCGCGAGGAAGAAGGGCACGAGGAAATAGATCAGCCGGTAAAGCAGGAGCGACGCCGCCACCGCGGATACCGGCGTCGAGGCGGGCATCGCCGCGATCACCACCGCCTCGAAGACCCCGATGCCGCCCGGCACATGGCTGAGCACCCCGGCCATGGTCGCCGCCGCGAACAGCGCGAGGAAGGTGGCAAAGCCGAGATCGTTCGCGGGCAGAAGCAGATAGAGCGTGGCGGCGGCGAAGCCGATATCGCCGAGACAGAAGACCAGCTGCGCCGCCAGATCGCGCGGCACGGGCGCGCGCAGGGTGAAGCGGCCGAGCCGGAGCTGGCGCTGCCGGACCGAGGCCCAGAGCAGCGGCAGCGCGATCACCGCCATCCCGCCCAGCGCCAGCGTCCGGACCGTGCCATGGGCGAAGGGCAGGATCGCCACCAGCGCTCCGGGATGCACGGCCAGCGCGCCGAGCCCGACCAGCGTTGCCGCGACCCCGAACGAGACCGCCGCGAAGGTCGATACCGCGGCCACGTCATAGCCGTCGAGCCCCAGCGCCGAATAGATCCGCCAGCGCACCGCCCCGCCCGAGACCGCCGACAGCCCGATGGTATTGCCGAAGGCATAGGCCATGAACCCGCCCGCCAGCACCACCGGGAAGTTCAGCGGCTTGCCGATGAAGCGCAGTGCCGACCAGTCATAGCCCACGAGCGAGACATAGCTTGCCGCCGTCGCCGCCAGGGCAAGACCGACCGTCGACCAGGGCGTGGCGCGCACCTGCGCCACCACATCGGTGAAATCGACCGGGGCCAGCAGCCGGTACAGCGCGAAAAGCCCCAGAACGAACAGCCCGGCGGCCAGTACATAGGGGAAGACCGCCCGCAGGCGCACCCACCGCCCGGCAGAGGCGGTCTCGGGCTTGGCATCCTCGGTCAAGGCTTCACTCGTTTCCCGTTCCGGTTGAATCCAGTTCTACCATCATCCGGGACGCGGTGACACCGCCAATTCCGGGCCGGCTCCCGACGGAGGGCACTGCGCACAGCGCACGGGCCTGGACTGGACCTGACTGGCCTGCGTCCCGCCCACGCGCGGCAGCAACCTCCCGGCCTCCAGCTACTGCGCGCGCCGGCGAATGACCAGAGATCAGTTGCGCCCCGCGCCCCGCCACGAGAAAAAACGGTGCGACGCGGGACGGGCACTGACCCGCTACCAGCTGGCGGTCGCCTCCATCGCCACCGGGCCGCCCGCCTGCGCGCTCCAGAGCCGCAGGCTGTCGCCCTCGGAACTGGCATGCAGCTCCATGTCGGCGGTGTCGAACACGGTCGAGACACTGCGGAAGGCAAAGCGCGACGGGCAGGCCCCCTTCAGCTCGGTCGCGAATTGCACAAGCAGCGTCGCCTGCAACGGCCCGTGCACGACAAGCCCCGGATAGCCCTCGACCTCGCAGGCATAGGACCGGTCGTAATGGATGCGGTGGCCGTTGAAGGTCAGCGCCGAATAGCGGAACAGCAGCACCGGCCCCGGGGTCAGACGCCTGACCGAGCTGCCTTCGGCCGCCGGGTCCGCCGTCGAGGGCCTGAACGGGGCGGCGGCGCGATAGACCAGATCCTGCCGCTCGGTCAGCGCGAGCCGGCCGCGGGCGAGGATCCTGTGCTCGACCGTCACGAACAGCAGGGGCCCCGAGCGGCCCTGTTTCAGCGCGACATCGGTGATGGTCGAGCGCCGGGTGACACTGTCGCCGATCCGGAGCGGCGTGTGGAAGCGGAACGCGCCGCCCGCCCACATCCGCCGGGGCAGCGGCACCGGCGGCAGGAAGCCGCCCCGCGCCGGATGGCCGTCCTCGCCCAGCCCCGCGCCCGCCACCGTGGGCTGGGCAAGACAGAGATGGATCAGCGGCGGCGCCTCGGCCCCCTGTTTCAGCGGCCAGCGCTGGTCGAAGGTGGCGGCGAAGCGGCGCACCAGATCGGCGCTCAGCCGCTCGGTCGCGCTGTCCTCGCGGCCGATCCAGCCGCGCAGATGCTCGATATCGAGATCCATTCAGTCCTCCCGGGGCCTGAGCGCGGGCACAGGGCCGTAATGGCGCGTCTCGCCCTCGACGCGGGCGGCGGGCGCGGGCATCGCGACCGGGCCGTTGGGGCTGTCGACCTCGATCCGGCGCAGATGCGGATGGGCCGAGAGCCCGGCCATGTCATTGACCGAGGCAAAGGCGATATCGGCGGCGACCAGCGCGGCCTCGGCCTCGGCGGCGCTGTGCCGGGCGAAGGCGGCAGCGACGATCCGGTCGGTCTCGGCGCGGTTCCGGACCCGCGCCACATTGGTCGCGAAGCGCGGATCCGTGCCAAGCCCGGGCGCGCCCAGAACCCCCTCGGCCAGCTGGCGCCATTCGCGGTCGCTCTGGACCGAGATCAGGATCGGGCGCCCGTCCTTCGGCTGGAACGCCCCATAGGGCGCAATAGAGGGATGCGCGAGCCCCACCCGCCCCGGCGGACGCCCGGCCTCGTGGTTCAGAAGCGGCACGGTCAGCCATTCGGCCATCACGTCGAACATCGAAATCGAGATCCGCGCCCCCTGCCCGGTCGCGCCGCGCCGGATCAGCGCCTCGAGGATCGCGGCATGCGCCGTGGCCCCGGTCGCGATGTCGACGACCGAGACGCCGACCCGCGCCGGTTCCCCGGGCCCGCCGGTGATCGAGGACAGTCCCGATTCCGCCTGGATCAGCAGATCATAGGCCTTGCGGTCGGCCAGCGGCCCCTCGGTGCCATAGCCCGAGATCGCGCAGGAGATCAGCCGCGGATAATCCCGCGCCAGCACCGCGTCGGAAAACCCGAGCCGGGCCAGCGCGCCGGGCTTGAGGTTCTGAACCAGCACATCGGCCCCGGCCAGCAGATCCGCCAGCGCCGCGCGCCCGACCTCGGAGGCCAGATCGAGCGTCCGGCTCTCCTTGCCGCGATTGAGCCAGACGAAATAGCTGGATTGCCCGGCCGCGGCATCGTCATAACCGCGCGCGAAATCGCCGCCGGGCCGCTCGATCTTGACGACATGGGCGCCCGCATCGGCCAGCCGGGCGGTGGCGAAGGGGGCGGCCACGGCCTGCTCGACCGCGACCACCTCGATGCCGTCGAGCGGGCGCATCAGAACGACCTCGGCAGGCCCAGCACGTGTTCGGCCACGTAGCTGAGGATGAGATTGGTCGAGATCGGCGCCACCTGGTAAAGCCGGGTCTCGCGGAACTTGCGTTCGACATCGTATTCGCAGGCAAAGCCGAAGCCGCCATGGAATTGCAGGCATGCATTGGCGGCCTCCCACGACGCCTTTGCCGCGAGATACTTGGCCATGTTGGCCTGGGCACCGCAGGGCTGACCGGCATCGTACATCCGGCAGGCCTCGAAGCGCATCAGGCTGGCGGCCTCGACCTCGATGAAGGCCTCGGCAATCGGGAACTGCACGCCCTGGTTCTGCCCGATCGGGCGGCCGAAGACCTGGCGTTCGCGGACATAGGCGCTGACCTTGTCGGTGAACCAGTAGCCGTCGCCGATGCACTCGGCCGCGATCAGCGTGCGTTCGGCATTGAGCCCGGTCAGGATGTATCTGAACCCCTGCCCCTCCTCGCCGATCAGGTTCTCGGCCGGGATCTCGAGATTGTCGAAGAACAGCTCGTTGGTCTCGTGATTGACCATGTTGGGGATCGGCTGCACCGTCATGCCCGAGCCCATTGCCTCGGGGATATCGACGAGGAAGATCGACAGGCCCTCGGATTTCTTCGCGACCTCGGCCAGCGGCGTCGTGCGGGCCAGAAGGATCATCAGGTCGGAATGCTGGACCCGGCTGATCCAGACCTTCTGGCCATTGATGACATAGCGGTCGCCCTTCCTGACCGCCGTGGTCTTGATCCGGGTGGTGTCGGTGCCGGTGGTGGGCTCGGTCACCCCCATCGACTGCAGCCGCAGCTCGCCCGCCGCGATCTTCGGCAGGTAGCGGCGGCGCTGCTCTTCCGAGCCGTGCCGGACCAGCGTCGTCATGTTGTACATCTGGCCGTGACAGGCGCCCGAATTGCCGCCCGAGCGGTTGATCTCTTCCATGATCACCGAGGCCTCGGTCAGCCCGAGCCCCGAGCCGCCATACTCTTCCGGGATCAGCGCCGCCATCCAGCCCGCCTCGGTCAGCGCCTGCACGAAGGCCTCGGGATAGCCGCGCTCCTCGTCGATGCGGCGGTGGTATTCGGGCGGGAAGGTCGCGCAAAGCGCGCGGATGGCGTCGCGGATGTCCTGATGGGGGTCGGTCTGCATGGGGTCCTGCCTTGGGCGTTTCAGTCAGAAGAGCCAGAGCCAAACCATCATGCAAATATATTCTTTGCCTGACCGTCATATGTTTTCTATATGACCTGAAGGCTGGAGCTTTCGGGCATGGGCATGGATCTGCGGCAGCTGCGCTATTTCCTCGAAATCGTCGAACGCGGCTCGATCACCGGGGCCGCGGGCACGCTGAACGTCGCCCAGCCGGCGCTTTCGCTGCATGTGCGCAACCTCGAGGGTCAGCTCGGCACGCGGCTGCTGCTGCGCCGGCCGACCGGGGTCGTGCCGACCGAGGCGGGCGAGATCCTGGCGCGACGGGCACGCTCGATCCTGGCCGAGGTGGCGCGGACCGAGGCCGAGATCCGAAGCCTCGAGACCGACCCGTCGGGCCGGGTCGCGATCGGGCTGACAGGCACCATCGGCGGACTGCTGGCGGTGCCGCTGATCGAGGCGCTGCGCGAGCGCTATCCCCAGATCACGCTGCAGATCGCCGAGGCTATGAGCGGCTTCGTCGCCGGGTGGCTGTCGGAGGGCCGGGTCGATCTGGCGGTGCTCTACGAGGCGCCCGCCGATCCCGGGCTGGCCTGCGACCCGCTGCTGGAAGAGGAACTGGTCGTGCTCTGGCCGCCAGACCGGCGCGCCCCGCCCGAGATCGCGCTGGCCGCGCTCGAGGGCGTGCCTCTGGTCCTGCCGAGCCGGGCGCATGGGCTGCGCCGGATGATCGACGCCGAGCTGTCCGGCGTGGGCATCGCGGCCGAGCTGGCCGTCGAGATCGACTCCTACGCCAATATCAAGAACCTCGTCGCGGCGGGGTTCGGGGCATCGGTCCTGCCCTGGCACGCGGTCGCACCCGAGGCCGGGACCGGCGCGCTGACCGTCAGCCGGATAGAGGCACCGGGCCTCTGGCGCGGCGCCTGGCTGATCCGGCCGGACGCGCGGCCGGTGACCCGCGCCCAGGAGGCCGTGGCCGAGACCCTGCGCGCCGTGGTGGGCGAGCTTCTGGCGGACGGGGTCTGGGCCGCGGCACGCGCCCCCTCATCGGGATGTCCGGCGCCCGGCGCAGAGCGTTGAAGGCGGTCCCCCGACCCGGGGGCGCAGAGCGCGTGCCACGTCGCAAGCCTCAGGGGTTGCCCGTGCTGTCCTGCCATCGCTCTTCCTGGCGCACCTGCTTTGGCCATGGGCTGTCGGCAGATCGGGGCGACAAGCATCGGGCCGGACGCCGCCGCCGCTGCATCGCGCGGAAATTCCCCGGGACCGGCGAAGGCAGGCGGGACGAGGGAACATCCTTCGGAGCCTGGCCCACCCGCCCGGGCTCTGCGCCGGGTCTTGCCCCTCAAGGCGCCTCACGTTCCGCGGCATGCCCCTTATGGAGGCCCCGCCATCCGTCCCGCCCCGATTTTTGCCTGATCCGTGCCCCGATGACGGCCGGGCCCCGGGACAGTCGAGAAAAGCCCCGACGGCTTGCCCGACCCTCAGCGTCGCCTTGCGTCGCCGGCAGCTTGCCCCGCCGGCCGGAACCCGGCGAAGCAGGGCCGGTCTCCCGGCCCTGATTGCGACATCCCGCCCCGAGCCCCGGCCCCGGCTGCTCCGGCCCTAACCCGCCGCCGGGCCGCGCCGGAACAGCCGGACCGACATCGGTTGTGTCAGGGTGAAGGCTGCGCCCTCGCGCCCCGCGCGGGCGCGGAAGGCCGCGCGCAGGGCCGCGGTCAGATCCGGAGGCAGTGCACCGCGCTCGGGCGCAAAGGACGAGATCCGGCCCAGAAAGGCGTCGAAATCCTCATAGGTCTCGCGCCGGACATAGTCGAAGGCCCGGGTCTCGGTCAGCACCCCCGCCGCCGCCGCCCCATCCAGCGCCGCCTGAGCCGCGTTGCGGATCCCGGTCTCGTCATCGACTGTCGCGATCACCTGGCTCAGATCGCCCTCGACCCGGGGCTCGATCACGACCAGCATCGCCTCGGGTGCGATCACCCGCGCCGCCTCGGCCAGCGCATCTCCCATCGCCTCGACCGGGATGTGATGTAGCGCATTGACGATGACCGCGATGTCGAAGGCCGCGTCCGGATAGGGCATCGCCTCGGCCTGGGCCATGTCGATGCCGGGCACGCCGGCCGCCTGGGGAAAGGGTTCGAGCCCGCGCCAGTCGGCCCCGGCGGCACGGAAGGGCGCGGCCAGCCCGCCCCGGCCGCAGCCGATATCGAGCACGCGCCGCCCTTTCAGCGGCGACAGGATCTCCAGAAGCACGTCAAGCGTGGTGCGGATCGGGTCGGTCATGCGGGCGGCCTCCGGATACTGCGTTATGACCGTTCCCTAGGCGCCTTCGCCCGCCAAGGCAATTCCGCGCAAGCGCCAGGACGAGGCAGCGCCTGCCCGAGACACTTCATGTTTCGGGCCAACATCAAAGCGCAATTGACTGATCAGAAAGGGCTCATACACCAAGTTCACGCCGTAGGAAGCCGGGATCGGCGCGCAACCCTGCGGCATCGGCCTCGGCCCTGACCGCGCCGTTCTCGAGGATCACCACCCGGTCGGCGACCGATTGCACCGCCTCGAGCCTCTGTTCCACCAGCAGGATCGCCACGCCCGCCGCGCGCAGCGCAACCACCCTGTCGCGCAGCAGCGCGATCATCGAGGGCTGCAGCCCCTCGGTCGGCTCGTCGAGCAAGAGCACCCGGGGCTCGAGGCAAAGCGCGCGGGCGGTGGCCAGCATCTGCTGCTCGCCGCCCGACAGGGTTCCGGCGCGCTGGCCCATCCGGTCGGCCAGCCGCGGGAACATCTCCAGCACATGGTCCAGAACCTCCGGCGGGCTCCGGCGGCACATCAGCCCGATCTCGAGATTCTGCGCCACCGTCAGTTCCGAGAACAGCCGCCGCCCCTGCGGGATATAGCCGATCCCCCGGCGCGGCACCTCATGGGCGGGCAGCCGGCCGATATCCTCGCCCTCCAGCAGCACCCGGCCCGCCGAGAGCGGCAGAAGCCCCATGATCGCCTTCATCGCCGTGGTCTTGCCCGCGCCGTTCCGGCCCAGAAGACAGGTGATCTCGCCCGGCCTGACGGTCAGGCTGAGCCCGCGCAGCACCCGGACCGGCCCGTAGCCCGCCGCGACATCCCTCAGCTCAAGCATCGATCGCGGTTCCCAGATAGGCGGCCTGCACCCTGGCATCGGCCCGGATCGCGGCGGGCGGCCCCTCGGCCAGCACCCGACCGGCATCGAGCACGGTGATGCGGTCGGCCAGCTCCATCACGACGCCCATGTTATGCTCGATCAGCAGGATCGCGGTCTCGCCCGCGAGATCCCGGACCAGCGCCTTGAAGGCCGCGATCTCGGTCTCGGCAAGACCCTGGGTCGGCTCGTCGAGGATCAGCAGTCGCGGCGCCTGCGCCAGCCCCATGGCAAGTTCCAGCAGGCGCTGATGGCCATAGCTCAGATCGCCCGCCGCGCTGTCGTCGCGGCCGGTCAGCCCGACCCGGTCGAGCGTCCGGGCGATCTCGCGCGCGACGGCAGCGCGGTCGCGCCCGAACCTGCGGCGGGCGGCCAGCGCGACATTCTCGGCGACCGGGAGCCGGGCGAAGACCGAGGTGATCTGGAAGGTATAGGCCAGCCCCAGCCGCACCCGGGCATGGGCGGGCAGCCGGGTGATGTCCTGCCCGTCGAAGAGGATACGCCCCGACGACGGCGCGACCCGGCCGATCAGCATCGACACCAAGGTGGTCTTGCCCGCGCCATTGGGCCCGATCAGCGCCCGGACCTCGCCAAGGCCGAGATCGAGATCGACCTCATGGACGGCGCGCAACCCGCCGAAGCTGCGCGACAGCGCCCGGGTCGACAGCAGCGCGCTCATGGCAGGCCCCGCCACCAGCGGCGCCGGATCTCGCCCGCCAGCCCCTGCGGCGCGAACAGCGTCAGAGCCACCAGCGCGACGCCCGCGACCAGCATGTAGGCCGGCGTGAGCCCCGAGGACAGATCGATCAGGTAGAACATGAAGAGCGTGCCGAGAAACGGCCCGATCACGGTGCCCGCGCCGCCCAGAAGCACCCAGAGGAGCGGAAAGATCGAATATTGCACCTCGGCGAAGCTGGCCCCGGCATAGCCGAAGAGAAGCCCGTAGGCCGCGCCCGCGGCGCCCGAAACCGTGCCCGACAGCACCACCGCCCCCAGCTTGTGGCGGAAGGTGTCATAGCCCAGAAGTGCGGCCCGGTCCTCGTTCTCGCGGATCGCGACCAGCACCCGCCCCATCGGCTGGCGCATCAGCCAGAGCGTGCCGAAGAGCACCGCCGAGAACAGCGCCAGCGCCGCCAGATAGCGGGCCTGGGGGGTGGTCAGGTCGAGCCCCAGCAGCACCCGCCCGGCCTGCGGGATCACCACGCCCTCGTCGCCCCGGGTCCAGCGCCCGGCCAGCAGGATCGTCAGCCAGCCCGCCTGCGAGAACATCAGCGTCACGATCATGAAGGCCACACCCGTCGTGCGCAGCGCCAGAAGTCCGACGCCCAGCGCCAGCAACGCCGCCGCGCCGAGACCGCTCAGAAAGGCAGGCCCCGCCCCGAGCCCCAGATAGGTCATCGGCATCGCGAGCCCGTACATGCCCGCGGCGAAGAACATCGCATGGCCGAGGCTCAGAAGCCCGGTATAGCCGAAGAGGATGTTGTACCCCATCGCATAGGTCGCCAGCACCATCACCCGGGCGATGTTGCCATGGCTGTAGGCGGGCAGAACGAAGTTCAGCGCGAAGAGAAGCGCGACCAACCCCAGATGCAGCCCGATGATGCGCCCGCCCCTCATCGCGCGGCCTTGCCCATCAGGCCCTCGGGCCGGAACACCAGCACCAGCGCGACCAGCAGCGTGGCGAGGATCTTGGCCAGCGTCGGCGAGAAGAAGACCGAGACGATGCCGTCGGACAGACCGATCAGCAGCGCCGCGATCACGGTGCCGCCGAGGCTGCCGAGCCCGCCGATGATGACCACGATGAAGGATAGCAGAAGCGCCTCGCCCCCCATCAGGTAATGCGCCTGCTGGATCGGCACGATCAGCACGCCGGCAAGCGCGGCCAGCGCCGCCCCCAAACCGAAGACCCCGGCATAGACCCGGCCGACCGGAATGCCGAAGGCCTGCGCGGTCTCGCCGTCAAGCTGGGTCGCACGCATCACCAGCCCGATCCGGGTCCGGCTCATCAGCAGCCAGAGCCCGGCCAGCACGGCGGCAGCGGCGGCCATCACGAACAGCTTGTAGGAGGTGATCGACAACCCCCAGGGCCAGATCAGGCCGGGCCCGTCCGGGCCGAATTCGACCCAGGGCAGCGCCAGCCGGGTATTGAAGGGCGGCGCGACCGGCCGGGCCTCGGGACCGTAGGTCATGAGCGCGGCCTGCTGCAGGATGTAGAGCAGCCCGATGGTGGCGACAATGGTCCGCTCGGGGTCGTAGCCCACCCTCTTGAGCACCGTCAGATCGGCCGCGACCGCCAGCGCCCCGGCGATGAGCGGCGCCAGCACAAGCGCCGCGACAAAGCCCCAGGCCCCGCCGCCCAGAGCCGAGGACACCGCCCAGGCCAGCACCGCGCCCAGCATGAAGAACTGGCCATGGGCGACATTGACGACGCGCATCACCCCGAAGACGAGGCTGAGCCCCGAGGCCATCAGCGCCAGCACGGCGGCGGTGACCGCCCCTTCCAGAACGGCAAGCATCAGATGTGGACCGAATTCCATACGGGCTCCGGGGAGAAGGCAGGGAAGGACCGGGCGCGGCGGACGCGCCCGGAGGCGGGACTAGAGGGATTGGGTGGTGTAGTCGACCTCGTCGGGATAGAAGCCCGCCTCGATCGGGGTCTCCTCCAGCACGTTCAGCCGCCCGTTCTCGACCTTCGAGATATATTGCGGCCCGAAGACCTGGTGGGTCTTGCCGTTGAACAGCTTGGCGCCCTGCGGATGCGCGTTCGACAGCGGCATCTCGGTCATCGCCTCGACCGCCTCGACCAGTGCTGCGCGGTCGTCGGGGCCGCGATAGCCGCAGGCCTCCATCCCGGCCTTGATGACGTAAAGCGTCTCCCAGCAGCCGAACATATGGGCATAGGCCGAGACATCGCGGGGATCGGCGGCCAGCGCCCCATTCTCGTCAAGGCCGATGGCCTCGCGGTAATGGCGGTCATACTCGGTCTGGCCGGGCTGCACGTAGCGCGGCATGCCCTCCCAGAAATAGGTGCCCTCGAGGAATTCGAGCCCCGGGCTTTGCAGATCGACCGCCTCGAGACTGTCGATGAAGCCGAAGATCTCGGGCCGCGACGGGCCGAAGAACTCGCCCATCTCCTTGACGAAGGTCAGGACCGACGGGCCGACCATGACATGGTAGATCACCTCGGTCTCGCGCGGGATCTTCGGGAAATACTTGGTGAAGGAGGTCTCGCTGGGCGGGATCGCCAGCTTCGCCACCACTTCGCCGCCCTGGGCCTCGATCGCCTGGGTGAAGAAATCGCGATGGTCATGGCCGAAGGCGTAATCGGGGAAGATCATCGTGACCTTGCGCCCGAGTTTCTCGCGCACGAAGGGCGCCATCGCCAGCACCTGGCTTTTGACATCGGTGATGCCGGGCTGCAGCGTCCAGCGATTGAGTGCCCCCGACGCAAGGTGATGGCCCTCGGAGACCACGAAATAAGGCAGCTTCAGCTCGCCCGCGCGGGGCGCCGAACTCATCACCACATGGCTGAAAAGCGTGCCATAGCCGACATCGCAGCGATGCTGGGTGGCGAATTTCTCGACCACCTCGGCGCCGCGCTTGGGATCGGTGCCATCATCCTCGGTGACCAGCTCGACCGGGCGCCCGTTGATGCCGCCCGCCTCGTTGATCAGCCGCAGCGCGGCCTCGGTGGTGCGGTTGTACCAGCGCCCATAGGCGGCACCGATACCGGTCGCATGCATCTGAAAGCCGATCCGGATCGGCGCGGCGCTCTGGGCCTCGGCATAGCGCGCCCAGAGCGGCAGGCTGGCGCCCCCCGCAGCGGCGGCGAGGGTCTTCAGAGCGCTCCGGCGCGCCGGGCTTTGCGGCGGCTCGTCGGTCTTGGCACCGGATGAGATCTCGGTATGGGTCACGGTCTTGGACAGGATCTTGGACGCGGGCATCGCAGGTTCCATCTGGACAAACAGTCAAAGGGTCACTTTGGTGACGCAGCGGGAGTTTGTCCACGTCTTTGCGACAATTCGCCCGTCTCCGCCACCGCTCCTCCCTGAATTCGCGCAAGGCGAAGGCCCGGCCTCGCGACGCCCCGGCCCCGAGCGTATGGGCGCGCGCAAAAAGAGTGCCTCCGGGATGCGGATGGGTCATTGCGTCCCGCGCGGGGCCACGCTAAAAGGCGCCCCGAAGCACCCGTAGCTCAGCTGGATAGAGCGCTGCCCTCCGAAGGCAGAGGCCAGAGGTTCGAATCCTCTCGGGTGCGCCAGAAAAATCAGATAGTTACGCCTCACTTCTCCTCTTGTGAATTCGCCTTCGGTGCGGTTTCGGTGCGGATTGAAGCTCAAGTGCGGCGATCCATGGCCTCGACCGCGCTCTGCATATGGTCCGGTGCATGGTGCCCATAGACCCGCTGGATCGTCTCGGGGCTGGTCGAGAAATACCCGGCAGCGTCCCAGATCGACGCACCGCGTTGAAGCGCCCAGGTGATCGCCGTGTGTTTCAGGACATGCGGCGTGATGTATTTCCGGCCGCCCTTGCCGTCGGGCATGGTGAGATCGATCTCGATCCCCTGCCCGGCCGCCAGCTCCTCGGCCAGCCGAACCGCCCGCGCCCAGCCCTTCCGGATGTCGCCGACCCTGTATCCGTCGCAGTCCTGGACCACGAATCGCCGCCCGTTCGCGGCCTGGCGCCGGAGATGCGCGAGATAGCGCGGCGGCAGCCGGGCGGGACGCTGCCGCTTCTTCGTCTCGGCCTTGCCCATCGGCTTGCGGTAGAGAATACCTCGCACGGTGTCGACATGGCCGCCGGAAACGCTGGGCGTGTCGAAATGCATGCCGAGGATCGTGTCCTTCCGGCTGCCCGTATAGAGGCCGTGCAGGATGAAATCGGCAAGATGGCGTCCGTCTCTGCGGAGATTGCGCGCGGCGCGGATCAGCCAGGCGGCCTCCTGGCGGGTCAGGAACCTCTCGACCGGATCAGGACGGACAGGAAGAACCACCTTCGGCGCGGTAATGAGATAGCCCTCGCCGTGGCAATAGTTGATGGCGGCCTGCAGGACGTTCAGCTCGCGGCGGATCGTGCCCGGGCTTATCGGGCAAGTACTGCCGTCCTTGAAACGCCTCACCCGGCTTTTGGCATAGCGCCGACATGTTCCGCCAGAGACGGCCGACACGGCCAGGTCGCGCCAGAATTCATCCAGTGCTTCAATCGCGTAGCCGATGCGCTCTGGCGCGGAAATATGGGCCGCGTGCTCTTCTGCGTAGATCGCAAGGCACATGGACACGCTCAACTCATCTGCGGCAACCGGGCCAGTCGGCCGGTTTTTTCGCTCGATATATGCCGCGAGCTGCGCTTCAGCATCTGCGCGGCAGCGCGCGCCGGTCGAGATTCGGATGCCCCCCGTGTCTCGGATTTCCCAGACGGATTGACCGTCGCTCCTTTCCCGCCAGTAAAGGCGAGCACCTGCGGCTCGACGCGGCATAGTTCGATCAATTCCTCCAGATCGTCGGGATGCAGTCTGACCGCCCGCCCCATGCGGATGGTCTTTCCATGGGTGTCGGCCGCCCGCCGCAGGCTCTCTTTCGGAACCCCGAGTGCGCGCGCCGCTTCCGGGATCGACAGCAGGCGCTCAACCATCGGTCGCGCCTCCGGCCGTCAGCTTCCCCGTTCCCCCGCAGGCCGTACAGTCGGTCTCCGTGTAGCCGTTGTCCCAGTACGGGTGCCAATAGTCGCGAATGAACCCGCTGCCCCGGCAGGTGGGACAGTTCTGCGGGGCTGCCGGGGCGGCGTCGGCGCCTTCCAGTTTGACGACACGGGTGCGGAGCTCCTCGAGCGCGGCGGTCACCCTGCCGCTCAAGACCGGCACCTATCTCGCGCGCCCTTATGATGCGATGGGCATTCCCGGCCCGGTCAGCAGCGTGGCCCTGCGCGCGGCCTCGATCATCCCGACCACGACCGTGGCCACCGTCACCGAGGCCCCGTCCTGGCCGGGCCGGGCCGAGGGCTGCAGCGTGGTCGGCAACGCCCTGAGCCTCGATCCGGGCGAGACCCGCGCGAGCTATGTCTGCGCCGGGCGGATCGATCTGGGCAGGGTCCAGGCGGTGCGCCTCGTCAGTGCCGTCGACGTGCTGATCGGAGAGGGCGAGGATCTGTTCTGGGGACCGGAGGCGGCGGCGATGTGGCGCCCGCCCGACGCGCTCGCCTGGCAGGGCACCACGGATGCCTATGGCGATGTAGACCTGCAGGTCTCGGCCACCGATGACGACCCGGAGGGCGATCCTGTCTGGGGCCCCTGGCAGAGCTTCGATGCCGCCGACTTCCCGGCCCGCGCCTTCCGCTTCCGCGCGATCCTGACCGTCGAGAGCCCCGATTACACCCTCACCGTCACGGGCCTGACCGTGACCGCAACCCAGGCCGCATGAGGTTCCCATGAGCCAGAGCACCTATCTCCTCGATGCCAGCCACACCAAGGCGCAGGCCTTCGCCATGCTTCAGGGCGCGCTGCTGGCCCTGCAGGGCAACAATGCCGGCGCCACCGCCCCGGTCGAGACCGCGCCCGGCATGCTGTGGCTCGACACCGCCGCCAAAGCCCTGAAGATGCGCAATATCTCCAACAGCGGCTGGATCACGCTGGGCGCTCTCGGGTCCGGCGCCTTCATCCCCTCGGGCGTCAACACGCTGACCGAGGCGCAGGCGAAGGATGCGCTCTCCGACATCTACGGCGCGGTGACCGGCGAGATCCTGCGCGCCGCGATCCTGGCCCACGCCCCCGACGCGGTGATCCCGGGCTGGCACCCATATGACATGATCCGGCCCGGCGACGGCGCGACCGGCACGATCTGGAGCCATGACAAGGCGGGCAGCATCCAGAACGTGGAGACGCCCGAGTTCGAGGACGGTTACGAATACGCGCTGATCTTCGAGGCCGTCGCCACCAACAAGACCACCTCCACCCTGCAGATCTCGGTCCGCCCCGAGATCACCGGCACCTGGTCGCCCTTCACGTCCTTCCCCGGGGCGGGCTTCGTCTGGGGCGACGTCTGTTCCGGCATGCTGCGGCTGCCGGCGACATCTGGGTGCGCTCCTACAACAGGGACCATTATGGCTGGAGCCCCTATATCTGCATCAACAGAAGCCTGACGGACGCCCAGGCCCGGGACGACGGCAGCCCTGAGCCCGGACTGGTCAGCGGCGCGGTGCTCGGCGCCTGGCGGGATGCGGTCTGCCTCGGCCACGGGCAGCGCTGGACCGATGTGAAGGCCGTCCGCGCGGCAGGCGTCACCTACCAGAACAGCTCGGAGCGCCCGATCCTGGTCAGCATCGGGGTCGGCGGCGGCGCGGCCGCGGGCTTCATCTATGTCTCGGCCGACAACCGGAGCTTCGTGCGCATCAGCGCCATCGCCGCCAGCGGCGCCCCCAGCTGCGCCAGCTTCATCGTGCCGCCGAGGCATTACTACCAGATCTCCAACTGGAGCGGCACGATCTGGTCGGAGCTGGTCTGATGGAACAGGGCTTCTACCACCCCGAGCGCGGCTACTGGCAGACCATCGGCACCCCCTCGGCCGCGATCCTGGCCACCTATCCCGAGGGCACCATCGACGTGCCGCTCCGGCCCGGCCCCGATCACGCGCTGGTCGATGGCGCCTGGGTGCCGGTCGAGCCGGACCCGGCCGGGCAGCTGGCCGCCTGGCGCGACAGCGCCACGCTGACCCGGCTCGGGCTGGCCTCGGCCCTCATCGCGGCCGGGATCCTGACCCAGGGCGAGGCCGAGGATCTCGCGGCCGGGCGGATGCCCGGGACCCTGGCCGCCCTGGCCGACCCCCTGCCCGAAACCGAGCGCTCCGCGGTGCGGCTTCGCCTCGTGGGCCTTGCCGGGTTCGCCCGCGCGGACCCGATGTGGGACGCGCTCCTGGGGCCGGAGCGGGCCGATGCGGTGTTCGGCCGGCAGGACGGGGAGTGAGGCCGTGATCGAGACCACCGAAAGCGCGCTGCGCACGGCGCTGGCCATCCTCGGGGCGATCCTGCTGGTCTGGATCCGCACCGACGGGCTGGCGGTGATCGCCCGCATGGGCATCACCCTGGCCTCGGCCGCCATCGGCTATGCCGCCGGGCCCGAGATCGCGCTCTGGATGGGCACGCCCGAGCGGCTCACCATCGTCGGCGTCACCGTGCTCGGCCCGCTGGCGCTGGAAACCGCCGCCGCCACGCTGCTCTGGCTCAAGCGCGATCCCCGCCACCTGGCCGAGGTCTTCCGCCTGTGGCGGGGCGGCAAATGAGCCGCGCCCTCTACTGCGCCATCACCGCGGCGATCTGGATCGCGCTGATCGCCTGGCCCTGAGGACCGGGCTTTCCCCTCAACCACAGGAGTTTCCCCATGCACCTCGTGCCCCACTGGCGCGCGCTGATCCGGCGCGCCTGGTCGATCCGTCTCATCCTGCTCGCGGGCCTGCTGTCAGGGCTCGAGGCCGGGCTCTCGCTCGCCTCGCCCGATCTGCTGGGGATCCCGCGCGGGTTCTTCGCCGGGCTCTCGGCATTGGTGACCGCGGCCGCCTTCGCCGCCCGGCTGATCGCCCAGAGGATGGAGTGAGCCCATGCGCAGGATCCTGAAACGCGGCGCCGCCGCCACCGCCCTCGCGCTCAGCTTCATCGGCGGCAATGAGGGCCTGAAGACAGAGGCCTATCTCGACATCGTCGGCGTGCCGACCGTCTGCTTCGGCGAGACGCGCGGTGTGGCGCTCGGCGACAGCTACACGCCCGCCGAGTGCCGCGCCATGTTCGCCGGGAGGCTCGCAGAGTTCGAGGCCGGGCTCGACCGGCTGATCGCGGCTCCCGTCGAGGCCCGTATCCCCGACCGCACCTATGTCGCGATCCTCGACTGGGCCTATAACGTGGGCCTCGGCGCGGCCGGGCGCTCGACGCTCATTCGCAAGCTCAACGCGGGCGATCTGCGCGACGCCTGCGACGAGCTCCCGCGCTGGCGCTTTGCGGGCGGCAAGGGCGTGCGGGGCCTCGCGATCCGCCGCAACAAGGCCCGCCAGCTCTGCCATGAGGGGCTCGACGGCGTGCCGGCCGATGCGCCGTTCCGCTGGTCGGGCGCATGAGGGCGCTCCTCGCGATCCTGCTGCTGGCAGGCTGCGGCGGGCTGCCGGGGCCGTTCGGCCCCAACATCGCCGCGAATGTCCAGGCCGGAGCCGAGAACGTCCAGGGCCAGAAGGTCGAGAACGCGCCTTCCATCCTCCGCCCCCGCGCCCGCGAGATCCGCCAGGAGCAATCCGAGAACCGCCTCCGCGCCGACCGCGTCGACACCGTCATCGTCAATGTCATCCCGCCCTGGATCGTCCTCCTCACCCTGATCGGATGGATCGCGCCCTCGCCCGGCGAGATCGGGCGAAGGGTCAGAGAGGGGATCAGAGGGAGTTAATCTGTTGAGCGCTGACGCACGGCCACGCGACGCTTTTGCACACGACAACCGGAAGTCATTCGGAATGATTAGCAAGCTCTCGCTTCACTCCCAGGCGCGCGGAGAACGGGAACTTTCTATCAGAGTGCGGCCCCTCCTCCGATTCATCCCCGCGTGTGCGGGGAACAGCGGAGGCTGCGGATCCGCACGTGGGCTCTGCGCGGTTCATCCCCGCGTGTGCGGGGAACAGGACATTCGTTTCCATGCGGGCATGTCAGTATCCGGTTCATCCCCGCGTGTGCGGGGAACAGGCCGTTCGCCCCCTTGTAGGTCCACGCTTTCCCGGTTCATCCCCGCGTGTGCGGGGAACAGGTCAGTTCGTCGGCGCCATTGTCGCCCTCCGCCGGTTCATCCCCGCGTGTGCGGGGAACAGATGGGTGCGGTGTTCGTTGGTATCGCGCTGGCCGGTTCATCCCCGCGTGTGCGGGGAACAGGCATCGACAGCCTTTTTCACGGCGTCAGACCGCGGTTCATCCCCGCGTGTGCGGGGAACAGCTTTCACCTCGGCGTCCGGGCCTATTCCCGACCGGTTCATCCCCGCGTGTGCGGGGAACAGTCGAGCTTGTCGCGGGTCACCACGTCGTCGAACGGTTCATCCCCGCGTGTGCGGGGAACAGGCAGATGTACAGGAACGGCCCGGGCTCCTTGACCGGTTCATCCCCGCGTGTGCGGGGAACAGGCCCGATTGACGCGGTCAAACCTGCCGATGGCCGGTTCATCCCCGCGTGTGCGGGGAACAGCCCAAAAGTGCCATCGCGCATACTGACACTGACGGTTCATCCCCGCGTGTGCGGGGAACAGATCATGGCGCGACCCACAGAGTCCTATGGGCTCGGTTCATCCCCGCGTGTGCGGGGAACAGGTTTTTGCGTGATACGTCCAGATGTCCTCCGTCGGTTCATCCCCGCGTGTGCGGGGAACAGGTATTCCGGAGGAAAGTCTCCGGCAGCCTGTTCGGTTCATCCCCGCGTGTGCGGGGAACAGTCGATCCGGTGGCGCGACTTCCTGCCCGACTGCGGTTCATCCCCGCGTGTGCGGGGAACAGGCCCTTGGCGCTCCTCGCGGAACAAAATTCATCGGTTCATCCCCGCGTGTGCGGGGAACAGACGGCTCACGCCGTCTATCCAAAATCTACGGGCGGTTCATCCCCGCGTGTGCGGGGAACAGTCTTACTGCAAACCGTTGATCTAAAAAAATTTTCACGATGTCAAAGAGCCTACCATCCTCTTCCGCCTATCGGCTTGGTGGCTCGGGGAAGAAACTGACCAATTTCAATCCGTCGAAATCCACCGGCATCCTGCGGTTCTGACCTGCCGTCACAAAGTCGTAGCCCTGATCGGTCGGTGCCTTCCAAACCATGACGGCATCCCCCTTATCAAGCCCGGCCAGAACCTGTTCCCAGATCATCTCGCGCGTCCGGGCCGAATAGTCGCCGACATAAACCCCTGCGCGCACCTCGACCAACCAGGCAGACAGCCTGCCCCGAAGGCGCGGTGGGGCGTTGGAGACGACAACAACCAACATAGACTATCGGTGGCCGGCATCGCCCGTCGGCGGCGCATCGGGAAAAGCGGGAGAAACGGCCTCGGGCGGCGGCTCGGGACGAGGAAGGTTTCCGGCCGAGAGAACCTCCTCGATGGCAGGAATGATCCTCTTTAGCAGGCCGGTACGACGAAAGGCGTCACGACAGGCGAGGCGGACGGCCCGGTCCGGCGCCATGTCGAGCCTGCCCTTCCCCGCCTGCCCCGCGATCCGGAAAGCTTCTGGCACAACGGTTTCCAGTTTGTAGAGATCGGCGATGTCATAGACAAAAGAGAGAGGCTTGCCGGTATGCAGGAACCCGATGGCAGGAGCGTAACCTGCGGCCAGCACCGCCGCCTCGGTCAGCCCGTGCAGGCAGGCTGTCGCCGCAGACAGACAACGGTTCGGCACATCGCCTGCTTCCCAATCCTTCGGGTCATAGGATCGGCGCTTCCAGTCGACACCGTATTGTCTGGCCAGGAGAGTATAGGATTCACGGACCCGCACGCCCTCTATGCCCCGCAACTGATCGATCGATCGCCGCGACGGTGCATCTTCTCCGAAACGCAGTGCGAACATCTTTCGGACCACCCGCAGCCTTGCGCCATCGTCGAGCGCGATGGATGCCTGCCACAGCAGCCGGTCCGAGCGCGCCCCTCCCGGTTGCCCGGCGGAATAGAGCCGCACGCCCCCTTCCCCGATCCAGGTGATAAGGGTGCCGACGCGGGCCGCTAGCGCCACCGCGGCGTGAGAGATCCGCGCCCCCTGCTCGAGCATGATCCCCGCCAGCCCGCCAACAGGGATCTGTGTCCGCGTGCCGTCGGCGTTGACGGCAACAAAAGCGCCGTCTGCCACGTCGAGCTGGGCGCGTTCAACGAACACTAGCGAGGATCTGTCCTTGAGAGCAATGGGCCGCGGCGGCGCGAGGCCCGGGAGGTTTCCCTCGCTCACGACGCGCGCCGGATCAGCATCAGGCCGCAGCCGAAGGCCTTGGCGCGCCCGAACCCACGGGCAAGCTGCCCGAGGAAGGCTGCTGGATCGCCGATTTCAATCCGGCCCGAAAGATCGACAATCCCGAATTGCGGCTGCCCCTTCCGTGGACCGCGATAGCCCGGCAGCACCTCGGCCGCGTAGTCGTCAGCTTCCGCTCTGACCACCCTAAACCCGGCGGTCTCGCCCTGCCGTTCAAGCCAAGCTTTGCCTTCACGGCCGGCCACCACCATGCGCTCAGATGCGCGGGCACCTTTCGGCAGTCCGTAAAGCGCATCCATCACCACGTCGACACGCTTTCCGCCCCGTTTCATCCGCGTGGCATTGGCGCGCAAGGTAAAGTCGAGCAGCGCTCCGGCAGCCAGGGCGGGCGCAAAGTCCTTCACTTGATGCGGCTCAAACAGATCCATCGGCTGAGGCGGGCGTTCCGAGAGCGTGAGAAAGCCGCCGTCGTGATCGTCCCGCCAGAGAAAATCCCGGCGGCGGTCGGGGCCGTCGGCGAAGGCGGCCCAAAGAAGCTTGTGATGGGCCGATCTGCGCGGGCCGCTAACGGGGGGCGACAACAACCCCGAAAGGGCTTGGGCCGAGGGGCTGCGCGACAGGCGGATGCGGCTGAGATAGAGGGTCATCCAGCGCCTCCGGGAACGATTTCGACGTTACGAACCGTGACGCGGCGGGGCGTGAAATGCCGACGTCGCCGGTCGCCGGGAATGTCGTGGACGATCTCGCCCTCTTCCGAGCCGCAAACAAGAAGCCTGGCGGCGACGGGTGCGCCACGACGATCCAGCCTGCGCCATGGCGGCAGATCCAGATGGGTCAGCGCCTCCTCTGCCGACACGGCATCGACGACCTTTGCCCCGGGGGGCGCCGCGAGGGGGCAGGACTTTCGGCCGAGATAGAGAGTGTAACGGGGGCGCCTCAGGGCGGCAGCAATCGCATCGAGTTCCTCCCCCCAGACAGCGATCCCATAAAGTGGCCCGGCACGATAGTCCCGTAGGGTAATGGTCGTATTGGTACGCCCCCGCGCCGCAGCAAGCGCCTCGGGGCGGGAATTGGGATGCTTCACCGCAGCCGAGGGCACGGTTTCCACGGTGTGGTAGTCACGCAGGGGCGCGCCCGTATCGAACACGGCAACGGCCAGACCGAGCTCGTCCAACTTCGAGAAGTCGCCGCCGCGCTCGACCCCCATCGCGGCGCCCAGAAGCCCTAGGATCGCGGACCGGCCAGGCCAGATCAGGGAACCGCGCCGCTCATGCCCGGCCAACTCGCCCATAGCGCCCAGCGACGCTGTGATACTGAAGACCAGATAGGGCTGCATCAGGCGTCTCGCACGGCATCACCCGCAAACAGGACGATCTCGTCCAGCGTTCCGCCCACCCCAACATGCATTATGCAATCGGCGTCCCATGCCTGCCCATAAGCCGCATCGATGTCGTCCCGGGTCCGGACCAGCGACGCCACCGAGTTGTCAAGGATCGGTTGCTCCCTGATCGGCGAGAAGAAGGCCCCGGAGAGATCCCGTGGCGCCTGCGTCCCCTTTTCGGCCAAAACGTAATGAGCCCGCGGATGATGGGCAAAACTGTTCTGCTTGCCCCGCGGCGAGGTCTGAGCGAGCGCACGCGCCAAGGCTTCGGCGCCCTTCGCAGCAAGGTCACGATCACCGTCCAAATTCTCGACCAGAAGATCTGCATTCACGCAAACATACTGGTAATAGACGCCCGACCCGAACGCCGTTTCTCCAAGATGCCCGGCCCCGGTATCCTCGGCTTTGTTCAGGTCATCCACGGCCGAGAACCAGTCTTCCTCGGCCTGGGCCGTATGGGTCGTGATGGCATGGGCGACCTGGACTGCGGCGTCGCGGTTGAAATCGGCATCGGCAGCCAGCATCCGCCCGAACATCGCGATATCGACGGCTCCATCGGCGTGGCGCAGGACCAGTTTTTTCAGATCCTTCTCCTTGGGCATATCTTCACCGGCAACGATCTTGCCCACTAGGTCCTCGGCCAGACGCCATTCTTCCGGCGAGACGAACGCAAGGGTCGACGCCACGCGGTTTCCATCAGCCTTGTTCGGCGCTTCCAGCTTACCGAATATCTCTGCCACCTGGGCAGCTGCTTCGGATGCCACATCACCCGGAACACCTTGCGTGTCCAAGTGCTCGACAAGCTTTTCAAAGAGCCGTTTGGTTCGGATGCCCATGTTCCCCTGCAGATCGAGCTCGAAGAACGCGCTCTCGCGCAAGGCACGCTTGACGGATTGTGAAGACATCCGCAGTCGCGGACTGCCCCCCACCATGGCCTGCTTGGGACGTCCCTGATCGTCACGGTTCGGGTTCGAAGGGCCATAGGTCGTCAGCAGATGAAACTGCAGAAACGTGCTCATTTAACGCTCTCCTTGAGGTCGTCCCTGGGGGCGTCGGCCCCAAAGTAATGGAAACACCAGCGCGGCCGGGCCTCATCCCAATAGAGAAGATCCTGCGCCAGAGCAGCAACGTTGCAGCGACGGTCCGCCATGCCGACAGCACGCCGCAAGAGCGCGATCAACTCATCGCCTTCCGCCCTCATGAGGCGCTGAAACCTGAGTGGCGACATTGTCGGATCGCTCCCGCCCAGCCGTCGGGCAAGTGTCGCGGCATCCTCTTCGCGCACCTCTGCCAGCAGGCATACCAGCCGCACAAGACTGTCCGCCCTTCCAGGCCCCATATGCAATGCCCTAGCCAGTTCCATGACGGCGGGCTCGCACAGCGCAGCCATCGGCGCGGCCCGGCGGAGCCGCGCAGCCAGCGCCCGTGCGGCGGCGCTCTCGCGGGCGCCAAGATTCGCGCGCCACCACCCACGGGCGATTGCCCCTGGGGATTTCGGATCGTCGCTCATACCGATTTCCTCGTATTACCCCTCACCGGAGGCTCCAAGCCGAGATTCTGGAAGAGAGCCTTCCCCTGCTTTCCGTAGCCTGCAAAGCAGCCCGACAAGGTTTTCCGCGCCTCGACAATCTCCCGGATCCGGTCGCTTTCCCTTCGATCAAGTCCCGGCATGGCGAGCGCATCGAACTGGCTCAGGGCTTGCCTGCGCAGGTCGTTCAGCCAGTCGGCGCAAGGGCTTCCACCGGCTTTCACTGCCTGGAGGTGATCGAGAAACATACCCTCGGTCGCCGCAAAGAATGCCTCTCGTGCAGCCTCCCGGGCGTCGCCTTCTGCCAACACGGCTGCAAGCGCGCCGCGCAGGGCCACAGCTGCCGCATCGGCGGCAAGGATCAATCCAACCAGCATGTCTTCGGCCGCAATGGGAAGGTCGAGAAAGGGCTGAACCGACAGGACAAAGTCACGCGGCTTCATGTTGTCCATCGCCCAGCCCGCAACGATCACCGAGGCCTCTCCTCCGCGCTGCCCCCAGTCGCGAAGCGACAGCGACAACTCACTGTTCTCGCTCCCGGCCTCGCGCGCGATGACCCCAAGCCAGTTGCGATAGCCGAACCGACCGGGACGCGGGTGCTTGGGCAACCATTCCGCACCGGCCTTAAGCCGGTAATATGGGCTCAAGGGATGCTTCCACAACGCGTAGTGCGCCCCCCACGGCTTTTGGATGACGCCCTCGATCCCCGCGCCGGAGCCGACAAGCCGCAGCCGCCGCGGCATGCCAAAAAAGGCCTCAGCCGAAAAGACCTGCCCCTCTGGCGGATGGCTCTTCTGGCCCTTCTCAGACAGGCGGGTGGGTTTCATCCAGGGCAGGATATCGGGATCGGAAGACCTGCCGCAGGGCACATTCGCCCAGACCAGCGACCAGAGCCCATCTCCCGGGTCGACCATAGTCACCAACGGGCCGCCGCCCCGCATCGACGTCCGGTTGCCGGCGCCCCCCGAAGGCGCATGCGCCTGAAAAGTGTAAAGCGCCATGGCTGCCAGCGGCAGATCGAGCATGCCATAGCGGTCGCGATGCACCATGAGATCGGCATTGTTCTTCGCCGTATTCGCCCCGGCGCTGTCGATGAAAAGCATATCGACCGGGTTCGGCGTCCCGTCCAAAGGGGCCAGATCCTGCAAGAACCTCGGCCCGTCGCCCAACAGATCGAAGGCCACCGCAAAGGGTGCCAGCTTTTCCTTCAAACGATCCGGATCAGGCGCAAGGCGCCGTTGCCAGTCACCGTTGTTCGCGGGCGGATCGGCTAGAAAAACCAAGCCAATCAGAAGCTCATAGCACGCCAAATTCAAATCGGGACGCGGCCAGTCCGGGCGGAGGATTCCGGGCTCGGCTATTTGCCAGGGAGCAACAACCTGTCTTGAGCCGTCCTCGCAGAGAACCGGAATCCAGGGGACTTCGATCAGATTGAGCACTCTTTAAATTAGCTCCGTTTGCAGAGAAGTCTGAAACAGACAAGCATTCGGCGCGTCACCTGTAAATGGGGCTAAATGCCCACCTTGGTGGCTATTTCCCAAAGATCAGCCCAAGTCTTTCATCGTATCGCAGGCCCGCGCAGATATGTCCGCCTTCCGCAACGGGGCACAAGCGCTGCTCGGCACGCTTCCAGTCCGGCCAATCCCGTGTGATCGCCATGATCTCCGGAGCGGACTGATCCGGAAGAGGCAGTGCGTCGAGGCGAGAGCGGCGCGCCGAGACCTCGGACAGCGCCCAAGCTTCGAACATGTCGACCGACCATGGAACAAGCCTGCCATCCTCCCAGCGGGCCAAGACCAGAACGCGTTGCTCCTCTCCGAGGCGCGTCGGATAAATGGCATCGTCATTGGCCTGCCCGCCCATGCGATAGCCCGCCTCCAGTTCGACGATATTCTGCGCCGCATGTCCGCGAGCTGCAGCCCCCTTCCCATCCGCTGCGGATTCGGCGTCGCTCAAAACATCGGGGGCAGGAATGGGCTCCTTCCCATGCACCGCCTCGATGAGCGTTCGCAGACCGGAAGGCGCCTCTATCCGCCCCGCGTCAAACAAGACCTTAGCCGTGCGCCACTGATCGGCGACAGGATAAACATAGGCACCCCGGTCGAGAACGGATTGCAACCAGCGGTCGCTGGTGACTTCCCCGGGATCTGGGGACAGGACATGCAAGATCGCGGCTGGAACCGGGCGCTCAGCCCGAGGCCGGAGATCCATATGTCGCCACAGCCGTCCAGCCCGCTGAACCAATGCGGCCATCGGGGCCAGATCGGATACCATCACGTCGAAATCGAGATCGAGCGAGGCCTCGAGAACCTGCGTTCCGACAAGAACGAACCCAGAGCGGTCGACGCCCGCCTTGCCAGCCCGTGCCAGTATCTCAGCCTCGATCCGCTTGCGGTCAGAAAGCGCAAAGCGCGCATGTATCAAGCGGGCTTCGATGCCTCTCGATCGCAGCAACTCGACGGCCGAAATGGCATCGTCCACCGCATTGCGCACCCAGACACAGGCGCTTCCCCGACCGGCACGTTCGGCCAAAATCGCGACAGCATCATCTTGATTGGCCAGCCGCACGACTTGTACCGCTCCCTTAGGACCCGTCGCTTGTGGCAGGTCGGTCCTAGCGACACCTCCCGCGACCGTCAGCGCCGGATAGGCAGGACTGTCCGAGAGGCCTCCATAGATCGACAGAAGCCGCGCCCTTTGCGCCATTGGAAGCGTGGCCGTCAGCAAGATCGCAGATCCGCCGACCGCGCGATGCATACGCAAAAGAGCCTCCAGCTCGGCACCGATATACGGCTCGCCCAACTCATGCACCTCATCCACGATGAGGATCTTCGAAGACAGCCCGAAATGGCGCAGGGCCTGGAACTTTACGGGCAAAACCGAAAGGAGCGCCTGGTCGATGGTCCCCACCCCCACATCGGCCAGCAATGCCCGTCGTCGGCTTTCGGCAAGCCAGTCCGAGCAAGTGGCGTCATCTTCGCTACGGGCAGTCGAATTCACAATGTCACGGAAAGCAACGGACAACCCTGCCCGACCATGAGCCAGCGTGAGCGACGCGTCCTTGCCAAACATTTTCCCGACGACATCTGCCGCACGCCGAAACATCGCATCCGCCGTTGCCATGGTCGGCAGGGCGACAAACATTCCCCGCCCCTTGCCCGCCAGCAGCATTCTCTGCGCCAGCAGAAGTGCCGCTTCGGTCTTCCCGGCGCCGGTCTCACCCTCGATCACAGCCAGCATCGGGCCCTCGATCATCGGAACCTCGGCACAGGCGGTCTGCATCGGACGCAACGCGAAGTCGAACAACCGCACGTCCCTCGTCAGCGCGCCGGACAGACCAGCCCCGCGCACCGCGTCGACTGCGACTCTGCGCGTTCCGTCTAGGTATTCCTTGAGACTGGTAATCTCCGCCTGGGGCTGGAACCATCTTGCATTCGACCCGACCCAGTCGGCAGCGGTGCAAATTCCGGGCAACCACCAAGACAATGTGACGGCGTGATCTTCCGTCACTTCATCAAGTGAAGAGTCCGGCCAGAGCTCGCAAAGCCGCGAAAGGGTCGTGGCGGCATCGACTTCTGCGCTACCGATTGCAGCAAGAGCAAGCCGGTAGTCGCGGGAACGCCGACCTGGATAGCCAAGACCGCCCAGATCGAGCTTGGACGGGCGACCATGATGCCCCGAAACAGATGCATATAGTAATTGACGAACCCACGGGGTGCCGCCCAAATGCCCGGCCATAATAGGATCGAATTCGTAAAGCAGCACCTCGGTCAATTGCCAGTGGCGGAACCTTTGAGGCGCCCGTTCCTCGAGCATGCACCGAAAACTGTCGCTGATCTTGCCAAGATCATGCAGTGCCGAGAGCAGAACCAAAGCATCGCGAAGTCTACTGTTCAATCCGAAAGGTTCGATCAGACGTTCAAAAACCGCAGCCACGTCAAGCATATGATAAGCTGCGGGATGTGGCCTCGAACCGCTTATCGAAGCGCTCTTTCCCGGCCAATCAAGGATGCCCATGATCATCCTCGCAAAATATACTGCGCATCATTCGTGACGCGTATTAGTGCATATTTGCCCATCGTTCCACCCAATCACAGTGCCGAGCCTCTTTTCATACGTCTACTTTGGAAAGCTCCGGTGCGGTTTCGGTGCGGTTTGCGTCAAATGACACGGCGCGAAATGGATACAAATAAAGAACATTTGAGGAATTTAACACGAATATTCGCGCTCTCCCTGCCCTCCGAAGGCAGAGGCCAGAGGTTCGAATCCTCTCGGGTGCGCCAGAAAAATCAGATAGTTACAGAAGTTTCGCGGCGCTGTCCGTTTCGAGAAGTCCCGCTCCAGTCCCAGACAGGGGTTTTCGGGCCTCATTTCCTGCGATCCATCGCCTCGACGGCACTCCTCTGGTGGTCGGGGCTGTGATGCCAGTAGACGCGCTCGATGGTTTCCAGAGATGTCGAAAAATATGAGGCAACGTCAGGAAGAAACGCGCCGCGCTGCACCGCCCAGGTGATCGCCGTGTGCTTCAGGACATGCGGCGTGATATATTTCCGGCCGCCCTTGCCGTCGGGCATGGTGAGATCGATCTCGATCCCCTGCCCGGCCGCCAGCTCCTCGGCCAGCCGAACCGCCCGCGCCCACCCCTTACGGATGTCGCCGACCCTGTATCCGTCGCAGTCCTGGACCACGAATCGTCGCCCGTTCGCGGCCTGGCGCCGGAGATGCGCGAGATAGCGCGGCGGCAACCGGGCGGGACGCTGCCGCTTCTTCGTCTCGGCCTACCGGGCCCTCGCCGAGGCCCGATCCGAAGCCTACACACCTTACCTCGCCAAGTCGCTTAACAACTTGGCGAGATCCCGATCCGATTTAGGGCAGCGCGAGGAGGCAATGAAAGCGGCCCAAGAGGCGGTCGCGCTGCATCGCCAACTTGCCAAGGTCCGAGCGGAGGCCTTTATACCGGACCTCGCCATGTCGTTGAACAACTTGGCCGGCATCCTGCCAGGTCTCGAGAAGTACGAGGCAGCGCAGGAAACCGCTCGGGAGGCCGTCGCGCTCTACCGCACGCTCGCAAAAGCCCGACCGGAGGCTTTCACACTTTACCTCGCCGAGTCGCTGAAAACCCTAGCCTACGTCTTGTGGAATTCGGAGCAACTCGATGCGGCGCTGGAGGCGGCCAACGAGGCGGAAATCCTGCGTAGCGGTGTGAAAGCTTGATAATCGCAAAACGCGAAGCCATCACGGGGCTCGTATGAGTTCCCCCGGCCCGGTCGACGTTTAACCGGATCTTGGGGGCCCGCGATCCGGTCAACCTGCTGCCCGTCAGCGCGTAGGCGGACCGCTCGAAAGGCACGCGCAGGCCGCTCGACTGGTTGCCGCCGGATCTGGGGCCCGCCGCCAGTACGTCCTGCGGTTCCGGCGGATCGCCGCGAGCTACGGGCTACAGCATACCGCTGCGGAAGAGCGGGAGCTGGTCGCGCTGAACGGGCGGCTGTGTGGGGCGTGATCGGCGGGGAGCCGACATTCGCTGCGCCTTTGACGAACGGCCGCGATGCGCGGGCATAGCGGACACTTGGTGTACTATCGTCTACTGACGCTTCGGCCCCTTGTCGCCATTGTGTCTCCCGTAACCGACATGCGGCAAGACCTTCGCGTCTGCGACATCTTGGGACGCATGCTACGACAGAACGCGATCGTGGTCTTGGCTGTCTCCAAAGGCATGCCTTTACCTATGTACGACTTGCAATGTCTAAGCATCGGCCGCAAGCGAAGGGGCGTTGAGTTCGCCCAAACGGTTGCCAAGACATCGTCAGGCTCCAGTCGGCCGCTGCAGGAGCACGTTCAAGGAAACCTCTTACGGCCGAGCAAACTGCCCAGATGAGATCAGAAACTCGGGCAGAAAGCGGCTAATTGCCGCAGAGGCAAAAAAAAGGACACGTTGCTTAATATGTCAACTTAATACAGCGCCGTGCGATCAACCTTAGACAGTTCTTCAATCAGCCCTTAACCTCTGCTATCCGTCAGACTGAGTTGGCCAATGTCTGGGTGAACATATAAGAATTCATCAACAAATCATATGGATTTCATGATTGAGCCCCCCATTTCGAGATTGCATCGATGACTGACGATTTCTGGTCTCTGGTCGGTAATGGACGGCAGAATGCCCCTGCGTCGACCTCTATGCTGCATCATGAGATCATCTGCAAGGTCACCCCTCTCGATCAACAACTAGGCCGTTGGCCAAAAATTTCGGTACCCGAAGCTCTGCAAGAAACCCTGTTTTCCGATTCCACCTTGGACAGTAAGTCCCCCTCCCAGATGCTTGTCTATGCACTACTCGATAGTGCCGCATCGCCCGAACTAGCGGCACGTATCGAGGATTTGGGGGAACCGCATTGCTGTCTGTTTCAGGGGGCGGCGGCAGTTGAGTTGCGCGACGTGGCTCCGTGGCTGGTGCAGTTGAATCCGAAAGGGACGCTTACGCGTCAGTTATTCTCGGATTCAGGTATGCCGATGGATCTCTGGTCGTGCCGTCCAGGAATTTTCCTACGCAGCCAACTGTCTCTTCCGGATCTGCGCGGGCACTTACGCAGGCTGACTCGGGTACAGTCCCCGGAAACGAAGCGCTGGAGCTATTTTCGTTTCTGGGAACCAGACATGATCAGCGCGTTTCTGCTCAACACCGACACTCATAATCTGCTGGCGTTCTTTCAAGGAGGTTTCGAACTTCATCTTCCGGACACGCAGGGAAGGTGGCACCGTTTTAGACTAGCGTCACAGCCTGAAACGATGCCAGCCGCGCGCCTGCGGCTGACCGAGCGTGATCGAAACACACTACGCGCCGCAGTATCAGCGCGCCATCTCGCCGAGCTGTTTGACTGGGTGCGCAGCAATTTCGAAACGCCGCTGACCGAGCAACAGAGGGAAGGCTTCCTGGAGCGGACGGCGAGCGCAGCGCGATCAGAATTTGCGACAGGCAACAAGCGGATACTTGCACATTGCCTGGCAGCGAGCTGGATGTTGGGCGAGACAGCCTGGACAAGCTCCAAGATCACAAGAGACGATATCGAGCTAACGGCCCGCGGTGCACTTCAGCTTTATGAACGTAGCTATGCGCTGTCATTGAAAGGTCATGTCGCATGATGTGTTTCGGCACCCGAAATCGCGTTGTTTGGCAACGCCCCGAAAACGGCTCTTCGCCGCCTGCACCGCCGCAAGGCGCACGAAACATCGACGAGATATCGGCGCCGTGCCCCAACCCAACTGAGAACATCATCGTGATCGGATCCGAGGTGAGCTACGACTCGTTTTGGTGGAAGATGATGTTCATCACTCCGGGGCTTAGCAATGCTCAGGGGAGCCGCAGGCCACCCAAGTGGCGTGATGCTGACAGGACAACCGTGTTCTACGTTCCCAACGGGTATGTGCATGCAGAGCTTTTACCGCTTGAGCATTTGCGAGATGTTCTGGGAATTAATCTCGTTCCCCTTACGAGCCTGCGCGTATTGCGCAAGCACCTGCAAAATCGGACTATCGATGGGAAACGTCATGATGTGATGAACCTTTCGTTCTATTGCCATGGGTTGGTCGGTTGCTTTGACTTGAACTATTCGGGCGCAACACGCATCCGGCTTGGCCAAAGTGACCTCCCTTCGATCGACCGGTCGATATTTTGTTCAGGCGGCCGGATCTATTCCTATGCCTGCCGCACTGGAGTATCTGTAGATAAAGATGCATTTTCGAGCTTGAGCGAAGCCCGCCCAAAAGAAAGCCTTGCACAGGCCTTGGCGGATCATTTCGGCGTTCAGGTACACGCATTCTATACGCGCACTTTGTTTAGAGACTGCATTCGTGATCCGTCGCAAGCTGCTGATATTGCTGAAGACCTTAAAGGCAAACGCGAAACACAGGACGGCGCCGTGATCGATATTCTGGACACGCATGAAGGTCTGCCACATCCGGGACAGGGACTATCGACGCGGCTGATGGGAGTGATTTCCATTCCGTCATGGATCCGAGAGTCAGGCCAGGTCGAAGAAGGAACTTCGGAATATTCGCTCTGGCGAAAACAGGGCGCGCGTTTTCTGCCCGTCGGAACGGACGATCCGACGGGTTTACCGACAGTCATGGCTATTTTTGAGCCCGCATGATGCATCAGAAAAAATGGTTGATCCGGGCTGCATCTGCTGCAGCATTGGCCGCTGGGGTGTGGCTTTCATTGGGAGGGGCTGGAGTGGAACGGAACCAGAACTGTCAGGTCATGTCAGTAGACGAATGGTCAGCGTTCATGAAGGATCGCGAAGGGATCGTCCAACCTGAGGCCCGCAATCCGGTTTCTGTCACTTTACACTTGGACCCAGGCTTTGAGGTGCAGCAAGGCAGCGTGCTGGAAATCGGCCTGGGCACCGCGCCGATGCCCGAGACCATCACACCGGAATTCAACTATTCGGTCGAATATCTCGGACCGTTTCGCAATGAGCTGCACATCGCTGTCTCGCGCAAGACCGCCGCACAACCTCAGGTGCAAATCCTGCCGACTTTCATTCTCATCACGCCGGCACGGCGGGCAGTCTGCAGCTGGTATGGCGACCGCAGCATAACGATTGAAGCCTCCGACAAGCCCATCGAGATCGGCGTTGAGCTTCTTGACCACCGCATCACCGATGGCAACGGGCTTCCTACTGCATATCGCCTTTCTCGCCTGTAACACTTGGCGAGAGCTGTTGGCGGCTCGCAACCGACATATGCTATGATAGATGGTGGGTAGGGCGACATCGCACTGTCTCAGGCTAGCGCTGGGGATAGAATATTCGTGCGCTTCGTGGCTGAGCCATACCTGCCCAATGCTGCGCCAAGCGCTAACAAATCAGCTTTGATGCTGACTTGTCCACTTAACCTTCTTGGCTAACGAATGACATGACGGTTTCGATGGGCCGGCGGCCCATGTTGCGATAGCCGAGATGGGGACGCTCGGTGTTGTAGTGGACGAGCCAGGCGTCGAGATCGGCCTGGAGCGCCTCGACAGTCTCGTAGAAGGTCTCGCGCATCTTCACGCGGAAGAACTCCTCCAGCACGGTGCCGTTGAACCGCTCGACGAAGCCGTTGGTCTTCGGCGTGCGGACCTTGGTGCGGCGGTGCTCGATGGCGTTGAGGTCGAGATAGAGCTCGTAGGGGTGCTTTTCGGTGCCGCAGAATTCGCGACCGCTCGCCATTGGGCTCGAACCAATGGCGCCTTCAATGGCTCGCTCGGTCAGCACCGCCTTCACCGGCAGGTCCAGGGCGCGGTAGAAGGGCAGCACGTCGTTGTGCAGGACCGCGACCGCCGCCTCGGGCTGCTTGGAAACGTGCAGGAAGCCGAAGGCGTAGCTGCCGAAGGTATCGACGACCGCGTGCAGATAGACCTTGCCGATCCCCTTCAACGAGCCGACGAAGAAGGTGTCGGCCGAGAGCAGCTCGCCGGGAGTGCCTGATTCCACGTGTCTTTCCCGGAAGCACGGGTTCTGCTTCTCGAGGAAGGCGGCTTGTTCGGCAGTGATCTCGATGGTCTGGCCCGCATGGGCTTCCTCGAGCGCCAGCCAGCGGTCGTAGCGCGTGCCCAGGCCGTCGCCAGCGGGCTCGAACCGGTGGCGCCACGCTGGCGACCGTTCAGGATCTTCTGGATGGTGATTGAGGAGACCCGCACACCCTCGAGCGCCAGCATCGCCTCGAAGCGGTTGCAGCCATAGGCCGGATGTTCGAGCGCCAGCGCCTTGATCCGCTCGACCGTCTCCGGCGGGGTCGTTTGCGGGTGGGTCTTGTGGATCGGCGGCAGGTCCTTCAGCCCCTCGAAGCCCGTTCTCGGGCTTACGCGGCGCCACCGGCGCCACGGTCCCTCAAACCCAAAACCGACGTTTCCACTCGTAGAAGCTGGTGCGGTCCATGCCGCGCTGGCGACAGGCCTCGGCCACGTTGCCGAGTTCTTTCGCCAGTTCCAGAACGCTCAGGCGGGTTTGCGCGATCTTGGTCTTCGCGTCACGAGCCTTGGGTTTCGTCGCTTTCGGTGTTCCATCCATGGCGGGGTCCTCCGTTCCCAAAATAGCATGGAAAGAAGGTTAAGTGGACAGCTGACTACGGTCATCCATCGCGCCCAGTACCAACGACCGCTCTTGGCAGGCAACTGCCTTGGTCTTTGGGCTATCCTATGTCGGGGTACCGACCAGCCCTCGAACGCGGCGACCAAGTAGATTTTGGCGGATAGCTCTATCACGCCCCCTCGGCTGGGCGGGAAGTAGTCACCACGATTGTCCAGGTAGTCGTCTAGTTCGAGAAGCATTGAGCCGCGTCCCTAGATCCCATATTCGCGTTTTAGTGTCAGGAGATCGCTTCTGAACTGATCGTGCATTTGCTTGGTGTAAATACGAGTAATGCGGCCATCGTTCTGTCGCTGGATGATCTTGCGGAGATCATTGGCCCGTGCCTTCCAGGTCAGTCCATCGGTGATGAAGAGAAGGCTGGCGTCATGCCGCTTCGCGGCAATGATGGCATCAAGATCGCCGATGATGTCGCTCATCTTGGAACCAGTCGCCCCATAGCCTTTCGACTCGATCAGAATAAACGGAAGGGCCTTGTTCGGAATGGCGAAATCGCACTTCGCGGGACCGGCTGCACCCTGAAATGTGCAGCGAGGCTCATAGGCCGCTCCGAAGACTTCCTTGATGATTTCTTCGGCGAAATCTTCGAGCCCCCTACCCCGCTGCTGGCCCTGGATCGCGCTGCCACGGCCTGACCGCAGGCGCTCCTTCAGGATGTCGCTCCAGACCGGTACCGTGTTCACGGTAGTGGTCATGGCATCGATCAAACCCAAGTCAGCAAGGACATCGAGATAGGCGTCCTGATCGCTTTGGTATCTCTTGATACCAGTACCTCCAGGTCCCAGCCGATCAGCCAGCTCAACTTCCAACTTGTCCTTAGAAAACCCGAGAAAAAGGCCGACACAGAACTTGGATACTTGAAAGGACGGACCGTCCTTGGCGTCGATTAGAGAAGCGATGTCGTCACGGTTGAACTCAGCTTTCATCGGAACGCCCTGGATCCGTTCCATGATCGCCTCGGCCATATCGTCCATCCAGTCCGCTTCAAGCGGCGAAAGACTGTCGATGATCTGATCGAAACTCTGGTGAACAACCCGCATTACTGCCCCACGATCAAATATTCTTCGACGGAGGCTCGCTTTACCTTGCTATGGGTACCAAAGTGGTACGTGTGGTTGCGGCGGAAGACCCTCACATCCCGTTTTGTTTTCTTCATGATGTCGGTCAGTTGATCGAGGTCGGGATACCCGTTCGAGCTATAGGACAGCACGATCTTCTGTTTGCTGAACCGCTGGAAAAGGCCCTCGAATGCCTCGACGGCCTGCTTACGATAGCTGAACGGCGTGAAGCGTTTGGGGATTTTTCGGACTTTGGTGGAATAGTCGATATCGAGCCCTTGCCAGTAGCAAGAGAGCCCTTCCAGAAAGTGGTAGCGCTTGATGTAGCAGTTATCGTCCGCACGCGGGACATAGGGCGGATCCAGATAGACGAGATCGACGCCCCTTGTTTCAACCTTGAATACATCGCTTCGGGTAGCATGGTTGCGCCGACCATTCGAGAAAACAGCCTCGTTGAAGGCTTCGACTTGTTCGAAGAAATGCTCTTCGATGGACAAGCGCAAATCCCGGCGTCCGTCATCGTACTTGGACAGGTCGCCTGAGATCGTGAACACGCCGCGCGGCTGACGTTTCACGCAGGAGCGCATAAGCGCTGCCATCGCCAGAGCCTGTTGATGCGAATTATCGAGTTGCCGGAGATTCCCCGAAATCCTGTCTAGGAAACGCAGGTCTTCTGGAGTGTAGAACACACCAGAGAAGGTCTTTTCTATGAAATCATGCGTATTAGTCGGAGCAGCCAGCAAACACTTCATGGCGGGACCGTCGAGCTGGGCACTGTTGTTCTTGATGAGCGCCTTGCCGATGGTCGCAGACATGTTGAGGAAGTCGCTGGCGATCACGCGTCGGTCCATCGCCTTTATGAGATATCCGACTGCATTGCTGCCACTAAACGGATCCAGGGCCGTTTCGAAGTCGAGCGTTTCCAGAGTTTCGTGAATCCAGGGGAGAAGACGACGCTTGGAACCCATGTAGCGCAGTTCAGGAAAGCGCTCGACTTGCTTAAGCGCCAAGGGCCGCGCCCGGCTATCGGGTACGGTCTTCTTTTCTGGCCTGATGATGCGAAGTGTCTGCTGCCCCATGATCATTCCTTGTTGTTATTTTATTATTCTATACAGGACCTTACGATCCGCCAAGCCAAATTGTGATAACGCCTTGTATGTGAACTTGCGCTGTGTGCCAACGTCTGCTTTGATCGATGCAAACGTTGGCTGTTGCGTCCGCCGCGAAGGTCGGCTCCCCGCCCTACCCACGACCACCAGTCGACCCGGAGGGGCAGCGCAGCCGCTTTGGACGGGTTCGGTCCTTCAGCGCGCCCTGTGTGAACGGCGGTTATCGGCATCGAGCGTACTGCACTCCCAGCCGTGGGGCTAGGGCGTCTTGCCGTGCAGCTACGTTCTCGGAAAATGACCGCTCTCTGTTCGATCCATCTCCGGGCAGACCGTGATCAGCGACCTTGAAGCCGTCTCGACCAGATGAAGTTTCCCGCCACTCGCCGCCAGCCGGGTATGCGACAAGGGCATCCGCCCAACTCGCCACCGAAACCGGCAAAGGAGATAACCCTCGGGACGCACGTTGAGGAAGGGATTGAGCTTTCCCGTCGCCGGTCGCCCACGTGCCCTAGAGACATATGAGCAGTCCTGATCAAGTCCCGTTTACACCGGTCGAGACTGCGGAAAATGGCATTATTTCAAGAACGTATAGGGAATATTACGTGTACATACAGCCCCGGCAGGCCCTCCGAAGGCAGAGGCCAGAGGTTCGAATCCTCTCGGGTGCGCCAGAAAAATCAGATAGTTACGCCTCACTTCTCCTCTTGTGAATTCGCCTTCGGTGCGGTTTCGGCGCGGATTGAAGCTCAAGTGCGGCGATCCATGGCCTCGACCGCGCTCTGCATATGGTCCGGTGCATGGTGCCCATAGACCCGCTGGATCGTCTCGGGGCTGGTCGAGAAATACCCGGCAGCGTCCCAGATCGACGCACCGCGTTGAAGCGCCCAGGTGATCGCCGTGTGTTTCAGGACATGCGGCGTGATGTATTTCCGGCCGCCCTTGCCGTCGGGCATGGTGAGATCGATCTCGATCCCCTGCCCGGCCGCCAGCTCCTCGGCCAGCCGAACCGCCCGCGCCCAGCCCTTCCGGATGTCGCCGACCCTGTATCCGTCGCAGTCCTGGACCACGAATCGCCGCCCGTTCGCGGCCTGGCGCCGGAGATGCGCGAGATAGCGCGGCGGCAGCCGGGCGGGACGCTGCCGCTTCTTCGTCTCGGCCTTGCCCATCGGCTTGCGGTAGAGAATACCTCGCACGGTGTCGACATGGCCGCCGGAAACGCTGGGCGTGTCGAAATGCATGCCGAGGATCGTGTCCTTCCGGCTGCCCGTATAGAGGCCGTGCAGGATGAAATCGGCAAGATGGCGTCCGTCTCTGCGGAGATTGCGCGCGGCGCGGATCAGCCAGGCGGCCTCCTGGCGGGTCAGGAACCTCTCGACCGGATCAGGACGGACAGGAAGAACCACCTTCGGCGCGGTAATGAGATAGCCCTCGCCGTGGCAATAGTTGATGGCGGCCTGCAGGACGTTCAGCTCGCGGCGGATCGTGCCTGGACTGACGGGAGCGGTGCGTCCATCGCGGAACCTGCGCTGGCGGGTTGGCGCGGCCGCGCGCTCGACGCTGATCCGGAAGCTCAATGCGGGCGATCTGCGCGGCGCCTGCGACGAGCTTCCGCGCTGGCGCTTCGCGGGCGGCAAGGGTGTGCGGGGGCTTCTGATCCGCCGCAACAAGGCCCGGCAGCTCTGCCATGAGGGGCTCGACGGCGTTCCGGCCGAGGTGCCGTTCCGCTGGGGCGGCGCATGAGGGCGCTCCTCGCGGCGCTGCTGCTGGCCGGATGCGGCGGGCTGCCCGCGCCGCTCGGCCCCAACCTCGCCGCGAATGTCCAGGCCGGGGCCGAAAACGTGCAGGGGCAGAAGGTCGAGAACGCGCCTTCCATCGTGCGGCCCCGCGCCCGCGAGATCCGCCAGGAGCAGTCCCAAAACCGCCTCCGCGCCGACCGCGTCGAGACCGTCATCGTTAATGTCATCCCGCCCTGGATCGTCCTGGTCGCGCTGATCGGATGGATCGCGCCCTCGCCGGGCGAGATCGGGCGAAGGGTCAGAGAGGCGGTCGGGGGGCGGCGGGCCTGAGAGGTTCCTCTGCAAACCGGTCAGACCGAGAGAAGCAAAGCTACGATATAGCTACGAAGCGTCCAGCTTAATCGACGAAGCAACTGAGAGCCTCTTTCGCGGCCTCAAGATAGTCGCGCCTTGCCTTCTCTGAGCTACTCCCCATCGGTTGGACAGTATCTGGCGTAATTTAAGCTACTCTTTGCACCTGCTGATCGGGTTTGTTGATATCATTTCTCTGCCAATAAACCAGCGCCGGTGGCTTGCCGCCGAGGGCTGAGTGAGGACGCTGGTGGTTGTAGAAGGTCATCCATTTCCGGATAGCCCCTTTCGTCTCTGATCCGGTCTCCCAGGCATGCAGGTAGACGCATTCGTATTTCAGGGTTCGCCACAGCCGCTCGATGAAGATGTTGTCGAGGAATCGGCCTTTCCCATCCATCGAGATGCGCACACCGGATCGGCGGAGCCGGTCGGTCCAGGCGAAGAACGTGAACTGGCTGCCCTGATCCGTGTTCATGATCTCGGGCGGGCCGAACTTGTGGATGGCCTCGCTCAGTGCTTCGACGCAGAAGTCGGCCTCCAGGGTGTTCGAGATCCGCCAGGATAGAACCTTGCGCGTGTGCCAGTCCATGATCGCTATGAGGTATAGGAACCCGCGGCGCATGGGCAGGTAGGTGATGTCCGAGCACCAGACCTGGTTCGGACGATCCACGTGCAGCCCTTTCAGAAGGTAAGGATAGGTCTTGTGTCCTTTCGTCGGCCTGCTCGTGTTGGGCTTCTGGTAAATCGGCATCAGCCCCATGAGGCGCATTAGCCGGCGTATTCGCTTCTCGTTCACGAGATGCCCGTCATTGCGCAGGTGCCAGGTCATCTGGCGGACACCGAAGAACGGCGTCTCCAGGAACTGCTCGTCGATCTGCCGCATCAGGCCGAGGTTCTGTGCGGTCTCTCCCTTCGGCTCGTAGTAATAGGACGAGCGCGCAATCGACAGCAGCCTGCACTGCTGACCGATGGACAGCTGAGGATGGTCAGGCTCGATCATACCGCGCCTCACTTCCCGCCCCAGGGCTTCAGCTTTCGTTCCAAAAAAGAGTTGGCCACCGCCAGCTCCCCGATCTTGGCGTGGAGCTCCTTCACCTGCTCCTCGTCGATCTCGGGTCTCTTGCGGCCGCCGCGCTCGAACACGCCGGACGCGCCTTCGAGCAGGGCGCGCTTCCATTGATGGATCATCGTCGGATGCACTCCGAACCGGCTCGCCAGCTCGGCCGCCGTCTCTTCACCCTTCAGGGCTTCCAGCGCGACCTTCGCCTTGAACTCAGGCGCGTGCTGCTTGCGTTTCGACATCTCTGATCTCCTTCTCGTCGAAGATCAGCAGACTGCAAATCGTAGCTTACGTCACTGTCCGAATTTCGGGGGGTAGCTCACAACAAACCCGATCAGCAGGTGCAAAGAGTAGCTTAAATTACGCCAGATACTGTCCAACCGATGGGGAGTAGCTCAACAGTGCCGGGCCCGCGGCTCATGGCACGGGACCTCGACCGCCAGGTCGCCGACGTCAGGCCCGCATCGCCGCTCTGAACCGCGACACCGTGCCCGGCAGATCCGTCACCGAGCCTGCGGGAAAATCCTGTCCCGGGAAAGGGGCCCCCCGGCCCTCAGCCGATCCGCGCAACAGGGCCCGATCTGCTCGCGGAAGATCGAGGGCACCGGGCGCCACCCTGTCTTGCGCTGCGGGCCGGAGAACCAGATTCGCCGCGCGCCCGAACATGACCCAGCCAGACCGGATCGGCGACCGGCGCGTCCTGCAAGCCGGCTTCTTTCGACACGATCGACGGCCAGCCCCCTCGCAATGGCAGTCTGCCCCCTTCCGTGCTAGCGTCGAGCGGCGCCCGGCCAGAGCTGTCCTTCGAGCCGGAGAACCGGGGCACGAGATCATGCAGGGCTCTGGAAGCCAGGACGGACGGACGCGCCATGTTCAGAATTTCCGACGCGCTGACGCAGCGCTATCCAACGGCCGAGACCTTCCGGTTCGGGGACAGCGCCGCCTCGTCCGAGACCCTGCTCTCGCTGGTGCGCTCGGGGAAGAAAACGGCGACCTGCGGTGCCTTGCGCGATTACGAGAACGGTGAGCCCATGCCGGCGATCGGGCGGCGGGACATCGCGCTGAGCTGGGACGGGACGCCTGCCCTCGTCATCGAAACGGTCGAGCTGGTTCAATGCCGCTTCGACGAGGTGACCGAAGCGATGGCGCTGGCCGAAGGCGAGGATGACAGCCTTGAAGGCTGGCGCAAAGGACATGGCAGCTATTTCGAGCGCAATGGCGGATTCTCCCCCGATCTGCAGATCCTCTGGGAGCGGTTCATCCTGATCGAAGATCTCTGCGGGGAAAACGACGCGCCTGACCGGGCCCGCAGCCCGGCGGCCCCCGGAGCGTAAGGCGTCGTCCGATCAGCCCCCGCAGCACCTTGGCGCTGCGGGATCTGGAGGCCCGCAGCCGATCCGGCGCGGGCGTTGCCCCCGAAGGCCGGGTCGAAGCCACGGACCGGCGGGCGCTGCGGTTCGGCGGCACCGCGCAAATCCGAGCGCTCCGGCGCCCCCCCCCTGACATGACCGGGCTCCGGATGTGCTCAGCCCGTTCGAAACCGCTCCGGAGCACTCAGGATATACCCGCCTGTGCGCCCGCCCGGCCCCATAGACAGAGGACCGGTCGCGGGCGTGACCTCCGGGTCGCGCAAGAGAGCGCCGGCCGCGCTCCCGATCTGCGGCACCCCGATCAGATGGGCGGCCTTTTCCGTCTTTTCCGCGCGACAGCCTCCGCGACAGCCTCCGCGACAGGCGCCCTTGGCCGGACCTTCGTCAGCCCCATCCCGGCAAGATGCCGGAAAACCGGGCGTCCCGGGGTGGCGGCCTGCCCGACAGAGCTCCGCTGTCTCGGGATCGGACCGGAGCGACGGCCTCGAAGCGCCGCAATCGTGCAGAGCCTGCCCGCGCCGGCGCCGGGGAACGGACATGGCCCGGATAGAGGGCGATGACAGGACGGGCGCGCCGGAAGGAAACCGGTGAGGCAACAGCCCCGCAAAGGCAGGCTGGCCGGGAGGCTCTGCCCCCAACCGGCAGGGCGGCGGGCCGCGCAGATCATGACCGCGCCGACAGGTCTGCCGGGCGCGCTGCGGATCGCGGCTCAGAACCGGTCCAGCACCCTGAGGTGATCATGGGTATGGGCCCGCTCGCCATGCAAATGAAACTCGACCTCGGTCCGGACCGGGATCAGCGCGGTCCGGCCATGCCGCACCCCGCGCTGCAGAAAGAGGCTGTTGGCATAGGCCTGGACCGAGCCCACCGTCCCCCGCATCACCGCCACCTCGACCGCGGCGTGATGATCGAGCGGCACCGACAGGGCCGCGATCGCCGCGTCATGATGCTGCTGGCGGCTCTCGGGCACCAGCCGGCCCAGATCGCGCTGCGCCGGGTCGAGCGCATAGGTCACGACCCCCACGCATTCGGCGTCTTCGGGCGCGTCCTTGGCCAGCCCGCGCCGGATCAGATCGCGCAGCGCCTCCGAGCGGTTCGACGCGCCCGAGCGCTCCATTACGGCGTCGAGCGCCTGCAACAGCTCGTCCTCGATGGTGATCGTGATGCGCTGCATCGCTTCCTCCCTGATGGCGGCCCGACTTTGCCGCCCCCGCGCACCGCGGGCAAGGGCGGGACCCGCGCCGAAAGCTCTGCCCTGCCCCGCCGCCTGCGCGGGCCCGCCCCGCCGATCTGGGCGCTTCGCCGGGCAGGCCGCTAGATCGAGAGCGGCACGGGGGCACGGCTTCCCGGCGAGACGCCCGCCGGATCGCGCTCAGAGACTGTCGCCGAAATCTGCCCTGAACTTCGCCACCAGCCGTTCCTGCCAGTCCGAGACCGGCGCCAGACGGCCGTAGAAGAAGCGCAGGATATCGGGTTCCTCGACGAAGGTCAGCCCGCCCACCAGCCTGCGGTTCTGCCAGAGCCAGTCGATCCGGTCGATGGCGTATTTGACCTGCGACAGGGTGAAGACCCGGCGCGGCATGGCGAGTCGCACCAGCTCCATATTGGCCAGCGGCTCGGTGCCGTCGGGGGCGCGCTGCTCGGACATGGTGCCGCGCTCCATCCCGCGCACGCCCGACGCGATATAAAGCGCCGAAGCCAGCGCGCCCGCCGAATAGTGCGGCTGCGGCACGTGATCGAGAAAGCGCATCGCGTCGATATGGCAGCCAAGCCCGCCCGCCGGCGTGATCACCGGAATGCCGCGGCGGTCGAGCTCACCGACCATGTAGGCGATGAATTGCGGCCCCTGCGAGATCATGTCCTCGTCCATGGTCTCGTCGAGCCCGACGGTCAGCGCCTCGATCTCGCGCACCGACATGCCGCCATAGGTCAGGAAGCCCTCGTAAAGCGGCACGAGCCCCCGCATCCGGTTGTAAAGCGCCTCGTCCCGGACGCAGATCGCGCCGCCGCGCGCACAGCCAAGCTTGCGGGCCGAGAAATAGAGCACATCGCAGAGATCGGCGATCTGGCGGGTGATCTCGCGGATCGACAGATCGCGGCAGGCGGCCTCGCGGGTCTTGAGGAAGTAGAGGTTGTCGGCCATCAGGCTCGCGTCATAGACCAGCGTCAGCCCGTGCCGGTCGCAGGCCGCGCGCACCTCGCGAAGGTTGGCAAGCGAGACCGGCTGGCCGCCGATCAGGTTGGTGCCCGCCTCGACGCGGACAAAGGCGATGCGCTCTGCGCCATGTTCGGCCACCAGCCGTTCCAGTGCCGCGACATCCATGTCGCCCTTGAACGGCTCGTCCGAGGTGACCTCGAGGCCGCGGGCATGGATGATCTCCTCGACGCGGCCGCCATTCAGCACGATATGCGCCTTGGTGGTGGTGAAGTGATAGTTCATCGGTACGATCGAGCCCGGCGTCACCATCACCTGCGCCAGGATGTTCTCGCAGGCCCGGCCCTGATGGGCCGGCAGGATGAAATCCATCCCGAAGATCTCGCGCAGCCGGGTCTCGAGCCGGGTATAGGTCGCCGATCCCGCATAGCTGTCATCGGCCAGCATCATCGCCGCGACCTGGCGGTCGCTCATGGCATTGACGCCGCTATCGGTCAGCATGTCCATGAACACGTCCCTGTTCTGAAGCAGGAACGTGTTGTTGCCCGCCGCGGTGATCGCCGCGAGACGCGCCTCGATATCGGGCAGGGTCAGCTTCTGGACGACGCGGACCTTGTGCATCTCGAGCGGGACGGTCTCGCCGCTGAAGAAACGGACATTGGGCATGGGGCTTTCCTCCTCGGGCCGGTCTCGCGGCCGCGCTGTTGCGGCGCGGAGCTTCGCGCGGAGGGGCGGGACTGGCACTGCGTCAAACCGGCACGCAGGCGAAAGGAAAAGGCCCCTCCGCGACGGGCAGGTCGCGGAGGGGCCGGATCACGAGGCGGATCGCCGCCCGAACCGAAGGCTCTGGCTCAGGCGAAGAGATCGTGACAGAGCTCGAGCGCCTCGATCAGCCGGTCGACCTCTTGGGTGGTGTTGTACATCGCGAAGGAGGCACGGCAGGTCGCGCTCAGCCCCAGATGCTCCATCAGCGGGCCCGCACAATGATGCCCCGCCCGGACCGCGACGCCCTTCTTGTCGAGCACGGTCGAGATGTCATGGGGATGCGCCGGGCCTTCCAGCGTGAAGGAGAAGATCGCGCCGCGATGGTCGGCCTTGCCCTGCACCTGCAGCCAGTTGAGCCCCGCGAGCCGGTCCATGGCATAGGCGGTGATTGCCTTCTCATGGGCCGCGATATTGTCCATGCCGACGCCCATCATGTAGTCGAGCGCGACCCCCAGGCCGATCTGCTGGACGATCCCGGGCGTGCCGGCCTCGAATTTCATCGGCGCATCGGCATAGGTGATGCCGTCCCTGCGGACCTCGCGGATCATGTCGCCGCCGCCCATGAAGGGACGCATCTCGGCCAGCCGCTCCTTGCGGATATGGATCGCGCCCGAGGCCGAGGGACCATAGAGCTTGTGCCCGGTGATGGCGTAGAAATCGGCCCCCAGCGCATCGACATTCACCGGCTGGTGCACCGCCCCCTGCGAGCCGTCGACCAGCACCGGCACGCCCTTGTCATGCGCGCCCTTCACGATGGACGCGACATCGACCACGGTGCCCAGCACGTTCGACATATGGGTGACGGCGACCAGCCTGGTCTTCGGTCCGATGGCGTCGATCACCGCCTGCGGGTCGAGATTGCCATCCGCATCGACATCGACCCATTTCAGCACCGCGCCCTGGCGTTCGCGCAGGAAATGCCAGGGCACCACATTGGCGTGATGCTCCATCACCGACAGCACGATCTCGTCGCCGGGCTGGAACCGCGGCGCGGCCCAGGCATAGGATATGAGGTTGATGCCCTCGGTCGCGCCGCTGGTGAAGACGATCTCGTCCGGATCGGCGGCACCGAGAAAGCGCGCGATGGTGCCGCGCACGGCCTCGTATTTCTCGGTCGCGATGGTCGAGAGCGTGTGCAGCCCGCGATGGACGTTGGCATATTCCATCGCATAGGCCTGCGTGACCGCGTCGATCACGGCTTGCGGTTTCTGCGCCGAGGCGCCGCTGTCGAGATAGACCAGCGGCTTGCCGTTCACCTGGCGCGACAGGATGGGAAAATCGGCACGGATCGCGTTCACGTCAAACATCGGGCATGGCTCCGGTAAGGGTAATGCCGAGGATCGACAGGATCAGACTCATTCCGAACACGATCCCGATCATCGAGAACAGGATCATGGCGAAGGTTTTCAGGACCGAGGGAAATCCGTGAAGAACGGCAACGAAATGGCTGAGAAGCCAGAAGAAAAGGCCGACGCCGAAAAGACCGGCAAGGCCTGCGGCAGGCGGCAGGACGACCAGCAGGACCAGTTGCACGACCTGCAGGCAGACCATGATGAATTGCAGCCAGACGGTCAGCGCCAGCGCGCCGTCCAGAGTGCCGGTGCCGCCGAAAACCCGGCCTATCCCGGCGATGGCATGGACCGTGACGACCAGAAGCACCCCCTGCACCGTCGCCGCCGCCAGCGGGTAATGCATGAAAGCCGGCATCATCGGATCGACCGGCACCGGGCTGATCAGATCGCCGAGTTCCGTCAGCAGGACGCTGAGGATCACCACCAGCCCCAGCGCCTCCCACAGCACGGCGCGCGGCGGGGCCAGTGACAACACCCGCCCGGCGCTGCCGCGCGGGTCGGTGACGGTGTCGCGGGCCAGCGACAGCAGAGAAGGTCTGAAATGGGTCATGATCGGGCTATCCTGCGTCTCGTCGGCCACGGGCCTACGCCTCGGCCTCGACCAGAGACAAGAGCCAAATCGCCAGAAAGGCAACCGCAAGAACGGTCGAGACCAGCGTCAGCGCCCCGCCGGCGCCGATGAAGCCGGCCACCAGCCCCTGCAAAAGCCAGAGCGGCGAGACGCAGAGAAGCGTCCAGAACAGCGCCAGCCGGGCGGTGAACCAGCTGCCCTTTCCGCCGAACAGACGTGCGACGAGATGGCTCAGCGCCGACAGCCCGTAGAAGAACAAGGGCGCCAGCGCCATCCAGCCGAACAGCGCGGCCCCGAGCAGCGCCTCGAGCGGGATCTCGGGCGAGAGATAGGCCTCGCGGGCAAGGCGCGGCCATTGCCCGACGAAGATGACGAAACAGGCGATCATCAGATAGACCAGCGCGCGATCCTCGCGCGGGCCCATCTGCAACTGCCGTCGCAACGCGGAGCGCGGTCCGCGCCACGTCGCGACCATTTCGGTGGTGACAGCCATCCTAGCCCCGGTGCCGTTGAAGCCAGGCGGCGAGACTGGCGGCCACCTCGTCGCGCACCGCCTCGGAGTCGATCTCCTCGATCGCCTCGGCCAGGAAGGACAGCACCATCATATCCTGCGCCTCGGCCTTGGGCACCCCGCGCGAGCGCAGGTAGAACAGCGCATCCTCGTCGATCGCGCCCGAGGTCGAGCCATGCGAGCAGGCCACGTCATCGGCATAGATCTCGAGCTCGGGCTTGGCGAGGAAACTGGCCTCGTCATCAAGCAGCAGCGATTGCGAGATCTGGTAGCCATCGGTCTTCTGCGCGCCCTCCTTCACCAGGATCTTGCCCTGGAAAACGCCGGTCGCGCCCTTCTTCAGGACCTTCTTGAAGACCTGGCGGCTTTCGCAATTCACCGCGTCATGGGTGATGAAGACGGTGTCGTCATGGTGGAAATTGCCGTGTCCCATGCTGGCGCCCGCGACATGGGCCACACCTTCATCGCCCGCCAGCTCGATCACCACCTCGTTGCGGGTGAGCGCGCCGTTCATGGTCAGGGTGAAGGACTTGAAGACGCTCTCCGCCCCCAGCCGCGCGAAGATATGGGTCGCGGCGCGGCGGTCATGGTCGCGGCCCTGGCTGCGCACATGGTGGAAAGCGCCGCCATCGGCCACCTCGACCTCCATCACCTTGTTGAACCGCGCCGCCGCCGGGCCGGTTTCCAGCACGGTCAGATCGGCGCCCGGCTCGACCCGGATCACGTGATGCAGGATCGCATCCGAGGTCTCGTCGCAATGGCGATAGATCAGGTTCACCGGCGTCTCGACCCGGCCGGTCGCACGGATCAGCACGCCATCGGTGGCAAAGGCGGTGTTCAGCGCCGCCAGCGGGCGCGGCACCGGGCTCTGGCCGCGGGCCTCGAGCGTGCCGTAGAGATCGGCCGCCCAGGAGATATCCTGCCCCTCGGCCTCGGCCAGGCGGGTGATCTCGAGCCCGGCCTGGGCCGGATCGTCCGAAGCCTCGGCATCGAACACGCCGTCGACGAAGACGATGCGGATGCGGTCCAGATCCTCGAAGGTCGCGTTATCGGCTGGCGGCCGCACGCCTGCGGCCACCGGCGCGGCCGAGATCAGCTCGTCGGGACGGGTGAAGCGCCAGTATTCGTCGCGGCGACCGGGCAGCCCCATCTCCTGCACCCGGGCCAGCGCCGCCTCGCGCAGCGGCCGGGTCCAGCCAGCCTGGACCGGCATCGCCAGCGCCGCCAGCCGCGCCTCGGTCGCGGTCAGTTTCGCCTGCGGCAGCCCCATCACGCGACCTCCGCCAGGATGTCGGCATAGCCGTTATGCTCGACCTCGAGCGCCAGATCGGCGCCGCCCGACTTGACGATCCGGCCATTGGCCATGATGTGCACGACATCGGGCACGATATGGTCGAGCAGGCGCTGATAGTGGGTGATCACCAGGAAGCCCCGATCGGGCGCGCGCAGCGCGTTCACGCCGTCCGAGACCAGCTTCATCGCATCGACATCGAGCCCCGAATCGGTCTCGTCGAGGATGCACATCTTCGGTTCCAGCATCGCCATCTGCAGGATCTCGTTGCGCTTCTTCTCGCCGCCTGAAAAGCCCATGTTGACCGGGCGCTTCAGCATCTCGGCGTCGATCTTCAGATCCTTGGCCCTGGCGCGGACCTCCTTGAGGAAGGTGGCGGCGTCCATCTCCTCCTGGCCGCGGGCCTTGCGCTGGGCGTTCACCGCGGTGCGCAGGAAGGTCATGTTGCCGACCCCGGGGATCTCGACCGGGTACTGGAAGGCCAGGAACAGACCGGCAGCGGCGCGTTCCTCGGCTTCCATCCCCAGCAGATCGAGACCGCTCAGCGTGGCCGAGCCCTCGGTGACCTCGTAACCGCCCTTGCCCGACAGCACATAGGACAGCGTCGACTTGCCCGAGCCGTTCGGCCCCATGATCGCATGCACCTCGCCCGCACCGACGGTCAGGTTCACGCCCTTCAGGATCTCCTTGCCCTCTTCTTCAAGAGAGGCCCGCAGATTCTTGATTTCCAGCATGTCGATATCCCTTAGCTCAGTGTGACGGCCGTGCCCGAGGCCGACACCATCAGCATGTTGTTGATGACTTCATAATCCAGATCGACGCCGATCACGGCATTGCCGCCCGCAGCCCGCGCCCTCTGCTGCAATTCCGCAAGCGCGGTCTCGCGCGCCTCGCCCAGCGAGGCCTCGTAGGCGCCCGAGCGGCCGCCGATGATATCGGTGATGCCCGCGAAGAGGTCGCGGAACACATTGGCGCCCAGGATCGCCTCGCCGACGACGACGCCGTGATAGGACAGGATGCTGTGCCCCTCGACCGTGGGCGTGGTGGTGACGATCATGTCCGGCCCTCCCTGTCGCGACGGTCCTGGCCGCTCCGGTCCTGCGTAAAGACGCGCATCCAGGCGATCATGCACAGCCCCCAGAGCAGGAACAGCACGAGCCCGAGCAACCCTTCGGCAAGCGCCGCCTGCGCCTTCGACAGCGGCACCAGCGTCGCGAGCCACTCGATGGTCTCCTCGTCCTGCAGCGAGGCGTAGAAGATCAGGCCCTGGGCGATGATGAGAAGCCGCATCCGCGTGGTCAGGACCAGCCGCCCGCCATGGCCCGGGATCGAGGGCAGCGACAGCCGCCGACGCCCCCCCGGGCTGCGCGCGAGACCGGCCGGGCTGCGTCCGGCCCCCCGCCCTGCCCCTGCCGTCTTCTTCTTCGGCATGCTCACCCGACCGACCCCTCAAGGCTGATCGCCACCAGCTGCTGCGCCTCCATCGCGAATTCCATCGGCAGCGCCTGCAGCACTTCCTTGCAGAACCCGTTGATCACCAGCGCGACGGCCTCTTCCTCGTCCATCCCCCGCGAGCGGCAGTAGAACAGCTGGTCGTCATCCACCTTCGAGGTGGTCGCCTCGTGCTCGACCCGCGAGGAACTGTTGCGAACCTCGATATAGGGCACGGTATGCGCGCCGCACTTGTCGCCGATGAGCAGACTGTCGCACTGGGTATAGTTGCGGCTGTTCTTCGCCTTCGGATGCATGCTGACGAGGCCGCGATAGGTGTTCTGGGCCTGGCCGGCCGAGATCCCCTTCGAGACGATCCGCGAGCGCGTGTTCTTGCCCAGATGCACCATCTTGGTGCCGGTATCGGCCTGCTGCCAGTTATTGGTGATGGCGATCGAGTAGAATTCGCCCTGGCTGTCATCGCCCCTGAGGATGCAGGAGGGGTATTTCCAGGTCACGGCCGAGCCGGTCTCGACCTGGGTCCACATCACCTTGGACCGGGGCCCCCGGCAATCAGCGCGCTTGGTGACGAAGTTGTAGATCCCGCCCTTGCCATTCTCGTCGCCGGGGAACCAGTTCTGCACGGTCGAGTATTTCACCTCGGCATCGTCGAGGATCACGATCTCGACCACGGCCGCATGCAGCTGCGCGGTATCGCGCTGGGGCGCGGTGCAGCCTTCCAGATAGGAGACATAGGCCTCCTTGTCGGCGATGATCAGCGTGCGTTCGAACTGGCCGGTATTCTCGGCATTGATCCGGAAATAGGTCGACAGCTCCATCGGGCAGCGCACGCCCGGCGGCACATAGACGAAGGAGCCGTCCGAGAAGACCGCCGAATTCAGCGTGGCATAGAAGTTGTCGGATTGCGGCACGACCGAGCCGAGATATTTCTTCACCAGCTCGGGATGCTTGCGGATCGCCTCCGAGATCGAGCAGAAGATCACCCCCGCCGCTTCCAGTTCCTTCTGGAAGGTGGTGCCGACCGACACCGAATCGAACACCGCATCCACCGCGACCTTGCGGCCCTCGGCGGGCGCGGCCTCGGCACCCTCGACGCCCGCGAGGATCATCTGTTCCTTCAGCGGGATGCCCAGCTTCTGATAGGTTTCCAGCAGCTTGGGATCGACATCGTCGAGCGATTTCGGCTTTTCCGCCATGCTCTTGGGGCGGGCATAGTAATACTGTTTCTGGAAGTCGATCTCGGGATAGTCGACCATCGCCCAGTCGGGCTCTTCCATCTTCTGCCAGCGGCGGAAGGCCTCGAGCCGCCACTCGGTCATCCATTCGGGTTCTTCGTTCTTGGCCGAGATCAGGCGGACGATCTCCTCGGACAGCCCCATCGGGGCGTAATCCATCTCGATCTCGGTATCCCAGCCATACTTGTACTTGCCGGCCATCGACTGGACGGCCTCGACCGTTTCCCGGTCGACGCCTTCCTTGACGTTTTTCATGTCGGCCTTGTCCAAAGCAGCCATCCTGGTCTTCCGCCTCTCTGTCTTGGACCGCTCCTCCGAGCGGCCCGTCGGGTTCCCCTGAGCCCGGCAGCGTCAGCCGGCGCGGGCCCTGAATTTCGTCTCTGCCGCAAGCCAGCTTTCGGCAAAGCGTCTCACATCCTCTTCCGTCGTGCCCGGCCCCATCGAGACCCGGATCGCCGACGACGCCACCTCGTCGCCCAGCCCCATCGCCGTCAGCACGCGGCTGGGACGAAGCTTGCCCGAGGAACAGGCCGACCCCGCCGAAACCGCGAACCCGGCCAGATCCATCTGCATCACCTGAGTCTCGCCCTTCCAGCCGGGCGTGGCGAGACAGAGGGTGTTGGGCAATCTCGGAACGTCTTTCCCGACAAAAATAGTCTTATTTGCGCATTCCGCAATCACATTTTCTAGAATACTTCTAAGATAGGCGATTTCCGCCCATTTTCCAGCCGCCAGATCCGCGGCGGCGGCCTCGGCGGCCGCGCCGAAGCCTGCGATGCCGATCACGTTCTCGGTACCGGCGCGGCGGCCAAGTTCCTGACCTCCCCCGCGAATCTGCGCCTCTATGTCGCAACCCCGGCGCATGACGAGTGCCCCGATCCCCTTCGGTCCGCCGATTTTATGGGCAGAGATCAAACCCATCTCGCAGCCCAGCCAGTTGAAGGCGACCGGCAGCTTGCCGAATCCCTGGGTCATGTCGCAGACGGCGAGCCCCTCGGGAATCTCCTGAATCACCCCGGTCTCGGAATTGGCCAGCTGCAGCGCGCTTTCGCGGGGCAGGCGCGGCGTGACCCGGCCGTTGCCATCGGGTTTCAGACAGGGATCGAGCCAGGCCGCGACCGCGTCATGCTCGATCTCCGAGCCCTGCAGCCAGCGCCCCCCACAGGCCAGCGCGGCAGCTTCGCTCGCGCCCGAGGTGAACACGATCTCGGCGCCCTCCGCACCAAGCGCCGAAGCGATCCGGGCGCGCGCCTTTTCAACGATCGCGCGCGCCGCCCTGCCCTCGGCATGAACCGAGGACGGATTGCCCACCGCATCCATCGCCGCGATCATCGCGGCCCGCGCCTCCGGGCGCAGCGGTGCGGTGGCGTTCCAGTCGAGATATACCCGCCCGGGCATGGTCTTTCCCCTTTTCTGGCCGCGCCGCCGGACGGTCAGAGGCCGTGGAAACGGGCGGATCTGCGCCTATGGAAGGCGCTCACTCTTCATCGACGACGTGGAACAGCGCCGGAACCGCAGGACAGGGCGCGAGATCGTTCTTGATCACGTCCGACAGCCGGGTCTGGTGCAGGAATACGTAGACATGGGCGCTGAGCCCTTCCCACAGCCGGTTGGTCAGCGACTGCGCGCGGGTGCCCGAGGTGCCGCCCGAAACGCCCGCCCCAGTATGCATGGCGCTGACGGTCTCGTCGACCGCGCCCAGCACGTCCGCGACCCGGATCTCCGAGGCCGGACGGGCAAGCTTGTAGCCTCCGCCGGGGCCGCGCACCGATTCCACAAGCCCCGCCCGGCGCAGCTTGACGAAAAGCTGTTCGAGATAGGGCAGCGAGATATGCTGCCGCTTCGAGATCTCCGACAGCGACACCAGGCACTCGGCCGGTTGCAGCGACAGATCGGCAAGGGCAACCATGGCATAACGGCCCTTGGTGCTGAGTTTCATAGACGCTCCCCCGGCAAAGAGTTGACGCAGCCCCGGCGGAAGATTACCTCCGGATGCACCCCGACCCGCTTCCGCCGGGTTCATCCTGTCCTATGTAGCCTGTCCGATTTCGTCAAGAAATCGAAGCTACCGCGAATGAGAAGACACGCATGCCCGAGGTCATCTTTCCCGGACCCGAAGGTCGTCTGGAAGGCCGCTACCATCCCCAAAAAGACCGTGACGCCCCGATTGCCATCGTGCTGCATCCCCATCCGCAATTCGGGGGCACGATGAATAACAGGGTCGTCTACAACCTGCATTACGCCTTCTACAACATGGGCTTCACCGTGCTCCGGTTCAATTTCCGGGGCGTCGGCCGCAGCCAGGGCGAGTACGATCAGGGCGTGGGCGAACTGTCCGACGCAGCCTCCGCGCTAGATTACCTGCAATCGATGAACCAGAATGCCAAACATTGCTGGGTCGCGGGCTTCTCGTTCGGGGCCTGGATCGGCATGCAGCTTCTGATGCGGCGGCCCGAGATCACCGGCTTCGTGTCGGTCAGCCCGCCCGCCAACATGTATGATTTCTCGTTCCTGGCGCCCTGCCCCTCTTCGGGGCTGATCATCAATGGCAGTGCCGACCGCGTGGCGCCGCCGGCCGATACCCGCACCCTGGTCGACAAGCTGCACGAGCAGAAGGGCATCACCGTCACCCACGAGGAGATCGAGGGCGCGGATCACTTCTTCCAGGATCCGCATATGGACCCGATGATCGAGAATGTCACAACCTATGTCAGTCGTCGCCTGACCGAGGTGACGCGCTGAGGGAGATGCCGATGTCGGCACTCGAGGACCTCGCAGACCAGCTTGCCCGCGACGCGCTCGACGCGGCGGTCAGGCTGGGCGACGACCGGCTGATCGAAGAGATCTCGAAGGCCGTCGGCGCCTCCTCGCCGGTCGCGCAGGAGGCCTTCGTGAGCGCGGTCAGGATCCGGCAGGCGCTGGCCCGCGGCCGCGCCGTGATGGACAGCCGGATGAGCCAGGCCACCGGCCGGAAGGCCGGGCCCGAAAAAGGCGGCGCCTGACCGCCGCGACAGCCCGCCCCCCCCCAATCTGCATGCCGCGCCCGCGGGACGCCGGTCCGCGCCCGTCCTTTGCACGGGCGCCGGACGCGGCGCGCGGATGTGACGCGGGCCGATTTCTTGCCCGCAGTTTCCGTATACAACTGCATACTATCTTCCCCCGTCACACGCTTTACGCTATCACCCGAACCGAAAGCGCGAATCCAGCACCATAAAAGAGGCGCCCATGACGAAGATCAAAGTCGACAACCCGGTCGTCGAGCTCGACGGCGACGAGATGACCCGGATCATCTGGGACTTCATCAAGAAGAAGCTGATCCTGCCCTATCTCGACCTCGACCTGCTCTATTACGATCTCGGCATCGAAGAGCGCGACCGGACCGACGACCAGATCACCGTCGATGCGGCCGAGAAGATCAGGGAAGTGGGCGTCGGCGTGAAATGCGCCACCATCACCCCCGACGAGGCGCGGGTCGAGGAATTCGGCCTCAAGCAGATGTGGAAATCGCCCAACGGCACGATCCGCAACATCCTGGGCGGCGTCGTCTTCCGCGCGCCGATCATCTGCCGGAACGTGCCGCGGCTTGTGCCGGGCTGGACCCGGCCCATCGTGATCGGCCGTCACGCCTTCGGCGACCAGTACCGCGCGACCGATTTCCGCTTCCCCGGCAAAGGTCAGCTGACGATGAAATTCGTCGGCGAGGATGGCGAGGTGATCGAGAAGGTGGTCTATGACGCCCCCGCCGCCGGCGTGGCCATGGGCATGTACAATCTCGACGACTCGATCCGAGACTTCGCCCGGGCCTCGATGAATTACGGCCTGAGCCTCGGCTGGCCGGTCTACCTGTCCACCAAGAACACCATCCTCAAGGCCTATGACGGCCGCTTCAAGGACCTGTTCCAGGAAGTCTACGAGCAGGAATTCGAGGACAAGTTCAAGAAGGCGGGCCTCACCTACGAACACCGCCTGATCGACGACATGGTCGCCTGCTGCATGAAGTGGAATGGCGGCTTCGTCTGGGCCTGCAAGAACTATGACGGCGACGTTCAGTCCGATACCGTGGCTCAGGGCTTCGGCTCGCTCGGGCTGATGACCTCGCAGCTGATGACGCCCGACGGCAAGATCGTCGAGGCCGAGGCGGCGCATGGCACCGTCACCCGCCATTACCGCCAGCACCAGAAGGGCGAGCAGACCTCGACCAACTCGGTCGCCTCGATCTACGCCTGGACCGGCGGGCTCAAGCACCGCGCCAAGCTCGACGGCAACGCGCCGCTCGCGCATTTCGCCGAGACGCTCGAGAAGACCGTGGTCGAGACCGTGGAATCGGGCTTCATGACCAAGGACCTCGCTCTGCTGGTCGGCCCGAACCAGAAATGGCTGACCACGATGGGCTTCCTCGAAAAGGTCGACGAGAACCTGAACAAGGCGCTGGCGGGCTGATCTGCCCATCAGCACGCCAGACAGGAAGGGCCGGCCGCAGGGTCGGCCCTTTTTCCTTGCGCGTTCCTTGCGTGGGACGCTGGACAAGATCCGCGCCGCACGCCATTCCCTGTCCCATGCCCACAGACATGCCGCCCCTGCCCGCCCCGCGCCACACGCTTCCGGATGACATCCAGGGGCTCGTTTTCGGCACGCTCCTGGTCGCGCTCTCGGTCAGCCTGCTGAAATCGGCGGGGCTGGTCACCGGGCAGATCGCGGGACTGTCGCTGGTCGGCGCCTATGCGACGGGCCTTGGCTTCGGACCGGTCTTCTTCGTGCTGAACCTGCCCTTCTACTGGCTCGGCTACCGCCGCATGGGCAGGGCCTTCGTTCTGAAGACCTTTGCCGCGGTGGCGCTGCTCTCGGTCTTTTCCGAGCTTCTGCCCCATGTCCTGGCGATCGGCCCGGTGCATCCGCTGGCGGCCTCGCTGCTGGCGGGGGTGACTGCGGGCGCGGGACTTCTGGCATTGTTCCGACATGGCGCAAGCCTCGGCGGTGTCGGCATCATGGCGCTCTGGCTGCAGGACAGCCGCGGCATCCGCGCGGGCTGGGTCCAGCTTGGCTTCGACACGGTGGTCTTCGCGCTGGCCTTCGCGGTGATCCCGCCCTTGACCGTTCTGTGGTCGATGGCGGGTGCGGCCGTGCTGAACCTGATCATCGCCACCAACCACCGGCGCGACCGCTATATCGCGCGCTAGGACCGGAGCGGGCCATGCCCAAGCATTATGTCTATCTTCTGCTCGCCGTCATCACCGAGACCATGGCCACCAGTTCACTGCAGGCCAGCCAGCAATTCACCCGGCTCTGGCCCTCGATCCTGGTCGTGCTGGGCTACATGTTTTCCTTCTATTTCATGGCGCTGACGCTGAAGGTGATGCCGGTCGGCATCGTCTATGCGATCTGGTCCGGGCTCGGCATCGTGCTGATCTCGGGGATCGGATGGGTGGTGTTCGGCCAGCGTGTCGACCTGCCCGGCGCGCTGGGGCTCGGGATGATCATCGCCGGCATTCTCGTCATTCACCTCTTCTCGAAAACCGCCGCGCATTAGCATTCGCGCTGGATTTTCGGACCGAAAGCCTCTATCGCGCAGGGCAACCCCCTTAATGAGGAAGATCATGGACCTTCGCAACATCGCGATCATCGCGCATGTGGACCACGGCAAGACGACACTGGTTGACCAGCTTCTGAAGCAATCCGGCGCCTTCCGAGAGAACCAGTCCGTGGCCGAGCGCGCCATGGATTCGAACGATCTCGAACGCGAGCGCGGGATCACCATCCTGGCGAAATGCACCTCGGTCGAATGGGGCGGTCACCGGGTCAATATCGTCGACACCCCGGGCCACGCCGATTTCGGCGGCGAGGTCGAGCGTATCCTCAGCATGGTCGACGGCGTCGTGCTGCTGGTCGATGCCGCCGAAGGGCCGATGCCCCAGACCAAGTTCGTCACCGCCAAGGCGCTGGCGCTGGGGCTGCGCCCCATCGTCGTGCTGAACAAGGTCGACAAGCCCGAGGCCGAGCCCGACCGCGCGCTGAACGAGGTCTTCGATCTCTTTGCCAGCCTCGGCGCCAATGACGAACAGCTCGACTTTCCGCATATGTATGCCTCTGGCCGCTCGGGCTGGGCCGACATGGAGCTCGACGGGCCGCGCAAGGATCTGCATGCGCTGTTCGAGCTGGTGCTCGAACATGTCCCGGCGCCGAAGCAGCTGGCCCGGGCCGACGCGCCCTTCAGCATGCTGGCGACAACGCTCTCGGCCGATCCCTTCATCGGCCGCATCCTGACCGGTCGGGTCGAAAGCGGGTCGGTCAGGCCCGGCGATACCGTGAAGGCGCTCTCGCGCACCGGCGAGATGCTGGAAAGCTTCCGGGTGTCGAAGGTCCTGGCCTTCCGCGGGCTGTCGCAGCAGCCGATCGAGACGGGCGAGGCGGGCGATATCGTCACGCTTGCGGGCATGTCGAAGGCGACCGTCGCCGACACGCTCTGTGCGCCGCAGGTGACCGAGGCGCTGCCCGCCCAGCCCATCGACCCGCCGACCATCAGCGTCAGCTTCGGCATCAATGACAGCCCGCTGGCCGGCCGCGAGGGCAAGAAGGTGCAGTCGCGGATGATCCGCGAGCGCCTGATGCGCGAGGCGGAACTGAATGTCGCGATCCAGGTGACCGACACGCCCGGCGGCGAGGCCTTCGAGGTTGCGGGCCGGGGCGAGCTGCAGATGGGCGTCCTGATCGAGAACATGCGCCGCGAGGGCTTCGAGCTGTCGATCTCGCGTCCGCAGGTGCTGATGCGCGAGGAGAACGGCCAGAGGCTCGAGCCGATCGAGGAAGTCACCGTCGACGTCGATGACGAGTTCTCGGGCGTGGTGATCGAGAAGCTGACCGGTGTGCGGCGCGGCGATCTGATCGAGATGCGCCCGGGCGGCACCGGCAAGACCCGGATCATCGCCCATGTACCCTCGCGCGGGCTGATCGGCTATCAGGGCGAGTTCCTGACCGATACCCGCGGCACCGGCGTCCTGAACCGCGTGTTCCATGACTGGGCGCCGCACAAGGGGCCCATCCCGGGCCGGCGCGCGGGCGTTCTGATCTCGATCGAGGATGGCGTCTCGGTGGCTTATGCGCTGTTCAACCTCGAAGACCGCGGCAAGCTGTTCATCGGCGCGCAGGAACAGGTCTATCAGGGCATGATCATCGGCGAGCATTCGCGCGACAACGACCTCGAGGTGAACCCGCTCAAGGGCAAGAAGCTGACCAATATCCGCGCCTCGGGCACGGATGAGGCGGTGCGGCTGACAACGCCCGTCCGGATGAGCCTCGAGGAAGCCATCGCATATATCGACGACGATGAGCTGGTCGAGGTGACGCCGAATTCGATCCGGCTGCGCAAGCGGTATCTCGACCCGCATGAGCGCAAGCGCCAGGCCCGCGCGGCGGGCTGAGCGGGAGACATCCATCGGACGCCCTGCGGGCGAACGTTCCAGAGGCGGCCCCAGTCGGGGCCGCTTTCTTTTGGGTATTTGCGCCAGGAAGAAATGCAAAAGGCCGCGCCCGGGATCGGAGCGCGGCCTTTTCTTTCGCTGTCGGCGGACGAGCGCTACTCGTCGATCTCGACGACCATCAGCTCGCGTTCCGAAGCACCGCGCGCATGGTCGAGCGCGGCCTGGTATTCGGGGCTGTTGTAGCAGGCGACCGCGGCCTCGACCGACGGGAAGCGGGCGACCACATTGCGCGGACGCTCGCGGCCCTCGAGCTGGACGAAACGGCCGCCGCGGGCGATGAACTGGCCGCCATGGCTGGCGATCGCGGGACCGGCCAGCTCGGCATATCTGCCATAGGCCTCGGCATCGGTCACGGTGACATGGGCGATCCAGAGCGCGGGCATCGGCTCAGGCCCCCAGCACGGCTTCGGCCGCCTTGATCGCGGCTTCGGCATTGGCAGCGTCCTTCGCCCCGCCCTGCGCCATGTCGGGACGGCCGCCGCCGCCCTTGCCGCCAAGCTCGGCCACCGCCGCCCGGACCAGATCGACCGCCGAGACCTTGTCGGTCAGATCCGGCGTGACCCCCGCCGCGACCGCGGCCTTGCCGTCGGCCTCCGCGATCAGAAGGATCGCACCCGAGCCGAGCCGGGCCTTGTGATCGTCGATGATCGGCGGCAGGTCCTTGCCGGAAATGCCGTGCAACACCTGGGCGAGGAAAGGCACGCCCGCAATATCGCGGGCCTCGGGGGCTGCGCCTGCAGGGCCTGCCAGCGCCAGCTCGCGGCGAAGCTGGGCAACCTCGTGTTCCAGCGCGCGGCGCTCGTCGACCAGGCTGCGGATGCGCGCGACGACATCGGCGGCCGGAGCCTTGACCGCTTCGGCCACCTCGGCGAGGCGGCGTTCCTGCGCGATCAGATGGTCGAGCGCGGCCTGCCCGGTCAGGGCCTCGATGCGGCGGATGCCGGCCGAGGAGGCGCTGTCGCCAAGGACGACGCAAAGCCCGATATCGCCGGTGCGCGTCACATGGGTGCCGCCGCAAAGCTCGATCGACCAGGTCTGGCCGTCATGCCCCTTGCCGCTGGCGGCGCGGCCCATCGAGACCACCCGCACCTCGTCGCCGTATTTCTCGCCAAAGAGCGCCTGGGCACCGATGGCGCGGGCATCGTCGGGCGTCATGATCCGGGTCTCGACCGCCGAGTTCTGACGGATGAAGCCGTTGACCTGACTTTCGACCGCCGCGAGTTCGGCGGGCGCCATCGCCTTGGCATGGCTGAAATCGAAGCGCAGCCGGTCGGGCGCATTCAGCGAGCCCTTCTGGGCGACATGATCGCCCAGCGTCTGGCGCAGCGCCTCGTGCAGCAGGTGGGTGGCCGAGTGATTGGCCCGGATCGCCGAACGGCGGGCGTGATCGACCCTGAGTTCGACCGCGTCGCCCACGGCCAGCGCGGCCTTGGCAGGCGTGACCTTATGGGCAAAGAGCCCGCCCGGCATCTTCTGGGTATCGAGGATCTCGCCCCGGCCCTCGGGCTTGAGATAGGTGCCGGTATCGCCGACCTGACCGCCCGATTCCCCATAGAACGGGGTCTGGTTGACGATCATCCAGCCGGTGGTGCCGGCGGCCAGTTCCTTGACCTCGACGCCCTCGGCCACCAGCGCCATCACCTGGCCCTCGGCGGTCTCGGTATCGTAGCCGAGGAATTCGGTCGCGGCGACGCGCTCGGCGATCTCGAACCAGATGGTCGATTCCTTCGTCTCGCCCGATCCGGCCCAGCTGGCACGTGCCTTGGCGCGCTGTTCGGCCATCGCCGCATCGAAGCCTGCCACATCGACCTGGCGGCCCTTCTCGCGCAGCGCATCCTGGGTCAGGTCCAGCGGGAAGCCGTAGGTGTCGTACAGCTTGAACGCCGCCGCGCCGGGCAGATCGCCGCCCTCGGGCAGGCGGGCCAGCTCTTCGTCGAGCAGCCGCAGGCCTCGATCGAGGGTCTGGATGAAGCGGGTTTCCTCGAGCTTCAGCGTCTCTTCGATCAAGGCCTGGGCGCGGTGCAGTTCCGGATAGGCCGCGCCCATCTGGGTCACGAGCGCCGGCACCAGGCGATACATGACCGGATCCTGGCTGCCCAGAAGGTGGGCATGGCGCATGGCGCGGCGCATGATCCGGCGCAGCACATAGCCGCGGCCGTCATTAGAGGGCATCACCCCGTCGGCGATCAGGAAGGAGGTCGAGCGCAGGTGGTCGGCGATCACCCGGTGATGGACATTTCCGGGGCCGTCGGGCTCGGTCGAGGTGGCATGCGCCGAGGCCTCGATCAGATCGCGCATCAGGTCGGTATCGTAATTGTCGTGCTTGCCCTGCAGCAGCGCGCCGATCCGTTCGAGCCCCATGCCGGTATCGATCGACTGCGCCGACAGCTCGCGCCGGGTGCCGTCCTCGAACTGCTCGTATTGCATGAAGACGAGGTTCCAGATCTCGATGAACCGGTCGCCATCCTCGTCGGCCGATCCGGGCGGGCCGCCCCAGATGTGATCACCATGATCGTAGAAGATCTCGGTGCAGGGACCGCAGGGGCCGGTATCGCCCATCTGCCAGAAATTGTCGCTGGTCGGGATGCGGATGATCCTGTCGTCCGAAAGTCCCGCAACCTTCTTCCAGATCGCGGCCGCCTCGTCATCGGTGTGATAGACCGTGACCAGCAGCCGGTCCTTCGGAATGCCGAAATCGCGGGTCAGGAGTTCCCAGGCAAAGGGGATGGCATCGGACTTGAAATAGTCGCCGAAGCTGAAATTCCCCAGCATTTCGAAGAAGGTATGGTGGCGCGCGGTATAGCCGACATTGTCGAGGTCGTTATGCTTGCCGCCCGCGCGCACACATTTCTGCGCGGTGGTGGCGCGGGTATAATCCCGTTTCTCGACCCCGGTGAAGAGGTTCTTGAACTGCACCATGCCCGAATTGGCGAACATGAGCGTGGGATCGTTACGGGGAACGAGCGGCGAGCTGTCGACCACCTCGTGGCCGTTCCGTTCGAAATAGCTCAGGAAGGTCGAGCGGATTTCGTTCAGCGTGGGCATCGGTCTCAGACCTTTCGGGGGAGTTTTCCGGTTTGCCGTCCGATGTATCGCCGCGGAAGGGGCCTGTCCATGGGTCAGAGAGCAAAGCCCTGCCCGGACAGCGGAACACCCGCCACAAGGGGCGGGTGTTCGAAACGTCCGAAGGAGGGGATCGTCACTCCTCGATCATCTCGTCATTCTCGTCGCCGCTCATGTGGAAGTCGAGCCCGTGTGCGGCGCGGATCTTGTCCTCGATCTGCATCGCGACCTCGGTATTCTCGCGCAGGAAATTCTTGGCATTCTCGCGCCCCTGCCCGATCCGCTCGTCGCCATAGGAATACCAGGAGCCCGACTTGTCGACCACGCCCGCCTTGACGCCGAGATCGAGCAATTCGCCGGTCTTCGAGATGCCTTCGCCATACATGATGTCGAATTCTACCTGCTTGAAGGGCGGCGCGACCTTGTTCTTGACGACCTTGACCTTGGTGGAATTGCCCACCACCTCGTCGCGGTCCTTGATCGAGCCGGTCCGGCGGATGTCGAGCCGGACCGAGGAATAGAATTTCAGCGCATTGCCGCCCGTCGTGGTCTCGGGGCTTCCGAACATCACGCCGATCTTCATCCGGATCTGGTTGATGAAGATCACCATGCATTTCGAGCGGCTGATCGAGCCGGTCAGCTTGCGCATGGCCTGGCTCATCAGCCGGGCATGGACGCCGAGATTGGAATCGCCCATGTCGCCTTCGAGTTCCGCCTTGGGCGTCAGCGCGGCGACGGAATCGACCACCACCATGCTGACCGCGCCCGAACGCACCAGCGTGTCGACGATCTCGAGCGCCTGTTCGCCGGTATCGGGCTGGCTGATCAGAAGCTCGTCGAGATTGACGCCCAGCTTCTTGGCATAGATCGGATCGAGCGCATGCTCGGCATCGACAAAGGCGCAGACGCCGCCCTTTTTCTGCTCTTCGGCCACGCAATGCAGCGTCAGCGTGGTCTTGCCGGAGCTTTCGGGCCCATAGATCTCGATGATCCGGCCCTTGGGCAGACCGCCGATCCCCAGCGCGATGTCGAGCCCGAGCGAGCCGGTCGAGGTCGACTCGATCTCCTGCACCGGGTTGTCGGCCCCCAGCCGCATGATCGAGCCCTTGCCGAACTGCCGTTCGATCTGTGCCAGCGCCGAGTCGAGCGCCTTCTGCTTGTCCGAAGCTTTCTTGTCTGCCATGTCCAGGAGGTTCGCCGTCGCCATGTTTGGTCCCTTATTCCACACCCGGAAGCGGGCGGCAATCGCTGCTGTTGTTCGCCGATTGTTCTCACCCATATGAGACCAAAAAGCGAACATTTCAAGTTAAATTGTTCCCGTTCTCAGGATTGATCGAAACGGTTAAGGAAGTGTTCACGACCGCGAAAATCGTCCCGGACGATGGCCGAAAGGCTTATGCGTCACTCGAAAATCCCGGCACAAGACGCTGACTTGAAAGATCTATTCCCATCCCCACCCAGGCTTCTTCCGCCCGGCCGATCGGCGGACAGGCGGGCAAAGGCGCGTCCGGCTAGGACACCTCCTCCGGCAACCTGCCGCCATCGCGCGAGATCTCGGCATCGCCCGCTTTGGCGGCGTCGCGCAGCTGGCGCTGGACCGTGGCGGTCAGATCGGCCAGAGAGAACGGCTTGGGCAAATAGACCGAATTGGGAATCCGCGCCTTGATTTCGCCAAAACTGTCCTCGGCATAGCCCGAGACGAAAATCACCCTCGTCCCGGGACGGGCCTTCAGCGCCTTGCTGACCCAGCCCGGACCGTCGAGCCCCGGCATCACCACATCGGTCACGAAGACATCGACCTTGAGATCGGGATCGGCCAGCGTCTCGAGCGCCTGTTCGCCGCTTTCGGCCTCGAGCACGGTATGGCCGCGCATCCGCATCGCGCGGGCCGCGAAGGAGCGGACCGGCGCCTCGTCCTCGACCAGCAGCACCACCGCAGAGCCCGGCATGTCCTCGACCGCCCCACCGCCTTCCGTCAGGGGCGCCGCCGGGCCGACCTTGCCGCTATGGGCGGGCAAGTAGACCGAAAAGCAGCTGCCGTGCCCGACCGTGCTGTCGACGAAGACGAAACCGCCGGTCTGCTTGACGATGCCGTAGACGGTCGAGAGGCCGAGCCCGGTCCCTTCGCCGAGGCGCTTGGTGGTGTAGAAGGGCTCGAAGATCTTGGCCAGACGGTCGGGCGGGATGCCCTGACCCTCGTCGCGCACGCGGATCATCGCATAGGGGCCGGGCGGAACCACGGCACGGTCGCGCTGCAATTCGGTGGCAAGCTTCACCGCCTCGGTCTCCAGCCGGATCTCGCCGCCCTCGGGCATCGCGTCGCGGGCATTGACGACGAGGTTCATCACAACCTGTTCCAGCTGGCGCTTGTCGGCGCGGATCGGCGGCAGCGCCTCGGCATGGCGCATCCTCAGGCGCACCTTCTCGCCCACCAGCCGGTCGAGCAGATGAGCCAGCTCGCCCATCGTGTCGCGCAGATCCAGCACCTCGGGGCTCAGCGTCTGCTTGCGCGAGAAGGCCAGAAGCTGGCCCACCAGGCTCGCCGCGCGATTGGCGTTCTGGTGGATCTGCACCAGATCGCCGTAATCGGGATCGCCCGCATCATGGCGCAGCATCAGCAGGTCGCAATGGCCCGAAATCGCGGTCAGCAGGTTGTTGAAGTCATGCGCCACCCCACCCGCAAGCTGGCCGATCGCCTGCATCTTCTGGCTTTGCGTGAACTGCGCCTCAAGCGTCTTCATCTCGGTCACGTCATGCAGCACCGCGACCAGCGCGCCCTCTGCCATCCGCGCCAGCGCCACCTGCACGAAGAGCTCGCGATCGTCGCGTGCGACCCGCAGCACCTCGGCCGTGTTCGGAGCCCGGCCCTGCGCGGCATCGGCCAGCCAGTCGCTGACCGGACGGCCAAGCCCCTCGAGCCGGTCGCAGAGGTTCAGAGCCTCGTCCGGCGTGCCCCCCAAGAGCCGCACCGCCCGGGCATTGGACAGCCGCACCGTGCCATCGGCATCGAGCTGCAGAAGCGCCACCGGCAAGGCATCGAGAAAGCCCTCGGGCGCCTCGGCGACTCGGGCCTCCGAGCGGCGCGGCAGGATATAGAATTCACGCCCGCCATCGGCCATGCGCAGTTGCAGCAGGCGGCGCCGGCTCGGGCCTTCCGGGGTCTCGACCACCACCTCGTCGGTCTCTTCCGAGGCCCCTGCCAGAAGCGCCGCGACCGCCTCGTGGCTCTGGCCCACCAGCGCGCGGGCGGCGGCATTGATCGCCGAAAGCCGCCCCGCCGGATCGAGCCGCACCATCGGCAGCGCGATCTCGACCCCATCGGTCGCACTGGCATCGAAGCGCCACAGGAACAGGCCCGAGCCCGCCCGCTCGACCCCGACCTGCAACGGCCCCGAGGCCAGCGAGCGCCGGGCCGAGGCGGGCAGCCCCCTGGCGGCGGCCGCGATCAGATCGCCGACCGCACGCCGGGGATCGGCAAACAGGGCCTGCAGCGCATCGGACACCGGTTGGCCGCGCACCGCCGCGACCCGGCGCTGTGCCTCGGGACTGGCGATCAGAACCCGCCCCTCGGCATCGGTGACCAGCGTGGCGCCGGGCGCGCTGGCGCAAAGCCGCCTCAGCCTGTCGGAGGGAATATCCGAGACCGGGCGCCCCAGGATCCGCAACAGCGCGGCCAGGCAGCACAGGGTGAGGCCCGTCGTCAGCAGCGGCGCGAAAAACAAGGGCCAGGGCGAGGTCCAAGCCGCGCCCGATAGCAGGATGCCAAGGGCCAGCGCCGCCCAGGCCCGATCGGCATAGGCCGCGGCCGAGCGACGGACAGATAGCAGAACAGGCATGAGACGCGACAAGAGAACCTCCCGGCAGGACGATTTCGCCCACTCTTTCTCCACAGGTATTAACCCGTGGTTAACAGAGCCGCCCAACCGCGGAGGATGGCAGATCTTCGCCGCCGCTCAGCCCGGGCGCTGCATGACTGCGGCATAGAACCCGTCGCCGCCGTCAAGCGGCGTCAGCCGGCGTTCGGAGACAAGCCTCCAGCCCTGAAAGGCGGCAAGAAAGCGGCCGATCTGGGAAGCATTCTCGGCGGCAAGCAGCGAACAGGTCGCATAGCCCAGATAGCCCCCCGGGGCCACCAACCCGGCCGCGCGATCAAGAATCCCGGCCTGAAGCGCGGTCAGCCGGTCCAGATCGGCAGGCGTGGTCCGCCATTTGGCCTCCGGGCTCCGGCGCCAGGCGCCGCTGCCCGAACAGGGCACATCGCAAAGCACCAGATCGAAGGGCGCCGCCCCTTTCAGCGCGGCCGCGTCGAGACAGTGCACCGCAACCCCGGCCCGCTCGGCCCGGGCGGGCAGATCGCGCATCCGCTGCGGCGCCGCATCATGGGCGAAATGCCGGGCGCCCCCGCGCGCAGCCATGGCCAGCGTCTTGCCGCCGCCGCCCGCGCAATAATCGAGCACCCTTGCGCCTTCGCCGAGCGGCATCATGTCGGCCACCGCCTGCGAGGCGGCATCCTGCAATTCGACCAGCCCGTCTGCGAAAGCCCGCGACAGATGCACCCGGCGTGCGCCCGCCACCACTTCCAGCACGGTGGGCGAAAGCGGATGGGGCCGGGTCTCGATCCCCTCCCCGGCCAGCCGCGCCATGGCCGCCGCGGCATCGCTCCGGCGCGCATTGACCCGCAGAAAGACCGGGGCGCGCTGCCGGAGCCGCTCCATCACCGCCCGGAAATCGGGGCCGAGGCTCTCTCGCAGCAGCCCTTCCAGTGCCTCGGGGCAATCGCAGGCGACCGGCTCGGGCAGATCGGCAAGCGCAGGCCCGGGCGCAAGTTCCTCGGTGCCGAGCGGCGCCGGGGCATGGCCCGCACCGGTGAAGACGGTCCCGGGATCGGTGCCCGCGGCGCGCAGCATCCCCAGCATCAGCCCGCGTCCGGTCGCGGCGCTGCCCAGCGCCGCGAAGGACCGCAGGCAGCGGATCGCATCGAAGACATGATCGCGAATCGCGGCGCGGTCCTTCGATCCGGCAAAGCGGTTCTGCCGCGCCCAGGTGGTCAGGAGCTTCTCGGCCGGCGCGCCGCCGCGCCAGGCATCGAGCAGCTCGGCCGCCGCCGCGATCCGCGCCGCGGGCGTCATCGCAGCCCCCGCCGACCCCGGACTGGCATGCGCCTGCCGCCCGCGGCCTCCGCCTCGCGCCTTGTCATCCCTGGCTCCTTCGCGCCGTTTTCGCCCCGTTCTTGTCTGGCTGCACCCTTTCCGGGCCTGCCGCCTGTCCGCCTTCTGGCAGCCGCCTTCGGCGCTGGCAAGCCACCGCCGCCGCCAGAGGACTTTCCATCCGCGCAAGGACGTGGTTTTCTGGCGGCCGTGACAGGGGCGTCCGGAGCGATCCGGGCTGAGAAGCACCCTTAGAACCTGAACCAGATCATGCTGGCGGAGGAAGTCGCGTGCCGCGTCCCGACGGGACCGATGCGCCCGTCCGCCACCCAAGGAGGACCGCGATGCCCGCCCCCGCAGACCACTCAGGCCACCCGATTCGAACGCCGGCAGAACATCTGGCCGCGATGCAGGCACGCGTGCCCCTGGTGCAGTGCATCACCAATTTCGTCGCCATGAACGTCGCCGCGAACGTGCTGCTGGCGGCAGGCGCCTCGCCGGCGATGCTGCATGCGGCCGAGGAGACCGGCGAGTTCACCCCGCTGGCGCAGGCGCTCTCGATCAATATCGGCACGCCCTCGCCCGGCTGGGCGACGGGGATGCGGGCCGCGGCAAGTGCGGCGCGGGCGGCGGGGCTGCCCTGGGTGCTCGACCCCGTCGCGGTCGGCGCCACCGCCTACCGGCAGGCGCTCTGCGGCGATCTCATGGCCTTCGAGCCGACGGTGATCCGGGGCAATGCCTCCGAGATCCTGGCGCTGGCCGGGGTCGAGGCACGCGGCCGGGGTGCCGACAGCGCCGACAGCGTCGAGGCGGCCGAAGCCGCGGCGCGCGCGCTCGCCGAACGAAGCTGGGCGGTGGTCGCGGTCACCGGGCCGGTCGATTACGTCACCGATGGCACCCGCGCCTGGCGCATCGCCAACGGCCATCCGCTGATGCCCAAGGTCACCGCGCTCGGCTGTTCGCTGACGGCCCTGGTCGCGGCCTTCCTCGCGGGCGGCGGCGACCGGGCCGGGGCCACCGTCGCGGCGCTGGCCTGTTTCGGGCTGGCGGGCGAACAGGCGGCCAGGGGCGCGTCCGGGCCGGGCAGCTTCGCAGTGGCGCTGATCGACGCGCTTCATGCGATGACTCCCGAGACGCTCGAGCGCGGCGCCCGGGTGAGCGCGGCATGACCCGCGACAGGCTTCCGGTCTATTTCGTGACCCCCGACGGCGCCTCGGCCGACCTGGTTCTGGCCGCGGTCCGGGGCGGCGCGACCATGGTACAGCTGCGCGACAAGCAGGCGGGGGACGCGGCGCTGATCGCGCTGGCGCGCGCGCTGAAACCCGAACTGGCGCGGCGCGGCGTTCCGTTGATCGTGAATGACCGGCTCGATGTGGTGCTGGCCTCGGGCGCGGACGGGCTCCATGTCGGCCAGTCCGATGGCAACCCGCTGGCGCTGCGCCGGGCGCTGGGGCCGGGGCGGCTTCTGGGCCTGTCGGTCGAGACCATGGCGCATCTCGGCGCGATACCTGCGGGCGTCGTCGATTATCTCGGCGTCGGGCCGGTGCGGGCGACCGCCACCAAACCCGATCACGCGGCCCCGCTTGGCTTCGGCGGACTGGCGCGGATCGCGGCGGCGAGCCCCCTGCCCTGCGTTGCCATCGGCGGCGTCGGCGCCACCGATGCGCGCGCGCTCAAGGCGGCCGGCACGGCCGGCATGGCCGTCGTCTCGGCGATCTCGGCCGCCCCCGATCCCGAGGATGCCGCCCGTGCGCTGGCCGGTGCCTGGAGAGCGGCATGAGCGCTAGCGGGGCCATTCCGGGGATGGCAGCGCCCTTCCCCCGGCATCCGGGGGGCGCAACCGGTCCGAGGCAAAGCGGGGTCGGCCTGCCGATGGTCTGAGCGTCGCCCCGGCCACGCCTTTGCCGCAAGGCGCCGTGGCGCCGCTGGCTCAGTCGAAACGACGGCGCAGCGCAGAGCCCCCGGCCGGCCAGTCGCCCGCCGCCACCACGGCGCCATCGACGAAGGCAGCATAGCTTCGGCCCGCCTGATAGCGCAGCGCTCCCAGCTCGGGCAGCAGATCTTCGGTGCGGTCGGCCGAGAGAAAACCGATCAGCCGCCCTTGGGCATCGCGCTCGACCCAGGCCCGGGCGCGACCGGCATCCATGCTCCAGGGGGCGGGCGCGGAAAGATGCGCGCGCCGCCAGGCCGCCACATCGGCACCCGAGCCGATCACGACCAGCACCGGCGCGGCCCCGGCCGCCGCCTCATCGACCAGCGGCGGTGCGCCCTGCAGAAGCCGCGCCCCAAGCGCCGTCGCCACCTCCGCAGCCCCCTCGCCCAGCGCCAGCAGCGCGGGTTCGGAACCGGCGAAGAGATCGCCCAGCATCGGCGGCACCTCGCCCGGCGCCAGCGCCCGCGCCAGCTCGAAATCGGGATCGACCGCGACCGAACGCGGCCGTGCCCCCAGCGCCAGCGTGACCTCGACCCGGCCGTCCTCGAGCGCCACCAGATGGCGCTCGGTCCCGGCCTCGGTCTCGACCATCACCGGCACGCGCAGCTGATAGGCGGGCGCGGACTGGCCCAGCACCAAATGCAGTGCGCGCTCTTCCGGTTCGACCGCCTCGATCCGCAGCGCGGGCAGACCGCTCCGGGTCAGCCACTGATCGAAGAACCAGCGCAGCTCGCGCCCGCTCGCCGCCTCGAAACCGGCGCGCAGATCGTGCCAGGCCGCCACCCGGTCGCGCCGTTCGGCATAGAATCGGCGCAGCCCCGCCTGCCAGTCCTCCTCTCCGAGCTCGGCCCGGAGCATGTGAAACAGGAAGGCCGCCTTGCCATAGCCGACCGCCTGACGCGCGCCATGCGCGGCGGCGCGGAACTCGGTCAGCGGCCGGTCTTCGGCGGCGGGCAGCATCGTGAGATCGCGCAGCCAGCCCAGCCGCATCTCGCGCGCCTCTGCAGCCCCTGCCTCCTCGGCCAGCGCGTAATCGGCCATGTAGGTGGTCAGCCCCTCGCTCCAGTTGCCGCGCCGGTAATCGACCGCCACCGCATTGCCCCACCAGGAATGCAGCACCTCATGCGCAAGCGAGCGGCCCCGCATGTAGCCATGGCCAAGGATCGCCTGGCTGACATAGGTCATCCCCGGCAGCCCGAGCCCCACCGGGATCGGCGCCGAAACCACCGAGAAGCCGTCATAGGGATAGGGACCGATCGCGGCCGAATAGCGGTCGATATAGGCTGCGGAAGCCGCGATATAGGCTGGCGAGAAGGCCGCATCGCGCGGCTCGAAATAGGTGCGCAGCCGCAGCCCGCGATGCATCGCCTCGTTCACCGCATAGCGCCCCGCGAAGACCCCGAGATCGCCGGCCCGCCCAGTGAAGACGAAATCGGCCCGGCGGCCATCGGGATGCGCCGTCTCGGCGGAAAGCGTGCCGGTCGCGGCCGGGCGCCAGCCCGTGGGCACATCGAGGCTCAGCTCGAACCGCACGCGGGGCGCCGCATCGACCGGCAGCCAGCCCGAGCCCATGAGATAACTGGCCGTCTCCCCGCGCGCCGCGGCCTCGATCCCGGGCGACAGCTCCGGCAAGGTGCCGCTCAGCCGGACCGTCACCGGACGCCCCATATGCCGCGCCGCCCGGATCACCCCCGAGGCGGGCAGCGGGCTCGGCTCGCCGCCGATCCGAAGCGTCTCGATGTTCAGCCAGTCCTGCCGCGGCAATGCCACATCGCCCTGCGGCGCGGGCAGCAGCGCCTCGAGCGTCATCGCACCGCTGGCCGGATCGAGGCTCAGCCGCACGGTCTCCGCGCCCAGCATCTCGCCATTCGGCCCGGCCAGTGCGGGGGTCCCGGACGGCCCGCTCAGCGCGGCGAGGACCGGCAGAGCGGCTAGGACAAGAGGGCGAAGACGCATCGGACAACCTCCGGACAGGGACATGCGGAAAAGACGTTAGGGCCGGTTCGGTCGCAGGGCCAGCGGATTGCGCGCCCGCCGCAGCCGGACCGCCATTCGCCCCGACCCGCAGAAACCGGGCAGGTTTCCGCACTTGCGGGCATTTCCGGAACATACGCCCAGCCATTACATCCAGACCGGAGATATGACCCTTTTCATTCGAGGTTATCGCCTTCCGCGGAGAATTTTGTTCTACTGCAGCGAAATCTTCAGGGAGTGCCCGATGCAGTTCTTCCCCATCTTCCTGCGCAGCGAGGGCGCGCGGATCGTGGTTTCCGGCGGCGGCGAGACCGCTTTGGCCAAGCTGCGGCTGCTGCTCAAGACCCGTGCCCGGATCGCGGTGCATGCGCCCGAGATCGACCCCGCCATCGCCGAATGGCAGGCCGAGGGCCGCCTCAACTGGATCGCACGGCCCGTCGCGGCGGCCGATATCGAGGGCGCGCGGCTGGTCTATGCCGCGACCGACGATGCGGCCGAGGATGCCCGCGTGGCCGGCCTCGCGCAGGCGGCGGGCGTGCTGTTCAACATCGTCGACAATCGCGAGGACAGCGCCTTCATCACCCCGGCCATGGTCGACCGCGACCCGGTGGTGGTGGCCATCGGCACCGAGGGCGCGGCCCCGGTTCTGGCCCGCAAGATCAAGGCCGGTCTCGAGGCCTCGCTTCCGGCCGCTCTCGGCGCCCGCGTGCGCGCCGCCGAGGCCTTCCGCCCCGAGGCCGAGGTCCTGCCGAAGGGCCGGGCCCGCCGCGGTTTCTGGGCGGCGGTGTTCGAGGGCGCGCTTGACGGCGGAACGCCCGAGCCGCTCGGGCAGCTGCTCGAAGCCCACAAGGCCGCCCGCCCGGCCGCGGGCGAGGTGCTGTTCGTCGGCGCCGGTCCGGGCGATCCGGACGATATGACCCTGCGCGCGCGCCGGGCGCTCGACCGCGCCGATGTGGTGATCCACGACCGGCTGGTCCCCGCGCCGATCCTGGAGCTTGCCCGCCGCGAGGCGAGGATCGTCGAGGCTGGCAAGACCGGCTTCGGCCCCTCGACACCGCAGGAGACCATCAACGGGCTGATCGTCGATCACGCCGCAGAGGGCCTCGTGGTGGTGCGGCTGAAGGCGGGCGATCCGTCGGTCTTCGGCCGGCTCGACGAGGAGATCGAGGCCTGCGAGGCCGCGGGCATCGCCTGGTCGGTGGTGCCGGGACTGACCGCCGCCTCGGCGGCTGCCGCGAGCCTCGGGCAAAGCCTGACCCGGCGCGGCCGGAATTCCGAGCTGAGGGTGCTGACCGGGCATGACGTGAAGGGGCTCGCCGATCACGACTGGGCCGCGCTGGCCCGGCCCGGCGCGGTGGCCGCGATCTACATGGGCAAGCGCGCCGCCCGCTTCCTTCAGGGGCGGCTGATGATGCATGGCGCCGAGGCCGCGACCCCGGTCAGCGTGGTCGAGAATGCCGGCCGCCCCGGCGAACGCATCCTGGCCGCGACGCTGGGCACGCTGGCGACCGAGATCGCCTCGGCCGGGCTGACCGGCCCCACCGTCATGCTGCTGGGCCTCGCGCCGCGCGCGGCCGCCAGGTCGCTTCCCCTCCTTCAGGAGGCCACCCTGTGAAACGCCGCTTCCATCCCAGCGTCGTCACCGCCAACGACCTGTTCGAGGGCCATCCGGTCTGGCGCACCGCCGAGGGCCGCTGGTCGGCCACGATCCGCGAAGCCGAGGTGCTGAACACCCCCGAGGCCGCCGAGGCCCGCCTCGCCGAGGCCGCAGCCGAGGCCGGTCAGGTCGTCGGCCCCTATCTGGCCGAGGTCGCGACCACACCCCGCGGCCCCGCGCCGCTGCATTTCCGCGAGGTTTTCCGCGTCCGCGGCCCCGCGCGCCCCCAGCCTGACAGCCACGACCAGCGCCCCGGAGACTGACCATGTACGCCTATTCCGATTTCGACGAGAGTTTCGTGCGCGACCGCGTGCGCCAGTTCCGCGACCAGGTCGCGCGCCGGATCGACGGCCGCCTTACCGAGGACGAGTTCAAGCCGCTCCGGCTGATGAACGGGCTTTATCTGCAGCTTCACGCCTACATGCTGCGCGTGGCCATTCCCTATGGCACGCTCGATGCGCGCCAGATGCGCCAGCTTGCGGCGATCTCGGAACGCTGGGACCGCGGCTATGGCCATTTCACCACCCGCCAGAACATCCAGTTCAACTGGCCCAAGCTCGGCGACGTGCCCGACATGCTCGACGCGCTGGCCGATGTCGGCATGCATGCGATCCAGACCTCGGGCAATTGCGTGCGCAACGTCACCTCGGATCATTTCGCGGGGGCTGCCGCCGACGAGATCGCCGATCCGCGCCCCTATGCCGAGCTGTTGCGGCAATGGTCGAGCGACCATCCCGAGTTCCAGTACCTGCCGCGCAAGTTCAAGATCGCGATCACCGGCGCCACCGCCGACCGCGCCGTGACGCGTGCCCATGATATCGGGCTGCGCGTCGTGGCACGCGACGGCGCCGTGGGCTTTCAGGTCAGCGTCGGCGGCGGGCTCGGCCGCACGCCGATGATCGGCCGCATCATCCGCGACTTCCTGCCCGAGGCCGATCTGGTGCCTTATGTCGAGGCGGTGCTGGGCGTCTACAACCAGCTCGGCCGGCGCGACAACAAATACAAGGCCCGGATCAAGATCGCGGTCCACGAGATGGGGGTCGACACCATCCGCGATCTGGTCGAGGCACGCTTTGCCGAGACCCGGTCCGAATTTCCCGGCGCCGAAGCCGCCCTGGCCGAAATCCGCGCGGCCTTCCGCGCGCCCGGGTTCCGCGCGGGCGGTACCGCGATCCCGTCGGGCAGCCCCGCCTTCCGGGCCTGGGCCGACACCAACCTTGCCGCCCACCGGCGCGGGGATCATGCCATCGTCACCGTCTCGCTGAAGACGCCGGGCCAGCAGCCGGGCGATGCCAGCGCCGATCAGATGCGGGTCATCGCCGATCTGGCCGAGACCTATGGCTATGACGAGATCCGGATCAGCCACCGCCAGAACGTGATCCTGCCCCATGTCCGCAAGGACGACCTGCCGGCGGTCTTCGAAGCGCTGGCGGCGGCGGGGCTGGCGGCGGCCAATGCCGGGCTGATCTCGGACATCATCGCCTGCCCCGGCATGGATTACTGCGCCCTGGCCACGGCCCGCTCGATCCCGGTCGCGCAGGAGATCGCGGTTCTGTTCGAGACCCTCGATCTGGCCCATGAGGTCGGCCCGCTCCGGCTGAACGTCTCGGGCTGCATCAATGCCTGCGGCCATCACCATGTCGCCGATATCGGCATTCTCGGGCTCGAACGCGCGGGCGCCGAGACCTATCAGATCACGCTGGGGGGCGATCCGACGGAGCGGATCGCCATCGGCGAGCGCACCGGTCCGGGCTTTGCCGCGGACGAGATCGTGGGCGCGGTGGAACGTATCGTGATGGCCTATCTGGAGCGGCGTGAAAGCCGGGACGAGACCTTTACAGACGCCTATCGGCGGCTGGGGCTCGCCCCCTTCCAGGAGGCGCTTTATACCGAGGGGAGCAAGGAAGATGCGGCCTGAGACCGGGTTCGAACGGGGGCAACCGCAACTTGCGGCGCTGAACCGCCATCTGGACGGCGCGACGCCGCAGCAGGTGCTGGCCGAGATGGCCGAAAGATATGCCGGCCGGCTGGCACTGGTCTCGTCCTTCGGGGCGGAATCGGTCGTGCTTCTGCATATGGTGGCCGAGCTCGATCCCGGCCTTCCGGTGCTGTTTCTGGAAACCGAGATGCTGTTCCCCGAGACGCTGGCCTATCAGCGTGAGGTCGCGGAGGCGCTGGGGCTGACCGGGGTGCGCGCCCTGCGGCCCGACGCCGAGGCGCTCGAGCTGCACGACCCGGCCGGCGATCTGCATCGCAGCGATCCCGATCTCTGCTGCCATCTGCGCAAGACCGAGCCGCTGGAACGCGCGCTGGCGGGCTTCGGCGCCTGGATCACCGGGCGCAAGCGCCACCAGACCCGCGAACGCCAGGCGATGCATGTCTGCGAGACCGACGAGGCGGGACGGGTCAAGATCAACCCGCTGCATGCCTGGGGCCGCGAGGATGTGGCCGCCTATATGGCGCGTCACGACCTGCCCCGGCATCCGCTGGTCTCGCGCGGCTATCCCTCGATCGGCTGCGCGCCCTGCACCAGCCGCGTCGCCCCGGGCGAGGACCCGCGCGCGGGCCGCTGGCGCGGTCAGGACAAGCAGGAATGCGGCATTCACCTGGTCAACGGCCGCTTCGTGCGGATGGGGGCGGAGGACGTGGCATGAGCACGGCAATTCTCGTCACCGATGCGGGCTTTACACCCACGGATCCCGCAGAGCACTGGCTGCCCCCGGCCGATCTCGACAGCAGCCCGGAGCTGTGCGATCCGGTCCGGGTCGTCCTGACCCCGGAGGCCGATCCGGACCTTCTGGGGCCGCATCTGACGCGAATCGCGGCGATCCGGATCGTCTTTCCGGCGGTTGCGGACGGGCGCGGCTTCACCCTCGCACGCAGGCTGCGGCGGATGGGCTTTGCCGGGCGGCTGCGTGCCGCCGGGCAGCTCATCCCCGAGCAATATCCTATGGCGCGGGCCTGCGGCTTCGACGAGGCCGAGATCGATGCCGACCGCGCCCTTCGCCAGCCCGAAGCCGACTGGCAGAAGGCCGCCGGACGGCAGGGCTATCTGGCGCGGCTCCGGCGCGCCTCGGCGGCGTAACCCGCGCGGAGGGCGGCCGCAGGAGGTTCCTGCGGAAGGATTCTACGAAGGGTTTCTGCGGCGGGCTCCATGTCTGCCGCAGCTCGCCAAGACAGAGATGACGGGCTCAGGGCTGGCGCAGCACCGCGGAAAGCGGGGCCAGCACGGCATCGGCGGGCCCCGACAACAGCGCCCAAGCATATACCGCCGCCACGGTCTCGGCACGGCTGTGCCCGACCATCACCGCATGTCCGTTCTGACGCGCCTCGGAGACCGCGCGGTCGAGCATATGCTGGATGGTCTCGGCCGTCTGTCCCGCATCGTCGAATGTCCGGAAGCCGACGGTCTCATGCAATCCGGCCCGCTCTGCCGCGCGCAGAGCCTCGTTCAGACCCTGTTCGGGGGTGACGAGCCCATAGCCGCTTTTCGCGAGCACATCCAGCACCGGCCCCGACAGATCGCGATCGTCCCGCCCCCCGCCCGGTCCGGGATCGAGCATGGCGATGCTGCCATCGATGCGGTCGAGCGCCGCGCCGACACGGGCGGCGGCGGCCCCGGGTGCCAGATCCGCAAGCCCGCTCCCCAGCACCGCCACCTCATAGCCCGCGGCGCGATAGGTCTCCATCGCCGCTTCGGCATCGGGCGCGGCGGGGTCGAGAACGAAGGTCACTGGAAAGGGAAAACTCAGAAGCGTCTGGCGGTCGAGCCCCTCCGCACCGACATCGATCAGGACCAGCGACAAGAGCGGCGACCCGGGCGGCGCCTTGAAAGGCACGGCATTGCGCGCCAGCGCTCCTGGCGCAGCAGGGCTTGCCGCATCCGGCCCGGACACCGCCGCACCCTCTGCGAGCGCCGGCGGCGGCGCCTCCGAAGCCGCCGGGCGTTCCGGGATGGCCGGGCCGTCGGGCTCCGGCGGCGGCAGAACCTCGGGCAGCACCTCAGGCAGAACCGCGGGCGCCCCGGCTGCAGCCTCAGGCTCGGTGGCAAGCTCGGCGGCAGGCTCCGTCACAGGCCCGGTCTCGGGGGCCGTCTCGGTAGCCGTCTCAGGGGCCGTCTCAGGGGCGAAGCCAGCCTCGGGAATTATCTCGGGGACCATCTCGGGGACGGATTCGGGTTCGGACTTGGGCGCGGTGTCGGGACCGGCCTCGGCGCCAGTCTCCGGGTCGAGGGCAGTCTCAGGGCCAGTCTCCGCGCCGGGCTCTGGGCCAGCGGCAGGGCTGGCGTCAGGGCCAGACTCCGGAACTGTATCGGGCACCGGACCGGCGGAGGCCGCCGGCATCTCCGGCACGGGCGGCGTTTCGTGCAGGGTTTCGGGGGCCTCAGGCTCGGGAACGGCCGCAGGAACAGCGACCGCATCCGGCGCGGAGGGGCCGCGCATGGATCGGGCGGCAGGCCGCGGCTCCTCGGCCGCAGGTGCCGCGGCCCCGCCCAGATCGAGCGCCGCATCCGATCCCATCGGCGGAGCCATCGTCTCGGGCATTGCCGAAACCGGCGCCGGCGCGGCGGCGGGCTCGGTATCGGGCAAGGGCGCCTCGGTCACGGCGACCGGCGCGGGCGCGCCCCTCACCGGGGCCTCGTCCGGCAGCTCTTGTTCGGGCGGCAGGGTCTCGGCCTCGGGCCGGGGCCGGTTGAATGCCGAACCCGGCGGCAGGTCGATATCGGTGGCGGGCCCGGCTTCGGGCGCGGCCGAGATCCCGGGACGCGAGGCCGGAGCCGCGACCCGGTCCGGGGCGCTGTCGGGTTCGGGCGCGGCCGGCGCCGCACGCTCGGGCCCCGCCGGGAAGCGCGGCGCCGGGGTCTCGCCCAGCGTCTCGCCCGGCGCTTCCCCCGACGGCTCGGTGCCGGGCGGCGTCACCACCGCCAAGGCGGCCAGCGCCAGACCGCTGGTCGCGGCCCCCCAGAGAAAGCCACCGAAAAACCCCCTGCCCATGCCTCTTACCTCCGACTTCCCGGCGGCCTGCCCGCGCCGCCCTGTCCGATGCGGGACCCTTTGCCCCGCCGCCGCCCCTTGACCGGGGCGCGTCGCTCTGGGCATGTATAGCCCGACCCGCGACCCGGTTCATCCCCTTTCGCGAAGGCGCTGACCATGCTGCTCTTGATCGACAATTACGACAGTTTCACCTATAATCTCGTGCACTATCTGGGCGAGCTCGGCGCCGAGACCAGGGTCGTGCGCAACGACAGGCTGAACGTGCAGGAGGCGATGGCGCTTCGGCCCTCGGCGATCCTGTTGTCGCCCGGCCCCTGCGATCCGGCCCAGGCCGGGATCTGCCTGCCCCTGACCCGCGCCGCGGCCGAGACCGGCACGCCGCTGATGGGCGTCTGCCTCGGGCATCAGACCATCGGCGAGGCCTTCGGCGGGAAGGTCGTGCGCGCCTCCGAGATCGTGCATGGCAAGATGGGCCGCATCGAACATGACGGCTCGGGCGTGTTTTCCGGGCTGCCCTCGCCCTTCGGGGCGACACGGTATCATTCGCTGATCGTCGAGCGCGCCAGCCTGCCCGACTGCCTGATCGCCAATGCCTGGCTGGAAGACGGAACGATCATGGGGCTGCGCCATCGCGAGCTGCCGATCCACGGGGTGCAGTTCCACCCCGAAAGCATCGCCTCGGAACACGGTCACGCCCTTCTCAGGACGTTCCTCGACAGCATGAAGGTACCCGCATGAGCGACAGCCTGAAACCTCTGATCGGCCTTGCCGCCGAGCGCCCGCTGACCCGGGAAGAGGCCGAGATCGCCTTCCAGGCACTGTTCGAGGGCGAGGCGACGCCCAGCCAGATCGGCGGCCTGCTGATGGCACTGCGCACCCGCGGCGAGACCGTCGACGAATATGCCGCCGCGGCCAAGGTCATGCGCTCGAAATGCCGCAAGGTGCGCGCGCCTGCGGACGCCATCGACATCGTCGGCACCGGCGGCGACGGCAAGGGCACGCTGAACATCTCGACCGCGACCGCCTTCGTGGTAGCCGGCGCGGGCGTGCCGGTCGCCAAGCACGGCAACCGCAACCTGTCGTCGAAATCGGGTGCGGCGGATGCCATGTCCCATATGGGCATCAACGTGATGGTCGGCGCCGATGTGGTCGAGAAGGCGCTGAAGGAGGTCGGCATCGGTTTCATGATGGCGCCCATGCACCATCCGGCCATGGCCCATGTCGGGCCGACCCGGGCCGAGCTGGGCACCCGGACGATCTTCAACATCCTCGGCCCGCTGACCAACCCCGCCGGGGTCACGCGCCAGCTGACCGGCGCCTTCTCGAAGGAACTGCTGCGGCCGATGGCCGAGACGCTCGACCGGCTGGGCAGCGAGGTCGCCTGGCTGGTGCATGGCGGCGACGGCACCGACGAGCTCTCGATTGCCGGCATCAGCCATGTCGCGATGCTGGAGGAGGGCACCATCACCGAGCGCGAGCTCCATCCCGAAGAGGCGGGCCTGCCGGTCCATCCCTTCGAGGCCATCATCGGCGGCACCCCCGAACACAATGCCCGCGCCTTCGCGGCCTTGCTCGACGGCGAGCCCTCGGCCTATCGCGACGCGGTGCTGCTGAACGCAGCCGCCGCGCTGGTGGTGGCAGGGCGCGTCACCACGCTGGCCGAGGGGGTCGAGCAGGCCCGCGCCAGCATCGACAGCGGCGCAGCCCGGGCCAAGGTCGAGGGCCTCGCCCAGATCAGTTCGGAGAAAGCGGTATGACCGAGACGATCCTGGACCGCATCAAGGCCTACAAGCTGGAGGAAGTCGCCGCCGACAAGGCCGCGCGGCCGCTCTCCGAGATCGAGGCGGCGGCCCGCGCCGCGCCGCCCGTGCGCGGCTTTGCCGAGGCACTGCACCGCGCCGCGCTGACAGGCTACGGGCTGATCGCCGAAATCAAGAAGGCCAGCCCGTCGAAAGGTCTGATCCGCCCCGATTTCGACCCGCCCGCACTGGCCCATGCCTATGAGGCGGGCGGCGCAACCTGCCTGTCGGTGCTGACCGACACCCCCTCCTTCCAGGGCGACAAGGCCTATCTCACCGAGGCCCGCGCCGCGGTGAAGCTGCCGGTCCTGCGCAAGGATTTTCTGTACGACACCTATCAGGTGGCCGAGGCGCGCGCGCTGGGCGCCGACTGCATCCTGATCATCATGGCCAGCGTCTCGGACGCCCAGGCCGCCGAGCTCGAGGAGGCGGCGACTTCCTGGGGGATGAATGCGCTGATCGAGGTGCATGATGCCGCCGAGCTCGATCGCGCCGCCCGGCTGAAATCGCCGCTGATCGGCATCAACAACCGCAACCTCAAGACCTTCGAGACCAGCCTCGAGACCACAAGGCAACTGGCCAAAAGGGTGCCCGAGGGCAGCCAGATCGTCAGCGAATCCGGGCTCAACACCCCGGCCGATCTGGCGCAGATGGCGATGTACGGGGTCCGCAGCTTCCTGATCGGCGAAAGCCTGATGCGCCAGGACGATGTCGCCGCCGCGACCCGCTCGCTGCTGGCCAACCCGGCGATGGGCGCGCATTGATGGCCGAGCTGACCCATTTCGACGCCGAAGGCCGGGCGCATATGGTCGATGTGTCCGAGAAGCCCGAAACCGCGCGGCTGGCCGTCGCGACCGGCTGGGTCCGGATGAGCCCCGAGACGCTCGCGCTTGTGGTCGCGGGCACCGCGAAGAAGGGCGACGTGATCGGCGTCGCGCGGCTGGCGGGCATCATGGGGGCCAAGAGGACATCCGACCTGATCCCGCTTTGCCATCCGCTGCCGATCACCCGGGTCGCGGTCGATCTGACCCCCGATGACAGCCTGCCGGGTCTGCGGATCGAGGCCACGGTCAAGACCGCCGGGCGCACCGGGGTCGAGATGGAGGCGCTGACCGCGGTCTCGACCGCCGCGCTGACGGTCTATGACATGCTCAAGGCCGCCGGGAAGGGCATGGAGATCGGCGGCATCCGGCTGAAGCTGAAAGAGGGTGGCAAGTCGGGCCGCTACGAGGCCGCCGAATGATCTCGGTCGAAGAGGCGCTTGGCCATGTCTTCGACCTTATAGACGCCCTGCCGGTCGAGGAGGTCCCGCTGGCCGAGGCCGCGGGCCGGGTGCTGGCCCGTCCGGTCGCCGCGCGCCGCAGCCAGCCGCCCTTCGCGGCCTCGGCGATGGACGGCTACGCAATCCGCGAGGAAGACGCGCGCCCGGGCGCAGAGCTGCGGGTCGAGGGCGAGGCCGCGGCCGGGTCTGGCTGGACCGGCAGCGTGGCGCCGGGCCAGGCGGTGCGGATCTTCACCGGCGCCCCCCTGCCCGAGGGAGCCGACCGCGTCGTCATCCAGGAGGATGTGAGCCGCGCGGGCGACCGCATCGTTCTGGGCGCGGGCTTCGATCGCGGCGCCAATATCCGCGCGGCGGGCGGCGATTTCCGCGAGGGCGAGCTTCTGTCCGCGCCGCGCCGACTGGGGCCCGCCGATCTGGCGCTGGCCGCCGCGATGAACCTGCCTGCCCTGCCCGTCCACCGTCGCCCCGAGGTTGCGCTGGTCGCGACCGGCGACGAGCTGGTGATGCCGGGCGAGACGCCGGGGCCGGACCAGATCGTGGCCGCGAACGGCTTCGGGCTGAAGGCGCTGATCGAGGCCGAGGGCGGCATCGCCCGGCTCTTGCCGATCGCCCGCGACAGCGAGGCCTCGCTGCGCAGCGTCTTCGCGCTGGCCGAGGGGGCCGATCTGGTGGTGACCATCGGCGGCGCCTCGGTCGGCGATCACGACATCGTCGGCAAGGTCGCGGCTGATCTCGGGATGGCGCCCTCGTTCTACAAGGTGGCGATGCGCCCCGGAAAGCCGGTGATGGCCGGCCGTCTCGGCGCAGCTGCGATGATCGGGCTGCCCGGCAACCCGGTCTCGGCCATGGTCTGCGGCCATATCTTCCTGCGCCCCGCGCTGCGCGCCTTCCAGGGACTGCCCAAGGCGCCGCTGCCCATTGCCCGCGCGCCGCTCGCCGCCCGTGTCGAGGCCAATGGCCCGCGCGCCCATTACCTGCGGGCCCGGATGACACCGGATGGCCTTCTGCCCTTCGAGCGGCAGGACAGCGCGCTTCTGTCGGTGCTGGCCGAGGCCGATGCGCTTCTGATCCGTCCGGCGGGCGACGGGCCGCAGCCCGCGGGCGCCCTGGCAGAGTACTTAACGTTGCGGTAACTAAAGCTTGACACAAAACGTGAACATGTGTAGAACAGGATGGAACGCGATCCTGTGGGGGGATGGACATGTTGACTCGAAAGCAACTTGATCTTCTTGAATTCATTCATAAAAGGATGCAGCGTGACGGCGTTCCTCCGTCCTTCGACGAGATGAAGGAGGCCCTGGACCTGCGCTCGAAATCGGGCATCCACCGGCTGATCACGGCGCTGGAGGAACGCGGGTTCATCCGTCGTCTGGCCCATCGCGCCCGCGCCATCGAGATCGTCAAGCTGCCCGAGGCGCTGGAGGCCAGGGGCTTCCGCCCGGTCGTCATCGAGGGCGATCGCCCCGAGACGCCTCCGCCGGCGGCGGCAATGGATGTGACGCCTGTTGATGCGCTGGAACTGCCGGTGATGGGCCGGATTGCGGCCGGCACGCCGATCGAGGCCATCTCGGAGGTCTCGCATACGGTCGCGGTGCCCGGCTCGATGCTGTCGGGGCGGGCACGGCATTACGCGCTCGAGGTCAAGGGCGACTCGATGATCGAGGCCGGGATCAACGATGGCGACGTGGTGGTCATTCGCGAACAGAACACTGCCGAGAATGGCGAGATCGTGGTGGCGCTGGTCGAGGGGTTCGAGGCCACGCTGAAACGCTTTCGCCGCAAGGGCGAGATGATCGCGCTCGAGGCGGCGAACCCGGCCTATGAGACCCGGATCCTGCGCTCGGACCAGGTCAAGGTGCAGGGCCGTCTGGTCGGTCTGATCCGCACTTACTGAGCCCAGAGCCTGTCGCCCGCCCGCGCGCGGGCGGTGACAATGCGCGGGCCATCCGCACCGGGGAAAAGCGCGAGCGCCCCGGTCCGGGCCAGCGCCGCGCGCTCGAATATCCGGCACCCCGCAGGCGGATCGTCGACATATTGCGGCACCACCACCCAGCCTTGCGCACAGGCCGACGCGATCCGGTCGGCCCAGCCGCGCCCGGTGATCAACGTCACCCGCTGTCCCGCCACCACCGCCTCTTGCGCGCCGCGCGCGCCCGTCAGCCCCGGCCGGGCGAAGGCCCCGGCCTGATCGGCTCCATCGCCGTCATTCTCGAGCCAGCTCAGCGCCACGAAGCCCTCGCCCGAGGGTTTCGACAGCGCCCGCCCCTCGGGGCCCATCGCGCCCATCAGCCCGCCGCTTTCGGCAATCAGCAGCGCCGGGCGCTCGGCCGCCGTCGTCCAAAGCGCAAAGGCCACGACGACAGGCACCAGCCCCAGCGCCCGTGCCCGCCCCGTCCAGAGCATGACGAACAGCGCCCCGAGTGCGATCAGCGGCAGCACCGCAGGCCCCGGCGCGGGCACCGGCCAGACCGCGCCGTCAAGCGCCGCGACCCGCTCGGCCACCCAGAGGATCCAGGCAATGCCCCAGCGCATCGGCTCGAGCCCCAGCCCCGCCAGCCCGAAGGGCGCGAGGCAGGCGGCGGCCACCGCGGCAGGCATGACCAGAAGCCCCATCAGCGGCACCGAGGCCAGATTGGCAAGAAGCCCGAATTGCGAGACCTGGTTGAAATGCGCCGCCCCGAAGGGCGCGGTCGCGGCCCCCGCCACCGCCGAGGAGATCACCACCGCCAGCGCCCCCTGCGCCCAGCTGGGCGGCCGCCAGCGGTCTGCTGGCCGGTCCCGGAGCGCAGCGAAGACCGCGATCAGCGCCGTCGTCGCGGCAAAGGACATCTGGAACCCCGCGCCGGTCAGGCTTTCGGGGGTCAGGACCAGCACGATCAGCGCGGCCAGCGCCACCGCGCGCAGGGTCAGCGCCCGGCGATCGGCCATCACCGCACCCAGCACGACCGCGACCATGATGAAGGCGCGCTCGGTCGCGACATTGCCGCCTGACAGCGCCAGATAGACCGCCCCGACCGCCAGCGCCCCCGCCGCCGCGATCTTCTTCGTCGGCAGCCGCAGCGCCAGCCGCGGCCAGAGCGCCAGCGCGAAGCGCAGCGCGGTGAAGACCACCCCGGTCAGCAGCCCCATATGCAGCCCCGAGATCGCCAGCAAATGCGCGAGGTTCGAATCGCGCAGCGCCTGGATCGTGTCGCGCGACATGGCCGAGCGGTCGCCGGTCAGGATCGCGGCGGCAAAGGCGCCCTGATCGCCCGGGAGGCGCGCCCGAAGCGCCCCGGACAGCGCCATCCGCATCCGGTGCACCAGAAGCGTCGCACCGCCTTCGGGCGCGCTCAGCGTCACCGCCGGGCTGTTGGCATACCCCACCGCGCCGATCTGCTGGAACCAGGCATGGCGGCGGAAATCGAAACCGCCGGGCTCGGCCGGCGCGCTTGGCGGCGACAGATGCGCCATCATCGCGATCCGGGCACCGGGCGGCGGCGCCATGACACCGCCCTCGCCATGCAGCGCCACGCGCAGCCGGCGCGGCGTCTCGCCGGGGGGGACGCGCTCGATCCAGACCCGGTCGAGCGTGATCCGCGGCGCATCCGAAATCGAGCGGTCAAGCACCAGCACCCGGCCCTCGAGCGCGCCATAGACCCGGTGATCGAGCTTGGGTGCCGCGACCAGATGGGCACGCGCGCCGGCAAGCGCAGTGCCTCCGGCCACCAGAGCCAGCGCGATCAGGACCGGCGCCCAGAGCTCCGGCACCCGCCGCGCGGCAAGGGCCAGTCCCGCCGCCGCCCCGGCACAGGCCCAGAGTGCCCAGACCGCCGGTTCCGTGGCCTGCGCGAAATAGAGGCCGATGCCCAGCGACAGGAAGACCGGCGTCCAGGGGAAGAGATGGCCGCGCCGGGCCTCGACCGCTGTCAGCAGCGCCGACATCGCCCGGGCCGGCATCCGCGCCAGCCGCGCCGGTCGCCGAAGCGTGACCGGCCCCGTCAGCAGCAGCCCCACCGCTTGTCCTCTCCGCAGCGATCTCCTAGACAGGCGGAGACGCTATCTCCATCATGGTGAACAAAAGGTTAAGGCTCATGACCGACTTGTCGGACGGCCCTGTCGTCACCCGTTTCGCGCCCTCGCCGACCGGGTTTCTGCATATCGGCGGCGCACGCACGGCGCTGTTCAACTGGCTTTACGCGCGCGGCCGGGGCGGTCGCTTCCTGCTGCGGATCGAGGATACCGACCGCGCCCGCTCGACCCCCGAGGCGACGGCCGCGATCCTGAAGGGGCTGACCTGGCTCGGTCTCGACTGGGACGGCGAGGCGGTCAGCCAGTTCGAGCGCGCGCCCCGTCATGCCGAGGTCGCACGGGAAATGCTGGCAAACGGCACCGCCTACAAGTGTTTCGCGACCCAGGACGAGATCGAGGCCTTTCGCGAGGCCGCGCGCGCCGAGGGCCGCTCGACGCTGTTCCAGAGCCCGTGGCGCGAGGCCGATCCGGCCACCCATCCCGATGCCCCCTATGTGATCCGGCTGAAGGCGCCCCGCGAGGGCGTGACGGTGATCGAGGACAAGGTGCAGGGCAATGTGAAGATCGCCAACGACCAGCTCGACGACATGGTGATGCTGCGCTCGGACGGCACGCCCACCTACATGCTGGCAGTGGTGGTCGACGATCACGACATGGGCGTGACCCATGTGATCCGGGGCGACGACCACCTCAACAACGCCGCCCGGCAGATGCAGATCTACCACGCCATGGGCTGGCCGGTACCGGTCTGGGGGCATATCCCGCTGATCCACGGGCCGGACGGAAAGAAGCTTTCGAAACGCCATGGCGCGCTCGGGGTCGAGGAATATCAGGCCATGGGCTACCCGGCCGCCGCCATGCGCAACTATCTCGCCCGGCTCGGCTGGTCGCATGGCGATGACGAGTTCTTCACCGACGACCAGGCCAGGGCCTGGTTCGCGCTGGAGGGAATCGGGCGCTCTCCGGCCCGGCTCGACTTCAAGAAGCTCGAGAACCTTTCGGGGCGGCATCTGGCGGCGTCGGAAGATGCTGCACTCCTGCAAGAAGTGGCGGATTATCTGGCCGCAACGAAACAACCGCCGCTTTCGACCACGCAGCAAGAGGGTTTTGCACGCGCCCTGCCCTGCCTCAAGCAAAGCGCGAAGACCATCCCGCAACTTCTTGAAAAGGCACATTTCGTTCTGGGAGAACGCCCCTTCGAACCGGATCAGAAAGCGGCAAAATCTCTCGATGATGTATCCCGTGGTATACTGGCAGAATTGACGCCGCAGCTGCAAAGTGCTAGCTGGACGCGTGACGCACTCGAGGCGGCCGTGACCGGAGTTGCCGAGGCCCATGGCATCGGTCTCGGCAAGTTGGCCCAACCGCTTCGCGCCGCACTTGCCGGGCGGACGGTTACGCCCAGTATCTTTGATATGATGCTTGTCATCGGCCGGGAGGAAACGCTTGCCCGGCTGGCTGACAGCCAGGGCTGAGGCATCCCCGCCGAAAGCCCTCTGCACGCCACCGACCGGCGCCGCGAACAGGGAGCGCGGCCCGGTCTCTCAAGAAGAGGGACTTTTATGGATGACAGCAAGAAATCTGCGACACTGACCCTGGGGGAAACCTCGCTCGAACTGCCGGTCCTTAGCCCGAGCTCCGGGCCCGACGTGGTCGATATCCGCAAGCTCTACGGCCAGATGGGGATCTTCACCCACGATCCGGGCTTCACCTCGACCTCGTCCTGCGAAAGCAAGATCACCTTCATCGACGGCGACAAGGGCGAACTTCTGCATCGCGGCTACCCGATCGACCAGCTCGCCGAGAAATCCCACTTCCTCGAAGTCTGCTACCTGCTGCTCTACGGCGAATTGCCGACCGCGCCCCAGCTTGAGGATTTCGAGAACCGCGTCACCCGCCACACCATGGTGCATGAACAGATGCACCGCTTCTTCACCGGGTTCCGCCGCGACGCCCACCCGATGGCGGTCATGGTGGCCGTGGTCGGCGCCATGTCGGCCTTCTATCACGACTCGACCGACATCTCGGACCCCTGGCAGCGCGAGGTCGCCTCGATCCGGCTGATCGCCAAGGTTCCGACCATCGCGGCGATGGCCTACAAGTATTCGATCGGCCAGCCCTTCATCTATCCGCGCAACGATCTCGACTATGCCTCGAACTTCCTGCGCATGTGCTTTGCCGTGCCCTGCGAGGAATACGAGGTCGACCCGATCCTGACCCGCGCGATGGACCGGATCCTGACGCTGCATGCCGATCACGAGCAGAACGCCTCGACCTCGACGGTGCGTCTGGCCTCGTCCTCGGGCGCGAACCCCTTTGCCTGCATCGCGGCCGGGATCGCGTGCCTCTGGGGCCCGGCCCATGGCGGCGCCAACCAGGCCTGTCTGGAAATGCTGCGCGAGATCGGCACCGTCGACCGCATCCCGGAATTCATCGCCCGCGCCAAGGACAAGAACGATCCGTTCCGCCTGATGGGCTTCGGCCACCGGGTCTACAAGAATTTCGACCCGCGCGCCAAGGTGATGAAGCAATCCGCCGACGAGGTGCTGGAGCTGCTGGGCATCGAGAACAACGAGACCCTGAAGGTCGCGATGGAGCTCGAGAAGATCGCTCTGGAGGACGAGTATTTCGTCTCGAAGAAGCTCTACCCGAATGTCGATTTCTACTCGGGCATCATTCTCGACGCGATGGGCTTCCCGACCTCGATGTTCACGCCGATCTTCGCGGTCAGCCGCACCGTCGGCTGGATCTCGCAATGGAAGGAAATGATCGCCGATCCGACGATGAAGATCGGCCGTCCGCGCCAGCTTTACACCGGCGCCACCCGCCGCGATTACGTCGACGTCGAAGACCGGGGCTGATCGCGCGGGGCCAGCGCCCCGCCAATCGAGAGAACGGGTCCGCAGGCAGATGCCCTGCGGACCCGTTTCAATTCAGGGCGGCGCGCGCCCGGGCCGGTCCCGTCACTTGGTCAGGATCCCGGCCCCGGCCCCGATTGCCGCGCTGGTGCCGATATCGTTGCCGGTCGCGGCACCGACGCCCGCACCAATGCCGGCCCCGGTCAGCGCGCGTTCGCCATAGCTGTCGCCGCAACCGGCCAGAAGGGCCGCGCCCAGAAGGGAAACCGCAGTGATCGTATGAAGACGGGTCATGGCTGATCCTTTCCGTTGGGTCATTCCCCATCCGAACGCATAATCCGGCGTCCTCGTTCCCTGCCCCGCGCGGTCGCCCGCACCGATCGGCAGAAACCGGCCGGGCGCGGGTCTCAGCGCCCCTCGAATTTCGCCATGCGCTTCTCGAGGAAGGCCAGCACCCCCTCCCTGAAGTCGCGCGACGCGCCGCAGCGGCCCTGAAGCTCGGCCTCGAGCGAGAGCTGGGCCGCGAAATCGTTCGAGGCCGAGCGCCGCAGCGCGGTCTTGAGATTGGCATAGGCGACGGTCGGACCGGCGGCGAGCTGCGCCGCACGGGCACGCCAATGCGCCTCGAACCCGTCCTCGGGTACGGCCTCCCAGATCATGCCCCAATCGGCAGCCTGGCGCGCCGGGACCGGCTCGGCGAAGAGGGCCGCCCCCATCGCGCGGGCAAAGCCCACCTGCCGCGGCAGCCAGTAGGTGCCGCCCGCATCGGGGATCAGCCCGATCCGGGTGAAGGCCTGCAGGAAGACCGCCGCCTCGGAGGCGATGACCACGTCTGCCGCCAGCGCCAGATTGGCCCCGGCCCCGGCCGCCGCACCGTTCACAGCCGCGATCACCGGCACCGGGCAATCGATGATCGAGCTCAGCATCGGTTCGTATTCGTCGCGCAGCATGCGCTCGATATCGATCTCGGCGATGCTGGCGCCGTCGCCCAGATCCTGCCCCGAGCAGAAGGCCCGCCCCGCCCCGGTCAGCACCACCACCCGCGCCGTTCCCGCAGCCCTGCGCATCGCATGGGTGATCTCGGCCCGCATCCGCGCGCTGAGCGCGTTCATCACCTTGGGTCGGTTCAGCGTCACAACCGCCACCCCGTCCGCGCACTCATATCCGATGGTCGTGTAATCCGTCATGCCGGCACCCTCCCTTGTCCCCGTCTCAGGCCAGACTAGCGGCCACGCGCCCGGGGAAAAGGGAGACGCGAGGTCAGCGCCCTATTTGCCGAGGATCTCTTTCAGCCGGGCCTCTTCCTCGGCGTTCAGCGGCTCCGAGCCCGTATCGCGCCCGCCCTTGCGGGCACGGATGTAGAAAAAGGCAACGCCGAGCCCCAGTACCAGCATCAGGGGACCGGCAACGTAAAGCACGAGGGTCGAGCCGGTCGCCGTCGGCTTCAGCAGCACATATTCGCCGTAACGCGCGACCAGATAGTCGACGACCTCGGTATCGCTGTCGCCCGCCTCGATCCGCTCGCGCACCAGAAGCCTGAGATCGCGCGCGAGATCGGCATTGGAATCGTCGATGCTCTCGTTCCGGCAGACAAGGCAGCGGATCTCCTTCGAGATCTCGCGGGCGCGGGCCTCCTCGGCGGGGTCGGCGAGAACCTCGTTCGGCTCGACCGCGCGCAGCGGTCCGCTCAGGACAGGGGTCAGGCTCAGGGCCAGCAGCAGGGTGGTCAGCGCGCGTCTCGGCATCGGCATCCTCATTCGGCAGGCTGCGGCATGGCGGGGACGCGCTCCTTGCGCGCGCCGGCCGCGACGCGGACGCGGCGGTCCGACAGGCTGAGAAGCCCGCCCAGAGCCATCACGATGGCGCCCATCCAGATCCAGTTGGCGAAGGGCTTGATATAGGTGCGCACCGCCCAGCCGCCATTCTCCTGCGGATCGCCGATGGCGACATAGAGATCGCGCAGCAGGCCGCCATCGATCGCGGCCTCGGTGGTGGGCATGCCCGCGACCGGATAGACCCGCTTTTCGGGACGCATCTCGGCGATCTGCTTGCCGCCGCGCCAGACGCCGACCGTGGCCGTGGTCGAAATGTAGTTCGGGCCTTCCAGCTTCTGCACCCGGTCAAGCTGGAAGCCGTAGCCGCCAAGCTCGTAGCGCTCGCCGATCTGGGCGACGCGGATGTCCTCCTGGTTCCAGGCCAGCATCGCCGAGATCCCGATCATGGTGATCCCGAGCCCGGCATGCGCGACCGCCTTGCCCCAGTCGGCCCGCGGCAGCCGCGCAAGCCGCCCGGCCCGGACCAGAAGCCCCTTGCCTCGCCCGGCGCGCATCAAAAGATCGACGAGGGCGCCTGCGATCAGCCAGATGCCAAGCGCCACGCCGACGGGACCCAGCGCGCTGCGACCGGTCTGCATCGCCCAGATCAGGGCACCAAAGGCAACCGCCAGTACCGCCGCGGGAAGCACAGTCCTGGCCGCACGGCCCAGCCGCGCCCGCTTCCAGGGCAGGATCGAGCCCAAAGGCAGCAGCAAGGCCAGCGCCACCATGAAGGGCGTGAAGGCCATGTCGAAGAAGGGCGCGCCGACCGAGAGCTTGCGGTCGAAGGCCATCTCGGCGACCAGCGGCCAGATCGTGCCGACGAATACGACCAGCGCAGCGACCGCCAGCAGGATATTGTTGAAGACCAGCGCCGATTCCCGGCTGATCGAGCCGAAGACGCCCTTGGCCTCCATCGCGCTGGCACGTACCGCAAACAGCGTCAGCGCGCCGCCCATGAAGACCAGCAGGATCATCAGCAGGAAGACGCCGCGCTCGGGGTCGTTGGCGAAGGCATGGACGCTGGTGATGATGCCCGAACGGGTGATGAAGGCCCCGACCAGCGAGAAGCCGAAGGCGACGATGGACAGAAGGATCGTCCAGCTCTTCAGCGCCTCGCGCTTCTCGACCACGATCGCGGAATGCAGCAATGCTGCGGCGATGAGCCAGGGCATGAAAGAGGCGTTCTCGACCGGGTCCCAGAACCAGAAGCCGCCCCAGCCCAGTTCGTAATAGGCCCACCAGGACCCCAGCGCGATGCCGACGGTCAGGCAGATCCAGGCCGCGAGCGTCCAGGGCCTGACCCAGCGCCCCCAGGCGGCATCGACACGGCCCTCGATCAGGGCGGCGACCGCGAAGGAGAAGCAGATCGAAAGCCCGACATAGCCGAGATAGAGGAAGGGCGGATGGAAGGCGAGGCCGGGATCCTGCAGCAGCGGGTTCAGGTCCTGGCCGTCGAAGGGCGCCTCGGGCAGGCGCTCGAACGGGTTCGAGGTGAACAGGATGAAGGCGTAGAAGGCCGCGCCGATGGCCCCCTGAACCGCCAGCACCCGCGCCTTCAGACCGGGCGGCAGGCCGCCGCCGAACCAGGCCGCGAGCGCGCCATAAAACGCCACGATCAGCACCCAGAGCAGCATCGAGCCCTCGTGATTGCCCCACACGCCCGACACCTTGTAAAGCATCGGCTTCAGCGTGTGCGAGTTATCGACCACGACCCGAAGCGAGAAATCCGAAACCACGAAAGCGTAGGTCAGCACCCCGAAGCTGAAGGCGGTCAGCAGGAACTGCGCGATGGCGGCCGGTTCGGCCATCGCCATCCAGCCGCTCCAGCCCTTGTGAGCGCCGATCAAAGGAATGATCGCCTGCACCAGGGCAATGGCGAAGGCGAGGGCGAGGGCAAAGTGGCCGAGCTCGATAACCATGCCGCTGTCTTACCCGGCCGACGCGACTGCGCCAATGGGTTTTGCGTCGCGCCCCCCGGAGCCTTACGCAATCGTGAGCCCCTGGAGGCGCGGCGCGCGGCTGAACGAGTACGATCCACACCAGCGGCGGCGCGCGCCGGACCGCCGCGAATGCCCGGATCAGACCGCAGCCGCCGACAGGACGCGCGCCTCCGGCCAATCCGGGCGCGCGCTCAAAGCCCTGCCCTCCAGTCCTCCAGCGCCGGGTTCGGCCCCTGCGACCGCGGCATCGTGCCACTGTTTTGCAGGCCGGCAGGCTCGGCCCTCCCCGCGTAGGCCCCCACATCGGACCCCGCATCGGACAAGACGCGCAACTGCTGCAGATTGCGCGCCACCACCGGCGCCATCGCCATCGTTCCGGCGATAGAGCGTTGAAACTCCTGCCCCTTGGCCTGATAGCGCGCGCCGAAATAGAAGCTGATGATCGCCCCCATCAACCACCAGAGCGGCTCTGGCACCAGCGCCATGCCCTGCATCCGCGCCGCGAACCAGACCGGATCGACCATCGCCGACACGGCCAGCCCCACCGTGCCCAGGGCCATCAGCGGGCGCGGCAGGCGGTTGGCGCCGTCGATCAGCCGGTCGAAGGTCGTCGCGCGCGGCTGCGCGAACTCATGGGAGAATTCCTCCAGAACCGCGCGCCGCAACTCGAGATCACGCCTGTCGGCCGCCTCGGCATTGACGCGGAACAGCTCGGCCGCCTCTCGGATCGCGGTCGGTCCGCCGGAAAACAGCATGCTCAGAACCCCGTTCATCATCCCCATACCGCGACCCTCTCGCGATGCTCTTCCTCGCTCAGCCGATAGCGCGGCGAGATGAATTCCTCGGCCCGGAGGATCCAGCCGCCCTTGCCGCCATCGCGGCGGCAGGCATATTTCCGACTGGCCGGGCGGCGGTCTGCCAGCGCGTAATAGTAGTTGCGCCGGGCGATGCCATAGGCATCGGCGATATGCCCCGGTGCGGCCTCGGCCGCGATGCGCGCCGCATGCACCGTCTCGGGACCGACCGACCCGTCGACCGCGCAGGGCTGGTCCATCTCGTTCAGCAGGCGCTGCAGGATCCGCACCGCATTGGCGCCCGCATTCACATACATGTCGAAGACGGACGGATGCAGCAGCTCGGGCAGCGCGTCGAGCCTGGGACGTCGGAAATAATGCTCGATGTAGATCGCGGCCGCCCGCCCGGGATCGAGCCCCCGGACATCGTCGGTATCGACCCGCCCATCGCCGGTCAGGTCGAGCCCGAGCCGCCTCAGCGTGCCGAGCGTGACCCCATGCTTGGTCGGCCCGCCCGGATCGTCGGGATCGTCGACAAAGCCCCCCTCGCGCAGGACGATCTCCTGCGCCAGCTGTTCGACTGTCTTCATGACGGAAACTCCCTCGCTTCACATCGGAACCGGGGGAGATTGGGTCACAAAGGTTAGGGTCGGGCTTAGCTGCCGCTCGCGCCCTCAACCTCCGGGTCACGATAGACGCCCTGCTCCTTCAGCGCGTCGACCACTTCCTTCGGCATGTAGCTTTCGTCATGCTTGGCAAGGATCTCGCGCGCCTCGAACACGCCGTCGACCAGGCGCCCGGTGCCGATCATGCCCTGGTTCTCCTTGAACAGATCGGGCAGCACGCCGGTATAGGTGACGGGCACGCTGGCGCCGCCATCGGTGACATTGAAGCGGATGGTCTCGCCCTGCCCGCGCTTCAGCGTCCCGGCCTCGACCAGGCCGCCGATGCGGAAGGTCTCGGTCGGCGGCGGCGGCGCCTCGGTCACCTGGCTCGGCGAGCGGAAGAAGTTGATGCCGTCGCGCATCGCATAGCCGATCAGCCCGGTCGAGAGCCCCAGTGCCACGAAGGCCAGAACGATGATCTGTATCCGCCGTCTCTTCTTCAATCCGCGCATCTTGCGTTCTCCCTCAGGGGAAGCAGGGGGCCAGCATCAGGCCGGTTTCCTCGGCGATCCCGAGCATCAGGTTGGCGTTCTGCAGCGCCTGCCCGGACGAGCCCTTGGTCAGGTTGTCGAGCGCCGCGATCACCATGGCCCGGCCCGGTCGCCGGTCCGCCACAACGCCGAGATGCACGAAGTTCGAGCCGCGGATATGCCGGGTCGAGGGATGCTCGCCGAAGGGCAGGACCTGAAGGAAGATTTCATCGCCATAGGCCTTTGCCAAGGTGGCGTGAATGTCGCGGGCCTCGCCCCTGACATAGACGGTGGCCAGAATTCCCCGGTTGGCGGGGATCAGATGCGGGGTGAACTGCACCTCGACCGGCCGCCCGGCGATCTTCGAGAATTCCTGGTCGAACTCGCCCAGATGCCTGTGAATACCGCCTGCCGAATAGGCATGGAAGCCTTCCGACAGCTCGGCATGAAGCAGGTTCTCCTTCAGCGCCCGGCCCGCCCCCGAGACCCCGGCCTTGAGATCGATCACAATCTCGTCAAGGTCGATCACGCCCGCCTCGATCAGCGGCCGCAGCGCATATTGCCCGGTCGCGGCGTTGCAGCCGGTGCCCGCCACCAGCCGGGCGCGGCGAATCTCGTCACGATAGAATTCGGTGAGGCCATAGACGGCCTCCTTCTGCAGCTCGACCGCAGAATGGGGCTTGCCATACCATTTTTCATAAGCAGCCGGGTCGCGCAGCCGGAAATCGGCCGAGAGATCGACGACCTTCAGATCGCGGGGCAGCTCCCGGATCACAGCCTGGCTGGTCGCATGCGGCAGCGCGCAGAAGGCCAGATCGACGGAGCCGAAGTCGATCTCCTCGATCTTCATCAGATCGGGCAGGTCGAGATGGCGCAGATGGGGAAACACCGACGCCATCGCCATGCCGGCCTTTCGCTCGCCCGACAAGGCGGTGATGCGAAGGTCGGGATGGGTCGCGATCAGCCGAACGAGCTCTGCCCCGGTATAGCCCGAGGCGCCGAGGATGGCGACGGATTGTGTCATGGCTTCTGCCCCTGCCGGAAAACGGACCCGCAAGATGCGGGCCCGGCGTTCTTACCTGTCGCGGGGAGCCGAACGCAAGAGAGGGACGATCCCCGCTCAGGCCGCCTTCCGCGCGCTCTGGCGGTTGCGCAGCAGCGCCGCCGCACCCAGGGCCGACAGCAGCAGCAGACCGCCCGCGGGCAGCGGAACGGGTGCGATGTCGGACCCGCCGGCACTGCCATCCTCATAGGACACCGAGCCCTTGCCATAGGTCGGGCGGATCCAGACATAGACTGTCTCGAGCGTCTTGCCGAAATCGAGTTTCAGATCGGTGCTGGTCGTGTTCGATCCGCTATAGGGATTGTAGCTCAGCGCCCAGTCGCCGCCGGCATAGCCGCATTCGAGGCAGTCGCCCCAGGCGCCATCCCAGTCCTGGCGACCGTCTTCGCGGGTGGACCACTTGATGTAGCCGCCCCAATTCGTATAGCCAGCGGCGCTGTCATCGATCAAGAAGGACAGCGAGAGATCGCTGATATCGTTCAGAGTCAGCCGGATTTCCTTACTGCCATCCAGCGTGATCGTGGCGGCGGACGCAGCCCCGCCCATAGCGAAGGTTGCCGCAAGGGCAGCCGCGGCAAGTACAGGTTTCATTCCATTCCCCAAGATATAATACAGGCTCGCCTTAGCATAATCCCAAGATTTTCCAAGCCCTTATTTCCCGGGGACCATGGAAACAAGGTGTTTCCAGGCCCTTCTGCGCACTCGTGACGCGGCAGGAAAGACCGCACCGGTTGCGAGCGCGGTTCAGGCAGACCGAAACGCGATGCGCCTGCGCAGGAACTGGGTTGCCTTGTCCGACACGAAGCCCGGATCGCCGGTGGTCAGGAACATGGTCTCGGTGCCCGGCCCTTGCATCTCGGGATGCCGGCCCAGATAGTCGGCAAGGCTCTCGGCGACCAGATTGGCCTGGGAATAGACCCTGACCCCCTCGCCCAGCGCCTCCTGGAAGACGTCCTGCAGGAGCGGATAATGGGTACAGCCGAGGATCGCGGCCTCGGGATGCGGCATCCGCCGCTTCAGCGCCTCGACATGGGAGCGCACCAGCGCCTCGGCCAGCATCTCGTCCCCCGCCTCGATCGCATCGACAAGCCCGCCGCAGGGCTGGGCCTCGACATCGACACCGATGGCGCGGAAGGCCAGTTCGCGCTGGAAGGCGCGGCTGGCCACGGTCGCGGGCGTCGCGAACAGCGCGACATGCTTGACCGCGACCTCGCGCGGCGGAGAGTTGTCGCCCCATTGCCGCTCGGTCAGCGCTTCGATCAGCGGCACGAAGACCCCCAGCACCCGCTTGTCCTTCGGCACCCAGCTTTCCTGCATCCGCCGCAGCGCGGCGGCCGAGGCCGTGTTACAGGCAAGAATCGCAAGATCGCAGCCCGCATCGAACAGACGCGAAACCGCTGCGGTGGTCAGCTTGTAGACATCCTCGGCATCGCGGATGCCATAGGGTGCATGGGCGTTGTCGCCGAAATAGACGAAGGGCATATCGGGCAGCCTGCGCGACACCGCGTCCAGAACCGTCAGACCGCCAAGTCCGGAATCAAAGACACCAACCGCCATGCTCTCATGCCCTGCGTTTCTGATCGAATTCGCAGCCGCAATCGAATGGCTTCGATGGCTGCGGAGACAACTCATAGGTCGAGTTGCAGGGAAAATCCATCATCGCTTTGACATCGCCCGAGGGCGTACAGACGCAGCCGCCCGCACGCGGCTCTCGGGCAGGCCTCTCGGACGGACCGGCGCCAGTCGCGGCCTTTGCCGGGGCGGATGGCGAAGGCTGAAACCGGCGAGATCCGCCTTCCCCACCGCCCGCCCTGACGCGGCGCCGCGCAACACGGCCCGCTCTTCCCGCCATATCCTGTGGGCGAGGCGGCGCCCGCCCGAGCCGACAAGCGAACAAAGCACAGCCGCGACCGGCCTCGGCCCGCGCCGCTACTCGGCGGCCGTGTCGAGCGCCGCCCCGCCCGCCCGGATCTCGGCAAGAAGCGCCCCCCGCCGGTCTTCGGCCAGCCGTTCGGCCTCGGCCCTGACCGGCCCGAAGCCGCGCACCGACAGCGGCAGTTCGGCCAGTGCCGTCGTCGCCGCAAGCGTCGCGGGCGAGAGCCGCGCCAGAACCTCCTCCATATCGGCCTCGTAGCGCCGGATCGCCGCGCGTTCGCGCCGCCGTTCCTCCTGCCAGCCGAACGGATCCAAGGGCGTGCCGCGCAACCGCCTGAGCGCCGCAAGCACCCGGAAGCCCCGTTCCATCCATTGCCCGAAGGCGCGTTTCTTCGGGCGGCCATCCGGGCCGCTTCCCCTGAGGAAGGGCGGCGCAAGATGCCAGGTGATCTCGAAATCGCCCTCGAATTCGGCGCGCGCCCTCGCGGCAGTGTCCAGATGCAGCCGGGCGACCTCGTATTCGTCCTTGTAGGCCAGAAGCTTGTGATAGCCCTTCGCGACGGCAGCGCGCAGGACCGGGTCCTCGAAGCGCCCGACCATCCGGCGATAGCGCCGGGCCAGCCGCTCCGACTGATAGGCCAGCAGATGCGCCTCGCGGAAGGCGATCCGTTCATGAAGCGCGCGGGGCTTCGCGACGGCCCCTGAGGCCAGCGCCCGGTCCGCGTCGGCGGGCTCGGCCGCGGCCCAGCGCCCGATCTCGAAGGCGCGCCGGTTGCCCGCGACGCCCGCCCCGTTCAGCTCGATCGCCCGGTCGATGGCCTCATGCGAGAGCGGGATCAGCCCCTGCTGCCAGGCGGCGCCGGTGACGATCATGTTGGCGTAGATCGTGTCGCCCATCAGCCGCCGTGCCAGTTCGGTCGCATCGAAAAGCTGCAGCCGGTCCTTCAGCCGCGCCTTCAGCGCCAGTTCCAGCCGGTCCGAGGGCACCCGGAATTCCGGATCGCGGGTGAAGGCGCCGGTCACGATGTCATGACTGTTGACCACGGCCCCGGTGCGGCCCGGCGTCATCAGCCCGACGGTCCTGGCCCCCGCCGTCACCACCAGATCGCCACCGATCACCGCATCGGCCTCGCCGGCCGCAACCCGGATCGCCGAGATGTCTTCGGGCCGCGCGGCGATCCGGCAGTGGATATGGACCGCGCCCCCCTTCTGGGCGAGCCCGGCCATCTCCATCATCCCCGCGCCCTTGCCGTCGACATGGGCGGCCATGGCCAGGATCGCGCCGATGGTCACGGCGCCGGTGCCGCCAACCCCGGTAATGACCAGGTTCCAGGTGCCCTCGATCGCGGGCAAGACGGGCGCGGGCAGCGCACCGATCTCGACCTCGGCCGAAGCCTGTCTGCGCGGCCGCGCGCCCTTCAGCGTCACGAAAGAGGGGCAGAAACCGTTGAGGCAGGAGAAATCCTTGTTGCAGGCCGACTGATCGATGGCGCGCTTGCGGCCCAGTTCGGTCTCGACCGGCACGATGGCCACGCAATTCGACTGCAGCCCGCAATCGCCGCAGCCCTCGCAGATATCGGTATTGATGAAGACCCGCCTGTCGGGATCGGGGAAGGCCCCCTTCTTGCGGCGCCGGCGCTTTTCGGCGGCACAGGTCTGGACATAGACCAGCGCGGTCACGCCCGCGATCCCGGACAGCCGCTTCTGCACCTCCATCAGATCCGCGCGCGGCTGGCAGGCAACCCCGGCCGGAAAGCCCTTAGGGTCGAGATCTTCCTTCTCGTCATAGACGACCTCGACCCGCGCCACCCCGGCCGCCAGCAATTCGTCGACGATCTGGCGCGCGGTCAGGCAGCCATCATTGCCCTGCCCGCCGGTCATGGCGACCGCGTCATTATAGAGGATCTTGTAGGTGATATTGACGCCCGCCGCGATGGCGGCATGGATCGCGAGCCGCCCCGAATGGTTGTAGGTGCCATCGCCCAGGTTCTGGAACACATGGTCCCGGGTCGAGAACGGCGCCTCGCCGATCCAGTTCGCCCCCTCGGCCCCCATATGGGTGAAGCCGCTGGTGTCGCGATCCATCCACAGCGCCATGATATGGCAGCCGATCCCGGCATAGGCGCGCCCGCCCTCGGGCACCCGGGTCGAGCTGTTATGCGGACAGCCCGCGCAGAAATAGGGAAGCCGGGCCGCCAGGTCCTCGGCATTGTCGCCGCGCCGCGCCGCGCGGATGCGCTCAAGCGCGGCCTGGAGCCGGTCGCTGCCGCGCCCCTCCTCGATCAGGATCCGGCCCAGCGTCTCGGCGATCATCACCGGGTCGAGCGCGTAGCGGGTCGGGAACAGCTCTTCGCCGCGATCATTCTTCCAGCCATAGATCCGGCGACCGCGTCGGTCATGGAAGATCGCCTCCTTGGCCTGCACCTCGATCAGCTTGCGCTTTTCCTCGACGGTGACGATCAGATCGAGCCCTTCCGAGAATTCGGCAAAGCCCGTCATGTCCAGCGGCCAGACCTGCCCCACCTTGTAGGTCGAAATCCCCAGCCGCTCGGCCTCGGCCTCGCCGATCCCCAGCAGATCCAGCGCATGGACCAGATCGAGCCAGGTCTTGCCCGCCGCCACCAGCCCGATCTTCGCCCCCGGCCTGCCCCAGACCCGCCGGTCGATGCGGTTGGCGCGGGCGAAGGCCTCGGCCGCAAAGCGCTTGTGATCGATCATGCGCGCCTCCTGCGGCACCCAGTGATCGTTCAGCCGGATGTTCAGCCCCCCCGGCGGCAGCGGATAATCGGGAGACACCACCTGCATCCGCCCGGGGCGGCCATCGACGACCGAGGTCACCTCGACCGTGTCCTTCATCACCTTCAGCCCGACCAGCACTCCGGCAAAGCGCGACAGGGCATAGCCGTAGATCCCGTAATCGAGGATCTCCTGCACGCCCGCAGGCGAGAGCACCGGCACATAGGCATCGACCATCGCCCAGTCGGACTGGTGGCAGGTGGTCGAGGATTCGCCGGTATGATCGTCGCCCATCGCCAGCAGCACCCCGCCCCGGGCCGAGGTTCCGGCAAGGTTGGCATGGCGGATCGCGTCGCCCGAGCGGTCGACCCCCGGCCCCTTGCCGTACCAGAGCCCGAACACCCCGTCCCGCGCCCCCTCGCCCCTCAGCTCGGCCTGCTGCGTCCCCCAAAGCGCGGTCAGCGCCAGATCCTCGTTCAGCCCGGGCTGAAACAGCACCCCCGCCGCCCCGAGCTCGGCCTGCGCCCGCATCATCTGCAGATCGACCGCACCCAGCGGCGAACCGCGATAACCGGTGACATAGCCGCCGGTGTTCAGCCCCGCGGCCCGGTCGCGCGCGGCCTGCATCAGCATCAGACGGACCAGCGCCTGCGTTCCGTTCAGCAAAATCGTGGGTTTCGACAGATCGTAACGGTCCTGAAGGCGGACATCGGCTCTGGTCATGGCGCCCCTCCCCTGGCGTCTGTTTGGACCAGCTTAGGTCAAGCTATGTGACCTACAAAATGAAATCGGCGGCACTTCCCGTTTGCAAACCCGGATCGGCGCCCTGTAGGTAATGGCCGAAACCGGAATACCGGCCTTGCGGGAATTGCATGATGGATTGGGACAAGCTCAGGATATTTTATGCGGTCGCCGACGCGGGCAGCCTGACCCATGCCGGCGAAAGCCTGCATCTGTCCCAGTCGGCCGTGTCGCGTCAGATCAGGGCTCTTGAAGAAAGCCTCGGCTCGACGCTCTTCCACCGCCATGCCCGCGGACTGATCCTGACCGAACAGGGCGAATTGCTGTTCGATGCGACCTCTGCCATGGCACGGCGTCTCGACACCGCGGTCGCGCGCATCCGCGACAGCGTCGAGGAGGTCTTCGGCGAGCTTCGGGTGACCACGACCACCGGCTTCGGCTCGCTCTGGCTCGCCAAGCGGCTGCCGATCCTCTATCAGCGCTATCCCGAGCTCAAGATCGACCTGATGCTGGAAGAGCAGGTGCTCGACCTGCCCATGCGCGAGGCCGATGTCGCGATCCGGATGAAGGAGCCGAGCCAGGCCGACCTGATCCGGCTCCGGCTGATGAACATCAAGATGCGGCTTTATGCGACCAGGTCCTATCTCGAGGCGCGCGGAACCCCCGCAACGCCCGAGGATCTCTCGGATCACCGGCTGATCTGCCAGAATACCTCCTCGGCCCAGGTCGCGGCCGGTGCGCGCCTCGTGCGCGAGCTGATGACCTACAACATCCCCTCGACGCTGACCGTGAACAACTATTTCGGCGTGCTGCAGGCGGTTCTGAACGGGCTCGGCATCGGCGTGCTGCCTGACTACGTGACCGAGGACCATCCGCATCTGGTGCGGGTGCTCGACGACATCGAATCGCACGACGTGCCGGTTTTCCTCGCCTATCCAGAGGAATTGCGCGCCTCGCGCCGGATCGCCGCCTTCCGCGAATTCATCACCGAGCAGATCATGGAGAAGCGGCAGCGCGACAAGGACATGCCGTAAATCCGAGATATGCACCATGCGCATGGCGCATATGCTACCCTGCGGCAAGTTTGGGGTTGAACCAGCGCGACAGGGTTCATACTTCCTAGGACGAAGACGGAAGCATCGCTTCTGTCTTTACCTCCCTGTTGGACTTGGGCCGAGCTTAGTGCTCGGCCTTTTTTTGCGCCTTCCGCAGTTGCCGCATTTTCGTGCAAGCTGACGCAGCGTCCGCATCCGATATCACCACGAACCGGATGGCAACAGCGGCCGATCTGCCCGGGATCCATCGCGTCACGCCCCGAATCGACGCCGCCGCCCTCCGTCAAGATCGCTCCCGGGCCCATCCGCCCTCTTCCCACCACCGCTCTCCTGTCGTAGGACGGCGACAAACTGCCCGAGGGGAACCAGACCGCCATGGACGAGCCGCAGATCACCGAGGACCTCATCGCCGCGCACGGGATCAAGCCGGACGAATACGACCGTATCCTGCAGCTTCTGGGCCGGGAGCCGAGCTTCACCGAACTCGGCATCTTCTCGGCGATGTGGAACGAACACTGCTCTTACAAGTCGTCGAAGAAATGGCTGCGTACCCTGCCCACCGAAGGGCCCCAGGTGATCTGCGGCCCCGGCGAGAATGCGGGCGTCGTCGATATCGGCGACGGTCAGGCCGTGGTGTTCAAGATGGAGAGCCACAACCACCCCTCCTATATCGAGCCCTATCAGGGCGCGGCCACCGGCATGGGCGGCATCCTGCGCGATGTCTTCACCATGGGCGCGCGGCCCGTCGCCGCGATGAACGCGCTCAGCTTCGGCCAGCTCTCCCATCCGAAGACGCGGCAGGTCGTGCATGGCGTGATCGAGGGGATCGGCGGCTACGGCAACTGCTTCGGCGTGCCGACCGTGGGCGGCGAGGTCCGCTTCCATCCCGCCTATGACGGCAACTGCCTCGTCAACGCCTTCGCCGCCGGTCTGGCCGATGCCGACAAGATCTTCTACTCGGCCGCCTCGGGCGTCGGCATGCCCGTCGTCTATCTGGGCGCCAAGACCGGCCGCGACGGCGTCGGCGGCGCCACCATGGCCTCGGCCGAATTCGACGAGGGCATCGAGGAGAAACGCCCCACCGTCCAGGTCGGCGACCCCTTCACCGAAAAGCGCCTGATGGAGGCCTGTCTGGAACTGATGGCCACGGGCGCGGTGATCTCGATCCAGGACATGGGCGCCGCCGGTCTGACCTGTTCGGCCGTCGAGATGGGCGACAAGGGCGATCTGGGGGTGCGGCTGGATCTCGACCGCGTGCCCTGCCGCGAGCCCAACATGACCGCCTATGAGATGATGCTGTCGGAATCCCAGGAACGGATGCTGATGGTGCTGCGCCCCGAGAAGGAGGCCGAGGCCAAGGCCATCTTCGACAAATGGGATCTCGACTTCGCCATCGTCGGCGAAACCATCGCCGAGGACCGTTTCCTGATCGTTCATGGCGGCGAGGTGCGGGCCGATTTGCCCCTGAAGGCGCTGTCGGGCAATGCCCCGGAATATGACCGCCCCTGGGTTGCGACGCCAGCCCCGGCACCGATGGACGACGTGCCCGGCATCGACCCGATCGACGCGCTCAAGGCGCTGATCTCGTCGGTGAACTACTGTTCCCGGCAATGGGTCTATGAACAATATGACAGCCAGGTCATGGCCGACACCGTCATCCGTCCGGGCCTCGGCGCCGGGGTGATCCGGGTGCATGGCACCGGAAAGGCGCTGGCCTTCACCTCGGACGTCACGCCCCGCTATGTGCGCGCCAACCCCGTCGAGGGCGGCAAGCAGGCCGTGGCCGAGGCGTTCCGCAATCTCTGCGCGGTGGGCGCACGGCCGCTGGCCAGCACCGACAACATGAATTTCGGCAATCCCGAAAAGCCCGAGATCATGGGCCAGTTCGTCGGGGCGATCGAGGGGATCGGCGCGGCCTGCATCGCGCTCGACATGCCGATCGTCTCGGGCAATGTCTCGCTTTACAACGAGACTGATGGCGAGCCGATCCTGCCGACGCCGACCATCGGCGCGGTCGGGCTTCTGGACAGCCTCGACGATCTGATCGCGGGCGTCCCGGCCGAGGGCCAGCTAGCCCTGCTGATCGGCGAGAGCGCGGGACATCTCGGACAATCGGCCCTGCTTTACGAGGTCTTCAACCGCGAAGACGGCGACGCGCCCGTGGTCGATCTCGAGGCAGAGCGCCGGAACGGCGACTTCGTCCGCGCCAATCGCGCCTTGATCTCGGCGGCAACCGACCTTGCCGATGGCGGGCTCGCGCTCGCGGCCTTCGAGCTGGCCGAGGCGGGCGGGATCGGCATCAGCCTCGACATGGCCGATACCCCGCTGCTCTTCGGCGAGGATCAGGGCCGCTACCTGATCGCGGTCGGCTTCGACGCGGCCGAGGCGTTGATGGTCGAGGCCGCCAGGGCCGGCGTGCCGCTGACGACTGTGGGCCGCTTCGGCGGCGATCAGGTCTCCTTCGGGGGCCAGTCGGCGCCGCTCTCCGATCTGATTGCCCTCTATCGCTCGGCCTTCGCCGAAGCGCTGGCCTGAGCCCCAGCCGGACGGGACAGGACGACTGCGCAGGGGCGCGCGGGGCCGCAAGGCGCTGCGCCCCGATGGCCGCGGCGCCCGCGCCGCGGCTGACGGCTTGCAGCCGGACGCCCTCGCCTCTACATCTTGTTCGGCAAGCAGAAAGGACGCCCGCCCATGGCGATCACGCCCGAAGAAATCGAAAGCCTGATCCGCGAGAAGTTTCCCTCCGCGAAGATCACCATCACCGACATTGCCGGCGACGGGAACCATTATGCGGCCGAGGTGATCGACGAAAGCTTCCGCGGGATGAACCGCGTTCAGCAGCACCGCGCCGTCAACGCCGCGCTCAAGGCGCAGATGGAGGGCTCCAACGGGGCGCTGCATGCGCTTGCGCTGACCACCAAGGCCCCGGACTGACCGATGCAGGGCCGAGCGGCGCAACATTGACCGCCGCAGGGCTCCGGACGCCCGCACTAGACGCAACAGGGGCCACCACCCGCCCCCCAAGCACACAGGACAGCAGATCATGACCGACGCCGCCAAGGACCGCATTCAGCAGCTGATTTCCGACAATGACGTGGTACTTTACATGAAAGGCACCAAGGCCGCGCCGCAATGCGGCTTTTCCAGCCGGGTCGCGGGCGTTCTGAACTTCATGGGCGTCGACTATGCCGATGTGAATGTGCTGGCCGACGAGGAAATCCGCCAGGGCATCAAGGATTTCTCGGACTGGCCGACGATCCCGCAGCTTTACGTCAAGGGCGAATTCGTCGGCGGCTGCGATATCGTCACCGAGATGACCCTCTCGGGCGAGCTCGACAAGCTCTTCGACGACAAGGGCGTCACCTATTCCAAGGACGCCGCCGACAAGATCCGCGCAGCGAACGCCTGAGGCCGCTGCCATGATCAGGGCGCGCCTGTGGTACGGTCCGGCCGGGGACCGGCTGCCGCCCGAGCGTATGGCGCAATATCTGCGCGGGCCGCTGGCCTGTACGCTCGGCCTGCGCGAATGCAATCTCGACGGGGCCTGGCATTCGGAGATCCAGCTGACCGCGCCGGTCCCGGCGCGGCTTTATCTCGAACGCGGCCCCGAGGTCTCGGGAGAGGCCGGCGATCTGGTCAGCCGGCTTCCGGCCAGCGCGCCGCCCGCGCTGGCGCGGCGGCTCGCCCGCTGTACCGCGAGGCTCGTCGTGTCCGACCCCGCACCGGACACGCCCTTCGCACCCGCCGCGCCGCTGTCGCGCAGCGTGCTGCTGCCGCTTGCCTTCGCGATCGACGCCATCGTCGAGGATACCGAGGCCGGACGGCTGTCATTCTTCGCGCCGCCTGCCGCGCCGCGGGTGCCGCTGACCGCGCGGATCGGACGTCTGCTGTCGGAGCTCTCCGAACTCATGCGCCCGCACCGACACCCGTCCTGACCGGCCGAATGAAAACGCCCGGCCTGCCAGGGGCCGGGCGTTTCCTTGAAGCCGCCTTGCCTGCCGGGGCGCGATCACGCCCCCGCCAGCTTGTCCTCGACCTGCGCCGCCAGGGCCTCGGCCCGCGCCGCGAGATCGGCGAGGCTCTCGCCGACAGAGGGCGGAATGACCGGCACCTCGATCCGCTCGGGCTCCGGGCGCGGCGCGGTCTCCATCGCCTCGATCCGGGCGGAGGCCTCGGCAAGCTTCGCCTCGAGCCCCTTCAGGCGTTCCTCGAGCCCGACCGTCTTGTCGGCCAGCATCAGCCCCGACATCAGCAAAAGCCGCGCCTCGGGCAAACGGCCATTCTGTTCGGACAGCACCGAGGCCTCGGCATCGAGCGTCCGGGCCGCAGCCGCCAGATAGGGCTCTTCGCCGGGCTGGCAGGCCACCTCGAAGCTGCGCCCGCCGATGATGATCTCGATATTAGGCATGCGCGCCCCCTTCCTCGGCGACGGGCATAAGTTCGGCGAGGATCGCGTCGATCTCGGCCCTGTCGCTGGCGCGCAGCGCGGTCAGCGCCTCGAGCTCGGCCAGCAGCGCGGCGTCGATCGCGGCCGGATCGCCCAGCCCCTGGGCATTGGCCTCGCGCAGCGCCACGCTGGTCTCGCGCAGCTTGGCATTCACCGCCCTCAGCCGGTCGACATCGGCCTCGGCCGCCTCGGCCCGCGCGGTCAGATCGGCCGCCCGCTGTTCAAGCCGCGCCACCTGGGTTTCCTGGCGTTCCTGGATCGCCTTGACCCGCTCGTTCAGCTGCGCATTGACACCGCGCTCGGTCTCGAGCGCCTCGCGCAGCTTGTCGAGTTCCGCGGCATCCGCACTCTCCTCGGCATCGCCGCCCGAACCAAGCGCATCGAGCCCCTGCCCGATGCGGTCAAGCGCCGCGACGATCCGGCGCTCCAGTTCCACGATATCGCTCATCTCCGCCTGCTCTCCGGCCTGTCTTGTCCGGGCCCTGTCGCAGCCGCATTCCGAATCGCGGTGGCGGGCCATTGCCGGAAGTGTATCGCAAGGCGCGGCGGAATGCGCCCCCCCGAGACGACCGCCGGGGCCCCGGATCCGGCCCGCGCCTGTCGGCGCGACCGGACGTTCAGCCGAACTTTGCGACCAGCCGGTCCCGCACCCCCGGGGTCACGAAGCTCGACACATCGCCGCCCAGCCGGGCGATTTCCTTCACGAGCTTCGAGGCAATCGCCTGACGCCTGGCGTCGGCCATCAGGAACACCGTCTCGACACTGGCATCGAGCGCCCGGTTCATGCCCACCATCTGGAATTCATATTCGAAATCGGCGACCGCCCGCAGCCCGCGCAGGATCATCGTGGCACCGACATCCCGGGCACAGTCGATCAGCAGGTTCTCGAAAGGATGAACCACGATCTCGGTCCCCGACCGCTCGCCCAGCGCCGCGCATTCGCTCTCGATCATCTCGACCCGCTCTTCCAGCGAGAACAACGGTCCCTTGTCGCGGTTGATGGCGACGCCGATCACAAGCCGGTCGACCAGCGCACAGGCCCGGGTGATGATGTCGATATGGCCAAGCGTCACCGGGTCGAAAGTCCCGGGATAGAGACCGATGCGCATCGGGAAACCTCCTCCACATTCCCGGCGCACGCAACATTATTATCGCTCATTTTGCAAGCGCAGCATGGGCTTGGCCGACGTTTTTCGGCGCATCGCGGGCCTAGTAACCCTTGATCATGCCTTCGAGCGCTTCCTTTTCCATCGACAGTTCCGAGAGCCTCGCCTTGACCACGTCGCCGATCGAGATGATCGCCACCATCCGCCCATCCTCGAGGACCGGCATGTGCCGGAACCGGCCTTCGGTCATTCGCGCCAGCACCACATCGGCCCCGTCCTCGAGCGCGCAGAACTGGATGCGGCGGGTCATGATCGTCGTCACCGGCTCTGTCAGGCATTTCGGCCCGCAGCGCCCCAGCTCGCGCACGATGTCGCGTTCCGACACGATCCCCTCTATCCGCTCACCGCTGTCGCTGCCACTGACCACAAGCGATCCGATACGGCGGGCCGACAGCTCGGCTGCGGCATCGGCCACCGAAGTCTCGGGCGGGATCGTCGCCACCCCCGGCACCAGCTTCTCGCGCAGGATCTGATGAACTTGCATGCTCTCCTCCCCAGGATGGCGGCTTTGTCTGACCCAGCGTCACCCGAGCTGCGACATCCTGTCAAGCCAAGCCTTCGAGGCGCTGCAATTCTTCGCGCAGACCGTCGAGCAGCAGCCCGGCGAACCGCGTCAGCCGCGCCTGCTTGCGGTCGTCGCCATGGCGGATCAGGTAGAAGCTGCGCCGGAGCGCCAATGCGCCCGGCAGCACCCGGACCAGCCCCGGCGCGGCCGGGAGCGCAAAGTCATGGACGATCCCCAGCCCCGCCCCGGACCGCAGCCAGTTGAGCTGCACCGAGACCGAATTCGAGCCCAGCGCCACCCGCTCGACCCCGGTTGTCGCCAGATAGTCGAGCTCGCTGTCGAAGATCATGTCGGGGATGTAGCCGACGATCCGGTGCCCGGCTAGATCGTCCAGATCGCGGATCGGCGGATGCGCTGCCAGATAGTCGCGATGGGCGGCAAGGTGCAGCTGGTAGTCGGCGATCCGCTGCACCGTCAGCCGGCCGGTCTTGGGCGGGCTGACCGCGATCGCCATGTCGGCCTCGCGGCGGCTGAGATTGAACACCCGCGCCAGCGCCACGATCTGCACCTCGAGCCCCGGATGGCGGTCGCAGATCGCAGCCGCCACCTGCGGCAGCAGATAGTTGGCAACCCCGTCCGGCGCGCCGATCCTGATCGCCCCGGTCAGTTGCCCCTCCTGCCCGCGCAGCTCCTCGATGCCCTCGGTCAGCGCCTGTTCGGCCTCGGCCGCGCGGCTCATCAGCCGCTCGCCCGCCTCGGTCAGCCCGTAGCCCCGGGGCGAGCGCGCGAACAGCGCCGCCCCGAGCCCCTCTTCCAGCCGCGCGATCCGGCGCCCCAGCGTCGCCGGGTCAAGCCGCAGGACCTTGCCCGCCCCGGTCAGGCTTTCGGCCCGCGCCACGGCCAGAAACAGCCGCATGTCATCCCAGTTCATTCGCCCATACCTGCATTTTCGCAAAACGCTTTTGGAATTCTGAGGCTTTTCGCCACAATTTTGCAAGACTAAGCTCGCCTCGAGAAGCATTCAGGGAGATGGACATGAAAGATCTCACTCATTTCGTGAACGGCCAGCAGGTTGCGGGCGGCTCGGGCCGGTTCGCCGATGTCTTCAACCCCGCGCTCGGCGAAGTGCAGTCGCGGGTGCCGCTGGCCTCGAAGGACGAGGTCGATGCCGCCATCGCCGCGGCCGCCGAAGCCCAGCCGAAATGGGCCGCCACCAATCCGCAGCGCCGCGCCCGGGTGCTGATGGAATTCGTGCGGCTCCTGAACCGCGACATGGACAAGCTGGCCGAGGCGCTGTCGGCCGAACATGGCAAGACCGTTCCCGATGCCAAGGGCGACGTGCAGCGCGGTCTCGAGGTGATCGAGTTCTGCATCGGCGCGCCGCATCTTCTGAAAGGCGAGTTCAGCGACAGCGCGGGCCCCGGCATCGACATGTATTCGATGCGCCAGCCGCTCGGCGTGGTCGCGGGCATCACGCCCTTCAACTTCCCCGCCATGATCCCGATGTGGAAGCTGGGCCCGGCGCTGGCCTGCGGCAATGCCTTCATCCTCAAGCCCTCGGAACGCGCCCCGACCGTGCCGCTGATGCTGGCCGCCCTGCTGCAGGAGGCAGGCCTGCCCGACGGCGTGCTGCAGGTGGTGAACGGCGACAAGGAGGCGGTCGACGCGATCCTCGACAACCCGGTGATCCAGGCCGTGGGCTTTGTCGGCTCGACCCCGATTGCCGAATATATCTATGGGCGCGGCTGTTCGAACGGCAAGCGGGTGCAGTGCTTCGGCGGCGCCAAGAACCACATGATCGTGATGCCCGATGCCGACATGGATCAGGCGGCCGATGCGCTGGTGGGCGCGGGCTACGGCGCGGCAGGCGAACGCTGCATGGCGATCTCGGTCGCGGTGCCGGTGGGCGAGGAGACCGCCGACCGGCTGATCGAGAAGCTGCTGCCGCGGATCGAGAAGCTGAAGGTCGGTCCCTATACTGCCGGGGCCGATGTCGATTACGGCCCGCTCGTCACCGCCGAGGCCAAGGCCCGGGTGCTGGGGCTGATCGACAAGGGTGTGGCCGAGGGCGCCGAGCTTGTGCTCGACGGCCGGAACTTCGCGCTGCAGGGCTACGAGAAAGGCTTTTTCGTCGGGCCGACGCTGTTCGACCGGGTCACCACCGATATGGAGATCTACCGGACCGAGATCTTCGGCCCCGTGCTCTCGACGGTCCGGGCGCAGACCTATGAAGAGGCTCTGGGCTATGCCATGGACCACGAATATGGCAATGGCACCGCGATCTTCACCCGCGACGGCGACACCGCGCGCGACTTCGCCAGCCGGATCAATATCGGCATGGTCGGCATCAACGTTCCGATCCCGGTGCCGCTGGCCTATCACACCTTCGGCGGCTGGAAGAAATCGGGCTTCGGCGATCTGAACCAGCACGGCCCCGATGCCTTCCGCTTCTACACCCGCACCAAGACCGTGACCTCGCGCTGGCCCTCGGGCCTGAAGGAAGGCGGCGAGTTCCACTTCAAGCAGATGGACTGATCCGCGCGCCTCGCGCCCCCGGAGAGGCGGCCACCGCGCCGCCTCTTCCCCACAGCCCTCCGGCCGCCTACATGTCAGCCATGACAGAGCAGACCGAACCTTCCGCCGATCGCCTCTGGGGCTTGCCCGACCCGGTGCTCCAGCCAGATTTCTATGCCGGCGTACCGTCCAAGCGCCTGGCCGCCTGGGTCATCGATGTCGGGCTGATCCTGCTGATCACGCTGCTGGCGCTGCCCTTCACCGCCTTCACCGCGCTGTTCGTCCTGCCGCTCTTCTTCACCATAATCGGCTTTGCCTACCGCACGGTCACGCTGGCCCGCGGCTCGGCCACATGGGGCATGCGGATCATGGCGATAGAGATCCGCAGCGCGCGGGGCGAGAAACTCGACCTGACCACGGCGGCGCTGCATACCCTGGCCTATTCGGCCTGCATCACCTTTGTCTTGCCACAGGTGGCCTCGGTGATCCTGATGCTGACCGGCGCACGTGCCCAGGGATTGCCTGATTTCCTCCTTGGAACCGCCGCCATTAACCGACCTGCAAATCCGTGACAACAATCCCTTGGCGCCTCGCGGGACGAGTGTTAGCGTATCTGTAACCAAGATACGACAGCCCCGATATGCGCCACACCCTACCGCTTGCGCCACAATTCTATGTGACGGCCCCACAGCCATGCCCCTATCTGCCCCGGCGGATGGAGCGGAAGCTGTTCACTGCGCTGCAAGGCGACACCGCCGAGACGCTGAACGATTCCCTGTCCAAGCAGGGCTTCCGGCGGTCGCAGAACGTGCTGTACCGTCCCGCCTGCGCCGAATGCACCGCCTGCCTCTCGGCCCGGATCCGGGTCGCCGATTTCCAGCCGACCCGCAGCCAGCGCAAGGCGCAGAACCGCAATTCCGATCTCAGGCGGCAGGCCAGTTCGCCCTGGGCCACCGAAGAGCAATACACGCTGTTTCGCCGCTATCTCGACAGCCGCCACGCCGATGGCGGCATGGCCGACATGGACATCTTCGAATTCGCGGCCATGATCGAGGAAACCCCGGTGCGGTCGCGGGTGGTCGAATATACGGCCGAGCCTGCCGATGGCGGACGGCATCGGCCGCTGGCCGCCGTCTGCCTGACCGATCTCCTCGATGACGGGCTGTCGATGGTCTATTCCTTCTACGAGCCCGAGCGCACCAATCGGTCGGTCGGCACCCATGTGATCCTCGATCATATCGAGATCGCGCGCGAGGCCGGGCTGCCTTACGTCTATCTCGGCTACTGGGTGCCGGGCAGCCCGAAGATGGGCTACAAATCCAACTTCTCCGCGCTCGAGATCTACAAGAACGGCCGCTGGCAGGATATCGGCTCGCCCGCCGCGCATGACTGCGAGACCCATCCGCTCTCGGTCGCGCCGATTGCCGAACAGGTCGCCCGGATCCAGCTTCCCGACAGCCGGTCTCGCCGCGACTGAGCCGCCCGCCCCCAGCCGGAGCGGGGCCGCCTGCATCCTTGCGACAGGAAAGAGCAAGCCCGCGCCATCATCGGCGCGGGCTTTTCTCCGGATCGGCCCCGGGCCATCGCCCAAGGGGCGCGATCAGCCGTTCGGCAGCAGGTTCGGCACGATGGTCACAATCCCGGGCATGAACCACAACAGCGCCAGCCCGATCACCTGGATCACCACGAAGGGCGCGACGCCGCGATAGATATGCCAGGTCGTGACCTCCTTCGGCGCCACGCCGCGCAGATAGAACAGCGCAAAGCCGAAGGGCGGCGTCAGGAACGAGGTCTGCAGGTTCACCGCGATCATGATCGTCACCCATTTCGGATCGAAGGTGCCGCCATAGATCACCGGCCCGACGATCGGGATCACGATGTAGATGATCTCGAGGAAATCCAGCACGAAGCCCAGGATGAACAGCACCAGCATCACCAGCAGGAAGACGGTCAGCTCGTTGTCGAAGCTGCGCAGGAATTGCTGGATGTAATGCTCGCCCCCGAAGGAGATCACCACGAGGTTCAGAAGCTGCGAGCCGATCAGGATGGTGAAGACCATCGAGGTGACCTTGGCCGTCTCGCGCACCACCGGCCCCAGCACGCCCGAGCGCAGCAGCACCCAGCAGGCGTAAAGGATGCCGAACATCGCGAAATGATAGGTGCCCTGCGCCACGAAGAAGGCGAGCCAGTCCTCGAGCGGGACGCTCTCGCGGCCCAGCCTCAGATCGAAATTGGTGCCGGCCAGAAGCATGATGACGATGGCATAGGCGGCCCAGAGGATCAGCTTGCCGGTCCGGTGCTCTTCCTGCAGCTTGCGATAGGCGGCCAGCATCAGCGCGCCGCCCGCGCCCAGCGCCGCGGCAGGCGTCGGGTTGGTGATGCCGCCCAGGATCGAGCCCAGCACCGCGACGATCAGCACCAGCGGCGGGAAGACCACCCGCAGCAGGTCCGAGCGCGACAGGCAGGCCACGGCATAGCGACAACCGTAAAGCGTCAGCGCGACCGGCAGCGCCAGCATCAGCAGCACCGTGCCGGGCGAGGCCAGCGGCCCGATGAAGAGCGCATCGACCAGCAGGCCCAGCACGATCCCCGCGCCCCCGATCAGAAGCGGCGCGGGCCGGGCCGTGGGTACGACGCCCCGCGCCGTGACCAGCGCCAGCCCGAGCAGGGTGAAGCCCAAAAGGACGCCCCCCGAGACAGGCGGCGCCGCGGCGAGCCTGGCGGCACGCGCTGCGGCCAGCTCTTCGTCGCTCAGCTCCTGCGTTCCGATCTGGCCGCCCGCCGCCGCGATCTCCTTCTGCTGGGCGACGGCACTGTCCCATTTCGACTGCCCGTGCAGCGCGATCATCGCGGCCTTGCACTGGCCGGACACATTGGTCCTGAGGCTCGCGGATTCGGCCGTGTTGGTATAACGCGACACGCCAACATCCTGGCTGCCTGCGATCCCCGTCGCCTCGAGCAGAAGCGCCAGTCCGATCACCCCGGCCGGCGCTGCCAGAAACCAGGTCAGCGCCGCGCCCTTGCGCCCGGCCCGCCGCGCCCCGGCCTCGATCACCGGCGGCGCCTTCGACGGGTTCAACAGCGCATAGCCGAAGGCATAGGCCGCATAGAGCAGCGCCAGGAGCACCCCCGGCAGGATCGCGGCCTGAAACAGCGTGCCGACCGAGACCACCGCCGCCTGCCCGAGATAGGTCAGCGCATCGGGACAGCCCGCCAGCTGGGCGCGCGTCTCCTGCGCGGTGGCGTAGATGTCGCCCGCCAGCGTGCCCAGAAGCACGATGATGATCGAGGGCGGGATGATCTGGCCCAGCGTGCCGCTGGCCGCGATGACCCCCGTCGCCAGCTCGGGCGAATACTTGTTGCGCAGCATCGTGGGCAGCGACAAAAGCCCCATCGTCACCACGGTCGCACCGACAATGCCCGTCGAGGCGGCGAGGAAGGCGCCCACCACCACCACCGAGACCGCCAGCCCGCCCGGCATCGGCCCGAAGACCCGCGCCATTGTGGTCAACAGGTCATTGGCGATCTTCGAGCGTTCCAGCGTGATCCCCATCAGCACGAACATAAGCACCGCCAGCAGCGTCTCGATCGACTGCCCGGCAAAGACCCGTTCATTCATCCGGTTGACGATGAAGCTGATATTGCGGTCCATCGCCGTCTCCCAGCCCTGCGGAAACAGCGCCGTGGTGACGGTGGGCAGCTCGGGATAGCGGAAATGCGAGATCGCATCGGGATGGATCCCCCGGGCCACGAGCGCGCCATAGGCCGCGCTGCCGGTATCGATGGCCTGGGCCACCAGGATACCCGCATTGTCCAGCGCCGCGATGATCCCGAAGGAGATGACCGCCGCGCCGCCGATGGCGAAAGCCACCGGAAAACCCGAGAGAATGCCTCCGAAGAGGCAGAGAATGACGATGATCAGACCGATCTCGACGCCGTCAAGTCCGAATAGCATATACCTGTCCTGCCCCTTTAATGCGTGCCTTCATAGGCTTCTTCGCCGGCGCCGAGGCTGTCCCGGTCGAGGTATTTTCCGGCGCTCTGCTCGCCTTCGACGCATTCGAGGAAGGATCGGTAGAAGAACGCGACAGCCTGCAGGAACACGAGGCCGGTAAAGGCCACCAGAAGCACCTTGAACAGGAAGTATCCGTTGAAACCGTTGGGCGAAAAGCCGATGGTCTCGACATTCCAGCGCACCGCGCGCGCTTTCATCAGAAGCCGCTCGAGCGTGTCCGAGGCCGAGGGCTTGGGCGTGATCAGATGCCGCCACATGAAGAACCAGGAATACATCCAGACCAGCACCGCGACCGGCATCATGAAGAACAGCGCGCCCAGCATGTCGATCGCCCGCTTGGCGCGGAAGCCCACCGCCGAATAGACCAGATCGACCCGCACATGGCCCGACTGCACGAAGGTATAGGTCGCGCAGAGCGCCACGATGGCGGCGTTGTACAGCTTCAACTCCTCCGACCACCACGAGAGATCCTTGGTGAAGCTGTAGCCGAACGGCCCGACACTGATTTCCGAGACCCGGAAGACCCGCTGCAGGAACACGATCATGATCTGCTGCAACACCATCAAGAGCCCGAACCAGGCGACCGTGCGCCCGATCCCGTTGGCCATCCCCTCCAGCAGCCGCACCGCGCCCCACATCACCTGCCGCCGCCAGAGCCCGATCCCGGTCAGCACCAGGAAGGCGGCGATGACCACGAAGAAGAACTCGGCCGAACCGCCGTAATAGACGAAGCGCATGATCGCCTGCTTGTCGGACCAGTCCAGCCACAGCCCCGGATGGGACAGCGCATAACCGAAATTGTAGAAGGCCAGCAGGAGGTTCCTGCCGACCCACAGAATGCCGTCGAGCATCCGGGTCTCCCCTTTTGCACCGCCGTCCGTCGCGGCGGGATCGGTGAAGCGTGGACGCCCCGGCCCGTGACCGGAGCCGGGGCGCGCGCACGCGCGTCAGATGGTCGGGACGCGAGCGGGCTCAGCCCAGAACGCGGTTCCGCTGGCGGGTGAAGACCCCCTCCGAAATCTCGATCCAGGCAGCGGAATCGCGCATCGAGGCGATATAGCTGTCATAGATCTTCTTGTAGAGATCGTCGTCCATGTACTGGGCGAAGACCTCCTGGGCGGCGGCCCCGAAGGCGTCCCACACATCGTCGCTGAACTCGCGCACCTGAACGCCGCCCGCCTGCAGCCGCCGCAGCGCCGAGGCGTTGTTCTTCATGAAGAGCGCATGCGCCCATTGGTTGGCCGAGGCGGTGACCTGCTCGACCGTGGCCTGCTGCGCAGGCGTCAGGCTTTCGAAGACGTCGAGATTCATCGCCAGCGACAGGCCCGGCCCCGGCTCGTGGAAGCCGGCGGTGTAGTAGATCTTGGTGATCTCCTGGAAACCGGCCTTCTCGTCGGCCCAGGGGCCGATCCATTCGGTGCCGTCGATCGCGCCGGAGGACAGCGCCTGATAGACCTCGGAGCCGGGCAGGTTCTGCACCGAGGCGCCGAGCCTGCCGAGGATCTCGCCGCCCTGCCCCGGCATCCGGAACTTCAGGCCGTTGAAATCCTCGGGGCTCCTGATCTCCTTGCGGAACCAGCCGCCCGATTGCGGCCCGGTATTGCCCGCAAGGAAGCTCTTCAGCCCGAAGATCTGGCCCAGCTCGTTATGCAGCTCGTGCCCGCCCGAATGGTAATACCAGTTGTGCAGCTCCTGCGCGGTCATGCCGAAGGGCAGCGAGGCGAAGAACTGATAGCCGGGATGCTGGCCGACGAAATAATAGTCGACCCCGTGATACATGTCGGCCTGGCCCGAGGTCACCGCGTCGAACACCTCGAAGGCGCCGACAAGCTCGCCCGCGGCCTTGAGATCGACGGTGAGCTGGCCATCGGTGACGGCGGTGATCTGGTCGGCGCAATATTGCGCCGCGTCATGCACGCCCGCGAGCCCGCGCCCCCAGGTGGTGACCAGCGTCAGCGTGCGCTTGCCCTGGGCATAGGCCGGAGCCGCGAGCGCGCCCGCTGCCGCGGCCGACCCGCCCAGCGCAGAGCTGCGAAGAAAGGAACGGCGGTCCATTAAAATCTCCTCCCTGTTTCCCGCCCGCCATCTCGACGGGCGGATCGTATAAACGCTTACAATCTAGCGGGAGGGTCAGGTCAGATAAATAGCCGTATGGGCGAGTGCGAAGTTTTCTTGCTCGAGCGGCCCGATATCTGCCCCAAAGTTGTGCGGCCACCCCATGCAACCTGCGGAAAACCATCCGGAAACGGCCGCGTCTCGACGACCTCCGGCCCGGAAGGACCAGAGGCCGCCTTGCCCGGCTCAGCCGATCACGCGGTCGCGCTGGGCGCGATAGGTGCCCTCGGAGGCCTGCAGCCAGCTCGACGAGGTCCGCATCGAGGCCATGTAGCTGTCCAGCATGCGGTCGTAGATGTCGCCGTCGCGGCTTTCTTCCAGGGCCTCCTGTGCGGCCTTGCCGAAGGCGTCCCAGACCGGATCGGGGAAGGTCATGATGCGCACGCCTTCCGAGGCCAGCCGGCTCAGCGCCGCACTGTTCTGCGACAGGAACATCGACAGCGTCCACTGGTTGCACTCGGCCGCGGCCGTCTCCATGACCTGCTGCTGGAACGGCGTCAGGCTGTCGAAGAGATCGCGGTTCAGCGCCAGGCTGAGCCCGGCGCCCGGCTCGTGGAAGCCCGCCGTGTAGTAGATCTTGGTGATCTCGTAGAAGCCCGCCTTCTCATCGGCCCAGGGACCGACCCATTCGGTGCCGTCGAGCGCGCCGGTCGACAGCGCCTGATAGACCTCGCCGCCGGGAATATTCTGGATCGAGGCGCCGAGCTTGCCCATCGCGACCCCGCCCAGACCCGGCATCCGGAACTTGAGCCCCTGGAAATCCTCGGGCGCGTTGATCTCCTTGCGGAACCAGCCGCCCGACTGGGCGCCGGTATTGCCGACAAGGAACATCTTCATGCCGAAGATCTCGCCCAGCTCGTCATGGAAGGCCGCGCCCTCGCCGTGATAATACCAGTTGATCTGCTCTTGCGCCGTCATCCCGAAGGGCACGGTCGAGAAGAAGGCGAAGGCCGGGTGCTGGTTGACGAAATAGTAGTCCGACGAATGATACATGTCGGCCTGACCCGAGCTGACCGCGTCGAACACCTCGAAGGCACCGACCAGTTCGCCCGCCGCCTTGACCTCGACCTTGATTTGCCCGTCGCTCAGCGCCTCGATGCGGTTCTTGCAGAACATCGCGGAGTCATGCACCCCGGCCATGCCGTTCGGCCAGGAGGTGACCATGGTCAGCACCCGCTTACCCTGCGCCAGGGCGGGGGCGGCCAGCGTCGCGCTGGCGGCGGCGGCCGATCCGCCAAGGGCGGAGGTCTTCAGGAATGAGCGGCGATCCATGGTCAGCAGTCCCTTTCATTGAACCGCGGCCCCTCTCCGGCCGTCGCTCGGACCGGCCGGGACCTGCGGCATGGCAAAACGCGCGCGACCCTAGCCGCAGCCGAAGGCCCCGGCCAGCCGCCTCGTATTGCTTTTTTCGCATACCCGCATTGCGTTCTGCACAATGTCGATTTCAGACTTATGCGCAAATCCCACAGAAACACGCAACAAACGTAAAATATTTTCGACCCGCGCGAAGGATTCTTTACGCTTTTTGCAGTTGACCCCCTCCGGGCAGCCACCTAATGTGCCCGCGCACGCAACGCCAAAGGAGCCCCGCGGCAATGATGCTCGTACTCGTAGTGACGGAAGACAGGCGCATGGGCCGGTAACGGCGGACCCAGGGTCATCCCCATGCGCCCCCGCAACAACGGGGGCTTTTTTATGCGCGGAAGCAGGCGGACAGCACGGAGAACGAAAAGATGACACAGCCCATGACCGGCGCGAAAATGGTGGTTCAGGCGCTCAAGGACCAGGGGGTCGATGTAATCTTCGGCTATCCTGGCGGGGCCGTGCTTCCGATCTATGACGAGCTGTTCCAGCAGAACGATATCGAGCATATCCTGGTGCGCCACGAACAGGGCGCGGTTCACGCCGCCGAGGGCTATGCCCGCTCGACCGGCAAGCCGGGCGTCGTGCTCGTCACCTCGGGCCCCGGCGCGACCAATGCCGTCACCGGCATCACCGACGCGCTGATGGATTCGATCCCGCTGGTCGTGCTGTCGGGCCAGGTCCCGACCTTCCTCGTTGGCAACGATGCCTTCCAGGAGGCCGATACCGTCGGCATCACCCGCCCCTGTACCAAGCATAACTGGCTGGTGAAGGATCCCGACCAGCTGGCCCAGACCATCCATCAGGGCTTTCATGTCGCGACCTCGGGCCGCCCCGGCCCGGTGCTGATCGACATCCCCAAGGACGTCCAGTTCGCCGAGGGCACCTATGTCGGCCCGGTCAAGGCGGGCCAGGGCCACTACCACCCGCGCGTCAAGGGCGACCGCGAGACGATCACCCGTCTCGTCGAGGCGATGGAGACCGCCGAGCGGCCGATCTTCTATACCGGCGGCGGGGTCGTCAATTCGGGCGAGGCCGCCACCCAGCTTCTGCGCGAGCTGGTCGAAGCCACGGGCTTTCCGATCACCTCGACCCTGATGGGGCTGGGCGCCTATCCGGCCTCGGGCGACAAGTGGCTGGGCATGCTGGGCATGCACGGTCTCTACGAGGCCAATCTGGCCATGCATGACTGCGACCTGATGATCTGCATCGGGGCGCGCTTCGACGACCGCATCACCGGCCGGGTGGCCGATTTCAGCCCGGGCTCGCTCAAGGCCCATATCGACATCGATCCCTCGTCGATCAACAAGACGATCCATGTCGAGCTGCCGATCATCGGCGACGTGGCCCATGTGCTGGAGGATCTGCTCAGGATCTGGAAATCGCGCGGGCGCAAGGTCAACAAGGAGGCGCTGAAGCCCTGGTGGGCGCAGATCGCCGAATGGAAGGCCGTCAACTGCCTGCGCTACGAGAACTCCGACAAGATCATCAAGCCGCAATATGCGCTGCAACGGCTCGAGGCGCTGACCAGGGACCGCAAGGACCGCTTCATCTGCACCGAGGTCGGCCAGCACCAGATGTGGGCCGCGCAATTCCTCGGCTTCGAGGCGCCGAAGCACTGGATGACCTCGGGCGGGCTCGGAACCATGGGCTACGGCCTGCCGGCCTCGGTGGGCGTGCAGGTCGCGCATCCCGATGCGCTGGTCGTCAACGTCGCAGGCGAAGGGTCCTGGCTGATGAACATGCAGGAGATGGGCACCGCGATTCAGTACCGCCTGCCGGTCAAGCAGTTCATCCTCAACAACGAGCGGCTGGGCATGGTCCGGCAGTGGCAGACGCTGCTGCATGGCGGGCGCTATTCGCACAGCTGGTCCGAGGCCCTGCCCGATTTCGTCAAGCTGGCAGAGGCCTTCGGCGCCAAGGGCCTGCGCTGTTCGGACCCGGCCGATCTGGACGACGCCATCGCCGAGATGCTGGCCTATGACGGGCCGGTGATCTTCGACTGCCTGGTCGAGAAGCACGAGAACTGCTTCCCGATGATCCCCTCGGGGCGGGCGCATAACGACATGCTGCTGGCCGCCGATGCCGAGGCCTTCAAGGAAGGCGCGGCGCTGGTCTAGAGGAGCGATGATGCGGAAGGAATTCCGGTTCGCAGCCCTCACGGCCGGGGGTCGGTGGGAAAGCGCGGCGGCGCCCGGCCCCGACACCCCCGGCGGCAATGTGTATCTGCCGCTCGGCCGGCATGGACCGGCCGCGGCGGGACGTCTGCGCAGGATCCGGGACAGCGAGGATCCGCAGGGCATCCGGAGGGCCGGGCGCGGCTCTGAACCGCCCCTGCCCGGCGGATCGGGGATCGGCGGATGCGATGGCGGGCACGGGCCCTGTCCAGGCATTGCTGCCGGACGGCGGAAACCGGCTGAAATCTGTCGCGCCGACGCCTTCGGGCCTGGCGTCAACCGCGAACCGCGCGCCCGGATGAAAACGACCCGGAGGGCCGCGGCGCCCTCCGGACGACATGCAAGGCGGAACTGGGAACAAGAAGTACGGACATGGCACAACTGAACATTCAGCAAGGCACCTCGAAACACTCCGCCTATGACCTGCGCGACCCCAATGCCGAAGTCAGCGAGCGGCACACCCTGGCGGTGACCGTCGACAACGAGGCAGGCGTTCTTGCCCGCGTCATCGGGCTGTTCTCGGGGCGCGGCTACAATATAGACAGCCTTACCGTGGCCGAGGTCGACCATGCCGGGCACAAGAGCCGGATCACCATCGTCACCACCGGCACGCCTGCGGTGATCGAGCAGATCAAGGCCCAGCTCGGCCGGATCGTCCCGGTCTACGAGGTCCATGACCTGACCGTCGAGGGCCCCTCGGTCGAACGCGAACTGGCGCTTTTCAAGGTCGCCAGCACCGGCGAGAAGCGGGTCGAGGCGCTGCGGCTTGCCGATATCTTCCGCGCCAACGTGGTCGATTCGACGCTCGAGAGCTTCGTCTTCGAGATCACCGGCACGCCGCAGAAGATCGACGCCTTCGGCGAGCTGATGCGACCGCTCGGCCTGACCGAGATGGCGCGCACCGGCGTCGCGGCCCTGGCCCGCGGCATCTGAGCCCCGATCCCGCTCGCAGAGGCGGCCCGCAAGGGCCGGGACGCGACCGGAACCGCAAGATCGATCGGGGCCGCAAGATCGAAGAAGGCCTCCGGCGGGGTTCGTGCCGGAGGCCTTCGACGCCGGGGGATGGTCCGGCAGAGGGTATTCAGACGGCTTCCGGCCAGGAATGCCCGGACGGATCCCGCCACGACCCGCGCTATGCGCAACACGAGTCGCCCTCCGAAGCTAACACCGGCTATCCTGCCGCAAACAGGCGCTTTCGCCTAGCCCGGAAACCGGCGGCACTCTGCCGATCTTGTGCTGCGCAAGGCTGCCTTTCCAGACCCGGTCTCAGCAGATAGACTGCACCGCAATATCGTGACGACGTATTCGGGGCCGGGCACGGCCCTTGGGAGGAGATATGGTCGCACGCGGACGTTTCGTCCGGAAGGCGGACTGGGCCCGCTTTCTGGAGACCGGTCTTTTGCCGGGGGATCTCGATCCCGATCTCGCGGCCTCCTGGCTGCGCTCGCGGGATTGCGGGGTGCTTCCCGACAGGCTGTCGGCACCTCAGGTCCCCGACGAGATCCTGCTGCGCAAGCGCAAGGAAACCGCCGAGCTGCGGCGGCTGGCACGGCCGGCCCTTCTGCGCGCGCGGGCGATGCTGAAAGAGACCGGGTTGATGATGATCCTGACCTCGCCCGACTGCATCATCACCGAGACCGAGGGCGATCCGGGCGCGATCGACACCGGCCGCGAGAACCGGCTGCAGATCGGCGGCGACTGGCAGGAGACCAGCATCGGCACCAATGGCATCGGTACCGCCGCGGCCTCGGGCCGACCGGCCCTGGTCCATGGCATCCAGCATTTCTGCGAGGAGATCCAGCGCTGGAGCTGCGCCGCCGTGCCGGTCCTCGACCCGGTCGACGGGACGCTGCGCGGCATCGTCGACATCTCGGGGCCGACCGACGTGTTCCAGCCCCAGAGCATGGCGCTGGCGATGGCGGTCGGGGACGAGATCACCCAGGCGCTGGCGCGACTGATCGGCGAAGAGCGCGAGGCGCTCTACCAGCAATTCATGGACCGTCGCGCCCGCTGGCAGAATACCCATATGATCCTGATCGACCGGCGCGGCGCGGTGCTGCACGACACCCGCGCGGTCTGGTCCAACCAGGCGATCCGGGGCGGCGCCATCGGCGAGCGCGGCGAAGAGGACTGGGCAGGCGAGATGTCCGACCGTTTCTCGGGCATGGATAGCGAGATCCTGCGGCGCGACGGCCTGCCGATCGGGATGGTGCTGACCGCCTATCGCGGCCGTCGCCGCCCTCTCGAAAGCCCCAGCGGCGACCCGTTCGACGCGTTCCTGGGCACCGACCCCGCAATACTGAAGCTGCTCGAGCATGCGCGCTGCGTGGCCGGATCGAACGTCCCGGTGCTGATCAGCGGCGAGACCGGCACCGGCAAGGAGTTGCTGGCCCGCGCGCTCCATGACGCCTCGTCCCAGCGCCACGGCCAGTACGTGCCGGTCAATTGCGGCGCGCTGCGCGCCGACAGCGCCGCGAGCGTGCTGTTCGAGACCGAGGGTCACGGCAGCGGCGCGGTGGCCGCAGCCCATGGCGGCACGCTCTGTCTCGACGAGATCGGCGAGATGCCGGGCGACGTGCAGCCCTTCCTGCTAAGGGTGCTGGAAGACGGGCTGCCCGGGGCGCGCAACGCCGATGCGCCGGAACGCTCGGAGTTTCGGGTCGTCGCGCTGACCCATCGCGACCTGCCCCGCGACGTCGCCGAGAACAGGTTCCGGCGCGACCTTTTCCACCGCATCTCGACGATCCAGTTCCGGCTGCCGCCGCTGCGCGACAGGGCCGCCGACATTCCGCTTCTGGCCCGGCACTTCCTGGCCAAGGCCGCCGCCGAAGCCGGGCGCCCGGCCCCGGCGCTGAACCGAGCCGCACAGCAGGCGCTGATGGGCTATCCCTGGCCGGGCAATGCGCGCGAGCTTCGAAACGACATGCAGGCCCTGGTGCTGTTCTGCGACCGCGGCGTGATCGACGTCCCGGACCTGCCCGACAAGATCCGCGCCCCGGACGCCCTGCCCGCCGCCCCGACCCGCGCCACCGAAACGGACGAGCGCAGCCGCATCCTCCAGGCGATGGCGGCAAGCGACGGCAACATGTCGGCCACCGCCCGCCGTCTCGGCATCGCGCGCTCGACGCTTTATACCAAGATCGCCGCCTACGGCCTCGCCCGGCCCGAGGACTGAGCGCCGGCAAGCGCCGAATCATCCGCATCCAGAGCCCCGCAGCCCCGTCCGGATACTGTCCGGCCCCTGTCCGACACCTGTCCGGACAGTCGGACAGATCCTGTCCGGCGGCAGCCTGTCCTCGCTCCCGGACAGCCCGCCCCGCATCGGACGATCTGGCGCCCGCCTCCCTGTAACGCCACGCCAGGGCGGCCTCCCGGCTGTCCGGACAGCGCCCGGCCCGCCCGGACAGCACGGCCGCGCGGCCCGGCCCGCTACTCTGTCGGCACGGCGCCTCGAGACGGCGCTGAAACGGGAGGAAACACGCATGACACAGACCGGACGCAACGCGCGGTCGGTGCAGGTGCTCGGCATCGACGCCGGGGGCACCATGACCGACACCTTCTTCGTCGATGCCGAGGGCGACTTCGTCGTCGGCAAGGCGCAGACCACGCCCGCGAACGAGGCCCAGGGCCTTCTGGAATCGAGCCGGGAGGGGCTCGAGCACTGGGGCCTCACGCTCGAGGACGCGCTGCGCAACATCCAGACCGGGGTCTATTCCGGCACCGCGATGCTGAACCGGGTGGTACAGCGCAAGGGGCTTCGGGTCGGGCTGATCGTGAATGCCGGGATGGAGGATTTCCACCGCATGGGCCGCGCGATCCAGGCCTATCTGGGCTTCGCCTACGAGGACCGCATCCATATCAACACGCACTACTACGACGATCCGCTGGTGCCGCGCGACCTGACCCGGGGCGTGGCCGAGCGGATCGACATGATGGGCACGGTGGTGATCCCGCTGAACGAGGACACGGCCCGGACCGCCGCGCGCGAGCTGATCGCCGAGGATGTCGAAGGCATCGTGATCTCGCTTCTGCATTCCTACAAGAACCCGACCCATGAGCGCCGGGTGCGCGACATCGTCGAGGAAGAGGTCAAGGCCAGCGGCAAGACGATCCCGGTCTTCGCCTCGACCGATTACTACCCGGTCCGCAAGGAGACCCACCGCACCAATACCACCGTGCTCGAGGCCTATGCCGCCGAACCTTCGCGCCAGACGCTGCACGGCATCTCGGGCGCCTTCAAGGAGCACGGCTCGCGCTTCGACTTCCGGGTGATGGCCACCCATGGCGGCACCATTTCCTGGAAGGCCAAGGAACTGGCGCGCACCATCGTCTCGGGTCCGATCGGCGGCGTGATCGGTGCCAAGTATCTGGGCGAGAAGCTGGGCTACAAGAACATCGCCTGTTCCGATATCGGCGGCACCTCCTTCGACGTGGCGCTGATCACGCAAAGCGAGCTGACGATCCGCAACGATCCCGACATGGCGCGGCTGGTGCTGTCGCTGCCGCTGGTGGCGATGGACTCGGTCGGCGCGGGTGCGGGCAGCTTCGTGCGGCTCGACCCCTATACCAAGGCGATCAAGCTCGGCCCCGACAGCGCGGGCTACCGGGTCGGCGTCTGCTGGGCCGAAAGCGGCATCGACACGGTCTCGATCTCGGATTGCCATGTCGTGCTGGGCTATCTGAACCCCGACAACTTCCTCGGCGGCCAGGTCAAGCTCGACCGGCAGCGTGCCTGGGACGCGGTCAAGGTGCAGCTTGCCGATCCGCTGGGGCTGTCGGTCGAGGATGCCGCGGCCGGGGTGATCGAGCTGCTCGATGCGGAACTCCGCGACTACATGCGCGCGATGATCTCGGGCAAGGGCTACAGCCCGGGCAGCTTCACCTGCTTCAGCTATGGCGGCGCGGGGCCGGTCCACACCTATGGCTATACCGAGGGGCTTGGCTTCGAGGACGTGATCGTGCCGGCCTGGGCTGCGGGCTTCTCGGCCTTCGGTTGTGCTGCGGCCGATTTCGAGTACCGCTATGACAAGTCGCTCGACATCAATATCGACACCGAGGCCCATGAGGCCGACAAGGCCTCCCAGGCCAAGGTGCTGCAGGCCGCCTGGGACGAGCTGACCGAACGCGTTCTGGAGGAATTCGAGCGCAACGGCTATGCCGCCGACAAGGTCACGCTGCAACCCGGCTTCCGGATGCAGTATCGCGGCCAGCTCAACGATCTGGAAATCGAAAGCCCGATCGCCGCGGCCCGCGATGCCGAAGACTGGGACCAGCTGGTCGACACCTTCAACGACACCTATGGCCGGGTCTATGCCGCCTCGGCCCGCTCGCCCGAGCTGGGCTATTCGGTGACCGGCGCGATCATGCGCGGCACCGTCCCGATCCCGAAACCGAAGATCCCCGAGGAAGAGCTGCAGGAGGCCACCCCGCCGCGCGAGGCACGCACCGGCTCGCGGCAGTTCTACCGCAAGGGCCGCTGGGTCGAGGCCCAGCTCTACCAGATGGAAGCGCTTCTGCCCGGCAACCAGATCGTCGGCCCCGCGATCATCGAATCCGACGCCACGACCTTCGTCGTGCCGGACGGGTTCGAGACCTGGCTCGACGAACACCGCCTGTTCCACCTCAAGGAACTGTGACGCGCGAAAGGGAGGAAACCACATGAACATTCAAAGCGATATCAAGGGCATCGTCCGCGGCGGCGAGACCCTCAAGCAGCACCGCGACAAGATCATGGAGGCCACCAAGAGCAGCGGCCATTATGCCGGGCTGCGCCACATGGAGCTGCGGGACGAGCATCCGATCAAGTATAACAAGCTGTTCTCGCGGCTCAGGGCCGGCGTCGTGGATGCCCGCGAGACCGCCAAGAAGATCGCCGCCTCGCCCATCGTCGAGCAGGAGGGCGAGCTGTGCTTCAGCCTCTATAACGCGGCCGGCGACTGCATCCTGACCTCGACCGGCATCATCATCCATGTCGGCACCATGGGCGCCGCGATCAAATACATGATCGAGAACGGATGGGAGTCCAATCCCGGCGTCAAGGACCGGGACATCTTCTGCAACAATGACAGCCTGATCGGCAACGTCCACCCCTGCGACATCCACACCATCGTGCCGATCTTCCACGAGGGCGAGCTGATCGGCTGGGTCGGCGGCGTGACCCATGTGATCGATACCGGCGCCGTCGGTCCGGGCTCGATGACCACGGGCCAGGTCCAGCGCTTCGGCGACGGCTATTCGGTGACCTGCCGCAAGATCGGCGAGAACGACACGCTGTTCCGCGACTGGCTGCATGAAAGCCAGCGCGCGGTGCGCACCACGCGCTACTGGATGCTCGACGAACGCACCCGGGTCGCGGGCTGCCACATGATCCGCAAGCTGGTCGAGGAGGTGATCGCCGACGAGGGGATCGATGCCTATTGGCAATTCGCCTACGAGGCGATCGAGCACGGTCGGCTGGGCCTTCAGAACCGGATCAAGGCGATGACCATTCCGGGCACCTATCGCCAGGTGGGCTTCGTCGACGTGCCCTACAGCCACGAGGATGTGCGGGTGCCGTCCGACTTCGCCAAGGTCGACACGATCATGCACACGCCCTCCGAGATGACGATCCGCAAGGACGGAACCTGGCGGCTCGATTTCGAAGGCTCGAGCCGATGGGGCTGGCACACCTACAATGCCCATTCGGTCAGCTTCACCTCGGGCATCTGGGTGATGATGACCCAGAGCCTGATCCCGAGCGAGATGATCAATGACGGCGCCGCCTATGGCACCGAGTTCCGCCTGCCCAAGGGCACCTGGATGAACCCGGACGACCGGCGCGTGGCCTTCGCCTATAGCTGGCACTTCCTGGTCTCGTCCTGGACGGCGCTCTGGCGCGGGCTGTCGCGCAGCTATTTCGGGCGCGGCTATCTCGAAGAGGTCAATGCGGGCAACGCCAATACCTCGAACTGGCTGCAGGGCGGCGGCTTCAACCAGTATGACGAGATCCATGCCGTGAACTCGTTCGAATGCGCGGCCAACGGGGTCGGCGCCACGGCGGTGCGCGACGGCATCAGCCATGCGGCGGCGATCTGGAACCCCGAAGGCGACATGGGCGACATGGAAATCTGGGAGCTGGCCGAACCGCTGGTCTATCTCGGCCGCCAGATCAAGGCCTCCTCGGGCGGCGCGGGCAAGTATCGCGGCGGCTGCGGCTTCGAGAGCCTGCGCATGGTCTGGAACGCCAAGGACTGGACGATGTTCTTCATGGGCAACGGCCATATCAGCTCGGATTGGGGGCTGATGGGCGGCTATCCGGCGGCCTCGGGCTACCGCTTCGCCGCGCATGACACCGGGCTGAAGGAGAAGATCGCCAAGGGCGAGCCGATCCCCTGGGGCGGCGATACCGACCCCGAGAACCCGGTCTGGGACAGCATGCTGGAAGGCGCCCGGATCAAGCGCGACAAGCAGGCCATCACCACCGAGGAGATGTTCGCCGATTACGACCTCTACCTCAACTACATGCGTGGTGGCCCGGGCTTCGGCGACCCGCTCGACCGCAAGCCCGAGGCGGTCGCGGCCGATGTCAACGGCGGCTATCTGCTCGCCCGCTTCGCCAGTGACGTCTATGGCGTCGTGCTCAGCGAGGATGCGCGCGGTCAGGTGGTGGCCGATCTGGCCGCGACCGAAGCCCGCCGCGCCGAGATCCGGCAGGAGCGGCTGGCCCAGTCGGTGCCCACCGGCGAGTGGATGAAAGCCGAGCGCGAGAAGATCCTCGCCAAGGATGCGGGCACCCAAGTCCAGCAGATGTTTGCCGCCTCGTTCAAGCTCGGTCCGAAATTCGAGCGCGATTTCCGGGCGTTCTGGGATCTTCCGGACAGCTGGCAACTGAAGGAGGCCGACCTGCCGATCCCGTCCTACGGCAAGGACTATTCGATGGACCTGTCGGAACTGCCCGATGTGAACATCGTCCAGCTGGTCGAGGAATGACCCAACCCGGGCGCCGGGCGATCCCGGCGCCCGTTTCAGAAAGGGAGGAACAGACATGGCCTATACCGAAGCCAAGATCCGCGATCTCGTGGACGGCACCATCGACCAGGACACGCTGCATCAGATGCTGTCCATGCCCAAGGACCGCGAGCGGTTCGAGATCTATCTGAAGATCCTGCAGGACCAGGTGCCCTGGGACGACCGGATCATCCTGCCGCTGGGGCCGAAGCTCTTCATCGTCCAGCGCGCCGAGGACAGGAAATGGGTGATCCGGAGCTGGGCCGGGCATGATTTCTGCGACTGGACCGAGAACTGGAAGCTGCATGCCAGGGTCCGGGTCCGCGACACGCCCGAGGCGATGGAGAAGATCTATCCCAAGCTGATGGCCCCCTCGACCGACTGGCAGGTGATCCGCGAATATTTCTGCCCGCTCTCGGGCGATCTGCTCGATGTCGAGGCGCCGACGCCCTGGTATCCGGTGATCCATGATTTCGAACCCGATATCGACACCTTCTATCGCGACTGGCTCGGCCTCGAGGTGCCCGAACGCGCCTGACCCGGTGCATCCCGACCGGCCCTGCCGCGGCCCCCTTTGCAAAGGGGGCCGCATGTCTTTCGCGCCGAAGCTTGCCCGGAAGGCGACAGAGGGATCGCGGCAGGGTTGAGCAAACCGCTTGACCCATCGCCTGTCCCGGCCTTTCATGGTCCCGTTCCAACAAGGAGAGGCCCGGGCCCGTGTCGATGCTTCTGAGCGATCTGCGCACCACCTTCGGCTATCTTGTTCAGGCCGCGCTCTGCCGGCTGGTCGGCCCCTTGCGCCCCAAGGCGCCGCCACGCCCGGATTACAGCGCCGTCTATAGCTCGCCCGACTTCACCATCGAGCGGTTCGGGAAATGCCAGAAGGGCAGCTATATCGAGGTCTACCGCCCCGAGACGCCCTGGCTCGGGGCGAACGGCCGCCCGAAGGCCGTGATCTTCCTGCACGGCTTCGTGCTTGGTGCCTCGCAGATCTACCGCGCCCATCTCGAGCATCTCGTCCGTCAGGGCTACACGGTGTTCTTTCCGAATTTCCAGACCGGGTTCTGCAGCTTCCCGCCGCGCGGGGTGATGACCGTGGCCGAGTTGCTCGACGAGGTCTTCGGCGACGGGCTGCGCCCCTCTCAGAAGACATGGATGCGGAACGCGCTGGCCAGCGTCTCCGATGCCTATGTCCGGGTCGGCTTCGGTCCCGATGTCGCGGTCGATACCTATGTCTATGGCCATTCGCTGGGCGGGCTCTTCGCGCTGAGCTGGCCCTGGTATGTCACCGAGGACGGTCTGCCCGACAATCTCATGCCGCTGCAGGTCGTGACCGCCGACCCGGTCCCCAGCAGCGCGGCCGCCTCCGCCCCGGGCCAGATCGGGCAGGCGCTCGACAGCCTTCAGGACGATGTGTCCCTCGCCGTCACCGGCAAGGCGCTGACCATGCCGGTGGCGATCCTGCATGGCGATGCCGACTGGATCGTGCCGAAATCCGAATGGGACGCCCCCTTCGGCGCCATCGCCACCGACCGCAAGCGGATGTATCTGTCGCAGACCGACACCCATGGCTGCCCCGGCCATTTCGCCAATCACGAGCAGGCGACCGACGATACCAGCTTCTTCCGGCCGCTGCTCTCGCTTCTGCTGCTCGACGGCGTCGGCGCCGAGGACAATCTCGACTGGCGCTATCTCTGGTCCGCGCTCGACCGGGTGATCCGTGACGGCGCCCGGGCCGATCGGCTGGACTTCGACATGGGGCAATGGTCGGATGGCCGTCCCGTCCGCCCGGTCGAGGTCTATCTTTCGGGCAGCTGAGCGCGGCAGCACGGTTCCGGGCACGCATCGGAATGCGCCTTTCAGGTGTCAGGCAAAGCCGGCTTTCCGATCAGGTCGCCGACCCGGATCGCATTTGCCAAGGAGAAGCTGTCGTTCGTGCCCCATGCAGCGAAGATCGGCAGAGAGCCTTTGCGGATATTGCAACGGTGGAGTTGTCGGCGGAGTATGCGGTCATTTCAAAGGAAAGAAACGCCCATGATCCGGCAGGCCGTAGCCGACGATGAACCGAAGATCAGGGAATGCGCCGAACTGGCATATGCCCGCTATGTGGCCCTGATCGGACGCAAACCCGCGCCCATGAACGCTGACTTTGCGGGTCAGATCGGGGCCGGTCAGGTTTATGTATCCACAACCGACGAAGGCGATTTTCAAGGCTTCATCGTATTTTACGCCGAGGGCGAGCATGTTCTTCTGGAGAACGTTGCCGTGTTGCCAGCCTCGGCAGGCCGTGGGATTGGTAAGGCGCTTGTTGCTTTCTGTGAGAACGAGGCAAGGACCAGCGGAAAGCGCGCCGTCCATCTCTACACGAACGAGAATATGGAGGAGAATCTGTCGATCTACCCAAGACTCGGATACTCCGAGGTGGCGCGCAGATCCGAAGACGGCTTCAATCGCGTCTATTTCGAGAAGTCTCTTATCTGACGACCGTCCTGTGTGGCTGGCTCCCGCCTAGCAAGATGTAAATGAGACTGCGTGTACCTTTTCAGAAGCGGTCTTGTGTCCGGCCTGTTTGTGCGGTTGGCACCGCTGGCCCTGATGGGATCCGCAGATCAGGTTCCTATCTGCTTTGCGGGCAATTTCGCCCGGGACATTCGGCGGAGCGTCCTGATCGTTGCGGCTGAAGGGTACACCATCACATCGTCGGTCTTGCTATCTCTCGAGCACTCGGCGGGCTACGCCGCGTGTGGTTTGCAGGGCGCGTCCCTGGTCAGAACGGCCCACATGATTCGTGCCGTCTTGTTTGCCATGGCCACGGTCGCGAGCCGGACTGGCTTTCTTTGCAACAGCTTCGTCAGCCATGGATCGGCGCGTTCCGGATGATTGGCGACCTGTCGCACGCGCGATGTCATTCCGACGACGATAAGCTGGCGCAGGTATCGGTCACCCATCTTGGTGATCTTTCCCAACCGCTCCTTACCGCCGCTGGAATGATTGCGCGGTGTCAGGCCAAGCCACGCCGCAAACTCTCGACCGCTCCGGAATTGGCGGCCCGACCCGATCGTAGCGGCCACGGCCGAGGCCGTGACGGGCCCGACGCCGGGAATGGTCTGCAGGAGTTGAGCCTGGCGGCTGAGACGGGCCTGAATGCGCATCGTGATCTCGTACCAGCCGAGGCGATTGTGCAGATCGACCAGCTGTCGGCTGAGGACCCGCAGGACGTCCCGGGCGAGCTCGGGCAACCCCGGCTGCTTGCCCTCGATGATCCCTTTCGCAAAATCGATGGCCCGCGCGACGCCCCGGGCGATGGCGATGCCGAACTCCGCGGCCAGGCTCCGGAGCATGTTGATCAACTGGGTGCGCTGTCGATCCACGAAGTCGCGTGCGCGGTGCAAAGAGAGAAGCGCCTGCTGGTTCTCGGATTTGATCTCGACGAACCGCATCGTCGGCCGTGTCACGGCTTCGCAAATGGCTTCTGCATCAACGGCGTCGTACTTGCCCCGTTTCACGTAGGGTTTGACATACATCGGCGGCATCAGCCGGACAGTATGGCCGAGCTTCGCAAGCTCGCGGCCCCAGTGGTGGCTCGATGCGCAGGCTTCGATGCCGATGAGGCAGGGCGACAGTCGTCCGAAGAACGCCAGCACCTGCGCCCGGCGCAAAGGTCGGTTGAAGGCAACCTCTCCGATCGCGGTAACTCCGTGGACATGAAAGATGATCTTGGCCAGGTCGAGGCCGACAGTGCTAACTTGCATGGGGTGGCTCCTCTCAATTGCAGTTTCTGACACCTGCACTAAGGCGCATTGCGACGCCGGGGGCGGGAGCCATCCACCCCATCTGCTTTGTCCGCATAGCAGGCACGCGCGCGGGGCGCGTCGAAGGTCCGGTTTGGGCGGAAATGCGTGGCAATGGGGTCAGGATTGCCTGGCATTGCCTCGCGACCAAGACCCGGAAATCCATGGGATCGGGTTGCTTTCGCATGGCATTCGCCAGCGCGCCCCGGTCCGCTTTGCCATCCCCTGCCCCTTACGGACCGGCGGACGGAATTCCGGACAGGCCCCGCTAGACCGGCATCTGCCGCGAGAAGACCAGCGCCATCGAGTCGGTCAGCGTGATCGGCCCGCCGTGATAATCCGGACCGATCGAGGGCGTGCGCAGCGCGACCTCCCAGCCGCCGCCACCGATCCCCGGCACCGGCAGGCTCAGCGGGTCGATCTCTCCGGTCGGCTTGCCCTCCATATGCATGACCGCGTAGATCTGCTCGCCATCGGGGCCGTGCCGGAGCGCGGTGAACAGCGTGCGTCCCGCGATCGGGCGCAGATAGTCGAAGCTGTCGCAGCCTGCGTAATTCGCAGCAAGCCAGGGCCGCTTGCGGCGAAACCCGCGCAGGGACAGGCAGAAGGCGGCCTGATCGGCATCGAGCGTCGGCAGCGAGGTCGAGACGTTGCAATATTCGTGCATGTCATCCATCCAGGCCCGCGCCATGTGCTTGAGCGCGGCCACCGTATAGACCTCGGGGCCGGCCAGCGGCGGCTCGGCCTTGTTCAGCAGCCGCGCGATCTCGTCGAGATCGTATTCGGTGACCTCGACCAGCCCGGGCAGGAATTCGAAGAAGCGCACGAGGTCGCTGCGGGTCTCGAACCCCATCTCCTTCAGGCGACGGAAATTGGCGGGGACCGAATAGCTGTATTCGTCGACCTGCCATTTCAGGCTGATCGCCTCCTCGGCCACGACCTTGACGCCGTAACGGTCGTCCTGGTTGCGGATGAATCCCCAGGAGGCCCGCGCCATGGCATTGAGGAAATCCATCGGCACGCCCGGAAGCGCGACATAGGTCAGCACATGGTTCGCCGGGTTGTCATAGGCCTTGTCGAGGATCTCCATCCGGGTCCGGCCAAGCCTTGTATTGACGTTCAGCTTGGGGCTGACCTGGGTGCCGCGCCGCAGGGTGTCATGGTTCGAGGTGCCCGAGATCCAGGTCGCGCCAAGCTCGACGATCTCGCGGATGCGCCAGAATTTCGACAGCCAGAAGGTATAGAGAAAGGGCGTGTTATGGGCGAAGGTCAGGGGCCCCCACTGGAACACGTCATCATCGGTCTGCGCCTCGATCACCGCGCGGTAATCCGAGGACAGCTCCCAGTCCTCCTCGGGCCAGGGCCGGCCATCCTCGAAGATGAACCAGGGCCGGTAGCGCGTGCCCGCTGCCTCCTGCACCAGATCGGACATGGATTGCAGATAGTCGTCATCATGGCGCAGCGTCTGGGTACTGGCATCCCACCACTTGAAATCCTGCGCGCCATCGACCCGGACCCCGTCGGCACCGAAATTCACCTTGCGCCGCTGCATCTCCAGGAGGATCGCCCGCACCGCCGGGTTCTGATAGTCGAGATTCTGGCCATACATGTTCGGCCCGGCGAAGAAATGGCTGTTGAGCGCGGCGAGCCCCTGATTGTCGGCATGGCCGAAGACCACATCGAGGATCAGCTTTTTCGGGTTGCCGGGAAAGTTGTGCAGCTCGGCCGCGAAATCGACCAGCTCGTCGGGGCGCCCGGTTTCCAGCAGCACCGGATTGACCGTGCCCATGCCCGAAATGACGATGTCATAGCCCCAGTTGGTGGTGTCGGGGCGCAAAAGCGAGACCGTCACGCCCTCTTCGTCGCCATCGACCTCCTGCCAGAAATCCGGCCCCGCCTCATGCACCGTCGTAGGCTCCACCGGCAGAAGCTGCACCGCATCATAGCCGAGGAACAGCTTGTCCGCAGGTTCCAGCGGCAACTCGCGCGCGACGCGCTCGGCCAGCCGGTGGTAATGGCGGGTGAGGCTGGCCAGCGTGCCCCCCGCCGTCGCCGTCGGCACATGGACCTGCAGGATGTTCGCGGGCGGGCCGAACTTGTGCGGCGCCTCGCCCCTGAAGGCCTCGAAATAGGCCGCGTCGCCCCGCGCCGCCAGCATTGCCTCGACATCGTACAGCTCGGCCGGGGCCATCACGCCGAAGGGCAGCGACATCGCCAGCGGGTCGAGAATGCGGTGCCAGCCGCCCTCGGGATCGCGCCAGGCCAGCGCATAGAAATCGCCCAAGCGCTCGCGGCTGCCCGCCCGCATGCCGGTGACGGCGGTGAAGCAATGCGCCTCTTCGACGATCACCGGCACCCAGGCCCGTTCGAAGCGGATCTCCTGATGCGCGCGGGTCAGATCCATCGGTTCGAGCGGCGCCAGAACCTCGAGGAAGACATCGCCCGACGGCACCCGCGCATCGAGGATCTCGGGCGTCCAGAAGCCGAACACGGCCCGCCCCTCCTCGACCCGGCCGCCAAGCCTGCGCGCGATCCGGCTTTGCGCCTCGAAAGCGGTCTCGGCGGTGGTCAGCGCCTCGCGCGCGGCTTGGGCCTCGGCCCGCGCCGCCGCCTCGTCGAATTCGATCCGGTCCCTCAGGGGCATGTCTCTGTCCTTTCCCTGCGCGGGGCCGAAGGACCGGCCGGTTCCGGGCTCGCCCTCGTCGCGCATCAGCCGTCCTCCTGAACCAGGATCACGGTCGAGAGCGGCGGCAGGCAGATCGCGGCCGAGGCCGCCTGGCCATGGCTCGGTCGCGGCTCGGCCGTCACCCCGCCCATATTGCCGCGCCCCTGCCCGCCATAAAGCGGGGCATCGGTGTTCAGCGCCTCGCGCCAGCGCCCGGCGGCCGGAAGGCCCAGCCGGCAGGCCGGTTGCTCGACCGGCGAGAAGTTGCAGATCGCGACCGCGTTCGGATCGTCAGGCCCGCCGCGGCGGAGCCAGGCATAGACCGAACGCGAAGCATCATCGGCCTCGATCCACTGAAAGCCCTCGGGGCTGAAATCCAGCGCATGAAGCGCGGGCGTGCCGCGGTAAAGCGTGTTCAGATCGCGCACCAGCCGCTGCATCCCGGCATGGGAGGGATCGTCCAGCGCCGCCCAGTCGAGGCTGCCGGCATAGGCCCATTCGGCCTCCTGGGCGAACTCCTGTCCCATGAACAGAAGCTTCTTGCCCGGCTGGGCCCACATGAACCCGTAGAAGGCGCGCAGATTGGCGAATTGCGCCGCGCGGTCGCCGGGCATCTTGGTAAGCATCGAGCCCTTGCCATAGACCACCTCGTCATGGCTGATCGGCAGGATGAAATTCTCGGAAAAGGCATAGGTCAGCCCGAAGGTCATCCGGTTGTGGTGATGGCACCGGTTCCCCGGCTCCTCGGCCATGTAGCCCAGCGTGTCGTGCATCCAGCCCAGGTTCCACTTGTAGCCGAAGCCCAGCCCCCCTTGATCGACCGGCCGGGTCACGCCGGGATAGGCGGTGCTTTCCTCGGCCGCGGTCAGGGTGCCGGGATGGGCGCCATAGCTCAGCGTGTTCATCTGCTGCAACAAAGCGATGGCCTCGTAATTCTCGCGTCCGCCATCCTTGTTCGGCACCCATTCGCCTTCTTTCCGCGAATAGTCGCGATAGAGCATCGAGGCCACGGCATCGGCCCTCAGCCCGTCGACATGGTATTCCTCCAGCCAGTAGAGCGCGTTGGCCGTCAGGAAATTCGCGACCTCGGTGCGGCCGAAATTGTAGATCAGCGTGTTCCAGTCCTGATGGAACCCCTCGCGCGGGTCGGCATATTCGTAAAGCGCGGTGCCGTCGAACTTGCCCAGCCCATGCGCGTCGGCCGGGAAATGCGCGCCGACCCAGTCGAGGATCACGCCCAGCCCCTTGCGATGCGCCGCATCGACCAGATCGCGGAATTCATGCGGCGGCCCATGGCGCACGGTCGGGGCATAAAGCCCGACCGGCTGATAGCCCCAGGACCCGTCGAACGGGTATTCGCTGATCGGCATCAGCTCGATATGGGTGAACCCCATCGCGGCCACGTAATCGACCAGTTCCTCGGCGGCCTCGACATAGGAGATCGCGCGCCCGTCGGCGCGACGCTTCCAGGAGGCAAGATGCACCTCGTAGATCGAGATCGGCGCGCCGCGGGCATTGCGGCCCGCGCGGTCCTGCATCCACTCGCCGTCCGACCAGCCATAGCCGCGCAGATCATGCACGACCGAGGCATTGGCGGGCGGATGTTCAGAGCCGAAGCCCACAGGGTCGGCCTTCAGCGGCTGCAGCGTCCCGTCCGGCCCCAGAATTTCGTACTTGTAGCGGGCATTCTCGCCGATGCCCGGCAGGAAGATTTCCCAGACACCGCTCGCCCCCCGGCGCCGCATCACATGGCGCCGTCCGTCCCACATGTTGAAGGGCCCCACCACCGAGACCCGGCGGGCATTGGGCGCCCAGACCGCGAAATGGGTCCCAGCCACGCCCTCATGGGTGATCGCATGGGCACCGAGCGCCTCCCACAACCGGCGATGTTCGCCCCGCCCGATCAGATGCTCGTCCAGCGCGCCCAGAACCGGGCCGAAGCGGTAGGGATCGTCGGTCTCCCAGACCGTGCCTTTGGCCTTGGCGCGCAGCCGGTAGGCCGCCTCGCCGGGAACCGGGCCGGTAAACAGCCCCGGACAGTCGGGCACAGGCGCAAGTGAATGGGCGCCATCCTTGGCACCGTGCTCGGCACCGGGCGCATCGTCCAGGAGCGCCTCCAGCGTTTCGGCCCCGGGCATCAGGGCGGTGACATGACGGCGACCGTCCACTCGGTGCGGTCCCAGAACCGCGAAGGGATCGTCAAATGTGCCAAGGGCGATCCGTTGCAGGATGTCCTGCGGAAGGCCCGGCCCCGGTCGGGATGTGATATCGGATTGCATGCCCTAGACCCTAGGAACCCGAAGCCATTCTTCAACTCCGGCGGTGAAATCAGTCCTCCCAGGCCGCAGCATCCGCCCGGTATCGCGCCGCCTGCCCAAATAGCGGGCATTCCTTGCGCGTGACCTGCGCAAACCGGCGGACGCCACGGCATCGGCGCCAGCCCCGCCCTTCCGGCCGCTCGCCTGTGGCGCGTGTAAAAACCTTCCGGTATACCCGGCGAAAGGGCCGGGCAGCGGCCCTGCAACAGGCCGTGCCATTCTTCGGCACGCCCCAGAAGCGGAAGGGTGCCATGGCGATTTCCCGATCCCTTGCGGACGAACTGGACAAGCGGCGCGCGGCCGCGCTCGAAGGTGGCGGCCCGGCCAAGGCCGCGGACCGCCATGCCAAGGGCCGCATGACCGCGCGCGAACGGATCGAGGCGCTCTATTCGGCCGGAACCTTCCAGGAAACCGGGCTGCACGCCCAGCATGCGACTCGCCATTTCGGGATGGAGAAGAAGTCGATCCCGGCCGATGGCGTCATCACCGGAACGGGCTTCGTCGATGGCCGCCCGGTCGCGGCCTTCAGCCAGGATTTCGGCGTCGTCGGCGGCACCTTGGGCGAGATGCACTCGCGCAAGATCTGCCTCGTGCTCGACCATGCGCTGAAGGCGGGCGTGCCGGTCGTGGGTTTCAACGATTCCGGCGGCGCCCGGATCCAGGAGGGTGTCGGCGCGCTCTCGGCCTATGGCCAGGTCTTCTACCGCAACGTGCAGCTGTCGGGCGTGGTGCCGCAGATCTCGGTCATTGCCGGGCCCTGCGCGGGCGGCGCGGCCTACAGCCCCGCTCTGACCGATTTCGTGATCATGACGCGGGAACACGCCCAGATGTTCATCTGCGGCCCCGAGGTGATCCGCGCCGTCACCGGACAGACCACGACGATGGACGAGATCGGCTCGGCCGCGGCGCATGGCTCGGTCTCGGGCAATATCCATTTCATCGCCGAGGACGACGCCGATGCGGTGGCCATCGTCCACCGGCTTTTGTCCTTCCTGCCCTCGAACAACATGATGGACCCGCCGCACCGGATCGAGCCGGATCTGGCGATCGAGGACGACCCCGAGCTTGACGCGCTGCTGCCAGAAGATCCGAAATCGGCCTATGACGTGCGCGGGGTGATCGCGCGGCTTGCCGATGGCGGCGATTTCCTCGAGGTGATGGCAGGTTTTGCCGCCAATCTGGTGGTGGGCTTCGGCCGGATCGGCGGCGTGGTGACGGGCTTTGTCGCCAACCAGCCGATGGTCAAGGCGGGCGCGCTCGACATCGACGCCTCGGACAAGGGCGCGCGCTTCGTGCGGCTTTGCAACGTCTTCAACATCCCGCTGGTGACGCTCGTCGATGTGCCGGGCTTTCTGCCGGGCGTGGCCGAGGAGCGGCGCGGCATCATCCGGCACGGCGCCAAGATGCTTTTTGCCTATGCCTCGGCGACGGTGCCGAAGATCACCGTCATCATGCGCAAGGCCTATGGCGGCGCCTATCTGGCGATGTGCAGTCAGGACATGGGGGCCGACCGGGTGATCGCCTGGCCCAGCGCCGAGATCGCGGTGATGGGGGCCGAGGGCGCGGTCAACATCCTCTATCGCAAGGACCTGGCCGCGGCCGAGGACCGTGCCGCGCGCGCACAGGAGCTTGCCGCCGAATACCGCGCCGAATTCGCCTCGCCCTATCTCTCGGCCGGGCGGCTCTTCGTGTCGGATATCGTCCAGCCGCGCCAGACCCGCAGCGCCATCGCGCTGACGCTGCGCGGGCTGTTGTCGAAACGCGAGACGCGGCCGCCGAAGAAACACGGCAACATCCCGCTTTAGGTCCGATCATGCTGGAAAACCTTGCCCTGATCGGAACCGGCTTTGCGGTGGTGATCCTGGTCCTGTCCTCGCTCTGGGGTGCCTGCGCCCTGATCGGGTGGGGCTTCACGCGGGCGGCTGCGCGGAAGACCGCCGCCTCAGGAACGCCCGACAGCCGGCCTCTCGCCGAGAGCGCGGGCGTGCCGCCCCACCATATCGCGGCCATCGCGGCGGCGGTGGCCGAAACGCTCGGGCCGGGCTACCGCGTCAGACATGTCGCCGCGCCCGCCCATCTGGTCGACGGCTGGCCGCTCGAAGGCCGGATCGAGACCTTCGCCGCCCATCGCGTCCGCACCGGTTGGGGGCCGACCCGGCCCCGGCTTGGCGCCCGGATGCCAGAGATCACAGAAGGACCGAAGCCATGAAGCGCCTGCGGATCACCGTCGACGGCACCCCCTATGAGGTGACGGTAGAAGAGATCGAGACCGGGCCCGGGACCGCCCCCACAGCTGCACCAGCCCCCCGCAGCGCGTCCGCCCCGCCCCGCCCCGCCCCGGCGGCGCCCTCCGTCGCGGCGGCGGCGCCCTCGGTCGCGGCGCCTGCCCAGCCCGGCGCGGTCCTGAGCCCGCTTGCCGGCACCACGGTCAGCGTCGCGGTCGCGGTGGGCCAGAGCGTCGTTGCGGGCGAGCCCCTGATGGTGCTCGAGGCGATGAAGATGAATACCGACATCCGCGCGCCGCAGGCCGGGACCGTCTCGGCGATCAACGTGGCCCCCGGCGCGACCGTGACCGAGGGGCAGGTCCTGCTGGTCCTGTCCTGAGGAGGTCCGCCCGATGCTGCCCAATCCGCTGAGCGACCGGCTCGACAGCCTGACCGGCATGACCGCCCTGCCCGACGTCACCTGGCAGATGGCGGTGATGTGGCTGATCGTGGCGGGGCTGTTCTACCTCGCCATCTACCGCAAGTTCGAACCGCTTCTGCTGGTGCCCATCGCCTTCGGAGCGCTGCTGGCCAACCTGCCGACCGAAGGGCTGGTGAACCCGCCCGGCGAGGGCTTGGCGGGGGGGCTGTTCCATTACATCTCGCTCGGCGTCGATCTGGAGCTGTTCCCGCCCCTGATCTTCCTCGGCGTGGGCGCGCTGACCGATTTCGGGCCCCTGATCGCCAATCCGCGCACCCTGCTTCTGGGGGGCGCTGCGCAATTCGGGGTCTTCGCCACCTTCCTCGGGGCGACACTTCTGGGCTTCTCGCCCCAGGAGGCGGGCGCCATCGGCATCATCGGCGGCGCCGACGGGCCAACCTCGATCTTTTTGGCCAACAAGATGGCGCCGCATCTGCTGGCCCCCATCGCGGTCGCGGCCTACAGCTACATGGCGCTGGTGCCGCTGATCCAGCCGCCGATCATGCGCGCGCTGACCACCGAGGCCGAGCGCAAGATCCGGATGCAGTCTCTGCGCCCGGTCTCGCGGCTGGAAAAGCTGATCTTCGCCGGGCTGGTGACGGTAATCGTGATCCTGCTGGTCCCCGCCGCTTCGGCGCTGATCGGCATGCTGATGCTGGGCAACGTCCTGCGCGAGAGCCTGGTGACCGACCGGCTGGCGAAGGCGGCGCAGAACGAGGTGATCAACGTGGTGACGATCCTCTTGGGCACCTCGGTCGGGATCACCATGACCGGCGAGCGCTTTCTCAATGCCGATACGCTGATGATCCTCGGGCTCGGCGTCATCGCCTTCGGCATCGCGACCGCCGCGGGCGTGCTGATGGCCAGGGCGATGAACCTGGTCAGCCGGAGCAAGATCAACCCGTTGATCGGCTCGGCCGGGGTCTCGGCGGTACCGATGGCGGCGCGGGTCAGCCAGATCGAGGGCCAGCGCGCCGATCCGGGCAATTACCTGCTGATGCACGCCATGGGACCGAATGTCGCGGGCGTGATCGGCACGGCGGTGGTCGCGGGCTATTTCATCGCCCAATACGCGGGTTGAAATCCGGACCTCTTGTCGCAGGCTGCGCGGACCGCCCCCGCCGCGCAGCCCCTTTCGCCTCATTGCCCCAAGGAAAACGTCCCGCTCGCGGCCGCCGCGTCGCCCGGCCGCGCGTCAACTCGACGTTGACCCCCCGACCGCAAGTCGCTTTGGTTACGAAGCCTTCGACAACAAACAGATCACCGGCATGACCGATGGGACAGGATGCCGGGATCCCATGAAAGGTGCAAAATGACCCTACATACGTTTCTCACCACTTCGGCGCTGGCGCTGAGCCTGGCCTCGGCCGCCGCGGCGCAACAGACGCTGGTCTATTGCTCGGAGGGCTCGCCCGAAGGGTTCGACCCCGCGCTCTATACCTCGGGCACGACCTTCGACGCCGCCGGACAGGCCGTCTATGCCCGCCTTGTCGAGTTCAAGACCGGCACCACCGAAGTGATTCCCGGGCTCGCCGAAAGCTACGACATCTCCGAGGGCGGCAAGACCTATACCTTCCATCTGCGGCCCGGCATCAAGTTCCAGACCACGGATTTTTTCACGCCCACGCGCGATATGAACGCCGATGACGTGATCTTCAGCTTCATGCGGCAGCTCGACCCCGAGAACCCGTTCCACAACGCCTCGGGCGGCACCTTCGAATATTTCAACGCGATGTCGATGCCCGAGCTGATCGACAGCATCGAGAAGGTCGACGACCTGACCGTCGCCTTCCACCTGACCCGGCCCGAGGCCCCCTTCATCGCCAACATGGCCATGGATTTCGCCTCGATCATGTCCACGGAATATGCCGACCAGCTGCTCGAGCAGGGCCGACCCGACCTGCTGAACCAGCAGCCGCTGGGCGCCGGTCCCTTCGCCTTCGTCGCCTATCAGAAGGATGCGGTGATCCGCTATCGCAAGCATGACGGCTTCTACCGCGAGGGGCTGCCGAAGCTCGACAACCTGATCTTCGCGATCACCCCCGACGCCTCGGTCCGTTACCAGAAGCTGAAGGCGGGCGAATGCCATGTGATGCCCTTCCCGAACCCGGCCGATGTCGCCGAGATGAAGTCCCAGGACGGCATCACCGTGAAGGAGCAGGAAGGCCTGAATGTCGGCTACCTGGCCTTCAACACCCAGCAGCCGCCCTTCGACAATCCGAAGGTCCGCAAGGCGCTGAACATGGCGATGGACAAGCAGGCCATCATCGATGTCGTGTTCCAGGGCGCGGGCGAGGTCGCCAAGAACCCGATCCCGCCGACCATGTGGAGCTATAACGACGCGGTCGAGGACGACCCCTACGATCCCGAGGCCGCCAAGGCGATGCTGGAGGCGGAAGGCGTCAGCGATCTGTCGATGAAGCTCTGGGCGATGCCGGTGCAGCGGCCCTACAACCCCAATGCCCGGCGCATGGCCGAGATGATGCAGGCCGATTTCGAGAAGGTCGGCGTCAAGGCCGAGATCGTCTCCTACGAATGGGGCGAATATCTCGACCGCTCGAAAGAGGTGGACCGCGACGGCGCGGTGCTGCTGGGCTGGACCGGCGACAATGGCGACCCGGACAACTTCCTGGGCACCCTGCTCAGCTGCGACGGGGTCGGCGGCGCGAACCGCTCGCAATGGTGCTACGAGCCCTTCGAGAAGCTGATCCAGGAGGCCAAGACCAAGCCGACCCAGGCCGAACGTGCCAAGCTTTACGAAGAGGCGCAGGTCATCTTCAAGGAGCAGGCTCCCTGGGCCACGATCGCGCATTCGAAGGTGTTCATGCCGATGCGCGACGAAGTGGAGGGCTACAAGGTGCACCCGCTCGGGTTGCACATCTTCACCGAGGTCAGCCTCGACAAGTGATCACAAAATGGGCGGCGGGGCTTTACAAGCCCCGCCGTTAGGGGCATTTGGCGCCGCCATGACACCAGCACGCCCCCAGTCCACGGACACGGCCGCAAGAAAATGTTGAGATTTTTCCTGACGAGACTGCTCACCTTCGTCCCGACCTTCGTCGGCGTGACGCTGATCTCGTTCGCCTTCATCCGGGTTCTGCCCGGCGACCCGATCATCGTCATGGCTGGCGAACGTGGCCTTTCCGAGGCACGTTACCAGGAGCTGCGCGAGCAGTTCGGCTTTGACCAGCCGCTGTTTGTGCAGTTCTGGGATTACCTGACCGGTATCCTGCATGGCGATCTCGGCATGAGCTACGTCACCAAGAAACCCGTCTGGGACGAGTTCTTCGCGCTCTTCCCCGCCACCGTCGAGCTGTCGCTCTGCGCCATCGTGATCGCGATCTGCCTCGGCCTTCCGGCGGGCGTGATCGCCGCGGTGAACCGGGGCAAGTTCTTCGACCGGGCGCTGATGTCGACCGCGCTGGTGGGCTATTCGATGCCGATCTTCTGGTGGGCGCTGCTGCTCATCATCGTGTTTTCGGGCACGCTCGGCTGGACCCCGGTCTCGGGCCGGATCGACCTGCTTTACTATTTCCCCGACGCGACCGGCTTCATGCTGATCGACTCGCTTCTGTCGGGCCAGAAGGGCGCCTTCGCCTCGGCGGTCGAGCACCTGATCCTGCCCTCGATCGTGCTGGCCACGATCCCGCTGGCGGTGATCGCCCGGCAGACCCGCTCGGCCATGCTCGAGGTGCTGGGCGAGGACTATATCCGCACCGCCCGGGCCAAGGGACTGGCTCCGGTCCGCGTCAACGGCCTGCATGCGCTGAGAAACGCCCTGATCCCCGTCGTCACCGTGATCGGGCTGTCGGTCGGCGTGCTGCTTGCCGGCGCGATCCTGACCGAGACGATCTTCTCCTGGCCGGGCATCGGCAAGTGGATGGTCGACAGCATCTACCGGCGCGACTACCCCGTCGTGCAGGGCGGGCTGCTGCTCATCGCCGGCATGGTGATGATCGTGAACCTGATCGTCGACCTGCTTTACGGCGTCATCAATCCCAAGATCAGGAAACGCTGAGATGGCCGACACGACCGCCGATGCGCCCCGCGCAGCAGCCCCGCAACGTCCCGGCCGCCTCAAGGAATTCTGGCGCTATTTCCGCGAGAACCGCGGCGCGGTGATCGGACTTTACGTTTTCGTCTTCTTCGTTCTGCTGGCACTCGGCGCCGACATCATCGCTCCGCATGACCCGACCCAGCAGTTCCGCGCGCATACGCTGATGCCGCCGTTCTGGACCGCCGAGGGCAGCTGGAGCTTTCCGCTCGGCACCGATCCCCTGGGCCGCGACATCCTCTCGCGGCTCCTGCACGGGGCGCGCTATTCCTTCTTCGTCGGCCTCGTCGTGGTGGTGCTGGCCGCCTCGACCGGCATCCTGATCGGTCTGATCGCGGGCTTCGCACCGAAATGGCTCGACACCGTCATCATGCGGCTGATGGACATCATCCTGTCCTTCCCCTCGCTTCTGCTGGCGCTGGTGCTGGTGGCGATCCTCGGCCCCTCCCTTGTGAACGCGATGATCGCCATCGCAGTGGTGCTGCAGCCCCATTACGTGCGCCTCACCCGCGCTGCGGTGATGAGCGAGCGGACCCGCGACTATGTCACCTCGGCCAAGGTCGCGGGCGCGGGGCTGGGACGGCTGATGTTCATCACCGTGCTGCCAAACTGCCTGGCACCGATCATCGTGCAGATGGCGCTGAGCTTCTCGAACGCGATCCTCGACGTGGCGGCCTTGGGCTTTCTCGGCATGGGCGCGCAGCCGCCGACACCGGAATGGGGCACGATGCTGGCCGAGGCCCGCGAATTCATCCTGCGCGCCTGGTGGGTCGTGACCTTCCCCGGCCTCGCGATCCTGATCACGGTGCTGTCGATCAACCTGATGGGCGACGGGCTGCGCGACGCGCTCGACCCCAAACTGAAGCGGAGCTGATCCCATGGCGCTCCTGTCCATCCGCAACCTTTCCGTGGAATTCTCGACCGCAGGCGGCCCGTTCCGCGCCGTCGACGGGGTCGACGTGACCGTCGACAAGGGCGATATCCTGGCCATCGTCGGCGAAAGCGGCTCGGGCAAGTCGGTCTCGATGATGGCGCTGATGGGGCTTCTGCCCTGGACCGCGCGCATCACCGCGGACGAGATGAGCTTCGATGGCATCGACCTGCGCAGCCTCACGCCGCGCCAGCGGCGCCGGGTGATCGGCCGCGACATCTCGATGATCTTCCAGGAGCCGATGACCTCGCTCAATCCCTGCTTCACCGCCGGGTTCCAGATCAAGGAGACGCTGCGCCAGCACCTCAAGCTCGACCGCCGCGCCCGCCATGCCCGCGCCATCGAACTGATGGAGATGGTCGGCATTCCCGATCCCGAGCGTCGGCTGAACGCCTTCCCGCACCAGCTTTCTGGCGGCATGAGCCAGCGGGTGATGATCGCCATGGCGCTGGCCTGCGAGCCGCGCCTTCTGATCGCGGACGAGCCCACCACCGCGCTCGACGTCACGATCCAGGCCCAGATCCTCGATCTGCTGCGCGGCCTGCAGGGCCGGACCGGCATGGCGCTGATCCTGATCACCCATGACATGGGCGTCGTGGCCGAGACCGCCGAGCGGGTGCAGGTGCAATATGCCGGCCAGAAGGTCGAGGAACAGCCGGTCCGCGCGCTGTTCGAAACCCCGCACCATCCCTATACCGCGGCGCTTCTGGCCGCCCTGCCCGAACGCGCGACCGAGCGCCGTCTGCCGACGATCCCGGGCGTCGTGCCGGGCCAGTTCGACCGGCCCGAGGGCTGCCTGTTCTCGCCGCGCTGCCGCTTTGCCGACGAGCGCTGCCACCGTACCGCGCCGTCCGTTCAGCCCCCCGGGCTCGGGCTGGCCCGCTGTCATTATCCGCTCGCGAGCACAACCGAGGAGACCGCCCGATGACCGCCCCTGTCGTTGTCGCCGATCACCTCGCCCGCCATTACGAAGTGGGCGGCGGGATGTTCTCGAAGCCCGGCCTCGTGCGCGCGCTGTCCGAGGCGAGCTTCTCGATCGAGGCCGGCAAGACGCTGGCGGTCGTGGGCGAGTCGGGCTGCGGCAAGTCCACCCTGGCACGGCTGATCACGCTGATCGAGGAGCCGACCTCGGGCAGCCTCACCCTCGACGGCCGTCCGGCCACGCCCGAGAACTGGCGCAGCCTGCGCTCGAGCGTGCAGATCGTGTTCCAGGACCCCTACGGCTCGCTCAATCTGCGCCACCGGATCGGCACGATCCTCGAAGAGCCCCTGAAGATCAACCGCCCCGACATGAGCGCGAAGGAGCGGGCCGAGAAGGCGCGCGAGATGATGCGGCTGGTCGGGCTGCGCCCCGAGCATTACGACCGCTTTCCGCACATGTTCTCGGGCGGGCAGCGGCAGCGGATCGCGGTCGCCCGCGCGCTGATGCTGGAACCCAAGCTTCTGGTGCTGGACGAGCCGGTCTCGGCGCTCGATCTGTCGATCCAGAGCCAGGTGCTGAACCTGCTGCTCGATCTGCAGGAACGCATGGATCTGGCCTATCTCTTCATCTCGCATGACCTCTCGGTGGTGCGCCATGTCGCCGACGATGTCATGGTGATGTATCTCGGCCGCCCGGTCGAGTTCGGCACCAAGGACGATGTCTTCGCCAATCCGCGCCACCCCTATACCAAGGCGCTGCTCTCGGCCACGCCCACGACCGAGCCCGCCCCCGAGCGGCAGCGGATCAAGCTGCAGGGCGAGCTGCCGTCGCCGCTGGCGATCCCCGATGGCTGCCCCTTCGCGCCGCGCTGCTGGAAGGCCGAGACCCGCTGCCGCGAGAGCCGCCCCGAGCTTGCGGGCGCGCCCCATGCGGCCGCCTGCTTCTTCCCCGAAGGCGTCTGAGCCGCCGGAGCCCGGGGGTCGTCCCCCTGTGCCCCGGCCCCGGCCCCGCCTCCCGCGCGGACAGACCGTCCGGAGCGCGCGCCTCTCTGCTCGGCCGACCTCGTCACTCGCCTTTACCGGGAAACCGGCAGCCTGCCCTGATCCGTGACGAGAACCCTGCCAGGGGCCATTGCCCAAGGCCATGACCGATGCCCGGACAGCGCTCCGATGACGGCCGCGCAGCGGCGCTTGGATCGACCGTAACCCTGTGTTAACCCTTTGATCACCCGCAAGGTTGGGACCCGGAGGCAAGCAGGCTCTTCGGCCGAAAAGGGAGAACGAGGTGACGAAAAAGGTCTTCGTCGTCGGAACTTTCGACACCAAGGGTCGCGAGCTCGCGCATGTCGCCGGGCTTGTGGCCGATCAGGGGCTCGGCGTGGTCAAGGTCGACCTCTCGACCTCATCGGACCATCGCAGCACTGCCGATGTAACCCCGGCCGAGGTGGCGGCCTGCCACCCCGAGGGCACGGGCGCGGTGCTGACGGGCGACCGCGGCTCGGCCGTGGCCGGGATGGCGGCGGCCTTCGAGGCCTTCGTCGCGACCCGTGACGATATCGGCGCGATGATCTCGCTTGGCGGCTCGGGCGGGACCGCGCTGGTCGCGCCCGGCATGCGCGCGCTGCCCGTGGGCGTGCCCAAGCTGATCGTCTCGACGCTGGCTTCGGGCAATGTGGCGCCCTATGTGGGCCCGTCCGACATCACCATGATGCCGTCGGTCACCGATGTCGCGGGCCTCAACCGGATCTCGCGGGTGATCCTCGGCAATGCAGCCCGCGCCATCGCGGGCATGGCAAAGGCCGCCCCCGAGGAAGCGGGCGACGACCGTCCCGCAGTCGGGCTGACCATGTTCGGCGTCACCACGCCCTGCGTCACCCATCTGACCGAGCGGCTCGAGGCCGAGGTCGATCCCATCGTCTTCCATGCCACCGGCACCGGCGGTCAGGCGATGGAAAAGCTTGTCGATTCCGGCATGATCTCGTCGGTCATCGACACCACCACGACCGAGATCTGCGATCTGCTCTTCGGTGGCATCCTGGCCGCGACCGAGGACCGGCTGGGGGCCATCGCCCGCACCGGAATTCCCTATGTCGGCTCCTGCGGTGCGCTCGACATGGTCAATTTCGGCGCGCGCGCGACAGTGCCCGAGCGCTATGCCCACCGGCTTTTCTATCAGCACAATCCCCAGATCACCCTGATGCGGACCACGCCCGACGAATGCCGCCAGATGGGAGAATGGATCGGAACCCGGCTGAACGCCTGCAAAGGGCCGGTGCGTTTCCTGCTGCCCGGGGGCGGCCTGTCGATGCTGGACGCGCCCGGCATGCCCTTCGAGTTGATCGAAGCCCGCAACGCGCTGTTCGACGCCCTCGAGGCCACGGTCGAGCAGACCCCGGACCGGCGGCTGATCCGGCTGCCCCACAATATCAATGACGAGGCGTTCTCGGACGCGCTGTACATCCACTGGAAGGAGATCGCCTGATGGCCCGGTTCGAACGCAAGGATCTGCTGGAGAAATTTCGGGGCATGATCGCCGAGGGCCGCCCGATCATCGGCGGCGGCGCAGGCACCGGCCTCTCGGCCAAATGCGAGGAAGCCGGCGGCATCGACCTGATCGTGATCTACAATTCGGGCCGCTACCGGATGGCGGGCCGGGGCTCGCTGGCCGGGCTTCTGGCCTATGGCAATGCCAATGAGATCGTCGTCGAGATGGCCCGCGAGGTGCTGCCGGTGGCCAGGAACACCCCGGTTCTGGCCGGTGTGAACGGCACCGATCCGTTCTGCAACTTCGACCCGTTCCTCGACCAGTTGAAGGCCATCGGCTTCTCGGGCATCCAGAACTTCCCGACGGTCGGGCTGATCGACGGCACCTTCCGCCAGAACCTCGAGGAAACCGGCATGGGCTACGGGCTCGAGGTCGATCTGGTGGCGCTGGCGCGGTCGAAGGACATGCTGACCACGCCCTATGTCTTCGACACCGATCAGGCCAAGGCCATGGCCGAGGCGGGCGCCGATATCGTGGTGGCGCATATGGGCCTGACCACGGGCGGCGCCATCGGGGCCGATACCGCGATCTCGCTGGAAGACAGCGCCGTCAAGGTCCAGTCCATTGCCGAGGCCGCGCTGAGCGTGCGCAAGGACGTGATCGTGCTGTGTCATGGCGGGCCGATCTCGATGCCCGAGGACGCGACCTATGTGCTGTCGAACGCGCCCGACTGCCACGGCTTCTACGGCGCCTCCAGCATGGAGCGGCTGCCGACCGAAACCGCGCTGATCGACCAGACGCGGCGGTTCAAGACCATCACCCGAGGCTGAAAAGGGAGGATCTTATGGCCAGGGCCTATGCCAGCGCGGTGATCCCCGCGCCCATCGAGAAGGTCTGGGATATCCTGCGCGACTTCAACGGGCTGCCCAGCTGGCATCCGGCGATCGAGCGCAGCGAGATCGAGGACGGGCTCCGCGCCGATACCGTCGGCGCCGTCCGCTCCTTCCATCTGGCGGGCGGCGGTGGGCATGTGCGCGAAAAGCTGCTGTCGCTCGACGACAGCGCCTTCACGCTCAGCTACAGCTTCGTCAAGCCGGCCTTCCCGGTCGAGAACTACATCGCCCGGATCGCGCTTTTCCCGGTCTCCGAGACCGGCGAGACCTTCGCCCTCTGGGAAGCGGAGTTCGACGAGGCGCCGGAAGACCGCGGCAAATACGGCCCGGTGATTTCCGAGGGCGTCTTCGCCGCAGGCTGGGCCGCGCTCAAACGCCAGCTCGGCTGAAAGGTCTTCCGGACGGCGGCCATTTCGCCGTCCGGCCTCATGGTATCAGCCCTGGCCCAAGACGCTCCGGGACAACGGCACAGGACGCGAGAGGCATGGCCCGCGCCTTGGCGCCCGACGCCGTTTCGAAGCGGCTGGCGCCCCGCAGCGGGATCGCGGCGACAGGACCTCCCCTGACAACCGCAGGCCCCGCGCAACCGGAGCCCTGGCCGGCGGTTGATGAACGAAGCCAACCGGCTCCTCTTGCCGCAGCAATCGAGGCAGGGGCGCGTCGGGCCGCGATCAGCTTGGCGAGAGGCAACGAAAATCGCCCGCGCCCCGAGCGAACCGGCGCGGCCCGAGCTTGTCGGCCCCCGCCGCAGGCCGCCCACCTGTCCCCTGCCCCCCTGACCGCCTCTGCGCGCCCCTTGCGCACCGTGCCGAGACGATCCTGGCCGCGCTCCTCGCCGCTCTGCAGAAACGGCCCGCGACCAGCCGCCTTTTCATCTGCCTTTTCACGGGCGGTTTCACGGGCCTTGTCGCTGGCCTTGTCACACGCGCGATACATGCAGCCTTTAGCGGAACCCGCAGGGAACTCCCCCTGTCGTTTTCGACCAATGAGGTATCCATGCGAACTCTGCTATCCGCGCTCGCCGCAACCACCCTTCTCGCCGGGGCGGCGCAGGCCACCGCGATCTATCCGCTCGACCGGGCGACGATCCTCGTCTCCTCGCCCTTCGACTTCAAGATCGAGCTCGATGCCGTTCATCCCGAAGCGGAAATCGCCGTTACCGTGAATGGCAGACCCTATGCCGAGACGTTCGGCACCAGCGCCGAATACGTGGCCGAGGAGAAGGGCGAGGACGACGCGGTGCTGGGCTCGGCGCTGATCCTGCGCGACCTGGCCCTGGCCGAGCCCGGCAGCTACACCGTCGAGGTCAGGGCCGGCGACGAGACCAGGACCGTCACCTGGGAGGTCTATGCCACGCCCGAGGCGCCGCAGGCCAAAAACATCATCTTCTTCGTCGGCGACGGACTTTCGGTCGCGCACCGGACCGCGGCGCGGATCATGTCGAAGGGCATGACCGAGGGCAAGGCGGATGGCCGGCTGGCGATGGACGATCTCGACCACATGGCCTTCATCGGCACCTCCTCGACCCATTCGGTCGCGACCGACTCGGCCAACACGATGTCGGCCTACATGACCGGCCACAAGGCCCGGGTGAACGCGCTGGGTGTCTATGCCGACCGCACGCCCCCGACCCAGGACGACCCCAGGGTCGAAACCATCGCCGAGGCACTCCGCCGCATGACGGCCAAGTCGATCGGTGTCGTCACCACCTCCGAGCTCGAGGATGCGACCCCCGCGGCCGTCGTCGCCCATACCCGCAAGCGCGGCGACAAGGCCGATATCGTCGGCATGTTCCATGACGTCCAGCCCGAGGTCATGCTGGGCGGCGGCTCGGCCTATTTCCTCAAATCCGACATCCCCGGCTCGAAACGCAAGGACGCTACCGACTATGTCGGATTGTTCCGCGAGGCGGGCTACACGCTCGCGACCGATGCTGCCGGGCTCGAGGCCGCGCGCAACACCAACAGCGGCAAGATCCTCGGGCTTTTCCATACCGGCAACATGGATACCAAGCTCGACCGCAGCTTCCTGCACCAGGGCACCGTCGGCAAGTTCCCCGACCAGCCCGGCCTGGTCGAGATGACCGAAGCCGCGCTCGATCAGCTGTCGAAAAACGAGGACGGCTTCTTCCTGATGGTCGAGGGCGCCTCGATCGACAAGATGTCCCATCCGATGGACTGGGACCGCGCCGTCATCGACACCATCGAGTTCGACCAGGCCATCGCCGCCGCCCGCGCCTTTGCCGAGACCCATCCCGAGACGCTGATCGTGGTCACCGGCGACCATACCCATGGCGTCTCGGTGATCGGCACCATCGACGACGACAAGCCCGGCACCGAGATGCGCGAGAAGGTCGGCACCTATGACGCCGCGGGCTTCCCGACCTACACCGATGCCGATGGCGACGGCTATCCCGACCGGATCGACGTGTCGCGGCGGCTGGCGATCTTCTCGAGCAACTTCCCCGATTACTACGAGACCTGGCGGCCCAAGATGGACGGCCCGTTCGAGCCTTCGGTGAAGAACGAGAAGGGCGAATATGTCGCCAACGAGGCCTACAAGGACATCCCCGGCGCGGTGCTGAGGGTCGGCAACCTGCCGAGATCGGCCGATACGGCGGTGCATGCGGTCGATGACGTCGTGCTGCAGGCGACCGGTCCCGGCGCCGAGGCGTTCAAGGGCTACATGGAACAGTCGGACGTCTACAAGGTGCTGGCCGAGACCTTCGCGCTGGGCGCCGTCCGGAAGTGACCTGACATCGGGGCCGGGCCCGGGCGGTGCACCGCCCGCCGCCCGGCCCCATTCCCTTCCGCCCCGCTCCTTTCCCCTGCGCCCCGGAATTCCGCCATGACCGATACCGCCGCCCCCGACCGGACCCGCAGGCTCTGCCTTGCGCTCGCACCCGGCCTGCTTCTGCCCGGCCTGTTCCTGACGACGACGGCCCGCCCCGCCGCCGCTGCGGGCACCCCGCTGATCGGCTTCGATGAGCTTTACAGCGCCTTCAGCCCGCTCGGCCTCACCTTCTCGGACAAGGTGATCGCGCTGACCGGAGAGAAGGTGCGTATCCGGGGTTTCATGGCCCCGCCCCTGAAGGCGGAATCGAACTTCTTCGTGCTGACCGCGATCCCGATGGCGCTCTGCCCGTTCTGTTCGACCGATACCGACTGGCCCGACAATATCGTCGTGGTCTATCTCGACCGCAGCCAGACCTTCGTGCAGCCGAACCAGACCATCGAGGTCACCGGACGGCTCGAGCGCGGCTCCTGGGTCGATCCCGAGACCGGCTTCGTCAGCCAGCTGCGCCTGCGCGACGCGCGCTACAGAACGGTCTGAGCGCGATGCCCGGTCTTCGCCTCTCTGCCGTCTCTGTCGCCTATCCGGGGCTTGCCGCCCCGGTGCTCGACATCCCCGCGCTCGATATTCCTGCAGGCAGCCGCATCGCGGTGACCGGCCCCTCGGGCTCGGGCAAGTCGACGCTGGTCAATGTGCTGGCCGGGCTGATCCTGCCCCGGGCCGGCCAAGTGATCTGGGACGGAACCGACATCGCCGCCTTGTCCGAAGGCGCGCGCGACCGCTGGCGCGGCGCCAATCTGGGCCTCGTCATGCAGGAGTTCCACCTGTTCCCGGGGCTCTCGGCGCTCGACAACGTGCTTCTGCCCGCGCGGCTCGCGCGGGTCGCCGATCAGGCGATGACGGCCCGCGCCCGCGCCCTTCTGGCCGAGGTCGGCCTGGCCCGGCCCGGCCAGCCGGTCGAGACCATGTCGCGCGGCGAGATGCAGCGCGTGGCGGTGGCCCGCGCCCTTCTGCGCCGGCCGGGCATCATCGTCGCCGACGAGCCCACAGCCAGCCTCGATCCCGAAAGCGGCGCGGCCATCGCCGGGCTGCTGCTCGATCTGGCCGAAAGCGCGGGCGCGACGCTGATCGTGGTCTCGCATGATCGCCGCCTGAGCGCGCGGCTCGACCGCGAGCTGAACCTTGCCGGGGGCGCGATCCTCACCGATGACCTCCGCGAAGGAGCCTTGCCGTGATCCAGTTCGTTCTGGCCGATCTGAAACGTTTCCGTCTTGGCTCGGCAGTGGTCGTGCTGCTGATCGCGCTGGCGGTCGCGCTCGGGACCACGATCACCCTGCAGGAGCGCGCCTTCCGGCTGGGCAGCGCCCGCGCCGCAGAAAAGTTCGACCTGATCGTCGGCGCGGCGGGCAGCGCGACGCAGCTGGTGCTTTCCTCGGTCTTCCTGCAGCCCGCGGCCTTGCCGCTGATGCCGGGCGACACGCTGATCGCCCTGACCGAAGACCCGCGCGTGGCCTGGGCCGCGCCGATCGGCTTCGGCGATTTCGTCGCCGGTCATCCGGTGATCGGCACCACCACCACGCTGATCGAGCACACGGCGACGGGCTTTGCCGAGGGCCGGATCTTCGCAGCCGAAGGCGAGGCGGTGATCGGCTCGGCGGTCGACATGGAACTGGGCGACAGGCTGGTCCCGACCCATGGCCTGATCGCCGAGGGTGGCCATGCCCATGCCGGGATCGCCTATCGCGTGACCGGGCGGCTCGCGCCCACCGGCACGCCCTGGGACCGCGCCATCCTGGTGCCGATCCAGGCAGTCTGGCATGTCCACGGGCTGGGCGAGGATCACGACCACGACGAAGCCGGGCATGACGAGGGCCATGACCACGGGCATGATCATGCGGCAGAGGGTCATGACGACGCCGTGGCTCTGGCCAGCGCAGGGACCGGCGACCACGACCACGACCACGACCACGACCACGACCACGACCACGACCACGACCACGACCACGACCACGACCACGACCACGACCACGACGATGCGCAGGAAAACGGAACGCACAAGGCGGATGAGGCGCACCAGCCCCATGGCGGCGCGACCTTCGACCCGGAGGCCCCGCTTGACGAGCATTGGCAGGCGGGAGAGCCGCCGGGCCTACCCGCGATCCTGGTCAAGCCGCGCAGCATTGCCGATGCCTATCTGCTGCGGCAGGCCTACCGGCAGCCGGGGCAGACGCTTGCGGTCTTTCCGGCCGAGATCCTGACCGGGCTTTACGCGCTGCTTGGCGATGCCAGACGGGTACTGGTCGCGGTCGCGATCGGCGCGCAGGTGCTGGTGGCTGCGGCCCTGCTTCTGGTCACCGTGATCCAGGTCGGCCAGAGACGCCGGCAGATCGCGGCGCTCCGGGCCTTCGGCGCGCCACGGGGCGCGGTTTTCGGAATCGTCTGGCTTGAAATGGCGCTGCTCTTCGGCACCGGCATCCTGTGCGGCTTCGGCCTCGGCTATGCCGCGGCAGAGGCGCTGTCGCAGGGCTTTGCCCGCGCGCGCGGCTTTCCTCTGCCGGTCGCATTCGCGCGCAGCGATCTGTGGTCCCTGGCTCTGCTGACGCTAGCCGCGGCGCTGCTTTCGGCATTGCCGGCCTGGATCGCCTACCGCCAGCCGCCGGTCGCCGCCCTGCGCGATTAGTCCCCTCCCGGCGCTGTCCGGATTCTGGCCCGGTTAGGGGAATAAAGCCTCGCGCGCGTTCAGAAGAAGAAGTCGCAGCGATCAGACTTCTCGACGTCGCCGGACGCGCGCGATCTGGCCGTGCACCCTCTCGGTTCCCGGGCGCCCGACCGGGCATCCTCGCCTGGCACGACCTTGTAATCCGGGGCCTCAGCTTCAGAATCGTCCTTGTCCGGGCGCAGCGCCATGCAGGACACCGCAGCCCCGCCCCACACCATTCCGCCAAGCCAGTAGGACAGAAGGATCGCCCCCCAGCCCGTTTCCATTATCAGAGATACGACGGTCGCAGAAAAAACCCCTCCCATAATTGAAGTAAGCATAAAAACAATGGGCATCGAGGTTAGTCGCTCCTTCCCGCTCGTACTCGGGTTTCCCCGTGACACACGCTTTCTCGTGAGCACACTAGCAGGTTAACATACGATAATACGATTGGTTCCGCGCGTTTCATCGGTCGAATGCGGTGATCGGCCTGCCCCGCGACGTAAATCCGCAACAATACCCATGTTTTGAGGATATTGCCTTTCCCGGCAGCGTTCCGGTAACGGCGCCGCCGATGCCGGGCCGTCCTGTCCGGCCAGAAGGGCGCGGCGCGCAGATGCGCAAGGTCGAAAACGGGCCGGGGTTCCGGGTTTGACAGGATTGCGCGGGGCTCTCTAAGCTTGCCTGCGTCGAGCGGCGGGACGGCCACAGGGAGAGGTCCAGGATGTGCGACACCTGCGTGATGACGGCACTCAAGGACCGCATGCTGTCGCGGCGCGGCTTCTTCGCGGGGGCGGCGGGGGCCGGTCTGGCGGCGGCGGCCGGACTGAGCGCCTCGGCGCCCCGGGCACTGGCACAGGGCCACGCGAAGGTAACCGACATGACCCATGAGCTTTCGGCCGATTTCCCCACCTTCTTCGGCGAACGGCAATTCTTCTGGGACCAGAAGTTCAATTTCGCCGAACATGGCTTCAACCTCGTCGAATACCGGGTGAACGAACATACCGGCACCCATATCGACGCGCCGCTGCATTTCTCGGCCGATGGCGCGGCGGTGAACGAGATCGCGGTCGAGACCCTGGTCGCGCCGCTCTGCGTGATCGACATCGCCGCCCGCGCCGCCGAGGATGCCGACACCACCCTCACCCCCGACGACATCCGCGCCTGGATCGCGGCGCATGGCGAAATCCCCGAACATGCCTGCGTCGCGCTGTTCTCGGGCTGGGCCGACAAGGCCAGCGGCCCGGGCTTTCGCAATGCCGATGCCGGGGGCGTCCAGCATTACCCGGGCTTCCATGCGGAGGCCGCCGAGATGCTGATCGAAGAGACAGCCGCGGCCTCGATCGGGTCCGACACGCTGTCGCTCGATCCCGGCAACTCGCCCGATTTCGCGGCGCATTACGCCTGGCTGCCCTCGGGGCGATTCGGCATCGAATGCCTCGCCAATCTCGACCGGATGCCCGCCGCGGGCGCGACGCTGGTGATCGGCGCGCCCAGGCACAAGGGCGGCACCGGCGGGCCCGCGCGGATCTTCGCGCTGGTCTGACCCCATGTCCCGCCGCTTCGGATCCCCTGCCCCGGAGCGGCCCCTTCCCCAATCCAAGGAGCCCCGATGGCCACGGCGAAGATCTGGAGCGACGCGGAGGCCGAGGCCGACCCGCGCGTCAAGGCGGTGTTCGACGACATCCGCGCCACCCGCAAGACCAATTTCGTGAACAATGTCTGGCGCGCGCTGGCGGGTCAGCCCGCGGTGCTGGAAACCACCTGGGCACAGGTCAAGGCGGTTATGGCGAGAGAAAGCGCGCTCGACCCGCTGACCAAGGAGCTGATCTACATGGCGGTGTCGGTCGCCAATGGCTGTTCCTATTGCGCCCATTCCCATACCGCCTCGGCCCGCGCCAAGGGCATGACCGAGGCCCAGTACCAGGATTTCCTCGCCGTGATCGGACTGGCCTCGCAGACCAATGCGCTGGTCACCGCACTGCAGGTGCCGGTCGATCCCGAATTCGAGGTCTGAGCCATGGAAAAGGCCATCATCGCCCGCGCGCCGGGCGGCCCCGAGACGCTTGACTGGGTCGACTGGACCCCGCCCGCCCCCGGCCCCGGTGAGGTGCTGGTGCGGCACGGCGCGGTCGGGCTGAATTTCATCGACACCTATTTCCGCTCGGGCCTCTACCCCTGGCCGGGCGAGATCCTGATCCCCGGCAGCGAGGCCGCGGGCCGCGTCGAAGCGCTGGGCGCGGGCGTCGAGGGGCTCTCGGTCGGCCAGCGCGTCGCCTATACGACGCCGACCGGCGCCTGCACTACCGCGCGCGTGCTGCCCGCCGACCGGCTGGTGCCCCTGCCCGATGCGATCCCCGACGAGATCGCGGCCTCGATCATGCTGAAGGGGCTGACCGCGCATTACCTGATGACCTCGAGCTTTCCGGTCCGCGAAGGCCAGACCGTGCTGATCCATGCCGCGGCGGGAGGCGTGGGGCTTCTGCTCGGACAATGGATGGCGGCCAGGGGCGTGCGCGCCATCGGCACGGCGGGCGGGCCGGAAAAGACCGCGCTCGCACGTGCCAATGGCTATGCTCAGGTGATAGACTACCGCGCGGGCGATTTCGTGGGCCCGGTGATGGCCGCGACCGACGGGCTTGGCGTCGATGCGGTCTATGACAGCGTCGGTCAGGACACCTGGCGCGGCTCGCTCGCCTGCCTGAAACCGCGCGGCATGTTCGTGAGCTTCGGCCAGTCCTCGGGCCTGCCCGACGGCTTCCGCCTGTCGGATCTCGCCAAAGGCAGCCTCTCGGCCACGCGGCCCGTTCTGTTCGATTTCATCGCCGATCCGGCCGAGCTCCGCGCCCGCGCGGCAGAGCTCTTCGCAGCAGTGGCCGAGGGCACGCTGACGCCCCGGGTCGGGCAAACCTGGCCACTGGCCGAGACGGCCGAGGCTCATCGCGCGCTTGAGACCCGTGCCACCACCGGGGCAACGGTGCTCTTGCCGTGACCTCCATGCCGGGATCCGGGGATCAGCCCCGGAACCCGGTCGCGACCACGAATTTCTCGGAACTGTCCGACCGGCTCGCGGGCGGCTTCACATTGGCAACCTTGTCGAAGCGCTGTTTCAGCAGGGTCTGCAACCCGCCCTCGGCGCCCCCCGCCAGAACCTTGGCGACGAAGGTGCCGCCTTCGTCCAGCACATCGAACGCGAGCGCCGCCGCCGCCTCGCAGAGCGCGATGATCCGCAAATGGTCAGTCTGCTTGTGTCCCGAAGAGGCCGCCGCCATGTCGCTCATCACCACATCTGCCCGGCCCCCGAGCCAGCCCTTGACCAGCTCGTCGGCATCGTCGGCCAGGAAATCCAGCTGATGCAGCTCGGCCCCGGCGATGGGCTCGACCTCCTGCAGATCGACCCCCAGCACGGTGCCGATGGCCTTGCCCGACTTCTCGCCCAGCGCATTCACGCGCTTGACCGCCACCTGGCACCAGCCGCCCGGCGCGCAGCCCAGATCGACGACCCGCGCGCCCGGCACCAGAAACCGGTACTTGTCATCGAGTTCGATGATCTTGAACGCCGCGCGCCCGCGATAGCCCTCGGCCCGGGCCCGCTTGACATAAGGGTCATTGAGCTGACGTTCGAGCCAGCGCGTCGACGAGAGCCGCCGCCCGCGCGCGGTCTTGACCTTGACCTTGAGGTCGCGCTGTCCGCGCCCGCTCGATCCCTTCTTCTCCGTCATACCGGCCTTCGTTCTTCTTCTTGGCAAAAATACCCAGACGCGACATCTGCCCCAGCCGGGCCGCGGCAGCAAGGGCGCATCAGAAGGGCCCCTCCTCCAGAACCCCGTCCGCGCTCATCTGCGCGTAAAGCAGACCCTCGCGCAGACCGCGATCCGCGACCGACATCCGATCTGTCGGCCAGACCCGCATCAGGGCCTGCAGGATCGCCGCCCCCGACATGATCAGCGCATGCCGGTCGCGCCCGATCCGGGGATCGGCCCGCCGCCCCTCGGGGCCAAGTTCCAGATACTTGCGGATCACCTCGTCGATCTGGCCCGAGGTCATCCGAAGCCCGTCGACCTTGGTCCGGTCATAGCGCCGGAGCCCCAGATGCGTCGCCGCCACCGTCGTCACCGTGCCCGAGGTGCCGATGATCTGGAACCCCTCCTTGGCCTGCTGGGACGAATAGGGCGAGAACTCGGCCAGGTTCTCCTCGAAGAACCAGCTCATCAGCGCGAAACGGGCGTGATCGTCCTCGACATCGTCGAACTGCTCCTTCAGCGTCGCGACCCCCAGCGGCACCGAGATCCAATCGACCACGCGCGCGGCCGGGAACGGCCCGGTCTCGCTGTGAAAGCCCGCATGCAGCCGCATGATCGCCCGCGGCCGGTCGGGCCGCGGCACCATCGAGAGATCGATCCAGACAAGCTCGGTCGAGCCGCCACCGATATCGACGACCAGCAGCTGCTCGGTCTTGGTCGAGACCAGCGGCGCGCAGGACACGACTGCCAGCCGGGCCTCTTCCTCGGGCTGGATGATCTCGAGCCGCAAGCCGGTCTCGCGGCGCACGATCTTTATGAATTCGCGTGCATTCTCGGCGCGGCGACAGGCCTCGGTCGCGATCAGCCGCATCCGTTCGACCGCATGCGTCTCGAGCTTGCTCTTGCAGACCCTGAGCGCCTGGATCGTGCGTGCCATCGAGGCGCGACTGAGTCGTCCCGAGCCTTCGAGGCCGGTTCCAAGCTGGACCGATTTCGAAAAGCTGTCCACGACATGAAACTGACTGCCCTTGGGCTGGGCAATCAGCATACGACAACTGTTCGTTCCGAGATCCAGCGCGGCGTAAAGCGCCGCGGGATCTGGCGGAACTGGCGCGGGAGTCTCTACCGCCTTGGGAAACGCGCCCGCACCATTCGGACGCCTGGGCGCCATAGGATCGCCCTCCAATCGAGTTGCCAGCAGGGTAGCGGCCCGAAGACCTTCGTGCAATGCCACAGATCGCGCCTGCCCGCCCTTCCCGGAGGGCGGCGCGGTCTCAGGACCGGCGGCGCACGAAAGAGCCGAACCCGGCCACGGCCAGAAGCAGGAAGGCCGCGCTCGGCATCAGCGGCACCGGCAAAGGATCGTCCGGGTCTACGGGCGGCCGGGCCGGATCATCGCCGCCCCCCTGACGCCCGTTGCTGCCGCCGCTGACGGTGCTGGGCGCCGCCCAGGGCAGCGCGCCGGTGCCGCCGCCGCCGGCAGCGCGGCCCCCGCCATTGCCGGGCCAGAACGGGGTCGAAGCTCCGTCATCGCCATCGAGCGCGGCAAGCAGTTCGGGACGCGGCAGGTTGCGCGCGCCGTGATCCGAGGCGATCGCAGCGGGAAACATCAGCGCGCAGGCCGGGGTCACCCCGGCCGCGGCATGACGGCACACACTGACACCGAGCGAGATCGCCACATCGGTCGAGGTCCCGTCATCGGCAGAGGAGCGGCTTTCGAAGACCGGCGACGGAACCAGTTTCAAGGTCCCCGGCGGCATCGTCGTCGCCCCGGCCTGTCCGAGTGCCATGGCAGCGGTCAGCCCAGCCACAATCGTCATCACCTGTCCCAGATGCGCTTTCATCGCCATATCCTCATACCAACTGGTCCCCGTGCCGGACCTGTGTCTGACCTGTATTGCGCTCGCGAAACGAGCGTGTCACGGACTCCGCCCGGGCGACTCGCAATTCTGTACCATGAAACGATTTTCTTATCGGTCGGAAAAAGCCTAATTATCATGAAAAATGAAGAAAATTCTAAAATTTAGGCTCCCCTCTCGCATTGACGTAACGGCAGGCGGCCCGGCCTGAGCGCCCTTTCTTCCCGCTGCCTGCACCATGCGGCTCGTTTTCGGCCATAAGCCTTTCGGTCGGGTTTTCTGTCCTCCCGGGCCTGCTTCGGCCAGGGCCTGTCTCCGCCGGGATCTGTTTCGGCAGCACCCGGGGGAGCGGCCAGGCCCGGATGGCAGGGGACGCCGCCCAAAGGACGCCCAGAGGCAGGAATGTCGGCCCGGCGCCTCCTCTGCGCCGGCGCCGGGATCGGTCCTGCGCGATACCGACCGAAGCCGAGGTCGCAACGCGCATTCATCCTGTCGAAATCCGCCTCCGCGCCGGAACCGGGTCGGATTACACCTTGGGAAGGGAGGAAGAGAATCGGATGCCTGAACTCGTCATCGTCTACTGGCGCGACATACCGGCGCAGGTCATCGTGGGACGGGGCCGCCGCGCCGCCAAGCGGGTGCTGCCAGAGCGCTTCGAGCAGGCCATCGACCGTTGCGCGATGCGGGTGGGCGCGAAGGACAGCGAGGCCTATCTCGCCGAATGGCACCGCTCGAAGCCCGTCGAGCGCGAGGGCGATCCGGAGATGCTGGCCACGGCCGAGGCCGAGCGGATCGCGGCTGAATATGACGCGGCACGACTTGGGAAACTGATCGCCGATTGCGGCTGGCAACGGGCGTGAACGGTCTGCGGGAGGACGCAATGGCACTGCTGAATTTCAGAAAATGCGACAGGGCGGGCAGAGGGTCGGCAGGCCAGACGGCAGGTCGAACGGCGCAGCTGGCGGAATTCGTCCGGGGCTATTCGATCGAGGTGATGCCGAAGACGGCCGCGAAGATTGCCGATTTCCGCGCGCTGCTGCCTGCCGGAACGCGGGTCTATGTCGCCCATCTCGAAGGCACCCCGATCGGGGACATGGTGGCGACCGCCCGGCGGCTGACCGAGGAAGGCTTCGTGCCGATGCCGCATTTCGCGGCCCGCTCGATCCCCGACACCGCGACGCTTGCCGACTGGATCGCGCGCTATGCCGGCGAGGCCGGGGTCCGCGAAGGGCTGATCCTGGCGGGCGGCATCCCGACGCCGAAGGGGGACTTCCACTCCTCGATGCAGCTGCTCGAGACCGGGCTCTTCGACCGCGCGGGCTTCGTCCGGCTGCATGTCGCCGGTCATCCCGAGGGCAGCCGCGACATCGACCCCGACGGCTCCGAGCGCAACATGATGGCGGCCCTCGGCTGGAAACAGGCCTTCGCCGCGCGGACCGATGCAGAGATGGCCATCGTCACCCAGTTCGCCTTCGAGGCAGACCCGGTGATTGCCTGGGCCGACCGGGTCCGGGACCGGGGCATCGATCTGCCGATCCATATCGGCGTGGCGGGCCCGGCCAAGCTGCAGACCCTGGTCAGATATGCCATCACCTGCGGCGTCGGCCCGTCGCTCGCCGTGCTGCAGCGCCGGGCGCGCGATGTCAGCAAGCTGGTGCTGCCCTTCACGCCCGATGCCTTTCTCGACGATCTGGCCGGGGCCGCCCGGCGCCGGGCCGATTTCCCGATTGCCGGGGTGCATTTCTTCCCGCTCGGCGGGATCGCGACCAACACCCGGTGGCTGGCCGCACATGGCCTCGCCCCCGCCCAGGACAGCTGAGGAGCGCCATGACCCGTACCGTTCTCGAGTCGAAGACCCGTACCGTCACCATCGGCTTCGACGAGCCCTTCTGCGTGATCGGCGAACGCATCAACCCGACCGGCCGCAAGAAACTGGCGGCCGAACTGGAGGCCGGCGATTTCTCGACCGTCGAGAGGGACGCCCTGGAGCAGGTGGCCTGCGGGGCGATGGTGCTCGATGTGAATGCGGGCGTCGTCTACAATTCGAACCCTGATCCGAACCAGACCGAACCGCCGCTGATGCGCCGGATGATCGATCTGGTGCAGGGTCTGGTCGATGCGCCGCTCTGTATCGACTCTTCGGTTCCCGCGGCGCTCGAAGCGGGGCTTGCCGCAGCTGAAGGCCGGCCGCTGCTGAATTCGGTGACCGGCGAGGAAGAGCGGCTCGAGCGGGTGCTGCCCTTGGTTCGCAAATACAACGTGCCGGTGGTCGCGATCTCGAATGACGATACCGGGATTTCCGAAGATCCGGATATCCGCTTTGCCGTGGCAAAGAAGATCGTCGAGCGCGCGGCCGATTTCGGCATCCCGTCCTGCGATATCGTGGTCGATCCGCTGGTGATGCCGGTAGGGGCGATGGCCAGCGCCGGGCGACAGGTCTTTGCGCTGGTGCGGCGGCTGCGCGAGGAGCTGGGCGTGAATACCACCTGCGGCGCGTCGAACATTTCCTTCGGACTGCCCCAGCGCCATGGCGTGAACGCGGCCTTCCTGCCGATGGCGATCGGGGCCGGCATGACCTCGGCGATCATGAACCCGGTCCGTCCGGTCGAGATGGAAGCGGTCCGCGCCGCCAACCTGCTGATGAACCATGACGCCAATGGCGGAGAGTGGATCCGCTTCTCTCGGGTGCTCGACGGTGTCGCGGCCGGAGCGAGCTTCGCCGAGGCATCACATGCGGTTGCGGCGGCGGGCAGCGGCCGGCGACGGCGACGCGGCTGATCGGACGGATTGCGGTAAGATGTTCTTAACCATGAAACCGTCAGAATTGCGGGCATGGAATTTGTCTCGCGCCCCACACCGCCCGACATCTGGATCGCTCTGGTCTTCTCGGCCCAGGCGGTGGCGAAGGGCGGCGTGGTCCGGCGATCGCGCCACTGGGTCGAACGAGAGATCGGCATGGAACGCTTCGTGGCAGAAGTCCGCAGGCGCGGCTTTCACATGGTCGAATGCGGCGGGCAGCTCATCGTCATCTGCAATCCCCATGGTCTGCGTGTCATCTGCTAAGCCATTCTTCATCGAAGAATGGCAACGATTTTTCGACGAAAAATCGAGGCCCGCATGAACCGTGATGATCCTCCCCTCGTCGTCTTCACGCCCTCCGGTCGGCGTGGCCGGGTACCTTCCGGGACCTCGGTTCTCGATGCTGCGCGACGCCTCGGCGTCGATCTCGACAGCGTCTGCGGCGGGCGCGGCATCTGCTCGAAATGCCAGATCGCGCTCGGGACCGGCACCTTCCCCAAGCACGGGATAACCGTCACCGAGCAGGCCCTCTCCCCGAAAAATGCCGTCGAGCAGCGCTATGACGAGAAACGCGGCCTGCCCCCCGCCCGCCGCCTGGGCTGTCAGGCGCGCATCCTCGCCGATGCCGTGATCGACGTGCCTCCGGAAAGCCAGATCCACCGCCAGGTCGTGCGCAAGGCGGCCGAGCTCCGCGCGATCGAGATGGACCCGGCCACGCGGCTGTGCCTTGTCGAGGTGGCCAAGCCCGACCTGCAAGCGCCCAGTGGTGATCTGGAACGGCTGAATTCGGCCCTGGCCGCGCAATGGGACATCGGCCCCGTACGCTGTCCGTTGTCGGTTCTGGTCCGGCTTCAGTCGACACTGCGTCATGGCGACTGGCAGGTGACCGTCGCGCTGCATCGCGCTCCGGACGGGCTCGAAATTCTCGACATCTGGCCCGGCTTCTTCGAAGGGCCGCTCTACGGGCTGGCGATCGATATCGGGTCGACCACCATCGCCGCGCATCTGACCGATCTCTCGACCGGGACCGTCCTCGCCTCCTCGGGCCGGATGAACCCGCAGATCCGCTTCGGCGAAGACCTGATGAGCCGGGTGTCGCATGCAATGCTGAACCCCGGGGGGGCCGCCGAGATGACGGCCGCCCTGCAGTCCGGGCTCGACCGGATCGCCAGCGAGATCGTGATCGAAGCCGGAATTTCGTCCCGGCAAATCGTCGAGACGGTCCTGGTCGGCAATCCGGTGATGCACCACCTTGCGCTGGGGCTCGATCCGGTCGAGCTGGGACAGGCGCCCTTTGCGCTGGCGACCTCGGGCGCGCTGTCGCTTGCGGCCCGCGATCTGGGGATCGGCGCGATCAATCCGGAGGCCCGCGCCTATCTGCTGCCTCTGATTGCGGGGCATGTCGGGGCGGATGCGGCCGCCGTGGCGCTGAGCGAAGCCCCCGAAGAGGCGGACGAGCTGACCCTCATCGTCGATGTCGGCACCAATGCCGAGATCCTGCTCGGCGACCGGAACGGCGTGCTGGCCTGCTCCTCGCCGACCGGCCCCGCCTTCGAGGGCGCACAGATCAGCGCGGGTCAACGCGCTGCCCCCGGGGCCATCGAACGGATCCGGATCGACCCCGCCACGAAAGAGCCCCGCTTCAAGGTGATCGGTTGCGAGCTGTGGTCCGACGCCCCGGATTTCGCCGAAACCGTCGGCCCGGCCGGCATCACCGGAATCTGCGGTTCCGGCATCATCGAGGCGGTGGCCGAAATGCGGTTGGCAGGACTTGTCGACAGGTCGGGCCTGATCGGCTCGGCCGCCCAGACCGGTTCCGGGCGCTGCCGCCCCGAGGGCCGCACCCAGTCCTATCTGCTGCATGACGGCTCCTCTGCGGGCGGGCCCGTCATTGCCGTGACCCAAACCGATATCCGGGCGATTCAGCTTGCGAAAGCAGCGCTTTACGCTGGCGCGCGACTACTGATGGACCGCCGCGGCGTCGACCGGGTCGCGCGGGTGGTTCTGGCCGGGGCCTTCGGTGCCCATATCAGCCCGCTGCACGCCATGGTGCTGGGCATGATCCCCGACGTCCCCCTGGACCGGGTTCGGTCCGCGGGAAATGCCGCCGGGACCGGTGCGCGGATTGCGCTTTGTTCGGTCGCCGCACGGCGCAGGATCGAAGAGATCGTGCGCAGGATCGAAAAGGTCGAGACCGCGACCGAGCCCCGGTTCCAGGAGCATTTCGTGGCCGCGAATGCCCTGCCCCATGCCTCGGATCCGTTTCCGGAACTTGCCCGCCGGCTGGATCTGCCAGATGTCGTCTTCAATGCCGATGGCGGCGGAAGCCGGCGCAGACGTCGCTCGCGCTGATCGCAATCGGGTGATCTGCCGGATCTGGGCCGGGCTTCCAACCGGACGGCCCGCTTGCGCATCCTTCCTCCCGGCCACAAGGCCGGACGCGAGGTCATGATCGGGAGGACGGCTGCACAACAGAGGCTTTGCATTGGCGCCTCCGGCGCTTTCGACCGGCCGGGGCCGCCTTCTCCGCGGGATGTCCGACAAGGCGGATACGCAGGACCGCGCCGGTGCCGGACAACCGTTTTCACGATGAGCGCAGAGGTGCACCACATCGCCGGTGGCGTCCGGGGATCTCGGCATGATTTCACGCGCGCCCCTGCACTCTCCGGGAGATGAACGGGAGGGGGAATTGCGCTGGCATTCGGCGACCTGAACCGCGCCCGCCCCCGAGGCACGCTCTGCCCGGGACGGACATGGGCCAGCCAGAGCATTTGCCCGGGCATGGTCGGGGGCTTTGCCCGGACCACCTCCGGGGCCGTTTCCCGGCCGATCAGGGGGAGCGCTCCCGGGAGCATGACACCCCCGCACCGCAGGACGGCCCGAAGGGACCGCATCGCAGGTCACAGGCTCTGTCGCCGGTCGCAATATCTTCGCCTTCCGGGCTCTGCTCCGGCAGGTCCGGCAAGGTCCGGGAAGACCCGACGGCCGCCGCCCTGACCGGGAATGCACGCCTCCGCCCTGATGCCGGAGCCGCGATCTTGATCGGAAGATGATCCTTGCGCCCTGATCGCCATGCTCGGCTGTCCGCCCGGCCGATAGCGGCGCGACGCCCCGAGAACGCTATCCATGGCAATTGTCAAAGATCCTCCCACCAAGGACTGTCCATGACCCGGCGACTGGCCTGTCTGGACGCCTCAGATTGCCGCCCGGACCGTGGAAGACCCGACCTTTTGGGCATCCGGAGGCCGTTCCTTTCGGCGGCGGTCTAGTCGGCGCTGGCCAGCTTCATCATGATGATGCCGCTGATGATGAGAAGCGCCGCAATGATCCGTACCGGCGTGATCGCCTCTCCCAGAACGACGATCCCGACGACGAATGCGCCAACGGCACCGATCCCCGTCCAGATCGTGTAGGCCGTGCCGAGCGGAAGCGACTTCATCGCCACGGATAACAGCCCGAAGCTGGCAAGCATCGTGATGAGGGTGATGATTGTCGGGGTGACAAGCGTGAAACCGGCGGACTTCTTCATCGAGAATGCCCAGACGATCTCCAGGATACCGGCCGCAAAAAGACAGATCCAGGCCATGCGCGATCTCCTTCCACCGGGCCGTCCCGCATGATGACCGGAATGGTGAGGCCGTCCTCGGCCGAACAATTAGAACCTCTCGAAGAACTTGGCAACCAGAGGCCCGACACGACCGTCATGAGGAGGCTGCGCCCGGGCGACAGCAACGCGACATGCGTCCGGGCACAGGAGCAACGGGCCGGGCAGGCCCGCCGGCGATTGCCCTCGGAAAACGCGGCATGCGGCAGATGCCCCTTGTCCCCATGGCCGATGTCCGGCGCCCTGAGCGCGTCCGGGACCGATGCCCTTCGCCGCCCTGCCGGTCGATACAGGGCCCCGGCATCGCATCGCCTTGTCCGGCACGGGATGTTGCCCGATATTGTCATCTGCCATGCAGACCGGTTCCATGCCCTTCCCGTCGCTGCGCCGCGGTCGCGCCCATGAGGTCTGCGGCCCGGGCGCGGTCTTCTTCGCCCTGGCCCAGGCTGCCCGGATCGGAGGGCCGCTGCTCTGGGTCGCCGAAAGCTGGCAGACCGAGCGGATCAACCCTGCCGGGGTCGCCGCCATGATCGACCCCGGACGCCTCCTGCTGGCCGAGCCCCGCGACCAGGCCGAGGCGCTGGCCGTGACCGAAGAGGCCCTGCGCTCGGGCGCGGTGCCGCTGGTGGTGACGGAGCTGACCAAGGCCCTGGGGCTGACAGCGGGGCGGCGGCTGCAGCTTGCGGCGCGGGACGGCAACGCCACCGCGCTGTCGATCATCGCCGACCGCATCGAAAGCGGGGGCGCGGGCAGCAACGCGGCCGAGACCCGCTGGCACTGCACTCCCGTTTTCGATGCGGTCTTCGATCCGGCCGGCTCGACTCTGCAGCGCTGGTCCCTTATAAAGAACAAATCGGGAACAGTTGGGGACTGGCATGTTCGATGGGATGCACAGACGCATCGTCTCGATCTGGTTTCCCCGGCTGGCGAGCGACCGGGCCCTGAGGCTGCGCCCGGTTGAGGCCCCTTTCGCGCTGAGCGTGACCCGCGCCGGGAGCGAGCGGATCCATTGCCTGAACCTCGCGGCCGACTCCCGTGGCCTGCATCGCGGCATGGCCCTGGCCGATGCCCGTGCGCTCTGCCCCGATCTTCTCAGCCGTCCGGCCGATCCGGCCGCCGATGCGCGGTTTCTTCGCGCGCTCTGCCGCTGGGCCACGCGCTACTGTCCCTGGGCGGGGACCGAGGGCCAGGATGGGCTGGTCCTCGACATCACCGGCTCGGCGCATCTTTTCGGCGGCGAGGCCGAGATGCTCGCCGACATCCGCGCCCGGCTGATCCGGGCCGGGATTGCCGCGCGGCTGGGACTGGCCGCGACCCGCGGCGCGGCCTGGGCCCTGGCCCGCCATGGCGAGGGCGTGGCCGCGCCCGGCGCGGACCCGCTGCAGGCCCTGGGCCATCTGCCGGTCCGGGCGCTGCGTCTGGAGGAGGAGACCGCCGCCGCGCTGGAGCGGCTGGGGCTGCGCACGGTGGCCGACCTGGCGGCGCGGCCGCGCGCGCCGCTGGCCCGCCGCTTCGGCCCCGATCTGCTGAAGCGGCTGGACCAGGCGCTTGGGGCCGAGCCCGAGGCGATCGCGCCCGAGGCCGAGCCGCCGCATTACGCCTTGCGCCTGAGCCTGCCGGAGCCGATCGGGCTGGTCAGCGATGTCATGGCCGGGACCGGACGGCTGCTCGAGGCGCTTTGCGCCCGGCTGAAAGACCGGCAGCATGGCGCGCGCGTGCTGTGCCTGACACTGAACCGCGTCGACGGGGACAGCCGGCAGATCGAACTGCGCCTGGCCCGCCCCCTGCGCGAACCCGCGCGCATTTTGCCTCTGTTCGAGCGCGGCGTCGCGGGCGTCGAGGCGGGCTGGGGCATCGACCGGCTGCGGCTCGAAGCGGTGCAGGTGGAACCGTTGCCGCCTTGCCAGACCGGTTTTCACGGCGGTGACCGGACGGATGGGCTGGATGACCTGATCACCCGGATCGGAACCCGGATCGGGCTGGAGAACATCCGCCGCTTCCTCCCCGCCGACAGCCATATCCCCGAGCGCAGCTTCCTGATCGCACCCGCCGCCTGGTCCGAGCCGGGCGGGGCCTGGATCGTCCCGCATCCGCGCCCGCTGCGGCTGTTTCCGCCCGAGCCCATCGCCGGGACCGGGCCGCAACCGCCGGGGCGGTTCCGCTGGCGGCGCATGGCACTGAACACGGCGCGCGCCACCGGGCCCGAACGCATCGCGCCGGAATGGTGGCTGGAGGATGATAACTGGCGTTCGGGCGTCCGCGACTATTGGCGGGTCGAGACGCGGCAGGGGCGGCGGCTGTGGCTGTTCCATACGCCGCAGGCGCCGGGCTGGTTCGTGCAGGGAGAATTCGCATGAGCGGAGAGCCCCGAGACCCGCTGCCCAATGCCCCGGGCACCGCGGGCTATGCCGAACTCTGCGTGACGACGAATTTCACCTTCCTGACCGGCGCCTCGCATCCCGAGGAACTGGTGCTGCGCGCCGCCGAGCTGGGGCTTGCCGCCATCGCGATCACCGACCGCAACTCGCTGGCGGGCGTCGTGCGCGCCCATGCCGCGCTGAAGGAGATGCGGCGCGAGCGGATCGAGACGGTGCGCATCCGCTCGCAGCACCGCATCGACACCTGTTCGCGGCAGGCGCTCGGCGATCCGCAGGATCTCGCCCGCCCCGAAACGCCTGTCCTGCCGCTGCCTCTGCCCCGGCTGATCGTGGGCTGTCGCCTGGTGCTGCGCGACAGCCCCGTCGACTGGATCGCGCTGCCCACCGACCGCGCCGCCTATCAGCGGCTGAGCCGTCTTCTGACCCTGGGCAAGCGCCGGGCCGAAAAGGGCGGCTGCCATCTCGACCGGCAGGACCTGACAGAGGCGGCGCAGGGCCTGATCCTGATCGCGCTGCCGCAGGCCGACCCCGAGACCTGCGCCGAGCCGGTCCGCGAGATGCAGCGCCGCCATCCCGGCCGTGTCTTCCTGGGCGCGGCACCGCGCTATGACGGGACCGACCAGGCCCATCTGGCGGCCTGCGCCCGGCTTGCGCTGCGGGCCGCCGCGCCGATGGTGGCGGTGGGCGACGTGCTGATGCACCGCGCCAACCGGCGGCGGCTGGCCGATGTGCTGACCTGCCTGCGCGAGAAGATCACCATCGACCGGATCGGCACCCGGGCGCTGCCCAATGCCGAGCGCCGGCTGAAGGGCGCCGCCGACATGGCGCGTGTGTTCCGCGACCATCCCGCCGCGCTCCGCCGCAGCCTCGAGATCGCGGCGCGCTGCTGCTTCGATCTCGACGAGCTTGCCTATGAATATCCCGACGAGGCCGCCGGGGACGAGGCCCCGCAGGCACGGCTGGACCGGCTGGCGCGCGAAGGTCTGGCCCGCCGCTGTCCCGAGGGCATTCCCGAGCATTATCAGGCGCTGGCCGAGAAAGAGCTGCGGGTGGTGGGCGAGCTGGGCTTCGCCGCCTATTTCCTGACGGTGCATGACATCGTCACCCATGCCCGCTCGATCGGCATCCTGTGCCAGGGGCGCGGCTCGGCGGCCAATTCGATCCTGTGCTGGGCGCTCGGGATCACCGATGTCCCGCCCGACCGGATCGCCATGGTCTTCGAACGCTTCCTGTCGAAATACCGGGGCGAGCCGCCCGATATCGACGTCGATTTCGAGCATGAGCGCCGCGAGGAGGTCATCCAGCACATCTATGCGAAATACGGCCGCGACCGGGCCGGGCTCTGCGCCACGGTGATCCATTTCCGCACCCGCGCCGCGATCCGCGAGGTGGGCAAGGTCATGGGCCTGTCGCAGGATGTCACCGCCGCCCTGTCGGGCCAGGTCTGGGGCATCTCGGGCAAGGGCCCCGATCCGGACCGGATCCGCGAGCTGGGGCTCGATCCGGCCGACCGGCGGCTGGCCCAGACGCTGCACCTGATCGGCGAGATCATCGGCTTCCCCCGGCATCTGTCCCAGCATGTCGGCGGCTTCGTCATCACCCGCGGGCGGCTGGACGAGCTCTGCCCGATCGAGAACGCGGCGATGGAAGACCGCACCGTCATCGAATGGGACAAGGACGACATCGACACGCTGGGCATTCTCAAGGTCGATATCCTGGCGCTGGGGATGCTCAGCTGCATCCGCAAGGCCTTCGATCTGATCGAGCGCCACGAGGACCGGGTCCTGAGCCTCGACACCGTGCCCCAGGAGGACGCGGCCACCTACCGGATGTTGCAGCGGGCCGATGCGGTGGGGGTGTTCCAGGTGGAAAGCCGGGCGCAGATGAACTTCCTGCCGCGGATGAAGCCCGCCACCTTCTACGATCTGGTCATCGAGGTCGCCATCGTCCGCCCCGGCCCGATCCAGGGCGGCATGGTGCAGCCCTATATCCGCCGCCGCCAGGGGCTGGAGGCGCCCGAGGCCTTCGGCCCCGCACTGGAAGAGGTCACCCGCCGCACCCTCGGCGTGCCGCTCTTCCAGGAACAGGCGATGCAGATCGCCGTGGTCGGCGCGGGGTTCAGCGCCGAGGAGGCGGACCGTCTGCGCCGCTCCATCGCCTCGTTCCGGCGCATGGGCACCATCGGCCAGTTCAGGGACAAGTTCGTGGCGGGCATGCTGGCCAACGGCTACGGCCCCGAGGTGGCCGAACGCTGTTTCGGCCAGATCGAGGGCTTCGCCGATTACGGCTTTCCCGAAAGCCATGCCGCGGCCTTCGCGCTGCTGGTCTATGTCTCGGCCTGGCTGAAATGCCACCGCCCGGCGGTCTTTGCCTGCGCGCTGCTGAATGCCCAGCCGATGGGGTTCTACGCCCCCGCCCAGATCGTGCGCGATGTCCGCGAGCATGGGGTCGAGGTCCGGCCGGTGTGCATCAACCACAGCACCTGGGACAACAGCCTGGAGCGGCGCGCCGACGGGGCGCTGGCGCTGCGGCTGGGGTTTCGTCAGATCAAGGGCGTCCGGCGGGACGAGGCCGACTGGATCGTCGCCGCCCGCGGCAACGGCTATCGCGACCCCGGGACGGTCTGGCGTCGCGCGGGCGTTGCGCCCGCCATGCTGGAACGCCTGGCCGAGGCCGACGCCTTTGCCGGGATCGGATTTTCCCGCCGCGAGGCGCTGTGGCAGATCCGGGCGATCCGGGCACAGGCGCCGCTGCCGCTCTTCGACGATCCGATCGATGGCGAGGCGATCCACGAACCGGACGTGGCGCTGCCGGCCATGCATCTGGGCGAACAGGTGGTCGAGGATTATGTCTCGCTGCGCCTGTCGCTCCGCGCCCATCCGATGGAGCTGCTGCGCCCTGCCCTGCCCGGCCTCACCCCCCATGACCGGCTGGCCGAAGCGCCCTTGCGGCCCACCTCCGTCTGCGGCCTGGTCATCACCCGGCAGCGCCCCGGCACCGCCTCGGGGGTGATCTTCCTGACCCTGGAAGACGAGACCGGCGTGGCCAATGTGGTGGTCTGGCCGAAGGTGTTCGAACGGTTCCGTCGCGCGGTGATGGGCGGGCGGCTGCTGCGGGTGACAGGACGGCTGCAACGCGACGGCCTCGTCGTTCACCTGATCGCAGAGCGGGTCGAGGACCTCTCCGGCCGCCTGTCCGATCTCAACCATCCGCTTGCCGGAACCATCGCCGCCCCCCAGCCATGCGCCGACGATGCCCCCCGCCCGCCGCGCCCTGCCACTGCCGCCCGGCATCCTCGCGAGCAGGCCAAGCGGCTGTTTCCCAGCCGGGATTTCCATTAGCCTCTGGCCGCATCGACCGGCGCGCAATTCCCTTGTCGACATGCGCGGCGCGCCCGAATTGAAATGGGGCGATGCACGGATGGCGCGGCCTCAGCCCTGCCTTCTCAAGGGCGAAGCCAGGCCGGGGGCGATGGCCGACACCTATCGCTCGGGACGACCTCACAGATCACAATGGCTGGCGATGGCGCGATGCACTGTCCGCAGATGGGCGGCCGACGCCCCTCCCGAGCCGATGCCAGCGCAGGAACGAGAGGGATATCTTCGCCGGAGCCCCGAATGGTCAGGCAGCCGAGCGGAAGGCGATCACGACCGGCCTGAGCAGGCGAACGCCCTGAATTCACGCGCGCCTGCAGCCAAAACGGCAGGGTGCGGTCTTCCGGCGCTGTTTTCCCGAGAGGTGATGCCATTCGCCATGGACCTCCGCGCTTGCAGGCGGGCCGGGTTGCGCGACCGCTCTGCAGTGCCGGCTGTCTGTCTGGAAGGGACCGGCGGCTTGCCAACCGCGCCGACGGTGCCAATCGGCTCCGCAAACCATTGAAAAAATGACAATCCCTCGAGATCGAACGTCCTGCGGCATAACCATCGGATGGGAAAAGCGCCGCAACAGAGGCCGCACCCGGATCGAGATCATGTTCGGAAGGCCGGGAAACAGGTGCCGCGGCGACCGGCAACGCCAGAGGGCTGGAAGGGTTTTCCTGCCGGTCGTCTCCTACCGTCGCCAAGGCCCGGTTATGGGACAGAGCCGACGGGGCATCCGGGTTTCGGGAAGCATTTCGGGGATGTCTGCCGGGACGGGCGAATACGACCATCAGCAATCGGGCAGGATGACCAGCGCTCAGGTGCTACCGAGCGCGCCTGACGATGCGCGATGAGGACAAGATGGTCGGCGTTTGAAAAAGGAACGGAAGGACCGAAACCTCTCAGAGAACCCACCTAAAAAGGGGAAGCACGGGGGGAAGTGCAGGCTTCTGTTGCCAGGTGCCTGCGAACCCCGCCTTACGTTGCTAGACGCAAGGGCTTAAGATTTGGTTTTGCGGACTGCTTACGCAGCCAGCGCCACCGGAGCACGGTTGTCATTGGCAACTATCATGCTTGCACCGATAACGGTGGTAGCTCACCGGGCAAAAGCTAACCCCTTTAGACGTCCGTCGATCCTGTTTCGGCCCCATGATCCCGCCAATGTGGGATATTTGGTGGAGCCGCCGGGTACCGCCCCCGGGTCCGATCCGCTTATTACGGGCGCGTTTATCGCCATAGTCCCTTGCGGGACAGGCTGAAGATAGGCCGGGTGCTGCGCCGGTTCAAGGGGGCATCGGACTCGTTCAGCGGCTGGGAAGGGCCGCGCAATGGGCACCGCCCGCCGCCTGGCCGGACCCCAGCGCGAAAAGCGGCGGCGAGAGATAGGGATCGAGCGGGGCCGAGCGTGCGAGATCGAAGGCCAGAAACCCCGCAACCGCCGCCAAGAGGCTCAGAACCAGCGGGCGCCGGGTCATGACCGTCCCTCGAGCCCCAGCCAGGGCCGGAGCTTGATGCCGTACCAGGACCCGGTGAAGGCGGCGGCGAACCAGGCCCAGCCATGCAGGCTACCGGTCGAGATGCCCGAGAAGAAGGCACCGATATTGCAGCCGAAGGCCAGCCGCGAGGAATAGCCCAGCAGAAAGCCCGCGATCACCACCGCGACCCAGGCCCGGGCCGGGTGATCGGCGATCCGCCCCGAAAGCCCGTCGCGCCAGAACGCGGCCAGCGCAGCGCCCGCGATCAGCCCCAGATCGGTCAGCGAGGTCACATCGGTCAGCACGCTCTCCCGGACCCGCTCGACATTGCCGGGTGCGGCCCAGAAGGCCGAGCCCGAGAGATCGGCGCCAAGCGCGCTCGCGCCCTTCGCGACCCAGAGCCCGAGACCGTAGACCACGCCCCAGGGCTGCCCCGCCACCGCCAGATGCAGGATCGCAAGCCCCGCCAGGAGGATCGCCGCCCCCCAGTAGCGCCCCGGGATCGCGCGCTTTTCCGGATCGGCCAGCGCCAGCGCCAGCCCCGCGACCGAGGCCAGCAGCACCAGTGTCAGCGCCAGCCCGTCACTGCCTGCCAGCACAGCGACCGGCAGCGCGCCAAGCCCGGTCCACCAGAGCAGATGATAGGCCCCGAAGAAGCTGCCGAGACAGAAGAAGGGCAAGGCGACCACGGCGACCAGATTGCCCGAGCCCGCATTGACCAGCGTGCCCGAGCCGCAGCCCAGCACGATCTGCATGCAGGCGCCGAAGACGAAGGCGCCGCCGAGCATGGCGAAGCCAACCGGCGCATGGGCCCCCAGAAGCTCGCCCGGATGGTTGGCCAGCATCGGAAAGGCTGCCGCCGCCACCAGCGCAAGGCAGACCATCTGCGCCACCAGTCCCGATGCGTCGCGCTGCAGGATCATCCGCCGCCAAGGGCCGGTGAAGCCGAAGCGCAGCCCTTCCAGCACGAGGCCGAAGCCAAGCCCGATGGCCAGCAGCGCGCCCGAGCGCGGCCCGGCCATGGCGGCCACGGCCAGCACCGCAAGGGCAAGAAGGCCAAGACCGGCGGTACGGGGCAGAAGACGGGAGGAAAAGGGCATTGCCTGGCTGCGATCTGTCATGGGGCTTGTCAATTCACTTGGGTCAATGAAATCAGTAGCGTCCTCTCACACGGTTCCAGAGATTGCGAAGCGGACCGGGAACATTCGCCGCCTCATGGCCCGAGCGGGTCCAGCCGACCATCGATTCAGGGTAAAGCCTGACCCCCTCGATCCCCGCCAGCTCGCTGAGGGCGAACCAGTTGGTGGCGGCCCAATGGCCGGTGTTGCAGAAGGATACCGGCGCATCGCCAGCGCCGAGGCCATTGGCGGCGGCCAGCCCGGCGGCCGCCTCGGGCGCGATCCGGGCGGGGGAGTCGGCCTCGAACCAGCTTGAATGGGGCAGCGGACGCGATTGCGGCAGCGTGCCGGGCCGGAACGCGGCCGGATGCTTGGCATTGCCCGCCCAGAATGCCTCGGGCCGGGCGTCGATCAGGGCCCCCTCGGCCTTGCCCGCGACGATAGCCTCGACATCCTCGGTCGTGGCCAGCCATTCATGGCTGAAGCTGACCTCGATATCGCTGGGCGCATGGCCAAGGGCCGGGCCGGTCTCGACCGGAAGCCCGGCCGCGCTCCAGCCCGCCATGCCGCCATTCAGGATCGCAAGCGCGCTGACCCCGCTCGATTTCAGCGTCCAGTAGACCCGCGCGGCGGCACCGAAATCAGAGGCATTACTGCCCTGATGCACGATCACCGTCGGCCGGTCGCGGGTGACGCCAAGGCTGCGCAGCACCTCGGTCAGCCGGTCCTCCGAGACCAGCTGACCCGGGTTCTCGGCCGGGCCGCGGAACAGTCCGTAAGGCGCCGAGCGCGCGCCCGGAACATGCCCCGCCTCGAAGACCGGCGCGGCGCCGTCGGGACCGCTGCGGATGTCGAGAACGAGCGGTGCGGGGGCGTCAAGCGATGCGGCCAGATCCTGAGGGTCGATCAGGGGCCCGAAGCCCGGTGCCGAAAGCGCCGGTCCGGCCAGCAGGGCAAGGGCAAGGGCTGCGCTCGGGGCATGTCTCGTCATCGTGTCACCTCTTGATTCCGGCCCCAAGCTGTGGCCGCACGCCGCGCGACGCAAGGCCGCAATGTCACGTTAACCCCAAGAGGATTCATTGTGAAGATCGCCTGTTCGTTGTGCGCCCGCCTCTGGCATTCACGCGTTTCGGGTTGTGGGCGCTTTCCGGAACGACAGGGGCATTCCGTTTTGCATAAAAGAAAACCGATATAAAGGGAGAAGAAAGCAGGGACGTGACTTTCGCGACGCTGCTGCAAAACCGTCCGGTGCCCCCCTTTTCGACGGAGGGGCTCATCCCACGGCTTTCGTGCCGCGACACAGGCCATTCCGCGAACTGACGGTCAAAGCCGCGCGGCGCGAGACATCGACGCGACGGCTTGACGCTATGCGTGCTGGGCTTTGTGTCCTGCGATCGCTCCCGTCATCTCGGGCTTTTCAGAGCCCGGCCTTCTTGCGGCGCGGAATGATCGCGACAGTGCTGCGGCTTATCTCCGCCCCCGCCGGAGCGCGTCGCCATCTGCCGACCAGTGCCTGCCCTGCGCGCGCCGGATACAGGACTGCGTACATCGTGCAGATTCCGGGCGAGCTTCACAGAGCAGCCATTTGGAAAATATATAAATCTCCCTCAGCCGAGACGCGCCAGACCCGGAAATGTCTCAAGCAGCCAGTAGCTGAAACTGCTGAAGGCACCGGTCAGAAGCGCAAGCCCGACCGCGAGCAGCAGCACCCCCATGGCCCTCTCGATCAGCGCCATATGCCGCTTGAGACGGGTCATGATCCCCATCGCCCGCTGGATGAAGAGCGCGGCCAGCAGGAAAGGAATGCCAAGCCCGGCGGCATAGACCGCCAGCAGCACCGTCCCGCGCGAGAGGCTGGCCTCGGATGCCGCCAGCGACAGGATCGCGCCGAGCTGCGGCCCGATGCAGGGGGTCCAGCCGAAGGCGAAGGCCAGCCCGAGAAGATAGGCCCCGAGCGCCGATCCGCCGCGGTCGCCCGCATCGACACGGACCTCGCGATCGAGCAGCGGGATCCGGATCACATGCAGGAAATGCAGGCCGAAGACGACCACCACGGCCCCGGATATCCGCGCAAACAGGGTCTGGTTCTGCAGAAAGAAGGCCCCGAAGGCCGACGCGGTGAAGCCCAGCAGCAGAAAGACCGTCGACAACCCCAGCACGAAGAAAAGCGCGGCCACCGTCGCCCGTCTGCGCACGCCGCCCGCTCCGGTCAGTTCGCCCATCGAAATCCCGCCCATATAGGCCAGATAGGGCGGCACGATCGGCAGGACGCAGGGGCTGAGAAAGCTCAGAAGGCCCGCCGCCAGCGCCACCAGCATGGCAGGCAGCAATCCCGCATCGATCAGCTCTATTCCGAACATCACCCCTCCGTCGGTCGGCCTCTGGTCCGGTCCTAGCGGAAGCCGGTCCATTCGTCACTGGCCGCCCTCTCACAAAGCCGTGGACATGTCGGCGCATCGGGCCTAAGCGCGGTCGCATGGGTGCCGAGATCGAGATCGACCTGCGGGGGCTCAGATGCCCCCTGCCCGTCCTGCGGGCGCGCAAGGCGCTGGACGGGCTCGCCCCGGGCCATCTGCTGAGGCTCTGGGCCGACGACCCGGTCGCGGTGATCGACATCCCGCATTTCTGTCGCGAAGCCGGGCACGACCTGATCGGCACCGAAGAGACCGGCACGGCAACGCTCTATCTGATACGGAAAGGATAGGCCCGGCCCCCTTTCGGGAACCGGGCCTCGATCATCAGCTCCGGAAAGGTCGCGGCTCAGCGGCCGACCGACCACCATCCCTGCCGCTTGGGCGCGCTGTCTTTCGACGCCTCGGCGGTTTTGGGCTCCGGTTCAGGCTGCGTTTCAGGCCTCAGCGTGGGCTCCGCCTCGGGGGCCGCCTTTTCCTCGGCCTCGACAGCAGCCTCGGCGACCGGCGCCTCCGCGGCCAGTTCGGCCTCGGGCAGTTCGACCGTTTCGGGCGAGGCCTCGGCTTCTTCCACAGCGGCTTCTTCGACCACGGGGGCCTCTACCGGGGCCGCCGCCTCTGCAGGAACTTGGGCTTCGACCGCTGCAGGTTCCTCGGCTTTCGGCGCGACAGCCTCCTCGGCCCGAGCTTCGGCCCCGGCTTCGGGACGCTCAGTCTTGCGACCGCGCGACCGGCTGCGGCGCGAGCGCCGGGGTTTCTCTTCCGCGGGCTTTTCTTCAGCCGAAGCGGCCTCGTTGGCAGCCTCTGCCGTCACCGCCTCGGGCGCCTCCGCGTCGGTATCGCCATCGCTATCCGCGTCGTCGGACTCGTCCTGACCGGCCTCGACGCCCTGATCCTCACCGCCCTGCGGGGTTTTCTTCTTCCGGCGGCGGCGACGGCGCTTCTTGCCAGGCTTGTCCTCGCCCTCGGGCGCGGGCACGGGGGCCGCGGCGACAACCGGCGTCTCTTCCTCGTGCTCGTCCTCCTCCTCGACCGGGTCGGGCATGTCCGACATGTCGAGAGAGACCACCGGGGTCACGACCTCGGGCACCGCACGGGTGGCGGTCTTGAAGCGCTCGATCGAGAAATCTGGCGAGATCAGGAAGGGATCGGCCTCGATCCGGACGGACAGGCCATAGCGGGCCTCGATCTGGGCCACATGCTCGCGCTTCTGGTTCATCAGGAAGTTGACGATGCCGATGGGCGCCTTCAAGAGCACCTCGCGCGAGCGGCCGCGCACCCCCTCTTCCTCGATCTGGCGCAGGATCGACAGCGCCAGATTGTCATCCGAGCGGATCAGCCCGGTGCCGTGGCAATGCGGACAGGGCTGGGTCGTGGCCTCGATCATGCCCGGGCGCAGACGCTGGCGCGACATCTCCAGGAGACCGAAGCCCGAGATCCGGCCGACCTGGATCCGGGCGCGGTCGGTCTTGAGCTTGTCCTTGATGCGCTTCTCGACGGCAGCGTTGTTCTTGCGCTCTTCCATGTCGATGAAGTCGATCACGATCAGACCCGCGAGGTCGCGCAGACGCAGCTGGCGCGCCACCTCCTCGGCGGCTTCGAGGTTGGTCTTCAGCGCGGTTTCCTCGATCGAGCCTTCCTTGGTGGCCCGGCCAGAGTTCACGTCGATCGCCACCAGCGCCTCGGTCACGCCGATCACCAGGTAGCCGCCGGATTTCAGCTGCACCACCGGATTGAACATCGAGCTGAGATAGCTCTCGACCTGATAGCGCGCGAAAAGCGGCATCGGATCGGTGTAATTCTTAACGTTCTTGGCATGGGACGGCATGATCATCTTCATGAAGTCCTTGGCCAGGCGGTAACCGCCCTCGCCTTCCACCAGAACCTCGTCGATCTCGCGGCTGTAGAGGTCGCGGATCGAGCGCTTGATCAGATTGCCTTCCTCGTAGATCGGGGCGGGCGCGACGGATTTCAGCGTCAGTTCGCGGATCTGTTCCCAGAGCCGTTGCAGATATTCGTAGTCGCGACGGATCTCGGACTTGGTGCGCTTGGCGCCCGCGGTCCGGATGATCAGGCCCGCGCCTTCCGGCACGTCGAGCTCGGAGGCGATTTCCTTCAGCTTCTTGCGGTCGACCGCATTGGTGATCTTGCGGCTGATACCGCCGCCGCGCGCCGTATTGGGCATGAGCACGCAGTAGCGCCCGGCCAGCGAAAGATAGGTGGTGAGCGCCGCGCCCTTGTTGCCGCGCTCTTCCTTGACGACCTGGACCAGCATGATCTGCCGGACCTTGACCACTTCCTGGATCTTGTAACGACGCGCACGCGGTTTGCGCGGGCGGATCTCTTCATGCACGTCCTCCTCGGCGACCGACTCGATCTGGTCGTCATGGTGGACCTCTTCGGGGCCGTCTTCCTCGGCCTCATCAGAGACGGACGCCGGGGCGTCATCGGCCTCGTCGGTCTTCCTGCGCGGGCTGCGACGGCGGCGGCGCGAGGAGGACTTGCGGGTCTCGGCGGTGTCCTCCGCCTCGACCGGCTCCTCGCCGTCCTCGTCATCGCCCAGGTCGACGACATCCATGCCGGGGATGCCACCGCTCGGCTCGCGGCTCTCGACCGGATCGTCGCTATGCGCGGCCATGGCCATGACCGAGGGAGGCGGGTCGTTGTCCTTCCCGTCCTCATCCTCCTCGGAATCGCTGGCGGGGCCGGCATCCTCGGCCTCGGCTTCCGCAGCAGCTTCGGCCGGCCGGCTCTCGTCTTCCGCGGCCGGAACGTCAGCGGCGGCCGCGGCATCCTGTTCGCGGTCCTCCGCCTCTCCGGCGTCACTCTCGGTCCCGTCTTCCCCGGCCCCGTCTTCCCCGGACGCAGTCTCCGGCGCGGCAGAAGCGGGCTTGTCCGCGCGCGGCTTCCGGCGCGAGCGGCTGCGACGCTTGGGCTTGTCGCTTTCGCCCTCATCGTCCTCCATCTCTTCGGCCAGGGCACGCTCCTCGGCCAGAAGCGCCTCGCGGTCGGCGACCGGGATCTGGTAATAGTCGGGATGGATTTCCGAGAAGGCGAGGAAACCATGGCGGTTGCCGCCATAATCGACGAAGGCCGCCTGCAAGGAAGGCTCGACCCGCGTGACCTTTGCTAGGTAGATATTGCCAGCAAGCTGGCGTTTGTTGACGGTCTCGAAATCGAACTCGTCAACCTTGTTTCCGTCCACCACGACCACGCGGGTTTCCTCCGCGTGGGTGGCGTCGATGAGCATCTTCTTTGCCATTGGATCTCTTTGCACCACGGCAAGTCGCTCGGCCCCGGCGGGGCAGAATGGCTTGATGGGTGACTTGTTGGGGCGTCAAGGCGTGCAAGCGAGGCCCGGGCGGCGGCGTCAAGCCGTCTGCGTCCCTGCCTCGTCATCTGTGCACGCTCCATCGCGGTTCGTCTCCGATGCCGCGGAAGCGGCATCCATTCGGTTGTCCCGGCGTCATTTCCGCGCCGGAATGCGGTGGGCCGGAACCGGCCCTATCGGTCTGTTTCCTGCGGGTACCGGGCATCAGGCGCCCGACGCCGCGCGAAAAAACAGCGAAACTCAAAATCCTGCAGAGCGGCCGCGGGGCGGCGCATCCCTCTGCAGGATGACATTAGCGGGTGGAAGCGGTCAAAGACAATGCCTTTTTCCACACCCTCCGCGGTCACAAATAGTCGGCGCGGCTGAGACCGTATTTGGCCATCTTCTCGTTCAGCGTCCGCCGCGGCAGGCACAATTCCTCCATGACCGCCGCGATCGAGCCCTTGTGACGCCGCATCGTATTGTCGATCAGCATGCGTTCGAAAGCCTCAACATATTCTTTCAGCGGTTTGCCTTCGGTGGTCATCACCGGCTGGCTGGCCTCGTTATCGGCCATCAGCAGGCTTGCGATGGTGCCCGAGCCGCGCCGGTTCTGCAGCACCGCGCGTTCGGCGATGTTGATCAGTTGACGCACATTGCCCGGCCAGGGCGCCTGCATCAGCTGGGCCGCTTCCTGTGCCGTGACCTCGGGCGCGTCGCAGCCATATTCCTCGGAGAACTGCTCGCTGAGCCGGTTGAACAGCGTCAGCATGTCCTCGCCCCGATTGCGCAGCGGCGGCAGCGTGATCCTCATCGCCGCCAGCCGGTAGAACAGATCGGGCCGCAGCACGTCCTCGACGGTCTTGTCCTGCTCCTGCAGGTTCGACACCGCGATGATCCGGGTCTCGGCGGGGCTGCCCTGCTCGTTGATGAAGGTCAGAAGACGCGCCTGCAACGCGGGCGAGAGCGCCTCGACATCCTCGAGGCAAAGCGTCCCGCCCCGGGCCTCCTCGACGGCGGGAAGCGTGGTCGAGCCATCCTCGATCGGGCCGAAGAGCCGCGCGGACAGCGCCTCGGGAGCGAAGGCGGCACAGGCGATCTGAACGAATTTGCGCCCGGCGCGCGGCCCCACGGCATGCAGCGCATGGGCGACAAGGGTCTTGCCGGTCCCGGTCTCGCCATCGATCAGGACATGGCCGTCGGCCTGGCCCAGATCGAGAATATCCTCACGCAGCCGCTCCATCACCGCCGAGGACCCGATCAGCTTCCTGACCAGCACCGAGCCGTCGCCCAGCTCGCGCCGCAGCGCCCGGTTGTCGAGCGCCAGCCGCCGGGTCTGGCTGGCGCGCTTGGCCAGCTCGGTCATGCGGTCGGGATTGAACGGCTTCTCCATGAAGTCGAACGCGCCGATCCGCATCGCCTCGACCGCCATCGGCACATCGCCATGGCCGGTGATCAGGATCACCGGAAGGCTCGAATCCTGGCTCATCAGCCGTTTCAGGAAGGTGATCCCGTCCATGCCCGGCATCTTGATGTCGGTCACGACGACGCCGGGATAATCGGGGCCGATATCCTTGAGGGCATCCTCGGCCCGGGCATAGGTGGCGGTGTCGAACCCGCTCAGGGCCAGCCACTGGCTGATCGACTGACGCATATCCTGTTCGTCATCGACGATGGCGATCTTCATGGCCTGGGGCATGTGCTGCTCACTCCGCGGCTTCTTTGTCCTGGTTCAATACGGGGAGCTGCACCTCGAAGACCGCCCCCTCCTCGCGCGCGTTGCGGGCGGTCAGCCGCCCGCCGAGATCGGCGACAATGCTCGACGAGATCGCGAGCCCCAGTCCGACACCATCACCGGACTGCTTGGTGGTGTAAAACGGTTCGAACAGCTTGTCGATGTCCTCTATCCCATGGCCGTTGTCGCGCACCGTCAGCGTCGCGGTCTCGCCGGCCGAGAGGATCAGGTCGATCCGGGGCTCGGGGCTTTCGCGGGTGGCGTCGAGCGCGTTGCGCAGGAGATTGATGATGACCTGTTCCAGCCGGATCCGGTCGGCCATCACCATCACCGGTTCGCGCGGGACCGAGCGGGTGATCGTGACCTTCCGCCGCTTGAGCTGCGGCTCCATCATCGACAGCGCCGAGGAGACGGAAAAACGCATGTCGAGCGGCTCGAAGGCGTCGCCGCCCTTCCTGGCATAGCTCTTGAGCTGCCGGGTGATCGCCCCCATACGCTCGATCAGATCGTCGATCCGCTGGAACGAGGACAATGCCTCCTCGGGGCGCTTGCGCTGCAGCAGCAGCCTGGCGCCCGCCAGATAGGTCTTCATCGCCGCGAGCGGCTGGTTCAGCTCATGGCTGATCGCCGCCGACATCTCGCCCAGGGCCGCCAGTTTCGAGCTTTGCTCCAGCGTCTGCTCGGCCACCTCGAGGTTCTTCTCGGCCCGCTCGCGCTCGGCAATCTCACGCTGGAGCCGGGCATTAAGCTCGCGCAGCTCGACCGTCTCGCGCTGATAGCCCAGCGATTTCATCTGCGCGCGGCGCGAGAGCAGGTAGAAGGACAGCGCCAGCAGCATGGCAAAGCCCATGATCTCGAGCGCGAGCACGGCATTCACCTTGTCGCGGATCGAGACATAGGGGGTGAACGAGATGATGCGCCATCCGCGGAACGGGATCCGCGCCTCGTTGCGCATCACCGCCTCGCCCATCACATAGGCATCGGGCGGCAGCGCACCCCAATCGGCGGTGGCCTGGATCGCACGCGCCACGGCCGAGGGCGCCGAGCGCGCCTCGAGCGCCTCGTCGACCAGCCGGCCACGCCAGCGCGGCTCGGTCGCGAGGATGATCTGGCCCTCGCTGTCGGTCACGATCACGGCATCGGAAATCCCGGCCCAGCTCTGCTCGAACTTGGCCAGATCGACCCCGACCACGATCACCCCCGCCTTGCGCCGGTCGACCATGATCGCGCGGGAATAGGTGAAGGTGAAATTGCCCGCCTCGGCGCGCGAGGTGATGAAGACGGTATCGTTCGAGCGCAACGCCTCGACGAAGAAGGGCGCGCTGCGCAGGTTGGTGCCGATCTTCGAGCGGTCGGTGGCCGCGACCACCCGCCCGCTATCGTCCAGAAGCTGCAGCGAGGCGGCGCCGATCTCGTCGACATAGGAAATCAGAAGCTGCGAGCTTTGCGAGAAATCGACATTCTCCAGCGCGCGAATCAGCGTCGGATCGCGCGACAGCAGCAGCGGCACCACCGAGGCACGCTGCAACTCGCTGACCACGTTGCCCGAATAAAGCGCCATCCGCACCTGGGCGCGGCTGCGGGTGCTTTCGGTGAACCGGTCGGTGAGCCAGGCATTGGTGGTCCAGACCGTCGCGACCGCGATCGCGATCAGGACGAAGAGCGCAAGACGCACGATCCAGGCCCCCCGCAGAGGGAATGCGGACCGATAAGGGCTGCGCCGGGCACTTGACATGGCCGCAACCTACGCGCGCGGGTCGGAACGCTCAAGCGGCGCGGGGTCACGCCGGCACGAGCGCCCCCAGCAGCGAGCGGAAAAGCGCCGCCCCGTCGGTCCCGCCATGGGCGGGTTCGGCGGCCCGTTCGGGATGCGGCATCAGGCCCAGAACCCGGCGGTTCTCGGACAGGATACCGGCGATGTCGGCAGTGGCGCCATTGACCGGCTCGGCATAGGTGAAGGCGATGCGGTCCTCGTCCCTCAGCCGCGCCACCAGATCGGCATCGGCGACATAGTTCCCGTCGTGATGCGCGACCGGTATCGTGATCTTCTGGCCCCGGGCATAGCCCGAGGTAAAGGCGCTGTCGGCGGTCCCGACCGTCAGCGGCACCGGACGGCAGACGAATTTCAGACCGGCATTGCGCATCAGCGCGCCGGGCAGCACGCCGGTTTCGGTCAGCACCTGAAAGCCGTTGCAGATCCCCAGCGCGTACCCGCCGCGCGCGGCATGCTCGATCACCGCGCGGGTGATCGGCGAGCGCGCCGCGATGGCGCCGCAGCGCAGATAGTCGCCGAAGGAGAAGCCGCCCGGAATGCCCACCACATCGACACCCTCGGGCAGGCTGCTTTCCTTGTGCCAGACCATGGTGACATCGGCACCCGCATTGCGGAAGGCCACGGCGAGGTCGCGGTCGCAGTTCGACCCGGGGAAGACGAGAACGGCGGCTTTCATGGGGCAGGTTCCTCTCTGGCGAGCCTCAGGCGAGAAAATTGGTGATGACCGCGACCCCGGGCGGCGCCGGCGCGTCGAAGGCGGCCAGCTCGGCGCTGGCCTCGGTCAGCTTGACATGGCGGCCGATCAGCGGCGTCAGGTCGACATGGCCGCCATCGATCAGCGACAGCAGCGAGGGATAGCGCCAGGTCGCCATGCCACGGGTGCCGAAAACGGCAAGCTGGCGCGAATAGACCGTATCCATCGGCAAAGCCATGGTGGTGTTCTTGCCGGTCGGCATGCCCACCTGCACCATCCGGCCGAGCTTGCGCAGCGAGGTCATCGCGCCGATGGTGGTTTCGGGAATGCCCAGCGCCTCGAGCGCGACATGGGCGCCGCCGCCGGTGATCTCGCGGATTTCCTCGGCCGCATTGCCCTCGCGCGCGTCGATGGTGGCATCGGCGCCAAGCGCGCGGGCAAAGTCGAGCTTGTCGGGCACGACATCGACTACCGCGACCCGCGCCCCGAGCGCGCGGCCGAGCAGCAGCGCCGAGACCCCGACCCCGCCGCCGCCGAAGACCGCAAGCCATTCCCCGGGCCGGAGCGCGGCGCGCCCGGTCAGGGCCTGCCAGGCCGAGGTCACCCGACAGCCGAGCGCGGCGGCAAGCGCGGGCTCCATGGTTCCGGGCAGCGATGTCAGGTTGGCATCGGCGAAGGGCACCGCGATCAGCTCGGCGAAGGCCCCGGCCAGGGTGAACCCCGGCAGAAGCTGATGGGCGCAGATGGTCTGATGGCCGGAGGCGCAGTCGGCGCAATGGCCGCAGGCCAGGATGAAGGGCGCGATCACCCGGTCCCCGACCTTCCAGCGCGTGACGGCGGGGCCGACTTCCTCGACCACGCCGCAATATTCATGACCCGGGATCAGCGGCAGCGACACATCCGGGTCGGCCCCGGTCCAGGAATGCCAGTCCGAGCGGCAGATGCCGCAGGCCAGCACCTTCAGCACCACCCCGTCCCGCGGGCAGTCGGGGTCGTCGACCTTGGACACTTCCAGCGGCTTGCGCCACCCGGTGAGGACCGCCGCCCGCATCGCTCAGGCGATCTCGATGTCGTAGCGCTCGATCACCGTATTCGCGAGCAGCTTCTCGCACATCTCGCGCACCTGCGCCTCGGCCTCGGCCCTGTCGGTCGCCTCGAGATCGAGGTCGATCACCTTGCCCTGCCGGACGCCGCCGACCCCCTCGAAACCGAGCGCTCCCAGCGCGTGGCGCACGGCCTCGCCCTGCGGGTCGAGCACGCCGTCTTTCAGCATGACATGAACGCGGGCCTTCATCGGGTCGTCCTTCCTTGGCTTTTACTGGTCCTGTCCGCCCCGCCCGACTCTGCCTCCGGACGCGGCGGTCTCTACTGCGCCGGCCGCAGCCCGCGCTCAGTCGCGCCGGGGACGTCCGCCCCGCACGCTTCGTCTGGGGTCGTGTTCGGTCGAACCCTGTGATGACACAAGCCGAACACGCTTACCCTTTCAATTGATCAGGGTCGGCTTGCTCGGATGCGTGACATTGGTCGGCAGCACGCCCAGACGCCTGGCTACCTCGGTATAGGCATCGGTCAGCGAGCCCAGATCGCGGCGGAACACGTCCTTGTCGAGATGCTGGCCGGTCTTGACGTCCCAGAGCCGGCAGCTGTCGGGACTGATCTCGTCGGCGACGACAAGGCGCATGAAGTCGCCTTCCCAGATCCGGCCGATCTCGATCTTGAAATCGACCAGCTTGATGCCGACCGCGACCATGATCCCCGACAGGAAGTCGTTGACCCGGAGCGCCAGCGCCACCATGTCGTCGAGGTCCTGCTGGCTGGCCCAGCCGAAGGCGATGATATGCTCTTCGGTGACCAGCGGATCGCCCAACCCGTCATCCTTGTAGTAGAACTCGATGATCGGGCGCGGCAGCTGAGTGCCCTCCTCGATCCCGAGCCGCTTGGACATCGAGCCTGCGGCGGTGTTGCGCACGACCACTTCCAGCGGGATGATCTCGACCTGACGGATCAGCTGCTCACGCATGTTGATGCGCTTGATGAAATGGGTCGGCACCCCGATCGCGTTCAGCCCCGTCATGAAGAACTCGGACAGGCGGTTGTTCAGCACGCCCTTGCCCTCGATCACGTCATGCTTCTCGGCATTGAATGCGGTGGCGTCATCCTTGAAATACTGCACCAGCGTCCCGGGCTCGGGGCCTTCGTAGAGAACCTTTGCCTTGCCCTCGTAGATCTTCTTCCGACGTGCCATGGAAACTCCGAATGCGCCAGGCGCGGGAGGCCTGTGCCTGCCCGCGCGGTTTGACGCGCTTGTAGTGCAAGGCGCGCGCTGCCGCAAGGCGGCTGCGCCCCGCCACCGCCTTATCTTCCGCACCATCTTTTGCATCCTTCACCGGAGTCCGCGCCAAGCGCGGCCTTGCCGTTCGTCGCGCCCCCTGCCAACCTGTCACTAGGCAGGCCGGGGAAGTTCACCTAAATGGCACGCAACACCGGAATTCCACGATGGGGGGTACTCCTATGACCACGTTCGACGACCGCGAACTCGCTTTCGAAAACAAGTTCGCCCATGATTCGGAGCTTCAGTTCAGGGCCGAGGCGCGGCGCAACAAGCTTCTCGGCCTCTGGGCCGCCGAGCTCATGGGTCTGAGCGAAGAGGCCTCTCTCGATTATGCCAAGCAGGTGGTGAAGGCCGATTTCGAGGAAGCCGGCGACGAGGACGTGTTCCGCAAGGTTTCGGCCGATCTGGGCGAGAGGACCGACGAGCTGACGCTGCGCGCCAAGATGGCCGAGCTGATGGCCCTCGCCAAGGAACAGATCATGAGCGAATCCTGATCCCAAATCCTGACCCCTGCGGTGCCCGCCCGGGCGGGCAGCGCAGGGGGTCGGACCTTCGGCCGGGCCCGGCGCGCGACGGCGCCACCGGCCCGGCCTCAGTGCGAGAGGACTGCCCAGATGACCGATGCCCTTTCCCGCCTGCTCGCCGAGCGCGACTGGCTGATGGCCGACGGCGCGACCGGGACCACCCTGTTCAACATGGGGCTCGGCTCCGGCGAGGCCCCCGAATTCTGGAATGCCGAGCACCCCGACAGGATCCGTGCGCTGTATCGCGGCGCGGTCGAGGCCGGGTCCGACATCTTTCTGACCAACAGCTTCGGCGGCAATGCCGCGCGGCTGCGCCTGCATCACGCCCAGGACCGGGTCGGCGAGCTGAACCGGCTGGCGGCGGAGCTCGGCCGCGAGATCGCCGATGCCGCCGGTCGCCCGGTTGTGGTGGCGGGCTCGGTCGGACCGACCGGCGACATCATGGAGCCGATGGGGCCGCTGTCCTATGCCCGCGCGGTCGAGATCTTCCACGAACAGGCCGAAGCCCTGAAGGCGGGCGGCGCCGACATCCTCTGGGTCGAGACGATCAGCGCGACCGAGGAATTCCGCGCCGCGGCCGAGGCCGCGCGTCTGGCCGGCATGCCCTGGTGCGGCACCATGAGCTTCGACACCGCCGGACGCACGATGATGGGCGTGACCTCGGCCGGGCTGGCCGATCTGGTCGAGAAGCTGCCCTGCCCGCCGCAGGCCTTCGGCGCCAATTGCGGGGTCGGCGCCTCGGACCTGTTGCGCACCGTTCTGGGCTTTGCCGCCTCGGGCAGCGAGCGGCCGATCATCGCCAAGGGCAATGCCGGCATTCCGCGCTATGTCGACGGCCATATCCATTACGATGGCACGCCCGAGCTGATGGCCGATTATGCGGTGCTCGCCCGCGATTGCGGCGCCACCATCATCGGCGGCTGCTGCGGCACCACGCCCGAGCACCTGAAGGCCATGCGCGCAGCCCTCGAGACCCGGTCCACAGGCCCCCGCCCCAGCCTCGACGAAATCACCGAGCGGCTTGGCGGCTTCTCTTCGGCCTCGGATGGCACCGGCGAGGGCGAGAGCCCGGTTCGCGCGACACGCCGGCGCCGCCGGAGCTAGAGCGCCCTCCCCCGCCAGGCCCCCGTCGCCGTCTCAAGGCGCTGGGGGCGTGCGCCCCGGGGCTCAGAACAGCGAAAGCTGGTCGCCCGCCCGGGGCGGCACGCGGAAAAGCTCGGCCGAGAGGTCGGGCTGCGCCACGGCCAGCCCAAGCCGGGCCGTGGCCAGCCGGAACCGCTGCGCGATCATGTCGGCATAGGGTCCCTCGCCGCGCATCCGGCGGTTCCAGCCCGAGCGATAGGCCGCGCCGCCATGCATCTCGCAGAGCCGGGCCATCACCCGCCCCGCGCGGTCGGGATAATGCTCGGCCAGCCAGTCGCGAAAGAGAGGCTCCACCTCAAGCGGCAGGCGCAGCATGATCCAGCTTGCCGCCTGGGCCCCGGCCTCGCGCGCCCGGGCCAGGATCGCCTCGAGCTCGGGATCGGTCAGCCCCGGGATCACCGGCGCCACCATCACCCGCACCGGGACCCCCGCCGCCGCCAGCCGCTCGATGGTCTGCAGCCGCCGCGCGGGCGCGGGCGCGCGCGGCTCCATCCGGCGCGAGAGGTCGCGGTCGAGCGTCGTCATCGAAATGCCGACCCGCACCAGCTCGAGCTCGGCCAGTTCCGCCAGCAGGTCGAGATCGCGCTCGATCAGCGCGCCCTTGGTCACCACCGCCACCGGATGACGGAAATCGCGCAGCACCTCCAGCAGCCCGCGCATCACCCGATGGGTCCGCTCGATCGGCTGATAGGGGTCGGTATTGGTGCCGATCGCCAGGGTCGCGGGCCGGTAGCCCCGGCGCGACAGCTCCTCGGCCAGCAGCCGCGGCGCCTCGGGCCGGGCGATCAGCCGCGATTCGAAATCGAGCCCCGGCGACAGGCCCAGCCAGGCGTGGCTCGGCCGCGCAAAGCAGTAGATGCAGCCATGCTCGCAGCCGCGATAGGGGTTCACCGAGCGGTCGAAGGGCAGATCGGGCGAGCTGTTGCGGGTGATGGCGGCGCGCGGCCGCTCGATCCGGGTTTCGGTCCGGAGCGGCGGCGCCTCGCCCGGGTCCCAGCCGTCCTCCTCGGGCGCGACGGTCAGCCGGTCGTAGCGGTTGGCGGGATTGCCGCCGGCCGCGCGCCCCGGCGTCGGGGCCGCAGAGGCGACAGCGGCACTCGGAGAGGCGGGAGGACGGATCATGTCGCACAAATGGAACATTTAGCGAACATTTGCAAGGCAGCCTATCTGCCGAAGGAATGCTGCCGCGCGGTCACGGCCGCGACGCAATTTCGCGGCGAGGTCGTTTCGGACGGGCCGCTGGTCGCAATTCGGTAAGCTTTCCCGGTGCAGAATTCCGATCAAGGAAGCAGAGGCTCCGGCAAAGCGCCGTGCCCCAATGGGAGCGTGAAATGGCCGACGAAGACGACGACATCGTTCTGGCAGAGCTGCCGGACGAAGAGCTGGTTCCGCAAATGCAGGACGATCTTTACGACGGGCTCAGGGAGGAGGTCGTCGAAGGGGTCGAGATCCTGTTGTCGCGCGGCTGGGCACCTTACCGGGTGCTGACCGAGGCGCTGGTCTCGGGCATGACCGTCGTCGGTCGCGACTTCCGCGACGGGATCCTCTTCGTGCCCGAGGTGCTGCTGGCGGCCAATGCCATGAAGGGCGGCATGGGCATCCTCAAGCCGCTGCTGGCCGAAACCGGCGCGCCGCGCATGGGCAAGATGGTGATCGGCACCGTCAAGGGCGACATCCACGACATCGGCAAGAACCTCGTCGCGATGATGATGGAGGGCGCCGGGTTCGAGGTCGTCGATATCGGCATCAACACCGATGTGGACGGCTATCTCGCCGCGCTGGAAACCGAACAGCCGGACATCCTGGGCATGTCGGCGCTGCTGACCACCACCATGCCCTACATGAAGACGGTGATCGACACGCTGGCCGCCAAGGGCATCCGCGAGGATTACATCGTGCTGGTGGGCGGGGCGCCCCTGAACGAGGAATTCGGCCGCGCCATCGGTGCCGACGCCTATTGTCGCGACGCCGCCGTCGCGGTCGAGACGGCCAAGACCTTCGTCGCGCGCAAGCACAACCGCGCCGTGGCGAGCTGACCCCGACAGCGCGCAAACGGCAAGACCAGCCGCTGCCCGACTGCCTGGCCGCTGCGGCCGGGCCCGTCCGGCCCTGTCCGATATGGAAAAGCTGTCGCGGCCCGGAACGACCGGCATCGGAGGCAGGAAAGCCCCTGGCTGCCCTGTCCGGCGCCCCGGCGGGACCGCCACGGGGCACGCTCGGGCCGCTATCTGGCGGGCGACTATCCGGCTGGCGAAGCGCGATGCTCCCCCCCGCCCCGGAGGGACCCGCCTCAGCGCCGGCCAAGCACAAATTGGCGACCGCTCCTTGCGGTTGCTCCCCGGTACGCACCGACGCATCATCTACCGGGCGATACGCGCGGCAAGGAGCGTTCCGCAACGCCGCCCTGTCCAAGGTACATCCCGGCCGTCGGGCGGCGCCATTTCTTACATGGTTGCAAGGCATCGACGAACGGAGCGGCGACACCGTCTGGATGCCAAGCTGTCATCCCCCCCGTCCGCTCGGCCGCGGCGCCTCTCGCGGGCAGAGGTTGCCCCGCTCTGGCAAGGACGGCGGAGGACAGGCCGGATCTCCGACTTGCCAAGCGTTCGAAGGATACCCCATCGGCGGCGGCGGCGTGGCGGCGCCCTCCCCCTCATCATGCCGCTTTCCCGAGCCGTTCCAGATCCTTGACGCATGGCCTCCACGCGCCCCTTGCCCGATGCCCGCCCCCGGCCCACATGTCCGATGAAAAGGAGTTCTCCATGCCCGGACGCGTCCTCGCCCTTCTTCTTGTCATCGTGCTGATCGCAGCCGGCCTGACCGTCTGGCTCGCCAGCCTGCTGCCAGCCAGCGGCGTTGCCATACTCGTGCCGCTGGCGCTGCTGGCCGCGCTGGGGCTGCGCCTGCTCCGGAAACGGCTGTGACGGCACCCGACGACCGCGGCCTGACCGAGACCGGGCTGGCGCCGGAAGGATCGGGCCGGATCCTGGTGATCGCCTGCGGCGCGCTGGCGCATGAGATCCTTGCGCTCAAGCGGCTGAACGGCTGGGACCATCTCGACCTGACCTGCCTGCCCGCGATCTGGCACAATCACCCCGAACGGATCGCGCCGGGGCTGCGGGCGCTGGTCGAGCGTCACCGCGCCGCCTATCCCACGATCCTCGTGGCCTATGCCGATTGCGGCACCGGCGGCCAGCTTGAACGAACCTGTGCCGAGCTCGGGGTCGAGATGATGGAAGGCCCGCATTGCTATGCCTTCTTCGAGGGCGCCGCGGCCATTGCCGCCCGCACCGAAGCCGGGGCCGACGCCGAGATCGACGCCTTCTACCTGACCGATTTCCTGACCCGGCAATTCGACGCCTTCGTCTGGCGCCCGCTCGGGCTCGACCGCCATCCCGAGCTTGTCACCGCCTATTTCGGCAATTACCGGCGCCTCGTCTATCTGGCCCAGACCGAGGATGCCGCGCTGGACCGGCAGGCCGAGGCCTGCGCCACCCGCCTGGGTCTTGCCTATGAGCGGCGCCCGACAGGCTATGGCGATCTGGCCGGCTTCCTGTCGGGACGCGGCTGAGCGCGGCTATTTCGGCGGGATCGAATAGGTCAGGCTGGCCCGGGCAACGACGCCCTCCATCCCCTCGGAGCGGATCATCGCATCGCCCACCGCCAGCACCCGGCCCAGCTTCAAAAGCCGCGCCTCGCAGATCAGGTCGCGCCCGGCGGCAGGCTTGCGCATGAAATCGATCGAACAGTTGGTCGTGACCGCCAGCGCCTGCGGCCCGATCATCGCCAGCACCGCCAGATAGATGCCGACATCGGCCAGCGCGAACATCGACGGGCCCGACACGGTGCCGCCCGGCCGCAGATGCCGCTCGGTCACCGCGAGCCGCACCCGCACCTGCATCGGCGCGACCTCTTCGACCACGAATTCTGTGCCGATCTGCGGAAAGCTGCTGCGCAGGAAGCCGTTCAGCGCCGGGACATCCATCATCGGCTTCATGGATTGCATGGACTTTTCCCCTCTCCCGTTCCGCCCTAGTCTTCGCCACCAGAGGGAGGAAACACAAGATGACCGAAATCCTGTTACGCAACGACACCCGGGGCGTGGCCATCCTGACAATGAACGCGCCCGAGCGGCTGAACGCGCTCTCCGACGCGATGCTGGCCGCGCTGCAGGCCCAGATCGACGCGCTGGCCGGGGATCGCGATACCCGCGCGGTGATCCTGAAGGGCAGCGGCAAGGCCTTCTGCGCCGGGCATGACCTGAAGGAGATGCAGGCCGGTCGGCAGGCGCTCGATGGCGGCCGGGCCTATTTCGCCGATCTCTTCGAGCGCTGCGCACGGGTGATGACGGGGCTGATGCGCCTGCCCCAGCCGGTGATCGCGGCCCCTCATGGCATCGCCACCGCGGCGGGCTGCCAGCTGGTGGCCTCCTGCGATCTGGCAATCGCGGCCGAGGGCACGCGGTTCGGGGTGAACGGGGTGAATATCGGACTGTTCTGCTCGACGCCCATGGTCGCACTCAGCCGGAACATCCCGCGCAAGCAAGCCTTCGAGATGCTGACCACGGGCCAGTTCATCGACGCCACAAGGGCCGAGGCCCTGGGGCTCATCAACCGAGCGGTGCCCGCCGAGATGCTGGAGGATGCCGCCTGGCGGCTGGCCGAGACGCTGGCGGGCAAGCTTTCGCCCGCGATCAGGGTCGGCAAGGGGTTGTTCTACGACCAGCTCGACTGCGGAATAGACGAAGCCTATGCCCGCGCGGGCACGGCGATGGTCGAGAACATGATGCTGGAGGAGACACAGGAAGGCATCGGGGCCTTCCTCGAGAAGCGCCCCCCCGCATGGCAGGTCTGAATGGCAGGTCTGAAGCGAGAGACAAAAGGCGGCGTTACGAAAAGGCGGCGTTACGAAAAGACTGGGCTACGAAAAGACGGGGGCGGCAGAAGACCTGACGACGGTCGGGGCCGGACGGCATCCGCCCGGCCCCGATCCGGAACCTGTCATTCGGCCGGAACGGCACGGCCGACGCGGGCAGCGTCACGTTTCTCGCGTTTCTCGCGACGCTCGCGCGAGGCCTTGAGCTGTTCCTCGGTCTGGCGCAGGTTGATATAGGCGAAGGCAAGCACGAAGCCGAGGGTGCCAAGACCCAGAACGGCGTTGATCGCATCGATATCCATTGGTCGCGTCCTCTCTGTGCAGGTTGCAATGTACAAGGAGATACGCGCGCGCTTCGGAACCGGATCACCGACAGAACGGAAAAAACTTCATTTTCAACGGCATGCCTGAGAAATCGAGACGCAAACCATTGAAAGAAGACAGGAAAAAGGCGTCATTTCGTCGCAATCAAACACCTGTGAACGTCGCATCCGAAGCGATCCGCGCCGAAATCCGGGGCCTGCTCAGCGGATCAGCAGGATCACCAGAAGCAGGAAGCTCAGAACGCCCGGAATGCCGGCATGGGCGAAAAGCAGGCTGGTCAGGAAAAGCCCTGCCAGCACCGCCGCCACGATCAGGGCCTGTTCGCTGAGGGGCCGCGCCGCAAGCCGCGCCGCGATCTCTTCGGGCGGGCGGCGCCACCAGAGACGGGCGACAATGGCGAAGGCCACCCGGCGCGCGGGGGTCCAGATCCTCTGCCAAAGCGGGTCATGCCAGCTCATGGCCGCCTTTCTGGCAGCGCTGCCGCCACCGGACCAGCCTCGGTTCCAGGCTCCGGACCGGGCCCGACGCCCGGCTCAAAGCCCGTAAATCGCGCCGAACTTGGCATCGAGATAGTCGAGAAGCGGCGCCTCGGACGGGGCAAAGCCGCAGGCCCGTCGGATCGTCTCGGCCGGTTCGTAAAGCCCGCCGTGACGCTGGACCTCGGCCTTCAGCCAGGCGGTCGCGGGCTCGGCATGGCCGCGCGCCAGATCGGCGTCAAGCGAGGGCACCGCCGCGCGCAGTGCCTGATAGAGACAACCGGCATAGACATTGCCCAGCGTATAGGTCGGGAAATAGCCGAACAGCCCGACCGACCAGTGCACATCCTGCAAGAGCCCCTGGCTCGGCCGCTCGACCGCGACCCCGAAATCGGCTTCGAAGCGGGTATTCCAGGCCTCTTCCAGATCCTCGACCTCGAGCCGCCCGGCGATCAGCTCGCGCTCCAGATCGAAGCGCAGCATGATGTGCAGATTGTAATGCACCTCGTCGGATTCGGTCCGGATATGACCCGAATGGACGCGGTTCACCGCCGCATAGAACGCCTCGGCATCGGCCGCCCCGGCAGAGCCGAACACCTCGGTCATCCGTCCGTGAAGCCAGCCGCAGAAGGCGCGGCTGCGCCCGAGCTGGTTCTCGAAGATCCGGCTCTGGCTTTCATGCACCCCCATCGAGACGCCCGCGCCCAGCGGCGTCAGCCCATAGGCCGGATCGATCCCCTGTTCATAGACCCCATGCCCGGTCTCGTGCAGCGTCGAGTAAAGCGCGCCCAGCGGCTCGGCCTCGTCGACCCGGGTGGTGATCCGGACATCGGTGCCAGAGCCCGAGGTGAAGGGATGGACCGAGAAATCGAGCCGCCCATGCCGCCAGTCATAGCCGAAATGCGTGGCAACCTCGCGCGAGAGCGCCATCTGCCCGGCCTCGGGGAAATGGCCCGCAAGCGGCGCGGGCGTCCGCCCCGAGCCCATGATCCGTTCGCGCAGGCCGACCAGACGCGGGCGCATCCGGTCGAACATCGCCGCCAGCCCGGCCGCGGTCGCGCCGGGCTCGTAATCGTCGAGAAGCGCGTCGTAAAGATCGCCCCCCATCGCCAGCGCCGCCGCCTCCTCGCGCTTGAGCCGCACCACCTCGCGCAGGGTGGGCAGGAAATGCGTCGCATCATCGGCGGCGCGGGCCTCGGCCCAGATCCCCTGGGCGCGGCTCGTGACCCGGGCGATCTCGGCCGACAGCGTCTCGGGCAGGCGCGTCGCACGGGCATGGCTGCGACGGATATGGCGCATCTGCGCCCGGCCGGTCTCGTCGAGCAGATCGTCGTCGATCGCCCCCAGCCAGTCGCCCAGACGCGGATCGCTGCGGCGGCGGTGCAGGACCGTCTCGAGCGCGCCCATTTCCTCGGCGCGCTGCTGCGCGGCGCCGCGCGGCATCACCGTCTCCTGGTCCCAGCCCAGCCGCATCGCGACCTGACCGAGCGCCTCGGTCTCGCGCTGGAAGCTCATCAGCTCGTCAAAGGCGGTCATCGCACATCACCCCCGGATGGATTGCTGAACCGGATATTGCGCCATGAACCGGGCGCGCAGCACCAGAATCCACAGAAGAACCGCGCCCACCAGATGGGTCAGTGCCATATGCCACTGGCCTGCGTAAAGCACGGACCCGACACCCAGCACCGCCTGGCCGAAGATCATCACCCCAAGCCAGTCGAAGGCGCGGCGGGTGCGGGCATGGGGGCTTTTGCGCCCCCGCAGCCAGGCCGCGAGCCCCAGCAGCACGACCAGATAGCCAAGCCCGCGATGGAGAAACTGCACGAGGCCGGGATTGTCCCAGATATTGCGCCAGACCGGTTCCAGCGCCAGCGGCTCGGGCGGCAGGATCGCGCCCGCCATCAGCGGCCAGTCGGGAAAGCTGCGACCCTGATCGAGCGCGCCCAGCATCGCCCCGAAGAGGATCTGCAGGAAGGCCAGATGCATGACCCCGGTCGCCATGCCGAAGGCGCGCCCGTCTCGGGCGCGGCGGGCCTGCATCAGCTGCGCCTCGGTGCGGCGCAGCTGCATCGCCCCCCAGGCGGCGAGCCCCATCCCGGCGAAACCGAAGCCCGTCATCGCCGCCAGCCGCAGCGAGGCGGCGTCGAAGGGCGCGGGCAAGAGCCCCGTCGGCCCCATCGCCCAATCGGCCGCGCCGATCCCGAGGATGGTGCCGCCAAGCGGCAGAAGCCGGACCGCCCAGCCCTTGGGCAGCTTGCCGAAGGCGAGAAACCCGAGACTGCCCAGCGCCCAGACCAGCGCCGCAAGCGTGCCCGCCTGCCGGATGCCCCAGTCCCACCAGTAAAGCGTCCGGAAGCCCGCGAGATCGGCCGTGCCTCCGGCCGCGGTGAAGCGCTCGAAGGCGGCAGACCAGCCCGAAGCGTCGAGCGGAGGCAACTTGCCGTAAAGCGGACCGAAGCCCGGCAGGCTCGCCGGATGGCCGGTCAGCCGCGCCACGCCGCCCGCGATCAGCATCGCGGCGATCAGCACGAAGACCGAGATCAGCCACCAGGCGACGGCCCCGCGCGCGCCGCGCCGGGCGGCGCGGTCGATGGCACCGGGCTGGACCACCGGCCGTTCGGGCGGCGCCTCGGTGCCGACCTCCTCGAAAATGCTGCGGGTCTTCGGCTTGCTGCGGGTCTTGCTCATCGGCCCCTCTCCGTCTTGCGCGGCGAGACTAGGCGGGCGGGCGCGGCACCGCAAGTCACTCGCCGCGGCCCCGCGCCCGTGTCAATTGCCGCAGCATTCCATGCAGGATCTGCACATCGGGCCGGGTCAGCGGCATCCGGCTCCACATGTTGCGCAGCGCGATCTTCATCCCCGGCGCCTTGGTCTCGGGAAAGAAGAACCCGGCCTCGGACAGCCGCTCCTCGTAATGCTCGGCCAGTTTCTCGACATCCTGCAGGCTGGCCGGATCGGCCCCCGCCAGTTCCAGACGTTCGGGCAGGATCCCGGCGGTCTGGCGCCGCCATTCATAGGCGCTGAGCAGGACGCATTGGCCCAGATTGAGCGAGGCGAAATCCGGATTCACCGGCACGTTCACGATGGCATTGGCGCGCGCGATGTCGTCGTTTTCAAGCCCGGCGCGCTCCGGCCCGAACAGCACCGCCACCCGGCGCCCGGCGGCCAGCAGGGCGCGGGTCTCGGTCATCGCCTGTTCGGGCGTGACGACGGGCTTGGTCAGGCCGCGCGGCCGTGCCGTGGTGGCAAAGACATAGTCGCAATCGGCAATCGCCTCGGCCGTTGTGGAATGGATCCCGGCATGGTCGAGAAGCCGCCCGGCACCGCTGGCCAGCGCCACCGCGCGCGGATTGGGCCAGCCGTCGCGCGGCGCGACCAGACGCATCCGGTCGAGCCCGAAATTCCACATCGCACGCGCCGCCGCCCCAATGTTTTCGCCCATCTGAGGGCGGACGAGGACAAAGACGGGCTGGTTGGCGGTCATGGGGCTTGCTTCCTTGAAAAACGGCGGGGTGATACGCGTTGCCCGCCGAAAGGGCAAGCCGGACGGGCCCATGGCCTCGACCGGGAGCCAACCGACAAGCCTCCGGCCGAACCCGAGGGGGCCGGCCCTTTCAGCGAAGCACGGATGGTCGGCGGCGACATCATGAGCCGCAGCTTTGGCAGGGCGCGGGCGCCGCGTCGATCCCGTTCGCGCGGGCGCTGCCCGGCGCGCGGTCCTGCGGGGCGGCGGATGCCAGGCTTTGTCCCGGTCGATACCGATCCGGGGAGCGGCGCCCCGCGACCAGGGACGGACGCAAGATACTCTCGCAGGCGCGCGCCCTCCTCCATCGCATTGCGCGCGGGCAGGCCAACCGTAGCCAACCGGAAAAAACCCCGCTATAGCGGCGCCACGGATAAGAGGAGCCCGAAAATGGCCGAACCCGAGCGCCCGCAGATCTACCTGATCACCCCGCCTGCCTTCGATCCCGACAGCTTCGCGCCGCGCCTTGCCGCGGTGCTCGACGCCCATGAGGTCGCCTGTCTGCGCCTGTCCATGGCCAGCCATGACGAGGATCTCGTGGCCCGCGCCGCCGATGCGCTGCGCGAGACCGCCCATGCCCGCGACATCCCGCTGGTGATCGACGCCCATGTCGGGCTGGTTGAGCGGCTGGGGCTGGACGGTGTGCATCTGACCGACGGCGCGCGCAGCGTCCGCAAGGTGCGCAAGCTGCTTGGCGCCGATGCGATCGTCGGCGCCTTCTGCGGCGCCTCGCGCCATGACGGGATCGGCGCGGGCGAGGCCGGGGCCGATTACATCGCCTTCGGACCGGCGGGCGAAAGCGGGCTGGGCGATGGCAGCCGGGCCGAGGCCGATCTGTTCGGCTGGTGGTCGGAAATGATCGAGATCCCGGTCGTGGCCGAGGGCGCACTTGATGCGGCCACCGTCGCGACCCTGAGCCCGGTCACCGATTTCTTCGCCCTGGGCGAGGAGATCTGGCGCGAGGACGATGCCGCGGCAGCCCTTGGTGCGCTGATCGCCCATATGGGCTGAGCCCGACGGCCCCCATCCACTGCCCCGGCCGAGGCCCGTTTCGGGATTGGCCGGGCTCTGCCTCAGGCCGTCGGCGCCGCGCGACGCACCGCCGCTTCGCAGGCCCGCGCCAGCGCCTTGCGGTCGGCGAATTCCGACACTTTCAGCGGCGGGTGGTAGACCAGCTCCACCCCCCCCGGCCGGGGCGAGGCCAGAAGCTTCAGCGCATGCGGCCCGAAGCCCATATCGCCCCACCAACCGTAAAAGGCGGGGTCCTCGCCTTCGGGCGCGGTATAGATCACCGTCACCGGCTGCACCGAGAGGATCCCGCGCAGCTCGGCCCCGAGGAAGGCCGCGAACAGCGTCGACTTGAAAGGCAGAACCCGCCGGCCATCGGTCGACGTGCCCTCGGGAAAGAAGACCAGCCGGTGACCGGCCCTCAGCCGCGCCTCGAAGAGATCGGCCTGCGCCTTCGCCTCGCGCCGGTCGCGCGCGATGAAGACCGTCCCCGTCGCGCGGGCCAGCCAGCCGATGCCGGGCCAGTCCGCGACCTCGGCCTTCGACACGAAATAGACCCGCCCGCCCGCGTTCAGCGAAAAGATGTCAAGCCAGGAGGCATGGTTCGCGACCAGCGCACCGCGCGCCTGCATCGGCCTTCCGCGCCTCCGGTAGCGCAATCCGAGGATCGCCAGCGCGGCGCGGCTGACAGCTTGCGTGATCCAGGGCGTGACCGGGCGCCTCAGCCCGAAAAGCGGCCGCTCGATCAGCCGCAGGGGCAGCGTCAGGGCCATGCCAAGGACCAGCAGCCCGATCAGCCCGGCGCCGCGCAGCCCGACCCGCAACCAGCCCGCCGCCCCGATCCGCGGCATGTCGGGCGGCGGCGCCCCCCGCCAGGTCGTCACTCCTGCCCCCGCATGTAGCGCGAGCGGCTCTTGGCGTTCATCCTCGCCGTATCCATCAGGAGGCAGACATCGGTGGTGTTGAAGGCGCGGTCGATGAACGCCCCCTCGCCGACGAATCCGCCCAGCCGCAGATAGGCCTTGATGAGCGCGGGCATCGCCAGCATCGCGCCTTTGCGGTCGAGCGCGGTCTCGGGCATCAGATCCATGCGCTGGAAATGATCGGGCAGCACCCGCGCCCGAAGCTCGGGCGGCGCGAGATGGCGGTGGTGCAGATAGGACAGCGGTTGCGCCAGCGCCCCGGCATCGGTGCCGTGAAAGCTCGCCACCCCGAACAGGACCTCGATCTCCTGGTCGAGCACGTAATCGGCCAGCCCGTTCCACAGGTGATAGAGCGCGGTTCCGCCGCGATAATCGGGATGCACGCAGGAGCGTCCCAGCTCCAGCAGCCGCCGCCCCGAGGCCTTCAGCGCCGACAGATCGTATTCGTCCTCGCTGTAGAACCGCCCGATCTCCGCCGCCCTTTCGGATGTCAGAAGCCGGTAGACCCCCACCACATGATCGAGCGTCGCCGCGTCGCGTCGGCTGTCGATCAGCAGCAGATGGTCGAAATGCGGGTCGAGATCGTCGCGTTCAAGCCGCGCCTCATGGTCGACCAGCGGGCCGTCCGCCCCCAGCTCGGCCACGAACACCTCGTAGCGCAGACGCTGGGCGGCCATCAGATCGGCCTCGGACCGGGCGAGGCGCAGCTCAAAGAAATCGTCGGGCGGCTGCATGCCTCACCCCCTGCAGAGACTGTCGCCCGCTTCTAGGGCGCCGCCGGAACAAGTGCAACCGCGCCACCCGACCTGGCCACAGCCTCAGCCGCATACTGCCACGACACCAGCGACAGCGATCACGTTAATATACCATTAACGATGATGGGGCAGCTTGAGCCCATCGAAATGTTCAGGACGAAAAGACAGGCATGAGCTCGATCCGCGTTCCGTCGATGACGACCTTTCCCGCATCGGTGAAATTCACCGTGATACGTGCGCCGATCACGGATTGCACCTGGCCCAGCCCCCAATCCGGCTCTCCGGGATGGCGCACCAGCATTCCGGGTTCGAGAATCGCATTCATCGGTCTCATCGTCACTCTCCTGTGGGCCATCCCGGCGGTGTCGCATGTCTGATCTCACCGCGCTCGTGGGCTCGCGCATCTGCCACGATCTTATCAGCCCGATCGGCGCCATCGGCAACGGGATGGAGCTTCTGGCCATGGCCGCGGCCGACGCCCCCGGCGAGGCGCCGGGCGAGGAACTGGCGCTGATTTCCGACAGCGTCGCCCGCGCCAATGCCCGGATCCGGATGTTCCGCCTCGCCTTCGGTGCCGCCAGCGAGGATGCCGAGGTGGCCGGGCGCGAAGTCTGCGAAATCCTTGCGGATTATTACGGCGGCACCCGGCTGAGCGTCACCGCCGACCCGCCCGCCGCGCTGAGCCGAAGCGCGGCCAAAAGCGCGCTTCTGTCGGTCCTCTGCGCCGAGACCGCCCTGCCCCGCGGCGGCCGGATCGCGCTGAACTGGCGTGACGGTGGCGTCACCCTGGCGGCCGAGGCCGAGAGGATGACGCTCGACCCCCGGCTCTGGGCGCCGCTGAGCGATGGTCGCCCCTCCCATGAAGACCTCCGCCCCGCCGAAGTGCAATTCGCGCTTCTGCCGATGGCGCTGTCCGCCCTGGGGCGACGGCTGTCGCTCGATCACGACGACACCTGGCTGACACTGGCCTTCTGAGCCGACGCCCGTCCGAAGACGAAGCCCCGGGAACCGATGGCCGCTTTGCCCCGCGCCCCCGGGCTTTTCCTCCGGCCCTTTCCCCGGGCCTTTCCTCCAGGCCTCGCCTCCGGACCTCAGGCCCGGAGCGTGCCGTCGCCCTCGACGAGGTATTTGAAGCTCGTCAGCTGTTCGGCGCCGACCGGCCCGCGGGCATGAAGCTTGCCGGTCGCGATCCCGATCTCGGCCCCCATCCCGAATTCGCCGCCATCGGCGAACTGGGTCGAGGCATTGCGCATCAGGATCGCGCTGTCGAGCCGCTCGAAGAACCGCGCCGCCGCCGCATCGTCCTCGGTCAGGATGGCATCGGTATGGCCCGAGCCATAGGCGCGGATATGTTCGATCGCGCTGTCGATATCGCCCACCACCCTGGCGGCGATGTCCATGTCGAGATATTCCCGCCCCCAATCCTCGGCGGTGGCGGGCACCGTGCCCGGCAGACGGGCCAGCGCCTTGTCGGCATGGACCCGCACCCCAGCCTTGACCAGCGCCGCGACCAGATCGGCGCCAAGCGTCGCGGCCACGTCCTTGTGGATCAGCAGGCATTCGGCCGCGCCGCAGATGCCGGTGCGCCGGGTCTTGGCGTTCAGTACCACCGACAGCGCCTTGGCCGGATCGGCGGCCTTGTCGACATAGATATGCACGATGCCCTCGAGATGGGCGAAGACCGGCACCCGCGCCTCGCGCTGGACGAGGCCGACAAGCCCCTTGCCGCCACGCGGCACGATCACGTCGATATATTGCGTGAGCGTCAGCATCTCGCTGACCGCCGCGCGGTCGCGGGTCGGCACGCGCAGAATCGCATCCTCGGGCAGCCGCGCCTTTGCAAGCCCCGCCACCAGGCATTCATGCAGCGCGCCCGAGGAATGGAAGCTTTCCGAGCCGCCGCGCAGGATAACCGCATTTCCGGCCTTGAGGCACAGCGCGCCCGCGTCGGCGGTGACATTGGGACGGCTTTCATAGATCACGCCGATCACGCCCAGGGGCGTGCGCACCCGGCGGATATGCAGGCCCGAGGGCATGTCCCATTCCGCCATAACCTGCCCCACCGGGTCGGGCTGGGCGGCAACCGCACGCAGGCCCGCGGCGATGGCGTCGATCCGGGCCTCGTTCAGCATCAGCCGGTCCAGCATCGCCGGGCTCAGCTCCTTGTCGCGGCCGTATTCCATGTCGGTCGCGTTCTCGGCAAGGATCTGCGGCTTGTGGCGCAGCACGGCATCGGCCGCCGCCTCCAGCGCCCGGCGCTTGGCCTCGGGCGCCGCGAAGGCCAGTTCGGCCGAGGCCGCCCGGGCACGGGCGCCGAGATCGGCCATGAGGGAATGGATTTCGGTGATGTCCTTCATATCGCCATGTCGTCCCTGTGAATGAGCGCCGCGCGTCCCGGATAGCCGAGGATCGCCTCGATGTCACCCGAGCGGCATCCCAGGATCAGCCGCGCCTCGGCAGAAGTATAGCGCGAAAGTCCGGCGCCAAGCCCCTCGCCCTGCGGCCCGAGGATCGCGACCGGCTCGCCGCGGCCGAAATCGCCGGTCACCTCGGTCACGCCCGCGGGCAGAAGCGACTTGCCGCGTTTCAGCGCCCCGGCCGCGCCCTCGTCGACCCGGACGAAGCCACGCGGCTTCATCGCCGCGATCCAGCCCTTGCGCGCGGCACGCGGATCGCCCTTGGGGCGGAACCAAGTACAGGCCGCGCCCTCTTCCAGCGCCTTCAGGGGCCGCATCCGCGAGCCCTCGGTGATCGCCAGCGCACAGCCCGCACCGGTCGCGGTCCGGGCCGCCATCAGCTTGGTCTTCATGCCCCCCTTCGAGAGCCCCGATCCGGCATCGCCCGCCATCGCCTCGATCTCTGGTGTGATCTCCTCGATCAGATCGAAGCGATGCGCCTCGGGATCCTGCATCGGGTTCGCGGTATAGAACCCGTCGACATCCGACAGCAGCACCGCCACATCGGCCCCCACCGTCACCGCAACCTGCGCCGCGAGCCGGTCATTGTCGCCGAAGCGGATCTCGTCGGTGGCGATGGTGTCGTTCTCGTTGACGATGGGCACCGCGCCGAACCCCAGCAGCGTCTCCATCGTCGAGCGGGAGTTCAGATAGCGCCGCCGGTCCTCGGTATCCTCGAGCGTCACCAGCACCTGCGCGGTGGTGATCCCGTGGGGCTCCAGGCAATCCTCATAGGCGCGGGCCAGCCGGATCTGGCCGACCGCGGCGGCGGCCTGGCTCTGTTCGAGCGGCAAGGCGCCGAGCCCCAGCCCGAGAACGCCGCGCCCCAGCGCGATCGAGCCCGACGAGACCAGCACCACATCGGTGCCGCGCGCCTTCAGCATCGCCACATCCTCGGCCAGCCCCTTCAGCCAGTCCGCGCGCAGGCGGCCCGTGCTCCGGTCGACCAGAAGCGCCGAGCCGATCTTGACGACCAGCCGACGGGTCGCGATCAGGGACGCCACGCCTCGCCCTCCCCGCTGTCTTCGCGCTTCAGGCGCAGCCGGTCGTCGTCGATCCGGGCGCGCAGCGCGCGCAGTACCTCGGTCACGCCCTCGCGCGCAACGCCCGACATCAGCATCACCGGCCCGCCCGAGGCCTCTTCCAGCGCGGCGCGCTTCTCGGCGCGCTCGTCGTCATCGAGACTGTCGATCTTGTTCAGCACCGTCACCCGCGGCTTGTCGGCCAGATCGCCGCCGTAAAGCTCGAGCTCGGTCAGAACCGTCCTGCAATCGGCCGCGACATCCTCGGAGGTGCCGTCGATCAGATGCAGAAGCACCGCGCAGCGTTCGACATGGCCGAGGAAGCGGTCGCCGATACCGCGCCCCTCATGGGCGCCCTCGATCAGGCCGGGAATGTCGGCAATGACGAATTCGGCCCCGTCGACGCCGACCACGCCCAAATTGGGATGCAGCGTCGTGAACGGGTAATCGGCGATCTTCGGCCGGGCATTCGAGGTCGCGGCCAGGAAGGTCGACTTGCCGGCATTGGGCAGCCCCAGAAGCCCCGCATCGGCGATCAGCTTGAGCCGCAGCCAGAGCGTGCGCTCGACCCCTTCCTGCCCGGAATTGGCCCGGCGCGGCGCCTGGTTGGTCGAGGTCTTGAAATGCAGGTTGCCCCAGCCGCCATTGCCGCCCTGGGCCAGCAGAACGCGCTGGCCGAGCTCGGTCAGGTCGGCGACCACCGTCTCTTCGTCCTCCTCGAGGATCTCGGTGCCGACCGGCACCTTCAGCACCATGTCGCGGCCCGAGGCGCCCGATTTCTGGCGGCCCATGCCGCCCTGACCGTTCTGGGCGAAGAAATGCTGCTGGTAACGAAAGTCGATCAGGGTGTTCAGCCCCTCGACCGCCTCGACCCAGACATCGCCGCCGCGGCCGCCATCGCCGCCATCGGGGCCGCCGAACTCGACATATTTCTCGCGGCGGAAGCTGATACAGCCGTTCCCGCCGCTGCCCGAGCGGATATAGACCTTTGCGAGGTCAAGGAATTTCATGAAGAGCCTCGAATTTTGCGCGTATCAGGCGATAGTGGATATTGGGCGCGGGCTCAAGCCGCGCCAGCGACCGACCGGTGCCGCATCCGAGCCGCTCGAAGCCGAGCTTCCCGAGCACGCGGCCCGATCCGGGATTGTCAGCGAAATGATCGGCCGCCAGCACGTCGAGCCCGGGAAAGCGCGCGAAGACCGTCGCCAGAAAACCGCGCATCGCCTCGGTGGCATAACCCCGGCCCCAGACCGCGGGATCGAGAAAGTAGGCCAGCGAGACCGGCGCGCCGGCAATCCCCGCCACGCCCACCAGCCCCTCACTGCACTCGTCATTGCGCCCTTCGATGGCCAGCCGGAAGGCGGGCTCGCCCCGAAAGCACGAGCGCGCAACCCAGGTCGCGGCCTGCCGCCGGGTCCAGCGCACCGGAAGGCTGCACATCATCCGGGCCACGCGCGGATCCCGGCCGATCCGCATCAGCGCATCGAGATCCGCAGGTCGGAACGCCCGAAGGACAAGGCGCGGCGTCTCGACCCGAAATCCGTCCGCCGCCGCGCCCCACATCGCTCAGTCGAGCTTCTTGAGGTAGGTCCAGGTGGCCACCTTGGCCTCCCGCGCCACCGAATAGGCCTCGGCATCGCCGATATATTCGAAACCGGCATTGGTCAGCACCCTCGCCGATCCGGGATTGTCCTGGAACACCTCGGCAAAGACCGTCTTGGCCTTTTGCGGATTGGCCGCCAGCAGCGCGCCCACCGCCTCGGAGGCGATGCCGGTATTCCAGAAGGCGGGCGCGACCCAGTAGCCGATCTCGGACTGATCGCGCTCCATCCGGTCGAGCGCGATCACGCCCAGAACTTCGGAAAGCCCCTGCTCGGCCCCGTCCATCACCCAGACATCCTCGCTGCGCTCGGGATCCTGCGCACGGTGGATGAAGGCCTCGGTGGCGCCCGGCGGCAGCGGATGCGGGATAGACCGGGTGAACCGGGCCACCCGGAGGTCGCTGGTGTAAAGCGACAGCAACCCGGCATCCGACCGGCGCACCGGACGCAGCACGAAGCGTTCGGCCGCGACCGCAGGCTGGGGAGGGATAAGGTCGAGTTTCATGGCTTTCCTCCTCCGAAAAGCACGAGAGGACCGCCGGGCCGCCAGCTGGCGCCCCGGTCTTCACTGCAGCGCCCGGACGGCGACGGGCGCGTGCCGCCCGCAGGCGGGTTCCGGGACCAAGATGGCGACCGCCCCGGCGCGGTACAAGGCGCCCGTCCTTCCCCGAAGACCGTCGCAGGACCGTCCCGTCGGATGACGTTCCGGCTGCGGACCCTTCGGGGCGCCGAGAGGCGCCTGCCGTCATCTGTCCCTCCGGTTTTTCAAACGAAAACAGGGGAACGGCTTACGCCGATCCCCCAATTTTCGTCGCCCTGAGGTTTCGGCTTACTCGGCGGCCTCCGCCACCGGGAGAACCGAAATGAAGGTGCGCCCCTTGAGGCCCTTCTTGAAGGCCACGGCGCCTTCGCAGGTCGCGAAGATGGTATGGTCCTTGCCCATGCCCACGCCTTCGCCCGGCCAGAACTTGGTGCCGCGCTGACGGACGATGATATTGCCCGAAGCGACCGCCTGGCCGCCATAGATCTTCACGCCGAGACGGCGACCGGCGGAGTCGCGCCCGTTGCGCGAGGAGCCGCCTGCTTTCTTGTGTGCCATGTCGTCCTCTCCTCTCGCTTAGGCCTTGCCGGCCAGGTCCTTGGCAAGCGCCACCCAGCCATCGTTCACGATCTTGCCCTTCAGGCCGAGACGGCTATCCATCGCGGCCACCTGCTCATCGGTCCAGGCGGCAATCTGCGCAAAGCGGGTCACCCCGGCCTCGTGCAGTTTCTTTTCCATCGCCGGGCCGACACCGGGCAGCTTCTTCAGGTCGTCGCCGGCGGCAGGCGCGGCGGCTTCGGCAGCTTTCGGCGCCTTCGCCTTGGCAGCCTTGGGTTCGGCCGAGGCAGCACCCGCAACAGACCCGGCCCCGATCGCGGCCTTGACGCCGGTCTCGGCACCGCCCGAGGCGAGGATCTCGGTCACGCGCAGAAGCGTCAGCTGCTGGCGGTGGCCCTTGGTGCGCTGCGAACCGTGCTTACGGCGGCGCTTGACGAAATGGATGACCTTGTCACCCTTGATCTGGTCGATCACGGTGGCCTGCACTGCGGCGCCATCGAGGGTCGGCGCGCCAACCTGGCCGTCCAGCATCAGGATCTCGTTGAACTGAACCGTCTCACCGGCTTCGGCTGCAAGCTTCTCGACGCGCAGAACGTCACCGGACTGCACCTTGTACTGCTTGCCACCGGTCTTGAGGACCGCAAACATCGGCCATTTCCTTCTTACCGCCGCGTCCTTCGGCCCCGCCCCTGGCGGCGTTCGCGCGCTGCTGCGCACCCCGGACAGCGTGCTCCCTTCGGAGCGTTGTCAATATGTCGTCTATCGCGAAAGGTCCAGATCACCGCGCGCGAGCGCAGTCCGGACCAGAGCCGTGCGTATCGGCGATTTCGCCCCTCAAGTCAAGCCCGCCCAGCGCCGGCGCCGCGAACCGCCCCGCCGCAGGCTGTCAGAGATCCTGCCCGGCGATGAACCGCGCTGCGGCCAGTCCCAGCTCATGCGAGATGCTCTGGAACACGGTTTCGACCGCCTCGAAAAGCGCATCGTTCAGATCTTGGCCGGGCCGGGTCTCGGACAGCCCGATATAGGCCTCCATCGTTGCGGCGTCGAGCGGTGCATAGGCCATCGTCAGATAGGAAAAGAGCCAGGTCCGGGTGTCCTCGCGAATCTCGGGTGCCTGGCGCCTGATATCGTCGAGGATCTGCGCCTCGATCACCGGGTAGTCGAAGGCACGGCCATCGACGAGCCCCGTATAGAAGGCGTAATTGGCGTTCAGCGCGCCTGCGACATTGGCCTCGATCAGGCCATTGGCGGCAATGAAACGACCGACAAGCTCGAGCTTCGGATCGCCATCGGCCTGCATCTCCTCCAGCCGCTCGCGACTGGCCTTGTCGATCTCGGGATCGAGCATCGCCCGCCGGGCCGAGAGTTCCAGCGCAACGATCCGGGCGCCCCGGGGCGAGGTGAAGAAGGCAACCAGGGGCGCGATCTCGGCCTCGCCCAGGCGCCGGTCGAGCGCCTCGCGCATCTCGGCCTCGATTCGGCCGCCGTCATAGATGCGGTTTACCGTCGTCTCCCAGCGGGCCCCGCCGCGGCCGGGAAAGAGCTCGTCCTCGAGCCCCTCGCCATAGGCCAGCCCCTCCTCGCGCATGACCTCGACAAGCTCGGGCAAGGCCAGCGCCTCGACAAGCGCCTGCAGCGAGGCAGCCCCTGCCCCGTCGTCAGCCCGCGCCGCTCCCACGGCAAGGACAACGATCAGAGCGATTGCAGCAACGAGGCGTGACATCGGCGGCTCCGTTTCATGGCGCTTTCAGAGCTATCGCGAAGCGGCCGGAAATCCAACAGCGCCGCAGATCCGGAATTAAGTTTCCTCCTCTGCATGAAAAACCGGTTGCACGTGGTCGCCGTTGCCACTACATGACCGCTCCACAAGGCCACGGGCGTGCGGAGAGGTGCCGGAGTGGTCGAACGGGGCGGTCTCGAAAACCGTTGACCCTTCACGGGGTCCCAGGGTTCGAATCCCTGTCTCTCCGCCATTACCGCTGATTTCCGCCAAAAATAGCCTATATGCCGCCGACCACCGCATGCTGCCTAGGTGCTGGGGTTGGCTTGCCGTACATGTCCATGACGGAAAAGGCGGTTTGCTGCACAATCGTTTAATCGGCTGGCACGTGATGAAGCGCGTGACCGGCCGCGCACAGGAAGCCATCCTCGAGTCGGCCGGGGCGCATTCTCCGGTCTTGGCGGACAGCCTGGGGTGAGCTTGCCCCCGGATCCCGGACTGATGTTCACTATGCGGCCATCAAGGCGGCCATGTCGATCCTTGCCTGTTCGGGCGTGCGGGAACCGATGCTCGAATGGCGGCGCCGGCGATTGTAGAAAATCGCGATGTACTCGAACAGCGCGGCCTTCGCCTTTTGGCGCGACCGGAACCTGGTGCGGTGGACCGGTTCGTTCTTGAGCAAGCCGAAGACGCTCTCCATCGGTGCGTTCTGCGCCTTCGAACGGTCCCCCGGACCGTTCGAAGGCGCTGGCGCGGACCTGCTTGAACTCCAAGCAATCGCCCTTACGGCTCATAGAGGCGTTGGCCTTCTTCTGATCTTTTCCTTGCCAGTTCCATGGCCAGCTTCGTCACCGGATCAGCTCTGTTCGCCGATGGTGGCAACGCTGCCGTGAAGTAAACAAGCGATTGGCCTCGAATGCAGAGACGAGACCTCAATAACACGCATTACAGGCAATACTCTGCGCGTGCTGGTGGGCGCATTCCCATGGCTTCGCTGATCCAGACGCTCGCCGTCGCCGAATAGCTCAACTTCCGCCACGCCGACAATGCGTTCGGCGTGGCGCAATCCAGCCTCAGCGCCCGCGTGAAGGCGCTGGAAGAAGACCTTGGCATCCTTCTGTTTGAGCTTGCCCGCGAATCCCCGACTGGGAGTTATCGCACTCGCTGAGAGAGGGATCCCACATGAGCAGACACCCCCGCCGTCACTTCACCGCCGAGTTCAAGGAACAGGCCGTCGCCCGCCCGTCGGAGCCCGGCCCACCCAGACCAGTGTCGCGCGCGAGCTCGGCATGACGTCGTCACAGCTGAAAGGGTGGCGGCTCGAAATGGCCGCCGCTGGCTCGGCCGAGGCGATCCGTCGGCAACAGGCGCAGGCCGCGGAACTGGCCGAACGTCGCAGGTAGAACCGCCGCCTGAAGGAAGAGGTGGAGGTTATCCGTTGCCCGACCAGATTTGCACTCTGCGCTTGGATCCCTAAAAGCCGCGGCCGTTCCGTACTCGGGTGGCATCGTGCTGTTCGATATATCGTGCTGTTCGATATGATGTGGCCTGCCCCCATTGGGTGGTCCGGTTTCAGTCTTCGTGCATGACGGGTCTCAGAGCTACCCATCGTGGCGGCCGACGAAGCGTTTCCGGAAGGCCCTGCGTGACCTCTGGACCTGGCGGCCTATAGCCGGGCGACGCGTCGTGAGGCTTCACCTGGCCGGTCTTCAATCAGCCGAATGCCTTACGTCAGCGGTAGCAGATGACCCGCGTCACCGCACGGCCTCCGCCACCGGGCAAGCCCGCGATACCGGTACATAAACCTGCCGAAGCTTCGCGACGCTCTCCTCCAGATTGTGTCTCTCTTGTCTCATTCCTCCTCCTCCATCCGGCTCGCAAGGCCACTTCAGAGAGGACCAGTTTTCCGGGGGCAGGCCACCTGCTCCCGACCGAACCGGGCGGGAACAGCGGCATTTGCCGGACATGGGCGATCGGCATGCGCATCGGTGAAAGGCTCCGGCTGAAAAGCCCGGCGGCCTCGTCCAGTCCCGCTTTTGCAGGAACAGACAATCCTGAGCATGATCTGATGCCGAGCGGCAGGTTCCTGCCGAAGACAACAGCCCCCTTTTCTGATGCGAAGTGCAGGCCCGCTCCCATCCCCTGTTTCGGGTTGCAGCCGGTTCCCGAGACCTGTCACAATGGACAGGAAACATTCCGGCGCCAAGGGCATCCGGGGAGAAATATCGGGAGCAGGGCTGCGGCGGCGCTTGCCGTTCCGGTCCGAAGCGCCGCCGCTTTGCCTCTCCTCCCGCCACGCGACACCGGATCCGCAGCTCGCGCCGGGCAGCGCGCGGCCCCGGGCGCATCGACAGGGCCGAAGCGGCGGGGATAGACGCGTCGGGAGCCGAACCGGCACGGCCAGCGCCCGGACAGACCTGCCGCAGAGGGGCGCACGGTCAGTCGCCTCGGCACCGGCGGCCCGCCGGCGCTAGAACAGGCCGTTTTCCTGCGCGAACAGCGCGGCCTGGGTGCGATTATTGACGTTGATCTTGCGGAAAAGCGATTTCAGGTAAAGCTTGACCGTGGGCTCGGTGACACCCAACTCGCGGGCGATTTCCTTGTTCGACATCCCCGCCCGAAGCCGCCGCAACACCTGAACCTCCCGGCTCAGAAGCTTTTCGGCCAGCGGGTTTGCCAGGCTCGCCTGGTCCTCACCCATCAGGAAGTCGATCGGCGCATAGCGCTCGCCCTCGGCCATGAAACGCACGGCACTCAGCAGCGACTTCGCCGAGAGCGTCTTCGGCAGAAACCCCGCCGCCCCGAGATTGAGCGCCTCGGCCGCCACATCGCGGGGTGCGATGCCCGACATCAGCGCCACACGGTTCGACCCGGCGACCCCGAGCGCGGCCTTCAACCCTTCGAGACCGTTCATGCCGCGCATGCTGTAATCCAGCAGAACGAGATCGTATTCCGTCTCTCCCTGCATCTTTTCCAGCGCGGAGGGGTAGTCGCCGACGAAGTCTGCATCGACCCCGTCGGACTGTTGAAAATAAAGCTCCAGCGTATCCCGCAGAAGTTCGTGATCGTCGGCAACCAATACCTTTATCGTCATCGTTCCGTCTGTCTTCCTCCAATCGCAGCCACGGCCCCAGCGATAAGATCGGCCGAGGCAACCGGCTTGCCGAGGACACCGGAAAACAGATCGCGGCAGGCCGCTCCAGATCGCAGATGCCAGTCGGCCACGGCCGTGACCAGCAAGGTCGGCAGGCCCGGCGCATATCTGCGCACCGCGGCAGCCAGGTCAGCTCCGGTCAGCCTCGGCATATCGAAATCCGTCACCAGAAGATCCCAGTTCTCCGGATCGCTGCGGACGGCCTCCAGAATATCCTCTGGGTTGTTGCTTGCCGCCACCTCAGCGCCGGCAGTTTCAAGATAAGCCGACAGGATGCGCAAGGCATCTTGATCGCCATCGGCCAGCAATATCCTGTTGCCGGCCAGTCGACCGCAGGGCGGCCCTGCCGCACGCGCATCGTCCTGCGGCGCGGCGGAGGCCACAGGCCAATACACGCTGAACCGGGTGCCGCAATCGCAGCGGCTCTGCAACCCGATGGCCCCGCCATTCTCGGTCACCGCGCCTTCGACGATCGACAGCCCCAGGCCGGTGCCCTGGTTGCCCTTGGTCGAGAAATAGGGCTCGAACAGGCGCCGGCGGACCGCCCAGTTGATGCCCGAGCCGTTATCGGTAACGCTTAGAAGGTAGTAGCGCCGGTCCGGCAAGAGCTGGCCGATCCGGAGCTTGCGGCGCAGGGCGCGCCCATGGGCCAGTTCGGCCGTCACGGAGATCTCGCCGCGGCAGGTCCCGAGGGTCCGGCGGCAGATCGCGTCGCGCGCGTTCAGAAGCAGGTTCAGGAACACCTGGATCACATCGGTCGGATCGGCAACCGCGGGCATCGGCTCGCGCGGCAAGCTGAGCGTGAGCCCGAGCCTGTCATGGGCCCCGGCCCGGACCAGGCTGACCGCCTCCTCGAGCGGACGGCGCAGGTCGATCAGGCCGGGACGGGGCGCGCGCTGCTCGAGCGAGGCGAGCCGGTTGACCAGCGCCCCGGCCTGCTCGCTGGCGGCAAGGATGCGCGCGATATTGCGCTCGGCATCGTCCCCGCCGCGCAACAGCAAAGCCGAGCCGGACACCGTCGCCAGAAGGTTGTTGAAGTCATGCATCAGCCCGGCCGTAACCTGGGCGATGACCTGACGGCGCTGCACCAGCTGCAGCTCTTCGCGCAGGCCCGCCTCATCCCGCACGCGCCGACCGCACTCGGACCTGTCGCGGCAGATGCAGAGCTTGCAGCCATCGGCCTGCCGGACCACCGAAACTTCCTGGTCGACGGGTTCGCCATCGGCTCTGCGGGCGACCACCCGACCGCTCCAGATACCACGGCTCCGCAACGGCCCCGTCGATACCGCCCGGATGCGCGCGGCCTCCTCCTCGGAATGAAACTCCTGCCAGAGACGGGCCCTGACATCGACCCCGGCGCCGATCCCGAGCATCTCGCGAAAGCTCCGGTTCATGTAGAGATATGCACCCGAGCTGTCGGTGATGGCAACGCCGTCGGCCGAGGCCTCCATCGCCGCGATCAGCTTCTCGCGGGTTCTCCGGGCCTCGCGCCGGAGCGCGGTGATATCGGTGCACAACACGACGCAGCCGCCATCCGGGCTCAGCAATGCGCTCAGCCGCAGCCAGCTTCCATCGCGGAGCGCGCCCTCCAGAACCCGCCCCTCACTCCGACCCGCGATCCAGCGGGCCCGCTGCGCCGGATCGCTCCGGGGCATGAGCCGGGCCAGCGCGCCCTCGAAGATCTCGCGAAAGCCCAGGCCCGGCACAACCGCGGTCCCGGCCATCGACAGAGCCTCGCGAAACCGGGCATTGCAGATCGCCAGACGACCCTCGGCGTCGAAACAGGCAAAGCCGTCAGGCAAGGCCTCGGCGGCATTCGCCAGCCTCTCCCAGGCGGTATGGGCCACCACCCCCTCGCTAAGGGCAAGCCCGGCCTCGCCCGCCGGGTGCACGGCGATATCGGTCGCCGTCGAGACCGTGCCAAGACAGGTGCCTGCCGCATCGAAGAGCGGCATGATCGAGACCTCGAGGATGAGGACCTCGCCCGATCTGGTCCGGCACCTCATTTCGGCACGGGCCGGACGGCGCGCCAGACGCGCAGCGGTCAGCCGGGCGCAGTCGCCGGCCACCGGCATCTCGATCTGCAGAAGCTCTGCCGGAACAGAGCCCAGCGCGTCAAAAAAATCGAAGCCGGTGCAGCGCTCGAAGGCCGCATTCACCCAGGAGATGCGACCGGAGCCGTCGGCCATCACGACCGGAACGCTCATCGTCTCCATCGCCCGGGCGCAGATCTCGCCATGCCACCGGCCGGGCTCGGCCCCCGGGTCTTCCTGCAGGATCAGGCCGAGACCGGCCGGGGCCCCGTCCGGCGCCGTATCGGCCCCTGCCCGCCCGAACGCCCTTGCCCGCATCTCGCGTATTCCGGCCCGGGTCGGCAAACGCAGCGGAAACGGGGCCGTCAGGCCCTCGATGCGGCAGCGTTCGAGGGCCGAGCGCAGCCGGGTTGCCTCTTCGGGCGGCAGGAAATCCTCGGGCATCTTGCCGGCGAGCCCCTTCAGCCCGTCGGCCAGGGCGCGGTCGCGCCGGCTGCAACAAGAGGCCACGCGCCCGTCATCGTCGAAGGTCATCACCGTATCGACCGCAGATGCCGCGCGGCTCTCGGCCTCCGACAGCGGCGGCACCGCCGCCCCGGGCACGACCAGACCGTCACCGCCTAGACGGCTGCCGATCGCCTGGGCCAGGGCCGCCAGCGCCTCGGTCGGAACCGCCTCGGGCAGAAGGCGGCCCGCCGGGCCGGACAGCAGGAGCGCCCCGCCAAAGCGGGCATCGAAGCTGAACGGAACCGCCAGCACCGCACCGATCCCGGCCAGGGCGGCGGCATTGGCCGGAAAAAAAGCCGGGTCGCAATTCGCAAGATCATCGCAGACCAGAGGCGCCTCGGCGTGGAACGCGGCCCACCAGGCAACCGGAAGCGCCGCAGCCTCGATCCGGGCCGCGCCGGTGACGGGCCCCGGCTCCCGCTGCCAGATCATCTCGAGAAACAGCCAGCGCCCGTCGGAGCTCGGCCGCAACACTTCTGCCCGCGTCGCCCCGAGAACGGCGGTCAACTCGTTCAGCACCTCGGCCAGAACCGCACCGAAGCCGTCCTCCGGCACGCGCAGCATGGCACAGATGCGTTCCAGCGCCCATTGCATGGCCGTGCCGTCCGCAAGCCGGAACCGGTCGCGGGCCGTCTTCACTGCTCCAGATTGCGCCGCGATCTCCTCCGCGACCTCCGGGGGGGGGTACCGGGTGTCGGGATCGGAAGACGGCGCAGTATCCGAGGGACACATCGTTTGTCTCCCAGCGGTACGCTGCAAAATGTAAATCGCCGGACCTGAAGTGGTGGAAGACCGGCGGCGAGCCCTACCACTACATTGCCCGCCGTGGCGGCTCAATGATCCACGGAACTCACCACGCAAAGATAGACCGCTTTCGCGCCGGATTTCCGCCCGAAGCGGCGCAAGCGCCTCGCCAGAAAACGCCGCCGCGTCCAAATGCCTTCTTCCCCAAGGCGTTTCACCGTGAGGCCCGCGCCGAATCGTGAGCGCGTCCGGAGATCCCGGAAACCGGCGCCGAGCAGCGCTGGCCACCGGGCCTTTCCGTCCGGCAGAGAAAAGCGGTTGGGAGGGCATTTCTGTCGATACCTTGGCGGTCGCGAAAATCGGAAAGCGGATCGGCACTATCATGGGCACGAACCGACCGGCGGCCCCCCTTCCGCGCGCCCGGGAACTGCCCGATGGCCGACGGGATCAGAGCCGATTCGCTCTGCGGCGCCCGGGCAGGAAACCAACCGTCCCCCGGGATGGACAGTCCGGTATTCCATACCTCACCCGCGCAACGGAAGGCCCAGCCCCGGGCGCAACACGCCCCGCCCGCTTGCGGAGGGCGTCGCCCGCACAGCCTGCAAGGCGCGGGCCTGCCATCGCGGGACCGCTGGCCTCGTTCATCTTGTCATCCTCACTCTTTGCGCATCCGCAGCTTCGATTGCAGCGCCGCCGACAATCACATCCAGCAGAAGAGCCGGACGCAACGGAACATCGGGATAGCCGAGAAGCCCATCCGCTCGTTTGCGGCACCGGTCGGACCGGAGGGCGCCCGCGGAACCGAATTCGGGCCATCCCGCCGCCCTTCCGGGCTGCATGTGCCGTCGCGCGTCCCGTTCAGGACCCCGCATGCGCCAAGCGCATGCCCCCATCAAGCGCCGTCATCGCAGCCGCCATCCCGTGCCACCGGGTAATGCCTCCCGGTGCAGCAATGGCGGGCCACCGGTTGCCCGGCCCGACCGCGTGAACGACGAAGGCGCCGCATGCCCGGCACCGGATCAGACCTGCCATTGAACGCCCGCTCCTGCGTACCGGGACGACGCTGCAGCCCGCACCTGACGTCGTGGCCGCGACGCGCCAATTCAAGATCGACCGCGTCCCGCACGCCCCGGAACCGGCGAGACCAGCCCGCCGGATCGAGGCAATTGAGAGAGAGGTTCCCGGAAGTGGGATCTTCGGCGAAGGGCGTTCGGGCGCATGCCGGCACAGGGCCTCAGCCCCTCCGACCCAAGCGCCGCAGACTGACGAAATCCGGCGACTACGGCCCACAGAGGATCGCCCCGGCAACGGGACGCGCGCTGTCCCCGATCTGCGAAGGCGCACGACCCGGTGCGGACGCCGTCACCGGCCGGGCCCGGCGCAGCAGGGAGCCGGTCAATCGGCCTGCCCCCGCACCTTCGGGAAAGCGCCGAAGCCGGACGAACCTTGCCCCAAGGCCCTGCAGATCAGCGAAGGCGATCCCCCTGAACGGGCAGTCCAGGGCAGGACGGGCCTGTCACTCGCTCTGCCAGGCTCTCGTCCTCCCGTCCATGACGGCGACGCTCTCTCAGCGCGTCGACGACCAGAAAGCCCGTCAGGCCGAGAACGAAGATCCCCCACATTGCCGTCAGCATCGCAAGCACCGCCATCAGCAGCGAGGACCCCAGCAGAAGCGCTGCGATCAGCGTCAACCATCCGGCGGGAACGCAGATGACCATCATCGCGAAGGCCGGGCCGGGCCGCTTGCCCTGATCCGTCACCCCCGCCTGCCCGGCAACCTCGATCCGGCCTGCCCCGCATTCCGTCCGCCCCAAGGCATACTGTTTCACCTTAAATACTCCCGCAACGAAACTACCGGACAAGCACCTTGGCCCGTCTCCCTCCGGGCATGGAATGCCAGGGCAAAAATGGGCGGGGCAGTAATGCCCCCTCAAAAGCTTCCTTAAATGGTCGGCCATAAGAATAACGAAATCAATTTGAAACAAGGGACCTAGCCTCACGCACCCCCGACTACCCGCAAGGACAGTTCCCTATCCGGACGCCCGTCCGTTCGTGACAGGTATTGTGTCTCTGAGGGTTTGCGATCCGACGCATGACGGGGTATCCGGGTTGTGTTGAGACCATCTTCGCCACCCACGAAGACTGCCGGGATTAGCTGTTACCCCCAACGCACCCTGGCATCGGACTTGACATTCGTCTCGGGGGGGTCAATTTCCGGCCCCCTCGGGACACCCATGACAGGCTTTCCCCGACATATCGCTCCGCCTCTCCGTCATTTCGGAACTCTCACCGCCCGGAAGCGCTATCCTTTCGGATAGGCCCGTGCGCATCCGGATGATCGCCCTGAAAGTGCGGGTGGATCCGTCGCCCCCTTGAAGCCGTCAGGAATTCCGCCCCGAAAGACATAGGATTGCAAATCCGAACTCAGGAATTTGTCTGGAAAGTCAAAATCCACATGGACCGAGAATTGCGCCACGGTTTTTCACTGGACTATTTCCGGCCATAAAATACGGATAACGGTGCCCTGGCCGGGCGCGGTCTCGACCGTAATCCGGCCGCCAAGCTCGCGGATCAGGCAATCGAGAAACGCGATCCCGAGCCCGCTGCCGGCCGCACCCTTGCGGGTGAAATGCGGAAGAAACATCTTGCGCCGGGTCTCGGCATCCATGCCGATCCCGTCATCGGCGACGCAAAGCTCGTACCAGACCCGCTCCTCGGCGCTCGGCCCCTCGTCTTGGCGCCGCAGGCTCAGGCGAACCAGCCCCTCCGGCGCCCGCCCGGACGTCTTCCGTGCCACCCCGTCGCAGGCATTGCGCAGAAGGTTCAGCACGATCCGCGAGACCTGCACCGGGTCGGCCAGAACCAGCGCCTCCTCCTGCGGCAGGTCGAGCTCGAGGCGTATCCCCTCGGGCCAGTCCACCCGCACCAGATCGGCCGCCGCGCGCAGCAGATGGCCCAGATCGACCCAGCGATTCCGGATCTCGTCGCGGCCGGCCGCGCGGAGCGCCTCCATCATCTCCAGGATCTGGCGGTCGGCTTCGAGAATGCGATGAAGATGCGCCGAGCGGCCGACTTCCCTGCCCAGCATCCGGGCGGATCCCTCGATCACGGCAACGAGATTGCCCATGTCATGAACGAAACTCTCGATCATCTGCGCCTGACGCTCGCCCCCCGGCCGAGAGCATCCCCCAGGCCCCTGATGGCTTGCGCCCTCGCCCCCCGTCTTGCCTGCCGGGGCGCCGTCTTCGGGAGGCACCGCCCCGACCGCAAGCCACCGCGCGTCATGGCCCGCGGCCCCATCCCCGACGCCGACGGCAAGGCGCAGGCCCCTCGCCTTCAGGATCTCGCCCAGGCGCCGCGCGAGGCGGTGCAGATATCGCAACTCATCTGAATAGAGCATCCAGCCCGGCAGCCGGGTCTCGAGCATCAGGAACCCCAGATCGGCACCGCCGGCGGGCTCCGGGATCGGCAGCGACAAAAGCCGCACCGTCTCGCATTGCGCCGCCACCCGGACCGCACCGGGATCGATCCGGTCCGGTCGCCCCGGACGGCCCCGAGCCGCGGCGACGGCATCGGGGGCAAGGTCCAAAAGCACGTAGACCCGCAGCGCATCCACCAGTTCCCGCGCCTCGTCGAGCATCTCCCGCACCGCGCAATCGGAGGCGTCATCGGGAACCCGACGCAGACGCGCGAGATATTTCCGCAGATGGGGACGCATCCCGGCCTAACCGAGCCCGCTCGGGCATTCAGGCGCCGCGGCGCCGGCATTTTCCCTTTCGAAACGAATTCTGGACATCGGAGAGATCACATGGACGCTTTCGAAAGATCGGAATGCAGTTTCTGGCTCCAAACGGAAAATCGTGACAGTGCCATGGGCAATCGGCCTGTCCGGATCAGTATGCCCTCACCTTAAGGGCAGCCTCCTGTCCGGTCACGCCCCCGACCGGCGGGCCGGAGGGCGCCTAGGTATCCTGCATTACCCTTTCGATTAATCCAGCGATCAGAATATATCCTTTTGCTCCGCGCAAATGGATAGGCGCACGACCGAACGTCCCGACTGTACCTTGCGGGCAGCACTTTCGCCCCCGTCCGGGTTTTCAGTTGGGGCATCTGAGCGATTTCAATTTAGAACCTTTCTGAAAAGGCGCGAAGGACGGAATTTTCCCACCCCTCGTCGCATTCCGCCGAGACCGGCATGCCCCGGCGAAAAGAAGGCGTGTCTGAATTGGCCCCTGACGGACAGGCCGCCATTCCGGTTATTTTCGGTCAGCCTGTTCAGACCCGGCTCTCAATGCAACTGCATGAACGAAGCTTGCGGTCGGTCGGTATCGCGGCCCGGATGGCCGTGCCTTATGTTGGCGCGCCCCGTGACGAATGCATGCACTCGCGCCTCTATCCGGTCCGGGCACCGCGCCGGGCCATGATGGGGCGGCAGAGGCCGGGCATCATGTCAGCCTGCTCACGAGGCATGCGCCGCAAATCCTCTGCCCCGGGCGAGCCGGCCGCCCTCTGTCGCATCCCTTGGTGAGGCTCGAAACACAGGCACTGACGGGCCTGCCGTGGTCCCAGACGGGCAGGCGGGGTTCCGCCCCCTCTCCTATGTCCGGCCACCTTACCCGACAGGTATCTTGCGCGGCCCGCTGGGGCGGGTCTAAGTTTTCCCGATGAGCAGATTCGCACCGTTCGCGTCTACCTCACCCGGTGCATCCGCACAGTCATGCCCATATGGACCCCGCCCCGCAACAAAGGCCGTCGCGCCGTGGGAAAGGGTCGACCGTTTGCCACGGCACGCAATGGAACCGACATCCGAAGATCAGCCCCGGACCTGCCCGGACACCGCGCCCGAGCGCGCGTTCCTTGAAGGCATCGCGGCGGTTCTCGGCTGCGATCGGGTGGCGTTGCTTTGCCCCGATCCGGCCACCGGTGGCCGATTACGGGTGACGGCCTCCACCCCGACCGGCCTTGAAGGCCGAAGCTTTCCCGCCGAATGGGGCCTGCTCGGCCCATGGCGACAGGACGACCTGCAACAGAGCAGCGGATCGACCGGGAGCGCCCCCCTCCTGCCCGACATCTCCAGCCTGGTGCTGGTCCGGCCCTGCCCGTCGGGATCCCGCGACATCGCGCTGCTTGGCATCGACCCTCGACCGGGCCTCTTCACCGACGCGCAGATCCCGTTTCTCGAGCACACCGCCCGGGCCCTGGCCCACACCCTGCCCGCCCCCCCCGATGCACGCGGGGCCCTGCCCCGAGCCAGACCCGGCGTACGCCCGGACATGCCTACCGACACGGCGCCCGCCCCGGCCAGAGAGGGCCGCGCGGCCGGTCAGAAGACCGGCCGCCCGCCCGACGGCGCGGAGCGGGCCGCAACCGAAAGCGGCGAAAGCGCCACGGCCGGCATCGTCGCAGCGATCGGCCGCCAGTTCGACGCCGCGCGCTGCGTGCTCTGGCAGCACTGCGACGACACATTCCGCCCGGTCCTGGTCTGGTCTTCGCCCGACAGGCCGCCCGGCACAGCGCAGATCCCGACAGACACCGACGTGGAGACCGCGTCCATTCTCGCCCGGCGGATCGCGGACTTCGCCGCGATGCAACCCATCGCACTCGGGAAGCAGGCGGCCCTGGGGCGGCTTGGGATCGGGGCCAGGCTGATGCTGCCCTTCCGCCACGGCACAGAGCTTGGAGGGGTGCTCTGCATCGACCGCGCAACCGGGCAGCGGCCCTTCGACCGCCGCGACATCGCCGCGCTTTCCTGCCTGACCGGCGCGGCCGGGCTGCTGCACCAGCAGGAAACCCGCCGCCTGGCCGAGGCGGAACGCAGCCTGCTTGAAGCCGAGCGCAACCGGATGCGGGCGGTATTCGAGCTTCTGCCCGACACCGTGATCGAGCTCGATGCAGACCGGCGCTACACTCATATCCATTCGCATAGCCGCGGTTCGGCCCGTGACCGCATCGACGGCCTGATCGGCTTCCGGCCCGAGGAATGCCTGGCCCCGGCCACCGGCGAGGCGATCCACGCGCTGCTCGACCGGGCCGAGGCCGCGGGCTTCGCGGTCCTGCCGGAAATGGTTCACCGCCCGGCCCCGGCCGCCGAACCGGAAATCTACAGCCTCTCGGCCATGGTCCATGCGCCTTCCCCCGAGCCTGCCCGCTACGGCTATGTACTGGTCATCAGGGACGTGACCGCCGAAAGCACACAGCGCCGCGAACGCAACCGGCTCGGCCGGATCGTCGAGCACATGAGCAGGGAGGTGTTCCTGACCGACAGGTCGCACCGACTGACCTGGGCCAACCGCGCGACCGAAGACCGCGTCGGGCAGCCTGCGACCGGGCTGCTCGGGCTTTCGCCGGAGCAGGCCTTCGAGGCCATCTGGGCCGATGCCGCGGGCCTCGGGCGGATCTGCGAGCAGCTTTCGGCAGAAAGCGGGTTCGCGGGCGAAACCGGGTTTCTCGACCAGGGCGGCAACAGGGTCTGGTTCGATATCGCGGTGATGCCGCTCTGCGACGCCACCGGCGGTCTCGAGGGCTGGATGTGGCTCCTGTCCGACATCACCGAACGCCGCCGCGACAAGGACCGCCTGGCGCTGATCGCGCAAAAGGCACGCGAGGCCGAAGAGCGCGTGGTGCAGGCCATCGAGACCTTGCCCGATGCCTTCGCCTTCTTCGACAGCGAGGATCGGCTGATCCTGTTCAACGAGCGTTACCGGCAGGATTACCCGCGCAGCGCGCCCGCGATCGAGGTCGGCCAGACCTTCGAGGCCATCCTGCGTTACGGGCTCGCGCATGGCGAATTCCCGATCGCCCCACAGAGCGGCGAGGCAATGCTGGCCGAACGGTTGTCCCGCCACCGCCGCCCCTATGACGAAAGCGAACAGCAGCTGGCCGACGGGCGCTGGCTGCGGGTGATCGAGCGCCGCACCCCCGATGGTGGCCATATCGAGCTGTGCAGCGACATCACCGAACTCAAGCAGCTCGCACAACGCGCCCAGGCCGACTGGCTGGCGGCAATGGACGGCTCGCGCGACGGCATCGCCATCGCCGGGCCGGACGGAGGCTTCCTCTACATGAACCCCGCCCATCGCGACATGTTCTGGCTCGACGCCACCGATGGACGCGACGAGCGGAGCTGGATCGAGCTTTACAGCGGCGAGGCGCCCGAGCGGATGAACGCGACGGTGCTGCCCGCGCTCGAGGCTCAGGGCCACTGGAGCGGCGAGGTCTGGCACCGGTGCCCCGATGGCAGCCGTGCGCTGCACGAGCTTTCGCTGACCCGGCGCCATGCGGGCGGCATCCTCTGCATCGCGCGCGATCTCTCCGAACGAGTCCGCGCCAACCGCGAGCTTGCGCGGCTTCGCGACGATCTGCAGGTGGCGCGCCAGCGCGAGTTGATCGGACATCTCTCGATCGGGCTCGCCCATGACTTCAACAACCTTCTGGCCGCGATCTCGGGCTCGGCCAGCCTGATCGCCGACAGCGGCATCGTCGAAGCCAACGTCCGGCGCATCCAGCTCGCGGTCGGGCAGGCCAGCGGATTGCTCAGGCGGCTTGCCGATTTCGGCATGCGCCCGCCGCTGCGTGAACGGCTCGACATACGCGTGCCGGTGCGCGCGGCGGCCGATCTGCTGCTGGCCGATGGCAGCGGCGCGGTCGAGCTTCAACTCGACCTGCCGGTCCAGCCGGTGATGGTCGACGCGGTCCAGACCGACATCATGCAAGTCGCGCTGAACCTGCTGATCGGCGCCCGCGACTCGATCCTGTCCGAACAGCATCCGGACGGGCGCGGCCGGATCCGGATCGGGCTTTGCATCGCCACCGCCGCAGAGCTGAAACGCCCGCTCGCCTTCGGCAGCCTCGATCCGGTCCGCGCCTATTGCCTGCTCGAGGTCGAGAATGACGGCCCCGGCCTTGACGCCACCGCCCGCAATAGCGTCTTCGCCAAATGCATCTTCAGCCGGGGCACGGTCGATTGCGGGCTCGGACTGGCCATCGTTCCCAGCATTGTCGGCAAGAATGGCGGTGCCATCTCCCTGGCCGGCGGCCGCGGCCCGGGCGCGTGTTTTTCGGTGTTCTGGCCGCTCGAATCGCGCCGGGACGCCCCCCTGACAACGCCGCGCGCGCCCCGGCCCCGACAACTGAGCGGACGGCTCGACGGCCATATGGTCCTGGTGATCGACGACAATCCCGACGTCTTGCGGGTGATCTCGGGCATTCTCGAGACTGCGGGGGCCGAGGTCGCGACCTGTACCATGGCCCAGGACGCGCTGGAGGCGGTCTGCGAAGATCCCCGGCACTGGGACCTGCTGGTCACGGATTACGCGATGCCCGCGATGAGTGGCGCGCAGCTGGCACAGGAAGTGCATGCGCATGTTCCGGATCTTCCGGTTCTGCTGATGACCGCCCATACCGACTGGCGCGGGCATGGCGAGGGCCATAGCAGAGACGAATTCGCCGCCATCCTCGGCAAGCCGATCTCGAGCGCCGATCTTCTGGCCGCGGCCGAGGCCGCCATTCTCGACCGCTGAACCACGGCCCGGCGGCGACCTGGCTGTATCCAACGATCCGAAACGGCGCGAGCGGTCGGCATTTTCGCGGGCCCGCCTGATACGGGACAGCCTGTCATGCCCGGAAGAAACGAGATCTATCCGATTTGTATCATGAAAAACCCATCTTCATCCGCATGGAAGCCCCCGGGCGAGACCGCTCGTCCTTCCTGCAGGCGGACATATCCGACCGTGGCCAGAACGGCTCTCCCTGTCCGACACCACCGCCCGGGCACCGGATGGCAGACGCCCTGCTGCGCCGGTCCGGGCATCGCGCCACGCGCCCCCCGGTCGCCGCCCGAAGTGCCAAACGAGACGACACCCTGTCGCTTGGCCTGCGCCACGTTGCCGCCGGTGCCGCAGGCCAGGACGGCCCCGGACGCGAAAGCCTATCGCGCCGCCATTTCGGGCCGCCATTTCGGGCCGCAGCGTCACCCTCGGGGCCAAGCCCTCGACCGGCGCAGGCATCTGACCGCGCCGCATATGCCCGGCCTTCCCGCAGCGCCTCCGGTCCGTCGCGGCAGCGGGTAACGACCCGGGAAGTCCCCGCGCCATGGCGGCCTCCACTATCGCGCGGTCGGATAGAAGGAGGGAAAGCCCGCTGACAACAAGAGCCTCGCAATATCGGCGAAAGCTTCGCCCTCATGTCTGAGCCCCCCTCAAGCCTGGGCGCGGCAAAGCCCGGCAAGACGATATCGCGCGAAATCTCGTGCAGCCCCGGCATGGCTTCGGGTGTCATTCAGAAGAATGCAGGCCAGAGAATAGGGGGCCGGATCGGGACAAGCCGGGGATCGAGCAACATCGCGCCACGCATCTGGTCCGAAACGGCCATGCCCCGGACCTTTACCAGCGCCTTCGGGACGCGGTCGGCCAGATCGGCCATGGCGCCCGCAGGCCCCGCGATCCGATCAGCCGGGTCCTGCCCGGACAAGCCCGGATGCGGCGGCGCGACCGCGCGAGGCCGCCCGGCCGCTTGCGCCTCTCGTCATCGAGCAGAAGCCCAGAGCTCCCCGTCCTTCCCCAATCCGAGGCGGAAACCATGCCCGGCTTCGCTGAGCGGCCGCGACCGACAGCCGGAGCGTAACCTGGCCTTGCTCTTACGCACGGGTTCCAGCCCGTCCTGGAGGAACCGCGCCGAGAACGCCCGCTCAGGGCGCGCATTGGTCGGGATCGCAGGCGCCAAGCCTGGCCAGCATGGTGTCGGAATGCCAGTGCCTCCGCATCGCCTCGCGGTGAAGCTGACCGGGCGCGCCCGCCTCGTGAAAGGCCGGGACCTCGGCGCGAGCCACCCCGGGCGGTGCCACAGCATCACGCCCTGGCCCGGGCTTGCCCGCACGCGCTCTAACAGGCTGCTGAAAAAGCAATTTGAAGCCGGGATCCTCGTCGACTGAGTTGATCCCCGACGCGATCAAGATCCTTCAGCGCGATGCGAGAGCCAGAAAGCGCGGTATTCAGTTCCCGGGCCGCTCAGCCTGAGACTTTTCGGCCGGCTGCTAAGGGACGGAGGACAGGCCCTGCCCGAGAACCGGGGCAGCGGCCCGTCTTCTATTCCCGTCTTCGCCTCGCCTGCCGGAGCAGTCCCTTTTCCCGCTGCGGCGCAGCTCCCGGGCCGGGGCGTTCGGGCCATCGCGTTTGCAGGCCCGCGCCAGGGCCGACCCCAGCGTCAAGACCGCCCGAGCCGGACCCGGTTTGGCAAGCCGGGCGCGCGCCCTGTCAGCCGATCCGCGGACCGAGCGCGGCGATGATGCCGCGCAGCTCGGCCAGCCCCTTCAGCCGCCCGATGGCCGGATAGCCGGGCTGGCCATCGCGCCCCAGATCGTCGAGGATGTCCTGGCCGTGATCCGGCCGGAACGGGATCGACCAGTCGGCCCGGCCCGCAGCCCGGCGCCGGGCCTCCTCGCGGAGCGCGGCCTCGACCAGCGCCACCATGTCGGTATCGCCGCCCAGATGCTCGGCCTCGTGGAACGAACCGAAGACGGCATCGGTCTCGCGTTTGACATTGCGCAGATGCAGGAAATGCACCTTGTCGCCGAGCCGTTCCATCATCCCGGGCAGGTCATTGTCGGACCGCGCGCCGAGCGAGCCCGAGCAGAGCGTCACACCATTGGCCGGGCTGTCGACCGCCGACAGCACCTCGGTGTAATGGGCCTCGGTCGACATGATCCGCGGCAGTCCCAGCAGCGGCACCGGCGGATCGTCGGGATGACAGCAGAAGCGCAGGCCCAGCTCCTCGGCCAAGGGCACGATCTCGGACAGGAAATCGATCAGGTGGCCGCGCAGGGTGGCCTCGGACATATCCGCATATTCAGCCAGATGCGCGCGCACATCCTCAAGCGTGAAATTCTCGGCCGCGCCCGGCAGACCGAACACGACATTGCGCGCCAGCGCGTCCTGCGTCGCCTCGGACATCCCGGCGAACCGCGCCCGGGCGGCCTCGCGCAGATCGTCGTCATAGGCATCGGCGGCACCGGGACGAGCGAGGATGAAGAGATCGAAGGCGACGAAATCCGTCAGATCGAAGCGCATGCAGGTCGCACCCGAGGGCAGCTTCCAGGCCAGATCGGTGCGGGTCCAGTCGAGCACGGGCATGAAATTGTAGCAGATCACCTCGATGCCGGCGGCAGCCAGGTTGCGCATGCTCTCGCGATAGGCGTCGAGATGGGCGCGCCAGTCGCCCTGCTGCTTCTTGATGTCCTCCGAGACGGGCAGGCTTTCCACCACGTCCCAGCTCAGGCCCGAGGCGCTGCCATCCGCCATGCTGCCGATCTGGGCCTTGCGGCGGGCGATCTCTTCGGGGGTCCAGACCGCACCTGTCGGCACGTGATGCAGCGCCGAGACGATGCCCTCGGCCCCCGCCTGCCGGACGTCGTCGATCGAAACCAGGTCGCTGGGACCGAACCACCGCCATGTCTGCCGCATTGCATTGCCTTTCCGAGTCGCGTTTCCACTCCGGTGTAACAGCCAGAACGATTGCTGACTAGTATGGCAGTATGGTAGTTCTAAACATGAGGGAGGCGAATCATGGATCAGCACATCGACAGGGACATGGGCTGCGTGCTCGATCCGAGCCGTCCGATCACCCCTCAGCTGCACAGTTTCCTGCGCGACCGGATCATCCGGAATGTGCTCAAGCCGGGCGACCGGCTGTCCGAAGCCGAGATCGCGCGCAGCTGCCAGGTCAGCCGCCAGCCGGTCCGCGAGGCCTTCATCAAGCTCTCGGAACAGGGGCTTCTGTCGATCCGCCCGCAGCGCGGGACCATCGTCACCACCATCGCCTTTTCCACGGTTCTCGACGCCCGCTTCGTGCGTGAGGCCATCGAGGCCGATATCGTCCGGCTGCTAGCACGCCGCCCCGCCGATCCCGCGCTGATCGCCCGGCTGCGGGCACAGATCGAGCGGCAGCGCGCCGTGGCGGGGACCGCGCCGCGCGATTTCATCCAGCTTGACGAGACCTTCCACCGGACGCTGGCCGAGGCCGCGGGCAAATCCGGGGCCTGGACGCTCATGGAAGGCCTGAAATCGCAGATGGACCGGGTCCGCTTCCTGGCGCTGGGACGGTTTCCGGTCGACAAGCTGATCGCCCAGCACGCGGCCATCGTCGAGGGCATTGCCCAGGGTGACCCCGTCGCCGCCGATGCCGCCGCGCGGGCGCATCTGCGCGAGATCCTGAACGACCTGCCCACGATCATGGCCGACAATCCCGGCTTCTTCGATGGCATGTGGGCCGATACCAATACCGAGACCAATAACGAGACCACTGGAGGAGACCCGATATGACATCCGCATGGAAACTGCCCGGGCTGGCCGCGGCCGCGCTGATCGCGGGGCTGGCCGCCACGCCGACGCTGGCGCAGGAGATCACGCTCAAGCTCGGCCACCTCGCCAACGAGGACAATCCCTGGCACAAGGCCTCGCTCAAATTCGGCGAAGAGCTGTCGGCGCTGACCGACGGGCGGATCGCGGTCGAGGTCTATCCGAATGAAAGCCTCGGCAAGGAGATCGACCTGATCAACGGCATGCAGCTCGGCACGGTCGACATGACGATCACCGGCGAGAGCCTGCAGAACTGGGCGCCGATGGCGGCCCTTCTGGCCCTGCCCTATGCCTACAAGTCGATCGAGCACATGGATGCGGTCGCCTCGGGCGAGATCGGCCAGCAGATCGAGGCGCAGATCGTCGAACGCGCGCAGATCCGCCCCGTCACCTATTTCGCCCGCGGCGCGCGCGAGCTGACCTCGAACCGTCCGATCGAGACCCCCGACGATCTGAAGGGGCTGAAGATGCGGGTTCCGAACGTGCCGCTCTTCGTCGATGTCTGGAAATCGCTCGGCGCCCAGCCGACGCCGATGGCCTTCTCGGAGGTCTTCACCTCGCTGCAGAACGGCACCATCGACGCGCAGGAAAACCCGTTGGCGCTGATCCGCTCGGCCAATTTCAACGAGGTGCAGGACTACCTCAACCTCACCGACCATGTGCGCTCCTGGATCTACCTGACCATCTCCGAACTGACCTGGGCCAAGCTCTCGCCCGAGGATCAGGCCGCGGTGATGGAAGCCGCCAGCCGCGCCCAGGCCTATGAGCGCGAGCTGTTCGAGCAGAGCCTCGCCGACGACCGCGCCTGGCTCGAAGAGCATGGCATGACCTTCGTCGAGGTCGACAATGCCGCCTTCGCGGCGAAGGCCAAGGACGCCGTCCTGGCCAATGTCGGCGCCGAGATCCGGCCCGTGGTCGAGCAGATCTTCGCCGAATGATCCGGACGGAAATGCTTAACGAGTGACGTTTCTTAACGAGTAGGACCGGCCGGCCCTTCCGCGATGGGGCCGGCCGGCACCCGACGACCAAGACCCCAAGAGTTCAAGAGCCCCAGCGCCCCAGAGGTCCCATGCCCAAGACCGAACGCTTCATAACGATCGTCACCGCCCTTGCCCGCATCGGCGCGGGTGTCTCCTTCGCGGTCCTGATCGGCGCCGTGCTGGTTCAGGTGGTCGGCCGCAGCTTCGGGAATTCGCCGGTCTGGACCGAAGAGCTGACCCGCTTCGCCCTGCTGTTCCTGATCGCCTTCGGCGCCGGGCTGTCGCTGCGCAGCGGCGACATGGTCAATGTCGACATCGTCTGCGAGGCCCTGCCCGGACGATGGCCATGGCGGCTGCGGCTGGTCTCGGCGCTCGCGACCGGCGGGATGGCGCTTTACCTGCTGCCCCATGCCTGGCGCTTCGTCAGCATCGGCCGGATGCAGAGCTCGCCCGCGCTGGGTCTGAAGATGAGCTATGTCCATGTCACCGTCTTCGCGATGCTGGCACTGATCGCCCTCTTCGCCGCGCTGCGCGTGCTGGGCATGCTGACCGGCACCGAGGATGGCACCCCCGAGAAGGCCGAGGAAATCTGATGGAAGTCTGGGTTCTGTTCGGCCTCTTCGCAGGCGGCCTCGTGATCGGCATTCCGGTCGCTGTCACGCTCGGCCTCTCGTCGCTGGGCTATCTGCTGCTGACGGGGATCCCCCCCGTGGTCATGCCGCAGAAGATGTATGCCGGCATGGATGTGTTCGTGCTGCTCTCGATCCCGGGCTTCATCCTCGCGGGCAACCTGATGAACCAGGGAGGCATCACCAACCGGATCGTGCGCTTTGCCAATGCGCTGGTCGGCTGGATCCGCGGCGGGCTCGGCCTGACCAATATCGCGGCCTCGATGCTCTTTGGCGGCATCACCGGCACCGCCGTGGCCGATGCCGCCTCGATCGGGGGCGTGATGATCCCCGGCATGAAGAAGGCGGGCTATCCGGCCGATTATTCGGCCGCCGTCACCGCCGCCTCCTCGACCGTCGGGCCGATCATCCCGCCCTCGGTGCCGATGATCATCGTCGGCGCGCTGTCGGGGATCTCGGTCGGCAAGATGTTCCTCGCGGGCGCCGTTCCGGGCATCCTGATGGGGCTTGCGATGATGGTGACGGCCTATGTCATCGCCCGGCGCAAGAACTTTCCGCGCCAGCCCTGGCAGGGCTTCGGCGAGGTCGCCCGCAGCTTCGGCGGCGCGATCTGGGCCATCGCCATGACCTTCCTGATCATCTACGGGCTGTTGTCGGGCCTTGCCACGCCGACCGAGACCGCCGTGGTGGCCAGCGTCTATGCCGTGATCGTCGGCTGCTTCATCTACCGCGACCTGCCGCTTCGGCGGGTGCCGAAGGTGATCGTCGACAGCGCCGTCTCTGCGGCCGGCATCCTGGCGCTTGTCGGCTTTGCCAATGTGTTCGGCTGGATCCTGGTGGCGGAACGCATCCCGCAGGCCATCGCCCAGGGCGTGCTGTCGATCACCGACAACAAGTTCCTGGTGATCCTGATCATCAACCTGCTGCTGCTGTTCGTCGGCATGTTCATGGAAACCATCGCCGCGCTCATCATCCTCTTCGTGCCGCTGCTGGCGCTGGCCCAGGCGGTCGGCATCGACCCGCTGCATTTCGCCACCTTCGCGGTCCTGAACCTGATGATCGGGCTGACCACGCCACCGGTCGGCGTCTGCCTCTTCGTCTGCGCGGGCATCGCCCGGCTGCCGCTGACCCCGGTCGTCATCGCCATCCTTCCCTTCCTTGCAACCAATATCGCGGTGCTGCTGCTCGTCTCCTACGTGCCCGCCATCGCGACCTGGCTGCCTTCCGTCCTGATCCCATAGGAGCCTCCAATGGACACCCGCGTCTGCCGCCTCTACGGCCCCCACGACATCCGCATCGAGACCATGCCCCTGGAGGGTCCCGCCCCCGGCGAGGTGCTGGTCGCGGTGGGCGCGGGCGGCATCTGCGGGTCGGATCTGCACTACTATCACGATGGCGGCTTCGGCCCGGTCCGGGTGCGCGAACCGATCGTGCTGGGCCACGAGGCGGCGGGCACGGTGATCGCGCTCGGCGACGGGGTCACCGGGCTGGCCCTCGGGCAGACGGTAGCGCTGAACCCGTCGCAGCCCTGCGGCACCTGCCAGTACTGCCAACAGGGCATGTTCAATCACTGCCTCGAGATGCGTTTCCGCGGCTCGGCGATGCGCCTGCCGCATGAACAGGGCCTGTTCCGCGACCGCATCGCCATCGGCGCCGCGCAATGCGTGCCGGTGGCGCCGGGCATCTCGCTTGGCCAGGCCGCCTGCTCCGAGCCGCTGGCGGTCTGCCTGCATGCCCGCCGGATCGCGGGCGACCTGACCGGCAAATCGGTGCTGGTGACCGGCGCGGGCCCGATCGGTGCGCTTTGCGCGGCGGTCGCGGCCGAGGGCGGCGCCGCCGAGGTTGTGGTGACCGACCTGCAGGACGTGCCGCTCGAGGTCGCGCTGCAGATGGGCGCCACGCGGATCGTCAACATCGCCCGCGACACGGCCGCGCTCGAGGCCTATGGCGCCGACAAGGGCCGCTTCGACGTGGTCTTCGAATGCTCGGCCGCCGCCCCCGCCATCGGCCAGGCCATCGCCACGCTGCGCCCGCGCGGCATCCTCGTTCAGGTCGGCGTCGCGGGCGAGATCCCGGTGCCGCTGAACCTGATCGTCGGCAAGGAGATCCAGGTGCGCGGCACCCACCGCTTCCACCCCGAATTCGCCGAGGCGGTCGCGGCGATTTCCTCGGGCCGCATCGACGTGCGCCCGATGATCAGCGCCAGCTTCCCGCTCGAAGACGCCGAAGCGGCCTTCGAGGCCGCGGGCGACCGGACCCGCGCGGTCAAGGTGCATCTGAGCTTCGAGCCGGCCTGATCCCGTCGCGGCGGCCCGCAACCGTTGCCGAGCTGCCGAAAACCCGGGGAGGGGCGCCGTGGCGCGCCCGGTCCCTTGCCCTGTCGTCAAGAAGAGGCTTGCACACGGCGAGGTTGTGACAGAGGCTCGGGCTATGGCAGAAGCCGAGCCTGGAGTGCCGCACATGATATCCGCCACGCATACCGCGCTCGAGACCGCAAGCAGCAACGGCGCCGGGACCATACCGCTTGGTCGCGCGCCCGATGGCAGCCCGGTCGAGGCGCTCTGGATCGCACAGGCCGGAACCCGCGCCCGGATCATGACCTGGGGCGCCACGCTGATGGACCTGCGGCTGGACGGCATCGGCCACTCTCTGGTGCTGGGCAGCCCCGGGCTTGCCCCCTATGCGGGACCGATGCGCGATTTCGGCGCCGTGGTCGGCCCGGTCGCCAACCGCATCGCCGGGGCCTCGGCGCCGCTTGGCGGACGGCGGCTGCGGCTCGAGGCCAACGAGGCCGGCCGCACCATGCTGCATGGCGGCTCCGCAGGCAGCTCGGTCCGCAACTGGCGGATCGAGAGCGCAGGCGCCACCGCCTGCTGCCTCGGCCTGTCGCTGCCCGAAGGCACCGGCGGCCTCCCCGGTCCGCTGACGCTCCGGGCCCGCTATTCCATCGATGGCGAGGGCGCGCTCGAGATCCTGCTCGAGGCCGAAAGCGGCGCCCCCACCTTCTGCAATCTCGCCCCGCACAGCTACTGGTGCCTCGACGGCAGCGGCACGCTCGACGCCCATATGCTCGAGATCGCGGCCGAGGCCTATCTGCCGGTCGATGCGGCGCTGATCCCGGTCGGGGCGCCCGCGCCGGTGGCCGGAACCCGCTTCGATTTCCGCCGCCCGCGCCCGGTCCTCACTCCCGGCGCAGCACCGCTCGATCACAATTTCTGCCTCGGCGATGCGCCCGGCCGCCTGCGTCCCGCCTGCCGGCTGTCGGTCCCCGGCATCTCCCTCGATCTGTCCACGACCGAACCCGGCCTGCAGGTCTATGATGGCGGCGGGATCGATACCGGGCCCTTTCCCGGCCATCAGGGCCACCCCTACCGCGCCCATGCAGGCCTTGCGCTCGAACCCCAGCACTGGCCGAATGCCCCGAACCGGCCCGATTACCCCTCGGTCCTGCTGCGCCCCGGCGAGACCCGCCGACAGCTCTCGCGCTTTCACCCGCGCCGCAGCGGCGCGCCCCGGCCGGAGTGACGGCAGATGACCGGGGCACGCTGGCTCGCCACCGATTGGGGCGCCACGTCGCTCCGGGTCTGGGCCATGGCCGGGCGCGAGGTGCAGGCCGAAGGCGCCTCCGAACTCGACCTCGAGCGCCTTGCCCCCGCCGATTTCGAGCCCGCCCTGCTGGCGCTGGCCGACAGCATGCTGCCCCCGGACGAGGTCACGCCGGTTCTGGCCTGCGGCCTGGCCGGGGCACGACACGGCTGGGTCGAGGTCCCCTATGCGCCCCTGCCCTGCTGCCCGAGCGCCAGACAACCGGTGCGCGCGCCCAGCACGGATCCGCGCCTCTCGGTCGGCATCCTGCCCGGTCTCTGCCAGACCGAACCGCCCGACGTGATGCGCGGCGAGGAAACCCGGGTCGCCGGTTTCCTCGCTGCGCGTCCGGAGTTCGACGGAACCCTCTGCCTGCCCGGAACGCATTCCAAATGGATACGGCTTTGCGGTGGCATGATACTGGCCTTCCGGACCGCGATGACGGGCGAACTCTACCGGCTGCTGGTGCGGGCCTCGACCCTGCGCCGCGCCTTCGACGACATCTGGAATGACGGCCTCTTCCATGCCGCCGTCGACGAGGTCTTCCACCACCCCGAGCGGATGCCCGGGGCTCTGTTTTCCCTGCGCGCCGGCGCGCTGCTCGATCCGCGGGCAACGGGACAGATCCGGGGGCGGCTGTCGGGGCTTCTGATCGGCAGCGATCTCGCGGCGATGCGCGACCTGTGGCAGGGGCACCCGGTCGCGGTTCTGGGCAGCGAGCGCCTGTCGCAGCTTTATGTCTCGGCGCTCTCCGAGCATGGCGCCGAGGTCGAAACCGTCGCGCCCGACCGGCTGACCCTGGAGGGCCTGATCGCGACTTTCGAGCAGACCGGAGCGGCGACCCTGACCGCACCATGAGCGCTTCCGGCGCGGCGCAGAGCGGGCCCCGCCTCAAGCATCTGGCGCTGGCTGTGCAAGGCCCCAGCGACAGAGCGTTCCATCGCCTGCCCCGCCCGAAGGAACCCGGCGAAGTCCTCCACCACCCGAGAGCGGACCTATCCCGATAGAATCGCCCCGCTGCAACGCCCTGAAACGGCGCATATGGACCATGATCCCGGCCAGCCGGGACGATCACTGCGCCCGCTGCGACCGTCATGCCCCGTCCTGCCCCGTCCTGCCGAGCCCCCCGGGCGCAGGCCCGGCATCTGCGGCTCGGCAATCTGATCGGCGTTGAGCCGCCATGAACCCTCCCGGAACGATCCGGGGACCGGCCGGAGCGAAGCCCGCACCGCACCGGTCTGCCCTCGATCCGTTCCCCACCGCGCGCGCTCCGCAAGCGGCATCCGGGTCTCTCGTCGATCGGCCTGCGACATGCGCAAGCCCCCCGGAAACGCAGGCCCCGCGCGCCCGATCGCCCCGTCCGCTGCGCAACCGGCGACGGGACGGCGCCCATCTCCCCCCTCGTCGAGCCGAGAGCTTCCATCTCCGCGCGGCCTTGGGCAGAGATCGAAGTCATCGCTGCGATGGCGGATCCGGATATCGACGCTCTGGCGTCTCGACGATCGATCCGCGCCCCTAAGATCTTCTGTCGCGTCACCGAAGCCCCACGAGACCGGACGGCAGCCTGCCGCGCATGGCTTTCGACGCACCCCCGTCGCGATCAGCATCGATCTCACCGCATGCGCGGACCACCCCGCTCATCCCAGCTCCACGAGACCGCCCGGCGCGGGGCCGCCACGGGCTTCGGCATCCGCAAGCCTAGGCGCCCCAACCCTGTCCTTCTTCTTGGTCAAAATACCCCGGGGGACGTCCGAAGGACGGGGGGCGGAGCCCCCTCACCGGCGGGGCAGCCGGTCACGCGCGACCGCGCTGTCCGCCTCATCAAGGGCCACAGCATCCTTTCCGCCGCCGGGCAGAACCAACGCCGGACCAAGACCGTGACCGGACGCGCCGCCCCGGCAGAGGCCGAAGCGACCGGCCATTGCCGCCTCAGTGATTGTCGCGCGGCAGATCTCGGGCGATCCGCCGATAGGCCGTGGCCAGCTCCAGACAGCCGCCATCGGCCAGCTGGCCGACATTGGCGCGGTAGATCTCTTCCCAGGGGGTCTGGCTCACGATCTCGGGCGGCTCCCAGGCCTCGTGCCTCAGCTCCCATTCCGCCTCATCGACCAGCGCATCGAGCCGCGAGGCGTTCAGATCGAGCCGCACCCGGTCGCCGGTTTTCAGAAGCGCCAGCCCGCCCCCCACCACCGCCTCGGGCGAGGCGTTCAGGATCGAGGGGCTTTCCGAGGTCCCCGACTGCCGCCCGTCGCCGACCGTCGGCAGATGCCTGACTCCCTTCTTCACCAGCGCATCCGGCGGCTGCATGTTCACCACCTCGGCCGAGCCCGGATACCCGACGCAGCCGACATTGCGGATGAAGAGCATCGCGCTTTCGTCGATCTCAAGCTCGGGATCGTTGATCCGGGCATGGTAATCCTCGGGGCCCTCGAACACCACGGCGCGGGCCTCGTGCACGCCCTCGCGCCCCGGCTCGGACAGGAAGCGCGCGCGGAACTCGTCCGAGATCACCGAGGTCTTCATCAGCGCCGACGAGAACAGGTTGCCCGAGAGCACCTTGAACCCGGCCTGCGCCCGCAAGGGCGCGTCATGTGGCGCGATCACGTCGGGGTCGGTGGAACAGACCCCCTCGAGGTTCTCGGCCATGGTGCGGCCGGTCGCAGTCATCGCGCCGACATGCAGCCGCCCGGCCCGGGCCAGCTCGGCCATCACCGCAGGCACCCCACCCGCGCGGAAGAAGCTTTCGCCCAGGTAATCGCCCGCGGGCTGCATGTTCACGAGAAGCGGCACGTCATGGCCGATCTTTTCCCAGTCGGTCACGTCCAGCTCGACGCCCGCATGCCGCGCGATGGCCTGCAGATGCGGCGGCGCATTGGTCGAGCCGCCGATGGCGCTGTTGACGACGATGGCATTCTCGAAGGCTGCGCGGGTCAGGATGTCGGACGGCTTCAGATCGTCCAGCACCATCTGAACGATCCGCCGGCCGGTCTCGTAGGCCATCGCCATCCGCTCGCGGAAGGGCGCGGGGATCGCGGCATTGCCGGTCAGGCTCATCCCCAGCGCCTCGGCCATGGCGTTCATCGTCGAGGCCGTGCCCATGGTGTTGCAATGCCCGAGCGACGGCGCCGAGGAACAGACCCGGTCCATGAACTCGTCATATTCGATCCTGCCCTCGGCCAGGAGGCGCCGGCTTTCCCAGACGATGGTGCCCGAGCCCGCGCGCTTGCCCTTCCACCAGCCATCGAGCATCGGCCCGCCATTGAGCGCAATCGCCGGGATGTCGACCGTCGCCGCCCCCATCAGCATGGCGGGCGTTGTCTTGTCGCAACCGGTGGTCAGCACCACCCCGTCCAGCGGATAACCATGCAGGATCTCGACCAGCCCCAGATAGGCCAGGTTGCGGTCGAGCGCGGCGGTCGGCCGCTTGCCGGTCTCCTGCAGCGGATGGACCGGAAATTCCATCGGCACGCCGCCCGCATCGCGGATACCCGCCTTGATCCTGTCCATCAGGAAGACGTGGATCTTGTTGCAGGGCACCAGATCCGAGCCGCTATTGGCGATGCCGATCACCGGGCGGCCAGATTGCAGCTCGCCCCGGGTGAAGGTCTGGTTCTGGTAGCGCTCGACATACAGCGCGGTCATGCCCGGGTTGTTCGGGTTGTCGAACCATTCCTGAGACCGGAACCGTCCATTCGCGCGCGTGTCGGCCATGCCTTTCCTCCGCTTGTCGGCCTTTGCCTCTCCCCTCGCCCCATCAAAGGCAGCCAGCTTCGCCGGTCAGGGGACCGGTCGCGGCCCTCGGGGCGAGCATTCCGATCCGGTATACCGAATGCAAGGCCAATCGGGCCCGAAAGCCGGAAAGCCCCCGATCACGACCGCCCCCGGCGACAGCCACCATTCCCGGGGGACGTCGCCGACGATCGGCCTCGGCAGGCCAGGCGTTCCCACCCGACTGTCCCCGCCCGCCCACTTCCGACCGACCCTGTCCGCGCAAAGCCCCGCACAAGACCGCGTGCAGAACCAGGCGGAGAACTCCGACCGAAGGGAGGCCTTCATCCCGGCATTTCTCCTCGGCTGGCAGATCCGAAGCGGCCGGCAGGCCCGGCCCCGGGGGGAATGCCCATGACGCCTCTTCACTTTGCTGATGGCCTGTCGTGGCCTGTTGCGCTTTCGGTCCTGACGATGCCGGGCCGGCCCAAGGCATTGGCCGCAGAGGGGCGCGACAACAACCGTCACGCTATCGGCCCGCCCCGGGTCCGCAGGCCCGGACCGGTCGTCGAGCCCCCATCCCGACCCGCGACCTGCCCGCACCAGAGCGCCGCCACTAGGGCAGGTCCGCTCCCGAGACCGGGAACGCTCCGGCCCTGCCGCAGTAGCCTCGTCTTCGCGACACCGCTCCACGGTCGGCCCCGGCAGCAGGCAACCTCTTCCGATCCGGGCCTTCCGGTCGATGAACGCGCAAGCCCTCTTTCCGGTACGGTCCCCGATACAGCCCGGCGGCAGAAAGGCCCGGTTTTGGGCCGTCGCGCCTGTGCGGAGCCGGCATGCCTCACCGTTCCGCATGGCGGAGGTCCCGCCAAACGCCCGCAGCGCCATGGGCATGCCGGAAACCTTAATATCATTTATCATCAGATGGATTAAGGACATTTCTCAGGTTGCGATACGATCCGGAAACACCCGTTCCCGCTTCCGGCAGGAGGCCCGCGAAGAGGCTTGTTCCGCGCCGCCCGGAACGACATCCTCGCTGAAACCTTCGCGCGGTTGCGCGCGCCTGTCTGACGAAAGGCTCCTTCATGACCGATACCGCCCTGCTGATCTGCGGCACCGCCTTCACCATGGATGAGCGCGCCCGCCTGTCGACAGCCATCTCCTCCGTCTTTGTCGAGAGCCCCGCCGCGCTTGACGGGCTCGACCCCGGCCTGCGCGCGCGCATTCGCGCCGTCGCCTACAAGGGCCAGACCCGCTTCGGCGCGGCCGAGATGGCCGCGCTGCCCGGGCTGGGGCTGATCGCCAATTTCGGCGTCGGATATGATGCCATCGACGTGGCCGCCGCCACCGCAGGCGGCATCCGCGTCACCAACACGCCGGACGTTCTGAACGACGATGTCGCCGATATGGCGGTGGGGCTGATCCTCGCGCAGGCGCGCGGCCTCCTGCGCGGCGATGGCTGGGTCCGAAGCGGCCGCTGGGGCAAATTCGGGGCGATGCCGCTTGCCCGGAAGGTCTCCGGGGCGCGGGCGGGGATTGTCGGGCTGGGCCGGATCGGGCGCGAGATCGCCGACCGGCTCGCCGCCTTCAAGATGGAGATCCACTACCATTCGCGGCAGTGGAAAGAGACCCCCGGCTGGCGCTATCATGCCGATCCGGTCAGCCTTGCCGGCGCGGTCGATTTCCTTGTCGTGGCGCTGGTCGGCGGGGAGGAGACCCGGAATTACGTCTCGGCCGAGGCGATTGCCGCGCTCGGGCCGACGGGCGTGCTGATCAACATCTCGCGCGGCACGACGGTCGACGAGAAGGCCCTTCTGGCCGCGCTCGAACAGCGCCGGATCGCGGGGGCCGGGCTTGACGTCTATCTCGACGAGCCCGCCATCGATCCGCGCTTTCAGGGGCTCGACAATGTGGTGCTGCAACCGCATGCGGGCTCGGCCACCGTCGAGACCCGGCGCGCCATGGCCGAGCTGCAACTGGCCAATATCCAGGCCTTTCTCGATGGTGAGCCGCTGCCGAGCCCCGTCAACTGAGACCCGGCAACTGAGGCCCGGCAACTGTGGCCGAGGCCGGCTCAGGCCCCGGCGCTCGCCGCAAAGAGGCCGGGCGCCAGCGCACCGCGCTGTCCGATCACCCGGGCGGCAAGCGCCGCCGCCTGCGCGACCGCCTCGGCCGGTGAGGCCCCGGTCGCCCGAGCGGCCAGAAAGCCCGCCGCGAAACTGTCACCCGCGGCGGTGCTGTCGACCACCCGGGCAACCGGCACCGGCGCGATCTCGGCCTCGGCGCCCTCGGCGAAAAGACGGATCGGGGCGGCGCCGTTCTTGACCACCACCGTCGTCGCCCCGGCCTCGCGGTAGCGCGCCACGGTGGCCTCGGGCGCGGCATCGCCGAAGGCCGCCTGTTCCTCGTCGAAAGAGGGCAGCACCGTGTCGGCGACCGAGGCGCCCAGCATCAGCCCGGCCCGCATCTCCTCCGGGTCGGCCCAGAGCCGCGGCCGGACATTGGTGTCGAAGCTCACCCGCGCGCCCGCCGCCCGCGCCCGCCCGAGTGCCGCGCAAAGCCGTTCGCGCGCCTCGGGCGCGAGGATCGCCAGCGTGATCCCCGAGACATGCAGCAGGTCGCGGCCCGCAAAGGCGCGGTCGAGCCAGTCCGAATCGTCGGCCATCGCCTTCGCCGCCGCCTGCCCGCGCCAATAGGAAAAGCTGCGTTCCCCGTCTTTCAGCGCGATCATGTAAAGCCCCACCGTGCGCCCCTCGATCCGGCGGATCGCCTCGGTCGCCAGCCCCTCGGCCGCCATGAAGGCCAGCATGTCGTCCGACACCGCATCCGTCCCGACCGCGGTCGCATAGCCCACCGACCAGGTTTCGGGCAGCAGCCGCCGGGCATACCAGGCGCAGTTGAAGGTATCCCCGGCGAACCCCATGCGAAAGAGCCCGTCCCGGTCCGGGGCAAGCTCCACCATGCATTCGCCGATGGCGAGAAAGGAATGATCCGGCATCTGTCTCCCTGCGACCCTGGCCAAAGCGGCGTTTGTGCAACGATCCCGGTTCTATCCCCTTTTCCGCCCGCTCCGCTAGGGACCGGCCCGCCATTTCCCGCCGCAAACGGCTTGGGAAACCCGGCCACCGGATCGAAGCTCTGCAATCGAGGCCCTTGCCCCGTCCGGAATGCCGCCGCCGGTTCACAGCCTGCGGCGGGCGATCCCGGCCGATGGCACGAGGCACCTAGGAATCGTCGGCCGCGAAGCGTGCCATCCAGCCCAGGCTGTCATCGGTAAGCCCGTCGGGGCGATATTCGGCCCCGATCGGCGCGGTGTGACCAAGCCGCTTTAGCAACTCGAAGACATGGCCGTAATCGAGCTCGCCCCGGTCGGGCGGGCCGCGGTCGGGCACGCCGGCCACCTGCACATGACCGATCAGCGGCATCAGCGCCTTGAGCCGGGACGACACATCGCCCTCGGCGCGCTGCACATGGTAGCAGTCGAACATCATCCTGAGATTTGGCGCGGCCACGCGTTCGATCATCGCCACCGCCTCGGCGGTGCTGGCCAGCGCATAGCCCGGCACGTCATGCGGGTTGATCGGCTCGATCAGGATGCCGATGCCATAGGGGCCGGCCTCGAGACAGGCATAGGCCAGTGTCGCGGCCAGCGCGGCCTCGGCCTCGGGCCCGCGCGCGCATCCGGCCATGGCATGGATCTGCCCCACGCCGAGCGCGGCAGCCCAGGCGATGGACTGATCGATCGCCTCGCGCGCCTCGGGCCCGCGCCCGGGCAGCGCGCAAAGCCCGAATTCGCCCGCCGCAAGATCGCCGGGGCGGGTGTTGAGCGAGAGCATCGGCAGATGGGTCTCGTCGAGCGCGGCGCGGATCGCGGCCCGCGGCGTGTCATAGGGCCAGTGGCATTCGACGGCAGAAAACCCGGCGGCGGCGGCCGCGCGGATCGCATCGGGCAGCTCGAGCTCGCGCCAGAGAAACCCAAGATTGGCAGAGAATTTCACATCCCCCTCCGGACCGGTCTCGGCCGCGCACCCCGTCCTCATCGCTAGCGGCGCCACAGCGAAGCTGTCAAGCGCGCCCTTCCCTGCCCGCCGCTTCCGGTGTATCGCGAATGCCCCACCCCCCGTTCCGGAGCCCGGATGACTGTCGCCGCCCCCTTCGAGATCTTTCTCGCCGCCCTGCCCGGGCTCGAGCCGCTTCTGGCCGAAGAGGCCCGCGCGGCGGGTTTTGCCGCGCCCGCATTGGTGCCCGGCGGCGTCACCGTGACGGGCGGCTGGCCCGAGGTCTGGCGCGCCAATCTGGTCCTGCGCGGCGCCTCGCGGGTGCTGGTCCGGATCGGCACCTTCCGCGCCTTCCATCTGGCCCAGCTCGACAAGCGCGCCCGGAAGATCGACTGGGCGGCGGTGCTGCGGCCCGACCGGCCGGTCCGGGTCGAGGTGCAGTGCCGGGCCTCGAAGATCTACCATGCCCGCGCCGCCGCCCAGCGGATCGAGCGCGCCATCGCGGAAACGCTGGGCGCGCCCATCGGCGGCGAGGAGGCGCTCGCGCTCAAGGTCCGGATCGACGACAATCTGGTGGCGCTCAGCCTCGACAGTTCGGGAGAGCCGCTGCACCGGCGCGGCCACAAGCAGGCGGTCGGCAAGGCACCGCTGCGCGAGACCATGGCCGCGCTCTTCCTGCGCGCCTGCGGCTTCGACGGCACCGAACCTGTGCTCGATCCGATGTGCGGCTCGGGCACCTTCCCGATCGAGGCGGCCGAAATCGCGGCGGGCCTTGCGCCCGGCCGCGACCGCAGCTTCGCCTTCGAGGACTTCGCAAGCTTCGATGCCGTTGCCTGGGCCGCGATGAAGGCGCCCCCGTCCGTGCTTCCGAGCGGGCTCCGTTTCTTCGGGTCCGACCGCGATGACGGTGCGATCCGGATGGCCAGCGCCAATGCCGCGCGCGCGGGTGTCGCGGACCTGACAGACTTCCGTCGCCACGCGGTCAGCGACCTGGCCCGGCCCGAAGGCCCGCCCGGCCTCGTGATGGTCAACCCGCCCTATGGCGCGCGGATCGGCGAGCGAAAGCTTCTTTTCGCGCTGTACGGCGCCCTCGGGGCGACGCTGCGCGAGCGGTTCGCAGGCTGGCGGGTCGGGCTCGTGACCAGCGACGAGGGGCTTGCGCGGGCAACGGCCCTGCCCTTCCTGCCGCCCGGTCCGCCGGTGGCCCATGGCGGGCTGAAGGTGCGGCTGTTCCGGACCGCGCCCCTGCCCTGACCTGCCCGCCCGCGACCGGCGTTCCGTCATGGGTATTTTCGCCAAGAAGAAAGCAGGTTCCGTCTTCTTCCTGGCAGAAACACCCGAAAGACACGGCCCCGGCGGAGGCCTCCGTTGCGTGACCCCGCGGACCGCGCCCTGCCCGAACGGCGACGGATCGGCGTCAGGGCAGTTCGATGAAACTCCCATAGGGGAACTTCATCTGCCAGGCCCCTTCGCGCCCGGCATGATGCAGCGCAGCCCGCATCAGCCCGGCATGCGAGACGGCAAGCACCCGCCCGGGCCCGCGCATCTCTTCGAGAAAGGGCACGACGCGGGCAAAGAACATGCCGACGCTTTCGCCGCCATGGGGGCGCGACTCGTAGAAATGCCCCGCCCAGTGATCGAGCCCGTCGCGCGGGACCTCGGACCAGGGGATACCTTCCCAGGCACCGAAATCGATCTCGATCAGGCGCGGATCGGGTTCGACCGGCAGCCCCCGCGCCGCGCCGATATGCTCGGCCAGGCAGGTGCAGCGCAGAAGCGGGCTGGTCAGGATCCGGTCGATGGCGGGCAGCGTCGCCAGCACCTCGGCCGCCTCCTCGGCAAAGCTTGTCGCCGGCGGGTAGTCGGTGCGGCCATAGCAGGTGCCCTCGGCGACATCCGGCCGGGTGTGGCGCAACAGGATCAGGCCCATGCCAGCAGCCCCAGCAGGATCGCGATCTCGGCCACCTGCTGCACCGCGCCGAGCCCGTCGCCGGTATGACCGCCGAGCCGCCGCATCAGCATCCGCGCCATGACGAGCGTGGCCGCGACGGTCAGCGCCAGCACCGTCAGCGCGGCGGCGAAACCCGCGCCGATCCAGAGGCCCAGCATCAGTACCCCGCCCGTCGTCCAGGCGATGGCCATGCCGTCGCGGCCGGGACCGGCTGCGGCGAAGGCCGCCTTACCCTCGTCGCGCGCATAGGGGAGGCGCACCATCACCACCACCGAGGCCAGCCGGCTGAGCCCATGCGCCGCAAGAAGCGCCCCGGCCGCCGCCCAGCCGCCCGCCGCGACACCGAGCCCGGCAAGTGCCGCGCCCTTCAGCGCCAGCGCCAGCATCAGGGTCACCGCGCCATAGCTGCCGATCCGGCTGTCGCGCATGATCTCGAGCGCGCGCGCACGGGTCAGCCCGCCGCCAAGCCCGTCGGCCATATCGGCCAGCCCGTCCTCATGCAGCGCCCCGGTCAGCCGCACGCCGGCCACAAGCGTCAGCACCGCCGCGACCGCCGGCGGAAAGACCGCCGCAGCCAGGGCGAAGACCAGCCCCAGAGCCGCACCGATCAGCGCGCCGCAAAGCGGGAAGTAGCGCGTCGCCCGGCGCATGCGGTCGGGCGTATAGCCGGCATCGGCGGGCAGCGGCAGACGGGTGACGAATTGCAGCGCCAGAACAACCAGCCGCGCCTCTTCGCCCAGTCGGGCGGCCGGGGTCATTGCGGCCCCGTGACGCCGGCATCGTCGAAGCTGGCCATGGTGTTCAGCATCTCGCCCGCCGCGACCAGCAGCGGCCAGGCCAGCAGTGCGCCGGTGCCCTCGCCGAGCCGCAGCCCGAGCCGCAGCAGGGGCTCGGCCCCCAGCGCCTGGAGCAGCACGCCATGGCCCTGTTCCTCGGACCGGTGCGAGAACACCATCGCGGCCCGGGTCGAGGGCGCGATCCGCGCCGCGATCAGCGCGGCCGCCGTCGCGATGAAGCCGTCGACGATCACCACCTTGCGCGCCTCGGCCGCGCCGATCATCGCCCCGGTCATCATCGCGATCTCGAAACCGCCATATTCGGCCAGCGTCTCCTTCGGCCCCAGCGCGCCGGTCCGCGCCGCGGCCCGTTCCAGCACCTGGCGCTTATGCGTCAGACCGTCATCGTCGAGCCCGGTACCGCGCCCCACCAGAGCCTCGAGCCCGACCCCGGTCAGCTTGTGGCCCAGCACCGCGGCCGAGGCGGTATTGGCAATGCCCATCTCGCCATAGGCCACCGCATCGGCCGGGCTTTCGGCGCCCAGCCTGCGGCCCTCCTCAAGCGCGCGGTCGCAGTCCTCGGCGCTCATCGCGGGCTCGTGCAGGAAGCTTTTCGTGCCTGCGCCGATCCGGCGCTCGATCAGCCCATCGCGGCCGAAGGGCGCGCCCGCGATCCCGGCATCGACGACCTTCATCCGGGCGCCGACGGCGCGGGCGAAGGCATTGGCCCCGGCGCCGTCCGCCAGGTAGTTCAGCACCATCTGCCGCGTCACTTCCTGCGGAAACCTCGACACGCCCTCGGCCGCGATGCCGTGATCGGCGGCAAAGATCGTCAGTTCGCAGGTCTTCATCCGCGGGCTCAGCGTGCCCTGGACCGTGGCCATGAGCGTCGCCAGGTCCTCGATCCGGCCGAGCGAACCCAGCGGCTTGGTCTTGAAATCGATCTTGTGCTGGAGCGCAGCGGCGAAATCGGTATCGGTGCTCATCCCGTGGGGCCTTTCGTTTCTGTCGCGGCGTGTCTTAGGACGGGGCGGCAGAGGCTGCAATCGGCGCGAGCGCATGGCGGGCAAGGCGCCGCACCTGCCCGCCCGGCGATCCGGGCCGCGCGGGCCCCACATATCCGGTCGGGCGCCAACGCCATCACAGCGCCATCACAGCGCCGCGACAGGGCGGGACGGCGCCGAAACCGTTGCATGCCAGGGCCGGGTCTGAGACAGTTGGGCAGTTGGAACCAGCTTCATGGATCCGGGATATTGCTCGATATGAGCCAGTTTGCGTCCCCGCGTGCCGACGCCGCCCCTGCCGGGCAACGCCCGGCGGCCCGGCCCGCACCGTGCCCCCTGTCCGGAATTGCGCAACCGAAGAGACGGGCAGGACAGCTGGCCGCAAGGCCCGGTCGCACCAGCCCGTCGGCCATGCCATCGCTCAAGGCCCGCACCCTGTGGCCGCCGCACCCGCCAGGCGCTGTCGGCCGCACCCCCGGCGTCCCGCCCGCGACCGGCATGCCGAAGCGGCCTTCCCGGGCAGAGGATGCGCCACGCGCGGTCGCTTCGGGCGTTTGGGAAACCATTGCACCGGACGCGCACGGGCAGGTCGGCATCGCCGAAGCCGCTCCGGCCCGGCCCGGCCCGTTCGCAAGCTGCACCGGAACGGAGGGATCTTGACCGCTGCGACCGGATATTTCGGAAAGATCCCGAGCGCCGGACATCTCGTCACCCAGGGGGTTCCCGGCCTGCTGCGGATCGCGCTCGAGCGCTGGATGATCGCGCATCTGGCGACCCGCGCGGCCTGGCCCGGATTCTGGCCCCGAACCGGATTGCGGGCAACGCTCGATCTGGAGAGGGGCACGCTCACCGCGCTGATCCTGCCCAGTCGGGACCGCTCGGGGCGGCCCTTTCCGCTGGCCTGTTGCCGGATGCCCGGGCTCAACTGGGAAGCGGCGGACCGCTGGTGCGACGGGGCGCTTGCGACCGCGCAGGCGGCGACGGCGGGCGCGCTCTCCTCCGCGAGCCTTGGCGCCGCGCTGGCCGCGCTGCCCCTCCTGCGCAGCGATGACCCGGAGCCCGGGCTCTGGGTCGCCGACCCGCCGGCGGAGGAAGAGCGGCCGGTTGCGGAGATCCTGACCGAGCTGATGGGACCGATCGGTGCGGTCTGACCGGGCAGGCACCGCTCCCCCCCCCCGCATGTCGCCGCCTGAGGGCCGTACCGCGACGGGCTGACGCAGCGCCCCGCAATCCGGAGCGAACTTGATCCAGGTCAAGGCCGGATACTTTAATTATTCCAAATTCAATAGTGCGCGACATCCAAGAAAACGGTTTCCCCCATGACACGCCTCATCGCAACAGCCCTCCTCTCGACCGCCCTGGCCGTCCCGGCCGCAGCCTCCGAATTGCGCGACATGGCGCTCGACTATTTCGAGCCATTGCCCTCGACCGTGCCGCAGATTGCAGATAACCGCATCACCCCCGAGAAGATCGAGCTCGGCAAGGCGCTGTTCTTCGATCCGCGGCTTTCGGCTTCGGGGGTCTTCTCCTGCTATTCCTGCCACAACCTGACCACCGGCGGCGACGACAACCTGGAAACCTCGATCGGCCATGGCTGGCAGAAGGGACCGCGGAACTCCCCGACCGTGCTGAACTCGGTGCTCAACATCGCCCAGTTCTGGGACGGCCGCGCCGAAGACCTGAAGGCCCAGGCCAAGGGGCCGGTGCAGGCCGGGGTCGAGATGGCCAACACCCCCGACAATGTGGTCGCGACGCTGAACTCGATGGGCCAGTATATCGACTGGTTCGAGGCCGCCTTCCCGGGCGAGGCCGATGCCGTCAGCTTCGACAACATGGCCCGCGCCATCGAGGCCTTCGAGGCGACGCTGATCACCCCCGCCCCCTTCGATGCCTTCCTCAACGGCGACGAGATGGCGCTCGACGAGACCCAGAAAGAGGGGCTTCAGCTCTTCGTCGACAAGGGCTGCGTGACCTGCCACAACGGCGTCAACCTGGGTGGCAACGGCTACTTCCCCTTCGGCCTGGTCGAGAAGCCCGGCGCCGACATCCTGCCCGAGGACGACAAGGGCCGCTTCGCGGTGACGGCGACGGCCAGCGACGAATATGTCTTCCGCGCAGCCCCTCTGCGCAACGTCGCGCTGACGGCGCCCTATTTCCACTCGGGCAAGGTCTGGGACCTGAAGACCGCCGTGCAGGTGATGGGCACGGCCCAGCTCGGCGAGGACGTCTCGGACGCCGAGGCCGAAAAGATCGTGGCCTTCCTCGACAGCCTGACCGGGACCATGCCCGCGATCACGACGCCCGTGCTGCCGCCCGAAACCGCCACCACGCCGCGGCCGACCGCCGAGGTGCTGCAACGCTAAGCCCGATCGCCTGTCTCCGGGCGTCCTTCAGGGGCCGGCACTCCCGTCGGCCCCCTTTTTGCCCGCCCCGTTTTGCCTGAACGGTTTGCCGCGCCCTTTATGCGCGCTCTTTACCGGTTCCCTTGCAAGCCGGCTTTCATGGGAACCCGTTCTGCCGCCCCCGAGCCCGTCCCCGCCCCGGGCCGGCCGGTCCGGATGCCGAGATTACGGCAAGCGCTCTCCGGCCGGGATCAAGCCCGGAAAGGCGCGCGTCATTCCAGGAATCGTCACAGCCTTGTCGGGATCCCTTCACATGAATGCCGAAATATCCGGCAGCGAGAGATCTTCTGTCTGCCTTTCGGGCAGCCCGGTTCGAAAAAACGGAATATGACCTGTCATTTTGTCCCGTTCCCGACAAGAGAATGGACAAGTGCCGGGAAGCATCGGACTCTGCAACCATAAGCATAGAGATGCGCGATGCCTTCCTCCAGTTTTACCCTGAGCGGCAGCCCAGCGCTGCCCAAATTCGACATTAACGAGCGTTTCCCGCTCGATACGGTCTGCGAGGCCGCAAAGATCCTGACCGGCGCAAGCGACCCGGTCGCGGCCATGCCCTCGGTGCTGAACGTTCTGTCCTCGTTCATGGGGCTCAGGATGGGTGCTCTGGCGCTGCTTGACGACAGCGGGGCCGGCTCCGGCCGAACCGGGGTCAATCCCTTCGTGATCGCCGCCACGACGCAGGGCGCCTCGAGCGCGCCTGCGACCAGCCGGGCGATGCCGGTCGCCGCCACAAGGGCGGTGTTCCGGACCGGGGTGGCGCTTGTCTCCTGCGACGTGGCGGGCGAGCTCGGACCCGACGCGCTGCCACAGCAGGCGCCGCATGACCGCTTCGCCTTCATCGCCGTGCCGATCCGCGAACAGGTGCATTCGCCCTATGTGATCGGCGTACTCGGCGCCTGGCGCGACCTGACCGAGGATCTCCATCCCAATATCGACGAGGATCAGCGGGTGATGACCATGGTCGCCGCCATCCTCGAACAGTCGGTCAAGTTCCGCCGCCTGGTCGCACGCGACCGCGAGCGGTTGATGGAAGAGGCCCGGCTGGCGCTGCGCCATGCCAATGAGAAGGCCGCCGCCGAGGTGACGCTGCCGGCCGAACCGATCAGGGGCATCATCGGCGACAGCCCCGCGATCAAATCGGTGATCGCCCAGATCCGCAAGGTGGCCCAGACCCGGACGCCGGTGCTTCTGCGCGGCGAAAGCGGCACCGGCAAGGAGCTGTTCGCCCGCGCGGTGCATGCGCTCTCGGATCGCAAGGACAAGCCCTTCGTCAAGGTCAACTGCGCGGCGCTGAGCCAGACGCTGTTGGAATCAGAGCTTTTCGGCCATGAGAAAGGCTCCTTCACCGGGGCGATGGCGCAGAAGAAGGGCCGGTTCGAGCTGGCCGACAAGGGCACGCTCTTTCTCGACGAGATCGGCGAGATCGGCCCCGAATTCCAGGTCAAGCTTCTGCGGATCCTGCAGGAGGGCGAATTCGAGCGCGTCGGCGGCACCCGGACGCTGCGTGTCGATGTGCGGCTGGTGACCGCGACCAACAAGGACCTCGAAGCGGCGGTGGCGCGCGGCACGTTCCGGGCCGACCTCTATTTCCGGATCTGCGTCATCCCGATCCTGCTGCCGCCGCTGCGCGATCGGCTGGAGGACGTGCCGAAACTGGCCCAGGCCTTCCTGAACCGGTTCAACGAGCAGAACGGGATGAACAAGCGGATGACCGCACAGGCCATGGTGGCGCTGGCGCGCTGTCAGTTCCCGGGCAATGTGCGCGAGCTGGAGAACTGCATCAGCCGGGTCGCGGCGCTGTCCTCGGGCACCGAGATCGGCGCGCAGGAGCTGGCCTGCCATCAGGGCACCTGCCTGTCGGCCGAGCTCTGGCGGATGCAGACCGGCGAGCAATCCCCCATCGGCGGGCTCGCGGCCGCCGTGCGCACGCCCTTGCCTGTCATCGACAGCGGCGCGGGCCAGCGCCCCCCGGCCGCCGCCTGCCCGGCCGGCTTCGGCGAGGCGCCGGTTGCCCCGCCCACCGGCCGGCCTCCGGCCGCCGCCTTCGCCGCCGAACCGCAGGACGAGCGCACCCGTCTGATCGATGCGATGGAGCGCGCGGGCTGGGTCCAGGCCAAGGCCGCACGGCTGCTGGGCCTGACACCGCGCCAGATCGGCTATGCGTTGAAAAAGCACGACATTCCGCTTCGGAAGTTCTGATCCGCGCCGCGCAGCGCGAAAGGCAGCCCCGAACGGCCCGGCCCTTTCCCCGATATGCGGCGCGGCAATTCCGACGGCGCCGCAGGGATCGCGCATCGGTTCGCATCGGGTCCGGGCGTGCTGGCGGCAAATCTGCGAAGACCTTGCCGTTTGGGGGCTGCCATGCCGAGGCGGCCGTTCGCTTCCTGTCGGCAGGCGTTTCCGCAAAGCTGCATGGGAATAAGGTCGTCATGGCGGGCTGCGCGGCAGCCCTGAAACCGGATGGCCTGTGCCGCAAAGGCTCTCTGCGAGCAGCGGTTCGATGAAGATCCTGCCCCCCTCGCGGATCTCCGGCAGTACCTCCGGAACAGACCGATTGCGGTCGGGCCCGAGGCCGCAGTCACGCCGAAACGGTTGGCGAACAATCCATCGGGCCTTGTTCGGCTGCGAAATCACCGATGGCAGACCGCACCGCCCCCGCAATGCCCTCAAAAGAAGCGGCATGGCAGAAGGCCGGGTCTGCGTTTCCCCGTCGTCGCGCGCGAGATCAGGATGCAACGGCCCCATCCGGAAACGGAAGGCTCGCATCCGGGACGAGGGGCCTTCTGTCCGGATAGCGCGGGTCCAACTCTTCGGCCATGTCCGGGAGCCCCTCGCCAAGGTCGGGGGACGCATGAGTGCGGTTCCGCGCAGGGCACATCCCGCCCTGCACGGCCGGCGCCCCGCCCTCGAAACAGCTCAAGGCCCCCGTCCGAAACCTGAAGCATTCGAGACGGTGACGGCTGACAGGCCGGGATCGACTGGACGAATGCCAGAGCTGTCCTTCGGAATGCCGGGGCCATGAGCCAGAAAATCCCGCCGGTCCGGGTAAGCAAAGTGCGAAGAACGAAGGCGCCGATATGCGGACGCTGACGGATCATGTCGCATTGCTGCACGCGCCTGCCGCGGAAAGCCATTCTGCCCGGTCGACGGTCCGGATCCGTCATGGTGTCGGCGCGCCCTGACCCGCGCCCCATCCGGCAAAGGGCGCCCGCCCTCCCCGACACCGAATGTCGGGTTTCATACGTTTGTCGCCCCCCGTGTCCCTTGCACCTGCCTGCCATGCCGCCGCTCTGCCCGCAAAACCGGGATTTGCCGCCCTGCCAGATCATGGCACGCTTTGTGCTTCTTTCCTCTCGGAACCCGATTTCTGCGAGGAGACCCGCCCATGTCCGTCACCCCGATCCCGATTTCCGGCCTGCAGGTGTCCTCCCGCAAGGAGATGGGGGCGGCGATGACCGGGGGCGGCGGCTGCAGCTCGGGCGCCTGCGGCTCGTCGCAGGGGCCGGCCGACATGGACCCCGAGACCTGGGCCAGGGTCAAGGACCATCCCTGCTATTCGGAAGAGGCACATCATTACTTCGCGCGGATGCATGTCGCGGTCGCGCCCGCCTGCAACATCCAGTGCAACTACTGCAACCGCAAATACGACTGCGCCAATGAAAGCCGCCCGGGCGTGGTCTCGGAACGGCTGACGCCGGAACAGGCGGCGCGCAAGGTGCTGGCCGTCGCCGCCTCGGTACCCCAGCTCTCGGTGCTGGGGATCGCGGGCCCCGGCGATGCGGCCTATGACTGGCGCCGTACGCAGGCCACCTTCGCGCTGGTCGCGAAGCAGCTGCCCGACATCAAGCTCTGCCTCAGCTCGAACGGGCTCGCCCTGCCCGATCACGTCGACGAGATCGTGGCGATGAACATCGACCATGTCACCATCACCATCAACGCCATCGACCCCGAAATCGGGCAGCATATCTACCCCTGGATCTTCCACGACGGCAAGCGCCGCACCGGGATCGAGGCCGCCACCATCCTGCGCGACCGCCAGCTGCAAAGCCTCGAGATGCTCACGGCGCGCGGGGTGCTGGTGAAGGTCAATTCGGTCCTGATCCCCGGCCTCAACGACGCGCACCTGATCGAGGTGAACAAGGCCGTCAAGGCGCGCGGCGCCTTCCTGCACAACATCATGCCGCTGATCTCGGACCCGGCGCATGGCACCCATTTCGGGCTGAGCGGGCAGCGTGGACCGACCGGCGCCGAGTTGAAGAAGGTGCAGGATGCCTGCGCGGGCGGCGCCAACCTGATGCGCCATTGTCGCCAGTGCCGTGCCGATGCGGTCGGGCTTCTGGGCGAGGACCGGGGCCAGGACTTCACGCTGGACAAGCTGCCCGAAGAGATCGCGGACGCAACCGAAGCCCGCACCGCCTATCGCGACTGGGTCGCCGAGGAACGCCGCGACCGCGCCTCGGCTGCGGCCGATGCCGAGGCCGCCATCGCCGGGGCCGAAAAGCCCGCGCTCTTTGCTGTCTGCACCCGCGGCTCGGGCCGGATCAACCTGCATTTCGGCAAGGCGACCGAGTTCCAGATCTACGAGGCCGATGCCCGGGGCATCCGCTTCGTCGGCCACCGCCGCGCCGATAATTACTGCCTCGGCGGGCATGGCGACGCGGCCCGCATGGACGAGATCCTGCGGGTGCTCGGGGATGTGCCCTTCCTGCTCTGCTCGAAGATCGGAGACGGCCCCAGGAAACGCCTGGCAGGGGCGGGCATCGAGGCGATCGACGGCCTCGCCCAGGACTATATCGAGACAGCCATCGCCGCTGTCCTGCACTCGAAAACCGCGCGCGCCGGCCTGTCCGCCGAACGCGCCTGAATCCGGCCAAGACCCAACCGAAGGAGACAGCCCATGGCCCTGAAGATCGTCAAATCGCAATGCACCGTCTGCGGCGCCTGCGAATTCGAATGCCCGAACGCCGCCATCAAGTTCAAGGGCGAGGCCTATATCATCGACGCCGAGAAATGCACCGAATGCGAGGGCCAGTTCGACACGCCGCAATGCGCCGCGGTCTGCCCGGTGCCCGGCACCTGCGTGCCGGCCTGAGCCCCTCCATGACCGGCGGTCCCGACCCGGTCGACTGGCAGGGAGAGGCGCTCGACTGCGCCGCCTGCCGGTTTGCCGGGTTGTTGGCCCGTCGGCGATGCGGCTTCGGCTGGTCCTGCGCCTTCGACCGCTACGCGCCGAGGATCGCGCGCTTCTTCATGATGAACCCCGGGGCCGCCGAAAGCTGCCTCGGGGATCCCTATGCCGAGACCCGCGCCCATGCCGCGCGGGTCGCCAGCATCTTCCGTCTGCGCCCGCTGCTGAACGATCCCGACCCGGGCGTGCGCGCGGTCGCGGCGATCCGCCTGCCCGCGGCGCAGTCGAAAGCCGCGCTGGACGATCCCGACCGCGAGGTGCGGATCGCGCTGGCCTGGCGGATGCCCTTTGCCGATCTGGTGCCGCTTCTGCGCGACCCCGATCCGTTCGTGCGCCAGGTCGCTGCGCGCCGCGCCGATCCCGGCGTGCTGCCGATCCTCACCCATGACCCCGCCCCCGAGATCCGCAAGCTGGTCGCCGAACGGGTGGCGCCGCGCTGGTTGGACCCGCTGATCGCCGATCCCGATCCCGAGGTGCGCCGCGCCGTGGCCCGGCGGATCGCCCCCGAGAGACTGGCACCGCTGGCTTGCGACAGCGACCTGCGCGTCCGCCATGCCGCGGCCGAACGTGCCGGAGCCGATCTTCTGCGCGCGCTTCTGGACGATCCCGAAGAGCCGGTGCGCCAGGCCGCAGCCGACCGGCTGGCCGAGTTGGCCGCAATGACGACCCCACGCCCCGCCGAAAGGAACAGCGATGTCGACCGATGACAGGGAAATCGAGATCTATGGCCCGCCCGCCTACCGGCCCGGAGAAAAGGTCCGCGCGCGCAAGCATATCCGCAATGACGGCACCGTGCCCGGCCGCGAGATCGGCGAATTCGTCGTGCGCAAGGGCGAGGTCGGCTATGTCCGCGACATCGGCACCTTCCTGCAGCAGTTCTACGTCTACGCGGTCGAATTCATCGACAGCCGCGCCATCGTCGGCATGCGCCGCGACGAACTCGACAGCCTCGACACCCCCGCCAAGGAGAAGACCGCATGAAGATCACCGTTCGCGACACCGCCAAGGGCATGGAAGTCTATGTCGCCAAGAAGGACCTCGAGGAACTCATCGTCGAAGCCGAACATCCCGGCATCTGGGGCGGCTGGGCGAAGCTGACCAATGGCTGGGTGTTCGAGATGCCCGCCTATGACACACCTCCTGCGCTGCCGGTGACGATCGACGCCCGGCGCCTGTCGACGGAGTAGAGAGGATGGCGGCCCCAGACCGACTATCGGATCTGCTCGACGAGGTCGCGGCCGGGCGCCGCGTCCCCTATCTGGGCGCGGGCGTCGCCGCCACCGCAGGCGGCGGGCAGCCCGCCTCGCCCGAGGCGCTCTGCGCCGCGATCGAGGCCAGGGTGCGGGCCCCGAAACGCGCCGCGGGCAATCTCTGGGCGGTGGCGCAATATGTCGAGGGTCGCCGGTTTCGCCGCACCCTCGACGCCATCGTCCAGGTGGCCTTCGCGGCACGGCCCGAGCCCGGGCCGCTGCATCGCTGGATCGCGCAGGTCCGTCCGCCGCTGGTGGTCGATGCCTGGTATGACGGCGCGCTTATCGAGGCCGCGGGCGCGGCTGGCAAAGGCAGCTGGGGCCTCGTTCAGGGCGTCAGCCGCCACGGCGAATGGAGCGAGATCTGGACCCGCGCCTATGACGCCGCGGGCAGCCTCGTCGGCGAAGAGCCCGACCCTGCCTGGGAGATGCTGATCTACAAGCCGCATGGCTTGATCCGCGAAGGCCATGCCTATCTGATGTCGGACAATGACTATGTCGAGGTTCTGACAGAGATCGACATCCAGTCGCCGATCCCCGCAGAGGTCCGGGCCCGCCGCACCGGCCGGCCCTTCCTGTTTCTCGGCTGTCGCTTCGACGACCAGATGCTCAGGACCTTCGCCCGCCAGATCGCGAAACGCTCGGGCTCCGGGCATGCCGCGGTGATCGACGGAAAGCTGACCCGGATGGAGGCGCGCTTTCTCGAAGAGCTCGGCATCGAACGGCTCGACCTGCCGCTCGCCCGGGTCGCCGAGGCACTGGCCGCGACCGCCTGACGACGGCCCCCGCGCGCAGTTTCAACCTGCGGCCCCTTCGGGGGCCGCTGTCGTTTCGGGCATGTCCGCCCGCCCCCCCCGGCCCCGTCCCCTGCTTCTTCTTGGTCCAAATACCCATGACAGAACGCCGGAAGCGGGCGCGCGGTCCGAAGCGGGGCGGAATTGTCGGGGCTTTGTCGCGTTCGACACATCCCCGAAGCGCCGAAGACTTCCACGTATCCCATTGCTTTCATTTGATTCTGAATGCGCCGACCGCTTGGCACGCTTCCTGCTTTCTATCTTCCGAGAGCGGCCGCGATGCCTTCTCGCGACACGACACGGAAACGAACCTAGCTGCAAAGGATATCCCCATGGGCTCTCTGAGACAGATCGCCTTCTACGGTAAGGGTGGGATCGGCAAGTCGACCACCTCGCAAAACACGCTGGCCGCCCTGGTCGAGATGGGTCAGAAGATCCTGATCGTCGGCTGCGACCCCAAGGCGGACTCGACCCGTCTGATCCTCAACACCAAGCTGCAGGACACCGTGCTGCACCTCGCCGCCGAAGCGGGCTCGGTCGAGGATCTCGAACTCGAAGACGTGATGAAGATCGGCTACAAGGGCATCAAATGCACCGAGGCCGGCGGCCCCGAGCCGGGCGTCGGCTGTGCCGGGCGCGGCGTCATCACCGCGATCAACTTCCTCGAGGAAAACGGCGCCTATGACGATGTCGACTACGTCTCCTATGACGTGCTCGGCGACGTGGTCTGCGGCGGCTTCGCCATGCCGATCCGCGAGAACAAGGCCCAGGAAATCTACATCGTCATGTCGGGCGAGATGATGGCGCTTTACGCCGCCAACAACATCTCGAAAGGCATCCTGAAATACGCCAATTCCGGCGGCGTGCGCCTGGGCGGGCTGATCTGCAACGAACGCCAGACCGACCGCGAACTGGAACTGGCCGAGGCGCTGGCCGGCAAGCTCGGCTGCAAGATGATCCATTTCGTGCCGCGCAACAACATCGTGCAGCACGCCGAGCTCCGCCGCGAGACCGTCATCCAGTACGCCCCCGACAGCAGCCAGGCGAACGAGTACCGCCAGCTCGCCCAGAAGATCCACAACAACTCGGGCCAGGGCGTCATCCCCACCCCGATCACCATGGAAGAGCTGGAAGAGATGCTGATGGATTTCGGCATCATGCAGTCCGAGGAAGACCGGCTCGCCGCCATCGCCGAAGCCGAGGCCTGAGCATCGCGGGGTCGGCGCCGAGGTCGACCCCCCCACCCCGCCCCAAGGAGCCAGCCAGATGGCAAAAGACATTCCCGATCCGATCGCGCCCGAGAAGCTGATCGAAGAGGTCCTTTCGGCCTACCCCGCCAAAGCCCAGAAGAAGCGCGCCAAGCACCTGAACGTGGCGGCGCCCGCGCCCGAGGGCGAGACCGAGATCGTGTCGAAATGCGACACGGTCAAATCGAACATCAAGTCCGTTCCCGGCGTCATGACCATCCGCGGCTGTGCCTATGCAGGCTCCAAGGGCGTGGTCTGGGGGCCAGTCAAGGACATGGTCCATATCAGCCACGGCCCCGTCGGCTGCGGCCATTATTCCTGGTCGCAACGGCGCAACTACTACACCGGCACCACCGGCATCGACAGCTTCGTGACCTTCCAGTTCACGACCGATTTCCAGGAAAAGGACATCGTCTTCGGCGGCGACAAGAAGCTCGAGAAGACGATCGACGAGATCAACGAGCTGTTCCCGCTGGCCAAGGGCATCTCGGTGCAGTCGGAATGCCCGATCGGGCTGATAGGCGACGATATCGAGGCCGTGGCCAAGAAGAAGAAGAAGGATGTCGGCAAGACTATCGTGCCGGTCCGCTGCGAGGGCTTCCGCGGCGTGTCGCAATCGCTGGGCCACCATATCGCCAATGACGCGATCCGCGACTGGGTGTTCAATGGCGGCGAGGAATCGAGCTACGAGCCCGGCCCCTATGACGTCAACATCATCGGCGATTACAATATCGGCGGCGATGCCTGGGCCTCGCGGATGCTGCTCGAAGAGATCGGGCTGAACGTGGTCGGCTCCTGGTCGGGCGACGCGACGCTGGCCGAGATCGAGAACGCGCCGAAAGCCAGGCTGAACCTCATCCACTGCTACCGGTCGATGAACTACATCTGCCGTTACATGGAAGAGAATTACGGCGTCGGCTGGATGGAATACAACTTCTTCGGCCCCTCCCAGATCGCCGCTTCGCTGCGCGCCATCGCCGCCAAGTTCGACAAGACCATCCAGGACAAGGCCGAGGAGGTCATCGCCAAATACCAGCCGCTGGTCGACGCGGTGCTGGCGAAATACAAGCCGCGCCTCGAAGGCAGGAAGGTCATGCTCTACGTCGGCGGGCTGCGGCCGCGCCACGTGGTCGACGCCTATCATGATCTCGGCATGGAGATCTGCGGCACCGGCTACGAATTCGCCCATGGCGACGACTACAAGCGGACCGGCGAATACATCAAGGAAGGCACGCTGATCTACGATGACGTGACGGGCTACGAGCTCGAGAAGTTCATCGAGGGCATGCGCCCCGACCTCGTGGGCTCGGGCATCAAGGAGAAATACCCGGTCCAGAAGATGGGCATCCCGTTCCGCCAGATGCACAGCTGGGACTATTCCGGCCCCTATCACGGCTATGACGGCTTCGCGATCTTCGCCCGCGACATGGATCTCGCGATCAACAATCCGGTCTGGGGCCTGTTCGACGCGCCCTGGAAGAAATCGGCCTGACGCCCTTCGGCGGGGGGCCGAGACCTCCCGCCCGCTCCCTCAACCCTTTCGGCCGCGTCTCGGAATGCGGACGGCCCGAAGAAGGATCCCAAGCCATGCCCCAATCGGCAGACAAGGTGCTCGACCACAACAAGCTGTTCCACGAGCCCGAATACAAGGAAATGTTCAAGAACAAGCGGGCGACGTTCGAGAATGCGCCGACCGCGCCCCAGGTGACCGAGATCCTCGACTGGACCAAGTCCTGGGACTACCGCGAGAAGAACCTCGCCCGCGAGGCTCTGGTCATCAACCCCGCCAAGGCCTGCCAGCCGCTGGGCGCGGTCTTCGCCGCCGCTGGCTATGAAGGCACGATGAGCTTCGTGCACGGCTCGCAGGGCTGCGTCGCCTATTACCGCTCGCACCTGTCGCGCCATTTCAAGGAGCCGGCCTCGGCGGTCTCCTCGTCGATGACCGAGGATGCGGCCGTGTTCGGCGGGCTGGTGAACATGGTCGACGGGCTTGCGAACACCTACGCGCTTTATCAGCCGAAGATGATCGCGGTCTCGACCACCTGCATGGCCGAGGTGATCGGGGACGACCTCAACTCCTTCATCATCCAGTCGAAGGAAAAGGGCTCGGTGCCCCAGGATTTCGACGTGCCCTTCGCCCACACGCCTGCTTTCGTCGGCAGCCACGTGGACGGCTATGACAACATGCAGAAGGGCATCCTGACCCATTTCTGGAAGGGCGCCGAGCGGGCCGAGACCGACAGCATCAACATCATCCCCGGCTTCGACGGCTTCGCGGTCGCCAATATCCGCGAGATGAACCGGATGCTGGGCGAGATGGGCGTCGAGTACACCATCCTGTCGGATGTGTCGGATGTCTATGACACCCCCTCGGACGGCAATTTCCAGATGTATGCCGGCGGCACGAAGCTCGAGGATGTCAGGGCCGCGGTCAACGCCAAAGCCACGCTGTCGCTGCAGGAATACTGCACCAAGCGGACGCTGGAATTCTGCGAGGAAACCGGCCAGAAGACCGCCGCGCTGCACTACCCGATGGGGGTTGCCGGCACCGACGAGTTCCTGATGACGGTCTCCGAGCTGACCGGCAAGGAGGTTCCCGAAAGCCTGACGCTCGAACGCGGTCGCCTCGTCGATGCCATGGCCGACAGCCAGTCCTATCTGCACGGCAAGACCTACGCGATCTACGGCGATCCCGACTTCGTCTATGCGATGGCCCGGTTCGTGATGGAAACCGGCGGCGAGCCCAGCCATTGCCTGGCCACCAACGGTTCCAAGGCCTGGGCGAGGAAGATGCAGGAGCTTCTGGACAGCTCGCCCTTCGGCAAGGGCTGCCAGATCTGGGCCGGCAAGGATCTCTGGCACCTGCGCTCGATCCTCGCCACCGAGCCCACCGATCTGCTGATCGGCAACAGCTACGGCAAGTATATCGAGCGCGACCTGAACATCCCGCTGATCCGGCTGACCTTCCCGATCTTCGACCGGCACCACCATCACCGCTTCCCGACCTTCGGCTATCAGGGCGGGCTGACCGTGCTGGTCAAGATCCTCGACACGATCTTCGACAAGCTCGACACCGAGACGGGGACCCTGGGCGAGACCGACATCTCCTTCGATCTCACCCGCTGACGCGCCCGGTACGGACCCGGCGATCCTGTCCCAAGCAAAGTCCCTCGCCGGGCTCCGTGCGTCCCCGGGGGCGTCTCCCCGGCATGCGGTCGGTCCTTCCCGGACCGGCCGCATGTCTTTGCGCCCCTGCTCCGCGCAAGGGGAGAGGCGCATGATCGCGTTCCGCTGAAGCTGTCTGACGCGGCGCCCCGCAAACGGATATACCGCAGAGGCAGCCCCGCCAGCCCCTGTCCGGAACCGAGCGCCTTTCCGGCCGGACAGCAGCCAGACCGAAAGACGACCGCGATGCCGATGTGCTCCGAGGATGCCCGCCGCCTGATCCTGACCGGGATGACCCTGGCCGGGATGCTGACCGCCGCGGCGCTTTATTGGGGGCCGTTCCCTGGAACCGGCTGGCCGCATATGGCCGCCACGGCCGCGCTGGCACTGGTCTATATCGCGGGCGGGATCCCGGCCACGGCCCGCGCGCTCCGCGCCCTCTGGTCCGAGCGCGAGCTCGATATCGACCTGTTGATGGTGATCGCGGCCGCAGCGGCCGCGGCGGTCGGAGCGGCCGCCGAGGGCGCGGTGCTGCTGACGCTGTTCAGCCTGTCGACCACGCTCGAACAGCGCGCCATGGGCCGCGCCCGTCGCGCCATCGAGGCCCTGATGGAGCTGCGCCCCGACCGCACGCTCAGGCGCATGGCCTCGGGCGGCACCGAAGAGGTCGCGGTGGCCGACCTGGCGCCGGGCGACATCGTGATCCTGCGCCCAGGCGCGCGGGTCCCGGTCGACGGCACGATCCGCGAGGGCGAGGGCGAGATCGACGAATCCACCATCACCGGCGAATCCGTCCCCGTCCACAAGCAGCCCGGCGCCCAGGTCTTCGAGGCGACGGTGAACCTGCATGGCGTGCTGGCAATCGAGGTCGCCCGGCCGCTGGCCGAAAGCACCGTGGCCCGGATGATCGCATTGGTGACAGAGGCCCAGGCCGCCCGCGCGCCCTCCGAACGCTTCTCTGAATGGTTCGGCCAGCGCTACACCGTCGCCGTGCTCGCGGGTGCGGTGCTGGCCTTCGCGGCCTTCCTCTGGATCGGCCATGGCTGGCATGCGGCGCTTTACAAGGCGGCGACGCTGCTGGTCGCGGCCAGCCCCTGCGCCATCGTGATCTCGGTTCCGGCCGCGATCCTCTCGGCGCTGTCGGCCGCGGCCCGGGGAGGCGTGTTGTTCAAGGGCGGCGCCGCGCTCGAGACGCTGGCCCGGGTCGATACCTTCGCCTTCGACAAGACCGGCACGCTGACCACCGGCCGGCAGGAGGTGGTCGAGCTGGCCTGCGCGGGCGATCCCGATGTCTTTCTCGCCCGCCTCGCCGGGCTCGAGGCGCAGTCCGAACACCCGATCGCCGATGCCATCCGGCGGGCCGCTGCCGCCCGGGGCCTGACCCCGATCCCGGTGCGCGAGGCCCGCGCGGTGCCCGGCGAGGGCATGGTCGGGATCGATGACGAGGGCATGCTCTGGGCGGGCAATGCCCGGCTGGCGGCACGGATGGGCGCGAAAGACGCGCCGGGCGAACGCCCTGCACCGGTCGGGGATCTCGACCGGCGGGCGCAGACCCTGGTTCTGCTGGGTCGCGGCGCGCGCTGTCTGGGCGCGGTCACGGTCGAGGACCAGCCGCGTCCGACCGCCCGCCCCGGGCTCGCGGCGCTCCGCGCGGGGGGCATCGCACGGGTGGCGATGCTGACCGGCGACCGCCGCGCGGTGGCCGAGCGGATCGGCACCGGGCTGGGCATCGCGCCCGCCGAGATCCATGCCGAGCTGCGCCCAGAGGACAAGCTGCGGATCGTGGCCGGGCTGAGCGGATCGGGCCGGGTCGCCTTCGTCGGAGACGGGGTCAATGACGCCGCGGCGCTGGCACGCGCCGATGTCGGCATCGCGATGGGCGCCGCCGGCTCCGAGGTGGCGTTGCAGGCCGCCGATGTCGCCCTTCTCTCCGAGGATCTGAGCCGTCTGGCGGCGGCGCATGCGCTGTCGCGGCGCACGGCCCGGATCATCCGCCAGAACCTGATCTTCGCCATGGGCGCGATGGCGACGCTGGTCGCCGCCGGGATCCTGTTCGAGCTGCCGCTGCCGGTCGCGGTGGTGGGCCATGAGGGTGGCACCGTACTGGTGGTGCTGAACGGGCTGCGCCTGCTGGCCGACCCGATCCGCCATCAGAAGGCCGCCTGATCCGTTCGAAGGTTCCGCCGCGGCCGGGGGCCATCCTGAAAACCGGTCGACAGCAGGCGCGGGCAGGCGACCGGCAAAGTGCCCGGCATCGATTGCCGCAATGCGCATCGCGGGCAGATGAAAGAGATGCCTTGGCTGACGCGCGGGAGGGATCGGCAAGCCGTCAGGCGCATCGTTTTCCCCCGAACGCCCCGGGCCGATCCGACGCTCGACCCGGAGATCGGCCAGACCCGGCCTCACAGCGCCCGGCGCGTCGATGTCCTGTTGCGGTGTGAGGAAGGGACGACCGACATGAAGAGGCTCGCAGGGTCTGAAACGCGCAGGGTTGACCTAGCGGCAATCACCCCCCCGACGCCCGGCGGGAAGAGAAGGCCGCTTGAAGAACCGAAGGATAAAGCCGTCCGCCCGTACGACAGCGGAGTTTCTCCGCGTCCACCGGCCCCCTGGGGCAAGGCGGTGGCAAGGCGGTCCGCATCCGACTACGGCCTCCGGGCTTCCAGTCCCTGCCCTGCCGGCGACCGATCCACGCCTCGCGCATCAGGACCAGGAGGTTGTGCAGATGCTCTCGAAGCTCTGCGGCGGGAAGGGCGGCCCCGAGAGGATCCGCGCCGATACCGGCCGCGAATTTGCCGCCCGCCGCCCGCCGCTGCGACCTCCGGCCCCATGCCAACGGCATCGCGCCGGATCTCCCGCATCAGGCTAAGTCCTTTACCGGCTTTCTTTTGCGCCGGAACAGGCCGCGCCGGGACGTTTGCCCCGCTTCAACCTCGGCAGCAAGCTGCGAACGGGCCCCAGTAAGCCGACCGGGTCATGGCACATTGATCAAATGCCTGCCGATGCCCGCGAAGAGCGGCAAGGTCGGTGCCGGGCATGACAAGGCAAACCGGCCTCACAGCGCGGACCGAGACAAGCTCCGGACCGCCCGCGATTCTTCCGATGGCGCCACCAGCCCGTCGTCGGGAGACAGCCCGGGCATGTCGGCGTCCCGCGATTCAGGGTTGAGGCGCCGCACCCCAAGCCTAAGGCTTGCTGCATCGAGCCAAAGGTTCGCGGCAGGATCGAGCCGAAGGCTCGTGGCAAGATCGGGCCAAAGGCTCGCGGCAATATCGGGCCAAAGGCTCGCGGCAATATCGATCAGAAAGGTTCCCGGCGGGACCGGAGCGAATGGCTCGCGGAAGGCGCGAGCGCCCCGAGGGGGGGAGCCCCTCAGGGCGTCGCGCGAAGAAGCCAGGCACGGGACGGAAGCCACCTTGGGCGGCAAACCGGCCCTAGCGCAACGAAAGGCGCGGCCAGCGGCGCGGGCGGGGATCGGCAGGATCGGGCTCGGCCAGGCGGGCCTCCGGAGCGTCTTCGCCGGCCCCGGCGGCGCGCGCTTCGGCAGCCCAGCGGGCCCAGACCGCTTCGGCGATCTCGGCGCGGGTCCTGCCCTCATCCTCAAGCATGCGGATCTGGCGAAACAGCAGCTCGGCGTCCTGCACCATGGCGCAAAGCTCGCAAAGCGTGTCACCCTCCGATCCGAACACGCCCAGAACTTTCCCGCATTCCCGACAGGTCGACATGGTCGCTCCGCTCACAGCCCGGGTCAAAGCTAGGCCGAAAACCTGAACGAATCCTTTCCGCCCGCCGAAGCCGCAGCGCCGCGACGTCAGAAGCTCACCCCGCAGAAGCGACGAAATCGAGCAGTTGCGCGGTCGAGCCGTCCAGCGTTTCCGGGCGGTCGGCTCCGGCCAGCAACGGCTCGAGCGAGCGCGCCAGTTCCTTGCCGAGCTCGACCCCCCACTGATCGAAGGAGTTGATGCCGAGGATCACCCCTTCGGTGAAGACCCGATGCTCGTAGAGCGCCAAGATCTGGCCCAGCATCCGCGGCGTGAGCCGGGGATAGATCAGCGTGGTCGAGGGCCGGTTGCCGGGAAAGACCCGGTGGCGGGCCTGCCGCTCCAGCTCGTCGCCCACAAAGCCGGCCTGTTCGGCAATGGCGCGGGCGGCCTCGATCCCGCGCCCCTCCATCAGCGCCTTGGACTGTGCCAGCACATTGGCCAGAAGCAGCCGGTGGTGATGGGCAAGCTCGGGCTCGTGGCCCCGCGCCGCGACCAGAAACTCGCAGGGCACGACCTGGGTGCCCTGATGGATCAGCTGGTAGAAGGCGTGCTGGCCATTGGTGCCGGGCTCGCCCCAGACCACGGGACCTGTCGGCCGGGCGACCTGTTGGCCGCTCATGGTCACGCTCTTGCCGTTGCTCTCCATCTCGAGCTGCTGAAGATAGGCCGGAAGCCGGGCCAGCCGCTGGTCATAGGGCAGCACCGCACGCGTCGCATGGCCCTGCACCTGCGCATGCCAGATCCCCACCAGCGCCAGCAGCACCGGCAGGTTCGCGCGCAGCGGCGCCGTCCGGAAATGCGCGTCCATCGCCGCGCCGCCCGCAAGGAACTCGTCGAAACGCTCGGGACCGATGGCGATAATCAGCGACAGCCCGATCGGCCCCCAGACCGAATAGCGCCCGCCGACCCAGTCCTCGAAGCCGAAGACCCGTTCGGGCGCGATGCCGAAATCGGCGGTCTGCTCCAGCGCAGAGGACAGCGCCGCGAATTGCGCCCCGGGATCAGAGACCCGCGCCGCCATCCAGCCGCGCACGGTCTCGGCATTGGTCATGGTCTCGATGGTGGTGAAGGTCTTCGAGGCGACGATGACCAGCGTCGTCTCGGGATCGAGCCCGCTCAGCGTATCGGCGGCATGGGCGCCGTCGACATTCGAGATGAAATGGCAGCGCGGCCCGTCATGATAGGGCGCCAGCGCCAGGCAGGCCATGGCGGGCCCGAGATCCGAGCCGCCGATGCCGATATTGACGATATCGGTGATCGGCCCGCCCTGCCCGCAAATGCCGCCGCCCCGGATCTCGCGCGCAAAGCTGCGCATCCGAAGAAGCGTCTCGCGCAGGCCCGGCATCACGTCGGTTCCGTCCAGCTCGACCTTGCCCTCGGGATTGCGAAGCGCTGTATGCAGCACCGCCCGGCCCTCGGTCTCGTTGATCCGGCGGCCCGCGAACATCGCGTCGCGCCGGGCCTGCACACCGGCCGCGATGGCCAGTTCGATCAGCAGTTCGAGCGTGTCCTCGTCGATATTGGTCTTCGAGAAATCGAACAGCATCTCGTCGCCATGGGCGGCGGCGGCAGACTGCCCCGGGAACCGGACCGAGAAGGCCGCGGCACGGTTCCTGTCCTGAAAGAGCGTCGCGAAGGCGCGGTCCGATACCCGGCCCGCCCGGGCGTCGAGCCGTTCCCAGATCGTCGAAAGCGTCACGTCGTTACTCCGTCCAATGGACCGTTGCGTCCCTGAGCACCGTGCAGACCGGCGCAAGATGCGGGTCGGCCAGCTCGGCCGCCTGTTCGAGCGCCGCCCGCTTGGCCGCGCCGGTGATCAGGATATGGGTGCTGAGCGCGCCCTGCAGGACAGGCGCGGTCAGGGTGATGCGCGGCTCGGGCTGACCCGGCGAGGTGATCTGCATCACCGGCGGCGCCTCGGACGAGAGCGCTGCCTCGAGCTCGGGCGCGCCCGGAAAGAGCGAGGCGGTATGCATGTCCTCGCCCATCCCCAGCACCAGCACGTTCAGCGGCAGCGCCCGGCGTATCCGGGTCGTGAGCCCTTCCATGCCGTCAGCACCGGGCCGAAGGCCTATGAAGCGGGCCTCGGCCGCCTTGCCGGCCAGAAGACGGGCCCGGATCATGCCCTCGTTGGAACGCGGATGATCGGGGGGCACCAGACGTTCGTCCGTCGGCATCACCCGCACCCGCGTCCAGTCGAGGCTGCTGGCGCAAAGATCGTCGTAAAGCGGCCCCGGGGTGGTGCCGCCGGGCAGTGCGATGGTCACGCGGTCCTCGTGGAACAGCGCGTTGTTCAGCTCTCCGGCCAGCTCATTGGCCAGCGCGATCATCATCATCTCGAGATCGGGGTAGGTCTGCAGCTTCATGGCCGTATCTCCCGCCAACGTCGGCCGTCGCGATGCAGCAGCATCAGCGCATCCTCGGGCCCCGACCCGCCCGGATCGTAGGGCTGGGGCCGGTCGCCGCGCGCCTCCCAGCCGGCGATGATCGGATCGGTCCAGGCCCAGGCCGCCTCGACCTCGTCGCCGCGCATGAACAGGGTCTGGTTGCCGCGGATCACATCCATGATCAGCCGTTCATAGGCGTCGGGGATCTCCTGCGCGCCCGGGCCCAGCGCCTCGGCGAAGGACATGTCGAGCGGCACCTCGATCAGCCGCATGCCGCCCGGCCCCGGCTCCTTGATGGTGACCTTGAGCTTGATGCCCTCATTGGGCTGCAGCCGGATCACCAGAAGATTGGCGCGATGGCCCTCCTGATCGCCGAAGATCGAATGCGGCGGATCCTTGAAGGTGACGGCGATTTCCGAGGTGCGCGCGCGCAGCCGCTTGCCGGTGCGCAGATAGAAGGGCGTGCCCTTCCAGCGCCAGTTCGACACATGCGCCTTTAGCGCGACGAAGCTTTCGGTCCGGCTGTCGGGGGTCTCGACATCGTCGTGATAGCTGCCCATGCCGCCGCCCGCGCGGTACTGGCCGCGCACCAGATCGGCCGGGCGCACCGGGTCGAGCGCGCGGATCACCTTCAGCTTCTCGTCGCGTACGGCATCGGGTTCGAAGGCGTAGGGCGGCTCCATCGCGATCAGGCACAGAAGCTGCATCATGTGATTCTGCACCATGTCGCGCATCGCGCCCGACTTGTCGTAATAGCCGCCCCGGCCCGCGACGCCCACGGTCTCGGCCACGGTGATCTGGATATGATCGACATATTGCGCCTTCCAGAGCGGCTCGAAGAGCATGTTGGCAAAGCGCACCGCCATCAGGTTCTGGACCGTTTCCTTGCCCAGATAATGGTCGATCCGGTAGATCTGATGCTCGTCGAAATGCTCGGCCAGCGTGGCATTCAGCGCCTGCGCCGAAGCCAGATCGTGGCCGAAGGGCTTTTCCACCACGATCCGGCAGTTTTCGGTATTCATGCCATGGGCATGGAGCCGCTCGGCCAGCGCGCCGAACAGCCTCGGCCCGACCGAGAAATAATAGGCCTGCACCACCTCGGGGCGCATCTTGGCGGCCAGTTCGGGCCAGCCATCCTCGCCGGTGGCATCGACCGCCACATAGGAGAGCCGCGTCAGGAAGCGTTCGACCGCCTCGCAGTCGCGCTTCTTCTCGGGAATGGCGGCATGAATTGCGGCACGCACCAGGGTGCGGAATTCCTCGTCTCCCATCGGGCTGCGCGCGGCCCCGACGATGCGGGCGGCTTCGGGGATCTGCCCGTCGGCATCGCGACGGAAAAGCCCGGGCAGGATCTTGCCGGTGGACAGGTCTCCGGTCGCGCCGAAGATGACGAGATCGAACGGATCGACCGGTATGACGCGTGAAACCATGACGCTTCCTTGCCATTGGCTGACATTTACGGAAAGCGAGGGCTGCACCCGCGGGGGCCCTGCGCGGCATCCCTCATTCCCTGCGACCTGTCTAGCATCCCCCCGCCAGCGCGCAACTGCCGAGCGCGCCGGACCGGCCGCGAATTTCGTCGTCGCAGCGCCCGTTTCACCGGCCCGCTATCGCCACTCCACTGCCCCACACTCTCAGCGGCGCTCTTCCACCGGCCCAGTTTCAACGGCCCACCGTCAGCCTCCCGCCGTATCCGGCCTGCGATGCACAGCGAAACCGATGGCGGGCGTCGGGCCAAGCCCCGGGCGGGCCGCATCGACCTTGTTGCCCGGCCCGGCCTTGCGCATGACCCCCAGCCAAGGCGTTCCCTCAGCCTGCAGGACGGCAGCGCTCGGCAACATCCTGCCGCCAGGCGTCCTGCCCGGCCTGCGGCCGGGGCGCAGAGGCCCCGGCGCGCGCGTGATCCCTGGCGAGACCCCCACCGAGTGCCCGACCAAGTGCCCGGGCGAGATGCGGAGGATGCGCGGCCGTGCCCCCCCCGGAACAGACGCGGCCCCATCGCCGCTTTCCGGCGCCGTGAACCCGCGCGCCATGCAGCGGGGCCAGGGGGCCCATCGCCCCTCTCCCCCGGAATGCTTGACAGGCTGCCGAGGCCGCCCCTACTCATTGATGACGCGCGCCCGGACCGCAACCACGGTCCGCCGATCCGTTCAGGAGGGTTGCAGCCATGGCTTTCGACAGCTTCTCGGACGCGCGCAGCTTTGCCGATGATCCCGGTCTCGAGGCCGATATCTGCATCATCGGGGCCGGAGCCGCAGGCATCACCCTGGCCTCGGCGCTCGCAGATAGCGGGCTGCGGATCTGCCTGCTCGAAGCCGGGGGCATGGACATGGACCCCGCCGTCGAGGATGCCTCGATCATTCCCGATATCGGCCGGCCCTATGACGTGGCCGCGAACCGGCTGCGCTTCTTCGGCGGCGCGACCAACCATTGGGGCGGGCATTGCGTCCGGCTCGAGCCCGACGATTTCGAGCCGAAGGACTGGGTCCCGATGTCGGGCTGGCCGTTCGGCGCGGATACGCTCGCGCCCTATTACCGGCAGGCGCATGACTTTCTCGGGCTTGGCGATTACGCGTACGATCCCGCCCCGGTCGCGCGCGCGCTCGGCACCCGGCTGATGCCCTTCGACGGGCCGATGCTGAAAAGCCAGCTCTCGCGCTATCGCCGGGTGTTCTATGGCGACGAATACGGCCCGCGCCTCGACCGGGCACCGAATGTCCGGGTCGTGCTTTACGCCGACGTCTGCGACATCCGGCTGGCCGAGGCCAGTGGCGAGACGGTATCGCATGTGGTGGTGCGCAGCCCGGCGGGGAACCGCTTCGAGCTGCGCGCGCGCTATTTCGTGCTGGCGGCGGGGGGCATCGAGATCCCGCGGATGCTGCTGGTGGCGAATGGCCAGCGACCGGCCGGTCTTGGCAACGAGAACGATCTGGTCGGCCGCTATTTCCAGGAACATCTGATGTTCAAGAGCGGGCTGCTCCTGCCCCGCGATCCGGCGGATGTTCTGCCGCTCTACCTGTCGGAAGTGCCCTATGGCGAGATCGCGGTGCGCTGTCACCTGGTGCTGACCGCCGAGGCGGTCCGGGCCAGGCGGATCGGCAAGTTCCGGAGCGAGTTCTATTCGCTGCCGCTCCGGGTACGCGATCTCAATGCGCTGCGCCGGGGCCGGATCGACGCCGTCGACATCGCGGGGCTTCTGGGCGATCCGTTCGGCAGCGCGCAAGCCTATCGCTGCGGCAGCAATGCCCGGCACGACACCTACGGGCTGTTCAACAATATCGAGCAGATGCCCAACCCCGCCAGCCGGGTCTCGCTGCGCAGCGACAAGGATGTCTACGGGCGCCCGCAGGCCCAGCTCGACTGGCAGATCACCCGTCAGGACCATGACTGCATCCTCGCCGCCCATCAGGTCATCGCCGAAGAAGCCGGGCGGACCGGCTTCGGCAGGATGCGGATCGAGATCGATCCCGAGCCCGAGGTCTTTCTCGACGGGGTCGGCGGCGGCGGCCATCACATGGGCACGGTGCGCATGGCCGAGGACCCGCGCCGCGGCGTCACCGATGGCGACGGGCGGCTGCACAGCGTGCAGAATCTCTATGTCGCGGGCTCGGCGCTGTTTCCGACCGGCGGCTATCCGAACCCGACGCTGACCATCACCGCCATGGCCTTCCGGCTGTCCGATCACCTGAAGGCACGGGCCGAACGGGAGGGGCTGCTGTGACCCGCCGATTGAAACGCCGTCATCTGATTCTGGGCGGGCTGGGGCTGGGCGCCGCGGGCTACATGGGCACGATCCTGGCCGGCCTGGCCAGACCCTGCGGCACCGGGCGCCCGCGTCTCGCCGCCCTGACCGGCCCGCGCCGGATCGCGAAGGCGCTGTTGCTTCAGGGCTATGTCGCCCGCGGCAAGCCCCCCGCCCCCGACCCGGACACCCTCGCCACCGCTGCGCAAAGGGATTTCGCGGCCGGAGACACGGTCCTCTGCGATGGCTGGGTCCTGGCCCGAAGCGAAGCCGACTTCGCCTTGGCCTGCCTGCGTGACGAAACCGCCTGAGGGGCGGCACGGCGGTACGCCCCCCTTCCGAGACCGCAGAGCCGGACCCGCCGCACGTCCCGACGCTCCCGCCCGACTGGCACACGCCCCGGGCCGCCCCTCAGCCGGTTTCGTCACATTCCCGAGCTCCGGCCGGCATCACCGGTCTGCAGGGGCCAGGAAGAAGGACAGGCCACAGTCGGGCCCGAACCCGGATACGCAGGGCCGCGATGGCCCGCAATATCGCTGCCGCTTCCGGTCCAGACCGGCAAAACCCCTCGCGGCCGGGGTCGCGACGGGAGTGTCGGATACGCTGAGGACCGAAACCGGCAAGGGCGCCCTCCCCCGTGCCCGTGTCTTCGCCCGCGGTCGCCGTCACGCGACGAGTGGACTGCGGAGGAAGGACAAAAGCGCTCCCCATGATACACCCCGGGATCGGGCCGGTGCGGGCGGGCGCGCCGGGGGCAGTGGCGGAAGCAGACAGAGCAACACATGGCGGCTGCGGCACTGCCCCTTCCGCTCAGGGGACAATACCCGCGCCTGGACAAAGGCGCCCGTGGAAGCCCCGGACAGCCTCGCCATTGATACGCGCGCCCCGAGGGCGCCGCGGCGCGGGCGACGGGGCCGCCTGGCCTTCATCCCCGCGGGCAGCTTTGGGCCAGGATCCCGACCGCCCGGACGATCTGCGCCGCGTCAAGCGCGGCATAGCCCAGCCGGAAGGCCTGCGGCGCCGGAGCCCCCAGCATGAAACGGTCGCCGGGCAACAGCGCAAGCCCCGCCTGCCGCGCCCGCATCGCCCAGGACCCGGCCTCGCCCTGCGCCGAACGCACCCACAGCGCCAGCCCACCGGCCGGAAGATCGAACCTCACCCGATCGCCCAGCTGTCCGGACAGCGCCCCGGCCAGCAGGTCGCGGCGGGCGCGGTAGATCCGGCGCGCCTTGCGGGCATGGCGGCCCAGTTCGCCATCGCGGATCATCTCGGCCAGGGCCGCCTCGAGCGGCGTATCGCCCTGGCGGTCGATGGCCGCCCGCGTCTCGGCCATCCGCGACAGCAGCGGCTCGGGCGCCAGCGCATAGCCCAGCCGGATACCGGGCGAGAGCAGCTTCGACAGCGAGCCGACATAGATCAGCGGCAGATCCTCCGGCGCACGCGCGGCAAGCGGCAGCACCGGACGGCCCTCGAAGCGGTAATCATGGTCGTAATCGTCCTCGATCAGGACGAGGCCGCGGCGCTGCGCCAGATCCAGAAGCTGCAGACGCCGCGCGGCCCCCATCGTCACCGTGGTCGGATACTGGTGATGCGGCGTCACATAGACCGCCCGGATGCGCGGATCGGCGTCCAGCGCCGCCTCGAGCGCGTCGATCCTCAGGCCGCCGCCATCGACCGGCACACCGCGCACCTCGGCCCCCGCCGCACGGAACGCCGCCCAGGCCAGCGGATAGCCCGGTTCCTCGACCGCGACCGCCGCGCCGGGCGCCAGCGCGGCACGGGCCGCGAGATAAAGCGCCATCTGGCTGCCCCGTGCGATCAGGAGCCGCCCCGGATCCGCCACCACCCCCCGGCCCGAGGCGAGATATTCCGCAAGCGCCTCGCGCAGGGCCCGCGTGCCGCGGGCATCGCCATCATCGGCCCCGCTGCGAAAGCCCGGCGCCAGCAAGGCCCGCCGGAAGGCGCGCCCCAGCGCCTTGTCGGGCACCAGAGCCGGATCGGGCGCGCCATCCGAAAAGGCCAGCACCGGACGGGGCGCCTCCGCCTCGGCCACCACCGGCGCGGCAGACGGCGCAGTCATCACCTGCGGCAGGTCCTCGGCCACGAAGGTCCCGCGCGCGGGCGCGGCCTGAAGCCAGCCCTGCATGCGCAGCTCCTGATAGGCCGCATCGACGGTGTTGCGATGCACTCCCAGCTCGCGCGCCAGCGCCCGCGTCCCCGGAAGCCGCGCCCCGGGCCTGAGCCGCCCCCGGGTGATGTCGCGGGTGATCGCCTCGGCGATCGCAAGAAACAGCGGTCCGCCATCGGCGCTGTTTATATCTAGCGCCAGAGGAGCACGCAGCATCGCGAACCGGCCTATCTGAATTTTCCGAACTGGATCTTTTTTACCAGCCGGATTTTTGCAAGATCGGCGCCAAATGCAAGAGGCTTCGATGACAGAGATCCACACTGCCGGCGTCACCCTGCTGACCGGTGCCATCGCCCCCCTTCCCGGCAGCGGGCGCCCGAGCGCCATCGCCAAGACGCCGGTCGAGCGCCCGCTTGCGCTTGGCCCCGAGGGGCTCGAGGGCGACGCCCAGGCCGACCGCCGGGTGCATGGCGGCGTCGAGAAGGCGGTGCATCACTATCCCGCCGGGCATTACATCCGCTGGCGCGCCGCACTGGGCGATCTGCCCGCGCTGTCGGCGCCGGGCGCATTCGGCGAGAATATCTCGGTTGGCGGACCGTCCGAGGCCGAGGTTGCCGTCGGCGACATCTTCCGGCTGGGCACGGCGCTTTTGCAGGTGTCGCAGGGGCGCCAGCCCTGCTGGAAGCTCAACCATCGCTTCGGCCTGCCCGACATGGCGCGGCGGGTGCAGCAGACCGGGCGCACCGGCTGGTATTACCGCGTGCTCGAACCGGGCATCGTCGCAACCGGAGACCGGCTGAAGCTGATCGACCGGGTCGCGCCCGACTGGACGCTGAACCGGCTCTGGCGGGCGCTGCATGTCGAGCGACTGAACCGGCACGAGCTCGAGGGCATCGCCGCGCTCGAGGTTCTGGCCGAGAGCTGGCGGCGGATGGCAGAGCGGCGGCTGGCGAGCGGCCGGGTCGAGGACCAGCGCGCGCGGCTGGAGGGCCAGGCATGACCCGCCCCCCCTTCGTGATCGCGATCCAGAGCCAGGTGGTGTTCGGCCATGTCGGCAATTCGGCCGCGCTCTTCCCGATGCAGGCGGCCGGGCTCGAGGTGGCGGCAATCCCGACAGTGGTGTTTTCGAACACGCCCGACTACCCGACCCTGCGCGGGCGCGCGTTGCCGCCCGAGTTCTTTTTCGACCTGCTGCAGGGCGCGCGCGAGCGCAGCCTGCGGGAGCGGGCCGACTATATTCTGACCGGATATATCGGTTCGCTGGAGGTCGCGCTGATGGTGGCCGATTTCGTCGCCGAGGCCAAGGCGCGGAACCCCAGGCTGACCTATCTCTGCGACCCGGTGATGGGCGATGCCGGGCCCGGGCTCTACGTTCCCGAAACGATTGCCGACGTGATGCGCGAGAGGCTGCTGCCGATGGCCGATATCGCCACGCCGAACCCGTTCGAGCTGAGCTGGCTGACCGGGCGCAGGATCGCGCGGATCGCCGATCTGGAGGCGGCGCGGACAGAGCTTGGCATCGCCCCCGGCGCGCATCTGATCGCGACCGGCTGCGCGCTCGAGGACACTCCGCCCGGCCATATCGAAAGCGTCATCCTGGGCCCCGGGGGCGCCGGGGACATCGGGCGCCACCCGACCGAGCACCTGCCGATCGCGCTGCCCGGCACCGGCGATCTCTTCGCCGCGCTGATACTGGCGGGGATCGCCCGCGGGGCGGCGCTTCCGGCGGCGGTCGAGACCGCCCAAAGCCTGACCGCGCAGGCGCTGCGCGATGCCGATGCGCTTGGCGCGGGCGAGGTGGTGCTGAGCGGGCCGGGCTTCCGCCGCGCGCTTCTGACGCTTGACCGGGTCGGGATGTCCTGTGCCGCCGGGCGCTGCATCGAACCGCTGACGGAGCTGGGCCAGAAAGGCTGAGACAACCGCATCGCGCCGCTGACGGCCGGGTTCGCGGTTAGGGGCCCGGGCGCCTGGCAACGGAGCGGTTGAGGCTCCACCCCCGCTGCTGGCTCGCCGGGATCCGGACAGGGTTGGGTCCGTTTCGCCCGTCCTTTCCGTCCCGGTCGGTCATGCGACCGTCAGGCTTGCCCCGAGGGGCAGCCCGGCGCGGGTGCTCGCTGTCAGGCCGACCCCGCCCCGTCGGGCCGGAACAGAACGACCGGGAAAGAAAGACCGGGATCGGCGCCCCGAAGACGACGCCCGGGCCCGGCAGATCGCCACGACGCCCCGGCCGGGGCAAGGATCAGCTCCCGGAAGCCGCGTGTCAGCCACGCGCCGAGAGGGACGCTCCGGGCCGTGGCGCCTGGAATGCCTGCCTTGCCGGGGCCTGACACCGGGATCGTCTCAGGAAGATCCTCCCGGGCCCGGCACCTGCCCGCAGCCCGGGGACGGCAGGACGGGGAGAACAGGACGGGCAGCGTCGCCCGCGACACCGTGCGAGGCCGCAGTGGCAGGGCCGCGCCTATTCGGCGGCTTCGAGACCGAGGCGCTCGCGCATGAAGGCAAGCGCCACCGACAGGCCGTCGGGGGCAATGCCATGTCCGGTGCCCTTCATCACATGGGCATAGACATCGAACCCGGCCGCGGTGAGGGCATTTCCCGCCTCGGGCAGCGAATCGACCGGAACCACATCGTCGGCATCGCCATGCACCAGCAGAACCGGCGGGCGCGACACCGTTTCGGCCGCCAGCGCCTCGGGGGCCAGCAGCCGGCCCGAGAAGCCCACCACCCCGGCAAAGGGCGCGGCGCGGCGCGGCGCGACATGCAGCGCCATCATCGTGCCCTGCGAGAAACCGAACAGCACGGTGTTCTCGGGACCGACGCCCTCCTCGGCCATCACCGCGTCGAGCCATGCATTCAGATCGTCGACGGCGCGGCGCATGCCCGCTTCGCTCTGCTCTTCCGACGAGCCGTCGATCCAGGGGATCGGAAACCACTGATAGCCGAAGGGCACGCCCTCGCAGCTTTCGGGCGCATCGGGGGCCAGAAAGGCGGTGCCAGGCAGATGCGGTCCGAGCGGCTGGGCAAGGCCAAGCAGATCGGCCCCGTTCGCGCCATAGCCGTGCAGGAAGATCACCAGCCGCTCTGCCCGGCCCTCGGCCGCGCCGGCGCGGCCCGTTTCCAGAACCCGTGTCATCTGATCCCTTCCCTGTCCTTGGCCACCCGGTAGTAGGCCCAAAGCGCGCGGGCCGCAACGGCCCGCCACGGCGCCCAGGGCTCGGCCATCTGCCGCAGCGCCCGTTCCTTCGGCCGCTCGGGCAGATCGAAAAGCAGCCTCGCGGATTCCTGCAGCGCCAGATCGGCGGGTGCGAAGACATCGGCGCGGCCGAGCGAGAACATGGCGTAGATCTCGGCGGTCCAGCGGCCGATGCCGGACACGGCGACGAGGGTCGCGACCACCTCGTCGGTCGGCGCCCCGCGCAGGGCCGCGAAATCGATCCCGGCCGCGGCAAGGGCCCTGGCATAGCGGATCTTCTGGCGCGACAGCCCGCAAGCGCGCAGATCCTCGTCGGAGGCCCACAGGATCTTGCGCGGCCCGGTCAGACGCGCGGCCTTCATCCGGCCCCAGATCGCCCCGGCCGCCGCGACCGAAACCTGCTGGCTGACAATGGCCGACAAAAGCGCCTCGAACCCGTCCTTGCGGCGGCGCAGCGGCAGCGGCCCGGTCAGGGACATGGCATGGGCAAAACGCGGCTCGACCGCAGCCAGATGCGCCGCGCCTTCGGCCAGGCAGGCCTCGGTCTCTATGATGCGTCCGACCATGCCCGGCACGATAGGGCGGTGCAGCCCCGCCGCCAAGGGGACAAGCCACACCGCGCGCGTCCTATTCCCCCGCGCGCCGGACCGTTTTCCCGGCTTCCCCAATGCGCCCGGCCGCGCTAGGTCAGCGGCATGACCGACCCCTTGCCGTCCTCCGCCACTTCCCCCCGCGCCCGGCGCAACGTGACCGTCCTGGTGCTGGCCCAGGCGATTCTCGGCGCGCAGATATCGATGATCTTCACCGTGGGCGGGCTCGCGGGCCAGACTTTGGCGCCCAATGCCTGCCTCGCGACGCTGCCGATCTCGCTGATCGTGCTGGGCTCGATGCTGACGGCGGGGCCGCTTTCGGCCTTCATGCAGCGCCATGGCCGCCGTGCCGGGTTCGTCCTCGGCGTCGCGGGCGGCACGGCCGGGGCCGGGGCTGCCGGGCTGGGGCTGTATCTGGGCTCGTTCCCGCTGTTCCTGCTGGGCTCACTGCTGACCGGGATCTACATGTCGGCCCAGGGCTTCTACCGCTTCGCCGCCGCCGACACCGCCCAGGGCACCTTCCAGCCCAAGGCGATCTCCTATGTGCTGGCCGGAGGGCTGGTCGCGGCGATCCTCGGGCCGCAGCTCGTGAAGGTCACCGCCGAGGCGATGGTGATCCCGTTCCTCGGCACCTATCTCACCGCCATCGCGATCAATATCGGCGGCGTGCTGCTCTTCGCCTTTCTCGACATCCCCCGCCCGCCGCCGCGCGATCCCGTGCACCATGCCGGTCGGACCCGGGCCGAGCTGCTGCGCGACCCCACCATCGCCGTCGCGATCATCTGCGGGATGGTCTCCTACGCGCTGATGAACCTCGTGATGACCTCGACGCCGCTGGCCGTCATCGGCTGCGGCTTCGACACCGGCACCGCCGCCGACATCGTCACCGCGCATGTGCTGGCGATGTATGTGCCAAGCTTCTTCACCGGGCATCTGATCGCCCGCTTCGGCGCCCGCCCGATCATGGCGCTGGGCCTTGCGATCCTCGCCGGAGCCGGCGCCGTGGCGCTGACCGGGGTCGAGATCGAGCGGTTCTTCGCGGCCCTCGTTCTGCTGGGCATCGGCTGGAATTTCGGCTTCATCGGCGCGACCGCGATGCTGTCCTCGGCACATGGCCCCGAAGAGCGCGGCGCGGTTCAGGGCATGAACGACATCCTCGTCTTCGGCGGGGTCACGCTGGCCTCGCTGGCCTCGGGCGGTCTGATGAACTGCTCGGGCGGCCTGCCGCAGGATGGCTGGGTGGCGGTCAACCTCGCCATGGTGCCGTTCCTCGCGCTGGCGGGCGCTGCGCTGATCTGGCTGGTGCTGCGCCCCGGCGAGAAGGGCTGAGGCGGCGGGCAGCCCCGGCGCGAGAGGGCGGGTGAGGCCTCCGGCCCGGCGGCAAGCGCCTGCCCGGCCGGGCGCGCCGCCCCGGATCAGGCACAGCGCCCGGGGCCCCGGGCGTCTTCACGCCTACCAGCGCCCCGCCAGAGCGCGCCATAAAAGCCCCGCCCGGCGCGCCACCTCGGCGCCTTCGAGACCGCCTTCTAGCACCCGCCCGGGATGCGCCGCCGCGCGGGTCAGGATCGCGCCCGTGCGCCAGGCTGCCCGTGCCGCCGGAACCGCCTGTGCCGGAATGCCCGCCCGGCGCGTCGAGGCAAGCCGCGCCAGCCCCGACCGCGCGAGCCGGGCCACCGCCTCGGGGCGATCATCGGGCAGCGGCTGGCGACCATGCGCCAAAAGTTCTGGCACCGCCCGGAACCAGCCTGCAAGCCCCATCGCGACGCCGAGATCGTGCAGCGCCGCCATGCCGCTTTCCGTGCCGCCTTCCGCGCCCAGAACCCGGGCCGAGGCCCGCATCAATGCGCCGGAGCCCGCCGCCAGATGGGCCTCGAAAGCGGCCTCGTCGGCGAAGGGCTCGCGATAGGCATCCCAGCGCCGGGCCTCGACCAGCGGAACCAGCATGCGGGCGGTATCGGCATCCAGCACGCCCGCCAGCTCGGTCGCCACCTCATGGCTGCGGACCGGGCGGCCAGAGGCGATCTCGTCCAGCACGTCCAGCCACCATTGCAGCCGCATCTCGGCGATCAGCGGCTCCCCGGTCACCCAGGGCGCCCGCGCCACCTCGACATTGAAGGCATAAAGCGGCAGCAGCCTGGCGCGCGCCGCGACCGGTGCCGCCATCGCCGCCAGAAAGCGGTCGGGGTCGCCCCGCCGCACGATCTCGGCACAGGCCTCAAGCGTCATTGGCCCCCGCGTCGTAATCGGGCGCGCCGTCGCGCACCAGTTTCCAGACCACCGCATCCAGCAGCGCCTCGAAGGAGGCATCCACGATGTTGGGCGAGACCCCCACCGTCGACCAGCGCCGCCCCTCGGCATCGGCGCTGTCGATGATGACCCGGGTCACGGCATCGGTGCCGCCATCGGTGATGCGGACCTTGAAATCGACCAGCCGCATGTCGTCGATATAGGCCTGATAGGGCCCCAGATCCTTGCGCAGCGCCTTCGAGAGCGCATTGACCGGGCCGCGATCATTGCCCTCGGCATCGAGGCTTTCCGAGACCGACAGCTTGCGGTCGCCATCGACATCGAGCACCACCACCGCCTCGGACAGCGTGAGCACCCGCACGGCCTCGATCTGCCGCCGCTCGACCGTCACGCGGTAGCGCCTGATCCGGAAGAAGGCAGGCAGATCGCCAAGGATCCGCCGCGCGATCAGCTCGAAGCTGGCCTGCGCGGTGTCGTAGGAATAGCCCTGCCCCTCGCGCGTCTTCACCTCGTCGAGGATCTGCCCGAGGCGCGGATCGTCCGGCGCGACCTCGATCCCGGCCTCGGCCAGGCGGCGGCGCAGGTTCGACTGCCCGGCCTGGTTCGACATCGGGATGATGCGGGCATTGCCGACCGAGGAGGGATCGACATGTTCATAGGTCGACGGGTCCTTGAGGATCGCGCTGGCATGAAGCCCGGCCTTGTGGGCAAAGGCCGACGCGCCGACATAGGGCGCGCCTTTCAACGGCACCCGGTTCAAGATGTCGTCGAGCAGCCGCGAGGCCCGGGTAAGACCCGCCAGCGCCGTGCCCGGCACGGCCGTCTCGAACCGGCTGGCATAGGGCTCCTTCAACAAGAGCGTCGGGATCAGCGTCGTGAGGTTCGCGTTGCCGCAGCGCTCGCCCAGCCCGTTCAGCGTGCCTTGCACCTGCCGCGCGCCCGCGTCGATGGCGGCAAGGCTGCAGGCGACCGCATTGCCGGTATCGTCATGGGTATGGATGCCGAGCCTCTCGCCCGGAATGCCCGCCGCGATCACCTCGGCCGTGATCCGGCCGATCCCGGACGGCAGCGTGCCGCCATTGGTGTCGCAGAGCACGATCCAGCGCGCGCCTGCCTCTAGCGCGGCCTGGCAGCAAGCCAGCGCATAGTCCGGATTGTCCTTGTAGCCGTCGAAGAAATGCTCGGCATCGAACAGCGCCTCGCGGCCCTGCGCCACCAGATGCGCGACGGATTTCGAGATGTTCTCGAGGTTTTCCTCCAATGTGATGCCCAGCGCCGTGGTGACGTGGAAATCATGGGTCTTGCCGACAAGGCAGACGGCCCCGGTGCCCGCGTTCAGAACGCCCGCCAGCACCTCGTCGTTTTCCGCGGACCGCCCGGCGCGCTTGGTCATGCCGAAGGCGGTGAAGGTCGCCCGGGTCCGGGGCCGGGCCTCGAAGAAGGCGCTGTCGGTCGGGTTCGCGCCGGGCCAGCCGCCCTCGATATAGTCGAGTCCCAGGTCATCGAGCACGCGGGCGATGCGGATCTTCTCGTCGGTCGAGAACTGCACCCCTTGCGTCTGCTGCCCGTCGCGGAGCGTGGTGTCGTAGAGATAGAGACGCTCTTTCATCGGGACGCTCCGCCTTGAAGATCACCCCGCCCGGGCCTCTGGCCCGGGAAGTGCCCGCCCCTTTCCCAAGGGGCAGGCGCTTTCACTGCCCTCCCCTCGGGCCGAGCGCTGGACCGCCCTTCGATTGCCGTATCGCTCATTCCGCGCCCTCCAGCCTGGCCGGATCGAAACCCGCCCCCGGCAGCAACTCGACGCCCGCCTTGCTCATCCGGACCTCGACTCCGGCCCCGATCAGCAGCGCCTTCAGCCGGTCCACCTCGGAGAAATCCTTGGTTTCCATCGCCGAATTACGCAGTTCGACAAGGCGATCTCTCATTTTATGGAGAAGAATGTAATCGTTACCCCAGAGCAGGTCGCCCTCTCCTCCGACCGAGGCCGGAATTGCTTGAACCATTTTTCCGCTTCGGAACTCGTCGGACAGAAAACCCAACAGCCGCGCATTATCGAGTAACTTCTGAGGCTCAGACTTGAGCGCATTAAGCTTTGAAATAGCCAGATGCGTGTTCAAATCATCAGCAAGCGCTTCGATCACACTCGGATCAGCTTCAAAGTCATTCTCCGGGCTTGGTTCCAGGTGAGCGGTGAAGGTTCGCCAACGCTCAAGAGTATTCTCTGCAAGGCGGACTTTCTCAGCAGTCCAGTCCATTGGCTTTCTGTAATGGGTCATTAGCAGCACGAAGCGGATCACCTCGCCCGGCACGCCCTGCTCCAGCAGATCCCGCACGGTGAAGAAGTTACCGAGGCTCTTGGACATCTTCCTGCCCTCGACCTGCAGCATCTCGTTATGCATCCAGACCTTCGCGAAACCGCCCTCGGGATGGGCGCAGCAGCTTTGCGCGATCTCGTTCTCGTGGTGGGGAAACTGCAGGTCGATCCCGCCGCCATGGATGTCGAAGCTCGGCCCCAGCAATTCATGGGACATGGCCGAGCATTCGATATGCCAGCCCGGCCGGCCGCGTCCCCAGGGGCTGTCCCAGCCCGGCAGATCGCCATCCGAGGGCTTCCACAGCACGAAATCCATCGGGTCTTCCTTGAAGGGCGCGACCTCGACCCGGGCGCCCGCGATCATGTCATCGACCGACCGGCCCGAGAGCGCGCCATAGGCCTCGTAGGACCGCACCCGGAACATCACATGGCCCTCGGCCGCATAGGCATGGCCCTTCGCGACCAGATCGCCGATCATCGCGATCATCTGCCCGATGAACTCGGTCGCGCGGGGCTCCTGGCTGGGGCGCAGCGCCCCCAGCGCGTCCATGTCGGCGTGATACCAGCCGATGGTCTCTTCCGTGCGCTCGCGGATCAGCTCTTCGAGCGGACGCGGATCGCCCGCCTGCTTGCGCTTGAGCGCGGCCGCGTTGATCTTGTCATCGACATCGGTGAAGTTCCGCACATAGGTGACGTGATCGGCCCCGTAGACATGACAGAGCAGCCGGAACAGCACGTCGAAGGTCACAACCGGCCGGGCATTGCCCAGATGCGCCCGGTCATAGACCGTGGGGCCGCAGACATACATCCGCAGATTGGCGGGATCGAGCGGCTCGAACCTCTGCTTCCGGCGGGTGCGGGTATTGTAAAGCTGAATGTCGGTCATGCGGTCCAGATCCTTCGCGCGCGTCCCGCGGCGGGTTCTGGCACATATCCTGAAAGATGGAAATACGACGCCCGTCCCGCCCGGGGGATGTCAGCGGGTAATGCAGCAAATGGGGTTGCGGGCGGTCGTCATGCTGCTGTCTTATCAGCGCGACGGGAGGCTGCCAAGCCTCTCCCCTCCCGGCGGAGCGCCCCCATGACCGAGACATCCGACATCCCGATGACCGAAGACGCGCTCTGTGCCTTCTGCGACGCCCTGCCCGGTGCCGTGCGCAGCCAGCCCTTCGGCCCCGGCACCGAGGTCTGGAAGGTCGGCGGCAGGATCTTCGCGCTGCTGGCGCCGGGCTCGGGCCGGGTCTCGGTGAAATGCGCCGATCCCGAATTCGCGGCCATGCTGATCGAGACCGGCCGCGCCGCAAAGGCGCCCTACCTGCCGCGCGGCGGCTGGATTGCGCTCGGGCTCGGGGCGCTGAGCGCCGATGAACTGGCGCACCGGCTGCGCGAAAGCCACGCGACGGTGCGCACAAGCCTGCCGCGCCGGATCAGGGAAGGGCTCGGCTGACAGCGGCCCAATGCGCCCGGTTCCTTGCGGGCCCGCACCCCGGACAGGCGGGCGCACCATGACCCGGGGCGATCCCGGCCATTGCGCGACGCGCGTCCTCACCTGGTCCTGTCACCCGGACATGCCAGCGGCAGGGCCTGTTGGCAGAGCCGAAGACGCCAGCGGGCTCCTGGCCGGTTTAGAGGCTCTGCGGCCCGGCGCCCTGCCCCGTCGGCAACATCCCCGCATTTCCGCCTCCTTCCGGGAGCCATGGAGGGAGAGCACCTGGCCCGCACGGCCCCGTGACAGCGCCGCGCTTTCGGCGCTGCTGAGGATGCGCGGGGACGCACTGGCTGAAGGGGCAAAGCCCGCGGGCGAAGCGGCCACCCCGGCCCGGGGTCCATGCCGGCACCGAGGCCCATATCCCGGTCGGCAGGTTGATCAGGGGCGCAGGCCGCAGAGAGGCGGCTCCGGTGACAGTCGCGAGGGATGCGGACTGTGCCACGGTCCCGGCCACGCTCGATAGCGCGGCCGAAGGACAGCCCGCGGACGAGCCGCGTTGCAGGACCGCCACGGAGGCCGACATTCCCCCATGCCGAGGCAGCCGCGCACCGACAGCGATCTGTCCCGAAGGCCCGTATCTCTGAGCAGGTCTCTGTGGGCAGATCTCTCTGGACGGATATTGTTGAAAAACCCGGCAGCAGCCGGGAGGTCGCCCGGGTCAGGACTGTCGCTCGCTACAGGGGCAGAAAAGGCCAGTTTACCAGGCAGGGGCGCGAAAAAGCAGAACCATGTCTGGTGAGACGGCGCTCGGCGCGCCGGTCAGTGGATTTTTTGACAGTATCGGCAGGTATCGGACAGGACGGTTCGGAAGGCATCCCCCCGCGCATATGGCTAAAGCGGCGTCTGTTCGGTCCGGCACGCGGCCGGTCCTGCGCCGAAGCCCGAATGCAACCGATGGGGCGTGCCGACGGGCCGACGGGGCCGGACGCTGAGCCCCGCGGACGATCCGTCCCTGCGGCCGGAGCCGGCGGAGGCGCAGCCACGGCGCCCTGCCCGGTTTCGGGATCGACGCCCGGCAGCCTCTGCTGCTGTTCAGCGTCGCCCGGAAACAGAAAACCGCCACCGATGCCCCTCAGCAAGGGACAACGATGGCGGCCGGTTTTCTCTGCCCCGGAGAGGCCGGGCCGGAGGGCTGGCGATCCGGAGCAGCCCGGACAGCGCTCGCCCCGCGAGGATCTCGTGAAGATCCCGCGGGACGGACCGGGCGCATCCGGGGACCGGTCAGAACCGGTAGGACAGACGCACCGCAGCGGTGGTCGCGTCGGCACCGACGCCCGAATTGCCGAATTCGTCGAAGTCCTCATAGGTGACTTCGGCGCCCAGCATCCAGTTCGGGGTCATCTGATAGTCGAGACCGACACCGATCAGATACCCGGTCTCGCTGCCGAAAGACGTGTCGGTCGGCACGATACCGGCGGTCGCATAGGCCAGGGTGCGGCCGAAATCATAGCCGTACTGGCCCTTGATCCGCCAGACATTGTCAACACTGCCGCTATCGGTCCCGGTGCTGTTGACGAAGTCCAGATCGGGCTCGCCATACTCGACCTCGACGCCGGCGACGGTCTTGCCGAAGTCCCAGCGGTAGCCCGCATGGATGCCCACAGCGTCGCTGTTGTCATCCGTCGCACCGCTATCGGTGTTCACGTCGATATAGCCGTAGCTCAGACCGAGATAGGCCCCGCCCCAGTCGCCATCGGGCGCGGCTGCGGGGACGGCCGGCACGATGACCGGCTCGGCGGGAGCGGGGGAATAACTGCCGGCCATTGCCGGAGCGGTGGCCGCTGCGGTCAGACCCAGTGCGACGGCGGCGGTTGCAAAATAGGACGTCATTGTCTTCTCCTTGCCTCTCGTTGTTCTCCGCGCCCCCGGGAGGTCCCCAGGGATCGGCGGTGTTTGGCGTCATGGTTGCGGAACCGGGGGTCATCCCGCGTGACCTAAACAAAATCCCCCTGCAGCCCCGTGAAAAGAGGCCCGCACGAGTTTGTGAGCTGTCGCGGTCTGCGATCGGCCCGAACCGGCAGATACTGGCCGGTCCCTGCGCCGCGACAGGCTGAACTTCGCGCAAAAGAGGCGAAGTCCGCCCGCATCCCCCAAAGCAAGAGCGCCGGAACCGCTGACACTCCTGGCTAGAACCCCGGCCGCGCGCCCGGGTTCCATGCGCGGGCGTTTTTCCGCGCCACGGTCTTTCCGCAGCCACCGCGCCACTGCCTCCCGGGCCGCGCCTGTCCGCGGCCCGGGTCTCTGGGATTCCCGGGATCTCTGGACAAGGCGCGCGCGCGGGGGGTAGCTCTCGGCAAAACGGACTCTGGAAGAACGGAGGGGCGGATGCAGATCAGCGAAACCAGGGCCATCGTCACCGGAGCCGCCTCCGGGCTTGGCGCGGCGACCGCGCGCGCGCTTTGCGCAGCCGAGGCGGCGGTCACCATTCTCGACCGGGATACCGAGCACGGCATGGAACTGGCGGCCGAGATCGGCGCGGGGTTCCAGCCGGTCGACGTGACCGACGAGCCCTCGGTCGAGCAGGCCGTCGGCGAGGCCTCGGCCCAGATGGGCGGCATCACCGCCTGCATCAACTGCGCGGGCATCGCGACGGCCGAGCGCACGCTGGGCCGGTCCGGGCCGCACGGGCTGGAAAGCTTTCGCCGCACCGTCGAGATCAACCTGATCGGCAGTTTCAACGTGCTCCGGCTAGCCGCAGCCGAGATGGCGCAGAATGCCCCTGATGACGAAGGCTGCCGCGGGGTGATCGTCAACACCGCCTCGATCGCGGCCTATGACGGGCAGACGGGCCAGGCCGCCTATGCGGCCTCGAAAGGGGCCATCGCGGCAATGACGCTGCCGCTGGCGCGCGATCTGGCGGGGCTCCGGATCCGGGTGATGGCGATCGCGCCGGGGATTTTCCGCACGCCGATGCTGGAGGGACTGGGGCAGGAGGTGATGGACGGGCTCGCCGCCGATGTGCCGCCCCCGCACCGGCCGGGCGATCCGGCGGAATATGCGGCACTGGTGCTGCATATCCTGCAGAACAGCTATCTGAACGCCGAAGTGATCCGGCTCGATGCGGGCCTGCGGATGAGATGAGCCCGCGGCAGAGCCGCGTCACGTCCCTGGGGCAGATGCGGGGCCATCCGGCGCGCGGTATCTCCATCGGCAATCGCGGCTGCCGGCACGATGCCGAGGGCCGGCTTGGGCCGGGCGCGCTACCGCCACCGCACCCGGATCTGCTGTCTTATGGTGTTTCGCGGCCACCATCGCCCGGTCATGGCGCCGGGGCGCCATGCCGACCTGTTCTTCCTCGACGAGGTGGTGGCACCGGCCGCCGGGCCCCGCCCCTGAACCCTTTGCCGCCCTGCCGGTTTCCTGCGCTTTGCGAGGGTCTTCGGTGCGGAAGCGGCCACCCGCCTCGATGCGCTTGCGCCACACGGCCCGGATCTGTCCGGTTCCGGGACGCCAACGGTCACGGCACCGCCCCGGCCACCGTCCCGTCGGGCGGAAGCTTCAGGCTGCGGGAGGATGATGCTGTCTTATTTCCGGTCTTATTTCCGGTGCGGCCGCCCTGCCCCGGCGAGCGGCGAAACAGGGTCTGCCATGCATCCGACCTGTCAGAAGGGGGACTGTCGGGACTCCGGCGCCCATGGTCGCGGCAGCGGCGGCAAGCGGGTCGTGACGCCCGGCGCCGGCCTCGCCGCCCGAGCGCCCCTAGCCCGCGTTCTCGGCCTTTTCGGCCAGGTCCAGCCAGTCTTCCTCGGCCTTTGCCAGGGCCTCCTGCCGCGCCATCAGCGCCTCGGTCGCCTTGCGGAACTTGACCGGCTCGCGCGTGAAGAGTTCGGGATCCTCGAGCAGCGCCTCGAGCTTGGCGATCTCGGCCTCGAGGCGTTCCATCTCGCCCGGCAACGCGTCGAAGCGGTGCTTTTCCGTATAGCTGAGCCCAGCCGCCTTCTTCGCCTCGGCCGGCGCTTCCGCGGGCGCTGCGGATTTCGGCCGCCCGCCAGAACGCTTCGCTGCCGGCTGCTCGGCGCCACTGTCGGAAGCCGTGCTCTCGGCCCGCTGCGCGCGATAGTCGCTCCAGCCGCCGGCATAGACCACCGCGCGGCCGTCGCCCTCCATCGCGACCGTGGTGGTCGCGACCCGGTCGAGGAAATCGCGGTCATGGCTGACCAGAAGCACGGTGCCGTCGAACTCCGACACGAGCTCCTGCAAAAGATCGAGCGTCTCGACATCGAGATCGTTGGTCGGTTCGTCGAGCACCAGCAGGTTCGAGGCGCGCGCCATGATCCGGGCCAGCATCAGCCGCGCCCGTTCGCCGCCCGACAGCGAACGCACCGGGGCACGGGCCTGGGCATCGTCGAAGAGGAATTCCTTGAGATAGCCGACGACATGCTTGGGCTGGCCGCGCACCAGAACCTGGTCGGCCTTGCCCGAGACCCGCATCTCGGGATCGCCCGCAAGGCTTTCCCAAAGCGTCATGTCGGGGTCGAGCGCTGCGCGATTCTGATCGAAGACCGCCATCTCGAGATTGGTACCGAGACGCAGCTCGCCGCTGTCGGGGGCAAGCTCGCCGGTCAGCATCTTCAGAAGCGTTGTCTTGCCGACGCCGTTGGGGCCGACCAGCGCCACACGCTCGCCGCGCTGGATGCGAAGCGAGAAAGGCCGCAGGATGACCCGGTCGCCGAAGCTCTTCGAGATGCCGGTGGCCTCGATCACCCGCTTGCCGGATTTGGGCCCCGCCTCCAGTGCCATCGCCGCGGTGCCCTGGCGGCGGATCATCGACGAGCGGTCGTCGCGCATGGCATGAAGCGCCCTCAGGCGACCCTGGTTGCGCTTGCGCCGGGCCGAGATGCCCTCGACCGCCCAGCGCGATTCGGCCTTGATCCTGCGGTCGAGCTTGTGGCGCGCCTCGTCCTCATCGGCCCATACCTTGTCGCGCCAGTCCTCGAATGCCGCAAAGCCGCGATCATGGCGCCGAACCTCGCCCCGGTCGATCCAGTGCGTCGCCCGGGTCAGATTGCGCAGGAAGGCGCGGTCATGCGAAATCAGCACATAGGCCGACCGGGTCTCGGCCAGCTGGGTCTCGAGCCAGCCGATGGCCTCGATGTCGAGATGGTTGGTGGGCTCGTCCAGCAGCATGAGATCGGGCGCCGTGGCCAGCAGGCGCGCCAGCGCCGCGCGTCTGCGCTCGCCGCCCGAGGCGGTGGCGGCCGACGCGGCGAGATCGAGCTTGAGCCCCTCGGCCGCGATCTCGGCACGGTAGCCCTCGCCGGGCGCCAGCGCGGAGGCGGCGAAATCGCCCAGCGTGGCAAAGGCCGAGAGATCGGGCTCCTGATCCATGTAACCGACCGAGGTGCCGGGAGAGAGCACGCGGGCGCCGGAATCGACCTCGACCAGCCCCGCCATGACCTTCATCAGCGTCGACTTGCCCGACCCGTTGCGACCGACCAGTGCCACCCGGTCGCCCTCCTGGATCACAAGATCGAGGCCGGAAAAGACCGGATCTCCCCCGAAGGTGAGCGATATCGACGAAAGCTGAAGCAGGGGTGCGCGGGCCATGGTCGCTGGGTATGATGCCGACTGACGACGGTCAAGCGGCAGATCGGGGCGCGCCCCGGAGCACAGGGCGGTCGCCATCGAAATTCTTCGCCGAAGAATTTCAGGGGCTCAAGGGCCACCTTGCGGAATTTCGTACGAAATTCCGGACGCCTTATCCCCCCGCCGCACGCAGCAGCCGCTTGCGGGAGGCCGGAATGGCCCGGATCTCGAGCCCGGTGAAGACGTGAAGGGTGTTGAGGTCGCGGTCGACCACCGCATGATCGGACACCCACCCCCCCATCGCCAGATAGCTGCGCAGGAGCGGCGGCATGCCCAGCATCGCCCGCCGGGCATCCGGCCTGCGCCGGCGCAGCATCTGCCCGAAGCGGAACACGTTCGGCGCCTTGACCCGCGGCAGCCAGCGCTTCGGCGCCAGATGCCGGTCCTGCAGAAGCGCGAAGGCATCCATGTAGGTCTCGGCCTCGGTTCCCCGGAAGGACGAACAGCCAAACAGCATCTCGACCCCTTCCTCATCGACGAATCGGGTCATCGCTCCCCAGGCCACGCGCAGGATATCGGGATCGCGCCAGTCCGGATGGATGCAGAACCGTCCCATCTCGACCATCGGCCCCTCGAAGGCCTCGAGCGCGGAAAGCTCGTAATACTGCGCCGAGTAGCTCTGCCCGATCTCGGCTCCACCTCTCAGCGGCAGCAGCCGAAAGCAGCAGACCAGGGTACCGCTGCGGGTCTCTTCGACCAGGACATGACGACAGAGCGTATCGAAGGCATCCGCGTCGGTCCCCTCGGGATGCGCCTTGCTGGCGCGGAACGCGCGGTAACGCAGCCGCTGTGCGGCGAGAATATCGGACGGGGTCTCGGCCAGCCGCGCGGCATAGCGACCCTTGCGAAGTGACAGCATCGTGACGGCTCCAGGGGGCTGGCGGGGCGGGACTGCCCGCCTAGATATTGTCCCACGGCCGATATCACACAAGATGTGACGAAACCCTGACAGAACCCGCGAGACCAAATGACCCAGAAAACGCCCGAGACCGACCCCGACTGGCGAGACCGGCTTCCGGATCTCGCCTACCGGGTAACCCGCGAGCATGCAACCGAACGCCCCTTCTCGCATGACAACTTCCCGAAAACGCCCGGCACCTTCGCCTGCCTCTGCTGCGGCGCGCCGCTCTTCGATCAGGCCGACAAGTTCGACAGCGGTAGCGGCTGGCCCAGCTTCACCCGCCCGGTCGACCCCGACGCGCTGGGAGAGAGCACCGACCGGCGCCTTCTGATGACGCGTACCGAGGTGCATTGCGCCAGCTGTGCCGCGCATCTGGGCCATGTCTTTCCCGACGGCCCGGCACCGACCGGATTGCGCTATTGCATCAACGGCGTGGCGCTGACGTTCGAACCGGAGGAGACCACCGAAGGCGGAACCTGAGCCTCCGCCCCCAAGCTCGCGGGACCCCTCGGACGGGGCCCCGGTCGGGCACGGCCGGAGCGGAGATCAGCGGTCGCGCAGGACATCCTCGGCGCTGAACTGGCCGATATTGCCCAGAAGCTGCCGCAGGAAGGAAACGCCCTTGACGTTGGCCTCGGTCACGCGACGGTTCAGCGCGATCACGCGACCGTCCTCGAGCCCGAACCGTTCGACATTCTCGACCGTCCCCGAGTCGTCGAAGGAAATCGCCACGACCTGGCGCTCGGTTTCCTTCGGCTCGCGGAAGCCGACCGTCTTCCAGTCGCTTTGCACGTAATACCACGCCTCGTCGCGCTTCACGCCGCCCATGGTCGGCGGACCGACCAGTTCGGCCACGCTGTCGCGGGTATCGACTCCCACCGAGATCGCGGCCAGATCCTCCTCGGACGGAGCATAGCCGTGGCTGCGGTGGATCGGAGAACACGCCAGCAGACTGGCGGAGAGAACGGCAGCCAGCGCCAATCTGGCGTGCACTGCGCGGGGCCTTGCCATCGCAACCTCTTGTCACAGGGGTTTTTCACTTCTATCCCGCTTAGCAGATCGCACGCCCCGGGTTCAAGAATGGAACGTGAACCATGGCCAACATGCCGGAACAGCCCCGAAACCCCGCAAAGACAGCGCCCCGCAGCCTCCGGCTTGCCGGGCTTCGCAGCCGCGAGCCCATCGCCTTCGAGCTGGTGCCCGATCCCGAAGAACGCGCCGCGCTGGCCGAGCGACTGGGGATAACGACACTGAAAAAACTGCGCTTTTTCGGCGAGCTCTGTCCCGAGGGACAGGCCGACTGGCGCCTCGAGGCCAGCCTCGGCGCCACGGTGGTGCAGCCCTGCGTCGTGACCCTGGCGCCGGTTTCCACGCGGATCGACACCGACGTGCTCCGCCTCTACCGCGCCGACATGCCAACCCGACCCGAGGCCGAAGAAATCGAAATGCCCGAGGACGACAACGAGGAACCGCTGCCCGACAGGCTCGACCTGGCCCTGGTCATGGAAGAGGCGCTGGCCCTGGCGCTGCCGCTCTATCCCCGTGCCGAGGGGGCCGATCTCGGCGAGGCGGTCTTTGCCGCGCCGGGCGTGGCCCCGATGCAGGATGCCGAATTGAAACCCTTTGCCGCACTGGCCCGGCTGCGCCCCTCCGGCGACGACGCGGACAGCGACGGCACGTCCGACTGACCCCTCAGGACCCCGCCCGCCCCCGGGGAGACAGACCACGGGACAGACGTTCGGCGCCCTGCCGCCAGCACTGGCGCCACGTCCGGGCGTCGCCTCCACGCAAGGGACCAGAAAGGGGCTTGCACCCAACCAGAATCGCAGTATGTTCCCGGCCTCGCTTGCAAGATGGGTCGGACGCCGCGCCAAGGGCGCTGAGAGAGGCGCGTTCCCACATAAAGAACACCGGGCCAAGGCCCCTCCAGACCGAGGTTGAGACATGGCTGTCCCTCAGAATAAAGTCACGCGGTCCCGCCGCAACCAACGCCGTTCGCATGATGCTCTGGTCGCGGACAATCCCGCCGAGTGCTCGAACTGCGGCGAGCTGAAGCGTCCGCACCATGTCTGTGCGGCCTGCGGCCATTACGACGAACGCGAGGTCGTGGCCCAAGCCGACGAGATCGACCTGGACGAAGACGACGCGGCATAATCTGCCCCAAAAGGCGCGCGTCAGTCCATGACCTCAGAGCACCCCCAGGAGCTGCGCGCCGCCCCGCGCACCGTTATTTCGGTGGACGCCATGGGTGGCGACCGCGGGCCTGCGGCCGTCGTCGCAGGCATTTCCCTCTCCGCCGCCAAGAATCCGGACATCCGCTTCATCCTGCATGGGCAGCGGGACGAGCTCGAACGGCTCGTCGCCCGCCGCAAGCCCCTGCGCGGGCGGGTGGAGATCCGGCATGCGGATGGCGTCGTCACCATGGACGCCAAACCAAGCCACGTCATGCGGCATGGCCAGGACACCTCGATGTGGTCGGCCATCGATTCGGTGCGCAATGGCGAGGCCACAGTCGCCGTCTCCTGTGGCAATACCGGGGCGCTGATGCTGCTGTCGATCATGCGGCTGCGCAAGCTGCCGGGCGTCAACCGGCCGGCCATCGCCTGCCTCTGGCCCTCGCGCAATCCGGTCGGGTTCAACATCATGCTGGATGTCGGCGCGGATGTCCGCGCCGATGAGCGCGACCTGCTGCAATATGCGCTGATGGGCACCTCCTATGCCCGCAACGGGCTGGGGCTCGAGCGGCCGCGGGTCGGGCTGTTGAATGTCGGCACCGAAGAGAACAAGGGGCGCGCCGAGATGAAGGCCGCGCATGACCTGATCGATGCCGCCGCCAAGGACGCGAATTACAGCTTCGTCGGCTTCGTCGAGGGCGGCGACATCCCGTCCTCCAAGGTCGACGTGATCGTGACCGACGGCTTCACCGGCAATATCGCGCTGAAGACCGGCGAGGGCACGGCCAAGCTTCTGGGCGATTTCATGCGCGAGGCCTTCACCGCGACGCCGCTGTCGAAGATGGCGGCGCTGCTGGCCTATACCTCGCTCAGGCGACTGAAAAAGCGGATGGACCCGAGGCGCGCCAATGGCGGCGTGTTTCTCGGGCTGAACGGAACTGTGGTGAAATCGCATGGTGCGTCGGATGCGACCGGCGTGTCCTCTGCTGTCAAGCTCGCCTTCGAACTGGCGCAGTCGGGCTTCACCGAACGGCTGGCGGCACGGGTTGCGGCCAGCAATGCGGCGGGACCGGAAACGGCCGGGATCCAGGCCGGGGGGAGCAAGAGGTAAACATGAGTACGAGGGCGATCGTCCGGGGCGTCGGGCATTATCTTCCGGCGCGCGTGGTGGAAAACGCGGAATTCGAGGCGACGCTCGACACATCGGATGAATGGATCCGGACCCGCTCGGGGATCGAGCGGCGGCATTTCGCAGCCGAGGGCGAGACCACCTCGCAGATGGCCGTGGCCGCGGCGCAGGCCGCGCTCGAGGATGCCGGGCTCGCGGCCGATGATCTGGACGCCATCGTGCTGGCCACCTCGACCGCCGATCTGACCTTTCCCTCGGCCGCCACCATGGTGCAGGCCGGGATCGGCATGACCCGGGGCTTCGCCTATGACGTCCAGGCGGTCTGCGCCGGCTTCGTCTTCGCGCTGGCCAATGCCAATGCGATGATTTCCGCGGGACTTGCCCACAGGGTCATGGTGATCGGCGCCGAGACCTTCAGCCCGATCATGGACTGGACCGATCGCGGCACCTGCGTGTTGTTCGGCGACGGGGCGGGCGCGCTGATTCTCGAAGCGGCCGAAGGCACGGGCACCACCGCCGATCGCGGCATCCTCTCGGTCGATCTCAATTCGGACGGGCGCCACCGCGACATCCTCTATGTCGATGGCGGGGTCTCGACAGGCACCTCCGGGCATCTGAGAATGCATGGCAAGGAAGTGTTCCGCCATGCCGTCGAGAAACTGGCCGACACCGCCCATTCCGCCCTTGGCAAGGTCGGGCTCGAGGGCTCCGATGTCGACTGGCTGGTACCGCATCAGGCCAATCTGAGGATCATCAAGGCCACCGCGCAGCGGCTGCATCTGCCGATGGAGAAAGTCATCGTCACGGTTCAGGACCATGGCAACACCTCGGCCGCCTCGATCCCGCTGGCGCTGTCGGTGGGTCGGCAGGAGGGCCGGATCGTCCCGGGAAATCTGGTGGTGACCGAGGCAATCGGCGGCGGTCTGGCCTGGGGCTCGGTGGTGCTGCGCTGGTAGGCGCGCCGCTGTCGCCGCCCTCGCCCCAACCGGCAAGTTCCCTGTATTGACTCGGAAATTCAAATCTACCTAAGGTTTTGGCAGTCAAGGGTTTCAATGGGTATTGTCACAAATGGGGGAGAGAATGGCAGGCAACACACTGACACGCATGGACCTGACCGAAGCGGTTTTCCGCGAGGTCGGGCTGTCGCGCAACGAATCCGCGGATCTGGTCGAAAGCGTGCTTCAGCACATGTCGGATGCTCTGGTCCGCGGCGAGACGGTCAAGATCTCGTCCTTCGGGACCTTCTCGGTGCGTTCGAAAGCGGCCCGGATCGGACGCAATCCGAAAACCGGTGAAGAGGTTCCGATCCATCCGCGCCGGGTGCTGAGCTTTCGTCCCTCGCATCTGATGAAGGACCGCGTCGCGGCCGGCAACAGGGGCTGATCGGCATTGGCCACGGACAAGTCCCCCGAGGCCTTCCGTACCATCAGCGAGGTCTCGACCTGGCTGGACACGCCCGCCCATGTCCTGCGGTTCTGGGAAAGCCGGTTCACCCAGGTCAAACCGGTCAAGCGCGCCGGCGGACGTCGCTATTACCGCCCCTCCGACATGCTGCTTCTGGGCGGCATCAAGAGACTTCTGCATGAAGACGGGCTGACGATCCGCGGCGTGCAGAAAATCCTGCGCGAAGAGGGCGTCAGGCATGTCGTCGCCCTCTCGCAACCTCTCGACGATACCGAAGCCGACGAGATCGCCGCGCCCCTCGACCCGGCCCCCGATACCGATACCGACGCCGATACAGAGGCACCGATGGCGCTCGATGCCGAGGCAGAGGCGGCGGAGATCGTCCCGATGCGCCGCCGCCCCCGGCCCGAGCCGGACGAGGCCATCCTGCCCGGGCTCGACGCCGATCATCGCCCGCACGAGGCGCCCTCCCGGCCGCCATCCGCACCTGCTTCGCCGCAAGGCGCCGCGCCGACGGCAAATGAGGTCGCGACCGATGAGCCGGTGGCCGCACCGGCCCCGCCCGTCACCCCGGCCCCGCCCGTCGCCCCGGCCCCGGAGCCTTCGGTCGCCATTCCGCAAGAAATTCCCGCCGCGTCGCGGCAGAGCCCCGGCCAGGCCCCCTCTCCTGCCCTCGGAGACAGCGCGCCCGTCCCGGACCCGGCCACCGATTCGATCCCGCCCGAAGCGGAGGCCCTCCCGGGCGGCCTGAGCGAGCAGGCAGAGACCGCGCCTGATCCGGCACCCGAAATCACGCTGCCCGAACAGCCCGTCCTCGCGCAGCCTCTGGGCACCGATCTGCCCGGAACCGACCCGGCGGATGACGATCCGGCCTTTATCCCGACATCTCTGCCCGCCCGCAGCAGGCTCTTGAAACAAGGGCTCCGGCGCCTCCTCGACGCCGATCCGCAAGCCGCAGGCCAGGCCGCCGAGCGGCTCGCCCGGCTGGGTCGCAGCATCGAGGCCTCCGCACGGAACTGAAGGCGGATTTGCGTCTTGCCCCCGCCGTCAGACATGTTATGAAGCGCCCCACGTCGGGCTATAGCGCAGGTGGTAGCGCGTCCGTCTGGGGGACGGAAGGTCGCAGGTTCAAGTCCTGCTAGCCCGACCATTACCCTCACCCGCCCGCACCCTTTCGGGGTTGCGGGCGGTTGTGTTTCAGGGGCCCCGCGCCGGGCCGAGGGAGGAACGATGACCGCACCCGGCGTGCTGCCCGCACAGGAAATCCGCCGCCTGATCGAGACCGGCGCCATCGGCCTTTCCGCCCCGCTCGACGAGGGACAGGTCCAGCCCGCCTCGCTCGATCTCCGGCTCGGGCCGGTCGCCTACCGGGTCCGCGCCTCGTTCCTGGCCGGCGAAGGCCGCAGCGTCGCCGACCGCATCGCCGATTTCCGCATGCATGCGATCGACCTGTCGCAGGGCGCGGTGCTGGAAAAGGGCTGCGTCTATGTCGTGCCGCTGATGGAGAGCCTCGCCCTGCCCCCGGGCATCCAGGCCGTCGCCAATGCCAAGAGCTCGACCGGGCGGCTCGATCTTCTGACCCGTACCATCACCGATGGCGGGGTCGAGTTCGACCGTATCCGCGCAGGCTATCGCGGCCCGCTTTACGCCGAGATCTGCCCGCGTTCCTTCTCGGTGCTGGTGCGGCCCGGCCAGCGGCTGAACCAGATCCGCTTCCGCGCCGGACAGGCGGTCTTGTCCGATGACGACCTGCGCGCGCTCGACGACACGGCGCAGCTGGTCTCGGGCGGCCCGGCGGTGATCGATGGCGGGCTCGGCTTTTCGGTCGATCTGAAGCCCGGCACGGACAATCTCGTCGGCTATCGCGCCAAGCCCCATTCCGGCGTCGTCGATCTCGACGGCATCGGCGCCCACGACCCGGCCGAGTTCTGGGAAGAGATCCGCTCGGATGCAGGTCGGATCATCCTCGATCCGGGCGCCTTCTATATCCTCGTCAGCCGCGAGGCGGTGCATATCCCGCCCGATTACGCTGCCGAGATGGCGCCCTATCTCGCCATGGTGGGCGAATTCCGGGTCCATTACGCGGGCTTCTTCGATCCCGGTTTCGGCCATGACGCGGCCGGCGGCAATGGCTCGCGCGGCGTGCTCGAGGTGCGCTGCCACGAGGCCCCCTTCGTGCTGGAACATGGCCAGATCGTCGGCCGTCTGGTCTATGAACGCATGTCGGCCCGGCCCGAGGCGCTTTACGGCCAGGGCATCGCCTCGAACTACCAGGGCCAGGGGCTGAAGCTGTCCAAGCATTTCCGCATGTAGGCCCCTTGTCGGAGACCCGACAAAACCCGACGCTCAAGCCCCCGCCGCGCCTTTTCTTCTTGGCCCAAATACCCATGACACGCCCTCGGTCGCCCTTGAAACGCTGGCCTTTTTCGCCCGCCCGGCCGTGAAATCAACGCCCTGGCACGCTTCCTGCTTCTTTCCCCGTGAAGCAGGGAGACCCGGATGTCCGACGCGCTCAAGCAAACCGTGCAGGAAGCCTTCAACGAGCCTGGCTGCGCCACCAACCGCGCCAAGCCGGCCGAGGCCCGCAAGAAGGGCTGCGCCAGGCCGCTGACCCCGGGGGCCGCGGCGGGCGGGTGCGCCTTCGACGGCGCAATGATCACCCTGCAACCCATCGTTGATGTCGCCCACCTGGTCCATGCGCCGCTCGCTTGCGGCGGCAATTCCTGGGACAATCGCGGCTCGGCCTCCTCGGGGCCGATGCTCTACAAGACCGGATTCACCACTGACCTGACCGAGCTCGACATCGTCATGGGCAAGGGCGAGAAGAAGCTTTACGCCGCGATCCGCGAGATCGTCCAGAACCACGCCCCGCCCGCCATCTTCGTCTATGCCACCTGCGTGACCGCGATGATCGGCGACGATATCGCGGCGGTCTGCAAGGCCGCGACCGAGGCCTTCGGCACGCCCGCGATCCCGGTCGACGTGCCGGGCTATGCAGGCTCGAAGAATCTCGGCTGCAAGCTCGCGGGCGAGATGATGTATCGCCATGTGATCGGCACGGTCGAGCCCGAGCGCACCACCGAGTGCGACATCAACATCATCGGCGATTACAATCTCAACGGCGAGCTCTGGCAGATCAAGCCGCTGCTCGACCGGCTCGGCATCCGCATCCTCGGCTCGCTCTCGGCCGATGCGCGCTACCGGCAGGTCGCGATGATGCACCGGGCGCGGGTCACGATGCTGGTCTGTTCGCATGCGCTGATCGGGCTCGCGCGCAAGATGGAGGAAACCTGGGGCATCCCCTTCTTCGAGGGATCCTTCTACGGCATTTCCGACACGTCCCTGGCGCTCCGGACCATGTGCCGGATGCTGGTCGAGCGCGGCGCGCCCGCCGATCTGATCGACCGCTGCGAGGCGCTGATCGCCGAGGAAGAGGCCGGCGCCCGGGCCGCGCTTGCCCCTTACCGGCCGCGGGTCGAAGGCCGGCGGGTGCTGCTTTACACCGGCGGGCATAAAAGCTGGTCGGTGGTCTCGGCGCTGCAGGAGCTCGGGATCGAGGTCGTCGGCACCTCGGTGCGCAAGGCCACCGAGGCTGACAAGGCGCGCGTCGTCCAGATCATGGGCGACGAAACCCACATGTACGAGAACATGGCCCCGAAGGACATGTACGCGACGCTCAAGGCCGCCAAGGCCGACATCCTGATGTCGGGCGCGCGCAGCCAGTTCGTGGCCCTGAAGGCGCGCACCCCCTGGATCGACGTGAACCAGGAAAAGCACGAACCTTATGCCGGATACATGGGCATGGTGGATCTGGTCCGCGCCATCGACCGCTCGGTCAACAATCCCGTCTGGGAAGAGGTCCGCCGCCCCGCCCCCTGGGAGGCGGCGCGCCCAGCGACAGGGCTGCGCCTCGCTGCCACCTCGCAGGACCCGGCCCCGGGTCCCGTCAATGACCCCAAGGATTTCGAGGACTGCTGACATGGCCCGCCTCACCCGCCCCCGCCGCGCATTGTCGACCAACCCGCTGAAATCGAGCGCCCCGCTGGGCGCCGCGATGGCCTATCTGGGCATCGAGGGCGCGGTTCCGCTGTTCCATGGCGCGCAGGGTTGCACGGCCTTCGCCATGGTCCACATGGTGCGCCACTTCAAGGAGGCGATCCCGCTCCAGACCACGGCGATGAACGAGGTCTCGACCATCCTCGGCGGCGCCGAGCAGATCGAGGAGGCCATCGCCAATATCCGCAAGCGCGCCCATCCCCGCTTCATCGGCATCGCCTCGACCGCGCTGACCGAGACCCGCGGCGAGGACGTGCCGGGCGAGCTGCGCGAGATCCTGGCCCGGCGCAGGGATTTCGGCGATCTGAAGGTCGTCTATGCCTCGACCCCGGATTTCGAGGGCGCGCTGGAGGATGGCTGGGCCGCCGCCGTCACCGCCATCGTCGACGCGCTGGTGCCCGAAGCCGATCCCGCCGCGCGCCCCGAACCGACACAACGCCAGGTCAACGTCCTGCCCTCGGCCAACGTCACCCCGGCCGAGATCGAGGAGATCGACCGCCTGATCCGCGCCTTCGGGCTGACCCCGATCTTCCTGCCCGATCTCTCGACCGCGCTTGACGGCCATCTGGCCGAGGACTGGTCGGGGCGCTCGCTGGGCGGCACCCGGCTCGACGCGATCCCGGCGATGGCGCGCTCGGCCGCGACCTTCGCCATCGGCGAAAGCATGCAAGGGGCGGCGCGGCTTCTGGGCGCGCGCGGCGGGATGCCGGTACAGGTCTTCCCCGCGCTGACCGGGCTGCGCGCCGTCGACGGCTTCGTGCAGGCGCTGATGGCGCTGGCCGGCACCGCCGATGCGCCCGAGGCGATCCGGCGCGACCGCGCCAGATTGCAGGACGCCATGCTGGACGCGCATTTCCAGATCGGCGGGCTGCGCTATGCCATAGCCGCCGATCCCGACCTCGCCTATGCGCTGAGCTCGGCACTGGCGGGCCTGGGCGCCGAGGCGGTTGCCGTCATCACCAGCTCGGGCGCCAATCCCATCGTCGAGCTGATCCCGGCCGAAGAGGCCGTGCTGGGCGATCTCGGCGATCTCGAGGCCGGCGCCCGCAAGGGTTGCGCGCGCCTTCTGATCAGTCATGCCCATGGCCGCCACGCGGCCCAGGCACTGGACCTGCCGCTGGTGCGGGCGGGCTTTCCCATCAATGACCGGCTCGGCGCGCAGGATATCTGCCGGGTCGGCTATCGCGGCACCCGCGCCTTCCTCTTCGAGATCGCCAATGCGGTGCTTTCCCATCCGCATGACGCGGCCCGCCCCGAGGATTTCGGCGCCGCCCCCATCGAGCCGGAGTTCGAGCATGACCGCCCGCAGACTGCGCCTCATTGAGCCGGAGACAGCCATGACAGACAGCGAGATCCCGCTGAAAATCGCCATTGCGACCAATGACCTCGAACATCTCGACGCGCATTTCGGCGCGGCCGCGAAATTCGCCATCTACGAGGTGACGACCGCGTCGTCGCGTCTCGTCGAGGTGCTGGAGTTCGACACCGTGACCGACCAGAAGGGCGGCCATGACAGTCTCGACGACCGGATCACCCCCAAGGTCGAGGCGCTGAGCGGCTGCGCGCTTCTGTTCGTGCTGGCGATCGGCGGGCCCTCGGCCGCCAAGGTGGTGCGCGCCGGCATCCATCCGATCAAGCGCAAGGACCCCGAGCCCATCGCCGAGGTCATCGCCCGGACCCGGACCATGCTGAAAGGCTCGCCCCCACCCTTCCTGCGCAAGGTGCTGGGCCGTCCGCAGACCGATTTCGCCTCTGATTACACCGGGGAGTACAGCGAATGAGCACCGAGGCCGACACCCTGGCCCGCGGCGGCGCGCTGCCGGTCAGCGACTACCTGAGCCAGCTGATCGCGGTGATCCGCGCCGAGGACATCCATGGCAGCTGGGATGGCAAGCCCGATGCCGAGATCCTGGCCGATTTCATCGTGACCCGGGAAGAGCGCCGCGAGATCCCGATCATCTGCGACCCCGATCCGGACCTGCTCTGGCGGGTCGAGCGGTTCTACGACGCGGTCGCGCTCTTGCTGGAACGTCGGACCGGCGCCCAGGCGGCGCAGATGTCGAAGATCACCCATGAGGGATTCGGCCGGATCGTCCTGATATCCGGGCGGCTGGTGGTGCTGTCCAGACATGTGCGCGACATCCACCGCTTCGGTTTCGAGACCTTCGCGAAGCTGGCCGAGACCGGCGAAGCGCTGACCCGGGACGCAGCCGACATGGTCGCGCGCTTCCCCGAGGCGGCCCGGGCCTGACCGGTCCCGCCGGTTTTCCCCCGGGGATGACATCCCCCTAGGAGGCAGGACATGAGCCCCCCGATGGGCCCGGAGGATCAGAACGGGCCTCCGTCCCGAAACCGGCCCCGAGCTGACGCCGACGGCCGCAAAAAGGCATGCAAGGCACACAAAAGCGGCCCCGAAAGCCGCAAAGGAGATCCCAGCCATGACGATCACAGCCACGACCCGCGGCGGCACCGAATACATCCCCGAATTCCTGATGAGCATCGATCAGGGCAAATGCATCGGCTGCGGCCGCTGCTTCAAGGTCTGCGCCCGCAACGTGCTGACCCTGAAGGGCGTCACCGACGAGGATGAGATTGTCGATCTCGACGACGAGGAGGTCGAGGACGAGATCGAACGCAGGATCATGGTCATCGCCGATGGCGACGACTGCATCGGCTGCGGCGCCTGCGCCCGGGTCTGCCCCTCGGGTTGCCAGACCCACGCCCCCGCCTGACGAAATCGGCGTAGCTTCACTCCGACCGGCGCGGCGAGCCGCGCCTCCCGGGGCCGGCTCGACACCTGTTCGGCACCGGGGGCTCTGCCCCCGGACCCCCGGGGTATTTCCGCCAGGAAGAAACAGGGAACGCGGTTCTTCTTCTTGGCGCAAATACCCTCCGCGAAGCGGCCGCGGCCCGCAGGGGCGCGGCCCGGCCCAAGGCCGGACAAGCGGGGCGCATGCCCCGCGCAGGCCGGGTGCGGGAGCCCTCCTGTTTCTGACAATCGGCCGCGATCGGCATGTCGCAAATCCGCCAAAGAGCGCACCGACAAAGCCAACACCGGTCGGAGCCGGAGCGCAAATCTCCCTGAAACCAACGTGAACGGCTCCTGGCACGCTCCTTGCTTCACTCCTGTCAGGGACCGAGACCGACAGGAGACAGCCATGATCCAGATCACCGAAGCCGCCAGAGACGCCATGGCCAGCGCGATCCAGGGCGCGGGCCAGCCCATCGCGGGGCTGCGCCTGATGGTGCAATCGGGCGGCTGCGCCGGGCTGCAATATGCCATGGCGCTCGAGCTGACCCGCGAAGCGACCGATGCGGTGGTCGAGACCGAGGGCGGGGTCACGGTGCTGATCGATCCCGAGAGCCAGGGCTATCTGCTCGGCACCACCATCGATTTCGTCACCGGTCTCGAGGGCTCGGGCTTCGTCTTCGACAACCCCAATGCCAAGGGCGGCTGCGGTTGCGGCAAGTCCTTCTGCTGACACCCCGGGAGAGAGAGATGCTGGACTATTCCGAAATCCTCACCGACCATTTCCTGAACCCGCACAACCGCGGCACGCTCGAGGCAGCCAATGCGCTGGGCGAGGCCGGTGCCGTCCGTAGCGGCAATGCCTTCCGGCTGACCCTGAAGATCGAGGCCGGGCGTATCGCCGCCGCGATGTTCCAGTCGACCGGCGGCGGGCCCGAAATCGCCGCGGGCTCGGCACTGACCGAGCTCGTGATCGGCAAGCCCCTCGCCGAGGCCCGCGGGCTCGACGCCGATGCCATCGAGGCCGCTTTGGGCGGGCTGCCCGCCGAGGACCGCTCGGCCGCAGAGGTCGCAGCCGAGGGCCTTGTCGCCGCGCTGAAGGATTACGCCCAGCCCCCGGCCTTCCGGGCCGCGCAAGGCATCCGCGTCGCCCGGCCGCTGGGCCTTGCCCCGATCAGGCCCGCCCTGCCCTCGGCGACCGGCGCCCCGCGCATGTCGGCCGAAGAGGAACGCGCGCGCGTCGAGGCGGTGCTGGACGAGATGCGGCCCCGCTTCCGGGCCGATGGCGGCGATGTCGCCTTCCACGACATTCTGGGCCCCCGCGTCCGTGTGCATCTGAAGGGCAGTTGCTCGGGCTGCCAGCTGGCCGGGCTGACCCTTGGCGGGCTGCAGAAACGCCTGGCCGAGGAACTCGGCCGGCCGGTCTTCGTCGTTCCCGCCCCCAGCCGCTGAGGACCGCCGCCATGACTGCCCCCTATGTCTTCGAGAACTTCACCCCTGCCCCGCCTCCGGCGCAGATATGCGACACCACGCTTCGGGATGGTGAGCAGGCCGCTGGCGTGGCCTTCTCGGCCGCCGAGAAGATCGGGATCGCGGTCGCGCTCGACCAGGCGGGTGTGGCCGAGATCGAGCTTGGCGTGCCCGCCATGGGCATGGCCGAGGTCGCGGCGATCCGCGAGGCGGGCGCGCATCTGACCCGCGCCCGGGGCGTTGCCTGGTGCCGGTTGCGCGACAGCGATCTGGAGCTGGCGGCGATGACCGCGCTGTCGCGCCTCCACCTGACCGTACCTGCCTCGGACCGCCAGCTGGCGGGCAAGCTCGGGCGCGACCGCGACTGGGCGCTGAAAGAGGTCTCGCGGCTGGTCCGGTTGGCCGCGCGGGCGGGATTTGAGGTCTCGGTGGGCGCCGAGGATGCCTCGCGCGCCGATATCGGCTTTCTTGCCCAGCTGGCCGAGGTCGCGGCCGAGGCGGGCGCGATCCGGTTGCGGCTGGCTGACACGCTGGGGCTGATGGACCCGTTCGCGGCCCATACGCTGGTCTCGATCCTGGCGCCGGGGCCGTTGCCGCTGGAATTTCACGCCCATGACGATCTGGGGCTCGCCACCGCCAACACGCTCGCGGCCCATCGCGGCGGCGCGACCCATCTGTCGGTCACCGTCAACGGGCTGGGCGAACGGGCGGGCAATGCCGCGCTGGAACAGGTCGTGGCGGCCCTGGCCGTGCAGGGAAGGCCGACCGGGGTCGCGCTCGACCGGCTTTGCGCCCTGTCGCAGACCGTCGCCCGGGCCTCGAACCGGCCGCTCTCGCCGACCCGGCCCATCGTCGGGGCCAATGTCTTCAGCCATGAAAGCGGCATCCATGTCGACGGGCTTCTGAAAGATCCCGGTACCTACGAGGCCCAGGCCCTCAGCCCGGCCCGCTTCGGCCGCAGCCGCGAGATCGTGCTGGGCAAGCATTCGGGGCTCGCGGCCGTGACCCGGGCGCTGTCCGCCGCGGGGCTGCCCTCGGACGAGGCCTCGGCCCGCGCGGTGCTGCCGCTTCTGCGCGACTGGGCCGACCGCGAGAAGCGCACCGCCACCGCGGCCGATCTGATCCTTCTCACCGCCCGGGCCGAGGCGCTTGCGCGCCATCCCGGACCGACCGAACCCCAAGAACGGAGCCTGACATGACACGCCCCGCGTCCCGGCCGAGCATGCTCGACCAGCTCTATGCCCTGTCCTCGGCCGAAGATCTCTTCGCCTTTCTGGACCTGCCCTTCGATCCGGCGGTGCTCAACCGGGCGCGTCTGCATGTGATGAAACGGATGGGCCAGTACCTGGCCGAAACCGATCTGAGCCAGCTCGATGACGCGGCCGTGCGCGCCGCCGCCCGGCAAGCGCTGCGAAAGGCCCATGCCGATTTCGAGAATTCCACCCCGCGCGCCCAGAAGGCGCTGAAGATCTACACGCAACCGCGCGGCAATGTCGTGCCGATGGAGGGGCTCCGGCTGTCTGTCAAATGAGCGAGAAACTCACCGAACCCGACTTCCCCGCCGCCGAGGCCATCGACGCGCCCGAACAGCCCGTCGAGGCCAGGAAGGGGCTCAAGATCGTCGTCTGCATCAAGCAGGTGCCGGACTCGGCCCAGATCCGGGTCCATCCGGTGACCAACACCATCATGCGCCAGGGCGTGCCGACGATCATCAACCCCTATGACCTCTTCGCGCTCGAAGAGGCGATGCGGCTTCGGGACGATTACGGCGGCACGGTCACCGTCCTGACCATGGGCCCGCCCATGGCCGAGGACGCGCTGCGCCGCGCGCTGGGGCTGGGCGCCGACAAGGCGGTGCTGATCACCGACCGCCGCTTTGCCGGCTCGGACACGCTGGCCACGTCCTTCGCGCTGAGCTCGGCGCTGGACAAGTTGGCCGAGGACGGGCCGATCGACATCGTCTTCACCGGCAAGCAGACCATCGATGGCGACACCGCGCAGGTCGGCCCCGGCATCGCCCGGCGGATGGGGCTGAACCAGCTGACCTATGTCTCGGCCATCGACTCGCTGGAAACCGAGGCGGCCACGATCACGGTCCGTCGCCGCTCCGAGGGCGGGGTGCAGGTGCTGCAGTCGAAGCTGCCCTGCCTGATCACCATGCTCGAGGACACCAACCAGCTGCGCCGGGGCAGCCTGCAGGACATGCTGCGCGCCGCCCGCGCGCCGCTGACGGTCTGGTCGGCCGAGGATGCCGGCATCGAGGACCCGATGAAATGCGGGCTGCGCGGCTCGCCCACCGTGGTCCGGCGCGTCTTCGCGCCCCAGCCCCGCGCCGAGAAGGCCGAGATGGTCGCCGTCGAAGGCAAGGCGCCCGCCCAGATCGGCGATGCGATCCTCGACGTCCTGTTCGCGAAAAGCCCGAAACTCGAGGCGGAGCTTTCCGCCAAGACCCCTGCATAAGGAGACAGCGTGATGGCACAAGCGCCGCAAACCCCTGCCGGCAGCCGCGCTGCGATGCAGATGCAGCTGGCCGAGAAATACAAGGATTACAAACACGTCTGGGTCTTCGTCGAGATCGAGCGCGGCAAGGTCCACCCGGTCTCATGGGAGCTGATGGGCGAGGGCCGCAAGCTTGCGGACGATCTGGGCGTCGATCTCTGCGGCGTTGTTCTGGGCGCGCGCGACGAGGGCACCAAGCAGGCGATCCGGCAGGCCTATCACCACGGCGCCGATGTCTGCTACATCTGCGAGGACCCGCTGCTCGCCGATTACCGCAACGAGCCCTTCACCCTCGCGATGACGGATCTGGTCAACAAGTACCAGCCCGAGATCCTTCTGCTGGGCGCGACGCCCCTTGGCCGCGATCTGGCCGGCTCGGTCGCGACCACGCTGCAGACCGGTCTGACGGCGGACGCGACCGAGCTGAAGATCGCCGATGACAAGTCGCTGGCCGCAACCCGGCCGACCTTCGGCGGCACGCTCCTGTGCACCATCCACACGCTGAACCACCGCCCGCAGATGGCGACGGTGCGGCCGCGGGTGATGGCGATGCCCGAACCCGATACCTCGCGCTCGGGGCGGATGGTCTGGCACTCGCTCCGGATGAAGGAGGACGACATCGTCACCAAGGTGCTCGAATTCGTCTCGGACTCGCAGGTCGAGAAGGCCAACCTCGCCTATGCCGATATCGTGGTCGCCGGGGGCATGGGGCTGCAACAGCCGCAGAACCTGGCGCTGGTGCAGCGACTGGCCGAGGTGCTGGGCGCCGAATGGGGCGTCTCGCGGCCGCTGGTGCAGAAGGGCTGGGCGCCTGCCGAACGCCAGATCGGCCAGACCGGCAACACCATCCGGCCCAAGCTTTACATCGCCGCCGGGATCTCGGGCGCGATCCAGCACCGGGTGGGCGTCGAGGGGGCGGATCTGATCATCGCGATCAACACCGATCCCGAGGCCAAGATCTTCGATTTCGCCCATCTGGGCGTTGTGGCCGACGCGCTGAGCGTGTTGCCGGCGCTCACCGATGCCTTCGCCCGCCGGCTCTCGGCGCGTGCGATGGCCAGCTGAGAGGACTGACCGATGCCTGCTGAACATTTCGATGCCATCGTCGTCGGGGCCGGTCCGTCCGGCAACGCGGCCGCCTACACCATGGGCAAGGCGGGAATGAACGTGCTGCAGATCGACCGGGGCGAATATCCCGGCTCGAAGAACGTGCAGGGCGCGATCCTCTATGCCGACGCGCTGGAACGCATCATCCCCGATTTCCGCGAGACGGCGCCCTTGGAACGCCATGTGGTGGAACAGCGGTTCTGGATGCTGTCGGAGAACTCCCATACCGGCACCCATCACCGCTCGGACACCTTCAACGAGGAAAAGCCGAACCGCTACACCATCCTGCGCGCACAGTTCGACAAGTGGTTTTCCAAGCAGGTGCGCGATGCGGGCGTGACGCTGATCACCGAGACCACGGTGACCGAGCTGGTGAAGAACGAGGCCGGCAAGGTGATCGGCGTGCTGACCGACCGCGAGGGCGGCCCGGTCTATGCCGATGTGGTGGTGCTGGGCGAGGGCGTGAACGGGCTTGTCGGCCAGCGCTCGGGCCTGCGCCCCGAGCTGAAGCCCCAGCATGTGGCGCTGGCGGTCAAGGAAACCCATTTCCTGCCCGAGGAGACCATCCGCGAACGCTTCAACCTCGCCGACGAGGACGAGGGCGTGGTGATCGAGGTGCTGGGCTCGGTCTCGTCGGGCATGGTCGGCACCGGCTTCCTTTACACAAACAAGGAATCGATCTCGATCGGCGTCGGCTGTCTGGTCGCCGATTTCGCCCGCGAGAAGATCCCGCCCTACGAGCTGCTCGACCGGTTCAAGAGCCATCCCTCGGTCAGGCCGCTGCTGAAGGGGGCCGAGATGAAGGAATATGTCGCCCACCTGATCCCCGAGGGCGGCTATGACGCGATCCCGCGTCTGACCGGCGATGGCTGGCTGATCGTGGGCGATGCGGGCCAGTTCCTGAACGCGGTCCACCGCGAGGGCTCGAACCTCGCCATGACCTCGGGTCGTCTTGCGGGCGAAAGCCTCGCTGCGCTCAAGGCCCGGGGGTTGCCCGCCAGCGAGGAGAACCTAAAGCTCTACCGCGACGCGCTCGAGCAGAGCTTCGTGATCAAGGACCTGAAGAAATACCGCAAGATCCCCGGGCTGCTCGAGAAGAACCGGCAGCTCTTCACCACCTACCCCGCGATCCTCAACCGGTCGATGAACGCCTTCCTGCGGGTCGACGGGCGCGACAAGCGGGCCAAGGAAGCCGAGATCCTCAAGGGTCTCAAGACATCCCGCGGCAACTGGCTGAATGTTGCCTTTGACATGCTCAAAGTGGCGAGGGCCTGGAGATGACGGACAAGATGAACGGCACCAAATCCCCCCGCATGGAAGAGCGGCTTTACCAGAACCGCTACCAGGTGGACGAGGGCCGCCCCCATGTGAGGATCAACCACCAGCCCGGCGGCGACAGCGAAGAGCTGAAGGCGCTGACGAAGATCTGCCCGGCCGGCTGCTATTCGATCAACGAGCAGGGCCAGGTCGAGGTCGCAGCCGACGGTTGCATGGAATGCGGCACCTGCCGGATCGTGTGTCAAGCCACGGGCGAGCTGGAATGGTCTTATCCCAGAGGTGGTTACGGGGTTCTCTTCAAGTTCGGCTGAGCCACCGGACCGCAGCCTGCGACAGGCCCGGACCAGATGCCCGCGCCCGGTCGCGACAGGACCCTCCGCCAGCCGGACAACCGGATTTTGCGGCAGGGCCCGATGCAGGATCCTGACGAAAGGTCCTGCCGGAATGCTGCGCTATGAGTGTGGAACAGGGCCGTTTCCGTGCTAGGGTTGTGCCATGGAGATGATGGTTTCCCAGCGCCAGACCCAGGGTCTGGCTATGACCGCGAAGATGCAGGCCGCCCTCCGGATCCTGCAGATGACGGCGGTCGACCTCTCGGCCTATCTGGCCGAGGAGGCGCTGGAGAATCCCTGTCTCGAAGTGTCGGTGCCGCAGGTGCTGCGCGCGGTGCCGACCGGCGTTGCGGGCAGCGGCGCGGCCTCGGGATTCGATGCGGTCGCCGCGCTGGCCTCTGACAAGCCCAGCCTTTACGACCATGTCCTGCGCCAGATCGCGCTGGCCTTCCCCGATCCGCGTCTGGCCCGCGTGGCCGAGACCTTCGCCGAGGCGCTGGAACCCACAGGCTGGCTCGGCAGCCCGCCCGAGGCCATCGCCGCCGCGGCTCGGGTGCCGGTCAGCGTGGCCGAGGCGGTGCTGGCGCGACTGCAGCAATTCGAACCGGCCGGGCTGTTCGCCCGCGGGCTGGCCGAATGTCTCAGGCTGCAGGCCGAGGACAAGGACATGCTGACCTGGGAGCTGTCGGTCATCCTCGACAATCTCGACATGGTCGCCGAGGGCCGGATCGACGCGCTGGCCGAGCTGTGCGACGGCACGCCCCAGGACGTGCGCAACGCGCTGCGCGCGATCCGCGGGTTCGATCCCAAGCCGGGGCTCGCCTTCGCCGCGACCGAGCCCCCGATCCAGCCGCCCGATCTGAGGGTGATCCGCAAGGAAGGCACCTGGGCGGTCGAGCTGAACCGCTCGACCCTGCCCGCGATCAAGATCACCGAAGCCCCCGAGACCGGGCGCGACGCCGCCGCGCGGAGCTTTGCCCTTCGTGCCCGCGCGCGGGCGCAATGGCTGGTCCGGGCGGTCGAGCGGCGACAGTCCACGCTGCTGGCGGCTGCGGTCTGCCTGGTGCGGCGGCAAGGCGACTATCTCGACCGCGGCCCGCGCCATCTGCATCCGCTCGGCACCGAGGACGTGGCCGAGGAGCTGGGCCTGCATGCCTCGACCATCAGCCGCGCGGTGCAGCACCGGATGATCGAGACACCGCGCGGCACGGTGCCGCTGCGCAGCTTCTTCAGCCGCGCCTTCACCCCCGGATCGGGCGAGGACGGGCCGTCGCAGGATGCGCTGATCGCTCTGGTGGGCGATATCGTGGCGAAGGAGAACCCGGCCCGGCCGCTTTCGGATGCGGCGATCGCGGCCGAGGCCAAGGCGGCGGGATTTGCCCTCGCCCGCCGCACCGTCGCCAAGTATCGCGACGTGCTGGGCATCCCGTCTTCCTACGACCGCCGCCAGATCGCCCGCATCAGCGCCTGAGCGCTCTGTTCAGCCGCCTGCGAAGGTCTCGATTAGCGCCGTCATCCCGCGCTGCAATGTGACCATGTCGACCCCGACCGCGGTGAAGCCGGTCCCGAGCGCGATGCAATGCCGCGCGAAATCGGGATCGAGCGCCAGGATGCCGGCGGGCACCCCCACCGCCTTCAGCCGCCCGATGGCGCCTTCGATGGCCGCGACCACGGCGGGATGCCCGGGCTGGCCCGGATAGCCCATGCTGGCCGACAGATCGGCCGGGCCGATGAAGATGCCGTCGACGCCCTCGACGGTCGCGATCTCCTCCAGCCGCTCGAGCGCGGCCACGGTCTCGATCTGCAGGATCAGGCACAGCTCGTCCTCGGCGCGGCGGGCGTAATCGGTCACCAGCCCGTAGCGGCAGGCCCGCGTCATCCCCGCCATCCCGCGCAGCCCGCGCGGCGGATAGCGCATCGCCTGCACCGCCGCCTCGGCCTCGTCGCGCGACTGCACATAGGGCAGCATCAGCGTCTGCGCCCCCTGATCGAGATGGCGCTTGATAAGCACCCAGTCATTGATCGCCGGGCGCACCACCGCCGAAGCCCCCGGATAGCCCGCCACCGCCTGCAGCGTGGGCAGCGCATCGGTCACCTCCATCGGCCCGTGTTCGCCGTCGATCACGATCCAGTCGAAGCCGCAGGCGGCCAGGCATTCGGTGACCGTCGGATGCAGGATCGCGTTCCACACCCCAAGCTGATGACGCCCCTCCCTCAGCCCCGCCTTGAACCTGTTGACCGGATTTTCCATGGGTTTCCTCCCGTTTGCGCATTGCCGGGCGCAGGCTGCGGCGAGCCTCGCCCCGGGTCAAGCCCCACCGGCGGCCGCGCCGGACAGGCTCAGCTTTCGCGGAAGGCGCGCTCGAAATAGACCGCCAGCGGATGCAGAAGGTAAGACAGCGGCGAGCGGTCGCGGGTGCGGATGAAGGATTCGACCGGCATGCCCGGCACCAGCTCGATATCGGGCAGATCGGCCATCTCGCCGATATCGGGCTGGATCACCACCTCGTAAAAGCTTGCCCGCGTCGCCTCGTCAGTCAGCGCGTCGGCCGAGACACGCAGCACGGTGCCCGAGACATTGGGCGTGGTCCGGCTGTCGAAGGTGGTGAATTTCAGCGAGACCGGCTGACCCGGGAACACCTCGTCGATATCGGTGGTCTCGACCCTGGCCGAGACCAGCAGCGCCTGCCCGCCCGGCACGACATACATCATCGGCTCGGCCGCCGTGACCACCGAGCCCACGGTGAACACCGTCGAGCCGAACACCACCCCGTCGACCGGGCTGCGGATATCGAGCCGCGACAGCCGCTCGGCCAGGCTGAGCCGGCGCTCCTGCAACTCGATCTCGGAATATTGAAGATCGCGCAGCGTGGTGATCGCATCCTCGCGGCGGCTTTCCTGCAGCCGGAGCCCGCGCACCGCAAGTTCCGAGATCTTGGCGCGCAGCTCGGCCTCCTGCGAGGTCAGCCGCCCGATATTGCCCTCGAGCCCCGCCTGCTCGCGCTGAAGCGCGAGCACCTGGCTCGCCGGCACGAGGTTCTGGCGATAGAGGGTCATCTTGTCGGCCAGTTCCTGCTCGATCAGCCCCAGCTGCCTTTGCAGCGCCTCCTGCTGGGCGCGGGTGCCCTCGATCTGGTTGTCGATCTGCACGGTCTGCTCGTGCAACTGATCGAGCTCCTGCGCCAGCGCCGCCCTGCGCGCGGCGAACAGCCGGGTCTGGCCGTCGACATGATCGCGGACCCAGGCGGGATCGATATTTCCGAACCTGTCGAGGAGGACGAAATCCGGGCTGTCGAGCCCGTCGCGTTCGGCCATCAGCCGGGCCTTGCGGGCCTGGATCTCCAGCAGCTGCCGTTCGACGATCATCTGCTCCGAGAGCAGGAAGGTGCCGTCGAGCCGGACCAACACCTGCCCGGCCGCGACCCTGTCGCCATCCTTGGCCAGGATCTCGCCGACCACGCCGCCATCGGCATGCTGCACCACCTGGCGTTCGGACTCGACCTTGATCTTGCCCGACGCGACGACGGCGCCCGCGATGCTGGTGGCCACGCTCCAGACCCCGATGCCGCCCACCAGGCAGAGGATGGCGATCATCCCCACTGCCAGCGGCAACCGGGCGCTGTAAGGCGATCCCGCGCTCATCCCCGCGCCTCCCTTTGCGGCACCGGGGCTTTGCGGGCCGCGCCCATCGCACGCTGCACCTCGGGCGCGTTCCGGATCGCGCTTCTGAGAACCTCGTCGCGCGGCCCCAGCGCCTTCTGCCGGCCGCCATCGATCACCATCAGCCGGTCGCAGACCGCGATGGCGGTCGGGCGGTGGGTCATGATCAGAACCGACTTTCCGGCCCGTTTCATGTCGGTCACGACCGCGTTCAGCGCCTCGGAGCCGTCGGCATCGAGCGCGGAATTGGGCTCGTCGAGCACCAGCAGCACCGGGTCGTGATAAAGCGCACGCGCCAGCGCCAGCCGCTGCCGCTGACCGCCCGACAACAGCCCGCTGCCCTCGACCAGCAGGGTGTCATAGCCCTGCGGCAGCTTCAGGATGATGTCATGCACCCGCGCCAGCCTGGCCGCCTGCACCACCCGCGCCGGATCGGGGTTCAGTTCCATATGGGCGATATTCTCGGCCACGGTGCCGTCGAAGAAGCGCACCTCCTGCGGCAGACAGCCCATCACCCGGCCCAGCCGCTCGGGCCCGTATTGCTCGAGCGTGGCGCCATCGAGCCGGACCTCGCCGGTCGTGGGGGCAAGCAGGCCCTGGATGATCCGGGCCAGCGTGGTCTTGCCGACGCCGCTTTTGCCGATCACGCCCAGCGCCTCGCCCGGTGCGATCTCGAAGCTGATGCCCTGCAGCACCGGCGGCGCGCCCGGCGCGGCGGCGCGCAGGCCGATATTGCTCACCGTAAGATGCGCGACCGGGTCGGGCAGGTCGGTCGGCCGGATCCTCTCGGGCACCGATTGCAGGAACTCGGTCAGCGCGCGCCAGCCGCTGCGGGCGCGCTGGATCAGCGCCCACTGGCCCAGCACCTGCTCGATGGGCGCAAGCGCCCGGCCCAGCAGGATCGACGAGGCGATCATCGCGCCCGGCGTCACCGCATGCTGCAGCACGAGATAGGCCCCGAGCGCCAGAAGCGCCGATTGCAGGAAGAAGCGGAAGGCGCGCGAGAAGCTGGCGAGGCTGCCGCTGCGATCGCTGGCCGACATGCCATCGGCATTGGCCTCCTCCTGCATCCGCGCCCAGCGCTCGGACATCACCGGGGCCATGCCCTGCGACCAGATCAGCCCGCCGCCCTCCTCGGCCTGCCGCGCCAGCCGCGCCGCGCGCGAGGATTTCACCTGCGAGCGTTCCAGCGCGCCACCGGTCAGCCAGCGGTTGACGAGCGTGGCCAGGATCAGCACCGCGCCGCCGCCGATGGCGGCGAGCCCCAGCCAGGGGTGAAACAGGAAGATCGCCGCCAGGAAGACCGGCGTCCAGGGCATGTCGAACAGCGCCAGCAGCACCGGCGCCGCGAAGAGATTGCGGATCGCGTCGAGATCGCCGATGGCGGTGGCGCCCGGCCCCTGCCCGCCGCGCAGGGCCGCGCGCTCGACCATCGCCGCGAAGACCCGCCGCGACAGCGCCGCCTGCAGCCGTGCGCCGATCCGCGCCATGACCCGGCCGCGGGCATAATCGAGCAGCCAGTAGAACAGATAGAGCGCCGCGACCAGGATGAAGAGCGCGACCAGCGTCTCTTCCGAGCGCGAGCCCAGTACCCGGTCATAGACCTGCAGCATGAAGATCGGGCCGGTCAGCATCAGGAGGTTGGTGAAGATGCTGAAGACCAGCACCGCCAGAAGCAGGCCCCGGCTTTGCGCCCGGCCAAGCGTCAGCTCCTTCCTCGGGCTGCGCCGGCTCATCGCGGCCCCCTCCGGCAATCGGCCCGGAAACGGGGCTGGCAGTCTCGGCAGACGGCAAGCAGGCGCGGCCTCATCTGGCATCCTTTCGGTTCGGCCCCGGTCTCGGAAGGGCTGCGAGGCGCAGTCAAAGCGGCTTCCGGATCACTTTTCAAGCGCGCGCATGGTGGACGGCACATCACATCTTCTCGGCCCATATGCGCGTTGCGATACCGTTAAGGTGCTTTTCGCCAGGCGCGGCCCGGTGCAGTCTGTCGCGAGGAGGGGACCGATGATCGACAAGCTCGAGATGTTCATTGCGCTCGCGCGCGAGCGCCATTTCGGTCGTGCGGCCGAGGCCTGCGGGGTGACCCAGCCCACACTTTCGGCGGCAATAAAGCAGTTGGAGGAACAACTTGACGTACTTCTCGTCTGGCGCGGCTCGCGCTTCGGCGGGCTGACCCCCGAAGGCGCAAGGGTGCTGGAACGCGCCCGGGTGATCGTCGCCGACACGCGCGCGCTGCGCGAGGAGATGCGCGCGGTCAAACGCGGGCTGTCGGGCGATCTGAGGCTTGCCGCGGTGCCGACCGCTCTGGCAGCGCTCACCGCGCTGACCGCCCCCCTGACGTTGCGTCACCCTAATTTGCGAATCACCATCTTCTCGCGGAATTCGGCGGAAATCGTCCAGATGCTGGACGATCTCCAGGTCGATGCGGGGCTGACCTATCTCGAAAACGAGCCGCTCGGCCGGATCGCGACGGTGCCGCTTTATACCGAGCATTACTCGCTGGTGATGCGCGCAGATCACCCGCTGGCCGGGCGCCGGGCGGTGCCCTGGGCCGAGGCCGCGGCCGAACCGCTCTGCCTGCTGACCCGGGACATGCAGAACCGCCGGATCGTCGACCGCCATATGGCCGAGGCGGGCGCGGTGGCCACGGCCCGGCTCGAGTCGAACTCGCTTCTGGCGCTGGTCGCCCATGTCCAGAGCTCGGGCTGGGTCACGATCCTGCCACAGAGAACCGCCCGGCCCTTTCTCGGCGCCGGATCGCTGGTCGCGGTGCCGCTGACCGAGCCCGAGGCCGGGCATGTGCTCGGGCTGATCGCGCCCCATCGCGAACCGATGACCCCGGTGCTCGACGCGCTGATGGAGGCCGCGCGGCAGGTGAAGTTTTAATAGAATATTTCTATCACCCGACGAATCCCGGCCATTGATCACGCGCGGGCCGAGACGGCACACTATGGCATGCAAAGGGAGGACTGCATGACCACCGACATCATCGCGCGATGCCGCGGCATCGCCGCGGCCCATGCGCATCTCGACGGCCCGCTGCTCCCCGTGCTGCATGCGGTGCAGGCCAGTATCGGCCATGTGCCCGTCGCGGCCTATCCGGCCCTGGCCGAGGAACTGGGGCTCAGCACGGCCGAGATCCATGGCGTGGTCAGCTTCTACCCCGATTTCCGGACCGGGCCCGGCGGGCGCCGGGTGCTGCGCCTCTGCCGGGCCGAGGCCTGTCAGGCGATGGGCGCGGCGGCGCTGGGCGAGGATCTGAAGGCGCGTCTGGGGGTCGAGTGGCACGGCACCACCGAGGATGGCGCGGTGACGCTGGAACCCGCCTATTGCCTCGGGCTCTGCGCCTGCGCGCCCGCGGCGCTGGTCGATGACCGCCCGGTGGGCCGGGTCACCGCCGACCGGCTGGAACGCCTCGCGCGGGAGGGATCGGCATGAGCCTCACGCTCTATCTGCCGCTCGACGCGGCCGCCCTGGCGCTGGGCGCCGACGAGGTCGCCGCTGCCCTGCAGGCCGAGGCCCGGGCGCGCGGGCTCGATCTGGTGCTGAAACGCACCGGAACCCGCGGCATGGTCTGGCTGGAGCCGCTGCTGGAAATCGAGGAAGACGGCGTGCGCATGGGCTTCGGCCCGCTCGGGCCAGCCGATGTGCCCGCGCTTTTCGACGGCGCCTTCGAGGATCACCCAAAGGCGCTTGGCCCGGTCGAACAGATCCCCTTCTTCGCCCGCCAGACGCGCCTCGCCTTCGCCCGCTGCGGCATTGTCGAGCCTCTGGATCTTGACGCCTATCGCGCCCATGGCGGGATGAAGGGGCTGGAACGGGCGATGACGATGACGCCCGAAGAGATCGTGGCCGAGATCACCGCCTCGGGCCTGCGCGGCCGGGGCGGCGCGGGCTTTCCCACCGGCATCAAGTGGCAGACCGTGCTCGAGGCCGAGGGCGCGCGCAAGGCCGTGGTCTGCAATGCCGACGAGGGCGACAGCGGCACCTTTGCCGACCGGATGCTGATCGAGGGCGATCCGTTCTGCCTGATCGAGGGCATGGCGATCTGTGCCCGCGCGGTCGGTGCCGACCGGGGCTATGTCTACATGCGCTCGGAATATCCTCAGGCGATCGCGATGCTCGATGCCTCGCTGCGCGTCGCGCGCGAGGCGGGCATTCTGGGCGATCACTTCGACATCGAGGATCGGGTCGGCGCCGGGTCCTATGTCTGCGGCGAGGAAACCGCGCTTCTGAATTCGATGGAGGGCAAGCGCGGCATCGTGCGCCCCAAGCCACCCTTGCCCGCACATAAGGGCTTCATGGGGCGGCCGACCGTCGTCAACAACCTGATCACGCTCGCGTCGGTCCCGGCGATCCTGTCGGAAGGGGCCGAGCATTACCGCTCGCTCGGGCTGGGCCGCTCGCTTGGCACCGTGCCGCTGCAGATCGCGGGCAATGTCAGATATGGCGGGCTCTTCGAGGCGGCCTTCGGCATGACCATCGGCGAACTCGTCGAGGGTGTGTGCGGCGGCACCGCCTCGGGCCGTCCGGTGAAGGCGGTGCAGATCGGCGGGCCGCTCGGCGCCTATTTCCCCCGGTCTCTTTTCGACACGCCGCTGGGCTATGAGGAATGCGACGCGGCGGGCGGGCTGATCGGCCATGCCGGGCTCGTGGTCTTCGACGATACGGTCGAGATGGGCGCGATGGCCCGCTTTGCCATGGAGTTCTGCGCGGTCGAGAGCTGCGGCACCTGCACCCCCTGCCGGATCGGCGCGGTCCGGGGCATGGAGACCATCGACCGCATCCTCGCGGGCGATCCGGCTGCGCCTGAGATCCTCGCCGATCTGTGCGAGACGATGCGCGCGGGCTCGCTTTGCGCGCTGGGGGGCTTCACCCCCTACCCGGTCGAAAGCGCGCTGCGGCATTTCCCCGAGGATTTCGCCCCCGCGCGGGAGGCGGCGGAATGAGAACGCCGGCAACGCATGAGCGGCTGCCAGGAGCTCACCGCACGGAAGCGGCAGACAGGAGGCGGGTTTCGTCGCGAGTCCTGCCACAACGGCACCCCTCTCGCACCTCACGACCTGCCAAGACGCGATCTCGCCTGCACCAAGCGCAAAACGCCATTAGTTCGCCATTCTGGTCACGCACCGCCCAACCCTCTGGCCCGGGCAGCCATCCCGGGCCGCGCCCGTCCGGGGCTCCGCCCGTTCGCCAGCGAAACGCGCCACTGGCGCGTTTCCGGGACGCTATCTCACCCCTCCCCAAGCGAGGGCGCATTGCAACGTTTCAAGCAGGAGAACGCGTGGCAGCAGGCCGCAGTATGAACCGCGCCGCCACACCCTCGGGAAACGCCCTCCCGGGATCGGGCGCGGCCCTTTTCGCGTCACTTGACCAATCCGCCAGCCCGGAGGCCAGCAGATGAAAGACTTCATCCTTCCCGATGCCGATTTCGGCACCCCCGCCCGCCGCTCCGGCAAGACCGTGACGCTCACCGTCGACGGCATGGAGGTGACCGTGCCCGAGGGCAGCTCGGTCATGCGCGCCGCCGCCGAAGCCGGGATCGAGATCCCGAAGCTCTGCGCCACCGACAGCCTCGAGCCCATCGGCTCCTGCCGGCTCTGCATGGTCGAGATCGAGGGTCGCCGCGGCACGCCCGCCTCCTGCACCACGCCTGCCACCCAAGGCATGGAGGTCCGGACCCAGACGCCCAAGCTTGCGAAACTCCGGCGCGGGGTGATGGAGCTTTACATCTCGGATCACCCGCTCGACTGCCTGACCTGTGCGGCCAATGGCGATTGCCAGTTGCAGGACATGGCGGGCGCGGTGGGCTTGCGCGAGGTGCGCTACGGCCCCGGCGCCAACCATTTCGAGACCCGGCAGAATGGCGAGGCGAACCCGCGCTTCGAGGCCAAGGATACCTCGAACCCCTATTTCACCTATGATCCGTCGAAATGCATCGCCTGCTTCCGCTGCGTGCGGGCCTGCGAAGAGGTGCAGGGCACCTTCGCGCTGACCGTCGAGGGGCGCGGCTTCGAGGCGCGGATCGCCTCGGGCACTTCCGATTTCCTGAGTTCCGACTGCGTCAGCTGCGGCGCCTGCGTGCAGGCCTGCCCGACCGCGACCCTGCAGGAAAACGCGGTGATCGAGCACGGCACGCCCGACCGCGCCATCGTCACCACTTGCGCCTATTGCGGTGTCGGCTGTTCCTTCCGGGCCGAGATGAAGGGCGACCGGCTGATCCGCATGGTGCCCTGGAAGGAGGGCAAGGCCAATCGCGGGCACAGCTGCGTCAAGGGCCGCTTCGCCTTCGGCTATGCCGCCCATCCCGACCGCATCCAGAGCCCGATGATCCGCGAGACCGTCGATCAGCCCTGGCGCGAGGTATCGTGGGACGAGGCGCTGACCTTCACCGCGCAAAGGCTGCGCACGATCCAGGCCGAAAGCGGCCCCGGCGCCATCGGCGGCATCACCTCGTCGCGCTGCACCAATGAGGAGACCTTCCTGGTGCAGAAGCTGATCCGGCAGGTCTTCGGCAACAACAATGTCGATACCTGTGCGCGGGTCTGCCATTCGCCCACCGGCTATGGCCTCAAGACCACCTTCGGCACCTCGGCCGGGACGCAGGATTTCGACAGCGTCGAACAAGCCGATGTGGTGCTGGTGATCGGTGCCAACCCGACCGACGGCCACCCGGTCTTCGCCTCGCGACTGAAGAAGCGGCTCCGCCAGGGCGCCAGGCTGATCGTCGCCGATCCGCGCCGGATCGACCTGGTCAGGAGCCCCCATGTGCAGGCCGCCCACCATCTGGCGCTTCGGCCCGGTACCAATGTGGCACTCCTGACCGCCATGGCCCATGTCATCGTGACCGAGGGCCTGACCGACAGGGCCTTCATCGCCGAACGCTGCGACACCGAGGCGTTCGCCGACTGGGCCGCCTTCGTCTCGGAAGACCGCGTCAGCCCCGAGGAGACCGAGGCTCTGACGGGCGTCCCGGCCATCGAGGTCCGGCAGGCCGCGAGGCTTTACGCCACCGGCGGCAATGCCGCGATCTATTACGGGCTGGGGGTGACCGAACACAGCCAGGGCTCGACCACCGTCATGGCGATCGCGAATCTCGCCATGGCGACCGGCAATATCGGGCGGCCGGGCGTCGGCGTGAACCCGCTGCGGGGCCAGAACAACGTGCAAGGCTCCTGCGACATGGGCAGCTTCCCGCATGAGCTGCCGGGCTACCGCCATGTCCATGACGCCGGGACCCGTGCCATCTTCGAGCGGCTCTGGAACGTGACGATCTCGGACGAACCGGGGCTGCGCATCCCCAACATGCTGGACGCGGCCGTCGATGGCAGCTTCCGCGGACTCTACATCCAGGGCGAGGACATCCTGCAATCGGACCCCGACACGAAACACGTGGCCGCCGGGCTGGCGGCGATGGATTGCGTGATCGTGCACGATCTCTTCCTGAACGAGACCGCGAATTATGCCCATGTCTTCCTGCCGGGCTCGAGCTTCCTCGAAAAGGACGGCACCTTCACCAATGCCGAACGGCGGCTGAACCGGGTCCGCCGGGTGATGGCCCCGAAGACGGGGCTGGCCGACTGGGAGGTCACCATGGCGCTCGCCAATGCCATGGGCGCGGGCTGGGGCTATGCCCACCCCTCCGAGATCATGGACGAGATCGCCGCCACCACCCCCAGCTTCGCGGGCGTGAGCTACGATCTGCTCGACCGCGAAGGCTCGGTGCAATGGCCCTGCAACGAGGCCGCCCCCACGGGCACCCCGGTCATGCACGAGGCGGGCTTCGTGCGCGGCAAGGGGCTTTTCGTAATCACCGACTATGTGCCGACCGACGAGCGCACCGGCCCGCGCTTCCCGCTTCTGCTGACGACGGGGCGCATTCTCAGCCAGTACAATGTGGGCGCCCAGACCCGGCGCACCGCCAATACCGCCTGGCATGACGAGGACCGGCTGGAGATCCACCCCCATGACGCCGAGACCCGCGGCATCTCCGAGGGCGACTGGGTGCGCCTCGCCTCGCGCTCGGGCGAGACCTCGCTCAGGGCCACCCTGACCGACCGGGTCAGCCCGGGCGTCGTCTACACCACCTTCCACCACCCCGAGACACAGGCCAATGTGGTGACCTCGGACTATTCCGACTGGGCCACCAACTGCCCCGAATACAAGGTGACGGCGGTGCAGGTGGCGCTGTCGAACGGGCCCTCGGACTGGCAGGAGGATTACGCCGCCCATGCCCGCGCCGCGCGCCGCATCCTGCCTGCGGCGGAATAGGCCCCGATGCGGCCCTGGACAACATCGCAGGTGCAGAGCCTCGGCCCCGACGGGGCCGCGCCCGACATCCGGCGGCTGGCCGAGGAGGTGCCGGTCGCGCTGTGCTATGACGGCACGACCCATGCGGTGATGCTGGCCAGCCCCGCCGATCTCGAGGATTTCGCCCTGGGATTCTCGCTGGGCGAAGGCATCGTCGAGCGCCCCGATCAGATCGCGCGGATCGAGCGTGCAGATCACGACGAGGGGATCGAGCTGCGGATCTGGCTGGCGCCCGGACTGGGCGCGCGTCTGGCCGGGCGGCGGCGCAGCATGGCGGGGCCGGTCGGCTGCGGGCTTTGCGGTGTCGAAAGCCTTGCCGCCGCGAGCCGGCCGCTGCCGGTGCTGCCTCCGGGCGGGTTCTGCCTGACGCCGCCCGAGATCGCCGAAGCGATGACCGCGCTCGGGCTGGGTCAGGAACTGCACGGCGCGACGCGGGCAGCCCATGCGGCGGGGTTCTGGACCCGCGCGGAGGGGCTGGTTGCGCTTTGCGAGGATGTCGGGCGGCACAATGCGCTCGACAAGCTGGTGGGGCGGCTGGCGCGGATGGGGCGCGACGCCTCGGGCGGCGCGATCCTGCTGACCTCGCGGGTCTCGATCGAGCTGGTGCAGAAGGCGGTTTTTGCCCGGGCGCCCGCCCTGATCGCGGTCTCGGCCCCGACCGCCCGCGCCGTCGCCACGGCCGAGGCCGCGGGGCTGACCCTCGTCGCCCGCGCGCGCGGCGCGAATTTCGACATCCACACCCATGCCCGGCGGATCGCTGCGGCGGAGATCCCCCATGACCCCTGACAAGCTTGCCTACATGGCCAACCAGATCGCGACCGCCTTCGCCCGCCTGCCCGATGACGAGGCAGAAGCCGCCATCGCCGCCCATATCGACCAGTTCTGGGATCCGCGCATGCGGGCACGACTGCTGATCCTGGCCGAGACCCCGGGCGCGGGTCTGTCCGACCGGGCCCGGGGCGCGGCCGCGCTGATCCGACGCCCCCAAACCGCCTGAGGGCCGCCCCGGAAAGACCGAAAGACCGGGCTCCAGACCTGCCTGCCCAGCCTGCCCCGGAAAGCAGGCGTCGCGAGGCTTGTCAGTCCCCGCAAAACCGGACCGCCCGGGCAGGCGGATTACCCCGGTCGGGCGGACAAGGCGGCGGGCTTGAGTCACAACACCCGAAACGCCCCCGGCCCTTTGGCGGCGTTCCCTTTGACGGCACTGGCCCGCGGGGGACCTATCCTCGCCACTCGAACCGGAGCGGAAGCGTGAAGCTGTAGCGCGCGGCCTCGAGCCCGTGGGGGGCGGGCGGAAAGCGCCCGGCCCGACGCACCGTCGCCAGCGCCGCCTCGTCGAGCCTCGCATCGCCCGCGCTCCGGACCAGCCGGGCCGACAGAAGCCGTCCGTCGCGCGCCAGGACCAGTTCGACCAGCGCCCGGCCGCTGGCCCGCGTACCGCGCGGATAGCGGTGGCTGCGATCGACCCGCGCCAGGATCCGCGCGCCCCATTCGGCCCGTAGCGACGAGGCCCGGGCGGGCGACAGCGTCGGCGCGCCGCCGGCCGCCCCCGCCCCGGCCTCGGCAGCCTCCGCCCGCCCCCGCGCCACCTGGGCCGCACGGGCCTCGGATGGCGGCGCGGAGCGGGCAGCTTTGCGCAGGAGATCGGGGCGGGCCTCGGGCCGAAGCACCGGCGCCGGGTCCGGCGCGCGCTGGGCCTCGGGTTTCTCGGGGCGCGCGGGCAGGTCGGCCTCGGAGCGCGGTTCGGCAAGCTTCGGCAGGGCCGGACGCGGCGTCGCAGCGCTGAGCGGCTCGGCGCGCGGCACGCTTTCGGGCTCTGGCTCTGGCGCGGGCAGGCCGGCAAGGTCGGTCTCGGGCGCCGGGGCCTCGGTCCAGTCATCGGCAAGCCTGGCATAGGACGCAGGCGCCGCCGCCAGCGTCACCAGCGCGTCGTCCCCCGGGCCGCCCTCGGCCCCGGCAACGCCCCCCTGCGGCGGCCGCGCCAGCGCGAAGGCCCCGACATGAAGCGCGAGGGCCAGCGGCACGAAGGCCAGAAGCTCGCCCGCCCGTTTCATCGCGGCACCGTCACCAGCCGCAGTGGGCCACGCCCCTCGGCCGTCAGCCGCGCGGCAAGACGCGCCAATGCTGCCGCCTCGACCCCGGCATCGGCCCGGATCACCAGCGGCGCGGCACCCTCGGGACGGGCGGCGAGAGCCGCAAAGACCGCCTCGCCCCTAAGATCGCCGAAGGCCAGATCGCCCGCGGCCGACAGATGCAGCATGTCACCCGTGGCGGGCTCGGCCCCGTCCGCCTGCGGCGGTGCGGTCTCGAAGGGGGCGGGCGGCACGAGCCGCGCGCTCATCAGAAAGAAGATCAGCAAAAGAAAGACGACATTGATCATCGGAACGATGCTTTCGCCCTGCCTGTCCTGCCGCTCGTCCTCGCCGAAGTCGAACATCGCCTCACTCCACCATCATGAGCCCCGCGACCCCGGCCCGGCCGAGCGCCTCCATCGCATCGACCAGCCCCTGCAGATCGGCCCCGTCCCGGGCGCGCAGCAGGACCGGATCGCCCGGCACAGGCGTGATCCGCGCCAGTTCGGCTGCGATGGCCTCGGGTGCCATCGCCTGCCCGTTCAGGGACAGCCCGTCGGGGCGCAGCTCAATGAGCCTTGGCGGCCCCTGCCAGTCGGCCGCCCCGCCGCCTTGCGCTGCAAAGATCCCGATCCCTGCCTCGGGGCCGAAGCGGGCGGCGATCATGAAGAAGACGAGCAGCAGGAAGACCACGTCGATCATCGGCGTGAGGCTCGGGCGGCGCGTCCGCCGGGGCGTGTCGAAGCTGAACATCAACCCGCATCCGCTGCCAGGAAAAGCCGGGTCGCGAGGTCCTCCATGTCGGCGCGGGCGCTGTCGGCAACGGATTCGAACCAGCTGAGCGAGACCGCCGCCGGGATCGCCACCGCCATGCCGGCCGCCGTGGTCAGAAGGGCCTCCCAGATACCACCCGCCAGATCGGCCGGGTCGGCTGCGGCCCCCGCCGATTGCAGCGCCTGAAAGGCGTCGATCATGCCCAGAACGGTTCCCAGAAGCCCCAGAAGCGGCGCGATCACCGCGATCAGTTCCAGCGCCCGCAGCCCCGCGCGAAGCTCGGCCAGCAGCCGCCGGGCGACGCGGGTCGTCTCTTCGCGGGCCTTGGCCTCGGGCAGGCCCAGCGACAGCGCCCCGATGGCCGCGCGAACCAGCCGCGCCCGCAGCCCGACCCGGCCCGAGACCGCCGCCACCGCCGCCTCGCGCGCGCCCTCCTGCCAGAGCGCGACCGAGCGTTCGGCCCGGGCGCCCGCGAAGGCACCCATCCGTGCGAGGCCCCAGAGCTTCCAGAGGATCAGACTGAGCGTTGCGACCGACAAGGCCGCGATGGCCCACATCGCCGCGCCGCCGGTGTGAAGGAAGGACAGGATCGGCTCGATCATGCGGCGGGCTCCTCGGTCAGGCAGGAATTGGGGGTCATCGCACCACCTCCAGCGGCTGGAAGACCGGGCCGTCGGGGGTCTCGGCCAGATAGGCGCGCAGCCCGAAGACCTCGGCCAGATTGGCCTCGCTCAGCACCGCGCGCGGCGGACCGTCGGCCACCAGACGGCCCCGATGCATCAGCAGGAGCCGGGTGCAGAACCGGACCGCCAGCCCCAGATCGTGCAGCGAGACCATCACCAGGCGGCCTTCGGCGGCGAGCCCCGCAAACAGCTCCATGGTGGTGAACTGATGCGCGGGGTCGAGCCCGGCGATGGGTTCGTCGGCCATCAGGACCGGCGCCTCCTGCGCCAGCGCCCGGGCGATCAGCACCCGCGCCTGCTCGCCCCCCGACAGCTCGGTCGCGCGGCGCGTGGCGAACCCGGCAAGCCCGAGCCTGTCCATCGCGGCAGAAATGGCGGCACGGTCGCGCGGGCCAGGGCCCTGGCCCGGCCCCAGATGCGGCGTGCGGCCGAGCCCGACCAGGGTCTCGACGCTGACCGGCCAGGCGATCTCGCGCATCTGCGGCAGCCAGGCGGCGATGCGGGCACGCTCGGAGGCGGCAAGGCGGGCAAGGCTCGATCCGCCCTTGTGCGGCACGAGGCCGAGGGCTGCGCGCATCAAGGTGGTCTTGCCCGCGCCATTGGGGCCGACAAGGCCCACGCATTCGCCGGGGGACAGCCGCGCGGTGACATCGTCGACCACCGGGCAGGCGCCGCGCAGGACGCTCAGATGCGTGAGGTTGAGGCCGGTCATGCGCCTGCCTCCGCCCGGGTGCGGAAGATCAGCCGGATGAACAGCGGCGCCCCGATCAGCGCGGTGACGACACCCAGCTTGAGATCGCGGTCGGGCAGCACCAGACGCACGCCGATATCGGCGGCAAGCAGCAAGGCCGCGCCGCCCAGCGCCGAGGCCGGCAACAGGCGCCCGGGCCGGGCGCCGACCAGCGGGCGCAGAAGATGCGGCACGATCAGCCCGACAAAGCCGATGGCCCCCGCGACCGCCACCCCGGCCCCGACCGAGGCCGCGACGCCAAGCACAAGCGCGAGGCGCAGCCGCCCGAGCCGGATGCCCAGCGCCGCCGCCGCATCCTCGCCCAGCGTCAGCGCGTCGAGCCCGCGGCCGAGCCCGGCCAGCATCAGCCAGCCCAGAAGCGTCAGCGGCAGCGCCAGCCAGACATGGGTGAAGGAGCGATCGGCGAGCGAGCCCATCAGCCAGAACACGATATCGGCCGTGGCATAGGGGTTGGGCGAGAGGTTCAGCACCAGTTGCGTCAGTGCCCCCGCCAGCGCCGAGAGCGCGATGCCCGCGAGGATCAGCGTGAAGGCGCCGCCGCGCGGCCCGGCCAGAAGCAGCAGAAGCGAGACGGCGATCAGCGCGCCGGTCAGCGCCGAGGCCGGCAGCGCCAGCACATGCGCCGAGGCGAGCCCCGTTTGCAGCGCCAGCACCGCGCCCAGCGCGGCACTCGACGAGACGCCGATCAGACCGGGCTCGGCCAGCGGGTTGCGCATGTAGCCCTGAAGGGCCGCACCCGAGAGCCCGAGGCTCGCGCCCACCAGCACGGCAAGGATCGCGCGTGGCAGCCGGATCTCGCGCATGACCAGCACCGCCGCCTCGCCGCGCCCGGCCAGCAGCGCCGAGAGGCTGTCGCCGACCGACAGCCCGGCCGGACCGATCAGCAGCGACAGCCCGAAAAGCGCCGCCACCAGCAGCGCAAGCGCCCAGAAAAGCCCCTGCCCCCTCATGCGCGCGCTCCGTCCTGGTCGGCCGGTCTTGTCTCCGGATCGTCCATCGCCCTGCCCTTCCCTGCCCTTGCGGGCGGTCCGGGGTGCGGCGGGATCGGGCCAGCTCCCCGGACGGTGATCTGTCTCACCGCTGCGGGCTGGCCGCTCCGGGGCGCGCCCCGCGCCCGGAAAGGGTGATCGTCGCTCCGGCAGGTCTCCTGGCTTGCGGGTCCTTGCTTGGCTGGCCTTCCCGGGCCCTGGCCCAGTGGCATCTGTCAGCCGCGCTCTCCGCCTACAGTTGCGGGGGCAGCCGCGGAGTTGCCCCTGAGAGGGCGCACCGCGTTCCCTTTTATCCGGCCTTCCCGGCCGGAACCGAAGTCGCTCCTGCCTAGCCCATCGGCGCGCATTGTCAAAGCCCTTTGAGCGGGCTCAGCCCTCGCCCGCCAGCCCCTTCAGGATCGGACAATCGGGACGCTGATCGCCCGCACAGGCCGAGACCAGCTCGGCCAAGGTGGCGCGCATCGCCTGCAACTCGGCGATCTTGGCCTCGATCTGCGCCAGATGGACGCGGGCGATCTGCTTCACATTGGCGCTGGCGCGCTCCTTGTCGGTGTAAAGCGCCAGAAGCGCCCGGCATTCCTCGATCGAGAAGCCGAGCGACCGGGCCCGGCCCAGAAAGGTCAGGTTGTGCCGGTCGGTTTCCGAGAAATGCCGGTAGCCATTGTCGCCCCGGGCCGGACGGATCAGACCGATCTCCTCGTAATAGCGGATGGTCTTGGCCGGCAGCCCGGTGGCCTTCGAGATGTCGCCGATATTCATGACCCGGCCTCCAGCGGGCCGAGCCCGCGCAGCCGAAGCGCGTTCGACAGCACGAAGAGGCTCGAGCAGGCCATCGCGCCCGCGGCCAGCATCGGCGACAGGAGAAGGCCGTTCAGCGGATAGAGCACGCCTGCCGCCACCGGGATCAGCGCGACGTTATAGGCGAAGGCCCAGAACAGGTTCTGGCGGATATTGGCCAGAGTCCGGCGGCTGACATGGAGCGCATTGACCACGCCCTGCGGATCGCCCGACATCAGCACCACGTCGCCCGCCTCGATGGCGACATCGGTGCCGGTGCCGATGGCAAGCCCCACATCGGCCGCGGCCAGTGCGGGCGCGTCATTCAGCCCGTCGCCGACGAAGGCGACCGGGCCCTCGGCGCGAAGCCCCTCCAGCGCCTCGACCTTGCCGCCGGGCAGAACGCCCGCCACGACACGGTCGATGCCAAGCTCGGCCGCGACGGCGCGCGCGGTCGGCTCGGTATCGCCGGTGATCAGCGCGGTCGCGACACCCATCCGGTGGAGCCCCGCGATCGCCGCGCGCGCCGAGGGCTTGATCGGGTCGGCCAGCGCCAGCACGCCCGCCGCCCCTCCGTCGATGGCCACGAAAACGGGCGTCGCCCCCGTGGCGGCCAGCGTCGCGGCCTCGGCCTCGAGGGGCCCGAGCGCGATGCCCTCGCGCGCCATCAGCCGTTCGGCGCCCACCAGGACGTCACGGCCGCCGATCCGTCCCCGGACGCCGAAACCGGGCAACGCCTCGACCCCTTCGGCCTCGGGATGATCTGGCGCGGCGGCCAGGATGGCCCGGGCAAGCGGATGTTCCGAGCGGGCCTCGAGCGCGGCGGCAGCGGCCAGGACATCGTCCCTTTCAAAGCCGTCGGCCAGCCGGATCCCGGTCAATTCGGGATGGCCCTCGGTCAGGGTGCCGGTCTTGTCGAAGGCGACCGTCGCGACGCCCGACAGGCTTTGCAGCGCATCGCCCTTGCGGAAGAGAACCCCCATTTCGGCGGCGCGGCCCGTGCCCACCATCACCGAGGTCGGCGTGGCCAGCCCCATTGCGCAGGGACAGGCGACGATCAGCACCGAGACGCCCGCGACCAGCGCAAGCCCCAGCGCCGGGTCGGGACCGACAATCAGCCAGAGCGCCACGGTCAGCGCGGCAACGACGAGGACGGCGGGAACGAAGATGCCGGTGATCCGGTCGGCCAGCGCCTGCACCGGCAACTTGGCGCCCTGCGCCGTCTCGACCATCGCCACTATCTGGGCCAGCGCGGTATCGCGGCCGACCCGGGTGGCGCGGAATCTCAGCGCGGAGGCGCCATTGACGGTGCCGCCCGTGACTGCGTCGCCGGGCGCCTTGTCGACCGGCATCGGCTCGCCGGTCAGCATCGATTCGTCGACCGGGCCCTGGCCCTCGACGATCTCGCCATCGGTCGGGATGCGCTCGCCGGGCCGGATCTCGATCAGATCGCCGGGCGCGAGTTGCTCGACGGGCCGTTCCTCGAGGCCATTTTCGGTCACCACCCGGGCGCTGCGCGGCTGCAGGCCCAGAAGATGCCGGATCGCCTCGCCGGTGCGGCCGCGGGCGCGGGCCTCGAGGCTGCGGCCGATCAGGATCAGGGTGACGATGACCGCGGCGGCCTCGAAATAGATATGCGCCGTGCCTTCGGGCAGCAGGCCGGGGGCGAAGGTTGCAAGGGTCGAATAGGCCCAGGCGGCGGCGGTGCCGAGCGCGACCAGAGCATTCATGTCGGGCGCGCCCTTCAGCAGGAGCGGCACGCCCTTGACGAAGAAGGCGCGGCCGGGACCGGCGAGGATCGCGGTGGTCAGCAGGAAGGAGACGATGCGCAGACCGGTCTCGGAGACGATCCCGGCGAGCGCCTCGCGGGCACCGGGCGCCACATGTCCGCCCATTTCCAGCAGCACGACCGGCAGCGCCAGAAGTCCCGCGGTCCAGGCCCGGCGGGCAAGCCCACGGGCCTCGGCGGCCTGGGCTGCGCCGGGCTCGGGCCGGTCCTCGGCACCCAGCGGGCGGGACGGATAGCCGACCTCGGTCACCGCTCGGGCGAGCGCGGCGGCGTCGTCCAGCCCTTCGGCGACGGTGACGCGGGCCTCACCGCTCGCAAGGTTCATCGCCGCCCCGAGCACACCGGGCTGGGCCATGAGCGTCCGCTCGATCCGGCCGGTGCAGGAGGCACAGGTGGCACCCTCGACCGCCAGCGCGATCTCGGTCTGGCCCACGCCGAAGCCCACGCCCTCGACGGCCCCGATCAGCGGCGCGACCGGGCCCGAATGCTCGATCTCGGCCGAGCCGGTGGCAAGATTGACCCGGGCGGCACCGACATCGGGCAGCTCGGTCAGGGCGCGCTCGACCCGACGCACGCAGCCCGCGCAATGCAGCCCTTCGAGTTTCAGTCTGGTTGTGGTCATTGCGGTCATGGCAGCCTCCTTCACGGCGAACGCCTTACCGAGATAGGACTTCCAGTCGCTGGAAGGTCAACCCCCCTGCCGCCCCCAGTGGCCGCAGAAACCGCAGGCCCGCCATCCCGCGCGAATTTTCGACGAAAATTCGGGGCCGGAACCGGGCTATCGGGGCAGGAAGGCCCCCTGCCGTCCCACGATATAGCCGTGGATCCGCCGACCGGCCGCGCTGAGCGCGGTGTCGCTGCGATGGACCAGGAACCATTGCCGCACCAAGGGCAACGAGGGCGCGTCGAGTTCGACCAGGCGCCCGTCGTTCAGTTCGCCGGCCACCGTATGGCGCGAGATCAGCGCGATCCCGAGCCCCGCCATCACCGCCTGCTTGATGGTTTCGTTGCTTTCCAGTTCGACCACCCGTTGCGGCCGCCCCTTGCCAAGCCGCTCGATCAAGCGCTCCATCAGAATCCGGGTGCCCGACTCGGGCTCCCGCGCGAGGAACGTCTCGGCCAGCACCCGCTCGGCCGCGATCCTCTCATGTCCGGCCAGAGGATGATCGGGCGGCGCGATCAGCACATGCGGATGCGGGCCAAGCACCGTCGCATGAACCGCGGGCAGCCGGGGCGGCCGCCCCATGATCGCGATATCGACGCTCGCCGCCTGCAAGGCCGTCACCACCATCTCGCGCGAGCCCACGCGCAGGATCACGTCGATCTCGGCAAAGGCGCGGTGCAGTTCGGCCACCAGGCGCGGCGCGAAATACTTGGCGGTGGCGACCACGCCCAGCGTGACCATCCCCTCCATCCCGTCATTGAGCGCGCGGACATGATCGACGCAGGCCTCGAGCGCGGTCTCGATGGCGCGCGCCCCCACCAGGGCCGCCTCGCCCTGCAGCGTGAGGCGCGCCACCCCCTGCGGCCCGCGATCGACCAGCCGCGCACCGAAATTCTCTTCGAGCTGGCGCAGCTGGGTATGGACGGCCGGAGTCGTCAGGTGAATGGACTCGGCCGCCGCGGTCAACGTGCCGTGCTCGGCGACGGCGCGCAACGCCCTGAGTTGCTTGAAGGTTATGGCCTCGGGTCGGAGCGTCGACATTCGGTTTTCAAAAAAATCTAATACAGCTTCCGGGTTTTTAAATTCTCTACCATCCCGTCATCCTCTAGCAACCAATAACGACAAGTTGCCGCCAGATTCGGGAGAATTTTATGCAAACGGAAAATCCGATCAGGGATTTACAGCATATCCCCGCCGCGCTTCAGCCGATCATGACTGCACTTTGCGAGGTCGGCATCGATCTTTCGCGCGTGATCCAGCGCGGCCCGCTGGGCGGGGCGCTGGGGGCAGCCGTGGGCGAGAATACCGGCGGCGATACCCAGAAGGCGCTGGACCTGATGGCCGACGATGCCTTCTGCGAACGCCTCAGGACCGCCAATGTCCGCCACTACGCCTCGGAGGAACAGGACACGGTGGCGGTTCTCGACCCCGGGGGCGCCTATGCGCTGGCGATCGACCCGCTGGACGGCTCGTCGAATATCGACGTCAATGTCTCGATCGGCACGATCTTCTCGATCTTCGAGGCGGCCGAGGATCCCGATGCCAGCTTCCTGCGCCCGACCGACCAGCAGATCGGCGCGGGCTACATCATCTACGGGCCGCAGACGATGCTGGTCTGCACCTTCGGCCAAGGCACCCAGGAATATCTGCTGGACCCCGACAGCAAGCAGTTCGTGCTGGTGGCCGAGGCGATCAAGATCCCCGACACCTCGCGCGAATTCGCCATCAACGCCTCGAATTACCGCCACTGGTCGCGCCCGATCCGGGCCTATATCGACGACTGCCTGGCCGGCGAGGAAGGCCCGCGCGCCTCGAATTTCAACATGCGCTGGGTCGCCTCGCTGGTGGCCGAGACGCATCGGATCCTGACCCGGGGCGGCGTGTTCCTCTATCCCGGCGATGCCCGCAAGGGCTATGCCCGCGGCCGGCTCCGGATGGTCTATGAATGCGCCCCCATCGCCTTCGTGATCCAGCAGGCCGGGGGCCTTGCCACCGACGCCCAGGACCCGATCCTCGGCAAGACCGCCGAGAAGCTGCACGCCCGCACGCCGTTCGTCTTCGGCTCGACCGACAAGGTCAGCCGCATCGCCGCCTATCACGATCTGCCGGACGAAGAGGTCAACGCCCTGTTCGGCAACCGCGGCCTGTTCCGCGTCTGAGTTCCTGGAGGACTGTCATGAGCAAGAAGCACCCGATCATCTCCGTTACCGGCTCTTCCGGGGCGGGCACCTCGACGGTCAAGCATACCTTCGACCAGATCTTCCGCCGCGAGGGCGTGAACGCGGTCTCGATCGAGGGCGACGCCTTCCACCGCTTCAACCGCAAGGACATGAAGGCCGAGCTCGACCGTCACTATGCCGAGGGCGATGCGGGTTTCAGCCATTTCAGCTACGAGGCCAACGAGCTGAAGATCCTCGAAGAGGTGTTCCGCCAATATGGCGAGACCGGCACCGGGCGCAGCCGCCATTACGTGCACGATGCCGAAGAGGCCGAGAAGCGCGGCGTGGCGCCGGGCGAGTTCACCGACTGGGCGCCCTTCGCCGAGGGCTCGGACCTGCTGTTCTACGAGGGGCTGCACGGCTCGGTCGTCAATGACGAGGTCGACATCGCCCGGCATGCCGATCTCAAGATCGGCGTGGTGCCGGTGATCAACCTCGAATGGATCCAGAAGATCCACCGCGACAAGGAAAAGCGCGGCTACACCACCGAGGCGATCCGCGACGTGATCCTGCGCCGGATGTATGCCTATGTGCATTGCATCTGCCCGCAATTCACCGAGACCGACATCAACTTCCAGCGCGTGCCGGTGGTCGATACCTCGAACCCCTTCGTCGCCCGCTGGATCCCGACCCCGGACGAAAGCCTCGTCGTGATCCGCTTCCGCAATCCGCGCGGGATCGACTTTTCCTACCTGGTCTCGATGATCCACGGATCCTGGATGAGCCGGGCCAACTCGATCGTGATCCCGGGCGGCAAGCTCGATCTCGCGATGCAGCTTATCCTGACGCCGATGATCAATCGTCTCGTCTCCGAATCGAAACGCGCCTGAGGAGCCCAAAATGAACGCGCCCACCAAGATCGACACCAGCGCCGAAGCGCTGATGGCCACCGCGATCCGTGTCCTGACCATGGATGCGGTTCAGGCCGCCAATTCGGGCCATCCCGGCATGCCGATGGGCATGGCCGATGTGGCCGCGGTGCTGTTCAACCGGTTCATACAGATCGACCCGTCCTGCCCGAAATGGGCCGACCGGGACCGCTTCGTGCTGTCGGCCGGGCATGGCTCGATGCTGGTCTATTCGATCAACCACATGCTGGGCTATGCCGATATGGACATGGACCAGATCCGCAGCTTCCGGCAATGGGGCGCGCGCACGGCGGGGCATCCGGAATACGGCCATGCCGAGGGCATCGAGACCACGACCGGCCCGCTGGGCCAGGGCATCACCACCGCGGTCGGCATGGCGCTGGCCGAGCGGATGCACAATGCCCGCTTCGGCGACGATCTGGTCGATCACTACACCTATGTGATCGCGGGCGACGGCTGCCTGATGGAAGGCATCAGCCACGAGGCCATCGACATGGCCGGCCACTGGCAGCTCGGCCGGATGATCGTTCTGTGGGACGATAACAAGATCACCATCGACGGCTCGACCGAGCTGTCGACCTCGGTCGACCAGAAAGCGCGTTTCGCCGCCGCCGGCTGGCATGTGGCCGCGGTCGACGGCCATGACCGCGAGGCCGTCGCCGCCGCCATCGAGGCCGCGCGCAAGGACCCGCGCCCCTCGCTGATCGCCTGCCGGACCGTGATCGGCCAGGGCGCGCCCAACAAGGCCGGCAGCCACAAGGTCCATGGCGCGCCTCTGGGCGCCGACGAGATCGCCGCGACCCGCACGGCCCTTGGCTGGGCCCATGAGGCCTTCACCCTGCCGAAAGAGGTCTATGCCGCCTGGCATGCGGTTGCCGCGCGCGGCCGCGAGGCCCGCGAGGGCTGGGAAGCGCGTCTGCTCTGCGCCGAGCATGGCGGTGCCTTCGAGGCCTCGCTGGCCCGGCCCGACAAGGCCGCCATGGCCGAGGCCATCACGGCCTACAAGCAGCAGCTTTCGGCCGATGCGCCCAAGGTCGCGACCCGGAAGGCCTCGGAGATGGCGCTGGCCGTGGTCAATGCCACCCTGCCCAACGCCATCGGCGGCTCGGCCGACCTCACCGGCTCGAACCTGACCCTGACCAAGGGCATGTCGCCGGTGTCGAAGGACAATTACGGCGGCAATTACATCCATTACGGCATCCGCGAATTCGGCATGTCGGCGGCGATGAACGGCATCGCGCTGCATGGCGGCTTCTTCCCCTATGGCGGCACCTTCCTCGTCTTCGCCGATTATGCCCGCCCCGCGATCCGGCTCTCGGCGCTGATGGGGCTGCCGGTGGCCTATGTGATGACGCATGACTCGATCGGTCTTGGCGAGGACGGCCCGACCCACCAGCCGGTCGAGCATCTGGCCAGCCTCCGCGCCATGCCCAATCTCAACGTCTTCCGTCCCGCCGATGTGGTCGAGACCGCCGAGGCCTGGGAAATCGCCGCGACCTCGGAGAAGACCCCGAGCCTTCTGGCGCTGTCGCGGCAGGGCCTGCCCTGCCTGCGGACCGAGCACCGGGCCGAGAACCTGACGGCCAGGGGCGCCTATGTGCTGCGCGAACCCGAGGGCGGCCGCGACGTCACCCTGATCGCCACCGGCTCGGAAGTCGAGATCGCGATGAACGCGGCCGACGAGCTGGCGCGCCAGGACGTCAGGGCCGCCGTTGTCTCCGCCCCCTGTTTCGAGCTATTCGCAGCTCAGGACGACGCCTACCGGGCATCCGTCCTTGGCGACGCGCCCCGGGTCGGGGTCGAGGCCGCCGTGGAACAGGGCTGGGCGCCGCTTCTTGGCGCCAGATCCGCCTTCGTTGGCATGACCGGATTCGGCGCCTCGGCGCCGGCCGACGACCTTTACAAGCACTTCGGCATCACCGCCGAAGCCGTGGCCGCCGCCGCGAAGAAACTGATCAAGTAAGACAAGAAGGGTGGAAGATGACAGTCAAGGTAGCAATCAACGGCTTCGGCCGGATCGGGCGCAACGTCCTGCGGGCCATCATTGAATCGGGCCGCACCGATATCGAGGTCGTCGCGATCAACGATCTGGGTCCGGTCGAGACCAATGCCCATCTGATGCGCTACGACAGCGTTCACGGCCGCTTCCCCGGCACCGTGACCGTCGACGGCGATACCATCGATGTGGGCCGCGGCCCGATCAAGGTGACCGCGATCCGCGATCCGAAAGAGCTGCCCTGGGGCGATGTCGACGTCGCGCTGGAATGCACCGGCATCTTCACCGCCCGCGACAAGGCCGCGATCCATCTGGAGAACGGCTCGAAGCGGGTGCTGATCTCGGCGCCGGGCGCCGGGGCCGACAAGACCATCGTCTATGGCGTCAACCATGACGTGCTGACCAAGGACGACCTGGTGGTCTCGAACGCCTCCTGCACGACGAACTGCCTGTCGCCGGTCGCCAAGGCCCTGAACGATGCCATCGGCATCAAGCGCGGCTTCATGACCACGATCCACAGCTACACGGGCGACCAGCCGACGCTGGACACCATGCACAAGGATCTGTACCGCGCCCGCGCAGCGGCGATGTCGATGATCCCGACCTCGACCGGCGCCGCCAAGGCCGTGGGCCTGGTGCTGCCGGAGCTGAACGGCAAGCTCGACGGCGTCGCGATCCGCGTGCCGACCCCGAATGTCTCGGTCGTGGACCTGGTGTTCGAAGCCGGGCGTGACACCACCGTCGAGGAGGTCAACGCGGCCATCCGCGCGGCGGCCGACGGCCCGATGAAGGGCATTCTCGGCTACACCGACGAGAAACTGGTCTCGTCGGACTTCAACCACGACCAGCATTCCTCGGTCTTCCACATGGACCAGACCAAGGTGATGGACGGCAACATGGTCCGGATCCTGAGCTGGTATGACAACGAGTGGGGTTTCTCCAACCGCATGGCGGATACCGCCGTGGCGATGGGGGCGCTGATCTGATGGCGGGCCTGCCCCTGACATCGCTGGATGTTGCGGGCAGGCGCCTGGCAGTCCGGGCGGATCTGAACGTTCCGCTCGGGCCCGCCGGGGTCACCGACGCCACCCGCATCACCCGCTTTGCAAGCGGCATGAAACCGCTTCTGGCCCGGGGCGCGCGGCTGGTGGTCATGAGCCATCTGGGCCGTCCGGGGGGCGAGATGACCCCGGCGCTGACTCTCGAACGGGTGCAGGGCGCCTTGTCCGATGCCCTGGAGGCGCCGGTGCGCTTCATCGATACCTGTGCCGGGCCGATGGCCGAACGGCTCAGCCATGATCTGGCGCCGGGCGAGGTGCTTCTGTGCGAGAACCTGCGCTTCGAGCGCGGCGAGGAGCGCAACGACCCGCGGCTCGGGGCCGAACTGGCCCGGCTTGGCGACATCTATGTCAATGACGCCTTCTCCTGCTGCCACCGGCTGCATGCCTCGACCACGGCGGCGGTCGACGCGGCCGAACGGGTGGCGGCGGGGCCCCTGCTGCTCGAGGAGCTGGCCCAGCTCGAACGCGCGCTCGACACCCCGCCCTCGCCTTCAGTCGCGCTGATGGGCGGGCAATCGATGATCGAGCGGCTGGGGCTGATGAAGCGTCTCCTGCGCCGGGTCGACACCATCCTGCTGGGCGGCGGGCTGGCCAACAGCTTCCTCTTTGCCCGCGGCTACAGCATCGGGCGCTCGTTCTGCGAACCGGAACTGGCCGACGACATTCTCGAGATCGCCGCGCTGGCCGAGGTCGCGGGCTGCCGGATCGTGATGCCCCGGGATTTCGTCGTCGACGGGCTTCAGCATGCCGGCGGGCATGCCTATCCGGTGCCGCTGGGCGGCATCCGGCCGAACCGCCGGGTCTACGATCTGGGTCCCGACACGGTCGAGCTCTATCGCGGCCTCCTGCGCAAGGCCCGGACCATCGTCTGGAACGGCCCGCTGGGCATCTGCGAGACCCCGCCCTTCGACGCCGCGACCCGGGCGCTGGCCGAGACCGTGGCCGAACAGACCCGGGCCGGGCTGTGCGTCTCGGTGGCGGGCGGCGGCGATACGCTGGTCGCACTGAACCGCTCGGGCCATGCCCATGATTTCACCTATGTCTCCACCGCGGGTGGAGCATTTCTCGAATGGCTGGAAGGACGCCCGCTCCCCGGCCTCGAAGCTTTGGAACGCGCAGGACGCGCAGACTGACGGAGATTTAACGATGGCCCTTATCACCCTTCGCCAACTTCTGGACCATGCAGCCGAGCACGGCTACGGCGTGCCCGCCTTCAACATCAACAACATGGAACAGGGGCTGTCGATCATGGAGGCCGCCAAGGCCTGCGACGCGCCGGTCATCATCCAGGCCAGCCGCGGGGCCCGGCAATATGCCAATGACATCATGCTGGCCAAGATGATCGAGGCGCTGGCGGAGATCTATCCCGACATCCCGCTCTGCATGCATCAGGACCACGGCAACAACGAGGCGACCTGTCTCGGCGCCATCAAGCACGGCTTCACCTCGGTGATGATGGACGGCTCGCTGGAAGGCGACGGCAAGACGCCTGCCTCCTACGAGTACAATGTCGACATCACCCGGCGCGTGGCCGAAATGGCGCATTGGGTCGGCGCCTCGGTCGAGGGCGAGCTGGGCGTTCTGGGCAGCCTCGAGACCGGCAAGGGCGAGGCCGAGGACGGCCATGGCGCCGAGGGCGAGCTGTCGCGCGACCAGCTTCTGACCAATCCCGATCAGGCCGCCGATTTCGTCTCGAAGACCAAGGTCGACGCGCTGGCCATTGCCTGCGGCACCTCGCATGGCGCCTACAAGTTCACCCAGAAGCCCACCGGCGAGACGCTGGCGATGAGCGTGATCGAGAAGATCCACGCCAAGCTGCCCGACACGCATCTGGTGATGCATGGCTCGTCCTCGGTGCCGCAATACCTGCAGGATCTCATCAACGAGAATGGCGGCGCCATGCCCCAGACCTATGGCGTGCCGGTCGAGGAGATCGAGCGCGGCATCAAGATGGGCGTGCGCAAGGTCAATATCGACACCGATAACCGGATGGCGATGACCGGCACCTTCCGCCGCATCGCCAAGGAAAACCCGGCCGAATTCGACCCGCGGAAATTCCTCAAACCCGCCATGGCCGAGATGACCAAGCTCTGCAAGGACCGCTTCGAGCGCTTCGGCACCGCCGGCAATGCCTCGCGGATCAAGGTGATCCCGATGGCCGACATGGCCAGGCGCTATGCCGAGGGCAGCCTCGATCCGAAGACGAAATAACCCTCTGGTGCCCGGCCCTCGCGGGGGCCGGGCCCGCTCCGGAAACGCGCGCAACGTAGAACGAAGACCACCGGAACCCGGGGACAAGACGAACCGAAAGGCCATAGGAAATGGATCAGTCGAACCGATATGCCCGCCTCGACCTCGATGAGAAAGCACTCATCGCCGGCGGCCGTCACGTGCTTTGCGCCTACACGATGAAGCCCAAGGGGGACGGGGACTACCTGGCCACCGCGGCGCATTTCGCCGCCGAAAGCTCGACCGGCACCAATGTCGAGGTGCACACCACCGACGATTTCACCAAGGGCGTCGATGCGCTCGTCTACGAGATCGACCCCGGGAACGAGGTGATGAAGATCGCCTATCCGGTCGAGTTGTTTGACCGCAACATCATCGACGGCCGCGCCATGCTGGCCTCGTTCCTGACGCTGACGATCGGCAACAACCAGGGCATGGGCGACGTGGCGCATGCCAAGATGCGCGACTTCTATGTGCCGCCGGCCTATCTGCGGCTCTTCGACGGGCCCACGATGAACATCGCCGACATGTGGCGCGTGCTCGGCCGCAGCGTCACCGATGGCGGCATGGTGGTGGGCACCATCATCAAGCCGAAACTCGGCCTGCGTCCGCAGCCCTTCGCCGATGCCTGCTATGAATTCTGGCTGGGCGGGGACTTCATCAAGAACGATGAACCCCAGGGCAACCAGGTCTTCGCGCCGCTGAAAGAGACGATCCGCCTGGTCTCGGACGCCATGAAGCGCGCCCAGGACAAGACCGGCGAGGCCAAGCTGTTCTCGGCCAACATCACCGCCGACGACCATTACGAGATGCTGGCCCGCGGCGAGTATATCCTCGAGACCTTCGGCGAGAATGCCGATCACGTGGCCTTCCTCGTCGACGGCTACGTGGCAGGCCCCGCGGCCATCACCACTGCGCGCCGCGCCTTCCCGCACCAGTTCCTGCACTATCACCGTGCGGGCCACGGCGCCGTGACCTCGCCGGAATCGCAACGCGGCTATACCGCCTTCGTGCTGTCCAAGATGTCACGTCTGCAGGGCGCCTCGGGCATCCACACCGGCACGATGGGCTTTGGCAAGATGGAGGGCGATCCCTCCGACAGGATCATGGCCTTCATGCTGACCGAGGACGTGGCGGACGGCCCCTTCTACCGCCAGGACTGGCTGGGGATGAAGCCCACCACCCCGATCATCTCGGGCGGCATGAACGCGCTGCGCCTGCCGGGCTTCTTCGACAATCTGGGCCATTCCAACGTGATCCAGACCTCGGGCGGCGGCGCCTTCGGGCATCTCGACGGCGGCACCGCGGGCGCGATCTCGCTGCACCAGGCGCATGATGCCTGGAAGGCGGGCGTGAACCTCGTCGACTATGCCAAGGAGCACCGCGAACTGGCCCGCGCCTTCGAGAGCTTCCCCTTCGATGCCGACAAGCTCTTCCCGGGCTGGCGCGAGAAGCTGGGCGTGACCGAAGCCGCCGAGTGACCGAGCGGTGTAACGACCTGTGCGGCCCCGTCGCGGGGCCGCGCCTTCCCTGAAAATCCGGCCCTATCGGGAGGAACCCAAAGATGTTCGACCGTTCGATCAAGATCGCGCCCTCGATCCTGTCCGCCGATTTCGCGAATTTCGGTGCCGAGATCCGGGCGATTGAAGCGCAGGGCGCCGACTGGGTGCATGTCGACGTGATGGACGGGCATTTCGTCCCGAACCTGACCTTCGGCCCGCCCGCGGTGAAGGCCTTCCGCCCGCATGTGAAGACCTTCATGGACGTGCATCTGATGATCTCGCCGGTCGATGCCTATATCGAGGCCTATGCCGAGGCCGGCGCCGACATGATCACCGCCCATATCGAGGCGGGCCCGCATATCCACCGCACGCTGCAGGCGATCCGGGCGCAGGGCGTCAAGGCCGGCGTGGTGCTGAACCCCGCGACCCCTGCCGAAAGCGTCGAGCATATCCTCGATCTTTGCGACATGGTCCTGATCATGACCGTGAACCCGGGCTTCGGCGGGCAGAAATTCATCCCCTCCTGTATCGACAAGATCCGCCGCGTCCGCGCGATGATCGGCGACCGGCCGGTCCATATCCAGATCGATGGCGGCGTCACCCCCGAGACCGCGCCGCTTGTCGTCGAGGCCGGCGCGAATGTGCTGGTCGCGGGCTCGGCCGTCTTCAAGGGCGGCTCGGTCGATGCGCCCGACGTCTACGGCCAGAACATCCGGGCGATCCGCGAGGCCGCCGAGGGCGCGCTGCAGGCGGCCTGACGCCAGAGACAATTCCGCCCGACCGCGGCCGCCCGATATGGCGGATGCACGCGGCAACGATCCGAGACCGGCGCAGGCACCGCGCCGGTCTTTGCTTGCCCCCGGATCCCGGACTGGCGCGATATTCATTATGCGGCTATCGCGGCCGCCAGATCGAGCCGCCAGCCTTTCAACTGCGACGGCGTCACGCCGAGTTCGCGCGCGACGGTGGTCTGGCTGACGCACGGCTCGGAAAGGCGCGCGACGGCCTGTTCCTTGAACTCGGCGGTGAAGTGACGGCGGGGCTGCCTGCTCATCCGGGGTCCCTCTCTCTGGGAGGACCTTAACTCCCAGTCCTGGATCCGGGGACAAGGTCAGCCCGGCGGAAGTCTCGGGAACCGGCCGCCGCATATCGCCTCTCTCCGCCCTGTTCCGCTCGGGCCGGGATGCGACAAAGCGGCTGGCACGCGCTTCGATCCGCGTTAATTTCTGCTCCGACAGACATGCTATCCGAAGGAGGTTCCCCATGGCCGTCTCTCCCCCGATCTGCGATTTCGGCTGGCAGGCCCCCGATTTCACCCTGCCCGGCACCGATGGCAAGCTGCATACCCTGTCGGATGTGCACGGGCCGATGGGCACGCTGATCATGTTCATCTGCAACCACTGCCCCTATGTCATCGCCGTGCGCGACCGCATCATCCGCGACGCCCGCGACCTGCAGGCCCAGGGCGTCGGCATCTGCGCGATCTGCTCGAACGATGCCGAAGCCTATCCCGAGGACAGCTTCGAGGGCATGAAGAAGGTGGCGGCGGAACTTGACCTTCCCTTCCCCTATCTCCATGACGAGGACCAGTCGGTCGCGCGTGCCTATAACGCCATCTGCACCCCGGATTTCTTCGGCTTCAACAGCCTGCTGGAGTTGCAGTATCGCGGTCGGCTGGATGCCTCGCGCAAGGAGGCCGGGCCTGCGGACCTGCGGCGCGATCTTTACGAGGCGATGCTACAGGTGGCCCATACCGGCCACGGACCGCACGAGCAGATCCCCTCGATGGGCTGCTCGATCAAATGGAAGGACGCCGCGTGAAGGCCATCATCTTCGACCTCGACGGAACGCTGATCGACAGCGCTCCGGACATCCATGCCGCCGTGAACAGGACGCTGGCCGGGCTCGGCCAGGAGGCGTTCGACCTCGACACCATCCGCGCCTTCATCGGCAACGGGGTCGAGGTACTGATGGAGCGTGTGATCAAGGCCCGCGGGCTTGAACCCGGCCAGCGCGACGCCCTGGTCGAGGCCTTCCTTGGCCATTACGCGGCAGACCCCGCGACGCTGACGACGCTTTATCCCGGCGTCGAGGACGCGCTGGAACAGTTCCGCGACGAAGGCTGGGCGATGGGCATCTGCACCAACAAGCCCGAGGCGCCCTCGCGCGCGATCCTGAAGACCTTCGGCATCGACGGCTTCTTCGGCGCCGTGGTCGGCGGCGATACGGTCGAGGTGAAGAAACCCGACCCGAAACCTCTTCGCGCGGTCTGCGAGCAGCTTGGCGCGACGCAGGCGGTCTTCGTCGGCGACAGCGAGATCGACGCGGCGACCGCACAGGCCACCGGCATGCGCTTTGCGCTCTTCACTGAGGGCTATCACCGCGCCGAGGATGTCGACGACATCCCGCAGGATGCGCGCTTTTCCGATTACGACGTGCTGGTCGCCATCGTGGCGCGGCTGGCCGACGAGCTGAGATGACCATCAGGGCCCTGATCTTCGATCTCGACGGCACGCTGGCCGAGACCGAGGAAACCCACCGTGCGGCGTTCAACGCAAGCTTCGCCGCGCGGGGGCTCGACTGGCACTGGTCGCGCGAGGACTATGCCGTTCTTCTGAAGATCGGCGGCGGCAAGGAACGGCTGCGCGCGTTTCAGGCGGGGCTGCCCGAGGCGGCCCGGCTGCCCGAGGCCGATCTGCTGCGGCTTCATGCCGAGAAGACAGAGGCCTATGGCCGGATGATCGCCGAGGGCGCGGTCGGGCTGCGCCCCGGGGTCGAGGATCTGATCCTGCATGCGCGCGAGGCCGACATGGCCATCGCCATGGCCACCACCACCACGCGGCCCAATGTCGAGATCCTCGTGCGCCGCTGCTGGCGCAAGCCGGCCGAGGGGGTCTTCGACGTGATCGCCGCAGGCGACGAGGTCGCGCGCAAGAAGCCCGATCCCGAGATCTACCGGCTGGCGCTCGAGCGGCTGGGCCTGCCGCCCCGCGAGTGCATGGCCTTCGAGGATTCCCATATCGGCCTGCAATCGGCGCGGGCCGCGGGGCTTGGCGTGGTCATCACGCCCAGCGCCTATACCGCTGACGACGACTTCACCGGCGCCGCCCATTGCGCGCCGACGCTCGAACAGCGGAACTGGCCATTGATCCTGAAGGCGATGCTCCTGAGCTGCTAGCCTGTACCGACCGCCGCCAGGTCGGAACAGTTTTGCCGAACGCCTTGCAGCAAACAGGCAGGACAGCATGCGCTGGACACATTAGGAATGGTCCGCTCTGGGCAGTATGCTCTCGGGCATCGGCACAATTGGTGTAGCCATCGGCACAATTTCTGGAGCCGTCGCGGTCATTTTTGTCGCATGGCTCGGCTCCAGAACGTTCGAAAGCTGGCGTGAACAGAAGATCTCTGAGCGCCAGATCGATCAGGCAGAGTGCCTATTGATCGCGACCTATGACGCCAGGCGAAGCCTGGGCGATCTGCGCCATGCCGCGGCGAACCTCTTCACGCCCGGATCCGCTCAGAGGGACTTGCACGACGGTGCAGAGGCCCTCACGTCAGAGGCCGCCAAGGCTCACAGATATTACGAGACACTCCGCGAAACCGCGTCTCTTTCCCGTCGGTCATTGGCGGACTGCATGCCGACCGCAAAAGCGCTGTTCGACGCCGACCTCGAACAAGCCCTCGGAGAGCTGATGAAACAGCTCGATATCGTGTTCCAGGACGTCAGGTCGCGGGACGAATTGTCCCCCCCGACAAGCGCCAAGCGACATGGAACAAACTCACTCCGGGCGGCCCATCTGAAAACCGCAACAAGATGGACGCCACCGTCGACGCACAAATCAATCGGATCGAAGACATCTGCCTTCCGCAGCTCAGAGCGGCAGGCAGAAAACCCTGCGATGACAGGCCTTCCGTCTAGCGCCAGGACAGCAGCCGGCCGCCGGTCCAGAGCCGCGTCTTCGAGCGGCGGCGGAAGACCAGGGGCAGGTGCAGCGCGCCCGAGAAGGGGGTCGGCCGCCTTGTCGTCAGCGCCGCCGTGACCGCGCCCCTCGACAGCATCGCCAGCCCGAAGAAATCGGAAAACGGGGTCGAGCCGTTCTCGGCCATGTTCCATTTGGTATCGGTCACGAGCCGGTCCGCCCGGATCAGGCTTTTCGGAAACCGCTCGTCATTCGCTCCGGTCATGGGGGTCCCCTCGCTGGCGCCTCTTTCCCAGCAGGCTATCCCCTGCCCCGGGATCGCGCCATAGGCCCAGACAGCGCAGGGCGATGTCGCGGCCCACGTCGGCCAAAGGGGCCCGCCCTCAGTCCGCAGGCAGACGATTCTCGACCAGTTCGACGAACCAGGACGCGCCGAAGGGAATGGCCCCGTCGTCGAATTCATAGGCCGGGTGATGCAGCGAGGCGGTGTCGCCATTGCCAAGGAAGATATAGGCGCCGGGCCGTTCGAGCAGCATATAGCTGAAATCCTCGCCCCCCATCAGCGGCGCGGTCGCCCTCTCGACCCGGTCCGAGATCTTTTCGGCCATCGCGGCCGCGAAATCGGTCTGTTCGGGGGCGTTGGCCGTGACCGGATAGTTGCGGCTATAGCGCAGCTCGGCGGTTGCGCCATAGGCCGCTGCCGTCGCCTCGGCCACCGCCGTCACGCGCGCCTCGGCCAGATCGCGCATGCCCTCTTCCAGCGTCCGGACCGTGCCTTTCAGAAGCACCGTCTGCGGGATCACGTTATAGGCCTCGGAATCGGTCCGGAAGCTGCAGACCGAGACCACGAGCTGTTTCAGCGGGTCGGCATTGCGCGCGGCGATGGATTGCAGCGCGACGACGATATGCGCAGCCACCAGCGTCGTGTCGATGCAGTCATGCGGCTTGGCGGCATGGCCGCCCCTGCCGGTGACGATGATGTCGAACTCGTCGGTCGCGGCCATGATCGGCCCTGGCCGGATCGCGAAGGCACCGACCGGGATGCCGGGCATGTTGTGCAAACCATAGACCTCATTGATGCCGAAGCGCGCCATCAGCCCGTCCCTGCACATTGCCAGACCGCCTGCGCCGCCCTCTTCGGCGGGCTGGAAGATCACCACCGCGCGGCCGTCGAAATTGCGGGTCTCGGCCAGGTATCTGGCAGCCCCCAGCAGCATCGCGGTATGGCCGTCATGGCCGCAGGCATGCATCCTGCCCGGCGTCTTCGAGGCATGGGGCAGCCCCGTCGCCTCGAGGATCGGCAGCGCATCCATGTCGGCGCGAAGCCCGATCACCCGCCCCTGCTCGTCCGACCGGCCCCTGATGACGCCCACGACGCCCGAGCGCCCGATGCCCTCGACCACCTCGTCGCAGCCGAATTCGCGCAGCTTCGCGGCGACCAGCGCCGAGGTCCGCGGCAGATCGTACATCAGTTCGGGATGCGCGTGGAGGTCGCGCCGCCAGGAGGCGATCTCGGGCTGCAGTTCGGCGAGGCGGTTCCTGACGGGCATGGGCTATTCCTGAAGATCGGCCAGCAGCCGCGCCATGAAGGCCTCGCCCTGCCGGAACTGCTCGAGCGTGATGTATTCGTCGGGCTGATGCGCCTGGGCGATGTCGCCGGGGCCGCAGACCACGGTCGAGAAGCCGCCCTCCTGGAACTGTCCGGCCTCGGTCGCATAGCTGACCACATGGGCGGCATTGTCGCCTGTCAGCCGCCGCGCCAGCGCCTCGGCCACGCCGTCCCGTTCGGGGGCGAGCGCAGGCACCGAGAAGGTTTCCTCGACCGTGATGCCCGCCGCGGGGCAGACGGCCTTCATGCCCGCCTCGACCCGCGCCACCTCGGCCATGAGCGCCGTGCGGCAGGCCTCGAGACTGTCCGAGGGCACACAGCGATAATCGAGCCCCATCCGGCAATCGGCGGCGGTGATGTTCTGCGCGGTGCCGCCCGCGATCTCGCCGACATGCAGGCTGGTCCAGGGCGGATCGAACAGCCCGTCATCGCCTTCGGGCGCGCGGACCCGGTTGCGGTCATTGGCCTCGTTCGCCCACTGGATCAGCCGCCCCGCCTCCATCACCGCAGAGACGCCGCGATGCTGCAGAGAGGAATGCACCTCATGGCCCTTCAGCCGGATCTCGAAGCCGATATTGCCCTTGTGGCCGGTCACCACCTGCATCATCGAGGGCTCGCCCACGATGACCGCCGCAGCCTTCGGGAAGCCCTCGCGCGCCATCTGCGCAATCAGCGGCGGCGCGCCGATGCAGCCCAGTTCCTCGTCATAGCTCAGCGCCAGTTGCAGCGGCCGCGCCGGCTGCACGCGCTGCGCCTCGACCATGGCCCAGATCGCCAGCGCATCGAAGCCCTTCATGTCGCAGGCGCCGCGCCCGTAAAGCCGCCCGCCGCGTTCGGTCAGCTCCCAGGGGTCCGAGCTCCAGTCCTGGCCGTCGACCGGCACCACATCGCTATGGCCCGACAGCATGACGCCGCCCGCGACCTGCGGGCCGGCATGGGCATAAAGACCGGCCTTCGAGCGCGCCGGGTTCCAGACCCGGCTGGCGGCGATCCCGGCCTCGGCCAGATAGCCCTCGACCCAGTCGACCAGCGCGAGATTGCCATCGCGGCTGACCGTCGGAAAGGAAACAAGCTTTTCAAATATTTGCCGGGGCGTCAGCGGGCTGGCCATGGGGATCTCCGGAAGGGCTTCCAGCCGAGACTGGGGGCCGCCCCTGACAAGGTCAAGCGCGAAGCTCGAAAGCCCGACCGAAACGGACGCGCGGAAGCGCCCGCAACAAGAGTCCGCAGCCGGAGCCAGAGACCGAATGCGCCGGGCGCCGGGCGCCGGGCCGCGGCGCATTGCCTGCCGCGATGGCACGGACGGACCGCCCGGTTCTGCGGCCTGTCCCGGCGCCCCGGAATGCCATGACAGGGTCGTGCGCGGGCCGCCCATCAGGGCGTGAGGCTCAATGATCCATGCCCTTGCGCAGCCGCCGGATCATCAGCCAGACCACCAGCACCACCACCGGCGTCACCACCGCCGTCGCCAGCGCTTTCGAAACCGCCAGCGCCTCGGCCCCGGGCGCGATCATGTAGGACACTAGGCTGACCGCATAATAGCTGATGGCCACCACCGACAGCCCCTCGACCGTGCGCTGCAGGCGCAACTGCAGATCGGCGCGCCGGTCCATGCTTTCCAGCAGCTTCTGGTTCTGGGCCGAGCGTTCCACATCGACCTGGGTCCGCAAGAGGTTGGCCGCGCGGACCGCGCGCCGGGTCATCGAATCGAGCTGCGCCTCGCTGGCTTTCACCGTCCGCATCGAGGGGTCGTAGCGGCGCATCATGAATTCCTGAAAGGTCTGGCGGTGCTGGAAGCGTTCCTCGCGCAGCACCTCGACCCGCTGATGCACCAGCGCCTCATAGGCCGTCGTCGCCGAAAACCGGAAGGCGGATTGCGCCAGCAGGCTTTCCAGCTCGGCCGAGACCGCCAGCAGGTTCCGCAGCGTCTCTTCGGGCTGGCGCTGTCCGCCGGTCATCTCGCCCACCAGCGCGCTCAGCTGCGGATCGAGCTCGGCGAGGCGGGCATTGACCTGCCGCGCCCGGGGCAGGCCCAGCATCGACATCGCCTTGTAGGTCTCGACCTCGGTCAGGCGCTGCACGATGCGGCCGATCCGGCGCTGACCGATCTCGGGCTGCACGAAGATCGCCATCCGCATGTGACCGCCGGTATCGATGCGGAAATCCGTCGCCATGACCGCCGCACCGTCGAGGATCGCCGCCGCCGAGAGGCTGTCGGGTACGAACCATTCGCCGATATGCGCGCCGATCTCCGTCCCGCCGTTGCGGATCTGCTCGATCCGGATCAGGGCCGAGGTCAGCCGCGCGCCCGGTGCGGCTTCGAGCCAGTCATCGGGAAACACCTCGAAGGCGGCCGGATCGAAGGGCTGGTCGGCGACGCCGGGGGTGAAGACGGTGTAGGTGGCGAATTCGGTATGGCTTTCCCATTTCAGCTTGTGCCGCCCCATCTGGCCGAAGAAATGGGTCTCGCCGGGCCTGGGATGCTGGGCCCCGAAGCGGTCGAGCAGGTCGATCACATGGGCGCGGTCGGCATCGCGGTCGCGGATCGCGGCATCGAGCGGCGGCTTGATCGCGAGAAAGGCGGCATGGCAGGGCGCCTGCAGCGACGGAAAGGGCCGCGTATGCAGCTCGTTGGTCAGCGCATAGCGCAGGGGATGGTCCTGGATCGGCATGGCGGCTGGCCTTCTGTTCGCGCGCGTTGCACCACCTCTAGCCAAGCCGCGCGATTTGTAAACGCGGCAGGGCGCGCCCCGGGGGCGCGCAGCCCCTGCGGGGCCGCGGGTATTTTTTCCAAGAAGAAGACGGCAGGGGCGGCTTTCTGCCCGGTCCTTCCCCCAAGGCGCGCGGCCCGGGCCCGTGCCGCCGCCGAAGGCAGGGGGCCCTCAGATGCAGAACGCCCCGCCGGTCGGGGCGGGGCGTTCCTGTTTCGCGATCCCGGGCGGGATCAGCGGATGATCGACAGCAGCTTGTCGAGGCTCTGCTTGGCATCGCCGTAGAACATCCGGGTGTTCTCCTTGTAGAAGAGCGGGTTCTCGATCCCCGAATAGCCGGTGCCCTGGCCGCGTTTCGATACGAAGACCTGCTTGGCTTTCCAGACTTCCAGAACCGGCATGCCGGCGATGGGCGAATTCGGGTCGTCCTGCGCCGCCGGATTCACGATGTCGTTCGAGCCGATGACGATGGCGACGTCGGTTTCGGGGAAATCCTCGTTGATCTCGTCCATCTCCATCACGATGTCATAGGGCACCTTGGCTTCGGCCAGGAGCACGTTCATGTGCCCCGGAAGACGGCCTGCCACCGGGTGGATGGCGAAGCGCACGGTCTTGCCCTGCTTTCTCAGATGCTCGGTCAGGACCGAGACCGAGTTCTGCGCCTGCGCGACCGCCATGCCGTAGCCCGGCACGATGATGACGCTGTCGGCATCCTCGAGCGCCGCGGCCACGCCATCGGCGTCGATTGCGATCATCTCGCCCTCGACCTCGGCCGCAGGACCGCCTGTGCCGCCGAAGCCGCCCAGGATCACGCTGACGAAATGCCGGTTCATCGCCTTGCACATGATGTAGCTGAGGATCGCCCCCGACGAGCCCACCAGCGCGCCGGTCACGATCAGGAGGTCATTGCCCAGCGTGAAGCCGATGGCGGCCGCAGCCCAGCCCGAATAGCTGTTCAGCATCGAGACCACGACCGGCATGTCGGCGCCGCCGATGCCCATGATCAGGTGCCAGCCGATGAAGCCCGCGAGGATCGCCATCAGGACCATGGTCCAGATGCCCGCGCCGGTGAAGTAGAGATAGCCCAGCGCGATCGACAGCAGGAGGGCTGCGAGGTTCAGCATATGGCCGCCCGGCAGCTTGTGCGGCTTGCCGTCGATCCGGCCCGCGAGCTTGCCGAAGGCCACGACCGAGCCGGTGAAGGTCACCGCCCCGATGAAGATGCCGAGGAAGACCTCGACCTTGAGGATCGAGATCTCGACCGGCGTCTTGTGCGCCAGCACCGAGGCAAAGCCCCGCAGCGCCTCGACGGCGGCGCCGTCATCGGCCGCCTTCAGCGCCAGCACATGGCTCAGCTCGAGCTGGGCGTTGAGCCCGATGAAGACCGCGGCGAGGCCGACGAAGCTGTGCAGCGCCGCCACCAGCTGCGGCATCTCGGTCATCTCGACCCGGCGCGCGACCTCGTAGCCGGCATAGCCGCCGATCAGGACGGCCGGGATCAGCAGCCAGTAATGGCCGATGCCGGGGCCGAAGACGGTGCCCAGCACCGCAAGCCCCATGCCGACGATGCCGTACCAGACGGCGCGCTTGGCCTTTTCCTGGTTCGACAGCCCGCCGAGCGCGAGGATGAAGAGAACGGCGGCGGCGATATAGGCCGCGGAAACGATACCGATGGACATATCCCCTGCCCCCTTAAGATTTCTGGAACATGGCCAGCATCCGGCGTGTCACCAGGAAGCCACCCACGATGTTGATCGTCGCGATCAGGACAGAGAATGTGGCGAGGATCACCACCAGCCAGTTGCCCGACCCGATCTGCAGAAGCGCGCCCAGGATGATGATGCCCGAGATCGCGTTGGTCACCGCCATCAGCGGCGTGTGCAGCGAGTGGCTGACATTCCAGATCACCTGGAAGCCGACGAAGCAGCTCAGCGCGAAGACGATGAAATGGCTCATGAAGCTTTCCGGCGCGAAGGTCCCGATCAGCGCCATCAGAAGACCGCCCGCGACCAGCATGCCGATCTGGGTGATCGTCTGCTTGCGGAAGGCGGCGGCCTCCTGGGCCTTCTTCTCCTCGGGGGTCAGCTCTTTCGGCTTGTCCTTCTTCGGGGCTGCCGCGATCGCCTTCACCTTGGGCGGCGGCGGCGGGAAGGTGATCTCGCCCTCATGGGTGACGGTCGCGCCCCGGATCACGTCATCTTCCATGTTATGCACGACCTGGCCGTCCTTGCCGGGCGTCAGGTCGGTCATCATGTGACGGATGTTGGTGGCGTAAAGCGTCGAGGATTGCGTCGCCATGCGGCTGGCGAAATCGGTATAGCCGACCACGGTCACGCCATTGTCGCTGACGATCTTCTCGCCGGGCCGGGTCAGGTCGCAGTTGCCGCCCTTCTCGGCGGCCAGATCGACCACGACCGAGCCGGGCTTCATCGCCGCCACCATGTCCTCGAGCCAGAGCTTGGGCGCGGGGCGACCGGGGATCAGCGCGGTGGTGATGACGATGTCCATGTCGGGCGCCAGCTCGCGGAACTTCGCAAGCTGCTTTTCGCGGAATTCCGGCGAGGAGGGCTTGGCATAGCCGCCCGTTTCCGAGCCGTCGGCGGTATCCTCATCGAAATCGAGGAAGACGAATTCGGCCCCCATCGACGAGATCTGCTCGGCCACTTCGGGGCGCACGTCGAAGGCATAGACCATGGCGCCCAGCGAGGTCGCGGTGCCGATCGCGGCCAGACCCGCGACGCCCGCACCCACCACCAGCACCCTGGCCGGGGGCACCTTGCCCGCCGCCGTCACCTGGCCGGTGAAGAAGCGGCCGAAATTCGAGCCGGCCTCGATCACCGCGCGGTAGCCCGCGATATTGGCCATCGAGGAGAGCGCATCCATCTTCTGGGCGCGGCTGATCCGCGGCACCATGTCCATCGCGATGACATTGGCGCCCCTGGCCTTGCACTGCTCGAGCAGCGCCTCGTTCTGCGCCGGCCAGAAGAAGCTGATCAGCGTCTGGCTCTTGCGCAGCCGCGCCACTTCCTCGGCGACAGGCTCGCGCACCTTGACGACGATGTCGGAGCCCTGCCACAGCGCCTCGGCGGAGTGCACCACCTTGACGCCCGCCTCCTCATAGGCGGCATCGGCAAACCCCGCGGCCGCTCCCGCCCCGGTTTCGATCAGACAGTCATAGCCCAGCTTCCGAAGCTGGACCGCAGAGTCGGGGGTCATGGCCACGCGGGCCTCGCCCTCCAGAATCTCTTTCGGTGCCCCGATTTTCACGTTCTTGTCCCCTCTTTCAGGCGTTGGGCCGCTTAAGGCCGCTGTCTCATAGCATTGCGCAACAATGTTTCACAAGTTTCAGGATCGGTGCATCCCCTGTCCCGGATTTTCCCGTGGCCTCAGAGCCAGCGTCCGACCCGTCGGCAATAGGCGTCATATTCGGCCCCGAAAGCCTCGCGGATCAGCGCCTCTTCGCGGCGGATGAAGCGCCGTTCGATCAGCTTCAGGAAGACCGGCACGAGGATCAGGCTCGGCAGCGCGTCCCAGATCAGGATCAGTCCCGTCAGGATCGCCGCATCGGCCAGATAGATCGGATTGCGGGTGAGGCCATAAGGGCCGGTGACGACCAGCCGGTCGGGCCGCTCGCGCGGGATCAGCGAGCTGCGCGCCAGAACCACCCGCAGCGCCGCCCAGGAGGCCAGCGCCAGCCCGAAGACCACCAGCAACAGGCCGCCGACATCGCCCACCCAGCCCAGGAAGCCGAAGGGCAGGATGGTCGACTGCGCCCAGGCCAGCCCCGCGAACAGGGCCAGCCACATCGGCGGCAGTTCCAGGTAATGCAGTAGCCGGGTCATCGGATCTCCGTCGCGCATGTCGTTCTCCTTTAGAGAGTCCCGCCCGGCACGATCAAGGGGCTGAATCGTCCCGCCCCTTGCGCAACGGAAGCTTTCAAGCCAAAGCTTTGGTCAGGGAGGCCCATGAATGACCGATTTCGCGGCGACGCGCGCGCAGTTCCACATTCCCGAGGGAGTGATCTATCTCGACGGCAACTCGCTCGGACCGATGCCCCTGGGGGCCGAGGCGAGGGCAGCACAGGCGGTGCGCGAGGAATGGGGCGAGATGCTGATCGGCGGCTGGAACAAGGCCGGATGGATGGCCATGCCCCGCGTGCTCGGCCGTCTCGTCGGTCGGCTGATCGGCGCCGAGCCGGGAACGGTCGTGATCGGCGACACGCTGTCTATCAAGGTCTACCAGGCGCTTGCCGCAGCCCTGGCCATGCGGCCGGAGCGCCGCGTCGTGCTGAGCGACTCGGGCAATTTCCCGACCGATCTCTACATGGCCCAGGGCTTGCTCCAGAGCCTCGGCCAGGATCATGAGCTGCGCATCGTCGCCCCCGAGGAGGTCGAGGCCGCCATCGACGAGGATATCGCCGTGGTGATGCTGACCGAGGTCGACTATCGCACCGGGCGACTGCATGACATGGCCACGATCTCGGCGCGCGCGCGCGACGCGGGGGCGATGACGGTCTGGGATCTGGCCCATTCGGCGGGCGCGATTCCTATAGATCTGGCCGGCAGCGGTGCCGATTTCGCGGCCGGCTGTACCTATAAATACCTCAATGCCGGGCCGGGCGCTCCGGCCTTCATCTATGTCGCACCCCGCCATGCCGACATGGCGCTGCCCGCGCTGTCGGGCTGGCTCGGCCATGCCGCGCCCTTCGCCTTCGAACAGGGCTATCGACCGGGAGAGGGCATCGACCGGATGCGCGTCGGCACCCCGCCGGTCCTGCAGATGGCCGCGCTCGAGGCCGCGCTCGCGGTGTGGGAGGGGGTGTCGATGACCGATATCCGCGCCCGCTCGATCGAACTTGGCGAGCTTTTCCTGGCCGAGGTCGAGGGCCGCTGCCCGCAGCTCGAACTGGCCTCGCCGCGCGATCCCCTGCAGCGTGGCAGCCAGGTCTCGTTCCGCTTCACGGACAGCTATGCCGCAATCCAGGCGCTGATCGCGCGGGGCGTGGTGGGCGATTTCCGCGCGCCCGACATCATGCGGTTCGGCATCGCCCCGCTTTATACCGGCGAGGACGACATCAGGCGTGCGGCGCTGATCCTTCAGGACGTGATGGAGAACCGGCTTTGGGACGACCCGACCTACCGCACCCGCGCCGCCGTCACCTGAGTGCCTCTGAACCGCGGATGCGGCTGCGCCGGGCACGGGCGGGCGATGGCGCGCCGACCCGCGCGCTGTTTCACGACGCGGTCCATCGCGGCGCCTCGCTCAGCTATTCTCCGGAAGAGCGCGATGCCTGGTCGCCCTCGCCCGAGGCCCCGCCCGACTGGGAAGACAAGCTTCTGCGGCGCCACACCGTCATCGCCGAGATCCGCCGCAGCCCCGTCGGCTTCATGACACTGGGCGGGGACGGCTATCTCGACTTCGCCTATGTCTCTCCCGACTGGACCGGTCGCGGCATCGGCCGGGCCTTGTTGCAGGCGATCCTGCGCGAGGCGCGCCGCTCTGGACTCGACCATCTCTCGACCGAGGCCAGCCTTGTCGCGCGTCCGTTCTTCGCGCGTCATGGCTGGCACGAGACCGCCCGCCAAAGCGTCATCCGCCACGGCGTGGCACTGACGAATTTCCGCATGGAAATAAAGCTCTAGGCCCGGGGGTCCGGCTCGCGTTCAGCGGATGCCATTGGCGCGCTGAACCTCGCGCACGAAACGGACCACAGAGGCAATGTCGGCGGTACTGACACCCGGCACCGGCGCCATGTCGCCGAAGCGCCAGTGATGCGCCTGAACCCCCTGCCGCGCCGCCCGCAGGAAGGCATAATCGCCATGGTGGTTCGGTTCGTAGATCGGGTGGATCAGAGGCGGGCCGAGCCCCTCGCGCCCATCGGCCCGCGTGCCATGACACTGGGCGCAATTCTCAGAGAACACCGCCTGCCCGGCCTCGGCCTGCGAGCTCAGCCGCGGCATCTCGACCTGCACCAGCGCGCGCGGCCCGTCCGCCTCACCGCCCTCCATGCCGGGATCCGCCCCGGGAGGCTGCAGCCAGAGCCAGCCGCCAAGGCCAGCCGCAACCGCGGCACCGCCCGCCACGCCGATCAGAAAAGGTCGTTTCATCGTCTCGTCTCCGCCGTTATCGGTCTTGCGGCGCGACGCCTAGAGGGTCCAGCAACTGGAAGCTCAAGTCACGAGCGCGTGCGCAGGTGGATCTTCTGACGAATCTTCTGGCCGATTTTCGGGCCCGGGCCCGCCTCAGGCCGTCTTCAGGACCGCCGGGCGGTCGCCCCGCGCCCAGGCGGCGACGGCTTTGCCGAAGGCCTCGAAGAGCGGCCGCGAGACCGGATCGCGGGCGGCGCGGTATTCGGGATGCCACTGCACCGCCAGCGCAAAGCCCGGTGCGTCGGCAACATGGATCGCCTCGGCCGTGCCGTCGGGCGCCACCCCCTCGATCACGATCCGCGGCCCGGGCCGCTTGATGCCCTGCCCGTGCAGCGTGTTGGTCATCACCTCGGTCGCGCCGAGAATGCGGTGAAACAGCCCGCCTTCGGTCAGCGTCACCATGTGGCGCAGGGCGAATTTCTCTTCAAGCGTGCCGTCGGGCGGCATCCGGTGGTTCATCCGCCCCGGCAGGTCGCGGATTTCGGGATCGAGCGTGCCGCCCATCGCGACATTGACCTCCTGAAAGCCGCGACAGATCGCGAAGAAGGGCTGGCCGCGTTCGACCAAGGTCCGGATCAGCGGCAGGCTGATGGCATCGCGCGCCCGGTCGAAGGCGCCATGCGCCTCGGTCGCGGCCTCGCCATATTCCTCGGGATGCACATTCTGCCGTCCGCCGGTGAACAGGAAGCCGTCGAAACACTCGACCAGCTCGGGCACGCTGACAAAGCGCGGATCGGCCGGGATCAGAAGCGGCAGCGCCCCCGCCACCTCGGCCACCGCCTCGGAATTCATCGTGCCACCGGCATGGGCGGGGTATTCGTCGTTGATCAGAAAGCTGTTGCCGATGATGCCGACCCTGGGGCGCGCCATGGGATCCTCGTTTGCCTGTTCCGCGCGACGATATAGCGCTTTTGCCAAAGGGTGAAGGGCCGCGCCCCGGCGCCGCGCCCGCGATGTCGGGGCGCGTGACAGGAGCGAACGGGCGGCAAGCGCAGGTTTTGCGGCCCCTCCGCCCGTTTTCCGGGGCATAACGCGCCCGGGCTTCTCCGCACCGGCCGAGAGCCGCACAGCCCCTGTGCGCCCGCCAATCTCAGAGATCGAAGGCCAGTTGCCGCGAATCCTGCCGCCGCGCGGCCGGGCTTGCGGACCGAGAGCCCGGCGGCCGGCAGCGACCGGGGGCGACCAGCGGATGCGGATAGCGGCGTCCCAGTCGCCGCGCCGCCGCCGGGCAGGTCCAGGGCGCATGCAGCGCGTCGGGCGGCAGATCGGCCAGCTCGGGCAGCCATCTGCGCAGGAAGACCCCCTCGGGATCGGCCGCGCGCCCCCAGCGCAGCGGATCGACGCGTCGCGCCGCCGCCGCGCGGAACTGAGCCCCGTGCAGGCGCGGATCGTAATCGGCCGAGAGCCGCGCCAGGACCTGACAGCAGGCGCCCGGATCGAGCCCGAGTTGGCCGCAGCCGACCGCGGCCAGAAGCCCGCGCCGCCCGGCGTCGAGCATGCCGTCATGGATCAGCGCGCGCATCGCGGCATCGACCGCGGGCAGCCCGGTCTCGCCGCGCGCCCAGGCCGCCAGTCGCGCATCGGCCGCAGGGTCCGGGGGCGCGGCCACAGGCTCGGGATCGGCGGCCGGGACCCGCTGAAACCGGGCGCGCCGGGCCAGCCAGGAAGCGAGGCGGCGCGCGCCCGGCTCTTCGGGCGCAAGGCGGGCTGCCCGCGCCGCCTCGCCCGCCGACAGCGCGCTCCAGGCCAGATGCGCCGACAACGCGGCATCGGGATCACTGCCAGCCAAAGCCGCGGCCAGGGCCCGCTCGGCCTCGGACCGGCCACCGCGCGGCCGCCCCGGACAGGGATCGAAGCCGAGCCCCAGATCGCGCGCCTCGGGGATCGGCCCCGGCACCAGCCCGGGCGGCGCGGTCAGCTCGCCGAGCGGCGGAGCCGGGCGCCGGGGCGCGGCCACGGGCCTCCAGGGCAGGCCGCGCCGCCGCGCCCAGACCTCGGCTGGCGGCTGGGCGCCCAGCGCCAGCCCACGCACGACCGGCCAGCGCGCGGCGAGCCGGTCCAGCACCTCGGCCGGTGGCCCGATCTCGACCTGCAGCGCCGCGCCCCGCGCCGCGAGCGCGGCCGAAAGCGAGGCCAGCCCCTCGGCCACCACCCGCCATTGCCGCGCAGAGGCCTCGGGCGCCGACCAGACCGCCGGATCGACGATGAAAACCGGCAGGACCGCACCGCCTTCCGCGCCCGCCTCCTGGCCCGCGCGGGCCAGCGCCGGATGGTCTTGCACCCGCAGATCGCGCCCGAAGCTGAGAATCGTCACGCCCATGGCAGGAACATAAATCGAACATCGCTACTCCCGCCAAGGGCATCTTGCGCTTGGGCCTCAGGGGTATAGGTCAGGGAGGTGCCCAGTGGAGAGACAGATGACAGACGCCACGCCGCAACCCGTTTTCCTGAAAGACTACACCCCCTTCGGTTTCCTGGTGGACCGGGTCGAACTGACCTTCCGCCTGGCCCCGACAGAGACCCGGGTGCGCGCGAGGATCGCCTTCCGCCCCAATCCGGCCGCGACCGACCGCCGGTTCTTCCTGCATGGCGAGGAGCTGACGCTGATCTCGGCGGCGATCGACGGCCGCCCCGTCACCCCCGAGATCACCGCCGCCGGGCTGAGCTGCGAGGTGCCCGACGCGCCGTTCCTCTGGGACTGCGAAGTCGAGATCGCACCGAAAGAAAATACTGCGCTTGAAGGGCTTTACATGTCGAACGGCATGTATTGCACGCAATGCGAGGCGGAAGGTTTCAGGAAGATCACGTTCTACCCGGACCGCCCCGATGTGATGGCGCCGTTCCGGGTCCGCATCGAAAGCGACCTGCCGGTCCTCTTGTCGAACGGCAATCCGGTGGCCCGGGGCACGGGCTTTGCCGAATGGGACGATCCCTGGCCGAAACCGAGCTATCTTTTCGCGCTGGTCGCGGGCGAGCTGGTCGCGACCTCGGAACGCTACACCACCTCGGAAGGTCGCGAGGTCGATCTCAACATCTGGGTCCGCCCCGCCGATCAGGGCAAGGCCGATTACGCCCTCGACAGCCTGATCCGCTCGATGCGCTGGGACGAAGAGGTCTATGGACGGGCCTATGACCTCGACGTGTTCAACATCGTCGCGGTCGACGATTTCAACATGGGCGCGATGGAGAACAAGGGGCTGAACATCTTCAACTCGCGCTATGTTCTGGCCAGCCCCGAGACCGCGACCGACCGCGATTACGAGAATATCGAGCGGATCATCGCGCATGAATATTTCCACAACTGGACCGGCGACCGGATCACCTGCCGCGACTGGTTCCAGCTGTCGCTGAAAGAGGGGCTGACGGTCTTCCGCGACTCGCAATTCTCGGCCGACATGCGGTCCGCCGCGGTCAAGCGGATCGAGGATGTGATGACGCTGCGCGCGCGCCAGTTCCGCGAGGATAACGGCCCGCTGGCGCATCCGGTGCGCCCCGAAAGCTATACCGAGATCAACAATTTCTACACCGCGACCGTCTATGAGAAGGGCGCCGAGCTGATCGGCATGCTGCGCCGGCTGGTCGGTCCCGAGGGGTACAGGACGGCGCTCGATCTCTATTTCAGCCGCCATGACGGGCAGGCCTGCACCATCGAGGACTGGCTGCAGGTCTTCGAGGATGCCACGGGCCGCGACCTGACCGGTTTCAAACGCTGGTATTCGCAGGCCGGCACGCCCCGGGTGAAGGTCACGGAAGACTTCAAGAACGGCACCTACACCCTTCATCTGGAACAGGAAACGCCCGCCACACCGGGGCAGGACGAGAAGGCGCCGCAGGTCATTCCGCTGGCGCTGGGGCTGTTGTCGCCCAATGGCGACGAGGTGCTGCCGACGACGGTGATCGAGTTGACCGAGGCGCGGCAGGAGGCCGTGTTCGAGGGGCTCGGGGCGAAACCCGTGCCCTCGCTCTTGCGCGGCTTCTCGGCGCCGGTGATCCTCGAGCGCGACAGCTCGTCCGAGGAACGGGCCTTCCTGCTGGCCCATGACACCGATCCGTTCAACAAATGGGAAGCCGGGCGGTCGCTGGCCCGCGAGATCCTGATCGAGATGGTGACAGAGGGCGCGGCCCCCGCGCCGGCCTGGCTCGAGGCGCTGGCGTCGGTCGCGCGCGACGAGGCGCTGGACCCGGCCTTCCGGGCGCTGGCGCTCAGGCTGCCGGGCGAGGACGAACTGGCCGAGGCGCTGGCCGGGCGCGGCACCGTGCCCGACCCGCTGGCGATCCATGCCGCGCGCGAAGCCGCCAGAACCGCCATTGCCCGCCATCTCGACCCGCTCTGGACCGGGCTTTACGACGCCATGACCTGCCCCGGCCCCTACAGCCCGCAAGCAGCCGATGCCGGGCGGCGGGCGATCCGGCTGGCCGCGCTTGGCTACATGGCGCGACTCGATGGCGGCGCGCAGGCCCGGGCGCATGTCGCGGCGGCCGACAACATGACCGACGAGATCGGCGCGCTGAGCGTGCTTGTGGAAACCGGCGACGCGGAAGAGGCGCTCGACCGATTCGCCCGGCGCTGGGGTCATGACCGGCTGGTGATGGACAAGTGGTTCGGGCTGCAGGCGAGCCTTGCCGCGCCCGAGCGTGCGGTCGCCGTCACCCGCGCCCTGACCGAGCATCCCGATTTCACCTGGAAGAACCCCAACCGCTTCCGGGCGGTGATCGGCGGGCTGACCGCCAATGCGGCGGGCTTCCACGATCCTTCGGGCGCGGGCTACGATCTGGTGGCCGACTGGCTGATCCGGCTCGATGCCGTGAACCCGCAGACCGCGGCGCGGATGTCGACCGCCTTCGAGACCTGGACGCGCTATGACGAGGGCCGCCGGGCAAAATCGACAGCGGCGATGGAACGGATTGCCGCCCGCGAGGGTTTGAGCCGGGACATGGGCGAAATGCTCGGGCGTCTGCTGGCGGCCGGGCGCGGCGCCGCCTGAGCCGGTGCGCGGGATCGCGATAGGCTTTGACCGGGGCCGGTCGAATCGGCTCTGGTGTCACGGAAATGTTGTTGGGGTGTGGTGACAAGGCGCATGAAAGAACGAATCGATCCGCTCATCGAGGAACGGGCGCCCTGGCTTTTCGAGGACCATCCCTGGAGCGCACCGTCCCGGCGCCTGCTCAACGGCCTGCTGGGATATGACCGGACCGTGGCGCTGGGGGCGCTGCTGAAGGACCACCCCTCCCCCGTGATCATGGACGAGCTGGCGCGGCTTCTGGCCCGCGACGTGCGCGGGACCGGGATCGAGAACATCCCGGCCTCGGGCCCCGCGATGATCGTCGCCAACCACCCGACCGGCATCGCCGACGGCGTGATGCTCTGGAGCCTGCTGCGCCAGCGCCGCCCCGATCTCTTCTTCTATGCCAATCGCGACATCCTGAAGGTGCTGCCGCAGATGGAAGAGATCATCGCGCCCGTCGAATGGCGCGAGGAGAAGCGCAGCCATGCCAAGACCCGCGAGACCATGGCCTATACCCGCGCCGCCATCGAGAAGGGGCGGCTGGCGGTCATCTTCCCCTCGGGGCGGCTGGCCAAGCGGCGCGGACTGTCGCTGCATGAACGGCCCTGGATGGCCTCGGCGGCGATGATCGCGCGCAAGTTCGAGCTGCCGGTGATCCCGGTCAACATCCGGGCGCGGAATTCGGCGCTGTTCTACCTGTTCGACCTGATCCACCCGACGCTGCGCGACATCACCTTGTTCCACGAGACCCTCAACAAGGAGCGTCAGCCCTACCGGATGACGGTCGGCGATCCGATCGCGCCGGGCGCGCTGCCGGTGCGCTCGGAGGAGGGCATCGAGATGCTGCGTGCCGCGACCCTGGCCCTCGGCGGGCGCTATGCGCCGCGGGTCAGCCTGCTGCAGAATTCGCGCCGGCCGAGCTGGATCAAGTCGACGGCGCTGGGCTGAGGCTGAAGCGCTTTCTCCGGGTCCTGCGCAGCGGGATCCGGGCGAAAGCGGCCGCACCAGAGCAGGCGACCCTGACGGCCGACGCACGGCAAGCCCCCCCCTTTAGGCGAGGATCCCGGCCGCCCGCTGGTCGCGTTCCCGAAAACTGCCTGCTCCGTCCAGGGCGCAACCGCAATTCTGCGGGCGCATCGCGATACGATACCGGTCACGGGCTGTTTCTCGCCCCCGCGGCGGGCACGTGACGGGGCGGTTCTGCCTCTACTGCTCCTTCGACGGCTGGCCCCGCGCGCCGGAACAGCTGTCCTTCGCGGATGGCGCCGGGGCCCTGCGCCGGCTGGCCGCCCGGAACGATGCCAGCCTTTCGGGACCGGTGCCGTCCGAGATCCCGGGATGCGCGCGGGATCCCGGCGCTCCGCACATCAGCGGCCACCTCATCGCGGACGATCCGGGGCGGCACGGAAGCAGCGCGGACCGGTTCGCAACGCGCCCCGGGCGCCGCCTCAGAGCGTGGCGTTGGTCGCCCCGCCATCCAGCAGGATGTTCTGGCCGACGATGAAGCCCGCATGCTGCGAGCAGAGAAAGGCGCAGGCCGCGCCGAATTCCCGGGGCGTGCCGTAACGGCGCGCGGGGATCGTGGCCTCGCGCCGGGACCGGGCCTCTTCGACCGAGATGCCCCCGGCCTCGGCCACGCCGCGGTCGAGCGACATCGCGCGGTCGGTGGCATGGATGCCGGGCAGCAGGTTGTTGATGGTCACGCCATGCGGCGCCAACTGCCGCGCCGTCCCCGCGACATAGCCGGTCAGCCCGGCGCGGGCCGAGTTCGACAGCCCCAGGACCGGGATCGGCGCCTTGACCGACTGGCTGGTGATGTTGACGACCCGGCCCCAGCCGCGCTCGATCATCCCCGGCAACAGCACCTTCATCAGCGCGATGGGCGTCAGCATGTTGGCATCGAGCGCCGCGATGAAGTCATCGCGCTCCCAGTCCGACCAGAGCCCGGGCGGCGGGCCGCCCGCATTGGTGACCAGGATATCGACCTGCCCTGCGGCCTCCAGCACCGTCGCACGCCCCTCTTCCGAGACGATATCGGCCGCGACCGGCGTCACCGAGACGCCATGAACACGGCGGAGCTCTTTGGCGGTGGCCAGAAGCGCCTCGGTGCCGCGGGCATTGATGACGAGATCGACACCGGCTTCGGCCAGCGCCTCGGCGCAGCCCCGCCCCAACCCTTTCGACGCGGCGCAGACCAGCGCCCGTTTGCCCGCAAGACCCAGATCCATGAAAGCCTCCCTGTCGCGTTTCCCCTCCGGCTTACCAGCCCGCCGGAAAGGACGGAAGTCATGGCATCGGGGCCGCGCCTCATCCCCGGGCGGTCAGCGCCGCAAGCAGCGGGGTCCATTGCGCCCGGAGCGGCGCATAGGCGCGCTGCGGACGGTCGAATACCGTCAGCCCCTGCTCGGCCAGATCGCCATAGGCCACCCGATCCGAGATTTCGGCAACCGGCCCCTGCCCGACCCGCTCGGCCAGTCCCCGGATCCAGGCCGCATCGCGCCCGCGCGGCCGGACCCGGTTCGCCACCAGATCGACCCCGACCTTGCCTTTCCTGATGCGCTTGAACTCGGCGATCTCCTCCAGAAAGCGCCGGGTCGCCTCGGCATCGAGGACCGAGGGCAGCACAGGCACCACCACCGCGCGCGCGCCGTCCACCAGACCGGCCGCGACAGCCTCCGGCAGCGCCCCCGGCGCATCGACGATCAGCCAGCCGATCCCCTTGCCAGGTTTGCTGCTCCCCCGACCGGCCGACCAGTCGAGGCCACGGATCGCCGAGGCATCCGCGGGCCGCCGCCGGAGCCAGCGCAGCGCCGATCCCTGCGGATCGGCATCGGCCAGGGCCACCTTCCAGCCGCCATCGGCCAGGGCCGCGGCCAGCGTGACCGCAATCGTCGTCTTGCCGCAGCCACCCTTGCGATTGGCGATCAGGACCGTCTTCATCATTCCCCCACCCTCTGCCCGGGACCGGTTCCCCCCATGGCTTACTGCTATGCAATGTATATACATACAACCAAGATGTCGCCCTTGAAAGGCCCCCTCCGCGCCCCGACCTTGACCAAAGACATCCGAGGGAGACCGACATGACCGCCACATTCCTGGTAGCAACCGATCTCAGCCCGCGTGCCGACCGTGCCGTGAACCGGGCCTTTCGCCTGGCAAGCTGGACGGGAGCCGACATCCTCTTGGTCACGGTGATCGACAGCGACCTGCCCGAGGAGGTGGCCCATGCGCTGGCCGAGGCCGCCGAGACCCGGCTTGCCCGCTTCGCGGCCTCGATCCCGCATTCGGCAGAGGTCCGGCACGACACCCGCATCCTGACCGGCGACCCGAGCACCGCGATCCCGCTTCTGGCCGAGGAAATCGACGCCGCGCTGATCGTGCTGGGCCTGCATCGCGAGCGGCCCTTCCTCGACCTGATCCGCGAAACCACGATGGAGCGGATCGTCCGTCATGCCGCGCGCCCGGTCCTGCTGGTGCGCGATCCGGTCGATCACGACTATGCCATGCTGCTCGCGGCGCTCGACTTCGCCCCGGCCTCGACCTCTGCCGTCAAGATCGCGGCCGGGCTTGCGCCCGAGGCCGCGATGCATGGCGTGCATGCCCTGCATATCCCCTATCGCGGCTTCGTCGCGCCGCATGGCAGCTCGATCGCCATCGCCCCGTTCCGGCGCAGCGCCGAGATGCGCCTGGCCGAATGGCGCCGTGATGCCGGGCTGCCCGGGCGGCTGGCCGAGATCGACATCGTCGAGGGCGCGGCCCATGTCGTGCTGAACCGCGAGATCGAGGAGCATTCGCCCGATCTTCTGGTCCTCGGCGCCCATGGCCGCGCGGGCGATGCGCCCTCGATCCTGGGCTCGCTGGCCAACGACCTGATCCGCAACCCGCCCTGCGATCTGCTGATCGCGCGCTAGTCCGCAGAACCGGCGGCCGGCCTCTCGACCGCAGCGGCCTGGCGCGCCGGACCGGTCGAGACCCGCTCTATCTCTTCAACCATGCGCAATGCGGTCTCGCGCTGCGCGTCCCCGGCGTGAAGGTAATACCCGTGCCCGACGCCCCGGAGCACCGTGCAGCGCTCGGGCACTGTCGTCAGCCAGTCGGATGGCGGCATGTTCGGATCGTCTTCTCCGAAAAAGACATGGGTCGGCACCATGATCGCGCGCTCGTTTCTCAGCCGCGTCGAGGACAGACAGCAGAGCCCCGCCAGAGGCAGCCCCCCGGCCGCCGCACGCCACAAAGCCGTGCCCCCGGCGCTGTAGCCGAGGCCATAGCAGGCGCCCTTGCCCCCGGCCTGAACTTGCTCAGCAAGCGCCGCGACCGCCCGCTCCAGCCCACCGGCCCCGAAAAGATGGGCGTGCAGCGCCTCGCCCGTCAGATCCGGCCGGCCGCAAAGCGCGTTCAACGCGAAGCGGCGGATTTCCGAAACAAGGGGCAAATGCCTCGAGATGCAATCCCCGGGCAAAGGCTGCCCGAATATGTCGGTGACCACACAGAGTTCCATTCCACGCCCGCCAGATCAAGGCCTCCGCCGGACCAAAGCCTGCCTTGCCATCGAGGGCAATGCCCGCGGCCACGTTTTCTCTGTCTTCCGGATGTCGGACGGGCGGGAGCCGTCCACCTGCCTTCCGGCATCACGCCCCTCAAGCACGGGCGAGATCCCTCCCCGCCCTGCGACCTGCCGGTCGCGCGCCAGCCACCCGCTTTACGCTTGGGCGGGGCCGATCTAGGCTTCGCCCGGGCGGAGGAGACGGGCGATGGGCAATCCCGAGCATCTGGAATGGCTTCTGGAAGGCGTCGCGGCGTGGAACGCGCGGCGGGAGCGGGACGATTTCGTGCCGGATCTGTCCGGGATGGATATCCGGGGGGCATTTGAGAAGGCGGGGAAGCTTGAAAACGGCCGTATTCCATTGGATGGAGTGAACCTCGGGGGAGGGAACCTCAGAGAAGCGAACCTCAGCGAAGCTGACCTTCGGAAGGCGAACCTCGGGGGGGCATTACTTAGGGGGGCGAATCTCCAGTTGTCGGACCTACAGGAAGCGGACCTCAGGGGCGCGCAACTTAGAGATGCGGTCCTCATTAAGGCGGACCTGGTGGACGCAGACTGTGGGGCAGCAGACTTCGTAGAGGCACGCCTTTGGGACGCGAATCTCAAGAGGGTGAACTTCGAGGAGGCGGACCTCAGCCGGGTGGATCTCATGGAGGCAGACCTCAGCGGAGTGAACTTCAAGGGGGCAAACCTCTGGGCGGCGAATCTCAGAGAGGGGAACCTCCAGTTGGCGGATCTAGACAAAGCGGACCTCCGGTGGGCGAACCTCGGGGGGGGCGGACCTCAGGCGGACGAAACTCGGGGGGGCGAAACTCGGGGGGGCGAAACTCAGGGAGGCGAAACTCAGGGAGGCGGACCTCAGGGGGGCGGACCTCAGGGGGGCGAACCTCAAGGGGGCAGACCTCGGGAGGGCTGATGTTCGAACCGTATCCTCGGGCGTGGGTATAAACGATGTCGGCACGCCCGAGCAGACGAATCTGTCACAGCCCCGGGGGCTGACGCAGTCCCAGCTCGACACCATGCGCGGCGATACCGGCACGATCCTGCCCGAGGGGCTGCACCATCCGGCGCATTGGCCCGCCCCGGATCCGCCAGAGCGGCCTCAGGAACAAAACTCCAAAGAGTTCTTTAAACCGAACGGTTCGACCAAAGGCGGCGCGGACCCGACCGCCTTTCCGGCGACCCGCTACACACCGCCCGCCGAGTTCACGACTGTCGGCGGGAAGCTTGATGTCAGATTCACGCCGACCCGCCCCGAACCGCGGCAAGCCTCTTCAACCCCGATCGACGCGCGCAACCGGGAAAGGGCCCGGGCCGGGTTGCTGGAACTTGTGAAGTCCCTCTGCCGTTGCCTGCGCCCCTATAAACGCGAAGACCGCGAAACTTCGAACCGGGTCAGACCCGCAGAGCAGCTTCTGGCGACCGCCCAGGCGTTGGCCGATGCGTTGAAGGCGGAGGAAGAGACCTTCCTGCCGACCCTGCTGGAGGACTATATCGAAACCCTCGCACTTGGCGGCTGCGACGATATCGAGGCGCTGGAAGCCAACGACGCCGCGCTTTATCGGCGTGTCATCAAGCGCGGCCGACAGCTTTACGGTTTCTATCCCGAGCTGGCCGAGTTGAGCGACCCGGCCAACACCCGCTTCATTCCCGACGATTTTCCTTACACGGTTGCAGAACTGTCGGCCGAGTTGCACGGGCTCGCATTCTCCTACGATGGCCGGATCGTATTCACCGAGCAAACCCGGACGCTGATCGAGGCCGAGGAAAAAGCCCTCGTGCCCAAAGGTGCAAACGAGGAAAAGACGAAGCTTGCGCGGCTGGGTGCCATCGCGGGAGAGATGCGGCGGGAGATGTCGAAATATGCCGACAAGGCCCAGAAGGCCATCGACCGGACGGCGTCCTTTCTGAAGTCCTACGAGAAGCTGCAGAAGATCTGGGAGAAGATCGAGCCCTTCATCGGCTTCGGCGACGGATCCTGACCCGCTTTGACCGATTGCGCGGGCGCCGCGCCTGACCTATATCCGCGGCCATGCTGGATGCCCCGTCGAACCGCCCCGCCCTGCCGCCGGAAATCGCCCGGAGGCGCACCTTTGCCATCATCTCGCACCCCGATGCGGGCAAGACCACGCTGACCGAGAAGTTCCTGCTGTATGGTGGCGCGATCCAGATGGCGGGACAGGTGCGCGCCAAGGGCGAGGCGCGGCGGACGCGGTCGGACTTCATGAAGATGGAGCAGGACCGCGGCATCTCCGTCTCGGCCTCGGCGATGTCCTTCGATTATGACCGCTTCCGCTTCAATCTGGTCGACACCCCCGGCCACAGCGACTTTTCCGAGGATACCTATCGCACCCTGACTGCGGTCGATGCGGCGGTGATGGTGATCGACGGCGCCAAGGGGGTGGAAAGCCAGACCCGGAAGCTGTTCGAGGTCTGCCGGTTGCGCGACCTGCCGATCCTGACCTTCTGCAACAAGATGGACCGCGAAAGCCGCGACACCTTCGAGATCATCGACGAGATCCAGGAGATGCTGGCGATCCATGTCACGCCCGCCTCCTGGCCGATCGGGGTCGGGCGCGATTTCCTCGGCTGCTACGACATGCTGAGAAACCGGCTCGAGCTGATGGACCGGGCCGACCGCAACAAGGTGGCCGAGTCGATCAGGATCGAGGGGCTCGACGATCCCAAGCTGGCCGAGCATGTGCCCCAGGATCTACGCGAGAAGCTGATCGAGGAGGTCGAGATGGCCAAGGAGCTTCTGCCCGCGCTCGACCCGCAGGCAGTCCTGGAAGGCCAGATGACGCCGATCTGGTTCGGCTCGGCGATCAACTCGTTCGGCGTGAAGGAGCTGATGGACGGCATCGCCAATTATGGCCCCGAGCCGCAGATCCAGGCGGCCGAGCCGCGCGAGATCGCGCCCGAGGAACCGAAGGTCGCGGGCTTCGTCTTCAAGGTGCAGGCCAACATGGACCCCAAGCACCGCGACCGGGTGGCCTTCCTGCGCCTCGCCTCGGGGCATTTCCAGCGCGGCATGAAGCTGACCCATGTGCGGTCCAAGAAACCGATCACGGTGTCGAGCCCGGTGCTGTTCCTCGCGGCCGACCGGGAACTGGCCGAAGAGGCCTGGGCGGGCGACATCATCGGCATCCCGAACCACGGCCAGTTGCGCATCGGCGACACGCTGACCGAGGGCGAGGCGCTGAAGGTCACGGGCATCCCCTCCTTCGCGCCCGAGCTTCTGAAGAACTGCCGCGCGGGTGACCCGATGAAGGCCAAGCATCTCGACAAGGCGCTGATGCAGTTCGCCGAGGAGGGGGCCGCCAAGGTCTTCAAGCCGATGGTGGGCTCGGGCTTCATCGTCGGCGTCGTCGGCGCGCTGCAATTCGAGGTCCTGGCCAGCCGGATCGAGCTGGAATACGGCCTGCCGGTGCGCTTCGAGCCCTCGCAATTCACCTCGGCCCGCTGGGTCCATGGCGAGAAGACGGCGGTCGAGAGCTTCGTTCAGAAGAACAAGCAGCACATGGCCACCGACAACGACGGCGACGTGGTCTACATGACGCGGCTGCAATGGGACATCGACCGCGTGGTCCGCGACCATCCCGAGCTGACCCTGTCGGCGACCAAGGAAATGCAGACCGACTGATCGCGAGGCGGCGGGCCCGGAAGGCCCGCCGTTTTCGGTTCGTCAGGCGACGGCGGCGTCGGGCCCGGTGCCGGCATCGCGCATCGTGGCCTGGATGAAGGCGATGCTCTCGGCAAGCTTCGCCCCTTCCCACGCGTTCAGGCTGACCGGAAGCTGTTTCACGATACCCTCGCGGCCGAGCACACAGGGCATGCTCAGCGCCACGTCGCCGTCATGGCCATACTGGCCGCGCAGGGTGGTGCAGGCGGGAAAGACGCTGCGTTCATCGAGCAGCACGGCGCGAGCCATCGTCACGGCGGATTGCGCGACGCCCGCATTGGTCCAGCCCTTTCCGTTGAACACGTCATAGGCGGCGCTGATCACCCGGGCCTTCACCGTCCCGGGGTCGCGGATGTCGTCCAGGGCCTCGAAATGGCGGCCGAGATCCGCGAAGGGGATGCCCGCGACATTGACATGGCTCAGGACCGGGAAGGCGGTGCTGCCATGTTCGCCCATCATGAAGCCCGTGACCGATTTCGGGTCGATCCCGCAGGCATCGGCCACCACCTTCCGGAGCCGCGCCGAGTCGAGCATCGTCCCCGTCCCGAAGACCCGCCCGCGCGGATAGCCGAATTCGTTCTCGGCGATGTAGACCATGGTATCGAGCGGGTTGGTGATCAGGATGACGATGGCCTCGGTCGTGTGCCTGACGATCCCCGCCATCACCTCGCGGATCACCTTGCAATTGGTGGTGGTCAACAGGGTACGGTCGGGCTCGGCCTTGGGATCGTCCGGGTCGGGAATGACGCTCGGCCCCGCCGCCACGACGATCACGTCGGCGTCGGCGCATTGCTCGTAGCCGCCCGAGGTGACCCTGATATTGCTCATATAGGGCAAGGCCGTCGCCTGGGCCTGATCGAGCGCCTCGCCGAAGGCGACATTGCCCAGAATGTCGATGACCCCGATCTCGGCAAAGAGGCCGATCTTCATGGCATCGGCCAGGACATAGGACCCGACATGCCCCGCCCCGACGACAACGAGCTTGTTGGTGTGCATTCTCTTCTCCTTGCATCTTCCAGACGGCCGCCGGGCGGACCCGCTGGCACCACAGAGGCGGCGGTGCCGTCCGAGGGCCGCTCCCGCGCCGGGCTGGGGCGGACGGTCGGTGCGCTGGCATCGGTCAGGCCGCGGGCCGCAAGGGGCCGCGGCGCCGGGCGCCAGAGCCCCGCGCGAAAGCTGTCCGGAGCTAAATCAGGTTTGGGCACCGGCCGAAACGGAAAAGACCGCGGGCGGATGGCCGCCCGGTCCCCTGCCGGGCATGAAAACGGCGCGAGGTGCCCCCCCCCGCGCCGCAAGTCCGTCTTCGTGAGGCGGGCCGTCACTTCGCCGAGAGAAGCTCCGGCACCTCAAGCAGGATCACCTCGTTATCGGCCGCGGCATCGAGCTTGCGGCCCGAGGAAAACGGCAGGTTGTTGTCATTGGCGACCAGGATATGGGTGTCATCCACCCGCATCACGTCCTCGATGGTGAAGAACGGGAAGGTGAACCGGCCCGACAGATCGCGCGCCGCGTCGGTCTCGAGCCGCGCCACCCCGTCGGGATCGGCGATATCCATCAGGTCGATATGACCGATGCGGCGGACATAGCCCTGGGCATCGACATCCGAGGTGTCGATCAGCACGATCCACTTGTGCAGCGCCGGTTCCGGAAAGCAGTCCGGCGCCGCCGCGCCGTCGCATTTCAGGCTGGGATCGCCCTCGCCATTGTCGCGCTCGATCACCAGCGCGTGGGTGTCATCGATGAAGTTGAAATCGCCGATCGCGGTCGCGCCCTCGTCCAGCGCGAACTTGAACATCTCGCCGGTCCATTCCTTCGCGGCGGTGTCGAAGGCCATCACCCGCAGGAAGTCGCCCTCGGTCTTGCCATCCTCCCCGAGGATCGGCTTTTCCAGCATCGCCCAGAGCATGCCCGTGCCGGGTTGCAGCGCCATGCCCTCATAGCCGCCCGAGCGCTGCGACTTCCAGTCGCGGCCGGGCACGGAGGTCGCCGAGACCCCCGGGTTGTCGGGGCCGCGCAGCTCCTTGCCATCGGCCATCGTCGGGTAGACGCCCAGCACCACGCCGTCGAGCGAGACGTTCAGCAGATAGGGTCCGAATTCCTCGCCGATCCACAGCGAGCCGTCGACGAGCTGGAGGCTCTCGAGATCGAAATCGGACCCCGTCAGATAGCGGCCCTCGCTGCCCTCATAGGCGATGCGGAAGGGCACCTTGAAACCGGGGTCGCGCAGAAAGACGGTTTCCTTCACGTCGACCTTGCCGGTCCCGAAATCGGGCGCGATGCGGTGGAAGAACAGCATCGCGTCGGGACTGTTGGCCTTCGAGCCGAACCCGTTATCGGTCAGCACATAGACCGAACCGTCCTCGGCACGCTCCATCGCGAAGCCGGAAAAGCCCTGCAGCGGCTGGCCGAGAAAGGGCAGCGCGATGCCGGTCTCGCGATGTCCGTGCAGCCCGCCGGTATCGCCCATCGCCGACATCGGGGCCATGTTCCGCGCAGCTCCGGTGAACTTGCCCGAAATCCAGGCGTCGCGCGGCGCATCGGCGGGCGGCGCAACCATGGTCATCGCGGGCAGGACGGCATGCCCCGCAAGCGTCGCCGGAAAGACGTCTTCGGCAAAGGCCGGTGCCGCCAGGGCGCACGCGGCTGCGGAAAGCAGGAACAGGCTGTTTTTCATGGGAGAGTCCAGATTGGATGTTGCAGTCGCCGCTGCCCTACCCGCGCCTTGTGACAGTCATGAAACCAAGCTGTGTAACTTGCATGAAACCACGTCCGAATGTCGCGGCCCCTTGATTTCCGGCGCCACGCCGCGACATCCTGAGAACATCGCGACCCTTCCGGCAACCAACAGGGACGGCCAGGACAGACCGGAATGACACGCGCGCCCTGCCTCCTCCTGCCGACCTGCCGATGACTTCCCAAGACGACTGGATCATTTCGAGCCTGCTGGAGGATCTGGCGGCACTGGCTTTGGCCAATGACCGGATCAGCATCGCCGATCTGGTCGAGACCCTGGGCGCGCGCGGCTTCGGCCCGCTTCTGGTGATGCTGTCGGCCTTCCTGATCCTGCCGGTCGGAATGCTGCCCGGCCTGCCCGGGGTGGTGGCGATCTTCATGATCCTGATCGGCGGGCGGATGATAACCGGCCAGACCACGCTCTGGCTGCCCGCAAGGCTGCGGCGCGTGCATATCTCGGGCCATGTGCTGGCGGTCTCGGTCGCCCGTGCCCAGCCCGCCGCGCTCTGGCTGCGACCGCTTCTGACGCCGCGGCTGGTCGCACTGATCGAGGGCCGCATCGCGACCCGGCTGATCGCGCTGATCCTGATGGTCACCGGCGTGCTGATCTTCCTTCTGGGGTTCATCCCGGGCCTGCCCTTCGTGCTGTCTCTGCATGTGCTGATGCTGGGACTTGCGCTTTCGACCCGGGACGGGCTGGTCGCAGGTCTGGCCTATGTGCTTATGGGCCCCGAGATCGTCTTCATATGGCGCGTCTTCACCTGAGCCGCCGCGCCCTTGCCGGGACGACCGGCCCTTCACCTTGACGAAAGGGCCGGTTTGCTCTATCGAGCCGCGGAATAGGATCTGACCGGCAATACGGCCGGTCTAGGCCGCGTGCGACAGGTGCGGCCATGATGCCGCAACTGAGCCAAGGACTTACATGACAACTTTTGCCGATCTGGGGCTTGACCCCAAGGTACTCTCCGCCGTTTCCGACGCGGGCTACACCGCGCCCACGCCGATCCAGGCCGGCGCCATTCCGCCCGCGCTCGAGGGCCGCGACGTTCTGGGCATCGCCCAGACCGGCACCGGCAAGACCGCGAGCTTCGTGCTGCCGATGATCACCCTGCTCGGCCGCGGCCGTGCCCGGGCCCGGATGCCGCGCAGCCTGGTGCTGGCGCCGACCCGCGAGCTTGCCGCGCAATGCGCCGAGAATTTCGACATCTACGCCAAGAAGACCAAGCTGACCAAGGCGCTCCTGATCGGCGGCGTCAGCTTCAAGGAACAGGATGCGCTGATCGACAAGGGCGTCGACGTGCTGATCGCGACCCCCGGCCGCCTGCTTGACCATTTCGAGCGCGGCAAGCTGCTTCTGACCGGCGTGCAGATCATGGTGGTGGACGAGGCCGACCGGATGCTCGACATGGGGTTCATCCCCGATATCGAGCGGATCTTCCAGCTGACCCCCTTCACCCGGCAGACGCTGTTCTTCTCGGCCACCATGGCGCCCGAGATCGAGCGGGTGACCAACACCTTCCTCTCGGCCCCGGCCAAGATCGAGGTCGCCCGCCGCGCCAGCGCCGCCGAAAGCATCGAGCAGGGCGTGATCTGCTACACCGCCTCGCGCAAGGACCGTCAGGCCAAGGAAAAGCGCGAGCTGCTGCGGGCCCTGATCGACCGCGAGGGCGAGGCCTGCACCAACGCCATCATCTTCTGCAACCGCAAGACCGAGGTCGACATCGTCGCCAAGTCGCTCAAGGCACATGGCTATGACGCGGCGCCGATCCATGGCGATCTCGACCAGTCGCAACGCACACGGACGCTGGATTCCTTCCGCGAAGGCAAGCTGCGCTTCCTGATCGCCTCGGATGTGGCGGCGCGCGGCCTCGACGTGCCGGCCGTCAGCCATGTCTTCAACTATGACGTTCCCTCTCATGCCGAGGATTACGTCCACCGGATCGGCCGGACGGGCCGCGCGGGCCGCGAGGGCAAGGCGCTGACGATCTGCGTGCCCTATGACGAGAAATGGCTGACCGCGATCGAGGATCTGGTCGAGAAGAAGATCCCGCGCGTCGAAAGCCCGCTGAAAAGCGGGGACGAGGACCGGGGCAACCGCACGCGTCGCAACAAGCCTCATGACAGCGATACCGAGGCCGCAGCGGCTCCGGCGACTCCGGCAAGTCCGGAACGCAGCGAGGAACCGCGCGAAAGCAGCCGGCCCGCCCGGAACGAGCGCCGCCCCGAGCGGGCCGAGCGCAGCCATGACAACCAGGACCATGGCAGGCAACAGGGCCGTCACCAGAGCCAGAACCAGCGCCGCAGCGGCGGTCGCGGCCATCGCGACGAGCCGGTGGTGGGGATGGGCGATCACATGCCGGCCTTCCTGCTGCGCTCGTTCAAGCCCCGGACCGAGACCGAGCCGGAAGCGGTGGACGAGCCGGTGGAACAGAACGCCGAATGACGCTCTGACAGAGATCGCCGCGCCCCGACGGGGCGCGTGCAGAGACATGAAAAAGGCGCCCCGCGGGGCGCCTTTTTCATGTGGGAAAAGCGGAAGGGCCCCTGATGGCGCCCTTCCCTGCCCGGCTCAGGCGCTGAGCCGGCTGATCACCACGATCACCTCGGGCTTCTTGCCGATCTCGGCCTGGGCGGTCTGGCGCACGATACGGCGCATCGCCTCCTCGAGCTTGTCGTCATCGGCCAGGGTCTTGTCATCGGCGCGGCGCAGGAACTGGTCGAGATCCTCTTCGAGCACCTCCGACAGCGCCGCGCGCGACCGCCCGGTCTCGGGCAGGCCGTTCAGCTCGACCCAGGGCTCGCCCAGCGGCTCGTCCTCCTCGTCGAGGATCGCGGTCACCACCACGAGCCCCCTCAGCGCCATCCGGATCCGGTCGCGCACGATGCCGTCGAGCGCCCCGATCTGCACCGAGCCGTCCAGATAGGTCCGCCCGGTCTCGACGAACTCGGCCGGCTGCGGCCGCGTGCCGGTGAGATCCAGCATCGTGCCGTTGACCGCCACCACCGCCGGCAGGCCGTTTTCGGCGGCAAGCTTGACATGCTCGCGCAGGTGACGGTGTTCGCCATGCATCGGCACCACCATATCGGGCTTCATCAGCGTATGGATACGCGACAGGTCCGGCCGGTTGGCATGGCCCGAGACGTGATAAAGATCGGCATCGTCCGACACCACATCCACCCCCATCTCGGAGAGCGCGTTGATGATGCGGATCACCTCGCGCTCGTTTCCGGGAATGGTCTTCGACGAGAACAGGAACATGTCGCCCTCGGCGAGGCTGAGCCCCATATACTTGCCACGGGAGAGCTGGGCCGAGGCCGCGCGCCGTTCGCCCTGGCTGCCCGTCACGATCAGCATCACCTTGTCACGGGGCAGATCGGCCGCCTCTTCGGGGCTGACGACCTTGGGAAAATCGGTCAGCACGCCGCTTTCGATCCCGGCCTCGACCATCCGGCGCATCGCCCGGCCCAGCAGGCAGATCGAACGTCCGGCATCGCGCCCGGCCTCGGCCAGGGTCTTCAGCCGCGCGATATTCGAGGCGAAGGTGGTGGCCACGACCATGCCCTCGGCGCGCTCGACCAGCTGGCGGATCGCCGGCCCCAGCGTGGTTTCCGACCGGCCCGGATTGGGCGAGAAGACATTGGTCGAGTCGCAGGTCAGCACCTTGACCCCCTCGGCCGCGACCTGGCCCCAGAGATCCGGGTCGAACGGGTCGCCGACGATGGGCGTGCGGTCGAGCTTGAAATCGCCGGTATGAACGATCCGCCCCACGGGCGTGTCGATCACCAGCCCCGAGCTTTCGGGGATCGAATGCGACACCGGCAGGTAAGAGACCTGGAACGGCCCCGCATCGATCCGGGCTGGCCAGGGCTCGACCACGGTGATCTTCCCGGGATCCTGGCCCTGATCCTCCATCTTGTGGCAGGCGATATTGGCGGTGAAGGGCCGGGCATAGACCCGCGCGCCGAGGCGCGGCCAGAGATGGCCGAGCGCGCCGACATGGTCCTCATGGGCATGGGTGATGAAGATCGCCTCGAGCCGGTCGCGGCGTTCCTCGAGCCAGCTCATGTCGGCGAAGATCAGATCGACGCCGGGGCTCGTCTCCATGTTGGGGAAGGTGACGCCCAGGTCGACGAGGATCAGACGCTCCTTCCCCGGAGCGCCATAGCCGTAGACATAGGCGTTCATGCCGATTTCCCCGGCGCCGCCGAGGGGAAGGTAGATCAGTCTGTTCTTGCTCATGTCGCCCCGTTTTCCTTGTTATAGGCGTGGATCACGGTCAGGCCGTGCATGGTCAGATCGTCTTCGATGCAGTCGAACAGGACATCGCCCTGTGCGAAGAGCGGCGCAAGCCCCCCGGTGCCGATAATCCGCATCGGCCGGTCGTATTCCGCCCGGATCCGGTCGCAGATCTCGCGCACGAGCCCGACATAGCCCCAGAAGACCCCCGATTGCATGCAGGCGACGGTGTTGGTGCCGATCACCTGCGGCGGCTGGGTCACGTCCACATGCGGCAGCGCAGCCGCCGCCATGTGCAGCGCCTCGAGGCTGAGATTGACCCCGGGCGCGATCACGCCGCCGACATAGGCGCCGTCATGGGCGACCACGTCGAAGGTGGTGGCGGTGCCGAAATCGACCACGATCAGATCGCCGCCATGCCGGTCGAAGGCCCCGGCCGAGTTGACCAGCCGGTCGGGCCCGACATTGGTGCCCTGATCGACCCGCGCCATATGCGGCAGCAGGCATTCGGGCTTGCCAACGACCAGCGGTCGCAGCCCGAAGAAGCGGTCGGTGAAGACACGCAGGTTGAACACCACCCGCGGCACCGTCGACGAGATGATCACATCCGCGATATCGGGTTCGATCCCGTAGCGCTCGAGCAGGGTCGAGAACCAGACGTAATACTGATCGGCCGTGCGGGTATGTTCGGTCGCGGTGCGCAGCGTGCAGAGAAACCGCGTGCCGTCCCAGAGCGAGAAGACCGTATTGGTATTGCCGCAATCGATGCAGAGAAGCATGGGGATCCCCCCGGTCAGAAGAACACGTCCGCAGCGGCAATCGCACGTCGGCCGCCGGGCGTCTCTATGACAAGCTGCCCGTCTTCGTCCACCGTCAGGAACCGGCCCGAGATTTCCTCGGCGCCCATGCGCGCGGTGATGGTATCGCCGAGCCGTGCCGCGCGTTCGAGCCAGGCCGAGCGCAGCGGTCCGAAGCCGTTCTGCCGGAAGAACCGGTCCTGATGGTCGAAATGCTCGGCAAAGAAGGCCAGGAATTCGAGCGGATCGACGGGCTCTCCGATCTCTTCGGCCAGGGTGGCGGGCATCAGCGCGCGGGGCTCGACGGTGGCGGCGTCGGGAAGGGCGTTCAGATTGACCCCCAGCCCGATCGACAGCCGCCCGACCCCGGACACCGTGCCTTCGGATTCAAGCAGGATGCCCGCCATCTTGCCGCCATTCAGCAGCACGTCATTGGGCCATTTCAGCGTGATGGCGTCGCGATTTTCGAGATAGGCCAGACAGGTGGCGTAAAGCGCAAAGGAGGTGACGAAGGAATAGAGCGCTGCCGTCGCCGGAGGACATCCGGGCGAAAAGACGAGGGTCGCTGCCAGATTGCCCGACGGCGCCCCCCAGGCCCTGCCCCGGCGGCCGACGCCCGCCGTCTGGCGGCGGGCGACGATCCAGGTGGGGCGGACGAGGTCGCGCCGCCGGCGCGCCTCTGCCATGGTGCTGTCGACCTCATCGAGCAGGATCAGGTCATGTCCGGCCGGCCAGTGCCAGCCCTCGACCTCAGTTGACAAGGGTCTGGGCCGCAGCGAGTGCAAGCCCCTCGACGCCGAACAGGTTCACGACGCCGAGGATCATGGCGAAGGAGGCGGCCATCATGATGCCCCACATCACCGGCGGCATCGAGCCGTCCAGCCTGCGGTCGCCCTCGTCCCCGAAATACATGTAGAAGACGATGCGCAGGTAGTAGAAGGCCGAGATCACCGAGGCGATCACGCCCGCCACCGCCAGCCAGACATAGCCTGCATCGACGGCCGCCCGGATGACGTAGAACTTGCCGAAGAAGCCGACGAAGGGCGGCACGCCCGCCAGGCTGAACATCAGCATCATCAGCGCCAGCGCCTTCAGCGGCTCGACCGAGGCATACATGTGCAGGCTGCGGATGTCGGTGACCGGCTGGCCGTCCTTCTCCATGCCCATGATGAAGGCGAAGGTGCCGATGCTCATGGTGACATAGATCGCCATGTAGACCAGCATCGCCTGCACGCCGAGCGCGGTGCCCGCAACCAGCCCCATCAGCGCAAAGCCCATATGCGCGATCGAGGAATAGGCCATCAGCCGCTTGAAGTTGCGCTGGCCGATCCCGGCGAAGGCGCCAAGGAACATCGACAGCAGCGCCAGCACCGCCAGCACCTGCCCCCAGTCGTCCGGCACCGAGCCGAAGGCATCGAACAGCACCCGCGCGAAAAGCGCGATGGCCGCCATCTTGGGCGCCGTCGCGAAGAAGGCGGTCACCGGCGTCGGCGCGCCCTCATAGACGTCGGGCGTCCACATGTGGAAGGGCACGGCCGAGATCTTGAAGGCCAGCCCGGTGATCATGAAGACCAGCCCGAAGAGAAGCCCGACGCCGATCGGACCGTCGCCGATCGAGGCGAGGATGCCCGAGAACAGCGTGGTGCCGGCATAGCCATAGGTGAGCGAGGCGCCGTAAAGCAGAAGCCCCGAGGACAGCGCGCCCAGCACGAAATATTTCAGCCCGGCCTCGGTCGAGCGGATATTGTCGCGCCGGATCGCGGCGACGACGTAAAGCGCCAGCGATTGCAGCTCGAGCCCCATGTAGAGCATCATCAGATCGCCCGCCGAGACCATCAGCATCATGCCGACGACGCCGAGCGTTATCAGCACCGGGAATTCGAACAGGAGCGTCTTCTGACGCCGCATGTAGTCATGGCTCATCAGCATGACAAGCGCGGCCGAGGCCAGCACCACCACCTTGGCAAAGCGCGCGAAGCCGTCATCGATCAGCGCGCCGCCGAAGGCGGTTCTGGTCGGCCCGGCGGTCACGCCGATCCAGACCGCCAGCGCCAGCATCAGCGCCGAGGTGGTCCAGACCAGCACCGGTGCCGCCCTGTCCTTGCCGGTATAGACGGCCCCGACCAGTGCCAGCATCGCGTAGACCGAAAGGATGATTTCCGGCAGGACGACGGAAAGATCGTCAGAGATCATCTCGTTCCCCTCAGTTTCCGGCCAGCTGGGTCGAGACCGCGGTCTCGGCCAGTGCCGTCTGGTAGTTCGAAATAAGCGCCTCGACCGAGGGCCCGATGATGTCGGTCACCAATGCCGGATAGACGCCCAGAAGCAGGGTCATCGCCACCAGCGGCGCGAAGATCGCCCGCTCGCGCAGGTTCATGTCGCTGATGGTCCGGAGCGATTCCTTGATCAGGTCGCCGAACACCACCCGGCGATAGAGCCAGAGCGCATAGGCGGCCGACAGGATCACCCCGGTCGCCGCGACAGCCGCCACCCAGGTATTGACCTGGAAGATGCCCGCCAGCGTCAGGAACTCGCCGATGAAGCCGCTGGTGCCCGGCAGGCCGACATTGGCCATGGTGAACAGCATGAAGATCAGCGCATAGGCCGGCATCCGGTTCACGAGCCCGCCATAGGCCTCGATCTCGCGGGTGTGCATGCGGTCATAGATGACGCCGACGCAAAGAAAGAGCGCGCCCGAGACGAAGCCGTGGCTCAGCATCTGGAAGATCGCGCCGTCGACGCCCTGCTGGTTCGCCGCGAAGATCCCCATGGTCACGTAGCCCATATGGGCGACCGAGGAATAGGCGATCAGCTTCTTCATGTCCTTCTGCGCAAGCGCCACCAGCGAGGTGTAGACGATGGCGATGGCCGAGAGCCAGAAGATCAGCGGCGCCCAGATATCCGAGGCCACCGGGAACATCGGCAGGCTGAAGCGCAGGAAGCCGTAGCCCCCCATCTTCAGCATGATCGCCGCCAGCACCACCGAGCCCGCCGTCGGCGCCTGCACGTGGGCATCGGGCAGCCAGGTATGGACCGGCCACATCGGCATCTTGACCGCGAAAGAGGCGAGGAAGGCCAGCCACAGGAAGGTCTGCATGCCGCCGACCACGGTCTTGCCGCCGATCACGATGTCGCCCGCGCTGAACTGATGCGTCAGCAGGGTCGGGATGTCGGTGGTGCCGGCATCGATATACATCGCCAGCATCGCCACCAGCATCAGCACCGAGCCGAGGAAGGTGTAGAGGAAGAACTTGAAGGTGGCGTAGATCCGCTCCTTGCCGCCCCAGATGCCGATGATCAGGAACATCGGGATCAGGCCGCCTTCGAAGAACAGGTAGAAGAGCACCAGATCGAGCGCGCAGAACACGCCCAGCATCAGCGTCTCTAGCACCAGGAAGGCGATCATGTATTCCTTGACCCGGTGCGTCACCGTCCAGCAGGCGCCAATGGTGATCGGCATCAGGAAGGTGGTGAGCATCACGAACAGGACCGAGATCCCGTCGACGCCCATCTTGTAGCGCAGGCCCAGAAGCCAGGAGCGGTCCTCGACGAACTGGAAGCCGGTATCGGAGGGATCGAACTCGAACAGCACGAAAAGCGAGATCAGGAAGGTCGCCGTCGTCGCGATCAGCGCCACCCATTTCGCATTGGTCTGGTCCGACGGGCTGTCGCCCTTGAGGAAGACGCCCAGGATCAGCGCCGCGATCAGCGGCGTGAAGGTGATGATGGAAAGCAGGTTGTCCATTACTGGGCTCCCCCGGTCAGCGCCATCCAGGTGACGAGTACGGCAATGCCGATGACCATGGCGAAGGCATAGTGATAGAGATAGCCCGACTGCAGCCGGCCCGCGAGGCGGGTGAAGAAGGGCACGATGCCCATCGCCACCCCGTTGATGCCGCCATCGATGATGCCGCCATCGCCTCCCTTCCAGAGCGCCCGGCCGATATTGCGCGCGGGCTGGACGATGATCGCGTCATAAAGCTCGTCGAAATACCACTTGTTCAGCAGGAACAAATAGAGCGGACGGGCCGCACGCGCGGTCCGGACCGGAAGCTCGGGCGACTTGATGTAGAACATCCAGGCCACGGCGAAGCCCGCCAGCATCGCCAGGAAGGGCGAGGCCTTGACCCATTTGGGCGCATGATGCGCGTTCTCCATCGCGTGGTTGTCTGGTGCGGTATAGATCGCCCCCTGCCCCGGCAGCGCGGCCGCGCTCTCGGTGGGGGTGTCGCCATGATCGCCGATCCCGGCCACGACCTCATGCGAGGGCACGCCGTAGAACCGGTTCACCTGGTCATGGCTGCCGAAGAAGTTGCCGTACCACAGCATGCCCGCAAGCACCGCGCCGACGCTCAGCACGCCAAGCGGCACCAGCATGGTCGAGGGGCTTTCATGGGCATGCTCATGAGTGTGCCGGTCGCCCCGCGCCTCGCCGAAGAAGGTCATGAAGATCAGCCGCCAGGAATAGAAGCTGGTGAAGGCCGCGGCGATCACGAGCATCCAGAAGGCGAAATAGGCATGCCCGCCCCAGGCGCTCTCGATGATGGCGTCCTTAGACAGGAAGCCCGCGAAGCCGATATGGGTCAGCGGAATGCCGACGCCGGTGATGGCCAGCGTGCCGATCACCATCGTCCAGAAGGTGAAGGGGATCTTCTTCCTGAGCCCGCCATAGTTCCGCATGTCCTGTTCGTGATGCATGGCATGGATGACCGAGCCCGCGCAGAGGAACAGCAGTGCCTTGAAGAAGGCATGCGTCAGCAGGTGGAACATCGCCGCCGAATAGACCCCGACGCCCGCCGCCACGAACATGTAGCCCAGCTGCGAACAGGTCGAATAGGCGATCACGCGCTTGATGTCGTTCTGCACCAGCCCCACCGTCGCCGCGAAGAAGGCGGTGACCGCGCCGATGAAGACGATCATATTCTTGGCATCGGGGGCGAATTCCAGCACCGGCGACATCCGGCAGACGAGGAACACCCCGGCCGTGACCATGGTCGCGGCGTGGATCAGCGCCGAGACCGGCGTCGGCCCCTCCATCGCGTCGGGCAGCCAGGTATGCAGGAAAAGCTGTGCCGATTTCCCCATCGCGCCGATGAAGAGCAGAACGCCCACCACATTGGCCGCGTTCCAGCTGCCGCTCAGGAAGCTGAGCTGGGTTGCCGCGAGCTCTGGCGCCTTGTCGAAGATGTCGTCGAAGCGGACGCTGTCGAGCAGGAAGAACAGCGCGAACATCGCCAGCAGGAAACCGAAATCGCCGACCCGGTTGACCACGAAGGCCTTGATCGCGGCGGCATTGGCCGAGGGTTTGCGGTAATAGAATCCGATCAGCAGATAGGAGGCGACGCCCACGCCCTCCCAGCCGAAGAACAGCTGGACAAGGTTGTCGGCCGTCACCAGCGCCAGCATGGTGAAGGTGAAGAAGGACAGATAGGCGAAGAAGCGCGGCTTGTAGCTTTCGCCCTCGCGCCATTCCGGGTCATGCGCCATGTAGCCGAAGCTGTAGAGATGGACGAAGGCCGAGACCGTCGTCACCACGATCAGCATGATCGCGGTCAGCCGGTCGACGCGGATCGCCCAGTCGGCCACGAAGCTGCCGCTGTCGATCCAGCGGAAGATCTCGACCTGGCGCATCTCGCCGTCGAAGCCCATGAAGACGACCCAGGAGAACAGCATCGACAGGAACACCATCGCCGTGGTGATCCACATCGCGGCCTTCTCGCCGAACATCCGGTAGCCGAAGCCGCACAGAAGCGCGCCGATCAGCGGGGCGAAGAGGATGATCTTTTCCATGAGCCCCTAGCCTTTCATCACGTTGACATCGTCGACCGCAATCGAGCCGCGGTTGCGGAAGAAGCAGACCAGGATGGCAAGCCCGATGGCGGCTTCGGCAGCGGCGACGGTCAGCACGAACATGGTGAAGATCTGGCCGACCAGATCGCCCAGATAGGCCGAGAAGGCGACCAGGTTGATATTGACCGACAAGAGCATCAGCTCGATCGACATCAGGATGACGATCACGTTCTTGCGGTTCACGAAGATCCCGAAGATGGCGATGACGAACAACGCCGCGGCCACCGTCAGGTAATGTTCCAGTCCGATCATTCCGTTCCTCCGGGCCGTCCGCCCGCTAGTCCCTTCCGTTCCGGGATCGTGGGGCCGTTCACAGCCCCTGCCCCGGTTTGACATCCTTCAGCTCCATCGCCTTCGCCGGATCGCGGTACATCTGCGCCAGCACGTTCTGACGCTTGACGTTCGGCCGGTGGCGCAGGGTCAGCACGATGGCGCCGACCATCGCGACCAGAAGCACCAGCCCCGCAGCCTGGAAGAGATGGATGTAGTCGACATAGATGAGCTGCCCCAGGGCCAGAGTGTTGTGGATCTCGGCCGGGTCCGGCGTCGGCGCGCCCCGCAGCGCAGCGGCGCCGTCCGAGCTTTTCCAGACCCCGAAGACCAGCACCAGCTGGGCCAGGAACACCGCGCCGATCAGCCCCGCAATCGGGAAATAGGCCGCCATCTTCGCCTTGAGCTCGGAGAAATCGACATCGAGCATCATCACCACGAAGAGGAACAAGACGGCGACGGCGCCGACATAGACGATGACCATCAGCATCGCGACGAACTCGGCGCCCAGAAGCACGAAGAGCCCGGCCGAGCTGAGAAAGGCCAGGATCAGCCACAGGACCGAATGCACGGGGTTGCGTGCCAGGACCACGAACAGGCCCGAGACCACGGTCACCACCGAAAACGCATAGAACGCGAATTCACCCAGGGTCATTTGCCCGTCTCCTCGTCCTTGTCGTCGAATACCGCCTGCGCCAGGTCCAGCGCCCGGCTCATGGCGGGAATGCCGCCCAGCATCGCCATCTGGTAGATCACCTCGGCAATCTCGCGTTCCGTAGCCCCCGCCTCGAGCGCATGGCGCACGGCGATCTTGAACTGGGCATCGGCCTGCGCGCCCAGGACCGTCAGCCCCGCGACCACGACCAGAAGCCGGGTCTTGCTGTCCAGCCCCTCGGGGTTGAACGTGTTGCCCCACATCATGTCCATGAAATCCTTGGGCATGGTCGGGATCAGCTTGTCGAACCCGTGCACCTGGAAGCTCTCCAGCGCCGGGTTGAAGGTGCGGGCCATCTTGTGGCTCTGCTCCAGCATCTGTTCGAAGAGTTTCGCGTATCCGCTCATCTGTAGGGCGCATCCAGTTCGAGGTTGCGGGCGATCTCGGCCTCCCAGCGGTCGCCGTTCTCCAGCAGCTTGGCCTTATCGTAGAACAGCTCTTCGCGGGTTTCGGTCGCGAATTCGAAATTCGGGCCCTCGACGATGGCATCAACCGGGCAGGCCTCCTGGCAGAAGCCGCAATAGATGCACTTGGTCATGTCGATGTCGTAGCGCGTGGTCCGGCGCGAGCCGTCCTCGCGGGGTTCGGCATCGATGGTGATGGCCTGGGCCGGGCAGATCGCCTCGCAGAGCTTGCAGGCGATGCAGCGCTCCTCACCCGAGGGATAGCGCCTGAGCGCATGCTCGCCCCGGAAGCGCGGGCTGAGCGGCCCCTTCTCATGCGGATAGTTCAGCGTGGCCTTGGGGGCGAAGAAATACTTCATCCCGAGCTTGAAGCCTTCGAAGAAGTCCAGAAGCAGGAAGTACTTGCCCGCCCTTTGCCAGTCGATTGCAGCCATGTCAGCCTCCCACCGCCCAGCGGGCATAGGCGCCGCCGAACAGTTCGAATTGAGCGAAGAAGGCCACCGCGACAACCCAGATCAGCGACATCGGCAGGAACACCTTCCAGCCCAGCCGCATCAGCTGGTCGTAGCGGTAGCGCGGGACGATGGCCTTGACCATCGAGAAGAGGAAGAAGAACACCGCCATCTTGCCGACCATCCAGATCGCGCCGTCGGGCAGGCCCGGGATGGGCGACAGCCAGCCGCCGAAGAACAGGATGCTCATCAGCGCGCACATCAGGAATATCGCGATATATTCGCAGGCCATGAACAGCAGGAAGGGCGTCGAGCCGTATTCCACCTGATAGCCCGCGACCAGTTCCGACTCGGCCTCGGGAAGGTCGAAGGGCGGGCGGTTGGTCTCGGCCAGGGCCGAGATGAAGAACAGGAACACCATCGGGAAATGCGGCAGCCAGTACCAGGACAGGAAGCCGAAGCGGCCATCCTGGGCGGCGACGATATCCCCGAAATTCAGCGAGCCGGTCGAGAGGATCACGCCGATGATGATCAGCCCGATCGACACCTCGTACGAGATCATCTGCGCCGCCGAGCGCAGCGAGCCGAGGAAGGCGTATTTCGAGTTCGAGGCCCAGCCGCCCATGATCACGCCGTAGACCTCGAGCGAGGAGATCGCGAGGATGTACAACACGGCAACGTTGATGTCGGCCATCACCAGCCGGTCCGAGAACGGGATCACCGCCCAGCAGAGCAGCGGCATCACGAAGGCGATCAGCGGCGCGATCAGGAAGACCGGCCGGTCCGCCCCCGCCGGGATGATCACCTCCTTGACCACGTATTTCAGCGCGTCGGCGACGGTCTGCAGCAGCCCGAACACCCCCACCACGTTGGGCCCGCGCCGCATCTGCACCGCCGCCCAGATCTTGCGGTCGCCATAGACCAGGAACAGCAGCGAGATCATCACGAAGGCAATGACCAGAAGGCCATGTCCCATGATCGTCAGCGCCAGCCCAATGCCGGTATCCATGAAGTCAGCCATCTCGCCTCGTCATTCCTCAGACCGTCGGTATGCCCCGCGCGGCGCAGTCCCGTATTTCCTGCCGGGCATCGACCCGGCTGACGCCTCGCGGAAACGTCCTTGTCATCATGTAGACCGCGTCCGCCGTCCAGACGCCGCCCCCTTCCCGGCCAAGCGTCGTGCGCAGATGGCGCGCGAAGCCGTAGCCGTTGTCGAGCGCATGGCGCGCAACCGCGCAACGCCCGTAATCGTCAAGCCCCCCGACCCCGTCAGGCGCGCGCATCCGCAGCGCGACCGAGACCAGACCGTCCTTAAGCGCCACCGTCTCGGCGCCGAGATAGGCGGGCGCGCGGCCCGGGGCGCTGGCACCGGGCAGGGGCGAACAGCCCGCCGTGCTGCCGGTCGCAACCGCGAGGGCCAGCCCCGCCATATGCCGCGCCCCGCAGGTCACCCCTATTCGGCCGCCATCGGCGCCGCGCGCCGGGCGCTGGCACTGGCCGACAGCTCGGCCATCAGCGCCGAGGCCCGCGCGATCGGGTTGGTCAGGTAGAAATCCCTGACCGCATAGCGGAACTCGGCCTTGCCCGGTTCGGACAGTTCAAGCGGGCGCCAGTGGTTCTCGATCACCTCGTCGACCAGTCCCAGATCGGGATGCACCGCGGTCAGCTTGCGCCGCAGCTGGGTCAGGGTGTCGAAGGGCAGCTTCGCCTGGAGCTCGGCCGACAGCGCCCGCAGGATCGCCCAGTTTTCCTTGGCCTCGCCCGGCGGGAAGCCCGCGCGAACCGCCAGCTGCGGCCGGCCCTCGGTATTGACGAACAGACCGGCCTCTTCGGTATAGGCCGCGCCGGGCAGGATCACGTCGGCACGATGCGCCCCGCGATCGCCATGGCTGCCCTGATAGATCACGAAGGGACCGGCACCGATCTCGACTTCGTCGGCACCGAGATTGTAGATCACCTCGGCCCCGCCGGTCGCGGCCTCGATGCCGCCTTCGGTCACGGCGCCCAGATCCATCGCGCCGACCCGCGACGCCGCGGTATGCAGCACCAGGAGGCCCGCGCCCAGCCGACCGGCCAGCGCCATCGCCTGGCTGAGGACGGCTTCGCCATCGGCCTCGGTCAGCGCCCCCTGCCCGACGATCACCAGCGCGTTCTCGGTCTTCTCGGCCGCGCCCGCCAGCCGGAGCAGCGCGGCGCGGTCGGTGCCTTCCTCGATCACGTCATAGGTCAGATCGACGACAGGACCGACCCGGTGCACCGCCGCGCCATGCAGCCAGGCCTTGCGGATCCGTGCGTTCAGCACCGGCGCTTCGGCACGCGGATTGCTGCCGATCAGATAGATCTGCCGCGCGCTGTCGATATCCTCGATGGCGGCGGTGCCGACATAGGCCGAGCGGTTGCCCGCCGGCAGCCTGGCGCCGTCTGTCCGGCATTCGACGGTACCGCCCAGCCCCTCGACCAGCGATTTCAGCGCGAAAATCGCCTCGGCCGGGGCCAGATCGCCGATCAGACCGGTCACCTTGCGCCCGGTCATGGCGGCGGCGGCGGCGCGCAGCGCCTCGGCCCAGCTTGCCGGACGCAGCCTGCCGTTCTCGCGGATATAGGGCCGGTCGAGCCGCTGGCGTCTCAGGCCGTCCCAGACGAAGCGGGTCTTGTCCGAGATCCATTCCTCGTTCACGCCGTCATGGTTGCGCGGCAGGATCCGCATCACTTCGCGGCCCTTGGTATCGACACGGATATTCGAGCCGAGCGCGTCCATCACGTCGATGGTCTCGGTCTTGGTCAGCTCCCAGGGCCGGGCGGTGAAGGCGTAGGGCTTCGAGGTCAGCGCACCGACCGGGCAAAGGTCGATGATGTTGCCCTGCAGCTCGCTGTCGAGCGTCTGGCCCAGATAGGAGGTGATCTCGGCATCCTCGCCGCGCCCGGTCTGGCCCATCTGGGTGATGCCCGCCACCTCGGTGGTGAAGCGCACGCAGCGGGTACAGGAGATGCAGCGGGTCATGCAGGTGCCGACGAGCGGGCCCAGATCGGGGTCGATAGAGGCGCGCTTGGGCTCGCGGTAGCGGCTGAAATCGACGCCATAGGCCATGGCCTGGTCCTGCAGGTCGCATTCGCCGCCCTGGTCGCAGATCGGGCAGTCGAGCGGGTGGTTGATGAGCAGGAACTCCATCACCCCCTCGCGGGCCTTCTTGACCATGGGCGAATTGGTCTTCACGACCGGCGGCGCGCCGTCGGGGCCGGGCCGCAGATCCTTGACCTGCATCGCGCAGGAGGCGGCGGGCTTCGGCGGGCCGCCGACGATCTCGACCAGACACATCCGGCAGTTGCCGGCGATCGAGAGGCGTTCATGATAGCAGAAGCGCGGGATCTCGATCCCGGCAACCTCGCAGGCCTGAAGCACCGTCATGGCCGGGTCGACCTCGATCTCGGTGCCGTCGATGATGATCTTGCGTAGCTCTGCCATGCTCTTGCCTTGTCGCTTGCTGCGTCGTCCCGCCCCGGTCCGGCGGGGCGCGCGTATCCTAGATCACGAAGCGGGCGCGCCCTGCGCCCGTTCCTGTCGCGGGCGCGGTCCGCCCGGCCGCCATCCCGTCAGTTCCTGCCCGCACCGCCATGACTAGCGCGTCCTCAGAAGACGGCCGATCTCGGTCCGGGACCGGATCTCGGCCAGGCCGACGGGGCAATAGCTCTGGGGCTCGTCGAAGCGCACGCCCCGGGCCGCCAGCCAGTCGCGGGCGGCGCCCTCGACCCGCGCCTTCTCGGCCTTGTCATCGACAAAGGCCCGGATCTCGGCATCGGGATAGCCCAGCCGCGAGGCCTTCGTCTTCAGCCTCTGCATGTAGCCATAGGCGGTCAGCATCCGGGCCTCGATCGAGGGGCATTTCTTGCGGATCATGTTCGCCGTGGCGATCACCTGCAGCCCCCCGACGATCTCGGCCTGCTCGCCAAGCGCCGGACGCGCATCGGCGCCCGCGGCCGACACCGTGGCGGCAGCAAGCCCCGCGCCAAGCCCAGCGGCAAGCGCCGCGGCCCGGGCCAGGGGCGATATGACCGCAATCGCGTTCACTCGGCCGCCACCGCGCTGGTACGGCCGGTCTTGCGGGCGCGGATCCGGTCCTCGATCTCGTCGCGGAAATGCCGGATCAGGCCCTGGATCGGCCAGGCTGCGGCATCGCCGAGCGCACAGATGGTGTGGCCCTCGACCTGCTTCGTCACGTCGAAGAGCATGTCGATCTCTTCGATCTCTGCCTCGCCGCGCACCAGACGGTCCATCACCCGCATCATCCAGCCGGTGCCTTCGCGACAGGGCGTGCACTGGCCGCAGCTTTCATGCTTGTAGAACGAGGCCAGACGCCAGATCGCCTTGATGACATCGGTCGACTGATCCATCACGATCACCGCCGCCGTGCCCAGGCCCGATTTCTGCTCGCGCAGCCAGTCGAAATCCATGATCGCGTCTTCGCAGATCTGGGCCGGCAGAAGCGGCACCGACGAGCCGCCCGGGATCACCGCCTTGAGGTTTTCCCAGCCGCCGCGCACGCCGCCGCAATGGCGGTCGAGAAGCTCGCGCAGGCCGATCGACATGCTTTCCTCGACCACGCAGGGCCGGTTCACATGCCCCGAGACCGCAAAGAGCTTGGTGCCGGCATTGTTCGGACGCCCGAACGAGGCGAACCAGTCGCCGCCGCGACGCAGGATGGTCGGCACCACCGCGATCGATTCAACATTGTTGACCGTGGTCGGGCAGCCGTAAAGCCCGGCCCCCGCCGGGAACGGCGGCTTCATCCGCGGCATGCCCTTCTTGCCCTCGAGGCTTTCCAGAAGCGCGGTTTCCTCGCCGCAGATATAGGCGCCCGCGCCATGGGCAAGGTAAAGATCGAAATCCCAGCCGGTCTTCGCGGCGTTCCGCCCCAGAAGCCCGGCATCATAGGCCTCGTCGATGGCCGCCTGCAGCGCCTCGCGCTCGCGGATATATTCGCCGCGGATGTAGATGTAGCAGGCATGGGCCTGCATCGCGAACGAGGCGATCAGCGCGCCCTCGATCAGCGTATGCGGGTCATGCCGCATGATCTCGCGGTCCTTGCAGGTGCCGGGCTCGGACTCGTCGGCATTGATGACAAGGTAGTGCGGCCTTCCGTCACTTTCCTTCGGCATGAAGGACCATTTAAGCCCGGTAGGGAAACCCGCCCCGCCACGGCCGCGCAAACCGGATTTCTTCATCTCGTCGATGATCCAGTCGCGGCCCTTGGCGATGATCTGAGCCGTGCCGTCCCAATGTCCGCGGGCGCGCGCGCCGGAAAGTGTGCGGTCGGACATCCCGTAAAGATTGGTAAAGATCCGATCCTGATCCGTCAGCATGGTTCGTCCCCGCTGTGTTGTCCTGACGCGGCCTCACGGCCTGCTGGGTCTTGGCGCGTCCGGCAGGCAGGCATCGCCGCCCGCCGGGCACAATCGTATCGTCTGTGCAGAAGGACGCCCCCTGCCGACAAGCGGCGCCGGGTCATCCCCTGCCGGGCTCAGCCTTCGCTGGCCAGAGCCCTGGCCTGTGCCACCCAGTCATCCCGGCTGACACGGCCCTTGAAGCCTTCCAGGTTCTCATCCATCCAGGCCACATCTTCGGCCGTCCAGGATGCGATCTGGTCGTAGTGGTAGATCCCCAGATCGTTCACCTGCTTCTCGAGTTTCGGACCGACGCCCTTGATCCTCTTCAGGTCGTCGGCACCACCGGCCCTGGGAGCCGACAGCGCGGCAGGACCGTTCCCCACCTTTTCTTGGGCGGCAGTGGGCGCCGCCTCAGGCTTTGGGGACGCGGTCTCCGCAACGGCGGCCTTCGGCGCGACCCGGGCCGCGGGAGCGGCGGCGGGCGCCTTCGGCGCGGATCTCGGAACGGTCGGCGCCACTTTCGGACCGCCGGGTTTCGGACGGTTCGGGATCACGATCGCCGCATTGGCGTCGCGATAGGGCTTCATGGCGGCCATGGCCTCGCGCTTCTTGGCCACCATCGCCGAGAATTCGGCATCGGTATGGCAGAAGGCCCAGGTCAGGACGACGCCGGCAACGATGAAGGTGCCGAAGCCGCCGACGAAGGCGCCCAGGGCCCAGAGGCCGACACCATAGCCGATGGTGGCCACGGTCAGCCCGCAAAGCGCGGCGACCAGCCACCAGAAGATGGCAAACTTGAATCTTGCTTCTGTGCGAGAAATGTTCATGCGTTCTCTCCGCTACGACGGTTGTTCTCCGACGCCATTTGTAACGCTTTAGCTTCCGTCTGTCTTGACGTCTTCCGCCGCAGCCCCCGCGCCCCGCCAGGGCGTCAGAAGCGGCACTTCCGTTCCGTCGATCCGCTTGATGCCGTCACCGACCGCCAGAGCGCGGGCGGCAGAAGCATTATGTTCATTGACCTTCTCGCCATCGGTCAGGCTCGTGAGCCCGCCCTTGGGCTCCGAGGCGAAGCGGCCGTTCTGCGGCCCCGGCACCGGGACCTCGCCCCGCGCCAGCTTGTCGAGGATCGCAGCGAGGCTCTCGGCGGTGAGGTCCTCGTAATAATCCTTGCCGACCTGGATCATCGGCGCGTTCGAGCAGGCGCCGAGGCATTCGACCTCTTCCCAGCTGAACCGGCCATCGGCCGAGAGCATATGCGGCTCGGGCGCGATCTTTTCCTTGCACACCGAGATCAGGTCCTCGGCGCCGCAGATCAGGCAGGAGGTGGTGCCGCAAACCTGCACATGGGCGACCGAGCCCACCGGCGCGAGCTGGAACATGAAGTAGAAGGTCGCGACCTCGAGCACGCGGATATAGGCCATGCCCAGCATGTCGGCGACATGCTCGATCGCCGGACGCGTCAGCCAGCCTTCCTGCTCCTGCGCCCGCCACAGAAGCGGGATCACGGCCGAGGCCTGACGGCCTTCCGGATATTTCGTCAGCTGCGCCTCGGCCCATTTGCGGTTCTCGGGCGTGAAGGCGAAACTGTCGGGCTGCTCGGGGTGAAGGCGTCTCAGCATCGGTCGCAAAACTCTTCGAAAACTTGGGGTTGGGCGGCGCAGGTCATCTGTCGACCTCGCCGAAGACGATGTCGAGCGTGCCGATGATCGCCGCCACGTCGGCCAGCATGTGGCCCTTCGAGATGAAATCCATCGCCTGCATATGCAGGAAGCCCGGGGCACGCAGCTTGGCGCGGTAGGGCTTGTTGGTGCCATCGGCCACCATATAGACGCCGAATTCGCCCTTCGGCGCCTCGACCGCGGCATAGACCTCGCCGGCGGGGACGTGGAAGCCTTCGGTGTAAAGCTTGAAGTGATGGATCAGCGCTTCCATCGAGGTCTTCATGTCGGACCGTTTCGGCGGCGTGATCTTGCCCCGGGCCAGAATCTCGCCCGGTTCCTTGCGCAGCTTGGCACAGGCCTGGCGAATGATCCGGGTCGACTGCCGCATTTCTTCCATGCGCACCAGATAGCGGTCGTAGCAATCGCCGTTCTTGCCCACCGGAATGTCGAACTCGAACTCGTCGTAGCATTCATAGGGCTGCGCCCGGCGCAGGTCCCAGGCCAGCCCCGAGCCGCGCACCATCACGCCCGAGAATCCCCAGTCGAGAATGTCCTGCTCGGAAACGACGCCGATATCGACGTTGCGCTGCTTGAAGATCCGGTTCTCGGTCAGCAGGCCGTTGATATCATCGAGCACGCGGGGGAAGTCCTCCGCCCAGGCGTCGATATCCTCGATCAGTTGCGGCGTCAGGTCCTGGTGCACCCCACCGGGCCGGAAATAGGCGGCGTGGAGCCGCGCCCCGCAGGCCCGCTCATAGAACACCATCAGCTTCTCGCGTTCCTCGAAGCCCCAGAGCGGCGGCGTCAGCGCGCCGACATCCATCGCCTGCGTGGTGACGTTCAGCAGGTGGTTCAGCACCCGGCCGATTTCCGAGAACAGCACACGGATCAGCTGCGCGCGGCGCGGCACCTCGGTGCCGGTCAGCTTCTCGATGGCCAGACACCAGGCATGTTCCTGGTTCATCGGGGCCACATAGTCGAGCCGGTCGAGATAGGGCAGGTTCTGCAGATAGGTGCGGCTTTCCATCAGCTTCTCGGTGCCGCGGTGAAGCAGCCCGATATGCGGGTCGGCACGCTCGACGATCTCGCCGTCAAGTTCCAGCACAAGCCGGAGAACCCCGTGCGCCGCAGGGTGTTGCGGGCCGAAGTTGATGTTGAAGTTGCGGATCTTCTGTTCGCCGGTCCGCACGTCCTGAAAGGCGTTGTCCTTCATCTCACACCTCGATCCGGGTGGCCGCGCCGGCCCCGAAACCATGTTGCCGCCCCGGCCGGAGAGCGGCCGCGCGATCGTCTTTGCCGCCGGAGCGGGCGATGACGGGACTGTCGCAGAACCGTTCCATCAGGCCTTCGCCTTCTCGTCGCCGGGCAGGATATAATCGGCGCCTTCCCAGGGCGACATGAAGTCGAACTGGCGGAATTCCTGCACCAGCTTCACCGGTTCGTAGACCACGCGCTTCTGCGCCTCGTCATAGCGGACCTCGGTATAGCCGGTGGTCGGGAAATCCTTGCGCAGCGGATGGCCGCGGAAGCCGTAATCGGTCAGCAGCCGGCGCAGGTCGGGATGGCCCGAGAAGATGATGCCGAACATGTCGAACACCTCGCGCTCGAACCAGTTGGCCGAGGGGTGGACCGACACGATCGAGGGGATCATCTCGTCCTCGCGCAGCGCGCAGCGGACACGGATCCGCTGGTTCTGGTACATCGACAGGAAGTGATAGACCACGACGAAGCGGGCCTCGCGCTCGGGATGATCGACGGCGGTGATGTCGACCAGCGACGAGAACCGGCAGCCCGCATCCGAGCGCAGGAATTCGGTCAGCGCGACGATCGCGGCCGGCGCGGCGTCGATATTGAGCTCGCGATGCGCGACCTCCCAGCCGATCACGCAGTCGGGGCGCTTGGCCGCGATCAGGGCGCCGAGTTCTTTCAGCGACTCATCCATGGCTTACCTCACGATGGTCCCGGTGCGACGGATCTTGCGCTGAAGCTGCAACAATCCGTAAAGCAGGGCTTCGGCCGTGGGCGGGCAGCCCGGCACGTAGATGTCGACCGGCACCACGCGGTCGCAGCCGCGCACCACCGAATAGGAATAGTGGTAATAGCCGCCGCCATTGGCACAGGATCCCATCGAGATCACATAGCGCGGCTCGGGCATCTGGTCATAGACCTTGCGCAGCGCGGGCGCCATCTTGTTGGTCAGCGTGCCCGCGACGATCATCAGGTCGGACTGGCGCGGGCTTGCGCGCGGCGCGGTGCCGAAGCGCTCCAGATCGTAGCGCGGCATCGAGACCTGCATCATCTCGACAGCACAGCAGGCCAGGCCGAAGGTCATCCAGTGCAGGCTGCCGGTGCGCGCCCAGTTGATGATGTCGGCCGTCGAGGTCACGAGGAAACCCCGGTCCTGCAGCTCGGCATTCAGCGCCTGGGTGGCCACCTCGCGGTCGCCCCCGGCAGTATTGGGGCCGGTCATCACGCCCATTCGAGCGCCCCTTTCTTCCATTCATAGGCAAAGCCGATCGTCAGAACGGCAAGGAAAACCATCATCGACCAGAACCCGACAAGACCGATGGTGCCGAAAGCGACGGCCCAAGGGAAGAGAAATGCAATCTCGAGGTCAAAGATGATGAAAAGGATCGCCACGAGGTAGAACCGGACATCGAAGGTCATGCGCGCATCGTCGAAGGCGTTGAAGCCGCATTCATAGGCAGAAAGCTTCTCGGGGTCGGGGTGGCGGACCGCCACGATCACCGCCGACAGCATGAGGATAAGCCCCAGCGCGATGGACATGCCGAAGAAGATCGCAATGGGAAGGTAGTTGCTCAGGAGCTGGTCCACCTTGGTCTCCCTATCTTGCCGCGCGCGGCCCGGTGCCACGCGCACTGGTTTTCCGACCGTGACGTTAGTCGGGGGCGCGGCAGAGGGTCAACAGGCCCGCCCCGCGATCCGCGCCCCTCTGTTACAGCGCCTCAGCGGAAATGTATACAGTCGTGCGCATTGAAAATGCGACACTCCGGCTTTTGCCATCAAAGCGCCGTAAAATCTGGGTTTCTGCCTTGTTTTCGGCCCGTTTACGCCTTGCCGTCGAGAGGCGTCAGGGCTCGGCCGTGCCGCTCCAGGCCGGTTTGCGACGCGCGAAGAAGGCCGCGATTCCCTCGGCAGCCTCCTCCGTTTCCCAGGCTGCGACAAGCTGCGCGATGCTGGCCTCGATCGCCGCCTCGTCGATCCGCGGCCCGAGGCTCAGGACCTGCGCCTTGGCCAGCGCGACCGCGCCCGGAGCACAGGCCAGATAGGGCGCGATCTCGGCCTCGACGGCCGCCTCCAGCGCCGCGTCGGGCACGGCACGCGCCAGAAGCCCCAGCCCGACCGCCTCGGCCGCGTCGAAACGCCGCCCCGACATGAACACCCGCCTGGCCCGAGCCGCCCCGAGCCGCGCCACGACATAGGGACCGATCGTGGCAGGCGTCAGCCCGAGCCGGGTTTCGGTCAGGGCAAACCGAGCGGTCTCGACCCCGATCGCCACGTCGCAGACGGCAATCAGCCCGACGCCGCCGCCATAGGCCTGGCCCTGGACCCGGCCGATCAGCGGCTTCGGCATCTCGTTGAGCGCGCGCAGCATGGCCGCAAGCTTGCGCGCCTCGGTGGCGCGGCTGGCGCCATCGGCCTGCATCTGCGCCTTCATCCATCCCAGGTCGCCCCCCGCGCAGAAGCTTTCGCCCGCGCCCGTCAGCACCACCGCCCGCACCGACGGATCGGCGCCAAGCCGCCCTGCCGCCGCCGTCAGCGCCGCGATCAGATCCGAGGACAGCGCATTGTGCTTTTCCGCCCGCCGCAGCGTCAGCCGCGCCACGCCCCGCCCGTCGATGACGATCTCGAGCCCGTCCTGCATCCTGCCCCTCCCATCGGCTGTCGCGTCGAAGCCTAGCCGCGGCCCCGCCCCCGGGGCAAGCCGGGCCCGCGCGATGCGGCCTTGAAACGGCGCCCCGGCTCGGGCAGCTAGGGGCATGGCCAAACCGACAACCGTCTTCACCTGCACCGCCTGCGGCGCGACCCAGAGCAAATGGGCCGGGCGCTGCGACGCCTGCGGCGCCTGGAACACCATCGTCGAGGATGCGCCCCTGAGCGCGGGCCCGGCCTCGAAATCCCTGGGCCCCGCGCGCGGCCGGCGGCTGGCGCTCAGCGATCTGGCGACCTCGGAACCCGAGCCGCCCCGCGCCGCCTCGGGTCTGGGCGAATTCGACCGGGTGCTGGGCGGCGGGCTGGTGCCGGCCTCGGCGATTCTGGTCGGCGGCGATCCGGGCATCGGCAAGTCGACTTTGCTTTTGCAGGCCGCCGCCGCCTTCGCCAATCAGGGGCTCAAATGCCTTTACATCTCGGGCGAGGAAGCCAGCGCCCAGGTCCGGATGCGGGCGCGACGGCTGGGGCTGGCCGAGGCACCGGTGAAGCTCGCCACCGAGACCGACCTGCGCGCGATCCTGACCACGCTCGAGGCCGAAAAGCCCGATCTGGCGATTCTCGATTCGATCCAGACGCTCTGGGCCGACATGGTCGACAGCGCGCCGGGCTCGGTCGCCCAGGTGCGCGCCTCGGCGCATGAGCTGACCGTCTTCGCCAAGCGTCATGGCACCGCGGTGATGCTGGTCGGCCATGTCACCAAGGAAGGCCAGATCGCGGGCCCGCGCGTGGTCGAGCACATGGTCGACACGGTACTCTATTTCGAGGGCGAACGCGGCCACCAGTTCCGGATCCTGCGCAGCGTCAAGAACCGCTTCGGCCCGGCCGACGAGATCGGGGTGTTCGAGATGACCGGCGGCGGGCTTGCCGAGGTCGCGAATCCTTCGGCGCTGTTCCTGTCCGAACGCGGCACCCCTGCCCCGGGCGCGGCCGTCTTCGCGGGCATCGAGGGCACCCGGCCGGTGCTGACCGAGATCCAGGCACTGGTCGCCCCCTCGCCGCTGGGCACACCGCGACGCAGCGCGGTCGGGCTCGATGCCGGGCGGCTCTCGACCACGCTGGCCGTGCTAGAGGCGCGCTGCGGCATCCCCTTCGCGGGCTTCGATGTCTATCTGAACGTGGCGGGCGGGCTGAAGGTGACCGAGCCCGCCGCCGATCTGGCGGTCGCGGCCGCATTGTTATCGGCACGCGAAGATGTGGCATTGCCGCCCGATTGCGTGCTTTTCGGGGAAATTTCCCTCTCCGGGGCGTTGCGTCCGGTGGCCCAGACCGAAAACCGGTTGAAAGAGGCGCTGAAACTTGGTTTTTCCAGCGCCATCGCGCCCGAACGCAGCAAGCTCGGCGCACCCGGAGGCATGACGGTGCGGCAGATGCCCGACCTGACCGCCTTCGTCGGGGAAATTTTCGGCGCCGGTTAGCCCGAGGAGGGACGAGTCCATGGAATCATTCACCGTCGTTGACGGCATCGTTGCCGCCGTGATCCTGGTTTCGGCCATTCTCGCCTATTCCCGGGGGATGGTGCGCGAGATCATGGCGATCGCGGGCTGGATCATCGCCGCACTCATGGCCTTCACCTTCGCGCCCCAGGCCGAGCCGCTGGTGCGCGAGATCCCTTACCTGGGCGATTTCATCGGCAGTTCCTGCGAGATCTCGATCATGGCCTCCTTCGCGGCGGTCTTCGCGGTGGCCCTGGTGATCGTGTCTCTGTTCACGCCGCTCCTGTCCTCGATGATCCAGGGCTCGGTGCTGGGGGGCGTCGACCAGAGCCTCGGCTTTCTGTTCGGCGCGGCGCGCGGCGCGCTGCTGGTGGCGGTCGCCTTCTTCGTCTACGGCATGGTGATCACCGATCACAGCTTCCCGGCGGTCGAAAATTCGCGCTCGTCGGCGGTCTTCGCCTCGCTGACCGCCAAGATCGCCGAGGCCGACCCCGAACAGGCGCTGGGCTGGCTGACCACCCAATACGAACAGCTCGTCGGCACCTGTGGCGCGCCGCAATAAAGGCCCGCCACAGCACTCGGCGGCCCGTCTTCACTGCCCCGCCTCCGCCTGCGTCGCGGGGCCGTGAAGCTTTATTCATGATCCTTTCGTGACACCGCGCGCCGGACCGACTAGAGAGAGCCCAACCTCACCAGACGGATTCGGAGCCCCCGCCCATGCGCCCGCATTCCACCCGCACCATGCCGCCCGCACATCCCTTCGACGATGACAAGCTCAAGGAGGAATGCGGCGTTTTCGGCGTGATCGGCCTGGCGGATGCCGCCAATTTCGTGGCGCTCGGCCTGCATGCGCTGCAGCATCGCGGCCAGGAGGCCGGCGGCATCGTCGCCTACGCGCCCCAAAGCGGGTTCCAGTCCGCGCACCGCTTCGGCTATGTCCGAGACAACTTCACCAAGGCCAGCCTGATGGAGACCCTGCCCGGGTCGCTGGCCATCGGCCATGTCCGCTATTCGACCGCAGGTTCGAAGGGCCAGACCGCGATCCGCGACGTGCAGCCCTTCTTCGGCGAATTCTCGATGGGCGGCGCCGCCATCGCCCATAACGGCAACATCACCAATGCCGAGGCGCTGCGCCGCGAACTGATCCAGCACGGCTCGATCTTCCAGAGTTCCTCCGACAGCGAATGCATCATCCACCTGATGGCGCGCTCGCTTCAGAAGACCATCCCCGAGCGGATGAAGGACGCGCTGCGCCGGGTCGAGGGCGCCTTCTCGGTGGTCGCCATGACCCGCACCAAGCTCATCGGCGTGCGCGACCCGCTGGGGGTGCGGCCGCTGGTGCTGGGCCGGATCGGCGAGGGCTGGGTTCTGAGCTCGGAAACCTGTGCGCTCGACATCATCGGCGCCGAATTCGTGCGCGAGGTCGCCCCGGGCGAAATGGTGCTGATCTCGCCCGAGAAGGGCGTCGAGAGCTTCCACCCGTTCGAACACCGCTCCTCGCGCTTCTGCATCTTCGAGCATGTCTATTTCTCGCGCCCCGACTCGATCCTGGGCGGCCGCTCGGTCTACGAGACCCGCCGCCAGATCGGGATCGAGCTGGCCCGCGAGGCGCCGGTCGAGGCCGATCTGGTCTGCCCGGTGCCCGACAGCGGCACCCCCGCCGCCATCGGTTTCAGCCATGAAAGCGGCATTCCCTACGGCATGGGGATCATCCGCAACCAGTATATGGGCCGCACCTTCATCGAACCGACCGAGCAGATCCGCAACATGGGGGTCCGGCTCAAGCTGAACGTCAATCGCGCCCTGATCGCTGGCAAGCGGATCGTCCTCGTCGATGACAGCGTGGTGCGCGGCACGACCAGCCGCAAGATCCGCGAGATGATCCTCGATGCGGGCGCGGCCGAGGTCCATTTCCGGATCGCGAGCCCGCCGACCGCCTGGCCCTGCTTCTACGGCGTCGACACGCCCCACCGCGACAAGCTTCTGGCCAGCCGCATGTCCGAGGACGAGATGTGCGACTATCTGGGCGTCGACAGCCTCCGGTTCATCTCGCTCGACGGGCTGTACCGGGCCGCGGGCGAGGCTGCCGGCCGAAACGACCGCTGCCCGCAATATTGCGATGCCTGCTTCTCGGGCGAATACCCGGTGGCGCCCAGCGACATGATCCAGAAGGGCTTCCAGACCAAGGCGGCCGAATAGCCGCCTGCGCCGGATTGTCGCCCGGCCGGTCCCGTCCGGGACCGGGATCTTGACGCCATCGCTCAGGTATTCCAAGGACCGTCCATGACAGACCAGAAACTTGCCCTTGTGACTGGCGCCTCGCGCGGATTCGGCGCGGCGGTGGCCGAAGAGCTGGCGCGCGCCGGCTATCATGTCGTCGCGGTCGGCCGCACCACCGGTGCGCTCGAGGAACTCGACGACCGGATCAAGGCCCTGGGCGGCAGCGCGACGCTGGCGCCCATGGACATCACCGAAACCGACGCGATGCGCACGCTGTGCCGGGGGATCTATGACCGCTGGGGTCATGTCGATCTCTGGGTCCATGCCGCGATCCAGTCGCCGCCCTTCAGCCCGGCCGAGCAGATCGACCTGCCGTTCTGGACCAAGGCGGTGAAGGCCGATGTCGAGGCGCTGGGCGTGCTTGTATCCTTCGTCGCGCCGCTTCTGCGCGCCGCCACGGGCGGCGGCAGCGCGGTCCTGATCGACGATCCGGCCGAAGGCCCCTTCCTGGGCGCCTATGCCGCCTGCAAGGCCGCACAGCGCGCGCTGTTCCAGGCTTGGGAGGCCGAGCAGGCCCGGCTTCAGGACGTGCATGTCCGTCGCTTCGTGCCCGCGCCGATGCCCACGAACCACCGCAACCGGCTTTATCCGGGTGAGAAGACCGACACGCTGGCACGCCCGGCCGACGAGGCGCGCCGTCTGGCCGCCGAGCTGGGGCTGGCCTGAGCCCCCGTCCCGGTTCCCGCGCCCCGCACCGCAAAGACCTTCCTGCCCCATGCCTGCCCCACCCCGGGGCGGGCACTCTTCGGGGCGGGGCGACGACATCCCCGTCCGGAAAGGTTTCCGGCCGCAGCCCCCGGCATCGCCTTTACGCCTCGGGCCCGCTCCACTATGGAAGGGAAATAAGGCAAGGTTGAGCAGATATGCGCATTCTCATCACGAATGACGACGGGATCAACGCGCCCGGGCTGGCGGTGCTCGAGGCCATTGCGGCCGAAGTGGCCGGTCCCACCGGCGAGGTCTGGGTCGTCGCCCCCGCTTTCGAGCAATCGGGCGTGGGTCACATGATTTCCTATACCCGCCCGATGATGATCGCCGAGCTGGGTCCGCGCCGGTTCGCCGCCGAGGGCTCGCCCGCCGATTGCGTGCTGGCCGGGCTTTACGACGTGATGACCGATGCCCGGCCCGATCTGGTGCTCTCGGGCGTCAACCGCGGCAACAACGCCGCCGAGAACGTGCTGTATTCCGGCACCATCGGCGGCGCGATGGAAGCCGCGCTGCAGGGCCTGCCCGCCATCGCGCTGTCGCAATATCTCGGCCCGCTGAATTTCGACGAAGACCTGCAATTCGAGGCCGCAGCCGCCCATGGCGCCGCCACGGTCAACGCTCTGCTTGACACCGCCCCCTGGGACAGCGCCGATTACCGGCTGTTCTACAACGTGAATTTCCCGCCCGTCCCGGCCGATCAGGTCAAGGGGCTGCGGGTGGGGCCGCAGGGCTACCGCCGCGATGCCTCCTTCGGGGTCGAGCCGCACCTGTCGCCCTCGGGCCGCAAGTTCCTCTGGATCCGGGGCGGCGCCCAGAACCTGCCCACCGCGGCCGGCTCGGATGCGGCGCTGAACCTCGATGGCTATATCGCGGTGACGCCGCTTCGGGCCGATCTGACCGCACATGACTGCATTGCCGATGTGAAGGCCCGACTGGGATGAACGACCACTCGACCGCAGAGCGCAAGATGCAGTTCCTGTTCGCGCTCAGGTCCGGCGGCGTGACCGACAGGCGTGTGCTGACCGCGATGGAGGAGATCGACCGCGGCCAGTTCGTTACCGGCCATTTCGCGCAGCACGCCTATGAGGACACGCCCCTGCCCATCGCCTGCGGCCAGACCATCAGCCAGCCCTCGGTGGTCGCGATCATGACCCAGGCGCTGGACCTGCAACCGCGCAACAAGGTGCTCGAGATCGGCACCGGCTCGGGCTATCAGGCGGCGGTGCTGTCGCGGCTCTCGCGCCGGGTCTATACGCTGGAACGCCATCGCAGGCTTGCCGCCGCGGCGCAGAAACGGTTCGAGGCGCTGGGGCTGACCAATGTCACCGCGATGGCCGCCGACGGCTCGCGCGGGCTGCCCGATCAGGCGCCCTTCGACCGCATTCTCGTGACCGCCGCCGCCGAGGACCCGCCGGGGCCCCTATTGGCGCAGTTGCGGGTTGGCGGTATCATGATCGTGCCGGTCGGTCAGTCCGACACGGTGCAGCGGCTGATCAAGGTCACCCGCGGCGAGAACGGCTTTGACTATGACGAGCTGAGGCAGGTCCGGTTCGTGCCCCTCCTCGAGGGGCTTGGCCAGGACTGAGGCCGAGGCAGGAAAAGAGAGAGGCGAGGGTCCGGCGAAACGGGCCCCGTACGCAGCGAGGATCGAGCGATGGACCCTATTTTCCCCGCCCGCCGGTTGCCGGCCCGGCTTCTGGCCCTTGGCCTGGGGATGACCCTGGTCGCCGGCTGCGAAAGCGGCTGGGACTATGATTTCCGCAATCTCGGCAACAACCCCTCACCGCCGCGGGTCGAGGCCGCCCCCCGGCCCGAGCCCGATCAGCGCGGCGTGATCTCCTACCCGAATTATCAGGTGGCAGTGGCGCGCAGTGGCGACCGGCTGACGGATGTGGCCGCCCGGGTCGGCCTGCCCGTCTCGGAACTCGCCGCCTATAACGGCATGAACGAGGATGTTCGGCTGAACAATGGCGAGATCATCGCCCTGCCCCGCCGGGTCGCCGAGCCCGGAGGCGCCATCGCCGCAGCCCCGCCCGGCAATGGCACCATCACCCCTGCAGGCCAGGTCGATATCGCGACGCTGGCGGGCAATGCGCTCGACCGGGCCGGAGGCACCGCCCCGGCGGCAAGCCAGCCCGCAGGGCAGGAACCGGTCCGGCACAAGGTGGCGCGGGGCGAGACCGCCTATTCGATTGCCCGGCTTTACAATGTCACGCCGCGCGCGCTGGCCGACTGGAACGGGCTCGGCCCCGACCTGACCGTGCGCGAGGGACAGTATCTGCTGATCCCGGTGGCGAGCGCACAGAGCCGCCAGAGCGGCCCGGCGACGGCAGCCGCCTCTGCCGCAGCGGCGACCAGCCAGACCACCGAAAGGCCCGGTCAGGGCTCGGCCGTCCCGACCCCGCCCTCGGCGGCCACGCCCCTGCCCAGGCCCGAGACCACGGCCAAGCCCGCCGTTCCGGCCTCGCCACAGATGGCCAAGGAACAGAGCGCCCCAGCAGCCCGCTTCGCGATGCCTGTCTCGGGCAGCATCATCCGCGGCTATCAGAAGGGCAAGAATGACGGGGTCGACATCTCGGCCAAGGCCGGCACGTCGGTCAAGGCGGCTGCCGACGGCACCGTCGCCGCGATCACCCGCGACACCGACCAGGTTCCGATCCTCGTCGTGCGCCATGCCGACAACATGCTGTCGGTCTATGCCAATATCGACGGAATCGCGGTGCAGAAGGGGGCCAAGGTCACCCGCGGCCAGACCTTGGCACAGGTCCGCTCCGGCAACCCCGCCTTCCTGCATTTCGAGCTTCGCAAGGGCTTCGAAAGCGTCGATCCGATGCCCTATCTGACACCGTAAGGCACCCCCGCTTGCGGGGGCGCCTTGCGGGCAAAAATCTTCGCCGAAGATTTTTCAACCGGCGCCTGCGGCGCCGGTATGGGTATTTAAGCCAAGAAGAAGCGGGGAATCGGGCGGTCAGATCCGGACACCGCGACGCGCCGCGAGATCGGTGAAGAACTGCCAGGCGACCCGGCCCGAACGCGCCCCGCGCGTGGCTTGCCATTCGATCGCCTCGGCGCGGAGGATTTCCGGATCGGTCGCGATCCCATAGGCCGCGCAATAGGCGCCGATCATCGCCAGATACTCGTCCTGGCTGCAGGGATGGAACCCGAGCCAGAGCCCGAACCGGTCCGAAAGCGACACCTTCTCTTCGGTCGCCTCGGAAGGGCTGATCGCGGTCGAACGTTCGTTCTCGATCATGTCGCGGGGCATCAGGTGGCGTCGGTTCGAGGTGGCGTAGAAGACCACATTCCTGGGCCGCCCCTCTACGCCGCCGTCCAGAACCGCCTTGAGCGACTTGTAATGCTGGTCGTCATGGCTGAAGGAAAGATCGTCGCAGAAGAGCACGAAGCGCTCGGTGGCTCCCCGCAGCAGCCCCAGCAGCCGCCCGACCGAGGGCAGATCCTCGCGTTGCACCTCGACCAGCTTGAGCGGATGCCCCTCGGCCGCCACCGCGGCATGGACCGCCTTGACAAGGCTCGACTTGCCCATGCCGCGCGCGCCCCAGAGAAGCGCGTTATTGGCGGGAAGGCCCCGGGCGAAATGGCGGGTATTCTCGAGCAGAGTGTCGCGCGAACGGTCGATCCCCTGCAGAAGCGTCAGATCGACCCGGTTGACCTCGGGAACCGGGCTCAGCCGGTCCGGCGCGACATGCCAGAGAAACGCCTCGGCTGCCGCGAAATCGGGGGCCGCAGCCGGCGCAGGATAACGCCGTTCCAGCGCCTCGGCGATGCGCCGCAGGCTGTCGGCCGCCTCAGGGCCGAAGGCGAGCTCTGTCGCTTGCGCCGTCATGGCCGGGGCTCTCCTTCGGGCCCGGCCGGCATCCCGTCCTCTGCCCCGTCCTCTGCCACGTCCTCATCCTCGTCGAACCACAGGCCTTGGGCGCGCAGCTCCTTTTCGCGCTTCTTCTCGCCGCGCCGAACCAGAAGGATCGAGATCTCGTAAAGCCCGTAGACCACCGTGAACAGGATCACCTGGGTGATCACGTCGGGGGGCGTGACGACCGCGGCGAGCACGAGGATGCCCACCACTGCATATTTCCGCACCGAGCCCAGGCCCGCCGCCGAGACCAGCTCGGCCTTGCCCATCAAGGTCAGGAGCACCGGCAACTGAAAGCAGAGCCCGAAGGCCAGGATGAACTTGATCGTCAGCGACAGATATTCCTGCACCGAGCCATGGAAGGTGATGCCCGCGGTTTCGGACTGACCGCCGCCCTCGGCGCCAAGCGAACCTGTCTGCTGGAAGCCCAGGAAGAAATCGAAGGCCAGGGGCGTGATGACGAAATAGGCGAAGGCGCCCCCAAGAATGAACATGAAGGGCGAGGCCAGCAGGAAGGGCAGGAAGGCGCGCTTCTCCGAGCGGTAAAGCCCCGGGGCAACGAAGCGCCAGAGCTGGAAGGCAATGAAGGGAAAGGCCAGTGCGAAGCCGCCGACCAGCGAAATCTGGATCGCGACGAAGAAGCCTTCCTGCAGCTTGATCAGATAGAGCCCGCATTCCTGCCCGCGCTCGGCCAGGGCCGAGCAGATCGGATGGGTCAGGAAATTGAAGAGCGGGTTCCAGACCGTGAAACAGGCCACCATCGCCGCGACGAAGGCCGCCAGCGCATAGATCAGGCGCGAGCGCAGTTCGGCCAGATGCTCGATCAGCGGCGCGGAGGTATCGTCAATGTCATCGCTGGTCATGCATCGCTCGTCTTGTCGGGCGTCTGGGCGGGCATCTGGCCGGAGCTGTCTTCCGGCGCCGGAGTCTCACCCTCGGCGGCCTCTGGCGCGGCACGGTTTGCCGCCCCCGTTTCGGCCATGGCCCTGCGGATCTTCTCGGCCTTGGCCGCCCGCGCATCGGTCGTGTGGCTGGCGCCTTCGCCGGGCTTGGGCAGCTTCGGCTCCCATTTCTCGAACCGGTCGGCAGCCTCGTTCAACCGGTCGAGCCCGAGCTTGCGCGGATTGGCGATGTCCTTGAGATCGTCGACGGTCTCGCGAACCCCGGACTGATCGGCGGCATCATCCATCGCGCGCTGAAACTCGCGGGCCATGTTGCGCGCCTTGGCGGTGAACCGCCCCAGAGTGCGAAACATACCGGGCAGGTCCTTCGGACCCACGACGACCAGCGCCACGACGCCGATCAGCAGAAGTTCGGTCCAGCCGATATCGAACATGGGATCAGGCTCGCAACCGGCGGATTACGCCTTGTCCTTGTCGGTCTCGGGGGTCACGTCGCGGGCGGTGTCGAGGCTTTTCTGGGCCTCTTCGGTCTCTTCCTTCACGCCCTTCTTGAAGGCCGTTATGCCCTTTCCGACTTCGCCCATCAGCGACGAGATCTTGCCGCGCCCGAACAGCACGAGCACGACAACGGCGATCAGCAGAAGGCCCGGCAGGCCGATATTGTTCAGCATGGTCTTCTCCCTCGGGGACGCGACCGGCCCCCTTGCGACACAGGTGACACACATCTATTGAGTCTTGCCGCCGGTTCAAAGACCCATTCTCCCCGCGCAGCGCGATTATTTGCCCCTGCCCCGCAGGGCCCGCCCGCGACGCGGCCCCTTGCAGGCGAGGGCGAAATCCTTTCACTTTCCTGTCGCGGGACAGACAGGCCCGCGACAGAGAACAGATGGAGAGAGCCGGATGCATAGCGAGGACGTGAAGGGCAAGGTGCTGGAACACTGGAATTGCGACGACCTCGAGGCGGCGATGGCGGCCGGCGAGGTGGTGACGATCGACGTGAGGACACCGCAGGAATACCTGTTCGAGCATATCCGCGGGACATTACTGCTGCCGCTGGCGGGGTTCGATCCGGCCTTCCTGCCGGAGGGCGGCGACAAGCGTCTGGTGTTTCACTGCGGATCGGGCGTGCGCTCGCGCAAGGTTGCCGAGGCCTGGCTGGCGGCAGGTCATGACCGGGTGGCCCATCTCGAAGGCGGCTTTGCCGCCTGGAAGGCCGCGCTCAAGCCCTATACCGGCACCGATATGGCCTCGGGCGCACCGATCCGGGTCAATGCCGCGACCGACTGAACCGCCCGACCGCGACCGGGCGGCCCAAAGCCGCCCGCAATCCCGTCAGTCGATCCGAGGCCCTTGTCAGTGGCTTGCCCTCGGCAGATTGCCGTTCGGCCCTCGCCATTTGGCTCGCCCCGCCTTGCATAGGCCAGTTTGAAGCCCGGGTGAGCTTGTCCCCCGATCCCGGACTGGGGTGATGTTCACTATGCGGCCATCCTTGCCTGTTCGGGCGTGCGGGAACCGATGCTCGAATGGCGGCGCCGGCGGTTGTAGAGAATCGGATGCCTCGGGAAATCCTGGATGCGCGCGGGCTCTCGTGATTCACTGATCTCGCAGCTGTGAGTTGAGCATGGCCAAGCAGGCAGGGGTCTGGAGTGTCGATGAGCGGTTGGCCGAGATTTCGGCGGGTGGCGATCCGCTCGAGACATTGAATGCCACCGTGGATTTCGAACGCTTCCGCCCGATCCTCGAGCGTGCTGGCGGCAAGCCGCGCAGCGTCAAAGGGGGCAGGCCCGCGCTGGATGTCGTGCTGAAGTTCCGGATGCTGGTTCTGCAGAGCCTTCACGGCCTGAGCATCGAGGCGACGGAGCGCATGGTGCGCGACAGGTTGAGCTGGATGCGGTTCTGTGGCCTCGGGATCGCGGATACGGTGCCGGATGCGAACACGCTTTGGGACTTCAGGGAGGCGCTGATCCGGTCGGAGGCGCTGGAGGCGCTGTTTCAGGAACTGGACCGCACGATCAATCAGGCCGGGTTCATCCCGCGTGCGGGTCAGATCATCGATGCGAGCCTGGTTGCCGCGCCGCGCCAGCGCAATTCGGATGGCGAAAAGGCTGCCATCAAGGCCGGCCGAACCGCGCAGGAGATCTGGCCCGACAAGCCGGCAAAGGCCGCCCAGAAAGACACGACTGCGCGTTGGACGGTCAAATATACAAAGGCGAAAGCCCGCGCGGATGGCAGCAAGCCAGTGGACCTCGCCACCCCGACCTTCGGCTACAAGACCCATATCTCGATCGACCGGCAGCACGGGATCATCCGTCGCCAGATCATCACCGATGCTGCGCAGCATGACGGGGCGCGCCTGCGCGAGGGGTTGGTGCAGAAGGCCAATACCGGGCGCTGTACACTTAACCTTCTTGGCTAACGAATGACATTACGGTTTCGATGGGACGTCGCCCCATGTTTCGGTAACCCAGATGCGGGCGCTCGGTGTTGTAGTGGACGAGCCAGGCGTTGAGATCTGCCTGGAGGGCCTCGACAGTCTCGTAGAAGGTCTCGCGCATCTTCACGCGGAAGAACTCCTCCAGCACCGTGCCATTGAACCGCTCGACGAAGCCGTTGGTCTTCGGCGTGCGGACCTTGGTGCGGCGATGCTCTATTGCGTTGAGGTCGAGATAGAGCTCGTAGGGGTGACGCTCGGTGCCGCAGAATTCGCGGCCGCTCGCCATTGGGCTCGAACCAATGGCGCCTTCAATGGCTCGCTCGGTCAGCACCGCTTTCACCGGCAGGTCCAGGGCGCGGTAGAAGGGCAGGACGTCGTTGTGCAGGACCGCGACCGCCGCCTCGGGCTGCTTGGAAACGTGCAGGAAGCCGAAGGCGTAGCTGCCGAAGGTGTCGACGACCGCGTGCAGATAGACCTTGCCGATCCCCTTCAGCATGCCGACGAAGAACGTGTCGGCCGAGAGCAGCTCGCCGGGAGTGCCTGATTCCACGTGTCGTTCCCGGAAGCACGGGTTCTGCTTCTCGAGGAAGGCGGCCTGTTCGGCAGTGATCTCGATGGTCTGGCCCGCATGGGCGTCCTCGAGCGCCAGCCAGCGGTCGTAGCGCGTGCCCAGGCCGTCGCCAGCGGGCTCGAACCGGTGGCGCCACGCTGGCGATCGTTCAGGATCTTCTGGATGGTGATCGAGGAGACCCGCACGCCCTCGAGCGCCAGCATCGCCTCGAAGCGGTTGCAGCCATAGGCCGGATGTTCGAGCGCCAGCGCCTTGATCCGCTCGACCGTCTCGGGCGGGGTCGTTTGAGGGTGGGTCTTGTGGATCGGCGGCAGGTCCTTGAGCCCCTCGAAGCCCGTTCTCGGGCTTACGCGGCGCCACCGGCGCCACGGTCCCTCAAACCCAAAACCGACGTTTCCACTCGTAGAAGCTGGTGCGGTCCATGCCGCGCTGGCGACAGGCCTCGGCCACGTTGCCGAGTTCTTTCGCCAGTTCCAGAACGCTCATGCGGGTTTGCGCGATCTTGGTCTTCGCGTCACGAGCCTTGGGTTTCGTGGCTTTCGGTGTTCCATCCATGGCGGGGTCCTCCGTTCCCAAAATAGCATGGGAAGAAGGTTAAGTGGACACTTTGAACCCGGCGGTGAGGTGACGGCGGGGGTGTCTGCTCATGTGGGATCCCTTTCTCTGCGAGTACGAGAACTCCCGGTCCGGGATCCGCGGGCAAGCTCAGAACACCTAGGCTTCTAGAACAGAGTAATGTCAGTAGCGGTCTTTACTTTTGGCACCGTAATTCGTTTCTCGGTAGGTGCTTCCGTGGGGGGGAGGAGTACCAATCGGGCAGCTCCGGTCACCGGCCTGAAATGAAGGCGCCGGGCCTGCATGCCACCTAGACTCTCAGACAAGACTTCGAATCCCTCACGTCTAATGTAAGAGCGAGCGAAATCGACATTTCTGGCGCCGATATCCCTGAAAGCAGAACTGACACGCGCTCCGCCGAAGAGCTTCACCTTCATATCGGATCGCCGTGCACCAGCTTTGAGCAACTCATTGATAAGAAGCTCCATGGCCATAGCACCGTATTTTAGTTCAGTCGAACCTGTTTCTGCATCGCCGGGAAGAAGAAAGTGATTCATTCCTCCTAGTCCGACACGCGAATCAAAAATGCACGCTGCGACACAGGACCCAAGAACGGTAGAGAGCACGATATCAGGATCGCGTGAAACATGATATTCACCCTGCACCACTGAATGTACACGCGATGGCCAGGTGTCTTTGTCAGCTGTCCGATTTGGCGGTTGCGGTGTCATGCAGCGCTCCTTCGGCTACAGTTTTCAAGAACCGCCCGACCGATGGAATCCAGCGGCAGCCTGTTTCGAACGCCACCGAGCTCATAAGCCGCCCGAGGCATTCCGTAGACCAGCGATGTCTTTTCGTCCTGTCCGATCGTATGCGCACCTGCGCGGTGGAGCGCCAGCATGCCTTCTGCCCCATCACGCCCCATTCCCGTAAGAATGGCCGCGCAAACCCTCGACGCAACCGGAACCGCCGACATAAACAGAGCGTCGACCGACGGACGGTGACCGGATTGAAGCGGCCCTTCCCTGAGGCGGCAACGAAGAGCACCTGACGCCCCGACTTCGAGATGATGCGCCTTTCCCGGAGCAAGCAGAACGCGCCCCGGGACTAACGGCTCCTGGTCCTGAGCCTCCTCGACAGTCGCGGCGGTGTTGCGGTCAAGAAGGCGCGCAAGACCTGCACTGAAGGACTCGCTCGTATGCTGAACAATCAATGTCGGCGGGCAATTCGAAGGAAAATTCTCAAGAACCTTGACCAATGCATCAACTCCGCCAGTCGACGCGCCCAGAAGAATAAGACGCCCGTGTTGAAACGCCATTTCGGCATCGGACGACCGTATTGAAGCATCATGCGAAGTACGGCCCAAATGGACACGCAGCAAGCACTGCCGCAAATCTTCCACAGATGCGCCGTTATGCGTTACGGCTACTCCCTCGCGGATCAGAGAAGCCGGCAGGCGTGCCATGCCAGCCGCCGTTTCGCTCACGATAACGCAGCGAATTCCAAGCGCCTTAAACAGCATAAGAAGCACCTCGAACTCTGCAAGCCGCGCTAACGCTTCTGCAACAATCACTGCCTGCGGTGGACGACTTTCTGCAACATGATAGGTCTCGCTCAGATTTGAGACGCACGCACCCAACGAAACTGCCCGCATCTGCTCGACAGCGGCCGCGAGCCGGTCTCTTGTCTCTGTCCGTTCGTCTGCGATCATTACACGCATAGCCCCATCCTTGCCTCACTCCCCTAGAGTTTGATCCGGTACCAAATTGAGGCCCGACGGTGGCTTTCAGCCTTACCGTGACAATATCGCACGATATTGTCCCTACGGCATCGCCGATAAGCCGAAGCCCCTCAAAGGAAAAGCTGCATTCCTTGCTCGCATGCAGACCACTGGTATCCGCATAAGAAAACCACGATCTTCTTCATACATGATAAAAGCTCATCACTGCTACCTTTCGCCCTCTTTTCGTCACCTCTCGACTTGAACAACAGAAAAGAAAAAACTGAACGCCAAATAGGCAATGCTGACATTAAAGCCCACCACCCCGCGACTATCTTGAAAAGATACAAAAATCAAATCCAGATCAACGCAAAAAATTCCGATTGTCTCGACATGGGATTTAAAATCTGCACGCCCATCCTTTCTTGAGACGAACGACATACAAGCGCTAGAAGACGTCGATTTCTCCACCGGAATGAGGTGAGTCGCGAGTTTCCGCACCCCCCATAACCGTACGCAGTTGATCAAGACGCAGCCGGTCGATAATACTTTCCGGAACACGCGTTTCCTCAGGCATAAGCTTTGCGAGGTCCTGACTAAAGGGCGCCATATCCTCCAAAATCTGAATGACCAGGTCTACGAGTTGCAATTCGCTTGCTCCTCTCTGGCGAACCGACTGGGCGACCTGTCGTTCCAGGACTGCTTTCTCATAGCGTCGCAGAAGTTCTGCTGCATGCAGAAGTTCATGGCCGAACACGTCCATAATCTCAGGCAAACGAGGACCCTCGGAGACAAGCTGAAGATCGTGACGTGTCACAGCCTTCCCACCACGGCTTCGATTGCCTTTTTCATAGTCGCTGTAGTGAAAGGTTTGCGCACCATATTATTTAACCCAAGTTGCTGCCCCTTTTGAATAAGCTCCGGTGTCGGTGTCCCCGTAACAAGAATATATCCGATACGTTGGGTGGAACGATTACGCCGCAACCCTTCGAGCAACTGCAAACCATCCATTCCGGGCATATTGTAATCGGCCAGCACAAGATGAACTGGATCGGCGGCAAGTCTGGACAACGCAGCGCGGCCACTTGCTTCGGTAGCCACGTGGAAAATGCCAAGCTCCTCCAATGCCTGGGTCACAAGCCCGCGACTGACGGTCATGTCGTCGACGACCATGATCCTAAGACTGTCCTTGAGAGACATGGATAGTGTCCTTTCCTTTTGCCGCTTTCAAGTCACGAAGCGGAACGTTTTCTGTAGGCCGTCACACCGGCGACCTCGACCAACGCGGTGGCTGGTCCGGATACGCGCTCGGAGTGACCGATGAACAGCATCCCGCCTGGAACGAGTTGCTCTGCGAGACGGCGCCAAAGAATCTGTTGGGTTTGACCGTCAAAGTAGATCGCCATATTCCGACACATGATCACATCAAATAGGCCGGACATCGGCCATGGACCATTGATGTTCAATTTCCTGAACGAAACAAGAGAACGAACATCCGAGCGCACTCGAAACTCCCGACTCTTTCCACCAGCTTTCTCGAACACCTGACCAGCCCAGGGACCTGAGGGGATTTTAGCTTCCTCATCGCTATAAACCGCGACCTCGGCTCGGCGCAGGACAAAAGGATCGATGTCTGTCGCAAGGATTCGAATATTCAGCTTTGGCGCCTCAGGACACAGGAGAACAACGCTTCCGGCCAAGGAATAGGGTTCCGGACCGGATGAGCAACCGGCCGACCAGAGACGGACTCTTCCCCCTGATCGCGCACGCTCGACAAGCTTTGGCAAGACATCGGCCTGCAGCTGCTCGAAGTGATGTTTCTCCCGGTAGAAATTCGTTACATTCGTCGTCAGAGCTGAAATGAAGTGTTCGCTTTCGGTTTCGATATTAGCCTTAAGATACTTATCATACTCAGCGAACCCCTTGAGATTAAGAGAGGCGATCCTCTTCCCAAGACGGGAATGTATCATGGCCTTTTTTGACGGTTCCAGATGCAAACCATATTCCGATTTCGCAAATACCGCTATACGCTGAAAGTCGCTCTCCTCGAAAACGATATCGGAGCTTCGTCGCGGGGTCATTGAAGGCGTGGGAGCGTTCATGCAGCATCCGTCAGGCCACGAGGCACCAGAATCTCCGGAGCCAGAATACGAGACATTCCTTCCTCGATCGAGATCAGGCCCAGAATGCTATTCGGAATATCGCCGCCGCCCATGGTCGGCGCTTCGCAGATCTGGCTGCCGTCAACTGTCAGGATCTCGGAAACCGAGTCGACCAGAAGACCGATCGTCTTCGAGCCGATAGCGACAACAATGATTACATGGCGCGGCGACGCCTCACATTCTCCGAGACCGAGGCGTGCGGCAAGGTCTATGATCGGAATAACCGCACCGCGCAAGTTCATCACCCCGAGCACCGCATCTTCAGCATGAGGAAGTGCTGTGACCGGCGTCCACCTCCGGATTTCGCGAATTTGCGTAATCTCGATGCAGAAACTCTGTCCTGCGGCCTTCAGAGTGACGAATTCCAGGAGGTCGTCATCACCCCATTGTTGCGGTCTGGGCATAGTCCATCTCCTCTCTGGAGGCCATGTCCCGGCCAAAGTGACCGGCCAGGGACAGGATGGCGTCAGTATCGATGATTAGGGCGATGCGGCCATCGCCCAGAATGGTGGCGGCCGAAATTCCTTCGATCGCTCCGTAATTGCCTTCGAGACTCTTGATCACGACCTGACGTTGATCGGAGATGTCATCGACGGCGAGCGCGACCAAACCGGATTGCTCGGAGCGGATCAAGATCAGGATATTGTCCGAGGTGATCTCAGCATCGGTCGGGAAACCCAGAAGTTTGGCCAGGTTCACGATCGGAACATAAGTGCCGCGGATCGACAGCAGTCGTCCGTCCCGCCCAAAAGGCAGAATGTCCTTGGGCTTGGGACGGATCGTTTCGACCACGCTCGAAAGCGGCGCCACCAACGTTTCACCGGCCGCATGGATGACCATTCCGTCCATCACAGCGAGGGTCAGCGGCAGGGCGATCGAGAATTTCGTGCCCAACCCCGGACGGCTGCTGATCGAGATGCGACCGCCAAGCGAGGCGATCGCGGTCTTCACCACATCCATTCCGACACCGCGCCCCGACAGGTTGGTGACCTTCTCTGCCGTCGAAAACCCGGCCATGAAAAGCAGGTTATCGATCTCGGCATCGGTCATCTTGGCATCTGGCGCAACCAGGCCCTGACTGACCGCCTTTTCGAGGACGCGCTTGCGATTGAGCCCGGCACCGTCATCGGAGATCTCGATCAGCACATCGCCAGAACTATGCGCCGCCGAGAGCTTGATCGTACCCTGCGCCGGCTTTCCCGCAGCCATGCGTTTCTCGGGGCTCTCGATGCCATGGTCCACCGCGTTGCGGATCATGTGCGTCAACGGTTCGGCCAGACGTTCGACCAGGGTTTTGTCGACTTCGGTCGACTCGCCTTCGGAGACCAGCGCGACGTCCTTGCCCAGGCCATAGGCCGCCTCGCGCACGATACGCTGCATCCGCTGGAACAAGGGCTTCACCGGTTGGGCCCGGATCGCCATCACCCCTTCCTGAAGTTCGCGCGCAAGATACTGGTAGTCGTCGAGATCGCTCATGATATCCGAATTGGACGCCATCCCGGAGGCCAGGAGCTTCTGCGTGATCACGGCCTGGTTGATGATGAGCTCGCCCACGGTGTTGATCAGCCGGTCGACCCGTTCCGGGTCGACGCGAAGAGTCGTCTGGGGCACCGACGCCGCGGGCTTTGCCGCTTTGGATTTCTCGGCCGCAGCCGGCTCGGACGTCACAGACGCCGCGTTGGCCGGTTCTGCCGCAGCTTCTTCAGCTGCGACCTGCGGAAGGGAAGGGTTTTCAGGCGCGCCGACGCTCATTGGACTTTCCTCGGCTTGAGCCCCGGGAAGCTCGTCCCCCAAAGCGGCCGATCCGCCGGAAACCTGCTCGATGTCGCAAATATCGTCGAGGAAGACGAAGGCGTCGCGGATGCTGGCCTCGGTCATCGTTCCGGTAAGCGTCAGCTCCCAGCACAGATAGCAACGATCCGGATCGAACGCGTCGGCGTCAGGCAGGGCCGAGGCATCGCAGGAGACTTCGAGCTGACCCAGTGCGACCAGTTCGGAGAAGAGAAGTAAAGGATCATGGCCATTGCGGAAGAGCTCGGCAATCGCGGGGACGCGGATCTTGTAGACGTCCTCGGGCTCCTCCTCGGGGCCGTCGAAGGACATCGGCATGAAGGCGACAGGCGCGAACTCGAACGCCTCGTCGGGTTCGGGCCCCGAGGAACCGTCTTCCTCCGACCCCGAAAGCCCCACAAGGCTTTCGATAAGCTCGGCCATCTGCGGCGGTTCCTCGTCGCTTTCGGCCTGTGCCAGCTCGACCAGCTCGGCCAGCATGTCGCCCGAGCGCAGGATGACCTGCAAGGCGTCCGGATCGAGGACCAGCGCCCCGGAGCGCAAGCGGTCGAGAACCGTTTCGAGGCGGTGTGCGAACTTGACCAGCGTGTCGAGAGCGAAAGCCCCCGCCGCGCCCTTGATCGAATGGACCGCCCGGAAGATGGCGTGAACCGTCTCTTCGGAGGCGGTTCCGGCCTCCAGCTCGCCGGTGCCTTCCGAAAGCTGGTCCAGAAGATCTTCGCACTCGGCGAAGAATGTGGCCTTGAGATCGTCGCGGGACATGGCTCAGCGCGCTCCCGTGACCCGGCGGACCACGCTGATCAGACCCTCGTCCTGGAACGGCTTGACGATCCAGCCGGTCGCCCCGGCTGCACGGGCACGTTCCTTGAGGGCGGCGCCGCTTTCCGTGGTCAGCACGAGGATCGGCACACGCGCATTGCTGCCGCCGCCGCGAATGTGCTCGATCACACCGAAGCCATCCATCTTGGGCATGTTGATGTCGGTAATGACCGCGTCGTAGCGGTCCTTCGAGAACTGGTCGACACCGTCCTGGCCGTCATTCGCCGTCGTCACCGCAAAGCCGGCGGAACTGAGCGTCTCCCGGACCATCTCGCGTATCGTGAGCGAGTCGTCGATGGCGAGGATGTTGATCATTGCTGGGCCTCCGCAGTTCCTAGGATCATGTCATGCAGGCCGAGAAGGCTCAGTCCTTCGGAAAAGGCCGGCGAGGCGTCGGAGACGGAAAAGGTGCCGCCGCCGGATTCCACATATTGTCTGAGGAATAGAAGAAGCTGGGCCGAAAGCGCGCTTTGGGCCGGCGCTTCGGCCGCCTGTACAAGAAGCTGCTTCGGGGCCGCCTCCAGGACGGATTTCATGACACCACCCGCGTCCTCCGACCAGGCCGGATCGGTGATGTCGAGCTCATACTGGCATTCGGATTCCATTCCGATCCCTCGAGTTCCTGCAACGTGCGCTCTGTTCAGAAGTGAATACCCCCGCAGAGCCTAAGAAGTGGTGAATGGCGGAAGCCAGGATCGCGGCGCCTGCCCTTGCGATTGCCCCGCCGCGAATTCCGTCAGTCGGACAGGCGGAGACAGGCGGACAAGCGGAATCAGGCGGACAGGCGGATAGGCGGATCTTGCCGGAATTCTTCCGGAGCGCGTCGAGGGCGCGTATGACCTGACGAATCGTCGAAAATTGGCCGCGATCGCGGCGGGTCTGGGCCGGATCTCCGGCATAGCGGCTCAGAGCGGGATCACATCCACCTTGTGATCCGTGCGGTGCGAGCCCGAGGTCCGCGACGAGCCCTTGACCGGCGCCACATCCGCGTAATCGCGCCCGACCGCCACCGCGATATGATCGGGGCCGACCAGCATGTCATTGGTGGGGTCGATCTCGACCCAGCCGGTTTCGACGCCGCACCAGGCCCGGACCCAGGCATGCATGGCATCCGCTCCGTCCAGCCGCGCCTGTCCGGGCGGCGGAACGGTCCGCAGGAAGCCGCTGACATAGCCTGCCGGAATGCCGATCGCGCGCAATGACGCGATGGTGACCTGGCTGATGTCCTGACAGACCCCGCGCCGGTTCCGGAACGCCTCGATCGGCGGGGTCGAGACCTCGGTCGCGCCGGGGTCGAAATCGAATCGCTCGTGAATCGCATGCGACACCACCTTCAGCGCCGCCAGAACCGACATGTCGGGACCGGTCAGCTCTTCGGCGAAGGCGGCAATCTCGGGTTCGTGCCGGATCCGTTCGGACGCGCCCAGGAAGTGATGCGGCGACATCGGCAGAATGCTGTGGATCGACTGCAGCTCGGCGCCGAGCGCGCCCAGCCCGCAGGAGAGATCGAGCATGGTGCCGCGCGGGATCCGCCGCACCCGGCCATCGAAGCGGAACCGGAACTCGGTCTTGCCCGCGTCATGGGCGATCTCGGTGGTGCCATTGCCGAAGAAATCGACCCCGTCGCGTCGGAAATCGGGCTCGGGATCGGCAGAGACCCGGCCCGAAACCAAGGTCTGCTCGCCATTGGTCAGCGGCAGCATCCGCAAGAGCGTGCGGCTCGAGGCGGCCGGGCTGTCATAGACATAGCCGATTTCGAGACGGATGTCGTATTCGATCGGCACGCGCGTTCCCTCCCCGGGCTCTAGCTCAGATAACGCTGGGTCAGCAATGTCGAGATGTCGCGGACGTCCTGCTGGAACCCGAAAAGCCGATCGGGGCCGATATCCTCGGGCACCGCCGCCGACAGCTCAGTATGCAGCAGCAGGATCGCCCGGGCCAGGTCGGACATCGGCGCGCCGGGGGCGCTCTGGCTCAGCATCCGCTCCTGCTCGCGCAGAAGATCGAGCTGGAAGAGGACAGAGCGCGGATTGCCGATATCCAACCCCAGAAGATCGATCACGGTGTTGCGGTCGGTATGGACGGAATAGCGGCGACGATGGGTCATCACGCTGTCGCCCACCTCGATCGCCACGTCGAACCCGCCGGGCGGCTGGGCCGGATCGGCAAAGACCGCCAGCAGCGAGATCATCTGGTCGGCCCGCTCCAGCGCGCGCCCCATCGTCAGGAAGCGCCAGCCGGACGAGCGGAACATGTTCTCATGTACCAGCCCCGAGAACCCGGCAAGCCTGCGCAGCAGCTCGCCCATCGCCCGGACCGCCGGATCGCCCGGCGCCACACGGCCGAAATGGCCCCGCGCGGTGAAGGCAAGGTCGGTCAGCGCGTCCCAGCCATCGGTCGAGAACCGGTCGCGGACCTTGCCCGCACAGCCCTGGGCAGCCTCGAAAAGCTCCAGCACCGCGGCCGGGACCGGCTCGCCGATATCGACCCCGAAGCCCTCGATGAAGGCGCCGAGCCGCGCCACCAGCGGCAAGGACGGATCGCCGCTTTCCGACAATCGCAGATGATAGGCGCGCAGCTCCCGCACCCGCGCCTCGGCGCGTTCGATATAGCGGCCGAGCCAGAACAGGTTGTCGGCGGCGCGGCTGGGCAAGAGGCTCGGGGCACGCCGCAGGAAGGGGCCCTCGCCCGGCCCGCTCAGCGTCTCGGGCTCGACCGGCCGCGCGCTCGTGACCCAGACATCGGCGACCGAGCCGCCATTCTTCATCGCCAGCGCGGTCGGATCGCCTGCCCGCCCGATCCGGGCATAGCCCCCGGGCATCACCACCCAGCCCTTGGGCGTGCGGGTCGCGAAGACCCGGATCAGCGCCGGACGCGGCAGAAGCTGGCCGTCGATCATGGCGGGCGTGGTCGACAGCGTCACCGCCTCCTGCCCCACCAGATCGGGCCCGTCGCGTTCCAGCCATTCGCCGATCGGGCGTCGCGCGGTGCCGCGGAAATCGCCGCCCAGCGCGGTCAGGGCATCGACCTCGAAGGGCAGATCCGGGGACAGCGCCCGACCGATCATCATCCGGTGCAGGTTCTCGTAGACATAGCTGCGCTCCCAGTCCTGCCCGCACCACCAGGTGGCGATGTTGGGCAGTTTCAGCGGCGCCCCCATCAGCCTTTCGCAGATCCTCGGCAGGAAGGCCATCATCGCCCGGGCCTCCAGCACGCCCGAGCCGAGGCAGTTCAGCATGGTGACATCCTGCGCACGCAGCGCGGCCAGCATGCCGGGCGTGCCGAGCGCCGAAGTCTCGTCCAGTTCCAGCGGGTCGGCAAAGCGCGAGTCGAGCCGCCGCCACAGCACGCTGACCGGCTGCGGCCCATGGATGGTGCGCACCATCAGCCGCCCGCGCTCGAGCTTCAGATCCTCGCATTCCAGCAGCAGAAGCCCGAGATAGCGCGCGATATAGGCATGCTCGAAATAGGTGTCCGAATGATGCCCGGGCGTCAGGATCGCGACCTTGCCCTCGCTCCCCGCCTTCAGCGCCGTCATGGCGTTGCGATGGGCGCGGAAGAAGCCCGCCAGACGTTCGACATTGGCCCCCGGAAAGAGATCCTGGAACACCCGGGAGGTCGCCATCCGGTTCTCGAGCGCGAAGCCCGAGCCCGAGGGCGCCTGACTGCGGTCGCCCAGAACCAGCCAGGACCCGTCCGGCGAACGCCCGACCTCGAAGGCCAGGAAATGCAGGAAATGGCCCGAGCGCGGCCGGATCCCCACCACCGGGCGCAGCCATTCGGGATTGCGCGCGATCAGCTCGGCCGGCAACAGCCCGCTGGCGACCAGATCGCCCGTCCCGTAGAGATCGGCCATCACCTTTTCCAGCAGGTCGGCCCGCTGCACGATGCCCTCGACCAGCCCCTGCCATTCGGCCCCGTCGATCACCACCGGCACATGCGACAGCGGCCAGTCGCGCAAAGCCGAGCCGCTCTGGGTGTGCTGGCGGTAATAGACGCCGGCATCATGCAGATGCTGGTCGCCCCGGGCGAAACGCTCGGCCATCTGTTCGGGGCTCTGCCGCGCCAGAAGCCCGATCAAGGGCCGCCAGACCGGACGCAGGCTGCCATCGGGGCGCAAGAGCTCATCGGCCACGCCGGCAGGCGGGCTGTAGGCCTGCAACAATGCCGCAACCGGGTCCTCGGCACTGTCTTCGGGGGCGGTCATGTCACGACAATCCGGGCGGGCGGCGCAGATCGAGGGTCATCGGAAATTCGGGATGCACGGGGTCGGGACCGGGCCGGTACGGCCCGGCATGATGCCCCATCTTCTCGAACCGCGCGAGCCGCCTTGCCTCGGCCTCGTTGGCATTGACCGGGAAGGTGTCATAGCTGCGCCCGCCGGGATGGGCGACGTGATAGGTGCAGCCGCCCAGCGCCCGGCCCGACCAGCTGTCATAGATGTCGAAGACCAGCGGGGCATTGACCGGCAGCACCGGGTGCAGCGCCTCGGCGGGCTGCCAGGCCTTGAAGCGCACGCCCCCGACCCGCACGCCGCTGGTCCCGGTCTCGGTCAGCGGCACCGGGCGACGGTTGCAGGTGACGGAGTAGCGGCCCGGATTGGTGGTCGTCAGCCTGACCTGCAGCCGTTCGACCGAGCTGTCGGTATGGCGCACCGTGCCGCCGATGGCACCGCGCTCGCCCAGCACATGCCAGGGCTCCAGCGCCTGGCGCAGCTCCAGATGCACGCCCTCATATTCGACCTCGCCGCAGAACGGGAAGCGGAACGCGGCCTGCGCCTCGTACCAGTCGGGCCGGAAGGCAAAGCCGTGATCCTGCAGATCGCGCAGCACATCGAGGAAATCGGCCCAGACGAAATGCGGCAGCATGAACCGGTCATGCAGCGCCGTGCCCCAGCGCACCGGCGCGCCCCTGACCGGAGCGTCCCAGAGCCGCGACAGGATCGCCCGGATCAGCACCTGCTGCGCAAGGCTCATGCGCGCATCGGGCGGCATCTCGAAGCCGCGGAACTCGACCAGCCCCAGCCGCCCCGTGGGCCCGTCGGGGGAAAACAGCTTGTCGATGCAGATTTCCGTGCGGTGGGTATTGCCGGTCACGTCGATCAGGACGTTGCGCAGCAGCCTGTCCACCAGCCAGGGCGGCGGCGCCTGGCCCTCGCCCGGGTCGGGAAACTGGCTCAGCGCAATCTCCAGCTCGTACAGACTGTCATGGCGGGCCTCGTCGATCCGGGGCGCCTGACTGGTCGGGCCGATGAAGAGCCCCGAGAACAGGTAGGACAGGCTGGGATGGCGCTGCCAGTAGAGGATCAGCGAGCGCATCAGGTCGGGCCGCCTGAGGAAGGGCGAGTCCATCGGCGTGGCTCCGCCCACCACGACATGGTTGCCCCCACCCGTGCCGCAATGCCTGCCGTCGATCATGAACTTGTCGGCGCCCAGCCGGCACTGCCGTGCCTCTTCATAGACCCCGAAGGTGATCGCCTTGCACTCCTCCCAGCTTTGAGCGGGATGCACGTTGACCTCGAGCACGCCCGGATCCGGCGCGATCCGGATCACGTTCATGCGCGCATCCTGGGGAGGCGTGTAGCCCTCGACATGGATCGGCAGGCCCAGCGCCCGGGCGGTCTCCTCGGCGGCAGCCAGCAGCTCCAGGTAATCCTCCAGTGCCTCGACCGGCGGCATGAACAGGCAAAGCCGCCCGTCACGCGGCTCGACCGCGATGGCGGTGCGCACGGCACCGGCCTTCGGATCGACGCCCTGTTCCATCACGGTCTGGCGCGGCCCCGCAGCCTGCGGTTCCGACACCGGCTGTGTCCGGCCCGGCGTCGCGCCGGGCATGGCAGCGGTCTCTTCCTCGCAGGCGATCCTCTCGAATTCCGCCATCAGCGCGTGACGGCGGTCCGCGCGCCCCGCATGGAAATCGGGCAGCGGACCGGCGGGGGCCGAAGGGTCGGCCGGATAGACGTAAGGATAGGCCGAGGGCGGCACGAAGGGCAGCGACCCCAGCGGCAAGCGAAAGCCCACCGGGCTGTCGCCGGGAATGAGGAAAAGATGGCCGCGCCGGGTCTTCCAGTGTTCCGAGCGCCAGCGCCCGGCAGCCGCCTTCGACTGCCAGCGCTGGATCGGCAGGGCAAAGCCCGCGGGCCGGTCGAGGCCGCGATTGAAGACCCGGGCGATCCGGGCGCGGGTCTCGGGATCCTTCAGTTTCGAATCCTCGGGGGTCACGTTGACCGGCAGCCCGGCCTCCTTGAGGATCCAGTCCACCGGGTCCTCATAGGCGGCATGGACATAATCCGCGCCGACGCCGATGGCCTCGGCCAGCCCGGACAGGAAGCGGCGGGCCTCCTCGGCACTGGCGCCGCTGCGGTCTTCCTCGGCGATGAGGTCCGGGTCCCGCCAGACCGGCACCCCGTCGCGGCGCCAGTAAAGCGAGAAGGTCCAGCGCGGCAGCGTCTCGCCCGGATACCATTTGCCCTGCCCGTAATGCAGAAAGCCCCCGGGCGCGAAGCGGTCCCGCAGCCGCCGGATCAGCCGGTCCGCGAGCCCCCGCTTCATCGGCCCGACAGCGTCGGTATTCCATTCCCCGGCCTCGAAATCGTCGATCGAGACGAAGGTGGGCTCGCCGCCCATGGTCAGCCGCATGTCCTGCGCCGCGATCTGCGCATCGACCTTCTGGCCCAGCGCGTCCAGCGCCTCCCAGGCATCCTCGGGAAAGGGTCTGGTGATGCGGGGATGCTCGGCGGTGCGATGGACCTCCATGTGAAAGCGGAAATCGACCTCGGCCGGGCTCGCCATGCCCGAGATCGGCGCGGCATTGCGGTAATGCGGGGTCGCGGCCAGCGGGATATGGCTTTCGCCGGTCAGAAGGCCACTGGTCGGGTCGAGCCCGATCCAGCCCGCGCCGGGCAGGAAGACCTCGGCCCAGGCATGCAGGTCGGTGAAGTCGTGATCGGTCCCCGCCGGCCCGTCGAGCGCCACCAGATCGGGTTTCAGCTGGATCAGGTAGCCCGAGACGAAACGCGCGGCATAGCCCAGATGGCGCAGCAGCTGCACCAGCAGCCAGCTCGTGTCGCGACAGGAGCCGGAGCGCAACACCAGCGTCTCTTCAGGGCTCTGCACCCCGGGTTCCATCCGGATCAGGTAGTCGATCTCGCGTTCCAGCCGCGCATTCAGGGCGACGAGGAAATCGATGGTCCGGATCTTCTCGCGCGGGACCGAGGCCAGGAAGGCCTGCATCCGCGCGCCCGCGGGCTCGGGGCTGCGGTAGATCGACAGGTCCTCCGCCAGATCGGCCGGATAGTCGAAGGGCCAGTTCTCGGCCGTCTCGTCGACGAAGAAATCGAAGGGGTTGTAGACGGTCATGTCGGCGACCAGATCGACCTCGATCCTCAGCTCGCGCACCGGCTCGGGAAAGACGAAGCGCGACAGCCAGTTGCCATAGGGGTCCTGCTGGTGGTTGACGAAATGCCCGCCGGGCGAGACCTTCAGCGAATGCGAAATCACCCGGGTCCGGCTATGCGGCGCGGGCCGCAGCCGGATCACCTGAGGCCCCAGCGTCACGAGACGATCATAACGGTAATGGGTCAGGTGCCGGATGGTCGCGGTGATCGCCATGGAGGATCCAAACCTTAGCGCAGCTCTCCGGCAGCAAAGACGGTTTTGGTCCCGCTGTAAACTCGGCTACGGTCGCAACCGGGCGGAAGCGGGGTGCGAAACCACCCTTCCTGCCCGAAGCCCGCGGCCAAGCCGGGTTTTCAGACCGGTCCGGACCTATCTGCCGTCCTTTTCATCCCCGCCGGGAAGCGCGACCCCGCGTTCCTCCATATAAGGCTGGAAGTAGTCGCGGAAGGCCGAGAACCCTTCGGCCAGCATCATGAATTCCTCGCGGTTCATGACCAGCACCTTGCAATCCTCCTTGGCGCGCACCGTGGTCCGGCGCCGGGTCGCCCCGAGGATCAGCCGCTCGCCGAAATGCCCGCCCGGGCCGATGATCCGGGTCGTCATCGCGCCGCTCTCGGGGTCGGGCCGCTCCATCTCGACCGCGCCCGTAATCACCGTGTAGAACCCGTCCGAGCGGTCGCCCGCATTGTAGATCCGGTCGCCCGCGCGGTAATAGACATAGCGCAGCGGCGGTTTGCCGTAGAATTTCAGCTGCACCAGGCTGCGCGCCCCCAGCATGTCGAGCGACCAGTTGATCATCACCCGGATGCGGGTGCCGATACCGGGCAGCAGCGCCAGGTAATAGGACCGCCAGATGAACCAGGCGGGAAAGCCGGTGATGTTGCGGCCGAACACATTGGCGACGCCGCGCTTGGCGCCCAGAGAGGCCAGCGCCCCGCGCGAGGCATAGGCGAAGGGCTTCGGCACGCGCCCCTTGACCGTGGCCGCGATGTTCTGCGCCACCCGCTTGGCCTCGCGCACCGCGAATTGCGCGGTCGGCGGCGCGAAATCGGCCCGTTCCGAGGCCCCCTCCTTCAGCGGGATCAGCGCGCAATCGCCCAGCGCCCAGACGCCCTCGACGCCCGGCACCCGCAGCATCCGGTCGACCGGGATCCGCCCCTTGTCGAGCGGCAGCCCCATCCGCTGCACCACCGGCAGCGGCGCATTGCCGATGGTGGCCACGATGGTGCGGGTGTCGATCACCTCGCCCGTGGTGGTGACAAGCTGGCGGTGGGTCGCGCTTTTCACGCCGGTGCCAAGCTTGATGTCGATGCCGTGGCGCTCGAGATGGCCGACCGCGTAATCGGCCAGTTCCTTCGGCATCTCGCCCAGGATGCGCGGCGCGAACTCGATCAGCTGCACCCGCACCTCGGAGGGATCGATCTTGGGATAGAAGCGCAGCGAGCGGTCGATCATCTCCTTCATCTCGCCGACGGTCTCGACCCCCGAGAAGCCGCCGCCGACAACGGTGAAGGTCAGCGCACCGCGCTTGGTATCGGGCAGCTGGGTGACCTGGGCATGTTCGAGCTGCTCGATGACATGGCCGCGCAGACGGCGCGCATCCTCGAGCGTCTTCATCTTCAGCGCATGTTCCTCGAGCCCCGGCATCCGCGAGAAATCGGTGCCCTGCCCCAGCGCGATCACCAGATGGTCATAGGCGATCTCGGTCGGGCGCCGCTGGATGCCCTGGAAGACGGTGACCACCTTGCGGTCGAAATCGACGCTGTCGACCACGGCCTTGCGCACGAAGATGCCGCCGAGGATGAACCGCAGCGGCGAGACCGCATGCGCGGGCATGATCGAGCCGCCCGCCACCTCGGGCAGAAGCGGCTGGAAGACGAAATAGTTCTGGCCGTTGATCACCTCGATCTCGGCCTTGCGGCCGAACTGGCGGCGCAGCGCGCGGGCCGCATACATGCCCCCGAAACCGCCCCCCAGAACCACTATCCTGGTCGCCATCGCGCGCTCCTGTGCTTGCTCGGTTCTGCCGGGCGGTCCTGCCTGGCTCTTGCGGCGTCGCAGCATAAAGCATCGCCTGCCCGCCGCCATACGGTATATTGTCATAGGGGGAACTTCTTGCGGGACCGTGGCGCGGCGGCCCCGGGCGGGACCGCATCCTGTCCAGATCGCCAATTGCGGTTCGGTTCCGTCTGTGGCAATGGCCCGGACCAATGACACGCGCCACAGCCCTCACCGCCTATCTCAGGCTTTGTCACTGGCTCGACCGTGCCACGCTGGCCTTCTGCGTGGTGGCGGCCCTGTTCCTGACCGGCGCGACCCTGGCCATCGTGATCCTGCGCTACGGCTTCGGCACCGGGTCGATCCAGTTCCAGAACGCCGCCGATTATGCCTTCGCGAGCCTTCTGGTCTTCAGCATTCCGGTAACGCTGGCACGCGGCGGACATGTCCGGGTCGAGGTCTTCTCCGAACGGCTGTCGCCGCGCTATATCCGCATCGCCGACATCGTCGCGGTGCTGGTCTTCCTGATCCCGGTCTTCGGCCTGATGATCCGCGCCTTCTGGCCCGATCTTTCCTATTCCTGGTCGATCCGCGAAGGCGCGATCGAGACCGGCGGGCTCGGCGGGCTTTACATCGTCAAATCGGCGCTGCCGCTGGCCTCGGCGCTGATGATCCTGCAGGGGATCGCGATGATCCTGAAACCGTCCGGAAAACCCTCCGAGCGCGGCAAAGACATGCAGGAGACGCTATGACCGGGCAGGAAGGCGTGCTGCTCGCGCTGCTGCTCGGGCTGTTCGGCGGCATTCTCAGCGGCATCCCGGCGATGCTGGCCATCGCGGGCGTACCGCTCGTGACCGCGCTGATCGCCTCGGCCTTCGGGCTGTTCGACCTGAGTTTCCTCAATTTCTTCCCCGGCCGGGTCTGGGGCGTGATGTCGAACCGGCTGCTGATGGCGGTACCGCTCTTCGTGCTGATGGGGGTTCTGCTCGAACGCGCGCAGCTGGCAGAACGCATGCTGGGCGTGCTCGGCCGCCTGACCCGCGGCTCGCCGCGCGGCATGGGGCTGAGCGTGCTGGCCTTCTCGGCGCTGATCGCGGCCTCGACCGGCATCATCGGGGCGACGGTGGTCATGCTGGTGCTGATCTCTCTGCCCGCGATGCGCTCGGCCGGGATCGACAAGCGGCTGGCGGCGGGGCTGATCTGTGCCTCCGGCACGCTCGGTCAGGTGATCCCGCCCTCGATCATCCTGGTGCTGCTGGGCGACCAGATCGGCAATGTCTATCTCGAGGCGCAGCAGGCGGCGGGCAATTTCGCGCCCGACCCGGTCTCGGTCGGCGATCTCTTCGCGGGTGCGCTGCTGCCCGGGCTGATGCTGGTCGCGATCTATGCCGTCTATGTGGCGCTCCGGCTCGGCCCCGCGCCCGAGCCGCGCGCGCCCCGCGAAGCGGTGCCCGTCTCGGAAATCCTGTTCACCTTCCTGCCGCCGGTCCTGCTGATCCTCGCGGTGCTGGGCTCGATCCTCGCCGGCGTCGCCACCACGACCGAGGCAGCGGCACTCGGCGCGGTCGGGGCGTTGCTGATGGCCGCGCAGCGGGCCGGGGGCAGCGCGTTCGGGCGCGGACTGATCGCCTCTGCGGGGCTTGCGGCGCTGCTCCTCGTCGGGATGGGCATGGCCGGGCTCGGCCGCGCAGCCCTCGGCACCCTGCCGGGCCTGCTGGCGCTTGGCGCCGCGATCCTGATCGCGACGGGCACGCTGATGGCGGGCCTCCGGACCTGGCGCGCGGGCCTTTTGCAGGGCGCGCTGAGCGATACCATCCGGATCTCGGGCATGGTCTTCGGCATCGTGGTCGCGGCCTCGCTGCTGTCGCTTGTCTTCCGCGGCTTCGGCGGCGATCATCTCGTCGAGGAGCTCATGGCCGGCCTGCCCGGCGGCGGCATGACCGCGATCTTCCTGGTGATGGCGGTGATCTTCGTCCTGGGCTTCATCCTCGAGGCGGTCGAGATCATCTATATCGTGGTCCCGCTGCTGGGCCCGCCGATCCTGGGCTCGGACATCTCGCCGGTCTGGTTCGCGATCCTGATCGCGATGAACCTGCAGACCTCCTTCCTGACCCCGCCTTTCGGCTTCGCGCTGTTCTATTTCCGCTCGGTCGCGCCGCCCGACATCACCACGCTCGACACCTATCGCGGCGTATTGCCCTTCGTGGCATTGCAGCTCGTGGCCCTCGGCGTCCTGGTCGCCCTGCCCGAGCTTGCGACCTGGCTGCCGCAGACGATATTCCGGTAGGCGCAACGCAAGAGGACATGATGCACCGCAGAACCTTCCTGAAAACGGGCGCCGGCGTCGCCGCGGCCGGCACGCTGGCCAGCCCCGCACTCGCCTCGGGCAAGATCCACTGGAAACTGCCCACCGCCTTTCCCAAGATGGCCCCCGCCGTCGGCACCAATGTCACCAATTTCGCCGCGCGCGTGGCCGCGATGTCGGATGGCCGGCTGAGCTTCACCGTCTATGGCGCGGGCGAGCTGGTGCCGGCCTTCGGCGTCGAGGATGCGGTGCAGGCCGGCAACGCGCCCGTCGGGCATGGGCCGACCTATTACGCTGCGGGCAAGAACCCCGCCCTGCACTGGTTCACCGGTGTGCCCTTCGGCATGACCTCGGCCGAGCACATGGCCTGGCTGCGCTGGGGCGGCGGTCAGGAGGTCTGGGACGAGATCTATGCCCAGCGCAATCTCAAGCCGCTCTATTCCGGCAACTCGAACACGCAGTCTGCCGGCTGGTTCAGGAAGCCGATCGAAAGCGTCGAGGATCTCAAGGGCCTGAACATGCGCATCGCCGGGCTCGGCGGCGAGGTGTTCCGCAAGCTCGGCGTCAATGCGGTGCTGATGCCACCGGCCGAGATCTTCCAGGCGCTGCAATCGGGCGCCATCGACGCGGCCGAATGGGTCTCACCCCATCTCGACCAGGCCTTCGGGCTGCAGAAGATCACCGATATCTGCTACCTGCCCGCCTTCACCGAGCCGGGCGCCGGGCTGGCCGTCGTGTTCAACCAGGATGCCTGGGACGAACTGACGCCCGATCTGCAGGCGATCTGCGAGGCCGCGGCGCTGGCCGCCGCCTATGAGGTGCAGGGCCAGTTCGACCATTTCAACGCCAAGTCGCTGGCCGAGCTCAAGGCGCAGGGCGTGCGCTTCCTCAACTTCCCCGAGGAGGTCATCACCGCCCAGCGCGATGCCTGGAACGAGGTCCAGGATGCGCTGGCCGCCGAGCATGCCGATGTGGCCAAGGTCCGCGCCAGCTACGACCCGGCCCTTGCCGAGGCCCGCGACTATGCCCGGGCGATGACCCTGCCGCTTCTGGCCGGGCGCAGCTGAGCCTGTCGCCTCACCCCTCAAACCCGAAGGGCCGCCCTGCCGGGGCGTCCCTTCCATACTGTCGGGCACTGGTGGCCGGTTGCGGTCGCCGGTTAAGGACTTCACACGATCATGCCCGCATCTATGCAGTCGCAGGATCGATGCAGGAAGCTATTGGATCCGGGATGGCTTTCACCACCATGAACGGACAAGATTTTCTCTTTTGCCGCCGGGATCTGCCGCCATCTTATCTTAGACACTAATCCGCTGGAGCTCGGTGTAGCTATCAGTCGAGGGGATAAATGTCTGGTCTTGCCCCCGTTTCACCGGACATTCAGGCGGTTGCAGCTTAAGCCGCAATGAACTCTCCGAGCTTGCCCCTTCATCCCGGACTGGGCTGATATTCACTGCGGCCATCACGGGGCCCATGTCGATCCTTGCCTGATCCGGCGTCCGGTCGCCGGTGCCAAAGTGACGACGGTGTCGATTGCAGAGGATGACAATCTGCTCGGACAGAGCGGCCTTCGTCTCCTGGCTCATCCGGACCCTGATGCGGTCGACCAGCTCGTTCTTGAGCGATGCGCAGAAGCTCTCCATGGGAGCGTTATCCAGCCACTTGCCTTTCCCGCGCATCGACGCGTCGGCTTTGCGGGTCTCCAGGCGCCGCCTGCAGTCACTGGCCGCGCACTGGACCCCGCGATCCGAGTGACAGATCAACCCCGGTACCGGCCGCCGGTTCTGCAGCGCCATGCCCATCGCATCGAGGGCCAGCCTGATCTTCAGCTGCTCTGACATCGCCCCCCCTACGATCTTCATCGCCGCCATGTCCTCGACCCCGACCAGATAGAGCCAGCCCTCGTCAGCCGGCACCTCGCTGATGTCGGCCAGCCAGATCCTGTCCGGCTCCGCAGCCCTGATATTCCGCTTCGGCAAGTTCGGCGCGATGCCGAGCTTGTGCCGGTTGGCGGTTGTCCGCGGAACGCGGCCGACCGCGCCTTGCTGGCCGATGCCACTCGCCATCACCGCTCGGACCAATGGCGGACAAAGGCAACCGCGGGGTGCCCCGTAGCGCCCGCGGAGCGCCTCGAAGATCGCACATATCCCGGGAAGAAGACTGTCCCGCGCGGCATGGCGCAGCGCTCTTTTCGGGGCGGCGGCGCACCAAGGGGGGAACCAGCTCGTGCTGGTCGAGAGCACCTGCCAGATGAGGCCGACGCCGTGTTCGCCGAGATGGTCCGCGATGAAGGCGAGCTTGTCCTTCATGGCCTCGCCGCCCAAGGCGCGAAAAGCGGTCACAGGCTCACTCGAACGCATGCCGCTCGCCTGTTCACCTGTCCGCATCGCATCCCCCTCTTCCTTCAGGCGCCGGTTCTCGCCGCGCAGCTCGATCAGTTCCGCGGCCTCGACCTGCTGCCGCCGGATTGCCCCGGACGAACCAGCGGCCACGCGTTCAAGTCAAGCCGCCAGCTTTTCAGCCGCGGCGGCGTCACGCCCGGGGTCGCGCGCGATGCCGGTCTGGGCGGCGCCGAGCTCTGACCGACGCGAAACGGCCTGATCCTTGAACCCGCCGGTGAAACGGCGGAGGCTGTCTGCTCATAAGGAGGCCTTCGCTTTGTAAGCACTTCGACTCCCGGTCCGGGATCCGGAGGAACGCTCAGGCCGGTTCTGCATCACCCTCGGGGATGGCCGCATGGCAACGGCATATCCCCCGTCGGCGGTGACGGTATCGATTTCCTCTCCGCGCGGGATCTGAGAGAGCCGCCCCCGCAATGAGAACGATCGGGAGACGATCCGGCGGATCCTTTTTCCGGCGAATGGGCTGTCGTCCTGACCGCGCGAGGGGACCTCGGCTGCGCGGATGTCGCCGGTGGCGGTGTTCATCTGGAGATGAAGCTTGCGTCCTTCGCGCCGGCGCATCGCGCCTTGCTTGCGTGCGGTCCAGTCTCCATCGCTGCGGAAGCGGATGCCATCCGGCATTGCCTCGCACCAAGGGCGGGCAATAGCTCATTGTCGATCAACAGGTTCAAGGGTTGACAGAAGCAGCGGCATGGAGGCTGCACTGCGAGAAGTGCCTGGCGTTGGCACGGCGACGAACAGTCAGGACCTGGCCGGTCGAGCCCGGTCATCCGGATCAGGCGCGCGACCGGGCCGAACAGGCCCCTCAAGCTCAGACATGTCCGGATCGCAGTCGTCAGGGAAATGGCCCCCCGAGCCCGTTTCCTGCCCCTTCAGATTCGGGAAAGGTCTCTGGATACCCCTGTTTGCCCCGGCCACCTGCCCCGCCACTCCATCTCGGAACCGAACCAGATCGCCAAAGGCCCTGGTCGTTCCTGTCCGGGGAGCTGGTGTCATGTCGACACCGCTGGCGGTGTGATCCCGGGAGGTCCTCGAGCTGCAGGATTAAGATGGCGTCTCGAAGCGTCACCCCAGGCCATACCGAGAGCCCGATGACCAAGACCAGCATGGACCCACCCGAACTTCTGCCCGGGCTGCGGCCACAGGATCGGCCTCATCACCCGTCGCCTCGGCACGCCGGATCCATGGGCCGCTTTGCCAAGATTGTGTTGAAAAACTCTGCGAACCGCAAAAATGACTCGAAATCTTGGAATATTGTCCCTGCAGACTGCCCCTTGGCAAAACGCATTTGCTCAGGAGGGGCTTCGCGGGAGGTTGTTCTGCTGATCTGCCCGGTCTCGCCCGTTCAGAGACTTTTTCAACAGTATCCCAAGCCACCCGGTCCCCGACTGGCGCATGACGGGCGCCGACCCCGCGACCCCGACCGCCCCGGCCCTCGCCACCCGCCGGGCAGCCCTCCGTTCCAGATGATCCACCGCGAGGCCGCTGCACAAGCCACACAGCTCGCCCCAAGAGCCGACAGCGCGGGCGTCGAAACCCGGATCTGGCGTGACCGGGGGCATTTCCCGCCCCAAACCGGCGATGACAGGATCGCGCTTTGCCCTGACCGGAGGATCGCTGCTCCCCAGACCATCCCACCCCGCTTCCATACCCCGCCTCATCGCGCCAGGCCTCCCATTCCCGCACAGCCCCCCTCCCCTGCCTCGGGATGAATCGCTTGACCTCGCCCCTTCTTCCCCCTATTCAGCCCGGACAGAATTCCCGGCGCTGCCTTTGCGGCGTCTGTCGCTTTATCGAAACGAGGAAAACAACCATGTCGCGCGTCTGCGAACTGACCGGCAAAGGGCCGATGACCGGCAACAATGTCAGCCACGCCCATAACAAGACCAGGCGCCGGTTCCTGCCGAACCTCAACGAGGTGACCCTGATCTCCGACGTCCTGGGCCGGTCCTTCAAGTTCCGCGTATCGGCCGCGGGCCTGCGCACCGTCGACCACCGCGGCGGCTTGGACAACTTCCTGGCAAAGGCCAGCGAAGCAGAGCTTTCCGACAAGGCCCTCAAGGTCAAGAAAGACATCGAGAAGGCCCAGGCCACCGCCTGATCCGGCCCGGCCGACCCTTCTTGTGCAAAACAGTCCGACGGCCCCGCTTGCGCGGGGCCTTTTGCATGCGCCCCTTCTTCTTGGCACCAATACCCCCGCCGGAGGCGCCGCGCGCCTGCGCGCGGCCCGGCCCAACTCGGGCCAAGCGGGGCGCCAGCCCCGTGCAGGCCGGAGGCGGGAGCGCCCGCCCGCTGCCCGACGCGAAACCGGCTCGCCCCCGGTCTCGAACCGCTCTAGACTCGCGCCATGACCGGGCTCCGCTCTCTCCTCGGCCTCTGCCTCGCACTGCTGTTCGCGCTCACCTCGCTGAGCCTCGCGGCGGCACGCACGGCGCCGCGCCCGGTCGACCGGATCCTGCTCTGCGCCGGCTTCGGCCTGCAGACCATAGAGATCGACGCGACCGGGCAGCCGACCGGACCGCCGCATATCTGCCCCGACGGGCTCGCGGCGCTGGCAGCCCTTGCCCCCGCGCCCCCAGCCCTGCCGCTCCGCCTGCTCCGCGCCCGGCCGCTGCGCCGCCCGGCCCGGCGGCCCGCTCCCTGCGGATGCCGCCCAGCGCGGCCCCGCTCGCGCGCCCCTCCCGGCCGCATCGCCTGACCACCGAAGACCCTTCCAGACAGCCAAGGACCAGGAGGCCAGAAATGTCCCTGAAAACCACTCTCTATGCGGGCCTTATCGCGCTCGCCTCCGCCCTGCCCGCCATTGCCGGAGATATCGTCGTCGAGGGCGCCTATGCCCGCGTCTCCTCGCCGATGGCGCAATCGGGCGCCGCCTTCATGACCCTCGTCAACAACGGCGCCGAGGACGACCGGCTGATCGCCGCCTCTTCCGACGCCGCCGAGCGGGTCGAGCTGCACACCCATGTCTCGGATGCCAATGGCGTGATGCGGATGATCGAGGTCGAGGAGGGCTTCCCGCTGCCCGCCCATGGCCGGCACGAGCTGCGCCGCGGCGGCGATCATGTCATGCTGCTCGGCCTGACCCGTCCACTGAACCCGGGCGACATGGTCGATCTGACCCTGACCTTCGAGAGGGCCGGCAAGCTCAAGATCCAGGCCCCGGTCGAGAAGGTCCGTCCGTCGGTGGGCGGCCATGCCGGCAACGGCGCAGACATGCCGATGAAGGGCCACATGGCGCAATAGGCCGCTCGGGGCGCCGGGGGCCATCCGGCCTCCGGCCCATCCATCCTCAGCCCCGGGCGCCGAGATAGTCCTCGACCCAGCCCGGCACGATCTCCGAGGCGGGCCCGTGCCGGACCCGGTCGAAATAGCCGGCCGTCTCGGAGGGCTCGAGGTTCAGCTCGAGCGTTCCGGCCCCGGCCCTTGCCGCATCCTGCACGAAGGCCGCCGCCGGATAGACGCTGCCCGAGGTGCCGATCGCCACGAACAGATCGGCCACGCGCAGCGCCTCCCAGATCTCTTCCATGTGATAGGGCATCTCGCCGAACCAGACGATGTCGGGCCGGGTCGCGGGCGCGCCGCAGGACGGGCAGGCATCCGCCACCCGCATCTCGGCCGGCGCCTGCCAGCCCGCGCCGCAGGCCGTGCAGCGCGCCCGTGCCAGTTCGCCATGCATGTGCCAGACCGCGCGGCTTCCGGCGCGCTCATGAAGATCGTCGACATTCTGGGTCACGATCCGGACCGATCCGGGCGGCAGCGCCGCCTCGAGCCGGGCCAGAGCCAGATGCGCCGGGTTCGGCGCCGCCTCGGCCGCATTCCGGCGCCGCGCATTGTAGAACTCCATCACCAACCCTGGATCGCGGGCAAAGCCCTCGGGCGTCGCCACGTCGTTCAGGTCGTAGCGGGTCCAGAGCCCGTCCACGTCGCGGAACGTGCCAAGCCCGCTTTCGGCCGAGATCCCGGCCCCGGTGAGAATCACGATCTTGGTCATCAGGCCTACCTCCGCTATCCCTCAGAGCAAAAGGAGGCCGCCATGACCACCCGAATCCTCTTTGTCTGTCTCGGCAATATCTGCCGCTCGCCGACCGCGCATGCGGTGTTCCAGACCCTGGCCCAGGCCGAGGGCCTCGATGTCGAGGTCGAAAGCGCGGGAACGGGGGGCTGGCATGTGGGCGATCCGCCCGACCCGCGCGCGATCCGCGCCGCGGCCGGGCGTGGCTACGACCTGACACGGCTGCGCGCCTGCCAGGTCAGGGCCGCCGATTTCGCCACCTACGATCTGATCCTCGCGATGGACCGCTCGAACCTCACCGCGCTGGAGCGGATGCGTCCGATCGACAGCGAAACGCCGGTCAGTCTGTTCCTCGACTTTGCCGAAGCCGACCGCGACGAGCTGCCCGACCCCTATTACGACGGCAGCTTCGATCTGGTGCTCGATCTGGTCGAGGACGCCTCGCGCGGGCTCATCCGCCATCTGGCGGGCTGAGCCCCGACCGCTCAGCCGACCGGATCGGGCAGCGGCCGGCCGTCCAGATGGGCGCGGATATTCTCGACCGCCATCAGCCCCATGGCGGTTCTGACCTCCAGCGTCGCGGTGCCGAGATGGGGCAGAAGCGTCACGTTCTCGCGGCCCCGCAGCGCCTCGGGCACCTCGGGTTCGAATTCGTAGACATCAAGTCCCGCCCCCGCGATCTTGCCCGCCTCGAGCGCCGCGATCAGCGCCGCCTCGTCGACCACCTCGCCGCGCGAGATGTTCACGAGATGCGCCGTGGGCTTCATCGCCGCCAGCACGCCGGCCCCGATCAGATGCCGGGTCGCGGCCCCGCCCGGCACCGCCGAGACGAGGATATCGACCTCGGCCGCCAGCGCCTCGGGGCTGCCGAGCGCCCGGGCCGGAAAATCCAGCACCTTCGGGCTGCGGCTGTGATAGAGAACCTCCATACCGAAGCCGAAATGACAGCGCCGGGCAATGGCCTGCCCGATATTTCCCATGCCGAGAATGCCAACCGTCCGGCCGGTCACATGCAGCCCCAGCATCTGCGTCGGATGCCAGCCCTGCCAGCGGCCCGCGCGCACCAGCCGCTCGCCCTCGCCTGCGCGGCGGCAGCTCATCAGGATCAGCATCATGGCGATATCGGCGGTCGCATCGGTCACGGCGCCGGGAGTGTTGGTCACCGCCACTCCGACCGCCCGCGCCGCCGCCACGTCGATATGGTTGAAGCCGACGCCGAAATTGGCCAGCAGACGCGCCCGCGGCGCGGGCACATCGGCGAAGACCACGGCCGAGAAGGCATCGCCCAGCGTCGGCAGCACGATGTCATAGCCCGTGAGCGCCGCGCGCAGCTCGTCCGGCGACAGCGGCTGCGTCGACTGCCGGAACTCGGTCTCGCCCAGGATCCGGACCGCCTCGACGACCATCTCGGGCATCGGGCGGGTGACGAGGATCTTCGCCATCAGAACAGCCGCCCGCCCAGAGGCACGTCCTTGTCGGGCACGATCAGCACCACCTCGCCATTCTCGTCGGGCAGACCGAGCACCAGCACCTCGGAGCGGACCTTGCCGATCTGGCGCGGCGGGAAGTTGACCACCCCCAGCACGCGGCGGCCCGGCAGGTCCTCGGGCGCGTAATGCGCGGTGATCTGGGCCGAGCTTTTCTTCTCGCCGATCTCTGGGCCGAAATCGACCCAGAGCCGGATCGCGGGCTTGCGCGCCTCGGGATAGGGCTCTGCCCGGGTGATCTGCCCCACCCGGATATCGACCTTGAGAAAATCGTCGAAGGAAATCTCGCTCATGCGCCAAGTTCCCTGCCGCGTGCCGTCGCGGCCGCGACCGCCTTTTCCAGCAGCGACGGAAAGCCGGTCTCGGGGTCCATCAGCACCGCCAGCGCCGCCGCCGTCGTGCCGCCCGGCGAGGTGACGTTGATACGCAACTGTGCGGGGTCCTCGGCGGCATCCTCGGCCAGTTGCCCCGCCCCCGCGACCGTGGCCCGGGCCAGTTTCATCGCCATTTCCGGCGGCAGCCCGGCGGCCTCGCCCGCCTTGGCCAGGGTCTCGATCAGGTGGAACACATAGGCGGGCCCGGAGCCCGAAACGGCCGTGACCGCATCCATCTGGCTTTCATCGTCAAGCCGCACCGTCTGCCCCACGGCCGACAGAAGCGTCTCGGCCAGCGCCAGCCCCGCCTCGTCGACCTTGGCGTTGCCGATCAGAGCGGTGATGCCGCGCCCGACGGCGGCGGGGGTGTTCGGGATGGTCCGCACCACCGGTGCCCCGGCACCCAGCCGGTCCGTGAAATAGCCAAGCGTCTTGCCCGCCGCGATCGATACGAACAGCGTGCGCCCATCGGCAAAGCCCGCTACCTGCGGCAGCGCCTCGTCCATCAGCTGCGGCTTGACCGCAAGCAGCACCAGCGCGGGCGCCCCGGGCAGATCCTCGTTGAGATGAAGCCCCTCGGCGGCCCGTGCGCGCAGCCAGTCGGAGGGGTGCGGATCGAGCACCCAGACCGCACCTGCGGGCAGGCCGCGCTTCAGCCAGCCCTCGAGCAGCGCCGATCCCATCTTGCCGCAGCCCAGAAGCACCAGCCCCCGGGCGGAAAGGTCGTCGAATTCCATGATATGCCCCTTCTGCCTGTCGGGGCCGGAGGTTAGGCGCGCCCGTAGGCATCCGCAATGGCGACCTGCAGGGCATTGGCGGGCGTGCGGTCGGCCCAGACCACCAGCTGGAAGGCCGGGTAGAAGCGCTCGCAGGAGGACACCGCCGCCTGGATCAGCTGGTCGATCTGCTCCGGGCTTGCGGTCTGCCCGCCCGACAGCATCAGCCCGTGGCGCCAGACCATGAGCCGCTGATCGTGCCAGAAGGTGAAGGCTCCGGCCCAGCACATGTCATTGGTGGCATTGAGCGTCTCGTAAAGCACCGGCAGACGTTCGGGCGGGGGCTCCATCTCGAAGGTGCAGACCAGCCGCAGCGTCTCGTCGAAGGCCGACCAGGCCAGGGTGATCGAATAGGTCCGCCACTGGCCGACCACCGCCATCGCGATCTGGTCATCGGTGACACGGTCGAATTCCCAGTCATGATGCGAGGCGAGAGTCTCGACTAGGTCGATGGGATGGATCTCGTCGCTCAGCAGGTAATCTTCGGTATAGCTCATGCCCGGCCTCGCTTTCGGTCTAGCCCAGGCTGGACCGAGGCCCACTAGGCTTTGGCTCTTGCTCTAGGTCCGGGGGAGCGCCCCCGTTTCCTTACAAAATATGGTGAGGGCAAAGCCGGAGGCTGTAAAGTGGATTTTTGTTAAGTTTGAAAGACAGACCGCAATATCTTGTGGACAATTCAGGCGTGACGCGGAAATCCGGAACGCGCCGGGGATCTGTGGATAAAGAGATCCCTGCCGGACGGTCTCCGGCCAAAGCTCTCGGAAGGCCGGCCGGCCCGCGCACGGCCTCCGGGCCCATCAGACGGCGCGGGTTGCCTTGCACCATCGCGATGACACCCGAGCGGAACCGGACAGGGAAAGAGACCATCTTCCGATGCGGAGAGGCGGCCCGTTATCCGGCGCGCGACGATCCAGAGGGGCAAAGACGGACAGCGGGACCGCCCGGGAGGCGCAGCCCCATGTCAGGCCCGGGTCCGGACCGGCAAAGGCTGGCAGAGGCGGGATGCCAGACAGGATCCGCCGATGCCGTGAGACGGATAAAGCCCGGCTGCGGCAGCAGACCGGACAAGGCCCGCGGCGGGACGCGCCGCTTTGCCCTAGAACGAATTTTCGTCGAAAATTCGCCCCCTGGCGGCCGCCGCGCAGAGCGCCGCCTATTTCGCTTCCAGCGCCGCGATCCGGGCTTTGAGCGCCTCGTTCTCCTCGCGCGCCTTCTGCGCCATCGCCCGCACCGCGTCGAATTCCTCACGCGTCACGAAATTCCGGTCGGCGAGCCAACGGTCGAGCATACTCTTCATGGCGGTCTCGGCTTCGTCCTTGGCCCCCTGGGCCACACCCATGGCATTCGTCATCAGCTTCGACATGTCGTCGAGAAATTTGTTGCGGGTCTGCATGGCGGCCTCTGGCTTTTATACTGGCTTTCACAATCGCGCCCTATATGGCCCGCAGGCGCGCCAAGCTCAAGGTTGACTTCGCCGCGCCGCACAGAGAACAGAAGACCCAGGATGCAAGCGGTACTCTCTTTCCCCGACCTCAGCCCCGAGATCTTCTCGATCTCGGTCTTCGGCCTCGATTTTGCGCTGCGCTGGTACGCGCTGGCCTACATCGCGGGCATCGTGCTTGGCTGGCGCCTCGTCGTCGCGCTGATGCGCCGCGACTGGCTCTGGGCCGGCTCCCGCCCGCCGATGCGCCCCGATCAGGTCGAAGAGCTTCTGACCTGGATCGTGCTGGGCGTGATCCTCGGCGGAAGGCTGGGCTTCGTGCTGTTCTACAAGCCCCATGAATACCTCCAGGCCCCCTGGGAGATCCCGATGCTCTGGCATGGCGGGATGTCCTTCCATGGCGGCCTTCTGGGGGTGATGGCCGCGCTCGTGATCTTCACCCGCAAACAGGCCGTTCCGCTTCTGCCGGCTGCGGACGCGCTCGCGCTCGCAGTGCCCATCGGCCTCTTCTTCGGACGGATCGCGAATTTCATCAATGCCGAGCTCTGGGGCCGTCCCTCGGATCTGCCCTGGGCGGTCGTCTTTCCGGGCGCAGCCGCGCAATACTGCCCCGACTGGAACAGCCTGCCCTGCGCCCGCCACCCCTCGCAGCTCTACGAGGCCGGGCTGGAGGGCCTTCTGCTCGGCGGGCTCCTGCTCTGGCTCGCACTGGCCCGCGGCGCGCTCAAGGCGCCCGGACGGATCGCCGGAACCTTCTTCACAGGTTACGGGCTAGCGCGCTTCGCGGTCGAGTTCCTCCGCCAGCCCGATGCGCAATTCGCAGGCCCCGGCAACCCGCTCGGGCTTGCCCTGCACTGGCAGGGTTACGGGCTGACCATGGGCCAGTTTCTGTCTCTGCCGATGATCGCGTTCGGCCTCGGCCTCATCCTGCACGCGGCAAGGCCCCGGACATGACCGAAACCCCGCTCGCCCGCCTTCTCGCCCGGCGAATCGCCGCGACCGGCCCCATCAGCATCGCCGAGTTCATGACCGATTGCCTGATGCATCCCGAACATGGCTATTACAGCACCCGCGACCCGTTCGGGCTGTCGGGCGATTTCACCACCGCCCCCGAGATCAGCCAGATGTTCGGCGAGCTTCTGGGGCTCTGGCTCGCGCAGGTCTGGCTCGACCAGGGCGCGCCCGCCCCCTTCACCCTGGCCGAGCTGGGCCCCGGGCGCGGCACGCTGATGGCCGATCTCTGGCGCGCGACACGGGGCGTGCCGGGGTTTCACGCCGCCGCGCGGCTGCATCTTGTCGAGACCTCGCCCCATCTCAGGGCCCGCCAACGTGCAACCCTGCCCGAGCAGGACATCGCCTGGCTCGACAGCGTCGACGCGCTGCCCGAGGCGCCGCTTTTCCTGATTGCCAACGAATTCTTCGACGCCCTGCCGATCCGCCAGTTCCAGCGCGACGCCGCCGGCTGGTGCGAGCGTCTGGTCGGGCTACACGGCGGGCGGCTGAGCCTCGGGCTGTCTGCGCCCTTGCCGCTGGCCGCGCTCGATCACCGGCTTGCCGATACCACGCCCGGCGACATCGTCGAGACCTGCACCGCCGCCGAGGCCATCCTCGCGCACCTCGCCGCGCGGATTTCCGCCCATGGCGGCGCGACGCTGATCGTCGATTACGGCGGCTGGCACAGCCTTGGCGACACCCTGCAGGCGCTGCGCGCGCACCGGCCCGAGCCGGTCCTGGCCCATCCCGGCGAGGCCGACCTGACCGCGCATGTCGATTTCGAGGCGCTGGCCCGGGCCGCAACCGGCCTGCAGGTCAGCGGCCCCGTGCCGCAGGGCGCCTTTCTCGAACGACTGGGAATTGCGGCCCGGACCGAGATTCTGGCGCGAAACCTTGCCGGCGATGCCCTTGCAGGACATCTCGCCGCACATCGCCGCTTGACCCATCCCGAGGAAATGGGAACGCTCTTCAAGACGCTCGCCCTCACCCCCGCACACGCTCCCGATCCGCCAGGACTGCAGTCATGACTCTGGAAATACTCACCTCTGACGCGCTGGCTCCGCTCCGCCACGGGTTCTTCACCCGCCGCGGCGGCGCCTCTTCGGGGGTATTCGCGGGGCTGAATTGCGGCGGCGGCTCGTCGGACCTGTCCGAGGCGGTGGCGATCAACCGCAACCGGGTGGCAGGCGCGATGGGGGTGAAGAACGACCGGCTGGTCACCGTTCACCAGGTGCATTCCGCGGCTGTCGCGGTGATCGAGGCCCTGCCCGAAACCCCGCTGCGCGCCGATGCGATGGTAACGCGGCAGCCCGACCTGGCGCTGGGCGTGCTGACCGCCGACTGCCAGCCGGTTCTCTTCGCCGATCACGGCGCCGGCGTGGTCGGCGCGGCCCATGCCGGCTGGCGCGGGGCGCTTGGCGGCATTCTCGAGGCCACGCTCGAGGCGATGGAGGCGCTCGGCGCCCGGCGCGCGGAGACGACCGCGGTGATCGGCCCCACGATCAGCCAGCGTGCCTATGAGGTGGGTCCCGACTTCCTTGACGCCTTCCTGAGCGAAGACCCGGATTCGGCACGGTTCTTCGCCGCCGGCCATGGCGACCGGATGCAGTTCGACCTGCCGGGCTTCAGCCTCGCGCGGCTGCGGGGCGCCGGTATCGGCCAGGCGGCCTGGACCCGGCATTGCACCTATTCCGACCCCGAGCGGTTCTTTTCCTACCGGCGCAGCGTGCATGTCGGCGAGGCCGATTACGGGCGGCTGATCTCGACGATCCGGCTGTAAGCCCGGCATGGCGACCAGCGACCCGTTTCGCCCGGTCGATGCCACCGCCTTGGCGCTGGCCCGCAAGCTGATCGCCGGGGCCCGGTTCGCGGCGCTGGCAGTGCTGCGCGACGGCGCACCCTTCGTCACGCGAATCGCGCTGGCGCAGGGGCCGGACGGTCTGCCGGTGACGCTGGTCTCGGATCTGGCGCCGCATACGACGGCGCTCCGCGCCTGTCCCGACTGCTCGCTCCTGCTGGGCGAACCGGGCCCCAAAGGCGATCCGCTGACCCATCCGCGGCTGACGTTGCAGGCCCGCGCGGTCTTCGTCACCTGCCCCGCCGACCGGGCGGCACTGCGCGAAACCTATCTGAGGCAGCAGCCAAAGGCCCGGCTCTATGTCGATTTCACCGATTTCCATTTCGTCCGGCTGATTCCGCAATCCGGGCATCTGAATGGCGGATTCGGGCAGGCATTCCGGCTCGACGCCGCCGATCTGATCGGCTGATGCCCGTTTTCGCGGCAGCGTAAGAGCAGACCGCCCCGGCCCACCCAATCCCGGACCGCAATGCTTCCACCGCTGTCACAAAAGGCTCACAATCCGCGCCTAGGCATCGGAGACATTCCGGTTCCATACGAGTTCACGAAGACGACGCTTTCCGACATGACCTACCGCCTGAAACGCTCGGACAAGACCACCGAAGCCGCGCTGCGGCGGATCGCGGTAGAGGAAATCGACGCGGCACTGGCCGAGCTCGACGCGCCGCGCCTCGGGCTTCCCGAGAAGGTGCATGCGCTGCGCAAACGCAGCAAGAAGCTGCGCGCCCTGATCCGGATGGTCCGGCCCGACTTTCCCGCCTATGCCCGCGAGAACGCGGCCATCCGCGACGCGGCGCGGCGGCTGTCGGCCCTGCGCGACCGCGACAGCATGATCGAGGCCTTCGACCGTCTGGCCGCGGCCGGACGGCTGTCGGATCTTCCGGTCGGGGTCGCGCCGTTGCGGGCGCATCTGCTGGCGGGGCGCGCGCGCGCCATGGCGCGGACGGATATCGAGGTCGATCTGGCCGCCTTCCGCGAAACCATGGTGGCCCTGCGCGAACGGGCCCGGAGCTGGACGCTTTACGGCCATGGTTTCCGGCCGTTGCGGCGGGGGCTCGAACGCACCTTCGCCCGCGCCAAAAGCGGCCAGAGGGCCGCCGCGCGCAGCCCGAAGGACGCCCAGCTGCACGACTGGCGCAAGCGCGTCAGATATCACGGCTTCCATACCCGGCTCATGCGCCCCCTCGGGCCCGAGCGGCTGCGCCGGCGCTCGGAGCGGATCGACCGGCTCTCGGAGCTTCTCGGAGAGCATCACGATCTCGCGCTGCTCGGCGCCCATGTCGCGGCCAGCCCCGATCTGCCCGGCGGTCCTGAACTGCGCGCCGAGCTTGGCGCCCGGATCGCGGCCCGGCAGGCGGAGCTTGCGGCAAGGACACAGAAGCTGGGCAGGAAGCTCTTCAGCCAGCCCGGCGGGACATTCGGACGCCTCTGGAAACGGCGCTGGAAGGCTTGGCGCCGGGCCTGAACGCCCGACGCCCGCCATCTGATCGCGGGGCGGCTCAGCCGCGCGCCAGCGCATCCTCGATCAGCCGCACCGTCTCGTCGATGCCGTAAAGCGCGATGAAGCCGCCGAAGCGCGGCCCCTGGCTCGCGCCCAGCAGCACCTCGTAAAGCGCCTTGAACCAGTCGCGCAGCGGGTCGAACCCGTGATCCTTGCCGACCGCGAAGACGAGACTTTGCAACTCTTCGGCATCCTGCCCGCCATCCCAGAGCTTCAGCCGGGCGACGAGATCCTCCATCGCCGCGCGTTCCTTTGCATCGGGGGCGCGGAACTGGCGGTGCGGCGCCACGAAATCATGGAAATAGCGCACCGCGAAGGCCGCCGCCTGATCGAGGTCGGGATGGGTCTCGGGCGAGGCCTCGGGCGCATAGCGTTTGATGAAGCCCCACAGCCCGTCCTTGTCGGTCGCCCCCGCCACCGAGGCCAGGTTCAGAAGCATCGCGAAGGGCACCACCATCCGGCTTTCGGGCGGGGTGCCGCCATGGATATGCCAGACCGGGTTGTCGATCTGCGCCTTCGGCTCCTGCCCCGGATAGGCGCGCAACTGCTGATGATACTCGTCCACCGCCTTCGGGATCACGTCCCACCACAGCCGCTTGGCGGTCTTGGGCTTCTGGTACATGAAATAGCTCAGGCTCTCGGTCGAGGCATAGCTCAGCCATTCGTCGATGGTCAGCCCGTTGCCCTTCGATTTCGAGATCTTCTCGCCATTCTCGTCGAGGAAGAGCTCATAGGTGAAATGCTCGGGCTTCCTGCCGCCGAGGATCTCGCAGATCCGGTCATAGATCGGCGTGTTGGTGGAATGGTCCTTGCCATACATCTCGAAATCGACGCCGAGCGCGGCCCAGCGCGCGCCGAAATCGGGCTTCCACTGCAGCTTTACGTTGCCGCCCGTCACCGGCAGCGTCCATTCGCGGCCGGTCTCGTCATCGAAGGTGACGGTGTGGTTCGCGGCATCGACATGCTTCATCGGCACATAAAGCACCCGCCCCGTCTCGGGATGGACCGGCAGGAAGATCGAATAGGTCTGCTGACGCTCGTCGCGCAGCGATTTCAGCATGACCTTCATGATCTCGTCATAGCGTTCGGTCGCCAGCTTCAGCGTGTCGTCGAACCGGCCCGAGCGGTAGAACTCGGTCGCCGAATAGAACTCGTATTCGAAGCCGAAAGTGTCGAGGAAACGCCGCAGCATGGCGTTGTTGTGATCGCCGAAGCTCTCATATTCGCCGAACGGGTCGGGCACCGAGGTCAGCGGACGCTGCAGATTCTCGTGCAGAAGCTCCTGGTTGGGAACATTGCCGGGCACCTTGCGCATGCCGTCCATGTCGTCCGAAAAGCAGATCAGCCGGGTCGGAATGTCCGAGATCGCCTCGAAGGCGCGACGGATCATCGTCGTGCGCAGCACTTCGCCGAACGTTCCCATATGGGGCAGGCCCGAGGGACCGTAGCCGGTCTCGAACAGGATATGGCCCTTGTCCGCGGCCCCCTTCTCGGCGCGCTTGAGCAGCTTCCGGGCCTCTTCGAAGGGCCAGGCCTTGGAACTCATCGCGGCATCGCGGAGGTTGGACATGTTTCGCACTCTCTTCGCTGGCCGGACCCTGCGCCGGTCGCTTCGTGGCCGGACCCCATGCCCGGCAAGGCCCCGACTCCTATTGCCCCCCTTTCGCCTCGTCAATATTCTGCGCCGCAACAGGATCCAAGGAGGCACCATTGACCGATACCGAAACGCCCCTTTCCGCCCAGGACGCGCTGGTCGCGATCATGGTGGCGGTCTCTGCCTCCGACGAGACCATCCGCACCGCCGAGCTGGTGACCATCGAACGGATGGTGAATCACCTGCCGATCTTCGCCGACTACGACCAGGACCGGATCCGGATCGTGGCCCAGACCGTGTTCGACCTGTTCAGCGAATATGACGGGCTCGACGCGCTGTTCGGACTGGTCAGCGAGGCCTTGCCCGAGAAGCTGCACGAGACCGCCTATGTGCTGGCCTGCGACGTGGCCGCGGCCGACGGGCGGCTGGGCGAGACCGAATTGCGGCTGCTCGAGGAAATCCGCTACGAGCTGAATATCGACCGTCTGGCCGGCGCGGCCATCGAGCGCGCGGCGCGGGCCCGGCACATGGTGCTCTAGCCGGTGGTGCCGGTCGGTCTGCCCGTCGATCTGCCCGCGCGGTTCTGGCCCTTTGCCGACCGTTTCGTGGCCAGCGCCCGGATCGTGCTCGACCGCCCGAAGGGCTCGGCCCATCCGCGCTTTCCCCAGATCGTCTACCCGCTCGACTATGGTTATCTCGACGGCACCCGCGCCATCGACGGCGACGGGGTGGATCTGTGGCGCGGCAGCCTGCCCGAGCCCCGGGTCAGCGGCGTCATCGCCTCGATGGACCTGACCAAGCACGATGCCGAGCTCAAGCTGCTCCTGGGCTGCACCGGGGCCGAAATGGCCCGGATCGATGCCTTTCACAATCAGGCTGGCTTCGTCGCCGGGCTGCTGATCGCCCGGCCCGACGGGGTCTGAGCCGCCTCAGGCATAGGTCCCGGCCCAGCGCCGCAACAAGTCGTGCTGCAGCATCCGCGCCCGCGTCAGCCAGGCCCGGCCGCCCGGCGGACGCTCCATCTCCTCGGGCCTGATCCGCGCCCGCCGCTCCTCGTCGGCCGAGAAGATCGCAAAGGCCATCTGCCGTCCGCCGGGCCGGCCGATATATCCCGCCAGCGCCGAGACAAAATTGAGCGTGCCGGTCTTGGCCACGACCTCGACCGGATGCTCGGGTAGCGGCCGGCCCGAGCCGTCGCGCAGCGGGACCTCCTTCAGGAGCGGCCTGAGCTGCCCCTCGGGCGCGGCGATGGCCAGCGTGCGCACCAGGTCGAGCGGCGAGAGCCGTGAGGCCTCGCCCAGCCCGGAATGATCGACGAAGCGGGCCTTCGGCGCGCCCATCCGCGACGCCATCCACTCGGTCATCGCCTGTCCGGACTGGGCCAGGCTCTGCGGCTGCCCGCCGCGGGCGATGGTCGCGGCCAGCCCCACCACCTCGGCTGTGACATTGGTCGAGTATTTCAGCATGTCGTGCAGGATCTCGGACAGCGGGGCGCTGTCGATCCGGCCGATCTGGAAGGCCTCGGCCGATCCTTTCAGGACCTCGGGCGCGCCAAGCGCGATCCCCTGCGCCCGGGCGAGGGTCTGGAACACCTCGGCACAGTAAAGCGCGGGGCGGCGCACCGGCAGCCAGCGCGCGCCCTCGGCGCCCAGCGCGCCACGGGCCACCGTCCATTCGTCGATGCCGCCCTTCGAGGCATAGGTATAGACCGGGGTGGTACGGTCGACGACCAGCATCCGCGCCACGCCGACCGCGGGCGAATGGCGCCGGGCACGTGCATCCATCGTCACCGCATAGCCGTCGGAGGCGCGGCGCCATTCGAAATGGACCCGGTTGAAATTGAGGTTCAGCCCCGAAAGCGCCGGATTGTAGCCCACCTGGGGCGGCTGGTCGGGATCGATCGCCGGAACCATGGGCAATGCGCCTGCATGGTAGAGGAACCGGCCCGCGACCTCGACCACGCCATTGGCCCTGAGCTGTGCCGCGAGATCGCCAAGCTGGTCGGTATCGAGCGTCGGATCGCCCCCGCCCACCAGCACCAGATCGCCCTCGAGCCGCCCGCCCGCGATCGGGCCGGTGGCGATCAGCCGCGTCGTGAAGCGGTATTCGGGCCCCAGCGCGTCGAGCGCGTAAAGCGCGGTGACCGATTTCGCGACCGATGCCGGCGGCAGGCCCAGCTCCGGCCGGTGCGTCTCCAGAAGCGCCCCGGTCCCGAGATCGGCAATCGCGAAGGCGACCTTGCCCGACAGGCCGGCCCGTTCGAGAAGTTGCGCGGCATCGGCGATGTGGTCGCCCTGTTGCGGCCGAGGCCGCGGCACCAGCGAACGCTCGAGCGGCGCGCCAAGTGCAGCAGAGGCCGGACCGGCCAGAAGCCCGCCAAGAAACAGGCGCCGCGAGAAGAAATTTCCGGAATTTGTCATGCGCGCGAGTGAACCAAATCGGCCGGGTGGCGGCAAGCCGGGAAAGGGGACGCTGCCCCGATCCTGCCAGGCCCCGCCCCGACCCGGACCGGATGCTCCGGAACCACCGCGCTCAGCGGGTGCAACCGGCTCACCCCCGCCGCCGCCAGTCGCCGCGGGCACGGATTTCCGAGGAGGACAGATCGACCATCGGCATGTTGAGATAGCACCAGGCCGGGGGCTGGCTGTCGGCCAGCAGAGCCGCATCGCTCGGATCGAGCCGGTAGCGCGCATGCGTCCGCGCCGCCCGCGCCCGGCGCGCCGCCACCCCCTGCCCCGGCCGCGCCAGCACCCCCACCGGGACGGTGTCGAGGATCCAGCGCCAGCGGTCCCAGCGGTGGAAGCTGGCCAGATTGTCCGCCCCCATCAGCCAGACAAAGCGAACGCCGGGATAAAGCGCCATCAGCCGCTCCAGCGTCTGGGCGGTGTAGCGGGTGCCGATCCGGGCCTCGATATCGGTGATCTCGACGCGCGGATGCTGCATCACCGCCTCGGCCGCCGCAATCCGCCGCGCCATCGGCGCCGGACCCTCGGCCTTCAGCGGATTGCCCGGCGAGACCAGCCACCAGACCCGGTCGAGCCCGAACCGCTTCAGCGCGATGCGGGTGATATGGGCATGCCCCTCATGGGCCGGATCGAAGGAGCCGCCTAGAAGCCCGATCCGCATCCCTGCCCGCGCCTTCGGAAACCCCGCCCGCATTCACTTGCCCCAACCGCTCGATCGACAGGGCCGCACGTTAACCCGCCCGTCATTGCCCTTGTCCAGCGGAATCGCTATGTGCTGGCGTGACTGTTACACCTTTTGCACGAGGCGTTCGCGATGGCTTCCTACCAATATGTCTACCACATGGACGGGGTGTCCAAGACCTATCCGGGCGGCAAGAAATGCTTCGAGAACATCCGCCTCAACTTCCTGCCCGGGGTCAAGATCGGTGTCGTCGGCGTCAACGGCGCCGGGAAATCGACGCTTTTGCGGATCATGGCGGGCTGGGACAAGGACTTCTCGGGCGAGGCCTGGGCGGCCAAGGGTGCGCGCGTCGGCTATCTGCCGCAGGAGCCCGAACTCGACGCATCTCTGTCGGTCCGCGAGAACGTGATGCTGGGCGTGGCCGGGAAGAAGGCCAAGATCGACCGCTTCAACGAGGTCGCGATGAAGGTCGCCGAGGAGTACTCGGACGAGCTGATGGAAGAGATGACGACCCTTCAGGACCAGATCGACGCCGAGAACCTGTGGGATCTCGACAGCCAGATCGACGTCGCGATGGAGGCCCTGCGCTGCCCGCCCGACGATGCGCCGGTCGAGACCCTCTCGGGCGGCGAGCGGCGCCGGGTGGCACTGTGCAAGCTGCTTCTCGAAGCCCCCGACATGCTGCTTCTGGACGAACCGACCAACCACCTCGACGCCGAGACCGTCGCCTGGCTGCAGCAGCACCTGATCGAGTACAAGGGCACGATCCTGATCGTCACCCATGACCGTTACTTCCTCGACGACATCACCGGCTGGATCCTCGAACTCGACCGCGGCCGGGGCATTCCCTATGAGGGCAATTATTCCAGCTGGCTGGAACAGAAGGCCAAGCGCCTGGCCCAGGAGGCCCGCGAGGACAAGGCCAAGCAGAAACAGCTGGAACGCGAGCTTGACTGGATCCGCGCCGGCCAGAAGGCCCGGCAGGCCAAGTCCAAGGCCCGGATCCAGGCCTATGAGGAGATGGCCGGCCAGTCCGAGCGCGAAAAGCTCAGCCGCGCCCAGATCATCATCCCCAACGGCCCGCGGCTGGGCGGCAAGGTGATCGAGATCGAGGGCCTCAAGAAGGGCTTCGGCGACCGGCTTCTGATCGAGGATCTCAGCTTCGCGCTGCCTCCGGGCGGCATCGTCGGCGTGATCGGTCCGAACGGCGCCGGGAAATCGACCTTCTTCCGGATGCTGACGGGGCAGGAAACCCCTGACGAGGGCCGCATCGAGTTCGGCGACACGGTCAAGCTGTCCTATGTCGACCAGTCCCGCGACGCGCTCGATCCCGACAAGACGGTCTGGGAAGAGATCTCGGACGGGCTCGACATCGTGGTTCTGGGCGATGCCGAGGTGAACAGCCGCGCCTATTGTTCCTCCTTCAACTTCAAGGGGGGCGACCAGCAGAAGAAGGTGGGGCTTCTGTCGGGCGGCGAGCGCAACCGCGTTCACATGGCCAAGCTTCTGAAATCGGGCGGCAACGTGCTTCTGCTCGACGAACCGACCAACGATCTGGACGTCGAGACGCTGCAGGCACTGGAAACGGCGCTGGAGGATTTCGCGGGCTGCGCGGTCATCATCTCGCACGACCGTTTCTTCCTCGACCGGCTCTGCACTCATATCCTGGCTTTCGAGGGCGAGGCCCATGTCGAATGGTTCGAGGGCAACTTCGAGGCCTATGAGGAAGACAAGGTCCGCCGCCTCGGCCCCGATGCGGTCGAACCGAAGCGGGTGAAGTACAAGAAGTTCGCGCGGTAGGTCACACTTGCAACACTGCCCCGCATGCCACAAAAATTGCGAAAAGGAGCAATTTTTGTGGCACAGTTTTCTTTCTTTGCCGACGAAAGCGGGCACGTAACACAAGAGCCGGGCGTATCTGATGAGGTAGGCTCAGGACTCGTTCTCACTCAAAGCCAAAAGATGACGGTTGCGGCGAGAGTGAACGCTGAGAAGAAGGTCTTGGGGCATCTGTCATATCTGGTCGCGACACGGCGCCAGTCCTTGAGCCTGCCGAACATGATCTCGATACGGTTCCGGCGTTTGTCGTATTTTGCGATTGTTTTGCGTCGTTTCCGGCCCGGGATGCAGGCGCGTATCCCTTTGTCTTGAAACGCTTCTCGGAACCAATCGGCGTCGTAGCCCCGATCCCCGAGCAGCCAGTCGACATCGGGCAGGCTGCTGAGCAACGCTCGCGCCCCGATGTAATCTCTGACTTGGCCAGCGGAGACGAAGAAGCTGATCGGGCGCCCGTTGCTGTCGCAGATGGCATGCAGCTTGGAGTTCATGCCGCCCTTGGTGCGACCGATCAGGCGACCACGCTCCCCTTTTTTGCGCCCAGGCTGGACGCGGTGCGATGTGCCTTCAGGTAAGTCGCATCAATCATCACCGTCTTCTTCTCGCCGTGCTCGGCAGCCAGCGCGCCGTGGGCATGCGGCCCCGCATCCAGGATGTTCCGTCTGTCGCAGCTGCGCCGAACGAGAGATGGTCCACCGATCTCGCACGCATCTGGACCGGCAAGGACGGCTGGGCCTCGCTGGCCCTGGTGATCGACTGCCACACGCGCGGGCTGCTGGGCTAGCACCTGTCGAAGTCCGGCAAGGCCGCGACGGCCAGCGCCGCGCTTGAGCATGCCCTGATCGCGAGGTTCGGTACCCTGGGCCGGGTCGAGGAGGAGTTCCTGCTCCGCTCGGATAATGGGCTCGTCTTCACCAGCAACCACTTCACGACCATCGTCCGCGGGTACGGGCTGAAGCAGGAGTTCATCACCCCTCACTGCCCACAGCAGAACGGCATGGTCGAGCGCTTCATCCGGACGCTCAAGGAGCAATGCGTGCATCGGCACCGCTTCGAAAGCATCCAACACGCGATGCGCGTCATCGGTGACTGGCTTGCCTTCTACAATAACCGCCGCCCTCCTAAGGCGCTTGCCATGCGCACGCCTGCTGAGGCATTCACATTAGCGGCTTAACCTGAGCAGATTCCGCTGGGTCGATACACAACCGCCATCAAGGCATCCTCCCCTCCGGGACGCCAAGGCCATCTCGAGCGTTGTTCGGAACGGCGGCGCCGATCCTGCGGACCGCCACAAAAGCCGCGCCGCCGGTCCGGGGCCCGTCGCAACCGGGCAACGGTGGGCCGGGAAGGCGGGTCCGGCCGGGGACAGGGCTTGTGGCCGGCGCCATCCCGCCGCATTGAGAGCCCGAAACAAGACCCCAGAGCGGAGCGGCGTATATGGCCCAGGCAATCATCTCGCAGGACCTCACGATCGAAGGCGATCTCGTCGCTAAGGACAGCGCTGTGATCGTCAACGGACAGGTCAAGGGCAACATCACCGCCAAGACGATCGAGGTCAGCGCGACCGGACAGGTCACAGGGGCCCTTGCCGCCGAGGCGGTCACCATCAACGGCACGATCTCGGGCCGCGTCACCTGCACCGATCTCACGCTCTCGGCCTCGGCCCGGGTCCAGGCCGATCTGAGCGCAAAAAGCCTGACCTCGAGCAAGGGCGCCCGGGTCTCGGGCCGGGTCGAGATCACCGGACGCTGAGACGCGCGGCCCCGGCCCGTCCTACCCGGTCAGGCCGCGATCGGGGCCAGCGCGGGCAGGACCGGTTCGTCGAAACTCAGCAGCCCCAGCAACAGCCCGGCCTGAGCCTCCAGCCGGCCACGGAGCTGTTCGACCGCCTCATGCGAGCCGGGATGCTCGGACAGGAGCCGCAGATTGGCGGCCAGCGCGCGAGAAAGAGGCTCGCCCGCCCGGCGCCGCCCGGCAATATCGGCGCGCCAGTCCAGCGTCCTGAGCAGATGCACATCGGCACCGAGGATCAGCTCCAGCGCCCTGGGCGGGGCTGTCGCGCGATGCAGCTCGGAGGCATGCGGCGTGAGCGCGCCATAAGCCAGAAGACCGGGCGCCGACAGGATTTCCTCCAGCCGGAACAGGTCCTGCCGGGCCTCGGGATCGAGATGCCGGGCCGACAGGCAGACCGGTCGGCCCTCCTCGCCGATCACCACCAGCGCCTCGGCCGGATGCCCGGTCAGCGACCGTCGCCCGAAGGCGATGAAGCGTTTGACAAGACCAATGCACTCGCCCGCCCGGGCGTCGCGCGCCCGGGGAAACAGATCGGCCAGCAAGGCGCCCGCGCGCGCGCTGACCAGTCCGCGCGTCCATGCAAAAGGCACGGGCGCAAGTTCTGCGATCTGGGTCATTTTCACGTCCTGCTCGTTATTTTTATGATATTGCGTGAATCACGATAGAATTGACTTAAAATTTCAATCAAGAAAAAACTCAGGGATCGCGGCGCAGAAGAAAATATGTTGCCCGCGTGCCTGATCGCAAAGCGCCTGACCGCAGGTCTCAACCGGGCCGCTCTGCCCTTTTCTGCGCGCTGTTTCAGATCCGCCTTCCCCGATAAGGCAGAAGGTCATCGAAAAGCTGCAGGTTTTCGACAATGCCCCGTCATTCTGCTGCAAAGGAGCTTACCTCACAGACGGACATCTCGGCCCCGCCCGAAGCCCGTGCACGGGACCGGAGGCCTCTGCGCTCGGGTGACGGACAGGACGGACCGACGCGCCCCCCAGGCGATGCGGCGGGGCATCGCCTCACCGTGCCCGGGAGCGCGCGCCCGCCGCCGGGTGGCTCGTTTCAGCCGGGCCCGGACGTCGTCTCCTCTGCACCGCGTCCGGCGGAGTCCGAAGACGGCGCCTTGCCGTTCTTCAGCGTCCCGGTCTCGTCGCGGACATGATCGGCGACATGGGCCCCGCGGTCGCCCTCGGCGCGCTCGGGGCCTGTCGTGCTGTCGCGCCGGGTCAGCAGCTCGAGCTCGGCATTCAGCGCCGCGCCGATCAGCGTCACCGCTGCGCTGAGATACAGCCAGAACAGCAGCGCAACCACCGCACCCAGCGAGCCGTAAACCTCGTTGAGCCGGTCGAAACTGCGCATATAGGCGGCCAGCGCGACCGAGCCCAGCGCCCAGGCGCAGACCGAGAAGACCGCCCCCGGCGTCACCCATTGCAGCCGCGCGGCGCGGCGGTTCGGGCCGTAGCGGTAGACCAGCGCGATGGCCAGAAAGACCACGCCCAGCATCAGGACCCATTTCAGCAGGGTGATCGGCAGCTCGATGGCTGCGGGCAGCTTGACGAAGGCCAGCACGGCCGGGATCAGCACCACCGCCGAGAAGGCCAGAAGAGCCACGAAGATCAGAACCGCCGTCAGCGCCACCGCCAGGGCAATCCTCACGATCGGATTGCCCCGGTTCTTCTCGCCGTAAATGGCGTTGAGGCCGCGGATCAGCCCCGCAACCGCCGCCCGCGCGCTCCAGATCGCAAGCAGGATCGACACCAGACTGGTCCAGCCCAGCGTCGAGGAGCTGGTGCCGACCAGCGCCACGACCTGGCGCTGCATGACCTCGTAGGCGCCGGCGGGCAGCACCTCAGAGGCCATCGACAGCTGCTCCTGGATCATGGTCGGATCGGCGAGAAAGCCCCAGATCGCGATCAGCGCGGCAAGCGCGGGAAAAATCGACAGGAAGCTGTAGAAGGCCACGCCGGCCGCGATCAGGGCGACGTTGCGTTCATCCATGCCCTGCCAGACGCGAAAGATCGCAATGCGCCAGTCGCGGGCACTGTACTGGCCGGGGCGGATCGCAGCCTGGCCCGGCCGCGACGATGTCTGGCTGGCGGCGTTCATGCGCGGCTCTCCCGGCCGACCCCTTCGGTGGGGCGGGCAAAGACGGACAGAAGGCTCAAGGGCATTTCCTCCGGATTTCCTGTGGGCATTTCAGCACGTCCCGTCCAACGCGCGAGGGTGCGCCCGGGTTCCCGCAAAACGCGCAATAACACCCACCGGCCCGGCCGCGAACCAGGAAAGCGGCGGCGCCCCGCCGGGCCGGGCCGTTCCCGGGAACGCGGCGCGCGCCGGAACGTTCGGACAGTGCCCCAGACCGGACCCAGGACAGGACACCCGATGCCAGGATCTTCCGACTTCTGCCTCATCGTCAACGACCGCGCCGGAGACCATTCCGGCCCCGGATCGCGCAGCGACATACTGCGCGGGCTGTGCCTGCAAGCGGGGGTCGAGGCCGAGATCTGGCGCCCGCGCCGGGGCCAGAGCCTGACCGGGCTGGCGCATGAGGCGCTCGAGCGGGGCTGCGGCACGCTGGTCGCCGCGGGCGGCGACGGCACGATCTCGGCCGTGGCCGAGGCCTGCCATGCCCGCGACGCCCCGCTCGGGGTGATCCCGCAGGGCACCTTCAACTATTTCGCCCGCGGGCTCGGCATCCCGCTGGAGCCCGAGGCGGCAGTCGCGGCCCTGGCCGACGGCACCGCTGCCGAGGTGCATCTGGGCGAGGTGAATGGCCGGATCTTTCTCAACAATGCCAGCCTCGGGCTGTACCCCGCGATCCTCGAGCGGCGCGAGACCACCTACAGGCGCTGGGGCCGCAGCCGGGTCGCGGCCTACTGGTCGGTGGCCCAGACCCTGGTCGGCGCCCGCCGCGCAATGCGGCTCAGGCTCGATCTCGACGGCGTCGCGCAAGAGCTGCACACGCCGCTCGCCTTCGTCGCCAACAGCGCCTATCAGCTACGGCAGTTCAATCTCGAGGGCGCCGATGCGCTCGAGGAAGGCCGCTTTGCCCTTTTCACCGCCCCGGACGGCAGCCAGATCGAGATCATGCGCGCGACGCTCGGGCTTGCGCTCGGCGCCGCACAGGAGGGGCAGGATTTCGAGCTGCGCCGGGCGGCAAGGATCGTGATCGACCCGGGGCGGCCGCGAGTGCTGGTCGCGCGCGACGGCGAGCGCGAGACCATGCGCAGCCCGCTGACGATCCGTCGCCGCGACCGCCCGCTCCGGGTGCTGGTGCCCGGGGCCGCGGCGTGATCCGCATCGCGCATATCTCGGACCTGCATTTCGGCCGCACCGCGCCCGAGCTGCTCGACCCGCTGATCGGGGCGCTGAACGCGGCCGGGGCCGATCTGGTCGCGGTGACCGGCGATCTGACCCAGCGTGCGCGGGCAGGACAGTTCCGCGCCGCCCGCGCCTTTCTCGGCCGGCTCGATCCGCCCTGGCTTGCGGTGCCCGGCAATCACGATGTGCCGCTCGACAATCCATGGCTGCGGCTGCTTTGCCCCTATGCCCGCTATCGTCGCCATATCTCGGCCGATCTGGCGCCCCGGGCCCGGATCGGCGCGCTGACGGTGCAGGGCTTCAACACCGTCGATCCGCTGCGCTGGCAGCGCGGCAAGGTGCGGCGGCGCGATCTCGACGCGGCCTGCGCGGCCTTCGACGGCGCGCCGGGCCCCAGGCTTGCCATGGCGCATCACCCGTTCGAACAGGCACCCGGCACTCCGAAAAGCCTGATGAAGCACGCCCGGCCCTCGCTCGAGGCGCTGGCGCGCTGCGGCGCCGATATCGTGCTGTCAGGCCATCTGCACCGCTGGCGGGCCGAGCCCTTCCTGACCCGCGAGGCCGGGCGGCGGGTGCTGCAGGTGCATGTCGGCACCGGGCTCTCGACCCGGCTGCGCGGTCAGGAGAACGACTTCGCGCTGCTCGCCATCGAGGGCGATCAGATCGAACTCACCCGGATGGTGGCAAAGGATAGCGCATTCCGTCCGGCCAGCCTCGCCGTCTTCCGCAAGGGGCTGGCGGGCTGGACCGGAGTCTGAGCCGCCCTTGCCTCGGCCCCTCAATGCCCGCCGCCGCCCACCCGGCCGGGGGCGCGCATGAAGAAGGCGCTGGCCGCGAGCCCGCCGAACAGCAGCGCAAGCATCAGGAAGACATCGATGAAGGACATCACCGTCGCCTGCTGCCGCAGCCGGGCCGCCATCTGCACCAGCGCCCCGGTCTGGCCGTCAAGCCCGCGCGCCGAGAGGTTCGCCGCCATCATCGAGAGCTGGCGCATCGCGGCGTCATTGGTCCAGGTGATGGCCTCGCGCAGCCGCTCGTGATGCAGATCGCCCCGGTCCGAGAGCTGGGTATTGATCACCGCCAGCCCGACCGCGCCGCCAAGATTGCGCATCAGGTTGAACAGCCCCGAGCCGCCCTTCATCTTGTCGCGCGGCAGCGTGCCGAGCGCCAGGTTGTTGATCGGCACCATGCTCAGCATCAGCGACACGCCGCGCAGGATCTGCGGCACCAGAAGCTCGTTGAAATCCCATTCGGCAGTCATGCCGGTCAGCATCCAGGTCGAGACCGCGAAACCGACGAAGCCCGCGACCAGCATCAGGCGCAGATCGATCCGGGCCGAGAGGAAGCCCGCGACCGGGGCGGTGAAGAACATGGCCAGCCCCGAGACGAAGACCGTCTCGCCGATCATCAGGCTGTCATAGCCGCGGATCGAGGCCAGATAGAGCGGGTAAAGATAGGTCAGCCCGTACAGCCCGATCCCCATCACGAAGCTGAAGGCCGAGCCCAGCGCGAAATTGACATCGCCGAAGGCCGAGAGATCGACGATGGGCTCGTCGCGGGTGAAGGCGCGCCAGAAGCTGACGATGGCGCCCAGCACGGTCACGACGACGAAGGCCGCGACCGTCTCGTCGGCCAGCCAGTCATTGCCCGGCCCCTCTTCGAGCACGTATTCCAGCCCGCCGAGAAAGGCCGCCAGCGCCAGCAGCCCCCACCAGTCGAAGCGGTCGAAAAGCCGCCAGTCGGGCCGGTCGAAATCGATCAGCAGGAAGGCGCCCAGCGTCACCCCGATGCCCGGCAGGACATTGACCAGGAACAGCCAGTGCCAGGACATCGTGTAGCTGAGATAGCCGCCGATTGTCGGCCCCACGGTCGGCGCCAGCGTCGCGATCAGCCCGATCACCGGCGAGACCACGCTGCGTTTCGAGGCCGGAAAGATGGTGAAGGCCGCGGCGAAGACCGAGGGGATCATGCCGCCGCCCAGAAAGCCCTGCAGCGCGCGCCACAGGATCATCTCCTCGATGCTGCCCGAGGTGGCACAGAGAAAGCTGGCGACGGTGAAGCCCGCCGCCGACAGCGCGAACAGGTAGCGCGTCGACATCATCCGGGCGAGAAAGCCCGAAAGCGGGATCATCACCACCTCGGCGATCAGATAGCTGGTCTGGACCCAGCTGATCTCGTCGGAGCTGGCGGCAAGCCCGGCCTGGATCTCGGACAGCGAGGCCGAGACGATCTGGATGTCGAGGATCGCCATGAACATGCCGAAGACCATCACCACGAAGGCAATCACGCGGCGCGGCGTCAGTTGCGGCTCATCGGACGTCATCTCGGGGCTCCGGGGTGCGGGCGGGCTCAGCGCGCGGCGGCAAGGCGGGCGGCGGCCCCCTCGCCCGAACGCGTGTCGACCGCGACCACAGCCGACAGCCCCGCGCGCAGCTGCCCGGTCGCCGCCGCCTCGGGCGGCAGCGCGATGCGCACCGGCACCCGTTGCACGACCTTGGTGAAATTGCCGGTGGCATTGTCGGCCGGCAGCACCGAGAAGACCGAGCCGGTGGCCGGCGCGGCCGAGCTCACCCGGCCCTCGAAGCTGCGGCCCGGAAGCGCATCCAGCCTCACCTCGACCCGCGCGCCGGGGGCGATGCCCTGCATCTGGGTCTCCTTGAAATTCGCCTCGACATACAGCGCATCGTCAGGCACCAGCGCGGCCAGCTGCGTGCCAGCGCTGACCAGATCGCCGATCTCGATCCCCAGATTGGCGAGGATGCCATCGGTGGGCGCCCGCAGCACGGTGCGTTTCAGGTCGCGCTCGGCCTGATCGACGGCCAGTTCCAGCTCGTGCTTGTCGCCCTCGGCCTCGGCACGCTGGGCGACCAGAACCGCGACCTCGGCCCGCGCGCTCGCCACCGCCGCCACGGCCTTGGCCAGGCTGGCCTGCGCGGTGTCATGGCCTTCGGTCGCGCTGTCGAGCTGGGCCTCGGCGGCGAAATTGCGCGCGGCCAGCCCCGTGACCCGTTCGAGCGTGTTGGCCGCGGTCCGCAATTGCGCCTCGGCGGCATCGCGATCGGCCTCGGCCTGGCGGACGGCCGCGCGCGCCGCCTCGATCTGGGCATCGATCCGCGAAAGCCTGCGCCCGGCGGTCGCGACCCGGCTTTGCGCGGTGGCCAGCGCGGTGCGGTAATCGCCATCCTCGAGCCGCACCAGAACCTCGCCCGCGCGGACATGCGCGTTCTCCTCGACCGGCAGGCTGGCGACATAGCCCTGCACCCGGCTCGAGATCCGGGCGATATCGGCCTGCACATAGGCGTCGTCGGTATCCTCGAAGAAGCGTCCCTCGGTCCAGTAATTCCAGCCGCCATAGCCCGCCCCCGCCAGGGCCAGCACCGCGATCCCGAGCAGGAGCCTGCGCTTGCGCCCGCCGGGCCGGGCACCTCCGTCCCGCGACGGGGTATCGACCGCGGCATCGACCGGGGCGCGGTCCTGAACGCTCGAACGGTCCTGCGGGGACATGGGCGGCAACCTTCTGAACTGGGCCTGAAACCGGTTTGCGGCCAAAGGCGGATACGGGACGGCCCGGACCGATGGCAGGGCAAGGACCTGACTTGCACAGACTATCGAACCACGCGGTTCGATGCGACATCTAGGGCATCGCGCCGCAGCGTTCAAGACTTTATCGAACTGCCTGGTTCGATTAAACCCAGCAGACGACCGGGCCCCGCCCCTGTCGGGCAGAGGAAAGGAGACCCGTATCATGCACAGCGCGCCAGGCGATGCCACTGCCCCGCAAGCCGAGCCCGAGGCAGAGCCCCGGGCCGAGCCTCAGACCACCGCCCCCCGGGCGAAGAATGACACCGCGCAGGATTGCGACAGCCCGCGCCGCGCCTGCCGCCGCCACGCTGCGGGCGAGGACCCCGCCAAGCGCGACCAGATCATGGCCGGGGCGATGCGGGCCTTTCTCGACAAGGGCTTCGATGCGACCAGCGTCAATGACATCTGCCGCGCGGCCGGGGTCTCGAAGGGCACGCTCTACGTCTATTTCGCCGACAAGCAGGATCTCTTCGTCGCGCTCGTGGCCAAAGAGCGCGAGAAGATGTTCGGGGGGGTCGACGCGGTGCTGCAAAGCGATCTGCCGCTGGCCGAGAAGCTGACCAGCTTCGGTCGCAACCTGGCCAGGATCATCAGCTCGGACCATGTCGTGCAATGGCAGCGCACCATCGCGGGCATCGTCGACCGCATGCCCGAGCTGGGCGTGCGGTTCTACGATGCGGCCGCGCTGCGCACCCATGTCGACCTGGCCGACCTTCTGCGCCGCGAGATGGCGGCCGGACGGCTCGAGCTGCCCGATCCGGTGCTGGCCAGCGCCCAGTTCATCGAATTGTCCGGGGCCGGGATCTGGCGCGCGCGGATCTTCGGCAAACGCCCGACACCGCCCACATCCGACGAGATCGACCGCACCGTCGACAGTGCCGTGCGGCTTTTCCTCAGCGCCTATGGCCGGCCCGGCGTGCGCCAGGAAGACTGAGCCCCGCTCCGCCTAGGGCGCGGCCACATCGACCCGCGTGTTCCAGCCCCGGCAGCGCTCGACCAGCGGCGCGGGCAGCGGACGGTCGGTGAAGACCGCGTCGAGATCGCGCAGCGAGGCGATCCGGACCGGGGCGCTGCGCCCGAACTTGGCAGCATCGGCGACCAGGAAGGCACGCCGCGCCTGGGTCAGGATGGTCTGGCTGACGCTCACCTCCTGGATATCGAAATCCAGAAGGTCGCCCTCGGCATCGAGCGCCGAGCAACCGATCACCGCGTAATCGACCTTGAAGGCCTGGATCGCGCGCATCGTCAGCGCGCCCACCAGCCCGCCATCCGAGCGCCGCAGCGTCCCCCCCGCCACCACCACCTCGCAGTCGGGGTTCTCGACCAGAATATTCGCGACATTCATGTTGTTGGTGACGACCAGAAGATTGCGGTGGGTCAGCAGCGCCCGGGCCACCGCCTCGGTCGAGGTGCCGATATTCAGAAAGACCGACGCCTCCTCCGGAATGGACGCCGCACAGCGCGCCGCGATCGCTGCCTTGGCTTCGGCATTCAGCCCGCGCCGCGCCTCGTAGCCGATATTGCTCACCCCCGAGGGCAGGATCGCGCCGCCATGCACGCGCTCGAGCTTGCCCGCCCCGGCCAGCTCGGCCAGGTCGCGGCGGATCGTCTGCACGGTCACGCCGAAATGCTCGGCCAGCCCCTCGACGGTGACACGGCCCTCGCGCCGGGCAATGTCAAGGATGTCGGGCGCGCGGAAGGTCTGGGTCATCGGTTTTCCTTTCCCCGCGAGAATGTTCGGCTGCGACCCGTTCCGCAAGCCGACAGGCCATATATGCGGCTTTCAGGCGCCATTTCTGGGCTAAGGCCGCGCGACAACGGGCATAAAACGCTTCGATACGAACACAAAAGAATTACAAACGAAAATATTCATTGACCCTTCCTGCGGCGCCATGCTCCGCTTCCGACCGATGGAGGACCGAGTCATGCCGATGCGCAAAGCCGAAGCGACCGCGGATCAAACGCCGACCGAGCAGCCCTGCGACCTGCTGATCGTGGGCGGCGGCATCAATGGCTGCGGCATCGCCCGCGACGCGGCCGGGCGCGGGCTGTCGGTCACACTGGCCGAGATGGGCGACCTGGCCTCGGCCACCTCCTCGGCCTCGACCAAGCTGTTTCACGGCGGGCTGCGTTATCTCGAATATTTCGAATTCCGGCTGGTGCGCGAGGCACTGATCGAACGCGAGACACTGCTTTCGGCCATGCCCCATATCAGCTGGCCGATGCGCTTCGTGCTGCCGCTCGACCGCGACATGCGCTTCGATGCCAGCACACCCGCCTCGCGGCTTCTGAGCACCGCCATGCCCTGGATGACGGGACGCCGCCCGGCCTGGCTGATCCGGCTCGGGCTTTTCCTTTATGACCATCTCGGCGGGCGCAAGATCCTGCCGCCGACGCGCAGCCTCGATCTGACGACGGATCCGGCAGGACGCCCGCTCAAACCCCGGTTCCGGCGCGCCTTCGAATATTCCGACTGCTGGGTCGAGGATGCCCGGCTGGTGGCGCTGAATGCCCGCGATGCGGCAGAGCGCGGCGCCGAGATCCTGACCCGGACCCGGGTCGTCAGGGCCCGCCGCGAGGACGGGCTCTGGACGGTCACCCTGCGCGACGGCGATACCGGCGCCGAGCAGACCCGGCGGGCACGGATCCTCGTCAATGCCGCCGGCCCCTGGACCGCCGATCTGATCTCAGGCGCGCTGCAGCAGCCCTCCACCGACAAGGTGCGGCTGGTGCGCGGCAGCCATATCGTGACCCGTCGCCTGTTCGAGCATGACCGCTGTTATTTCTTCCAGGGACAGGACGGCCGGATCGTCTTCGCCATCCCCTACGAGACCGATTTCACCCTGATCGGTACCACCGATGCCGAGCATGCCGATCCCGACAGTCCGCCCTGCTGCACCGAGGAGGAACGCGACTACCTGATCGGCTTCGTCAACCGCTATCTGGCGCAGCCGATCTCGGCCGGGGATATCGTCTGGACCTATTCCGGGGTGCGGCCCCTGCATGACGAAGGCGAGGGCTCGGCCTCGGCCGCCTCGCGCGACTATGTCATCCGGCTCGATCGCGCCGACGCGCCGCTCGTGAATATCTTCGGGGGCAAGATCACCACCTATCGCCGCCTTGCCGAAGCCGTGCTGGACAAGATCGCCGGGATCCGGCCGGACCTGCCCGGGCCTTGGACCGCGGGCGTGCCCCTGCCCGGCGGCGATGTCGCGGTCGACGGCATCGACGGGCTGATCGCTGCGCTCCGCCAGGACTATCCCTTCCTGACAGGGCCCTGGGCGCGGCGTCTGGTGCGCGCCTATGGCACCGAAGCCCGCAGGATCCTGGGCGAGGCGCAGGCCGCCGCCGATCTCGGCCGCGATTTCGGCGCCACGCTGACCGGGGCGGAAGTCATCTGGCTGATGGAGCGGGAATTCGCCCGCCGGGCCGAGGATGTGGTCTGGCGCCGCAGCAAGCTCGGGCTCCGGATGGGCCCCGGGCAGATCGACCTGCTGGACGACTGGATGAAAGAGCGGCGCAGGCACGCCGTCGGCGAATGACAGCCCGGCGAAAGGACGTCCCCCGCGTTTCTGCGCGCCCTCTGGCCTGGCCCCCGCGGCCTTGCAGGCCCACCGTCCGCACGACCGGCGCCGCGGGCCGGGCGAACGGTCGCGCGCCGAGACGGCGCAGACAGCACAGGCTGCCAGGCGCGCAGGGCATCTCGAATCGCAGCTCTTCCCCGGATCACGCTCTCCTGACCTCTGTTCAGACTGTCTTTGGAACTGACCGGCATGGACGCCACGCCCTTCGCCACTACCATATGACACGCTCGGCCACGGTCTTGACCGGCAGGACCGACAGTCGCGGGCAGACCGGCCGCCACGGCCGGTGCGCCCGGGATGGAGTTCAGGCGTAACGACATCGCCGGGGGGTGCCCCGGGGAGGGTGTGATGACAGCAGATCAGGAAGCCATGATCCGGGACGCGCTTGCCGCGCTGCACTCCGGCGAATTCCACCTGCCCGACGCGGTGGGGCCGCGCTGGGACGATCTCTGGATCGGAGAGAAGGTCGGGCTCGGCAACGATTTCCTCAAGCATGTCCGGCAGGGCCGGTTCGAGGGGATCGAGGATACCGGCCGAAAGGAACATGGCCTGCATGTCTACCTGAAAACGGGCTGAGCGTCCGGAAGGGGCGCCGATGAGGCGCCGCCCGGCCGAGCGCCACATCCTTCGGGCCTGACGATCTCCCCGCGACGTCAAACGCACTGCGCTGGCGACTGCGTAAAGGCGCGCATCTATGTCAGATCGCAGGAGAGGCGCGGCGCGGGCCTTCGGCACGGGCGAGCTGAAAGACATCCGGTCGGGGGATCGTCACGCGGTCCGGGCAGATGTTCGTGTCGTCCGCCCCTGTCCTTCGCCCCGGAACGCCCCGGGTACTCCCGATGACGGCTTCGGGGCGCCCCAGTGGTCAAGCCTGAGCTTTGCCGGTCTTGCTCCGGCAGAGGGGAGCAGATATGTATTTATACAATGTATAAATACGGGGGTGAAATGATCACCGGACATGTTTTCATCGCAACCAGCCTCGACGGCTTCATCGCCCGGGACGACGGCGATATCGGATGGCTTCTGGAGCGTGACGCGCCCGACGAAGACCATGGCTACGACGCCTTCATCGCAGGCATCGACGCCATCCTCATGGGCCGTGGAACCTATGAGACAATCCGCGCGGTCAGGCCCTGGCCCTTTGCGCATCCTGTTGTCGTCCTGTCGCAAACCCTGACGCAGGACGACCTGCCCGAAGACCTGTCCAGGGAGCCGGGCAACAAGGTCCGGGTCCTCGGCCTATCGCCCGACGCGGCGATGCGCCTGCTGCACTCCGAGGGTCACCGAAAGGTCTATGTCGATGGCGGCCGCGTCATCCAGTCCTTCCTGCGGGCGGGCCTGATCGCCGACATGGTAGTCACGACCGTGCCCGTGCTTCTCGGCGCGGGACGGCGCCTGTTCGGACCCGTCGCCGGGGACATTCCGCTGCACCATCAAGAGACGAAGAGCTTTCCCTCCGGCCTCGTGCAGTCCCGCTACCGGATCCTTGCATGAAACGGCCCCGCGGAAGACCGCCCCGGGCCGGCGCGCCGGTCTCGCGCGACGAGATGCTGACGGCCGCGCTCGCACTTCTGGAGGACGAAGGCGCCGACGCCTTCACCATGCGGCGGCTGGCAGAGCGCCTCGGCATCAATCCGATGACGATCCACCATCATTTCGGCGGCCGCGACGGGCTGATCGGCGCGATGTCGGAACGCGCGCATGCCGACGTCGCCGCCCCCGAAGAAGGCACGCCGACAGAGCGGATCGGCGGGCTCCTGAGGGCCTATCACAGGCAGGTGCGGCGCCACCCCGGCCTGACGCTGCTCATCTTCAGCCGACCGACCGTCTTTCCCGAACAGGCAGAGCGGATAACCCGGGAGATCTCGGCCCTGCTTGCAGAAGCCGGCCTGCCGGATCGCCAGGGGCGGTTATGGCGCGACATCCTCGTGGACATCACCCATGGCGCGGCCCTGGCCACCGCGATGACGCAAGGAAATGCTGCCGGCGCCCCTGCCGGGGATCAGGGGGCCGAAGATCAGGGATATGACGCCGCGCTGGACGAACTCATGCGCGCGCTCGGAAGGTAAGCGGCCCTGCGGCCTGCAAGAGGCGCGTGGCGGAAGATCCACTTGCCTGCCGAGACACAGACCGGCGCCGCGACAGGGCCGGAGGGTCAGCTTCCACCGTCCTCGCCTTCCGCCCCCTGGGCGGGAAAGACGAAGCAGCGGTCGCGGCGCATTGTCAGCCACATCGGCGTGCCGGGCGCGGGCAGGAACACGGCGGGCACGGTGGCCTTCAGGACCGAGCCGTCATGGTCCATGCGGAACTCGACCAGGCTTTCCGCCCCCATGAAGCGCGCGCGCTGGACCCGGGCGCGGGCGGCGACCCCGTCCCCGGGCGTCGGATTGGGGCCGCGGCCATTGCGGTCGAAATCGATCCGCAGATGCTGGGGCCGGATGATGATATCGACCTCGCTGCCATCCTCCATGCCCGGCGCGAGGAACTTGCCGAAGGGGGTCTCCGTCAGCAGATTGCGCACCTTGCCCCGGATCACGTTGATATCGCTGAAGAAGGCCGCCGCCGAGCGATCGACAGGCGCGTTGTAGATGTTATAGGGCGCGCCCTGCTGCACGATCCGCCCGCCGCGCATCAGCGCGATCTCGTCGGCCATGCGCATCGCCTCGTCGGGCTCGTGGGTGACCAGAAGAACCGCCGCGCCCTCCTCCTTCAGCACCTGCAGCGTCTCGTCGCGGATCTCGTCGCGCAAGCGGTTGTCGAGCCCCGAGAAGGGCTCGTCCATCAGCATGATCTTGGGCCGAGGCGCCAGCGCGCGGGCCAGCGCCACCCGCTGCTGCTCGCCACCCGAGAGCTCATGCGGGAAGGCGTCGATGAAGCGGCCCAGCGCGACCCGGTCGAGCAGGGCCTCGACCCGTGCGCGCCGCGCCGCCTTCGGCCCGGAAAGCCCGAAAGCCACATTCTCGGCCACGCTGAGATGCGGGAACAGCGCGAAATCCTGGAACATCAGCCCGACCGAGCGGCGCTCGGGCGGCAGCCGGAAGACGGTATCGCAGACCAGCTGCCCGTCGATCCGGATCTCGCCCGCATCCTGGCGGTCGACCCCCGCGATGATCCTGAGCGTCGTCGACTTGCCGCAGCCCGAGGGCCCCAGCAGGCAGGTCACCTGCCCCGGCAAGACCTCGAGCGTCACCCCGTCGACAACCTTGCGACCACCGAAGATGCGGTCGATATGGCGGATTTCGAGCCTCGGGCTGCGGTCGGAAGTCTCAGGCGTCACACGGGGCCTCGCGCTATTTCCGATGGAAACTATCGGATTTGGTTCGCAAAAGGCAATGCCCCCTCGGGGCGCGGGACGCAAGTCCCGACCGGCAGGATCAGCCCCGGCAGTAGGACTGCGCCCGGGTCCAGGCCGCGATTTCCTCGCGCTTGGAGGCCACGGTCATCGGCCCCCAATCGGCGGCAACGCCCCGGCCGCGGGCGGCGACCACCCCGTCGCGGACGACCGCGCTCGAGGCGATTCGTACCGCACAGCTCAGATTGGCCTTGCCATCGGTCAGCGCCGAACCGCTGGTGGCCGCGCAGCCATGATAGCGCGCGGTGGCAGGCGAGATCTGCAACAGACCGAACCAGCGGCCGCCGCCGCCCACCGCGGCCTCGTTCCAGGTGCTTTCATGCTTGGCCAGCGCCGAGAACAGCCCCGCCCAGAAGGCGCGGCGCTGCGCCGGGCGGGCCTTTTCATAGGCCGGACACCAGGTCTGGATATCGGCCGGGACGGTTTCGGTGAGGCCGGTGCCGTAAAGGCTTAGCGCATCGAGGCTGGCCTTGGTCCAGTCCGTCGCTTCGGGCATGTGGTCCCAGCGCATCGCCGGAAGACCGCGTCCCCTGTCTGCAATATCGGTCTGGCTGCAGCCGAGGGTCAGAAGCGAAAGAGCGAGAACAAGGGCAAGACGACGCATCGGGGCTCCGGAAGGCAACATCGGGCACCATGTCCCGCGCGCCCTTATGACCGAAACCGGACCCCTGCGGCAAGAAACACGCCCGCCAATGGGCAAAGGACCGCCGACATCGCGACAAGGTCAGGCCATTCAAAAGGCCAGGTCATGCCACCTCGCGCCGGTGCCGCCCCTCCTCGATCTCCTCCGCGATCGTCGCAACGAACGCCCCGAGATCCTGCGCCGCGCGGCTGGTGACGATGCCGTTCGTGACGACGACGGCCGCGTCGACCCAGATCGCACCGGCATTCTCGAGATCGGTCCGGATCGAGCGGCACGAGGTCATCTCCCGCCCCTCGACCACCCCGGCCTCGACCAGCAGCCAGGGGCCATGACAGATCGCGGCGACGATCCGGCCTTCGGCAACGAAGCCCCTGACCAGCCGCACCGCCTCGGGCGCGACGCGCAGGCTGTCGGGGTTCATCTGCCCGCCCGGCAGCACGAGCGCATCATACTCCCCGACCCTTACATCGCTCAGCGCCTTGGTCGCCTCATGGGTCGCGCCCCAGTTCCGGTTCTTCCAGCCCGTGATCGGCGCGCCGCCGGGACTGGCGACATCGACCTGCGCCCCCCTGGCGCGAAGCTCCGTCAGCGGCTCCTCAAGCTCGGCTTGCTCGAAGCCATCGGTGGCCATGATCAAAATCCGCGACTCCGCGATGCGGGGCATGTCCTCCTCCTGTGTCCCATCGACCCAAAGGAGGATAACGGCCCGCTATCGGCGACGTTCCGCGCAACGCCATTACGATTCCGTGAGGTCGCCACCGCCCGAGGATCCCCTTGCCCGCGCCCGCCCCCTGCCCTAAACATGCGCCCTGCCGCAGATGAGGATGCCGCCATGCTTGACCTGACCTTCGAGCCCCCGAAACCCAAGGTAATCTCCGGCGCCAAGGCCGAATGGGAACTGGTGATCGGCCTCGAGGTCCATGCCCAGGTCGCCTCGAAATCCAAGCTGTTCTCGGGCGCCTCGACCGGCTTCGGCGCCGAGCCCAATTCGCATGTCGCCTTCGTCGATGCGGCGATGCCGGGCATGTTGCCGGTGATCAACGAATTCTGCGTGGCCCAGGCGGTGCGCACGGGGCTGGGCCTGAAGGCCGAGATCAACCTTGTCTCTGCCTTCGACCGCAAGAACTACTTCTATCCCGACCTGCCGCAGGGCTATCAGATCAGCCAGCTCTACCACCCCATCGTGGGCGAGGGCGAGGTGCTCGTCGACATGGGGCCGGGCGTCGCGCGCCGGGTCCGGATCGAGCGCATCCATATCGAGCAGGATGCCGGCAAGTCGATCCATGACATGGATCCGAACATGTCCTTCGTCGATCTCAACCGCACCGGGGTCGCGCTGATGGAGATCGTCTCGCGCCCCGATCTGCGCGGCCCCGAAGAGGCCGCCGCCTATGTCGGCAAGCTGCGCCAGATCCTGCGCTATCTCGGCACCTGCGACGGCAACATGCAGAACGGCAACCTCAGGGCCGATGTGAACGTCTCGATCTGCCAGCCCGGCGCCTATGAGAAATTCCGCGAGACCGGCGATCATTCGGTTCTGGGCACGCGCTGCGAAATCAAGAACATGAACTCGATGCGCTTCATCCAGCAGGCCATCGAATACGAGGCCCGGCGCCAGATCGCCATCGTCGAGGATGGCGGCACCGTCGATCAGGAAACCCGGCTTTACGATCCCGACAAGGGCGAGACGCGCTCGATGCGCTCGAAGGAAGAGGCGCATGACTACCGCTACTTCCCCTGTCCCGACCTGCTGCCGCTGGAAATCGAGCAGGCCTGGGTCGACGAGATCGCGGCCTCGCTGCCCGAGTTGCCGGACGAGAAGAAAGCCCGCTTCGTCACCGATTTCGGGCTGACCGAATACGATGCCTCGGTGCTGACGGCCGAAGTCGAATCCGCCGCCTATTTCGAGGCGGTGGCGCAGGGGCGCGACGGCAAGGCCGCCGCAAACTGGGTCATCAACGAGCTGTTCGGCCGGCTGAAGAAGGACGACCGCGACATCACCGACAGCCCGGTCAGCCCGGCCCAGCTGGGCGGCATCCTCGATCTGATCGCCGCGGGCGACATCTCGGGCAAGATCGCCAAGGACCTGTTCGAAATCGTCTATACCGAGGGCGGCGATCCGGCCGAGATCGTGGCCGCGCGCGGCATGAAGCAGGTCACCGATCTTGGCGCCATCGAGAAGGCCGTGGACGAGATCATCGCCGCCAACCCCGCCCAGGTCGAGAAGGCCAAGGCCAATCCGAAGCTTGCCGGCTGGTTCGTCGGTCAGGTACTGAAGGCCACCGGCGGCAAGGCCAATCCGCAGGCGGTCAACGAGATCGTGGCCCGGAAACTGGGGTGATCATGCCGGTTTGTTACGAGTACCGTGTCCTTCCCGCCCCCGAACGCGGACGCCGCAGCCGGGGGCTCAAGGGGCCTGCGGAACGCTTCGCTTATGCGCTTGAAGAGACGATGAACGAGATGGCCGCCGAGGGCTGGACCTATCTCCGCGCCGAAAGCCTGCCCTCGGAGGAACGTCAGGGCCTGTTCGGCGGCCGCCGCCGGACCCTGCGCAACGTGCTCGTGTTCCGCCGCGCCCGCGAGGCCCGGCCGGATCGCGACAGGGACCAGGACGCGGATCGGGCCCCGGCCTTTTCCCATGGCAGCCCCGAGGCCATCGCCGCATCGGCCATGGCCTCTGCCCATGCCCTGCCCGAGCGGACCTATCCGCCGCTCGGCGCGCCCTCGCGCGCCGCGGTGCCGCCACGTCCCGAACAGGCGCTGGGCGGTGCCCGCCCCCGCAGCGACGAGGGCTGAGCCCCGCCGCCCGAGGGCGCGCCTCAGCTCCCGATTTCGATCGCCAGCGCGTGGATCTGCCCGATCAGTTCGGGTCCCAGCGCCTTGTGCACGGCCCGTTCGCGCGCCACACGCGACATCGGCGCGAAGGCCGGTGCCGCGATCCGCACCCGGAAATGGCTCTCGCCGCCTTCCTGATAGCCGGCGTGACCGCGATGCTTCTCGCTTTCGTCCAGCACCTCGAGCGCCGTCGGCTCGAAGGCCTGTTCCAGCTTCCGGCGGATTTGCTCTACTCGTCCCATTTTTCCTCCTTCGCCCCCTTCATTCTTGTCTCCAATTGACTAAACTCTCGGGTCCGAGTCGAAAAGGTGGCTGCCATGACCAAAACCGACCCCTTCGGGTTCGACATTTCCGTATCGGCCGACAAGAAGCGCCGCACCCGGGGCCGGAGGGGCATGTCGGGCGCCTTCGAGACCTCGCGTCGCAAATGCGAACATCCCGGCTGCGACCTCGACGGCCAGTACCGCGCCCCGAAATCTCCGGACCAGCTGGACGAATATTTCTGGTTCTGCAAGGACCATGTGCGCGAGTACAACCTCAAGTGGAACTTCTTCAACGGCGTCACCGAAGAGGAATTCGAGGCCCAGATCGACAAGGACCGGGTCTGGGACCGCAAGACCCAGCCCTTCGGCAGCAAGGACGAACAGCGGGCCTGGGCGCGGCTCGGCGTTGACGACCCGCATCAGGTGCTGGGCGAGAATGCCACCCGCAACCCCGGCAAGACCGGCGGCGCGCTGCGGCGGCTGCCGCCGACCGAGCGCAAGGCGCTCGAGCTTCTCGAGGCCCAGGACACCTGGACCAAGGCCGAGATCCGCAAGCAGTACAAGTCCCTGGTCAAGGACCTGCATCCCGACATGAACGGCGGCAACCGCGCCGACGAGGAGCGCCTGCAGGAAGTCGTCTGGGCCTGGGACCAGATCAAGGACAGCCGCAGCTTCAAGTGAGACAAAGGCCCGCGGGTCGCTGCGGCCCGCGATTTCAGATGCTCCGGACTGCACTTCTCCCCTGAGCTCGATGAGATCCCGACAGGACAGGCCTGCGCCCTTGTCGGCGTCTTTCGGTTCGGGGCGTCTTTCCGCGATGGCCGGCACCGGCTGGTTCTGTCGAAAGACTCGCTTGCGGAGCAACCCCGCATCAGATCGTGGGATATGGCTCCGATTTTTCGTGCCCCCGCCACATAAGCAGTCCCCTTTTACCCCTGTGAGGAACGCCACTCCAAATTCAGGCGACCTCTCGGCCGCTGCCGGAGTTTTTCGACGCAATCGGCTCTCGACGGACGCGCCGCGGATGGGCCGAGCATGCGTTCATGCAGGTCCTCGCCCCGGCCGAGACAATCACCCGGCACATTGCGCAAACAGGCGCCCGGCCGTCATCGCCCTTGCCTCCATCGACGGGCTGTTCCGCGCTCGGGGCGGGGGGCGATAGACCCGGGGCCCTTTTCCCCGATCCAGTTCTTTCCCGCGCGCAGGCCGTCTTCCGGGCCACCTGCGGGAACGCGATGGCCATTCGGGTCCACGACGCCCGGGCCGTGATGCGCCCGTGTCCCGAACAGGGGCCTGCGCTCACGATATCGGGCAGGCCAGGCGCGGATCGAATTGTGGATGAGCCGATATGCCTCGTCTGAAGTGCGCAAGAGGGTTCGCGACGAGTCCCCCCCGGACGGATTTGCCGGCGCCTTCGGGACGCCTCGCCGGATTTGGCAGAGATCTTTACCAAGCCCTGCGACAGGGCCATCAACCATGGGGCCCATCCGAACCTGTCCGGTTCGTTCGCGGGCATGACCAGGAACCGGACGGCGGGCAACGGTATTCCGTCGTACAGCTTCACGCCGACGGATTGCCGTTCGAGGCTTCGCTCCGGACGAGCGCGCGAACCGGCATATGCGTCTTGAGCGGTATTGAACCGGCATCTCCCGAACGCATGCAGCCGTCCGCCACAAGCCTGCAGACATCGCCATCGCCAGACGCCCTTGACGACCGCGCCGATCCACTCCCTCGCCGAAACGCCCATTTGCCAGGGGCAGACTGCCACCCGAAAGACACCGCGCCTGCAGGAGGGGCTCGATCACACATTGCCCTGCGTCGAAATCCCGATGGAGTTTCCTTCGGCGGGCGGGTGCCTGCCGGGGCTTCCCCTTGCGCGCCCTGCGGATATGTTTCAAGACGGCCAGTGACAGGACAAGCGACGGGGTCATGATGAACGACGTAGTGAAACCCACCGAAGAGATCTCGGTTCGCGAGGTGTTCGGGATCGACAGCGACATGATCGTGAAGGGCTTCGAGGCGCCGACCGACCGCGTGCCCGATCGCGACCCGACCTACAAGTTCGATCCCGACACCACGCTGGCGATCCTTGCAGGCTTCACCCATAACCGCCGGGTGATGATCCAAGGCTATCACGGCACCGGCAAGTCGACCCATATCGAGCAGGTCGCCGCCCGGCTGAACTGGCCCTGCGTGCGGGTCAACCTCGACAGCCATATCAGCCGGATCGACCTGATCGGCAAGGATGCGATCAAGCTCAGGGACGGCAAGCAGGTCACCGAATTCCAGGAAGGCATCCTGCCCTGGGCGCTGCGCAATCCCTGCGCCATCGTCTTCGACGAATACGATGCGGGCCGGGCCGATGTGATGTTCGTAATCCAGCGGGTGCTGGAGGTCGATGGCAAGCTGACGCTGCTCGACCAGAACGAGGTGATCACCCCCCACCCGTCCTTCCGGCTGTTCGCGACCGCGAACACGGTCGGGCTTGGCGACACGACGGGGCTTTATCACGGCACCCAGCAGATCAACCAGGGCCAGATGGACCGCTGGTCGCTGGTGGCGACGCTGAACTATCTCAGCCATGATGCCGAGACCGCGATCGTGCTGGCCAAATGCCCGCATTACAATACCGAGAAGGGCCGCAAGACCATCTCGCATATGGTGACCGTGGCCGAGTTGACCCGGACCGCCTTCATGAATGGCGATCTCTCGACGGTGATGAGCCCGCGGACGGTGATCGCCTGGGCCCAGAATGCCGAGATCTTCCGCAATGTGGGCTTCGCCTTCCGGCTGACCTTCCTCAACAAATGCGACGAGCTCGAACGCCAGACCGTGGCCGAGTTCTACCAGCGCCTGTTCGACGAGGAACTGCCCGAAAGCGCGGCCAGCATGAGCCTGGGCTGACCCGATGCCGCGCGGTCCGGCGACCGGCAGCCAGATCCCCGACGGCGGGCCTGCGGCCCGTCGCAGGCCGCCTCCACCTGGCGGCCTCTGCCATGCGCTGGCCTGAAGCGAACCTGCCGCGCGCGGCCCTGCTGGCCCTTGCCGTTCCGCTTTGCTTCCCCGCCCTTGCGGAAAACGCCGATCCGGCCTTTCCCGCCACCGATTGCGCGGCGCTCTGGCAGGCGACGGCCAGCTTTCGTGCCAGCTATGCGATTGCCGAGGGCGCACCCTCCGAGGCCCGCGCCATGGCCCGGGCCTTCCGCGATGCGGGGCTTCCGCGCTCGGGCCAGACAGCTGCCGGATACGATGCCCGGATCGCCAGGTTGCGCCCGGTCTATCTGCTTCTGCTCGAAAACCATATCCTGAACGGAAGCCGCAGCTCGCGCGACCAGTATCTTCGCCTGTCCGGCCTCTGCGACGCCTTCGCCCGCAGCGAAGGCCTGCCCGGTCACCCACCGGATCGTCGGACGCCTCTGCGGACGAAGTGACAATCGCGACACGTTACTGCGATCCGCTTCGCCCCCCCTGCCGCCGGATCGCTCCCTCGCAGCATGCTCCCATGTCAGACGAGGCGCGCGCAAAGCGAGGCGGGAAGCGTTCTGGCGATCGGCCATCCCACCGGGGCCACGGCAACCACGCCGGGGATGCACGGCAAGCGCAACCACAGCCCGGGGCGGCAAGCCGCAGTCCCGGCACGCCAGCAGGTGCGCTACGCTCCGGACTGGAGCCGCAGCATGGGGCGGCGCGACATGTTCGAGCGGCGCCTGAAGCCAGCCTGCCCGAAGCAACGCATGTCGGCTGGCCGAAGCGAAGCGAGGCGCGGGCCCGTCTGGCCGACATCGCCTGTCGCGGGCGACGGCATCCGGACCTAGCATGCGGGGCCGGCGTCGCCCCGGCGATTGCCGGATGGCATCGGGCGTTTTCAGGGCGGCGGAGGCGCGACAGGACATCCCCGCCGCTTTCCGCCCGCGGGCCACTGGCAAATTCCCGTCAACCTTTCTAGATTGGCCCCGCAAGCCAAGCGGATCCTGCCCCATGACCAAACCGACCGACAACCCTGCCGATCCCTTCAAGAAGGCGCTGGCCGAGGCCACCAAGGTCCTGGCCGACGACGCCGATCTGGGCGTCAGCTATTCGGTCGACCCGCCCGGACTGACCGACGACGCGGTGCGGCTGCCCCAGGTCTCGCGCCGGATGACCCGCGACGAGGTGCTGCTGGCGCGCGGCACCGCCGATGCCTACGCGCTGCGCCACAAATATCACGACGGCGCCACCCATGCGCGCTATCGCCCCTCGGGCCAGATCGCCTGCGAGCTTTACGAGGCGATGGAGATGGCCCGCTGCGAGGCGGTCGGGGCCCGCCTCATGCCCGGCACCGCCGGAAATATCGACGCGATGATCGCCGCCGAGGCCGCGAAGAAGGGCTATGCCCAGGCCCGCGAGGCCTCGGAAGTGCCGCTGTCCGTCGCGGCGGGCTATATCGTGCGCCATCTCGCGACCGGCCGCCCGCTGCCCAGGGGCGCGTCCCAGGCGATGGAGCTGTGGCGCGGCTTCATCGAGGACCAGGCCGGGGCTGCGCTCGAGGGGCTCGACGCCAGCCTGGGCGATCAGGCCGCCTTCGCCCGTCTCAGCCGTCAGGTGATCGCCGATCTCGGCTATGCCGACCAGCTCGGCGAAGATCCCGATGCCGATCAGAACGATGACGAGGACAGTTCGGCCGAAACCGAGGACGAGGCGCCCGAGGAATACGGCGAGGAAGAGAACCAGGACAGCGACGAGGCCGATGCCAGCCCCGAGCAGTCGCAGGACGAGATGCAGGACGCGGCCCAGGCCCATGTCAATCCCGACGATATCGACGATATGGAGATGGGCGAGGAGACCGAGTTGCCCGAGGGCGAGGCCCCGCACGAGCCGCCACCGCCCGCCCCGCACTCGCAGGCAGACCCCGATTACAAGGTCTTCTCCGCCGGTTTCGACGAGGAGATCGGCGCCCAGGACCTGGCCGAACCGGCCGAGCTGGAACGGCTGCGCGCCTATCTCGACCAGCAGCTCGACCCGCTGAAGGGCGCGGTCGGACGGCTGGCCAACAAGCTTCAGCGGCGGCTGCAGGCGCAGCAGAACCGCAGCTGGGAATTCGACCGCGAGGAAGGCATTCTCGATGCCGGGCGTCTGGCGCGGGTGGTGGCGAACCCGACCACGCCGCTGAGCTTCAAGGTCGAGAAGGATACCGAGTTCCGCGACACCGTGGTGACGCTGCTTCTGGACAATTCGGGCTCGATGCGCGGGCGGCCGATCTCGATTGCCGCGATCTGTGCCGATGTGCTGGCGCGCACGCTCGAACGCTGCCATGTCAAGGTCGAGATCCTTGGCTTCACCACCCGCGCCTGGAAGGGCGGGCAATCGCGCGAGCAATGGCTGGCCGAGGGCCGTCCGCAAAGCCCGGGCCGGCTGAACGATCTGCGCCACATCGTCTACAAGAATGCCGATGCGCCCTGGCGGCGGGCCCGCGAGAACCTGGGCCTGATGATGAAAGAGGGCCTGCTGAAGGAAAACATCGACGGCGAGGCGCTAGAATGGGCGCACAGGCGGATGCTGATGCGGCCCGAGGCGCGCAAGATCCTGATGGTGATCTCGGACGGGGCGCCGGTCGACGATTCGACGCTGTCGGTCAATGCCGCGAACTACCTCGAAAAGCACCTGCGCGACGTAATCGCCATGGTCGAGCGCCGCAAGGCCGTCGAGCTGATCGCCATCGGCATCGGCCATGACGTCACCCGCTATTATGAGCGCGCCGTCACCATCACCGATGTCGAACAGCTGGCCGGGGCGATGACCGAACAGCTGGCGGCACTGTTCGACAAGGACCCCCGCGCCCGCGCCCGCATGTTCGGGATCAGGAAGGCAAGCTAGATGTTCCAGAGTTTCGACAGCACCACCCGTCCCGAGGACGGCCCCGTCCGGCTGGCGCGCCTGCGTGAGGAGATGGCCCGCGAGGGGCTGGCGGGCTTTCTGGTGCCCCGCGCCGATGCCCATCAGGGCGAATATGTGGCGCCCCATGACGACCGTCTGGCCTGGCTGACGGGCTTCACCGGCTCGGCCGGGATCGCCTGCATCCTGATGGATCGCGCGGGCGTCTTCATCGACGGGCGCTACCGGGTGCAGGTCAAGGCGCAGGTCGATCTCGCGCATTTCACGCCCGTCCCCTGGCCCGAGACGAAACCCGGCGACTGGCTGAAAGCGGCGCTGCCGCAGGGCGGCGCGGTCGGGATCGATCCCTGGCTGCACACGCCGAAGGAGCTCGACGCGCTGAGCGCGGCACTCGAGGGCACCCAGGTCGCGATCCGCGAGACGGCCAATCTGGTCGACCGGATCTGGGCCGACCAGCCCGCCCCGCCGCAAGGCCCGATCGCGCCTTATCCCGAGGACCTTGCAGGAGAGGCCCATGCCGACAAGCGCGCCCGGATCGGGCGGCTGCTGGCCGAGGTAGGGCAAAGCGCGGCAGTCCTGACCCTGCCCGATTCCATCGCATGGCTGCTGAACGTGCGCGGCGCGGACATTCCGCGCAACCCGGTGCCCCATGCCTTCGCGATCCTGCATGATGATGGCCGGGTGACGCTTTATGCCGATCCGGCCAAGTTGAGCGACGCGCTCAAGGCCCATCTCGGCCCCGAGATCACGCTGCGCCCGGCCGGCGCCTTCGGGCCGGGGCTCAGGAGCCTTCTCGGCAAGGTCAGGGTCGATCCGGCCTCGGCGCCCTTGTGGGTGTTGCGCCAGCTCGAGGATGCGGGCGTCGAGGTCGCGCTGGCCGACGATCCCTGCATACTGCCCAAGGCGCGCAAGACCGAGGCCGAGCTGGCGGGCGCGCGCGCGGCCCATGCCCGCGATGCGATCGCGATGATCGAGTTCCTGGCCTGGATCGATGCCGAGACGCCCGGGGGCGGGCTGACCGAGATCGACGTGGTGCGCGGGCTGGAAGAGTTCCGTGCCGCGACCGGCAAGCTTCGCGACATCAGCTTCGAGACCATCGCGGGCGCAGGACCGAACGGCGCCATCGTCCATTACCGGGTGACCGAGGCCACCAACCGCCGCGTCGCGCCGGGCGATCTGCTGCTGGTCGATTCGGGCGCGCAATATCTCGACGGCACCACCGACATCACCCGCACCATTGCCGTGGGTCCGGTGCCCGATGCGGCCAGGGCCCCCTTCACCCGGGTGCTGAAAGGCATGATCGCGATCTCGCGGGCACGCTTCCCCAAGGGGCTTGCGGGGCGCGATCTCGACGCGCTGGCGCGCAATGCGCTCTGGCAGGCCGGGCAGGATTACGACCATGGCACCGGCCATGGCGTCGGCGCCTATCTCTCGGTCCATGAGGGGCCGCAGCGCATCGCCCGGATCTCGACCGTGCCGCTGGAGCCCGGGATGATGTTGTCGAACGAGCCGGGCTATTATCGCGAGGGCGCCTTCGGCATCCGGATCGAGAACCTGATCGCGGTCGAGGAGGCCCCGGCGCTCGAGGACGGCGACGACCGGCGCATGCTGTCCTTCGAGACCCTTACCTGGGTGCCGATCGACCGCCGCCTGATCGCCCCCGAGCTGCTCGATGCGGGCGAACGGGCCTGGCTCGACGACTATCATGCCGAGGTGGCCCGGCGGGCCCGGGACGGGCTGTCGGAACGGGCACGGGCCTGGCTCGTGGAGGCGACACGGCCACTCTGAGCCGCCGCATTCCCGCGCCCGGAGCCTCCCGCCCAAAGTAATCCGCCCGGCCCCGCACTTTCGGGGGCCGGAGGCGGTATTGTCGTCCCTGCCCGTCCCGGGTACGGGCGGAACTGGACAAGACAAAGGCCAGCATGACAAAACAGCGGCGCAGAGATCTGCAGCCGACAGGACCAGGGAGAACACGCATGTCCGACCACATCACGATCCACAAGGCCGAGGGGGCCTGGGTGGTCCGGGCCGGAGGCGCGGTGATCGCCGAAAGCCGGAACGCGCTCGAACTGACCGAGCGCGACATGAAACCCGTCATCTATTTCCCGCGCGAGGATGTGGCGATGGCCTTCCTCGACCGCTCGGACAGCAGCACGACCTGCCCCCGCAAGGGGGTGGCAACCTATTTCACCCTGCGCGCCAAGAGCTATGACATCGCGGATGCGGCCTGGTCCTACGAAGACCCGCAACCGGGGCTCGAGCGGATCGCCGGGCATCTTTCCTTCTATGCCGACAAGGTGACGGTCGAGCAGCTCTAGGCTCAGCCGCCTTCGGCCCTGCCCGCCGTCAGACCTGTCCGTCGCTCAGGAGTGTTCCTCGGCGGCGGTCATCGCCAGTGCGCGGGAATAGGCGCGCAGCGCATCGACATGGAACAGCGCGCCCAGCACCTCGGGCTCGCCACCATCGGCGGGCCGCGCCACCACCGGCACGAAGCCGTGCCCCCATTTCTCGAAGACCGGCAGCGCCTCGACCAGGGTCGCGTCGGCTTCGAACATCACCCCCTGCCCGATCAGCTCGGCGCAGGCACCGGGCGAGGCCGCGCCGGAACTGTCGCGGGGCCGCATCAGCACGCCCGCGGTCAGGGCCGCCAGCAGATAGGATTGCGGCCCGGCCGCCAGCCGCTTGCCGCGCCGTTCGAGCTGGGTGAGGAAGAAGGACCGGTCGACGAGGCGGCTCGAGAGCGCCGTCGACAGCGACACCGCCACCATCACCGCAAGCCCGGTCTGCCAGTCGCCGGTCATCTCGAAGACGATCATCGTGGTCGAGATCGGCGCGCCCAGCACCGCCGCCGCGACCGCCCCCATCCCGGCCAGCGCATAAAGCGTCTCGGCCCCCGAGACATTGGGGAAGGCCGAGGTCGCTATGATGCCGAAGGCCAGCCCGGTCAGCGCCCCCACCATCAGCGAGGGCGAGAACACGCCGCCCCCCATCCGCCCGGCCATGGTCAGCGACACCGCCACCGATTTCAGCAGGCAGAACACCACCGCCTCATGCAGGACCAGCGTCCCGGTCAGGGCTGCCGAGGTGGTCTCGTAGCCGACGCCGATGATATGCGGAAACCAGATCGCCATCGCCCCGAGACCGAGCCCCGAGACAGCCGGCCGCAGCCAGCGCGGCATCCGGGTCCGGCGCTGCACCGCATCGCCGATCCCCTCGGCCCAGAAGATCGACCGCATCAGGATCACCGCGACCAGCCCGCAGACCAGCCCCAGCAGCAGGAAGGCCGGAAGCTCGCCATAGAAGGCCAGCCGGTCGGTCTGGGGCAGCGCGAATTCCGGCACGCCGCCGAATTCGAGCCGGTTGATGACGGTGCCCGCCACCGCCGCCACCGTGATCGGGGCGAAGGCATGGACCGCGAAATGCCTGAGCACGACCTCGAGCGCGAACAGCGTGCCCGCGATCGGCGCGTTGAACGAGGCCGAGACCGCGGCCGCGACGGCGCAGCCCAGCAGATCGCGCCCGGTGATGCCATCGGCATGGATCCGGTTCGACACCCAGGTCGCGACCACGCCCGCCATGTGCACCACCGGCCCCTCGCGGCCGGTCGAGCCGCCCGAGGACAGCGTGATCAGCGAGGCGCAGGCCGAGGCGAGGCCCGCCCTGACCTCGACCCGGCCCTCGTTGAGCGCCGCGCCCTCGATCACGTCGGCGACCGAACGCACCCGGGCATCGGGGGTGAAGCGGTGCAGCAGAAGCCCGACGACAAGCCCCCCACAGGCCGGGATCGCCAGGATCCAGCCCCAGTGCAGCGTCTCGGCATAGCTGTGCAGCCGGTGCGGGTCCTCGACCCCGTAAAGCGCGCGCTGCAGTGCGTCGATCGCCAGCCGGAACCCCAGGGCGGCGAATCCGGCCACCACCCCGATCGCGGCGGCGATGAACCAGAACTGCACCTGCGAGGGACCATGCACCCGCAAGACGCGCAAAACCCCATTCAACCAACGGAAAACGGCGCCAAACGCTGTCGAATTCCGCCGTTTCACCTTGTTCTGCCCGGCATTTTGCCTCTTTTGGTCGCGTTTGTTTGCCGAGGCTTTTCCCGGCCGCCACTCTCGCCTAGGGTGCCCGCCTCTGGCCCTGTAAGGAGTACCCCGATGTTGAAACCGGATGCCCTCACCGAACTCGGGGAAATGCTAGGCGATCGCCTCAGCCGCTCCAAGTCCGATCTGGAGCTGCACGGCCGGAATGAAACCTATTTTCCCGCCCTGCCCCCCGATGCCGTGGCCTATCCGGAAACCACTGAAGAGATCGCGCAGATCGTCCGGATCTGCGCCGCAAACGGGCTGCCGGTGACCGGCTGGGGCCGGGGCACCTCGCTCGAAGGCCATGCGCTGGCGCTCAAGGGCGGGGTCACGGTCGATTTCAGCCGGATGAACCGGGTGCTGAAGGTCAATGCCGAGGACATGGACGTGGTCGTCCAGCCCGGTCTCACCCGCGAGGATCTGAACCGCGAGCTGCGCGCCACCGGGCTGTTCTTCCCGGTCGATCCGGGCGCCAATGCCTCGCTCGGCGGCATGGCCTCGACCCGGGCCTCGGGCACGACGGCGGTGCGTTACGGCACGATGCGCGACAACGTGCTGGGGCTCGAGGTGGTGCTGGCCGACGGGCGGGTGATCCGCACCGGTACCCGGGCGCGGAAATCGGCCGCGGGTTACGATCTGACCGGGCTTTTCGTGGGCGCGGAGGGCACGCTGGGGCTGATCACCGAACTGACGCTGAAACTGCACGGCCAGCCCGAGGCCATCTCGGCCGCGGTCTGCGCCTTCGACGAGATCGGCGCCGCCGTCGATACCGTGATCCAGACCATCCAGCTGGGCATTCCGATGGCCCGGATCGAATTCGTCGATGCCGCGACCGCCGCCGCCTTCAACGCCTATGCGCATGCCGACATGCCCGAGAAGCCGCATCTGATGGTCGAGTTCCACGGCTCGGCCTCGGGCGTCGCGGAACAGGCCGAGAGCTTCGGCCAGGTCGTTGCCGACAATGGCGGCGAGGGGTTCAAGTGGTCCTCGCGTCCCGAAGACCGCACCGCGCTCTGGACCATGCGCCACAATGCCTATTACGCCTGCCTCGGGCTGCGCCCCGGCGCGACCGCTCTGGTCACCGACATGTGCGTGCCGATCTCGCGCCTGGCCGAGGCGGTGGAAGAGACCCGCGCCGACATCGCGAAGGCCTCGATCCCCGGGCCCATCCTCGGCCATGTCGGCGACGGCAATTTCCACGCGATCCTGCTGGTCGAGCCGGGCAACGCCGCCGAGCTGGACGAGGCCAAGGCGCTGGCGCACCGGATGGTCGAGCGCGCGCTGCGCATGGGCGGCACGGTCACCGGCGAGCATGGCATCGGCATGGGCAAGCTCGACTACATGGAAGAGGAGCATGGCGCGGCCTGGGAGGTGATGGGTCAGATCAAGCGCGCGCTCGACCCGATGACGTTGATGAACCCCGGCAAGATGGTCCGCGCCAACTGACGCAAGGACCCCACCGGGCCCTGTGCCAGCCCCCTGCCCGCCCCCGCGCCCGGCCCTCTGCCGGGCGGCCACCGCCCGGCCTTCAAAAACCGCCCTGCTTGCCAGCCTTCCGCGCCCCGCTTCCGCCCTGTCCGCAGGCCCGCAAGGTCCGGTCCCGGCACGGGCGGGCGCCCGCGCACAGAGGCGTCGGCAGTGGCCCCGGCAATCGCCTTGGCGGCACCCGCGATCGGGCTTTCGGCTCTGGTGCCGATGCGGTTTTGACGCTACACTGCGCCCCAGACCCGGTAAACGGGCATTGACAGAGGCTGATCGAGGCAGTGGCCGATGACGGAGATGGTCTACGGCACCGCGCCCATCCGGGCGGGTGAACCGGTTTTGCCGCGCTGGTGGCGGACCGTGGACAAATGGGCGATGTCCTTTGTTCTTATTCTGTTCGGCGTGGGCATGCTGCTGGGCCTCGCCGCCTCGGTGCCCCTGGCCGAGAAGAACGGCTTTGCCCCCTTCTACTATGTCGAAAGACAGGCCGTCTTCGGCGGGCTCGCGCTGTGCACGATGCTGGTCTTCTCGATGCTCTCGCCGACGATGGTGCGGCGGCTGGGCGTACTCGGCTGCGGCGCCGCGCTGCTGGGGCTCGTGCTGCTGCCGGTCTTCGGCACCGATTTCGGCAAGGGCGCGGTGCGCTGGTATTCGCTGGGCTTCGGCTCGGTCCAGCCCTCGGAATTCCTCAAGCCCGGCTTCATCATCCTGACCGCCTGGCTGATGGCCGCGGCGCAGGAGGTCGAGGGCCCGCCCGGCAAGACCATGTCGCTGGCGCTGGCCGTGGTCGTGGTGGCATTCTTGGCGCTGCAGCCCGATTTCGGGCAGGCCGCACTGATCCTCTTCGCCTGGGGGGTGATGTATTTCGTCGCCGGCGCGCCCTTCATGGTGCTGGTCGCCGTGGCCGGGGGCGTGGTCTTCGCGGGCACCGTCGCCTATGAGAATTCCGAGCATTTCGCGCGCCGGATCGACGGCTTCCTGAACCCCGAGATCGACCCCCGCACCCAGCTTGGCTATGCCACCAACGCGATCCGCGAGGGCGGCTTCTTCGGCGTCGGCGTCGGCGAGGGGCAGGTCAAGTGGTCGCTGCCCGACGCGCATACCGATTTCATCATCGCGGTCGCGGCCGAGGAATACGGCCTGGTGCTGGTCGCGTTCATCATCGCGCTTTACTGCGCCATCGTCATCCGCTCGCTGTTCCGGCTGCTGAAGGAACGCGATCCCTTCATCCGGATCGCGGGCACCGGGCTTGCCTGCACCTTCGGCGTGCAGGCGCTGATCAACATGGGCGTCGCGGTCAAGCTTCTGCCCGCCAAGGGGATGACCCTGCCCTTCGTCAGCTATGGCGGCTCGTCGCTCATCGCGGGCGGGATCATGGTCGGCATGCTGCTGGCGCTGACCCGGAACCGGCCTCAGGGCGAGATGACCGACCTTCTGCGCCGAAGGAGCCGCGAATGAGCGCCCCGCTTCTGGTCATCGCCGCCGGGGGCACCGGCGGGCACATGTTCCCGGCTCAGGCGCTGGCCGAGACCATGCTGGCGCGCGGCTGGCGGGTGAAGCTCTCGACCGACGCGCGCGGGGCGCGCTATGCGGGCGGCTTTCCGGCCGCAGTCGAGATCGAGACCATCGCCGCGGACAGCCCCGACCGGGGCGGGCCGCTGGCACGCGCGGTCTCGCCCTTCCGGCTGGCGGCGGGCGTAGCGGCGATGCTGTGGCGGATGCTGCGCGACAGGCCTGCCGTCGTGGCGGGCTTCGGCGGCTATCCGTCCTTCCCGGCGCTGAGCGCGGCAACGCTGCTCAGGCGGCCGCGGATGATCCATGAACAGAACGGCGTGCTGGGCAAGGTCAACCGGCTGTTCGCGCCCCGCGTCCATGCCCTGGCCTGCGGGGTCTGGCCGACCGATCTGCCCGAGGGCGTCGAGGCCTTCCATACCGGCAATCCGATCCGGGCCGCCGTGCGCGAGCGCGCGGGCGCACCCTATATCCCGCCCGGCGACTATCCGATGAGCCTTGTCGCCATCGGCGGCAGTCAGGGCGCGCGGGCGATCTCGGAAAGCGTGCCCGCCGCCATCGCCGCCCTGCCCGCCGAGATGCGCGGCTATCTCAGGGTCTCGCATCAGGCCCGCGCGGAGGATCTCGAGCGGGTGGTGGCGGCCTATGAGGCAGCCGGGGTCACGGCCGAGGTCCGGCCCTTCTTCGACGACATTCCCGCCCGACTGGCCGAGGCGCAGCTGGTGATTAGCCGCTCGGGCGCCTCTTCGGTGGCCGATATCGCGGCCATCGGACGGCCCGCGATCCTGATCCCCTACCCGCATGCCGCGGGCGATCACCAGACCGCCAATGCCCGCGGTCTGGTCGAGGCCGGCGCGGCGATCCTGATCCCGGAAAAGGCGCTTGACCCGGCAGCGCTTTCAGACCAGATCGCCACGGTTCTGGGCCAGCCCAAGGGGGCGATGCAGATGGCGGTGGCGGCGATGCGCTGCGGCAAACCCGATGCCGTCGACGGGCTGGCCGAGATCGTCGAAGCACTGGGCGGAGAAGGAAAATGATGAACGCGGCAACCAAGCTGCCGACCGATGTGGGGCCGATCCATTTCGTCGGGATCGGAGGCATCGGCATGTCCGGCATCGCCGAGGTGCTGTTGAACCTCGGCTACCGGGTGCAGGGCTCGGATCTGAAGGCCTCGAAGATCACAGACCGGCTGGCGGGCCTGGGCGCGACCGTCTTCGAGGGCCAGCGCGAGGAGAACCTCGAGAATGCCGAGGTCGTGGTGATCTCCTCGGCGATCAAGCCCGGCAATCCCGAGCTCGATGCCGCGCGGCGGCGCGGCCTGCCCATCGTGCGCCGGGCCGAGATGCTGGCCGAGCTGATGCGGCTGAAATCGAATGTCGCGGTGGCGGGCACCCATGGCAAGACCACCACAACGACGATGGTGGCGACGCTTCTCGATGCAGGCGGGCTCGACCCGACCGTGATCAATGGCGGCATCATCCATGCCTATGGCTCGAATGCCCGGATGGGCGCGGGCGAATGGATGGTGGTCGAGGCCGACGAATCCGACGGGACCTTCAACCGCCTGCCCGCGACCATCGCCATCGTGACCAATATCGATCCCGAGCACATGGAGCACTGGGGCAGCTTCGAGGCGCTCCGGCAGGGCTTCTACGATTTCGTCTCGAACATCCCCTTCTACGGGCTCGCGGTCTGCTGCACCGATCATGCCGAGGTGCAGGCGCTGGTCGGCCGGGTCACCGACCGCAAGGTGATCACCTTCGGCTTCAACGCCCAGGCCGATGTGCGCGCAATCAACCTGCGCTATGAGGCCGGCAAGGCCCATTTCGACATCGCGCTGCAGGCCGAGGAGATGGTGATCGAGGGCTGCACCCTGCCGATGCCGGGCGATCACAACGTCTCGAACGCGCTCGCCGCGGTGGCGGTGGCGCGGCATCTGGGGATGAAGGCCGACGAGATCCGCAGCGCGCTGGCCGATTTCGCAGGCGTCAACCGGCGCTTCACCCGGGTCGGCGAGGCCAATGGCATCGCCGTCATCGACGATTACGGCCACCACCCGGTCGAGATCGCGGCGGTGCTGAAAGCGGCGCGCCAGGCGACCGAGGGCCGGGTCATCGCCGTGCATCAGCCGCATCGCTATTCGCGGCTGCATTCGCTGTTCGACGATTTCTGCACCTGTTTCAACGAGGCCGACGTGGTCGGCATCGCCGAGGTCTATGCCGCGGGCGAAGAGCCGATCGCGGGCGCCACGCGCGACGATCTGGTCGCCGGGCTGATCCGCCACGGCCACCGCCATGCCCGGGCCATCCTCAGCGAGGACGATCTGGTAAGGCTGGTGCGCGAACAGGCCGGCCCCGGCGACATGGTGGTCTGCTTGGGCGCGGGCACGATCAGCGCCTGGGCCAACAACCTGCCCGCGCGGCTCGCAGAGTAAGGGAGCGGACAAGGCGGCATGGTCTTCCATCTGGTCATTGCGAACCGGGGCCCGGTCCTCAAGGCGGGCCGTCGGGAACTGCGCAGGCCGCACCGCGCCGCGCCCCCGGTCGCGGATGCGGTGCCGCCGGGCCGGGCGTTCCGCGCCGCCGCCTTCCCGGTCGGCCTGCCCGCCGGTTTCGGCGGCGCCTTCGGGATGCTGTCGCGTGACAGCGGCCCCCGGAGCCGGACCCGATGACCGCGCCGCGGGCGGCGAACCTGGCCGCAGCAGCCCTCCGACATCGCCTCTCCGCCCGACAGAGCTTTCCGGCGCCGGGAACCTTTCCCGGGGGCAAGGTTCCGGGGGCCGTCCTGCCTTGCCACGAGGCCCCGAGATGACGCTGTCTCTGGCGCTGGCCTGTCTGTGGGTCCTGGTGGCGGTCGTGATCGGGATCCTGCCCGAAAAGCTCCACTGGATCCTGGCCTTTTCGCTGATCGCCTCCGGCATTCCCCTGCTGGGTCTCGTGACCTATCAGAGCGGCCCGCTCTGGGGGCTGATCTCGCTGACGGGGGGGGCATCGGTCCTGCGCCTGGCACCGGCCTATCTCGGACGCGGGCTCCAGCGGCGGCGGCGGCGCAGCGGCAAATGACCGGACCGACGCTCCTTCTGGCCTATGGCAGCTGGGCGGCGGGGCCGGTGGTAGCCTATGCCGCGCTGAGCCACGGATTGATGCGCAATGCCATCGGCTTCACCATCCTGTTCGGGCTTTACACCAGCTCGGTCCTGGCGATCTGGGGCGGCCTCAAGCTGCAGACCGCCGGGGGCGGCGGCGCGACGGTGCTGGCGCCCTCGGCCGTGCTCGCCCCCTGGGGCGCGGTTGCGCTTGTCTCGGCGGTCCTTTATGCGCTCGGCGCATGGATCGGAGGCGGCGACGGATGACAGAAATGCCGGAACCGCGCGGCCGGCTGACCCCCGGCAAGGCGCTGAGCGAGCTGACCTGGCTTCGGGTCGGCGGCCCCGCCGATTGGCTGTTCCAGCCCGCCGATGCCGAGGATCTCGCCACCTTCCTGACCGCCCTGCCCGCCGACATGCCGGTCTTTCCGATGGGCGTTGGATCGAACCTGATCGTGCGCGATGGCGGCATCCGCGGCGTCGTGATCCGGCTCGGGCGCGGCTTCAACACGATTGCGGTCGAGGGTACGCGGGTCACCGCCGGGGCGGCAGCGCTCGATGCCCATGTCGCCCGCCGCGCGGCCGAGGCGGGGGTCGATCTGAGCTTCCTGCGCACCATTCCGGGCGCCATCGGCGGCGCGGTCCGGATGAATGCGGGCTGCTACGGGCACTATGTCGCCGATGTCCTGGTCTCGGCCCGGGCGGTGACGCGGACGGGCGAGAGGGTGACGCTCTCGCCCGGGGACCTGCGCTTCGGCTACCGCCAGAGCCACCTGCCCGAAGGCTGGGTCATCACCGAGGCGACCTTCGAGGGCCCGCCCGGCCAGCCCGAGGCGCTGGCCGCCCGGATGGAAGAGCAGATCGCCCGCCGCGATGCCAGCCAGCCCACCCGCGCGCGCAGCGCCGGCTCGACCTTCCGCAATCCGGCCGGGTTCAGCTCGACCGGGCGGGCCGATGACAGCCACGAGCTGAAGGCCTGGAGCCTGATCGACGCGGCCGGTCTGCGGGGCGCGCGGCGGGGCGGCGCGCAGATGTCCGAGAAGCATTCGAACTTCCTCATAAATGCCGATGGCGCCACCGCCGCCGATCTCGAGGGGCTGGGCGAGGAGGTTCGAAAAAGGGTGTTTCAATCCTCCGGAATAGAGCTAGAATGGGAAATACTGAGGGTCGGCGAACCGGCCCCGGACAACCCATAAGCACGCGGGACGGAACGTTCCCGCATCACGAGGCAGCAGAAGTGGCGGGCGAGTCGAGCAGGACAGCCCCCCGTATAGCGGTATTGATGGGCGGCCCCTCGTCGGAGCGCGAGGTCTCGCTGTCATCCGGGCGCGAATGCGCCGCCGCTCTGCGTGGGGAAGGCTTCGACGTGATCGAGATCGATGCCGGGCAGGATTTGCCCGGGCAGCTGGTCTCGGCTGCGCCCGATGTCGTGTTCAACGCGCTGCATGGCCGCTGGGGCGAGGATGGCTGCGTCCAGGGCCTGCTGGAATGGCTGAAGATCCCCTATACCCATTCGGGCGTGCTGGCCTCGGCGCTGGCGATGGACAAGCAGCGCGCCAAGGACGCCTATCGCGAGGCCGGGCTGCCGGTGGTGGACAGCGTGCTGGCCGGCAAGGCCGAGGTCTCGGCCCGCCATGTGATCGCACCGCCCTATGTGGTGAAGCCCAATAACGAGGGCTCGTCGGTCGGCATCCATATCGTCCATGAGGCAGCCAACAGGCCGCCGCAGCTCGGCCCCGAGATGCCAGATATCGTGCTGGTCGAAAGCTATGCGCCGGGCCGCGAGCTGACGACCGCGGTCATGGGCGACCGGGCGCTCTGCGTGACCGATATCCTCACCGAGGGCTGGTACGACTATCACGCCAAATACGTGCAGGGCGGCTCGCGCCATGTGGTGCCGGCCGATCTGCCGGACGCGGTTTCCGAGGCCTGTCTCGACTTCGCCCTCCGCGCCCATCGCGCACTGGGCTGCCGCGGCCTCAGCCGTACCGATTTCCGCTGGGACGAAAGCCGCGGCACCGACGGGCTGATCCTTCTGGAAACCAATACCCAGCCCGGCATGACGCCGACCTCGCTCGCGCCCGAACAGGCCGCGCATTGCGGGATTTCCTTCGGCCGGCTCTGCCGCTGGCTGGTGGAGGATGCGTCATGCGACCGGTGATGCCCCCCTATCGCGATCCGGCGCCCTCGCGCTGGGCCTATCGCGCCCAGCGACTTTGGCTGACGCCGCTGGTGCGCCGGGCGGTGCTGAAGGGCCTGCCGCTGGTCGCGCTGGCCGCGATCCCGGCGATCTGGCTGGCCGATGCCGACCGCCGCGCCGCGATCGGCGACGGGCTGGCCGAGATCCGCCGCGACATCGAGACCCGCCCCGAATTCATGGTCAAGCTTCTGGTGATCGAGGGCGCCTCGGACCCGATCGACCGCGAGATCCGCGCCATCGTGCCCCTGAACCTGCCGGCCTCGTCCTTCGATCTGGACCTCGAGGCGATGCGCCAGGCGGTGACCGCGCTCGACGCCGTCAAGTCGGCCGAGCTGCGGATCCGGCCCGGCGGCGTGCTGGAGATGAAGATCGCGCAACGCCAGGCGGCGCTGGTCTGGCGCAGCCGCGACGGGCTGAGCCTGATCGATGCCGGGGGGCGGCGGGTCGCTGCGCTCGACAGCCGCGAAACCCGCGCCGATCTGCCCCTGATCGCGGGCGACGGCGCCGCGAAGGCCGGGCCCGAGGCGATGGCGCTGTTCGCGGCGGCCGCGCCGATTTCCGAGCGGGTGCGCGGGCTCGTGCGCATGGGCGAGCGGCGCTGGGACGTGGTGCTGGACCGCGATCAGCGCATCCTTCTGCCCGAGACCGGCGCGGTCGCGGCCCTGGAACGGGTGATCGCGCTCGAGGACGTGTCGGGCATGCTGGCGCGCGACATCCAGGCGGTCGATCTGCGCAACCCCGAGCGGCCGACGCTGAGGCTGACCGAGGCCGCGATCGAAGATTTCCGGAAAATCCGGACAACACAGGCAGGAGCGGTGAACTGATGACGGACCTCTATCACTCGCAGCGGGCGATGCGGCGGATGCGCAAGCTGGCGATGGACCGGGGCGTGATCGCGATCCTCGATGTCGGCAGCTCGAAGGTGGCCTGCCTGGTGCTGCGCTTCGACGGCATCCCGCCCAGGGGCGGGGTCGAGCAGATGGGCGCGCTGGCCGGGCAGTCGCGGTTCCGGGTGATCGGCGCGGCCACCACCCGCTCGCGCGGGGTGCGCTTCGGCGAGATCCACGGCATGAACGAGGCCGAACGCGCGGTCCGCACCGCGCTGCAGGCGGCGCAGAAGATGGCGCAGGTCCGGGTCGATCAGGTCATCGCCTGCTTCTCGGGCGGCGAGCCGCGCTCCTACGGGCTGGACGGCCAGGTCACGGTGCTGGACGATGCCGTGGCCGAGCAGGACGTGGCCCGGGTTCTGGCCGCCTGCGAGACGCCCGAGATCGGTGCCAGCCGCGAGGTGCTGCATGCCCAGCCGGTGAATTTCGCGCTCGATCACCGTTCGGGCCTTGTCGATCCGCGCGGTCAGGTCGGCCACCGGCTGGCCTGCGACATGCACATGCTGACGGTCGATGGCGGCGCGGTGCACAACCTTCTGCATTGCATCAAGCGCTGCGATCTGGAACCCGCCGGGCTTGCCTCCTCGGCCTATGCCTCGGGCATCTCGGCGCTGGTCGAGGACGAACAGGAACTGGGCGCGGCCTGTGTCGACCTGGGCGGCGGCGCCACCGGCATCTCGATCTTCATCAAGAAGCACATGATCTATGCCGACAGCGTGCGGATGGGCGGCGAGCATGTCACCTCGGACATCTCGAAGGGGCTGCATGTGCCGCTCTCGACCGCCGAGCGGATCAAGACGCTTTATGGCGGCGTGGTCGCGACCGGGATGGACGACCGCGAGATGATCGGCCTGGGCGGCGACAGCGGCGATTACGAGACCGACAGCCGCTCGGTCAGCCGGGCCGAGCTGATCGGGATCATGCGCCCCCGGGTCGAGGAGATCCTCGAAGAGGTGCGCGCCCGGCTCGATGCCGCAGGCTTCGAGCATCTGCCGAGCCAGCGGATCGTTCTCACCGGGGGCGGCAGCCAGATCCCCGGGCTCGACGGGCTGGCGGCGCGGATCCTCGGCAACCAGGTCAGGCTCGGCCGGCCGCTGCGCGTGCACGGCCTGCCGCAATCGGCCACCGGCCCCGGATTCGCGGCCCTGGTGGGGCTGTGCCTTTTCGCCGCGCAGCCGCAGGACGAGTGGTGGGATTTCGAAATGCCGATGGATCGCTACCCGGCCAGATCGCTGAAAAGAGCCGTGAGATGGTTCAAGGAAAACTGGTAAGCGCTACATATCGACAGATCGGCAAAATCTCGCAGATTGTTGTCAAGAGACATATGGATTTTGTGGTGTTAAAGCGTTTTTTCCGTGACGATCCGGCACTAGTTGCGTAGGATAAGACTAGATTTGGCGGAAAACGGCCCCCGAGGCCCCATAGAAAACAGCAGGCGGACCAGACCTATGGCATTAAACCTCACCATGCCTGAGCAGGAAGAGCTCAAGCCGCGGATCACGGTGTTCGGCGTCGGTGGCGCCGGGGGCAACGCCGTCAACAACATGATCGAGAAGCGCCTTGAAGGCGTCGAGTTCGTTGTGGCGAACACCGATGCCCAGGCGCTTCAGCAATCGAATGCCCAGGCCCGCATCCAGATGGGCGTGAAGGTCACCGAAGGCCTCGGCGCGGGCGCCCGCCCGACGGTCGGCGCGGCGGCGGCCGAAGAGTCGATCGAGCAGATCGTCGACCATCTGGCCGGCGCGCATATGTGCTTCATCACCGCCGGCATGGGCGGCGGTACCGGCACGGGGGCTGCCCCGATCATCGCCCAGGCCGCGCGCGAGCTCGGTGTGCTGACCGTCGGCGTCGTCACCAAGCCCTTCCAGTTCGAAGGGTCCAAGCGGATGCGCCAGGCCGAGGAAGGCGTCGAGAACCTGCAACGGGTCGTCGACACCCTCATCATCATCCCGAACCAGAACCTGTTCCGCATCGCCAATGAGCGCACGACCTTCACCGAGGCCTTCTCGCTGGCCGATGACGTGCTTTACCAGGGTGTCAAGGGCGTGACCGACCTGATGGTCCGGCCCGGCCTGATCAACCTCGACTTCGCCGATGTCCGCTCGGTGATGGACGAGATGGGCAAGGCGATGATGGGCACCGGCGAGGCCGATGGCGAGGATCGCGCGATCCAGGCCGCCGAGGCGGCGATCGCCAACCCGCTGCTGGACGAGATCAGCCTGAACGGCGCCAAGGGCGTCCTGATCAACATCACCGGCGGTTACGACCTGACGCTGTTCGAACTGGACGAGGCCGCGAACCGCATCCGCGACGTGGTCGATCCCGATGCCAACATCATCGTCGGCTCGACCCTCGATCCGGACATGGACGGCCGGATGCGGGTCTCGGTCGTGGCGACCGGCATCGATGCCGCCGCCCGGATCGACGAGGTCCCGCTGCCGCGCCGCCCGATGCGCGAGCCGCTGCGCCGCCCCGAGGAGGTTCAGGAGGCCGCCCCGGCGCCTGCCGCCGCCCCGGCCGCCCAACAACCGATGCGCCCGGCCGTCGCCGCCACCGCCGCTGCCCGCGAAACGGTGCAGGAACCGGCACAGGAGCCGTCGCTCTTCTCGGGCTTCGACCCCGCCAGCGCCGGCTTTGCCGCCGATGAGCGTGCCGAGACCGCCCGCGACGGCGCCGATCTGCCGCCGCCCGCCTACCAGCCCGAGGAAAGCCCGGAAGCCGAGACCTTCGTCGCGCCGCAACCGCGCAGCGCCGGCGAACCCACGCCCGAGGCGCTTGCCCGCCTGCGCGCCGCCGTCGCCAAGACCCCGGCACGCCAGCCGGTGCACACGCCGATGGCCTCCGGCTCGCAAGAGGATCCGCGCGGTGACAAGGGGCGGTTCGGCATCGGCTCGCTCATCAACCGGATGTCGGGTCACGCGCCGGAACAGACCGAGCGCAACCCCCACACCTTCCGGCAGCAGCCGCCGCTCTACAGCCGCGGCACGGCTGCCCATCAGGAAGAAGAGGATCTGGATCCCGATCAGGAACGGATCGAGATCCCGGCCTTCCTGCGGCGTCAGGCGAACTGATCGCCACGCGATTTGGCGCGGACAGTTTCGGGGGGCCGGGAGACCGGCCCCCTTTTGCTTGCGCAAGGCTTGAGAGCTGCCGTTGCGTCACCCCGACCACCTCGACCGCCGGGATGTTTTCTCACTGTTAATCAGCCATTTGCCGAACAGGCGGGTTCCTGCCGCCCGCTGCGAGGCGTTGTTTCAGACCGTTGCAATGTTTGAATTGAGTAGCACCCGATCGGCCTCTACATCCATGATGCCGGGACGCGCGAAGCCCGGATCAACCGCGAGCAGATCCGACATGCAAACGACGCTGAAATCCCCGATCACCTTCACCGGAACCGGTCTTCATACCGGCCGCCCGGTCCGGATGACGATCCATCCCGCCTCGGCGGAATACGGGCTCTGGTTCCGGCGCACCGACATCGACAGCCCCGACGCGCTGATTCCCGCCCGCTGGGACGCGGTCGAGCCCTCGCGGCTCTGCACCAAGCTTGCCAATGGCTGCGCCTCGGTGATGACGGTCGAGCATCTGATGGCCGCGCTTGCCGGCTGTGGCGTGCATAACGCCCTGATCGAGATCGACGGCCCCGAAGTGCCGGTGATGGACGGCTCCTCCGCCCCCTTCGTTCATGGCATCCTGTCGCGCGGCCTGCGCCGGCTGGCCGTCCCGGTCCGGGTGCTGCGCATCCTCGAACATGTCGAGGTCTCCGAAGGCGCGGCCCGGGCCAGCCTCGGTCCGGCCGACATGCTGGAAATCGATTTCGAGATCACCTTTGCCGATGCCGCCATCGGCCATCAGGCCAAACGGCTGAACATGGCCAACGGCGCCTTCGTGCGCGAGCTTTGCGACAGCCGCACCTTCTGCCGCAACGCCGATGTCGAGGCGATGCGCGCGGCCGGTCTGGCTTTGGGCGGCACCTTCGACAATGCCGTCGTGATCGATGGCGACAAGGTCCTGAGCCCCGGCGGGCTGCGTCACCGCGACGAGCCCGTGCGCCACAAGATGCTGGACGCGCTTGGAGATCTGGCTTTGGCCGGGGCGCCGATCCTTGGCCGCTACCGCGGCGAGCGGGCGGGCCATGCGCTGACCAACCGGCTGCTGCGGGCGCTGTTCGCGCAACCCGGCGCGTTCCGGCTGGAAACCTGCTCGACCGCGCAGGGCGCGGCCCTGCCGGGCTTCGGCCTCAATCAGGCCGATCTGAAGGCCGTGGCCTGAGCTGCGCAGTTTCCGTGCCAAAGGCGTTTTGCACCGGATTTTTCTGTGCTAGGACAGCCCCAAGGCCCGGAAGGAGTGCGGATCAAGCACCGGTCCCGGGCAGCGTTTGAGGACGGGGTAACAGGCACATGGCGACAGGCAGCAGGCGCATCGGGGCGGTAGCGGCAATCATGGTGCTTTCGCTGACGGCGGCCTGCGACCCGATCGGGTCGCGCAAGCCGCCGCCGCTCGAATCCTACGACGCCCCCGCGATCTTCCAGATGGCCGAGACCAAGCTGGAGAAGGACCGCGACCTCGAGGAGGCGGCCCGGCTCTATGGCGAGGTCGAACGTCTCTATCCCTATTCGGAATGGGCCAAGCGGGCGCTGATCATGCAGGCCTATACCTATCACCAGGCCAAGAATTACGAGAATGCCCGCGCCTCGGCCCAGCGCTACATCGACTTCTACCCGGCGGATGAGGACGCGGCCTATGCCCAGTACCTTCTGGCGCTGAGCTATTACGACCAGATCGACCTCGTCGGCCGCGACCAGGGCCTGACATTCCAGGCGCTGCAGGCGCTCCGGACCGTGATCGAGCGCTATCCCGACAGCGAATATGCGCAATCCGCGATCCTCAAGTTCGACCTCGCCTTCAACCACCTGGCGGCGAAGGAGATGGAGGTCGGCCGGTACTACCTCAAGCGCAAGCACTATGCCGCCGCGGTCAACCGCTTCCGCGTGGTGGTCGAGGATTTCCAGACCACGACCCATACCGCCGAGGCACTGTACCGGCTGATCGAAAGCTATCTGGCGCTGGGGCTCGACAACGAGGCGCAGACCGCCGGCGCGATCCTCGGTCACAACTTCCAGGGCACCGACTGGTATGCCGACGGCTACAAGCTGTTGCAGGCCAGGGGCCTGGAACCCGAGGCCAAGGGCGAAGGCTGGCTGCGCTCGGTCTACCGTCAGATGATCAAGGGCGAGTGGCTCTGAGCCGAACACAGGGGTTTGGAGCATGCTGCGCAGTCTCGACATCCGGGACATGCTGATCATCGACCGGCTGGAGCTCGGGTTCCGGCCCGGCCTGAATGTGCTGACCGGCGAGACCGGGGCCGGCAAGTCGATCCTTCTCGATTCTCTCGGCTTCGTGCTGGGCTGGCGCGGCCGGGCCGATCTGGTCCGGGCGGGGGCCGCGCAGGGCGAGGTCGTGGCCGTGTTCGAGCTGCCCGCCGGGCATCCGGCCCGCACGGTTCTGGCCGAGGCCGGGCTCGAGGCCGGGGACGAGCTGATCCTGCGCCGGGTCAACAGTGCCGAGGGCCGCAAGACCGCCTGGGTCAACGACCGCCGGGTCTCGGGCGAGGTTCTGCGGCGGCTGTCGGACACGCTGGTCGAGCTGCACGGTCAGCAGGATGATCGCGGGCTTCTCAATCCGCGCGGTCACCGGCAGCTGCTCGACGCCTTTGCCGGATTGGAAAGCGATCTCGAGACTGTCCGTGCCGCCTGGCGCGCCCGCGCCCGGAATGCGCGCGCCCTTGCCGAGGCCGAGGCCCGGATGGCCGAGCTCCGGGCCGAGGAGGATTTCCTGCGGCACGCGGTGGATGAACTCGATGCGCGGGCCCCGGAACCGGGCGAAGAGGCCGAACTCGACGCCCGGCGCCGGACGATGCAGGCCGCCGAGCGGATTCGCGAGGATATCGCCCGCGCCCATGCCGCGCTCGGCCCCGGCGAGGGCGCCGAAGGCCGGATGGGAGACGCGCTGCGCTGGCTCGAAGGCGCAGCGGATCGCGCCGAGGGACGGCTCGATGCCCCGCTTGCGGCCCTGTCGCGGGCGCTGGTCGAACTGGGCGAGGCGGTGCAGGGCACCGAGGAGTGCCTGGCGGCGCTCGATTTCGATCCGAGTGCACTTGAGGCCACCGAGGAGCGGCTTTTCGCCATCCGGGCGCTGGCGCGCAAGCATGGCGTGCAGCCCGACGATCTGGGCGGTTTCGCGGCAGAGCTGCGCGCGCGGCTGACCGCGCTCGATGCCGGTGCGGGCGATCTGGCCACGCTCCGCCATGCAGCAGCCGAGGCACGGGCCGAATATGAGTCCGCGGCGGCAGCGCTCGGCACCGCGCGGCGCGCTGCAGCGCTTCGCCTCGACGCCGCGATGTCGGACGAGCTGGCGCCGCTGAAGATGGAGCGCGCCGTGTTCTCGACCGAGATCTCGGAGGCCGAGCCGGGCCCCGAGGGACAGGACGCTGTCGCCTTTACCGTCGCGACCAATCCCGGCGCACCCGCCGGCCCGCTGAACCGGATCGCCTCGGGGGGCGAGCTGTCGCGCTTCCTGCTGGCCCTGAAAGTCTGTCTGGTGCGGGGCACGAGCCCGCTCACCCTGATTTTCGACGAAATCGACCGCGGGGTCGGCGGCGCCACGGCCGATGCGGTCGGCCGCCGACTGGCGGCGCTGGCTCGCTCTGCCCAGGTTCTGGTGGTCACGCATTCGCCCCAGGTCGCGGCCCGGGGGGCGCATCACTGGCGCGTGGAGAAACGGGTCGAGAACGAGATGACCCGGTCGATCGTGACACCGCTCGACAGCGCGGCCCGGATCGACGAGATCGCCCGGATGATGTCGGGCGACACCGTGACAGATGCCGCCCGAGCCGCGGCGCGGTCGCTTCTGGAAGACTGATCCCACACCGGATCAGGGCGCGATTTTTCGGCGAGAAATCGGAGCCTGCGGCGGGCCGGGCAATCAGTTTCCGCCCTGCCCGGCCTCGATGGCGCGCCAGCGCGCGACGTTTCGGTTATGCTCCTCGAGGCTTCGCGCGAAAGCGTGCCCCCCCGTGCCATCGGCCACGAAATAGAGATAATCCGTGGTCTCGGGATTCAGCACGGCCTCGATCGAGGCGCGGCCGGGATTGGCGATGGGCGTCGGCGGCAGGCCGTCGATCTGATAGGTATTGTAAGGCGTCCGCCGTGCCAGTTCGCTTTGCCGGATCCCCCGGCCGAGCGGCGCCTTGCCACCGGTCACCCCGTAGATCACGGTCGGGTCGGTCTGCAGCCGAATCCCGCGCTTGAGCCTGTTGACGAAGACGCTCGCGACCCGGCGCCGTTCCTCGGGCACACCGGTCTCCTTCTCGACGATCGAGGCCAGGATCAGCGCCTCTTCCTTGCTGGCCAGCGGCAGGTCCTCGGCCCGCCTCTCCCAGAGCCGATCGAGCAGCGCGCTCTGCCGGCTAGCCATCTCGGCCAGCAGAACCGAACGCAGGGTCCCGGGCGTGAGCTCATAGCTGTCCGGCGCCAGGCTGCCCTCGGCCGGCACATCATCGATATCGCCCTCGAGGAAATCGGCCTGTTTCAGCTCTTCGACCACCTGCCAGCTGGTCACGCCCTCGGCCAGCGTCACCCGGTAGCGCAGGTCGGGTTCTGCCATCAGCCTGGCATAGTCCGCCGGCACCTCGCCCGCCCCGGGATCGAAGGCCAGAACCTCCTCATAGCGCCCGGTGGCCGCGTCGAAGCTCCGGACCTGCAACTCGGCGCTGGCGATGCCGATCCGAAAATTCACGTCGGTGCCACAGGTCGAGCGGCCCGCGCGGGTCACCAGATCGACGATCTGTTCCATCGAGGCACCGGCAGGCAGAAGGAAGCTGCCCGCCTTCAGCTCGTCGGCCTTTTCGGCATAGCGCGCGCCCAGCCGGAAGATCAGCGGATGGCGCACCGCCTCCTGGGTGCCCAGATCGCGCGAGACGCCGACCATGGTCGAGCCCGGCTCGACCCTCAGGCAGATCGCGGTCTCAAGCGGCCCGGGCTCGGCATATTTCTGCTTGGCCCAGATCACCAGCCCGCCGGCCAGCAGCAACAGCACGATGAACAGCGTCAGCGCGTTGGAGGCGATGGCCTTCCACATCAGCGGTCCCCGCGGCCCATGACGAGCGAGGCATTGGTCCCGCCGAAGCCGAAGGAATTCGACAGCGCAAGGCCGATCTCGCGCTTCACCGCGGCTTTCGGCGCCAGATCGATCCGGGTGCCTTCGGGCGGCGTATCGAGGTTCAGCGTTGGCGGCGCGATCTGATCGCGCAGCGCCAGGATGCAGAAGATCGCCTCGACCGCCCCCGCAGCCCCCAGAAGGTGACCGATCGAGGATTTGGTCGAGGACATGGTGGTGCGTTCCGCCGCCTCGCCCAGCAGCCGCTCGACCGCGCCCAGCTCGATGGTATCGGCCATGGTCGAGGTGCCATGGGCGTTGATGTAGTCGATATCGGACGGGGCCAGGCCCGCGCGCTTCAGCGCCGCCTGCATCGAGCGGAAGCCGCCATCGCCATCCTCTGCCGGCGCGGTGATGTGATAGGCATCGCCCGACAGCCCGTAGCCCAGCACCTCGGCATAGATCTTCGCGCCGCGGGCCTTGGCGTGCTCGAGCTCTTCGAGGATCACGACGCCCGCGCCCTCGCCCATCACGAAGCCGTCGCGCCCGGCATCCCAGGGCCGCGAGGCGGTCTCGGGCGCATCGGCGCGCTTGGTCGACAGCGCCTTGCAGGCGTTGAAGCCCGCGATCCCGATCTCGGAGATCGGGCTTTCGGTGCCGCCCGCCACCATCACGTCGGCATCGCCCCACTGGATCAGCCGCGCCGCATCACCGATGGCATGCGCCCCGGTCGAGCAGGCGGTCACCACCGCATGGTTCGGCCCCTTGAAGCCGAAGCGGATCGAGACCTGCCCCGAGGCGAGGTTGATCAGCGCCGAGGGAATGAAGAAGGGCGACACCCGGCGCGGCCCCTTCTGCTGGATCAGCACGGCGGTATCGGCGATGGCATTCAGCCCGCCGATGCCCGAGCCGATCATCACGCCGGTGCGCTCGCGCTCGGCCTCGGTCTCGGGCACCCAGCCGGAATCGGCCACCGCCTGGGTCGCCGCGGCCATCGCGTAGAGGATGAAATCGTCGACCTTCCGGCGCTCTTTCGGCTCCATCCAGTCATCCGGGTTGAAGGTCCCGTCGGAGCCGTCGCCGAACGGGATCTCGGCGGCATAGGTCGTGACGACGCGGCTTGCATCGAAGCGGGTGATCGGCCCGATGCCCGACTGTCCCTCCAGGAGACGTTTCCAGGTCTCTTCCACCCCGCAGGCCAGCGGGGACACCATCCCCAGCCCGGTGACAACCACACGACGCATATGCCTCTCCTCGCTCTCGGCCCCGGCCCAGGCCCGTTCGGGCGATCTGATACAGCGGTTTGGGCGCCATGAGCAAGGGAGCGGCTGCCCGGACGGCGTTTTCGGCGCAGAGCTGCGGCACCCGCAAATATTCGTCAATCATATGCCGCAATACTCGGGCCTTCTCGACGCGAAAGGATGACACGTGCCATGCGACACAGCCGCGCCATGTCCGCCATGTCTGCCATGCGCCTCCTCGCCCTGGTCGCAGTCCTGCTGGCGGGCAGTGGCCCCGCGCGCGCCGAAGATCCCTGCCCGATGCATAACTGGCTGGTCTGGATCTATGTCGAGGGCGAGACCCTGGCCCGCACCGGGCCAAGCATGTTCCGGCTCGAAGAGGCCCGCAGCCTTTCGAAAGCCATTGCCAGCGCCGATCCCGACCGGCTCGCACGGGTGATGACCATGGCCGGGCTCGAAGAGGGGCTGCCGGTGGTCTCCGGCTACATCGCCCTGGTGGCCGAGAGGCTGCGCGTCGTCCCGGAGCCGCCCGATGCCGGCGCCGTGGTCCGCCGGATGCAGAGCTATCTGCAGCAATTGCGCTGCCGCGCCGACCCGGACTGGCGCGCGGGCCTGAAGCTCTCCGCGACCGGCGGCCTCGCGGAAGCACGCCGGTCGGGCAACGGGGGCGGCGACGGGCGGGTCGGCGCGCCGCACCCCCTGAGGACGGACAATGCCGCTCCACCGCAACGAGCCATCGCCAACCCGGCCGGGCAGGACCTGCTGGCGCTCTCTCCGGACGCGCCGCCCGAGACCGCCGCCATCGGCGCCCCCGCCCCCGGGGACGACAGCCCCGCCAACACCGAGCAGCGGCTTGAGGCCCGGCCGGACTTTTCCAGGGAAGCGATCAACGAGGGACAGATCGGCACCCGGCTTCCGACGACGTCGAAACCCTTGCAACCCGCCCGGGCAACGCCCTGGATCGCCTATGCCGCGGCCGGGCTCGGCGGTCTGGCCCTGGCCGGAGCAAGCGTTTTCTACGTGCTTCGACACATGCGGCGCCGGACACCGCGGACGCTTTGCCACATGAACACCTATCTGCGGCTGTCCGACAGCCGAACCCCGGCCGTGGCGGTCGACATCAGCCCCAACGGCGCCAAGCTGCACCTGACGACCGTCCCCGAACCGGGAGAGCGCGGCACGCTCGAACTGAGCGATCTCGAGATTGGTTGCCGCGTCAGCTGGTCGACGAACTATTTCGTCGGCCTGGCCTTCCTCCGCACCCTCAGCAAGGCCGAATTTGAAAACCTGCTGAAATGGCATCGCTGGGAGCCCTCCTCCTCGGACATGCCCGATTACAACGGCGCATCGAACGCCGCCATGGACCAGACAGCAAGGGCCTAGCTGCATTCCCGGCCTGCGCAGGCATCGCGCCGGAGGCCGGGTCTCGACGACGGATTATCGCATCGGCGGAGAAGCCGGCCGCCCCGACCGCAGATGTGCCCGGACGAAATCCGGATCGCGGCACCGCCCCCCCTCGCACCGAAAGCCCGTGACGCCCCAAAGCACGGTCTTTCGCGCGGATCTGCGGTATCAGGGAACCCGGAGCCGCCATGCCGACGGCCCCGGCGCTTTTGATGGGTGCCGCACCGGCGCCCGGCTCGGATCAACCCAATCGGTAAGCCCTTTGCCAAATGCCGCAGGATCACGGCGTTCACCGACAGCTCTTTCGCGGGCACATCCGCGACCTGCCGGCCGCGGCCCGCTTGCGGCAGCGCCGAGACCTCGTCTCGGCAAGGTCTCGGCAGGGCAATGACGGGCGCGCGCGGCGCAGCAGGCGAGCGGGTCCAGGAGAGCCGCAACGCTCCGACGCCCCCCCCTCCGGCGGACAAGCGCGATGGTATCCGCCCATCGCAGGAAAGCCAGGAGAGCTGGGATATCTTTGAAAAACACCGGCAGCCGCCGAGTGGTCGCCAAAGTGTGGAATGTCGTTCTCCAAAGAGACGGAACAGATTCGTTTACGAGGCAGAGACGCAAAAGGCGGAAACATACCCCATAAGTTGGCACTCTGGGTGACGGTAAGCGAGGTTTCAACATAGTACTGGCCAATCTGCCCCGGCCCGAAACCTGGGCGGCCCTCGGCTGCGTCCTGCACGGCGAGCCCCGGCCGGGCGGCCATCCGACCGGCGGATTCCCTCGCGCCGATCCGCGCCCGGGCCTCCCCCGGGCCGGTTTCTCTGTCGATGATTGTCCGGCGGGGTCAATGCGGTCAGGGACCGTCCCGAGGGGCTCCCGCGAACGCCCCGCCCTCTGCCGCACAGGGAGTTCCTTCCCTTCTGTCACGGCAAAGGCGCCAGCGTCCCTGTGGCGCGGCCGGGACCGCTCGAAAACCGACGACAACCGTCAAGCAGGGCTTCGCCGTCATCATCCGTGACAGGGCCCGACAGCGCGCGGTTGCCGGGGCCGGAGCCGTGAGGAAGCACGGAAATCGCCTTCGGCCCGGTATCTCCGCGCGATCCGGACACGGCACGGGGCCGCGGGCGCACCGGCCGGCTGCCGGGCCGACCGTCTTCAGAGACCGAGCCCGCGGAAGACCGCCGGAAGGCTGTCGGGCAGATCCTCGGCAATGAGGCCGGGGCCGAAGACCCGGGCTGCCTCGACATGCAACCAGGCCCCGGCCATGGCGGCCTCGAAAGGCGGGCGGCCGCGGGCCAGCAGGCCCGTGACGATCCCGGCCAGAACGTCGCCCGCCCCGGCCGTCGCAAGCCAGGGCACGGCGCGGTCATACAGCGCGGCATGCAGCGCGGCCCGGCCATCGGGCGCGGCAATGGCGGTATCCGCGCCCTTAAGGAGCACCACCGCCCCGGCCCGGGCCGCCGCGGCGCGCACCGCGTCGATCCTGGAAAAGCCCGGGCCGCAGGTCGGCCGGCCGGAAAGCTTCTCGGCCAGATCGGGGAAGAGCCGGGCGAATTCGCCGCCATGCGGGGTCAGCACACAACCGCCGTGAAGCCTCGAAAAGAGGGCGTCCTGCTGCGCCAGAAGGCTCAGCGCATCGGCATCGAGCACGAGCGGGCGGCCGCTGTCGAGCGCCAGCCGCAGAAGCCCGGCCTCGCGCGATCCGGTGCCGAAGCCAGGCCCGAGGCCGAGCGCCGAAATCCGCGGATCCTCCAGCAGCGCAAGCAGATCCCCGGCCTCCTCGACCCGGCGCAGCATCGCCGCGGTCAGATGGGCCGCGCATTCGGCCAGCGCCTCCGCGGGCGCGCCCAGGGTCACCAGCCCCGCCCCCACCCGCAGCGCGCCGCGCGCGGCCAGCCGGGCCGCGCCGGTGCGCCCCGCGCTGCCCGCCAGCACCAGCGCATGGCCGTGGCTGTATTTGTGCCCGCCGACCGCGCCGGCCTTGCCGATCTCGTGCCCCGGCGCGCCGACCAGCGTCACCGACCCGGGACAAGGGCCGGGATCGAGCCCGATATCGGCCACCACGATCCGGCCGCAAGAGGCGCTTCCCTCGGCGGTGAACTGGCCGATCCGGGCGCGATGAAAGGTCACGGTCAGCGCGGCGGGCAGCACGCCCCCGAGATCGCGGCCGCTATCGGTGCAGAGCCCGCTTGGCATGTCGATCGCCAATGCCCGTCCGCCCGACGCGCGGAAACGGGCCATCGCCGCCGCCATATGCCCGGCGATGGGCGCGATCCCGCGGCTGCAGCCGCTGCCGAACAACGCGTCGATCACGAGATCGCAGCCGCCCGCATCGAGCCGACCGGCCAGCGCCGCATCGTCCCAGGGCCGCACGCAGCCAAGCGCGACCCAGCGATCGTGATTGAGCCGCGCATCGGGCGGCAACCGGTCAGGCGTGCCGAAGAGCGACAGCTCCACCTGCCAGCCGCGTTCGGCCAAAAGCCGCGCCACCACGAAGCCGTCGCCGCCATTATTGCCGGGACCGCAAAGTACCAGCGCCGAAAGCGGAACGGTGCCGAGATCGGGCCAGTGCGCCAGCGCCGCATCGACCACGCCCTCGCCCGCGCGCTCCATCAGCGTCCTGCCATCTGCATCGCCTCGCGCCAGAGCCTCGGCCTCGATGGCGCGCATTTGGGCAGCAGTCAGAAGCTCGGACATGGTTTTCCCCGAAAAGCGTTTCCAATTTGCTCATTAAGAAGGCATTGCGCTCAATTCATTGGCGGCGCCGCAAGATTCCATGAATGCCAAACTTTCGGACCATCCTAGCCAATTGTGCCCCTTCGGGGAAAGTGGTCTGTCGGGCTTCGAACCATACCAAGAGGGAGTCGCGCGCCGTGAAGAAGATCGAGGCGATCATCAAGCCCTTCAAGCTGGACGAGGTCAAAGAGGCGCTGCAAGAGGCGGGCGTCCAGGGTCTTTCCGTGATCGAGGTCAAGGGTTTCGGCCGCCAGAAGGGCCATACCGAACTCTATCGCGGCGCCGAATATGTCGTCGATTTCCTGCCCAAGGTGAAAATCGAGATCGTCCTGCCCGACGATCAGGTCGATGCCGCCATCGAGGCCATCGTCGCCGCCGCCAAGACCGAGAAGATCGGCGACGGCAAGATCTTCGTCTCGCCGGTCGAGCAGGCGATCCGCATCCGCACCGGCGAGACCGGCGAGGACGCACTCTAGTCACCCGAACCAAGCGCGCCGGGTGCGCCCGGCCAGGACGCGACCAAACCTAAAGACAGAGGGGAAGTAGGTCACATGAGCAAGAACAAGGTTCTCGAGACCATCAAGGACGAGGATGTCGAATATGTCGACATCCGCTTCACCGATCCGCGCGGCAGGCTGCAGCACGTGACGGTGATGGCCGATCAGGTCGATGAGGATTTCCTGGACGAAGGCTTCATGTTCGACGGCTCGTCGATTGCCGGCTGGAAGTCGATCGAAGCCTCCGACATGAAGCTGATGCCCGACCCGGACAGCGCCTATATCGACCCGTTCTATGCCGAGAAGACGCTTTGCGTGCATTGCTCGGTGGTCGAGCCCGATACCGGCGAAGCCTATGACCGCGATCCGCGCGGCACCGCCGAGAAGGCCGAAGCCTACCTGAAATCCTCGGGCATCGGCGATGTGGCCTATTTCGGCCCCGAGGCCGAGTTCTTCATCTTCGACGACGTGCGCTATGCCGTGTCGCCGAACAAGGTCGCCTTCTCCATCGATGTCGAGCATGCCGCCTGGAACACCGACACCGAATACGAGTCGGGCAACCTCGGCCACCGTCCGACCTACAAGGGCGGTTACTTCCCGGTGAACCCGTCCGACGAGGGCCAGGACATCCGCTCGGAAATGCTGTCGACCATGAAGCAGATCGGCATGAAGGTCGACAAGCACCACCATGAGGTGGCGACCTGCCAGCACGAGCTGGGCATGATCTTCGACAGCCTGAAGAAACAGGCCGACAACCTGCAGAAGTTCAAGTACATCATCCACAACGTGGCGCTGGCCTACGGCAAGACGGCGACCTTCATGCCGAAGCCGATCGCGGGCGACAACGGCTCGGGCATGCATTGCAACATGTCGATCTGGAAGGATGGCAAGCCTCTGTTCGCCGGCGACCAGTATGCCGATCTCAGCAATGAAGCGCTGTGGTTCATCGGCGGTCTGCTCAAGCATGCCAAGACGCTGAACGCCTTCACCAACCCCTCGACCAACTCCTACAAGCGGCTGATCCCCGGTTTCGAGGCCCCCGTGCTGCGCGCCTATTCGGCCCGCAACCGCTCGGGCTGCATCCGTATCCCGTGGACCGAGAGCCCGAAGGCCAAGCGCGTCGAAGCCCGCTTCCCCGATCCGTCGGCGAACCCCTATCTGTGCTTCTCGGCGCTGCTGATGGCCGGTCTCGACGGGATCCGGAACAAGATCGATCCGGGCGAGGCGATGGACAAGAACCTCTACGACCTGCCGCCCGAAGAGCTGGAAGGCATCCCGACGGTCTGCGCCTCGCTGCGTGAAGCGCTGGAGAGCCTCGAGAAGGACCACGACTTCCTGCTTGCGGGCGACGTCTTCACCAAGAGCCAGATCCAGGGCTACCTGGAGCTGAAGTGGGAAGAGGTCTATGCCTTCGAGCACACGCCGCACCCGATGGAATACAAGCTGTATTACAGCTGCTGACCCGGGTCCTTCGGACCTGCGAATTCCGGGAAAAGGGCGCCTTCGGGCGCCCTTTTCTGTCCGCGGTTTCGGCCAACGCGCAAGGCACGGCCGGAACGCATCCGGGCATCGGAAGATCCCGGCTCAAGGCGGATCGAAGGCCCGCCCCGACCGACGCCACATGCCGCGCGGCGGAAAGGCAATGGTGCAACAGGCGGGCCCCGCAAGAGCTGCGTCTTGAGGCCGGAACCTCACCCCGGGCGGCCTCTGTCGCGGCCCTGAAAACGGGCAAGGGTAAGGCGGCGCGGTCGAAGGCCACGCAGGATCGGCCGACCGCCCTTGTCAGATCGGACACCGCCCCTTGCACGGAAGCGGCGAGCGGCCCGGACGAGGCGCAGTCATCCCAACATGCAGAAGGGGCGCGCCCCGCAGGCCGCGCCCCTTCCAATTCCTAAGATATCGGGTCGATCAGTCGCGGCCGATCAGCCGCCAGACCGCCGGAACCGCCAGCGCGGCCAGCGCCAGTTTCAGCGCGTCGCCCAGCAGGAAGGGCGTCACGCCCCAGGCCAGCAGCGGCTGGTCCCAGCCGTAGAGCTGGCCGAGCCAGATCACGCCGGGGATGTAGAGCACGACATTGCCGACCAGCATGGCCAGGGCCATCCGGCCCATCGAGCGGTCCCAGCCGGCGCGGGCGAAGGTGCCGAGCGTGAGGGCAGCCAGCGCATAGCCGACCAGATAGCCGCCGGTCGAGCCCATCATGTAGGTCAGGCCCGAGGCCTCGGCCGAGGTTCCGGCGAAGACGTCGAAGCCCAGCGCGCCGATGCCGAGATAGCCCAGAATGGTGATCAGACCGCGCCGCGGCCCGTAGGCGGCGCCCAGCGTCAAAACCGCGAAGGTGGTCATCGTCATCGGCACCGGGAACATCGGCACCTTGATATGGGCCGCCAGCGCCAGGACCGCGATCCCGGCCACGACCAGAGCCGCTTCCCGAACCAGTCGCTGGGCGCCGTTCCGGGGCATGATATTGTCGACAAGGACCTTTTCGGTCAGGGCATACGCCATTACGGTCACTCCCGTTGCAATTCGTTGCGTCCGTATTGCCCGAGCGCCGCTTCCGGCGCAAGACCCGGCGGGCGGCTGCTGTGGGCGCAGGCTAAGATTCTGGCCGGTAGCTACTTTCCATCGCATAATTCTTTCGCGGGCCGCGCACGTCCCAGCGGCTCGACCAGCAGGGCCAGGCCGAGAAATCGTAGCGCACACGGTAAAGATCGGGCGCGCAATCGTGCCGCGCCCCGGGCCGGGCGCCGGGGCCCAGCGCATGAAAGAAGCGGCCATCCTCGAACAGGACCTCGATCTCCTCTGCGCCCCCTCTCTGTCGCGCGCGCCAGAGATAGCGCCTTGTCGCAACCGCCGGCGGCCGGCCAGGAATCTCGAGCTGCCCGGTCTCGTCATAGACAAGGCCCGCCGCCGGAGCTGAACCGTCGGGAGCGAAGACCGCCCGGCCCGTCAGCCGCAGCACCTGCCCCGTCAGCCGGTCGTCGATCCGGCGCGTCAGCCGCCAGGCTCCCTCGAAATCCTGAAGTTCCGGCACCCTGCCCCCGCTTCTTGCCGCGCCTGCCCCCAGGCGGTATCAGACCGCGAACCCACGTCCAAGCGAAGGCTGCGCCCATGATCCCCCGCTATGCCCGCCCCGAGATGACCGCCATCTGGGAGCCTGCCACCAAATTCCGCATCTGGTACGAGATCGAGGCCCATGCCTGCGATGCCCAGGCCGAACTTGGGGTGATCCCGAAGGAGAATGCCGAAGCGGTCTGGACCGCGAAGGACGTGGTCTTCGACGTCGCCCGGATCGACGAGATCGAGGCCGTCACCAAGCATGACGTGATCGCCTTCCTGACCCATCTGGCCGAACATGTCGGCGCCGATCAGGCGCGTTTCGTGCATCAGGGCATGACCTCGTCGGATGTGCTCGACACCTGCCTCAACGTGCAGCTGATGCGCGCGGCCGACATCCTGATCGCCGACATGGACAAGCTTCTGGCCGCGCTCAGGCGCCGCGCCTTCGAGCACAAGGATACCGTCCGCATCGGGCGCAGCCATGGCATCCATGCCGAGCCCACCACCATGGGCCTGACCTTCGCCCGCTTCTATGCCGAGATGGAACGCGGCAGGCGGCGCCTCGAGGCCGCGCGCGAGGAAATCGCGACCGGCGCCATTTCGGGCGCGGTCGGCACCTTCGCCAATATCGACCCGGCAGTCGAAGAGCATGTCTGCAGGCAGATGGGGCTGAAGCCCGAGACAATCTCGACCCAGGTCATCCCGCGCGACCGCCACGCGATGTTCTTTGCGACGCTGGGCGTGATTGCCTCGTCGATGGAGAACATCGCCATCGAGATCCGTCACATGCAGCGGACCGAGGTGCTCGAGGCCGAAGAGTTCTTCTCGAAGGGCCAGAAGGGCAGCTCGGCGATGCCGCACAAGCGCAACCCGGTCCTGACCGAGAACCTGACGGGGCTGGCGCGTCTGGTGCGCATGACCGTGGTTCCGGCGATGGAGAACGTGGCGCTCTGGCATGAACGCGACATCTCGCACAGCTCGGTCGAGCGCGGCATCGCGCCCGATGCGACGGTGACGCTCGATTTCGCGCTGAACCGGCTCGCGGGCGTGATCGACAAGCTGGTGATCTACCCCGAGAACATGCTGGCGAACATGAACAAGTTCAAAGGGCTGGTGATGTCCCAGCGGGTCTTGCTGGCGCTGACCCAGGCCGGTGTCAGCCGCGAGGATGCCTATCGGCTGGTGCAGCGGAACGCGATGAAGGTCTGGGAACAGGGCAAGGACTTCAAGGAGGAACTGCTGGCCGATCCCGAGGTCACGGCGGCGCTGAGCCCGGCCGAGATCGAGGAGAAATTCGACCTAGGCTATCACACCAAGCATGTCGACACGATCTTCGCCCGGGTGTTCGGCGAAGCCTGAACCGGCGATCTCCGGCCCGGGCGACGGTGCCGGGGCCTTGGCGGGCGCGCCTCGGGCAGAGGCGCGCCCGCTGAATTTTCCGTGACTGCGGCAGGCGCTGATTCGTGTTACGCTGGGGCACCTTCAGGACGGAGATGCGACCCATGACCACCAGGACGATCCTTGCAGCGGCGGCCCTTGCGCTTCTGCCCGCCCTCGCCTCGGCGGAATGCGGCTGGCAGAAGCGGATCAATGCCAGTCAGTGCGGCGAAGGCCAGATCTTCGACTCGGTCTCGGGCCAATGCGTGGACCAGACCACCAGCTGAGCCCTGGCCCGGCCGGCAGTTCAGATCCGAAGGCGGCGCGGCGAAGGTGCCGCCTTCTTTCATGTGACCTTCGGGCGGCGGGGTTCGAAACCGCCCCGCTCGCGACAAAATTCCTCACGAAATTCCGCAATGCGGGCGGTCTTCGATAACTCCGGCTTAACACCCGGGGATTATGCCTCTTGGTCAGGAAGACGGAGACCCACGTGCAGAGTTTCGGAGCCCCTATCGCCTCCAGCGGCCTGACCTCGCGCCAGAAGGCGGCCATTATCGTTCGTCTGGTTCTGAACGAGGGGATTGACCTGCCGCTTCATTCGCTCCCGGCCTCCGTGCAGACCGATCTCGCCGACGAAATCGCCAGCATGCGTTATATCGACGGCAATACGCTTCAGGGCGTGATCGAGGAATTCCTGTTGGAAATCGAGCAATTCGGCCTCTCCTTCCCGGGCGGGATGGAAGAGGCGATGCGGTTGCTCGGCGACCATCTGAGCCCCGAGGCCGCGGCCTCGATCCGCGCCCGCTTCGGGAGCGGACGCGGCGGCGACCCCTGGCAGACCCTGTCCGAGTTGCCCGCCGACCGCCTGACCGAACTTCTGTTGGCCGAAAGCCCCGAGATCGCGGCCGTGGCCCTGTCGAAACTGCCCAGCCCGATCGCGGCCAGCACGCTCGGCCGGATGCCCGGCCCCGAGGCGCGCCGCATCGCCTTCGCGATCTCACGCACCGCCGAGGTGCCTCCGGCCGCCGTGACCCGGATCGGCCGCGCCCTGGCAGAGCGGATCAATTCCGCGCCCGAACCCGCCTTCGAACTGGCGCCCGAGACCCGGATGGGCGCGATCCTCGACGTGGCCCCTGCGGCGACGCGCGAGGATGTGCTGGAAGGGCTGCGCGAAACCGATGCCGAGCTGGCCGAGAAGGTCCGCCAGGCGGTCTTCACCTTCGCCGACATTCCCGACCGGCTGGACGAACGCGACGTGCCGGCGCTGACCCGCGCGATCGAGCAGACCAAGCTGATCACCGCCATGGCCGGCGCCGACGGGCGGACCGGGCCGGCGGTCGAGTACATCCTTGCCAACATGTCGCAACGGATGGCCAACCAGATCCGCGACGAGATCAACGAACGCGACGCCCCCGGCGCCGAGGAAACCGAGGCCGCGATGTCCGATGTGATCGCCGCGATCCGCAGCATGGAGGCGGCCGGCGAAATCAAGCTGCGAAAGTCGAGCAAGACCGCCTGAGGCCCCGATCCGCCGCCCGGCGCCGCAAGCACGGGGCGGCGCTTGTCGCCCGGGCGCCGGGGGATTATGTCTGCCTGCGCGAGACATCGCGGCCCGACGACGGATGGCGGCGGGCGCGATGCGAGGCAAAGCGCAGATCCCGGCCAGGCGGACCGGACAACGAGAGGAAACCGGTCCGATGGGCAAGCGGGACAGGCGCTCCAGGCGTCTTGGCGACTGGCTGACAGATCGGGTTGCACGCCTGCTGATCGGCACCGCCCTCGCCCTGCCCTATGAGCGCCGGGTTCCTTTTGGCGGCTGGGTGACACGTCGGCTGATTGCGCCTGTCGCAGGCTATCGCGGCCGGGCCGAGGCCAATCTGGCGATGATCTGGCCCGACATGCCCGCCTCCCGGCGCCGCCACATCGCCGATCAGGTGGCCGACAATGCCGGCCGCACCCTGATCGAGAATTACTCGACCGAGACCTTCCTTGCCCGGATGGCCACGACGGAGCCGAAGGGCCCTGGGCTGGCCGCACTCGCCGCCGCGAAGCAGGCCGGACGCCCCGCCATCCTCGTGACCGGGCATTTCGGCAATTACGAGGCCGCCCGGGCCGCGCTGGTCGCCCGCGGCTACGAGATCGGCGGGCTGTACCGGCCGATGGCGAACCCGTTCTTCAACGCCCATTACGTGCGCACGATGGAGGCTTTCGGCGGCCCGGTCTTCCCGCAGGGACGGCGCGGCACCGCGGGCTTCGTGCGCCATCTGCGCAGCGGCGGCATGCTGGTCCTGCTGACCGACCAGCATGCCCGGCGCGGCGCCGAGCTGCGCTTCATGGGCCATCCCGCCCTGACCGCGCTGTCGGCCGCCGAGCTGGCCCTGCGCTACGATGCCGAGCTGATCCCCTTCTACGCGACCCGCCGCCCCGACGGGCTGAGCTTCGAGATCGAGATCGAGGCGCCGGTGGTACGCGCCACCCCGCGCGAGATGATGCAGGCCCTCAATGACAGCCTCGAGGCCCGGGTCCGCCATCATCCCGAACAATGGTTCTGGATCCATCGGCGCTGGAAGGCCCACTGAGCGCGACACGCAGCCGCGCGCCGGCAGAGACCGCCCGCATCGTTATGCCGTCGCGCGAGGCCCTTGACGCGAGGGCACAGCCTTATCGCAGACGCGCGGCTGCCAGGATCACCCCCGGCCCGGGACGCTGCAGGATCGCCACGATCGGCTCGTCCCCGGCGGCCTGCACGCTCACCGAAAGCGGCTCGGCCCCGTTCCAGCGCGCGACCGGGGTCCAGGCCTCGACGATATTGGCATAGCGCAGGGTCTTTCCGGCATTCTCACCGCGTTGGATATCGACCTGCTGTTCGGGCCGGTAGCGCACGATCTGGAGCACCACATCCTCGCCGAAGGGTTCGGCAGAGACCGCCGTCACCGTCACCATGTCGCCCTGCCGCGCGAGACCGAGCTCGACCGGACTGTCCGCGAGGGCATGAGTCTCGATCAGATGGGCGAGGTCCATCGGCCGATAGCCGACGACATGATCAGCGCCCTCGACCACCATCTGCGGGGTGTAGATCGAGCGTCGGCCCGCGGCATGGGCATAGGCCTTCTGCCGCAGGGTGAAGGCCGGATCGGCAAAGATGTCCTTCCAGCCGATATAATCCCAGTAATCGACATGCAGAGCCAGCGCGATCACATCGTCGCGCTTGGCCAGTTCGGCGATCAGCGCATCGGCCGGCGGACAGGCGGAACACCCCTGAGAGGTGAACAGCTCGACCACCACCGGGCTCGGATCCGACCGGGCGGGACCGGCAACAAAAATACATCCCGCCAACAGGACCGTTAGGACTGCGCGCATCAGACTCGCCTTGATTTCCCCTTCGCCCGATCTTCGTACCCAAGCGCCCGGACACCTGCCAATCAAGGATTCGGGAGGGGGCCGTGCGGATCGGCCGCGCGTCCTCTGGACATTTCAGTGCACAACGGTATACAAATTAATTCGCACCCCCCTTGATCGCCACGATGCGATCGGGCAAGAGCGTGCAGTAATTTTATGAACCGCGCGACACCCTGATGGAGAACGATCTTTCATGCCGATCACCGTTGGACAGGACACAGCCAAGACTCGCAAGACGCTGAGCGTCGGAAGCGCCAGCTATGCCTATTACTCGATCCCCGCGGCCGAAGCGGCGGGGCTCGGTGATTTCTCGCGCCTGCCGGCGGCGCTGAAAGTCGTGCTGGAAAACCTGCTGCGCTTCGAGGACGGCAAGACCGTCACCATCGATGACATCAAGGCCTTTTCCGACTGGGCCGCGAATGGCGGCAGGACCGCGCGCGAGATCGCCTATCGCCCGGCCCGCGTGCTGATGCAGGATTTCACCGGGGTTCCGGCGGTGGTCGACCTGGCCGCGATGCGCGACGGCATTCTGGGGCTGGGCGGCAATGCCCAGAAGATCAACCCGCTGAACCCGGTCGATCTGGTCATCGACCACTCGGTGATGATCGACGAGTTCGGGAATCCGCGCGCGTTCCAGATGAATGTCGACCGCGAATATGAACGCAACATCGAACGCTACACCTTCCTGAAATGGGGCCAGAAGGCGTTCAACAATTTCCGCGTGGTGCCGCCCGGCACCGGCATCTGCCACCAGGTGAATCTCGAATACCTTGCCCAGACCGTCTGGACCGATACCGATCAGTCCGGCGACCAGGTGGCGTATCCAGACACGCTGGTCGGCACCGACAGCCACACCACCATGGTCAACGGGCTGGGCGTCCTGGGCTGGGGCGTCGGCGGGATCGAGGCCGAGGCCGCGATGCTGGGCCAGCCGGTCTCGATGCTGATCCCCGAGGTCGTGGGCTTCAAGCTGACCGGCAGCATGGTCGAGGGCACCACCGCCACCGATCTGGTGCTGAAGGTCGTGCAGATGCTGCGCCAGAAGGGCGTCGTCGGCAAGTTCGTCGAATTCTACGGCGAGGGGCTCGACCATCTGCCGCTTGCCGACCGCGCGACCATCGCCAACATGGCCCCCGAATACGGCGCCACCTGCGGCTTCTTCCCGGTCGACGAGGAAACGCTGCGCTATCTGACCCAGACCGGCCGCGACAAGGACCGTGTCGCGCTGGTCGAGGCCTATGCAAAGGCCAATGGCATGTGGCGCGATACCGGCTACGATCCGGTCTATACCGACACGCTGCATCTCGACATGGGCACGGTCGTGCCCGCAATCTCGGGCCCGAAACGGCCGCAGGATCACACCCCGCTGACCAATGCCGCGCAGTCCTTCTTCAACGTGGTGTCGGATTATCGCGGCATCGACGAAAGCGAGGAAGCGCGCGACATGCTGGCCGAGGCCCCCGCGCCCGATCTCGATGCCGATCCGCGCAAGAGCGCAAAGGTCGAGGGGCAGGATTACGAGCTGCGCGACGGCTCGGTGGTGATCGCCTCGATCACCTCCTGCACCAACACCTCGAACCCCTATGTGATGATCGGCGCGGGGCTCGTGGCGCGCAAGGCGCGCGAACTGGGCCTGACCCGCAAGCCCTGGGTCAAGACCTCGCTCGCCCCCGGCTCGCAGGTCGTCAGCGAGTATCTCGAGGCGGCCGGGCTGCAGGAAGACCTGGACGCGATCGGCTTCAACCTCGTGGGCTATGGCTGCACCACCTGCATCGGCAATTCGGGGCCGCTGGCCGAGGAGATCTCGAAGGCGATCAACGACAATGACCTGATCGCGACCTCGGTCTTGTCGGGCAACCGCAACTTCGAGGGCCGGATCAGCCCCGATGTGCGCGCCAACTACCTGGCCTCGCCGCCGCTCGTGGTGGCCTATGCCATTGCGGGCGACATGAATATCGACCTGACCCGCGACCCCATCGCCCAGGACAAGGACGGCAAGGATGTCTTCCTCAAGGACATCTGGCCGAGCCAGGCCGAGATCGCCGAACTGGTCGAGAAGACCGTGACCCGCGACGCCTTCCAGTCGAAATATGCCGATGTCTTCAAGGGCGACGAGAAATGGCAGGCGGTCGAGACCACCGACAGCGAGACCTATGACTGGCCGGCAAGCTCGACCTATGTGCAGAACCCGCCCTACTTCCAGGGCATGGGCACGGAACCCGGCGAGATCACCGATATCGAGGGCGCCCGTCCGCTGGCGATCCTGGGCGACATGGTCACGACCGACCACATCAGCCCTGCCGGATCGTTCAAGGACACGACGCCCGCGGGCAAATACCTGATCGAGCGTCAGGTGCCAGTGCGCGAGTTCAACTCCTACGGCTCGCGCCGCGGCAACCACGAAGTCATGATGCGCGGCACCTTCGCCAACATCCGGATCCGCAACGAGATGCTCTCGGGCGTCGAGGGCGGCTATACCAAGGGTCCGGACGGGGCCGAGACCTCGATCTTCGAGGCGGCCATGGCCTGGCAGGAGAAGGGCGTTCCGCTGGTGGTGATCGGCGGCATCGAATATGGCGCCGGGTCCTCGCGCGACTGGGCGGCCAAGGGAACGGCGCTTCTGGGGGTCAAGGCAGTGATCGCCGAGAGCTTCGAACGCATCCACCGCTCGAATCTGGTGGGGATGGGGGTGATTCCCTTCGAATTCACCGGCGGAGACACCCGCAAGACGCTGGGCCTGACAGGCGAGGAAAGCTTTTCGATCAAGGGCCTCGCGGGCGATCTGAAACCCCAGTCCGAGGTGCCCTGCACCATCGCCTATGCCGACGGGAGCGAGAAGACCGTGACGCTCAAGTGCCGGATCGATACCGCCATCGAGAAGGAATATGTCGAACATGGCGGCGTGCTGCATTACGTGCTGCGCAACCTCGCCAAGGCCGGCTGAACCGCCAACCCTCTGAAAACAAAGTCGCCCCGGGGCTTACCTCGGGGCGATCTCGTTTGCTGAAACAAAAGTTTTGCGGACCGTCCCACGGGTTCTTCTTTGCGCCAGATCAAGTTTCGACTATGGTTTTGCCATATTCGAAGACTTTTGACGCTACGTTTTCAGAAGACCTTTCAGGGGACAATTGGGGGATCGTCACAACAGACGTCAACGGCCTTGATTTCGTGAGACAGGCTGGCGCTTGCGCCAACCGTGGCCAACGCGGTTATAGAGCCGCACCCATTCATCATCCGGGCCCCTTCCAGACGGGCCTCTGCGGACCGGGGCCGCCCCAAGCCGGAAGCTGTCGGCACGCGCCCTCCGGAGACGGACTCGGGCCAACCTCGGGGCAACGCCCTGACGCGATGCCAGATGCAAACCTGGCCCGGAGACAGCGAAAAGACGGAGGGCGCGGGAAGGCTTGGTCTCAGTTCGATTCGGGCCGGGAGTCCTTGAGCAACGGCCTGATCTCGGCCTCGACGATTGCCGGTGTGAGCGGCCCCGGATGGCGCAGCAGCACGGTGCCATCGCCATCGAGAACGAAGGTCTCGGGCACGCCATAGACGCCCCATTCGATGGCGGTGCGACCGGACCGGTCGGCCCCGAGCGCGGCGAAGGGATTGCCGAGTTCGTCGAGGAAGCGCATCGCCTTGGCCGGATCGTCCTTGTAGTTGATGCCGTAGATCGTGACCCCGGCCCCGGCCAGAGCCTCGAGCTCGGGATGCTCCTGCCGGCAGGGCGCGCACCAGCTGGCCCAGAAATTCACCAGCTTGACCTTGCCATCGGCCAGCGCCGCAGCGTCGAAGGGCCCCTGCCCGGCCAGATCGGACAGCACCAGAGCGGGCGCGGGCTTGCCGATCAGCATCGAGGGAAGCGCATCCGGATCGTCGCGCCCCATGCCGATGAAGAAAAGCGCCGCAAGCCCCGCGAACAGGACCGGCGGCAGCAGCAGCAGGGGTGAAATCCGTCTTTTCTCAGACATCCGTTTCCCTCCGGGCCTCGACCTCGGCCAGCTGGCGCCGGACCCGTGCGCCGCGCCAGAGCGAGACCGCGATCAGCACCGCGATCAGCGCCATCGTCAGCGCATAGGAGGACAGCACGGCAACCGCGTATTTTCCAAGATCGGGGATCATGCCATCCGCTCCCTTGCAAGCATCGCCCGGACCCGGCGGGCCCGGATCTCTGTCCGGGTGCGCAGCAGGACCAGCGCGACGAAAAGGCAGACGAAGCCCGCGATGCAGAACAGAAGCGGGATGTAGAACACGTCGGCCACGTTTTCCTTCTTGTCGAGGCTGAGCGAGGCGCCCTGATGCAGGCCCTGGCTCCAGAAATTCACGGCATAGCGGCTGAGCAGCGCGAAGACCGAGCCGACGATGCACAGGACCGAGGTCAGGTCGGCGGCCGCATCGGGGTTCTCGATCGCCTCCCAGAGCGCGATATAGCCGAGATAGAACAGGAACAGGATCATGAAGGAGGTCAGCCGCGGGTCCCAGACCCAGTAGGTGCCCCACATCGGCTCGCCCCAGATCGCGCCGGTGATCAGAGCGATCAGGGTCATGGTCATGCCGATGGGCGCGGCCGCCCGCGCCGCCAGCGCCGAGACATGGTGGCGCCGGACCAGCCAGATCAGCGAGGTCACCAGCATCATCACCCAGGCATTGATGGCCATCATCGCCGCAGGCACGTGGATATAGATGATCTTGACGGTCGAACCGAAATTCTCGGCCTCGGGCGTCAGGAAGAAGCCCCAGACCAGCCCAACCCCCAGGCAGATCGCCGCAACCACCGAGAAGACCGGCAGCAGGACCGACGAGGTCTGCATGAATTTCTGCGGATTGGCATATTCCCAAAGCGACGGCATGAGCGTGTTCCTAGTGGCGTTTCCGAAGGCCCTCAAGTGACGAGCGTGTGAGGCCCCTAGCGCAGATTGATACGGATTGCCGCAGCCGCGGCGAAGGGCAGCAGCGCCATGCTGGCAAGCGTGATCGCCGTCAGCATCAGAAGCGGCGTGCCGGTCTCGCGCCCGTCGATGCCGCGTGCCACCGCCTCGGCGCCGAAGATAAGCGTCGGCACGTAAAGCGGCAGCACCAGCAGGGACAGCAGCAGCCCGCCGCGCTTGAGCCCGACGGTCAGCGCCGCGCCGAAGCTACCGATCATGCTGAGCGCGGGGGTCCCGAGCGCAAGGCTCGCGGCCAGCCAGCCATAGCCTGCCGCGGGCAGGTTCAGCAAAAGCCCGAGCCCGGGGGCGGCGAGCGTCAGCGGCAGGCCGGTCGTCACCCAATGCGCGGCGGCCTTCATCGCGACGACGCCCTCGAGCGGGATCGGCGCTGTAGCCAGCAAATCGAGCGAGCCGTCCTCGTGATCGAGCGCGAAGATGCGGTCGAGCGAGAGCAGGCAGGCCAGAAGCGCGCCGACCCAGAGGATGCCGGGCGCGATGGCGGCCAGAAGCCCGCTGTCGGAGCCGACGCCGAAGGGCACCAGCACGACGACGATCAGGAAGAAAGCAAGCCCCAGCCCGAAGCCGCCACCGGCCCGGATCGCGAGCCGGAGGTCGCGTTGAAGAAGCGCGATCATGCAAAGGCCTCGTCGAAACTGTCGATCCGGCGCGGGCGGGCACGGAAGCCCGAGACGTCGAGCAGACCTGCCTCGAAACCCAAGTCGATATGGGTGGCGATGAGGGCTGCGCCGCCCCGCTCGAGATGGCCGCGCACGGCGCGCCCGAACTGCGCGACCGAGGCCGCGTCGAGCGAGACCGTGGGTTCGTCGAGCATCCAGATCGGCCGGCCGGTGACCAGAAGCCGGGCAAGGCCCAGGCGGCGCTTCTGTCCGGCCGAGAGGTTCTGCGCCGGGCGCCGGGCGAGATCCGCGAGATCGAAGGCCTTGAGCGCGGGGGCGATGTCGGTCTGGCCGAAGATACGGGCCCAGAAGCTCAGGTTCTCGGCGACGGTGAGCGTAGCCTTGAGCCCGTCGGCATGGGCGGCATAGGCGATTGACTCGGGCGGGGCGGAAACGGTGCCCTCAAGCGGCGGCTGCAGGCCCGCGAGGGTTCGCAGGAGCGTGGTCTTGCCGCAGCCATTCGGGCCGCGCAGCATCAGCGCCTGCCCGGCGGCGAGCGTGAAGCCTACCCCTTCGAGCACCGGCACGCCGCCGCGTGCGCAGGCCAGATCCGTCGCCACCAGTTCCATGCCCCCCGCATAGCCGAAAGGGCAACGGGCTGGAAGCAGGAAAGCCGGACGGCAGGCGCCCTGGCCCCGGGCCCCGGGCGCGCTGACGCGCGCCGCCTCCAGCGGGGGTATTTTCGCCAAGAAGAAGAGCACGACAGGAGGGGCCGACGGCGCGTCCCTTCGGACAGGTCCCATGGCAGCGACGACGCCCAAGTGGCGGCTGGTCAGGGGGAGAGGTCAGGGGACGGGCACCAGTGCGACGGCGACCCGGCGACCTTCGGCCAGGAGCACATTGTAGCTGCGGGCGGCGGAGGGGGTCGACATCAGTTCTACCCCGATGCCCTCGGCTTCGAGCCGGGCCTGGAGCCGGTTCGGCAGCGGGGTCAGGCATTCTCCGGTGCCGATCAGCAGGATGTCGGCGCGGCCCGCAAGCGCCATCAGCGGCGCCTCGTCGCCGGGCCCCTGCCAGGCCAGCAGCTTTCCATCGGCGACAAGCGCGGCACCCTCGTGGATCTCGCCCGCGATCCGGAAGAAGCCCGGGCCGTAGCCGTCGATGGGCAGGCCGTCGGGGATGGTCATCTCGGTCAGTTTCATCGGGGTCTCCTGTCGCCTGGCGCGCCCCGATCATAGAACGGGCGCCGGGCGGGGGAAACCGCCCGGCGCCCGGGTCTCTCGTGGCTTTCATCGTTTTCTCGCCGCAGGCCCCCTCGGGGGGCTCAGCGCTCGGCCTTGGCGAACTGCGTACCCGCGCCGTCCCCGCCTTCCTTCGACCAGTCGCGCTTGACGCCCAGCTTGAGAAGGATGTTCGAGGCCACGAAGATCGACGAATAGGTGCCGACGACGATGCCCCAGGTCATCGCGAAGACGAAGCCGCGGATAACGTCGCCGCCCAGCACGATCAGCGCGATCAGCGCCAGAAGCGTGGTGAAGGAGGTCATCGTGGTGCGTGACAGCGTCTCGTTGATCGAGAGGTTGAGCACATCCTTCAGTGCAATCTTCTTGAACTTGCGCAGGTTCTCGCGGACCCGGTCGAACACAACGACGGTGTCGTTGACCGAATAGCCGACGATGGTCAGAAGCGCCGCGATGATCGCGAGATCGAACTTGAGCTGAAGGCCTGCGAAGATGCCCATGGTCAGCGTGACGTCATGGATCAGCGCGACCACCGCGCCGACGCCGAACTGCCATTCGAAGCGCAGCCAGATATAGACCAGCATGGCCAGGATCGAGAGGCTGACCGCGATCGCCGCCGAGGTCACCAGCTCACCCGAGACCTTGGGCCCCACGCTTTCGACCGAGGGGAAGGTGATCGAGGGATCGACCGCTGTCAGCGCCGCTTCAAGTGCATCGATGGTTTCGGGCGTGACGCTTTCGGCATCGCCCTGGGCCTGGATCCGGATCTGGGCCACGTTCTTGCCCGGGCCGAAGCTCGGGTCGAACACCTCGGTGATCGAGACATCGCCGAGATCGAGCGCCGAGATCGCATCGCGATAGGCACCGACATCGACCGGCTGGCTGCTTTCCGAGCGGATCGTGGTGCCGCCCTTGAAGTCGATGCCGAAATTGAGCCCCATGGTGAAGACCAGAATGACCGAGACCACCATCGCCACCAGTGAGGCAAAAATCGAGACATTTCCGAATTTCAGGAAATCCCAGCTGGTATCGGAGGGAACGAGTTTCAGGCGCATGGATATTCCCTCACAGCACGATGGTCTTGGGGCGACGGCGGGACATCCACATCACGATCATCATCCGCGTGACGTAGATCGCGACGAAGACCGAGGTGACGATGCCGATGGCCAGCGTCACGGCAAAGCCGCGCACCGGACCCGAGCCCATGACGAACAGGATCACCGCCGTCAGGAAGGTGGTGATGTTGGCGTCGAGAATCGCCGAAAGCGCCCTCTCATAGCCAAGCTCGATGGCGCGGGCCGGGCCCTTGGCGGTCTTGAGCTCCTCGCGGATGCGCTCGAAGACCAGCACATTGGCATCGACCGCCATGCCGATGGTCAGCACGATCCCGGCAATGCCGGGCAGGGTAAGCGTCGCGCCGATCATCGACAGGAGCCCGAAGATCAGCCCTATATTCACGATCAGCGCGACATTGGCGAACAGCCCGAACAGCCCGTAGCTGGCCCACATGAAGATCAGGACCAGAAGGAAGGCCGCGGCCGAGGCGATCTTGCCCGCCTCGATCGAGTCGGCGCCGAGCTGCGGACCGATGGTGCGTTCCTCGAGGAAGGTCAGCTCGGCCGGAAGCGCCCCCGCGCGCAGAAGAACGGCAAGCTGGGTCGATTCCTCGACCGTGAAATTGCCGGTGATCTGGCCCGAACCCGACGGGATCGGCTCGCGGATGACGGGGGCCGAGATCACCTCGTCATCCAGCACGATGGCAAAGGGCGAACCGACATGTTCGGCTGTGTACTGGCCGAATTTGCGCGCGCCCGAGGGGTTGAAGCGGAAGGTGACCGAGGGCGCGCCGTTCTGATCGAAGGCTGGCTGGGAATCGGTCAGCTGTTCGCCCGAGACGACCGGGGTCTTCTCGATGATGTAATAGGTGCCGGGCTCGTCCATCGAGGGCAAAAGCTCGTTGCTGGCCCCCGGCGCCTGGTTCGGATTGCCGGTGCGCGAGACGACCGGGTTGAAGGTCAGCCGCGCGGTGGTGCCGATCAGCGCCTTCAGCTCGTCGGCCGAGCCGATGCCCGGCACCTCGATCAGGATGCGGTCCTCGCCCTGACGCTGGATCGTCGGTTCGCGCGTGCCGACCTCGTCGATCCGGCGGCGCACGATCTCCAGCGACTGGCGCAGGGTGCGGTCGATGGTGGCCTGCTTCTCGGGCTCGGACAGCTGCACGGTCAGAACCGCACCTTCGCCCGAAACGTCGATATCCGACGCCCCGACGCCGGTCAGGCTGACGATGGGCCGGGCCAGCGCCCGCACCGCCTTGATCGCAGCGGGCATGCCCGCAGGCTCGCCCAGCCTCACCTTCAGCATGCCGGGCGCACCGTCCATCCGGCGGATCGGGCCGACCTGGTCGCGGACATCGCGCAGCGCGTCGCGCACATCGGGCCAGAGCGCATCCATGCGATCGGCATAGACATCCTCGACCTGCACCTCGGCCAGAAGATGGGCGCCGCCGCGCAGGTCGAGACCGAGATTGACCAGGCCCGAGGGCAGCCATCCGGGCCAGCCGTCGCGCTTGGCGATCAGTTCAGGGGTCGCGCCCTGGGTTTCGATGGCCTTGAGGGCGTCGTTATGCCCCTCGACCCGGGAATAGAACATGTTGGGCGCCGCAAACAGCAACCCTATCAGAACGATGCCCCAGATCGTGGCCCGCTTCCAAAGCGCGAAATCCAGCATCGGCGATCAGGCCTTTTCCGCCGGTTCGGTCTTGTTGAGCACCTGGGCGATGGTGTGACGCACGACACGGATCTTGACGTTCTCGGCGACCTCGAGTTCGACCTCGGCATCGTCCTTGACCTTCGAGACCTTGCCGATCACGCCCCCCTGGGTCACGACCTGGTCGCCGCGGCGCAGCCCGTCCACCATCGCCTTGTGCTGCTTTGCCTTCTTCTGCTGAGGGCGGATCAGCAGGAAATACATGATCGCGAAGATCAGGATCAGCGGGAGAAAAGAGCCGAAGGCGCCCGCGGCGCCTCCGCCGGCCGCTTGCGCAAAGGCTGGCGTTGCAAACATGTGGAAGTCCCCGTGTTCGAAGGGCAGAAGGGTCGCCCCGTTTTCAGTCGCGGCGCACCCTATCCGTGGGTCTTCTGCTTGGCAAGGCGCTGCGCCGGGGCTTCAAATGGCGTCCCGATCCGGGCATATCAAGACCATGCGACCTTCGAGCCGCCCGCCTGCCGCGATGTTGCTCGCCCTGTTCGTCATGGCGGGGGCGGCCGCCCTGCCGGCCGCGCCCCGGGCCGGGGGCACGCCGCAGCAGGCCGAGCCGCTGGCCGAGGCCCAGCACCGCGCCTGGCGCGCCATCGGCCGGGTCAATGTCGCGGGATTCGACACGGGCGGTTTCTGCACCGGCACGCTGATCGCCCCCGACCGGGTCCTGACCGCAGCCCATTGCCTGTATGCGCTGCGCGGCCACCAGCTGGCGAAACCCGGCCAGGTACATTTCCTCGCGGGCTGGCTGAAGGGCGGTTACGCTGCCCACCGCACCGCCCGCCTCCTGCGACCCAATCCCGGTTTCGAGCCGAACAGGCGGCCGGACAGCCGAAGCTTGCGCAGCGATGTCGCGATCCTTCTTCTCGAGACGCCGATCCCCGATATCGCGCCGCTTCCGCTGGCCCTGCCAGAGCGCATCGGCCCCGAGGTCACCGTGATCGGCTATCGCCGCGACCGGCCGAATGCGCTCAGCCGGATCGGTGATTGCCGCGTGCTGGTCCAGAGCCCCGGCATGGCCGGGCTCGGCTGCGCGGTGACCGAAGGCAGCTCCGGCGCCCCGGTCCTGCAACGCGCGGGCCAGGGCTGGCAGGTAGTCGGCGTGATCTCGGCCTCCCTGCGCGGCGCGGGCGAGGTCCGCTCGATCGCCGCCCGCCCCGATGCGGCCTTTCTGGCGGGTCAATAAGCCCCGGCGGAAACCCGTTCCCGGAGACGATGGTTCGGGGCATTGTGGCCCTGCAGGAAACGGAGTGTCCCATGCCCGGCAAGCGCCCGGATCTGATCGACTGGCTGGGCTATCGCAGGCCACCCGATTTCACCGCGGCTCGCCGCTTCGGCCGAATGCTGGGCTTCGCGCTTCCGGCACTGGTTCTGGCTCTCATTGCCGGAACTCTCGGCGCCTTCATCCTGGCCCTTGCCGGACGAGGCGATTTTGCCGGCCTCGATCACCAATCCGAGGCGATCCGCAATGCCGGTCTGGTCCTGGCAGCCTTTGTCGGCATTCCCTTTCTGGTCTGGCGCTCGATCGTCGCGCAAAAGCAGGTGGATGTGGCCGAACAGGGCCTCATCACCGACCGCCTCAATAAGGCGGTCGAGGGGCTGGGGGCGGAAAAGACCGTCAAGCGGCGGCTGACGCATCCGGACGGCTCGACCGGGATCGAAGAAACCACCGAGCCCAATATCGAGGTCCGCATCGGCGCGATCTACGCGCTGGAACGGATCAGCCGGGACAGCGACCGCGACCATGTGAACGTCATGGAGATCCTCTGCGCCTATATCCGCGAGAACTCACATAGGCCGCCGTCATCGCAGCCACTGTCCCGCTCGGAGGAAACGGACGCGGCGAAGGCTTCTCTTTCCGAACTGACAGACCTGACCGATGTCCAGACTGCATTGACCGTGCTGGGGCGGCGGGCAGAATCCCAACGGCAGCTGGAAACTTCTGCCCGCTACCGTCTTTCGCTGAGCAGATGCAACCTTGCCAAATGCGATCTCAGTGGCGCGGATTTTTCCCGTGCCGATTTCGCCGGATCCAATCTGAACGATGCATTTCTCTACCGGTCCCGATTTCGCGACTGCAATTTCACGTCTGCCAGCATGAAGAGAGTTCAGGGCTATGACAGCATCTTCGAGGGCGCTGTGCTCGAATACGCCAATCTGTCACAGGCCATCTTCAATCGAAGCCGCTTCCTCTTTTCTCCGGAGGCGCAAATCGGGGCGGACTTTTCACAAGCTCAAATGGACGGCAGCATCATCACCTTCTCGGGAGTGAGAGGCCCCTATAGGTGGGCTCTCGGGGCTAACTTTGCAAAAGTCACATGGCAAAATGCGACCGTAATTGGATTTAGAAACCAACGCGATACCGACTTTGGCTTCAGCACAGCCCGAACCGGCACCGACACCCAGCCACGTCCGCTGACGATCCATCAGGGGCTCGCCTTTCACGATTGCATCCTCGACGCACACCACTTCGGGAATCTCGATCTCGAACGCTGCTTCGGTGATGGAACAGTCGCGCTCATGGAGCCGATCATACGGCCGAGTCACTGGCCGTCCGAGCCTCTGAGCCCAACAATATTCGAACGTGAATGCGCCCTCTGGCGCGCCGATCCGGCCTCTTACGTCCCCCCTCAGGATCGGGCATAACCGGCCCGAGACAAAGACCCAGACCACCCGAGGACAAGACATGCACGACATCCGCGCCATCCGCGAGACCCCCGACGCTTTCGACGCCGCCCTGGCGCGCCGCGGGCTGGCGCCGGTCTCGCCCGAAATCCTTGCGCTGGACGAATCCCGCCGCACGAAGATCACCGCCGCCGAAGAGGCCCAGGCCGCGCGCAACGCTGCCTCCAAGGAGGTCGGCGCCGCCAGGGCCCGGGGCGACGAGGCCGAATTCGAACGCCTGCGCGCGCTGGTGGCCGAGAAGAAGGACGAGATCGCCCGGCTCGACGAGGAGGCCAAGGCCGAGGACAGGCGCCTTCAGGAGATGCTGATGGGCCTGCCGAACCTGCCGCTGGCCGATGTGCCCGACGGCGCCGACGAGGCCGACAATGTCGAGCGGCACCGCTGGGGCACCCCGCCCGAGCTGAGCTTTGCAGCGAAAGAGCATTACCAGCTTCCGGGCGTCGCCGCGGGCATGGATTTCGAGACCGCGGCCAAGCTGTCGGGGGCCCGCTTCGTGGTGCTGAAGGGGGCCGTGGCGCGCCTCCACCGGGCGCTGGCGCAGTTCATGCTCGACACCCATATCACCGAGAACGGGCTGACCGAGGTCAATGCGCCGGTGCTGGTGCGCGAAGAGATGATGTACGGCACCGGGCAGTTGCCGAAATTCGGCGAGGACAGCTATCAGACCCGCGAGGGCTGGTGGCTGATCCCGACCTCGGAAGTGACGCTGACCAATACCGTCAACGACACGATGCTGGACGAGGCCGACCTGCCGCGCCGCCTGACCGCGCATTCGCTCTGCTTCCGCTCCGAGGCGGGCTCGGCGGGCCGCGACACCGCGGGCATGCTGCGCCAGCACCAGTTCGAGAAGGTCGAGATGGTGTCGATCGTGCATCCCGGGCAGGGACTTGCCGAACTCGAGCGGATGACCGGCTGTGCCCAGGGCATTCTCGAGCGGCTTGGCCTGCCCTACCGGACGGTCACGCTCTGCACCGGCGACATGGGCTTCGGCGCGCGGCGCACCCATGACCTTGAAGTCTGGCTGCCGGGTCAGGCGACCTATCGCGAGATTTCCTCGGTCTCCTATTGCGGCGATTTCCAGGCGCGGCGGATGAATGCGCGGTTCCGGCCCGCCGGTGGCGGCAAACCGGAATATGTCCACACCCTGAACGGCTCGGGCCTCGCGGTCGGGCGCTGCCTGATCGCGGTGCTGGAAAACGGCCAGCGCGAGGACGGATCGGTCGCCCTGCCCGAGGCGCTCGCCCCCTGGCTCGGCGGCAAGACGCTGCTGACAGTTGAAGGAGAACTGGCATGATCGACCCGGTGAAGGCGATACTTGTCTTTGTCGCCACGGTATTCTTCGTCGCATCGGCGCTGATGCCGGGCGGTTTCTCGGGCTTTTCGCCCGACCAGTTTCCGGTGCCGCAGGACAATCCACCGGTACAGCCCGCGGGCTATACCTTCGCGATCTGGAGCGTGATCTATGTCTGGCTGCTGGTCTCGGCCGGGTTCGGGCTGTTCCGCCGCGCCCGCGACGGCGCCTGGGAAGCCTGCCGGGTGCCGCTGTTCCTGTCGCTCGCGCCGGGCGCGGCCTGGATCGGCGTGGCCCAGCTCTCGCCGGTCTGGGCCTCGCTCCTGTTGTGGTGGATGGCAGCCATGGCGATCTGGGCGCTGGTCGAAACGCCGCTGGTCGATCGCTGGTGGCTGCAGGCGCCGGTCGGGCTTTACGCGGGCTGGCTGACCGCGGCCAGCTGGGTCTCGGTCGGTCTTCTGGGCGCGGGGCACGGCATCGTCTTCGGCGAAACCGGATGGGCCTTCATCGCACTGCTTGGCGCGCTTGTCACCGGTGCCGCAGTGCTCTTCCCGCTCGACCGTGCCCCCGCCTATGGGGCGGCGCTGATCTGGGGGCTCATCGGCATCGCCGTGGCCAATATCCTCACCGCGCCGCTGGTTGCCATTGTCGCCCTCGCGGGTGCCGTCGTGGCCGGGTTCCTGACGGTCCGGGCCGCGACCTGAGCGCTCCACTCCGGCCGCCTTGCGCCGTCGCAGCCGGTGCCGGGGTATTTTCGCCAGGAAGAAGCAACGCTCCGGGTTTCTTCCTGGCTCAAATACCCATGACGGGACAGAAGGCGCCCGCCCCTGCACCTGAGGCGGCGCAAGGACTGCTCAGCCCTCGGCTTTCTTCCCGAGATGCTTTCTCAGCCGCGAGGGCGTCTTCTTCTTCCTGGCCTTGAACGGGTTACGATCACCCTGGCCGCGGAAGGTCAGCCGGATCGGCGATCCCGGCATGTCGAAATCCTCGCGCAGCCCGTTGACCAGATAGCGACGATAGCTTTCCGGCAGTTTCTCGGGCAGGGAGGCCATCACCACAAAGGCCGGGGGTCGGGTCTTGACCTGGGTCATGTAGCGCAGCTTGATCCGGCGCCCGCCCGGGGCCGGCGGCGGGTGCATCTCGATCATGCCCGCGAGCCAGCGGTTGAGCCGCGCGGTCGGCACGCGGCGGTTCCAGACCGTATAGGCCGAAATCACCGCATCATGCAGCCGGTCGAGCCCGCGCCCGGTCAGCGCCGAGACCGTCACCAGCGGCGCGCCGCGCAGCTGCGGCAGAAGCCGGGCGAATTCCTCTTTCAGCGCGATCAGCTTGTCCTGCCGGTCGGTTTCGAGATCCCATTTGTTGACGGCCACGACCACCGCGCGCCCCTCGCGCTCGGCCAGATCCGCGATCCTGAGATCCTGCGCCTCGAACGGAATCTGCGCATCGAGCAGCACGACCACCACCTCGGCGAATTTCACCGCCCGGAGCCCGTCCGAGACCGACAGTTTCTCCAGCTTGTCCTGAACCTTGGCGCGCTTGCGCATGCCGGCAGTGTCGAACAGCCGGACCGGCGTGCCCTGCCAGTCCATCGACAGCGAGATCGAATCGCGGGTGATGCCCGCCTCGGGGCCGGTCAGCAGCCGGTCTTCGCCGAGAATGCGGTTGATCAGCGTCGACTTGCCGGCATTGGGCCGGCCGACCACCGCAACCTGAAGGGGCCGCGCCGCGGTCGGCATCCGGACCGGCGCCTCCATGTTCTCGTCATCGTCTTCCTCATAGAGGTCGACGTCGATCTCGGGGGCGGCCTCGGCATCGAGCTTCGCCTCGGCGGCCTCGATCAGCGGCGCCAGCACGGAATGCAGCTCGGCCATGCCCTCGCCATGCTCGGCCGACAGGCGCAGCGGTTCGCCCAGACCAAGCCCATAGGCCTCGAAAAAGCCTGCATCCGAGGCGCGGCCTTCGGATTTGTTCGCGGCGAGAATCACATGGGCGGATTTCTTGCGCAGAATGTCGGCGAAGACCTCGTCGGCCGCCAGCACGCCCGCGCGCGCGTCGACCAGGAAGAGGCAGGCATCGGCCATGCCGACCGCGCGCTCGGTGAGCTTGCGCATCCGGCCCTGGAGGCTTTCGTCGGTCGCCTCTTCCAGACCGGCCGTATCGATCACGGTGAAACGCAGATCGCCCAGCCGGGCCTCGCCCTCGCGCAGGTCGCGGGTAACACCGGGCTGGTCGTCGACCAGCGCGAGGCGCTTGCCGACCAGACGGTTGAACAGCGTCGACTTGCCGACATTGGGCCGTCCGACGATGGCCAGGGTAAAGCTCATGGGTCTCTCCGAACCGGATCAGAGCGCCCGCCTACACCATCCCGGGCCTAGCGGAAAGCCTCGAGTTCCCCGCGCTCGGAGAGCACGTAAAGCGTTCCGCCCGCCACAACCGGCCGCGAGGCGGCGCCGCCGGGCAGGTCGATCTCTGCCAGAAGCGCGCCCGAGGCCGGGTCGAAGCCCCTCAGCCAGCCATCATCCGAGGCCAGCCAGATCCGCCCGCCGGCCAGGACCGGCCCGTAATGGGCATAGACGGCCTTGAGCTTCTTGGGCTTCTTCTTGGTGAAATAGGGCAGATCCACCGACCAGATCCGGCTGCCATCGGAGGCATCGAGCCGAACCAGCTTGTCCTGATCGGTCATGAAGAACACCGAGCCGCCGACCGGAAGCATCGCGCCGTAAGCCCCGTCCTCGGCGGTCCAGATCCGTTCGCCCGAGTTGACGTCGAGCGCGACCGAACGGCCCGACTGGTTGCCCGCGTAAAGCACATTGCCCGCCACGACCGGATCGCCGGTGATGTCGGTCACCGAGGCATAGACCGCACCGCGGCGCTGACCGGCCAGCGCCGTGCCCCAGACCCGCACGCCGCTTTGCCGGAGCGCCGCAACCAGATCGGCCGAGCTGAACGGGAAGATCGCAAGCCGCTCGGTCACCGCAGGCGCGGCACCGCCCAGCATTCCGGCGGGCGCGGGCGTGCCCGGGATCTGCCATTGCACACGGCCATCGGCGGCCGAGATCGCCCAGGCGCGGTTGTCGCGGCTGACGAAATAGACCATGCCGTCGCGATAGGTGGGCGGGGCCGAGATCGCGGCATCGGCCTTCTGGGTCCAGAGCTCGTCGCCGGTCGCGGGATCCAGCGCGATGAGCGTGCCATAGCCCGTGGTGGCGAAGAGCCGTCCGTCGCCATAGGCCAGCCCGCCACCGCTGACATCCTTGCCGCGCTTGCCCTCGGGCCGCAGGTCGGCCCTCCACAGCACCTTGCCATCGGCCGAGACCGCCGCGGCCTGGCTGCGCGCGTCGAGCGTGTAGATCACGCCACCCGCCACCACCGGCGGCGCGGTGATGCGGTAGCGGCGGCTGTTGCCGGCCCCGATCGAGGTCGACCAGATCCGCGCGGGCTGGGCCGACAGCGCGGCATGCGGGGTAAGATGTTCGGGATTGCCGCCGAGCTGAGGCATTTCGGGCACCGCCTGCGGCGCCGGCAGCGAAATCGCGCGCTCGGTTCCGGACGGGTCCGGCTGGGCGGCCTCGAGCCCCAGCGCCTCGCGTACCCCGAGGCGCTCGCCGGGCAGGATTTCCTCATCGCTGCCGCAGCCCGCAACCAGGGCGATCAGCGCGAGAACGCTCGTTACTTGGCCGAATTTCACTGTCGCTGTCCCCTTGATCCTGGGCCCGTCTTTTATGGCTGCCCGCCCCTGCCCGGCCTCAGCCTGCATCCTGCGATCCGCCAAGCGCCACAATCAACTGACTGGCGCGCCGACGCAAGTCCGCGCTGGCCTCGGCATCCTGAAGAAGCCCGCGCAAACGATCGAGCGCGGCTTCGGTCCGGCCTGCCTCGATCTCGGCATAGGCGATCTGTTCGAGCACCAGCGGACGGAACGGACGCCCCGGTCCGGCCAGCGGTTCGAGCGCCGCGATCCGCCCCTCGGGCGGCATCTCGCGACCGCGCAGCAGAACGAGCTTCAGCGCTGCGAGGTCTGACATGTAGGGCGGCAGGCCATTGTCGGAGGCGACGGCCTCGAGCCGCTCGGTGGCCGCGATCCGCGCGGCGGCATCCGGGGCCTCGGAGGCGGCAAGAAGCGCGACCAGCGCGCCCGCCTCGCCATCGGCCTCGATCCCGGCCAGCGCCTGCGCGCGGGCGGCGGCATCCTGGATGTCGAGCGCCTCGAGAATACGGTCGCCCAGCGCCTGGGCATCGGCCTGGCGCTGCGCCAGGTCCCATTCGCGCCAGCCGGCACCGCCGACCAGAATCAGGATCGCGAGCGCCGCGATCCAGCCATAGCGGCGCATCCAGGAAAACAGGCGGTCGCGACGGACCTCTTCGGTCACTTCCTGGATGAAACTGTCGGGATTGGTCATGGGCGTCTCGGCGGTCCGGCTGCTTGGGCTCTGCTGGCGCCTGTCTTAGCGCAGCACCAGGCGCTTTGCAAAGCCCTGCAACTTTGGCTGCGGGCAGGGTCCGGAGCGCTTGTACGTCCCGGCGGTTTGACAGTACGATCAGGCGCGACGGGGACGGCCGCCGGACCGGCCCGCAAAGACCCCGCCAGAGCCGCCGGCCCGAGCGGGAGCGATGATGGCGGCGATGGCCCGGCCCGGGCTCTGCCAGGACGGGCCGTCGTGCATCGGAACGAGAAAGGCAAGCCCGCCCATGCGTTGGATCTCGATGCTCACCGCCCTTCTGGTGACAGTGTCATTCTACATGCTGATGATGGAACGCCCGCATGTGATGGCGTTTGCCAGGGTCGAGCCGGCCAGCGCCGCGCCCGACCCGGCCGCGGACGACGGGGCGGCGCAGGCGGTCTCGGTCGTGGTCATCGACAGCAAGGCGCGGCCGGTGCGGGGCGGCGTAAGGCTTCGGGGCGAGACCGAGGCCGCGCGCAGCGTCGCGATGCTGGCCGAGATCGACGGCCGGGTGATTTCCGAGCCGCTCAGGAAGGGCAGCTCGGTCGCCGCGGGCGAAACGCTTTGCCGGATCGAACCGGGGACGCGGCCGGCGGCGCTGGCCCAGGCCCGCGCGCTTCTGGCTGAGGCCCGCGCCCGCCTGCCCGAGGCACGCGCCACCGTGGCCCAGGCCCGCGCGCAGCTCGACGAGGCCGAGATCAACGACCGGGCCGCGCAGCGGCTGTCGCGCGAAGGCTATGCCTCCGACACCCGGGTGGCGGGGACGGCCGCGGCCGTCTCGACCGCCGAAGCGGCCGTCGCCTCGGCCACCGCCGGGCTTGAAGCGGCCGAAACTGCCCGCCGCACCGCAGAGGCCCAGGTCAGGACCGCCGAGATCGAGATCGAGCGGCTGACCATCACCGCCCCCTTCGCGGGCGTGCTCGACGAGGATACCGCCGAATTGGGAGCCTTGCTGCAGCCCGGCTCGACCTGCGCCACGGTGATCGCGCTCGACCCGATCCGGCTGGTGGGGGCCGTGCCCGAGACCGATGTCGACAAGATCCGGCCCGGTGCGCCCGCGATCGGCCAGCTGGTCTCGGGCCGCGGGATCGAGGGAAAGGTCTCCTTCGTCGCCCGCATCAGCGATCCTGTCACCCGCACCTTCCGGGTCGAGGCCGAGGCCGCCAATGCCGAGGGCACGCTCCGGGCCGGGCAAAGCGTCGATATCCTGATCGCGGGCCCCTCGCGCGACGGCCATCTGGTGCCGCAATCGGCACTGACGCTCGACGATGACGGACGGCTTGGGCTGCGCCTGGTCGACGAGGACAGCCGCGCCCGCTTCGTCCCGGTCGAGGTGATCCGCGACACGCCCGAGGGCATCTGGGTCTCGGGGCTGCCCGACGATGCCCGGGTGATCGTGGTCGGCCAGGAATTCGTCGCCGACGGCACCCCGGTCGAGGTCCATCGCCGCGAGCCGCCGCAATGACCGGTCTCGTCGACTGGGCCGCGGCCCGCGCGCGCATGGTCGTGGCCTTCGTGCTGATGTCGCTGGTCGCGGGCGCATTGGCCTATGTCGAGCTTCCCAAGGAGGGCGAGCCCGATATCGAGATCCCGGCCCTGTTCATCTCGGTCCCCTTCCCCGGCATCTCGGCCGAGGATTCCGAGCGGCTTCTGGTCAAGCCGATGGAAACCGAGCTGTCCGATCTCGACGGGCTCGACAAGATGTGGGCCACCGCAAGCGAGAACTATGCCGGGATAGCGCTCGAATTCGAATTCGGCTGGGACAAGACCAAGATCATCGCCGATGTGCGCGACCGGATGAACAAGGCCGAGGCCGATTTTCCGACCGGCTACGAGACCTACACGATTTCCGAGATCAACTTCTCGAAATTCCCCATCCTCGTCGCCAGCCTCTCGGGCACGCTGCCGGAACGCACGCTGGTGCGCGCGGCCAAGGATCTGCAGGACCGGCTCGAGGCGCTCGATCCGGTGCTCGAGGTGTCGATGGCCGGTCAGCGCGACGAGATGCTCGAGGTGATCCTCGATCCGCTCAAGCTCGAATCCTACAACGTGACGGCGCAGGAACTGGTCAATGTCGTCACCGCCAACAACCGCCTGATCGCGGCCGACGAGATCGAGACCGCGCAGGGCGCCTTCGCGCTCAAGATCCCGGCCTCGTTCGAAAGCCCGCAGGATGTCTACGATCTGCCGGTCAAGGTAAACGGCAACCGGGTGGTGCGGCTTGGCGATCTGGCGGAGATCCGGCTGACCTTCGAGGACCGCAACTCGACCGCGCGTTTCAACGGCGAGCAGACGCTGGCGCTGCAGGTGGTCAAGCGCAAGGGCTTCAACATCATCGACACCTCGCGGCTGGTGCGCGAGGAGATCGAGAAGGCCCGCGCCGAGTGGCCGCCCGAGCTGCGGCAGGCGATCGTCGTCACCACCTCGAACGACCAGTCGAGCAATGTGGAATCGATGGTCAGCCAGCTCGAGGGCTCGGTGCTGACGGCGATCGCGCTGGTGATGGTGGTGGTTCTGGCCTTTCTCGGCACCCGCTCGGCACTGCTGGTGGGCTTCGCGATCCCGACCTCGTTCCTGTTATGCTTCGTGCTGCTGGCGATCCTCGACGTGACGGTGTCGAATATCGTCATGTTCGGGCTGATCCTCGCGGTGGGGATGCTGGTCGACGGCGCCATCGTCGTGGTCGAATATGCCGACCGCCGGATCGCCGAGGGCACCGGGCCGATGCATGCCTTCGCCGAGTCGGCCAAGCGGATGTTCTGGCCCATCGTCAGTTCGACCGCGACCACGCTCTGCGCCTTCCTGCCGATGCTGTTCTGGCCCGGCGTCGCGGGCGAGTTCATGGGGCTGCTGCCGGTCACGCTGATCTTCGTGCTGTCGGCAAGCCTTGTGGTGGCGCTGATCTACCTGCCGGTGCTGGGCGGGGTGGCGGGCCGGTTCTCGCGCGTCCTGTCGCGCATCAGCGCGAAGCTGAGACCGCAGCCCAGGCCGCTCCGGATCGGGCTGATGGTGCTGGCGCTGGCGACGGCCTTTCTCGGCCTGATGCGGATGCTGAACCCGGCCTATCCGGCGCCGGGTCCGGCCAGTTCCGGGGCGCTCGGGATGCTGCCCGGGATGGTGCTTTTCACGCTGGGTCTGATCGGCTGTTCGCTGGCGGCGAACGCGCTTCGCCGCGCGCGGCCCGAGCCGGTCGAGGCGGGCCACCGCCGCACGCTCTTCGGCCGGCTGATCCGCGCCATCGCGGGAAATCCGGTGATGCCGCTGGTGACGGTCGCCGCGGTCGGCGCCTTCGTCGCCGGGGTTTTCGTCTATTACGGCAAGCACAATAACGGGGTCGAGTTCTTCGTGAAGACCGAGCCCGAACAGGCCATCGTCTATGTCCGGGCGCGCGGCAACCTGTCGATCGGCGAGAAGGACGAGATGGTGCGGGCGGTCGAGCGCGTCGTGCTGGCCGAATCCGGGGTCGCGAACGTCTTCTCCTTCGCCGGAGAGGGCGGCCTGAGCCAGAACACGGGCGGGGCGAGCCCGCCGCTCGACACGATCGGCCAGGTCCAGATCGAATTGCAGAAATGGCGGGAGCGGGCCGGGAACCCCGAGCTGAACGGCACCCGGATCCTTGAACGGATCGGTCGCAAGCTGGACCGGATCCCCGGCATCCGCACCGAGATCCTGAACATGGCCGATGGCCCCGCTTCGGCCAAGCCGGTGCATCTGAGCCTGAGGGGCGAGAACTGGGACGATCTCCGGACCGCGACCCGGATTGCGCGCGAGCGCTTCGACCAGACCGAGGGATTGCGCGACATCGAGGATACGCGACCGCTGCCCGGGATCGACTGGAAGATCGATGTCGATACCGAGGAGGCCGGCCGTTTCGGCGCCTCGGCGGCGCTGGCGGGCCAGATGGTGCAGCTGGTCACCCGCGGCGTTCTTCTCGACACGATGCGGGTGCCCTCCTCGGACGAGGAGATCGACATCCGGGTGCGTCTGCCCGAACGCGACCGCCTGCTATCGACGCTCGACAGCCTGAAGGTGCGGACCGAGCTCGGGCTGGTGCCGCTGTCGAATTTCGTGACCATCAGTCCGGTGCGCAAGATCGGGCGGATCGACCGGGTGAACGGCAAGCGCTATTTCGATGTCAAGGCGGCGGTGGCGGACGGGCTGACCACGGCCGATGGCCAGCCGATCAATGCCAATGAGCGGATCGCGACCCTGACCGGCTGGCTCGAGACCGCGCCACTTCCGAAGGGGGTGAGCTGGGAATGGACCGGCGATCAGGAGGATCAGGCGGAAAGCACGGCCTTCCTGTCGAAGGCCTTCACCGCCGCGCTGGGGCTGATGTTCATCATCCTGCTGGCGCAGTTCAACAGTTTCTACAATTCGGTGCTGGTGCTGCTGGCGGTGGTGCTGTCCTCGGCGGGCGTGCTGATCGGGATGCTGGTGATGGGCCAGCCCTTCTCGGTGATCATGACCGGGACCGGCGTGGTGGCGCTGGCGGGGATCGTCGTGAACAACAACATCGTGCTGATCGACACCTATCAGGACTATGCCCGCTACATGCCGCGGATAGAGGCCATCGTGCGCACCTGCGAGGACCGCATCCGCCCGGTCTTCCTGACCACGGTCACGACCATGGCGGGCTTGCTGTCGATGATGCTGGGGGTCAGCTTCGACTTTGCCAATGGCGGCTATACGCAAGGCAGCCCGGCCTCGCTGTGGTGGACCCAGCTCGCGACGGCGGTGGTCTTCGGGCTGGGCGTCGCGACGGTGCTGACGCTGATCTTCACGCCCTCGCTTCTGGCCCTGCGCGAATGGGTGCGGGCGGGCGCCTATGGCTCGCTGCGCCGTCTCGCTGCGCTTAGCGCAGGCCCGGGCAACCGCGCCGCCCGCGACCTCGCGCTGAGCCGGGCAGCCGCGCGGCAGGACCCGCCCGAGATCATCTGGAGCGAGCCCCCCGGACCGACACCGCCCTCCGGGCAGGCCGCCGAGGATGGCAAGGACGGCAAGGATGGCGGCGGGAAGGGATTGCGCGCCGCCGAATAGCCCCCCCCCGGCCGCCCGTTCCTGAGGGCGGCCTCGGATCGCAGGCCGGCGCGTCATGGGTATTTGAACCAGGAAGAAGCGAGGCGCCTCCGGTCCCCGGGGGGAAGGCCGTATCCCGGGCCCGGCGCCCCGGGCTCATTCGGCGGCGATGTCGTCATCCTCGCCCGCCTGCTGGCGCTGCCACATCGCGGCATAGCGGCCGCCCTGGGCCAGAAGCCCGTCATGGGTGCCGCGCTCGACCACATGGCCGTCCTCCAGCACCACGATCTCGTCGGCATCGACGATGGTCGAGAGCCGGTGGGCGATGGCGATCACGGTGCGGCCCTCGCCCATCGCCTTGAGTTCCGACTGAATGCCCGCCTCGGTCTCGGAATCGAGCGCCGAGGTGGCCTCGTCGAGCAGCAGGATCGGCGGGTTCTTCAGAAGCGTCCGGGCGATGCCCACGCGCTGTTTCTCGCCGCCCGAAAGCTTGAGCCCACGTTCGCCGACGAGGGTCTGATAGCCCCTGGGCAGGGTTTCGACGAAGTCGTGGATCTTGGCGGCGCGGGCCGCGGCCTCGATCTCGGCGGGACTCGCCCCGGGGCGGCCATAGGCGATGTTGTAAAGGATGGTGTCGTTGAACAGCACCGTGTCCTGGGGCACCACGCCGATGGCGCGGTGCAGGCTGTCCTGGGTGATCTCGCGCAGATCCTGCCCGTCGATCGCCACCCTGCCCCCGGTCACGTCGTAGAACCGGAAGAGCAGTCGCCCGATGGTCGACTTGCCCGCGCCCGACGGCCCGACGATGGCCACCTTGCGCCCGGCCGGAACCGAGAGCGAGACGCCCTTGAGGATCGGCCGGCCGGGGTCGTAGCCGAAGTGCACGTCGCGGAACTCGACCGCGCCGCCCGTCACCTTCAGCGCGGGCGCGCCGGGCCGGTCGGTCACCTCGGCGGGCTGTTCCAGAAGGGCGAACATGTCGCCCATGTCGATCAGGCTTTGACGGATCTCGCGATAGACCGCGCCGAGGAAATTCAGGGGCGCGGTGATCTGGATCATGTAGGCGTTGACCATCACGAAATCGCCCACCGTCAGCTTGCCCGCCTGCACCCCCAGCGCCGCCATCACCATCACCGCGATCATGCCCGTCGTGATGATCAGCGCCTGGCCGAAATTCAGGAGTGACAGCGAATAGGAGGTCTTGATCGCGGCATCCTCATAGCCCGCCATCGCCCGGTCGTAACGCTCGGCCTCGCGCGCCTCGGCGCCGAAATACTTGACCGTCTCGAAGTTCAGCAGGCTATCGATGGCCTTCTGGTTGGCATCGGTATCCTGGTCGTTCATCCGGCGGCGGATCTTCACCCGCCAGTCGGTGACGACGAAGGTGAACTTGACATAGACCGCGATCACCGCCGCCACGACCGCGAGATACCAGAGATCGAAGGCCAGCGCGAAGACGATGCCGACCATGACCAGCTCGACGATCAGCGGGCCGATGCTGAAGAGCAGGAAGCGCAGCAGGAACTCGACGCCCTTCACGCCGCGCTCCATCACCCGCGACAGCCCCCCGGTCTTGCGCGAGATATGATAGCGCAGCGACAGGCGGTGGATATGGGTGAAGGTTTCCAGCGCCAGCCGCCGGAGCGCGCGTTGCCCGACCCGGGTGAAGATCGCGTCGCGCAGCTGCTGGAAGCCGGTATTCATCAGCCGCGCCATGCCATAGGCGACGGTCAGACCGACCGCGCCCACCGCCAGCAGAAGCGTGTCGTCACGGACCTCGCCGGTCAGGCTGTCGACCGCGGCCTTGTAGAGAAAGGGGGTCCCGACCGAGACCACCTTGGCCAGCAGAAGGGCGGCCATCGCCAGCACGACGCGGCGCTTGACCCAGCCCTGACCCTGCGGCCAGAGATAGGGAGCGACCTTGCGGATCGTGCGCATGCCCTGCTCGCGGTCGAATTGCGACAGGTCTGCGGTTGTGGGACGTCTGCCACGGCGCATCGAAGAACGACCTTCCTAAGGGGAGCGCGGCCGACCCTAGCGCCGAAGGCCGGAAAAGGCCAGAGATGCGGGGGCGGCACTCGGCCTCTACTCGGGGCGCGGAAGGTCGAAGATCTGGCCAGGGTAGATCAGGTCGGGATCGCTGATCTGGCCGCGATTGGCCTCGAAGATCTTCACATATTGCATGCCGCGGCCATAGGTGCGGTCGGCAATGCCCCAGAGCGTATAGCCGGGCTGAACGGTGATCACCCGGGCCCCCACCGCATCCCCGGGGCCTGCAGGCGGCGGCTGGACGGCGGCGATCTCGGCGGCGATCTCTGCGGCGGGCTCGCGCTGGAACGGGGTCTCGATCCGCGCAGCGACGCTGCCATCGGCGGCCAGAAGATCCGCCCTGAGGACATAGCGACCGGCCGCGATGCCGGGCGCGCGGAAGCTCCAGCGGCCGGCCTCGTCGATCCCGGTCTCGGCCAGCGGCGCATTGTCGATATAGAGCCGCAGCGCTGCCCCGGGCCGGCCGCGCCCGGCAAGGCGCACGGCCCCGCGGGCATCATAGGAAATCGCATCAAGCGTCACACCGGAAACCGGCGGGGTCTCCTTTGAATGCGGAGGCTCGAGCAGGCGCACGCCTTCGGCATCCGAGATCAGGATGGCGGCGGCGGGCCCGGCCGGGGGCGGCCCGATCTGCGCAGAGGACGGCGCGGGCCTTTGCGAAGACCCCGGCGCTTCGGGCGGCGCATCCCCGGACCCGGGCGCAGCGACCCGGGCAGGCCCGGCGGCGGGAGCAGAGAGGTCGGGGGCGAGGATGACCGTCGCCTCGGAAGCGGTCCGGCGCCCGTCGGGCCCCAGCATCGCAAGCGAGATCCGTCGCGCCTCGGCGCTATGGTCGAGATCGAACAGGACCGCGAAACCGCCCTCGGCATCGGCCTCGGTGCGGGCGGCCTCGCGTCCCTCGACCAGCACCGCGACGACACTGCCTGCCCCGGCCCGGCCCGAGACCAGCGCCCCGCCCTCGGGCGTGACACGCACGACATCGAAGGCAGGCGGCGCGGGGACGAGCGGCACCTGCGGCGGCACCGCCTCGGAGCGATCACCCGCGCCCGCTGCGGGGGCCTTGGCCCCGGGAATTTCAGCCTCGGGATTTCCGGAGCCGGGAGTGTCGGGCCCGGAAGTGTTTGGCTCGGGGGCATGACCGGCCGCAGCCGGTGACGTCACGGCCGCGTCGTCTTCTGCCTGCGGCCCCTCCTTCTTGCGCTCGTCGTCGCGACCGAGGAACCAGGCGGCGACCATGAGAACCAGCGCCGCCTCGCCGCCGAGGATGACCCAGCTCCAGACCGATCCCCGGCCCGATACACGGCCCGATCCCCGGACAGATTCCCTGGGCATCGCCCCTCCTCCCCCGCATGGGCCGCGCTGTGGCCCGATACCTTGCGGGACCATATCAACCCCGGTATCACGGGTCCAGAAACCCGATCTGCAGGCATGCCATGACCCTTCAAAACCACTCGATCTGTGTCTTCTGCGGCTCACGCGACGGCGGCCGCCCGGCCTATGCGGCCGAGGCCGAGGCGCTGGGCCATGCCATGGCCGAGGCGGGCTGGCGGCTGGTCTATGGCGCGGGCGATGTCGGGCTGATGGGCCGGGTCGCGCGCTCGGCACAGGCCTCGGGCGGGCAGACCTTCGGCGTGATCCCCGTGCACCTGCTTGACCGCGAGGTCGGCAAGCGCGACCTGTCCTCCTTCATCGTGACCGAGAACATGCATGAGCGGAAGAAGGTCATGTACATGAATTCGGACGCAATCGTGGTGCTGCCGGGCGGGGCCGGGTCGCTTGACGAGTTCTTCGAGGTGCTGACCTGGCGACAGCTCGGGCTGCATGCCAAGCCGATCTACCTGCTCAATACCGAAGGCTTCTGGAACCCGCTGAGCGCACTCATCCATCACTTCATCGACGAGGGCTTCGCCGAGCCGTCGCTGGCGGGCTATGTCCGCATGGTGCCCGACGTGCCCGCGCTGATGGAGGATCTGCGCGCCGCCCTGTCCAGCCGCAGGCTTTCGGCCGAGTAAAGCGCAAGCGCCGTCCAGATCAGGGCGAAGGCCAGGATGTGCCAGCCGGTGAAGGGCTCGCGGAAGACCAGCGTCGCCACCAGAACCTGCAAGGTCGGGTTCAGATACATCACGAGCCCCACGGTCGCGAAATTCACGCGCTTGGTGGCATAGCTGAACAGCATCAGCGGCACCGCCGTCAGCGGCCCGGAAAAGACCAGAAGCAGGCTGTCGCCGAGATCCTGGCCGAAGGCGCCCAGCGCCCGGCCGGTCAGCCCGGTCCAGTCCGCGACATGGACGCCCCAGAGCCAGACCAGCGCCAGCGGCAGCAGCAGCACGACCTCGGCGGTGACCGACACGACCGGCCCTGCCGGCACGCCGCGCTTGGCCAGCCCGTAAAGCACGAAGGTGACTGCAAGCGCCAGCGACATCCAGGGCGCGACGCCAAGCCCCCAGGTCAACGCGGCAACGGCCACGGAGGCAAGGCCCACCGCGCCCCATTGCAACGCCGAGGGCCGCTCGCCCAGCACCGCGAAGCCCAGCGCCACCGCAACCAGCGGGAAGATGTAATAGCCAAGGCTCGCCTCGACCGCATGGCCGATCTGGATCGCGTAGATGAAGAAGAACCAGTTGGTCGAGATCATCACCGCGGCCGCCGCCACCAGCCAGAGCGCCCGGGCCTGACCGAAGAGCCGCCACAATTCGCCGAGCCGCCCCTGCAGCATCAGCACCAGCCCGAAGAAGACCAGCGACCAGATCGTCCGGTGGCTCAGCACCTCGAGCGGCGGGACATGGGCCAGAAGCTTGTAGTACATCGACGAGAGGCCCCAGATCACCGAGGCCCCCACCATCGCCAGAACGCCCTTTGCGGCCGGGCGCAGCGGGCTCATCGAGACGCCATGAAGCGGGCGAGCCGGGCAAGGCCCTCCTCGATATCGGCGGTCGAGCGGGCATAGGAAAAGCGCAGCGTAGCCGCGCCGCGCTCGGGATCGAAATCGAGCCCCGGCGTCACCGCGACACCGGCCTTTTCAAGGATCTCGGCGGCGAAGGCGCGGCTGTCGGTCGTCAGATCCGAGACATCGGCATAGACGTAGAAGGCGCCGTCGGGCGGTGCGATCCGGGTGAAGCCTGCCTTGGGCAGCCCCTCCAGCATCAGCGCGCGGTTCTTGCGGTAGACGTCCATGTTGGCCTGAAGCTCGTCGCCGCAATCGAGCGCCGCCAGCGCCGCGACCTGGCTGGCATGGGGGGCGCAGATGAAGAGGTTCTGCACCAGACGCTCGACCCGGCGGATATGATCCTCGGGCACGACCATCCAGCCGACCCGCCAGCCGGTCATCGAGAAATATTTCGAGAAGGAGTTGATGACATAGGTCTCGTCGGTGATCTCGAGCGCACTAACGGCTTTGCGCTCGTATTCGATGCCGTGATAGATCTCGTCCGAGATGAAGGCTGCGCCGCGGGCATGGGCCGCCCCGATCAGCGCGCCCAGCGCGTCGCGGTCGAGCATCGTGCCCGAGGGGTTGGCGGGCGAGGCCACCAGAAGCCCGTCGAGGTCTTCGGGCAGATCGTCGGGCACCGGCTGCAGCCGGTGCTGGGTCTCGGTCCGGATCATCACGGGTTCCAGCCCCAGCGCCTTCAGGATCGCCTTGTATGAGGGATAGCCCGGCGCGCCGATCCCGACCCGGGCACCGACATCGAAGAGCGAGGTGAAGGCCAGCGTGAAGCCGCCCGAGGAGCCCGGTGTCACCACCACCCGCTCGGGGTTCAGATCGACCCCGTACCAGTCGCGGTAAAGCGCCGCGATCCGGGCACGCAGCGCGGGCAGGCCAAGACCAAGGGTATAGCCCAGCGGGCTTTCCTCCATCGCGCGGGCCAGCGCCTTGCGGGCCGCGGCGGGGGCGGGCGTGCCGGGCTGGCCCACCTCCATGTGGATGATTGTCCGCCCCTCTGCCTCGGCACGGGAGGCGGCCTCCATCACATCCATCACAATGAAGGGATCGACCTCGCCCCGGCTTGAAACCTTCATGCCCGCCTCCTTAGGGTGCCTGCCAGTTGCAGGCTTTCTTCCAGCCGAGGGGGACAAGGTCAATGGGAGCCATGACAGGACCGGTGCGCGGCGCGATCGGACTGGCGCTGGCGCTGATCCTGAGCTTTGCCCCGGCAGCCTCGCGGGCGCAGTCGCTGATCCGCGATGCCGAGATCGAATATGCGCTGAAACGCCTGACACAGCCGCTGGCGGTGGCCGCCGGGCTCAGCCCCGAGCGGGTCCGGGTGATGGTGCTGCAGGATTCGAGCCTGAACGCCTTCGTCCTCGACAGCCAGACGGTGATGGTGCATTCGGGCCTGCTGCTGAAACTGGACAGCGCGGCCGAGTTGCAGGCGGTGATCTCGCATGAGCTGGCCCATATCGCCAATGGCCATATCACCCGCAGGCTGGCCAACATGCGCAGCGCGGGTTCAGCGGCGGCGATGGGGATGCTGATGTCGCTGGCGGTCGCGGCGGCGGGCAATGGCAAGGCCGGCGCGGGGCTCGCGATGGGCACCTCCTCCACCGCGCAGCGGCTTTTCTTCGCCCATACGAGGGCCGAGGAGGCCTCGGCCGACCAGGCGGGCGCGCGCTACATGGCGCGGGCCGGGATCTCTCCGCAGGCCATGGTCGAGGTGCTCGAGATCTTCCGCGGGCAGGAGGCGCTGAGCCAGTCCCGGCAGGACCCGTATGTCCTCACCCACCCGCTCAATGCGGACCGGCTGCGCAATGCGCGCGGCTATGCCAGCGCCTATAGCGGGGCGGCGCAATCCGATCCCGAGGCCGATTACTGGTTTGACCGCGCCAAGGGCAAGCTGGGCGCCTTCCTGCAAAACCCGCGCTACACACTGCGCCGCGCCGAGAAGGACAAGACGACCATCGGCATGATGCGCCGCGCCGTCGCCTGGCACCGCACCCCCGATGCCAGGCGCGCGATGGCCGAGATCGCACGGCTCGAGGCGGCGCGGGGCAGCGATCCGTTCGTGCAGGAGCTGAAAGGGCAGATCCTGCTGGAATCGCGCCAGTTCGGCCCGGCCGTGCAGGCCTATGCCCGGGCCGTCCAGATGGCGCCGAAAGAGGCGCTGATCCTTGCGGGCTATGGCCGGGCGCTGCTGGCGCTCGACCGGCCGGCCGAGAACCGCAAGGCACTGGACGCGCTGGAGAAGGCGCGGGCCCGCGACCCGCATGACCCGCGGATGCTGCGCGATCTGGCTGTCGCTTATGCCCGTACCGGCAATAACGGCATGGCCTCGGTCGCGACCGCCGAGCGATATGCGGTCTCGGGCCGGATGAAGACCGCCGCGGTTCATGCCCGCCGCGCCGAAGGGCTGTTGCCGCGCGGCTCGCCGGGCTGGCTGCGGGCCGATGACATCCTGGCCGCGGCCGAAAAGATCAAGCAGCGATGAAGCTGGTGCTGGTTCTTGCCGCTGCGCTGGTGACGGCGGCCCCGGGCCTTGCCCTTCCGCTCGGCGATGCGGAACGTGCCGCCTTCCGGTCCGAACTCCGCGCTTATCTGATGGAGCATCCCGAGGTCATCCGCGAGGCGCTGGACGGCGCCGAGAAACGGCGCATGGCGCGCCATGCCAATGCCGATCTGGCCCTTATAGAGGCCAATTCAAGCGCGCTTTTCGATGCCCCGGATGACTGGACGGGCGGCGCCCCCGACGGCGACGTGACGCTGGTCAGCTTCGTCGACTACCGCGCCGACGGGTCGGACCGGGCGCTTGCAGCGGCCCGCGACGCAGCCGCCCGGGACAGCCGGTTGCGGCTTGTGGTCAAGGAGGCCCCCAGTCCCGGCGATGAGGCGGCCGAACGCGCCGCGCGCTTTGCCATGGCGGTGCTTCGACTTGCCGGCCCTACCGCCTATGAGGCGGCCCAGGCCCGGCTGTTTGCCGCAGGTGCCACGCCCGAGGCCGCCACGCTCGACCGGATATCGGCGGATCTGGGGATGGACCCGGCCGAGGTGAGGGCACGGATGGCGGGTCCGGAGATCACCGCGAAGCTATCGGAAACCCGCGCCCTGGCCGAGGCGCTGGATCTGGGTCCGGCCCCCGCGCAGGTCATGAAGCAGACCATGGTGCGCGGCGACGTGCCAGCTGTCGCGCTTCTGCGCATGGTCGAGGCGATCCGCCGCAAGAAGTGACCCCGGCCCCGGCTTTTGCCCATTGGCGCCGTCGCCCGGATATGGTGGAACAAGGTCCGACCCGCGTCACGACGAACGGAGAGAGCCGATGACCCGAATGACCGCAGCCGCGCTGATGGCCCTTGGCCTCACCGCCCCCCTCGCCGCCCCCCTCGCGGCTCAGACCGGAGCCTTCGAGTTCACCGACATGAGCGCGGCCGAGCGCGAGGCCTTCCGCGCCGAAGTGCGGTCCTATCTGATGGATAATCCCGAGGTGCTGATGGAGGCGATCGGCGTCCTCGAACAACGCCAGGCCACTGCCCAGGCGCAGAATGACGAGACGCTGGTCCGGGTCAATGCAGAGGACATCTTCGAGGACGGCGTTTCCTGGGTCGGCGGCAATCCCGAGGGCGACGTGACCCTTGTCGAATTCACCGATTACCGCTGCACCTACTGCCGAAAATCCTATTCCGAAGTGTCGGAGCTGGTCGAAAGCGACGGCAATATCCGCTTCGTGGTGAAGGAATTCCCCATCCTCGGAGAACAGTCGGTGCAGTCCTCGCGCTTTGCCATCGCGGTCAAGCAACTGGCCGGGGACGCGGCCTATGAAAAGGTCCATGACGCCCTGATCACCTTCCGCGGCAATGTCAGCGACGAGTCGCTGAAACGGCTGGCCGAGGAGAACGGGCTGGATGCCGCGGCGGTGCTGGAGCGGATGAAGTCCCCCGAGGTCGAGGCGGTGATCGCCGACAACCACGCGCTGGCGCAACGGCTGCAGATCTCGGGCACGCCGACCTTCATCCTCGGGGACCAGATGATCCGGGGCTATGTTCCGCTCGACGGCATGAGGCAACTGGTCGAGGAAGCCCGGGCGGACTGACAGCAGAGCTTCGGGAAAATTCGCGAATTTTCCCGGGGCTTTCCTGACATAGCGGCGGCTCCCGGACCAAAATTCTTCGACGAAGAATTTTCGTCCGGCGGCACCGGTCGGGCTACTCGGCCGCTTCGGCCCCGGAGACGGTCTGGGCGGTCTCGATTTCAGCGGCCTTCTTCTCGACCTCCTCGACGATATGATCGATCATCGCCTCGTTCGAGATCCTGTGGTCCTGCTTGCCCGCGAGATAGACCATGCCATTGCCGTTGCCGCCCCCGGTAAAACCGACATCGGTCATCAGCGCCTCGCCCGGCCCGTTCACCACACAGCCGATGATCGAAAGGCTCATCGGGGTCTTGATGTGTTCAAGCCGCTTCTCCAGCGCCTCGACCGTCCGGATGACGTCGAAGCCCTGCCGCGCGCAGGACGGGCAGGAGATGATGTTCACGCCCCGGTGCCGCAGCCCCAGCGCCTTGAGGATCTCGTAGCCGACCTTGATCTCCTCGACCGGATCGGCCGAGAGCGAGACCCGCAGCGTGTCGCCGATCCCCATCCAGAGCAGGTTGCCCAGACCGATCGCCGACTTGATCGTGCCCGAGACAAATCCCCCCGCCTCGGTGATGCCCAGATGGATCGGCGCCTCGGTGACCTCGGCGATGCCCTGATAGGCGGCCGCGGCCAGGAACACGTCGGAGGCCTTCACCGAGATCTTGAACTCGAAGAAGTCGTTATCCTCGAGGATGCGGATATGTTCGAGCGCCGACTCGACCATCGCTTCGGGACAGGGCTCGCCGTATTTCTCGAGCAGGTGCTTTTCCAGCGAACCGGCATTCACCCCGATCCGCATAGAGCAGCCATGATCGCGGGCGGCCTTGATGACCTCCTTCACCCGCTTCTCATCGCCGATATTGCCGGGGTTGATGCGCAGGCAGGCAGCGCCCGCCTCGGCCGCCTCGATACCGCGCTTGTAGTGGAAATGGATGTCGGCCACGATCGGCACCGGGCTTTCGGCGACGATTTCCTTCAGCGCGCGCGACGAGGCCTCGTCGGGCACCGAGACCCGGACGATATCGGCCCCCGCCTCGGCCGCCCGCAGGATCTGTCCGAGCGTACCCTTCACATCGGTCGTCACCGTATTGGTCATGGTCTGGACCGAAATCGGCGCATCGCCGCCCACGGCAACAGGGCCGACATGGATCTGACGGGATTTTCGGCGGTCGATACTGCGCCAGGGGCGCACGGAATTGAGCGACATGGGTCTACCTGTCCGAGCGTTGGTTAATCCACCTTCGGGATAGAAGATTCCCGGACCCGGCGCAACGCGCGGCCTTGCCGCGCCCCCCCTGTGTGGCTCAGCGCGACGGCCCCGCAGCCCCTGCCGACACGTCATTCTGCGCCAGCGCCACCGCCAGATCGGGATCGGCCTGGATATCGGCCAGCTGATAACGCTCGGTCAGCGCACGGGGCGAGAGCTCGATATTCTTGGCCACCTTCGCCCCCGGCGCCGACGGCCCGTAGGTATGGCCGTTGACCGAGAAATAGACGGAGCCCGAATTGCCTGCCCGCAGCCGCGGCGGCTCTTCGGTACGGGGCAGCACGTAACTTTCTCCGGCATCGAGGATCTTTTCGAGCAGCACGGTTCCGTCGGCGGCCGAAATCCGCACCCAGGCGGGCCGGACCGCGAGGATCGCGAGCTCGGGCGTCGCATCGGCGGCGACCACCTGGACAGATCCGCTATCTGCCCCGGACCTCCCGCGCATGAGGCCACGCTGCCCTCCGGCCCCCGCCTCGGCCAGCGCCGTCGTGACGGCGGCGTCGAAGGAGCGCTCGGCCGCGCGCTGCGCCCGGTCGCTGACCAGAACGCCGATCTCGCCCGGGTCGATGGTCGCGATCGGTCCGTCACGGGCAACCATCACCGGACGGTCGAGCGCCTGGGGACGATAGAGCCGGTCGAGCGCCTCGACCGAGGGCGGGGCAGAGGGCGCGTTGTCCGAGACCGGCACGTTCCCGGCCACCTGAAGCGGATCGACATCGGCCATCAGGCCCGGCTGGTCGTCGAGCGGGGCGAGCCGAACCTGCTGGATCTCCTTCAGCACCGACCAGCCGCCATAGCCGAGCACGGCGATCAGCGACAGCAGCACAAGCATCGAGCCGATGGCCCCGGGCTGGACCTGCGAGAACATCGCCGGGCCGCGGGGAACGAAAATGGCATTGGGGTCGGCCAGCGGCTCGGAAACGGGCTTGCGACGCGCCGGTTGCGGCTTGTGCGACGCGGCGGCGTCCATCGCATTTACGGTCGCGAAATCGCCCTCTTCGCAGAAGCGGCGATAGGCCCATTCCGGGTCGAGCCCGAGATAGCGCGCATAGGAGCGCACATAGCCCGCGATGAAACCGGGGGTTTCGAAGGCGGTGGGATCGGCATTCTCGATGGCGGCGATATAGGTGGCGCGGATCTTCAGCTCGCGCTGGACATCCAGCAGGGACTTGCCGAGCGTCGCCCGCTCGCCCCGCATGACATCCCCCAGACGCAACTCGAACGCATCGAACCCTCTGGGTGTGTCCTGCGAGTCATCAGCCGCGCGCGGCTGCCTGCGCCTGATCATGGAACCGCCCTGTGCCTGCCTTATTGTCCCTGCCGAGGCGGCGCGTCATGGAATCGCCGCCTCGTTTCCGAAACATTATCACAAGCGCGGGAGCGGTACACCCGCGGATGCGCCTAGGCCGTCAGTTCGGCGCGATTCAGCGCACATTGTGACCAGAGCTCGTCCATCGCACGGATCAGCGCATCCATCTGCTCGGGCGTGTGCACCGGCGAGGGCGTGAAGCGCAGCCGCTCGGTGCCGCGCGGCACGGTCGGGAAGTTGATCGGCTGCACGTAGATGCCGTAGCCTTCCAGCAGCATGTCCGAGATCCGCTTGGTGTGGACCGGATCGCCGACGATGAGCGGCACGATATGGCTGCCATGGTCGATCACCGGCATGCCGAGCCCCTTGAAGCGGGCCTTGAGCACACGGGCCCGGTCCTGATGCCTCTCGCGGAGCGTGACATCGGATTTCAGGTGGTGCACCGAGGCACAGGCCCCGGCCGCGATGGTCGGCGGCAGCGAGGTGGTGAAGATGTAGCCCGGCGCATAGGAGCGGACAGCGTCGCACATCTTGGCCGAAGCCGCGACATAGCCGCCATAGACGCCATAGGCCTTGGAGAGTGTGCCGTTGATGATGTCGATCCGGTGCATCAGATTGTCGCGCTCGGCGACACCGGCACCGCGGGGGCCGTACATGCCGACCGCATGGACCTCGTCGATATAGGTCAGCGCGCCGAATTCGTCGGCCAGGTCGCAGATCTCCTCGATCGGACCGAAATCGCCGTCCATCGAGTAGATGGATTCGAAGGCGATCAGGATCGGGCGGCCCTTCTCGATGCTTTCCAGCACCTGGCGCAGATGCGCCACGTCATTGTGGCGGAAGATGTGCTTGTCGCAACGGCCATGGCGGATGCCCTGGATCATCGAGGCATGGTTCAGCTCGTCCGAGACGATGACCAGATCCTTGAACAGCGCCGGCAGGGTCGAGAGCGTGGCATCATTGGCCATATAGGCCGAGTTGAAGACCAGCGCGGCCTCTTTCTGATGCAGGTCGGCCAGTTCGGCCTCGAGGCGGCGGTGATAGATCGTGGTGCCCGAGATGTTGCGGGTGCCACCCGACCCGGCACCGGTCGCCGAGATCGCATCCTGCATGGCGGCGATCACCGTCGGATGCTGTCCCATGCCCAGATAGTCGTTACCGCACCAGACGACGATGTCCTGGTTCTCACCGTCGGGACGGCTCCAGACCGCCTCGGGAAAGGCGCCCTTGCGCCGTTCGATATCGATGAAGGTGCGGTAGCGTCCTTCTTCATGCAGCCGGTTGATGGATGCGTCCAAAGCAGCGGTATAATCCACCGGGTCTCTCCTTTTGTGTCGGCCTCTCAAGGCCCTCGAAGATGTCCGTCACGTCCGCCCTGCGGAACCCGCCGGATCCTTCTGCGTTTCGGGGTCACCGACCGACCCCTTTGGCGTTCCGTCTGTCCCGGCCGGGACAGGGCGTAGCGCCGTTTCCGTTTCCCCGTCCGTTTCTCATATGCGAAAAACATCGGGTATCGAAGCATGATGCTGCACAATTTTCAGCCGATCCTTGCTTTTGCACCATCTTCTCCGGGCCGGGCGTTCCGATCGGAAACAGGGTTTCTGCGATCCACCGGTACCAGAGCAATATGGCGCGATTCGGCCTCAAGGCGCGTCTGCGCACAGCATACGTCCGTCAGCTTAGCGACAGTTTTGAGGTTTGAACATTGATTTCTGTCAATTCAGATGGACAGGTACACTGTAAGCTTGTCTGGACACAGTTCGCAGCGCGCAAAATGACGCCGCAGGCCCGCGCCGCGCGGCCGGAAGGCCCGGCCGCAGGCCCCGGCACCTCAGCGGTCCTCGACCGCAATCCGGCAATCCGTGGCGCCGGATTGCTCGGCGCAGGCCGACAGCGCGTCGGACGCAGCCCCCTGCCCCTTGCTCACCGCCCAGCGCCCCGTCGATGGCGAGATCGCCATCGCGCGCGGACCGCCGCGGCGTCCGTATTCGCGGCCCAGCCCTTCGGTGGCATCCGCCGACAGCTGCAATCCGCGCGGTTCCCAGCCCTTCGGCCGGATCTCGGCGGCGATCACGCAGGGCTCTCCCCGGGGCTGGCGCGCCGCGTCACAGCCCCTGAGCGCGGCGACACGGGCCGCGTCGACATCGTGGTAATTGGCCGCCGCCAGGGTGGCTTTGGACCGCAGGCCCTCGGTCGGCGCGACCGCGATGGCACCGTAATAGGGCTGCTGTGCCCCGACGACGGCGAGGGTCTTGCGGTCATTCTCCGACAGGAAGGGCAGATCGACCACCACGACTTCGGCCCCCTCGGGCTTGAACAGAAGCTTGCGCGCGCCCTTGCCATCGACCGGCGCGGCCGAGACCGCCGCCGCAGCCCCCAGCCCCAGTACCAGCCCCAGTGCGGGCCCCAGTGCGGCCCCCAGTACCGGGCCCGGCCCCTCCCCGAGCGGCAGCGCAGGCCCCGGACGCGCCCCTGTCGCGACCCGCATCTTCCGATTGGCATTCGGCTTCGCGAGCCCGTTGCTCCGCAGCATATCGTCCTCCTGTCGCTTGATCTTCCGGGACCCTAGACCGGCGCGCGGCGCTGTTCCAGCCCTTCGCTCTGGCCTCCGGACAGCCCTCTGGCCAGCCCTCTGGACAGTCCCGGCCCGCCTGATAGGGTCCGCGCACCCCCCGCACCGGAAGGATATAGCGATGAGTCTCGACCCCGTTCTCGCCCGCATCGACGCCGACCTGCCGCAGGCGCTCGACCGTCTGATGGCGCTGCTCCGCATCCCCTCGATCTCGACCGACCCGGCGCATGCCGAGGCCTGCCGCGAGGCCGCCGACTGGATGGTGCGCGACCTCGCCTCGATCGGCTTCGAGGCCCGCACCTGCCCGACCCCGAAGCACCCGATGGTCGTCGGCAAGGGCGGCGACACCGGCCCCAGCCTGCTGTTCTACGGTCATTACGACGTGCAGCCGGTCGATCCGCTGTCGCTCTGGGCACGCGATCCGTTCGATCCGGCGATCGAGGAGACGCCGAAGGGCAAGGTGATCCGCGCCCGCGGCGCGGGCGATGACAAGGGCCAGCTGATGACCTTCGTCGAGGCCTGCCGCGCCTGGAAGGCGGTGCATGGCAGCCTGCCCGCCCGGATCACGATGTTCCTCGAAGGCGAAGAGGAATCGGGCTCGCCCTCGATGGTGCCCTTCCTCAGGGAGAATGCCGAGATGCTGAAGGCCGATCTCGCGCTGATCTGCGATACCGGCATGCTGGGCGATGCGACGCCCGCCATCGTCACCATGCTGCGCGGACTCGTCGGCGAGGAGATCACCATCACCGGCCCCGACAAGGACCTGCATTCGGGCATGTATGGCGGCCCGGCGATCAACCCGATCCGGGTGCTGTCCCGGATCATTGCCGCGCTGCATGACGAGACCGGGCGGGTGACGGTGCCCGGCTTCTACGAGGGCGTGCCCGAGATGCCCGAGGAGATCCTGGCACAATGGCAGGCGACCGGTTTCGATCCGGCGCAGTTCCTGGGCGAGGTCGGGCTGTCGGTGCCTGCGGGCGAAGAAGGCCGCTCGGTGCTCGAGATGCTCTGGTCGCGCCCGACCTGCGAGATCAACGGCATCTCCGGCGGCTATGAAGGCGCGGGCTTCAAGACCGTGCTGCCCTCGAAGGCCTCGGCCAAGATCAGCTTCCGCCTCGTCGGCAGCCAGGACCCGGTCCGGATCCGCGAATCGTTCCGCGAGATGGTGCGCGGCCTGCTGCCGCCCGACTGCTCGGTCGAATTCGCGCCGCATGGCGCCTCGCCCGCCTCGCAGATGTCGATCAGCGACCCGGCCTTCGAGAAGGCGCGCCAGGCCCTCTCGGACGAATGGCCGCATCCCGCCGCCTTCGTCGGCTCGGGCGGCTCGATCCCGGTGGCGGGCTATTTCCGGACGCTGCTCGACATGGACTCGATGCTGATCGGCTTCGGCAAGGACGATGACGCGATCCACTCGCCGAATGAGAAATACGACCTCGAGAGCTTCCACAAGGGCATCCGCAGCTGGGCACGCATCCTCGCGGCCCTGTCTGCCTGATCCGCAGACCTGACCTCCGGGCCAGATCCCCGGGTCTGATCCACGGGTCTGATCCTTGCACCTGACACCATCGCTCCGGCCGTCCCGCAATGCGGCCGCAGCCTCCCCCGAGCCCCTCTGCCTGACACGCTCCCCCGAAGCGCACTGCCAGCGCCCGGATATCCGGGCGCGCCGCGCCACAGCGCGGCGCCGGGCCCAACGGGATGCGGCGGCCGCCAGGCCGCCAAAGACGGGCGGGAGCGCCCTGCCCTCTGGCCGGGCGGCAATATTTTCAATTTCAGGAATAAGTGGCGCGGTTGACGGGGCTCGAACCCGCGACCCCCGGCGTGACAGGCCGGTACTCTAACCAACTGAGCTACAACCGCGCATCGCGCAGGACAAACAGGAAGGCGGTGGCGCGGTTGACGGGGCTCGAACCCGCGACCCCCGGCGTGACAGGCCGGTACTCTAACCAACTGAGCTACAACCGCAGCGCCTTCCGGGCTCGCCCGGCGTGACGTGCCTTTTATTGACGCCCAGAGCCCCCGTCAAGCGCCTCCGGTCGCAATTCTTTCGCCTTCGGCAAGGGTTTTTTCACGCCAGCCATCCGGCCCGGGCAAAAGCGCCTGAAATGCCCCTGCGGTAGCCCCCCGCAACAGGCCTCATCCAAAGGCCCGTCCCAGGCCCGGGAGACACGCTCCCGCCCCTCATCGCCCGTCACATACCGCCGACCCTTGTGAAGCCTCCGCCGGTCTCGCAAGATGCGGGCGTCGGAATCCTCCCTGCCCCCCCGCGAAAGGCCCCTCCGTGACCGACCTTCTCGTCCGTCCGCTTCGCCCCGAAGACGCCGCCGCCTGGCGCCGCCTCTGGACCGCCTATCTCGATTTCTATGACAGCGCGGTTCCGGCCGAGACCTGCGACATCACCTTCGCCCGGCTGCTGCATGGCGGCGACCCGAACATGGGCTGCCGTCTCGCGCTGATCGGTGGCCGCCCGGTCGGGCTGGTGCATTTCATCTTCCACCGGCATTGCTGGAAGCCCGAAAACGTCTGCTATCTGCAAGACCTCTATGCCGATCCCGAGGTTCGCGGCCGCGGCGTCGGCCGGGCCCTGATCGAGGCGGTCTATGCCGTGGCCGATTCCCGCGGCACGCCCTCGGTCTACTGGCTGACACAGGAGTTCAACGACACCGCCCGACAGCTTTACGACCGCATCGGCCAGCCCACAGCCTTCGTGAAATATGTCCGTGGCTGACGCCCCCCGCCAAAGCCACCCTTGGCGGAGCGCCACCGGACGGGGGCCTGTGCCGGGACCTGCGCCGACGCCTGTCACGCGGCATGCCTCGCGGATGGCGAGCCTCGTGCTGGCCCTTGCGCTTGCAGGCTGCGCCACCGCCCCGCGCCCCGAGCTGAGCGCCCCTCCCCCGACGGCCGCAGCCGAACTGCCGCCGATGAAGACCTTCACCAGCCACCGCGTGACGCCGCCCGAGCGCCCGAATGCCGCCATCGCCCGGGACTTCCTCGATCTTGCCTTCCAGATGGAAAGCGGGCGCCCCCTGCCCTACATGACCCGCTTTGAGGAACCGATCACCCTGCGCGTCACCGGCCCTGCACCGCCGACCCTCGGGCCCGATCTGGCCGCGCTTCTGGCCCGGCTCCGCCGCGAGGCCGGCATTAGCATCCGCCGCGTCGCCTCCGATGCAGATGCCAAGGTCACCATCGAGTTCGTTGCCCGGGCCAAGCTTCAGCGGCTGGTGCCGCAGGCCGCCTGTTTCGTCGTGCCCCGGATCTCGTCCTGGGACGAATACCGCCGCAGCCGCCGCTCGGGCGAGATCGACTGGACGACGCTTGCCATCCGCGAGCGAGTGACGGTCTTCATTCCCGGCGATGTCAGCCCGCAGGAAGTGCGTGACTGCCTGCATGAGGAACTCGCCCAGGCCATCGGCCCACTGAACGATCTGTACCGACTGCCCGATTCGGTCTTCAACGACGACAATTTCCACACCGTCCTGACCGGCTTCGACATGCTGGTGCTGCGCGTCTATTACGCGCCCGAACTTCCGAACGGCACCACCCGGCAGGAGGCCGAGCGGCTGCTGCCCGGACTTCTCGCAAGGCTCAATCCGCGCGGCGAGCGACCTGGCCCGGCCCTGCCGTCCTCGCCCACGCCGCGGGCCTGGATCGACGCCATCGAGACCGCGCTCGGACCGGCAACCTCCTCCTCGCGCCGGGTGGCGGCGGCCCGCAGGGCTGTCGAGATCGCCCGCAGCCAGGGCTGGCGCGACACCCGGATGGGCTTCAGCCTGTTTGCCCTGGGGCGGCTGTCGCTCGACCGGAACGCGGCGGAGACCTCGCTTGCGGCCTTCGTCGAAGCCGGAAGGATCTATGCGGCCCAACCCGTGACGCGGGTGCAATCGGCCCATGTGGCCATGCATATCGCCGCCTTCGCGCTGTCGGGCGACCGGCCCGCAGCCGCGATTGCGCTGATCGACGCCCATCTCGACGATGTCCGGGCGGGCGAGAATGCGGCGCTGCTGGCCTCGATGCTGTTGATGAAGGCCACGGCGCTCGAGATGCTCGGCCGGGGCAACGAGGCAGGCGCAATCCGGCACGAGGCGCTTGGCTGGGCCCGCTATGGCTTCGGCTCGGCGGCGGAGGTGCGGGCCCGGATGGCCGATATCGCCAGCCTGTCCCCGGCCCGGTCCGACTAGTCCGGGCCTGCAAGCCCTTTCCGACCGGGGCCGGTGGCCCTATTCTTGCGCCATGTTCCTGCCCTTCTTCCACACCCTCCGCGCCAGCGGCATTCCGGTCTCGCTCCGCGAGTATCTGAGCTTTCTCGACGGCATGAAGGCCGGGCTCGTCACCTATGACGCCGAGGGCTTCTATTATCTCGCCCGCACCGCGCTGGTGAAGGACGAGCGCCAGCTCGACCGGTTCGACCGGGCCTTCGCGCAAAGTTTCGGCGGGCTCGAGGAGATCGATCCCGGCGAGGTGATCGAGGCGCTCGATCTGCCCGAGGAATGGCTGCGCAAGCTGGCCGAGCGCGATCTCAGCCCCGAGGAGCGGGCCGGGATCGAGGCCATGGGCGGGTTCGACAAGCTGATGGAGGCGCTCAAGGAACGGCTGAAGGAGCAGAAAGAACGCCATCAAGGCGGCAACAGGTGGATCGGCACCGCCGGAACCTCGCCCTTCGGGGCCTACGGCTACAATCCCGAGGGCGTGCGGATCGGTCAGGACGAAAGCCGCCACCGCCGCGCGGTCAAGGTCTGGGACCGGCGCGAGTTCCGCAATCTCGACGATTCGGTCGAGCTTGGCACCCGCAACATCAAGGTGGCGCTGAAACGCCTTCGCCGCTGGGCCCGCGACGGCGCCCGCGAGGAACTCGACCTCGACGGCACGATCCGCGCGACCGCCGATCGCGGCTATCTCGACGTCAAGACCCGGCCCGAACGGCGCAATGCCGTCAAGGTGCTGCTGTTTCTGGATGTCGGCGGATCGATGGACGACCATATCCGGGTGGTCGAAGAGCTGTTCTCGGCTGCGCGCGCCGAGTTCAAGCATCTCGAGCATTACTACTTCCACAACTGCCTTTACGAAGGCGTCTGGCGCGAGAACCGCCGCCGCTGGGACCGGGTCACGCCGACCTGGGAGGTGTTGCGGACCTACGGGTCCGACTACAAGTGCATCTTCGTCGGCGATGCCAGCATGTCGCCCTATGAGATCGCCTTTGCCGGCGGCGCCAACGAGCACTGGAACGCCGAGCCCGGCCAGGTCTGGCTGGAGCGCGCCCGCGCACAATGGCCGGACCATCTCTGGATCAACCCGGTCCCCGAGCGGCACTGGCCCCATACCCGGTCGATCGGCATGATTCGGGAGATATTCGAAGACCGCATGGTGCCGATGACCCTGGACGGGATCGAGCGGGGCATGAAATCGCTCGGTTAGCAGCCGAACGCAGCCCGCGTTTCGTTGGCTGGGCTGACGGGCCGCGAGCCGTGTGCCCCCGTTCCTGTCGTTTCAGGGCGGCGGCGCGACCGCAAGCCGCCGCCGGGGCTCTGCGCCACCGTCACGCGGAAGACGGGAAGCCGGTGAGAAAACGCCTCTCGCCCGACATGACCGGTCTGGGCCCTCAGGCCTGCAAGCCAACGGCGCGACCGCGCACGAGGGCATGAGGCCGAGCGACGGGAAGGCAGGTGCCGGGCACGGGCCATCATCGGTCCGGGCACGATGGCAGGGGCGACCGAAAGCCGCCGGAGGCGCGCCCCCATCGCATGTGCGGGCGCCACCGCCCGACGAGCGCATGAAACCGCCCGCCCGGCCGCAGCCGGCGGGCGCGGCTGCCCGGAGGCCCCGAGGGAGACCGCCGGCCTCTCTGGGCGAAGAAGGACGGAAGTCCCGGAACCGTCCGCCCGCCGGCACGAGCCGGAAACACGCGCGCCCACCCCCGAGCCAGGCCGACCGCCCGGAGGGCCTCCATATGAAAAAGGGTCCGCCATGGCGGACCCTTTCCGGAACGTCGAAGCTTCGGGCCTCAGGCCCGGGGCTCGAAGCCCATATGCGTACCCATCGCCACCATGTCGGCCAGCATCCTGGCCGCGGCGTCGACAACGTCGGGATGGGCGTCACGGGCGGCCGCGCGGGCCTCGGCGACCATCTCGTCGATCATCTCCTGGGTCACCTCTTCGACCGGGTGCGAGCGCTCGGCCAGCACCGTGGCCCCGTCGGCGGTGATCTCGGCGAAGCCGCCGGTGACGATATATTTCCGCGACCCGGACTCGGTGAAGACCTCCAGCAGGCCGGGGCGCAGGGTGGTGATCAGGGGCGCGTGCTGGGGCATCGCGGTCAGGTCGCCCTCGAAGCCCGGGATCACGACCGAGGTCGCCTTTTCCGAGGCCACGCGGCGTTCCGGCGCCACCAGATCGAATTGCATCGTGTCGGCCATGTTGCCTCCTTGCAAGCTGGCTCCGGGCGGCAGGACCGCCCGGAGCCGAAACCCCTATCAGGCCGCGTCGGCCGCCATCTTCTCGGCCTTGGCGACCACATCGTCGATGTCGCCCACCATGTAGAAGGCGGCTTCGGGCAAGTGATCGTATTCGCCGGCCACGACCGCCTTGAACGACGCGATGGTCTTTTCAAGCGGCACCTGGACGCCGTCCGAACCGGTGAAGACCTTCGCCACGTCGAAGGGCTGGCTGAGGAACCGCTGGATCTTCCGGGCGCGGGCCACGGTCAGCTTGTCCTCTTCCGACAGTTCGTCCATGCCAAGAATGGCGATGATGTCCTGCAGCGACTTGTAGCGTTGCAGGATGCCCTGAACGTCACGCGCCACTTGGTAATGCTCTTCGCCGACGACGGAGGGATCGAGGATCCGCGAGGTCGAGTCGAGCGGATCCACCGCCGGGTAGATGCCGAGTTCGGAAATCGCACGCGACAGCACGGTGGTGGCGTCGAGGTGGGCGAACGAGGTCGCGGGCGCCGGGTCGGTGAGGTCGTCCGCAGGCACGTAGATCGCCTGAACCGAGGTGATCGAGCCACGCTTGGTCGAGGTGATGCGTTCCTGCAGCGCGCCCATGTCGGTCGCCAGCGTCGGCTGATAGCCCACCGCCGAGGGGATCCGGCCCAGAAGCGCCGACACCTCGGAGCCCGCCTGGGTGAAGCGGAAGATGTTGTCGACGAAGAACAGCACGTCGGTGCCGGACTGGTCGCGGAACTGCTCGGCCAGGGTCAGGCCGGTCAGCGCGACGCGGGCCCGGGCTCCCGGAGGCTCGTTCATCTGGCCATAGACCAGCGCCACCTGCGACTTGGACAGATCGTCGACCTTGATGACGTTCGACTCGATCATCTCGTGATAGAGGTCGTTGCCTTCACGGGTCCGCTCGCCAACACCCGCGAACACCGAGTAGCCGGAGTGCACCTTGGCGATGTTGTTGATCAGTTCCATGATCAGAACGGTCTTGCCCACGCCGGCACCGCCGAAGAGGCCGACCTTGCCGCCCTTGGAATAGGGCGCCAGCAGGTCGATGACCTTGATGCCGGTCACGAGGATCTCGGACGAGGTCGACTGTTCGGCGAATTCGGGCGCCGGCTGGTGGATGGCGCGGGTTTCCGTGGCGTGCACCGGACCCTTTTCATCGACCGGCTCGCCGATCACGTTCAGGATGCGGCCGAGCGTGGCATCGCCCACCGGCACCGAGATCGGCTTTTCCAGATCGGTCACCTTGGCGCCGCGCACGAGACCCTCGGTCGCGTCCATGGCGATGGTGCGCACGGTGTTTTCCCCGAGGTGCTGGGCCACTTCCAGCACCAGACGCTTGCCGTTGTTCTCGGTTTCCAGCGCGTTCAGGATCTCGGGCAGGTGTTGGTCGAATTGAACGTCGACCACGGCACCAATCACCTGGGTGACCTTGCCTACAGCATTTGCCATTGTCGTTTCTCCGGTTCCGTTAGAGCGCCTCGGCGCCCGAAATGATTTCGATCAGCTCCTTGGTGATCGCAGCCTGACGCGAGCGGTTGTACTCGAGGTTCAGCTTGTCGATCATCTCGCCCGCGTTCCGGGTCGCGTTGTCCATGGCAGACATCCGCGCGCCCTGTTCGGAGGCGCCGTTCTCGAGGAGCGCGGCGAAGATCTGGGTCGCCACCCCGCGGGGCAGAAGCTCGGCCATGATCTCGCCCTCGGTGGGCTCGTAATCATACATGGTCGAGCTGTCCTCGGGTTCGTCGAAGACGGCCGGGATGATCTGCTGGGCGGTCGGTTCCTGGCTGATCACCGACTTGAAGCGGCTGAAGAAGATCGTTGCGACGTCGAACTCGCCCGCCTCGAAGCGGGAGATGATGTCCTGCGAGATCTCGCGCGCATTGCCGTAGCGGATGCGCTTGACCTCGCTCAGGTCGACATGGCCGACGAAATGGTCGCCGAGGTCGCGCTTCAGCTGCTCGCGGCCCTTGCGGCCCACGGTCAGGATCTTGACGGTCTTGCCCTCGGCGATGAGGTCCTGCGCCTTGTGGCGCGCCAGACGCACGATCGACGAGTTGAAGCCGCCGCAAAGGCCCCTCTCGGCCGTCATGACGACCAGGAGGTGCACCTTCTCGGAGCCGGTACCGACGAGGAGTTTCGGCGCATTGGCCGCCCCCGTGGCCGAGGCCGCGAGTCCGGACATGACCTTTTCCATCTGCGCGGCATAGGGGCGCGCGTTCTCGGCGGCTTCCTGGGCGCGGCGGAGCTTGGCCGCCGCGACCATCTGCATGGCCTTCGTGATCTTCCGCGTCGACTTGACGCTGGCGATCCGGTTCTTGAGGTCCTTGAGGCTAGGCATCTATCCCGATCCCATCCACGCTCAGGCGAAGTTCTTGGCGAATTCGTCCAGCGCGGCGCGGATCTTATCCTCGAGCTCGCCCTTCACCTTGCGGTCGTTGTTGGTGATGTCGTCCAGAAGATCCTGATGCCTGCTGCGCAGGAAGGTCAGCAGGTCGGTCTCGTAGCGGGTCACGTCCTTGACGGCGACCTTGTCGATATAGCCCTGGGTGCCCGCGAAGATCACGCAGACGATCTCGGCATTGGTCAGCGGCGAGTATTGCGGCTGCTTCATCAGCTCGGTCAGACGCGCGCCGCGGTTCAGCAGCTTCTGGGTCGCGGCGTCGAGGTCCGAGCCGAACTGGGCAAAGGCCGCCATCTCGCGATACTGCGCCAGTTCCAGCTTCACCGGGCCCGCAACCGATTTCATCGCGTTGGTCTGGGCCGCAGAGCCCACACGCGACACCGACAGACCGGTGTTCACGGCCGGACGGATGCCCTGATAGAACAGGTCGGTTTCAAGGAAGATCTGGCCGTCGGTGATCGAGATCACGTTGGTCGGGATATAGGCCGACACGTCGCCCGCCTGGGTCTCGATGATCGGCAGGGCGGTCAGCGAGCCCGCGCCGTGATCCTCGTTCATCTTGGCCGAACGTTCCAGCAGGCGGGAGTGCAGGTAGAACACGTCGCCCGGGTAGGCTTCACGCCCCGGCGGACGGCGCAGCAGCAGCGACATCTGACGGTAGGCGACGGCCTGTTTCGACAGATCGTCATAGACCATCAGCGCATGACGGCCATTGTCGCGGAAGAACTCGCCCATCGCAGTCGCGGTATAGGGGGCGAGATACTGCATCGGCGCCGGGTCCGAGGCGGTGGCGGCGACGATGATGGAATAGGCCATCGCGCCGGTTTCCTCGAGCTTCTTCACCAGCTGGGCCACGGTCGAGCGCTTCTGCCCGATGGCGACGTAGACGCAGTAGAGCTTCTTGCTCTCGTCGTCGCCTGCGGCTTCGTTGTAGGATTTCTGGTTCAGGATCGTGTCGAGCGCCACAGCGGTCTTGCCGGTCTGCCGGTCGCCGATGATCAGCTCGCGCTGGCCGCGGCCGATCGGGATCATGGCGTCGACCGATTTCAGGCCGGTGGCCATCGGCTCATGCACCGATTTGCGCGGGATGATGCCCGGCGCCTTGACGTCGCCGACGCGGCGCTCGGTCGCCGCGATCGGGCCCTTGCCGTCGATCGGGTTGCCCAGAGCATCGACCACGCGGCCCAGCAGCGCATCACCACAGGGCACGTCCACGATCGCGTTGGTGCGCTTGACGACATCGCCTTCCTTGATGGCACGGTCCGAGCCGAAGATCACGATGCCGACATTGTCGACCTCGAGGTTCAGCGCCATGCCCCGGATACCGCCCGGAAACTCGACCATCTCGCCCGCTTGGACGTTGTCGAGGCCATGGACACGGGCAATGCCGTCACCCACCGACAGCACGCGGCCTACCTCTGCAACTTCGGCCTCCTGACCGAAATTCTTGATCTGCTCCTTGAGGATCGCAGAGATCTCAGCTGCTTGGATACCCATTTATCCGACCTCTTTCATGGTGTTCTGGAGTGCACTGAGCCGCGCACGGATCGAGGTGTCGATCATCTTCGAGCCCAGTTTTACGATAAGGCCGCCGATGAGACTCTCATCGACGGAAGCATTTATCTTGACGTCCTTGCCGGCGTTCTGCTTGAGCGCCTCGGCCAGGGCCTTGCGCTGGGCCTCGCTCAGCGGCCGGGCCGAAACGACCTCGGCGCTGACCTCGCCCTTGGCCTCGGCGATCAGCGCGCGAAGTTCGGAAACCAGCTGCGGCAGCACGAACAGGCGCCGTTTGGAGCCCATCAGCTGCAGCGTATTGGCAAGAATTTGCCCCAGCCCCATTTTCGACGCAATCGCGCCGATGGCACGCGATTGCTGATCCCGCGAATAGACGGGCGACGAGATCAGATCCCGAAAATCCCCGCTTTCGGCAAGCGCGGCGTCGAGCGCATCGACATCGGCCTCGAGTGCGGGAATGGCATTGGCTTCCTTGGTAATCTCAAACAGCGCGGTGGCATAGCGCTTGGCAATGCCGGACGAAATCGAAGCTGGTTCGGACACGTCAACCCTTCCGATGTCTTAAGGCCCCTCGCATGCCCGTTAAAGACCCGGACGGGGCAGATCAAGCGGCGCGCCCTGACGGGCACGCTCTGAAATCGGCGTGGGTTTAGCAGAGGAGGATTGACCTAGCAACCGCCTAGAACCGCAGAATGTCACGCGCGTGCCACAGCTGTGGCACAGGGCCGGCCCCAAACCCCGGCCCCCGTCCGTGCCCGGCCCCCGCCGGACCGCCGGAGCGCCCCCGAACCGGACGCGCAACGCCATCAGGGCTGGGGTTTCAGGCCGGTTCGGCGCCGGGCTTGGGCAGCCCTTCGAGAATCCGCAAGGGGCGCGGCAGACCATCCTGCACGGGCAGCCCGGTCGGACGGTAGACCCGCTTCGTTGCCTCGACCATCAGCACTCCGCCCGCATAATAGGCAGACATGCGTTGCCCCGCATTTTCCCAAATGGCTGCGGTTTTAAGCCAGAATCGCCTTGAGGTCGGGGGCGAGAAAAGCGCCGCCCGATGCGCCTCGGGTTCGAAACCGTGCTGGCGCAATTGCGCCTCGAGCTGACCGGAACTGTAGGGACGGCCGAAGCCGAACGGCGTCCCGTCCCGCCGCGCCCAGAGCCCCGAGCGGTTCGGCACGATGAAAAGCGCCCTGCCCCCGGGCCGCAGCACCCTCAGCGATTCCTCCAGCACCGCGGCCGGATGCTCGCTGGTCTCGAGCCCGTGCAACAGGATCAGCTTGTCGACGAAGCCGTCGGGCAGCGGCCAGGCGGTCTCTTCACACAGCAGCGAGACATTCTCCTCGCCGGCCGGCCAGGGCATCACCCCCTGCTGGCCCGGCATCAGCGCCACCACCCGGCGCGCGCTGGCCCGCAAGGGCCGCAGCAGCGGCACCGCGAAGCCGAACCCCGCCACCGTCTGCCCCTTGGCCACGGGCCAGATATCGCGCACCTGTTGGCGGATTGCCCTCTGCGCCACGCGCCCCAGATTGGTACGGTAGTAGAAGTTCCTCAGGTCGAGAACATCGAGATGCATTGCCGCCTGCGCTGCCTCCGGGCTTCGGGCCTTGGAACGCAAGGATAACCAAGACGGACAAGAATGCCATGCCCCTAGACATCGTCACCGTACCCTGCCTGAACGACAACTACGCCTATCTGGTCAAGGGACCCGGCGGCGCGGTCCTGATCGATGCGCCCGAGGCCGGCCCGATCGCCGGGGCGCTCGAGACCCGCGGCTGGACGCTCGACACGATTCTGATCACCCACCACCATCACGACCATGTCGAGGGCGTTGCCGAGCTGCGCGCGCGCTTCGGGGCCAGGGTGATGGGGCCGGCGGCCGAGGCCGACCGGCTGCCGCCGCTCGACCGGGCGCTGTCAGAGGGCGACCGGATCGGCGAGGGACCCATTGCGGCCGATGTGATCGCGGTGCCGGGCCACACGCTGGGCCATGTCGCCTACCGCTTTGCCGCGGGGGATGCCGTCTTCACCGCCGACAGCCTGATGGCGCTTGGTTGCGGCAGGCTGTTCGAGGGCACGCCCGCGATGATGTGGGACAGCCTGAAAAAGCTCTCCGCGCTCCCGCCCGAGACCCTTGTATTCTCGGGCCATGAATATACATCCTCCAATGCCCGCTTCGCCCTGACTGTCGAGCCCGGCAATGCCGTGCTCCGCGACCGCTTCGCGGAAATCGACCGACTGCGCGCCGAGGGCCGTCCGACAGTTCCAGTTCCGCTTTCCGTAGAGCTCGCCACCAATCCGTTCCTGCGTGCCGACCGGCCCGAGCTCAGGCAGGCGCTCGGCATGGAAACCGAAAGCGATATCGAGGTCTTCGCCGAGATCCGCGCGCGCAAGGACAGGTTCTGAGCCACGCGTCCCGGCGGCGGGCCTGCCGAAAAACAGGGCGATCGCGGGACGGAGTCCAGGTTTTGAACAGAAAAAACTTGAAGCGGGCCAACAAAAACCAAAACTTAATCCTAAAGAGCAAAGGTAGAGGAACGGCAATGCCCACCTCTGCCACAGAAGGAAAGGAGCACGTCCCGTGCCTTCATTCTCAAACACTCTCGAGCAAGCCATTCACGCTGCGCTGGCCCAGGCCAATGCGCGCCGCCACGAACTCGCCACCCTCGAACACCTTCTCCTGGCACTGATCGACGAGCCTGACGCCTCCAAGGTGATGAAGGCCTGCTCGGTCGATCTCGAGGAGTTGCGCAAGACGCTGACCGAATTCATCGAAGATGAACTGGCAACGCTCGTGACCGATATCGAAGGCTCGGAAGCGGTGCCCACGGCGGCCTTCCAGCGCGTGATCCAGCGCGCCGCGATCCATGTCCAGAGCTCGGGCCGGACCGAGGTCACCGGGGCCAATGTTCTGGTCGCGATCTTTGCCGAGCGCGAATCGAACGCGGCCTATTTCCTGCAGGAACAGGAAATGACGCGCTATGACGCCGTCAATTTCATCGCCCATGGCGTCGCCAAGGACCCGTCCTTCGGCGAACAGCGCCCGGTCACCGGCGCCTCGGAATTCGAGGAGGAACCCCAGGCCGGTGCCGCGCAGCCCGAAGGCGGCGAGGCACGGGAATCCGCCCTGGCCAAGTATTGCGTCAATCTCAACGCCAAGTCACGCAAGGGCGATATCGACCCGCTGATCGGCCGCGACCAGGAGGTCGAGCGCTGCATCCAGGTGCTGTGCCGGCGCCGCAAGAACAACCCGCTTCTGGTGGGCGACCCGGGCGTCGGCAAGACAGCCATCGCCGAAGGGCTCGCGCGCAAGATCGTCGGCGGCGAGACACCCGAGGTGCTGTCGAAGGCCACGATCTTCTCGCTCGACATGGGGGCCCTGCTGGCTGGTACCCGCTATCGCGGCGATTTCGAGGAACGGCTGAAGGCGGTTGTGACCGAGCTTGAGGATCACCCCGACGCGATCCTCTTCATCGACGAGATCCATACCGTGATCGGCGCCGGCGCGACCTCGGGCGGGGCCATGGATGCATCGAACCTGCTGAAACCCGCGCTGCAGGGCGGCAAGCTGCGCTGCATGGGCTCGACCACCTACAAGGAGTTCCGCCAGCATTTCGAGAAGGACCGCGCGCTCAGCCGCCGGTTCCAGAAGATCGACGTGACCGAGCCCTCGGTCGAGGATGCGGTCAAGATCCTCAAGGGTCTCAAGCCCTATTTCGAAGAACACCATGAGGTCAAATACACCTCGGACGCCATCAAGTCGGCGGTGGAACTGGCCGCGCGCTATATCCATGACCGCAAGCTGCCCGACAAGGCCATCGACGTGATCGACGAGGCCGGCGCTGCCCAGCATCTGATCGCCGAAAGCAAGCGCCGCAAGACCATCGGCCCCCGCGAGATCGAGGCCGTGGTGGCCAAGATCGCCCGGATCCCGCCGAAGAACGTCTCGAAGGACGATGCCAAGCTGCTGAAGGATCTGGAAACCACCCTCAAGCGCGTGGTCTTCGGCCAGGACAAGGCGATCGAGGCGCTCTCGGCCTCGATCAAGTTGGCCCGGGCCGGTCTGCGCGAGCCTGAAAAGCCCATCGGCAACTACCTCTTCGCCGGCCCCACCGGTGTCGGCAAGACCGAGGTGGCCAAGCAGCTGGCCTCAAGCCTCGGGGTGGAACTGCTGCGCTTCGACATGTCGGAATACATGGAGAAACATGCCGTCAGCCGTCTGATCGGCGCGCCGCCCGGCTATGTCGGCTTCGACCAGGGCGGGATGCTGACCGACGGTGTCGACCAGAACCCGCATTGCGTGCTGCTGCTCGACGAGATCGAGAAGGCCCATCCGGATGTGTTCAACATCCTGCTGCAGGTCATGGATCACGGCAAACTGACCGACCATAACGGCCGGCAGGTCGATTTCCGCAACGTGATCCTGATCATGACCTCGAATGCGGGGGCCGCCGAACAGGCCAAGGCCGCCATCGGCTTCGGCCGCGACCGGCGCGAGGGAGAGGACACGGCCGCCATCGAGCGGACCTTCACGCCCGAGTTCCGCAACCGGCTGGATGCGGTGATCTCCTTCGCGCCGCTGCCGAAGGAAACCATCCTGCAGGTCGTCGAGAAATTCGTGCTGCAACTCGAAGCCCAGCTGATGGACCGCAACGTCTCGATCGAACTGACCCGCCCCGCCGCCGAATGGCTGGCCGAGAAGGGCTATGACGACAAGATGGGCGCCCGACCCTTGGGCCGCGTCATCCAGGAAACGATCAAGAAGCCGCTGGCCGAAGAGCTGCTGTTCGGCAAGCTCGCCAAAGGCGGCGTCGTGAAGGTCGGTGTCCGGGATGGAGAAATCGACCTGAGGATCGAGGAACCGGAGAAACGCCGCCTCGACTCCTCGAAGAAACCGCCTCTTCTGACGGCCGAATAGGCGCCAGAAAGGCGCGAAATCTGACAATGTTCCTGCGGCGGCCCCATACCCGCCGCAGGTTTTCATTTGCCCCAAAGCCCCCTGCCGTTCCAATCCCTGCGGCACGCCATCCGCCTGTGCCAAAGAGCGTCACAGGCCATCTTCGAGGGGCGCAGGCTTCCGGCTCCGGAAGAACCACCGCCCAGCTTAACCGTCGCTCCGACGACGCCCCTCCCCCGCATCGCGATCGATAAGGTAAAGGCGCTTCGCTCGACACCGGGCGACAAGCCCACTCCGGCCCAAAAGCGGCATTTTCCCACGCGGCTCATCGGGCTCCTCGATCCCCGCGGCCCCGTGACCTCGCGAGGTCGTCCATCGACCGCGTCATGTCTCGATCGACATCGGCCTCCCGGATCACGGTGGCGAGGGGCTTCCTCTCAGAGCGCCCCGGCTCGAGAAGGAACGGAGAAACAGGACAAGCGCCGACACTTCCGGCCCAGGCGCCATCGGTCGCGATGATGATAGCATATGGGCCGCGCCAGCCGTGCAGCGCTCGGTCCGCGTCGATCCCGGCGCAGAGTCCCCCTATCAATCGCTCTGCAGTATCCTCTTGCAAAGCGGCTCAGCACTGGGGCGCTTCTCCGCAAGCGCAGGCAGGTCCGTCATGGGGTTGGGCCTCGTGCCCATCCCCGGGATCAGTCGGGATCGGCCCACGACCTCGCCGAGAAACCCCATGACCACAGAAAGCGTCGCCTTGCGGCCCCACCAAACCGACCACGTATGGTCGCCCTCGCACCGTCCGAAGGCTGCCTCCAGTCTATCGCGACGGACGAGGGATCTTCATTTCACGACAAGGCATTTTCCGCCATTGATCCGAGGACAATGCCGGGCACCTCCGCTTCGCCGGATCGGGCGTGGGGGCATGACGGCCATTGATACGACGAGGGCCCGAACGGTTTCGCATGCCCTCAAGGATCGCGACATGGCATGCCGATATTGCGGGACAGTCGCAGGAACGGTGACGTACTCGTCGCACCGCGAAGTCCGGGCGGCAGGGGGCACGGCTCAAGATGACCTCGCCCCCACCCCGATGTCGCCGGTCTCATTATCCAGAGCGTTGCGGGCCTTCTGCCATTGCCTCCGGCTGGAGGAGCCATGCTTGCAGGCCCACCATTCATCCACATGACGGATCTCGACAGCGGTGCTGTCCGCCGACTGCTTCAGGGGCCTGCCCGCTTCACGCCTGCCGACTGAACGAGACCGAACAGTCGGCCCTCCGGATCAGGCTCTCGACCGCCCAGCCCGTTGCCCAAGAGCAAGGCCAAAGCCTCGGGACGGCTGCCGGACGACCAGCAGCGACCGGTCAAAGCGCCTCGTCCCTCGGGGACATCGGAAGATTTCACAGGCCCGGATGGGAATTGGTGCCCCCAGAGAGATTTGAACTCCCGACCTTCGGTTTACAAAACCGCTGCACTACCGCTGTGCTATAGGGGCGACGCCGCCTCTCCTATCATGGCGGGGCGCAACCGCGCAAGCGGCGGCCGCGGCTCAGCGATTGGCGCGCGCCAGAAGCCCGACTGCCACCAGCCCCACCAGACAGACCAGAAGCGCCGCCGGAGAGGCATCGGCCAGATTCTCGAGGCTGGCCTTGTCATAGACCCGCGTTGCGAGGGTGTTGTAGTTGAAGGGCCGCAGCAGCAAGGTCGCCGGAAGCTCCTTGACGCAGTCGACGAAGACCAGAAGCAGCGCGGTCCCGACCGAGGTCCGGATCAGCGGCAGATAGACCGCGGTCAGCGTGCCGCGCGCGCTGCGGCCAAGCGAGCGCGCCGCCATCGGCAGGCTCGGCGCGATCCGCCCCATTGCCGCATCGGCCGCCCCCTGCGCGATGGCGAAGAACCGCACCGCATAGGCATAGATGATGGCGAAAGCCGAGCCGGTCATCAGAAGCCCCGGATCGGTGCCGAACAGCCCGAGCCAGGTATCGGCCAGCGCATTATCGGCGGCCGCCATCGGGATCAGCAACCCCACCCCAAGCACGGCGCCCGGCGCCGCATAACCGATCGTCGTCACCGGCAAGAGCAGCCGCGGCAGCGCCCGGCCGGTCAGGCGCACGCCATAGACCAGGAAAAGTCCGGCCGCGACCGTCACGACCGCCGCGATACCGCCGACGCTGAGCGTATGGATCAGCGCCCGGAGCAGCCCCGGATCGGCCCAGCCTCCGCTATTGGCCAGAGCATGGCTGAGGATCACGCCCACGGGCAGCACGAAGCCGATGGCGACCGGCAACGCGCAGGCGGCGGTGGCGGCCCAGCCCGCAGCGCCCTCCAGCGGCACCGGCACCAGCGGACGGTGATGCCGGCCCAGATTGTGAAAGCGCAGATTGCGCCGGCTGACCTTCTCGAGCGCGACCAGCGCCAGGATCACCGCCAGGATCACCCCCGCGATCTGCGCCGCCCCCCCGGCATTGCCGCCCTCGAGCCAGACCGAGAAGATGCCGGCAGTCAGGGTCTGGACCGCAAAATACTCGACCACACCGAAATCGTTCACCGTCTCCATCATCGCGATGGCCGCTCCCGCGGCGATAGCAGGCCGCGCCAGCGGCAGTCCGACCCGCCAGAACAACGCCAGAGGCCCCGCGCCCAGCGCCCGGGCCACCTCGTAGGACGCCCCCGACTGCTCGCGGAAGGCCGCCCGCGACAGCAGGTAGACATAGGGATAAAGGGCTGCCGACAGCACCAGCACGGCCGCCCCGCGCGAGCGGATCTCGGGGAACCAGTAATCCTGCGCGTTGTTCCAGCCGAAGACCGTCCGGAGCCCGGTCTGCACCGGTCCGGCATATTCGAGGAAATCGACGAGCGCATAGGCGCCGACATAGGCCGGGATCGCCAGCGGCAGCAATAACAGCCATTCCAGCCAGCGCACCCCGGGAAAGCGGTACATCGAGACCAGCCAGGCCGCCCCCGCCCCCACCGCCGAGGCCAGCACCGCCACCCCGACCATTATCGTCACGGTGTTGCCCAGATAGCGCGGCAGCGTGGTCGAGATCAGATGCGGCCAGATATTCTCCTCTGGCGTCAGCGCCAGCACCAGGACCGACAGGATCGGCATAAGCACCAGCGCCGCGATCACAAGCGCGCCCAGCGACCAGGGGTCGGGCCGGAACCGGAGCCGGCGCGGCGGGCTTAGTTGAGAGATTTGGTCAGACATGGCGCCTTGCGTAGCGCAAAGCGCAAATCCTGTCCAGAATGCGCAACGTGGTCCTGACGCGGGCCCGCCTCCCGGATCTGGCCAGGACGGCCTTTCCCCGGCGCCGAGGCGCATTCCGGCCCCGGCCGGAGGAAAGACCGGCCGCCCGGAATGGCACCGGAAAGGCAGAGGCATCGCAGCGACTGCCGCGATGCCCGGGCGGCCTCATGGTGCCGCCATTGCAAGACAATGGGGTGTGGCCTGCGCCCGCATGCCTTCAGGCCATGCCCAGCGCTTCCTTGTAAAGTTCGAGGATCGCCTCTTCCTCGGCAATATCCTCCTTGTCGCGCTTGCGCAGTGAAATCACCTTGCGCATCACCTTGGTGTCATAGCCCCGCGCCTTGGCCTCGGCCATGACCTCCTTCTGCTGATCGGCGAGGTCCTTCTTCTCGGCCTCCAGCCGCTCGAACCGTTCGATGAACTGGCGCAGCTCGCCGGCGGTGACGCGGTAGCTGCTGTCGGCGGAACGGGTATCGTCCTGCTCGTCCTCGATCTCCATCGGGCCTGTGTCCTTCTGCTTGCTCGGGCTCCTGACGTAGCGAAGCCCCTTCTCAGCCGCAAGACCCTTGCGCGCGCCAGACGCTTGGACTAGGCGCGGGGTCGCCAATCCAGCGAGGAGGATGCAATGGAGGCTTTGATCTGGGCCGGAGCGGCCGTGTCGGTGCTGGGCCTTGCGGGCATCCTCTGGTGCATCCGCGACATGCTGGGCGCGCGCAACAGCGGCCTGCCGGAACCCGAGATGCGCGCCCGGCTGCAGAAGGCCGTGGCCAAGAACATGGCTGCGCTGGCGCTTTCTGCCATCGGCCTGATGATGGTCGTCGTCGGCATCATGCTGGGCTGAGCGCGCCCCGCCTTGGCGCGACCGCCGCTGCCAGATCGCGCCCGTTCTTGATCGCCTCGGCAATAAGCGGGTCCAGCTCCCAGATCCCGCCGCGCGGCCGCTCGGCAGCCATGTCGCGCAGGGTCTTGCGCAGCGACAGCAGCCCGGCCTCGTCCGCCGCCCGCATCGGTCCGCCACGCCAGCGTGCGACCCCGAGCCCATGGACCGCCGCCAGATCGAGCTCGGCCGCCGTGCTCACGCCCCCCCGCCCCAGCAACGCCGCCCCAGCCTGAACCATCCCGGCCAGCACCCGCGCCTGGATCTCGGCCCCGGCAAAGCTTCGCGGCGACCCGACCGCCAGGACCTCGCGCGCGGCGGCGACGATCTCGGCGACCTGGGGATCGGGCTCGGCCGTGCCACCCGCGCCGTAGCGGTAATAGCCCCGCCCGGCCAGATATCCCTCGCGCCCCTCGCGCACGAGCTGACCGGGGATCAGCACCGGCCGCAGCTCGGGATCGTCGCCCCCGGGCTGGCGACGGCGCAAGGCCAGCAGTTGCGGCAGCCCCACCCGGTCGGCCATGCGGTAGGGGCCAAGCGCCATGCCCCAGGCCTCCATCGCCGCATCGATCGCAGCCGGCGCGGCCCCGGCCTCGACCATGGCATCGGCCGCGTCCAAAGCCCCCAGCAACAGCACCAGCGACGGGCTTTCGCGCTCGGCCACCAGCACCAGCCGTTCGAGCCCCCGGGCCAGCGCGCCGAAAACCGCAACCGGGCGCGGCCCGCTGCGGGGCGAGCGGATCACCTCGGCCAGACGACAGCCCGGCACCGCCTCGGGCAAATGAAACCAGACCGTGTCGGCCTCGCGTCCGGCCGGGGCGCCGAGGGCCGAGGGGCTCGCCAGCGCGCCGGTCGCCGCCAGCACCGCCTCTGGCGCGGCCGCGCGGGCAAGGTCGGGAAACCGCGCCTGCCGCTCGTTCATCGTTCCGGATCCGGCCTCGATCACCACATCGCATCCGGTCAGCGCCGAGGGTCCGGGCCCCGCCGACAGCCGCGAGCGGTACCGCACCCGAGTCGCCTCGTCCCAGCCCACGGCAAGCCGCGCGGCGTCGAGCAGTGACTCGATCCCGGCGATGCCAGGCGCGAGCGCGGCGGCATCCGGTGCGCCCAGCCGCACCGATGGCCCGGCCGTCAGAAGCGCCGCCCCCAGCGCCGCCGCAGACGGCCCCCAGCCCCAGATCCCAATCCGGCGCGGCCCGGGTTCGGCCGGGACGCACGCGCGGGCATTCAGAACATGCTCGGCCGCAGCCAGATGGCACAGCGCGCGATGGGCCGCACTGTCGCGGCAATCCTCGACCGCCGCCTCCTCGAAGGCCAGCGCCGCCGCGGCGGGCATCATGGCCGCAGCCTCGACGCAATCGAGAACCGCCCGCCCTGCCCGGACCGCCCCATCGGGACCGGGCCCGGCGCGCAACCGCTGCAACAAGGCCTGCAGCGCCCGGAAGTCCGGCATCGGCCGCGACAGGGCCGGGCGCGGCCCGGCACGCTCGGCCAGAAGCCCCAGCACGAAGCGCAGTCCCGCGGCATCCAGATCGCCGTCGACCAGTGCATCGAGAAGCCCGGCCTGGCGCGCACTGGCAGCACTCAGCGGCCGGGCCGAAAGCATCATCTCGAGCGCCGTCAGCGGATCGGTCAGACGCGGCAGCCGCGAGGTGGTTCCGGCCTGCGGCGGCAGGCCCAGCGCGATATCCGGCAGACAAAGCGCGGCCGCGCGCGTCGCCACGCGATAATGGCAGGCAAGCGCCAGTTCGCAGCCGGCCCCCGTGGCAGGCCCCGGCAGCAAGGCAATCACCGGCACCCCGGCCGCATCTATGCGCCTGCAGATCGCCCCCAGAGAGACCTCCGCTCCGGAGGGGGCGGAAGATGTCGAGACCGCCTCTGCGGAAAACACCGCGCCGCGTGCGGCGATCATCACCGCCCGCGTCGATCGTGCCGCAAGGGCCGCGGTCAGACCGGCATCAAGCGCATCGCGCAACGGCGCGGTCAGGGCATTCTCGGGCGGCGTATCGAGCACAAGGCGCACCACCCCCGGCGCCGGATGCTCCACCGCCAAGACAGGCGCCATCATTCCTTCCCCCGTCCGGCCAGACCCGGCACGGCGCGACCGCCCGGATCCGAATTCATCGCAGGCCCATTAGGGAACGGTCGGGGCAGAAAGGCAACAGCCCGCCGCCCCGGGACAACCGCACATGGCGCCGGAGCGACAAGGTTTCAGACGGGCATGTCGTCGTAGAGATCGTCGGAATCGTCATCCTCGAGCTCCTGCTCGAGCCGCAGGATATCCTCAGGCACCGGCAGGCCAAGTGCACGCAGCTCGGCGATCTGGCCGCGCAACTCCTCCTGGAGCACGTGACGGTCCTCGGGCCGCTTCTCGATCTCTTCGAGGATCAGTGCGATCCCTGCCTTGAGCTGTTCGAACGCCATCCGTGTCTCCCCGTCATGGATGTGCAGGTTTGCGCGACCTCATGGGTCTCGTCATCCTGCTCGTCAGCCACCGCAGACGCAACGGCCCAGGGGCTGCAGCAGCCCTTGGTGCGCAAACGCCGGCCGACCTGGCTGGCCACGGTTCCGCTGGCCAGAAGGCTCTCGATCCGGGTCCTGATCAGGACGCGGGTTTCCTCGGGGACGGCGCTTTTGGAACGTGCTGGCATATGGCTGTGTCGGCTCGTTTGGCTCATCGGGCGGTTCCTATACAGCGGCCCCTATCGGACGCAGATGCGGCAAAATGGCGTTGCGGGAACCGCATCCCGCCACTCAACGGCGCCCTCCTCGCCGCAGCGCACGCAAAAACCGTAACTGCCCACCTCGATTCGCGCGAGGGCTGCACAGGTCCGACGAAAGCCGGCCCTTCCCGAACGATCCATCCCCTCAAGAAATTCACCCTCATCATACTCAACCGCAAGTTCAGCCCGGAGCCCGGCCTGACACAGGTCGCGTTCAGTCTCGATATCCTGGAGCCGTCCACACCCGCGCTGCCGGCCGCGCCAGCAACCGGCGCCTGCGCGCGCCCCGCCTCACCATGGTTCGCCCGGAGAATGCCCGGCCGGAGCCATGTGACATCATGGCGAAAAACCGGCATTGACACATGTCAAATCACGAAGGAACGCGCATTGCACCTCTGCGCAAAAGCCGCAATGCTGGGCTGGAACCATTGCACGAAAAGGGAACCGAACCACCATGGCAGAATACATGAACCGCAATGCCGCAGGGCAGGACCTGCCTCCGATGATGTGGCTGGACAAGGATTTCGCCGCAGCGCCGCAACCTGGAATTGAATATCTGGAAGCACTCGCGCAGGCAGGTTTCCGCTCAGTCATCTGCAACCGGCCCGATGAAGAGGTGGCGACAGATGAGGGCGCCGCAGCGATGGAAGCGGCAGCGCGGGCGGCGGGGCTCGGCTTTGCCGCGATCCCGGTGCACCATGCGCCGATCACGCCTGCCATGATCGAGGCGCAGGCCCGGGCGATGGCGATGCTTCCCGGCCCTGTCTTCGCCTATTGCCGGGCAGGCTTCCGGTCTTCGGTTATCTGGGCGCTGGCCCAGGCCGGGCGGCAGCCGACCGAAGACATCATGGCCGCGCTGGACCGGGCGGGTTTCGCCATGCCGGGCCTGCGCGAGCAGATCGAGGAACTGGCGCGCGGGCGCTGACCCGGCCAGGGGCTTTTGCCGTCAGGCCGACACGGAGGGGAAGTCCTCCGACAGATCGAGCGGCGCCGCGCCAAACCCGTCCCCGTCGAGGCCATTTTCAAGCGCATTCTCGAGATCGCTGTCGAGCCCTGCCGGATCGAAGGGGAATTCCTCGCCCCCCAGATCGAGCCCGTCGGCCGGGAGCCCCTCGGCCGCGAAATCGAGACCGCCCTCGTCGTCCAGACCGAACCCCGGTTCGCCCATTGGCAGCGCGGAACCAAGCTGCGGCGCCTCGAAACCCGGCACCTCGGTGCCGCCACCTTCGCTGTCGAGCTTGATCGCCCGGTCGCCATGCGCCTGGCCAAGCCGCCCGCCCGCGATCACGACACCGCCCGGCCCTTCGAGTTGCACCGCCCTCAGCGCCGCGGCGGGGAGCGGGATCAGATCGCCAGGGCGGAACCGGGCGATGGCCGCGGCCGAAACGCGGCTGCGCCAGAGCACCGCGTTGAGCGAAAGCTCGGCACCGAGAACGCCTGCGCGCAGCGCCTCGGGCCAGGGCCGCGCGACATTCCCGGCGGTCCTGGGGCGAACGACCGGCGCCGCCTCGGGCAAGGCGATGATCAGCCCGCCCGCGCGACCACGCCCGGCCACCAGCCTGAGCCGGTAAAGCCGGTAGCGTCCGGACGCCATGATCAGCGGCACATGGCGCGGATCCTCGATCCGGGCGCCCTGAGTATAGCCACTGGCCCAGTCGACGCCATCCGCCTCTTTCATGGCGCGGCCGAAACGTTCGAGCACCGGGTCGGTCAGATCGGCCAGCACCGCCGCATCGGTCGCCGTCAATGTCCGTTCCGGTGGCGCGGTTTCGGACAGGAACCCGATCAGCCGCCATTCGAGCAGCGCCAGCGCCAGTTCGGAGGAATAGACCACGAGACCGAGCCGCCCGTCGGATGTGCGCAGAAGGATCGGCAACGCGCCCGGCCCGATCTCGGCCTCGATCTCGGGCAGGCCCGCCTTTTCGGCCTTGCACTCCTCGACCAGGGCGGTCAGTCCGAAGGCATCGCGCGTGGCCCGCGCCATCTCGAGCCGGAGCGCGGCCGCACCGTTATTGCCGCCCCCCCGGGCGCCGCCCAGCGACACCCGGTCTTCGCCGAGAATGCGTCGCAGGATTGCATGATGTCCGTTTTCCGCCATGTCGCGTCCGTTCTCGATCGCCGTTCCCGATGGGTTCTCTCCGGTGATAGACCGCTCAGGGTTTAGAAAGGGTTGCCTCTAAAATGCGACCGATTTCAGGCGGCGTCGGCACAGCCAAGGGGGAGCGTCACCCGGAAGGCGGCGCCGCCCTGCCCGGGCAGATAGACGATCGCGCCCCCGAGCCGCAGCATGATCTCGCGGCAGATCGCCAGCCCCAGCCCGGCGCCGCCGGCCTTGCGCGGATCGGTCAGGCGCGAGAATTTCTCGAAGATGATCGACTGGCTGCGTTCAGGGATGCCGCTGCCATTGTCGACGAAATCGACCGCAACGGCGCCGTCTTCCTCGGCCACCGAAATCGTCAGCACCGGCTCGGCGGCATCGCAGTATTTCTGCGCATTGGTGACGAGATTGATGAAGACCTGGCTCAGCCGGTCGCCATCGGTCACGAGCGCCACCTGCTCGGCGGCCGGATCGCGCCGGATCGTCATCGACGCCCGCCCCGAGCCGCCGCCCCCGGATCCCCCTCCGGCCGCCGCGACCGAGCGGTCGAGCAGATCGGACAGGCTCACCGGTTGCGGATGCAGCGAGACCTGGCCGTTTTCCAGCACCGACAGATCCAGCAGGTCGTCGAGCAGCCGGGTGAGGCGCATGCTTTCCTGATGGATGATCCGGGAATAGTCGACCAGACGCTCGGGCGGGAGATCGTCGTTTTCCATCAAGATCTCGGAAAAAGCCCGGATCGAGGTCATCGGCGTGCGCAGCTCATGGCTGATCTGGCTGAGAAAGGCATCCTTCTGCACCGACAGCGAGGTCAGCTTCTCGTTGACCTCGCGCAGCTGGCGCGCGGTGCGGGCAAGCTCTTCGGACTTGGCCTCGAGCTGACTCGAATATTCCATCATCTGCGCGGTCTCGTCGGCGACCCTCATCAGATCCTCGACCGAGACCGAGGACCGACCGACGATCTGGCCGACCATCGCATGGGCCGTGGCCGCGCCCACCGATCCGGCCAGCTTGCGCTCCAGCCGTTGCAGGAATTCAGGGGTGGGGTCGGGCAGATAGCCCTGCTTGCCCTGATCGATGGCGGCCCGCTGGAACAGCCGCTGGGCATCGTCGGCGCCAAGGATGCGCTGCGCCATCAGCAAGAGGTCCTCGGCCTCGGCCCGCCCCTGGCTCCAGCCCTGCCCGGCCGGGGAATGATCGAAGACATTGACGAATTGCGCGGCCTGCAGCCGCTCCATCGGGCCGGGAAAATCGAGCATCGAGACCAGCGTGAAGGCCAGCGCATTGGCGCCCATCGAGAACACCACCGCATGGACCAGCGGATCGAGCCCGTCGAGCCCGAACAGCCCCTGCGGCCGCAGCCAGCCGATGCCCCAGGGGCCGTCGGCCAGCAGCCCCGCGCTCATGACGGCGCCCTCGCCGAAGCTGGGCAAAAACAGCGTATAGGCCCAGAGCGCGAAGCCAAAGGTCAGCCCGGCCAGTGCCCCGGCCCGGGTCGCGCCGCGCCACAGGATCCCGCCCAGCAGCGCCGGCAGGAACTGGGCCACCCCCGCGAAGGAAATCAGACCGATCTCGGCCAGCGCCTCGCTGCCGCCGGTCAGCCGGTAGTAGAGATAGCCCAGAAGCAGCACGCCCCCGATCGAGAGCCGCCGCGCCCGCAGGACCAGCTTGCGCACATCGCCCGACATGGTGGCCCCCGCACGCGTCCAGTGCAGGAAAAGCGGCATGACGATGTGGTTCGAGACCATGGTCGAGAGCGCGATGGCCGCGACGATGACCATCGATGTGGCCGAGGAGAACCCGCCGAGGAAGGCCAGCGTCGCCAGCCCGTCCTGACCGCGGGCAAGCGGCAGGGTCAGCACGAAGAGATCGGGATTGGCGCCGGGCGGCATCTCGGCCAGACCGACCGCGGCGATGGGCACCACGAACAGGCTCATCAGGAAGACATAGGCCGGAAAGGCCCAGGCGGCGGTGGCCAGATGACGCTCGTCCTCGTTCTCGACCACCAGCACCTGGAACATCCGGGGCAGGGTCAGGATCGCGGCCCCGGCCAGGAAGGTCAGTCCGATCCAGCGGCCGGGCGCCAGCGGCATGCCCGCCAGCGGCGAGGCCTCGATCCGCGCCAGCGTCGCCTGGGCGCCGCCGCCGATGCCCCAGACCACGAAGAGCCCGACCGCCAGAAGCGCGACCAGCTTGACCGCAGCCTCGACCGCGATGGCAGTGACGACGCCGTGATGGCGCTCGTTGGCATCGAGGTTGCGGGTGCCGAAGATCACGGTGAAGACAGCCAGCCCGGCCGCCACGCTGAAGGCCGCGGCCTTCAGATCGGTGGGCTGCCAGGGCCCGTCGGCGCCCGCCGCGGCAAAGACCGCGAAGGACAGCGTCACCGATTGCAACTGAAGCGCGATATAGGGCGTCGTGCCCACCACCGCGATCAGGGTGACGATGACCCCCAGCATGTTCGACTTGCCGTAGCGCGACGAGATCAGATCGGCGATCGAGGTGATCCGCTGGGTCTTGCCGATCCGCACCAGCTTGCGCAGCGTCCACCACCAGCCGATCAGCACCAGTGTCGGCCCGAGATAGATCGTGGCGAATTCGAGCCCCGAGCGCGCGGCATAGCCGACAGCGCCGTAGAAGGTCCAGGCGGTGCAGTAGACCGACAGCGACAGCGTGTAGATCACGGGCGAACGCAGCCAGCCATTGGTGCCGCGCGCGCCGCGGCGCTCGGCCAGGAAGGCGACGCCGAACAGAAGCGCGACATAGACGAGACAGATCGCGACCAGCATGTCGAAGGCGATCATGGCGCCTCGCCGGAAGGCTCGTCGGTCTCGCGCGGCACCGCGCGGATCAGGCGGGAGGACACGAAGGCCGAGGCGAGGATCAGCCAGAACCAGGCCGAGAACAGAAAGATCAGCATGCCCGAGCCGAGCCCCTCCTCGGCATCGAGCGCGGGGATCAGGAACAGCGCCGCCCCAAGCACCGGCAAAACCCGCGCCATGTCCGCGAGGCGACGCCGCCGGTATCCCTCGCGGGCCAGGAACAGCGGCGCGCGCGCCATCTCAGGCGCCCGTCAGTTCCCGCACCGAGGCCAGGACCTCGGTATTCGAGAACGGCTTGGCCATGAAGCGGCTCGCGCCCATCCGCTCGGCCAGGTCGCGATCCTTGACCTGCCCCTTGGCGGTCAGCATCAGCACCGGCAGCGCGCCGAGACCGGTATCCGAGCGGATGTCGCGCAGGATGTCGAAGCCCGACCGGCCCGGCAGCATCACGTCGAGGATCACGATATCGGGGCGGGTCTCGGCGACGCGGGCGAAGGCGGTGGTGCCATCGGCATGGGTGTCGACGCGCCAGCCGTCCCGGGCCAGAATGAAGCGGATCGCCTCGATGATGTTCGGTTCGTCCTCGATCAGCAGGACACGCTTGTCCATCCCCGGTCCCTTCCCTCCCCGTGCGGGCGTTCGCGCCCCGCTTGTGTCCCGACTATCATGCCAAAGCCCCGCCCTGTCAAAACCCCTGCTCAGAAGCCATCGGCCAGGATCGAGGGCTCGCGCCGGGCGACGCAGCCCCGGCGCGGGCAGATCCGGCAGGACGTGCCCACCGGCTGCGGCGCCAGGCGCGGCAGAGCGACCGTGCCCTCGGGCAGGATCAGCATCGCCGCCTCGAGCACCTGCGGCCCGTCGAACCCCGCCGCCAGTGCCGGCTGGCAGATCGCATAGGTCAGGAAACGCTGCGGCGCCGCGCCGCCCAGCTCGACCACCGCCCGCACCGGCGCCATCGGCCGCGACAATGCCTGATACAACGGCCAGAGCGGACAGGCCGCGCCGAAGCGGGGCAGCGCGAAGCCCTCGACCGGCTTGCGGAAGGTCAGCGTGCCCGAGCCGTCGCAGGCCACCAGCCCGACCGACCCGCCCGCGCGCTCTGCGGGCAGCGCGGCCAGCCGGCGAAAGGTCGCGCCCGGATCGACGCCGAAGGCCTGGGCCAACGCGCCCGGATCGAGCCCGGCGCCGCGCGCGGCCTCGGCGAAGCGCTGCAGCGGCATCAGCTCGGCATCGCGGCGGTAGCGTTTCAGATGCGCCAGTGCCAGCTCGCGCGCGGGGGCCGAGGTCAGCTCGCGCGCCTCGGCCACGATCCGCGCCGGATCGGGCGGCAGGCTGCGCTCGAGCTCTGGCAGATGCCAGTCGCGCGCCCGCAGGAAGGCCTCGACTTCCTCTTGCGGCGAGGATTGCACGCCCGGATCTTCCGTGCCCTCGTCGAGATAGGCCACCAGCGCCTGCGCCCCTTCGGCCAGACGACGGCTGTCATCGCTGAGATTGCGGTGGAAGCGGCGCTGCCACTCGGCGTCGATATCCTCGGTATCGGCCAGGATCGCCGCGGTCGAGCGGATCGAGGTCACCGCCGAGATCACCTCGTGCAGCGAGGCCGACAGGAACGGGTCATGGGTCATCCGGTCGGTCAGCATCTCGACCGTGCGCTCGAGCTCGCGCACCCGGCGGTGGCGCTCGGCGAGCAGTCCCGCCCAACCCGGGAACCGGCCCGCGAATTCCTCGATCCGGGGCAGATCGGCCTCGGCCGCATCCTGACCCGCCGCCGCCTCGCGCAGGGTCTCGATCAGCGCCGCACCGGCGCCTTCGGTCAGCGCCGAGGCCTCGACATCGAGGTTGCGGGCGATCTCGACCAGAAGCTTGCCGCCGATTCTGCGGCGATTATGCTCGATCAGATTGAGATAGGACGGGGATATTCCGGCCATTCTGGCCAGATCGGCCTGTCGCATGCCGATCATCGTCCGGCGTTCGCGAATCCTGGTCCCGGTCAGGGCGCTGCGCGGCATCCGAAAATCCTTATTTTTGCCAAGGGCTTTCTGCGACTGCACGACAATTTCTTTACGCCACCCTCTATGGACCTGTGTAATTGTTTACAAAAAAATCAAGCGCGGAAAAGCAGTTGTTGCCATGTTTTCGCAGCGCCCCCGATACTGGGGATGCTTTGTAAAGAGCCGGTCCCCGAGCAAGAGGAGGCAGGGGACCGACATTCAAGCATCACGGGAGGATGCCCATGACCAGACCGACCCTGACACGCCGTGGCGTGATCAAGACCGGGGCCTATGCCGGAGCGGGCCTTGCGCTGCCCACGATCTTCACCTCGCGGGCCCGCGCCTTCACCAATGCGCCCAGCGGCAGCACCGTCAAGTTCGGCTTCAACGTCCCGCAGACCGGCCCCTATGCCGATGAGGGCCTCGACGAGCTTCGCGCCCAGGAGCTGGCGGTCGAGCATCTGAACGGCATGGGCGATGGCGGCATGCTGAACACCTTCAGCTCGAAGGCGCTCGACGGCACCGGCATCCTTGGCAAGCAGGTCGATTACGTGACCGGCGATACCCAGACCAAGTCGGATGCCGCCCGTGCCAGCGCCAAGGCGATGATCGAGAAGGACGGCGTCGTCATGATCAATGGCGGCTCGTCCTCGGGCGTCGCGGTCGCGGTGCAGGGCCTCTGCCAGGAGGCCGGCATCATCTTCATGGCGGGCCTGACCCATTCCAACGACACCACCGGCAAGGACCGCAAGAAGAACGGCTTCCGCCACTTCTTCAACGCCTACATGTCGGGCGCGGCGCTGGCGCCGGTACTCGAGAAGGCCTATGGTACCGACCGCCGCGCCTATCACCTGACCGCCGATTACACCTGGGGCTACACCCAGCAGGAATCGATCCAGGCCTCGACCGAGGCGATCGGCTGGCAGACCGTCAACAACGTCTTGACCCCGGTCGGCGCGGGCGATTTCTCGTCCTATATCGCGCCGGTGCTGAACTCGGGCGCCGATGTGCTGGTCCTGAACCATTACGGCGGCGACATGATCAACTCGATCACCCAGGCGGTGCAGTTCGGCCTGCGCGACAAGCAGGTCAACGGCAAGAATTTCGAGATCGTGGTGCCGCTTTATTCAGAGCTGATGGCCGAGGGCGCGGGCGACAACATTAAGGGCGTCTACGGCTCGATGAACTGGAACTGGCAGCTGTCCGACCCGGGCACCAAGGCCTTCGTCAAGTCCTTCGGCGAGAAATACGGCCGGCCGCCGTCGAACTCGGCCCATACCTGCTATGTCCAGACCCTGCTTTACGCCGATGCGGTGGCCCGCGCGGGCTCGTTCGACCCCTGTGCGGTGGCCGAGGCGCTGGAAGGCTTCGAATTCGACGGCATGGGCAACGGCCCGGTCCTTTACCGTGCCGAGGACCATCAGTGCTTCAAGGACGTGCTGGTCATGAAGGGCAAGGACGACCCCTCGACCAAATACGACATCCTCGAGATCGTCGAGGTGACGCCGGTCGATCACGTCACCTATCCCCCGGATCATCCCATGTTCGGCGGCGCCGAGGCGACCCTCGGCCAGTGCAACAACGGCGCCTGAGCGCCCGCCCCCTTGCCTGACATACCGGCCGGGCCGCGCCCTTCGCGCGCGGTCCGGACCGCGCCCCGGACCCGGCGGGTCCGACGCTCCCTCAATGCACGGATGGGACCATGGACGCCATTATCCTTCAAATCCTGAACGGGCTCGACAAGGGCTCGGCCTATGCGCTGATCGCGCTGGGGCTTACGCTGATCTTCGGCACGCTGGGGGTCGTGAACTTCGCCCATGGCGCGCTGTTCATGATCGGCGCCTTCTGCGCGGTCTCGATGCAGCGCCTGCTGAGCCTGTCCTATGAAGAGATCGACCCGACCCGCACCGACTTTCTCGGCAATCCGCTGAAGGTCGAGGTGCCCTATGTCGAACACTGGTTCGGCCCCGGGATGGGCGGCGCGATCATCGACTGGTCGGTGCCCTTCGCGATCCTGCTGGCGATCCCGGTGATGATCGCGCTCGGCTTCGCGATGGAGCGCGGGCTGATCAAGCATTTCTACAAGCGCCCACATGCCGACCAGATCCTGGTGACCTTCGGTCTCGCGATCGTGCTGCAGGAGATCGTCAAGTATTTCTTCGGCGCCAACCCGATCCAGACCGGCGCGCCGCCGGCCTTCTCGGGCAGCTTCGATTTCGGCACGCTTCTGGGCTTCGACCCCAATATCATCATCTATCCCTACTGGCGGATGGTCTATTTCCTGTTCTCGCTGGCAATCATCGGCGGCGTCTTCGCCTTTTTGCAATTCACCACCTTCGGCATGGTGGTCCGCGCGGGCATGGCCGACCGCGAGACGGTGGGCCTGCTGGGCATCGACATCGACCGCCGCTTCACGCTGATGTTCGGGCTCGCGGCCGCCGTGGCGGGGCTGGCGGGCGTGATGTACACGCCGATCCTCGCGCCGAATTATCACATGGGGATGGATTTCCTCGTGCTCAGCTTCGTCGTCGTCGTCGTCGGAGGCATGGGCTCGCTGCCCGGCGCGGTGCTGGCGGGCTTCATGCTGGGCATCCTGCAAAGCTTCGCCTCGATGAACGAGGTGAAAAGCCTGATCCCCGGCATCGACCAGGTGATCATCTACCTCGTGGCAATCGTGATCCTGCTGACCCGGCCGCGCGGGCTGATGGGCCGCAAGGGCGTGATGGAGGACTGACCCAATGTTCGGACTGAGTGCCAGAGATACCCGTTTCCTGCTGATCGTGATCGCGCTGACCCTGCTGACCCCGATCCTGTTGCAACCCTTCCCCGAAGGCTCGAGCCTTGCCCAGTTCAACGCGGGCTATCCCGACCTGATGCAGAAATTCGCGATCTTCGGGATCTTCGCCATCGGCTTCAACATCCTGTTCGGGCTGACCGGCTATCTGTCCTTCGGCCATGCCGCCTTCCTGGGGGTGGGCTCCTACACGGTGGTCTGGATGTACAAGCTTCTGGGCTACAACGTGCTGCCGGGGCTTTTGCTCTCGGTGGTGATCTCGGCCGCCTTCGCGCTTCTGATCGGCTTCATCTCGCTGCGCCGCTCGGGCATCTATTTCTCGATCCTGACGCTGGCCTTTGCGCAGATGAGCTACAACCTCGCCTATTCGGTGCTGACGCCGATCACCAATGGCGAGACCGGGCTGCAGGTCTATGCCAGCGACCCGCAGATCCTGGCCACCGGCGGCGCGCCCAGCAGCCCGCATCTGTTCGGGCTGGTAATGCGGGACTCGGCACAGCTGAACCTCGGCGGCTGGGTCTTCACCTTCAATATCGGCTATTATTTCTGCGCGCTGATGGCGATCCTGGCCTTCTATATCAGCCTGAGGATCTTCCGCTCGCCCTTCGGGATGATGCTGCGTGCGATCAAGACCAACCAAACCCGGATGAACTATACCGGGCTCAATTCGCGGCCCTACACGCTGGCGGCCTTCGTGATCTCGGGCATGTATGCCGGGCTTGCGGGCGGACTGCTGGCGGCGATGGACCCGCTGGCAGGAGCCGAACGGATGCAGTGGACCGCCTCGGGCGAGGTCGTCCTGATGACCATTCTCGGCGGCGCCGGCACCCTGATGGGGCCGGTGCTGGGGGCGGGCTTCATCAAGTATTTCGAGAATATCTTCTCGAAGATCAACGATGGCGTCCTGCATTCCTGGTTCGCGGTCCTGCCCGACGGGCTCGAGGATTTCGTGGTCGCCTGTTTCCACCCCTTCGTGGGCAAGGGCTGGCACCTGACGCTGGGCATCCTGTTCATGCTGGTGGTGATCTTCCTGCCCGGCGGGCTGGTCGAGGGGATGCAGCGGCTGCGGAACCTGTTCCGGCGCCGGCACAAGACCGGCGGGCCGCGGCGGAAGGATCCCGAGCACCGCCCCCACACCTCCCCGCATGTGGCCGAATGAGGAGAACGAGCGATGGGCATTCTTGAAGTCAAGGGCGTGAACAAGCGCTTCGGGGGCTTGCAGGCTCTGGGAGACGTCAACCTCTCGGTCGCCGAGAACAGCGTGCATGCGATCATCGGGCCGAACGGGGCGGGCAAGTCGACGCTTCTGAACTGCCTCGTCGGCAAGCTGATCCCCGATACCGGATCGGTGATGTTCGACGGCCAGTCGGTGCTGGGGCGCAAGCCGCACGAAATCAACCAGATGGGCATCTCGCGGGTGTTCCAGACCCCCGAGATCTTCGGCGACCTGACGGTGCTGGAAAATGTCCTGATCCCCTGTTTCGCCAAGCGGGACGGGGCCTTCCGGATGCATGCCTTCGAGACAGTGGCGCATGAAAAGGACATCATGGCCCGGGCCGAACAGATGCTCGAGGACGTCCATATGCTCGACAAGGCGGGCATGCAGGCCGCAAGCCTCTCGCGCGGCGACAAGCGGCGGCTCGAGATGGCGATGTGCCTGGTGCAGGAACCGCGGCTCCTGCTGCTCGACGAGCCGACCGCCGGCATGGCGCGGGCCGATACCAACAACACCATCGACCTGCTGAAAGAGATCAAGGCCACCCGCAACATCACCCTGGCGATCATCGAGCATGACATGCATGTCGTGTTCAGCCTCGCCGACCGGATCACGGTTCTGGCCCAGGGCACGCCCCTGGTCGAGGATGTGCCCGAGAAGATCAAGGGCCATCCGAAAGTGCAGGAAGCCTATCTGGGCCAGGCCCATTGAGGAGGACCGGATGAACGTCAAACCCGATTTCAACAAGAACGCGAACCAGGCCGCGACGGCACCGGCCTTCCTGTCGGTCTATGACCTGCATGCCTATTACGGCGAAAGCTACATCGTGCAGGGCGTCAGCTTCAACGTCCACGAGGGCGAGATCCTGGCGCTTCTGGGCCGGAACGGCGCGGGCAAAACCTCGACCTTGCGCGCCATCGCCCGGCTGGCGAGCCCCCAGCTCACCTATGGCGAGATCTGGCTCGACCATGCGCCCCTGCACAGCATGGCCGCGCATCAGGCCAGTGCGGCGGGTCTGGGGCTGGTGCCGGAGGACCGCCGGATCATTCCCGGCCTCACCGTCGAGGAGAACCTGCAGCTTGCCCAGATCGTGCCGCCGGTGGGCTGGACGATCGAACGGCTTTACGATCTTTTTCCCCGGCTCGGCGAACGCCGCAAGCAGGAGGGCGTGACGCTCTCGGGCGGCGAACAGCAGATGCTGGCCATCGCCCGGGCCCTGGCGCGCGACATCAAGGTACTGCTGCTCGACGAGCCTTATGAGGGGCTTGCACCGGTCATTGTTGACGAAATCGAAAAAACACTCGTTCATATCAAGGAACAGGGCATCACGACCGTCATAGTTGAGCAGAACGCGATCCGGGCCTTGGAACTTTCGGATCGCGCCGTCATACTCGATACAGGCCAGATCGTTTTCGACGGATCGGCCGCCGAGGTCCTGAACAACGCCGAATTGAGGGCGGAATACCTCGCGATCTAGACCGCACGCCCCGGAAAGAAGGGCGGCGGCCCCGCTACAGGATAAAGTCAGTCAGAGGGAGTTCTGGAGATGACTGAGCATGTTTACCCGCCGGACCCGGATTTCGTGTCGGGCGCGCATATCGACTCGGCGAAATATGATGCGATGTACCGTCGCTCGGTCGAGGACCCGGAGGGGTTCTGGGACGAGCACGGGCAGCGGCTGGACTGGATCAAACCCTATACCGAGGTCAAGCGCAGCACCTTCAAGATGGGGCAGGTCGAGATCCACTGGTTCCGGGACGGGACGCTGAACGTGGCCTCGAACTGCATCGACCGCCATCTGAGAACCCGGCGCGATCAGGATGCGATCATCTTCGTGCCCGACGAGCCCGACGCGCCGGTCCGGCACATCACCTATCGCGAGCTGCACGAGAAGGTGAACCGGATGGCCAATGTCCTGCTGAGCCAGGGCGTGATGCGGGGCGACCGCGTGGTCATCTACATGCCGATGATCCCCGAAGCGGCCTATGCGATGCTGGCCTGCGCCCGGATCGGGGCGATCCATTCGGTGGTCTTCGCGGGCTTCTCGGCCGATGGTCTCGCGAACCGGATCAACGATTGCGGCGCCAAGGTCGTCATCACCGCAGATACCGCCCCCCGGGGCGGGCGCAAGACCGCGCTGAAATCGAATGCCGATGCCGCGCTGCTGCACTGCTCGGACAAGGTACGCTGCATGGTCGTCAAGCACACGGGCGACCAGACCTCCTGGATCCAGGGCCGCGATGTCGATGTGCTGCAACTGATGGAGCATGCCAGCCCCGACTGCCCGCCGCGCGAGCTGGCTGCGGAGCATCCGCTCTTCATCCTCTACACCTCGGGCTCGACCGGCAAGCCCAAGGGCGTGGTGCATTCCTCGGGCGGCTATCTCGCCTATGCCGCGATGACCCATGAATACACCTTCGACTATCACGAGGGCGACGTGTTCTGGTGCACCGCCGATGTCGGCTGGGTCACCGGCCACAGCTACATCGTCTATGGCCCGCTCGCCAATGGCGCGACCACCGTCATGTTCGAGGGCGTGCCGACCTATCCCGATGCGGGCCGGTTCTGGCAGATCTGCCAGGACCTGAAGGTCAACCAGTTCTACACCGCCCCCACCGTGATCCGGGCGCTGATGGGCCAGGGCACCGAGTGGGTCGAGAAATACGATCTCTCGAGCCTCAAGGTGCTGGGCTCGGTCGGCGAGCCGATCAACCCCGAGGCCTGGGAATGGTACAACACCCATATCGGCCAGGGCCGCTGCCCGATCGTCGACACCTGGTGGCAGACCGAGACCGGCGGCCATCTGCTGACGCCGCTGCCCGGCGCCACCCCGACCAAGCCCGGCTCGGCGACCCGGCCCTTCTTCGGGGTGCAGCCGGTGGTGCTGGAGCCGGAATCGGGCCGCGAGATCGACAGCACCGAGGCCGAGGGCGTGCTCTGCCTCAAGGACAGCTGGCCCGGGCAGATGCGCACGATCTGGGGCGATCACGACCGCTTCCAGGAGACCTATTTCAGCCATTACAAGGGCTATTACTTCTCGGGCGACGGCTGCAGGCGCGATGCCGACGGCTATTACTGGGTCACCGGCCGGGTCGATGACGTGATCAACGTCTCGGGCCACCGGATGGGCACGGCCGAGGTGGAATCGGCCCTTGTCGCCCATCAGGCGGTGGCCGAGGCCGCGGTGGTGGGCTATCCGCATGAGCTGAAGGGCCAGGGCATCTACGCCTATGTGACGCTGATGAACGGGGTCGAGGCGACCGACGCGCTCCGCAAGGAGCTCGAGAAATGGGTCCGCACCGAGATCGGCCCGATCGCCAAGCCCGACATCATCCAATGGGCGCCGGGCCTTCCCAAGACCCGCTCGGGCAAGATCATGCGCCGCATCCTCAGGAAGATCGCCGAGAACGATTTCGGCTCCCTCGGCGACATCTCGACCCTCGCCGACCCTTCCGTCGTCGAGGAGCTCATCGATAACAGGATGAACAAGGACTGACCGGATCCTCTACCCGAAGACAAGGGCCGGTGGCGATCCACCGGCCCTTGTCTTGTTCCGCCGATCCTCCCCCGCCGCGACAACGACAGGGCCGACTGCCGGCAAGGATCTCGCGGGCGCCAGTCCAGGCTTTCGCCCGGGCGCTCAGCAGCCCGGCGCCGTGACCGTGGCCATCTCGCTGATATTGCTGACCCCGGGCTCGCATTCCTCCGGCTCCCCGGCACAGCCCGCCAGCACCGCCATCAGCCCCATCCCGAGCACCAGCCCCGGCAGTTTCTTGCATTTCCGCATGTCTCTCTCCCTTTCAGCGACGGCGATCCGGCTCCGCCGGACCTGAACTGCACGGTCGAGTAAATCACATTCGCGCATCCGATCAAGACGGATGGGACGCCCTTGCCCGCCCCGTGCGAGAGGCCGGGAAAGCCCCGGCCGCCAGCGGTCTAATTCAGCGCTGCGTCGGAAATCGCATGGGTCCAGGCGCCCTCGGGTTCCCTTGTGATGACCGGGTCCGAGCCGCCCGACAGCAGCGTCTCGACCGTGCGCCGATAATCCTCGGGATCGAGCACGCCGGTCGAGCCTGCGGTCAGCTTGGCGACCTCGCCCATCATCCGGATCTGGTGCTTTTCGGTCTGCGCCCCGGTCTCGTCATGGTCGAGCACGATCATCGCGGCCTCTTCGGAATTGGCCTCGGCCCATTTCCACCCTTTCATCGAGGCCCGCACGAAGCGCGCCAGCTTGTCGACCTCGGCCGGATCGGCCAGCTTTTCCTCGAGCACGTAAAGCCCGTCTTCCAGGGTCGCGACGCCCTGATCCTCGTATTTGAAGGTGATCAGCTCGTCGGGCGCAATCCCCGCATCGAGCACCTGCCAATATTCGTTATAGGTCATGGTCGAGATGCAGTCGGCCTGCTTCTGCAGCAGCGGATCGACGTTGAAGCCCTGTTTCAGCACGGTCACACCGCCCTCGGAGCCATCGGTCGGAATGCCCAGATGCGCCATCCAGCTGAGGAAGGGATATTCATTGCCGAAGAACCAGACGCCCAGCGTGCGGCCCGGGAAATCCGCTGGGCTGGCAACGCCGGTTTCCTTCAGGCAGGTCAGCATCATGCCAGAGGACTTGTAGGGCTGGGCGATGTTGACGATGGGCAGCCCCTTCTCGCGCGCGGCCAGCGCCGAGGGCATCCAGTCGATCATCACATCGGCACCGCCGCCCGCGATGACCTGGCTTGGCGCGATGTCAGGTCCGCCGGGCTTGATCGTCACGTCGAGGTCTTCCTCGTCGTAAAAGCCCTTGTCGAGCGCGACGTAATAGCCCGCGAACTGGGCCTGGGTCACCCATTTGAGCTGAAGCGTGACCTCGTCGGCGGCCTCTGCCGCCCCGGTCCCGAGAAGAAGCGCGGCCAGCGCCCCTGTCAGTTTCACGTCCATCCTTACCTCCTGTCGGGTCATTCGACCTTTGTGTTTGTCAAAGGCCCCGCTGCGACGGGTGCCAGAAGGTGACGGCGCGTTCGCACGCCGCCACCGCGCCGTAAAAGGCCGAGCCGGCCAGGGCCGCCACGGCGATCTCGGCCCAGACCATGTCGAGCGCGAGCCGCCCGACCTCGGTCGAGATCCGGAAGCCCATGCCCTGGATCGGGCTGCCGAAGAACTCGGCCACGATGGCCCCGATCAGGGCCAGGGTGGTGGCGATCTTCAGCCCGTTGAAGATGAAGGGCATGGCCGCTGGCAGCCTGAGCCTTGTCAGCGTCTGGAGGTAGCTTGCGGACCAGGTCTTCATCAGATCGCGCTGCATGGCATCGGCGGCCGCCAGCCCCTGCAGCGTGTTGACCATGACCGGGAAGAACACCATGGCCACCACCACCGCCGCCTTCGACTGCCAGTCGAAGCCGAACCACATCACGAGGATCGGCGCGGTGCCGATGATGGGCAGGGCCGCGATGAAATTGCCCACGGGCAGCAAGCCCCGCTGCAGGAAGGGCGAGCGGTCGATGGCAATGGCAGTCAGCACGCCTGCGCCGCAGCCCAGCACATAGCCCGACAGCGCGCCCTTGACGAAGGTCTGGACGAAGTCGCCCCAGAGCACCGGCAGGCTGATCGCGATCCGCGCGCCGATGGCCGAGGGCGGCGGCAGGATGACGGCGGGCAGGTTCAGCCCGCGCACGAGACCCTCCCAGACCACCAGCAGGGTCAGCCCGAAGAGGGCTGGCATCAGAAGACGCAGCCCGCGCGTGGCCCTGAGCCGCGCGAGCCGTACATTCACCACCCAGGCGACGGCCCAGAAGACAAGCGCGCCGAAGACCCAGATCATCGCACCATCCCCATCCGTTTCAGCGTGATCCGCTGCACAAGCCCCACCAGCCCGACCAGCAGAGCGGCAAGGATCGCGGCCGCGAAAAGCGCGCTCCAGATCTGCACGGTCTGGCCGTAATAGCTGCCCGCCAGAAGCCGCGCGCCAAGGCCCCGGATCGCGCCCGTCGGAAGTTCGCCAACGATGGCACCGACAAGGCTCGCCGCCATCGCGACCTTGAGCGAGGTGAAGAGATAGGGCATCGAGGCGGGCCAGCGCAGCTTCCAGAAGATCTGCCCCGCGCGCGCGCCCCAGGTCCTCATCAGGTCGAGATCCATCGCATCGGGGCTGCGCAGCCCCTTCACCATGCCGACCGCGACCGGGAAGAACGAGAGATAGGCCGAGATGATGGCCTTGGGCAGCAGCCCGGTGATGCCGATGGAATTCAGCACCACGATGATCATCGGCGCGATGGCGAGGATGGGGATGGTCTGCGAGGCAATCGCCCAGGGCATCACGCTTCGGTCCATCGCGCGGTTATGAACGATCCCGACAGCCAGCAGGATGCCCGCGCCAGCACCGATGGCAAAGCCCAGAAGCGTGGCCGAGAGCGTGACCCAGCCGTGATAGATCAGGCTGCGCTTCGAGAAGGCCCGGCCCTCCAGCGCCATCGCCCCGGTCGTCTTCCAGAGCTCGGCCCCCACCTGATGCGGCGCGGGCAGCTTGGGGCGCTCCTGCCGCATCGTGTCCGAGACGATCTGGCCGAGCGTCAGCTCCTGTCCCGCGCGCGCCGCCTGATCGAGCGCCCAGCGTGCGTTCAGCGCCACCGCCGCCCCGTACCAGAGCGCGAGGATCGCCAGCACCACCGTCAGGATCGGCAGGACATTACGCATCGCGCCGCCCCTTGCGGGTCAGCCGCCGCGCCAGAAGATGCATGCCCCAGAGCAAGGACGCCAGGATCAGAAGGAAAGGCCCCCAGCCCAGCACCGGCACCGCCATCACCGAGGGCAGGAAGATCCAGACCAGAAGCCCCGCCAGCCACAGCCCGGCCAGCCCCGCCCCCGTCAGACGCTGTTTCCTAGTCATAGGCATGCCCCACGCGCAGCCCCTCGCGGACGCGATGGGCGATTTCCAGGAATTCCGGCGTGTCGCGGATGTCGAGCGGCCGCTCCTTCGGCAGCGGGCTGTCGATCACATCGGCGATCCGCCCCGGGCGCGGGCTCATCACCACGATCCTGGTGGACAGGTAAACCGCCTCGGGGATCGAATGGGTAACGAACAGGCAGGTCTTGCCGGTCCGCGCCCACAGCGCCAGAAGCTGTTCGTTCAGATGGTCTCGCACAATCTCGTCCAGCGCGCCGAAGGGTTCGTCCATCAGCAGGATATCGGCATCGAAGGCCAGCGCGCGGGCTATGCTGGCGCGCTGCTGCATGCCCCCCGAAAGCTGCCAGGGAAACTTGTTGCCGAAGCCCGCCAGATCGACCAGCTCCAGCACCTTCTGCACCCGCGCCGCCTGTTCGGCCTTCGGATAGCCCATGATCTCGAGCGGCAGCCGGATGTTCCGGGCGATGGTCCGCCAGGGGTAAAGCCCGGCCGCCTGGAAGACATAGCCGTAGCTGCGCTCCATGCGGGCAGTGTCGGGGCTCATCCCGTTGACGCTCAGGCGGCCGCCGGTCGGATGTTCCAGCGCCGCCACGCAGCGCAGGAAGGTGGTCTTGCCGCAGCCCGAGGGGCCGATGAAACTGACGAACTCGCCGCGCCCGACATCGAGCGACACATCGCTCAGCGCCTGCACGGGTCCGTCTGCGGTCTGGAACACCAGATCCACGTTTTCCGCCTTGATGACCGGTGTCTTCACGTCACGTCCCTTGCCTGCGGGGCGCGCGCATGTGCGGCCCCGCCCCTCACATCCGGGCGCGGGATCGACCCGCACCCGCCCTCTCGCAAAGGGGCGCCCGGCCCTCAGACGCCGCTGGCCGGGATGCCCGCCCGTTCGATGGCCCGCGGCGCGGTCAGCGCCTTCCAGGAGGACAGCGCCTTGTTGACCGGCCCGTTCGGCGGGCGACTGACGAACTCGCCCCAGCCCTCCTGCGGCGTCACCTCGTCATCGGCGACGGCGACGCGACCGCGGCTCAGCGTGTAGCGCGGCAGGCCCCTGACCTCCTTGCCCTCGAAGACGTTGTAATCGATGGCCGATTGCTGGGTCGCGGCGCTGATGGTCCTGGTCTTCTCGGGGTCCCAGACGACCAGATCGGCGTCCGAGCCGACCAGCACCGCGCCCTTCCGGGGATAGAGGTTCAGGATCTTGGCGATATTGGTCGAGGTCACCGCCACGAATTCCTCAGGCGTGATCCGCCCGGTGCCGACGCCATGGGTCCAGAGCATCGGCAGCCGGTCCTCGAGCCCGCCGGTCCCGTTCGGGATCTTCGTGAAATCGCCGACACCATAGCGTTTCTGATCGGTGGTAAAGGCGCAGTGATCGGTCGCGACGCAAGACAGCGAGCCCGAGGCAAGCCCCGCCCAAAGGCTGTCCTGATGCTTCTGGTTCCGGAAGGGCGGCGACATCACGCGCCGCGCGGCATGATCCCAGTCGGCGTTGAAATATTCGCTCTCGTCCAGCGTCAGATGCTGGATCAGCGGCTCGCCCCAGACCCGCTTGCCCTGCATCCGCGCGCGCCGGATCGCCTCATGGCTCTCCTCACAGGAGACATGCACCACGTAAAGCGGCACCCCCGCCATGTCGGCGATCATGATCGCGCGGTTGGTGGCCTCGCCCTCGACCTGGGGCGGGCGCGAATAGGCATGGGCCTCGGGGCCGGTATTGCCCTCGGCCAGAAGCTTGGCCGCCAGCTCGGCCACGACATCTCCATTCTCGGCATGGACCAGCGGAATGGCCCCCAGCTCGGCGCAGCGGCGGAACGAGGCGAACATCTCGTCGTCATTCACCATCAGCGAGCCCTTGTAGGCCATGAAATGCTTGAAGCTGGTGATGCCGCGCTCTTTCACCACCGTCTCCATCTCGTCGAAGACCTGCCTGTCCCACCAGGTGATCGCCATGTGGAAGGAATAGTCGCAATGCGCCCGGGTCGACTTGTTGTCCCACATCTTCAGCGCATCGAGCAGCCCCTGACCCGGCGAGGGCAGCGCGAAATCGACCACCATCGTGGTGCCGCCCGCCAGCGCCGCGCGGGTGCCGGATTCGAAATCATCCGAGGAATAGGTGCCCATGAAGGGCATCTCGAGATGGGTATGCGGGTCGATCCCGCCCGGCATCACATAGCAGCCGGTGGCGTCCAGAACCTCGTCGCCCGAAAGACCGGGGCCGATGTCGGCGATCTTCCCGCCCTCGATCAGCACATCCGCCTCATAGCTCAGATCGGCGGTCACAATGGTGCCGTTCTTGATGACTGTGGTCATGTCCTTCTCCCTGCGTCTAGCTTTTCCCTGGCGCTTTCAGGTGATTGATCTCCACCTCGTTGCGCACAGATCGTCTGTCCGCCTCTTGGCTTTGCCGGAACGAGAGCCAGGCAATCAGCAAACCGGCTGCCGCAAAGCCGATTCCCAGTCTTGTCATCCACTTCTCTTCGTTCCGGGCCTTCTGTTCTACGGCATACCGGTCTTCGAGAACGGCACGATCCAGCAGTCGGCTTGCCTGGGTTTCCGAAAGCGTTCCACAAACGTGATTTTCGCAAAGGGTGCCCAATATCTGCTGATCCATGAGGGCCTGCAAACTCGAAGCTTCGAAGCTCTTTCGAAGGCTCTTCGCTTCTTCCTCTATGCTCTCCGGATACCCGCACCCTCCACAACCGTCGCCTCCAGCACTACCAAACTCACCGCCATAATCTGAACCACCGCCCCCCCAGCCGAACACCGTGCTTGGCAAAGCACAGATTAAGCCTACGGCAAGAAACCTTCCCGCCGTATTCACTCGACGATCCCCGCCGTTTCCAGCACCGCATGGCACAGCACATCGGCCCCGGCCGCGGCCCAGTCCTTCGAGATCTCCTCGGCCTCGTTATGCGAGAGTCCGCCGACGCAGGGGCACATGATCATCGTGGTGGGCGCGACCCTGGCGGCCCAGCAGGCATCGTGTCCCGCCCCCGAGACGAGATCCATATGCGAATAGCCGAGCTTCCCGGCCGCGCTCCGGACCGCGCTCACCAGATCGGGGGTGAAGGTCACGGGGTCGAAATGGCCGACCGGCTCGACCGAACAACCGACGCCCAGATCCTCGCAGATCGCCGCCGCGCGGGTCTCGATCTCGGCCCGCATCCGGTCGAGCTTGGCCTGATCGGGGGTGCGGATATCGACGGTGAAGACCACGCTCCCGGGAAGCACGTTGCGCGAATTGGGCGAGAACTGCATCTGGCCCACGCCGCCCACGGCATTGGGCTGGGCCGCCATCGCGACCTCCTGCACCATCTCTAAGATGCGCGCCGCCGCCAGCCCCGCATTCACCCGCATCGCCATCGGCGTCGAGCCGGTATGCGCCTCACGGCCGGTCAGGGTGAATTCCAGCCACCACAGCCCCTGGCAATGGGTGACGACCCCGATCTCCTTGCCCTCGGCCTCGAGGATCGGGCCCTGCTCGATATGCAGTTCGTAATAGGCATGCATCTTGCGCGCGCCGACCTCTTCCTCGCCCTTCCAGCCGATCCGGGCCAGCTCGTCGCCATAGCGGAGCCCCTCGAGATCCTCGCGCGCATAGGCATAGTCGAGCGTATGAACGCCCGCGAAGACGCCCGAGGCCAGCATGGCGGGGGCAAAGCGCGCGCCCTCTTCATTGGCCCAGTTGGTCACGACGATGGGATGCTTCGTGCGGATCCCCAGATCGTTCATCGTGCGCACCGCCTCGAGCGCGCCCAGAACCCCCAGCACCCCGTCATATTTCCCGCCCGTGGGCTGGGTGTCGAGATGGCTGCCGACATAGACCGGCAGCGCATCCGGATTCTCGCCCGCGCGGGTCGCGAACATCGTGCCCATCCGGTCGACACCCATCGTCAGCCCGGCCTCGTCGCACCAGCTCTGGAACAGCGCGCGGCCCTCGGCATCGGCATCGGTCAGGGTCTGGCGGTTGTTGCCGCCCGCGACGCCGGGGCCGATCTTGGCCATTTCCATCAGGCTGTCCCAGAGCCGGTCGCGATTGATGCGCAGATTCTCTCCCGGGGTTGTCATCGTCTTACCTCACCTGTGTTTTCTTGTTTGCCGTCAGGGCCGCAGACGCACCCCCACCCCGCTGCGCGCCTCTGCGGCACCGGGAACAATGTCACTCGACCGTCCGGCGGATACGGTTGGGCCTCCCGCACAGGCGGGACGGCCCATGATCCTGCCGGACAGCCGCCCGGCTCTCACGCATCTCCACGAAAGCGCGTGATCCGGGGACTTCCGAAAGGCCCCGGTGACGGGATGCCCGGCCTTCCGGCCCTTGCAGACAGGCCCGGGACCGGCCCCGCGTCCGAGCACGCCCTCCCCGGAGCGCCCCGGGGCCGGGACGGTCGGGGCCGTATCTGCGCCCGCCGGACCGCTCCGGCGGGCGGGCTGGTGAAAAAGCTCAGTCCAGCGCCTTGAGGACATCGGTGAGCTTGCCGAAGAGTTCGTCGATCTGCGCCTTGTTGATCATCAGCGGCGGCGACATCGCGATGATATCGCCGGTGGTCCGGATCATCAGGTCCTTCTCGAAGGCATCGAGGAAGGCCGTGAAGGCCCGCTTGGTCGGCTCGCCCGCGATCGGCTCGAGCTCGACCGCGCCGACCAGACCCATGTTGCGGATGTCGATCACATGCGGCAGCCCCTTCAAGGAATGCAGCGCCTCTTCCCAATAGGGCGCGAGGGCGGCGGCATTCTCGAACAGCCCCTCCTCGCGATAGATCCCGAGCGTCGCGAGCCCCGCGGCCGCGGCAATCGGGTTGCCGGAATAGGTATAGCCGTGGAAGAATTCGATGAGATGGTCGGGCCCTTGCATGAAGGCGTCATGCACCGCGGCCGTGGTCAGGACCGCGCCCATCGGGATTACCCCGTTGGTCAGGCCCTTCGCGGTGGTCATCAGATCGGGAAGCACCCCGAAATGCTCGGCCGCGAAGGACGAGCCCAGCCGCCCGAAGCCGGTGATGACCTCGTCGAAGATCAGGAGAATGCCGTGCTTCTTGGTGATCTCGCGCAGCCGTTCCAGATAGCCCCTGGGCGGCAGCAGCACGCCGGTCGAGCCCGACATCGGCTCGACGATGACCGCGGCGATGGTATCGGCGCCATGGAGCGCGATCAGCCGTTCCAGATCCTCGGCCAGATGGGCGCCATGCTCGGGCTGGCCGCGGGTGAAGGCGTTCTGCTCGGGCAGATGGGTATGGGGCAGATGGTCGACCCCGGTCAGGAGCGTGCCGAACATCTTGCGGTTGGGACCGATGCCACCGACCGAGATGCCGCCGAAATTCACCCCGTGATAGCCGCGCTCGCGCCCGATCAGCCGGGTGCGGGAGCCCTCGCCCCGCGCCCGGTGATAGGCGAGGGCGATCTTCAGCGCGGTCTCGACGGATTCGGAGCCCGAATTGGTGAAGAAGACATGCTCCATCCCCTCGGGCGCCATGTCGCGCAGCGCGCTGGCAAGCTCGAAGGCCCTGGGATGGCCCATCTGGAAGGCGGGCGCATAATCGAGCTCTGCCGCCTGCTTGGCGACCGCCTCGGTGATCTGCGGCCGGCAATGGCCGGCATTGCAGCACCAAAGCCCCGCCGTGCCATCCAGCACCTGGCGGCCATCCGCGGTGCGGTAATACATGCCCTCCGCACCCACCAGCATCCGTGGCGCCGCCTTGAACTGCCGGTTCGCGGTGAACGGCATCCAGAAGGCCGAAAGGTCATTGGGACCGGAATTACGATCGAGCGCCATGGGAGCCTCCCCCTGATTTCCACCCTCCGCCTGCGCAAAGGCGAAAGATCCAAAACAATTGACCAAACGGTCAGGAGCACGCTAGCAGAGGTCGAAGACCAGTCAACATAACGGTCCCGGCTCCGGCCCGGGTCGATTTCCGGGTGTCTGACCGAATGGCGGTTTCTGCCATCAGATGATGGGATTTTGCGCAATCGATGGAAAGTGAAATTCACCGACGCGTCCATTTCCGGAGCCCCGCATGACACCTTCGCCGCCCCGCACCCGCATTCAACGCCGGAATCGCGAGACCATCCTCGAGGCCGCGCTGGACGTCTTCTCGAAACAGGGTTTCCGCGGCGCGACGCTCGACCAGATCGCCCGGAAGGCCGGGCTTTCGAAGCCGAACCTGCTTTACTACTTCCCCTCCAAGGAGGCGATGCACGAGGCGCTTCTGGCGGGCCTGCTGGACACCTGGCTGGCGCCGCTGCGCGCGCTCGATCCGGAGGGCGAGCCGCTGGACGAGCTTTTGGGATATGTCCGCCGCAAGCTGGTGATGAGCCGCGATTACCCGCGCGAAAGCCGGTTATTCGCCAATGAGATCTTGCAAGGCGCCGGGCATATCCGGCCGACCCTCGAAGGCGAGCTGAAAAGCCTTGTCGATCACAGCGCCGCAGTGATCGAGGGCTGGGCGCGCGCGGGCCGGATCGCGCCGGTAGACCCCTATCATCTGATCTTCTCGATCTGGGCGCTGACCCAGCATTACGCCGATTTCGACATTCAGGTGCGGGCCGTTCTGGGCGAGGGCAAGGACGATCCGTTCGATGGCGCCGAGCGCTATCTGACGACGCTGTTCCGCCGCCTGCTCACCCCCTGATCGCCCGCCTCCGTTCAGACATCGTTAACCTCGACACCAGAAATACGGAGCTTTCCTCTTCTCAACGCCGCCCTTTCGGTGCATATTTCTCGATGGTGGTGGGGGCCTGAGCTGGAGCTTGGGTGACATGCAAATTATCGCTCCCATTTCGGTGGGTGGTGTGCACGATGTGGCGCCGACCACCGTCGCCCCTGCGGCGCCGACGGCGCCCGTTGCCGCTGCCCAATCCGGTGGCGGCGCAACCCAGACCCGCGCCGAGACCGGGCAACGCGGTCAGACGCCGATACGTCAGGAATTTCCCGCGCCCGATCCCGACCGCCCTGCTGGACCGCCGCCTGCCTTCGACACGACGCCGCTTCAACTCGAAGCCGAACGGCGCGTGAGCGAGGCTTCGGTCTTCTGGCGGGGTGAAGTGGTCACGGATACTGCCGAGCCGGCCCCGCGCCAGCTCGACATCGAAATCTGACCTATCCCAACCCCTGTTCCGCGGCGTTTTTCCGTCCGGGATTGTTGGGGTGGGTCGTCCAATTCCCGTAACTGGCGGGAACCTCCTTCCCCGTGCGCAGATCGACTTCGCCCGGGGAAAGTTCTCGCATGTCGATACAGCCCTCCACCGGACAGACCTCCACACAGAGATTGCAGGCCACGCAGTCTTCGTCCCTGACCAGGAAGGATCGGTCCGCCGTCATCTCGATGGCCTGATGGCTGGTATCCTCGCAGGCCGCATAGCAGCGGCCGCATTTGATGCAGGTTTCCGGGTCGATCCGCGCCTTGGCGATGTAGTTGAGGTTCAGATACTGCCAGTCGGTCACGTTGGGCACCGCCATGCCGACGAAATCGTCCAGCCGTGCGTGCCCCTTGCGCTCCATCCAGTCCGACAGCCCCGCCTTCATCTCCTGCACGATCCGGAACCCGTAGGTCATCGCCGCGGTGCAGACCTGCACATTGCCCGCCCCCAGCGCCATGAACTCGGCCGCATCCTTCCAGGTGGTCACCCCGCCGATGCCCGAAATCGGCAGCCCTCGGGTCGCCGGGTCGCGGGCGATCTCGGCCACCATGTTCAGCGCGATGGGCTTGACCGCCGGGCCGCAATAGCCGCCATGGGTGCCCTTGCCGTCGATGGTGGGCTCTGGCGCCATCAGGTCCAGATCGACCGAGGTGATCGAGTTGATGGTATTGATCAGGCTGACCGCATCGGCGCCCCCCTTATGCGCGGCGCGGCTGGCCAGGCGGATATCGGTGATATTGGGCGTCAGCTTCACGATCACCGGCATGCGCGTATTCTGCTTGCACCAGCGGGTGACCATTTCGACATAATCGGGCACCTGCCCCACCGCAGCCCCCATTCCGCGTTCGCTCATCCCGTGCGGACAGCCGAAATTCAGCTCGACGCCGTCGGCGCCGGTGTCCTCGACCCGGGCGAGAATGCGCCTCCAGGCCTCCTCCTCGCAGGGCACCATCAGCGACACGACCAGAGCCCGGTCGGGATAGTCCCGCTTGACCGCGGTGATTTCGCGCAGGTTCACCTCGAGCGGCCGATCGGTGATCAGTTCGATATTGTTCAGCCCCAGCAGCCGCCGGTCGGCGCCGTGGATCGCGCCATAGCGGGGACCGTTGACATTGACGACCGGCGCGCCGTCCTCGCCCAGCGTCTTCCAGACCACGCCGCCCCAGCCCGCCTCGAAGGCCCGGCGGACATTGTATTCCTTGTCGGTCGGCGGCGCCGAGGCCAGCCAGAACGGATTCGGGCTTTTGATACCGACGAAATCGCAGGAAAGATCGGCCATCGCTCAGCCCTCCGTCATCAGCGTTGCGTGAATGTCCTCGGCGGCGTCGCGGCCCTCGGCCACCGCCGTCACCGTCAGATCGTCGCCACCTGCGGCGCAGTCGCCCCCGGCCCAGACCCCGACCAGAGAGGTTCGCCCAGGCCCGGTCACCGCGATCTTGCGCCCCGCGATCTCGATCCCCTCGGGCGCGCCCTCGAGCTTCTGACCGATGGCCTTCAGCACCTGATCGGCCCGGAGCCGGAACGTCTCGCCGGTCAGCTCCAGCCCGGCTTCGGTCTCACGGGTATAGGCGAATTCCACCGCCTCGACCGCGCCCTCGCCCAGCAGGCGCAGGGGTGCCGCGCCCGTCACGATCCGCACGCCCTTGGAACTGGCCAGATGCTGCTCTTCCTCCGAGGCGCCCATCGCGGCGCGGCCGCGGCGGTAGACCATGGTGACGGTATCGGCCCCCAGAAGCTTCGACTGCACCGCCGCGTCGACCGCCGTCATGCCGCCGCCAATCACCACCACATGGCGCCCGACCGGAATGGAGGACAGATCCCCCGTCTGGCGCAGACGGGCGATGAAATCGACCGCATCCACCACCTGCGCCTTCTCCTCGCCCTCGGCGCGCAGCGCGTTGACACCGCCAAGCCCGATGGCAAGGAACACCGCGTCATGCCCGGCGCGCAGCTCGTCCAGCGTGATGTCACGCCCCAGCGCCTTGCCATTGGTCACCGCGATGCCGCCGATCCGCAGCAGCCAGGCCACCTCGGCCTGGGCATAATCGTCGACAGTCTTGTAGGCAGCGATGCCATATTCACTGAGCCCGCCCGCCTTGGGCCGTGCGTCGAATAGCTGCACCTCATGCCCCTTCATCGCCAGCCGGTGGGCGCAGGCCAGCCCCGCGGGCCCGGCCCCCACCACCGCGATGCGCCGCCCGGTTGGCGCCGCGCGAGGAAAGGGGTGGCCTTCGCGCGCCATCAGCCTGTCGGTGGCAAAGCGCTGCAGCCGGCCGATCTCGACCGGGCTGGCCTCGGCCACCATCCGCACGCAAGCCTCTTCGCAAAGCTGTTCGGTCGGACAGACCCGGGCACACATGCCGCCCAGGATGTTCTGCTGAAAGATCGTCCGTGCCGCTGCGGCGGGCGCACCGGTCGCGATCTCGCGGATGAAAAGCGGAATGTCGATGGCCGTCGGACAGGCCTCGACACAGGGCGCATCATGACAGAAATAACAGCGATCCGCCGCCACCGCGGCCTCGTGGTCACTGAGCGGCGGCGCCTTTTCGGCAAAGTTCCGGGTATAGTCTTCTGGCTGCAGACGCCCGGGAACCACGCCCGGGCTGAGTGGCGAATTGGCCATTCCGGCTCTCCCTGACCTCGTCTCCAGGCAAGCCTGCCACATGGTCTGATTTGATCAAAAGATAAATTTTCCAGCCTGCCGCTTTGCCGCAGATACGGGCCGTTCCGGGGCGCCTTCGCCCAGGGAAAGGGCACGTGTCGAAGAGCGTCATGCGAGAGCGCACGCGGAGCGGCACCATCCCGGCCGCCGTACGCCCGGGCATTGTCGGAACCTGCGGCATCTTTGACGGCCCGCCAGCCCCCGGCCCGGGCGCACCGCGAAAACCGGCCGCACCGCCTTTCCATGGGGGTTCCCCTCGCGTATAAGCGCCTCAATTCTCTTACCGCGGCCCTACGCTCCGGCGCGGGGCCGCGTGACCGATCGAGGACAGGCATGACCAAGACTTCCCACGAGGCGGATGTCGCCTTCATCCAGGCGCTGGCCGAGCTTCTGCGCGAACACGACCTGACCGAATTGCAGGTCAAGCGCGAATACGGCGAGGACGACTCGCTGGACGTGCGGGTATCGCGCTCGCAGCCGGCCCCCGTCGTCGCACAGGCGCCGACGATGCAGATGCCCGCCTATGCCCCGGCCCCCGCCGCGGCAGCGCCCGGCACCACCGTCGAAGTCAGCGCAGAGGATCCCGCCCAGCACCCGGGCGCCGTGACCTCGCCGATGGTCGGCACCGCCTATCTGCAGCCCGAGCCCGGCTCGGACGCCTTCGTCAAGGTCGGCGACAGCGTGACCGAGGGCCAGACGCTTCTGATCGTCGAGGCCATGAAGACGATGAACCACATCCCCGCCCCGCGCGCCGGTACCGTCAAGCGCATCCTCGTCGAGGATGCCTCGCCGGTCGAATACGGCACGCCTCTGATGATCATCGAATAAGGCGCGGCGGATCATGTTCGACAAGATCCTCATCGCCAATCGCGGAGAGATCGCGCTTCGCGTGATCCGCGCCTGTCGCGAAATGGGCATCCATTCCGTCGCGGTCCATTCCACCGCCGATGCCGATGCCATGCATGTCCGGATGGCCGATGAAAGCGTCTGCATCGGCCCGCCTTCGGGCACCGAAAGCTATCTGTCGATCCCCTCGATCATCTCGGCCTGCGAGATCACCGGGGCCCAGGCGATCCATCCGGGCTACGGCTTCCTGTCCGAGAATGCCCGCTTCGTGCAGATCGTCGAGGATCACGGCCTGACCTTCATCGGTCCCTCGGCCGAGCATATCCGGATGATGGGCGACAAGATCACCGCCAAGGAGACCATGAAGGCGCTGGGGGTTCCCTGCGTGCCCGGTTCCGACGGCGGCGTGCCCGATCTCGAGACCGCGAAGACGGTCGCGGCCGAAATCGGCTATCCTGTCATCATCAAGGCCACCGCCGGCGGCGGCGGGCGCGGGATGAAACTTGCCAAGACCGCCGCGGACCTGGAACAGGCCTTCCAGACCGCGCGGGCCGAGGCCAAATCGGCCTTCGGCAATGACGAGGTCTATATCGAGAAATATCTCGGCCGGCCCCGCCATATCGAGATCCAGGTCTTCGGCGACGGCAAGGGCAATGCCGTCCATCTGGGCGAACGCGACTGCTCGCTGCAGCGCCGTCACCAGAAGGTTCTCGAAGAAGCCCCAGGCCCCGTCATCGACCCCGAGACCCGCGCCCGCATCGGCAAGGTCTGCGCCGACGCGGTGGCCCGGATCGGCTATTCCGGCGCCGGAACAATCGAATTCCTCTATGAGGATGGCGAGTTCTACTTCATCGAGATGAACACCCGTCTTCAGGTCGAGCATCCGGTGACCGAGGCCATCTTCGGCGTCGATCTCGTGCGCGAACAGATCCGGGTGGCCGAGGGCCTGCCGCTCTCGTTCACGCAGGACGAGCTTCAGCTGAACGGTCATGCCATCGAGGTCCGGATCAATGCCGAGCGGCTGCCGAATTTCGCGCCCTGCCCCGGCAAGATCAGCGCCTATCACGCCCCGGGCGGCCTTGGTGTCCGGATGGATTCGGCCCTTTACGACGGCTATTCCATCCCGCCCTATTACGACAGCCTGATCGGCAAGCTGATCGTGCGTGGCCGCGACCGGAACGAGGCTCTGGCGCGGCTGGACCGCGCGCTGGGCGAGCTGATCGTCGACGGGGTCGAGACCACCGCGCCGCTGTTCCGGGCGCTTCTGATGGAACCGGACATCCAGAGCGGCAATTACAATATCCATTGGCTGGAACGCTGGCTGGAGTCCGGGCCCGAGCTCTGACCGGCGCGCCCCCGGCCTGGGGAGCGATGATGGATGCCGACCGGCTCACGCCACTGACCCTGCTCAGGGCCTATGCCATGGGGATCTTCCCCATGGCCGAGTCGCGGCATGATCCGCGGATCTTCTGGGTCAATCCGCGCAAACGCGGCATCTTCCCGCTCGACGGCTTCCACATCTCGAAAAGCCTCGCCCGCACGATCCGCCGTGCCCGCTTCGCGATCCGGACCGATACCGCGTTCGAGCATGTCGTGGAATGCTGCGCCGACCGGCCAGAGACCTGGATCAATGCAGAGATCTTCCGGCTCTACCGCCAGCTCTTCGAGCTTGGCCATGCCCATTCGCTGGAGGTCTGGCAGGACGACATCCTGGTGGGCGGGGTCTACGGCATCGCGCTTGGCAGCGCCTTCTTCGGCGAAAGCATGTTCTCGCACCGCACCGACGCCTCGAAAGTGGCCCTGGCCTATCTGGTCGACCGGCTCCGGATCGGCGGCTTCACGCTTTTCGACACCCAGTTCCTGACCGACCATCTGGCCAGCCTCGGCGCCGTGGAGATCGAGCGCGAGGACTATCTTTCACGGCTGAAGCGGGCGGTGAACCAGAACGCCACATTCGACCACGCAGGGCCGATCCCCGCGCCTCAGCTGCTTTTGCAGCGCAGCACCCAGACGTCGTAGCGGGCATTGTCGAGCGGGTTCAGGGCCGGGCTCGACGCGATCATCCAGCCCGAGAACAGGTGGCTGCCGCGGCTCGGATCGGAGATGTCGAGATGGGCGAAGGCGTCCGAGGCCGGGTTGTCGGCCGGAAAGCGGCATTCGTCCAGCGTCACCGTCAGCCGCCAGACCCGGCCGGTTTCGCCCGGGGCCAGCGTCAGATCGACCGTGTCGCCCGAGAGCTTGTCGAGCCCGCGCAGCACCGCGCCCCGAGGCGCCGTCTCGGTCACGGCCGCGGTCCGGGTCTCGGTCCGGGGGTCCTGCAACGCCAGTGGATCGGGCCGGGACACAAGCGGCAGCGGGCGGTCCGCCAGCGTCGTGTCGCCCAGCCCCAGCGCATCCATCATCTCTTCGGCGCGGGGCATCTCCTCAAGCGGCGCGACCGTCCAGCCATCCGGGGTCCAGCCCTCGGGGCTCCATTGCTGCTGCGCCAGAAGCGGGGTCGCGATCAGCGCCAGGGCCAGCGCCGCTCGGATCATTTCGGATCGTCTCCGCCATCCGCTGCGGCATCCGCGCCGCCCTTGTCGCCACCGCCGCCGACGAATTTCATCAGAAGCGAGATCAGCCCGACCGCCCCCTGGGTGTCGAGCACCTCGGCGCCCGGCTCGAGATTGAAGGGCGAGCCGCCCGGCACCAGTTCGAGGAAGGTGCCGCCCAGAAGCCCCTCGGAGCTGACCGACGCGGTGCTGTCATCGGGGATCTCGATGCCGTTGCGGACGGTGAAGCGAGTATCGGCGCGGAAAGTCTGCGGGTTGAGCTCGAGCCCGGTCACGGTGCCGACCTTGACCCCGGCCAGCCGGACGTCGGTGCCGAGATTAACGCCCTCGGCAGACCGGAAGCTCGCGCTCAGCTCGTAATGCTGCTGGCCGGGACCGCCGATCATGCCGGTCGCATTCGAGGCATAGACGAAGAAGCCGGCAGCCAGGGCCAGCACGGCGGCGCCGGTGAGGATTTCGGTCGGACTGTTCTCTGCCATGGTTATTCCGGTTGCCAGGCCTCGTAATCGCGCCGCGGCGCGGGCTCGGGCCTGCGGATCGAGCCCGGCGGTGCATAGGCCAGGGGCGTGCCGGTCAGGTTTTCCTGATGCGGCTTCTCCCAGGCCCGGTGGGGCAGCGGCGCCTCGGTCGGCGGCGCGTCATAGGTGTGGTGCAGCCAGCCATGCCAGTCGGGCGAGATCCGGCTTGCCTCGACCTCGCCATTGTAGATCACCCAGCGACGCTTGCCGTCCTTCGAGCGGTAGAACACGTTTCCCTGCGCGTCCTCGCCGACCTTCTGACCATTGCGCGCGGTCCAGAGCCGCGTGTTCACGGTCTGGCCGTTCCACCAGGTCACATAGCTGAGAAAACTGTCGACCACGCCCATGCGTCCCTCCTGACCGGTTTCGAGTTGGTATGACCCAACTCGGCGCCGAGGTCCAGAGCGAGGGCGGGGCCTCACGCAGTCGCGACCGGCTCCGTCCCGCAATGGCAAGCCCGCGCCACAGAACAGCCGCAAGGCTGCCGCGCCCCGCAGCCCCTGCCCGGCCCTGAAGCCCTCAAGTCCGCTTCCCGGTTCCGGCCGGGTCGAATCGGCCCCCGGATCACGACCTCGAAACACGGGACTTCCGGGAGCCCCGCAGAAAGCTCAGTCGTCCATCTTGAGCGCGTTGATGAAGGCCTGCTGCGGGATCTCGACCTTGCCGAACTGGCGCATCTTCTTCTTGCCGGCTTTCTGCTTTTCCAGAAGCTTCTTCTTCCGCGTCGCGTCGCCGCCATAGCATTTGGCGGTCACGTCCTTGCGCAGCGCCGCCAGCGTCTCGCGCGCGATCACCCGGCCGCCGATGGCCGCCTGGATCGGGATCTTGAACATGTGGCGCGGGATCAGCTCTTTCAGCTTCTCGCACATCGCCCGGCCCCGCAGCTCGGCGCGGTCGCGATGGACCATGACCGACAGCGCATCGACCGGCTCGTCATTGACGAGGATCTGCATCTTGACGAGGAAATCGGCGCGATAGCCCGAGATCTGGTAGTCGAAGCTGGCATAGCCCTTGGTCACCGATTTGAGCCGGTCGTAGAAGTCGAACACCACCTCGTTCAGCGGCAGGTCATAGACCGCCATCGCGCGCGAACCGGCATAGGTCAGGTCCAGCTGCTCGCCGCGGCGGTCCTGGCACAGCTTCAGGACGTCGCCCAGATATTCGTCGGGCACGAGGATAGTCGCCTTGATCCGCGGCTCCTCGATATGGTCGACATAGGTCAGGTCGGGCATGTCGGCGGGGTTGTGCAGCTCGCGCACCTCGCCGTCCTTCATGTGGATCTTGTAGATCACCGAGGGCGCGGTGGTGATCAGATCGATCCCGTATTCGCGCTCGAGCCGGTCGCGCACGACCTCGAGATGCAGAAGCCCGAGGAACCCGCAGCGGAAGCCGAAGCCCAGCGCGGCCGAGGTCTCCATCTCGGAGGTGAAGGAGGCGTCGTTCAGCGCCAGTTTCTCGATGGCGTCGCGCAGATCGTCGAAATCGTTGGTATCGACCGGGAAGAGCCCGCAGAACACCACCGGCTGGCTGGGCTTGAAGCCCGGAAGCGGCGTCTCGCAGCCCTTCTTCTCGGTCGTCACCGTATCGCCGACGCGGGTGTCGCGGACCTGCTTGATCGAGGCGGTCAGGAAACCGATCTCGCCCGGGCCCAACTCGTCGACATTCTGCATCGCGGGCCGGAACACGCCGATCCGGTCGACCGGATAGACGCCCCCGGTCCTCATCATCCGGATCCGGTCGCCCTTCTTCAGCATGCCGTCGATGATGCGCACCAGAACAACCACGCCCAGATAGGGATCGTAATAGCTGTCGACCAGCAGCGCCTTCAGGGGCTTCGTCGGGTCGCCCTCATGCGGCTGGGGCAGGCGCTTGACGATGGCCTCCAGCACATCGGGAATGCCCAGCCCCGTCTTGGCGCTGATCTCGATCGCTTCCGAGGCGTCGATGCCGATCACATCCTCGATCTGTTCCTTGACGCGGTCTGGTTCGGCCGCGGGCAGGTCGATCTTGTTCAGGACCGGCACGATCTCGTGATCGGCATCGATGGCGGTGTAGACATTGGCCAGCGTCTGCGCCTCGACACCTTGCGTCGCATCGACGACCAGCAGCGAGCCCTCGACCGCGCGCATCGAGCGCGAGACCTCATAGGCGAAGTCGACATGGCCGGGGGTGTCGATCAGGTTCAGCACATAGGTATGGCCGTCCTTGGCCGGATATTCGATCCGGACGGTATTGGCCTTGATGGTGATGCCGCGCTCGCGCTCGATATCCATCGCGTCGAGCAGCTGCTCCTTCATGTCGCGTTCGGCGACAGTGCCGGTCAGCTGGATCAGCCGGTCGGCAAGGGTCGATTTCCCGTGGTCGATATGGGCCACGATGGAGAAGTTGCGGATGTATCTGAGCTCGGTCATGCGGGCGGATATGCGGTGCTTTTCGGAGCCGGTCAATGGGCTGTTTCGGGTCGGCGCTCCGGGCGGGCCGGGGCCGGGAGAGAGCGGTGCGGGGGCCAGATATACCACGTCCGCACGGAAACGCACGCAGGCTGTTGAGGCAAGGCGGATGCAGGGGCGCGAAGGCAGTCGCAAAGGCCGCACTTACCGGCTTGATCGGGCGGAAGAGGCCCCCAGACTGGCCCTCACAGGGAGGGGGGCGATGCCGATTATCGACTGGAAGAGTGCCGAGACCTGGCTGAAGACCCAGCCGCACGAGGTCCAGTTTGCCTTTGACACGCGCTGCGCCTTGCGCGCGTTGCCCGCGGTGACGACTGCCAGAGATGAGGTTTTATCAGGGATCGTTTTGTCCGTCCTGCGCGCCATATTGGCGTCGGGAAGTGCGAGCTTCCCCATACTCGAGGAAGAGTCTTCCCGCGAGATTGAGGGCCGTTGCCGCTGCCGACAGAGCTGTAGCGGCCGCAGGCATGGCTAAGGCGGCAGCCGCTGTGGCGGCCGCCCGTGCTGCCGCCGACCGTGATCCCCTGGATGCACGATTGGAATGCAGAAGTGCCGTCGGCGCCGTATCAAATGCCAGCGATGCCGCCTTTGTGGATGCAGACACTTTGTCCAGAACGAAGCCGGCTGACCCTTTCCGCCGACCGCTCTGGCCGGAGGGGGAACTTCCCGAGCTTCGGGCCCAGGACTACGATAAACTCCGCGCCTTCTGGCAGCAGGACCCACACGTCTGGACCTTCTGGGAAAGCGGGTATGCGGACATGCTGGCGGGCCGCCCCGTCGACTGGGACCTCCTGCGGCGGGTCGTTCTGCTCCCCGACGAGGATTGGAATGCCGGGCCCGAGCGGATTGCGGACCGGATCGAGGAATTGCGGGCGCGCATCGGGCTTCAACGGCGGATCGAAGAGCTTGAACGGCAGCTTGCGGCGGCCGCGCGGGATCGGACCGGCATCGGGGGCAACAATCCGCCGAAGCCTATCGAGACCGAGGCGGAGCTTCGGCGCGAGTTTGTGATCGTATGGCCGCCGCTGGAAGAGCTCAAGGCCGAAGCGGGACGGGAGATTCCGGATAAGGACAAGATTCGCTCTGCCATCAGTGCCTTGAGTGGGGTTATGGCAGAGATCGGGAAATGGACCGGCGGAAAGCTCGACCGGGCCGTTGACAAGGCCATCGACTGGAGTGTCCCGGCGGGCCTGGGGTATCTCGCCTTGCATGTAGCGGAGATCCGGCAGGTGATCGACGCAGCCGAAGCCTGGCTGAAAACTCTTTAAGGCATCGGCTCTCGAAACCTGCGCCTTCGCTCCTAGATGGACTCAAGGGGACAACTGAAATGCCGATGACCGACCAGATCGCTGTCCGGGTCCGTATCGCGGGCCGGGTGCAGGGCGTGGGCTTCCGCGCCTGGACCTTGTCGCGGGCGACCGAGCTGGACCTGTCGGGCTGGGTGCGGAACGAAGCGGACGGAACGGTTCTGGCACTGCTTGCGGGGCCGGAAGACCGGGTGGCGCGGATGCTCGATGCGCTGCAAGAGGGGCCAGCTTCGGCGCGGGTCGCGGCCGTCGAGACCATGCCGGGCGAGCGGCCCGAGGGATCCGGTTTCCGCATCTCGCGCTGACCGGCGCTGCGTGCCGGACAGCAAATCAGGGCGGGCGGCACGGTTTTGATGCGTCTTTAACTCAGATTCGCTTAAATTTGCGATGAACCTGCAGGAGGACAAGTTTTGGAGGCCGCCATGCAACGGATGCCGGAACATCCTCGCGACTACACCCGGGCCGAACGCCGGTCTGACGCCATCGTGCATGTGACCGGGCTGACCGCCGCTGCGCTCGGCGTACCCGCCCTCGTCATTCTGGCCGTGGTGATCCGGGGCGATCTGTCCGCCATTGTCGCCATCGCGATCTACGGCGTCGCGCTCTGTGCCATGCTGGGCTTCTCGGCGCTATATCACATGGTCCGGCATCCCGGCTGGACGCCGATCTTCCGGCGGCTCGACCATTCGGCCATCTACTGGAAGATCGCGGGCACCTACACGCCCTTCACGCTGCTGTCGGGCCATGGCGTAACGCTGCTGGCCGGGCTCTGGGCCGCAGCCATGGCGGGCACGGGCCTGCGCGTCTTCGCGCCCTACCGGTTCCGGGCCGTCAATCTGACGCTCTACCCGGCCATGGGCTGGGCCGGCGCCGTCGCGGGCTGGAGCATATTCGCGGCACTGTCGGCCCCGGTTCTGGGCCTCGTGATCGCGGGCGGCAGCCTCTACACCCTGGGCATGATCTTCTACCTCTGGGAAAAGCTGCCCTATCACAACACGATCTGGCATGTCTTCGTCCTGATCGCCAGCATGCTGTTCTTCGCCGCCATCACCACCCATGTCGTCCAGACCGCCTGAACAGGGCCGGACGCTTATCACGTCTGCGTCGGCCCGGTTGCGGCGATGCAATTCCCTGCGCTAATCTCCCGCAAACAGATGCGGCCGGAATCGGAAGAGCAGTCCGCCACCCGGCCCGGGAGAACGACAGATGACAGTGAAGCTTTTCGCAACCGCGGCCGTTCTGGCCGGCCTTTCTGCAATGACAGCCAATGCAGGCCAGATCGAACGGGCCTGCCTCGCCTCGGACCGCCCCGGCGTGACCCGTGGGCTTTGTGGCTGCATCCAGCAGGCCGCCGACATCACCCTGACCCGCGGCGACCAGAGCCGCGCGGCCGGTTTCTTCCGCGACCCGCATCAGGCCCAGGTGGTGCGCCAGTCCGACCGTCAGCGCGACGCCGAATTCTGGCGCCGTTACAAGCTTTTCGGCGAGACCGCTGCAGCCTATTGCAGCTAGGCCGCGCCCCATGACGGGGCAGCTGCCGCCATTATTAATGCGTCTTGCCCGATAACGGAAACGGGCCAGGCTGGCTTAGGCGCTTGTTTCGATCCGGCCGCCTCTGTCCGTTGCGCGCGCCGATACGGGATGACAGGCCAGCCATAAACCGCCCAAAGGCCGGTTCATGGCCGTGACCAGTGCCCTTTGCGATCCCGGGCCACCGAGAAGCCCACGGAGAAGCCCAGGACACACTCCCCCTGGCTGAAGCCCCGGCCCCTATCTCGCCGCATTCGTCCGTTATCGATTTTTTAACCACTGCCCTGCCAGAATAAGGACAGGATGACCGCCTGTCCCGGGACCTCGGTCGACAGGACCATCACCGGGACGGGGCCATGTCCTTCTCCGTGGCCATCGCCCTGAGCGACACCGTGGCCGTCATCTGAACCCTCTGGCCGCTCCGCTCCCCCTCGGAGCGGCCAGTTCCCAAGTCTCGACACATCACTCACGACAAAGAAAAGGCCCTGGCAGGATCCGCCAGGGCCTTTTCGATCAGCCCCGAAGGGCCTCACTCCTGCGGGATCACACGCAGAGAGAGTTCGCGAAGCTGGTCATTGCTGGGCTCGTTGGGCGCGCCCATCATCAGGTCCTCGGCACGCTGGTTCATCGGGAACATGATGACCTCGCGGATGTTCTGCTGGTCGGCCAGCAGCATCACGATCCGGTCGATCCCGGCCGCGCAGCCGCCGTGGGGCGGCGGGCCGAAGCGGAAGGCGTTGACAAGGCTCGGGAAACGCTTGCGCACCTCGTCCTCGGCATAGCCCGCCAGCGAGAAGGCCTTGAACATGATGTCCAGACGGTGGTTCCGGACCGCGCCAGAGACCAGCTCGTAGCCGTTGCAGGCCAGGTCGTACTGGAAGCCCTTGACGGTCAGCGGGTCGCCGTCGAGCGCCTCCATGCCTCCCTGCGGCATCGAGAAGGGGTTGTGTTCGAAATCGACGGCGCCGGTCTCGTCATCCTTCTCGTACATCGGGAAATCGACGATCCAGCAGAAGGCGAAGCGGTCCTTCTCGGTCAGGCCCAGCTCGTCGCCTATGACGGTGCGCGCCTTGCCCGCGACGGTCTGGAAGGACGAGGCCTTGCCGCCGAGGAAGAAGGCCGCGTCGCCCACGCCGAGCCCCAGCTGCTGGCGGATCGCCTCGGTGCGTTCGGGGCCGATATTCTTGGCCAGGGGGCCCGCGGCTTCGAGTGCCGGTCGCTTTTCCCATTGCTCTGCATTTTCAATGGGGGCGGCAGTATCAACCCACTCCTCGCCTGCGAGCAGCCCGGCATAGACCTCCAGCGGAGTCTTCTGAGGCGCTGACTTTTTGACCATCAAAGTACCTTCGCGCCAGAAGATGTAGCCCATCCCGGGCAAGCCTTCCTTCTGGGCAAAGGCGTTCATCCGGTCGCAGAACTTGCGGCTGCCGCCCTTGGGCGCGGGGATCGCGCGGATCTCGGTGCCGTCCTGCTCCAGCAGTTTCGCGAAGATCGCGAAGCCCGAGCCGCGGAAATGCTCGGAGACATCCTGCATCCTGATCGGGTTCCGGAGGTCCGGCTTGTCGGTGCCGTACCATTTCATCGCATCGGCATAGGCGATCTGCGGCCAGTCGGCATCGACCTTACGGCCGCCGCCGAATTCCTCGAAGATGCCCGCGATCACCGGCTGGACGGTGTCGAAGACGTCCTGCTGCTGGACGAAGCTCATCTCCATGTCGAGCTGGTAGAAGTCGGTGGGCGAACGGTCGGCGCGCGGGTCCTCGTCGCGGAAACAGGGCGCGATCTGGAAATAGCGGTCGAAGCCCGAGACCATGATCAGCTGCTTGAAGATCTGCGGCGCCTGCGGCAGCGCGTAGAACTTGCCCGGGTGCAGCCGCGACGGCACCAGGAAGTCGCGCGCGCCTTCGGGGCTGGAGGCGGTGATGATCGGGGTCTGGTATTCGCGGAAGCCCTTGTCCCACATCCGCCGCCGGATCGAGGCCACGACATCCGAGCGCAGGGTCATGTTGGCCTGCATCGCCTCGCGGCGCAGGTCGAGATAGCGATAGCGCAGCCGGGTTTCCTCGGGGTATTCCTGATCGCCGAAGACCATCAGCGGCAGTTCCTCGGCCTGGCCGAGCACTTCGAGCTCGCGGACGAAGACCTCGATCTCGCCGGTGGGAAGCTTCGGGTTCACCAGATCCTCGGAGCGCGCCTTCACCACGCCATCGATGCGGATGCACCATTCCGAGCGCACCTTCTCGACAGCGGCGAAGGCCGGGCTGTCGGGATCGGCCAGCACCTGGGTGATGCCGTAATGGTCGCGCAGGTCGATGAACAGGATGCCACCATGATCGCGGACGCGATGGACCCAGCCCGACAGTCGCACGGTCTCGCCCACATGGGACTTGTTCAGGTCGGCGCAGGTATGGCTGCGATAGGCGTGCATCAGACGATCCTCGGGGCTCGTGTCTTCGGTTCGGGCCGATACACCCCCGATGGCCCGCGAAGTCAAGGGGAGCGTCGAGAGCGTCGGCCATCGCCTGCAGCTTTGCCCCCTAAGGCCGCTCGAAACCTCAAGGCGGGGCGCGACACCTCGTCCCCCGCGCTGACGGAGGAAGGCGCCGCCGTACCCTCCGGCGTGCCGCCCTGCCCCATGAAGCCATCGCAGCCCGCCCACGCGGCCGCGAAATACCCAAGGCCCGGCCGGGGGCCGGGCCGGATTGGATCGGGGAAACCGGACCGGGGCGGCGCTCAGCCGCGGGTGATCTCGAAACGGCAGACCGCGCCGCCGCTGGCCGAGCAGCTCTGCTCGCGGGTGCGCAGGCGGCGGTCGACAAGGGTCTGGAACAGCCGGTCGAACACCGCCTCATGCCAGACGCAGATCGGATGGGGAGCGCTCTCGCCGCGGATCAGGGGATTGTCGGTCAGTTCGAACACCAGCGGGCGGGTCGAGACCACGCGGAAGGCGCCCGACCCGGCGAAGGTCCAGCTGTGCTTGGCGATGGCCCTGGCGAGAATCGGCGCCGCCAGCGCGGGCGGCAGCAGCTTCAGCACCCGCTGCGCCAGCGCCGGGATGCGATGGGCAAGAATGTAATCCCCGGTCCGCGCGCCGGCCTCCCGCAGGAGGTCGGGCGCGCGGCCGGGCAGGCGTCGGCGCAACGCGCGATGCATGGCGGCGGCCGGTCCCTCGTCCATCAGGCCGGTATCGGACGGAGGCGTCGACAGGCCCGCCGCATCAAGCATCTCGTCGCGAAGCGCCGCTCCGCCCGCCGCCTCCAGCACAGGGAGGAGCTGGAGAACGGCATTCGGTCCGATCCGGCCCGCGCGGCCGGACAGGTCGTCCTTCATGTCAGACTTCTTCCATCTGCTGATCGCCGCCACCGCAGGCCTTCACCTGCGAAGGATCGTCGGCGGGCATCTTGAAGCTGGTATCCTTGGACTTGCGCCGGGCCGCGGCCTGGGCCGCGCGGTCGGCATTCGATTCCCAGTCCTCGATCTGCGCGGCGGCAGGTTTGCGAGACATGTCGAAATCGAAATGCACCTTGTCCTTCGATTGCGGACCCCAGTAGTTGTTCTTGCCGAGGTCATAGAAGGACCGGCCCACGCCCGCCTTGAGGAAGGCCTTGAGGCAGCCCAGCAGGTAGCGCCGGCGGAAGCCGTTGCCGCGCCAGGGATAGTGGAACAGCGCCTTGCGCATGTAGAACCGGCGATAGTTGTGCATCACCCGGTCCAGAAGCTGGGCCCGGTCCATCGCCTCGGGCTTCATGATCGGGTTCACGAAGTTGTAGCGGCTGTAATCGAAGACCTCGACCTTGTTATGCAGCTCCTGGAAGAGCGGCGTGAAGGGCCAAGGCGTGTACATCGCCCAGTTGGCGAGATCGGGCTGCCAGTCCCAGCAGAGCTGGAAGGTCTCTTCCAGCGTTTCCTCGGTCTCGTTGTCCATGCCGACGATAAACTGCGCCTCGGTCAGGATGTCGGCCTCGCGCAGAAGCTGGATCGCGCGCTTGTTGTCCTCGACCCGGGTTTCCTTGTTGAACTGGTCGAGCTTGAGCTGCGCTGCCGCCTCGGTCCCGAGCGAGATATGGACGAGCCCCGCCTTGCGATAGAAGGGCAGAAGCTCCTCGTCGCGCAGGATGTCGGTCACCCGGGTGTTGATGCCCCATTTGACCTTGTCGGGCAGGCCGCGGTCGATCAGCTCCTGGCAGAAGGCGATGAACTTCTTGCGGTTGATGGTCGGTTCCTCGTCGGCGAGGATGAAGAAGCCCACCTTGTGGTTCTCGACCAGGTCCTCGATCTCGTCGACCACCTTCTTGGGGTCGCGGATCCGGTAATCGCGCCAGAACTTCCATTGCGAGCAGAACGAACAGGTGAACGGGCAGCCCCGCGCCATGTTCGGGATCGCGACCCGGCAGTTCAGCGGGATGTAGATGTACTTCTCCCATTCGAGGATGGTCCAGTCGGGCTTGATCGAATCGACATCCTTGATGGTCGGCGCGGCGGCGGTCGCCACGATCTCGTCACCGTCGAGGAAGGCGAGCCCCTTGATGTCGCGGCGGCTTTCCGGCCATTTGCCGTCGCGGATCGCGTTCATCAGGTTGACTACGATCTCTTCGCCCTCGCCCCGCACGATGACGTCGATCCAGGGCGCCTCGGACAGGACCTGCTTGAACATGAAGGTCGCGTGGATGCCGCCGAGGACACGGACCGCGTTCGGCACCTCTTCCTTGGCGATCTCCATCAGCCGCTCGGCCGCGTAGATCGAGGGCGTGATCGAGGTGGTCGCGATGACGTCGGGCTGCAGCGCCTTCAGTTGCTTGCGGACCTCGTCCTCGGAAATGTCGTTGGTCATCGCGTCGATGAACGTGATGTCGTCATATCCCGCCGTCCGCAGCGACCCGGTGAGATAGGCCACCCAGGCCGGCGGCCAGTTGCCTGCGATCTCGGCGCCGCCGGACTTGTAGTTGGGATGAATAAAGACAATGCGCATGGATCGACTCCCCGTGTTTCGCGGGGAACATGACACATCCCCTGTCAATCTAAATTGACACAAGTCAAATCGCCGCCTCCGGGTTCCGCGGCCCGGAACACGCCCCGGGACCGGCCAGGGAACCGCCTTAGAACGGGCGCACCACATTGCCCGAGTGAAACAGGACCCCGAGCCCACCGGTGAACAGGATCCAGCCGGCGACCGCATGCAGGATCACCGCCAGCGGAAAATTCCGGCGCGCCTCGCAGGCCCAGGCGAAGACCAGCCCGCCGAGAAAGCTCAGCCCGCAGACGACCGCGTTCCAGTACATCAGATGGGCAAGCGAGAAGAGCCCTGCATTCAGCACCATCGCCATGCGCAGTCCCGGCAGGATCGGCCCGTAGCGTCGGAAGAACAGGACCCGGAACACGATTTCCTGCGGCAGCGCCGAGAGCGGCGGGTAGAACAGCAGAATCGAGGCCAGCAAGAGCGGATTGCCGCGCACCAGCGCCAGCGCGTCCTGCGGCACCACCAGAACCGTCAGCGTGCCGACGATCGCCGTGGTCACGACCGCGAAGCCCAGCACCAGCCACGGGTCGATCCCGCGCAGCCCGCGGATCAGGTCGGACCAGCAAAATCCTTCGGTCTGCCACAGCAGCCCCAGCCCGACCGCGGTCAGGCTCAGAAGCACCGGAAACAGCGCCTGCGGCGGCATGAACAGCGCCATGGCCAGCGGGGTCCCGACATAGAACAGCAGGAATTCACCCCAAAGCCTGCCGCGTCGGAGCACGCGGCGTTCCAGTGCGAGATCGAGCGTCCAGGCCATGTCTTCACTCCTCGTCTCAGGGCCTTTCCCGGGGCGGCGCGGTTTCGCCTGCGGGACCGGCGGACCCCGCAAAGGCGTCCGGCCCTCCAGCCTGGCAGTAAAGCCGGGCCGGGCCGGGGCAACGTTCCGGCATCATGCAGGCAGATCGTTCACAAATGCGGTACGGCCTGCACCGGTTCCACCGGTCCCGCAGGCGCACGCGCCGATTTTCCCTCGCCCACCCTTGCACCCCAAGGCCGCTTGGCTATAACGCCGAGCAATTTGCCAAAACTGAGAGCGGGACATGCCGAAGAGAACCGATATCAAGTCCATCATGATCATCGGCGCGGGTCCCATCATCATCGGGCAGGCCTGCGAGTTCGACTATTCCGGCGCCCAGGCCTGCAAGGCCCTGCGCGAGGAAGGTTACCGGGTCATCCTAGTCAACTCGAACCCGGCCACGATCATGACCGATCCCGAGCTGGCCGACGCCACCTATATCGAGCCGATCACCCCCGAGGTCGTCGCCAAGATCATCGAGAAGGAACGCCCCGACGCACTTCTGCCGACGATGGGCGGACAGACCGGGCTGAACACCTCGCTGAAGCTCGCCGACATGGGCGTGCTGCACAAATACGGGGTCGAGCTGATCGGCGCCAACCGCGCCGCCATCGAGATGGCCGAGGACCGCAAGCTGTTCCGCGAGGCGATGGACCGGATCGGGCTGGAAAACCCCAAGGCCACCATCGCCAACAACATGGAAGAATGCATGGCCGCGCTCGAGCATGTGGGCCTGCCGGCGATCATCCGGCCCGCCTTCACGCTGGGCGGCACCGGCGGGGGCGTGGCCTATAACCGCCAGGAATTCGAATATTACTGCAAGAGCGGGCTCGACGCCTCGCCGGTCAGCCAGATCCTGATCGACGAAAGCCTGCTGGGCTGGAAGGAATTCGAGATGGAGGTGGTCCGCGACAAGGCGGACAATGCCATCATCGTCTGTGCCATCGAGAATATCGATCCGATGGGCGTGCATACGGGCGACTCGATCACCGTCGCACCGGCGCTGACCCTGACCGACAAGGAATACCAGATCATGCGCAACGGCTCGATTGCCGTGCTGCGCGAGATCGGGGTCGAGACCGGCGGCTCGAACGTGCAATGGGCGATCAACCCCGAGGACGGCCGCATGGTCGTGATCGAGATGAACCCGCGGGTGTCGCGCTCCTCGGCGCTGGCCTCGAAAGCCACCGGCTTTCCGATCGCCAAGATCGCGGCCAAGCTGGCGGTGGGCTACACGCTTGACGAGCTCGACAACGACATCACCAAGGTCACGCCGGCGAGCTTCGAGCCGACCATCGACTATGTCGTGACCAAGATCCCGCGCTTTGCCTTCGAGAAATTCCCGGGCTCGAAGCCCGAGCTGACCACGGCGATGAAATCGGTCGGCGAGGCCATGGCCATCGGCCGCACCATCCACGAATCGCTGCAGAAGGCGCTGGCCTCGCTGGAAACCGGCCTGACCGGCTTCGACGAGATCGCCATTCCCGGCGCGCCCGACCCGGCCCAGATCGTCGCCGCGCTGACCCGGCAGACCCCGGACCGGCTGCGGGTCGTGGCCCAGGCGATGCGCCACGGGCTCAGCGACGACGAGATCCATGCCGCCACCAGCTACGACCCCTGGTTCCTGGCCCGCATCCGCGAGATCGTCGAGGCCGAGGCACGGATCCGCAAGGACGGCCTGCCGCTGACCGAAGAGGGGCTGCGCCAGCTCAAGATGATGGGCTTCTCGGACGCGCGTCTGGCCAGGCTCACCGGCCGCGACGAGGATCAGGTGCGCCGGGCGCGCGACAATCTGGGGGTCCATGCCGTCTTCAAGCGGATCGACACCTGCGCTGCCGAATTCGAGGCGCAGACGCCTTACATGTACTCGACCTACGAGACCCCGGCGATGGGCGAGACCGAATGCGAGGCCCGTCCCTCGGCCCGCAAGAAGGTGGTCATCCTCGGCGGCGGCCCGAACCGGATCGGTCAGGGGATCGAGTTCGACTACTGCTGCTGCCATGCCTGCTTTGCGCTGACCGAAGCCGGGTATGAGACCATCATGATCAACTGCAACCCGGAAACGGTCTCGACCGATTACGACACCTCGGACCGGCTCTATTTCGAGCCGCTGACCTTCGAGCATGTGATGGAGATCCTCCGGGTCGAGAAGATGGCCGGCACGCTGCATGGCGTGATCGTGCAGTTCGGCGGCCAGACGCCGCTGAAACTGGCCAATGACCTCGAGGCCGCGGGCATTCCGATCCTGGGAACCACGCCCGATGCCATCGACCTTGCCGAAGACCGCGAGCGCTTCCAGGAACTGGTCAACAGGCTCGGCCTCAAGCAACCCCGGAACGCCATCGCGGCCTCGGCCGCGGCCGCGATGAAAGCCGCCGAGGAGATCGGCTATCCGCTGGTGATCCGGCCCTCCTACGTGCTGGGCGGCCGCGCCATGGAGATCGTCCGCGACACGCCCCAGCTCGAACGCTACATCAACGAGGCGGTGGTGGTTTCGGGCAAGTCGCCGGTCCTGCTCGACAGCTATCTCTCGGGCGCGACCGAGGTCGATGTCGACGCGCTTTGCGACGGCGAGAAGGTCCATGTCGCGGGCATCATGGAGCATATCGAGGAGGCGGGCGTCCATTCGGGCGACAGCGCCTGCTGCCTGCCGCCGCACAGCCTGCCCAAGGAGATCGTGGCCGAACTGAAACGCCAGGCCGAGGCGCTGGCCCTGGCCCTCGGCGTGGTAGGGCTGATGAATGTGCAATTCGCGGTCAAGGATGGCGAGGTCTATCTGATCGAGGTCAACCCGCGCGCCTCGCGCACCGTGCCCTTCGTCGCCAAGGCCACCGACAGCGCCATCGCCTCGATCGCGGCGCGGCTGATGGCGGGCGAGAAGCTGTCGGCCTTCCCGATGCGCGCCCCCTACCCCGCCGAAACCAGCCCCGACACGCCGCTGCCGTTGGCCGACCAGATGTCGCTGGCCGACCCGATCATGCCCTGGTTCTCGGTCAAGGAGGCGGTGATGCCCTTTGCCCGCTTCCCCGGCGTCGACACGCTGCTGGGGCCGGAAATGCGCTCGACCGGCGAGGTCATGGGCTGGGACCGCTCCTTCCCGCGGGCCTTCCTCAAGGCCCAGCTCGGGGCGGGCACCGATCTGCCGCGCGAGGGTCAGGTCTTCCTGTCGATCAAGGACGCCGACAAGACGCCCGCGCTGGTCGAGACCGCCAGGGTCCTGGTCGATCTGGGCTTCCGCATCCTCGCGACGCGCGGAACGGCGGGCTTCCTGGCCGAGAACGGGATCGAGGCCACGCTGGTCAAGAAGGCCTATGAGGGCGGACGCACCATTGTCGACGTGATGAAGGACGGGCTGGTCCAGCTGGTGATGAACACCACCGAGGGCAACCGCGCGGTCGAGGACAGCCGCTCGATCCGGAATGTCGCGCTGATGGACCGCATCCCCTATTTCACCACCGCGGCGGGCTGCCATGCCGCCGCCCTGGCGATGAAATCGCGCGAGGAAGGCGAAATCGGGGTGCGCAGCCTGCAGGGCTGATCCGCAACCGCCTGACGATCCGGCGCCCGGGCAGTCCCTGCCCGGGCGCCTTGTCTTACGGGCTCAGAGCCCCAGCGGCCGCGCCATCTTCACCGCGTAGCGGTCGGTCATGCCCGAGACGAAATCGGTCAGGGCATGAAGCCCCGAATAGGGGTCGCGGACATCGCGCAGATCCATTCCGGCCGAGGCGACCAGCTTGCGCAGATAGGGTTTGTCCTCCTCCATCGCCGCGACATTCCAGCCATGGCGGGCCAGCTCCTCGATCACCGCAAGGAAGCGGTCGAGCAGCGCAAAGATCAGATCGCGCCCCGCCACTTCCAGCTCCATCTTGCGCGACGAGGGGAAGATCCGCTCATTCGCGACATCGGAAATCGCCGCAAAGGCCTCCTTCAGCGCGAAGACATCGGTCAGCTCGGCCGAGAACCGGCCCGCGAGAATGTCGTCATGGTGGTCCAGAAAGGCCGCGACACTGGCGCGGATGGCGCCATGGACGGCCCGGGCGCGCAGATGGCCCACATGCTCGGCGTGCGTCCCGCCGGGGACGGGCGCGACTTCCTTGCCGATCAGCGCCTCCAGCAGCGGCCGCACCTCGCCATGGGACAGGACGCCGGTGGTAAAGGCATCCTCGAGATCGAGGATGTTGTAGCAGATATTGTCCGCCGCCTCGACGAGGAAGGCCAGCGGGTGCCGTTGCCAGCCGGCATCCCGGGGAATCAACCCGGTGCTTTCGGCCATCCCGGCCAGATGCGCGGCCTCTGCCTCGAAGGCCCCGTATTTCTTCAGGCCGATGGTGGGCGCGTCCCGGCCCAGCGCACCGTCCTTTGCGAGGCAGGGATATTTGGTGAAGGCGCCCAGAACGGCATGGGTCAGCCGCATGCCGCCCTCGAGCCGGTACATCTCCAGCCGGGTCAGGATCCGGAAGCCCTGGGCATTGCCCTCGAAATGCTCGAACTCCCGGCGCTGGCCCGGGCTCAGATCGGCCTCGAAGGGGCGCCGGGTCGCGAACCACTCCGAGATTGCATCCTCGCCGGCATGGCCGAAGGGCGGATTGCCGATATCATGGGCAGCACAGGCCGCCTGCAGGATATAGGACAGCTCGTGGCCCGCCCCTTCGGACAGGATGCCCCGCGCGGCCAGCGCCTGCCCGACCTCGAACCCCAGCGAGCGGCCCACGCTGCTGGTCTCGAGGCTGTGGATCATCCGGTGATGCAGGTGGTCGTTCTCGTAAAGCGGATGCACCTGGGTCTTGTTGGCAAGCCGCCGGAATGGCTGCGAGAAGATCACCCGGTCGAGATCGACCAGGAAGGCGGGCCGCTCGGGCGCATCCACGATCTCCGACTGTCCGTGCCGGCTTCTGGTCAGAAGCCGTTGCCATTCCATGTATTCCATCGCTTTCCCCTTCGGCCGGTCGGCGCCAGCATAGCGGCTTCGGCTTGCGGCGACAGCGCCGATCGCCTACCCCCTTCCCCGGGGCTGGCCCGTGATGGCGCCCGGGCGCTGGCAGGAAGACGTCTCCGCCTCCCGCCTTGCCGCAGGCATAGGCGCGCGGCGGCAGGGCCCGATGGCGGCACCCGAGGGTGCGCGAAGGTCGCACCCACTACATATTGACAAAATATCCCCATCGGCATCAATATCATGTTGCTTTGGTTCCCGCGGTTCATCCCGTGGGCGAAGAGGGAAGCCGGTGAGAATCCGGCACTGCCCCCGCAACTGTCAGCGGCAAGCTGCGGCCCCGTGATCCACTGGCGCAAGACGCCGGGAAGGAGGGCCAGGGCGTCCGAGCCGCGAAGTCAGGAGACCTGCCAGAGCGGACCGAACGACCGCGAGCGGTGGGCTCGGGTGCGTGCGTCGGACCGGCGGGTCCGCGTGCCTCCCTGCCTGCCGCCCCTGACCAGAACCGAAAGCGAACCGCCATGACCGCCCCCTCGCCCCGTTCCGTCGCCAACCGCGACGGCCAGATCGTTCCCTTCGACCCCGGCCGGATCGCCCGCGCCATCGCCCGCGCGGGCGAGGCCACCGGCGAATTCGGCGCCGAGGAGGCCGCGCATCTCACCGCCCAGGTGGTGCGGGTGCTGAGCTTCCGACACGCGGACGGCGCGCCCGATGTCGAGGAGATCCAGGATGCCGTCGAACAGGCGCTGATCGGCGCCAACCGGATCGCGACGGTGCGCGCCTATGCGGTCTATCGCGCCCAGCATGCGCGGCTGCGCGAGGACCGCCGGGTGCTGGTCGATGTCGAAAGCTCGATCAACGAATATCTCGACCGCTCGGACTGGCGAGTGAATGCCAACGCGAATCAGGGCTATTCGTTGGGCGGGATGATCCTGAACACCTCGGGCAAGGTGACGGCGAATTACTGGCTGAGCCATATCTACCCGCCCGAGGTCGGCCAGGCCCATCGCCAGGGCGACATCCATATCCACGATCTCGACATGTTCGCGGGCTATTGCGCGGGCTGGTCTCTGAGGACGCTGCTGCGCGAGGGGCTGAACGGCGTGCCCGGCACCATCGAATCCGCCGCGCCGATGCATCTGACAAGCGCCCTGGGCCAGATCGTGAACTTCCTCGGCACGTTGCAGAACGAATGGGCCGGCGCCCAGGCCTTCAGCTCGTTCGATACCTATCTGGCGCCCTATGTCCGGCGCGACGGGCTCGATTTCGCCGCCGTCCGGCAGGCGATGCAGGAATTCATCTACAATCTGAACGTGCCCTCGCGCTGGGGCACGCAGACGCCCTTCACCAACCTGACCTTCGACTGGACCTGCCCGGAAGACCTGCGCGATCAGGTGCCGGTGATCGGCGGGCGCGAGGCGGAGTTCACCTATGGCGAGCTGCAGTCCGAGATGGACATGATCAACCGCGCCTATATGGAGGTGATGACCGCGGGCGATGCCAGGGGCCGGGTCTTCACCTTCCCGATCCCGACCTACAACATCACCCCCGATTTCCCCTGGGACAGCGAGAATGCCGGTTATCTGTTCGAGATGACGGCGAAATACGGGCTGCCCTATTTCCAGAACTTCGTGAATTCGGAGCTCGAGCCGCATATGGTGCGCTCGATGTGCTGCCGCCTGCAGCTTGACCTGACCGAGCTTCTGAAACGCGGCAACGGTCTGTTCGGCTCGGCCGAGCAGACCGGCAGCCTTGGCGTCGTCACCATCAACTGCGCCCGGCTCGGCCATCTGCACAAGGGCGACGAGGCGGGGCTTCTGGCCGCGCTCGACCGGCTGGCGGGGATCGCCCGCACCAGCCTGGAGCTCAAGCGCAAGGTGATCGAGCATCATATCGAGGCCGGGCTTTTCCCCTATACCAAGCGCTACCTCGGCACGCTCCGGAACCACTTCTCGACGCTGGGCGTGAACGGCGTGAACGAGATGATCCGGAACTTCACCGACGACCGCGAGGACATTGCGACCGAGGCGGGCCAGGCGCTTGCCCTCAGGCTGATGGATCACCTGCGCGCCCGGATGGTCGAGTTCCAGGAAGAGACCGGGCACATGTACAATCTAGAGGCCACGCCCGCCGAGGGCACGACCTACCGCTTTGCCCGCGAGGACCGGAAGCGCTTCCCGGGCATCCTGCAGGCGGGCACCGACGATCAGCCCTATTACACCAACTCGACCCAGCTTCCGGTCGGATATACCGCCGACCCGTTCGAGGCGCTCGAACATCAGGAGCCGTTGCAGGCGCGCTATACCGGCGGCACGGTCCTGCATCTTTACATGGGCGAGCGGATCTCGTCGGCCGAGGCCTGCAAGAAGCTCGTGCGCCGGGCGCTGTCGTCCTTCCGCCTGCCCTATATCACCGTGACGCCCACCTTCTCGATCTGCCCGAAACACGGGTATCTCGCGGGCGAGCACGAATTCTGCCCGAAATGCGACGCCGAGCTGATCGCGGCGAAGCGCGCGAAAGCCAGCTGAAGGAGCGATCCGATGACCATGATCGACAAGGACATGACGACCCGGGATGCCGAAATCGTCCTGACGGACGAAGAGCGCACCCGCTGCGAGGTCTGGACCCGGGTGATGGGCTATCACCGCCCGATGTCCTCCTTCAACACCGGCAAGAAGGGCGAGGCCGCCGAACGGGTCTATTTCGACGAGGCGAAGGCGCGGCTTGGCTGAGCTTGCGATCTCCGGGCTGGTCCGGCATTCGAGCGTCGACTGGCCCGGCGAACTGGTGGCGACGGTCTTCTGCCAAGGCTGTCCCTGGGCCTGCCGTTATTGCCACAACACCGAGCTGCTGGCGGCGGGGCCGGGCCGGATCGGCTGGGACGCGGTCCTGGCCTTTCTCGACCGCCGGCAGGGGCTGCTTGACGGGGTGGTGATCTCGGGCGGGGAACCCTTGTTGCAGAAGGGCCTGCCCGAGGTGCTTGCCGAGCTTCGGGCGATGGGCTTTCGCACCGGGCTCCATAGTGGCGGCGCCTATCCCGCGCGCTTCGCCCGGGCGCTGCCGCTGCTCGACTGGGTGGGGTTCGACGTGAAGGCCCCCTTCGATGCCTATGACCGGATCACCGGCGCCCCCGGCAGCGGCGCGAAAGCGCGTGAAAGCTTGGGCCTGCTGCGCGACAGCGGCGTTACCGCCGATCTGCGCTGTACGGTTCATCCCGCCCTGCTGAGCCCTGCCGATCTGGCCCGGATGGACGACGACCTCGCGGCACTCGGCCTGCCGCCCGCGCGCCGACAGTCGTTTCGCGCCGAAGGCTGCACCGATCCCGCACTCTGCCGGACACCGGAAAGCCCATCGCCGGCCACGCTGCCGCCTAGATAAAATCCGACGGTCTTTCCTGCTTGCGGAGCCGGTCTTTCGGAACCGGGGTAAGGGAATCTTTGCGGCTTTGTCGCCAAATGCCCCTATCCGCTGCATCACAGCTTCCAGCACAGACAGGCCAAGGGGACGATGAAACGAATTCTGCAAATGCCAATCGGGCCGCGTCTCACCATGATGATCGCCGCCATCATGGTCGTGTCCATGTCAAGCATGGGTGGCTTTCTCTACAACCGCGCCTATGAGTCGAGCTATAGCAACGCCGTCGCCGATCTCGAGGGAATGGCCCGCGACCAGGCCACCCGCGTCAGCGAGTGGTTCGCCGACCAGCGACAGGCGCTTGCGGCACAGGCCGCGAACCCCTTCATCGCCCGGGCGCTGAGCGAGTTTCGAACGGCCCTCGATGCGGCCCCGGATGGCGTTGCCCCGGTTCTCTCGGCCTATGGCAGCAACAATCCCTATCCGTCTGGCGAACACCAGAAGCTGGCCGATGCCGGAGACGGGTCGGATTACAGCCGCATCCATGCCGGTATCCATCCCGGTTTCGAGCGGATGCTCGAGTCTTTCGGCTTTTACGATGTCTTTCTCATCGCCCCCAATGGACAGGTGATCTACTCGGTCGTCAAGGAAGCCGATTTCGGCGAGGATCTCGCGACCGGTCGCTATTCGGGAACGGCTCTCGGCCAGGTCTTCGAGCGCGCCTCCAAGGCCCCGGCCGGCACATCCTTCGTCTCCGACATCCAGGAATATGCGCCCAGCGCCAACGCCCCGGCTGCCTTCATGGCCGCGCCGGTCTTTGCCGAGGATGGCACCCGGCTCGGCGTTCTCGCGATTCAGGTTCCGATCGGCAAGCTCTCGGCCATGGTCACGATGGCCTCCGCCCTCGGCCGCTTAGGCGACATGTATATCGTCGGTGGCGATGGCCGTGCCCGTACCTATTCGCGGTATGAGAACCGTTTCAATGTGCTGAGCCCTCTGCCCGAACGTCCCTTCATCACCGCGCTCAAGACCGGCCAGAGCGGACTTTTTTCGCCGGTCGAGGGCATCACCGGCACCGACAGCATCGTGTTCACCACGCCGGTCGGGGTCGATTTCGCCAACTGGACCCTGGTTGTCGAACTCGACCGCTCCGAATTCCTGGCCGCGCTGATCGCGTTCCGAAACAGCGTGATCGTCTTCCTGCTGATCGGGCTTGCCGCCGGCCTCGCCGTCAGCGTGCTGGCCGCCCGTACGATCACCACTCCGCTGAAAAGCTTCATCGCCTCGATGAATGAGGTCTCAAGCGGCAATTACGCCAAGAAGATCGACGTCGCCGACCGCCTGGACGAGATCGGGGCGATGGGACGGGATCTCTCCGCCTTCCGGGATCGGCTGGCCGAAGCCGACCGCCAGTCGCAGGAACAGGAACAGCGCCGGGCAGAGCAGAAAAAGGTCGTCGACAGGCTGGGCGGCGCGATCCGCGCCCTGGCCGACGGAGATCTGACCGAAACCGTGCAGGAGAAATTCCCCGACGAATACGAGGCGCTCCGCCACGACTTCAACAGTTCGATGGCGACGATGGGCGACCTTATCGGAGCGGTTCAGATCAACGCCCATGCGGTTCAGAAACTTGCCGAGGAAATCAGCGACTCGTCCGAAAATCTCGCCCGGCGCACCGAAGGCCAGGCTGCAACGCTGGAGGAAACCGCTGCGGCGATGGACGAATTGACCACCAGTGTCCGCTCAACCGCCGAGGGCGCAACCGAGGTCTCGCGCTACGTCGGCGAGGCGCAGAACCGGGCCCAGCAAAGCGGCCAGGTCGTCGACGAGGCGACCGGGGCGATGTCGGAGATCCAGCGTTCATCCGAAGGCATCACACAGATCATCGGCGTGATCGACGACATCGCCTTCCAGACCAACCTGCTGGCGCTCAATGCCGGCGTCGAGGCCGCGCGCGCGGGCGAGGCAGGCCGCGGCTTTGCAGTCGTCGCTTCCGAGGTCCGTGCCCTCGCCCAGCGTTCCTCCGAAGCTGCCAAGGAAATCAAGACGCTGATCGACACGAGTTCGACCCAGGTCGAAACAGGCGTCTCGCTCGTCAACCGCACGGGTGCCGCCTTGCAGGACATCGCCTCACGGGTGAGCAGGATTTCCGAACATGTCGAGGGCATTGCCACGGGGGCGCAGGAACAGTCCGTCGGGCTCGGCGAAATCAACGTCGGCGTCACCCAGCTCGACAAGGTCACCCAGCAGAATGCCGCAATGGTCGAAGAGGCAACAGCCGCCTGCGTCACCCTCAAACAAGAGGCCGACAAGCTCCTGGCCCTAGTGGCCCGGTTCCGGCTCGATGACAAGGCGATGGCGGCAATGACGGCGCCGTCTCGACGTCCCTCTGCTCCCGACGCCCTGGAACGGGCCTTGAACGAGAAGCCTGCGCCGCAGAGACCGATGTCTGCAGGCTGGACCGAGTTCTGAAACAGCTCGCGTACTGCGCGCCATAAGCGCGTTGACCGCGGCGGCAGACAACGATGAGTATTGTCATGCCGCCGCCCCAGCATCCTGAGAAGGGCTACGCTGTTTGTTGTTTCGGAAAGCCGGCGCAGATCGGACAATCATCCGGCGCCCGACGCGTCATCCTGCGTCGCTTGACGGGCAACCGACTGCACAGGTCAGGACCAATGCATCGCCAACCGGTATCCGACACGCCAAAGCAGAGTGTAGTGGGTCGCCGAAAGCCGTCCGCCCGCTAGGCCTGCGACTAACGCGTACGAGGACTGATAGTGTCGCGGCCAAGCGGCATAACGCGCCAGCGTCGCCTTCCAGGCGAAGCTGGCCCTTGAGGCGCTCGGGGACGATGCGATCATCGTCAAGCGGGAAGGGAACCGGGCAGGCATCAGGCGGATGCTCGATACCTGGAGCCGTAAGTCTCCAGATCACCCGGCATCTACCTAGGCCGGGGCCATTGCCGGGGAGCCAAGCGGGTCTCCAGCGTGATGGGGCTGTGGGCTATCCACCGCCCCGCCAGAATCAACGGGCCCCAACCGGATTTCGGTAACAACCCGTGTTTTCAGCGGAACATGGTGCTCGACTGCCCGAACCAGCAGTGGTTCGCCGACATCACGTTCATTTCGATGCGGCGGGGACTTCCACGCGCCAATGTCCTGAAAGCAATGGCGCACAAGACGCTCCTCGCCGCGATCATTGACGCCCCGCCATCCGGACCTGCCGGTTTCGTCCGGACGGCAGGCGACCTCGCAAGGAGACCGGCTCCATCGTCAAGCCGACGCAGGCGGACCGGCGCAACTGGGACAGTGCGGCACCGATACGGCGCCTGCAACAAGGTCGCGGGTGCCGAAGGCGAATTGTCTCCGCCTCGTGGGGCGGCAATAATGGCCCAGGCGCAGTATTCCCTTGCAAGGCCCACCCTGACATGTCCGACACCTCGCTCGACATCCAAGCCTCTGCCGAACGGGTAGCCGACTGCCTGCGCGACCGGATCGTCAAGGGAGAATGTCCTCCCGGATCCCGGCTGGTCGAACGCAGACTCTCGGCCGAACTGAATGTTTCGCGCACCCCGATCCGCGAGGCGCTGAAGCTGCTGCGCGCCGACGGGCTGGTCGAAATCTCGCTGCACCGCGGAGCGCAGGTGGTGGCCTATACCGCCGAAGAGGCCGAGAACCTGTTCGACCTGATCGCAGCCATCGAAAGCCTTGCCGCCGAGCGGCTGGCCGGGCGCATCAGGCCCGAGGTTCTGGCCCGGCTCGAGACATTGCACGAGCGCATGCTGAAGCAATATGCCGCGCGCGAGGCCTCGGCCTATTTCGACACCAATACCGAGATCCATGACAGCATCGTGCGCGAGGCGGGCAACCCGGTCCTGATCGACAGCCACCGGCGGATCGCGGTGCGGGCTCGGCGCGGTCGTTTCATGGCGATCTTCGATGCCGAACGCTGGCGCCAGTCGGTCGAAGAGCATGAGGGCGTCATGGCCGCCTTCCGCGCCCGCGACACGGCCGCCGCAGCGCGGATTTGGCGACTGCATCTGCGCCATAGCGGCGAATCGGTCGCCGAGACATTGCGACGTCAGGGCGGCTAAGCCCCGGGCCGCAGCCTCGAGCGCGCTCGAATCCCAGGCAAAAGCTGGCGCATATCGCCCATATTTCGGGCGGGCATACAAATGGCATGCCATTTCAGAGAAATGGAATGCCATTTTGCGCCGCTCGCCCCGCCATCTCCTATCGTTGGAGAGGATGACGGACAGCTTGGCAGGACGATGCGACTATTACTGGTGAACCCGAACATGACCGAGGCGATGACCGACCGCATGGCCGACATTGCCCGGCGTATTGCCCCGGCGGAGACAGAGATCCTGGCGCTGACCGCGCAAAGCGGATTCCCCTATATCGCCTCGCGCGCCGAGGCCCAGATCGGCGGCGCGCTGGCCTGCGAGATGATCGCCGACCACGCCGCCGGGGCCGATGCCGCGATCATCGCGGCTTTCGGCGATCCCGGCCTGGCAGGCGCCCGCGAGCTTTTCGATCTTCCCGTGGTCGGCATGGCCGAGGCGGCGCTGGTCTCGGCTGCGATGCTGGGCGAGCGGATCTCGATCGTCACCTTCTCGCCGGTGATGCGGCGCTGGTATCTGGATTCGGTCCGCGACGCGGGCCTGACCGCCCGGTTCGCGGGCGTACGCACCCCCGACGGCCACGCATCCGATCTGGGCAATGTGCAGCAGAACCTGCGCGCAGAGTTGATCCGCCTGTGCAACCGCGCCGTCCGCGAGGACGGGGCCGATGTCGTCGTGCTGGGCGGCGCCCCGCTGGCCGGGCTTGCGCCCGAGATCCGCGGCGAGGTCGAAGCCCCGGTCGTCGACCCGATCAGCGCGGCCACATTGCAGGCGCTGGCCCTGGCGGTGCTGGCGCCTCAGACGGGCTTTGCCGGGCGCGCGTCGAAACCGCTGGCCAAGACCGCAACCGGCCTGTCGCCCGCGCTGGCACGCCAGTTCGCCCACGAAGCCTCAGGCTGAGCGGCACGACAGGCATTGCGACCCGGGACAGCCCCATAATCACAATCGGATCAACAGGGAAAGGATCTGCCATATGAAACCCCTCCTTCAGCGGGCCTTCGGGCTCTGCCTCGGCCTGTCGCTTCTGGCCGGTGCGGCCTCGGCCCAGACCGTGCTGCGCGTTGCCGGCAACTTCCCCGAAGAACACAGCGCCACCGGCGCCATGAACGTGTTCAAGGAAGAGGTCGAGCGCCTGTCGGGCGGCGATCTCGTGGTGCAGAACTTCCCCGCCATGCAGCTGGGCGGCGCGCAGGAAAACGTCGACCAGGTGCGGTCGGGCGCGATCTTCGCGGTGTTCACCTCGATCGCCTATTTCACCCGCTCGGTCCCCGAACTCGAAGCCGTCAGCCTGCCCTTCCTGTTCGACAGCCGCGAGAAGGCCTTCGAGGTTATGGACGGCCCTGTCGGCCAGTTGATGGACGAGGCGTTGCAGGAACAGGGCTTCGTCAATCTCGGCTATGGCGAGCTCGGGTTCCGCCATGTCACCAACAGCGCCCGGCCGCTGAAGACACTGGAGGATTTCCAGGGCCTCAAGATCCGCCTGCAACCCAACGAGGTGCATCTGGAGACCTTCCGCGCGCTCGGCGCCAATCCGCAGTCGCTCGATATTTCCGAGCTTTACTCGGCGCTGCAGCAGAAGGTTCTGGATGGCGAGGAAAACCCCTATAACATCATCTATACCCGGCGCTTCTTCGAAGTGCAGAAATACCTGTCGGATACCGGCCACTTCTTCGACTTCATCAATGTCGTGGCCAACAGGAACGCCTTCGAGGCGCTGAGCCCCGAGAACCAGCAGGCCGTGCGGACCGCGATGCGCAGCGCCATCGAATGGCAGCGGGCAGAGGCGGCGCGGGTCGATCTGGAATTCCGCGACAAGCTGGTGGCCGAGGGAATGCAATTCGACGAGATCCCGTCAGAGGAACGCGCCCGGCTGCGCGCGGCGACCGCCGCCATCGCCGAAAGCCTGAAGGAGCGGGTCGATCCCGAGGTGATCGATCTCGTGCTTGAACAGGCCGCGCAGTGAACTGTCCGGGACACCCCGCGCCCGGGCCGGCATCCGCCGGCCCGCTGGCGCTTTTGCGCAAAGCGGTCGATCTGACCGACGCGCTGTCGCGCTGGATCATCGTGGCCGCGATGGCCGCCATGGCGCTTCTGATTTCGGCGCAGGTGTTCCAGCGCTATGTCCTGAGTTCGTCCATCGACGCCGCCGACGAGCTGTCGCGCCTGTTCTTCGTCTGGTCGATATTTCTGGCCATTCCGCATGGCATCCGCCGCGGCGTGCATGTCGGCATCGACATCGTTCTGCGTCTCATGCCGGGCCGGGCCCAGGATATGTTGCAGCGTGGCTCGGCACTGGCGGGGCTTGCGCTGATGGCGGTGGTCTTCGTCACCGCGCTCGGCGCGGCCGAAGACAAATGGGGCGAGCTGATGCCGACCCTGCCGGTGACCGCCGCACTTTACTACATCCCGGTCTGCATCTGCGCCCTGCATTCGGCTCTGCATCTGTTGTTGTTCGTCCTCGGCGGGCCCGCGATCTGGGGCGACGATGCCTGGAAGGAAACCACGTCATGAGCGCCCTTGCCGTCTCTGTCTTTGCCATTCTTGCCCTGATCGGGGCGCCCCTGGCCTTCGCCATCGGGCTGGGCGCGGTCGCGGCGCTTTACATGGGCGGGTTCGATCTGGTGGTGCTGCCGCAGCGGATGATGTTCGCGGTCAATTCCTTCCCGCTGATGGCGATCCCGCTTTTCATGCTGGCGGGCGAGCTGATGGTGAGGGCGGGCATCGTCGACCGGCTGGTCAGCTTTGCCAATTCGCTGGTCGGCCGGGTGCCGGGCGGCATCGCCCATGTGACGATCGTCGCAGGCATGGTCTTCGCCTCGGTCAGCGGTGCGGCCGTCGCCTCGGCCAGCGCGCTGGGTTCGACGCTGGTGCCCGCGCTCCGCAAGACCTACCCTGACGGCTATTCCAGCGCGGTGATCGCCTCGGCCGCCAATCTGGGCCCGGTCATCCCGCCCTCGAACGCAATGATCGTCTATGCGCTGATGGCGGGCTCCTCGGTCTCGGTCGGCGGCATGTTCATGGCCGGGATCGTGCCCGGCATCATCCTGGCGCTCGGGTTCATGGCGCTGGCCACGCTGATCGCCAAGCGCCGGGGCTATGCCCTCAGCGGCACTCCCTTCTCGCTGCGGAACGCCCTGATCGAGACCCGCCGCGCGGGCCTGATCCTCCTGATGCCGGTGATCGTCGTGGGCGGCATCGTCGGCGGCATCTTCACCGCGACCGAGGGCGCGGCCATCGCCGTGGTCTATGCGCTGGTGGTCGGCCTCTTCGTCACCCGCAGGCTGCGGGTCGCCGATCTGCCCGGCTGCCTGTTCCGGGCCGCGGTGATGGCCGCCATGGTCGGCGCGCTGATCGCCTTCGCCTCGGTCGTGACCTTCGTCTTCACGCTCGATCTGGTGCCGATGCGGCTCTCGTCCTGGATCCGCGACCTGACCTCGGACCCGATGACCTTCATCCTCTTGGTGATGGCGATGCTGCTTGTCGTCGGCATGCTGATCGAGTCGAATGCGGCCTATATCATGCTGGTGCCGCTCTTTGCACCGATGGCGATCAGCTACGGCATCGACCCGCTCTTCTTCGGCTTCCTGTTCATGTACAACCTCGTCGTGGGCATGATGACGCCGCCCGTGGGCGTGCTGCTCTTCGTCATGAGCGGGATCACCCGCGTGCCCATGGGCCAGCTCACCCGCGAGGTGGCGCCTTTCGTGGCGCTGCAATTCGGTGTGCTGGCGCTCTGCGTCGTCTTTCCGCCGCTCGTGCTCTGGCTGCCCTCGCTGTTCGGATTCTGAAAATGACACCACCCTCCCCCGACCTTCTCGTCGACGGCGCCACGATCCTCACCTCGGACCCGGCCCGGCCCTTCCTGAAAACCGGCTGGGTCGAGGTCACGGCCGGACGCATCACCGCCATCCGCGACACCCGCCCCGAGCGGATCGCCCCCTCGACCCGCATCATCCCCGGCGACGGCCGGGTGCTGACCCCCGGTTTCGTCAATGTCCATACCCATGCGATCCTCAGCATGGTGCGGGGCGTGGCCGAGGATATGGGCTTTGCCCCCGCCTATACGATGGGCGTGCCCCATGGCCATGACATACGCCCTGACGAGGCCCATGCGCTGGCCCGGCTCGGCGCGCTCGAGGCGCTTTCCTTCGGCTCGACCCTGATCAATGACAGCTTCACCCATCAGGAGATCGCGCTGCCCGCCATGGCCGGGACCGGCATCCGGGCCTTCGGCTGCGGGCGCATCCACGATGTCGACTTCACCCGCGTCCATCTGGGCGACTGGCGCTATGACGATGCCATCGGCGACTGGACGCTGGGGCTGGCGGCTGACCTGATCGCGGCCTTCCATGACCCCGGGGGCCTCAGGACCGGCGTCGTGCTGGCCCCCCATGCCCCCGATACCTGCTCGCGCGCGCTGCTGGACCGGGTGCGCGAGTTGCGCGACGCGCATGGTCTGAAGATCAACACCCATGTTTCGCAAAGCCGGGTCGAGGTCGATTTCATCCGCGAGCGCGACGGCATGACCCCGCCAGAGCTGCTGGACGAGGTCGGCCTTCTCGACGACAGCCTGATCGGCGCCCATTGCATCCATCTGACCGAAGACGACATCGCCCGGCTGGGCCGGGCGGGGGCGCATCTGGCGCATATCGCCAAGGGCAATCAGACCCATGGCTGCCTCGCGCCAACGGCAAAGCTGCGCCAGGCTGGCATGAACCTGGCCCTGGCCACCGACAACATGCATGCCGACATGGTCGAGGTGATGCGCTGGGCGCTGGCCACGGGCCGCCTGCAGGAGGGCGGCGTCGGCGAGACCTGGCAACCCGCCGCGATGTTCGAGGCCGCCACCATGGGCGGGGCCCGGGCGCTGGGGCTCGAGGCCGAGATCGGCTCGATCGAGACCGGCAAGCGCGCCGATCTGGTGCTGTTCGATTTCCGGCGCCCCCATCTGCGGCCGCTGACCAACGTTCTGGGGACCCTGGTCCATACCGGACAGGGCCGCGATGTGGAAACGGTGATCGTCGGCGGCGAGGTGGTGATCGCAGAGGGCGAGCCCCTGCGCGTCGACCGCATGGCAGTGCTCGACGCCGCCGAGACCGCCGCCGCCGCGCTCTGGGACCGCGCCCGGAACGAAGCCGCGCGCCCCCTCTGAACCGGCGCCTCTCGGGGCCTCTGCCAGGGCCGTTGGGCAGGGGCAACGTTGGGGCGCGCGATTGCCACGGCGGCAGGGCGGACGACGCTCGGCCCTGCCGCCGCAAGGCTCGGGCGCGCGCCCGGCTTCACGGTACAGGCCGACATGCCGCGAAGCAGGTCGGGCGAGACCGGCGAGGCGGACCCAGGAGCATCACCCCCGGATCGCAACCGAGAATGGTCCCGAGATCCTGTCCCGAAAAATGGAACCTTATACCCTGAAGACACCGGGCCGAGGTCACCCCCAGCGCCGTGCCGCCGTCAGATGCACTATGCCGGCATCCCCCGTTATGTAGTTTTTTCTCATATTGCAAAGCGACTTGGAGAGGATGATCCTGAGTCCCCGGCTTCCTGCTGGCCGGGCCGCCGCGAATGGCGCGATGTATCGGAAAGGACGTAAAGATGAAACTCAGTGCAAGAAACATCCTCGAAGGGACCGTGAGCGCGGTCGAAACCGGGACCGTCACCACCCATGTCAAGATCGATATCGGCGGCGCCACCGTCACCGCCTCGATCACCAACGAGGCCGCCACGGATCTGGACCTGAAGGTCGGCGACAAGGCCAGCGCCATCATCAAGTCCTCCGACGTTCTGGTCGGCAAGGACTGAGCCTGCAGGGCGGGGCGGACCGGTTACGACCGCCGCTGCCCCGCACCGCCCTCTCGCACAGCCGCCCTGCACCGGCGCCTCCGGCGGCGACCGATGCGGAAGCCGCGCGAAATCAGTGCTCGGGACAGGGCCGCCCGGCGTAATCGGGCTTGAGATCGATCAGCGGCGTTCCGTCGACGCAATCGAGCCCCCGCACCAGCAGCACGTCGCCCTCGCGCCCCAGAAACGTCACCACCGAAGAGGCCACCGGATTGGGCCGGTTGGGCGAACGCAGCGCGAATGTGCCCGTGGTCTCGCCGTCATTGCGCGGGCTCTGGCGGACAAGGTCGCGCCGCGCACCGTCCATCCAGTACAGCAGCAACAGCCGCTCCTTGCGCTCGATCCCCGCCAGCGCCTCGACCCAGCGCGGATCGATCTCGATCCGGCAGACCGGCCCGGCCAGGGCATCGCCCTGCCGCGGACAGTCACGCGGGCTCTGCCAGGGCGTCCGCAGCCGTCCGATGAACCAGAGCGCGGCGTCGTCTCGCTCCGGAAGCGCCGTGCAGACCTCGCCGCGCCTGATCTCGGCCATCACCTTTTCCATGCCGGGTCCTTTCATTCCGGGCCGCACGGATCGGCGACCGCAGCTCCTTCGTTATAGTGGACAACGACATAACGCGAGACAAGATCGCCCGACCGACCGCGCGGCTTTGCGCGGGAAGTGCCGCCTTTTCCCGCCATGCCGACTGGCGGCGCCCGTGAAAGCGGCAGCGGCAGATCCCGCGGCCCGTCGGTTCGCCCCCGGCAGCTTCCCCATGGCAGGCCGCCCGCCCGCAGCGGAGGGAGGCCGCGCGGCACTCGACAGTGGCGGGCCGGCCGGCTTCGCGCTAAGACATGGCAATCTCGGCGGAAGGAGCAGGACGGCCATGCCGGTAGGATTGCGCAGTGCGTTGACGCTGGAACGGCCCGGGGCGCGGATGGGCGCCGACCGGGTTGCGCTTCTCGCGGCGATCGGCCGCACCGGTTCGATCTCGGCGGCCGCGCGCGAGGTTGGCCTGTCCTACAAGGCCGCCTGGGACGGGGTGCAGGCGATGAACAACATCTTCGCCAGCCCCCTTGTCAGCGCCGCCCCCGGCGGACGCGCGGGCGGCGGCGCCGTGCTGACGCCCGCCGGCGAGAAGGTGATCGCCGCCTTCACCGCGATCCAGGAGGGTCTGGAACGGGTGGTCGCCTCGCTGGACAGCCAGATCGATCTCGATCCCGGCGATATTCTCTGGAGCCTGATGATGAAGACCTCGGCCCGCAACACCTATCGCGCCACCGTGACCGCGGTCACCGAAAGCCCCGTCAGCGCCGAGGTGCAGATGGATATCGGCGGCGGCCAGACCCTGACCTCGGTCATCACCGGCCAGAGCGCCGCCGGGATGGGGCTTGCCCCCGGCATCGAGGTCTTCGCGCTGGTCAAGTCCAGCTTCGTCATCCTCGCCAAGGGTCGGGATTTCGGCCCGCTCTCGGTGCGCAACCGGCTGAGCGGCACCGTCACCGGCCGCACCGACGGGCCGGTGAACAGCGAGATCGTGCTCGATCTCGGCGGCGACAAGACGCTGGCCGCGACCATCACCCGCGAAAGCGCCGAGGCGCTGGCGCTTGCCCCGGGTGACAGCGCAACCGCGCTGATCAAGTCGAGCCATGTGATCCTGGCGCTGCCCTAACAGGGTGCTGAAATAGTCGATTGGTCGGAACGGCTTCCTCCGTTCCTGCCATTGCGCTGCTCCTATCCGCCGTCTTCCCGCCACGCGGCATGCTGGTCGGGAGTCTCCGCCCTCAAATCGCCAGTATTCGCGGCAGCCGGGCAAGATTTGCCGCCGCCAGGGCGAGGATGAAGCGGGACCGCACCCGCTCCACGCCGCGACAGGCCGTCTGCGCCGCGCCTCCCACCGTCTTGGACCAGCCGAAGAGTTCCTCGATCCGCTTCCGGTGCTTCTGCGACAGCGCATAGCCATTGTGCCGGGTGGTCCGTCCGTCGATGACGGAGGACCGCGCCTTCTGCGCGGGTCAGGTCGCCCTGGACGGCCAGCCCGCTGCGGTTCTCCATAAGTGCGCCCGATGAAGCATAGCATCGCGCCGGTGCCCGGAGATTTCCGGTAGAGCCGCGCAACAGCATCTGTCGTCGAGGCATGCGTCGCGTTCGTGCGCTTCTGACCCCGGAAATCGACTTCGGCATTGCGGCTGGCGGGAAGGGGCATCTGGCGGGTTTCCGGATCGGGCCGCGGGGAGGGGTCTTGCGGGGCGGCGTCCCCTGCCGGAGGATCGCCGGGATCGCCATCCTCTTTCGGCCTGACGCTCTTCATCGAGGCCCAGGCTTTCACCAGCGTGCCGTCGACCGAGAAGTGGTCGTCCGAAAGCGGCGGCGCGACCTCTCGGTGGGCCAGGATGGCAGCCATCACCTTGCGTGACATGTCGGTGGTCAAAAGGCGGTCGCGGTTCTTGCTGAACACGGTCGGGACCCAGACCTGGTCGTCGATGCCAAGCCCCACGAACCAGCGGAACAACAGGTTGTAGTCCAGCTGCTCCATCAGCTGCCGCTCGGAGCGGACGGAGTAGAGGATCTGCAGCAGGCTCGCGCGGATCAGGCGCTCCGGCGCGATCGAGGGACGGCCGAAGTCAGTGTAGAACACCTCGAATTCTGCATCGAGGCTGGCGAGCGCGTCATTCACCACCTGACGGATCTTCCGCAGCGGATGCCGGGCGGGGATGCGCACCTCGAGATCGACATAGCTGAACAGCGATCCGCTCGTCTCGTCTGCACCGCGCATGCCTGTATCCGCCGTTGATCCCCGGCGGATGAATCATGTTCTGCAACCGGCGTCGAGGTACGACTATTTCAGCACCCTGCTAGACCCGGCAGAGCCCGCGCGCCGCGTCAGGTGCGGACGCCCAGCCCCGCCCGGCACCACTCGAGAAGCGCGTCCCGGTCGGGGGCAAGCCGGTCGGCGGCCCCGCCGGTGAACGCCTCCCAGGCCTCGCTGCAATCGGGCTTGACCGCGACCAGCACCGGCACCTGCCATTCGCAGGCGCGCTCGATCACCGCGCGGAACCCCTGCCCCTCGACTTCGGCCTTGCCGAAACGCGGCAGGATCAGCAGATCGGGGCCGGTCTCCAGCGCGGCCAGCGCCGCGCAGGCGGCCTCGGCCAGGCCCTGCGGATCGAGGCTGCAGCCCTCCGAACCCGAGCCCAGCTGCTGCGAGATCGGGAAGACGCCGCCGCCGGTCAGATCCTCGACCGCCAGGCCGCCATCCGAACCGCGCTCCTGTCGGAAGCCCGCGACACGAACGCCCTCGGCGCGAAGCACCGCCACCACCGTCGCCAGCAACGGGTCGACAGACGGCTCTCGGGAAAGCGGGATCGCCGCCACACGAAAGCTCGCATCGTCGCCGGTCTCGCTCATTCGGGCCTCCTGCCGCCTTGCGACCGGAACCAAGGCTAGATAACGCCTCGCGCGCAGGCAATGGTCGCGCCTGCCCTCCAGGGCGGGACGCGACCATTCGCCCTGAAGGGCAGCGCGGTTTGCCGAAATCCGTGGCAGATCGCCTCGGAAACACGCGGCAGGCGCGCGCGCCTTACCGGCCCTCGATCCGGATCGAGAAGCTGCGCTGGGCACCGCGCGGGGGGGCCGGAAAGGGTGCGGCGCGTTCGACAAGGCGCAAAGCCGCCTGATCGAGCGCGGTCGAGCCCGAACTGCGCGCCACCGAAGCCGAGGCCAGGCCGCCATCCGCCGCGACCCGGAACGCCACCACCGCGGCGCCGCGTGCACGGATCCTGGGCTTCGGCACCCGCGACAGCGCCCGCATCACCAGCCCGGGATAGTTCGAGCTTGCGGCATTGCCCGACTCGGCCACGGCGCCGCCCCGGCCACTGGTCGCGGCCTCTGCGCGCTCATTGCCCGCCGCCTGACCGGCACGGGCGTTGCGGTCGGCATTGCCTCGCGCCACCGGTTTCTCTTCGGGCTTCGGTTCGGGCTTGAGCTTGGGCTTGGGCTTGGGCTCGGGTTCCGCAGTCACGGTTTCGGGCTCGGGGCTCTCCGCCACGACCATGTCAGGGACCGGCGCCAATGCCTGGGCAGGATCCGGCATGACGGTCTCGACCGGCTCGGGCCTGTCGGGAGGGAGCGGTTCGAGGGGTTGTTCAGGCTCGACCACATCCTCGACGCTCTCGGCATCGAGCCGTCCGGCCGCCATATCGGCGAAGCTCGAACCGATCGCCGCCTCGGCCGCGCCGTTACGGCCCTCCATCCTGATCTCGACCTCGGGGACGAGAACCAGGGCAAGCGCTCCATGCGCCCCGAGCGCGAGGCCACAGGCCAGCAGCTTGCCGAGGCGGGAACTTGGTATCGTCATTGCAGCCCCCGTTCGGTGACGATCACCACCCGTTCGGCCCCGGCTGCGCGCAAGGCCTGCCCAAGCGCCACAAGATCGGCTGCAGGCACGTCGCGATCGGGAACGACCCGGGCGATGGTGACGCCCGTCTCGGGCTTCTCAAGCCCGGCGACGAAGGCCTCGGGCGTCGTCGCCTGCTCTTGCAGCGTGATCCGCCCATCGGCATGCAGAACCAGCGCCTCGGCGGGCGCGGCCCCTTCCAGCCCCTCGGTATCGACCAGTTTCAGGGTCGCATCGAGCGGCGCCGCCAGCGTGCCTGCGACGAGGAAGAAGATCAGCAGCAGGAAGACGATATTGATCAGTGCGATGGTCGGCTCGCGCCCGGCACGGCGTGCCTTCGCAGCCCTGATCGCAGCTTGTCTGGCCATCATGTCGCCCCCAGTACAGTCACGCCCAGCCCCGGGATCGCGCGAAGCGCGACCAGAAGATCGGTCAGCCGCTGCGCACTGACCCCGCCGCGCAGCGCCACCAGCACGACCTGCCCCGGCTCGACCGGACCCAGCCCTTCGGCCAGTCCGTCAAGGTCAAGCGAGCGGCCGTTCAGCCGCAGCCGGTCGGGCTCGAGCTGCAGGAAAAGCGGCCGCGTCTCGCTGTCCGCCGCCGCCCCGCCCTGCCCGGCCGCCACGAGATCGACCTCGGCAAACCGGGTGAAGGTCGAGCTCAGCATGAAGAAGAGCAGCAGCAGGAAGATCACGTCGACCAGCGACGTGAGCGACAGCCGCCGCCGCCGCGGCCTAGCCATGATCCCGACCGTCCGACGCGACCGGTCCGGGCGCGCCGGGCGCATTGCCGGGGGCCAGAACGGTGTGAATGGCGGTCTCGGCCAGCACCCGCTCGGCCTCCATCCGGCCTTCGAACCAGCTCAGGATCAGCGCCGTCGGCATCGCCACGGCCAGACCGACCGCCGTGGTCAGAAGCGCCACCCAGATACCGCCCGCAAGGATCGACGGGTCGACCTGCGTGCCCGCCGCCTGCAGCGCCTGAAACGCCGCGATCATGCCCAGGACGGTGCCGAACAGCCCCAGCAGCGGCGAAAGCTGCGCGACCGAGTCGAGCAGCCGGAAGCCGCTTTCCAGCCGGGCAAAGCGGACCTCGGCCTCGGCCTCCAGCCGCTCGGGATCGGTCTGCCCCGACATCGCAAGATCGACCACCGGGCGCAGATAGCTGCGCGAACCCTCGAGCGCGGCCCGCGCCCGGTCCCTCTCGCCCCTGTCCCAATGCGCGACCGCCTCCGACAGCGCCCGGTGCCGGCCGACGCCCGAGGCCGCGAATTGCCAGAGCTTGTAAAGCACGACCGCCACCGTCAGGACCGAGACCCCGATCAGGATCAGAACCACCGGCCCGCCGAGATCGGCCACACGGCGCAAAAGCTCGATCACCGCGCCGATCATCCGATCAGCTCCACATCGGTGCGGCTGCTCAGCCCGAGCCCCTCGGTGCAGGCCGCCTCGCCCAGCGCTCCGGCCTCGCAGGTCGTCGCACCATTGATCAGGATCTGCCCCAGATCGCCGCAATCGAGCCCGGGAACGGAGAATTGCCGCATCCGCGGCCGCCCGGCGGGCAACGTCCCGAAATCGAACAGGCTCAGACGATCGACCTGGCCCTGACGGTCGATCAGCACGGTTTCGAAAACCGCCCGGTCGATGCCGGTCTCATGCCCGTTCCGGGCCAGAAAGCTGATCAGGCAACCGGTCTCGGCCGGTGCAACCGCATTCAGCTCGATCGAGAGATGCGACCCGGCCTCCTGCGCAGAGGCGCCGAGGGACGAGGCGAGAAGGCCGACCGCAGCCGCGGCGCCAAGGTGAGAGATGCCCATCGAGCGTTCCATTCCCTGAGATCCATTGATGCACTCTGTTCTCTGGCGGCGGGAAGGACCCGAAACTGGCTTGAGAAATCGGACGCAAAGAACCACAGCACGCCCGCAGGCACAATACCTAAGTAAAACACTCGGACCAATTCCGACCGTGACAACCAGAGCAGGACAGTCATAGCGGGAGGGGCCTCATCGGACAGGTCTCATCGGACGGGCATCGCGGGGCGCAGCCCCTGCAAGGCCGGGCCAATGGCCAGGACGTCCCGTTCGTCCCCGGAGCCGCTTGCCATGGGGCGCCCGAGATTTCCGCAGATCCGCAATCGCTTTCGCGAAGACCATGGCGTCGCCTCGAGCCAATGCCGGACCGCTTCCACAATCTTAATCGAGGATGGTCGGCGCGACCTTCGGTGCTGCGATATCTGAATGCGGGCGCATCCGGACAGTCCGCCGCGGCAGCTCGGCGCAGGCCGGATAACCGTTGCGGCCCAACACCTCGTCGCACATGAGGTCGCCGGGCACGAAGCCGGGTCCCAGCCGCCAGTTCGGTCCCCGCCACGGCCCATCGTAAAGCCCCGTCCGGAAGACCTCATCCTCCGGGGAATGGCCGTCGTCCTTGCCGGCATCGCAGCGCGTGCGGGTCCCTGCCAAGGACAGTGCACAGCCCTTCACCGGGCCGTCGCCGTTCCCGATCGCCGCGCAGGCCCGCGCCGGGCCTGATATCGAGCCTAGATATGTCAATCTCCGGAGGGTCAGAACGCGCGGCTGATGCTTGCGCCCCAAGACGCGGCGGATAGGCCCCTTGCCGCAGTTCCGCCCCCGGGCTCTTATCCCGGTGCCAGGGGGCGGTCCCCTCTGCTCGCCACCAAAAGGGAAGACCATGGCAGACCACCAGCTACACCGAGGGCGTTTGATCGATCACATTCAGCTTGTGGTCCGGGACCTGAATGCAAGCGAACGCTTCTACAAGGCAGTCCTGTCGGCCCTCAAGATCCCGGTCATCAGCACCGGGAACGGGTATTTCCTGGCCGATGAGCTTGTCGTGTCTTCGGCCGACAGCCCGACGGCTCTGGGGGAGTTGACAGGGCGGCACCATCTTGCCTTTCAGGCGAAAGACCGGGCCATGGTGGATGCCTTCCACAGCACCGCGCTGAAGAATGGCGGACGCGATAACGGCGCGCCGGGCCTGCGGGCCTATCATCCGGACTACTATGCCGCTTTCGTGCTGGATCCGGACGGGAACAACATCGAGGCCGTTTATCAGGGCGCGGCGAAACGCAACACGCCATCCGTCGTGATCGAGTTCTAGCTTCGCCGCGCCGACGTTAGCGCCGGGGATCTTGGGTCTGGTTCCAGTCCTTCGGAAAGCCCCCAGCGCCGCCCGGAACGACCGGTCATGGTCAGGCAGCCTCGAGAGGCCACTGACTTCCGCCTCGGACCCTCCTGCGGTCGTTGGCCGCATGGGGCATGGATGCCAGCCAGTGTCGGAACCGCCCCTCGCCGGCGCCTGTCTCTCGCCGCGCTGTCGAGCACGATCCCGCGACTTCGCGCCGATATCGCCGGACCGGAGCAGACGCACGGCACGGTCCTCGATCTCGGCCGGGACAGCATCGACGCCTTTCTCGGCGCACTCTTCCTCATCCGGGCCAGCCCACGCCGTCGGCCGGGCGCGCTGTGAGGACCCTGGCATTCCCCTGCGGGCAACGTCCCGCTTGCCGACCGGATCGCCGCCATCACGGTCGCATCGCGCCGTTCTCGTTCGCGCGTCCTGGCCTTGGGCCTCTCTGGCACCGATAAGCGGCACGGCCTGCACCCGAAGCTCGACATCCTGCGCAGGGTGGCAGGCCCGGCTGGCGGCCGCCGAGATCTCGCCCTTCGCGCGGGCAGCTTGAGACCCGGAGGGCAGGAGGAAGACCTCGCGCCGGAAACGGGAAAAGCGGTATCGGGAGTGAAGAGAGGAAAGCGACCGGCCCGCCACCGGACCCGCAGACGTTGCCTGCCGCTCGGACGGTTCCGGATGCAGGGCCGCGCCCCGGCGCGAGCGCCGTGCAAAAGAAAGAACGCAAAACGAAAGGCCGCCCCTTGCGGCGCGGCCCCGGTCTGACCCTTGCCGGGTAAAACCCGGAGGCGGCTAGATCACTTGATCTTGCCTTCCTTGTATTCGACGTGCTGACGCACGACCGGGTCGTATTTCTTGACCACCATTTTCTCGGTCATGGTGCGGGCGTTCTTCTTGGTCACGTAGAAATGGCCGGTGCCCGCGGTCGAGTTCAGGCGGATCTTGATGGTTGTCGGCTTCGCCATGTCTCATCTCCGTCGCGCGGGCGGCATTGCGCCCGTGAAGTTCTTGAAGCCCGCGTTTTAGCGATCCGCGCCCCCGAGTCAAGCGGGTTCTGGCCCTGCAAGCGCAAGCCGGCCAGCCCCCTGCCCGCGCCCCGGAGGTGCGTGGGTCAGGCCAGCACCTGCGGCAGCCGCATCGCCTTGTGGATCCGCTGGCGCGCGGCACGCCCGAGATGCAGCGCCTCGGCCAGACGATCAAGATGCGCGATCTCGGCCGGGCTGTCGAGCCTGGTCGTCACGACCGCCGCGGCATAAACCGCCGTGCGCTGATGATTACCGGTCTCGGCCGCAAGCGCCCGGATATCGATGGGCCGGGCCATCTCGGCCTCGACAAAGGCAAGCTCGTCGGCCGTGGCATCGCCCAGAACATCGAGGATCGCCGCGCGCTCGGCCGCGTCGATCTCGCCATCGGATTTCGCCGCCATCACCATCGAGCGGATCAACAGCCGCGCATTCTTCTCCATCGAGACATCGGGCGGCGCGACCTCGCCCATCGCATTCAGGATATCCCTGGCATTGACCGAGCCCGCCCAGGAGGCGCCGCCCAGCGCCGCCATCAGCCCGCCAAGCCCGACCAGCGCGTGATCGCCGGTCTCGCGCGCCTTCGTGCCCAGCCATTTGGCATTGGCCTTCAGCGCCGCCGCGCCCCCCGGCACCTGCATCCGCTCCAGGAGCGGCCCGATCTGGCTGCCGATCCCGGCCCGGGTCGCGGCCGATTTCACGGAATCAGCGATTCCCGCGCCACCGCCCATCTTCTGGAACCTCTCGAGCCCCCTGGCCGCCGCAAAGCCCACGGCAAGGGTGGCCATCGTCCTGACAAAACTCATCCGGTCCTTTGTCCCTCTGCTATCCCCTGTCCGGGGCAGCGCGCTTCCCGGCATCGAACCCTAGAGGTTTTCGGGCATTGGCCAAGGCCCAAAACCGCCCCTCCCGGCACCAGGCGGAAGGGCGGCTTGCGGAAATACAGGCAGGATATGCGCGGACGGCCTGTAAGCCGGATTCTGTCCGGGGACACGAGGCCCCCTGGATGACCATTCCTCTGGGCGTACCGTTACCGATACGCTCAAGCTGCCAACCCGGACCCCTGGGCCGAAGCCGCCCTGCAGGTCTGGCCTGCGCGGGGTCCCTATTCGGCATTGCTCCCGGTGGGGCTTGCCGTGCCGGTCCTGTTGCCAGTCCCGCGGTGGGCTCTTACCCCACCGTTTCACCCTTACCTCCGGGCGAAGCCGGAGGCGGTCTGTTCTCTGTGGCGCTTTCCCTGGGGTTTCCCCCGCCGGGCGTTACCCGGCACCGTTGCTTCGTGGAGTCCGGACTTTCCTCGAGGGCGTGCACCCCCGCGGCCATCCAGCCATCCGCGCGGGCCCGATCTAGGCGCCCGCGCGGCCGGGGTCAACGGGGAAGCGGCGGGCAAGATCGGCAATCACGGCCATATCGGCCGCGGCAAGCGGCCCCGCGGCCCAGGGCCGGAACCGCTGGCGCAGCGCGTCGAGTACATGCGCCGTCTCCCATCCGGCACCATAGCCGAAGGCCGTGGCCGCGTTGCGAAAGGCGATCTCGTCGGGCGCGGTTTCGGCAGCGGGCGCTGCCCCGGCCACGGTCGGGCCGGGCGAGGGCCAGACCGCCAGGCCCTGCCGCGCGAGCCTTCGCCAGTCGAAGCGCCGGCCCGGATCCCATTTGCGGTCGGGCGCCATGTCGGAATGCCCGATCACCCGCTCGGGCCGGATCGACCAGCGTGCAAGAATGCCGGGCAGAAGCGCCTCGAGCGCAGCCATCAGCGGTGCCGGGAACGGCCGGTCGCCCGGATTGTCGAGCTCGATCCCGATCGAGCGGGAATTGACATCCGAGACCGCACCCCAGCACCCGGCCCCGGCATGCCAGGCGCGGTCGGCCTCATCGACAAGCTGAAGAACCTGCCCATCACTGGCGATGAGGTAATGCGCCGATACCCCGGCCGCCGGGTCGCAGAGCCGGGCGAGCGCCGAGGCGGCATCGGCCATGGCGGTGAAATGCAGCACGACCATGTCGGGCCGCGCCCCGCCCCGCCGCGCCCCGCAATTGGGCGAGGGCCGCCAGAGCGGCGCCACGCCCCTAGCGTTCGGCAAGCCTGAACGGCGAGGGATCCCAGTAGCAGGCGAAACCGTCGCCATCGGGATCGATCCCCAGCCGGTCGCGCTCGGGCCCGCCATTCTTGAGGAAGGCTTCCTGGGCGTGATCGTCCGAGCCGTATTTGGCGCAGCGCCGGGCCAGCGTTTCGGGCGCAACGGCACGGCCGCGCTTGTAGACCTGCTGGCCGACCGGATTGCTGGTCCGCAGAGCGTATTCGATGATGCTGGCGCCATTGCCGCCCTCGCGCGGCGGAAGCGGCTCGGGCGGGATGACGGTATATTGCTCGCGCTGCTGCTCCAGCCGCTCGCGGTCGCTGGCGATGGTCTCGCGGGCACTGACGGCGGCAAAGCTCTGCTCGTCCGAGATCCGGGCATGGCTTTCCGCCTGCGCGCCGGGCGTGGCGGTGCCGTCGACGCTCTCGACCGCCGGAATCGGCGCGCCGGTCACCTCGGTCACGACATCCTGCGAGGGCGCCGCAGTGATCGGCTGGGCCGAGACCGCGCCCTGCAACACGCCTTCGCGATGGGCGCTGTAATCGGCGTAAGTGTCAAAGCCCTCTCCGGCCGCGGAATCGGGCAACTGCGTATTGCACGCAGCCAGCGCAAGAACCGCAATCGCGGAAGTCACGGCACGCATCGGGTCCATCCTGCTAATGGCGTCAATCCAAGTGATCCGGCGCGCCTTACCACCATTTCGCGGGCTTGAAAACAAATCCCGCGGCCTGCTCAAGAACATGTGCGGCATTCAGCAATTCGCCTTCGCCCCAGGGCTGGCCGATCAGCTGAAGCCCCAGCGGAAGCCCCTGGGCATCAAGCCCCGCGGGCACCGAGATCCCCGGCAGGCCGGCAAGGTTCACGGTCACGGTGAAGACGTCATTGAGATACATCGCCACCGGATCGGCATCGGCCATCTCGCCCAGACCGAAGGCCGCCGAGGGCGTGGCAGGCGTCAGGATCGCATCGACACCGCCTGCGAAAACCTCGTCGAAATCGCGCTTGATCAGCGCGCGGACCTTGCGGGCGCGGTTGTAATAGGCGTCGTAGAAGCCCGCCGACAGCACATAGGTGCCAATCATCACCCGGCGCTGGACCTCCTTGCCGAAGCCTTCGGCGCGGGTCTTCTCGTACATCTCGACGATGCCGTCGCCCTGCCCGAGCTTTGCCCGGCGGCCGTAGCGCACGCCGTCATAGCGCGCGAGGTTCGACGAGGCCTCGGCCGGTGCGATCACGTAATAGGCGGGCAGCGCGTATTTGGTATGCGGCAGGCTGATCTCGACGATCGAGGCGCCCGCATCCTTCAGCATCTCGGCGCCGTCGGCCCAGAGCTTCTCGATCTCCGCGGGCATGCCCTCCATGCGGTATTCCTTCGGGATACCGATGGTCTTGCCGCGGATATTGCCGGTCAGCATCGCCTCGAAATCCGGCACCGGAATGTCGGCGCTGGTCGAATCCTTCGGGTCATGGCCCGACATCGCGCCCAGCATGATCGCCGCGTCGCGCACCGTCCGGGTCATCGGCCCGGCCTGATCGAGCGACGAGGCGAAGGCCACGATCCCCCAGCGCGAGCAGCGCCCATAGGTCGGCTTGATACCGACGATGCCGGTGAAGGCCGCGGGCTGACGGATCGAGCCGCCGGTATCGGTACCGGTCGCCGCCATGCAGAGATCGGCGGCAACGGCCGAAGCCGAGCCCCCCGAAGAGCCGCCCGGGGTCAGCTGCCGGTCGTCGATCTTCCAGGGGTTGACCGCATTGCCATAGGCGCTGGTCTCGTTCGACGAGCCCATGGCGAATTCGTCCATGTTGAGCTTGCCCAGCATGACCGCGCCCGCATCCCAGAGATTCCGGGTCACGGTCGACTCGTATTCGGGCCTGAAGCCGTCGAGGATCTTAGAGGCGGCCTGCGAGGCCACGCCCTTGGTGCAGAAGAGATCCTTGATGCCCAGCGGCATGCCGCAAAGCGCGGGCGCCTCGCCCGTCGCGATCCGCTTGTCGGCAGCCCTGGCCTGCTCGAGCGCGATCTCGGGGGTCTTGTGCACGAAGGCGTTCAGCGCGTCCGCGCCGTCGATTGCCGAGAGATAGGCCTCGGTCAGCGCCACCGAAGTGGTCTCGCCCTTGCGCAGCGCGTCGCGCGCATCGGCAATGGTCAGCCTGGTCAGATCGCTCATGGCGTTACTCCACCACCTTGGGAACCGCAAAGAAGCCCTCGCGCGCATCGGGCGCGTTCGACAGGATCCGGTCCTGCATCTCGCCGTCGGTGACGATATCCTCGCGCCGCTTCAGCCGCATCGGCGTGACCCCGGTCATCGGTTCGACGCCGGTCACGTCTACCTCGTTCAGCTCTTCCATGAAGGTCAGGATGCCCGACAGCTCCTGCGCCAGCGCCGGCAGGTCGTCTTCCTGAACGGCGATCCGGGCGAGGTGCGCCACCCGCCGCGCGGTGTCGATGTCGATGGACATGGGGCCGCCTTTCCGTGCTCTTGAAATCCGTTCCCGCGTTTAGCCCTCTGCCGCGCATGCTGCAAGAGCGCGCCCGGTCGGCAGGCCGGCGCCCCCTGGCAATGTCGCGACCGGCCCCCAAAGCGGCGGCGCAGGAATGGCGCTTGCACTCGCGCCGGGCCTTTCTCCATAACGCAAGGCGCCGAAACGCGCGCCCAAGACATTCAAGGCAAGGACCCCGCCCATGGCCTCGACAGATTTCATCCTGACGCTCACCTGCGACGACCAGCCCGGGATCGTCGCCACCGTCGCCAATGCCGTCACCGCGCTGGGCGGGAACATCCAGGACAGCGCCCAGTTCCGCGACCCCGAAAGCAACCGCTTCTTCATGCGCGTGGCTTTCCACATCGCCGCGCCCGCCGAGGCCGAGGCCATCCGCGCCCGGCTTGCCCCCGCGATCAACGGCTATGGCATGGAGGCCGAGGTGGTCGATGCCGCGCGCCGGCCGAAGATCATCCTCATGGTGTCGAAATTCGACCATGCGCTGCTGCATATCCTCTACCAGATCCGGGTCGGCTGGATGGAGGCCGAGGTCGCCGCCGTGATCTCGAACCACGAGGACAGCCGCGCGACGGCCGAGGCCGCGGGCATCCCCTACTACTGCTGGCCGGTGACGAAGGAGACCAAGGCCGAGCAGGAGGCGAAAGTACTCGCCCTGGTCGAGGAGACCGGCGCAGAACTGGTGGTTCTGGCGCGTTACATGCAGGTGCTCTCGGACAAGCTGAGCCGGGCGCTGGAAGGCCGGGTCATCAATATCCACCATTCCTTCCTGCCCTCCTTCAAGGGCGCCAAGCCCTATCACCAGGCCCATGAGCGCGGCGTCAAGCTGATCGGCGCGACGGCACATTTCGTGACCGCCGATCTCGACGAGGGGCCGATCATCGAGCAGGAAACCGAACGGGTGAACCATGCGCTCTCGGCCGAGGATTACGTGGCCGTCGGCCGCGACATCGAAAGCCGTGTCCTGGCCCGCGCCGTGCGGCTGCACCTGCAACGCCGGGTGCTTCTCAACGGACACAAGACCGTCGTCTTCATGCCGGGCTGAAACGGACGGGCGCGCCCCCGCTCCACGCTTTCGGCCCAACGCCCCCGCACGGGCCGGCGCCCCCGTCCGGCGGGGGCGGTCCGGTTTCCCCGACCAGTCTCCGGTTTCTCCGACCCGCCTCCTGACGGGCCCGGTCCTGCCCGCGCGGGCCTCGGAGCAGTCGACCCCGAAGCGTTCCCTTTTCCGGGGCGCTCTCTTTGCGCTGACAAATCTCGACCGCCGCGAGAGACGACGCGCGGGATGACGATCATGCCCAGAGCGCATCTTGCAGGCATTCCGTTCATATTCCCCTTTAAACCGCCCCCACGAAATCTGACTATTTAATTAAAACTTACAGATAACTTGGCAGGCACGCCCAATAACTATGGAATACCCTACTTGCGGAAGAAGCCTTCTATTTTCCTCAAAAAAGCCGCCAAACACCACCCTCCCATCGCTACAAAATGCGAAATGGCCGCATTTTAATTCGACCTGAAACTGTGCCATTGTTTTCCCATTCTCGCGACAGGGGGCTTCCGGGGATGGATGTGATCGAGCGGATCAGAGGGTGCCGGATTTCTCTGGCGATCATTGCCATCGAGGCCGACGTTCCGGAAGACGAGATCGCTGCCGCCCTCGAAGGGACGCAGGCCCTGCGCTTTCTGCAGGAAAGCCGGATCGCGCGCTACCTCGACCGACAGAAGCCCTTGGAGAACCCCAGCTCCGGTTACCCCTGTCCCGGCCCCCGCCGAAGGCCTTGAACGGCGGCCGGATCGACCGGTCCCGATTGCGCGCCACACTGGTCTCGGCAGCACCATTCGCGGGGTACGCCATGCGCCTCCGGACATCCCCGGTCAGCCCGAGGACCGGCGTCCTATCTCATATCGGCGATAAACCTCGATCATCCATCCCAGCATCGCGGCATTTAGCACATGCCAGAGGAAATGCGTGCCAAGCGGCAAGGCCGCGCAGAGCGGCTGGTCGAGCGTACGGAACGCAAGCGAGATCGCCAGCAGGCCGACGCCGATCCCCAGCCCGGCCGCGACCCGAGGCAGGCGCCGGGCAAGCGCCAGGGCATAAAGGAGGATCAGCAACGCCACCGGCGCGTAGCCGGCCGAACTGCCGAGCCAGTCGAGGCGCGCGAAAAGCGATCCGGCCAGGGCCGCATAGGGAATGAACAGCACCGTCAGCCCCAGCGACGGCCAGAGCCCCAGCCCCCAATAGGCGCGATTGGCCGCGAAGATATAAAGCAGGATGAAACCGAGAATCGGCGCCACATCCGCCATTGACGCCCATTCGGTCGCCAGAGTGTGAAAGAGAAAGCTGCCGATGCCGATCAGGCCCAGAACGACGGCAAGCGCCCGGGCCAATGGCAGTCCGCCGCTCCGTCGCCACAGGATCACCGCCGCCAGCAGGAAGGCGGCGTTGGTCGCGGCATTCACCGGCTCGGACCAGAAGCCCGGATCGGTACGTTCGCAATAGGCGTCGATCTGTCGCGTCCAGTCCATGGGAATGCCCGCCCCGCTCTGCTACCTTTGCCGCAAATCTTGGGGCAGGTGGCCGGTGCGGCAAGGCCCACAGCAGAAGGAAACCGACCATGAAGATCGTCTGGCTGGGCCATTCCGGGTTCCGGATCGAAATCGAGGATCAGGTTCTGCTGATCGACCCGTGGCTTATGGGCAACCCGCTCTTTCCCGAGGAGAGACGGGCCGAGGCGATCGGCGGCGCCACTCATGTGCTCGTCACCCATGGCCATTTCGATCATGTTTCCGACACGATTGCGATCGCGCGGGAATTGTCGATACCGGCCGTCGGCATTTTCGACCTGATGAGCTGGTGGGAAGCCCGGGAGGGGCTCTCGGTGATCGGATTCAACAAGGGCGGGACCGTCCGGCTCGGCAATGTGTCGGTCACGATGGTCAATGCCACCCATTCCTCCTCGGTCCAGGGGCCGGAGGGGCCTGTCTATGCCGGAACCGAATCAGGTTACATGATCGCGGGCGAAGGCCATGTGATCTATGTCAGCGGCGATACCGACGTGATGGCCGACATGGAAATCTTCAACGACCTGCATGCGCCCGATATCGGACTGCTCTGCGCGGGCGGGCATTTCACCATGGACATGAAACGTGCGGCCTATGCGGCGCGGACCTTCTTCAATTTCAAAACGGTGATCCCCTGCCATTACCGGACCTTCCCGCTGCTCGAACAATCGGCAGAAGCGTTGAAACAGAACCTGCCAGGCGTCCGGGTGATCGAACCCGAGGTGCTGGCCCCGATCGAGATCTGAACCACAAGCCCCGGAGCCGGAGCCGGAGCCGATTTTTCGTCGAAAAATCGCGCGCGGCCCGCCGGTCGCTTCAGCGTCGTCCAGCGAAGAAGGCACGTAGCAACGCCTCGGATTCCGCCGCACCTATACCGTCGTAGATCTCGGGGACGTGATGGCTCTGCGGATGCCGGAACACCTGCGCGCCATGCGCGACGCCGCCCGATTTCGGGTCCGCCGCCCCGTAATAGAGCCGCGCGATCCTCGCCTGTCCGATCGCAGAGGCACACATCGCACAGGGTTCGAGCGTGACATAAAGATCGAAGCCCGGCAAACGCTCGGACCCGGCGGCGGAACAGGCCGCACGCAGCGCGAGGATCTCGGCATGGGCCGTCGGATCGCGCAGCTCACGGGTCCGGTTGCCCGCCGTCGCAACGACTCGCCCATCGGCCGAGACCACCACCGCACCGACCGGCACCTCGTCGCGGCCTGCTGCGGCGCGGGCCTCGGCCAGGGCCTGGTCCATATGGCTGCGAAACGGGCTCATCACCTTCTCTTGCCGCGCCGTCGCGCCCTGCGCAAGCCGCTTCCCCCGCCCTGCGATCCGGCGTAAACCCGGCCCCATGGACAAGACCGGACAAGAGGGCGAGCGGATCGCCAAGGTACTGGCACGGGCAGGCATCGCCTCGCGCCGCGAAGCCGAACGGATGATCGAGGCCGGACGGGTGACGGTGAACGGCCGCCGCATCGCGAGCCCCGCGCTCAATGTCGGCCCCGCCGACAGCATCGCCGTCGACGGCGCCCCCGTCGCGGCTCCTGACCGGCCGCGGCTCTGGCTTTATCACAAGCCCGCAGGGCTGGTGACCACGGCCCGCGACGAAAAGGGCCGCGAGACCGTCTTCGACAAGCTGCCCGAGGACATGCCCCGGGTGATGCCGGTCGGCCGCCTCGATCTCAATTCCGAGGGCCTGCTTCTGCTGACCAATGACGGCGCCATCAAGCGGCGGCTCGAACTGCCCTCGACCGGCTGGCTCAGGAAATACCGGGTCCGCGTCAAGGGCACGCCTGACGACGCGACACTGGCGCCGCTGCGCAAGGGGATCGTCATTGAGGGCGAGACCTTCCGGCCGATGGAGGTCACGCTCGACCGCCAGCAGGGCGCCAATGCCTGGCTGACCGTCGGTCTGCGCGAGGGCCGGAACCGCGAGATCCGCCGCACGATGGAGACGGTCGGGCTGGTCGTGAACCGGTTGATCCGGATCAGCTACGGCCCGTTCCAGCTGGGCGATCTGAAACCGGGCGAAGTCGAGGAATTGCGCGGCCGCGTGCTGCGCGACCAGCTCGGGCTCGCCGCCCCCGAGGGCGAAGCCACCGCAAAGCCGAAACCGCTGCGTCGCAAGGGACGCCCGCCGGTCGAGGCCTCCGGGCCGAAACCGGGACGCGGGCCGCGCCGCAACACGGGCCGACCGAGCCCCCTGACGGGTCCCGGAGGGCGTCCGCGCGGCAAGACCCCGCCCGACTGAATCGCGAAACCGGCCGGCACTTGCTTTTAACGGCGCTGTCGCATCCCATGTATAGGGGACGATCGTGAAGACAGAGGGGATAATGTCGAGCACTGGCTTGCAGAAACTGTCATTCTTGCTGCTCATCGCGCTGGTCCTTTACGTCACCCTGACGGGGGGCGCGTGATGGCGCATCGGTTCGGCGGCCGCTACAGCCCCGGCACGCCCGCTCCCCAGCGTTCCCCGTTCCGGGGGCGCCGTCCGGCCCGGGCGGCGGGGCGCGCCAATGCGATGTTCATCGTGCCGCTGCCACTTGTATTGCGGGGCTTCTTCTCGGATCCGGCCGGGCTGGCGCTTTCGCTGGCGGCCTTCGGCCTTCTGATGCTTGCCGCCTGGCTGACCCGCGAGGGGCTGCGCGCCGAGGATGCCTGGGCCGCGCGCAAGATCGCCCGCCGCCCGGCAGTGCCGCGCAAGATCCTCGGCTCGGTCCTGACGGGAGCCGGGCTTTTCCTTGCCGGGATGGGCGATGCGGGGGGCGCTCCGCTGATCTTCGCGGCACTGGGCTTCGTGCTGCACAGCCTGGCTTTCGGGATCGATCCGCTTTCGGACAAGGGGATGGAGGGCATCGACAGCTTCCAGAATTCCCGCGTCGCCCGCGCCGTGGAGGAAGCCGAGAAACATCTCGCGACGATGTCCGAGGCGATCCAGCGTACGGGCGAGCGCGGCCTCGTTGCCCGGGTCGAGCATTTTCAGGCCACCGTGCGCGAGATGCTGCGCAGCGTCGAGGAAGATCCCCGCGATCTGACCGCCGCCCGCCGCTATCTGGTCGTCTACCTGATGGGCGCGCGCGACGCGACGGTCAAGTTCGCCGATCTCTATCCGCGCAGCCGCGATGCCTCGGCGCGGCAGGATTACGAGACGCTTCTGGCCGATCTCGAAACCCATTTCGCCGCCCGGACCCGGGCGCTGATGCAGGACGACCGGACCGATCTCGACGTGGAAATCGAAGTTCTGCGCGACAGGTTGCACCGTGAAGGCATCGCCCCGGTGCCCGTCGCGCCCAAAACGGGAGAAACCGCATGATCTCGGACAACAGTCGCCGCATCGCAGCGCAGGATGTCGCCGAAGTTGAAAAAGTGACAGCCTCGACCCTGCCCGAGCCGGCGCAGGACCTGGTCGCGCTCGACCGCGCAGAGCCGCCCGTCGCCGAGGCGATCCGCTCGCGCATGGCCGAGATCGACATGAGCGACAGCAATTCGATCATCGGCTTCGGCTCGGCGGCGCAATCCGAGCTGCAGACCATCAGCCAGGCGATGCTGGCCGATGTGCGCAACAAGGAGGTCGGCCCCGCAGGCGACTCGCTGCGCGAGATCGTGACCACGATCCGGGGCTTCTCGGTGTCCGAGCTCGATGTCCGCCGCGAGGCGAGCTGGTGGGAAAAACTGATGGGCCGCACCGCGCCCTTCGCCAAATTCGTCGCGCGGTTCGAGACGATTCAGGGCCAGATCGACTCGATCACCGACCGGCTTCTGACGCATGAGCATACGCTGCTCAAGGACATCAAGTCGCTCGACAAGCTTTATGAGAAGACGCTCGATTTCTATGACGAGCTCGCGCTTTACATCGCCGCCGGCGAACAGAAGCTGACCGAGCTCGACACCAGGGACATTCCCGCCAGGGAGGCCGAGGTTGCCGCCGCGCCCGAGGCCGATCAGGTGATCCGGGCGCAGGAGCTGCGCGATCTGCGTGCCGCCCGCGACGATCTCGAGCGCCGGGTGCACGACCTCAGGCTGACGCGTCAGGTGACGATGCAGTCGCTGCCTTCGATCCGGCTGGTGCAGGAAAACGACAAGTCGCTGGTCAGCAAGATCAACTCGACGCTGGTCAATACCGTGCCGCTCTGGGAAACCCAGCTGGCGCAGGCCGTCACCATCCAGCGCTCGAAGGAGGCGGCCGAAGCGGTACGCGGGGCCAATGACCTGACCAACGAGCTGCTGACCGCCAATGCCGCCAATCTGCGTCAGGCCAACAAGACCGTGCGCGAAGAAATGGAGCGCGGTGCGTTCGACATCGAGGCGGTGAAGAAGGCCAATGCCGACCTGGTCGCGACCATTCAGGAAAGCCTGACCATCGCCGACGAGGGCAAGGCCCGGCGCGCCCAGGCCGAGCAGGATCTCAACAAGATGGAGGCCGAGCTGCGCGACACGCTGGCCTCGGCCAAGTCGCGGGCGCAGGGCGCCGGCGCCGTAACGGGGGTCTGAACGCATCGTGAGGCCCAAGCTGCGCCGTCTCTTTCAGTCGGGGCTCCTTCTCGGGGTGTTGACCGGGTGTCAGCTCGCGCCCGAGCCCCCCGTTACCCGTCCGGCGGTCCGGCCCGATGCCGGGAGCCCGCCGCAGCCCTCGGCCGACAGCGAGATCCTGGCCCGGCATTACGCCCGTGTTCAGAACGACCTGCTGTCCCGCGGGCTCTTGCGCAGCGATGGCGGCGAGGCCGATGTGCCCTTCACCCGTCACACGCTGGTCGAGGATTTCATCCGGGTCGCCCTGTTCGACGAATACGTCACCCGGGGCGGAAACCTGATCGCGCGCGAGACCGAAAGCCGCCTGCGCCGCTGGGAGAAGCCGGTGCGCTTCGGTCTCGTCTTCGGCGAAACCATACCAGCCGAACAGCGCGCCACCGACCGGGCCGAAATCTCGGAATATGTGCAGCGGCTGTCCCGGCTGACCGGGCTTCCGATGTCGATGACCGCCCCCGAACAGGCCAATTTCCAGATCTTCGTCGTCAACGAGGACGAACGCCGCCGCATCGGCCCCAAGCTGCGCCGCCTGATCCCCGGCATCGACATCGGCGCCGAAAGCACCATCGCGGTGATGCCCCGCTCGACCTTCTGCATGGTGCTGGCCTTCTCCGAGGGCAATGCCAGCACCTATTCCAGCGCGGTCGCGGTCATCCGCGGCGAGCATCCCGACCGGTTGCGCCAATCCTGCGTGCATGAGGAACTGGCCCAGGGGCTGGGCCTGGCCAATGACAGTCCCGCCGCACGCCCCTCGATCTTCAACGATGACGAGGAATTCGCGCTGCTGACCCCGCATGACGAATTGCTGCTGAAGATCCTCTACGACCGCCGCCTCCGTCCCGGCATGCGCCCGGCCGAGGCCCGCCCCATCGTCGAGGAGATCGTGGCCGAGCTGATGGGGGGCGAGAGTTGACCTTCGGGTCGCTCCTCAGCCCTGAAACATTCGAGTTCTTTGCGCGCTACCTGCTGGCGGGCTATGTCGTCATATTCGTGCGCTCCGCCTTCGTCATGGGCCTGAGACCGAAGCCCGCAGAGATCCTGATCGAGGCGATCATCCTCAGCCTCATCGTCCAGTTCATCGTCTATGTCCTGGCGGCATTCTATGGTTCAGTCGTCATCGCAAGCCTGTCAGAACACGACCTGCCGGACTGGTTAGTCGACCCTCCGGACATTCTTCATCTTGTTTTCATCGTCCTTGTGGTCCCGACGGGTCTCGGCTGGACACTGGGCCTTTTCCTCAGGTCGGATTGGCGCAACGGCCTGCTCCGCCGTCTGTCGCTGCCGGTCATCCATCCCGTGCAGCGCGCGCACGATTTCGCGTTCGGAGACAATCGAGCACCGGGTCTGGTCGAGATAACCTTCAATGACGGCACCAAGATCGGCGGCTGGTTCGGGGAAAAATCGCTTGCAGCTAGCGACGACAGCCGCAGCGACCTATATCTTGAAAGAGCTTACATCATCGACAAGAACGGTACATGGCACGAGCCAAGCCATAGAAGAGCAATCCTTCTCAATCTCAGAGACGTACGATCCGTAGAGTTTCTCATGGAGGAAAAGGCAGAAGATGGACCAGAAGGCGAAAATGATCGTTAACGGCTATCAGGCCAAGCCAAGAGAACGATCGGCAGGCAACGAACGTGGCTATCAGGCCGGTGCGAACCACAGCACCAGACCCCCGACAAGTTCTCAATTACCCAAGAACGCCGAGTCCACGGTTCGGTTGCCGCAAGACAAATAAGACGACATGGGCATTTTCGACTTTCTCTCCGGCGAGTTCATCGACGTCATCCATTGGGTCGACGACCGCCACGACACCATGGTCTGGCGCTTCGCGCGCGAGGGCCATGCCATCAAGTATGGCGCCAAGCTGACCGTGCGCGAGGGTCAGGCGGCCGTCTTCGTGCATGAGGGCCAGCTGGCCGATGTCTTCCGGCCCGGGCTCTACATGCTGGAGACCAACAACATGCCGGTGCTGACGACGCTCCAGCACTGGGATCACGGCTTCCGCTCGCCCTTCCTCTCCGACATCTATTTCGTCAACACCACGCGCTTCACCGACCTCAAATGGGGCACCAAGAACCCGGTGATGCTGCGCGACCCCGAATTCGGCCCGACCCGGATCCGCGCCTTCGGCAGCTACGCGATCCGCGTCACCGACCCGGCCCGGTTCATGGTCGAGATCGTCGGCACCGATGGCGAATTCACCATGGACGAGATCGGCTTCCAGATCCGCAACATCATCGTTCAGGAATTCTCGCGGGTGATCGCGGGCTGCGGCATTCCGGTGCTGGACATGGCCGCCAATACCGCCGATCTGGGCGCGCTCATCGCCACCGAAGTGTCGAAGACGCTCGAGGCCTACGGCCTGACCATGCCCGAATTCTACATCGAGAATATCAGCCTGCCGCCCGAGGTCGAGAAGGCGCTCGACCGGCGCACCTCGGCGGGGATTGCAGGCGATCTGGGCCGCTACACCCGCTATTCCGCGGCCGAAGCCATGGCCTCCGCCGCCGCCAACCCGGCAGGCGGCGGCATGGCCACGGGGCTTGGCGCGGGCATCGGAATGGCGATGGGCACTGGCATGGCGGGGGCGATGGGGCCCTGGGGCGCGCGCGCCGAACCAGCGGCAGCCCCGGTTCTGCCGCCCCCCCCGCCCCCGGTCGAACATGTCTGGCATATCGCCGAGAACGGCCAGATCTCGGGTCCGTTCTCGATGGCCCGGCTGGGCCGGATGGCGATCGAGGGCAGCTTCCGGCGTGACAGCCATGTCTGGACCCAGGGCCAGGACGGCTGGAAGCGCGCCGAGGATGTGATCGAGCTTGCCCGGCTGTTCACCGTCGCCCCGCCGCCGCCACCGCCGGGGGTATAGCCCGCCGATGACCGCCGCCGATCACCGCTTTCCCTGCGACCAGTGCGGGGCCGACCTGCGTTACTCGCCCGATGCGGGGCAACTCGTCTGCGACCATTGCGGCCATCGCGAGCCGGTCGAGGACGGCCCCGCCCCTGCCGAGGCCCTGGTCGAACTCGACTATCAGGCCACGCTCGACGCGATTCTGCCCGAGGCCGAGCTTGAGGAGATCCGCCAGACCAAGTGCACGAATTGCGGCGCCGAATTCGAGCTGGACGAGGCCACCCATGCCGCGGAATGCCCGTTCTGCGCCACGCCCGTGGTCACCGGAACCGGGCTCAGGCGGCGGATCAAGCCCAGGGGGGTGCTGCCCTTCGCACTGTCCGAGGCCGAGGCGCACAAGGCGATGACCGACTGGCTCGGGCGGCTCTGGTTCGCGCCGAACGGGCTTAGGGACTATGCCCGCAAGGGCCGCCGGATGCAGGGGATCTACGTTCCCTACTGGACCTTCGACGCCGACACGACCACGAATTACCGTGGCCAGCGCGGCACGGTCTATTACGAGACCCGCAAGGTGACGCGCAACGGAAAGACCGAGACGGTACAGGTACAGCGTACGCGCTGGCACTCTGTCTCGGGGCGGGTGGCGCGCGTCTTCGACGACGTGCTGGTGCTGGCCTCGACCAGCCTGCCCAAGCGCTATACCTATGCGCTCGAACCCTGGGATCTGTCGCTGCTGCAACCCTATCAGCCGCAATTCCTCGCGGGCTTCCGCTCGGAGGGCTACACCGTCGATCTCGAGGACGGCCTGATCGAGGCGCGCAAGATCATGGAGCAGGTGATCCGCCGCGACGCGGCCTTCGATATCGGCGGCGACCGCCAGCGCGTCGACTGGCTCGAGACCCGGATCTCGACGTTGACCTTCAAGCATGTGCTGCTGCCGGTCTGGCTGGCGGCCTATCGCTATCGCGGCAAGACCTACCGCTTTGTCGTCAACGGCCGCAGCGGCCGGGTGCAGGGCGAACGGCCCTGGTCGGCCTGGAAGATCGCCGTCGCGGTGGGGCTGACGCTGGCCGTGGTCGGCGGGCTGGCGGCGGGCATCGGCTATCTCTCGGGGCTCGAGCAGTGAGCCCTTGCCCCCTCTCAGGTCCCGGTCCGAGCCGTCAGGCAAACGACGGGACGCGACCCGGATGATCCTCTGCGCGGGCGAGGCCCTGATCGACATGCTGCCCCGGACCAGCACCGGAGGAGAGCCCGCCTTCGTCCCCCATCCCGGCGGCGCGGTCTTCAACACCGCCATCGCGCTGGGACGGCTGGGCGTGCCCACCGGCTTTTTCGCGGGCCTCTCGACCGATCTCTTCGGCACCCGGCTTGCCGAGGCGCTGGCCGCCTCGCGCGTCGGGACCGGGCTTTGCCCGCGCCCGGCCCGGCCGACCACGCTGGCCTTCGTCACCCTTGCCGAGGGCCAGGCGCGCTATGCCTTCTATGACGAGGCCACGGCCGGGCGGATGCTGGCCCCCGCCGATCTGCCCGCCCTGCCCGACCATACGCGCGCGCTGTTCTGCGGCGGCATCTCGCTGATGACCGAGCCCTGCGGCAGCGCCTATGAGGCGCTTTTCCTGCGCGAGGCCGGGGCCCGGGTGACGATGCTCGACCCGAATATCCGGCCCGGCTTCATCGCCGACGCCCCCGCCTATCGTGCCCGGATCGCACGGATGATCGCGGCCGCCGACATCGTCAAGATCTCGGACGAGGATCTGCACTGGCTCGAAGGCCCGGGCGAGCCCTGCGATCTGGCGCGCGGACTGCTGGGCCGCGGCCCGCGGCTGGTGCTGCTGACCCGGGGCGCAGGCGGCGCCCATGCCCTCGGCCGGGCAGCCGAGCGCTTCCTGCCCGCCCCCGCCATGCAGGTCGTCGACACCATCGGCGCGGGCGACAGCTTCAATGCGGGTTTTCTGGCTGGCCTTTCAAAAGCGGACGCCCTCGAGCGCGCGGCGCTCGCCCAAGGGCTGCCGGACAGCGTACTGGAGGCCGCGCTCTCGCTTGCGATCCGCGCCGCCGCCGTCACCGTCTCGCGCGCGGGCGCCAACCCACCCTGGATGGAGGAACTGGCATGAGAGCACTTGTCCAGCGTGTGAGCGAGGCCGCCGTCCGGGTCGACGGCGCCATCATCGGCGAGACCGGGCCCGGACTTCTGGTGCTTGTCTGCGCCATGACCGGCGATACCGGGGCCGAGGCCGACAAGCTGGCCCGGCGCATCGCCCGGATGCGGATCTTCCGCGACGAGGCCGGCAAGATGAACCGCTCGCTGCTCGATACCGGCGGCGCGGCGCTGGTGGTCAGCCAGTTCACCCTGGCTGCCGATACCGCCAGCGGCAACCGCCCCGGCTTTTCCCGCGCCGCCGCGCCCGATCTGGGCGAGAAGCTCTATCTGCGCTTTGCCGAGGCGCTGGCCGCCGAGGGTATCGAGGTGGCCACCGGCCGGTTCGGCGCCGACATGAAGGTTGCGCTCGTGAATGACGGGCCGGTCACGATCTGGATCGAGACATGACCGCGCCCGCCTCTTTCGCCCCGGCCCAGGCCTGACCGCCGCCACGCCGATGGCCCTGCCCGCCCCCTTCGCAGACTGGTTCGCCACCCGTGGCTGGCAGCTGCATCCGCATCAAGAAGCGATGCTGGAGCGGGCCGAAACCCCCGCGCTCTTGCTGGTCGCGCCGACTGGCGGCGGCAAGACACTTGCAGGATTCCTGCCTACCCTGGTCGATCTGGCCGAAAATACCCCCACAGGCTTGCACAGTCTCTACATCTCGCCGCTCAAGGCTCTCACGGCCGACATCCGGCGCAATCTCGGCCGCCCGATCGAGGAGATGGCGCTGCCGATCCGGGTCGAGGACCGGACCGGCGACACCCCGCAATCCCGCCGCCGCCGCCAGCGCGCCGATCCGCCCCATATCCTGCTGACAACGCCCGAAAGCCTCGCGCTGATGCTCAGCTACGAGGACGCGCCGCGCATCTTTGCCGGGCTCCGCCGGGTCATCGTCGACGAGATCCATGCGCTGGCCGACTCGAAGCGGGGCGACCAGCTGAGCCTCGCACTGGCCCGGCTGGACCGGCTCTGCCCCGGCTTCCGGCGCATCGGGCTGTCGGCCACGGTCGAGGACCCGCCCGCGCTTGGCCGCTTTCTGGCCCCCGCGGGCGCACCCTGCGACATCCTGACCGCCGATCCCGGCCCGCCCCCCGATATCGCCATGCTCGAGACCGGCGCACCGCCGCCTTGGTCCGGCGGCGGCGCGCGCCATGCCATCCCCGCCGTTCTGGCCGAGATCGCCCGGCACCGCACCACGCTGGTCTTTCACAACACCCGCGCGCAGGCCGAGTTGTTCTTCCGCGACCTCTGGCTTGCCAATGAGGCGAACCTGCCGATCGCGATCCATCACGGCAGCCTGTCGCGCGAAGCCCGTCTGAAGGTCGAGGCCGCGATGGCCGAGGGACGGCTGCGCGCGGCCGTCTGCACCGGATCGCTCGATCTGGGGATCGACTGGGGCGATGTCGATCTGGTGATCCAGGTCGGCGCGCCGAAGAACGTCAAGCGTCTGGTGCAGCGGATCGGCCGCGCAAATCACCGCTATAGCGCGCCTTCCAAGGCCCTGCTCGTGCCTGCGAACCGGTTCGAGGTGGTGGAATGCCTCGCCGCGCTCGAGGCGGTGCGGGCCCGCGATCTCGACGGCGCGCCGCGCGGCCCCGGTGCGCGCGACGTGCTGTGTCAGCATATCCTCGCCTGCGCTGCTGCCGGTCCCTTCGAGGCCGATGCGCTGTTCGACGAGATCCGCTCGGCCGGGCCCTATGCCGAGCTTCCCCGTGCCAGCTTCGAGGCCTGTCTCGATTTCGTCGCAACCGGCGGCTATGCGCTACGCGCCTATGACCGCTGGCAGCGGCTGAAGCAGGCACCTGACGGGCGCTGGGCGCTGCGCGATCCGCGCGCGGCCCGGCGCATCCGGATGAATCTCGGCACCATCGTCGAGGAGGAACGGCTGAAGGTGCGCCTCAAGCCCGCCCGCCGCGGCGCACCGCTTGGCGAGATCGAAGAGGCCTTCGCGGCCACGCTGACACCCGGCGACAGCTTTCTCATCGGCGGCCAGGTGGTGCGCTTCGAGGGGCTGCGCGAGATGGTGGTCGAGGTCAGCCCAAGCCCCGGCCGCAGGCCCAGGATCGCGGTCTTCGCCGGCACCAAATTCGCCACCTCGACCCGGCTCTGCGACCGCATCCTCGCCCTGCTGAACGCGCCCGACTGGCCCGGCCTGCCGCCTCATACCTCCGACTGGCTGAAGCTGCAGCGCAGGCTCTCGCGCCTGCCAGAGCCCGGCCGGCTGCTGGTCGAGACCTTCGCCTTCGAGGGCCGTCATCACCTCTGCATCTACGGCTTTGCCGGGCGGAATGCACAGCAGACCCTGGGGCTTCTGCTGACCCAGAGGATGGAGGAGGCCGGGTTTGCGCCGCTGGGCTTCGTCGCCGCCGATCATGCCACCCTTATCTGGGGCCTCGACCCTGTCGAGACCCCAGCCGACTTTCTCGATTCGAACGGGTTGCAGGCGGCCTTCGCCGATTGGCTTGCGGGAAACGCCGTCATGAAGCGCAGTTTTCGAACATCGGCCATCATTGCCGGGCTGATCGAGCGCAACCTGCCCGGCCAGCGCAAGACCGGGCGTCAGGCCACGTTTTCGTCCGATATTCTCTATGACACGCTCCGCCGCTACGACCCCGGCCATGTGCTTCTGGAGATTACCCGCGAGGAGGCGATGAAGGGGCTTGTCGATTTCGGCCGGATCGAGGAGATGCTGGACCGGGTGCGCGGCCGGATCGACCATATGCGCCTCGACCGCGTCTCGCCTCTGGCCGCGCCGCTTTTCCTTGAAGCCGGGCGGGTGCCGGTTCGGGGGACGGCCGAACAGCGCCTGATCGACGCCACCGCCGCGCGGCTGATGGCCGAGGCGGGCCTTGCCTGAGCGCTTGCCTTCCCGCCCCGGATCGGATCGAGAGACGCCATGACGGGACATGATTTCACACTCGCCGGGGCCCGGCTGAGCGCCCGCGGCTCGGGGGCGCTCTGGTGGGAGGACGAAGCGCTTCTGGCGGTCGCCGATCTGCATCTCGGAAAGGCCGAACGGGTGGCGCGGCGGGGCGGTGCCCTGCTGCCGCCCTATGATACCGACGAGACGCTGACCAGGCTGGCCGACGAGATCGCCGCGCTGTCCCCCCGAAGGGTGCTCTGCCTTGGCGACAGTTTCGACGATGACGCGGCGGCGCGCGCCCTGCCCGAGCCTGCGGCCCAGCGGCTGCTGGCACTGATGGCCGGCCGGCAGTGGATCTGGATCTCGGGCAATCACGACCCCGCCCCGGCCGCGCCCGGCGGCAGCGCGCTGGCAGAGGCCGAGATCGGCCCGCTGTGGTTTCGCCATATCGCCATTCCGGGCGAACGAAACGAGATTTCAGGGCATTACCACCCGAAGGCCCGGCTGTGCCTGGGCGGGCGCAGGGTCTCGCGACCCTGCTTCCTGATCGATCACGCGCGGGCGATCCTGCCCGCCTTCGGCACCTATACCGGCGGGCTTGCCAGCCGCGACCGGGTACTCGAGCAGCTCATGGGGCCAGAAGCCGTGGCCGTGCTGACCGGGCCGAAGCCGCTGGCGGTGCCGATGCGCGCCTGAACAGGGCGCGCCTCAGACGGCCAGCCCCTCGGGTTCGGCCAGGCCATGGGCGCGGCAGCAGGCGGTGACGGTATTGGCCAGCAGACAGGCGATCGTCATCGGCCCGACCCCGCCCGGAACCGGCGTGATTGCCCCGGCAACCTCGACCGCGCTGGCGAAATCGACATCGCCGACAAGCCGGGTCTTGCCCTCGCCCTTCTCGGGCGCCGGGATGCGGTTGATGCCGACATCGATCACCGTGGCACCGGGCTTGACCCAGTCGCCCGGGATCATCTGCGGCCGGCCGACGGCAGCGACGAGAATATCCGCGCCACGGCAGAGCTCGGGCAGATCGCGGGTGCGGGAATGCGCGACCGTCACGGTACAGCTTTCCTTCAGCAGCAATTGCGCCATCGGCTTGCCGACGATGTTCGAGCGCCCGACCACGACAGCATTCAGCCCCGACAGACTGCCCAGCCTGTCGCGCAGCATCAGCAGGCAGCCCAGAGGGGTGCAGGGCACCATCGACTTCTGCCCCGTGGCCAGCAGCCCGACATTCGAAATGTGAAAGCCGTCGACATCCTTGGCCGGGTCGATGGCATTGATCACCTTGGCCTCGTCGATATGGTCAGGCACCGGAAGCTGTACGAGAATTCCATGCACTGCCGGGTCGTCATTCAGCTGCGCGATCAGTGCCAGAAGCTCGGCCTCGGAGGTTTCGGCGGCAAGGCGATGTTCGAAAGAGGCCATTCCGACCTCTTTCGTCTGCTGGCCCTTGTTGCGCACATAGACCTGGCTGGCCGGATCTTCGCCGACCAGGACCACGGCCAGCCCCGGGGTCAGGCCGTGCTCGGCCTTCATCGCCGCGACATGGGCCGCGACCTTCTCGCGGATACTGGCGGCAAAGGCCTTGCCATCGATCAGGGTTGCCGTCATTGCGGCTCCTCCCCGGCCCCAAGGGCCATTTCCTCGCGCCCGATCGACCATTCGATGAGATCGCGCCACAGCTTTTCGGCCAGACCCGGATCGAGCCCCTCGACCGAGGCCCGGGCGCGGACATTCGCCACGACCTCCTCGACACGGTCATCGATCCGGGCCGGAAGACCGGCCCCGGCCTTGATCTGGGCGGCCCGCTCGATATAGCGGGCGCGCTCGCTCAGAAGGGAGACGAGACGCGCGTCGAGCGCGTCGATCTGGATGCGCAGGTCATCCATGCTGTGGCACTTGTCAGGAGCGATCATCGGGCCTCTCGCGTTCCGGGATCCGTCGGAGGCGTGTTAGCCCGCCCGCCCCGGGGGATCAATCCGTCTGCAGCTCAGAACAGCCCCTCGACCTGGCCCTCGGCATTCAGGCCGATGGTCTCGGCCGCCGGATGGCGCGGCAAGCCCGGCATGGTCATGATCCGGCCGCAGATCGCCACGACGAAGCCCGCCCCGGCCGCCAGGCGCACCTCGCGGATCGGCACATCGAAGCCCTCGGGCGCCCCGATCCGTTCGGGGTCGGCGCTGAAGGAATACTGGGTCTTGGCCATGCAGATTGGCAGATGACCATAGCCCGCCTCTTCCCAGGCGCTCAGCCGGTCGCGGATATTCTGATCGGCCACGACATGATCGGCGCGGTAGACCCGGCGCGCAATGGTCTCGATCTTCTGGAAAAGGCCCATCCCGTCGGGATAGAGCGGCGCGAAACCGCTATGCCCGGTCCCGGCCAGCGCCACGACCTTCTCGGCCAGCCGTTCGATGCCGGCACCGCCCTCGGCCCAGTGCCGGCACAGCACCGCCTCGGTCCCCTGCCCGCGCACGTAATCCTGCACCGCGGCGATCTCGGCCTCGGTATCGCCCGCGAAATGGTTGATGGCGACGATCGCGGGCACCCCGAAGGCGCGCATGTTCTCGATATGGCGCCCGAGATTGGCGCAGCCCGCCTGCACCGCCGCCACATCCTCGGCCTTCAGATCGTCCCTGGCGACGCCGCCATTCATCTTCAGCGCCTTGACGGTGGCCACGATCACCACCGCCGAAGGCGCAAGTCCGGCCTTGCGGCATTTGATGTCCATGAATTTCTCTGCGCCGAGATCGGCCCCGAAACCGGCCTCGGTCACCACGTAATCGGCCAGCCGCAGCGCCGTGCGCGTGGCGATGACCGAATTGCAGCCATGGGCGATATTGGCGAAGGGGCCGCCATGGACAAAGGCGGGCGTGTGTTCCAGCGTCTGCACCAGATTGGGCTGCATCGCCTCGCGCAACAGCGCCGTCATCGCTCCGTCGGCCTTCAGATCGCGCGCATGGACCGGCGCCGCGTCGCGGGTATAGCCGATGATGATGTCGCCCAGCCGGCGCTGCAGATCGGCCAGATCGGTGGCGAGGCAGAGGATGGCCATCACCTCGGACGCCACGGTGATGTCGAAGCCGGTCTCGCGCGGGTAGCCGTTGGAGGCCCCGCCCAGCGAGCACACGATGTCGCGCAAGGCCCGGTCGTTCATGTCCATCACCCGCCGCCAGGTCACGCGGCGCGGATCGATATCCAGCTCGTTGCCCCAGTGGATGTGGTTGTCGATCATCGCGGCCAGCAGGTTATGGGCCGAGGTGATGGCATGGAAATCGCCGGTGAAATGAAGGTTCATGTCCTCCATCGGCACGATCTGGGCATGGCCGCCGCCGGCCGCGCCGCCCTTCATCCCGAAACAGGGCCCGAGCGAGGCCTCGCGGATGCAGATCGCCGTCTTGTGGCCGAGCCGCGACAGCCCGTCGCCCAGCCCCACCGTCGTCGTCGTCTTGCCCTCGCCCGCGGGCGTGGGGTTGATCGCGGTCACGAGGATCAGGCGGCCTTCGGGACGCCCCTCGAGGCCGGCGATGTACCCGGCCGCGACCTTGGCCTTGTCGCGCCCATAGGGCAGCAGGGCCTCGGCCGGAATGCCGAGCCTAGCGCCGATTTCCTCGATCGGACGCTTATCGGCTGCGCGGGCGATTTCGATATCCGTCTTCGGCGCCATGCCGATCCTCCATAGGTTCCCGTTTTGCAGAGCAATAGCCGCTTGCCGGCGCGAGGGCCAGCGCCTCAGAGGCAGGAGAAAAGCGCCACGGCGCGAGCAGCGGAGCCACCTGCCGGTGGGACCGGAAAGGCGGCATCGACCTTCGGGCAGAGGATGCGATCCAGGCCCCGGCCGGAAAGGAAGCAAGGGTGGACGGAAAGCAGCCCGGGGGCTGCCATGTCGGCCAATGCCGGGGCCGCGCCCGGCTGAAAAGGAAAACCCCGGAACCTGTGGGGGTCCGGGGTCTTCGGTTCGGTCAGAGCCGCCCTGGCTCAGGCCATGGGTTCCGGCTCGAAGCCGGATTTGGGCCGCGGCTTGGTCTTCGGAATGGCCGTGACCGAGGGCGTGTCGCCGCCGGTGCCGGGCGTGTCGTCATCGCCCCGGCTCAGCGCCTCGCCGGCGATGACCTTGGTGATCTCGCTGCCGGTCAGCGTCTCGTATTCCAGAAGCCCCTGGGCCAGCCGTTCCAGATCCTCGCGCTTCTCGGTCAGGATCCGCGTCGCCGTCTGATAGCCCTCGTCGACCAGCGCCTTGACCTTGTCGTCGATGATCTTCTGGGTCGCGGTCGAATGCTTGGGACCGCTGTTATAAGACCCGAGATAGCTGTCCTGTTCATTGGCATAATCGACATAGCCAAGCTCGGGGTCGAAGCCGAACTGGGTCACCATCGCCCGGGCGATCCGGGTCGCCTGCTGGATGTCCGAGGAGGCGCCCGAGGTCACGTTCTCCCTGCCGAAGATGAGCTCTTCGGCCACGCGCCCGCCCATCGCCATGGCGATCTTGGACTTGTACTTGGTGTAGCTGACCGAGAGCTGGTCGCGTTCGGGCAGCGACAGAACCAGACCCAGCGCACGGCCGCGCGGGATGATCGTCGCCTTGTGGATCGGATCGTGCTGCGGGACATTGAGGCCGACGATGGCATGCCCGCCCTCGTGATAGGCGGTCAGCTTCTTCTCGTCCTCGGTCATGACCATCGAGCGCCGTTCGGCCCCCATCATGACCTTGTCCTTGGCATTCTCGAAATCCTCCATCGTCACGAAGCGCCGGCCGACGCGCGCGGCCATCAGCGCCGCTTCGTTGACGAGGTTGGCGAGATCCGCGCCCGAGAAGCCGGGCGTGCCGCGGGCGATGATGCGCAGATCGACATCGGGCCCCAGCGGCACCTTGCGCGCATGGACGCCCAGGATCTTCTCGCGGCCCTTGATGTCGGGGTTCGGCACCTGGACCTGACGGTCGAACCGGCCGGGACGCAGGAGCGCGGGGTCGAGCACGTCGGGGCGGTTGGTCGCCGCGACGATGATGATGCCCTCATTGGCCTCGAATCCGTCCATCTCGACCAGAAGCTGGTTCAGCGTCTGCTCGCGTTCGTCATTGCCGCCGCCATAGCCGACGCCACGCGACCGGCCCACGGCGTCGATCTCGTCGATGAAGACGATGCAGGGGGCGTTCTTCTTGGCCTGCTCGAACATGTCGCGGACCCGGGAGGCACCGACGCCCACGAACATCTCGACGAAGTCGGAGCCCGAGATGGTGAAGAAGGGCACGCCCGCCTCGCCCGCGATGGCGCGCGCGAGCAGCGTCTTGCCGGTACCGGGCGGACCGACCAGCAGAGCGCCTTTCGGGATCTTGCCGCCGAGACGCGAGAATTTCTGCGGATTGCGCAGGAATTCCACGATCTCTTCCAGCTCGTCCTTGGCCTCGTCGATGCCCGCCACGTCGTCGAAGGTGACGCGGCCATGCTTTTCGGTCAGAAGCTTGGCCTTGGACTTGCCAAAGCCCATGGCCCCGCCGCGTCCGCCACCCTGCATCCGGTTCATCAGGAAGATCCAGATCCCGATCAGGATGATGAAGGGCAGAAGCGTCCCGATATAGGCCAGAAGGCCGTTCTGTTCCTGCGGCTCGGCGGTGACATCGACGTTCTTGGCGAGCAATTGCTCGGTCACGTCGGTGCCGCGCGGCACGATCGCGGTAACGGTGCTGCCATCGGCTTCCCGGATCACCGCACGTTCGCCGTCAAGCTTGACGCTCGAAACCTGGCCGGCCTCGACGTTGCGGAGGAACTCGGAATAGCTGATGGTCTGCGAGGACATGGCCCCCTGCCCACCGCTGAACAGGTTGAACAGCGCCAGGATCAGCAGAAACAGGACGACCCAGAAGGCGATTTGTCGCGCGTTGCCCAAGGCGTACTCCTTGAATTTCGGTGTGCCGGGCAAAGGCGCGCCCGGCCATTGGTCTAAGATAGCGATTGAGGGCGCATGTTCAATGCGAGAGAAGATGGGCCGTGAAGGAAGGGTTTACCGCCGCGCTCCAGTTTTTTCCATACCCGGCCAGCGGTGCGGCGATCAGCGCGCCCCCCTGCCAGACCGAGGGCGAGGCGATCAGGGTCGTCCGCGGCAGCCCGGCCGCGCGCCAGTCCGGACAGGCGGCAAGCCCCTCCGCGCCCAGCGCACGGATCTCGAGCCCCTCCGGAGCCCCCTCACCAGAGCCTGCATCGGCCGGGCCGGAAAGCCGCCAGCGTCCGTCCCAGAGAGTTCCGGGCGCGCAGCTTAGCCCGGCCACGGCGGCGGGCTCGCGGCCGATCCGGATCCGCCCCCGGGCACGTTGCAGAAGACAGCCGTGAAGCGTGGCCCGGGGCCCGCGCATCAGCGCCGAGAGCGCGGCCTCGAGCCCCCGGGCGCGCGGCGGATAGCCCGCACCCGAAACCCAGCCGAGCCCCGCCAGGACCAGCCGGCGCGCGATCTCTTCGGGCAGCGCGGCAAGCCCCCCGGCCTCGATCAGCAGATCGCCCGCCTCTTCGCGCACCAGACGCGCGGCCGCCTCGGCGGTCGCGGCGTCCAGCGCGGCGCGGGCAGAGGCCAGCCGGGTCGCGGTCGCGGCCAGCCCCGCCGCACCGATCCCGACCGGGCGCAACAGCTCCAGCGCCTGCCGGACCCGCACCCGCTCGAAGCGCCGGTCGTCATTCGACGGATCCTCGATCCAGTCCTGCCCACATTCCTTGAGATAGCTGCGCAGATCGGCGCGCGGAATGCCGAGAAAGGGACGCAGCCAGCTCACGCCCCCGGCCCGCCGCTCGGGCGCCATCCCGGCCAGCCCGTCGACACCGGCCCCGCGCGCGAGCCGCATCAACACCGTCTCGGCCTGATCGTCGCGGGTATGCGCCAGCGCCACCCGACCGATGCCCCGTTCCCTGGCCCAATCCGCAATCAGCCGCAGCCGGGCATGCCGCGCCGCAGCCTGCAGGTTGCCCTGCCCGTCCCAGCCCTGCCAGACGAGGATGTCATGGGGAATGCCGCGGGTCGCGCAGATCGCGGCGACGCGGCGGGCCTCGGTGGCTGCTTCTGGCCGGAGCCCATGATCGACGGTCACCGCCGAAACCGCCGGCCCGGAGGCCCCCGCCCGCGCTGCCGCGGCCAGGAGCAGGGCAAGGGAATCTCCGCCGCCCGAAACCGCGACGGCCAGCGGTGCCGCGCCCGGACAGGCCCGCTCGAGCGCGGCGGCCAGCGTTTCGGCGCGGGCGCTCAGTTGCACCCGGCGGCCCCCATCGCCCCCTCGGCCTGCTGCGCCTCGGCCGACCCGGCGAAACGGTTGCGCACCTCGCCCAGCGTGACGCAGGCCTCACGGCTCTGGCCCAGCTCCTTCAGCGCCAGCCCGAGTTTGAGCAGCGCGGCCGGGGCACGCGGCCCCGAGGGGCTGCCCGAGAAGCTCTCGAGATAGGCCCGCGCGGCCTGCGAGGTCTCGCCCGCCGCGGACAGCGCCTCGCCGCGCAGGAACTGGGCCTCGCCCGAAAGCGGGCTGCCCGGATAGGTCTCGCCGAAGCGGGCAAGGATCTCGGCCGCCTTCGCGTTCTGTCCGGCTTCGAGCGCGGCCTTGCCCGCGTCGAAATCGGCACGCTCGCCGACCGCAAGCTCCATGCCGTCCGTGCTGCCGGTGCTGTCGGGCGCAGGCGTGATCGCCCGGGCGGGCGTCTGCGCTCCGGAACCGCCGCCCAGCGTCGAGGTCTGGCCAAGCTTCGAGACGTCGCCGCCCTCGAGCTCGACCAGCCGGAATTCGAGATCGCCGATCCGGCGGGTGCCGTCATCGACCACCTGCCGGATCCGGTGCTCGAGCTCTTCGGTCTTCGAGGTCAGCCGCTGAAGCTGTTCCTCGATCGCGTCGAGCCGCTGCAGCGCCGAGCCGCCGGCAGCCGTTCCCATGGCGCCGCCGGTGGTCGAGAACTCGCGCTTGAGCCCCTGCACCGAGACATTCAGCACCGTCAGTTCCTGGCGGATATCCGCCAGGGTCTCGTCGCGCGACTGGGCGGAGGCGGGCCCGCCCGCCGCCAGCCCCAGAGCCACCGTCAGGGCAAACGCCGCAATCCGCATCATCATCCTGTCCTCCTCAGAACCCCGCGGCCGGCGCGAGCACGCTCACCGCCCGCCGGTTCTTGGCATAGCACGATTCCGCCGAGCAGATCGCGAGCGGACGTTCCTTGCCATAGGTCACGGTCTGCAGCCGGTTCGGCGAGACCCCGCGCGAGACCAGGTATTCCTTGACCGCATTGGCACGGCGGGCACCGAGGGCAAGGTTGTATTCGCGGGTACCCTGCTCGTCGGCATGGCCTTCGATGGTGGCGGCATAGGCGGTGTTCTGGTTCAGCCAGTTGGCCTGGCCGTCGAGCGTGACGGTCGCGTCGGGCGAGAGCGAGCTCTGGTCGACGGCGAACAGCACGCGGTCGCCCACGGTCTGGTTGAAATAGGCCACCGAGGTCGGGTCGCTGGGCGAGCCGTTGGCGCCATAGGCGCCGGCGGCGCCGCCATTGGCCGAACCGAAGCGGTCGGCATTGGAACAGGCCGAGACGGCAAGCGCCGTCACCAGCAGAAGAGATGTGGCGATGCGGGTCATTCGAGAAGTCCTCTTTGTCGGGTCATGGCCGGCAGGTGGATCCTACCAGCGGGATCGGATGAGGCAAACGCGCCCGGGGCTCCGGGCGCGTCTGTGGGGGCTCAGGGCTGAAGCGGCGACCAGGATGGGTCGGAGCCCTGGCCCTGATAGGGAACCTTCCTGAGGTTCCGCCCGGTGATGTCGACGGTATAGAGCCCAGGCGCCCCGGCCGCGCCTGCGGTTTCGCGGGTGAACATGATCACCCGGCCATTCGGCGCCCAGGTCGGGCCCTCGTCGAGGAAGGAGGCGGTCAGCAGGCGTTCCTCGGACCCGTCGGTCCGCATCACGCCGATATGGAACCGGCCCTTGTTCTGCTTGGTGAAGGCGATGTAATCGCCGCGCGGCGACCAGACCGGGGTGCCGTAGCGCCCCTGCCCGAAGGAGATCCGGCGCGGCTCGCCGCCATTCGCGGGCATCACGTAAAGCTGCTGCTTGCCCGAGCGGTCGGATTCGAAGACGATCTGGCTGCCATCGGGCGAGAAGCTGGGCGCGGTCTCGATCGAGGGCGCATCCGACAACCGGGTGCGCCGTCCCGATTGCAGGTCGAGCTCGTAGAGATCGGTATTGCCGCCCTGCGACAGCGAGAACAGCACCCTCTGGCCATCGGGGGCAAAGCGCGGCGCGAAGGTCATGGTGCCGGGCTGGTCGTCGAGCATCCGGCGCTGGCCGGTCGCCACATCCAGCAGGTAGATCCGCGGAAAGCCGCTTTCATAGCTCGTGTACAGCACGCGGTCGCCCGTGGGCGAGAAGCGCGGCGCGATCACGATCGAATTGGCATCGGTCAGCGCCTGCATGTTGGCGCCGTCGTAATCCATGATCGCCAGTTGCTTCGCGCGCTCGTTCTTGGGGCCGCGCTCGGACACGAAGACGACACGGCTGTCGAAATAGCCGCCCTCGCCGGTGATCCGCGAATAGACCTGATCGGCCACCTTATGCGCCACCCGGCGCCAGCTTGCCGCAGCGCCGCCGAATTGCAGCCCGTCGCCCAGCGGCGCCTGCGCGTAGACGTCGTAGAGCCGGAACTTGACGCTGAGCCGCCCCGAGCCGTCGATACTTACCGAGCCGGTGATCAGCGCCTGGGCGTTGATCGCCTTCCAGTCTGAATATTGCACCGGGCTTGCAAAGCTCGTGACCGTCGACAGGAAGGCCTCGCGCGGGATCTCGCGAAACAGCCCCGTGCCCTCCAGATCGGCGGCGATCACCCGGGTGATGTTCTGGGCATATTCGGCCGCGGCCGCGTTCTCGGCCACGAATTCGGGCACGGCGAAGGGCAAGGGCTCGATCACCCCCTCGTCGATCACGATCCTCAACGGACCGTTCTGAGCCTGCGCCGGCAGCGCGGCATGTCCAAGGACCAGCGCAAGGATCGCGGTCAGAAGGCGCAGCATCATCGAATCCTCATCTTTCCTGGGTCGAAGGTCATCTCGATCTGACGCCACTGGTCGTATTTCTCGACCGGCAGCGGGAAACCCGACGACCCGCACATCACAATGGCGCGGCGCGCCGATTCGTAGATCTGGCGCGCGGCGGCTTCCGACCCGCCGGACCAGGAAATCATCCGGATCGACCCGATCCTGGGCTTTCCGGTCTCTTCCATGTCCACGCCGAGCACGACAGAGGTCTTCAATGCCTCGGTCGAGAGCGAGCCGACATTCCAGCAGCGCGAGACCGAGACGCGAAGCGCGTCGCGCTCGCCACCGGTCAGCGGCGGGCCGCTGGCGGCGCGCCCGGCCCCGCCAGTGCCCTCGGGCGCCGCGGCCGGTTCGGACATCGCATCGGCCAGGGCATCCGCGATCGCATCGGCCTGGCTGTCCTCTTCCGAGGCGGGCTCTTCGGGGGCCTCCGGCGCGGCGGCGGTCTCGGTGGGCGGCGGGGTCTCGCGCGGCGGTGCGGCGGGGCGGTTCGGCCGGGTCCGGGGCCGCGGCGAGGCGGCCATGGCGAGCCCGGTCTCGGGCTGTTCCTCGGCCTCTGTCACGGTCTGGGTGGCGGCCTCTTCGGGCGCGGCGTCATCGGCCTCGGGGACCGTGCTCTCGGAGGCCGGGTCGGGACGGGTCGCCTGCGACGGCTGCTCGGCCACGCGGGCATCCTCGGGCGGCGGCGCCGAGGGTTCGGGCGCAATCCGGGTCGAGGGGCGCGGCGGCGCGGTATCGGTCACCGGCGCCTCGGGGGCATCGGGGATCTCGGGCGCCTCGGGCGCGGTCACGGTCTCGGCGACATCCGCCTCGGCGGGGGGCTCGAGCGCCTCGGGCGCCGGATCGGGTTCGGCCGTTTCCTGCGGCACGGGCGGCGCGGGACGCTGGGGCCGGGCCTCGGGGGCTGGCGCCGGACGGGGAGAGCTGGGCAGAGAGGGGGCCTCGGGCGCAGCGATCTCCTGCGACGGTTTCGGCGCCGCGGCCGGAGCCGTCAGCGCCGCGAACTCGTCGCCGGACAGGATCGTCACGTCGCTCACCTCCATCGGCTTCGGCGGCGGGGCCTCGAACAGCCCTGCCAGCATCACCCAGGCGATCAGCCCCAGATGCGCCCCCCCCGAGATATAGGTCCCGGTGTTCATTTGGCCGCCCTACTCGTCCCGGCCATCAAGGCTCGGACCGCCGGTATCGGTCACCAGACCGATATTGCGGAACCCCGCGGAATTGAGCGCGCCCATCACCTGCACCACACGTTCATAGGGTATGGCACCATCGGCGCGCAGATAGACCTTGTCATCCTCGCGCTCGGCGGCCACCGCCTTCAGTTTCGGGATCAACGCCTCGGCGGCGATTTCGGTTTCCTTCAGGACGATCCGGCCATCGGCGGTCAGCGTGAGGGTCAGGGGCGCCTCCTGCTCGGCCGGCAGCGCGGTGGCGGCGGTCTTGGGCAGTTCGACCGGAACGCCCGCGGTCAGCAAGGGCGCCGCGACCATGAAGATGATCAGAAGCACCAGCATCACGTCGACCATCGGCGTGACGTTGATCTCGGACATCGCCGCAGGGTGGCGGCGGTGGCCGCGCACCCGCCGTCCGCCCGAGCTTTTGCGAGGGGTCAGGCTGGCACCCATGGCTCAGGCGTCCAGCTGGCGCGACAGGATGGTCGAGAATTCGTCGGCGAAGGATTCGTAGCCCCCGCCCAGCCGGTCGCTGTCGGCGGAAAGCTTGTTGTAGAAGACCACCGCCGGGATCGCGGCCAGAAGCCCCAGCGCGGTCGCCACCAGCGCCTCGGCGATGCCGGGAGCCACCACGGCGAGGTTGGTGTTCTGCTGCAGCGCGATCTGCTCGAAGGCATGCTTGATGCCCCAGACCGTGCCGAACAGACCGACGAAGGGCGCGGTCGAGCCCACGGTCGCGAGGAAGGAGAGCCCGGCATTCAGGCTGTCGGTCTCCTTGGCGATGGCCACATCCATCGAGCGGTCGATCCGGGCGGCGGCCCCCGCGATCAGCTTGCCGTCCTGACGGTGGCTGCGGCGCCATTCCATCATGCCCGCGGCGAAGATCCGCTCGGGCGCGGCCTGCGGCTCGGGGCCGATCTTGTCGAACAGCTCGTCCAAAGGCTCGCCCGACCAGAATTCCTCGTCGAAGCGCGCGGCCTCGGCCCGGGCCTTCCGGTAGGTGATGATCTTCTGGACGATGATCGACCACGACCAGAACGAGGCCACGATCAGCAACAGCATCACCAGCTTGACCGTGATCGTCGCGCGCAAGAAAAGGGCGAGCAAGGAGAAGTCAATCTCCTGCGCCATCGCAAGGGTATCGGTTTCCATTCTGCCTGCTCGTTGGATGGGTCCGGTTCTTCGGACCTGCGTTACACCGGACGCTAGCGCGTTTTAAGGGGGATTGCCAACACATCCGCGTCAGCGCGGGGCCCCGCCGGCCCGGTTTCGAGACTTCGGCGAAACTCTGCCGGAAGCCGGACCGGCCGCCCGCCGGGCCCGAGCGCGGCGAGCGTCACCCGGGCCTCGAACAGCCGGGTCCCGCCCCGCAGAACCGCCTGATCCAGCACCAGCCGCGCGGGCGTGAGCCGCAGCAGATCGGTCTCGACCATCAGCAGATCGTCGAACCTGGCCGGACTGAGATAGTCGGCCTCGACGCGGCGCACCGCGAAGACGGTGCCTGTTTCGGCCTTCAGCCGCAGCTGATCGATGCCGATCCCGCGCACCCATTCCGAGCGCGCGCGTTCTATGAACTTGAGATAATTGGCATAATAGACGATGCCGGCAAGGTCGGTATCCTCGTAATAGACGCGGAGGGTCAGCCGATGCGTCATTGTTCCTGCCCGAGTATCTGTATCTTTCCCAGGGTATGGCCGACACGGGCGGCGAGGCGCAGCGCATGGCTGGACTCGCGCGCGACCGCCGGCATCGCCGGGTCATAGCCCGCCCGGATCACCGCCGCAATCTCGGGCCGCAGGACCAGCATGCCGCCGGGCGCACGGGCCAACGGGCTGCGCTCGGCGAAGGCGGTATCGGACCACAGGAGGATCGTCTGCGCGATCTGGTTGAGCGCGATCGACTCGGCGGGCATCCGCGACAGATCGGGGTCCATCCGGATGAAGACGAAGGCCGCCTTGATCGCACCCTGTTCGTCGAAGCGGAAGAAGCGGTACTGGTTGGCTCCCGCCGCCTGCAGCCGGGCGACCCGGCGCGCCAGATCGGGCACCAGCCGGTCGAGATGCGGCACCTGCAACAGCTCGGTCCAGTCCTCGAAGAAGAAGACGATGAGATTGGAGCCAAGGTCGGGGTCGGTCTCGGCCATCTCGTGCCCGGCCAGCCCCACCACCGCCTCGCAGGCGCCCTTGAAGGTCGCCAGCGTGGCATCGTCGACCCCGAACACGACCGGCGCGATGGGGCGGCCCCAGCGCGCGAACAGATACTCGCCCTCCGACCGGGTAAACAGCGCGGTCACCTCTTCGGGCGTCATCTCGGTCTCCTTTCGGTTTCGGTCGCGGTCGCCTTGCACAGACCCCGCGACGCGGCTCCGGTCAGGCGCTCCCGTCAAAGAGGTCGGTCTGCGGGGTCTGCCCCGGCGCGCGTGGCGGCGCAAGCCCCAGATGGGTCCAGGCCTTCTGCGCCAGCATCCGCCCCCGCGGCGTGCGCTGGATCAGGCCCTGTTGCAGAAGATAGGGCTCGATCACCTCTTCCAAGGCATCCCGCGACTCAGATAACGCGGCAGAAAGCGTTTCGATCCCGACCGGACCGCCGGCATAGTTCTCGGCGATCAGACGCAGGTAGCGCCGGTCGGCCCCGTCGAGCCCGACCGCATCGACCTCCATCCGCGTCAGCGCATGATCGGCGACCTTGCGCGTGATCCGCCCGTCGCCCTCGACCAGTGCGAAATCGACCACCCGGCGCAAGAGCCGCCCGGCGATCCGGGGCGTGCCGCGGGCGCGCCGCGCAATCTCGCGGATGCCCTCGGGATCGGCCGGAATGCCCATCAGGCGCGATCCGCGCGCCACGATCTCTTCCAGTTCGGGCACGGTGTAGAATTGCAGCCGCACGGGAATGCCGAAACGGTCGCGCAGAGGCGTCGTCAGCAGCCCCAGCCGGGTCGTCGCGCCGACCAGCGTGAAGGGCTGCAGCTCGATCCGGACGGTCCGCGCGGCCGGGCCCTCGCCGATCACCAGATCGAGCTCGAAATCCTCCATCGCCGGATAGAGCACCTCCTCGACGACGGGCGACAGCCGGTGGATCTCGTCGATGAAAAGAACGTCGCGCTTTTCCAGATTGGTCAGGATCGCCGCGAGATCGCCCGCCTTGGCCAGCACCGGCCCCGAGGTCATGCGGAAATTGACGCCAAGCTCGCGCGCGACGATCTGCGCCAGCGTGGTCTTGCCCAGGCCCGGGGGCCCATGGAACAGCGCATGGTCCATCGCCTCGCCGCGCTGGCGCGCACTTTGCAGGAAGACCCGCAGATTGGCCCGCGCCTCGGCCTGGCCGATGAAGGCCTCGAGCGTCTCGGGGCGCAGCGCGCGGTCGGAATCCTCGGGGCGCGCCTCGGGGCGCAGCATTGGGTCGGGTCCGGTCATTCAGTCAGCCTTCAGTCCGCCTTGGGGGCCAGCAGCTTCAGCGCCGCGCGGATCAGCGCCGGGGTGTCGGCCCCGGGGGTTTCGCCCGCGGCCCGCGCCACCGCCTGGGCGGCTTCGGACGGAGCATAGCCGAGATTGCCCAGCGCCGACAGGGCATCGGCCTGGGCCGAGACCGAGGTCGAAACCGGGGAGGCGGCAGGAGAAGCGGCCGGAGCCTTGCCCCGGACAGTCGGCGCGGGAGTTGCGGGCGCGATCACCTCGCCCGCGGCAAGTTCGGCGGACAGCTGGCCGCCCAGCGCCATCACCGCGGGCGCCTTGTCCTTCAGCTCGTTGACCACGCGCTGGGCGATCTTGGGGCCGACGCCGGGCGCGGCCTTGACCGCACCCCAGTCGCCGAGCGCAATGGCCCGGCCGACGCCCTCGGCGCCGAGCGTGCCGAGAATGGCCATCGAGGCCTTGGCGCCGATCCCCTGCACGCCCATCAGGAGCCGGTGCCATTCGCGGTCATGCAGCGTCGGAAAGCCGTAAAGCTGCAACAGGTCCTCGCGCACCAGAAGATCTGTATAAAGCGCGACCGCCTCGCCCAGCCCCGGCAGCCCCATCAGGGTGCGGTCCGAGACATGGACGACATAGCCGACGCCGCCGACATCGATCATCACCTGATCGGCGCCCTTGTGGATCAGCCGCCCGGCCAGCCGCCCGATCATGCGCCTGCCCGGGCCAGCGCTGCCGCCAGCCGCGCGCCCCCCGCCAGATGGTGCGCGTGACACAGCGCGATGGCCAGCGCATCGGCGGCATCGGGACCTGCGATCTCGATGCCCGGGAATTGCAGCCGCACCATATGGTCGATCTGGCGCTTGTCGGCATGGCCGACACCGACAATGGCCTTCTTGACCGCGTTGGGTGCGTATTCGCCGACCGCGAGCCCGGCCTGCGCCGGAACCAGCAGCGCGATCCCCCGCGCCTGCCCCAGCTTCAGCGTGCCCGCCGCATCGCGGTTGACGAAGGTCTGTTCGACGGCCGCCGCCTCGGGGGCGTGGCGGGCGACGATCTCGGTCAGCTGGGCGTGCAGCGACAGAAGCCTCTCGGCCAGGGTCTCGCCCGAGGAATGACAGACGCCGTTGGCGATGTGACCGAGTCGGCTGCCCCGTTGCTCGATCATCCCCCAACCGGTGTTCCGGAGGCCCGGGTCGATGCCCAAGACACGCATGCTCGCCCCATTTCTTGTGGCATTTCGGACGCAGTAGCACGAAAAGCGAACATCGGCCAGATGCAATGCGGAAGCCCGGTTTCGACGTCCCCCCCGGAATGCGCCCCTGTCCAGAGCCGGAAAGCGGCTGTTCGAAGTCGAAAAGCGACCAGACGCGGAAGCAGTTTTTCCCTTTTCCGACAGGCAATTGCCGGGACCTTTCCGACATGCGTCGGATGCATGTATCGCATGCGGAAATGTCGGGTTGCCTCCCGCATTCCGGACGCCTAGCTGAGCTTTCATATCGTCGACGAACGACTCGCAGCGACGGAAGGACCCAAGAGATGGCCATGTTCGAAGTTTCGCATCCGCAACCGGCCCGCCTGCTGGCCGACGCGCCCCGGTTCGGCCTTGTGAGCGCCCTGTTCGCCCGTCTCCAGGCCTGGGACGAGGCCCGCCGCACGCGCAATGCGCTGTCGCGTCTGACCGATCGCGAGCTTGACGATATCGGCCTGTGCCGCGGCGATATCGACCGCCTTCTGAGCTGAGCGCCCTGCCCGCCCCGGCAGCTTCACGACAACCAGCCCCGACCCTTCCGGCCGGGGCTTTTTGACGGGGAAATCGAAGGGAGAAATTGCCGCCCGCGCCCGAACGGGGCCGCCCGGCATTTATCCCTTTCCCGCTGATTTTGCGGCAAGCTCGTCACGACGCCCGGATGCATGTCCCGAGCGGTTTCAAACCGGATGGGGCCCACGCAAATTACGGGGCGCAACGCATCGGCCGGATGGCAGCCCTATCGGTCATGCGACGCCACAACCGGCATGTCCGCCGATTGCCAGCGTTCCATTCCCTCCAGGGGGCAGATGCGCCGGATCCGTCCTGCATCCCGGGCTTGCGTCAAGTCTCTCTGCGTCAGGCCGAATGCGGGGTGATGGCATAGCCCGCCTTCCGGTTCCGCTGCATCGAATGGCAAGGCCTCGACATGTCTGCGAGGACAGCCGACGATCCGCGAGACGCGCAAAGGACCGTAGGCCAGGCCGGCGATACGATCCGGGGGTTCCGACCAGCGCCGCACCTTTGCATGTGCCCTGCATCCGGCAGATCGCATCCGCCATCAGCGCGCTGCCCCCTCACGCCCTGCCCCGAGGGAAGCAAGGAGAGAGATGCAAACCTTTATCTCTTTGTCTTTCAACGCTTCTCTGAACCAATCGGCATCATAGCCCCGATCGGCCAGAAGCCAGCCTGCCTTCGGCAGACTGGCCAACAGCGCCGCCGCGCCGGTATAATCGCTGACCTGCCCAGCCGACATGAAGAACCCGATCGAGCACCCCCTGGCATCGGCAACGGCGTGCAGCTTGGTGTTCATACCGCCCTTCGTCCGACCTATCTGGCGCTCGCGCCCCCCTTTTTCACCCCAAGGCTCGACGCCGTGCGCTGTGCCTTGAGGTAGGTTGCATCGATCATGATCGTCTTGTGTTCGGCGCTCTTGGCGGCCAGGCCGACCATGATCCGGGCGAAGACCCCGTGTTCGTCGCTTCTCTCGAACCAGTGGCGTTCAACCACTCACCTCCAGCGCTTCCAACGGTTATAGAGGGTCTTCGCCGGGCCGTATTCCTTCGGCGCATCGCACCAACGCAACCCATTGCGATTGATGAAGATTATGCCGTTGAGGACGCGACGATCATCGACGCGGGGCTTACCATGGCTCTTGGGAAAGAACGGCTTCAGGCGTTCCATCTGTGCATCGCTCAGCCAGTAAAGATTGCTCATCGATCAGGTCTCCTTGCGGAGCCTGAATCATGCCAAATGCCTGAAATTAATGGGGCTGCAGCCTAGCTTCCTCGCGCAGCGTCAAACGGTAAGGGCTCGGAACGGACCTGCGGCAGCGCAACATGGCGCTTGAGCGCCTAGCGCCACCCACTTCGGCGCTCGCTGCCGATAGCAGCCTTCGCACCAGGCGGGACGGATGACAGCAGGCAGCCCTTTGTGAAGGCGTTGCGAGGGACTGACTTGGGTCGAAAACGCTTGACGTTTGGGGTGCTTTTGCGTGACGCCGCCTGCCCATTTGATTCAGAAAAATAGCACCTGCTAGTCAGCAGTTGCGTGATATCCGGCACAAAATGTCCAACTGACAACTCACGACTTTTCCGGAAATGTTGCAACTTGCGCGGCAATCGTTACTATGTTCTATTCCTGTTCCCCCAATGACAGCCCGCCTCCGACTCGCCGGGCAAGTGTAGTGCTCGGTTTCCTTGAGGGCCTGATGGCCCAATCGATGCATCTCAACCGGCTGACCAAGCACCATTCCTCCGGTGGCAAGTGGCCATAACCGTATCGCTAGAGCCAGCAGGATGGCGCGAAACCCGCCCAAGGCCGGTTCAGTCCGGCAGGAATTCCAGCCTGCCCCAGAGAGTACCGAGAGCCCCGCGCGCCAAATGAAGACAGCCATTGCCGGTATCGCTCAGGCAGGCAGTTGCCTCCTGGAGCGCAAGCGGACCGCGAGGGGCAACCTGAAAGTCGATCGCCTTGGCTTCCCGGTCATCCGGGGATGGGCTCTGGACGCACCTAAGCCATATCTCCGGAAAACCGCAAAAGTCATCGCGGCACAGGGCGGAACGACATCACCCTGGCTTCCGGCATGATCAGCCGGGCCGGGTCATGGCTGATCTCGACGAGGGCAAAACCCGTCCGGGCACGCTGTGTCAGGATCAGGTCGCGGGCAGTTTGCCATGTCGCCATATCGAGCCCGCCAAGCGCTTCGTCGAGCAGCAGGATCTCGGGGCGGATCAGCAGGGCACGGATCAGTGCCACGCGCTGCGCCTGACCTTTCGAGAGGCTGTCTGCGGACGCATCCTGCAATGCCGCCATCTCCAGCCCCGCCAGCATGGCGCTTGCCTCGGCGCGGGCCCTGGGGGCGACGAACAACAGGTTCTCGATGGCCGAGAGGTCCGGAAGCAGGCGCGGCTCGGCAAAGGCCATGCCGATCCGGCGGGGCCGGAGGAGGATACGGCCCGATGTCGGGCGCTCCAGCCCGGCGATCACCCGCATCAGGCTGGTCTTGCCCGTACCGCTTGGCCCGCTCAGGCGGAGGCTCTCCTGCCCGCGGATGGTCAATGACAGGTCTCGGAAGACCGGGGCCGGGCGGTCGGGATACTGCAGGCCGATGTTTTCGGCGGCGAACAGGGTCATGGTCGTTTCTTCTCGCGGATCAGGACCGCAAGCGCGATCTCGGCCAGTCCGATCAGCGCGAGGATCACGAGAACCAGCGCAAACAGCCGGTCGGTCTGAAGCCAGCTTTGGGCACGTTGGACCGCGGCGCCAAGGCCCTCGGCCCCCGACAGAAGCTCGGTCAGCAGCGTCACGCGGATCGCGTTGGCAACCGCGATCCGCAATGCCGGGCCAAGTGCTGTCCAGAGTGCGGGCAGGATGATGCGGTGCAGGCGGCGGATCGGGGGCACGTCAAAGAGCCGTGCCATCTCTTCAAGCTGCGGCTCGATCGCGCTCATGCCTTCGGCGACGGCGATCTGGAATACCGGAACGAGCAGCGCCGCCACCGTCAGGATGGTCGTCGTGGTGCTGCCATCGAACCACAGGATACACAGGATGGCGAGCACCGGTGCGGGCAGTCCCATCAGGATCAGGCGCAAGGGAGCGAGCAGCGCCGAAACGACAGGCCAGCGCCACCCCGCAAGGCCGAGCGGCGCACCGATGGCGAAAGCCAGCGCCAGTCCGCCGGTGGCGCGCCCGAGGCTCGGCCCCAGGGTGCCGGACCAGAACCCCGGATCGCCGAGCAGCTGGCCAAGCGCCTTCAGGACCGCCAGCGGACCGGGCAGGATCGCGGGCAGGTTCGCCCGTGCGGCGAGCGACCAGAAAAGGACGATCGCCGCCACGCCGGTCAGGAAGGCCAGCTTCCGCGTCATCTTCCGTAGAAATCCCTGTCGGGCAGCCTGCCTCCGACCGCGTCAGGCTCGATCTCGAGGATCGTGGCATAGAAATCGATCAGAACATCTGCCTTTTCCGGCATGGGAAGGTCGATGGCCGCGATACGGGCAAAGCCGGCCCCTGCCTGCACCATCCCGGGGAAATGTGTGGCCAGCAAATCGGCCGCGCTGGCCGGGTCTGCGGCAAGCTTTGCGAAGGCCGCGTGATAGGCGGCGCGGATCTCGGGCCGGTCCGCGAATGCGGGATTGACGATGACCACTCCGGCAGGGGGGCAGTCTGCGAGTGCGGTTGCGTCCCGCCAGAGCGTGCAGAAATCCGCCCGGCGCGTCAGGTCCCGATCCTGTGCCAGAGCGAGTGTCGCCATCGGCTCGGCCAGCAAGGCGGCGTCGACACCCCGTTCAGCGAGCAGAAGCTGCATGCCGGCGATGAGGCTGCCGGTGTAATGCGGCTGCCATGTCTCCGGACCGGGGCGCGCGATGCGGCGCATCATCAGGTCGGGGAGGTAGCCCTTGAACGGCAGAGCGAGGCTTGCCCCGTGCAGACCGGCCAGGTCCGTCAGCTCGCCCCCCCGCCCGACGATCGAAAGACTGCCCTCGGTGATCGTCGCGGACATCACCTGCAACTCCATGCCGGTTGCATCGAAGATCGCTGCCGTGGGCGAGGGCGCGACCGCCATCAGCGGCCTGTCTGCGACGACCTGCTTGCGCAAGTCCTCGGGACTGGCCCAGGGACGAAAGCGGAAGGTGACCCCCTCGAGCGGCTGATCCTCGGCCAGCGCAATCAGAGGCGCAGTTTCCCAGATCGGCGGGCCGGAAAGCAGGATCTCTTCGGCGAGCGCGGGCAGCGGCAGAACCGCGACGAAAAGGGAAAGCAGACGCATATCAGATCTCCTTGCGGGCGGCATCCAGACGAAAGCGGCCAAAGGCCGTGGAAAGAAGCTGCGAGCTCGGACGCACGAGACCGGCCCCGGCCATCGCGTCGGCGATCTCGCCATCGGCGAAAGAGACGTCGCCCTGACGCAGCGCCGGCAGCAGCCGCCCCAGCACATGTTCGGAGGGCGCAGAACGGTGATCGCTCAGCGCCTCGTGGAAACTGACCATCACCCCGCCAGGCGCCAGCCGCTCGGACAGCCGGAAGATCAGCGCGGGCAGGCCCTTGTCATGGAAATAGAGAGACATCGAGCACCAGATGATGTCGAATTGCCCGCCGGGCAGGGTCTGGTTGTAGTTTCCGGGCAGGATGTCGAGCGGCAGGCTCCCGGCCTCGGCCCGGATCCGTTCGGCCACCGGCGGCAGGTCGAAAAGCGTGATGCGCAAATCGGGGCGCGCTTCCAGCAGTCGCGCGGCCAAGGCCGAGGAGCCGGGCCCGATATCCAGGAGGGTCCGGGCCTGGGCCCATTCGGGCAGGCCGGTCAGGCAGGGCATGGTTGCCTCGGTGGCAACCGCACGGTGAAACCCTGCGAGCGAGCGGTGATGCGCATCCCAATGCGCCTCGTCGAACAATCGCGCCCCGGAGCCGCTGGCCTTGCCCGCCACCAGCGCGCCGAACTGCTCGAGGCCCGCATGCCGGGTCCCGGCCATCATGCGCAGGGTCTCGATCATGTTGCACGGGCTGCCCGTCTTCACGAAGGGCAGGATGTCGGGGGCGGTGCGGAAACCGGACTCGTCCGCTTCCATGAAGCCCGCGGCCACCAAGGCACGGAGCGCAAGGCTCAGCGGGCCGACCGGCAGCTCCATGCGCTGGGCCAGCAGATCCGCGGCGACATGGCTTTCGCAAAAGCCGAACACCCCGCTATCCAGCGCCCAGTCGAGAAGCGCATAGCGGATCGGGCCTTCCAGTGTCTGCAGAAGAAGCCCGGCGCCCGACGAGCGATCCGGGCTCACCATGTCATCCTCCAGTTCACGCCGACTGTCCGCGGGCTGCCATCCTCGACCATCACGCCGCGGATCGTCGAGGAAGCGGTGCTGTAATATTCCTCATCCAGCAGGTTCTTCGCCCAGAGCGTCAGCTCGCCCTTCCCGAAGCGTCGGGAAATCTCGGCATCGACGGTCATGAAGCCGTCTTGCTTCACGCTGTTGCCCGGATCGAACCAGTAGCTGCCCGACCCGTGCAGGCTGATCCTTCCGCGCCAGAGCTCCGTCTGACGCGAGAGCGCAAGGCCCCAGCTCTCCTCTGGCGCCATCGGCAGGGCATTGCCCGACCAGTCGACCGGCACCAGCGATCCCGTAGTCAGATCCATCGAGGTGGTCCTAAACGCGCTTGCCCGTGCGCGCTGCCATCCGGCATTGGCAGAGAGTTCCCAGCCCGATCCCAGCGGCGCGGTCAATTCCGCCTCGATGCCGTAGCTTTTCGCCTCGCCGGCATTCGAGATATATTGCGAGGCCCCCGGAATTGTCTCGGTGATCTGCTTGTCCCTGACCGTGGTGTGGAAGGCCGCGAGGTTCAGCGCCGTGCCGGTCGCGAATTCATGCTTCACCCCGATCTCGGCGTTCCAGCTGTATTCGGCGTCATAGCTCAGGCTGTCGGCGCTGTTGGCAAAGCCGTAATTGTAACCCGCTGGCATATAGCCGCGTGCATAGCTGGCATGGATCGTGGTCCTGTCCGACAGGTCATAGGCCAGCGTCAGTTTCGGCAGCACCGTGGTCGAGCTGTCATCGCCCTCGTAGCGCATGCTCGCCATGGGCGAGGTGAAGCGCTGCCAGGCCTCCGACGAGACGTAATCCAGTCGGAGCCCGGCCCCCAGACGGAACCGCTCGCTGATCGCATATTCGCCGAAACCGTAAAGCGCCGCGCCTGTCTGGTCGATCTCGGTATGGCGGTCGGTCGACATGGCGCCAAGGTCGAAATCGGCATCGGTGCTTTGCCTGAAGGCATTGACACCGAGCACCCATTTCAACGGCCCCGCACCGGTCGAGGTCAGGCGGATCTCCTGCGAGAGGGTGCGGTCGCGGACATCCAGTTCCGTCACACCAAGGGTCAGCGGAGAACCGTCGAAATCCAGCACGAAATCGCGGTCGAAGGTGGTGAAGCCGGTGATCGCCGTCAGATCGAACCCGTCAAAACTGGTACCGTATTCCAGCGCGGTGACCGATATCCGGCGGCGCTCCCGTGACGGGTCTGAATAGACGCTTTCATAGCGCCCGGTGGCCAGAGGGCCGGAAATATAGCGGAACTGCTCCTTGTTGAACTTCTGATCCTCGGCCAGCGTGGACAGGCGCAGATAGCCGCCATCCTGCAACTCCCACTCGGCCGCCGCATAACCGGTGAGGCGCCGGTTCTTGTCGCCGTCATCCGCGCCGGAAACCGGGTTGGAGATCACGCCCGGATCGCGGGCATGTTCCAGTCCGAAGGACAGCGCAGGACCGTTTTCCGCGCGCCCGGACCACGACACCGACCCACTCCCGCCAAGCGGCGAGGCACCGGCATCCGATCCCGAAACGCCCAGGGTGATCTCGCCGCCCTCGCGGCTGCCGGGCCGGATCGTGTCGACGGCCAGCAGCCCGGCCTCGGAATTGCGCCCGAAGGTGGTGCCCTGCGGCCCCTTGAGCAGCGTCACATTGTCGGCTCCGAAGAAATGCGGCAGCTGGATCGTGCCCATCGGCAACGCCACGCCGTTCACCAGATAGCCGACCGGATCGGACAGCGCATTGTCGAAGGCCGACATGCCGCGCACGACCAGCCGTTCCTGCGAATTGGCGCGCTGGAAGACGGTATTGGCCGAACGCCCCGCCATGGCGTCGAGATCGGGGGAGACCGGCTGTGCCAGATCGCCCTCGCCCAGAACCGTTGCCGTCGCGGCGGATTTGCGGGCCAGTTCCTCCCAGTAATTGGCGAAGACGGTGATCTCGCCCAGATAGATCGTGTCCTCTGCGGCCCGCGCCAGGCCCGGGATCAGGCTGCCCGTCAATGCGGTGGACAGAGCGAAGAGCGCGATCCGGCTCGGGGCCGGGCGGGATGAAGAATGTCGGGACATGGGCGGCCTCCTTTTCGGGGCTCAGTGCCACGGCCCGGAGGCGGAATCTTGTAACTGACGAAAATACTCTTGAATTTACCGAAAGCGGGTCAGGTTTTCTTACGAACCTGCCGCCGCCACTCGCTTGCCGTCATGTCATGGTGCCTGCGAAAGACGTTCGAGAGATGGCTGGCATCGGAAAAGCCACAGTCTTCGGCGATCTCGGTAAAGCTGCGATCCGTGTGCCGGATCAGCCGTTCGGCGGCCTCCAGCCGCAGGCGGCGCAGATGCTCGAACACCGTCATTCCGGTCGCCGCGCGATAGATCTGATTGAGCGTGACATGGCTCATCCCCAGCTCCTGCGCGATCCCGGATATGGTGATCGGGTTGGCGAGGTTGTCAGAGAGAAAAGCGGTCACGCGCGCGATCAGCAGCCCGGGATCGCCCCGCGCGGCGCCCTGGTCCGGGGCGGCGGCGATCTCTTCCAGCGCATGCCCGATCAGTGCGAGACACTGGCCTTCCTTGCGCAGGAGCGCCGCCGGATCGGTGCGCCCGTCCAGCAGCGTCTTCAGCGTGGACTTGCCGGGGACCGGCAGGCGCAGGCAACGGAATTGCGCTGTTTTGGGCAACAAAGGCTCCAGCATGCCTGCCAGCGCGGGGGACAGCCGCGATACGGAAAGAGCGATGACAAGATTCGAGCAGCCATCGCCTTTTTCGACGATGCGTTGCACCCGTTTGCCACCCGAGCGGATGATCCAGCCCTGGCCACCGCTGATCTCATGCGCTGCGCCCTGCGGATCGATCAGCAACATCCGGCCCGAGAGGTTGAAGGTGAGGATCAACTGATCCTCCGGACGACGAATGTCGCCCACATGCCGGAGAGCGGCGGAGAAATGACTATGTGCCAGCACGAGGCCGGGTGTGATCCGCATGACGTCGACATGGGTGTTGCGGTGCAGCCCCGGGATCGTGACCGAGGTCGGGCTGCCTGCCTCGAAGGGCGTGAAGCGGTGCGGCTCGATCAGGGTCATGTCTGGCAGGCGTCGATTTTGAAGGGGATGTGGCGCAGGCGTGCATGCCCTCTAGCAGACGCGGATTGAGTGAACGAGCTTTCTTCCCCGACGATCACGCGGTTTTCCGCCTTCAGACACCGCCCCGGAAGCGAGGTCGCGGTCGAAACGAGAGACAGTGCCCTGAATTCGACAGTCGTATCACTCCCGGCCTCGGCGATGTCACCGAATGGTGCATGCACCTGATGCCGAAGGCCCGGAATGCGCCGCAGCTTATGCTGCCGAAAAAGGTCCGGTGCGCGGGGGATCGCAGGGACCGGGGCATAGGGTTCTGCAGGGGCGCCGCCGCATGGGGCAACAGTAAGGACCATCTGCCACGATCCGCAAGACAAGGTGATGGCTCTAGACAGACAGTAACTTACCTAAATAGTCAAGAATTGTGCCGATCCTGATGATGATCCTGATGACATTGCGATGTTGGAGCCCTCCCCTATGTGTCGGCCGTGCATGTTCATGCCTCGGGGCGATTTGCTACGGCACCCTGACAGGACCGAGCTGAACAAGCCGGTGTATCCCATGCAGACCGCGGCGGCATGGATGCGGAAGACCTCGCCGATGTCGATTTCCTGCAGAGATTGGATTTTGCATGCGCATCACGATGTGGGCTCGTCGCCAAGCCTGATCCGTGCCTTCGGCTTGTGCGGGCTTCGTGACGTGAAGACAGCCACGATCGAAATCTTCTCGGCTGCTTACGTATCCGCTTGACCTTCCTGACTGAGGAATGACGTGACAGTCTCGATGGGGCTGGGTCCCATGTTGCGATACCCCGGATGCGGGCGCTCGGTGTTGTAGTGGACGAGCCGGGCGCCGAGATCGGTCTGGAGCGCTTTGAGGGTCTCGTAGAAGGTCTTGCGCATCTTCACGCGGAAGAACTCCTCCAGCACTGTGCCGTTGAAGCGCTCGACGAAGCCGTTGGTCTTTCGGCGTTGCCCCTGGTGAGGCGGTGACCGATGACGTTGAGCTCGGGATAGAGCTCTCAGGGGTGCTTTTCGGTGCCGCAGAATTCGCGGTCGCCCGCCATCGGCCTCGAACCGGTGGCGTCTGCAATGGCTCGCCCGGTCAATACGGCTTTCACCGGCAGATCCAGATCGCAGTAGAAGGGTGATCACCTCCCCGCAAATCGGACAGCGACGGAAGCCAGGGGCGATGCACCGGGATCTGATGGCCCGGACCGATATGATATTTTTTGCGGAACAAGGCCCACGGCAGCCCTTGCCGGGCAGATCCCGGGGCGGGGCATGCGTTCCCTGACACCACCACGCGGCGCCGGTCTTCGGAATGTCGGGCCGGATCATGACAGTCGGGACAGTCGCGCATATGCCGAGGGCATGGGCAAAGACCGACCGCGCCCCCTCGCCCGCCGTCGCGAGAGCGACATGTGGCAGGGATTCCCTCTGCCGCGCGCTTGTGCTTATCTCGCATCATGAAGACGGATTTCATTGTCATCGGCGGCGGTATCGCCGGGGTCTCGGTCGGCGCACGGCTGTCGCATCTGGGCCGTGTCAGGCTTTTCGAGGCCGAGAAGGCCCTTGGCTACCATGCCTCGGGCCGGTCGGCGGCGCTGTACGACGAATGCCTCGGCGCGCCCGAAATCGTGACGCTGAACCGCGCAGGACGCGCCTATCACGAGACTGCCAATGGCGGCGTGCTGACGCCCCGGGACCTGATGGTGATCGCCCGGGCCGAAGACCGCGCCGCCTTCGAGCGGAATTGCCGTCAGATGGCGCTGGCACCGCTCTCTCCCGCCGAGGCCCGGGCACGGGTGCCGATCCTCGCGCCGGCGCCGCTCGCCTTTGCCGGGATCACCACGCGCGCCTGGGACATCGATACCGACCGCCTGCTGCAGAATTTCGCCCGCGAGATCCGCGCCCAGGGCGGCAGCATCGAGACCGGCCGCCGGATCACCGCCATTGCCCGGCTCGCGACCGGCTGGCAGGTCCAGGCCGGAGACGAGCTTGCCGAAGCCCGGATCCTGGTGAATGCCGCCGGCGCCTGGGCCGACGAGGTCGCGCGACTGGCCGGGCTGAGACCGCTGGGTTTGATCCCGATGCGCCGCTCGATGGCACAGCTTCCGGCCCCCGCAGGCCACGATATCCGGACCTGGCCGATGGTGATCGGCGCGGGCGAACGCTGGTATTGCAAGCCCGAAGCGGGCAAGCTTCTGGTCTCGCCCGCCGAAGAGGACCCGATGCCGCCGCATGATGCCTATGCCGACGACATGGTGCTGGCCGAGGGGCTGGACCGCTATCAGGAGATGGTGACCGAGCCGGTGACGCGGGTCGAGGCCAACTGGGCCGGCCTGCGCACCTTCGCGCCCGACCGGCTGCTGGTCATCGGGCCCGATCCGCGCGATCCGGACTTCTTCTGGCATGCGGGACAGGGCGGTTTCGGCATCCAGACCTCGCCTGCGGCCAGCGCGCTTGCCGCCGATATCCTCGGCGACCGCGCCTCCGAGCTTCGGCGCGCCCTCGAACCCGCTTTCAGCCCGGCCCGGTTCGGCTGATGCCGCGGCGGCTGGACCTGCCCGACAGCGCCTCGGCCGCGACGCCGGGCACGGACGGGCGGCTCAGCGCCCCCTCCGCCCGGCGCAATGCCGAGGCGATCTGCGCGGTGCTGGAACGCGTGGCGCCGGCCCGGGGCCGCGCGCTGGAACTGGCCTCGGGCACCGGCGAACATGCGGTGCGCCTGGCTGCCCGGCTTCCGGGCCTCATCTGGCAACCGACCGAGATAGACCCGTGGCGCCGTGCCTCGATCGATGCCTGGGCGGCGGACGCGGCGCGACCGAACCTTCGCCCCGCGCTGGAACTGGACGCCTGCCAGCCGGGCTGGGGCGCTGCCCGGGCCGGGCAGGACCTGATCTTTGCCAGCAACATCCTGCATCTGGTCTCCGATGCGGAGGCCCGGACCCTGATCGAAGAGGCCGCCCGGGCGCTGGCCCCCGGCGGCGTTCTGGCCCTCTACGGCCCCTTCCTGCGCGATGACGGTTTTGCCAGCCCGGGCGACGCGGCCTTCCATGCCAGCCTGATCGCCCAGGACCCCGATATCGGCTACAAGCCGGTGGCCTGGATCGCGGCGCGCGGCGGGGCGGCAGGGCTGACGCTTGAGGCACAGATTTCCATGCCTGCGAATAACCTGACAATAATTTTCCGCCAGCCCCCTGTGATCGCGCAACGGAACCGTTAATTAGGTCAGTGTAAATCGCATTTCCGACTCATCTTCGGAGCAGAGGAGACAGACATGGACTGGACCGCAAAACGCGATGGCACCAAGGATCAGCTGCGCCGGCTGAACAAGGCCCTTCCAGACCAGACCAAGGCGTTCGGAGCGCTTGGCAAAGCCGTGAAGGAAGGCGGCGAGCTCGACTTCAAGACCAAGGAATTCATCGCCCTCGGCATTGCGATCACCCAGCGCTGCCAGGCCTGCATCGTGCTGCATATGGAGGCCCTGGTTCGGGTCGGTGCCAGCCGCGAAGAGGTCGGCGATGTGCTGGCCATGGCGATCCAGATGGGCGGCGGTCCGGCCATGATGTACGCGGCCGAAGCGATGGAATGCTACGACCAGCTGACCGAGGAAAAGGCGCAGGCCGCCGAATAGGCCCGAAGGGGCCGGGGCGCCTCGGGGCGCCCTGCCCCGGTTGCAGTTGCCGCAGGCCCCGGATGCGACTACCTCTTGGACACAGCGTTCCAAGGAGTCCTCCGATGCGCCGCCCCACCCTTTCCGTCCTTGCCCTTCCGGGCCTCGTTCTTGCCCTTGCCGCAGGCTCCGCCAATGCGGCCGGTGGTGTGGCCAATGCTGCGGGCGCCGAGCCCCAGCGCGCTCCTATTCTCTACGAGAAATGGGATGCCAACCGCAGCGGCACGATCTCCCGCTACGAATTGCAGGCCCAGGCGCGCCGGATCTTCGCCAGCTTCGACACCAATGGCGACGGCCGAATCGACGCCGCCGAGGCCGCGGATTTCGATCATGCGCGCGGTCCGCTGGCCTATTTCCGCGGCGATCAGGCCTCGGAGCGCAGGGTCATCGTCATGGGGCAGAAGCTGATGCGCAACGATCTGAATGGCGACGGCCTCATCGATCTCTCCGAGTTCCGGCTGGCCGCCTATGAATGGTTCGCGATGCATGACCGCGACGGCGACGGGCGGCTCACGCTCTGGGACGTCTCCGCCCGCTGACCGGCGGGACCGGCGGCGAGACGGCTAGCCGTCCGCCCGGATCCGCGCGTTCGACGGGTCGTGGGGGCTGTCCCCGACCACCTCGGCCGTCCAGAGCGCATCGAACATCCTGACGCTCAGACGCGTACCCGGCTTTGCCAGATCGGGCCGCACATAGCCCATGCCGATGGACTTGCCGAAAGCCACCGACCAGCCGCCCGAGGTCAGCCGTCCGACCCGGATCTCGCCGTCATATAGCGCCTCGCGCCCCCATGGGTCGGCATCTTCGGGTCCGTCGATCAACAGCGTGACGCATGTCGAGCGGATGCCCCTGGCCTGCATCGCCGCCTTGCCATGGAAGTCCTTCGTGAGATCGACGAAGCGGTCGAGCCCGGCCTCGAGCGGCGTCGCATCGCGCCCCAGTTCGGTGCCGAAGGCGCGGTAGCTTTTCTCCTGCCGAAGCCAGTTCTGCGCCCGCGCCCCCACCGGTTTCAGCCCATGCGCGGCGCCCGCTTCCATCAGCCGGTCGAAGAGATGGTTCTGCATCTCGATCGGGTGGTGCAACTCCCAGCCCAGCTCGCCGGTATAGGCCACCCGAAGCGCGTTGACCGGGACCATGCCCAGCTCGATCTGCCGCGCCGACAGCCAGGGGAAGCGCTTGTTCGACAGCGCCGTCGCCGGGTCGGCATCGCGGATCAGGCCGGTCAGGATCGCCCGCGCATTGGGTCCTGCCAGCGCGAAGACGCCATGGCGCGTTGTGACGTCCTCGACGATCACCGTACCGAACTCGGCCGCCTTGTCCTCGACCGCCTTCAGCAGGAAATCCTCGTCATAGGCGTGCCAGGCCCCGGCCGAGACCAGATAATAGAAGTCCTCGGCCTGACGGACGATGGTGTATTCGGTCCTGACCGTGCCTGCGACGCTGAGGGCATAGGTCAGGTTGACCCGCCCAACCTTCGGCAACCTGTTGCAGGTGAACCAGTCGAGGAAGGCCGTCGCTCCGGGACCGCGCACGACATGCTTGGCAAAGGCGGTGGCGTCGATCAGCCCCGCCGTCTCGCGGATCGCCCGGGCCTCGGCCTCGGCATATTGCCACCAGCCGCCGCGCCGGAAACTGCGCGCGGCATGGTCGTCGAAGCCTTCGGGGGCGAAATAATTCGGTCGCTCCCAGCCATTCACCTGCCCGAACTGCGCGCCCAGCGCCTTCACCCGGTCATAGCAAGGTGCGGTCCTCAGCGGCCGCGCGGCGGAGCGTTCCTCGTCGGGATGGTGCAGGATATAGACATGCTCATAGGCCTCCTCGTTCTTGGCGACGGCATAATCGGTCGTCATCCAGGACCCGTAGCGGCGGGGGTCGAGCGCGCCCATGTCGATCTCGGCCTCGCCCTCGGTCATCAGCTGCGAGAGGTAATGCCCGCTGCCCCCGGCAGCGGTGATCCCGAAGGAAAAGCCTTCGGCCAGCCACATGTTGCGACGCCCCGGCGCCGGCCCCAGGAGCGGGTTGCCATCGGGGGTATAGCAGATCGGGCCGTTGAAATCGTCCTTGAGCCCCACCGTTTCCGAACTCGGGAGCCGGTGGATCATCGACATGTATTCCTCCTCGATCCTCTCCAGATCGAGCGGGAACAGATCGGCGCGGAAACTGTCGGGGCAGCCATAGGCAAAGCGCACGGGCGCGCCGCGTTCATAGGGGCCGAGGATCCAGCCACCGCGTTCCTCGCGCACATACCATTTGGCATCGGCATCGCGCAGGACAGGGTGTTCGGGATTGCCGGCCTTGCGCCATGCGACCAGAGCCGGATCGGGTTCGGTCACGATATACTGATGCTCGACCGGAATGGCCGGGATCTTCAGCCCCAGAAGCCGCGCCGTGCGCTGGGCATGGTTGCCGGTGGCGGTGACGACATGTTCGGCAGTGATGACTGTCTGTTCCCCGGTGGGGACGAGGTTCCCGCCCCTCTCGGCCATCTTCGTCAGGCTCACCCGCCATTCCGACCCGGTCCAGTCATAACCGTCGACCTGCCATTTGCGCTCGATCAACGCGCCAAGCTGGCGCGCGCCCTTGGCCATCGCCTGGGTGACGTCGGCAGGATTGATATAGCCGTCGGTCGGATGGAAGATCGCCCCCACCAGATCCTCGGTCCGCAACAGCGGCCAGCGTTCCTTCATCTGGACGGGCGCGAGCCATTCATAGGGCACGCCGCAGGTTTCGGCCGTGCTGGCGTAAAGCCTGTATTCGTCCATCCGTGCCTGGGTCTGCGCCATGCGCAGGTTGCCCACCACGCTGAAGCCGGGGTTCAGACCGGTCTCGGCCTCGAGCGTCTTGTAGAACCTGATCGAGTAGTCATGGATATGGGTCGTCGCGAAGGACATGTTGAAATAGGGCAAAAGCCCCGCCGCATGCCAGGTCGACCCCGAGGTCAGCTCGTCGCGTTCCAGCAGCATCGTGTCCCAGCCTGCGCGGGCGAGATGATACGCGATCGAGGTTCCGACGGCACCGCCGCCGACCACCAGGGCTTTGACATGGGTCTTCATCGGCCTTCACTCCTGCTTGCCGCGCCATTGCTCCAGTTAGGCAGGATTCGGCGCGCAGGGCGGAGGCCATCCGACCCCAAATGGCCAGAAACCGACGCGTCAGGCCGCGCGGCTCAATGGCGCGTCGGGCCGAAGTCGAAAAGCGTAAGCCTCAGCCGGCGCGGCGCGGCGTCCTCGAAGCGGTAGGGAATGAGAACCTCGCGGCTGAGCACGGGCGCCGGAAGGGTCGCGCCGCGATAGCCCTGCTCCCGCAGCAGACCCAGCACCTCATCGGGCCGCTTGCGCTCCTCGATCACCAGCACGCGTCCGTGCGGCATGATCAGCCAGTCGGTCGGATAGGGCGGAAACGCCGTCCAGCCGGGCCGGTGCAGCAGCAGGTTTCCGGTATAGTAATGCGGCCCCAACAGCCGCGGCACATCGGGAACGGTCTCTTCGATGACCTCGGCCAGCCGGTCGACCCGAAGCGAATCGCTACCCGCGCCGCGCAACCGCGTATCGGCAATCGCGGCCAGAACCAGCAGGGCCAGACCGGCCATCGCCCGGACGACATTGCGCCGGGTACGGCCCGATGCATCGGCCAGAAGCGTCATCATCGCGGCAGGCAGCCCCAGAATGAACAGCGGCAACAGCCAGCGCGGCCGGAAAAAGCCGGTATCCGTCACCACCACGCCCAAAGCGACCAGCCCCAGCCCGATCAGCGCCGCGCGCATCAGAACGGCCGCCTCGGGCCGGATATGCGGCAGCCGCCGCATCGCCCGCCCGCCAAAAGCCAGCGCGGCCGCCGCCATCAACAGCGCCGGCACCGCCTCGATCAGGGCCGATTGCGCGACATAGGCCAATCCCTTCGGCCACATCGCCTGCGCGGCCCCTCCCGCACCCGCCCGGAACTCCCAGGTATCCGAGAAGGTGGCAAGCGGCGCGGCCAGCATCGCGGCATAGGGCGCCGCGATCACCGTCAGCGCAACCGCTCCCGACAGCCACAGCCGCCGGTCCCAGAGCACGCCCCGCCAGACCGGCATGCTGAGCCCGGCCAGGATCAGCGCGGGCGGCACCATCCAGTAATTCGGCTTGGCGAGCCCTCCAAGCCCGATTGCCAGCCCGAACAGAAGGTAACGCCCCCGCCCCGGTGCGCGCAGCAGGTGGAGGAAAGCCGCGACCGTCAGCGTCGTGGTCAGCGCCAGAGCGATGCTGTGCGAGCCGGTGCGCTGCGACCACCAGGCCAGGGTCGGGATCAGCCCCAGGGCCAGCGCCCCCAGCATCGCCGGCCGCACACCAGCCAGCGGCCGGAGCGCGAGAAAGGTGACGGCATAGGTGGCACAGAGCATCAGGTTCTTGGCCAGGACAAGACCCAGGGTGCCGACCCCGAAGAGCTTGAAGAAAAGCGTCTGATACCAGTTGTAAAGCGGCGGCTGCGACCCCGAGGCGAAGTGCCAGTCGCGCGCCAGCACCACCATTTCGGCCTCGTCGCCCTCGAAACTGCCGCCAAGCGCGACCCTGAGGCCGACCTGGGCCGCGAAATAGGCGCCGAGCGCCAGAAGGAACACGGTGGCGATCCGCCGGTCCGAAGCCGGGGCGTGATTGTCGGTCATGGCAGCGCAGGCATCCTTGCAAGCACGTAGCGGAACGGCATCTCGGCCGACGAGCCGCGATAGGGCAACGAGAAGGCGCCTTCCTGCAGGCGTTCGATCCCGGACCCGGCCCCTGATCCGGCTGGCCAACCCGCCTGAACTGCCCCGATCTCGAGACTGGGCGGCACATGCTCGCGGAACAGAAACAGTACCGGTCCGGCCCCGAAGCGATGCGCGGCGAAAGGCAGATAGGGCGCGATCTGAAGGCCGGGCGCAAGGGCGGCAAGATTGCCGGCAGTGTAGAATTCGGCGATCACCGGCACGCCCTCGGCCCCGTCGATCTCCGCCAGTCGCGCGGGCAGGCTGTCGAAGACGACATCGCGCCGGGCGCCGTCCTTGAAGCGGTCATAGCCGAGCCCGGCCATCACCAGGAGCGCCAGAACCGCCATCAATGCGAACACCGTGGTCCGTCCGCGCGCGGCCAGGCGTGGCGCAAGCGCCGTGAAAAGCCCCGGCACGGCCAGGAAGGCAATGGGCAGAAGCCAGCGCGACGTGATCGTCCCGGCATGGGCCGCCCAGATCCCGGCCGCTGTCAGAACCACGGCAAAGAGCGCGGCCCGCAGCAAGAGCGCGGGAAGCGGGCCGGCGCCGGTTTCCGCGCGGCGCCGCCCAAGGCTCAGCCCCCAGGCGATCAGGGCGACCAGAAGCGGCAGCGCCATGAGCGCCAGAAGTCCGCCCGGCAATTGCGACAGGCCCTCTGGCACGAGACGTCCGGGGGCCGCGCCCGCGTCGATATGCAGCTTGCCGAGCGAGGAGAAGGCGAGATCGCGGTTTTGCAGCATCCAGGCATAGGGGGCTGCAAGGATGAGACCGGCCAGCCCCGGCGCGATCAGCGCACGGCGCCGCAAAAGCGCACCCCGCATCGGTGCCAAGGTCAGCGCGGCAAGGCCCAGCGCCACCGGCACCAGGAAATAGTTGTACTTGGCCAACCCGCCCAGCCCGATGGCCAGCCCCAGCACGGCCCAGGACAGGAAGCTGCCGCGCCGCATCGCCCAGAGGAAGGCTGCGAGCGTCGCCGCCGAGGTCGCAAGCAGCATGTTGGAATGGGTCGTCGCCCGTTGCGCCTCCCAGGCCAGATCGGGGATCAGGAACAGCGAAAGCGCGCCAAGCGCCGCCGTGGCCGCAGGCAGCCAGAGTCGCAGCCCCAGAAAGACCGCCAGATAGGTCGCCCAGAGCAACAGGTTCTTGAGCAGTGCCAGCGCCGGCAGCCCACGCCCGAAAAGTTCGAAAAAGCCAAGTTGCAGCCAGTTGTAAAGCGGCAGTTGCGGGCCGTATCCCAGCCGCAGCCCCGGCGTCATCACCAGCATCTCGGCCTCGTCCGTCTCATAGGCGCCGCCCAGCGCCAGACGCAGACCGGCCTGGACTGCGAAATAGACCGAGATCGCAAGAAGGAAGATCGCCGTCCGCCGCCGATCGGCCGCATCATCCATGACCATGCGCCTAGAGCATGCTCGGCACGACCAGATCCGGCGGTCGGTGCCCATCGGCGAAGGTCTTGATATTGATGATCACCTTTTCCCCCATCTCGCCGCGCCCCTCGATGGTGGCCGAGCCCATATGCGGCAGAAGCACGACATTGGGCAGCTCGCGGAGCCGCGGGTTGATCTCGTGGCCGCGTTCGAAGACGTCAAGACCGGCGCCCGCGATCTCGCCCGCGCGCAGCATCCGGGTCAGTGCATTCTCGTCGATCACCTCCCCCCGCGACGTGTTGACGATGACCGCATCCGGCTTCATCAGCTTGAGCCGCCGTGCATTCATCAGATGGAAGGTCGAAGGCGTATGCGGGCAATTCACGCTGATCACGTCCATGCGGCTGACCATCTGGTCGAGGCTCTCCCAGTAGGTCGCCTCGAATTCCTCCTCGATCTCGGGACGGAGCCGCTTGCGGTTGTGGTAATGGATCTGCATGCCGAAAGCGCGGGCGCGCCGGGCGACGGCCTGACCGATCCGGCCCATGCCGAGGATCCCGAGCCGCCGGCCGCCGATCCGCCCGCCCATGAAGGCCGTGGGCGCCCAGCCGCGCCATTCGCCCGCCTGCATCACATGCAGCCCCTCGGGAATGCGGCGCGTCACCGCCAGCATCAGGGCCATCGTCATGTCCGCCGTGTCCTCGGTCACGACCCCGGGCGTGTTCGAGACCAGAATGCCCCGCTGCCGCGCGGTCTGGACATCCAGATGGTCGACCCCGGCGCCGAAATTGGCGATCAGCTTGAGCCGGTCGCCGGCCTGGGCCAGCATCGCCTGGTCGATGGCGTCGGTCACGCAGGGCACCAGCACATCGGCCCGGCGCATCGCCTCGACAAGTTGTTCGCGGCTCATCTTGACATCGGCCTCGTTCAGCTCGACATCGAAAAGCTCTTTCATCCGGGTCTCGACCGGCGCGGGCAACCGTCGCGTCACGACCACACTGAGGCGTTGTGCCGGCATCGCTGGGCCTCCCTGCTTTTCAACCGGTTGCGTCAGTGGCAAACTGTCCGAGATCGGGGCGCGGCACAAGACCCCGAAACCAGCTGGCAGGACGTTATGCGGGCAGTACTGCGCAGATGCGCATCCTTGACGATCATCCTTCTGTTTCTCATCGGATCTTTTCCCTGGGCCGGGCCAGCCCAGGCGACAGAGCGCGGGCGCGTGACCAATTTGCCGCTGCCGCGCTATGTCTCGCTGAAGGCCAGCGAGGGCAATGTGCGCCGGGGACCGAGCCTCAGCCACCGGATCGACTGGGTCTATACCCGGCGCGGCATTCCGCTGCAGATCACGGCGGAATTCGGCCATTGGCGGCAGGTCCGCGACCGCGACGGCGCCGGGGGCTGGGTGCATTACTCGCTGCTGTCGGGCGTGCGCACCGTTCTGGTCGATCAGGACATGCTGCCGCTCTTGCGTGTCCCCCGCCCCGATGCCGAAGTGCTGGCCCGGGCCGAGATCGGCGTGATCGCCCGGCTGGAGGAATGCACGCCCGACTGGTGCCGGATCAATGCCGATGGCGGATCGGGCTGGGTGCCCAAGACCGCGATCTGGGGGGTCGACGCCGACGAGATCCGCGAGTGAGCTTGCCCCTCCGGGCGGAGTGCTGCTAAGCGGAGCCCATCAGCTTACCGAGCCTGCGGCCATGACCAACATCTCCCGCCTGAACCTCTCTGCCGGGCTTGCCTCTGTCGCGACCGCGATCGCGCTGGTGGCCCTGAAGCTCTGGGCGCTGGGACAGACCGGGTCGCTGTCGATTGCGGCCTCCCTGGCCGACAGCGCGCTGGATCTGATGGTGTCGCTCGGGGCTCTGGCCGCGATCTTCTATGCTGCACGTCCGCCCGATGACGACCATGCCTTCGGGCACAGTGCGGCCGAGGATCTTGCCGCGCTGGGACAGGCCGTGTTCATCCTGGCCTCGGCCAGCATCATCGCCTTCGCGGCGATGACCCGGCTTCTGGCCGCCGATCCAGAACCGCTGTCGCAGGAAGGCCCGGGGATGGTCGCCATGGCCGTCTCGATCGTGCTGACGGCATCTCTGGTGCTGTACCAGCGCCGGGTCGCGCGGAAGACGGGCAACCGGGTGGTGGAAGCCGACTCGCTGCACTATCTGGGCGATCTGCTGCCCAATATCGGGGCGATCTTCGCGCTCTGGGCCTCGGCCAATCTGGGTCTGGCGCGGATCGACGCCGTGATCGCTCTGGCAGCGGCCGGCATGCTGGCGGTCGGCGCGCTTGGCATCGGCAAGGGCGCCTGGGACGCGCTGATGGACCGCGCCGCACCGCCCGAGACCATCGCGCGGATCGAGGCGCTGGCCGGGGACTGCACCGGCGTGCGCGGTTTTCACGACCTCAAGACCCGGCGCTCGGGGCCGCGCCTCTTCGTCAACCTGCATATCGAGCTGGACGGCGCGCAAAGCCTGAACGACGCCCATGCCATCGGCGCGCGGCTGAAACATGCGATCCTCGAGGAATTTCCGGGCGCGGATGTGATCATCCATTTCGACCCGGCGACCTGAAGCCTGACCTCAGGTGGCGCCGCAATCGGGGCAGCCGGACCGGGGATGAAGCGCGATGGTGCGGCTTTCGCCATAAAGCGCGTCATAGATCAGCATCCGTCCGCCAAGCCCCTCGCCCGCGCCGGTGACGGTCTTGATCGCCTCGACCGCCATCATCGCACCGATGACGCCCGGAAGCGCGCCGACCACACCCGCCTCGGCACAGCTCGGCGCCAGCCCGGGCGCAGGCGCCTCGGGAAAGATGCAGCGATAGCAGGGCGTGCCATGGGCCGGGTCGTACAGGCTGATCTGGCCCTCCCATTGGGCGATGGCTCCGGCGATCAGCGGCTTGCCCAGACGCGCGGCCATACGGTTGACCAGATAGCGGGTCTCGAGATTGTCGGTGCCGTCGAGGATCAGATCGTAATCGGGAAAGAGCGCCTCGGCCGTGGCCTCGTCGAGCCGGCGCCTGTAGGGACGCACGGTGACGAAGGGATTCTGAGCCAGAATGGCCTTTTGCGCGGAAAACACCTTGGGCATGCCCAGGCGCGTGTCGGTGTGGATCACCTGGCGCTGAAGGTTCGAAAGATCCACATCGTCATCATCGACGATGCCGATGGTCCCGACCCCCGCCGCCCCCAGATAGAGCAGCGCAGGCGATCCGAGCCCACCGGCACCGATCACCAGAACCCGCGCCTCCTTGAGCTTGCGCTGGCCCGGTCCGCCGATCTCGCGCAGCATGATATGGCGGGCATAGCGATCGAGCTCGACCGGCTTCAGCGGCCCCTTGGGCGCCATCGGCACCACCTCGCGCGCGACCCGCCGCTTGAGCGCGCCGAGGACACCGCGATAGGCCAGGACCAGCAGCCCGACGACACCGAGCGCCGCCCAGCCCTCGGGTGTGCCACCGATGGCGTGGCGCAGGGCATGGCCCTCGGGCATGGCGATCTGCACGATCAGCACGGCCGCGTAAAGCCCCGCGATCATGCCCCAGCGCAGCTGGCGAGAAAGCCGCAGGAGCATCCCCAGCGACCAGAGAGCCAGCGCAAGGCCAAGAACCAGCCCCATCAGCCGCGCCCCGTCGAGCCGAAACCGCCTGCGCCGCGCAGGGTCTCGTCAAGCTCCCCGACCACCTCGAAGGCGGCCTGCACCACGGGCGCCACGATCATCTGCGCGATCCGCTCGCCATGGCGGATGGTGAAGGGCTCTGCTCCGAAATTGACCAAAAGTACCCCCAGCGGTCCGCGATAGTCGCTGTCGATGGTGCCGGGCGTGTTCGGAAGCGTGATCCCGTATTTCAGGGCCAGCCCCGAGCGCGGACGGATCTGCACCTCGAACCCGGCCGGGAAGGCCATCCGGAAGCCCGTGGGCACGATCCGCCGCTCCATCGGCGCGAGGGTCAGACCCTTGTCCCTGATATCGGGCGGCAGGTTCGCGCGGATATCGGCCCCGGCCGAGCCCGGCGTCTGATAGGCGGGCAGCGGCAGGTCGCGATCGGCCCAGTCTTCCCAGACGATTTGCAGACGCGGGCTCATGCCAGGGCCTCCGCGATCCGATGCGCAAGCCGGGCCGCCACTTCGGCCTTGGGCAGGCGCGGCCAGGTCTCGACGCCCGCCTCGGTGATCAGCGACACCTCGTTCTCGGCCCCGCCCATGATGCCGGTCGCGGGCGAGACGTCATTTGCGAGGATCCAGTCGCAGCCCTTGCGCGCGCGCTTGGCCTCGGCATGGGCCACGACGTCATGGGTTTCGGCGGCAAATCCCACCACAAGGCGCGGCCGCCCCTCGGCCCGCCCGGCGATGCGGGCCAGGATGTCGGGGTTTTCGGCGAAGTCAAGCTTCGGCGCCCGCCCCGAGCCGTCCTTCTTCATCTTCTGTCCGGCAGCATTGGCGACATGCCAGTCGGCGACGGCGGCGGCACAGACCGCTGCATCGGCCGGAAGCGCGGCCTCGACCGCCTCCAGCATCTCGCGCGCGGTCTCGACCCGCACGAGATCGACCCCGCCCGGCGGCGGAACCGAGGCCGGACCGGTGACGAAAACCACCTCGGCGCCCAGCGCCACCAGCGCCCGGGCCAGTGCCGTGCCCTGCGCACCCGAGGAGCGGTTGGCGATATAGCGGACCGGGTCGATGGGCTCATGCGTCGGGCCCGAGGTCACGACGATGCGGCGCCCGGCAAGCGGCCCCGCGCCCAGCGCCGTCCCGATCGCGTCAAGGATCTCGGGCACCTCGGCCATCCTCCCCGGCCCGTATTCGCCGCAGGCCATGTCGCCCTCGTTCGGGCCGACGAAACGGATACCGTCCGCTTGCAGCAGCGCCAGATTGCGCCGGGTCGCGGGATGGGTCCACATCCGCACATTCATCGCGGGCGCCAGCAGAACCGGCTTGTCGGTCGCCAGCAGCAGGGTCGAGGCCAGATCGTCGGCCAAACCGCCCGCCATCCTGGCCATCAGATTCGCCGTTGCTGGCGCCACCACCACCAGATCGGCCGCACGCGAGAGCTGGATATGCCCCATCTCGGTCTCGCGGGTCAGATCGAAAAGGTCGCGATGCACCGCCTCGCCCGCCAGCGCCGAGACCGAAAGCGGCGTCACGAAGCGCTCGGCCGCGGCCGTCATCACCGGCGTGACGGCCGCCCCCCGCTCGCGCAGGCGGCGGATCAGGTCAAGCGTCTTGTAGGCGGCGATCCCGCCCGCGATGATCAGAAGAATGCGTTTGCCGGAAACCATGCCGCCCGCGCCCCGTTCGCTGTTCCGTCTGCCTTTGGAAACCACGTCTTAGGCCGCAGACGGGGGCGAGACAAGCAAAGCCGCCGCGTCGCTAACCGCCGGTCAGCGCCGCGCAGGGATCGTCGCGCTCGGCCGCACCGGTGACCAGCCAGTAGTCATAAGGCGGCACGCCGGTGGCGGCGACCTCGATCTGCCCGACCGAAATCAGCCGCGCGCCCTTTGCGACGAGGGCAAAGGCCGCCGGCAGTCCCCAGTCGATGCGGGCATGCCCGTTGCCCGCGATCACCGCGACCGGCCCGCCGGTCTCGTCCAGCGCCTGCCGTGCGGCCCGCGCCAGCGCCGCGTCGCGCAGCCGCTGCGCCTCGACCATGCCGGGCAGAAGAGGCTCGGGCAGCGCGTTGCAATGAGCCTCGCGCTGATCGCGGATCCGCGCCTCCAGCTCGGCCGCAGGCAAGGGGGTATCAAGCCCATAGATCCCCGCCGCCGCCCCGAAGACTGCGGCCGCACCGTCGCTCACCGCCCGGCGCACCTCGTCGCGGGGCAGCGCCGCACCATAGATGCGCGCCTCGGGCGCGGCCGAGAAGATCGGGAAATACATCGCGAAATCGGGCCAGCCCGATGCCTCCCAGCCCAGCGCCTGGCCCAGCGCCACGCCGTCGAGCCGAAGCCCCGGCGTCACCTTCGCCGCCTGCTCGGGCGTCAGCATCTCGAAGACCAGCGCTTTGGGCGCCAGCGCCCGGATGGCCGCGGCCTGGTTGGCGTGCTGTTCAGGATTGTCATGGGTCTCGCCCAGCACCACCACATCGGCGGCCGGAAGCGAGACGAAAGCCGCCGGGCCGATTTCCTCGGCGCCAGCGGCAGTGGCGGTCAGGGCCGCGGCCAGCGCGGCGATTCTAGCAACATGTCTCACGCGAGGAAGTGAAACACCTCGGGCGACTGGGCTTCAAGGCTCTTGCGCATCTTGCCGAAGGCCGCGGCCTCGAGCTGACGCACGCGCTCCTTCGACAGTCCCAGCTCGTTGCCGAGACTTTCCAGCGTGCGCGGGTCGTCGCGCAGCTTGCGCTCCTTGACGATGAAGCGTTCGCGGTCGTTCAACTGGCCCATGGCATGGACCAGCCAGCCGCGCAGCTGCGCCCGGTCGCGCCCGTCCTCGACCAGATCGGCCGCCTGCGCACTGTCATCCTCGATGGTCTCGATCCATTCGCGGCCCTCGTCATCGGTCGATTGCGTCGCATTCAGCGAGAAATCCGAGCCCGACAGCCGCCCTTCCATCATCTCGACATCGTGCAGCGGCACGCCAACCTCGGAGGCGATCATCTGGCGCAGCTGGTGACGGTCGAGCGTCTCGCCCCGGCCCGCCGCCTCGCGTTCCAGCCGGGCCTGAACCCGGCGCATGTTGAAGAACAACGATTTCTGGCTCGAGGTCGAGCCGGTCCGGACCATCGACCAGTTCCGCATCACATAGTCCTGGATCGAGGCCTTGATCCACCAGACCGCATAGGTCGAGAAGCGCACGCCGCGGTCGGGGTCGAACTTGTCGGCCGCCTTCATCAGCCCGAGACTCGCCTCCTGGATCAGGTCGTTCATCGGCGCGCCGTAGCGCTTGAATTTTGCCGCCATCGAGATCGCCAGCCGCATATAGGCCGTGATCAGACGATGCAGTGCGGCTTCGTCGCGTTCGTCGCGCCAGGCATAGGCCAGCCTCAGCTCGGTCTCGGCGTCCAGAAGCTCCGCCTTCATCGCCTGACGCGACAGCGAGTTCGCATCGTATCCGTCAAGTGCCATGGCATGTTCCCGTCAGACAGAGATTTATCATTCCCTAAACTATACGCGCGCGATCTGGTTCCAGATCACACAAGAGCTTGAACTATTCGAAACATTCCCGCGCCGCTTGTGTGCATCTTCGCACAGAAGCGGCAGCGATCCGAAACCCCGATCCCGCCCATCACGAAAACGCGTTTCGAACCGGGACCGAAGCGGGATAGGCTCGCGCCATGACCTACGTTCTGTTCATAGGCGATCGGACCTATTCCAGCTGGTCCCTTCGCGGCTGGCTGATGCTGGAGAAATTCGGCCTGCCCTTCAGGGTAGAAGAGGTCGGGCTCTATACCGGAACGCTCGCCGCCGATCTGGGCCCGGTCGCGCCCGCCCGGCTCGTGCCGGCGCTCATGATGCCCGGGGGCGAGCCGCTTGGCGACACGCTGGCCATTGCCGAAACCCTGGCCGAGCGCCACCCCGAGGCCGGGCTCTGGCCCGAGGACGAGACCGCCCGGATGCGCGCCCGCTGGCTGGCGGCCGAAATGCATTCGGGCTTTGCCGACCTGCGCGCGCATTGCCCGATGGCGCTGATACGGTCCTATGACAGCGTCCGGCCGCCGCCCGAGGTGCTGGCGGATCTCGACCGGCTGCAGATGCTCTGGTCCGGCGCGCAGGAGCGCTTCGGCGCAGGCGGCCCCTGGCTTTTCGGGCGCTATTGCCTTGCAGATGTCTTCTTCGCCCCGGTCGCGGCCAGAATCGCGACCTATGGCCTGCCGGTCGGCGATGCGGCCGCAGCCTATGTCGCCCAGCATCTGGCCGACCCGGCCTTCCGCCGCTGGCGCGCCGAGGGGCTGACATACCGCTACACGCCCGAGCCCTATGCGATGGATCTGCCGCATCTGCCCTGGCCGGGCCCCGAGCCCGTGCCGGCCCGGGCCGTCCCGCATGGCCCCCCGATCAATGCCGCCTGCCCGCTCACCGGCCGCCCCCCGAGCCATTTCCTCGAAATCGAAGGCACCGTCATCGGATTTGCCAGCCTTCGCGCCCGCGACATGGTCGCGAACGACCCCGAGGCTTTCCCCGACGTCGCTGCCATTTACCATTCGGTAACCAAGGAGGCGTAGCCGTTTCCCGGTTCGAACCGGAGAGCGCGAGATGGTAGCCCGTGCCTATACCGTGGCCTTCGACGGGATCGAGGCGCGGATCGTCGAGGTGCAATGCGCCGTGGCGGCGGGCCTGCCCGCCTTCTCGGTCGTGGGCCTGCCCGACAAGGCGGTCAGCGAGGCGCGCGACAGGCTGCGCGCGGCGCTGGTGGCGATGGGCGTGGCGCTGCCTTCGAAACGGATCACCGTCAATCTCTCGCCCGCCGACCTGCCCAAGGAGGGCTCGCATTTCGACCTGCCGATCGCGGTGGCCCTGCTTGCCGCCCTCGACGTCATCCCGCGCGACATGGCCGAAGGGGTGGTGGCGCTGGGCGAGCTGTCGCTCGACGGGCGTCTGGTGCCGGTGATCGGAGCCCTGCCTGCGGCGATGGCCGCAGCCGAGGCCGGGCGCGCGCTTCTGTGCCCCAAGGCCTGCGGCGCCGAGGCCGCCTGGGTCGGGGCGACACAGGTGCTGGCCGCGCCCGACCTTGCATCGGTCGTGCGCCATTTCACCGGTCAGGCGCCGCTTGCCCCGGCCGAGCCGGGGGAGATCGCCCCCATCGCGGCCGCGCTCGACCTGTCCGACGTCAAGGGACAGGAGCGCGCCAAGCGCGCGCTCGAGATCGCGGCCGCAGGGCGTCACCATCTGCTTCTGGTGGGCGAGCCCGGTTCGGGCAAGTCGATGCTCGCGGCGCGGATCCCGGGCATCCTGCCGCCGCTTTCGCCCGCCGAGGCTCTTGAGACCTCGATGATCCAGTCGCTGGCGGGCCTGCTCGACGAGGGCGGCATCTCGCGCCAGCGCCCGTTCCGCGACCCGCATCACACCGCCTCGGTCGCGGCCATCGTCGGCGGCGGTCGCGGCGCCCGCCCCGGAGAGATCAGCCTTGCCCATAACGGCGTGCTCTTCATGGACGAGTTTCCCGAATTTCCGCGCCAGGTGCTGAACACGCTGCGCCAGCCGATCGAAACCGGCGAGGTCGTCGTGGCGCGCGCCAATGCCCATACCCGCTATCCCTGCCGGTTTCTGCTGGTGGCCGCGGCCAACCCCTGCAAATGCGGCTACCTCGCCGATCCCGCCCGCGCCTGCGCCCGTGTTCCGCAATGCGGCGAGGACTATCTCGGCCGGATCTCGGGTCCGCTCATGGACAGGTTCGATCTGCGCGTCGACGTGCCGCCGGTGGCGTTCCGGGATCTCGATCTGCCCGCCTCCGGCGAAAGCTCGGCCGAGGTCGCCGCTCGGGTCGCGGCCGCACGCATGCGTCAGAGCGCGAGATTCGCGCATGCCCCCCGCACGCGGGTCAATGCAGAGGCCGAAGGCGTCCTCCTGGAAGAGATCGCCGCCCCCGACGCCGAGGGCCGGGCGCTTCTGCTGCGCGCGGCCGAACGCTTCCGGCTGACCGCCCGCGGCTATCACCGCGTGCTGCGCGTGGCCCGGACCATCGCAGATCTGGACGGCACCGACCGGGTCGCCCGCCCGCATGTGGCCGAGGCGGTGAACTTCCGCCTCGGCATAGGAAATCTTTAGCAGCGCGCAGAAATGGCCCCGCGCCCGGGGCAACCCCTGCCTACATCGCAGAGAAGGTGGCGAAGGTGACGATCGCCACCGCCGCCACGCCCATCGCGATCAGCAATCCAAGCGGCAGGCGCGCAGATCCGGCCTGCCGTTTGCCCTGCGCGACGGCCAGCCCGCCCCCCAGCGCAAGAAGCGCAAGCCCAAGGAAGGCGCCGATCCATTCCATTCTGGCCAATGTCGTCGACATGGGTGCCGCCGCGACAGGAAAGATCGTCGCCAGATCGAGAAGGTAAACCGCCATGAAGGCAGCACCGGCGAGCGCCGGATAGATCCCCACCCGTCCGGTCCTCAGAACGCGATAGGCCAGGACCAGGCTCCCGAGACCGAGCAGCGTCAGGAAGACGTTGAATGAGGCCAGGACAGGGACGCCATATCCCGGGAAGCTGCGGGTTTCGACAAATCCCCCCGGCACCATCAGGGTCAGGTTCAGGGTGCTCAGGACGAGAAGGGCCGCGAGACCGCGTATCTTGGTCATGTGTCTGTCATTCCGGGTTATCAGGAGGAAGAAGAGGCGCCATCAGAAGAGAAAAGGCGCGCTCGGAAAAACGTGCCTCCTCGCCCTCGGCCAGGTCGGAGGCGTTCATCGCGAACCAATGGTCGACGGTGATGAGGATGTTCAGGGCGACATCCGCGAGCAGCCCGAGGGGAAGGTCGTCCCGCACCGCTCCGACCGATTGCCCCGCGGCAAGCACGCGCTCGATATGGCCTCGCAACAGCGCAAGCGGCCCGGCGAAGGCGCGCTGTGCGGCAGCTTCCCGGTGCAGGGTCCTGAGCAGCGAGGCCATGCATTCATCGCCCTGAAGCGCCCCGGCCAGCCGACGGCACAGGGCCGCAATCTGCGTCCAGTAGGTCTCGCGGTCGGCCCCGGCAATCGCTTCGGCATTCCCGCCGAGCGTGCCGAGGGGCGCCAGACGGCGTTCGAGTGTGGCCCGGAACAGGTCGCCCTTGTCGGCGAAGTAGTGATAGGTGCGTCCTTTGCTTTCTCCCGCTGCCGCGATGATGCGGTTGAGGGAGGCGTTTTCGAACCCATGGTCGCAGAACTCCAGCTCTGCCGGGTCAAGCCAGCATGCACGCGCCTGATCGCTCAGTGCGGCGAACCTGGTACGACTGGCTGGAATGGGCAGGGACAATCAGGCTCCGACAGGATGAGGAAATCAGGGATGCTGCCACATTTAGACCACCGGTCTAAAAATGTCAAATCGGCGGCAACCCGGCATAGAACCGGGATTTGCGACAGGTCATTGTGGGGACAGAGCAGGCGACGCACCCAGGGCGGGATGCCGCGGTCTTTCAAGGCATGGCGGAGGCAACAGACATGGCCGCCGCGCCCGTCCCCTGCAGGCTGCCCGGCAACGCGCCGGCGCCGGCGCCGGTGAAATCGCTGCCGCAGCGGCGGTCATTAAGAGCTTTGGCATTCCGGAACGGCACAAACCCTGGCGCTCCGTCCACAGGCGGACCTGCCCCACGGACAGCTTCCTTTGCCCTCGCCCCCCGAGTTCGCCCGATGGCGCGGGGCCCCTTTGGGCGGATACCGTCGAAAAACTCGCCGAATGGCTTCAAGAGGCCAGAACGGCGAAAAACCACTTCGCAGACACGCCGGGCCGTAAATTCCGTTCTTCAAGAGGTGAACGCTCGGAACGGTTTCCTAAATGCAGAAAGTGATTTTATGCCAGCCGAAGTTTTTCAACGGAACAGGCGGTCAGCAGAGATCTGCACCGACTCGGTGCTTCGCCGGAGGATGTCCGGTTCGTCCTGCGGTCGCGGGCGGCGCCAGGCTTGGGCATGCTCCACCAAAAGCATCACGACCTGCCCCCCCTCCGGCGCCGAGATCCGCAACGCCGCCCGTCCGATAGGAAACCGGACAAGGCGGAAGAACGGGTCGATGCCGATCCACGAAGGCGGCAACGCGATACCGCTTCAGCCGGCGCGGCGGGCCTCGATCGCCTCCCAGATCAGAGCAGCTATATTGGTCTTGTCGAAGCGCTCGAGCTCCTGGATGCCGGTCGGCGAGGTGACATTGATTTCGGTCAGATGCTCTCCGATGACGTCGATACCGACAAAGATCTGCCCGGCCTCCTTAAGGGTCGGACCGATGGCGGCACAGATCTCGAGATCGCGCGGCGTCAGTTCGGCCCGTTCGGCACGCCCCCCGACATGCATGTTGGACCGCGTCTCACCTGTGGCCGGCACCCGGTTGATCGCTCCGACAGGGGAACCGTCAACGAGTATCACCCGCTTGTCCCCCCTGCTGACAGCCGGAAGGAATTTCTGCGCGATCAGCGGCTCGCGATTCATGCCGGCGAAAACTTCATGCAAGGAGGCGAGGTTGCGGTCATCCGGACCAAGCCGAAAGATCCCGGCGCCGCCATTGCCGTAAAGTGGCTTGAGGATGATGTCGCCATGCAGATCCTTGAAGGCGCGCAGCGTCTCCAGATCGCGGGCGATCACAGTCGGCGGGATCAAATCTGGGAAACGCAGGACCAGCAGTTTTTCGGGAAAATTCCGCACCCAGAACGGGTCGTTCACGACCAGAGTGCCGGGCGTCAGCATCTCGAGAAGATGCGTCGTCGTGATATAGCCCATGTCGAAAGGCGGATCCTGCCGCAGCCATACGACATCGAAGCCGCCGAGATCGAGCTCGCGCTCTTCGCCAAGGGTGAAATGATCGCCCCTGACCCGACGCACCTCCAGCGGCCAGCCCCGCGCCATCACCCGCCCGTCGCTCCAGGACAGCCGGTCCGGGGTGTAGTAGAACAGGCTATGCCCGCGCGCCTGAGCTTCCTCCGCAATCCGGAACGTACTGTCCGCATCGATATTCACGGCCCCGACCGGGTCCATCTGAATGGCTACCTTGAGCGGCATTGCGTTCTCCCTCGCCCGGCCTTCCCAACCGCCGCCACCCTGGGCGATGCGGCATCCGCTCTGGATGACCGAGGCGCCTGGAATTTGCAACCGCGCTCAGGCGCAGAACGCGTTCTCGAGAATGTCGACTTCGCCGAAACCGTTCACAAGCGCAACGTCGAAACGGATATCGGTCAACTGCCCGCCGGGTTCGCCCGCAAGATATTCCTGCGCCGCCGTCATGACACGATCCATCTGGCGCCGCGTGACCCGCTCGGCAGCACGGGCGAAACTGCGGCTTTTCTTGACCTCGACGAAGACGAGCGCGTCGCCATCACGGGCAACGAGGTCGATCTCGCCGCCCGCCCCGCGCCAGCGCCGGGCCACGATCGCCATGCCGCGCCCCTCATACCCACGGGCAACGCAGTCCTCGGCAGACCGCCCGGCGTGATAGGAAACCGTTCCGCTCATCCCGTTCCCTCCGGCTTGGCAGCATGCCGTTCTCGCAACAACGCCGCCTGGTAAACCCGGCGCCGCGGCAGTTCGAGCGCCGCCGCCACTTCGGCCACCGCGTCCTTCACGGAAAGACGCGCCAGCGCCTCGTCAAGCGCCGCGTCGAGATCGTTCTGCTCGACAGCCCTGACAGGAGCCCGTCCGACCAACAGCACGATCTCGCCGCGAACCTCACGGTCGCGAAAGGCCTCTGCCAGTTCGGCGAGACTGCCACGCGAGACCTCCTCGAATCGCTTGGTCAATTCCCGGCAGACCGCTGCGTCGCGATCTCCTCCGAGAGATACCGCCATTTCTGCTAACAACCGGCTAATGCGTTTGGGAGATTCATAGAAAACCAGCGTCGCGGGCACATTCGAAAGCTCGTCCAGCATCCGGCTGCGCGCGCCCGACTGGGCAGGCGGAAACCCCGCGAACAGCACACGATCACTTGGCAGGCCCGCCACCACCAGCGCGGCCAGCATCGCCGAAGGTCCGGGGGCGGCATGCACCGCGACCCCGGCCGCGATCGCGGCCCGCGCCAGCGGAAAGCCCGGATCGGACACCATCGGCGTGCCCGCCTCGCTGACACAGGCGACCGACTTGCCTGCGGCCGCCATTTCAACCAGGGCATCGCGCACCGAGGCTGGGGAATGGTCATGATAGGCAATCAACGGCCGCTCGCCGAGCGCAATGCCATGGATCTGCATCAGATGACGCGCCGTGCGGGTATCCTCTGCCGCGATAGCGTCGGCCGACGCCAGAACATCGAGCCCCCTGAGCGTGATGTCGCGCGCGGCACCGATCGGCGTGGCCACGAAATAAAGCCCGGGGGCCAGCGGATTTCGGAGGATCTCCAAGGATTCTTTTACCTGTCTGACGTTTACTTGCCCCGTCGATCCGCATAGGGTCGCCGACGAGATCGCCCCAGCGAAGGAGACGTCCATGTTCGCCGTTTTTCGCGCCTGCCGCAAGCGGTTGCCAGCGGTTCGGCCGAGGGTTCTGGCATCGGTTCTGGGTCTCGGCGCACTCGCTCTGCTTGCGGCCTGCCAGCCCGGAGGTATCGGCGGCGGCCCGTCGATCGACGGATCGAAACCGGTTCCGGTGGCACTGCTGGTGCCGGGCGGCTCGGCCAATGCGGGCGACCAGGTTCTGGCGCGCAGCCTCGAAAACGCCGCACGTCTCGCGATTTCGGATCTCAAGGGTGTGAAGGTCGATCTTCGCGTCTATGAAACCGCAGGCAATCCCGATATCGCCGCCAAGGTCGCCTCCGAGGCCGTCTCGGACGGCGCCAAGATCATCCTCGGCCCGCTCTATGCACAATCCGCAAATGCGGCCGGCCTGGCCGTCGCACGGCGCGGCGTCAACGTGCTGAGCTTCTCGAACAACCCCGAGATCGCCGGCGGCAACGTGTTCGTGCTGGGACCGACCTTCGAGAACACAGCCAACCGTCTGGCGCGCTACGCCGCGGCACAGGGCCGGACCAATGTCATGATCGTGCACGATCCCGATGTGGCGGGCGAGGCCGGGCGCGCGGCAATCGCCTCGGCCGTGGCCCGCAGCGGCGGATCGGTCGCCGCGACCGGCAGTTACGAGCTGTCGCAAAACGGCGTGGTCCAGGCCATCCCCTCCCTCGCGCGCAAGGCGCGCGACTCGGCCGCACAGGCTATCTTCTTCACCGCCAGCACCGCCGGCGCCCTGCCGCTGCTGGCGCAACTGCTTCCGGAAAACCGCGTAGATCCCGCCAAGGTGCAGTTCATCGGGCTGACACGCTGGGACATCCCGCCCTCCACCCTGGCGCTTCCCGGACTGCAGGGTGGCTGGTTCGCCCTTCCTGATCCCGGCGTTTCGGACCGGTTCGAACGGCGCTACACGGCCGCCTATGGCGAGCCGGCCCATCCCGCGGCGGGCCTTGCCTATGACGGCATCGCCGCGATCGGCGCCCTTGCCAGCCAGGGCCGCAGCGACGCATTGTCGGTTTCCGCCCTGACCCAGCCTTCGGGCTTTGTCGGCGTCAACGGCGTGTTCCGCCTGCGTACAGATGGAACGAACGAGCGGGCCTTGGCCGTGGCCGAGATCCGCGACAACCAGGTGACCGTGATTGACCCCGCTCCAAGAAGTTTCGGCAGCGCAGGCTTCTAGCCCGTCCAGAGCCCGCAAGACGACCCAGGCGCCGGACAGCCTGATCTGCCCGGCCTCCGACATTTTCGATCAGACGGCCTTCGAGGCCGAACTGACCCGGCTGACGGATCAGGGCATCGACTCCAAGGCCCTGCGGGATGCCGTTGTGCATTACCTTTCCGAGGCCCGGCAGAAGGGGCGCGGCGCGATCGCTGCAGCCTTTGCCGACAGGCCATTTGACGCCGGCCCGACCGTGCGCGCCTATACCTGGCTCACCGACTGCCTGGTCCGCGCGACCCTGAGGGTCTCCGGCGAAGTCCTGCACCCGCGGCCCAACCCGACCGAAGGCGAACGGCTCGCCGTATTCGCGGTCGGCGGCTACGGCCGAAGCGAGATGGCGCCGCATTCCGATGTCGACCTGCTGTTTCTGATCCCCTACAAGCTGACCCCCTGGGCGGAAAGCGTGATCGAATCCACGCTCTACATGCTCTGGGACCTAAGGCTGAAAGTGGGGCACGCCTCACGCACGGTGAAGGACTGCCTGCGACTGGGGCGCGAGGATTACACGATCCGCACGGCCCTGCTGGAAAACCGCCTTCTCGGCGGGCATGCGCCGCTGGCCAGGGCCCTGGACAGCGCGCTTTGGGACGATCTCTTCAAGGGCACGGCGGCCGAATTCATCGAGGCCAAGCTGGCCGAACGCTCGGAACGTCACCGCAAGCAGGGTGGCCAGCGCTACGTGCTGGAACCCAATGTGAAGGAGGGCAAGGGCGGGCTGCGCGACCTGCAATCGCTCTACTGGATCGCGAAATACGTCTATCGCGTCGACCGCGCCTCTCAACTGGTCAAGCTGGGCTTCTTCACTCGCGACGAATTCACCGGTTTCGTCGCGGCAGAGCGGTTTCTCTGGGCCGTGCGCTGCCATCTGCACCTGATCGCGGACCGCGCGATCGACCAGCTGACCTTTGACATGCAGGTCGAGGTGGCGGCGCGGATGGGCTATGCCGATCATGGCGGGCGCCGCGCGGTCGAGCATTTCATGCAGGACTATTTCCGCCACGCCACCACCGTTGGCGACCTGACCCGGATCTTCCTGACCAAGCTCGAGGCCGCCCATGTCAAGAAGGAACCCGCGCTGATCGGGCTGTTCCGGCGCCGCCGGAAGGTGCCGAAAGGCTACGAGATCGTCCAGAACCGCATGAATGTCTCGGACCCCAAGGCATTCCTGGCCGACAAGCTGAACCTGCTGAAGATCTTCGAGGAAGCGCTCCGGACCGGCACGCTGCTGCATCCCGACGCGATGCGACTGATCCAGGCCAATCTGCGGCTGATCGACGAGGATGTCCGCAACGCCCCCGAAGCACAGCGGATCTTCCTCGACCTGCTGCTCAAGCACGGCAACCCCGAACGCTCGCTCCGGCGGATGAACGAGCTTGGCGTGCTCTCGGCGCTGATCCCGGAATTCGAGCCCATCGTGGCGATGATGCAGTTCAACGTCTATCACAGCTACACGGTGGACGAGCACACGATCCAGTGCGTCTCGACGCTCGCCCAGATCGAGCGCGGCGAACTGATCGAGGAACTGCCCATCGCCAGCCGGATCCTCAAGGACGGCCTGAACCGGCGGGTGCTGTATGTCGCGCTCCTGCTGCATGACATCGGCAAGGGCCGCCCCGAAGACCATTCGGTGCTGGGCGCGCAGATCGCGCGCAAGGTCGCGCCGCGGCTCGGGCTCAGGCCGGAGGAATGCGAAACCGTCGAATGGCTGGTGCGCTATCACCTGCTGATGTCGGACATGGCCCAGAAGCGCGACCTGTCCGACCCGCGCACGGTGCGCGATTTCGCCAAAGCGGTGAAAACCCGCAAGCGGCTCGACCTGCTGACGGTGCTGACCGTCTGCGACATCATCGGGGTGGGCCCCGGCACCTGGAACAACTGGAAGGCCCAGCTGATCCGCAGCCTCTACTGCGAGACCGTGCGCGCGCTGGAAGGCGGGCTGGAGGATGTCAACCGCGACCGCCGCGAGGCCGAGGCCCGGCGCGCGCTGCGCGAGGCGCTTCCGGACTGGGACGCGAAGGAGCTGCGGGCCGAGATCGGCCGCCATTACGGCCCCTACTGGCAGGGCCTGCCGACCGGAACGCATGTGGTGATGGCGAGGCTGCTGCGGGGCATCAGCGACGACGAGATCCGGATAGATCTGGCCGAGGATGCCGACCGCGACGCCACCCGGGTCTGCTTTGCGCTTTCGGACCATCCCGGCATCTTCTCGCGGCTGGCCGGCGCGCTGGCGCTGGTCGGCGCCAACGTGGTCGACGCGCGCACCTATACCACCAAGGACGGATACGCCACCGCCGCCTTCTGGATCCAGGATGGCGACGGCTCGCCCTATGACGCCTCGCGGCTGAGCCGGCTCAGCCAGATGATCGAGAAGACCCTGATGGGCGAGGTCCGCCCGCGCGAGAAGCTGGCCGACCGCGACAAGTTCAAGAAGCGCGAGCGCAGCTTCCGCTTCCCGACCTCGATCACCTTCGACAATGACGGCTCGGAGATCTACACCATCATCGAGGTCGATACCCGCGACCGGCCGGGGCTGCTTTACGACCTGACCCGGGTCTTCGCGACCAGCAACATCTATATCGCCTCGGCGATGATCGCGACCTATGGCGCGCAGGTGGTCGACAGCTTCTATGTGAAGGACAGCTTCGGGCTGAAGCTCTATGCCAGATCGCGGCAGGAGTCGCTTGAACGCAAGCTGCGCGAGGCGATCGTGAAGGGCACCGAAAGGGCGAACAGCTAATGCGCCCGATCCGGCTGGTGTCGGGCTTTATGACCGTCGGCGTCTGGACCCTGGCCAGCCGCATCCTGGGCTTCGCCCGCGACATCCTGATCGCCGCCTATCTCGGCACCGGCCCGGTGGCCGAGGCCTTCCTGGTGGCCTTCTCGCTGCCCAATATGTTCCGCCGCTTCTTCGCTGAAGGGGCGTTCAACATGGCCTTCATTCCGCTCTTCTCGAAGAAGCTCGAACGGGACGAGGGCGCGCTCGACTTCGCCCGCGACGCCTTCACCGGGCTTGCGACGATCCTGATCGGCTTTACCCTTCTGGCCCAGATCGCGATGCCTGCCCTGGTGCTGGCCATGGCGGGCGGCTTCGCGGCCGACCAGCGCTTCGACATCGCGGTGGTCTATGGCCGGATCGCCTTTCCCTATATCCTGTTCATCTCGCTGGCCGCACTCCTGTCGGGCGTGCTGAACGCCACCGGCCGCTTCGTCGCCGCGGCGGCGGCACCGGTCCTGCTGAACATTCTCCTGGTCGGCGCGATGCTGCTGGCGGCCGAAATGGGCTGGCCGGTCGGCGATGCGCTGGTCTGGACGGTGCCGCTGGCCGGGATCGCACAGATGGCGCTGGTCTGGGCGGCTGCCGCGAAGGCAGGCTTCCGTCTGACCTTCCGCCGCCCCCGCCTCACGCCCGAACTGAAGCGGCTGGCCATCATCGCGGCGCCGGCCGCACTGGCGGGCGGCGTGGTGCAGGTCAATCTGCTGATCGGACGTCAGGTTGCCAGCTTCTTCGAGGGCGCCGTAGCCTGGCTCTCCTATGCCGACCGGCTCTACCAGCTGCCGCTTGGCGTGGTCGGCATCGCCATCGGCGTGGTGCTCCTGCCCGATCTCTCGCGCCGTCTGGGCGCAGGCGACACCGCGGGCGGGCGCGACGCCTTCAACCGCGCGGGCGAATTCGCCCTCGCCCTGACCCTGCCCGCCGCGGTCGCCCTGGCCACGATTCCGGGGCCCATCGTGGCGGTCCTGTTCCAGCGCGGCGCCTTCGACCAGGCCGATGTGGCGGCCACGGCACTGGCCGTCGCGGTCTATGGCGCGGGGCTGCCGGCCTTCGTGATGCAGAAGGTCCTGCAACCGCTGTTCTTCGCGCGCGAGGATACCCGGCGCCCGTTCCACTATGCGCTCGGCGCGCTCGCGGCGAATGCGGGTATCGCCATCGGGCTGGCCCCGGTCTTCGGCTATATCGCCGCCGCCTGGGGCACGACGCTCGCGGGCTGGGCCATGGTGGCGCTGCTCTGGCGCGGATCGCGGCGCTTCGGTGCTGCCGCCGAACCCGATGCGCGGTTCCTGCGCCGGGCCGGCAGGATCGCGCTGGCCTCGGCGCTGATGGGGGCGATCCTGTGGCTCGCGGCCCGGGGCGCAGAGCCCTGGCTGGCCGGGGGCGGGCTACGCTATCCGGCCCTGGCCGGGCTGGTGGCGCTGGGCATCCTGTCCTATTTCGGGCTGGGCCACCTGCTGGGCGCGTTCCGGCTGTCGGAATTCCGCCGGGCGATGCGCCGTCAGCGCTGACGGATCTTCGCCCGCACCCGGGCCCAGCCGCCGGGGCTGACCACGAAGGACAGCAGGAAACCGGTGCAGAACCCGGCCAGATCGGCGACCCAGTCGAGCCCGCCGCCGAACAGCAGGCCGAACAGAAGCTGGATGCCCAGAAGCAGCCCGATCAGGGTGAAGGCCCGGTACTGGGTCGGGCCGGTCCCCGCGAGCCGCACCCACATCAGGAAGGTGAAGGCGCCGATCAGCCCGTAGACAGCAGGATAACCGCCGATCAGCGGCATCGGCGTATCGAGCAGAAGCCCATAGGCCAGCGCGCCGACGATGGCCGCACCGAAAAAGACCAGCAGCACCGCCCAGGCCCGGAACACCTCGCCCACCATCTTGCCCAACGCCAGGATGAAGACCACGACGAAGACCGCATGGGTCAGGCTGGCATGGATGAAGGGATAGGTGACGAAGCGGATCATCTGGTCGGCGGGAAACTGACCGCTCTGCAGCATCCAGTCGAGAACCTGCCCCGAAAAGCCGTAATCGCGGATCGCCTGCAATCGCCAGCCGACCGCGGCAGGTCCGCCCACGAGCCCGCTCGCCCCGAGGCTCAGGACCGCCTCCATCGCGATGACCGGCAGCGCCAGCAGCCAGACCACGGCGGGCAAGGGATTGATCGGCGGAGCGTTCGGATCGGACTGCATGCGACACGGGCCTCGGTTGACGCTGTTCCCCCGCATCGGTAAGCGAACGAAGCGTGAAATTCCAGACGGAGATGAACCGATGGCCGAGGTGGTCCACACACCGCGAGTCTTTTCCGGCATCCAGCCCTCGGGCGGGCTGACGCTGGGCAATTACCTGGGCGCGCTCAAGCGCTTTGGCGAAACCCAGGACCAGGGCGACATGCCCACGATCTACTGCATCGTCGACATGCATGCGATCACCGTCTGGCAAGACCCCGAGAAACTGCGCCACGCCACGCGCGAGCTGACGGCGGGCTTCATCGCCAGCGGCATCGACCCGAAGAAATCGATCCTGTTCAACCAGTCGGCAGTGCCCGGCCATGCCCAGCTGAGCTGGATCTTCAACTGCGTCGCGCGGCTCGGCTGGATGCAGCGCATGACCCAGTTCAAGGACAAGGCGGGCAAGAATTCCGAGAACGTGTCGTTGGGGCTGTTCGCCTATCCGGCGCTGATGGCGGCCGACATCCTCGTCTATCATGCCACCCATGTGCCGGTCGGCGAGGACCAGAAGCAGCATGTCGAGCTGACCCGCGATATCGCGATCAAGTTCAACAACGACTATGGCACCGATTTCTTCCCGGTCCCCGAGCCGGTGATCGAGGGCGCCGCGACCCGGGTGATGTCCTTGCGCGACGGCACCAAGAAGATGTCGAAATCGGACCCGTCCGACATGAGCCGGATCAACCTGACCGACGATGCCGATGCCATCGCCAAGAAGATCAGGAAGGCCAAGACCGACCCCGAACCGCTGCCCGAGACCCTCGAAGGGCTGGAAGGACGGCCCGAGGCGCGCAACCTCGTCAACATCTATGCCGCCCTTTCCGGCAAGACCGCAGCCGAGGTCGTGGCCGACTATGCCGGCCAGCAATTCGGCAGCTTCAAGCCCGCGCTTGCCGATCTGGCGGTCGAGCGGCTGTCGCCGATCTCTTCCGAGATGAGCCGCCTGATGCAGGACCCGGCCGGGATCGACCGCATCCTCGCCGATGGCGCCGAACAGGCCGATGCCATCGCCGCCCCGATCGTGCGGCGCGCCCGCGAGATCGTCGGGATGATCGGCGCCTGATCTACGCATATACGCACATATCGCCTGGATTTTCCGGCGATATGTGCGGCCTCTTCGGGATGCTATCTTTCGCAACGAAAGGAGACATCCCATGACCCCTCTTCCCGCCGGAACCCGCATCGGCCATATCCACCTGAAGGTCGCCGATCTCGACCGCGCCATCGCCTTCTATTCCGGCGTTCTGGGCTTCGAGCTGACCCAGCGCTACGGGCCGGGAGCGGCCTTTTTGTCGGCAGGCGGCTATCATCACCATCTCGGTCTGAACACCTGGGAAAGCCTCGGCGCCACGCCGCCCCCGCCCGGCCATACCGGGCTTTACCACAGCGCGATCCTGTTTCCCGACCGCGCGAGCCTTGGCGCCGCGCTGGCCCGGGTGCTGGCGGCCGGCATCTCGCTGACCGGCGCGGCCGATCACGGCGTGAGCGAGGCCGTCTACCTGAACGATCCCGACGGCAACGGGGTCGAGCTTTACCGCGACCGCCCCGAGGCGGACTGGCCGCGCGATGCCGAAGGCCGGCTCCGGATGGTGAACCGCCCGCTCGATCTCGACGCGCTGCTGGCAGAGGCCGGTCGCGGAGACGATGTCGAATTCACAGAACCGAAACAGGCCTGACACAAAACGGAATCGCTTGCCGCCGAGGGTCGGGAAGCCGGGTTCCGCCAGGTCCGGTTGGCCCGGGGGCCGCCCCGCAATCCCCAAGTCGGTGCATTCGCCCGTTGCGCCCGTCCCTGCGGAATACGGATCCCGAAGCGCCCCCGGCCGTCCCGCCGGGGGCGTGTTTCCCTGCGCGGGGGCGCCGCCGACCGCACGTCGTCCCTGCGACGTGCTCCGATCTGGACGGCTCTCTGCCCCGGGTCTAGGGTGCGCCAAAATTTTCCGAAAAGAGGCGCCGTCATGGCCACAGGTACGAATATCCGAACCTATTACAACGGAACCTGGCACAGGAGCGACATTCCGGTGATGTGCGCGGCCGATCACGGCGCCTGGCTGGGCACCACCGTCTTCGACGGCGCGCGCTATTTCGAGGGCATCGCGCCCGATCTTCAGGCCCATTGCGACCGGATCAACCGCTCGGCCGAGGCGCTGATGATCACCCCCACCATCGACGGGGCGGACATGACCGAGATCGTCCGCGAGGGGCTGAAGACCTACCCCGCCGATGCCGCCGTCTATATCCGGCCGATGTATTGGGCGCTCGAGGGCGACTCGCTGGGGGTCGCGCCCAAGCCCGGCGCCACCGGCTTTGCGATCTGCCTCGAAGAGATCCCGATGGCCGCGCCGGGCAGCGCCACCACGATGACCACCACCCGCTTCCGCCGCCCGACGCTGGACTGCGCCGTCGTCAATGCCAAGGCGGGCTGCCTGTATCCCAACAACGCGCGGATGCTGGCCGAGGCGCGGGCCAAGGGCTTCGGCAATGCGCTGGTCGCGGATGCGCTGGGCAATGTCGCCGAGACCGCGACCGCGAATGTCTTCATCGTGAAGGATGGCGAATTCTTCACCCCCATCGCCAATGGCACCTTCCTGGCCGGGCTGACCCGCAAGCGGCATATCTCGAACCTGACGGCGGCGGGCTACAAGGTTCATGAGGCGGTTCTGAGCTTCGAGGATGTGCGCCGCGCCGACGAGGTGTTCCTGTCGGGCAACATGATGAAGGTGACCCCGGTCAAGGCCTTCGACGACGTGCAGTACCAGCCCGGCCCGCTGACCGCGAAGGTCCGCGAGATCTATTGGGACTGGGCGCATTCGGCCGCCTGAGTCCCGCCCAGTCGAAAGCGTGAACCGGGACGGTCGCGCCATGGGTATTTGAACCAGGAAGAAGACCGAAACGCGGGCCCGCCGGCAACCGGCCGGCCCGCAGCAGGGGGAGTTGCCAGCGCCGGGCCGGTCGGTCATGCTTAGGCGCGGTTCCCGGAGGAGGACCCGATGCGCAAATTTCTTGTGGTTCTTGACGACAGTCGCGAATGTCTGAACGCGATGCGTTTTGCCGCGCTCAGGGCCGCGAAGACCGGCGGCGGGGTGCAGATCCTGTCGGTGATCGCCCCCGAGGAGTTCAACCACTGGATCGGGGTCGGCGATCTTATGCGCGAGGAAGCGCGCGAACGGATCGAGGCGCATTACGAGGTCTTCGCGAAATGGATGCGCGACCGGCAGGGGATCGACCCCGAACTGGTAATCCGCGAAGGCGAGGCGGTGCCCGAGATCCTCGCCCAGATCCGCGAAGACCCCGAGATCGGCGTGCTGGTTCTGGGAGCGGGCACCGACAGCAAGGGGCCCGGGCCGCTGGTGACCCAGCTTGCGCGCAGCTCGGGCAGCCTGCCCGTTCCGGTCACGATCGTGCCCGGCGGGCTCTCGAAGGAGCGTCTTGAAGCGGTGTGCTAAGCGATCGCTGGCCGGGCGTTGGCAGATATGTTAGAATTGCTCTAAAGTTGACAAATCGCCCGGTCGAGCGCATATCCGAGCGCAAAGCTAAGGAATAGGCACATGTTTATCCAGACCGAATCCACACCGAACCCTGCCACCCTGAAGTTCCTGCCCGGACAGGCGGTTCTGGAGACCGGCACGGCCGATTTCCCCAGCGCCGAGGGCTCGGCGAACTCGCCGCTCGCGACACGGATCTTCGGCGTGGAGGGCGTGCGCGGGGTCTTCTTCGGCACCGATTTCGTGACCGTGACTAAGGCCGACGCGGTCGAATGGGACCATATCAAGCCCGCGATCCTCGGCGCGATCATGGAGCATTTCCAGTCCGGCCAGCCCGTGATGACGGGTGAGAATGCGGATGCGGGCCATGCCGAACATGACGGCCCCGACGAGGATATCGTGCGTCAGATCAAGGAGTTGCTTGATACGCGCGTACGCCCGGCCGTGGCCCAGGATGGCGGCGACATCACCTTCCACGGCTTCGACCGGGGGGTGGTCTATCTGCATATGCAGGGCGCCTGCGCCGGCTGCCCCTCCTCGACGCTGACGCTGAAGATGGGCATCGAGAACCTGCTGCGGCATTACATCCCCGAGGTTACCGAGGTCCGTCCCGTCGCCGACGCGATGTGATGGGCGGCAGCATCGCTCCGATCCTTGCCTTCGACACCTCCGGTCCCCATTGCTGCGCGGCCCTGCTTCGGGATGGCGAGATCGTTCTGAGCAGACATCTGGAGATGGCGCGCGGCCAGGCCGAGGCCCTGATGCCGCTTCTGGAAGCCGTTCTCGAAGACGCCGGCCTTGGCTGGAAGGATCTGGCCGGGCTTGGCGTCGGCGTCGGTCCCGGCAACTTCACCGGTATCAGGATTTCGGTGGCGGCAGCACGCGGGCTGGCGCTGGCGGCGGGTCTGCCCGCCATAGGTGTCTCGATGTTCCAGGTGCTGCGCCGCAGCGCCCCCGGCCCCGACGCGGATCTTCTGAGCCTCGAGGCGCCGCGCGGTCTGGCCTATGTCCAGCCGCTGCGGGCGGGGCGGGCCGGGCCCGCGCGGATGATCGACCCCGAAGCCCCGCCACCTCTGGCCGAGATCGGGGCCGAGGGCATCGCCCATGTCACGGGCTTTGCCGCCCGACGGCTCGGCACGGCCTTCGGCACCGGCTGGCACGAGGCGGTGCCGGTCGGGATCGCCCCGGCGATCGCCCGGGAGGCGGCCGCGCTTCTGAGCGGCGGCGAGCTTCCGCCCCGCCCCGCCCCGCTTTACGTGCGCCCCGCCGATGCAGCACCTCCCGCCGACCCGCCGCCGGCCATCCTGCCATGACGCCGGCTGCACTGGCTGCACTGCATGCCCGCTGCTTCACAACGCCGCGCCCCTGGAGCGCTGCCGAATTCGAGGCGCTCCTGGCCACGCCCGGAACCTTTCTCTGCGGCGATGCGCAGGCCGTGGCCCTTGGCCGGGTCGCCGCCGGAGAGGCCGAGTTGCTGACCATCGCCGTCGCGCCCGAATGCCGAAGAACCGGGCTGGGCCGGGCAAGGCTGGCCGAATTCGAGCAGGCAGCGCGCGCCCGCGCGGCACAGGAGGCCTTTCTCGAGGTCGCCACCGACAATGCCGCCGCCTGCGGACTGTACCGGGCGGCGGGCTTCGAGCTGGCCGGTTGTCGGCCCCACTATTACGCCACCCCCGACGGCCGACGCATCGACGCTCTGGTCATGCGCAAGGCCTTCTCGTCGCAGGGTTGAAATCCGGTTGACGCCTGCCCCGGCGCGCGGCCTTAATCGGTATGGGCAGATGGCCATCGCCTCCCAACGGCCCGCCTTGCCTTCTGGCCGACACAACAATCGGGAGACAGCACGAGATGACGAAGATGCAGCAGACCATGGCGGCCGCGGCCGCTCTGGCCTTGACGGCCGGCACCGCGCTGGCCGATCCGGCGCTGATTTACGACGTCGGTGGCAAATACGACAAGTCCTTCAACGAGGCCGCCTTCACCGGCGCCGAGCGCTGGAAGGCCGAGACCGGCGGCAGCTATCGTGAGATCGAGCTGCAATCCGAGGCCCAGCGCGAACAGGCCCTGCGCCGTTTCGCCGAGGCCGGGCTGAACCCGATCGCGATGACCGGCTTTGCCTTCAAGTCGGTGCTTGAAGAGGTCGCGCCCGACTATCCCGACACCAAATTCGAGATCATCGACGAGACCGTCGAGGCCGCCAATGTCCGCTCGATTGTCTTTTCCGAACATGAGGGCAGCTATCTGGTCGGGATGATGGCCGCGATGGCGTCTGAAACGAACACCGTGGGCTTCGTCGGCGGCATGGACATCCCTTTGATCCGCAAGTTCGCCTGCGGCTATGCCCAGGGCGCGAAGGCGGTCGATGCCGATGTGACCGTCCTGCAGAACATGACCGGCACCACCGCCGATGCCTGGGCCGACCCGGTCAAGGGCAGCGAGCTGGCCCGCGCCCAGATCGGCCAGGGCGCCGACGTGATCTTCGCGGCGGCCGGCACCACCGGGCTGGGCGTGTTGCAGGCAGCAGCCGATGAGGGGATCCTCTCGATCGGGGTCGACAGCAATCAGAACCACCTGCATCCCGGGCAGGTTCTGACCTCGATGGTCAAGCGCGTCGATCTGGCCGTCTACGAGGCTTTCAGCGCCGGGGCCGGGATGGAGACGGGCAGCTTTCGCCTTGGTCTGGCCGAAGACGCCGTGGGCTATGCCATGGACGAGAACAACAGGGACCTGGTGAGCCCGCAAATGGTCGCGGCGGTCGAGGCCGCCAAGGCCAGGATCGTCTCGGGCGAGACCGTGGTGCATGATTACATGTCCGACAACAGCTGCCCGGTGAACTGACCGCCATGGCGGGGGCGGCACTTTCCGGCGCCGATGCCACCGTCCCGGCGCTGGAATTGCGGGGCATTTCCAAGGCCTTCGGGCCGGTGCAGGCGAACCGGAACATTTCGCTCCGGGTCCGGCGCGGCTCGATCCACGGCATCATCGGCGAGAACGGCGCCGGCAAATCGACGCTGATGTCGATCCTTTACGGCTTTTACCGGGCCGATGCGGGCGAGATCCTGATCGGTGGCCAACCGGTCCGGATCACCGACAGCCAGGATGCGATCCGCGCGGGCATCGGCATGGTGTTCCAGCATTTCAAGCTGGTCGAGCCCTTCACCGTGCTCGAGAATATCATCTTGGGCCGCGAAGAGGGGGCGCTTCTGTCCCGGTCGCTGGACAAGGCCCGGCGCATCCTGCGCCGGCTTGCCGCCGATTACGGGCTGGAGGTCGACCCCGATGCCCGGATCGAGGATCTGGGCGTCGGCATGCGCCAGCGGGTCGAGATCCTGAAGGCGCTCTATCGGCAGGCCGACATCCTGATCCTCGACGAACCGACAGGCGTGCTGACGCCATCCGAGGCCGACCACCTTTTCCGGATATTGGAAAACCTCAAGTCGCAGGGGAAGACCATCCTCCTCATCACCCACAAGCTGCGCGAGATCATGGCCGCGACCGACACGGTTTCCGTCATGCGGCGCGGGGAGATGACCGCCACCCTGCAGACGGCCGAGACCAGCCCCGCCGAGCTGGCCGAACGGATGGTCGGCCGAAAGGTTCTGTTGCAAACGGACAAGTCTCCGGCCCGGCCGGGGCGCCTTGTGCTGGACATCGAAGGGCTCTCGGTGATCGATGCCGAGGGTGTGCGCCGCCTCTCGGACGTCTCGCTTCAGCTTCGCGCGGGCGAGATCCTCGGCATTGCCGGCATCGCCGGAAACGGCCAGTCGCATCTGCTGGAGGTGCTGGGCGGCATGCGGCCCGCAACCGGCCATGTCCGGATCGAGGGCAAGGAGATCGACCTGTCCGGGCCGCGCAGCGACGCTCGCGCACGGCGCGCGGCCGGCATCGCCCATGTCCCCGAGGACCGGCAACGCGAGGGGCTGATCCTGCCCTTCCACGCCTGGGAAGATTCGGTCTTCGGCTATCACACCGATCCCGCACTCCGGACCCGGCTGCGCCTGATGGACAATGCCGGCATCCGCGACCGCGCCGAAGCCCAGATGGCGCGGTTCGACATCCGCCCGCCCGATCCCGTCCTTGCCGCGCAGAACTTTTCCGGCGGCAATCAGCAGAAGCTGGTTCTGGCACGCGAGATCGAGCGCAATCCCGCTCTTCTGCTGATCGGCCAGCCGACCCGGGGTGTCGATATCGGCGCCATCGAGCTGATCCACCGCCGCATTCTCGAGCTGCGCGACGCGGGTAAGGCAGTGCTGCTGGTCAGCGTCGAGCTGGACGATATCCTGGGCCTTTCCGACCGGATCGCGGTCATCTGCGGCGGGCGGATCATGGGCGAACGGCTGGCCGCCGAGACCGACGAGACCGAACTGGGCCTGATGATGGCCGGGCTCGGCGGAGAGGCCGCCTGACATGAACACGATACCGAAATGGGCCGATCTGGTCCTGATCCCGCTGATCAGCCTCGCGATCGCGGCGCTGCTTTCGGCGCTGGTGATCCTCGGCATCGGCGAAGACCCGGTGGCCGCAGTGAAGATGATGGTCTCGGGGGCGCTCGGCTCGACCTATGGCTGGGGCTACACGCTCTACTACGCGACCAACTTCATCTTCACCGGGCTTGCGGTTGCCGTCGCCTTCCATGCCGGTCTGTTCAATATCGGCGGCGAGGGGCAGGCAACGCTGGGCGGGCTGGGCGTGGCGCTGGTCTGCCTCGCCCTGCCCTGGCCGCATTGGGCGCTGGCGCTGCCTGCGGCCGCGCTGGGCGCCGCGCTGTTCGGCGCCGCCTGGGCCGCCATACCGGCCTGGCTGCAGGCCCGGCGCGGCAGCCATATCGTCATCACCACGATCATGTTCAACTTCATCGCGGCCTCGCTGCTGAATTACCTTCTGGTCAACGTCCTGCGCCCGGCGGGCGCGATGGACCCCTCGAGCGCGCGCTTCGGCGAGGGCACCCATCTGCCGACGCTGCATGATCTAGCGGCGCCCTTGGGCATCGCCTTCTCGAAGGCCGCGCCCGCCAATATCAGCTTCCTGCTGGCGCTGGCGGCCTGCCTCGCGGTCTGGCTGCTGATCTGGCGCACCCGTCCCGGCTATGAGATCCGGGCGCTCGGCCATTCCGAACCGGCAGCGATCTATGCCGGCATCCATCCGCTGCGCACGGTGATGTGGGCGATGCTGATATCGGGCGCGTTGGCCGGGCTGATGGCGGTCAACACCGTGATGGGCGAGGCCGAGCGGCTGGTCATGAACTCGGTCGGGGGGGCGGGCTTCATCGGCATCGCGGTCGCGCTGATGGGCCGGAACCACCCTTTGGGCGTCCTGCTCGCCGCGATCCTGTTCGGTTTTCTCTATCAGGGCGGCGCCGAGCTCGCGCTGTGGACCGACATCCCGCGCGAGCTGATCGTGGTGATCCAGGCGCTGGTGATCCTGTTTACCGGCGCGCTCGACAACATGGTGCGGATGCCGCTGGAACGGCTGTTCCTCGCCCTCGGCAAAGGGCGGGCGTGATGGATCTTGCAACGCTGCTGCAGGTGCTCGATTCCACCATCCGGCTGGCCACGCCGCTCTTGCTGGCCTGCCTCGCCGGGCTGTTCTCGGAACGCTCGGGCATCTACGATATCGGGCTCGAGGGCAAGATGCTGGCCGCGGCCTTCGGCTCGGCCGCGACCGCGGCGGTGACGGGCTCGGTCTGGCTGGGGCTTCTGGCCGGGATCGGTGGGTCGATGGTCCTGGCCGGGCTTCATGGGCTCTCGGCAATCACCTTCCGGGGCAACCAGCTGATCTCGGGCGTCGCGATCAACTTCCTGGCGGCCGGTCTGACCGTGGTGCTGGCCCAGGACTGGTTCCATCAGGGCGGGCGCACGCCCTCGCTGTCGGGCGGCGCGCGGTTCGAGGCCATCGCCCTGCCCTTGGCCGAGACGCTGCGCCCGGTGCCCGTCCTGGGTCCCGTCTATGCCGAGCTGATCTCGGGCCATACGCTGCTGGTCTATGTCGCCGTGGCGCTGGTTCCGGCCAGCTGGTGGGTGCTGTACCGGACGCGCTTCGGTCTGCGGCTGCGGGCCGTGGGCGAGAACCCCGAAGCGGTCGATACCGCGGGCGTCTCGGTTCCCGCCACGCGCTATGCGGCGGTCGCGATCTGCGGCGCCCTCTGCGGGCTGGCGGGGGCCTATCTGGCGACCTCGTTGCAGGCGGGGTTTTCCAGGGACATGACCGCCGGGCGGGGCTATATCGCGCTTGCCGCGCTGATCTTCGCGAAATGGCGGCCCTGGCAGGCCCTAGGGGCGACCGTCCTGTTCGGGCTGCTGCAGGCGATGGCGCTGCGCTACCAGAATATCGAGCTTGCCGGGATCGCATTTCCGGGGCAGGTGATGGACGCGCTGCCCTATATCCTGACCGTGGTGATCCTGGCAGGCTTCGTCGGACGCGCCGTCCCTCCTCGTGCGGGCGGCGAGCCCTATGTCAAGGAGCGTAAAATCTGACCCTGCCGGGCCGCGCATCCTTGCCAGGACCGGCAAAGGCGCTTTAGGGACCGGTCATGCAGATCTACCTACCCATCGCCGAAGTATCCGTGAATGCCTTCCTGCTGCTGGGGCTTGGCGGGATGGTCGGTATCCTGTCGGGCATGTTCGGCGTGGGCGGGGGGTTCCTGCTGACGCCCTTGCTGTTCTTCATCGGCATTCCCCCGGCCGTCGCCGTCGCGACCCAGTCCGCCCAGATCGTCGCCTCGTCGATCTCGGGGGTGCTGGCGCATTTCCGGCGCAAGACGGTCGATCTGCGCATGGGAACGGTGCTTCTGGCCGGAGGCATGGCAGGCGCGGTGCTGGGGGTCTGGATCTTCAACCTGATGCGCGGCATCGGCCAGGTCGATCTGCTGGTCAAGCTGTGCTATGTGGTCTTCTTGGGCATCATCGGCGCCCTGATGTTCGTCGAGAGCCTCGCCGCCATCAACCGCACCCGCAAGGGCGTCGCGCGCAAGCGCAAGCAGCGGACCTGGTTCGACGCCCTGCCCTTCAAGATGAAGTTCCGCACCTCGGGGCTGTATCTCTCGGCGATCCCGCCGCTGATCGTGGGCGCCTTTGTCGGTGTGCTGTCGGCGATCATGGGGGTCGGCGGCGGCTTCATCATGGTGCCCGCGATGATCTACCTGCTGGGCATGCCGACCAAGGTGGTGATCGGCACCTCGCTGTTCCAGATCATCTTCGTCAGCGGCTTCACCACAATCCTGCATGCGACGACCAACCATACCGTCGATCTGGGGCTGGCGCTTCTGCTGCTGATCGGCGGCGTCGTGGGCGCGCAGATCGGCACCGGCATCGGGCTGAAGATGAAGGCCGAACAGCTTCGCATCCTGCTGGCGGTGCTGGTTCTGGCGGTCTGCGCCAAGCTTGCGCTCGACCTGCTGATCGAACCGTCCGAGCTTTACTCCATCGCGGACCGGGTGCGCTGATGCTGCGTCGCCTGCCCCTTCTGCTGCCGCTTCTGCTGCTGGCCGCCCTGCCCGCCCGCGCCGAAAGCGTGGTCGCGGGCCTCAGCCAGACCCGGGTCTCGATCACAACCAATTTCGCGGGCTCCGAGATCCTGATCTTCGGCGCGGTCAAGCGCGATGCCCCGCCCCCCGAGGCCCCGCCGCTCGAGGTGGTGGTCACCGTCGCCGGCCCCTCGACGCCCGCGACCGTGCGCAAGAAGGACCGCCGCGCCGGGATCTGGATCAACACGGAATCGGTCCGGATCTCGGCCGCGCCCAGTTTCTATGCCGTGGCCACGACCGCGCCCCTGGACCGCGCGCTGTCGCAGACCGAGGATCTGCGCCACCAGGTCTCGATCCCCCGCGCGATCCGCTCCGTGGGCGTCACCGAGGAAACCCCCGAGGCGCAGAGCTTCATCGACGCGCTGATCCGCATCCGCTCCGAGACGGGGCTGTATCAGGAACTGCCCGGCGCCGTCGAACTGGACGAACAGACCCTGTTCCGAACCTCGATCGCGCTTCCCTCGAACCTGACCGAGGGCGAATATGCCACGCGGATCTTCCTGACCCGCGGCGGCGAGGTCGTCGATGCCTATGAGACCACCATCGGCGTGCACAAGGTCGGGCTCGAGCGCTGGACCTATCTGCTGGCCCATGAGCATCCGCTGGCCTATGCGATCCTCTCGCTTGCCATCGCCATCGCCGCGGGCTGGGGCGCATCGGCGGCCTTCCGGATGATGAAAAGCTGATCAGCCGCGCCCGATATAGGGCATCGTCGTCGCCATCACCGTCATGAACTGGACATTGGCCTCGGGCGGCAGATCGGACATGTGCAGGACCGCGCGCGCGGCATGGGCGACATCCATCGTGGGCTGCACCGGCCGCCCCTCGGCCCGCGCCCGTTCGGTGAGATCCTCGACCAGCGCGGTGCGGGCATTGCCGATATCGATCTGGCCGCAGGCGATGCCGAAGGGCCGGCCGTCGAGGCTGAGCGTCTTGGTCAGCCCGCTCACCGCATGCTTGGTGGTCGTGTAGCAGACCGAGCCCTCGCGCGGGACATGGGCCGAGAGAGAGCCGTTATTGACGATCCGCCCGCCCTGCGGCGCCTGCCCCCGCATCCGGGCGAAGGCCGCGCGGGCAGCCAGGAACATGCCACCGACATTGACCGACAGCACCTGTGCCCAGTCTGCCGGGTCGATCTCGTCGATCGGACCCGACGGGCCGAAGGTGCCGGCATTGTTGAACAGCACATCCAGCCGCCCGGCCCAGGCCATGAAGGCGTCGAAGGCGGCGTCAACCGCTTGGGCATCGGTCACGTCGGCGGGCAGCGCCAGCGCCGCCTCGCGTCCTGCCGCGATCTCGTCCAGAAGATCGGCCCGGCGCGCCAGCAGCCCGACCCGCCAGCCATAGTCCAGAAACAGCTCGGCCGCGGCGCGGCCGATGCCGCTGCTGGCGCCGGTGATCAGGATCGTCCTGCCGGTCATGGGCGGGCCTCCTCGGCGGTCAGGGTCAGGGGTGCGGGGGCGGCCGTCAGATCATCGGCGCTCAGCGTCCCGGAGGGTCGCGCCAGCCGGTAGCGCGTGACCCAGAGCAGCCGCTCTTCGGCGCGGGTGATCGCGACATAGGCGAGCCGCTTCCAGAGCGGCTGGCCCGCCTCGACCCGCCCCGCCCGGGCAGCCGCGTAAAGATCGGGGGCGAAGACCTGCACCGCCGGCCATTGCGAGCCCTGCGCCTTGTGGATCGTCACCGCCGCCCCGTGCAGGAAGGCCGCGCCCATGGTGGCGGCATAGGGGATGAAGGGCTCTTCCTCCTCGGGCATCTCGATCTTGACGATCGAGGCCACCGACAGCCGCGGGTCCTCGGCGCCGATCACATGCATGATCGAAAAGCCCGGCTTGCGGCCGGGGCCGACATAGATCACCTGCGCGCCCTTGATCAGCCCGCGCGCCTCGAGATCGATCCGCTTCTTGCGGTGCTTGAGCGGCAGCTCGATCCCGTCGCAGATCAGCGGCTCGCCCGGCAGAAGCGCATCGGCCGGCGCGCCATGGGCATGGCGGAAGGCATGGATCAGCCGGATCCGTGTCGCATTGCGCCAGACCAGCACCGGCGAGCGCGCCATCAGATCGGAATCGACCCGGGGTGCCAGTTCGACCCGGCTGTCGCGGGCAGCAGCCTGTTCGACCATCCGCTCGAAGCGGTCGAAATCGACCTCGGGGTCGGCCAGCGCATGGGCCAGATCGAGGATCGGGTTATCGGTCTCCTGACGGTGGATGCGGTGCAGTTCCATCGTCTGCGGTCCGGCCAGCCGGTCGAACACCATCTTGCCCGACTGGTTGACCGGCGCCAGCTGCGCCGGATCGCCGAACAGCACGAGCGCGGGGAAAAGTTCGCGCAGATCGTCGAACTGGCGTTCGTCCAGCATCGAGGCCTCGTCGACGAAGCCGATATCGAGCGGGTCCTCGCGCCGTTTCCAGCCATTGATGAAATCACTGCCCTTGAGCCCGGCCGCAGCCAGCGCCCCGGGGACCGACGCGACCGAGGCATAGAAGGCCTGCGCCCGGTCGAGCGCGGCCTCGGTCAGCCCCTCGATCTCGGGACGTTCGCCCTCGCCGGTCAGCCACTCGGCGATCTTCTCGTATTCGGGGTCGTAGACGGGGGTGTAGATGATGCGGTGGATCGTGGTCGCCGGCACGCCGCGCTGGCGCAACACGCTGGCCGCCTTGTTGGTCGGCGCCAGCACTGCCAGGGTCCGGCGTTCCTTGCGGCGCTTGCTCTCGTAATCGCCCGAGACGATCTCGACGCCTGCCTCGACCGCAGCGCGCACCAGCTCGGCCAGCAGCAGCGTCTTGCCCGACCCGGCCTTGCCGGTGATGGCCAGAACACCGGTCTTGCCTTCGGTCCGGTTCGCGAGGCAGCCCTCATCCAGATCGACGCCGAAACCGCGCAACAAGTCCGTCACGCGGTCATGGGCTTCGGCCTGATCGTCGGAAAAGCGCAGCTCGGGCAAGGTCATGAGCGCAGCCTACAGGCCGCGCCCGGCAGGTGCCAGCGCGATCAGGCGACGGCAAGCTCGCGCGGGGCCGTGGTCGGCGCCGAGAACGAGGCCCGGAACCAGTCGAGCGAGGTCTCGCGGCCGATGCCGAGCCGGGCCAGGGTGCGCGGCCAGGCCGCCTCCTGCATCTCCCAAAGGCCAAGTCCGATCAAGTTGCGGCCGTGACCCGCCCTGCCGATCACGTCGGGTTCGACCCCCATCAGGCGATAGATCCGTTCCATCCGCAGATCGAAGACGGCAACGAAATGCCGGACCGCGAAATGGGCCATCACCTCGCCCGCGCCGAGAACCAGCCCGGCGGTCACCTCGCGTCCGGCATCGGGCGCAAGGCAGAAGCGGGTGCATTCCCAGATCAGCGGGCTTTCGATGCGGACGCCGCCGGTGACATGAAGGAAATGCTCGTTGACCATCGTCCGCCCGGTGGTCGGTAGAAACCGCATCGACCCGCCATGTTGGCCATCCGCCTGTTCCCAGATGACATAAAGCGGGTTGAGCCCGTCATACTGGTCGCGCTCTTCCCCGCTGTCATCGACCGTCACCGCCCAGCCGAGACGATCGTGGAACTGTCGCGCCCGATCCCGGAACATGGTGTCGCGCAGAAGCGGAAACTTGTGAAGGTCGACGCCGTAGATGTAACGCAGCATGATTTTTAGCCCTCTGCCGATCACTTTATCGGGTCAGGCTAAGGAGCGCTTGGTTACCAACGCGCTAAACAGAAGCGCGCCGGGGTCACGTTGCTTCGATATTTTTTAATTTCAACAAGGGCTTAATAATAAGACCACGATCAGACCACGATCAGACCCGAGCTCAGGGCGCGGGCGACGGCATGCGTGGTGTTGAGCGCACCGAGCTTGTGCCGCGCGGTTTCGACATAGACCCGCAGGGTATGCTCTGAGATCGACAGCTCCTGCGCGGCCTGCGCCCGGCTCATGCCCTTGGCCAGAAGGGTCATCGCACTCAGCTCCCGCGGCGAAAGCGCAGCGCGCGGCGCCGGATCGGACCATTGCTCGAATTCCAGCGCCTTCTTGTTGAAATCATGCGCAATCAGGATCAGGTCGCGCAGGTTGACCTGCTTGAACATCTCCCATTCCGCGTCCGAGCAGCTGTCATTGACGGTGAACAGCGCGAACTGGCCCTTAGGTCCGTGCAGCGGGATCGAGACGCCCTGATTGCCGAGCCCGTAGGACATCGCGTCGCGCAGGAAGGCCCGCGCCTGTTTCGAGGACCAGTCCAGCTCTTTCCAGTCGACCGGATGAAACCGGCTGTAACAGCCGAAGATCACCGGGTCGATCATCAGGTAATCGCATTCGAGATAGCGGTCGACCCATTCGGTCGAGTAGGTGCCTGCGCCATAGCGTTCGCCGACGCTGTTGACCCAGTGATAGACGATGTGCAACACGCCATAGCGGTCGCGCAGATCCTCGGTGACCCGATAGAGATCCTCAAGCGTCGTTGCCCGTTGCAAACGGTCCAGGAACGATTCTAAGCCTCCTTGCATCACATGAATCTGCATCACCCCACGCCGTCATCGACGACGCTCTCTCCCCAACCTGACCTCGTGCACGACCTGCCTCGAGGGAGGAAATCTCGACCGCGGCCATAGCCTGACAGGTGAGAAGCTCCTCGGACAGTGCTGTCAGTCCGTTCTTTCTCGCGTAGTTCTTGAGGTCGCCAAGAATGTCGATCAGCCATTCGTGCTTCATGGTCGTTGTCCATTCCTAGTGGTTAATGAAACGTTAAAATAACTCTAGCATAGGACATAAAACCGAGAAATTCGCGTATTTACCCTCCCCGAAAATGGGGAGGGGGCCTGAAGCCAAGCTATTGTTTTCTGGAAAGCGGCAGACCGATTCGCATCAGGAGACGCGAGACTCGCAGAAAGCACGCAATGCGTGCTTTCTGGAATCAATCACAACCTTAAATTGAAATCAAGCCGAGGGGCCGGCCTCCAGCACATCGGCGAAAGTCCGCAGACCGGTCCGCGGCGCCTGAACCAGAACCGACATGTTCCCGGGCTTGTGCTCGTTGCGCAGCATCTTCAGATGCGCCTGCGGGATCTCGGCCCAGGGGAAGACCTCGGACATGCAGGGATCGAGCCGGCGCTGACACATCAGCCGGTTCGCCGCCGCGGCCTGCTTGAGATGGGCGAAATGGCTGCCCTGGATGCGCTTCTGATGCATCCAGACATAGCGCGCATCCATGGTCAGGTTGAACCCGCTGGTGCCCGCGCAGATCACCACCATGCCGCCGCGCTTGACCACGAAGGTCGAGACCGGGAAGGTCGCCTCGCCGGGATGCTCGAACACCATGTCGACATTGACGCCCTTGCCGGTGATCTCCCAGATCGCCTTGCCGAACTTGCGGACCTCGCCGAACCAGGCCTTGTATTCGGGCGTGTTGACCTTGGGCAGCTGGCCCCAGCAGTTGAAGTCCTTGCGGTTGATGACCCCCTTTGCGCCCAGATCCATGACGAAGTCGCGCTTGCTCTCATCCGAGATCACGCCGATGGCATTGGCACCTGCGGTGTTAATGAGCTGGATCGCGAAGGAGCCGAGCCCGCCCGAAGCGCCCCAGACCAGCACGTTCTGGCCGGGCTTGAGCTCATGCGGATGGTGGCCGAACAGCATCCGGTAGGCGGTGGCCAGCGTCAGCGTGTAACAGGCCGACTCCTCCCAGGTCAGGTGCCTGGGTCGCGGCAGAAGCTGCTGGGCCTGGACCCGGGTGAACTGGGCGAAGGAGCCGTCGGGTGTCTCGTAGCCCCAGATCCGCTGGCTGGGCGAGAACATCGGATCGCCGCCATTGCATTCCTCGTCATCGCCATCGTCCTGGTTGCAGTGGATCACGACCTCGTCGCCCACCTTCCAGGTCTTCACCGCCGATCCGACGGCCCAGACGATCCCCGAGGCATCGGACCCCGCGATGTGAAAGGGGGCGCCATGACCGTCGAAGGGAGAAACCGGAATGCCGAGGCCGGCCCAGATGCCGTTATAATTGACGCCGGCAGCCATCACCAGGACCAGCACCTCATGGCTGTCGATGACGGGGGTCTCGACCACCTCGGCCTGGAAGGACTTGTCGGGCTCGCCATGACGCTCGCGCCGGATCGCCCAAGCGTACATCCTGGGCGGAACATATCCCAAAGGCGGCATCTCGCCGATCTCGTAAAGCTCTTTCTCGGGCGCGTCATAGGGCGCGATCGACGGGTTGGTATCGAGTGCCATGGGGGCCTCCATGTCGGTCCTTGCTCTTCGCCGCATCGCAGAATCGAACGGCTCTTTCCGCTGAAATAGATCTGGTCGCGCAACTTTTCAACGTAATTTGCCGCCTTCCTGGTAATTTTATGTCTCCTTCGATCCGACGATGCCGCGACGCAGCGAATTGACATCGCCAGATTCTTTCCCTTATCTGCTATACAGTGAAATATTGTTGCAAACCGATCTGCGAGCCGAGCCATGACCGAGACGACCAAAGACCGACCCTGGCTGTTCCGCACCTATGCCGGCCATTCGACCGCCGAGGCCTCGAACGCGCTTTACCGGTCCAACCTCGCCAAGGGGCAGACCGGGCTGTCCGTGGCCTTCGATCTGCCGACCCAGACCGGCTATGACAGCGATCACGAGCTGGCCCGCGGCGAGGTCGGCAAGGTCGGCGTGCCGATCGACCATCTGGGCGACATGCGGACGCTGTTCGACCGGATCCCGCTGGAACAGATGAACACCTCGATGACCATCAACGCGCCCGCGCCCTGGCTGCTGGCGCTCTATATAGCCGTGGCCGAGGAACAGGGCGCCGATGTCTCGAAGCTGCAGGGCACGGTGCAGAACGACCTGATCAAGGAATATCTGAGCCGCGGTACCTATATCTGTCCGCCGAAGCCCAGCCTTCGCATGATCACCGATGTCGCGGCCTATACCCGCGAGCATCTGCCGAAATGGAACCCGATGAACGTCTGTTCCTATCACCTGCAGGAAGCGGGCGCGACACCCGAGCAGGAGCTGTCCTATGCGCTGGCGACCGCGACTGCGGTGCTCGACGATCTGCGCGGGAAGGTGGCGCCCGAGGACTTCCCGGGCATGGTGGGGCGGATCTCCTTCTTCGTGAATGCGGGCATCCGCTTCGTCACCGAGATGTGCAAGATGCGCGCCTTCGTCGAGCTCTGGGACGAGATCTGCCAGGAACGCTACGGCGTCGAGGACCCCAAGCACAGGCGTTTCCGCTACGGGGTGCAGGTCAACAGCCTCGGCCTGACCGAGCAGCAGCCCGAGAACAACGTCTACCGCATCCTGATCGAGATGCTGGCGGTGACGCTGTCGAAATCTGCCCGCGCCCGCGCCGTGCAGCTTCCGGCCTGGAACGAGGCGCTGGGCCTGCCGCGCCCCTTCGACCAGCAATGGTCGATCCGGATGCAGCAGATCCTGGCCTACGAGACCGACCTTCTGGAATACGAGGACCTGTTCGAGGGCAACCCGGCCGTCTCTGCCAAGGTCGAGGAGCTGAAGCGGAACGCCCGGGCCGAGCTCGCCCAGATCGACGCGATGGGCGGCGCGGTGGCCGCGATCGAGCATATGAAATCGCGCCTCGTCGAAAGCAATTCCGACCGCATCGGCCGGGTCGAGACCGGCGCCACGGTGGTTGTCGGCGTGAATGCCTGGACCGAGGGCGAGCCCTCGCCGCTGACCTCGGGCGAGGATGCGATCATGGTGGTCGACCCGGATGTCGAGGCCGACCAGATCGCCCGGCTGACCGCCTGGCGCGAGAACCGCGACAGCGCGGCGGTCGAGGCCGCTCTGGCCGCGCTGCGCGAGGCGGCCGCGACGGGGGCGAACATCATGCCGCCCTCGATCGCAGCTGCCAAGGCCGGCGCCACGACCGGCGAATGGGGCGACGTGCTGCGCGCGGTCTTCGGCCAGTACCGGGGCCCGACCGGCGTCGCGAAGAACCCCTCGAACCGGACCGAAGGGCTCGACGAGATCCGCGCCGAGGTCGACGCGCTGGCCGCACGGCTCGGACGGCGGCCGAAGTTTCTGGTCGGCAAGCCCGGGCTCGACGGCCATTCGAACGGCGCCGAGCAGATCGCGGCCCGCGCCCGCGATTGCGGCATGGACATCTCCTATGAGGGCATCCGCCTCACGCCCTCGGAAATCGTGGAGGCGGCCAGGGCCGAAGGCGTTGACGTCGTCGGGCTGTCGATCCTGTCGGGCAGCCATATCCCGCTGATGGAGAGCCTGATGCGGCTGATGAAGGAGCACGAGCTGACCCATATTCCGGTGGTGGTGGGCGGCATCATCCCCGAGGAGGATGCAAGGCGGCTGCGCGCGATGGGCGTGGCCAAGGTCTACACGCCCAAGGATTTCGAGCTGAACCGGATCATGTTCGACGTGGTCGGCCTGATCTCGCCCGAACGGGTGGCGGCGGAATAGCCAGCGGCTATAACGGGGCTCTCAGCGGTTGAGGAGACCCCCATGAGCCTTCATATCGGCGCGAAGCCCGGCGAGATCGCCGAGACCGTCCTGCTGCCCGGCGACCCGCTGCGCGCGGAATGGGCGGCCCGGACCTTCCTGACCGACCCGGTCTGCGTCAACCGGGTGCGCGGCATGCTGGGCTTCACCGGGCTCTGGCGCGGCCATCGGGTGACGATCCATGGCAGCGGCATGGGGATGCCCTCTATGTCGATCTATGCCAACGAGCTGATCCGCGAACATGGCGCGAAGACGCTGATCCGGATCGGCTCGGCCGGCGCGATGCAGGACCATGTCGAGCTGCGCGACATCGTTCTGGCGATGACAAGCTCGACGCTGTCGACGCCCTCGCGCGGCACCTTCCGCGAGCTGAATTTCGCGCCTTGCGCCGATTTCGGGCTTCTGGCGGCGGCGTACGGGGCGGCGCAGGCGAAGGGCGCCCGGCCCCATGTCGGCGGGATCTATTCGGCCGATGTCTTCTATGACGAACGCCCCGATCTCAATGCCGAGCTGACCCGACATGGCGTTCTGGCGGTCGAGATGGAGGCGGCCGAGCTGTATATCCTGGCCGCGCGGCACGGAGCGCGGGCACTGACGGTGCTGACGGTGTCGGACCATCTGCTGAGCGGGGCGGCGCTTTCGGCCGAGGACCGGGAAACGGGCTTTGGCGAGATGGTCGAGATCGCGCTGGAAGCGGCGTTTACCTGACCATGTTTCCCAGAGCCGGAGGCAGCGCCTCGGGCTGGCGTTGCGGTTTGGGTATTTTCACCAGGAAGAAGATCAGAGCCCGTGCGAGCGGTCGTAGGGCGCGGGTTCGGGCGGCGTCCAGCCGTCGAGCGCGCCCGGAGCGGGGGCGAAGATCTCGACGCCCAGCGGATGGCAGCGCGCATGCTCCGTCGAATTGCCCCTGCAATCGCCCCAGGGGCAGGCACTGAGCGCGCAGAGAAGGTCGATCTCGGCGAAAAGATCAAGGTGGTCGCCCGGCCGGACAGGGCTTGCCTTGGTGAAATAGCGCTGGCTGTCGCGGGTGAAGCCCGTGCACATGAAGACGTTCAGCACGTCATGGATATGGGGCTCGGCCGCCGCCGGGCTGAGGCCGGTGTCGGCGGCGACCGCCCGGATCAGGTTCGAATGGCAGCAGCGGTGGAAGGGCGCGCCACCGAGCCGGGCATTGGTATAGGGATCGCAGCGGGTGCCGATCACGTCATGGACACCCGCGCCATCGGCATCGATGCCGTACCAGCCGAGGCTGTCGGCGATCACGGTGGCCATCGGGCGCAGATGCGGAAAGCCCGACCAGAGCCGGTCGCCGGTGGTGACATGGGTGCCGTGCAAGGCCCGGGTCTTGCCGGAATAGAACCTCTCGGACAGCTCATGGGCGTTCCAGAGGTTCAGATCGCCGACCTGTGGCCCCTCGATGCAGGAGATCCGCAGCACATGGCCCGCCGGAACGCGGAAGGCCCGGGCGTCGCGCGCGGGGATCCTGAGCTGCGCAAGCGGGGTCATGCCAGCCCGGAGCCGGTCATAAAGCGCCATGGGCGGCGCGGGCAGGCTCTCGGGCGGGTAGCAAACGACCGGGGCCGCGGCCCGGCGCCGGGCGGCATCGGCGGGCTCGGATAGAGGCTCTGTCGGCATCGGGGGCTCCTTATTCAACCGGGCGGCCGAGTACCGCAATGGCGAGCCCCAGCACGGCCAGGGCCGCAAAGCCCGCGGCACGGCCCCCCTGCCCCGCCCGGCGCGCGGCCAACGCCGCGATCACGGCTTCCAGCGCATAGTAGAGCGCGAAGGCCCGCGAGGCATAGGAGATGATCGCGAAGACATCCGCCGTCCAGGTCAGCACGATACCTGCCGCGACCAAGACCGCATAGGCCGCGCGGTTGCCGATGAGGCCCTTCGAGCGTTCGGCGACCAGCCCGCCCGCGCCGGTGGTATCGGCGACCGAGGCGCTGAACTGCGCGGCCAGTGCCGCCACCGTCAGCACCAGCGGCAAGAGTGGCGAGACCGCGGATGTCATGCCGATGATCGCGGTATCGTCGAGCGCGCCCGTGCCCGGCGCGAAGCACAGGACCAGGAGCGTGACATAGACCAGATAGATCGCGGTCGAGACATATTGCGCGCCCCGCATCGATCGGATCCTCAGATCCGCGTCATACTCGGCACCCAGATAGCGCGAGGTCTCGAAGCCCTGCACCGTCACGATCAGCCCGAAGAACAGCGTCAGCGCGGCCCAGGGGCTCACGCTGGCGAGCGTCAGCACCGGGCCGGTCGTGGCGGCCGTCTCGCCGAAGAAGAGCCCGAGCCCGACCAGCAGCCCGCAGATCGCCGCGAGATTGAGGCTGACCGCGTATTTCTCGAGCCCCTCGAGCGCCTTGAACCCTTTGGTGAGGCCGGTCGCGAGGATCAGCAGGAAGACCGCCGTGGTCACCCCCCGCGCGGCCAGCGGCGTATCGAAAGGGGTCAGGCGGACCGCGAAGGCGCCCAGAAGGTTCAGGTAATAGGCAACCGAGATGACGTAGGAAAAGGCCAGCATCCAGCCTGCCGCCATTTCGGTCAGGGCACCGAGACGGCCGGGCGGGCTGCCATGGGCGCCCGCGGCGATGCTGTAGCGGATCGCGCCGCCGAAGCCGAAGGCGATCAGGGCCAGAACCGCCATCGCGGCGGGGGACCAGATCCCGAGGCTCTGGTTCAGGATCGGCCCCAGCACCAGGAAGCCAGAGCCGATGATCGAGGCAAGCGGCGTCACCATCGCCCGCCAGAACCGCCAGCGCCGCATCGGCGGCGACAGGATCAGGAGTAGTCCCGCCGCCGCCGTGCCGAGGATCAGGATGTCGCGCAGCACCTGGCGCGCGCGTCAGACCGCGCGCTCGACCATCATCTTCTTGATCGAGGCGATGGCCTTGGCCGGGTTCAGCCCCTTGGGGCAGGTCTTGGTGCAGTTCATGATGGTATGGCAGCGATAGAGCTTGAACGGATCTTCCAGCGCATCGAGCCGCTCGCCCGTCGCCTCGTCCCGCGAGTCGATGATCCAGCGATAGGAGTGCAGGAGCGCGGCCGGGCCGAGATACTTGTCGCCGTTCCACCAGTAGGAGGGGCAGGAGGTCGAGCAGCTGGCGCACATGATGCATTCGTACAGCCCGTCGAGCTTCTTGCGGTCCTCGATCGACTGGCGCCATTCCTTGGCAGGCGTGTTCGATTCCGTTTCCAGCCAGGGCATGACGCTGGCATGCTGGGCGTAGAAATGGGTGAGATCGGGCACCAGATCCTTGACCACCGGCATATGCGGCAGCGGGTAGATCTTCACGTCGCCCTTGATCTCGTCCATGCCGCGGGTACAGGCCAGCGTGTTGACCCCGTCGATATTCATCGCGCAGGAGCCGCAGATGCCTTCCCGGCAGGAGCGGCGGAAGGTCAGGGTCGGGTCGATCTCGTTCTTGATCTTGATCAGCGCGTCGAGAACCATCGGCCCGCAGCTGTCGAGATCGACGAAATAGGTATCGACCCGCGGGTTCTCGCCGGTATCCGGGTCCCAGCGATAGATCCGGAAGGTCCGCAGGCTCTTGGCGCCCTCGGGCTTCGGCCAGGTCTTGCCCTTGCGGATAGTCGAGTTCTTGGGGAGCGTGAGTTGGACCATCGTTTCACCTTCCAGTCAGGTTTGCGAAGCGCAAGGTTTCGGCGGTTGTCCGCGTCCCTTGACCTTGAACGCATAAGACAGAATTTCCTCGTTGACCTCCGGAGGGTTCGTCTGGGTGAACCCGTGGAAAATCGTCTCTTCGTAATCGACCTTGCCCAGCCATTTCGCGGGCTTGGGCAGGGCGATCGGCGTGATAGAGCGCTCGAAGCACCAGCGCGCCAGACGCACATCGACGAATTTCTGGCTGTCGCGCATGAACTCGAAGGACGGGAAATCCTCGGCATGCATGATGGCCGCGCAGGTCGCGATCTGATCGACGACAATGGCACTCTGCAGCTTCGAATGAAAGCGGAACCCCTGACGGAAATCGGCGATGCGGTCCCGGTCATAGGAGAGTGCGCGCACAAGTTTGCCCCGGCGCATGAGGTCCCAGCGGGTCAGATAGAGCGAGCCGTGATATCCGCCCAGGTGCCCGCGACCGAAGGGCATGAACAGGTCCAGCGTGCGTTCAACGAATTCCGGGGGATAATCGATATCGTCATCGACCATCAGCACATAATCCGCGCCGGACACATCCGGGTAGAACTTTCCGGTATCCTTGGTATCGGCCTCCGGAACGATCTGGTTCACATTTGCGAAGGCCGCAAGCTCCTCCAGCGGCGCCTCATACTGGTTCAGAACCAGATTGAGCCGGTCCACCTGCGGCGCAAGCTGGGCAACGGCCTTCGCCAGCCCCGCACGCCGCGGCGGATAGGTTGCCATATTTGCCACAATCCTCATGGCTGCACCTGCTTTCGTTCATAGGTCTTTATCCGGGCGCAAACCTGCTCTGCGCTCATCCGGACGGGCTCCCGCCTGAAGGCAACTGGCGGCGTCCCACATGCCACACCCGTCGCAACATAGCCCAGGTCCGCCCGAAGCACATGAGAACTGTCGAAGGTCCCGATGCGCGGCGCCCTGGCCACGGCATGGGGAACGCTCTTGCGGCAGTTTCCTACGACAAGCATCCCGGAGACCAAGGCCTTCTCCGCGCGATCCGGCGAGACGGAACCGGCATCGCTGCGTTGCGGCAGGACGGACACCGCGCGAGCCCCGTGCCCCGCGGCTTCCGGCGCCGGTGCAAAGGACCGGTCGCCCCGGATCATGTCCGGGCGCAGATCCGGGCAGGGCCGACAGAAGCGAATATCTCGGGTCATGCTTCAGAAATTCCCACGGGAATCACCTTCCGCACTCGAAGGGCTGACCGGCACGCGGGTTCCTGAGAGCGTATTCCTGAATTTCTCTGGTCACAACGTCATGACGCTTGGTCGTAAAACCGGTATAGATAGTCTCTTCATGCTCCACCAGACGAAGATACCCGGCGGGCCGAGGCAGACAGACCTGGGTGATGCCGTTCTCGAAACACCAGCGCGCCATGCGCACGTCGATAAATTTCTGCGCCGACCGAACGCTTTCGAAATCGGGGAGATTCTCGGGTTTCGAGATCATCACGCCCGTTCCGAGTTCATCCACGACAATCGCCTGCGGCAAACCCGCATCGACTTTCACGGAATCCCGGACCTGACCGCGACGGCGGAAGAGCTCCTTGCGGTAACGGTTCAGACCGCTCAGCGTCTTCTGTCGCAACTGCGGCTTGCGGTACACCGCACCGTAATAGCTCCCGACGAGGCGCCCGGGGCCAAGGGCCCGCATCGCCGCGATACTGTCCTTCACGTAATGCTCGGGAAAGACGATGTCGTCATCCAGCAGGAACACCCATTCCGCGCCCCGGTAATCCGGAAGGAACTTACCGGTGTCCTTGGTATCCTCGTCCGGACGGATCGCATTGACATTGCCGAAGGACAGCAACTCCGCCGGAACGGAGGCATATTCGTTCAGAACGACATTCAGCACATCAAGCTGCGGAGCAATCCGCGCCACCGTCGCCAGCATGCTGCGCTGCCGCGGCGGGTAGGTTGCCATCGTGCCGACGATCATGCCTTAACCTTCCATCCCTGAAACGATGCCCGGAAAACCGAAAGGGGCCGCAGCTACCGGCCCGGTTCCTGGCCGCCCCGACGGGCAAGGCGGCCAGTGTCGCTCAATACACCCGCGCCTTGGGCGCGATCTTCTTCATGTCGATACCGCCCTCATCGGTGGTGCTCAGCGGGTCGAGATGAACCGGCCGGTAGGCCAGTTCGACCTTGGTGCCCTCAACCTTGGCCAGCGAGTGCTTGCGCCAGTTGACGTCGTCACGGTCGGGATAGTCCTCATGGGCATGCGCCCCGCGGCTTTCCTTGCGGGCCTCGGCCGCGACCACCGTGGTCAGGGCGTTCGGCATCAGGTTGGTCAGCTCGAGCGTTTCCATCAGGTCCGAGTTCCAGATCAGCGACCGGTCGGTGACCTTGATGTCCTCGAGCTTGCCCGCGACGGCAGTCATCTTCTCGACGCCATCGGCCAGCGACTTGTCGGTGCGGAAGACGGCCGCATCGGCCTGCATCGTCTTCTGCATCTCGAGCCGCAGCTCGGCCGTCGCGACCGAGCCCGTGGCATGGCGCAGCCCGTCGAACCGGCCCAGCGCCTGGTCGATCGCCGCTTTCGGAGGCGCGGGCACCGCGGTTTCGGGATCGACGATCTGGCCCGCGCGGATCGCGGCGGCGCGCCCGAAGACGACAAGGTCGATCAGCGAGTTCGACCCCAGCCGGTTCGCGCCATGGACCGAGGCACAGCCCGCCTCGCCCACGGCCATCAGCCCCGGCGCCACGCGGTCGAAATCGCCCTCGACCGGGTCCAGCACCTCGCCCCAGTAGTTGGTCGGGATGCCGCCCATGTTGTAATGCACCGTCGGCAGCACCGGGATCGGCTCCTTGGTGACATCGACGCCCGCGAAGATCCGGGCCGATTCCGAGATGCCCGGCAGGCGCTCGGCCAGGGTTTCGGGCGGTAGGTGGCTGAGGTTCAGGTGGATGTGGTCCTTGTTCGGCCCGACGCCCCTTCCCTCGCGGATCTCGATGGTCATGCAGCGCGAGACGACATCGCGCGAGGCCAAGTCCTTGTAGGTCGGCGCGTAGCGTTCCATGAACCGCTCGCCTTCCGAGTTGGTCAGATAGCCGCCCTCGCCGCGCGCGCCCTCGGTGATCAGGCAGCCCGCGCCGTAGATGCCGGTCGGGTGAAACTGCACGAATTCCATGTCCTGCAGCGGCAGCCCGGCCCGCGCGATCATGCCGCCGCCATCGCCGGTGCAGGTATGAGCCGAGGTCGCGCTGAAGAAGGCCCGGCCATAGCCGCCGGTCGCCAGCACCACCATCTTGGCCGAGAAGACATGCATCGTGCCGTCATCGAGCTTCCAGGCCAGGACGCCCCGGCATTGCCCGTCCTCGGACATCAGCAGGTCGATGGCGAAATACTCGATGAAGAACTCGGCCTTCTGCTTGAGGCTCTGGCCGTAAAGCGTGTGCAGGATGGCATGGCCGGTCCGGTCGGCGGCGGCACAGGTGCGCTGCACCGGCGGGCCTTCGCCGAATTCGGTGGTATGGCCGCCGAAGGGACGCTGATAGATCCGCCCCTCTTCGGTGCGCGAGAAGGGCACGCCGTAATGTTCCAGCTCGTAGACCGCCTTCGGGGCCTCGCGCGCCAGGTATTCCATCGCATCGGTATCGCCCAGCCAGTCCGACCCCTTGACGGTGTCGTACATGTGCCACTGCCAGTGGTCGGGGCCCATATTGCCGAGGCTCGCGGCGATGCCGCCCTGGGCCGCGACCGTATGCGACCGGGTCGGGAAGACCTTGGTCACGCAGGCGGTGCGCAGGCCCTGCTCGGCCATGCCCAGCGTGGCGCGAAGACCGGCGCCGCCGGCCCCCACCACAACCACGTCATATTCATGCGTCTCGTATTCGTAAGCGGCCATGTGTCCTGCTCTCCGTTGTCTCAGACCGCGATCCGCACGACCGCGTACACGCCCGCCGCCATCACCGCATAGCTCAGGCAGGTTGCCCCCCACAGCAGCGCCTTGCGGGTCATGCCGTCACAGTAGTCCTCGATCAGCATCTGAACGCCGCGGCGGAAATGCAGCATGCCCGCCGTGATGGTCAAGAGCGCGACGACCGCCGGGAACGGCCGCGAGAAGGTGGCGATCACCTCGTCATGCGGGGCCCCGAGCGAGGTGCCGACAAAGAACACGAAAAGCGGCACCAGCAGCGTCAGGCCGACGCCGCTGACATTCATGGACCAGTGGTGATGCGTGCCTGCCTTGGCGGCGCCGAGCCCCTGGGCGCGCTTGCGGTCGGTGATATAGCGCATGATGCGGGCCTCCCTCAGAAGATCCAGAGGATCAGGACGGTCAGGACGGTCAGCACGCCCGAGCCGATGATGCAGGCCCAGCCGAGCTTCTCGGCGGTCTCGAGTTCGAGCCCGTAGCCGCTGTCCCAGATGATGTGCCGGATGCCCGCCAGCGTGTGATACCACAGCGCCCAGAGCGAGCCGAACATCACCAGATTGCCGAGCCAGGAGGTCAGCACCCAGTCGGCGCGGGCAAAGGCCTCGGGTCCGGCCCCGGCGGCCAGCAGCCACCACACGATCAGCACCGCGCCGAGGATCAGCGCATTGCCGGTCACGCGGGTCAGGATGGAGGTCACCGAGGTGAGCTGCGGGCGGTAGATCTGAAGGTGGGGGGAAAGCGGGCGGTTTCCCCGTTCGATGTCAGCCATGGGGTCCCTCTCGTGCTGGGGCTGTGCTGTCGGGCGATGTGATAGCGGATTTTGGGGCGGAGTCACGCTGTGAACACCGAATTGCGCAGGTTTTTCCGCTGCAAGCGCAAAAAAAATGGGTTTTGTGATCACGGTTCAACAGCTCGTGATCACAGTTTCAGATCTGATCCTTGTGGTCCGAGATGCAGCGCCAGCGAAAGCGGTAGCTCCCCTTGTCCAGGCGCCGCACCAACAGCAGGCGGCAGGTATCGGCGCCGCTGTCATAGGTCAGGAACTTGCCTACCCCCACCGCGTGGTCCTGTCCGTCGAAGGACAGATTGGCAAAGCCCGTGGCGCCGCCCCGGACAGTCAGCGGGATAATGCGCCCGTCGCTGGCCTCCACGTCCCAGGTCTGAAGCAGGGGCAGATCGAAGACGCCGAAGCTGACATGGGCGATGACGGCGGTTGCGTCGTCGAGCGGCCGCGCCGCCACGGCCGCCACCCGCGCCGCCTCGGTCACGATGGCCGCGCGCGCTGCGGTGTCGGTCGTATCCCCCACGATCCGGTCCATGCCATCGGCGATCCGGGCCAGTTGGGCCACGGCTTCTTCGGCGGTCCGGGGCACAGGGTCGTGAAGGAAAGCGTAAAAGCCCAAGGCCGCCAGGCCCATGGTCGCGGCGCCGCCGACAAAGGTTCCGATCGAAGCAAGCCTGTTCAACATCCGCATAAAGGAAAACGAGGGCCCGAAGACCCTCGCATCCTATCACGAACCGGCCATCTTCCCTATACCGGCATCAACGCCCAGTAATCGAGGTCCAGCAGAACCTCGGGGCGGTACTTGCCGTCCTCGCCGCGCAACTGCCCCGGCACACCGCCTGCCTTGACCGCCACCAGCCGCAGCCGGATCGCGCCGACGCCCGGTGCCGCGGTCTCGGCCTTGTCCAGCACCTCGGACCAGGCGCGCACGGTATCGCCCGCGAAACAGGGATTGGCATGGGCGCCGCCATTCAGCCCGACGATCATCTGCGCATTGGCCAGCCCGTTGAAGGACAGCGCACGGGCCAGGCTGATGACATGGCCGCCATAGATCAGACGCCGCCCGTCCTCGCGGAAAGTGGCGTCGAAATGCACCTTGGCGGTGTTCTGCCAGAGCCGGGTGGCCTGCATGTGCTCGGCCTCCTCGACGGTCACACCGTCGACATGGTCGATCACCTCGCCGATCCCGTAATCGGCCATCCGGTGCGGCTCGCCCGCCAGGGTGAAATCGTAGCCGGTGAAATCGAGCCCCTCTGGCAGCACCAGATCGCCCGCCGCCACCACCTTGGCCAGGTCGGGCATCACGGTCTCGGGCGCGGGGGCCTCGAGGTCGCGCTTGCGCACCATCACCCAGCGCACATAGTCGAGCACCAGTTCGTCGCGCTGATCAAGCCCCCGGGTCCGGACCCAGACCACGCCTGATTTGCCGTTCGAGTTCTGCCTGAGCCCGATCACCTCGGATTCGGACCGCAGCGTGTCGCCCGGCCGGACGGGACGGTGCCAGCGCCCCTCGGCATAGCCGAGATTGGCCACCGCATTCAGCGAGATGTCGGGCACGGTCTTGCCGAAGACGGTATGGAACGCGATCAGATCGTCGAGCGGAGCCGCCCCCAGACCGCAGGCCGCCGCGAAGGCATCCGAGGAATAAAGCGCATGCCGCGCCGGATAGAGCGCGTGATAGAGCGCGCGCTCGCCCCCCGACAGGGTGCGCGGCACCGCATGCGGGATCACCTGGCCGACCGCGTAATCCTCGAAGAAGCGCCCCGGATTGGTCTTGGCCATGGCTCAGAGTTCTCCCAGTTTCAGGTCGGGGCTGTAGTCGCCCTCGACATCCTTCACCACCGCCTGGGCACAGCGCATCTTGCCGCTCGCCGGGTCATGGGCATAGGCGGGCGAGCCGTGAAGCTCCCAGCCCCCGGCCAGCGCCGCGCTCACCCTGTGGCAGAAGACGGCGGTGTCTTCATCGGTCAGCAGCCGGTAGACACGCATCACGACACCATCGGCAGCGGCGGGACGCCGGCCCAGAAATGGACGAGGATGATCGCGACATACAGCGCGATGGCGATCCCCCCGAGCCGCAGGTCTCCCTTGAGCGAGCCGCCGGTATAGCGGGTGACGCCCTTCTCGGACCGGTTGATCAGCACGATCTCGGCCACCGCCCAGGCACCGAGCCCGCCGAAGAGAACGATCGAGGCAAGGTCCCAGTTCACCAGCAGATGCGCCACCGCCCAGGTGAGGAAGCCGTACAGCATCGGGTGGCGGAACCATTGCCGCGCATGGCTTTTCGAGCTGCCGACGCCGAATAGCGCGACCGCGCCCAGCATCAGCGTGTTGTTCACATGGATCAGCCAGGACGGCCCGGCAAAGCGCTGCGGCAGCCCCGCCGTCTGGTAACCGATCACCATCAGCACGACCGAGACCACCAGCGGCACCGCGAAGAGCGCCTTCGAGGCCATGCCCAGCCTGTCGTCCAGCATCGCGCGGACGCCCGGGAACAGCCGCTTGAACAGATGCGCAAAGCTCCAGAGAGCCACGCCGAGGATAAGAAGAAACATCAGACCGCCTCCAGTTCTGCAATCGCGGCCGCCTTGGCCAGCGTCTCCCTCGCCGTAACGATATGCAGGTTCTCGACAATGCGGCCATCCACCACGGCGACGCCCTGCCCGGCCCGTTCGGCCTCCTGGAAGGCAGCGATCTGGCGGCGGGCAAGCTCGATCTCGGCCTCGGTGGGGGCGAAGGCGGCATTGGCGACGGCGATCTGCGCCGGGTGGATCAGGGTCTTGCCGTCAAAGCCCAGATCGCGGCCCTGCGCGCATTCGGCCGTCAGCCCGGCCTCGTCCTTGAAGGCGTTATAGACCCCGTCGACCGCGACGATGCCATGGGCGCGCGCGGCCAGCAGGCAATGCGTCAGGCTCGTCATCAGCGCCAGCCGGTCGGGCCGGAACCTGCAGCCCAGCTCCTTGGCCAGATCGTTGGTGCCCATCACGAAGCCCTCGAGCCGCGGATGCGCAGCCAGCGCCGCGGCGTTCAGGATGCCCTTCGGGGTCTCCATCATCGCCCAGAGCGGCACATCCGGGATCGCTGCGGCCAGGTCGTCCAGCTGGGCCGTGGTCTCGACCTTCGGCAGCAGCACCGCATCGGCCCCGGCGCCCGCGATGGCCGCGACATCATCCCGCCCCCAGGGCGTGTCGAAGCCGTTCACCCGGACGATCCTGAACCGGCTGCCATAGCCGCCCGCCTTCAGCGTCTCGGCCAGCAGGGTGCGGGCCGCGGGCTTTTCCTCGACCGCGACGGCATCCTCGAGATCGAAAATGATCGCGTCGACCGGCAGGCCCCGCGCCTTGTCGAGCGCGCGGTCCTTCGAGCCGGGAATGTAAAGCACCGAACGGAAGGGACGGGCACGCGGGTCCATTGATTCTCCTCCAGAGTCATTTTGTTGCGCAAGCCAACACGGCAGAGTCAGAATGCGCAACCCCTTTTGCGCCGCAGCGCAGAAAATGCAACGCGCGGCGCGCTAGCCCGGTCTTGGCGAAGCTCAAGCAATCTTCGGCGCATGCCTTCGGGTCCCCCCGCCCCCCATTCAGTCGCCACAGGAGCCTGCCATGCGCGCCCCCCGCCCCTTCCGCCATCCCGCGACCCTGCCCGTCCTTGCCGCCCTGACGATCCTGCTGCCGCAGCTGGCGCTGCCCCAGAACCAGAGCCAGTCTCAGCCCCCGGTTCAGGCTCAGGCTCAGGCTCCAGCTCCGGCGGCCGGGCGCCAATGCGGCCAGCGAGAGGACATCCTCAATCAGCTCCGCAACCGTTATGGCGAGTCGCGCCAGGCGCTGGGACTGGCCGGGAACGACGCCGTGGTCGAAGTCTTCGCCAACACCCGGACCGGCACCTGGACCGTGACCGGCACCTTCGCCAATGGCCTGACCTGCCTTCTGGCCAGCGGCGAAGCCTATGAGCCGGTCGCAGAGCCGCCGGGCCAGGGGATCTGACCGGCTCAGGTCAGCCCGTCCCAGAGAAGCTTGGCCCCGGTCAGCGCAAGCGCCACATAGGTGATACCGAAGAACCAGCGCTCCGGGACCAGCCGGTGCGCCCGGACCCCCAGCCAGACCCCGAGAACCGCGACCGGGGCCAGCAGCAGCACCGCCAGCCAGGTATCGGCGGTGAAGATGCCGAGAAAGGCATAGGGGCTGAATTTCAACAGGTTGATGGCCCAGAAGACCAACACGGTGGTCGCCTGGAAGGTGGTCTTGTCCAGCCGCTGCGACAGCAGGTAGACGGCGACCGGCGGCCCTCCGGCATGGCTGACGAAGCTGGTGAAGCCCGCCACCGCGCCCGAAACCGCGCCTGCCGGGCGCCCGAACGGGCGCTGCCGCGCCGGGATCAGCTTCATCCGCACCGCCAGCTGGAAGCCCACGAATCCCAGCGCAACCAGCCCGATCAGCACCCGGAACACATCGGGATCGGTCAGGTGGAACACCGCCGCCGCCAGCGCGATGCCCGGCACCGCGCCAAGGATCAGCACCCGGGCCGAGGCCCCGTCCCAGCGCCGCCAATAGGGCCGGAGCGCGGTCACATCCATCAGCATCAGAAGCGGCAGCGTCACTCCCAGCGCCACGGCCGGGCCCAGAATCACCACCATCACCGCCGAGCCCGCGAAGGCCACGCCGCCGCCGAAACCGCCCTTGGACACACCGGCGAACAGGATCGCCGGGATTGCCACGGCGAAGAAAAGCGGACCGAATTCGATCACGACAGGGCCTCCGGATACAACTGGTCCGGACCCGTCTAGCCGATCGCGGCGCGATCAGGAACCGTCTGGACCTGCGCCCGGCCTTGCGGCAGCCTTGCACCGAAGGCGCCAAAGGACTACGCATCGCGCCGGAACCAACCAATCGGGGAACAATCAGACATGGCCAGACCCAAGATCGCTCTTATCGGCGCGGGGCAGATCGGCGGCACGCTCGCCCATCTCGCCGCGATCAAGGAACTGGGCGACGTCGTTCTTTTCGACATCGCCGATGGGGTGCCTCAGGGCAAGGCGCTCGACATCGCCGAATCCGGCCCCTCCGAGGGCTTCGATGCGGGCCTGAAGGGCACCAACGACTATGCCGACATCGCCGGCGCCGATGTCTGCATCGTCACCGCCGGCGTGCCGCGCAAGCCGGGCATGAGCCGCGACGACCTGCTGGGCATCAACCTCAAGGTCATGAAATCGGTCGGCGAAGGCATCCGCGACAACGCGCCCGATGCCTTCGTGATCTGCATCACCAACCCGCTCGACGCGATGGTCTGGGCGCTGCAGCAATATTCGGGCCTACCGCCCGAGAAGGTCGTCGGCATGGCCGGCGTTCTGGACAGCGCGCGCTTCCGCCACTTCCTGAGCCTCGAATTCAATGTCTCGATGAAGGACGTCTCGGCCTTCGTGCTGGGCGGCCATGGCGACACCATGGTGCCGCTGACCCGCTATTCCACCGTCGGCGGCATCCCGCTTCCCGATCTGGTGCAGATGGGCTGGACCACCCAGGACAAGCTCGACGCCATCGTGCAGCGCACCCGTGACGGCGGTGCCGAGATCGTCGGCCTGCTGAAAACCGGCTCGGCCTTCTACGCCCCCGCCACTTCGGCGATCGAGATGGCCGAGGCCTATCTCAAAGACCAGAAACGCCTGCTGCCCTGCGCGGCCTGGGTTGACGGCGCGCTGGGGCTCAAGGGCCTATACGTGGGCGTGCCCACCGTGATCGGCGCGGGCGGCATCGAGCGCGTGGTCGACATCAAGCTCGACAAGCCCGAACAAGAGATGTTCGACAAGTCGGTCGACGCCGTGCGCGGCCTGGTCGAGGCCTGCAAGGCCATCGACAACAGCCTGAACTGAGGTCTCCGCCGCCAAAAGGCGCAACGACACCGGCCTGCGCCGCCTCAAGGGCGGCGCGGGTTTTTTCTTGCCTGCTTCAGGCAGCCGCCCCCCACGCGGTGCAGTCATTCTTCCGCCCCTTCGGATCGACGCACGATCGACGCGGCGGCGGCGGTCGGCCCCTGTCCCGGACCGCGCGGATCGTTTCTGCCAGTCGACAGAAGATTTCGGAAACCTCGTCTTAAGTGTCCCGGTCTAAGAGGGTCGATGTCGGCCCCGCAGAAAAACCGTCGCGGGCGCCTCGCATCGCGAAGGACCAGAGATGAGCTCGAACGCCGAAGCCGCTCAAGACAAAGCAGATTTCCAGACCGCCCTTGCCCAGGCGCTCGGGGCGCAGATCCTCGACGAGGCCCATGTTCTGAGCTTCGACATGGAAACCAGGACCCTGGTTTCGGCCAGCGAAGCGACGATCTTCCTGCTCGAACTCTCCGGGGACACGCTCGGTGTGCACGATTTCGACAGCCTGATCGCCTCTCCCGGCCAAACCTCGGACGATCTCTGGAATCGTGCCGTCGCCGGAACCGGGCAGGTCTGGTCCGGCAGCTTCGCCACCAGCCGCTCGGGCAGCGCCCATCCGATGCAGATGCGCAGCGTCGTATCGGTCTGTCCCGATGGCAGCCTGCGGCTGTCGGTGGTGGGCGAGCCCGCCAGCGCCGGCCTGCCCGCAGCCGGCTCTGGCAGCGCCGGGGCCGGGCATCCCCTCGCACCGCTCTGCGACAGCGCGCTGACCAGCGCCCGCTACGATGCCGAAGGCCATATTCAAGAGGTTTCGGCACCGATGTGTGCGCTGTTGGACCAGACGCCCGACGACCTGATCGGCCAGCACATGCGCCGCCAGCTCGACGCCGAGTTCAGCCGAGGAAAGGCCTGGACCGAGGCCTGGGCCGGACTGGCCCGGGGCGAATGCGCGGTCCTCGACATCCCGCGTCGTCATGGCGGCCGCGGCATCGTCTGGACCCGATCCCATCTTCTGCCGCTCACCGAAGCCGGGGGAGGATTTTCCGGCGCGCTGGAAATTGCCGTCGACATCACCAGGGAGAGGCGCGATCTCGACCGGATGCGGGCGCGGCAATCCGCGCTCGGCAGCCGCCTCGCCACCGCCGAATTCCGCACCGACGGCACGATCCTCGAGGCCAGCGCAGGGTTCTGCAAGCTGCTCGGGCTGACACAGGCCGATCTCGAGAGCGCCAGCCACAAGACCCTCATGCCCGCCGAACTCGCCGGGGCGCGCCGCCATGACGATTTCTGGGACCGTCTGTCCCGTGGTGAGCCGGTTTCGGGCCTCTTCCGCCACGAGAGCCCCGATGGGCGCATCGTCTGGCTGTCGTCGTGCTACCTGCCACTGGCCGGCGCCGGGACGGAGGAGGTGCAGTCGGTGCTGTTCGTCGGCCATGACGTGACTGCGGCCCGCAAGGCCGAGGCCGAGGCCGAGAACAGGCTCGACGCGCTCGACCGGGCGATGATGGTCGCCGAATATGACGGCGCCGGCCGGATCCGCTCTGCGAATGGCGGATGGCTCGACCGCATGGGACATCGCATCGAGGACATTCTCGGCCGTGGCCTCGACATTTTCCTCGACAAAGACAGCGTCAAGGATGGCAGCGCGGCCCGCTTCTGGGAGGATCTTCGCGAAAACGACGGCTTCTCGGGCGAGCTCATGTGGGTCGATGCCGACGGCCACGAAGTCTGGCTTTACACCGTCTTCCACCCCGTCACAGACCCCGAGGGCCACGCCGACCGTGTCATCCAGATTGCGGTCGACATCACGGATACAAAGCGCCGGATGCTCGATCTCGACGGCAAGTGGCAGGCGGCACTGAACCATCAGGCGGTGGTCGAATTCGACCCCGACGGCAAGATCCTCGAGGCCAATGAGGGCTTCCTGCGGCTCGTCGGCCATTCGCTGCGCGAGGTCCGGGGCCAGTCGCACAGCTCGTTCTGCCCCGGCGACTACATCCGGTCCTCCGCCTATACCGATTTCTGGGTGGCGCTGCGCAAGGGCGAGGCACAATCCGGCCGCTACCGCCATGTCGCCCGCTTCGACCGCGACCTGTTCCTGCTGGCCCATTACACACCCCTGACCGATTTCCGCGGCGAGGTCGACCGAGTGGTGATGTGCGGATATGACATCTCTCCCCAGATCGAGCTGGAACGCGCCACCGCCGCCCGGGCACAGGACCTCACCACCGAAATCGACGGCCTGCGCGAGGTCAATGACATGCTGCGCGGCGATGCCGACCTGCTGGCTCGCACCAACGAGAGGCTGCAGGACAGCGCCCGCAATGGCGACCGCCTGCTCGATGGCGCGCTGAGCGAGATGCGCACCGCGCGGGAAGCCGCCGACAAGGTCACCGAGATCGTCGACCTGGTCGGCGACATCGCGGTTCAGACGAACCTTCTGGCCTTCAACGCCGCCATCGAGGCGGCCCGCGCGGGCGAGCATGGCGCGGGCTTTTCCATCGTCGCGGACGAGGTGCGCAAGCTTGCCGAACGCAACGGCGAGGCCGCACGCGAGATATCGCGCCACATCGAACGGGCGAATGACAGCATTCTGCGATCGGCCGATGGCACCGAACAGACCATCGAACGTATCCGCGCCATCGGCAGCATGGCCGAGGAGGCCTGCGGCGGGCTGACACAGGTGCTTGCCCATGCCGGGGCGGGCGAAGCCGCGGCCGTGACCCTGGCACGCCTGGCGGAAGAGCTGGGCCAGGCGGCAGGACCAAAGGAAAGCTGATGCAAACCGCATCCCAGCTCCGCCGCGAAACGACATATGCCCTGATGGAGGTGGAGGGCGGCGTGATCGGCATCGATATCGAGCATCTCTCCGAGGTCGCTCCGATCGACGCGCTCTCGCCGCTTCTGATCGCTCATCCCGCATTGATGGGCGCAATCCGGCTGCGTGGTCATATCATCCCGGTGGTCGATCCGCGCAGCATCTCGGGCATCGACCCGGTCGGCGCTCCTCCCGGCATCGCCGCGATCCTGAACCAGGGCGACCGGGTGCTGGCGCTTGCGGTGAACGCGATTTCCGGTCTGGCTCGGCTGGCCGACAACGCGGTCCAGCCGCTTACCACGGGCGGTTCCGGGACACCCTTCTTCGTCGGCGGCTTCTTTCACGAAGGACAGCTGGTGAACGTGGTCGACCCGGCCGCGCTGTTCGCTCTGGCCGGGCTGCCCGTTGCCAGCCGGTTCCTCCGCGACGAACGCCCCCGCCGCGGGGCGGGCAGCGAGGGACGCGCATTTCTGACATTTCGCGCGGGCGACGCCACATTCGCCGCCCCTGCGGTCGAGGTCCACCGCACGCTGCCGCGCCAGAGCGTCGAACGGAATGCACTGACCGGAGGCGACTGCCTCGGCTCGGTCACCGTCAACGGATTGCGTGTTCCCGTGCTCGACGCAACCGGCCTTCTGGGGCTTGGCGGTGCGCGCGAAATATCCGACCCGGAAATCGTGGTCTTCGGCTTTGGCGACGACCGGCTGATCGGACTCGCGGTCGACGTGATCAGCCGCATCGCGACCTTCCGCCCCGACGATCTTCAACCGCCACCCGCGCTTCTGGGCGGCGGAGCGGGCGCCATCGCCTCACTGGCCATCGCAGAGGACGGGGCACAGACCTATGTGATCGGAGGCCCGCGGCTGCGCGAGATGAAGGGGTTGCAGGCCATCGCCGAAATGTCGGCCCCGGTCAGCCCGAAACTTGCCGCGCATGCCACTGCCCCCGCGCGACCGGGCGGGGCCGCGATTCCCGCCCGCCCCGCGGGCATCGGCGCGGAAGCCGCGCCGGACAGCCTGTCTGCCGCCGCGTCCGGCGACCTCCTCTCCGATCCCGGATCCGACCCGGGCGAGACTTCCGCCCCTTCGCCCGACGCACTGATCCGCGATCGCCGCCGCTACCTGATCTTCCAGGCCGGTATCGCCCATGCCGCACCGATCGAAACGGTCATGCACATCATCGAACCACCCTCCGCCATAACCCCGATGACGCACAGGGCCCCGGGCGTACTCGGTTTCTTCTCGGTCGGCGGCCGGGCAACGACGCTGGTCTGCCTGTCCGGGTTCCTGGGCGAAGCCCCGCCGCGCAAGGGCCAGCATAGCCGGGTGCTGCTGGTCGGCCCCTCCGAGCGCAGAATTGGCTTTCAGGTTTCCGCGGTCGAGGGCATCGAACCGGCAAACTGGCGCGCGCTCAACACCGCCCCAGCGCCCTTTCGCGAAGAGATGGTCAGCCTCGGACGCGGCACGGCGCAGCGCCTGCTGCCCTGCCTGGACATCTGCCGTCTGGCCGCCGACATCGCCGAACGCATCCACGACGAGAGCATCTATGCCTGAGCCGGACAGGTCCCGTCCCGCCCCGGCCCTCAGACCGGCGCGCGGGTCTCGATCCGGCTGCCCGCCGGATCCTTGTGCACATAGAACCCGTTCGGGATCGCCTCCTGCACCAGCGGCACGTGCGAGATCAGCCCGACCGCCCTGGTATGCCCGACCAATGCCCCCAGCGCCTGCAGGACCCGGTCGAGCGTCCCGGCACCGTCCTCGGTGTCGAGGCTGCCGAAGCCTTCATCGATGAAAATCGTGTCGAGCCGCACCTTGCCGCTGGCGCTTTCGACCGCATCCGCGAGCCCCAGCGCCAGTGCCAGCGCGGCGATGAAGGTCTCGCCGCCCGACAGCGTCGTCGTCGGACGCGCCTTGCCGGTGAACAGATCGAAGACCTGCAGCCCCAGCCCGCGCCGTCCGCGTCCTCCGCCCCCTTCGGCCTCGCGCTCCAGCCTGTAGCGCCCCCCGCTCATCGGCCCGAGCCGCCGGTTCGCCGCCGCCAGCACCCGGTCGAACATCGCGCCGATGGCATAGGTCTCGAGGTCGAGCCCCTGGGGATTGCGCCCGTCGAAAAGCGCCGACAGGCGGCGCAGGGGCGCTGACGCGGCCTCCTCGGCCCCGAGCCGCTGCAGCGTTCCGGCAAGATCGTCGCGAAGCGACACCAGATGGTCCGAGGCATGCGCCGCCGCGGCCCGCTGCTCGGTCGCCTCCGAGCGCCGCGCCTCGGCTGCGGCCAGCACCTCGCGCAGCTCCGGCAGATCGGGCCGCACCCGCCCCTCGACCGCCTCGGCAGTGGCCCGCGCCCGCTCTTCGGCCACCGCCAGCGCACGACCATGCGCTTCGACCGCCGCCCGGTCCTCCTCCAGCCGGGCAATGGCGGGCTTCAGTGCCGCCAGATCGCCCGCGGACAGCCCGGTCTCGGCCAGCCGCTTGGCAAAGGCCTGGCGGGCCCCCTCATGCCGAACCCGCGCCTCGGCCATCGCCCGCACCGCCGCCTCATGGGCCGCGCGCGCGGCCAGGGCCGCCTCGCGGGTCTCGGTGGCCGCCTTCATTGCGCCCAGCCGCGCCGCATCGCGCGCCTCGAACGCCGCCTGCCGACTGGCCAGCGCGGCCGTCAGCGTCGGCTCCGCGCGCAATGTTTCGGGGACCGGAGCCAGCATCGCCTCGATCCGCGCGGCTTCGCGCAGCGCCACCGCCTCGCGTTCGGAAATGATCTCGCGACAGCTTTCGCGCGCCTCTTCGGCCGCCCTGACCGCCGCGTCGAGCCGGGCCAGCAGCCCCTCGGCGACGGCGATCTCGGTGTCCGCCCCGAGCGCGGCCAGGGCCTCATGGGTCGCCCGGATCCGGGTCTTGAGCGTCGCCGCGTCGGTCGCGGGCCGCTCGAGCGCGGCCAGTCGTTCCTGACGGCCGGCCAGCACACCGCGCTCCGAGGCCAGCGCCCGGTCGGCTTCACGCTGCGCCCGGTCGGCCTCTTCCCATGCGGCGCGCGCCGTCCTGACCGCGGCCTCGGGCGCCGATGCCTCGCCCGGCCCGGCGGCAGGCGCCGGATGCCCGGTCGCGCCGCAGACCGGGCAGGGCGCGCCCGGTTTCAGCCCCGCGGCCAGATGCCGGGCATGGCTTCGGGCCAGACGACGTTCGGTGGCCTCCATCTCGGCATGAGCAGCACGGCTTCGGCGGGCGGCAAGCTCCTGGACCCGAACCAGCCGGGTCACGGACTCGGTTGTCTCGGTCACGTCGCGGGTCGCAGCCTCGACGCCGAGCGCGGCCTTCATCTCGGTTTCGAGCGCCTGCAACCGGGCAGAGAGCAGCGCGCGGTTGGCGGATGTCTGCCGCGCCGCCTGCACCGCTTCGGCCGCCTTGCCGCGTTGCGCCATGAGCTGGGCCAGCCTTCCCTCTGCGGCGGAATGATCGGCCCGTGCCGCCTCGGCCACGGCCTGCGCCTCGGCGGCACGCTGCTGCAGCCCTGCCGCCGCCGCAAGCGTCTCGGCATGACGCTCGAGCGTCTCGACCTCGCGGCGCAGCGCCTCGGTTTCGGGCCCCCGCGCCGCCTCTGCCTCCTGCCGCGCCGCCGCCCGCCTGACGGCGGTCTCGGCGGTTTCGAGACGCGCCTCGGCCGTATCCATCCGTGCGGAGGCCGCCTCGGCCTCGCGCGCGGCCTCGACCACCCGCGCCTCGAGATCGAGCAACAGCCGCGCACGGTCGGCCCGGCGCAGCTGCGCGGCCAGCTCGGCCATCGCGGGCGCCGCCTCGCGGATCTCGGCCAGCGCCTTTGCGGCCTCTGCCGCCGCCTGAAACCGGGCCTCGGTCTGTTCTGCCGCGCTCAGCTCCGCACGGGCCGCCGCCGCCTCGCGCGTCGCCGATGCCTCGGCGGTGCGGGCCGCATCCAGCCGTACCCCGGCCTCGGCAAGACCGGTTTCCAGCGCCTCCATCTCTTCAAAGCCCTCGGCCGCCAGCCGTCCCTCGCAGACCGCGCGCGCCTCGCGCAGGGTCCGTTCCTGCATCTCGGCCTCGGTCTTCATCGTCGCGGCAAGACGGCGGTAGATCGAGACGTCGAAAAGCTCGCGCAGGATCTCGAGCCGCTCGCGGGTGCGCGCGGCCAGGAAGGTCTCGAACCGCCCCTGCGGCAGCAGCACGATCTGGCGGAACTGGTCCGAGCCGTAGCCCAGAAGCTCTGTCACCGCCGCCGAGACCGCACCCACCTTCTTCTCGGCCAGGATCCTGCCGCGCCCCGCCGGCCCGATCCGGTCGAGCGGCAGGCCGGTCGCGTCGAAAAGATAGGCCTCATGCGGGTCGCGCGTCTCGCCGTTGCCACGGGTCTTGGGCCGCGCCTGATCGGGACGACGCAGAAGCACATAGCGCCGCTCGCCCAGATCGAACACGAACTCGACCTCGGTCGGCATGTCCGGATCGGCATGATCGGCACGAAGCGACGGCGCGTCCTGCTCGGCCCGCGCGGCCTCTCCGAACAGCGCGAAGGTCATCGCGCTGAAGATCGTAGACTTGCCCGAACCGGTCCGGCCATAGATCCCGAACAGCCCGGCCGCCACCGCGGCGCGGAAATCGACCACCTCGCGGCCCGGGAACGGGCCGAAGGCCTGCAATGTCAGCCGGACCGGCCTCATGCCCCCTCCTCGCCGCCGCGCAGCCCGTCGAGGGTCGCGGCAATCGCGGCCAGTTCCTCCGCATCGGCCCGCTCGCCGCGCACCTGGTCCAGGAACGCGCCGATCACCGCCATCGGATCGTCGAGCCCGCGCGGCATCGGGCCCAGCGCCTTGACTTCGGGCGCCCGCGCCTCGCGCGCATAGCAAAGGTCGCAGGCATTGGGAAACACCGCGCGCAGCCGCCGCATCGCGTCGATCACCGGCGCCTCGTCGGTCAGGACAGCGCGCAGGAAATCCTCCGAGGGCGGCAGCCGCAACAGGTCCTCATGGCGGCCCTCGATCACCCGAACGCCCCGGATCGGCCGGAACGGGATCGGCTCGATCCGCACCCCACCGGCACCGTCGATCTCGACAAGGCTCATGGATTTCTCCTCGCCCGCCTCGTCGAAGCCGAAAGCGAGCGGCGCGCCGGCATAGCGGATTTCGGGGCGGCCGGCCGATTGCGGGCGGTGCAGATGGCCAAGCGCGACATACCGGGCACCGTCGAACAACTCGGCCCCGACCGTCTCGACCCCGCCGATCCGGGCCAGCGGCCGCTCGGCCCCGCTGACACTGGCGCCGGCGACGGTGCCATGGGCGACGATGACCCAGCGCGCGCCCTCGGGCAGCGCCGCCCGGGCCGCCGCGATCTGGGCGCGCAGCACGTCCTCGGGCGAGGTGAGGGTCTCGTCGCCGAACGCCTCGCGCGCGGCATATTCCCAAGCGAAGGGCAGTGCCGACACCGCGACCGGACCATCGGCATCTTCGAGGATCAGCGGCGGCTCCTCGGCCGCGACCGTACCCCGGATCAGCGCCCGGGCGGTATCGGTCATCACCGACATCGCCTCGATCCGGTCGCCGGAATCGTGATTGCCCGCGATCATCACCACCGCCGCGCCGGTCTCGGCCCGGATCCGGGTGAGAAAGGCATTGAACTGCCGCACGGCGCTGGCGGGCGGGGCGGCGCGGTCGAAGACATCGCCCGCGATCACCAGCGCATCGACCTCATAGGCCAGGGCCGCCGCCGCGATCTGATCGAGAATGGCGGCGTGATCGGCCTCCAGCGAGAGGCCGTTGAACTGGCGTCCGAGATGCAGGTCGGCGGTATGGAGAAGTCGCATGCCGGAGATCGTTCCGCCAATCGGGGCCAAAGTCCAGAGGAAGAGCCGGGTGACGGCCAGACCAAGCTCAGCGCATGAAGCGCGCGGCCTCGATCCAGTCGACCATGGCGACGTCGATCTGGCGCAGGATCTCGGCGGCCTGCGCGGGCTCGTTGCGGTTCTCAAGCGCATCCAGCGCCATGTGCAGCGCCCGGTGCATCTGCTGCACCCCGTCGATCGCCTCGCGGCTGGCCACTGGTTTCATGCCTGCTTCTCCCGGCCCTGATGTCGGGGACCAGAGATGGACCGGAACCCCGGGCAGAGGCAAGGGGGGCTCAGAGCCTGTCCGCCGCGCGGCGCTCGCGCTCTTTCAGCGCGCCCCAGCCCAACGCGAAGGCGATGGTGGCCAGGACGAAGAGGATGCCCGGCGCATTGATCGCGGGCGACAGCCCGAAGCGCATCCGCGCGCCGATCTCGGTCACCAGCGGGTGCTGGCCGCCGATCGAGAAGATGGTGGTGGTGTAATTCTCGAAGCTCCGCAGGAAGTGATGATGGTGGCGGTCAGGATCTTGGGCTTCAGGAATGGCAGGGTGATCCGGCGGAAGGCCTGGAACGGCGTCGCGCCGAGATCGCGCGCGTCCGCCTCGAGCACCATGTCATGACGCTGGAGCCGGGCCATGAACATCAGCATGGCATAGGAGGCGATGAAGCTGGTCTGGGCGAGGATCGCGGTGAACAGACCGGCGGCGACGCCCAGCTCGTTCCGGAAGATCGCCGTCGAGATCCCGAGGATCATGCCGGGCGTCAGGAGCGGCAGGAACATGTAGAGGAAGAAGACCCCCATATAGATCCGCAGAACGAGGCCGCTGCCCTGCCGGGTCATTTCGCGATATCCCGCAGCCGGACCTTCAGAAGCCGCATCATTAGGAAGACGAAGCCGGTACAGACCGCCAGCAGGCTGACCGCATGGGCCGCGCCCGTGTTCCATTCCGAGACCTGGAAGAAAAGAAGCGGTTGCAGACGAGCTGCGCGAAACAGGGCGCCGCGGTCCCGCGGGTTATGATACAGGGCACCGAATAGGAGCCGGCCGACAGCATGAAGGTCATGATGCCGCCGACCGCGATGCCGGGCCGGGCATGGGGCAGCACGATCCGGCGATGGATCTGCCAGCTCCCGGCGCCCAGGTCGCACGCGGCCTCGATCTGGTTGGTATCGAGCGTTTCCAGCACGTTATAAAGCGGAAAGATCATGAACAGGATATAGGCATAGACCATCGCCACGAAGACGCCGGTGCCGCTTTCAAGAAAGGGTATCGGGCCGATGCCCGCAAGCCCCAGAACCGCGTTGAGCGGCCCGCCATGGTTCAGGATCATCTGCCAGGCGAAGACCCGGAGCAGCTCGTTGATGGCATAGGGGATGACCAGCGCCAGCATGATCAGCGCGTCCCGCAGCGGCGGCTGGAGCCTGGCAACGGCGAAGGCCACGGGATAGCAGACCGCGAAGGCGATGGCGGTCACGGCCAGCGCCGCAGGGATCGTCCCGGCGAAGATCCACAGATGCGCCCGCCCCATCTGCGCGTGATCCGACAGGGTCCAGGTCCGGACCGGGGTGCTTTCCTGCGCTTCCAGCCTGCCGATCCGGGCCGCAAGCCTGGCGCGTTCGGCATCGTTCGCGGCCAGCCGCCCGGCCCGGTCGGGCGGGCCATCGGAGGTTTCGGCTGCGGCGCGGCGCAGCGCCAGCACATCGAGGCAGTTATAAAGCTGGTCGATCTCCAGCGAGAGCTCGGCCGCGCCCGCCGGGCGCTCCATATTCCAGAGCGAGCGCTTGATCATGATCGCCTTTGGCGCGGCGATCAGCCCGAGAATCCAGGTCCCGGCCAGAACCACCAGCAACACGGCCAGCGGCGCGCCGAAGCTGCGCCCAAGCCGCGTCATCGGCCGTTCCGCCCCCGGGCATGATCACCCCCGCCGCTTCGGAAAAGCCGAGACGAAGCGGCCCCCCGGGCAGGTCTCCGGCGCCCGAATTGACCCGCTGCACGGTCAGGGCCCCGGCCGGGGTCTCGACGACCAGGGTCGAGAAGGCGCCCTCCTTGTCGCGGCGCGCAAGACGGCCGCCGAGGGTATTGGCCGCAGCCTCGCCCGGACCCAGCAGATGAAGGCGTTCGGACCGCAGGAACAGCACCGTCTCGACGCCCGGGGCCGTCCCGCCCGGGTTCTGCGCCAGGAAGCTGCCGCCCGCCGTCGCGATCCGGGCGCGGTCGCGGGCGACGGTTTCGATCCGTCCGGACAGACGGTTCATCTTGTCGACGAAGGTGGCGACGAAGGCGGTGGCGGGACGGTCATAGATGTCGTCGGCACTGCCGACCTGCGCGATCCGGCCATGGCGCATCACCGCCACCCGGTCCGACATGGTCAGCGCCTCGCCCTGATCATGGGTGATGTAGACGAAGGTGATGCCGGTCGCGACCTGGAGCTGCTTGAGCTCGGCCCGCATGTGCTGACGCAGCTTGAGATCGAGCGCGGAAGGCGGCTCGTCCAGCAACAGCACCGCCGGCTCCACCTCCAGCGCGCGGACGATGGCGACGCGCGGGCGCTGCCCGCCCAGCGCGACCATGTCAAGGAACTCGAAGGCGCGGTCGTGACGGCGGCGACGGCTCCAGCCCCCCATCTCGAGCCCGAAGGCCACGTTCTCCCAGACCGGCATCAGCGGAAACAAGGCAAGGTTCTGGAAGATCAGAGCGGTCGGACGGGCCGATCCCGGCCATCGGTCGTCCACCGATCCGCACCTCGCCCCCGGACGGCTCGATAAAGCCCGACAGCAGGCGCAGGATCGTGATCTTGCTGCAGCCCGAAGGCCCGAGGATCGGGAAGAAGGCGCCCGCCTCGATGGCCAGATCGGCGGGATGGACGGCCTGGAAGCTGCCGAAGCGCACCACCGCACCGACAAGCGCGACATATATTCCGCGGGAGGGTGAGGTCATGGGGCAGGTCCGGAAAAGGGCGGGCGCGGGCGGCCGGAGCCCCCCGCGCGTCAGGCCGGCCGGTCAGACGTTGGTGAGCTTTTCGGTATATTCCTCGCGCAGCGGCGAGATCCAGGGCGTGAACATCGGCCACCACCAGAGATTGTTGATGGCATCGCCCCGATAGGCGAAGGTGAGGGCCTCCTTCCTGGCCTCGGTGATGTGCTCGGCCGCGCCCAGGGCGGCCGAACTGCAACCGGTGGCATTCGAGAACATGCCGCCGATCCCGGGCGTCAGCAGGGAATTGAGGGATTCATAGACCTGGTCGACATTTTCAGCGCCCGAGGGAATGGCGGCGGTGGCTTCGGTGGCATTGCTCCAGAACGCGCCGATATTGCCGCGGTGCTTTTCACGAAGGCGATGCAGGCATCGAAGACACGGCGTGTTTTCCGCTTCCGAGGCTTAGATGTCCATCGCCCGGTTCGAGCGCACCTCACCGATGGCGTCGAGACAGATAGGAAGGCTGGTCAGCACCGATTTCTGTCGCAGCGCGACCTGACGGTCGAGCCCCCCGGCCCAGAGATGGCCATAGGACAGCGCGCCCGGGGCGATGTCATGCAGGCTGGCATCCCAGGTGATGCCCTCGGTGCCCCCGTCGAAAGGCACCAGATAGCGCCTGCCGCGATGCGCTACCCCCCAGTTGCAGCGACGAGCACCAGAGCGCGGACTGGACCCGCTCGACCTTCAGCTTGGACCCGTCGATCTCGTCCAGCAGGTTGCCGTCGTCGTAATCGGGCCGGCTGTCGACCGAGGGGAACAGGATGTCGAAGCCCCTGCCGCCCGCGCTGCGCAGCTTCGCGGTCGCTTCCTCGTTCGAGCCATAGGTCGAGAGATTGACCTTGATGCCGGTCGCCCCGGTGAAGGCCTCGAGGATCTCGCCGGTCCGGAAATAGTCGCCCCAGGCGAAGACCTTGACCTCGCCCGACGAGGCCGGGGCCCGGCGCGCGATCAGGGGCGCGGCCAGCATGGCGGCACCGCTTGCCAGCACGGCACGGCGGGACAGGGAGGACAGCGTCATTGTCATCTCGTATCTCCTGACAGATCGAAAGGAGCCGACCGCAGGATCGGCGGCCATTCGCGACGCCGTTGCACCCTTCATGTGACAGCCATATGCCATCTGCCCCGGCTCGGCCTTTCCGCCGAAGCCGCGCCGGGCGCCGTTCGGCGGGCTCCCGCCCGGCAACGCGGCAAGGACAGGGCTGACCCTAGGCGCGGCGCCCCGGCCCCGCTATCCAGACCCCGGAACGGAACGCGCGGAAAGGAAGGCCCCGACGATGACCATCGCAAGACGCCCGCTTCTCATGGCTCTCGCCGCCTCGGCGCTTTCGGCCTGTAACGGCGGGGCACTGCGGCCTGTCGCCAATCCCGGCTTCGAGGCCTGGCGCCGCAGCTTCCGGCCGCGCGCGGCGGCCGCGGGTATCACCCCCGCCACGCTCGACCGGGCGCTCGGCCGCGCGGACTATCTTCCCGGAGTGATCGAGAAGGACCGCAACCAGACCGAATTCACCCGCAGCCTCGAGGATTACCTGGCCATCGCCGCCTCGGACGAACGGGTCGCGACCGGCCGGGCGATGCTGGCCCGCCATGCCCGGCGCCTTGCCGAGATCGAGGCGCGCTACGGTGTCGCGGCGCCGGTCGTGACCGCGATCTGGGGGCTGGAAAGCCGCTATGGCGCGCGCCGGGGCGACATTCCGGTGGTCTCGGCGCTGGCGACGCTGGCCTATGACGGCCGTCGCGGCAGCTTCTTCGAGGGTCAGCTGATCGCGGCGCTGAAGATCCTCGACCGGGGCGACATCACCCCCGCCCGGATGACCGGCAGCTGGGCGGGCGCGATGGGCCATACCCAGTTCATCCCGACCTCCTATCTGGCCTATGCGGTCGATTTCGACGGCGACGGGCGGCGCGACATCTGGTCCGACGACCCGACCGACGCGCTGGCCTCGACGGCGGCCTATCTGCAGCGCTCGGGCTGGCGCGCCGGCCAGCCCTGGGGGATGGAGGTGCGCCTGCCCGACACGCTCGATCTGGCCCGGACCGGGCGCGGGCGCCCACAGGACGCAGCCGCCTGGTCGGCCCTGGGTGTGACGCGCAGCGACGGCCGGCCACTGCCCCGCGCGGGCGCCACTGCCCTCCTGGCCCCGGCCGGCCGGCAGGGCCCCGCCTTTGCCCTTTTCGCGAATTTCGACGTCATCCTGCGCTACAACAACGCCGTCAGTTACGGCATCGGCATCGGCCATCTCTCCGACCGGCTGGCCGGCGGGCCGCCGCTTTCGAAGGCCTTCCCGCCGGATGCGGCCGGCCTGACGCTGGAGGACCGCAAGGAGCTGCAGCGCCGCCTGACCGATGCGGGCTACGACACCGAGGGAACCGACGGGGTGATCGGTCCGAAGACCGAAGAGGCGATCCGGCGCTATGAGGCGCGGAACCGGCTGACAGTTACCGGCAAAGCCTCGCGCCCGCTGCTGGCCCGACTGCGCTGAGGCGGCACCGAAGGGTAAGCGCGGCCCTTGCGGCGCCCGATGATCCCATTGGCCATCGGCGCGGGACATGTCGCCGAGCGCAAAGCTCCGTTTTCCCCGGACCTGCCCATCGGCGGGCTCGCTCCCTTCTGCCTCTCGACCGGCACGGCCAGTGCGCGGTGCTTCCTCATGAGGGTGTTCACCAGCGCAAGCGGCGGCGGGGCCGTTGAGCGCTGAATGCGGCCCTGAGCGATTGAACCAGTCAAGCCAGCGCGGCAGGCCGGCATTGCGTGCCACCGAAGACGGGCGCGCAAGCCCATGGGCCCATTCGCGCAGAAGGGTCTGGAGTGAACCGGCCGGGAAAACGATCTGGTGGATCGTTTTCCCGGCGAACCCGCGCGGCCTTTGGATTTGGCGGATATGCAGCCAATGCAACGCCTTGCGGAAACGGTGTGCGTGCCGGGCTCTGCCGTTGTCGCTCATCACAGGTTCGCCTTTGATGCCTTGATCCGGAACCGGCGCAGGGCACGTAGCAGGAATGCGGTGGTCGTGGCCCTGACCTCGTCCGCCAGCACCACGACAGAGAGCAGCCGGGTCGCGTCATCGACCGTGACATGGACAAAGTCGCAGCCCGCGCCTCGGTTGAGGCAGCCACTGCGGGTATCCGTGACGCGATGGCATCTCTATGGGCCACCGCCCGAGCCTCTTGATGTCGGGAGGGATGAGGTCACCCTGCCGCTCTCGCTGACACGCCGCACGGGCGCGGGCAGCGCCCGAGGGACAACCGGCATCTGGCACGGGAGCACCACAGGGACCGGCCGGTCCTTCGCGTGCATAAGGTCCATTGCGGCCATGACAGGACCTGGCTCGGCGCCTCTGTCGGCGCGGGACCGGACCGCCCAGAGCCCGGTACGCGCGGAGAACAGCCTCATGGCGACCCGAAACTGGCCCCCCGGCCCTCCGCCCCCCGGAATCGGGCACCGGCAGATCGAGGCGCGACAGGGACATAAGAGCTGCGCAATCGCTCTTCCTTGGCCAAGGGCGGAAAAGAGGTCGCCACGGCCATGCAAGACGCCAGCCCCGGGGCATCGGAGCCGGGCGGCGCCCCCGTCCGCCGAAGGCAGGCCCGATGTCCCGGCACGCGGGCCCTTACGTTGCCTCTCGCCTCCTCCCCCCTCTCGCTGACATGCCGGACCCGCCATTTCGGCCATTTCCGGCCGAAAGGACCCGGCCACTGCGTCTTTGGGCCGTCTGGCTCCGACTTTTGAGCAATCGACCCGGAGGCCGTGCCGGGCTATCCTCGAAACAATCTGGAGGATATTGAATGATGTCACGCCTCCACCTGAGCTGGCAGGTCGTTCTGTGTGTGGGACTGATGCAGCTGGCCGCACTGGCGCTGGCGGCGCTGGTGCTGTTCCACAATGCGCGCGAAGCGGTCGAGGTCGAGATGGCGGCGGCCGAAGCCGGCGCCCGGGCGCAGGTGATCGCGGCGATGGGCGCGGCGCTGCGCAATCGCCCGCCCGAACAGGTGATGGCCGAGCTTTCCGAGACCCTGATCGAGCCGCGCCATGTGCGCATCGGGCTGACCGACGCGCGAACCGGCGCCCTGCCGGTGATACGGGCCGAAAGCCGCCTGGCGCATGAGACCGCCCCCCACCGCCGCCGCGCGCCGGGCTGGTTCCGCGATCTGGTGATGCCCGCGAACCGCGAGACCCGGATGTCGGTGCTGGCCGATGGCACCGATTACGGCACCGTCTCGATCGCAACGGCGCCAGAGGACGAGATCGACGAGGTCTGGGAGGATGCAGCGGCGCTGCTCTGGGCGCTGGCGCTCGGCTTCGGCCTGACAGGGGTCTTGCTGGTTCTTCTGATCCGGCGCGCGCTCGGCCCGCTCGACAGGCTGCGCGACGGGCTCGGCGCGCTGCGCGGCGGGGCGCTGCACACCCGGCTTCCGGAGGTACCGACCCCGGACTTCCGACCCCTGGCGGACGGGTTCAACGCCCTCGCCGACAACCTCGAGGCAAGCGAGGCCGACCGCGCAGCACTTGCGCGCAAGATCGTCGAGCTCGGCGATCACGAACGCCGGACCATCGCGATGGAACTGCAGGACGAGTTCGGCCCCTGCCTGTTCGACCTGAAGGTCAAGGCGGGCGCCATCCAGCGCGCCGCGGCACGGGCCGGCGATACGGCATTGCAGCGCGAGGCCGCCACCCTGTCGGCCATCGTCGATCAGATCCACACCGCCAATACCCGGCTGCTGACCACGCTACGCCCGATGACACTGGGCCAGTTGCCGCTGCTCGAGGCGCTCGGCGACATGCTCGACGGGTTCCGCAGCACCCATGGCAATCTCGACTGGACGATCGAGCTGCCCGACCGCCTTCCCGAGACCGAGGAGATCGTCGATCTGACCGCTTATAGCTTCGTGCAGGAGGGCGTGACCAACGCCCTGCGCCACGGAAGGCCCGACAGGCTGCGGGTCGAAGTGCGACCAGAAGACCTGCCGGGCCAGCCAAAGGCCCTGTGTCTCACGGTCGAGGATGACGGGGTGGGCCTTCCCGACCGCACGGTCGAGGGGCGCGGGCTCACGGCGATGCGCGACCGCGTGCGCGCGCTTGGCGGCACGCTCGAACTGGGGCGCCGGCGGGGCGGCGGCACCCGGCTTTCGGCAATCCTGCCATTGACATGGAACACCTCGTCGCGGGCAGAAGCCGCACCCGCCGGATGACACCCCGGCGGATCGCCGGGGACCATGTACCAGCCGATATCCGCCGCCCGATATCCACCGCAATGGGCGTCCGGGAAAGCACGCCAGGGTCCGGCCCGGGAGGGCTTGTCAGGATCGCGACGGGCCGAACCCGAGCGCCGGAAGCCGGATCCTGATCTTGCCGCCCCTCTTCGCGCCCCGGGCGCCGGAAGCGGGGGCGCACGGTCTCGGCCGGGGCCCGAACGCAACCGCCGCGCCCTGTCCGGCGCAATCCACGACAGGACCAGCTTGCGCGCGGGCTCGGCCCGGGCAACGCGGCCGGGCCGAGCCGGGCATGGATGTCAGGCGGGGAAGCGCTCGCGCAGCAGGATCGGGCTTCTCGACAGCCCCCTCGGCCGGGCGGTGGGCGTGCGGGGCCCCTCGGGTGCCGGACCTGCCCGAGGCGGGATCTCGCCCCGGCCCAGCCGGATCGGCGGCGCGTGCGGGCAGATGCGGGCGCAGCGATACCTCCCCGGTGCATACCCGGTTTTCTCTGGCATCCCGGCGGTCAAGGGCCTAGGTCAGAGCCGAAATCATAGAGGAGTCCTGCCCGATGCCCGGCCTGCGTCCCGATGTCGATCCCGACGGTCTGAGCGAGTTTTCCGTCGTTTTCACCGACCGCTCGCTGAACCACATGTCGGCCAAGTTCCAGACCGCCATGCGCGACATTTCGGAGATGCTGCGCGAGGTCTATGGCGCGGCCGAGGTCGCGCTGGTGCCCGGCGGCGGCACCTTCGCGATGGAATCCGTCGCGCGCCAGTTCGCCACCGGGCGCCGCGCGCTGATCGTCCGGAACGGCTGGTTCTCCTATCGCTGGACACAGATCTTCGAGGCGGGCGGCTTCGCCGGCGAAACCGAGGTGCTGATGGCGCGTCCCGCCGGCAATGCGGCCAAGGCGCCGTTCGCGCCCGCACCGATCGAGGATGTGGTCGCGAAGATCCGCGAGACCCGTCCCGATGTCGTCTTCGCGCCCCATGTCGAGACCTCGGCAGGGATCATCCTGCCCGACGACTATATCGCCGCGATGGCGGCGGCTGCGCATGAGGTCGGCGCGCTGATGGTGCTCGACTGCATCGCCTCGGGCTGCATCTGGGTCGACATGCAGGCAACCGGCGTCGACGTGCTGATCTCGGCGCCGCAGAAGGGCTGGTCGGCCTCGCCCTCGGCCGGGATGGTGATGCTGTCGCCCCGCGCAGCCGAGCGGCTGGCCGAGACCGCCTCGAATTCCTTCGCCATGGACCTGAAGAAATGGCGCGCGATCATGAAGGCCTATGAAGATGGCGGGCATGCCTATCATGCCACCATGCCGACCGACGCGCTGATCGGGCTGCGCGACGCCATGGCCGAGACCCGCGAGATGGGCTTCGAGGCCGCCAAGGCAGCGCAGGCCGAGCTGGGCCGGAAGGTCCGCGAGATGCTGGCCGCACATGGCTTCGCCTCGGTCGCCGCCCCGGGCTTTGCCGCGCCGGGCGTCGTGGTCTGCTATACCGACGACCCCGAGATCCAGTCGGGCGCCCGGTTCCGCGCCGAGGGCATGCAGATCGCTTCGGGCACGCCGCTGCAGGTCGGCGAGGGCGCCGAGTTCCGCACCTTCCGGATCGGTCTCTTCGGGATCGACAAGCTCGTGGATACCGATGCCACGCTGGCCCGGCTGCAGGCGGTCGTCGAACGGGTGGTCTGACCCCGGCTCGGGCGGGGGCCCGTGGCCGGCCTCCCCGCCCGGCTCTGCCTTGCCCGGTGACAGCGCGCCCTTCCCCGGGCAAGGCAGAGCCGGTCGAGAAAGCGCAGCACGGCCTGCGCTTTGCCCCTGCGTCGCTCCGGCACCGGCAATCATTCCATAACATTGGGCCGTTACTTCTGGGCCATCACAAGCAATGCCCGTTCGTAACGAGTTCAGGGAGGCGCCGCGGCGCCTCCCGGCGTCAGCCGTGGGATAGCCAACCGGGGGTGCCCTGCCCGGGACGTGCGACGTGCCGTCTGGCTTTCAGGAAATCTTCTGCCCCGCAGCAACGGGCCCGGGCGCATCCGCGCCGTGCGTGCGGGTTTCAAGAGGCGCTAGGGGGATGAACTGCCGCGCCCGACCGGGCGCGGCGTCGCGGATCTGCCTCAGCCTTCCGCAGCAATCTCGGCCTTGCGCTCCAGCCGCCGGGCATGCAGCACCGGCTCGGTATAGCCCGAAGGCTGCCTGCGGCCCTCGAAGACCAGATCGCAGGCCGCGCGGAAGGCCACGCCCCCGAACTCCGGCGCCATCGGCAGATAGGCCGGATCCTCCGCATTCTGCCGGTCGACCACCTCGGCCATGCGGCGCATCACGTCGGCAACCTCGTCTTCGGTAACCACGCCATGATGCAGCCAGTTGGCGATATGCTGGGCCGAGATCCGGCAGGTGGCGCGATCCTCCATCAGGCCGATATCGTTGATGTCGGGCACCTTGGAGCAGCCCACGCCCTGGTCGATCCAGCGCACCACATAGCCGAGGATGCCCTGCGCGTTGTTCTCGACCTCGCGCAGGATCTGCGCCCGGGTCCATTTGCGGAAGGCCGCGAGCGGAATCTCGAGAATGCCGTCGACATGGGCGCGCCGTCCGCCCGCCTTCAGGCCCGCCTGCACCGCGAAGACATCGACCTGGTGATAATGCAGCGCATGCAGCGTCGCGGCCGTGGGCGACGGCACCCAGGCACAGGTGGCACCGGCCCTGGGATGCTCGATCTTCGAGGACAGCATCGCCGCCATCCTGTCGGGCATCGCCCACATGCCCTTGCCGATTTGGGCCTTGCCGGACAGGCCGCATTCGAGCCCGATATCCACATTGAGGTTCTCGTAGGCGGTGATCCAGGACTTGCGCTTGATGAATTCCTTGCGGCTGAAGGGCCCGGCCTCCATCGAGGTATGGATCTCGTCGCCGGTGCGGTCGAGGAAGCCCGTATTGATGAAGGCCACCCGGTGCTTCGCCGCGCGGATGCATTCCTTTAGATTGACCGAGGTGCGGCGCTCCTCGTCCATGATGCCGAGCTTGACGGTATAGCGTGGCAGGCCCAGCATCGCTTCGACCCGGGTGAAGGTCTCGTCGGCGAAGGCGACCTCGTCGGGGCCGTGCATCTTGGGCTTGACCACGTAGATCGAGCCCGCGACCGAGTTCCGCGCGCCCCCGGTCTTCGTCAGGTCATGCATGGCGATCAGCGTGGTGATGGCCGCGTCCATCAGCCCCTCGAAGACCTCCTGGCCCGCACCGTCGCGGATCGCCGGATTGGTCATCAGATGGCCGACATTGCGCACCAGCATCAGCGCCCGCCCCTTGAGCGCGCTAGGCGTGCCGTCGGGGGCGACAAAGTCGAGATCGGGCGACAGCGCCCGGGTCAGCCGCGCGCCGCCCTTGACGAAATCGGTGGTCAGGTCGCCCCGCATCAGCCCGAGCCAGTTGCGATAGGCGACGATCTTGTCGGCGGCATCGACGCAGGCCACCGAATCCTCGCAATCCATGATCGCCGAAACAGCACTTTCCAGCCGGATATCGGCCAGCCCGGCCTGATCGCGCGCCCCCACCGGATGGGTCCGGTCGAAGACCAGCTCGACATGCAGGTTGTTGTTCTTAAGCAGAACCGCGTCCGGCGCCCGCGGATGGCCGCGATAGCCGACGAATTTCGACGGATCCTCAAGCGGGTGATCGTCGATCAGCAGGGCGCCGCCCTGGACGTGATAGCGCCGGGCATCGGCATGGCTGCTGCCCGCGACCGGGAAGGCCTCGTCCAGAAACACCCGGGCCCGGGCCACCACGCGGGCGCCGCGGCCGCGGTCGTAACCGCCCGCAGGGGCCGGCCCGCCCATCGCATCGGTGCCGTACAGCGCGTCATAGAGGCTGCCCCAGCGCGCATTGGCCGCGTTCAGCGCATAGCGGGCATTGGTGATCGGCACCACCAGCTGCGGCCCCGGCACCGAGGCGATCTCGGGGTCGAGCCCCTCGGTCTCGATCTCGAAATCCCCGCCCTCGGGCCGCAGATAGCCGATCTCTTCCAGAAACGCCTTGTAGGCCTCGTGATCGTGCGGCGCGCCGCGGCGGGCCTGATGCCAGGCATCGATCTGAAGCTGCAGCTTCTCGCGCGTTTCCAGAAGCGCGCGGTTCTTCGGCGTCAGATCGTGCAGGAGCTCCGCGAAGCCGGTCCAGAACCTGTCGGGCGAGATCCCGGTCCCGGGCAGCGCCGCCTCTTCGACAAAGGCCGCCAGATCTGCCGCAACCTCGAGCCCGGCCTTCGCCACATATCCCGCGCCTGCACGTCGTTCCGTCACGGCCCGTCTCCCTTCCTGTTTGTCCCATCAAAGCTCAGACCAATTCCGGGCCGGTTTGACAAGTCCTCTCGCGCCGACCTGTCCGGCCCGCCGGGTCTGCGTTATGCTGAAGCATCGGGGCCAGCCGCGATCGGTTCCCGTTCACCTGCCGGGCGTCGTCTCCGCCGGTCGCGGCATCGGTCTTCGCCAGGACATGCCATCCCGAAGCCGGGGCTGTCCTGCGGCGTCGCCATTCGCTGGCCTTGGCACAGGGACCGTCTGCCAGTCCCCCGGGGCAGCCACGATACCGAAGCGTCCCCTTCCCGATCATGTCGCCCGGACCTCTTCATTGGCCCGCGGGCCCTGGAGAGCCGGGACCGGAACGAACCGCCTCGCCTCCGCATGTCCTGCGGACGGCACCGGCCCCTGCCCCGGCAATAACCGAAGCGAGGGGGGGGCCATGCGTCTTCCGAAGCGTGCCCTCCGACAGGCTCAGCCCCGCAAGCGGGTCGCGTAAAGCCGCCGCACGCTCATGGCGATGGCGCCCTCGATCGGCAGCCAGGCCAGGCAATAGGCCCAGACCAGAAGTGCCGCGGTCCAGCCGATGGGCGTGACGAGCAGGCCATAGACGGCGATCAGCGTGCCGATGACCTGGGTCACCTCGGTGGTCGCGAAAAGCTTCCAGTCGGGCCATGGCCGAGTCCAGAACCAGTTCTGGTTGCGGGTGACGTAAAGCGTCATGTGGCCGGACACGAGCAGTTTCAGGAAGATCAGCGTCTGGATCGTCTCGCGCGGCAGGTGCAGGATGCTGTCGACATACCAGAACAGCAGGAAGGTCTCGACCACCCCCATCACGCCCAGCGTCGAGGCGACGGTGATGACGCGGCGCATGTCCCAGCGCACGGGTTTGGGCGAGACCGCAACATTGTCGAAGGCGATCATCATGATCGGGAAGTCGTTCAGCACCGCCAGAAGCACGATCATGATCGCGGTGACCGGGTAGACATCATAGGCCAGGATCGCCAGCACCATGAACAGCAGCACCCGGATGGTCTCGGCGATGCGGAAGGTGGCGTAGCTTGTCATCCGCTCGAAGATGCGGCGGGCCTCGGCGATGGCCTCGGTGATGATCGACAGGCCCGTTCCGGTCAGGACCAGATCGGCCGCGGCGCGCGCGGCATCGGTCGCACCGCTGACAGCGATCCCTGCATCGGCGCGCTTCAGCGCGGGGGCGTCATTCACCCCGTCGCCGGTCATCGCGACGATGCTGCCACCCTGCTGCAGCACCTCGACGATGCGGAACTTGTGTTCGGGCAGAACGCGGGCAAAACCGTCGGCCGCGCGCACGCGCGCCTCGACCTCGGCCGGGTCGCCCTCCAGAAGCTGGCCCGCCGGGTACATCGCCTGCCCGAGCCCGAGCTGCCCCGCGATCTGGCGGGCGATGGCCTCGTGATCGCCGGTGATCATCTTGACGGTGACGCCCATCTCGCCGGCCTTCGCGATGGTCTCGGCGGCATCGGGCCGGGGCGGGTCGAAGATCGGGATCAGCCCGAGGAACTGCCAGGCGCCCTCGCCTTGGGCCCGGGCCGCACCGATGGCGCGGAACCCCTGGGCCGCCAGGGCATCGACCTCGGCCTCGAGCGCGGTCCGCGCCGCCCCCTCGAGCCCCGCAAGATCGAGGATCACCTGCGGCGCGCCCTTGGCAAAGCGCCAGGTCTCGTCGCCGCGCCGGGCCTCGGCCAGCGTCCGTTTCGAGACCGGATCGAAGGGCGTGAAGGTCCCGAGCTTGTAATCGCGCCGCGCCTCGATCCCGTCGGCGGCGGCCAGCACCGCCTGGTCGATGGCATCGGGCGCATTGGCATTGCAGGCAAGCGCCGCGGCCAGCAGCAGATCGTCCCGGCTCGCGCCCACTGCGGGGCGCGGGGTTTCAACCGTCAGCTGGTTCAGGGTCAGCGTGCCGGTCTTGTCGGAACAGAGCACATCGACGCCCGCCATCTCCTCGATGGAAACCAGCCGCGAGACGATGGCCTTCATCCGCGCCAGCCGCTCGGCGCCCACCGCCATGGTCACCGACAGCACCGTCGGCAGCGCCACCGGAATGGCGGCAACCGTCAGGATCAGGGCGAATTGCACGGTCTGCCACAGCGGATTGTCGCGCCAGATCGACACGATCAGGATGATCGAGACCAACACCAGCGCGCTGACGATCAGGAAATTCCCGATCCGCATCACCGCCTGCTGGAAATGGGACTTGCGCCCGGGCCCCTGCACCAGCGCCGCAGTGCGGCCGAAATAGGTCTTCATGCCGGTGGCGGTGACCTCACCCACCATCTCGCCCAGCCGCACGATCGACCCCGAATAGGCGGTGTCGCCTACCGCCTTGTCGACCGGCAGCGACTCCCCCGTCAGCGCCGCCTCGTCGGCCGAGAGATACTGCCCCTCGGTCAGGCGCAGGTCGGCCGGGACGATATTGCCGATCTCGAGCCTTACCAGATCGCCCGGCACCAGCTCTGTCGCGGCGATCTCCTGCCAGCGGCCGTCGCGCAGCACCCGGGCGGCGGGGGCAAGCTTCTGCTTGAGCAGGGCAATGGCCGAATCGGCCTTGTTCTCCTCGAAGAAGCCGACGCCCGCATTGACCAGCAGCATGGCAAGGATCACGCCGAAATCGGCCCAGTCCGACAGGACCAGCGACAGGATCGCCGCGATCTCGATCAGCCAGGGGATCGGCCCCCAGAAATACCCGAAGACCCGCTTGAACAGGCTCCGGTGTTCCTCGGCCAGGGTATTCGGGCCGAAGCGACCGAGCCGGGCCTGTGCCTCGGCGGTGCTCAGCCCCTTTTGCGGGTCGGTGGGGGGCAGCTTCTCCCTCTCTGGCTGGTCCTGTCCGTCCATCACTTTCCTCCCTGTTCCGCGATCCACTCCGCGATGCCGGGCCAGACATCCGCCAATGTGTGCCGGCCCATGAACAGCCCGATATGCCCGCCCTTGGCGAGCAGCTTGCGGATCTGCGCCTTCGGCGTGCCCAGGAGATCCTCGGCGGCGAAGACCTGTTCCCGGGTGGTGATATCGTCGCCTTCACCCGCGAGAAGGTATGCCGGACAGGTCACATCCTTCAGAGACAGCCGCCGCCCGAGGCCCATGAATTCACCCCTGGCAAAGAGGTTCTGCTTGAACAGCAGGTCGATGGCCTGAAGGTAATAGCGGCCCGGCAGATCCAGCGGGTTTTCGTACCAGCGCTCGAAGGTCTCGGTCCGCTCGATATAGTTGCGGTCCTCGATATGGGCGTAAAGATCGAGGAACTTGCCCAGATACTGCTTTTCCGCATGCATGTTCTTCCAGCCGGTCAGCATCAGGCTGCCCGACATCCGGCCGTGATGGGAGGCCACCATGTCCCGATAGGCCGAAAGCGGCGTCTCATGCGCCATCCGGCGGATCGGCCCGTCGCCCGCATCGGTGTCGATGGGCGACCCCGCCAGCACCAGCGCCGCGACCTTGGAGGGAAAGCGGGCGGCGACCATCGCCGACATCCAGCCGCCCTGACACAGCCCGACCAGAATCGCGCGCCCGCCGACCTCGTCGATGGCGACGTTGATCTCGGCCAAATACTTGTCGATGTCGAAGTCGCGCATCTCGGGGCCGGCCGATTTCCAGTCGGTGACCAGCACCCGGCCGAGCCCGGCCGCCAGAAGCGTGGCCACCAGGCTTTGCCCGGGGGCGAAATCGGCGATGGTGGCGGAATGGCCCGCATAGGGCGCGTCAATGATCACCGGAAGCCCGCTGCCGCTGCCGCCGAAATCGCGCAACCGCATGGTGTCGAGATCGAGCAGAACCTCGTTCGGGCTGGCCCAGGACGGCTCGGGCGGGGCCGAGATCTCGGCCGCTTCCTGCACGAAGCGAAGCCCGTCAGCCATCGCCTGATAGCCGGCCTCCTGCCACCCCAGAACCGCGGCCATCGGCCAGAACAGGGGAACGGATTGCTCGGTTTCGTGAGGGGTATCGGCCATGACGCGGCTCCTTCTGCGGACTGGACGGCGCCAGTCCCGCGGCCGCGTCGGCCCCTGCAGAGGGGCGGGGCATCGGTGGCTTCGGGACGGCTCCGGAACGGATCTTGTCCCCAGGATAGGGGGCCCGAATGTCCCCAGCGTTATGCCCGGCTTACGAATATGTAAAGTGACAATGCTGCGACGCGGCATTGCCTTGCCCGCCCGGAACGCTAGCGCGTAACGCAAGCCCGAATCGCAGGCCCGAATCGCAGGCCGGTGTCTCACGCGGTCACGATCCGCTGCGACGCCGTCATCGGCCCGGGTGGACCGGAGCGGGCGGACGCGGCGACCGACAGACTGACAGGTCCGGCCGCCGCACCCCGCCTATTTGGTCAGGATCAGCTTGCCCGAACGGGTGATCCGAAGCGTGTAGGCGACGCCGTCGAGCACGATCACCGCAGTATTCCCGCCGCCGGTCAGGATGCGGGCATCGTGCTGGGTGGTCTCGTCACTGCTGTGGCGGATGGTCTGGAGGAGGGTCATGCCCGCACCCTCCGGGCTGCCGTCATCCCGGTCCTGCACATGCTCGGTCGCTCCATCCTGTCCCTCCATTAGGTTGCGGTTTCTGCAGCAAGGCCCCTGCCCCGGCCCCGCCGCGTCCGGGAACGGCTGCAGGACCGTCCCGGGATCCGGCAGGCATCGCCCCGGCTCCGGCCATCACGGGCCGGAACGGGCTGGTATCTGGACAGAGGCAGACTCATCGCGTGGTACTGTCTTGAGAGGCAGGGGACCGGGCAACGAGCTGGGGCCTGACAAGTGAGTGTTATATCGGCACGGCGGACCGCGCCGCGTACCTGAGCATTTCTATCAACTTTCAGGGGCGGAGGAAAGAGGGCAATGCGCATGGCCGATCGGCCGCGCCCGGACGGATCTTGCGTCATGTCGAGGAAAACGCGCAGGCCCGGCGGCAAAGCGCCTGTGCCCGGGATCAGTTCCCCGGGATCAGACCCCGCCTGCGCGCGGGGCCTGACTTCTGAGTCGTATCAGCCGGCGTCCGGACGCCGGGCCTGCAGCGCGGCATGCACGAGCAGGGCCAGATAGATGAGGTCGAGCGCGGTCAGAAGCAGCCAGATCCGGGTGAACATCAGCCCCACCGCGACCACGGTGGCAAACATCATCAGCCCCACCAGCGCGCGCGGAATGCGCATCGCCTTGGGCGAGAAAGTCCGCAGCCGCGAGATCATCAGAACGCCGACGAAGCCCAGCCAGAACGCCACCAGATGCGGCACCGGCCGCAGATCGACGATGCCCGCCAGCGAGACGAACAGCGGCAGCAGGCCCAGCATCGCCCCCGCAGGCGCGGGCACGCCGAGGAAATGGTGGCTGGTCTCGGCCTCGTTCTCGTCACGCATCACGTTGAAGCGCGCCAACCGCAGACAGCAGGCCGCGGCAAAGACCAGCACGAAGATCCAGCCGAAATTGTTCGAGGGCTCGAGGAAGAACCGATAGATCAGAAGCCCCGGCGCGACGCCGAAACACAGGAAATCCGACAGCGAATCGAGTTCGGCCCCGAAATTCGAGGTCGCATTCAGCCGCCGCGCCAGCAACCCGTCGAGCCCGTCCATCAAGGCCGCCAGCAGCAAAAGCAGCGCCGCCCCGTCATAGCGCCCATCCATCGCGAAACGGATCGAGGTCAGCCCGAGGCACATCCCCGACAGCGTCACCAGATTGGGCAGAAGCTGCAGGAACGGCACCTGGTCGCGGTGTTGCGGATCGCGGCGGATGAACTTCTTCATCGTCAGCCCTCCGTCGGGTCAGGCGCCGAGATCGGCGATGACGGTCTCGCCCGCCACCATGGTCTGGCCGATCGAGACCAGCGGCTCGACCCCTTCGGGAAGATAGATATCGAGCCGCGATCCGAACCGGATCAGCCCGAAACGCTCGCCGGTGGCGAGGCTCTGGCCCTCGGCGGTCCAGCACAGGATGCGCCGCGCGACCAGCCCGGCGATCTGCACCACGCCATAACGGCGCCCGTCGGCCAGCTCGACCGCCAGCCCGTTGCGCTCGTTGTCTTCCGAGGCCTTGTCGAGCGAGGCATTGAGGAACTTGCCGGGGCGGTAGGCGATTCCGGTCACCCGGCCCGCCGCGGGCAGCCGGTTCACATGGCAATTGAAGACCGACATGAAGACCGAGATCCGGGTCATCGGCGCCTCGCCCAGGCCCAGCTCGGCCGGCGGCACGGCGGGTTCCAGAAGCGACACGATGCCGTCGGCGGGCGAGACCATCAGCCCCGGCCGGGCCGGCGTCACCCGTTCGGGATCGCGGAAGAAATAATAGACCCAGACCGTCAGGCCGAGCCCGATCCAGCCCAGAGGCGCCCAGATCAGGAAGAACAGAACCGTCAGGCCCGCAGCGATGGCGACGAAACGGCGCCCCTCGGGATGCATCGGCTTGACGACGGTGGAGAGCATCGAAACGGACATGGGCCCCGCCTGGTTGAGTGGTTTTCTCGTGAATAGTCCTTTGCGCGGACGATGCAAACCGCAGATCGGCGCAGGTCAGGCCGTCTCGGCCGCGAGCCGCCGCAGGAAGGACTTCAGCAATGCGCGCTCTTCATCGGTGAAGCGCGCTTCGATGTCCGCCCCATAGGCGCGCGCCCGCGCCGACAGTCGCGCCAGCGCCGCATGCCCCTCGGGCGTCAGCGACAGGATCTCCGAGCGCCGGTCGTCGGAATCGGGGCAGCGCTGCAGAAAGCGCTTTTCTTCAAGCGCCCGTACCGCACGCGAGATCTTGGCCTTGTGGGTCATCGACAACCGCCCGATCTCGGAGGCCGACATCTCGCCATGGCGCCCCAGATGCACCATGACCCGCCATTCGGTCCGCAGCATCCCGTATTCGGCCCGGTAGATCGCATGAAAGCCGGCACTGGTCTCCTGGGCGGCCTGGTTGAGCAGATAGGGCAGGAACTCGCCAAGATCGAAATCGGGGGCGGGATCGGAGATCATCTTATCGTCTCGCAACGGGCATGCGGCGAAAATGCAGGATCCGGCGGGGCAAGTAAACCGACCCGGCGGGCCGATATCCATGGGCCAGCGCGCGCCTGAAACGGGGCCGGCCCCGGGGTCTCCGGATACGGACCTCTCCAGAGACGTCTCTCCGGTCGGCAGGGCCGTAGTCTACCGGCCGCGCGCCCGACCCTCGGCAGGCCAGCGCATCCCGAACCGCGTGAACGCGCCCGGAAACACCATCAGGACTGGCAGGACAGCGCCGCCCACCGGGCTTTCAGCCATTCCAGACCGAAGCCTTGCTGGGATGACAGATCGCCGGTCGCCCTCGCGATCCGGGGCCTCCGGCGCCGCGACCCGGATTTCCGTTGTCCGGCAGAACGCCCCCCCCGCCCGATCATCGCCGATCCGGCCACCTTTGCGAGGGTCTGGTTCAAAACGCCAGGACAGGGCGCGAAAGCCCGGACCGGTCCGCTCTTCGTTCGACGGAAAACGAGGCCGGGCGCGCTGCCAGCGGCATGGGCGGCAAAGGCCGTGCCGCCGGCCGATGTCGCAGCGATCTCTCAGGACGAACAGTCGCCAGCCGGTCTTCCGCTATCGGCGCGAGCATGCCGTCTCATGCCGTCCGGCACCGAAAGAACCACATGGGCGCAAAATCCGTATGATCGGGAGGCTCCCCCCAGGGCAAGGAGCCTGCTGGCCCCCATGCTCCGGCCGCGTTTCTGTCCTCGACCATTTTACCCCCGGCCCTGACGCGTCAGGGCCTTGGAACCGGCCGCCCTCTCCGATCGGCCCGCAGTCGTGCCTCCTGCAAGCTGCGAAACCTGAGACCGGGACGAAAATCCCTCAGAGCGGCCGCGCCGGATCTACGGATCTGTCCTGGATATATGCCGACAAGGCGCGCAGCAGGACGGACCTCACCCAAACGCGCATCTTGTACTTGTGCTGCGTGTTTGCGAATGCTAGAGGCTAGGCCGCTGATCTGGCGAGTTGGCGGAGTGGTTACGCAGCGGATTGCAAATCCGTGTACAGGAGTTCGATTCTCCTACTCGCCTCCACTACTTAGCGGTTCCGCCCCGCACTCTCTCAACACCGCTCTCAACATTCACGTTCTGGTCCCGTTCCGTTCTACAGCCTGCGTTCTTGGGCTTTGAGCGCACGGACCTTCTGCCTCACATGGGCAGTGTAATGCGCAACCATCGCCATGGATTGGCCGGTGACGGATGCGATTTCCTCATCCGTCAGCCCCAAGGTGCAGAGTTCCGAAGCCGCGGTGTGGCGCAGGGCATGAATGTCGTAGGCTTCCGCGCCAATCTCCTCCCTCACCTTCCTGACCGCCTGCGCGGCGCCCCTGTACGACCACGGGCCAGTTGCGCGTTCGTTGGTCAGGATGAAGACGCTGCGGCGGTCGGCCGCGTCGAGCGTGGCCCGCAATGTCTTCGTAAACGGCACCCACAGGGTCTTGCCGGTCTTGTTCTGCCGGACATTGATCCCGCCATTCTCAAGATCGCTCCAGCGCATTTTCAGCACATCGCCGATCCGCTGCCCGGTTCCGAGGCAGAGTTCAAAGACGAGTAGCGCGCGCCCTTCCGCAGCGTCTCGATACGCCTTGACCAGATCGGCGGGCCACGGTCGACGATCTATCGTCTCGCCTTTCACCTGCTTGATGCCCTTGGCCGGGTTCTCGGACACCATGCCAATGTCGATGGCATGCTCCATCAGGACACGGGACACCTGAACCACGTAGTTTGCGAATCGGGCCGCGTCAGCGTTGGCATCGCGCAAGGCAATGAAGTGCTTGCGCTGCGCCTTGACCGGATCGAGAGCGCCCCATTTCGCCTCGATCACGGAGAGCACGCGCTCGTAATCCTTGCGGGTTCGGGGCGCCAGAGAGGTGTAGCGCTCGGATCGGCGGTAGCTGTCGATCAGCCCGTTGAAGGTCCGCTTGGACGGTGCGCGGACAGGCCCCTTGAGCCGAAGCGCATATTCCGCCCAGAACGCCGGGGTCAGTTCCTGGTTCTCCATCCGGACGGTCGGCTCGCCCCGGCGCTGCCAGTAGATCGCCGTTCCCTTTCGATAGACATGCTTCGGCAAGTCACGCTTCATCGTCTCAGATCCATCGCTTCGAATTCGTCGATCTCGTCCTGGTCGCGAAGCAGGATCAGCTCGACCTCCCTGCCCCTCACAATGACACGCTGCACAGTTTTCCCGCATGCCTCAACGGCAGAGACGAGGCGACGCACGCGGTCGTCGGTGCGAAGATGCTTGTTCATGGCGCGCCCTCCTCGCTCGCGAGTTTTCCCGCCGCGACGGCCCCGAAACGGCAAATGTCGCAGTATCCGCGCTGCGCTGGCAGGTGCAGCCCGAGGGGCGGAAGCTGGTGGATGTCAGACATCGGGTTTTCCCTCCTTCATGGCGCAATCGACCAGCTCGGCGATGGCGTCGCGGAACGCCTTGTCGGCGGGCTCTTCGACCGGCTTCGGAAAGGCGGCTGAGGCCCAGCAGATACCGCCACCGCATCCGAGGCTGTCAGTCACCAGCTCGCCGCAGGCGGGACAGATCCGGGGCTCTGCTGGCGGTTGCCCGGCTTCCGGATCGCCCAGCAGAAGCCGCTCCGCGCGGCGCGGATCATTGGCCAGGCGCAGCCGCCAGCAGAGATTGACGGCGGCCATCACGCCCGCGCGATAGCGCAGATCCTCGCCGAGCTCGGCCTCGATCAGTTCGAGCCCCCAGCGCAGCGCGCGCTCGATATCGGGCGCCCAGCTTCCGCCCAGAAGCGAGCTGCGGATCAGGTCGCGGCCGAAGAGCCGGATCACGTCCTTGCAGTCATCGCGGATGATCAGCCGGGCCTCGGCCGGGGCTACCTCGGCATGGAACCGGCCGAAGCTGCGGGTGAGCGTGTCAGGTGTTGTTTCAGTGATGATGCGGTATTCGGTCTCGACGTCCCGCAGCCGCTCGGGCTCGGCGCGGAGCCGGTCGCGTTCGGCCTCTGCCGTCTCGGCCCGGGCGCGCAGCGCGGTTAGCATTTCCAGGTGATAGCGATCCGCGCTGACGAGGATGTCGCCGTCGATATAGCGGTGAAACGCGCAATCGCGTTCGCTGTCGCCCTCAAAGCGCGGGACGGTCGTATGCACCGAAAAGACATGCCTGCCATCAGCATCATCCGGGTTGGGTTGAGCGGCCCAGATTTCGCGGGGCCATTGGATCTCCTTGGCCATCAGGCGGCCTCCCTTCTTGCGTTTTCGCCCCATTGGTCCGCCGCAGCTGCGGCGAGGCCTTCGAAGGTGCGGGATCTGATCTTCCACCTGTCGGGTCCGGGCGGGGCTCGGTGGACCGCGCTCCAGCGCTTGTGCGCCTCGGTGCCGGGCGCGGGCGGGGTCAGCCGGTTGGTGGCGCTCAGCGGCGCGAGCCCGCGCAGGTAAAGCCCCGTCGCCTTGAAGACCGGCTCGCCGAACCACCAGGGCTGGACGATCTGGGGTTTGGGCAGATCGGCCGGCAGTCGCGCGCGCCCGTGCCGGTGCATCACCGGGTTCTCGACCGCGACGCGCGGGATCGGGGCGTGCCAGCAGGCCGAGAACAGCGCCGCGCCCTCGTCGAGCAGCCGCCACATGATCGCGCGGCGGGTGTCCTCGGGCAGATCCGGCCAGGCGGTGCGTTCGTCCGGGCGCGCCTCGGCCGGGGCGTTGCTCGGCGGCACATGCAGCCAGCGGACGCCCGAATTGCAGAGCCGGGTGCAGGGCGGATGGATGACGGCCAGCAGATCCCAGCCCAGATGCAGCACCTCGCGGATATCGCAGATCATGTGGCGGTTGGTGGCGTCCTCGGCCGGAAGCAGGTCGCAGGACCAGACATCATGCCCGCGCGCGGCGAAGGCTCGGCGCATCACGCCCGAGGTCTCGCAGCCGATCAGGACGCGCATCGCTCAGGCCTCCTGTCCATCGACCACAACGGCCACCGTTCCATGGACAAGATCATCGCTTGCTGCGAATCTGAATGTGCCACCGGGGGCGTAGCCGCGCCCTCCGGTGGCTTCATCCCCAACTGAAGACACCAATTGGAGACGATCTGAATGACTGGAAAGAAAACGCCGCACACGACGCCCCCCGGGGAAAGGGGCGTTGGGCCTCGCCAGCCCGCAAAACCGGGGGCCGCCGATGTGTGGAAGACCACGAAAATGCCACTCAGCAGCGTTGGCCCCAGGCAGCCATCGCCGCCGTCAACAGGAAAGAAAAAGTAGGAATGACCCCAGATCGCGAGAATATCCGCTTCAACGTTCTGCGTAACGCGCTTTACCACACCGCCCGACGTCGGGCGCTGGAGCGCTGGAACCGTTCGTTCAATTTCCTCGTGATCATTCTGGGGGCTGCGGCTTTCGGCGACGCGCTTCAGGCCGTCAATATCCCGGGCGCTTGGGCCGGTCTGGCCGTTGCAGTGATCGGGGCATTGCAACTGGTCTTTGACTTCGGCCGCCAGGCCCGCGACCATCAGACCTTGCAGCGCGACTATTACACGTTGCTTGCGGATATCGAGGCCACGCCTGCAGATGATCCGGAAAAATGCGCCGAATGGTATAGTGCCATGATCCGGATTACTGCGGATGAACCGCCGGTTTTCCGCGCCATTGATGCCAAGGCCTACAATGACGCCCTGGATGCAACGGAAGCCTTTGACAGATCCGAGCGTCTCGTTGTGCCGCTCATGCATCGCGTCCTTTCGGGCGTCTTCGCCTTCGAGGGCTTCAATTACCCCAAAGAATGCGAAAAACGCGCGGGCACCGCCCCCACTGGATGAGCCCTCAGCGGCCATCGGGGGCGGGTCGAAGGCGGGCCGGGTCGCGGGCTCGCAGGGAAAGAGGGCGCCATCGGGCATCGGCGGGCGGTCCTTGTGAACTCAGTCGAAAGGACAGAGGCGGATGGCCGCCTCCATCCAGTTTTGGGCGGCCTCGGCCTCGTCGCGGCCGGTGGCGACCAGTCCGAAGAGCTGGATCTCGTAGAAGGCCACCCGGCCCGGCAGCGCCGGGATCTCGATCCCGTGACGGCGGAGCGCGCCGCGGATCGCTACGAGGCGGACCTCGGGCGATGCGCCACGCCATTCGACGACGAACTCGGCCAGTGCGTCTGGCGGCGGGGCGATGCTGTCGAAGACGCTCATGCGGCACCGCCTGCCCGGGCCTGCGCGGCCAGGGCGCCGAGGGTGACGGCCCGGCCCTGCAGCCGCTCGGCGCGGGCGAAGGCGGCGCGGGCAAGCAGCGGCTTGCCGTCCCGCGCGCTCGATTTCGCGGCGACGCGGGCAGTGTTGGCCTCGATACGGGCGGCGGCGGCCTCGGCCGCGAGCCGGTCGGCGATCTGCGGGGCGATGGCGAGGATCGCGGCCATCAGAGGCTGGCCTCCGCGATCCGGGCCAGCGTGATCCCGCCCCATGCCGAGCCGATGAAGGCAAGGCCGATGAACAGGCCGAGCAGCGCATCGCGCCAGGTGCCGAAGCCGTAAGTTGCAGGAAGGTCTGGGATTTTGGGGATGCGGGGCATGGTGTCCTCCGGGTCTGGGCATGGGATGCCCGCCCGCGCGGGGCGGGGCACCGATGCTCAGGTGTCGGAGCTTTCGCCGCCCTCGCCCTCGCCCTCGCCTTCGCCGCCCTCGTTCGGCTCGGATGCGGCGGGGTCGCGGTCATTGCCGGTGGGGGCGGTGTAATAGACGCAGCCCGGCGCGTTGCTGCGCTGGAAGGCGTTGGTGCCCTGGATCGGGGCGAAGCAATCCGGGGCGGAGGCGGGCGACATGGCGGTCGCCTGGTCTTCCGTGGTGTCGGTCGCGGCGAGCGCGGGCGCGGCCAGCAGGGCAAGCGCGGCGGTGGTCAGGACAGTCTTCATGGGTCTCCCCTTCGTTGCTATGGCGAAGGGCAAGATGCGATAATCGCAACTATATGGCAACAACAAATATTGCGAAAAGCGCAACTATATGCTTCTGCTATGCAGCCTGCGCCGCTGGTGATCGACGCCAGTTGCGAAAATCACCTTGCGGGGTCGGCCGAATACGGTGCGATATCTGGGGGAGACAGATGGTTGATGACGAGTTGGCGTCGATCCTGCGGGAGATGGTCAGTCTGCCGCTTGGCGCGAAGCGATTTGCGCTCTTGCAGCGTTTAGCAGGAACTGACGCTCTGCTTCGGTTAGTTGCTGCCATAGATCAATCAGTTGAGCCTGACTTGAATCGAGATATGGCCGCTCTCCGAAGAACTCCGCCACCCTCTCGATCTCGCGGGGCTTGAGCTGGCGATGCCCATTGAGGCTCTTGGATAGCTGATCTGGCTCTATCCCGACAAAGCGCGCCAATTCGGCCTGCGCACCGCGAGGGCGCTGGTTGAGTTGGCTCCTGATCCATTCCGGCGTGATCCTGGGCATGGCCTCTATGTTGCGAGAACCGCACGGTTTCGTATATCGCGATAATCGCAACTAACGGCTTGACCAAACGTTGCGATTATCGCATCTTACGTGCTTATGGAAGATGGTGATGAACATTCGACATCGCGGGGAGAGGGGCTGGAGCCTGCTCGTTCCGTCATAGCCAAGTGCGGCGGCCTCGCTGCAGTTGTCGAAATGACTGGGCGGCATCCGACGAGATGCCGTCGCTGGATGTATCCGAAGGAACGAGGAGGGACCGGAGGATTGATTCCAATCGAGGTTGCGATCCGACTTCTGGATGAAGCGGGCCGACGCGGCATCGCCTTGAAGGCCGATGACTTCTTGCCCCACGCCAGCGAGCGGGGAGGCACAATGTAATGCCCTCCACACCCCCTCCCGTCCTCTTTTCAGCAATGACCGACCCATGCGGTCATATTGGAGGAAGTCATATGCAAAAGTCCTTCCAGAAGTTCCGCGACCCGCAGGAGCGGGAGCGGAAATGGTTCGCCTCGCTGCTTTGGCGGTCATTCCCCGAGGCGACCAGCGAGGCCCAACTGGCCGATCTTGTGGCCGAGGCGCTGAACACGGCGCATCGGCCGGTGAACCCGCGCACGGTGCGGAACTGGCTGCGCTCCGAGAACGCGCCGGGGCTGCATTACGTGGTCGCGGTGCTGGCGCTCGCGGGCGCCGAGACCGTCTTCGAACTCTTCGACCCGGAGCAAACGGCATGACACTGGCAACTCGGATTTACTGGCGTATCGGCGCGCGCTTCAACCAGGTGCGCGCGGGCAGAGCCCGCGCCGCAGCCCGCGTCTTCGAGGCGCGGGCCGAAAAGTTTTTGGCACGTTTCAAGGGGGGCCGGGCATGACCGGCCCGACCGAGATCGCAGCCGTCCCCCAGGCATCAGGAGCAGAACATGGGACTTATGGAGATGCTGGCCCTCATCCTCTGCATTCAGGTCTCATTCGGCCTGATCTTTCTGGGCGCCCTCATCTGGGGCATGCGGCACATGGCCGAGACCAGACGCCGCCTGGAAGCGGAGGCGGCGGATTTCGACAGGCAATTCGACAGGCAATTCGACAGGGCATATACACGCATTCGCAGGACGCAACTCCAGTAACGCCCCGCCGCAACTGCTTGCCCCATAAAACCATTCTGGGCCTTCGCCCCGTTTCCGCCGCCCGGCCGGACGCCGGGCCCCTCCCTGACGACTGGCCGGGCAGCACGTCCTTTCCCCTCGGGCTGCCCGGCCCCTTTGGGGAGGATGCGGCATGAGCGTCGGGGCAGAAATGTTGAAAGATCCGGGCGCGGCAGAGCTGGCGGTCGACCCTCTGACGGTTCGGGCGGCGCAGCACATCGTCGAGTCGCGCAAGGCATCGGTGTCGAACCTGCAAGCCGTGTTGCGCATCGGGTTCAGCCGGGCGGCGGGGTTGATGGAGGCGCTGGAGGCCGAGGGCATCGTCACGGCTGCCGATCATGTCGGTCGCCGCGAAGTGGCCGCCGATGTCCTGCCGCCCTCCCTGGCAGTGCTGGCAGACGGCCCGACCGTTTCGCTCACCGGCCCGAACGGGGCGACGACCGGGCCGATCCCGCTCGATACCTTCACCGCCCCGCCGCGGCCGCCGATGAAGGAAACCGCCGAGGACGAGGCGGTGCGCAACCGAACTTACCGGGTCGTAGCCGACGAGCTGCGCGGTTTCATCGAGCGCTTCGAGACCCTGGTCGAGGAAAAGGCCGCCATCGGCGATCAGCAGAAGGCCGTCATGGCCGAAGCCAAGGCCCGCGGCTACGACACCAAGGCGCTGCGTCGGCTCATCGCGCTGCGCAAGCGGCATGCCGAGGACATCGCCGAGGAAGAGGCGGTGCTGCAGCTCTATCGCGAGGCCCTGGGGATGTGATGGCAACGCGGGTTCACACCGATCTGACGATCCGTGGCACGACCTATCCGGATGCGGCCAGCGCCGCCCGCGCGCTGGGGGTGACGCCCGAGGCGATCCGCTCGGCCGCGCGCAAGGGGCGGCTCGACCGGGTGGGCACGGGCCGCAAGGGGCTCGCGCCGATGCCGGTGCGGATCCGGGGCGAGGTCTTCACTGACGCCCATGCCGCCGCCGCCCGCTTCGGGGTGACGCCGCAGGCGGTCTGGCGGGCGCTGGCCGATGGCGATCCCGACCGGATCGGCCGGCCGCAGCGCCGCCCCGGCCGCGCTCCGAAACCCTTCGAGATCGGGGGCTTGCGCTTTGCCTCGCAGCGCAAGGCGAGCCGCGCGCTGGGGTTCTCGGACGACTATCTCTCCCACGCCCTGACCCGGGGCGGCCGCGCCGCCCGGGAACGCATTCTGGCCGCCGCGATGGCGCTGGCGGCGAAAGGGGTAACGCCATGACACTTGCCGCCTCCCGTCTTCGCCCGGTCGATGCCGCCGAGCTGCCCGACTATCCGCTCGGCCCCGAGGATGACCTGAACGGCCATTACTTCATGACCTGGTATCACCGCGAATGGCTCAACAGCGAGATGCGGCTGAAGGGCACCGAGGAATGCCGGGCGCTGTATTTCGACCTGATCTGCCTGTCGCAGGACCAGAAGCCGGTGGGCACGCTGCCCGACGATCCCGAGCAGCTGGCCAAGCTGCTGGCGGTCGACGTGGCCCGGCTCCGGCGACTGAGCGAGATGGAATACGGGCCGCTTCATCACTGGCAGCCCTGCCGCTGCGGCGACCAGATCCGGCTGATGCACGGCCGGGTCACCGCCATGGTCCTCGAGGCGCTTTCGCGCAAGCATGACAACCGGGCGCGCAACGAGGCGGCAAACGCCGCCAAGCGGCGCCAGCGGCTGCGCTCGGCCGTGGCCGGGCTCCATCCCGAGCTGGCGCAGAACGACGCCGCCATCCTCTGGATGGACGACTGGCTGGTCGAACAGGGCTGCGGCTATCGTGGCTCGACCTGGGTCGAGCGGGCGCTCGCTGCCTGGTCCAGCCACATGTTCGACGTGAACCGGGCCGCACGCGCCCGCGAGTAACTTCCAGACTGTCCCAAGACTGTCCGCAACTGTCCCGAGGACAGTTCAGGGACAGTCTCGGACAGTTTCAGACTGTCCTGCACGACAGGGACATAGACAGAGAAAAGGACAGGAACATGGACGGTTCGCGTCGGTCTGACAGGGCAAGGCCTGTGGATAACCCGGCAAGGGCAAGGAAAGGGGCCGGACTGTCCCGACTGTCCCGACTGTCCCGAACTGTCCGCAACTGTCCCGCAAATGTCCGCCGGACAGTGCCGGGACAGTCCTGAGGCGACCGGGCAAGGTAGAGAGAAAGGAGGCGGAGATGGATGCGAGGGAACAGGCCGAGGGCGAGAAGCGGGTGCGGGATCTGCTGGTCGAGCCGCTGCTGCGGCGGGGGCTGGTCAAGCCCGGGGCGATGACCAAGGCGCAGTTCGAGGAGATGCTGGCCGATCTGGCCAAGCGGCTGGCCTATATGAGCGCGCCGAACCTGGCCGCGCTCGAGGAGATGGCGTCGGCCCAGCCCGGCGGCAAGGACCGCGACCGCTTCCCGATCTCCAATGCGATCCTGAAGGCGGCGGCGCAGATCCAGCCGCCCGCCGACGACGCCTCGCCGCTGATCCGGGCGGTCTTCGCCCATGCGGTGGGGCGGCAGGCGCTGGCCGAGGGCTGGGCGCCGGAACTCCTGGACGATCTGCGCCACAACCGCCGCTGGCCGCGCAGCTATGCGCTGGGACAGATCCGCCAGGCCGCAGGCGAGGCGCTGCGCCGCCATGCGCATCTGGCGGGCGCCGGTCCCGGGCAGCTCTCGCCGGCCGAGGCCGCCTGGCTGCGGGACCGCGAGGCCCGCCTCGCCCACTGCCGCAGCATCGCCGATCTCGCGGGGGCCTCGGCATGACGGCCGCGCTCCGCTCCCCGGTGCGGCCTGCACCGCGCAGCCGCCGGGCGATGCCGGTTCGCGAGGCTCTGGAATGGGCTTTCGGCACCGAATGCGCGCGGCTCGACCATGACGAGATCGAGGCGGTCGGCGGCACCGGCTGGCGCCCCTTCGGCATGGAATACGTGGCCCTCGAACGCGCCCAGTTGGGCACGCGCGTCGATACCAGCCGCGGCCGGTCCCGCCCGCATGACGATGCCGAGCTGATCGCGACCGTGGTCCGGAACACGCTGCCCTGGTACGCGGCAACCCTCGTCGCCGATCTCGCCCGCGCGGGCCGCACGCCCGACTGGATGCCCGATGCCCGGCCAAGGCTGAAGCCGGAGGACTGGACGGTGAACCGCTGGGGCCGCCACGCGAAGACGGCGAATGCGGCGATGCTCGGGATCGAGGGCTGGCAGCCGATCCCACGCCGCAACCGCAAGGGCGTGATCGTCCACGACGCGGTGCGCTTCACGCCCTGCGTCTGGACCCCGACCCAGAGCCAGATCGCGGCGGCGAGGCGGGCTTACCTCGACTGGTGGGGCTATCTGCTGGCGGTGCAGGCAGCTTTGAGGAGGGCGGACCTGACGCGGATCGAGGTCACCCGGGACCTGCCGCCGATGCGGCCGTGGGTGTAAAGGACGCACCTTGACATCTCAGGGGTAAACCAGCGTCGTTCTCTCCTGAGAAAAGGAAATCAAAATCACCTGCATTCACGCGAGCGGGAATGAAACCTACTCATCGTCACCTTCAAGTGGAAACACATCGTGGACCTCGAGAATCCGATATGCACTAGGCCGACCATTCACCATCTGGACATCCACGTCGACAACGAAACCGAGGTCATATGGGCTTATCCTCTCGTCAGACCAAGCTCCTTTAATGCGCTGGCCAGCTAGGTCAGACGCGTAAATGAGGCGCTTGGGCTTCGGACTGATGGACTCGATAATTCCTTTTTCGCCGCTGGATCGGTCTGGAACTGCTTCCGATATATTAGTTTGAAATAGATGCATTAACAGACCGCATTGCTTATCAGACTCTCCGCCACGGATCTCCCGTATTTGCGCGCGCGCATTGCTGACAACCTGCTCAGCGTCTTTAGCTTTCCAGAAAATCGATGCGGTTACATGCTTTTCACCACTATCAGAGTTGTATTGAACCGCAAGCATTTCTCCGGTGCCACCACTATCACCAGCCACTGTTTCAACCATCCGCGCGAGATTTTCCAGCTCTCTAGGAGATGTATCGTCGAGTCGCCCATTAGGTTTAGATAGCGTGGAAAGCCTACCTTTTACGAGGTTGGTAAACTGCTCGAAGATAATTATATTGTTCATGCCCTGGAAAATGGGAGCCAGCGCCCCAACGAGCTCTATTACAATAGACCCTTCTTTTACACGCTGGACAAGTAGATCGGCTTCGTGGTCTTCCGCATTCGGATGTTGGGATTGGATGAATTTTTCGTATTCGGCACCCATCGCCATCATCCCGAAGGTCAATCGTTCAAGAGTAAGGGGCGTTTTTCGATCAATTCTGAGAACGATTGAGTCTTGTTCCTTGGATGTCATCGACATGGCGCCCCTCCAGCCCTCTGGGATAAAGCTAGGACTATGTGAAAGCTCTATTTTAAACAACCGCTTACGGCTGTTCCTCAATGTCGCATGGTCGTGCCCCGGAAACATTTTTCTTGACGTTTCTCTAGCCCGGTTGACATAGTGCCGTCACCCAAGTTGCGCCCGGAGCGGAGACCCCGCCCCGGGCGCTTTGCGTTCCGGGACGGGCTCTTGCCGCCCGCAGGCAGGGAGGAACGGCATGAAGCTGACGGCAGGTGTCTCGCCCTCGGATCTGCGCGAGCTGGTATCCCGGCTGCGGGAGGTGGAGCGCAAGCAGATGCCTTACGCGACGATGCTGGCGCTGAACGCGACCGGCGAGGCGGTGCTGGAAGAGAACAGGACGCTGATGCGGAAGGTGTTCGACCGGCCGACGCGCTGGACGCTGAACGCATTCTTCCTGCGGCGCGCGACCAAGCGGAAGCCGGAGGCGACGGTCGAGCGCAAGGATGCCCCGCGCGGACGACATTACCTCGAAGTCGAGGAGCGCGGCGGCACCCGCCCGAAGACCGGGATCGAGCGGCTGATCCTCGGCAATGTCGCCCATGACGACCATATCGAGGCGGTGGTGCCCGCCCGGGGCGCCCGGCTCAACGCCCATGGCAACCTGCCCGCCGGTCAGATCCAGCGGGCACTTTCCAATATCGGGGCGCAGCAGGACCGCGCCCAGACCGGCACCGACGGCGCGCGCAAGCGCAGCGCGCGGGCGGCGCGGTATTTCGTGCCGAAGCCCGGGCAGCTCTCGCCCGGGATCTGGAAGCGGCAGGGCAAGCGGCTGAGCAAGTTCCTGTCCTTCACCGACCGGCTGCCCCGCTACGGCGCGCGGTTCGACATGGAAGGTCATGGCCGGATCGTGGCGGCGCGCGAGATGCCGGGCCGGATGCGGGCCGCGATCAGGAAGGCCCTTGCCACCGCCAGATGAGCGCGGGTCCTTCCCGGAGGGGGATCGCACGGGGGTAATTCGCACCCCGGTGCCTGCAGATGCATGTGGATTTTCGAAGCTGCGAGTGAGGGTTGTTGTTGTCATGTCCGACCTGTCCGAGCTGAGACGCCTCTATCCGCTGCCCGAGGGGGTGGAGGACACCGCGATGAACCGCGCCCAGATCGCCCGCGCCCTCGATGTCAGCGACAACACCATCAGCAAATGGATCGCGCAGGGCATGCCGGTGCTGGAGGAAGGCGGCAACGGCCGGGAATATGCCTTCTCGCCGGCCGATTGCTACGCCTGGCGGATGCATCGCGATGCCGGGGCGCGGGCGGCGAAGGCGGCGGCCGACCGCTCGGCCTCGCAGCTGGCGATGGCGTTCCGCAATCTCGACGAGGAGGATGCCCAGGCCTCGGCCGGGCTGACCGCCAAGCAGATCGCCGAGGAGGCCGATGCCGATTACCGCTACCAGCGCGCGGCCGAGCAGCGCGGCGAGCTGACCCGGACCGCGCGGGTGCGCGATCTCTTCGAGGACATGCTGGTCGAGTTCCGCCGCACCATCACCACGCTGGTCGATTATTGCGAGATGGAGTTCTCGCTCGGTCCCGAGGAGACCGCCAAGCTCGAGGCCCGCTGCGACGGGGCGCTGGTGCGGGCGCGCGGCAACCTGGAACAGGCCATCGGCCGGGGCGCGGCCGAGCCGGTCGCGCTGCGGCGGGGCGAGCAGGGCGAGATGGGGCTCTGAGATGGTGACGATCCCCGATCTTCGGATCGGCGCGCTGCGCCGCTTCGCGCCGCTGCCGGGCCTGACCACACCAGAGGAGATCCTGGCCGATGCGCTGCCGATGCTGGATCCGCCGAGCCGGCTGTCGGTGACCGAGGCCGCCGAGCGTTATATCAACGTGCAGGTCCAGGGCGCCTGGCAGGGCTTCGACCGCACGGTGACGCCCTACATGGTCGAGCCCTCGGACGTGACGCAGTCGCGGCTCTTCAAGGTGGTGGCCTTCATGGGGCCGTCGCAGAGCGGCAAGACGATGATGCTGCAGACGGTGTCGCTGCATGCGGTGACCTGCGACCAGAACCCGACGCTGATCGTGCACATGTCGCGGCCCGAGCGGGACAAATGGGTCGAGGAGAAGCTGAACCAGCTGATCTGCAACAGCCCGGAGGTGTTCGAGCGTCTGGGCCGGGGGCGCGACGACGACACCTTCAGCCGCAAGCGCTTTCGCGGCATGCGCCTGCTGATCGGCTATCCGACGCCGCAGGTGCTGTCGGGGGGCACCTACAAGACCGTGCTGCTGACCGATCTCGACCACATGCCGCTGGTGCTGGGGGGCAAGGACAATCCCGAGGGCGCGCCGGTCCGGATGGCGGTGCAGCGGATCAAGAGCTATCTCTCGCGCGGCTGCGTGCTGGCGGAATCCTCGCCCGCCTACCCGGTCACCGATCCGGGCTGGCAGCCCGATCCGGCCGCCCCCCACGCGCTGCCGCCGGTGAAGGGCGGGATCGCGCGGCTCTACAATGACGGGACGCGCGCGCGGCTTTACTGGGAATGCCCCGATTGCGGCGACGAGTTCGAGCCGCGCTTCGACCGGCTGCGCTACGATGACAGCCTCGAGCCCGGCGCGGCGGGCGAGCGGGCCGAGATGGAATGCCCCCATTGCGGCACGCTGATCGCGCATCGCCACAAGATGGAGCTGAACCGGGCCATCCTGAAGGGGCGCGGCGGCTGGCGCCATGAAGGATCCGGGGGGCAGCTGGTGGCGCTCGGCGATGCCGGCATGAAGAAGACCGACATCGCGAGCTATGCGCTGAACGGGGCGGCCGCGACCTTCGCCAGCTGGCGCAACCTCGTGGCGCAATACGAGACCGCGCGCCGCCAGGCGGACCTGCTGGGCGACGAGACCGATCTGGCCACCACCTTCTATACCGAGATCGGCCTGCCCTACCGCCCGAGGAAGGCGGGTGCCGAGGACGAGATCGGCATCGATTTCCTGCGCGCCCATGCCCGGGCCACGCCGCGCGGCGTGGCGCCCGCCTGGACCCGCTTCGTCACCGTGTCGGTCGACGTGCAGGGCACCTATTTCGCGGTGCAGGTCACCGCCTGGAGCGAGACCGGCACCGCCCAGATCGTCGACCGTTTCGAGCTCTCGGCGCCGCCCGACGGGGCCGAGCGCGTGCTCGACCCGGCGAAGCTTGCCGGCGACTGGTCGGTGCTGCTGCCGCTGGGGCGCCGGGTCTGGCCGGTCGAAGGCACCGATTACGGCCTGCGCGCGCTGGCGCTGGCCATCGACTACCAGGGCCGCCCGGGCGTGTCGGACAATGCCGAGGCGTTCTGGCGGGCCCGGCGCCGGAGCGGCGAGCCCGGGCGCTGGTTCCTCACCCGCGGGCATGGCGGTTTCCACCATGGCAGCCGGATCTGGTACGCGAGCCCCGAGCGCAGGTCGGGCGGCGGCCGCGGCCGCAGCATCAAGCTTCTGAACATGGCCACCGACCGGTTGAAGGACACGGTCTTCGCCATGCTCGGCCGGCTGGAGACCGGCGAGGGCGCGCTGGTCCCCGGGGCCTGGATGCAGGACGACCAGCTGGCCGAGCTGGTGGCCGAGGAACGGCTTTCGAAGGGCTGGGACAAGAAGCCCGGCCAGATCCGCAACGAGACGCTCGATCTCTCGGTGCAGGCCCGGGCGCTGGCCGAACAGAAGGGGCTGTTGCGGCTCGATCCGGCCGCCCTGCCCGACTGGGCCCTCGGCGGGCGCGAGAACACCAATGCGGTGGCCCTCGCGAAAGCTCCGGCCGAAGCGCCCGAAACAACCGACATGACCGACGCGGCGCGCTCGGCACCGGCGCACGAGACACCCGCGCCGCCGCCGCGACGCCCGGCCCCGCGCCGGATCAACTTCCTCAAGAGGTAAGCATGGCTCACACGCAAGACGAGCTCGACGCGCTGAAGGCGGCCTTCGCGCGGGGGGTGACCCGTGTCCGGTTCAATGGCGAGGAGGTGCAATATGACAGCGCCACCGCGCTCCTGAAGCGGATCCGGATCATCGAGGCGGACCTGGCCGGGCATGGCGCGGGCAGGATCAGCGTCAGCTATCCGCGCACGCCGCGGGGGCTGTGATGAGCTGGCTCGACCGGGCGATCCTGTCGCTGGCACCGCAGGCGGGGCTCGCGCGGATCCAGGCCAGAACCCGGGCGCAGGTCCTGATGAACTATGACGCGGCCTCGAAGGGGCGGCGCACCTATGGCTGGAAGGCCCCGGCCACGGCAGCGGATGCGGCGGGTGCCAGCCGGGCGCAGCTGCGCCAGCTCAGCCGCGACCTGATCCGCAACCGCTCGCTGGCGGCGCGCGGCCAGGCGGTGGTCACCGGCAATGTGGTGGGCACCGGGATCATGCCCTCGGTCCGGATGGAGGCGGACGCGGACGGCCCGGCAGCGATGGAGCTGATCCGGGCCCACCTGCTGAGCCCCGCCATCGATGTCTACGGGGTCCACGCCCTGCCCGGCCTGCAATGGCAGGTGATGAACGCGGTCTTCTCGGATGGCGAGGTGCTGGTGCGCCGCCGCACGCGCAACCTGGCTCTCGATCCCGATCTCGTGCTGCCCTTCCAGATCCAGGTGATGGAGGCAGACCACCTCGACACCACGATCACCAGCCATGGCCGGAACGAGGTGATCGACGGCATCGAATACGGGCCGACCGGCCGGGCCGAGGCCTATCACCTCTTCGAGCAGCATCCCGGCGCAAGCCACAGGATCACCGCGGGGCGCTTCAGGAGCACCCGGGTGCCTGCCCGGCAGATCCTGCATGTCCGCCGCACCGAACGGCCCGGGCAGATGCGCGGGATCCCCTGGCTTGCGCCGGTGATGATGACGGTGGGCGAGCTGTCGGACTACCAGGAGGCGCAGATCCTCAAGCAGCGGATCGCCTCGCTGCTGGCCTTCTTCGTCGAGGCCTCGGCCGATGGCGAGGTCTATGCCGGGGCCGAGATCGAGCGGCTGGAACCCGGCGCGGTGATCGGGCTGAAGGAGGGCCAGAAGATCACGCCCTCCGAGCCGCCCGCCGTCGACGGCTATGCCGAGTTCATGCGCGAGGGCGTGCGCTCCATCGCGACCGGGCTGGGGCTGACCTATGAATCCTTCGGCGATCTGACCGGGGTGAACTTCAGCTCGGGACGGATGGGCCGGATCGAGATGGATCGCTTCATCCAGGTCTGGCAGCAGCAGATCATGATCGGCCAGTTCTGCCGGGGCGTGGGCGAGTGGACGCTGGGGGCCTGGCGGGTGGTCCAGCAGGCGCCGGGCGTGCCGCCGGTGCCGCGCGCGCTGGAATGGACCGCGCCGCGCCGCCCGATGATCGATCCCGGCAAGGAGATCGACGCGGCGGTGAAGGAGATCGGGGCCGGTCTCAACAGCCGCCAGCGCAAGCAGCGCGAGATGGGGCTCGATCCCGATGTGATCGCCCGCGAGCGCGCCGAGGACGCCGCGCGCGATCCGGCCCCCGCCCCCCGGAACGGGCCGACCGGATCCACCATCCCCGACACCACCGAAGAAGAGGACATTGCCCATGGAGGGGTCTGACCTGATCCTGAACGGCGAGATCATCCTGGAAGGGGATGTTCTGCCGCACGACTATTGCAGCTTTGCCGAGACCGGATGCTTTTCCGCCCGGATGGTGCGCGAGGCCCTGGCCCGCTTCGACGCGGACGTGACGCTGCGCGTCAATTCCCCGGGCGGCAGCCCCTATGAGGGCGAGGCGATCCGCGCCGCCCTCGAGGCCCATCCGAGCCGGGTGACGGTGATCGTCTCGGGGCTCGCCGCCTCGGCCGCCTCGCTGATGATCATGTCGGCCGACCGGATCGAGATGACGGCCGGCTCCTTCCTGATGATCCACAATCCCAGCCGGGGCCTCTATGGCACCGCCGCCGAGCTGCGCAAGGAAGCCGACGAGCTGGACAAGCTCGCCCGGGTCTATGCCTCGGTCTACGCCACCCGCTCGGGCCGCGCCGTGGAGGACGTCATGGCGCTGATGAATGCCGAGACCTTCTTCGGCCCCGAGGACGCCGTCGCGGCAGGCTTCGCCGATGCCGTCAGCGGCACCGCGCCCGAGATCGCCCCCGAACTGGCCGCCGCCATGTCCGCCCATCGCGGCGCGCTGTCCCGCCTGCGGATGTGCGCCCGCAGCGTCGCGGCCGAGGGCCATCCCGCCCCGGCCGCAGCTCTTTCAATGGCCGATCCGGCCGCAACCGAGGAAAGCAAAATGCCCGAGACCACTGCTGACAACGCGACCAACACGGCCACGCCCCCGGTCGAACACGCCCCCGCGCCGACCACCACCATGCAGGCCGATGCCGAGACCATCGCCGCCCGCGCGGTCCAGGCCGAGCGCGAGCGGGCCCGCAGCATCCGCAGCATGGCCGAGCCCTTCATGCGCGCGGGCCAGCTGAGCCAGGCCCAGATCGATGCCGTGATCGACGAGGGCGTGTCGCTGGCCTCGGCCGGCAATCGCCTGATGGCGGTGATGGCGGCGGCCGAGCCCCCGATCCCGGCCGGGGGCGCCGGGGCGGCGCGGATCACCCGCGACGAGACCGACACCCAGATCGAAGGGCTGGTCGCGGCGATGATGCGCGACTATTCGGGCCCGGGCCAGCAGTTCCGGGGCATGCGCCTGAGCGGCCTCGCGATGCACCTGGCCGGGCCCGGCACCCATTACGACCGCACCCGCGCCGTCGCCCAGGGCTTCCGCTCGACCCGCATGATGGGCGGGGCCCATGGGATCAGCGATTTTGCCTATATCACCACCGAGGTGATGAACCGCTCGCTGATCGCGGAATATGACCGGCGCGGCGCGGGCTGGGACATCGTCACCGGCCCGCCGCTGACCGCCTCGGACTTCCGCGAGATGCACGCGGTGCGCTTCGGCGGCGACTTCCAGCTCAGGACCGTCCAGGAGAATGGCGAATACCAGGAGGCGCGGCTCGAGGACCAGGCCGAGGGGCTGAAGGTCGAGCGCCGCGGCCGCACCATCACCCTGTCCTTCGAGGCGGTGATCAACGACGACATGGGCGCCTTCCTGCGGATCCCGCGCGAGTTCGCGATGGCCGCGCGGGTCATGGAAAGCTCGATGGTCTGGGGGCTGCTCCGCACCAACGCGAAGACCAAGTCCGATGGCAAGCCGCTCTTCCATGCCGATCACGGGAACCTCGCCACGGCGGCCGGGCAGATCTCGGTCGAGACCATCGGCGCGGCCCGCAAGGCGATGTGGGAACAGACCGCCTTCGGCTCGAAGGATGCCGAGGACTTCCTGCAGGTGGTGGCCGACCGGCTGATCGTGCCGCCCGCGCTGGAAACCGTCGCGCTGCAGTTCACCACCGCCACCACCCCCGTCAAGGATGCCGAGACCAACCCCTACAAGGGCACGCTGACGCCCGCCGTGGTCCCGAACCTCGGGGCGGCGGCCGGGGGCTCGGATACCGCCTGGTATCTGGTGAGCTCGGATCTGCCTCCCGTGAGCGTGGCCTGGCTCGATGGCTACGAGTCCCCGACCGTGCAGACCCTGGAGGGCATGAACCCCGACAAGGTCACCATGAACGCCCGCCACATCTTCGGCGTGGCGGCGACCGAGCATCGCGGCGCCTACCGGAACCCCGGCAAGTAAGCCCGGCCCCCGCCATCCCCGGCGGGCGGTGAGCTTCGCCCGCCAGATCCTTCCCGCCGCCTTGCGGCAGATCCCAGAGGCTATCTCCATGAAAAACCATCTTTCCCCCGGCGAGAATATCACGCTTCCCGCCCCCGCCGATCTTCGCTCCGGCGACGGCGCGCTGGTCGGGTCGATCTTCGGCGTGGCCCAGGCCGATGCGGCCGCGGGCACGCCGGTCGTGCTGGTCCGGCGCGGGCTCTTCACCCTGCCCAAGGCCGGCGCCGAGGCCTGGAACGCGGGCGATCCCGTCTTCTGGGACGGCGCGGCCTGCACCGCCGAGGCCAGCGGCAATGTGCTGATCGGCGCTGCCGCGGCTGCCGCCGCCAACCCCTCGGCCACGGGCACCGTCCTGCTCGACGGCACGATCCGCTAGGCCCATGGCCAGCGTATTCGACGGCATGGGCGCGCTCCTGTCGGAAGCCCTCGGCGCGCCCGTCACAATCGCCCCGCCCGGAGAGGCGCCGCGGCAGATCCGGGCGCTCTTCCGCGACGCCGACAGCGCGGTCCTGACCGAGGGCGGGGTCGAGCTGCTGAACGCCGTTCCGACCCTGCGGGCCCGCCGCGACCAGATCGCGGGGCTCTGCCCCGACGGGCTGGTCGCCCTGGCCGATGGCCGCCGCTTCCGCGCCCTGGCCTCCATGGATGGCGGCAATCCCGATCCGGGCGGCATGGTCACGATCCAGCTGGAGGAGGCCTGATGTTCGCAAGCAAGGCCATCCGCCACGCCATTGCCGATCTGCTGGAGGCGGCGGAGATCGCCGTCGACACCGCCGCAGGGCGCCTGCCGGTCACGATCCTGCGCTCGCCCCCGTCCGGGGGCTGGGTGAAGGACGACGCCCTGCCCGGCATCTACATGTATCTCCGGCGCGAGGAGATCCGCCCGGCGACGATGACCCGCTCGGCCCGGACCATCACCATGGATCTGATCCTCGAGGCCCGGGGCGCCGATGCCGAGGATCAGCTCGACGACATGCAGCTTGCCGTCGAGCGCACCATCGCGGCCAGCGCCAGTCTCGGCGGGCTGGTGATGGAGATCCGGCCCATTGATGCCGAGATCCATATCGAACGCGGCAGCGCCATCTTCGGCGCCCGCCGCCTGTCCTGGTCGGTGCGCGTCGAGGTGCCGCGCGCCGATCCTTCGCTCTGACATTCCCCACAGCTCCAGGAGACAGACCATGCCCGAGAGCCAGGCCCTGATGGCCTATGATATCGGCTTCGCCATCCATGACGGCGAGGATCCCGGCAACTTCGAGGACCTGGCCGAGGTCAACGAGATCACGCCGCCCAACCAGCAGGCCGACGATATCGACGTCACCCACCAGAAAAGCCCGGGCAAGACCCGCGAATACATCGCGGGCATGATCGAGCCGGGCGACATGACCGTCTCGCTCAACTGGATCCCCGGAAGCCCCACGGATCTCGTCATCCAGAGCCTGAAGGCCTCGGGCGCCCGCCGCCGGATGCGGATCGCCTGGAACAACGGGATCGCCTGGACCTTCACCGGCTACATCAAGGGCTTCGAGCCCTCGACCGCGCTCGGCGACAAGATGACCGGCACGGTGACGATCAAGGTGGCCGGGTCCACCGAGATCTCGGGCATGGGGGGCTGATCATGGCGAACCGGGAACGGGGCGAGGTCGGCGCGCGGTTCCGGGGCGAGGACATCGCCCTGGTGCTGGACTTCAACGCCATCTGTGCGCTGGAAGACCATTACGACGAGGATATCGATACCGTGCTGGCGCGGCTCGACAGCGCCGATGGCAAACGCCGGGTGCGGGCCCGCGATCTGCGCCGGGTCGTGCTGGAGCTGATGCGGGCCTCGCGCCCGGGCGCGACGGAAGCCGATGCGGGCGACTTCATCACCGAGACCGGGCTCGGGGCGCTTCCGGCTCTGCTCGGCCGGGTGATCGCCGCCAGCCGCATGGGCGAGAGCGGTGACGATCCCTCGCCGGAGGGCCCTGCCCGCCCCCCGGTGGCGGGCGCCGCGTAGGCTGGGCGGATCTGCTCGAGGATTACACGGCGGCCGGGTTCGACCCGGACGGGTTCTGGCGACTGACCGAACGCGAATACGCGCTGCGGATGCGCGGGGCCGCCCGCGCCGCCGAGCGCGCGGCCCGCCGGGACCGCTGGCTGATCTGGCACCTCGCGGCGCTGATGCGCTCTGACAGGCTTCCCGAGTTCGGGACATTCATCGGTCGGCCGGGCCACCGGCGGCGTCAGTCTCCGCAGGAGATGCTGGCGATGGCCCGGCTCTGGCACGCGACATTGCAAGGAGGAGTGCGGCGATGATCGACGTTGGTCGGCTGCGCGTGCGGCTTGGGCTCGACAATCGCGACTTCCAGACCGGCCTGAAGAAGGCCCGGCTGGAGGTCGGCAAGTTCGCGGGCCGCATCGCGGCGGCGGCAGCACCGGTGGCCATCGGGGCGGCCGTCACGGCCGCGGCCAGGTCGAGCTTCCAGCTGGTCGATGCGCAGGCCAAGCTGGCGCAGTCCCTCGAGGCCTCGACCAGGTCGGTTCAGCTGCTGGGCCGCGCCGCCGATCTGTCCGGCGTGCCGATGTCGCAGCTGCAGCAGGCCGCGCTGGCCCTGAACAAGCGCCTCTCGGAGGCCTCGTCCGGCTCGGGCCCGGCGGTGAAGGCGCTGCAGGCCCTGGGCCTCGAGGCCCGGGACCTGCTCGGCCTCGATCTCGATCAGCGCTTCGACAGGATCAACGGCGCCATTGCCGGGCTGGAGGATCCGGCGAAGAAGGCCGCGGTCGCGGCGGCGCTCTATGGCGACCGGGCCTATGCGGCCATCACCCGGCTGGACAGCGCGACCCTGAGCCAGGCGGCCCGCGATGTCGATCAGTTCGGGGTCGCGCTGTCGGAGCTGCAGGCCGACAATATCGAGGCGGCCAACGATGCCATGTCGACGCTGGGCCTGGTCATGCGCGGGGTCGGCAACCAGGTCGCGGCCAGCATGGCCCCGGCGATCACCTCTCTGGTGACGGGCTTCACCGACCTGCTGCGCGAGGGCACGCCGCTGCGCGCGATGCTCGACGGGCTGGGCGCCAGCGTGAGCGGCACGTTCCGCACCCTGTCCGAGACCATCGGCCGGCTCATGTCCTATGCCGGCACCTTCGCCTCCTTCCTGGCGGGGCGGTTCGTGACCAGCATGTCGCTGGCCGCGGCCTCGGTGGTGACGCTGAACGCAAAGCTCCTGCTGACCCGGGCGGCCCTGATGCGCACCGGGTTCGGCGCGCTGGTCATCGGTGTCGGCGAGCTGATCTATCGCTTCACCGGCCTGGTCGAGGCCACCGGCGGCGTCGGTCAGGCCTTCGATGCGCTGAAGACGGTGGCGATCGAGGTCTGGGAGCGGATCGGCGCGGGCACCCAGATCGTCGTGCTGGCGGTGAAACGGATGGGCTGGGCGATCCGCGCGGATTTCTACGGCACGCTCGAGGCGATCCAGTCCAGATGGGGCGGCGTCATCACCAACATGGCGGCCATCGGCGCGATCATTCCGGGCTTCGGGTCGCAGTTCCGGGCGGTGGCGGCCGAGATCCGGAAGAGCAGCGCCGCCGCGAAGGATCTGAAGACCGCCACCAGCGAGGCGACCGGAAAGGTGGCGGAAAACGCCAGGGCCATCGAGGCGGCCCTGACCGGCTTCACCGCCCCCCTTGCCTCGGTCAAGGCGCTGCGCGCGAAGCTCAAGGAAGCCCGCGCCGAAATGGACAATACCGGCACCAGCTCGCAGGGCCTCAAGGCGGCGCTCAAGGATCTGAACGATGCCCTCTCCGGTGACGGCAAGGGCGGCAAGGGCTCGGGCGTCGACGAGGTCGAGAGCGGGCTCACCGGGCTGGGCAACCGCGTCAACGCCACAAGCAGCAGCTTCCAGAGCTTCTTCAAGGATATCGTGAAGGGCTCGGGCGATGCGGGCGACGCGATCTCGGCGCTCGCAGACCGGATGCTGGACGATCTGCTCGACCGCGCGATGAGCCCGCTCTCGGACGCCCTGGGCTCCATGTTCGACGGGCTGTTCTCGGGGCTCTTCGGCGGCCGCGCAAGCGGCGGCGGGACGGTCAAACCCATCGGGGATCTGATCGGCAAGGTGATGGATGCCGGGTCGTTTGATGGCGGCGGGCGCACGCCCATCGGGCCGCGCGCGGGCGGGCTCGACGGCAAGGGCGGGTTCCTGGCCATGCTGCACCCCAATGAAAGCGTGATAGACCATACCCGCGATGGCAGCGGCCTCGGCGGGTCGGTCCGCATGGGCGATATCCATGTGAGCGTGCAGGGCTCCAATGCCAGCCCGGAACAGATCGCGGCCGCCGTGCGGGCGGAAAGCCGACGCCAGGCCTCGGAGATCTATGACCGCCGCAAGCGGATGGCCCGGGCGGGAGGGGCGAGCTGATGGCCTTTCCACCGAAGAGCGTTCGGGTCGCCGCCTTCACCCTGACCCGGATCACCAGCAGCCTGCGGGTGCAGAGCCCCTACAGCTTTGCGCAGACCGCCTATGACTTCATGGGCGGCATGTGGGCGGCCGAGCTGACCCTGACCCATGTCTCGGCGGCCGAGAATGCCGCGACCGAAGCCTGGCTGGCGGGCCTGAACGGGATGGCCGGGACCTTCGAGCTCGACATGGCGGCGATGGACCATGACGGCCCGCACGGGACGATCTCGGCCGATCCTGTCGTCGCGGTCGCGGCCAATGCCCGGGCGCAGGCGCTGGTGCTGCAGCTCGCCAGGGCGGGCGACCGGGCGCTGCCGGGCGATTACCTGACCCTCGGCCGACATCTGCATATCATCACCGCGACTGAGGCCCCCACCCCCGCCTTCCGGCAGAGCGTCACGCTCTGGCCGCGGCTGCGCCGCCCCGTCGCCCCGGGCGATCCGGTGGCGATGCGCGCGCCCTTCGGCACATGGGCACTGGCCGGACCCGAGACCAGCTACAGCAGCAGCCAGTCCCGGATCAGGACACGCATATTGCAAATCAGAGAGGCGCTGTGATCCCGGGCTCAGCCGGTGATCTCGCGCCGCGCCAGATCGGCCAGGAAGGCCGAGCGGGTCAGCCCGCGCGCCTTCGCGGTCTGGTCGATGGCTGCCAGCAGCCCCGCATCCATGGTGATATTCGCCTTGGCGGTCCGCCCGCTCAGGCGGAAGAACGGCACCGCCAGAAGGAAGGCCCCCGCCTCGAGGTCGCGGGCCACGTCGCTGTCGGCGCGAACGGCATCGAGGCTGCGCGCCTCGGGCAGGATCTCGTCCTCGAGATGAAGTGCGAGCGCCTCGCTGGCATTGGACAGAAGATCGTCGAGCGCATCGGCGGCCGAGAAGCAGCCGGGCACGTCGGGGAAATGGATGCCGAAGGCGCTGTCGTCTTCCTGGTGCACGACGCCGATGTAGTGACGCATGGGGCTCTCCCTTCGGTTACAGCCAGCCGGCCTGTTTGTAGATGTTGCGGACCGTGCCGATGGGCAGGTCCTTCTTCGGGTGGGGGATCGTCACGATCCTGTCGCCCTTGCGAAACTTGTGGTGCGACCCGGTGACCTTCACCAGCTCGAAACCGTCTTGCTCGAGACGCTTGACGATCTTGCGGCTGTTGGTCTCGAGCATATCCACCCTCCCCTGTCATGCGCACATAAATACACCCTGATGCCGGTTCGCACAAGGAATTAGGCGCATATTAATACGCATGGAGACCTTTTAATGGACACAAGTGGAGACCGGATCCTCGGGCTGCTGGTGCGCTGCCGCTTCGACAGCGGCGAGGTGAACATGTTCACCGGCTATGGCGAGGTCGAGTGGGAGGGCGTGACCTATCTCGGCGCGGGGCAGATGCTTTCGATTGGCGAGGCACAGGCGACCTCGGGCGAAGGCATTCCGGGGCTCTCGATCACGCTTTCCGGGCTCGATCCCGAAGTGGTGGCGCGGGCCGAGCTCGAGGAGTTCCAGCGCCGCCGGGTGACGGTGTTCCTGGCGCTGTTCGACGAGACCGGCCAGATCGAGACGGCCGATGTGCTCTTCGACGGGGTCGCCGACACGATGGAGAGCGATGACGGCCCCGACACGGCCACCACGACGCTGACGCTCGAGCCGCGCAGCATGGCGCTGGGGCGCAAGTTCCCGTGCTACTACCTGCCCGAGGACCAGGAACAGCGCTTCCCGGGCGATAAGGGCTTCGGCCTGGTCCAGGCGATCCAGAACCGCGAAGATACCTGGGGGCGGACCTGATGCGGCGCGCGGGCTGGGAGCGGCGCCTGTCGGCGGCGGTGCGGGACTGGGAGGACCGGCCCTTTGCCTGGGGCACGGCCGATTGCCTGGGCTTCTGCCGCGCCGTCGCCCGGAGCATGACCTGGGAAGATCCGATCCCGGGCCTGCCGGATTACGCTTCGGAATACGGGGCCGCCAAGGTGCTGGTGTCCTTGGGCTTCGCCTCCATTGCCGAGCTGGTCGACGCGCATCTGGAGCGGCTGCCGGTGGCGGGCGCGCGGCGCGGCGATTGGGTGATGACCGCCTGCGAGGGCGCGATGCCGGGCGCCATGGGCGTGGTAACGGGGCGCTACGCGCTGCATATGGGCCGGACCGGCCTTGTGCGCCGCCCGGTCCTGACGGCGGAGGCGGCATGGCGTATCGACTGATCCGGTACATGACCGCCGCGCTGGCGCTGGTCCTGCTGGCCAGTCTGGCGCTGATCCTCCCGGCGTCCCCGGCCGAGGCCATGCCGCCGGTGGTGGCGGCGCTCGGGGCCGCGGCGGGCGGCTGGATGGCGGGGCTGACCGCCACCGCCATCATGGGCCAGGCCGCGCTCGCGGCCGTGCTGACCGGCATCCAGATGGCGATGGCGAAGAAGCCCAAGGCCAAGACCCGCGACGAGATCACGCTGAACAAGATCCAGCCGGTCACCACGGGGCTGATCCTCTATGGCGAGCGCATGCTCGGGGGCTCCATCGTCGCGCGCTCGACCACCGCCGTGGGCGACGCCGAACACAAGCGCTATCACTCGGTCATGCCGCTGGCCTGCCACGAGATCGACGGCGCGGTCGAGATCTGGCTGGGCGAGACGCTGGTCTGGACCGGGGCGCAATACCGCCGCGACGCGGCCGAAGGCACGGGCGATCCGTACCATTGGGGCCAGGTCGAAAGCGATTACCGGGGCCGCGTCCGGCTGCGCGTCCATAATGGCGGCGAGGATCAGGCGGCCGAGGCCCGCTATGTCGCGGCCGCCAGCGAATGGACCGAGGCGCACCGGCTGCGCGGCGTGGCCTACGTCTACTTCGAGGCCGATTACGACCGCGATCTCTTCCCCGGCGGCGCGCCCCAGATCCGCGTCCGCGCCCGCGGCAAGCGGGTGCTCGACCCGCGCGAATGGCTGACCCCCATGGCCATGGCCCGGGCCGAGACCCCCGGCACCCTCTGGGCCGGGCAGGATCCGGGCGCAATCGGCACCACGGCCGGGGACGCGATCACGACGGGCGAGGATGGCGGGGACTGGAATGGCGGGAACATCGTCGCCCGCTTTTATTGCGGCCAGCTCTATCCCGGCGGCGAGACGCCCGGGCGCGGGCTTGTCCCCGACCTCGAGGCGGGATCGGGCGACGTGCTGGAGGCCGGTGCCCTCGACCGCCGGGCCGATCTCTTCGCGGCCTTCGATCTCGACTTCGCCGGGACGCCCAGCGGCACGATCTGGGAACAGGGCGGCAGCGATCACGGCGTCTATCTCGGGGTGAGCGGGGAGGATCTGGTCTTCCGCGCCTTCATGGCCGGGGGCGCCGATCCGCCTCCGGCCTCGCCGGTGCTGCTCGATGGCGACGGCGCGGCGCTCCTCGATGCCGGGGGCCATGTGCTGAAGGCCTGGATCGCGGGGCTGGGCGGCGCGCGCCTGACCCTGCCGCGCGCCACCTTCGCCGGGCGCCGGGGCACGCTTTACGTGCAGATCGACCTCGCGGCCGGGACCGTCGCGCTCTGGTTCCGGGGCGGGAAGTACAGCACCAACCCCGCACTCTGCCTGCGCGATTACATGCTGACGCCGCAGCTCCGGGGCGGGCCGGGCTGGGCGGCCTCCGATCTCGACGAGGACACGATCCTGGCGCTGGCCAACCTGGCAGAGGAACAGGTGCCGCTGGCCTCCGGCAGGACCGAGGACCGTTATGCCTTCAACGGCGTGCTCGACACCGCCGCCACCGCGGCCGAGAACCTGAACGATCTCTCGTCCTCCTGGGGCGGCTGGTGGACCTGCGAGCGCGGCCGGCTGACCGTCGGGGGCGCCGCCTGGGAAGAGCCCGCCTTCACCGTCACCGAGGACATGCTGACGGGCGGGATCCAGGTCACCGCGCGCAAGCCCTTCGAGGACCAGTTCAACACCGTGAAGGCGCAATATGCCGATCCGGAGAACGAACATGTCGTGACCGACCTGCCGGTGCTGGACAGCGACACCTATATCGCCACCGACAATGGCGAGCCGCTGGTGCTCGACATGGGCGAGCTGCCGGGCGAGACCGGGCATGCGCGCGGCCAGCGGCTGATGAAGCTCGCGCTTTTGAAGGGGCGGCGGCAACGCCAGGTGATCCTGCCCTGTTCGCTCGCCGCCTGGGGCGTGCGGCTCGGCGACAACATCCGGGTCTCGCTGCCGCGTCGGGGCTGGCACGACAAGACCTTCGAGGTCACCGGGCGCACCGTTCATATCGGCGCGGACGGGGTGCGCGTGACGCTCAGCTGCATAGAAACCGGCCCCGCGATCTTCGACTGGCGCACATCGGAGGAGACGCCCAAGCCCGCGGGCGGTGTGCCGACGCTGCCCTCGCCGACCGCAAAACCGGTGGTGAGCGCGCCGACCATGACCGAGGAACTCTACGAGACCCGCGGCGGCGGCGGCATCAAGACCCGGGTCCGGCTGGCGGCCAGCACGACCAATCCCTTCATCGAGGCCTGGCAGTTCGCCTGGCGTCCGGTCACCGCGCCAGAGCCCACGCTGCGGCCGCTGACCGACACGCCCGAGGACATGATCGACGATGTCGCGCCGGGCCCCTATGTCTTTGGCGCCCGGGCGCGGAACGGGCGCGGCATGTGGTCGGACTGGGCCTGGTCCGGCGCCAGCGCCGTGCAGGGCATCAATGCCGCCCCGGCGGCCATTGCCGGGCTCTCGGCCCAGGCCTCGGGCGGCGCGGTCGCGATGCTGCGCTGGGACCGGCATCCCTCGCTCGACGTGCAGCAGGGCGGCCGGATCGAGTTCCGCCACGCAGGCGCGCTCTCGGGCGCGACCTGGCAGAGCTCGACCGGGATCGGCAAGGCGGTCTCGGGCGGCGTCACCGAGGCCACCCTGCCGCTCAAGACCGGCACCTATCTCGCGCGCCCTTATGATGCGATGGGCATTCCCGGCCCGGTCAGCAGCGTGGCCCTGCGCGCGGCCTCGATCATCCCGACCACGACCGTGGCCACCGTCACCGAGGCCCCGTCCTGGCCGGGCCGGGCCGAGGGCTGCAGCGTGGTCGGCAACGCCCTGAGCCTCGATCCGGGCGAGACCCTTGCGCGCTATGCCTGCGCCGGGCGGATCGATCTGGGCAGGGTCCAGGCGGTGCGCCTCGTCAGTGCCGTCGACGTGCTGATCGGAGAGGGCGAGGATCTGTTCTGGGGACCGGAGGCGGCGGCGATGTGGCGCCCGCCCGACGCGCTCGCCTGGCAGGGCGCGACCGATGCCTATGGCGATGTCGACCTGCAGGTCTCGACCACCGATGACGACCCGGAGGGCGATCCTGTCTGGGGCCCCTGGCAGAGCTTCGATGCCGCCGACTTCCCGGCCCGCGCCTTCCGCTTCCGCGCGATCCTGACCGTCGAGAGCCCCGATTACACCCTCACCGTCACGGGCCTGACCGTGACCGCAACCCAGGCCGCATGAGGTTCCCATGAGCCAGAGCACCTATCTCCTCGACGCCAGCCACACCAAGGCGCAGGCCTTCGCCATGCTTCAGGGCGCGCTGCTGGCCCTGCAAAGCAACAATGCCGACGCAGCCGAGCCGGTCGAGACCGCGCCCGGCATGCTGTGGCTCGATACCGCCGCCAAAGCCCTGAAGATGCGCAATATCTCCAACAGCGGCTGGATCACGCTGGGCGCTCTCGGGTCCGGCGCCTTCATCCCCTCGGGCGTCAACAAGCTGACCGAGGCCCAGGCAAGGGATGCGCTCTCCGACATCTACGGCGCGGTGACCGGCGAGATCCTGCGCGCCGCGATCCTGGCCCACGCCCCCGACGCGGTGATCCCGGGCTGGCACCCATATGACATGATCCGGCCCGGCGACGGCGCGACCGGCACGATCTGGAGCCATGACAAGGCAGGCAGCATCCAGAACGTGGAGACGCCCGAGTTCGAGGACGGTTACGAATACGCGCTGATCTTCGAGGCCGTCGCCACCAACAAGACCACCTCAACCCTGCAGATCTCGGTCCGCCCCGAGATCACCGGCACCTGGTCGCCCTTCACGTCCTTCCCCGGGGCGGGCTTCGTCTGGGGCGACGTCTGTTCCGGCATGCTGCGGCTGGCCATGCCGCGCCAGCCCCGGCTGGTCCATCGCTGCATCTGGGAGGCGCCGCTGAAGGTCGGGATGGAGGATCTTGCCGTCACGACCGGCGCCTCCGAGGCCTCGGCGCTGAGCGCCGTCCGCGTCCGCTGGGCCGAGGGCTCGATCATCAACGAGGTCTTCCGTACCGGCCGCGTCCGGCTGTTCCGGCGCCGCGAACACCTCACCGGCTGATCACATCCAAAGCGAGGCAGAACATGACCGTTACCCCCACCGAGATCCCGGGGCCGTTCCCCCTTTCCGGCAAGCGCTTCAGCCAGACCGCCGCCGAGATCGGCGAGATCCTCGACGACGCCCTCTGCGGGCGCAACAACCTCTCCGACCTGGAGGACCGGGAGCTCGCCGGGATGCTCCGGCTCTTCGGCAACCGGAGCATGCAGCATGACACGGTCGCGGCCGTCGCCGATGTCGAGGCCGATCTGCCCGGACGGGGCTCGGGCTTCTTCTTCTGCGACAGCAAGGCCCTGAACACCCCTGTCGCGAACTCCTGGCATTGCGGCTTCTGGATCCGGAGATACCGGAATGCGCGCGGCTTCCTGATCGTCCAGACCGAGGATGCCGGCGACATCTGGGTGCGCTCCTACAACAGGGACCATTATGGCTGGAGCCCCTACATCTGCATCAACAGAAGCCTGACGGACGCCCAGGCCCGGGACGACGGCAGCCCTGAGCCCGGGCTGGTCAGCGGCGCGGTGCTCGGCGCCTGGCGGGATGCGGTCTGCCTCGGCCACGGGCAGCGCTGGACCGATGTGAAGGCCGTCCGCGCGGCAGGCGTCACCTACCAGAACAGCACGGAGCGCCCGATCCTGGTCAGCATCGGGGTCGGCGGCGGCGCGGCGGCGGGGTTCATCTATGTCTCGACCGACAACCGGAGCTTCGTGCGCATCAGCGCCATCGCCGCCAGCGGCGCCCCCAGCTGCGCCAGCTTCATCGTGCCGCCGGGGCATTACTACCAGATCTCCAACTGGAGCGGCACGATCTGGTCGGAGCTGGTCTGATGGAACAGGGCTTCTACCACCCCGAGCGCGGCTACTGGCAGACCATCGGCACCCCCTCGGCCGCGATCCTGGCCACCTATCCCGAGGGCACCATCGACGTGCCGCTCCGGCCCGGCCCCGACCACGCGCTGGTCGATGGCGCCTGGGTGCCGGTCGAGCCGGACCCGGCCGGGCAGCTGGCCGCCTGGCGCGACAGCGCCACGCTGACCCGGCTCGACCTGGCCTCGGCCCTCATCGCGGCCGGGATCCTGACCCAGGGCGAGGCCGAGGATCTCGCGGCCGGGCGGATGCCCGGGGCCCTGGCCGCCCTGGCCGACCCCCTGCCCGAAGACGAGCGCTCCGCGGTGCGGCTTCGCCTCGTGGGCCTTGCCGGGTTCGCCCGCGCGGACCCGATGTGGGACGCGCTCCTGGGGCCGGAGCGGGCCGATGCGGTGTTCGGCCGGCAGGACGGGGAGTGAGGCCGTGATCGAGACCACCGAAAGCGCTCTGCGCACGGCGCTGGCCATCCTCGGGGCGATCCTGCTGGTCTGGATCCGCACCGACGGGCTGGCGGTGATCGCCCGCATGGGCATCACCCTGGCCTCGGCCGCCATCGGCTATGCCGCCGGGCCCGAGATCGCGCTCTGGATGGGCACGCCCGAGCGGCTCACCATCGTCGGCGTCACCGTGCTCGGCCCGCTGGCGCTGGAAACCGCCGCCGCCACGCTGCTCTGGCTCAAGCGCGATCCGCGCCAGCTGGCCGAGGCCCTGCGTCTCTGGCGGGGCGGCAAATGAGCCTGCCCCTCTACTGCGCCCTCACCGCCGCGATCTGGATCGCGCTGATCGCCTGGCCCTGAGGCCCGGGCCGTCCCCAACCCCACAGGAGTTTCCCCATGCACCTCGTGCCCCACTGGCGCGCGCTGATCCGGCGTGCCTGGTCGATCCGTCTCATCCTGCTCGCGGGCCTGTTGTCAGGGCTCGAGGCCGGGCTCTCGCTGGCCTCGCCCGATGCGCTGGGGATCCCGCGCGGGTTCTTCGCCGGGCTCTCGGCGCTGGTCACCGCGGCCGCCTTCGCCGCCCGGCTGATCGCCCAGAGGATGGAGTGAGCCCATGCGCAGGATCCTGAAGCGCGGCGCCGCCGGGGGCACCGCTGCGGTGATCGCCGCCGCCGTTGCGCTGATCGCCCCTTGGGAGGGCCTCCGCACTGCCTCCTATCAGGACATCGTCGGCGTCTGGACGATCTGCTACGGCGAGACCCTGGGTGTCGGGCCGGGGCAGACCGCGACACCTGAGGAGTGCCGCGGCCGTCTTGCGGCACGCGCCGCGCAGTTCGAGGCCGAGATCCGCCCCTGTCTGCCTGCAAACCTCCCGGTCGAGACCCGCGCGGCCTTCGTCTCGGCCGCCTACAATATCGGCTCCGGCGCCTTCTGCCGGTCCTCGATGTCCCGCCTGGCGCTGGCGAGCAATCTGCCCGGCGCCTGCGATGCGCTCATGCTGTGGGTGAAGGCCGGGGGCCAGACCGTGCCCGGCCTCGTCAACCGCCGGACCGCGGAGCGCGCGCTATGCCTCTCCGGCCTCGACTGATCTTAGCAGCCCTGCTGCTGGCAGGCTGCGGCGGGCTGCCGGTCCCGCTGGGACCCAACGTCGCCGCCAATGTCCAGGCCGGGGCCGAGAACGTGCAAGGCCTGAAGGTCGAGAACGCGCCGTCCATCCTCCGCCCCCGCGCCCGCGAGATCCGCCAGGAGCAATCCGAGAACCGCCTCCGCGCCGACCGTGTCGAGACCGTCATCGTCAATGTCATCCCGCCCTGGATCGTGCTGGTCGCCCTGATCGGATGGATCGCCCCCTCGCCCGGCGAGATCGGGCGAAGGGTCAGGGAGGCGGTCAGGGGGCGACGTTAACGAAAAACACAACCATAAGGAGAGTATATGGTGGATAACTCAACCAACTGTTAGCAGTTTGTTCCTATCCACAGAATTGGACAGGCAAGAGCCCACTAAACTTATCAAAGAACTGAAATCAAATCATCAGACCCCTGCTGGACCTGACTCCAGTGGGGGTCGCCCCCTTGCCTGAGGCGCCGCTGCGAGCCGCCTCCCCAATTGCCTTATGGATCAGAGCTTCCCCTCGCTTTCGGGCGGGGGCAAGGCGGTGCGCCAACACCGCCTCACCACGCAGCCTGCGTCAACAAGTGCTGCGCCGACACCACTGAGGGAATCTGTCGCCCGGCTCTCGCGAGAGCGGGCGGACCTAGAACAGGTTCCTGACATGAACGAAATGCGAAAAACCGTTCCCGCCACCCCCGTCGCCCCCTGGATGGGCGGCAAGCGCGCCCTGCACCGGCGGATCATCGAGCGGATCGAGGCGATCCCGCACCGGACCTATATCGAGCCTTTCCTCGGCATGGGCGGGGTCTTCCTGCGCCGGAGCTGGCGCCCGCGGCTCGAGGTCGCGAACGATCTGAACGGCGAGATCACCAATCTCTTCCGCGTGTTGCAACGCCATTATCCGCAGCTGATGGAGGTGATGCGGTTCCAGATCACCTCGCGCCGCGAGTTCGAGCGGCTCCGCGCCTGCGACCCCGCCACGCTGACCGACATGGAACGCGCCGCGCGCTTCCTCTATCTGCAACGGCTCGCCTTCGGCGGCCAGCTCGGCGGGGTCTTCGGCGTGGCGCCCGACCAGAGCGCCCGGTTCAGCCTGGCCAAGCTCGGGCCGCTGCTGGACGCCGCCCATGACCGGCTCGATGGCGTGGTCTTCGAGAACCTGCCCTGGCAGGAGGTGCTGGCGCGCTATGACGGCCCGCAGGCGCTGTTCTATCTCGATCCGCCCTATTGGGGCGGCGAGGACGATTACGGCAAGGGGCTCTTCGACCGCGACCAGTTCGCCGAGCTGGCCGAGCGCCTGGGCCGGATCAAGGGCGCCTTCGTGCTGTCGATCAACGACCGGCCCGAGATCCGCGATCTGTTCGGTGCCTTCCTGATCGAGGAGGTGCGGCTGAATTACTCGGTCTCGAAGAGCGGCGCGACCCCCGCGCGGGAGTTGATCATCGCCAATCGCGAGGTCAGGGTGGGGCTCGTATGAGTTCCCCCGGCCCGGTCGGCGTTTAACCGGATCTTGGGGCCACCCGGTAAAAGGTCCGTCCCATGCGCCGTCTCCTGTCCCTGCTCCTGCTGAGCCTGACGCTCCTGACCTGCGCGCCGGTCGCGCAGGCGCCGCAGAGCGTTGCACCGTCCCTGCCCTATGAGCGCGCGGCCTTCGGCTCGGGCTGGACCGATCCCGACGGCGACTGTCTCGACACCCGGGCCGAACTGCTGGCGGATCTCTCCACCGTGCCGGTGCGGCTCGCGCCCTCGGGCTGCTCGGTGCGCCACGGCCGCTGGATCGCGCCCTATACCGGGCAGGTGATCACCGAGGCGGGCGATCTCGACATCGATCACATCGTGCCGCTGCGCTATGCATGGGGGCACGGTGCCGCCAGCTGGTCGGCCCAGAAGCGCGCCCGCTTCGCCCGCGATCCGGTCAACCTGCTGCCCGTCAGCGCCTCCGCGAACCGCTCGAAAGGCGCGCGCGGGCCGCTGGACTGGCTACCGCCGGATCCGGGTTTCCGCTGTCAGTATGTCCTGCGGTTCAGGCGGATCGCCGCGAACTATGGGCTACAGCATACCGCGGCGGAGGAGCGGGAGCTGGTCGCGCTGACCGGGCGGCTGTGTGGGGCATAAGGGCGGATACTGTTGAAAAACTCGCTGGAGCATCCGGGGAGTGCCATTTCATGGGAAACGGTTCTGCTTGCGCGCGACCCCGCCTTGTAAAAAGTCATTTCCAGCCCGTGTGCAGGACAACGTTCCAACCCAAGATGGCCTCTCGGACGCAGCGGGTGTTTTTCAACAGTATGGGCGGAGGCTGTGTGGAAACGCTGTCTGGTGGTAAGCTTCCGCGAGGCAGCGGGAGACAGGGATGGTGGGTTTCATCGACGGCATCGACCGGGAACAGGTCACGCTTTTCCCTGATCGTCTCGAGGACTGGATCGGCGAGGATCACCTGGTCCGTGTCGTCGATCTCTTCGTCGAGGAGCTTGATCTTCCGGCGCTCGGCTTTGAGCGTTGTGTGCCCGCCCGAACCGGTCGCCCGGGCTACCATCCGGCTGTGCTGTTGAAGCTCTTCATCTACGGCTATCTGACCCGCATCCCGTCCAGCCGTCGCCTGGAGCGTGAGGCGGGTCGCAATGTCGAACTGATGTGGCTGACCGGCCGCCTGGTGCCCGATCACAAGACCATCGCCGATTTCCGGCGCGATAACGGGGCAGCGATCCGCAGGACCTGCGCGCAGTTCGTGGAGCTGTGCCGGCGGATCGGGGTGCTGAAGGGCGATTGCGTGGCCATCGACGGCAGCAAGTTCAAGGCCGTGAACAACCGCGACAGGAACTTCACAAAGAACAAGATCGCCAGCCGCTTGGCCCATCTGGAGGCTGATGTCTCGCGGTATGTCGATGACATGGCCCGTATCGACCGCCAGGAAGAGGGGGAAGCCCGGGCTGACAAGGTCGCCCATCTCGCTCGCCGCTACGGTCGTATCCGGCAGGAGATTGCCCGGCTGAAGGCAATGGAGAAGGCCCTGACCGAGGCGCCCGACGGGCAGATCTCGCTGACGGATCCCGATGCCCGCGCCATGGCGACCAGCGCCCGGCACAGCGGCATGGTCGGCTACAACGTCCAGACCGCGGTCGATACCGGGACGCATCTGATCGTGGCACATGACGTGACCAATCAGGGCTTCGACCGCGACCAGCTGCACCCGATGGCGGCGGCAGCCAGGAAGGCTCTTCGGCGCGACGACCTGCATGCCATAGCCGACAAGGGATACTTCAGCGGGTCTCAGATCCTGGCCTGCCATCAGGCGGGGATCACCACGACCGTGCCGCGCCCCGAGACATCGGGCAGCCGGGCCAGGGGCATGTATGTGAAGGCCGACTTCGCGTACGCCCCGGCCCGCGATGCCTACGTCTGCCCGGCAGGCGAAGAGCTGACCTACCGTTACACGCGCGAGGAGGACGGGCTGCGGGTCGGCCGCTACTGGACCAATGAATGCCAGAGCTGTCCGGTCCGTCACCGCTGCACCAGCGGCAAGGAACGCCGGATCACCCGGTGGGACCATGAGCATCTGGTTGATGCGATGCGCAAAAGACTGGGTGGGGAGGCCGATCCGATGACCCTGCGCCGCTGCACGGTCGAACACCCATTCGGCACACTCAAGGCTTGGATGGGGCACACCCATTTCCTGACGCGGAGGCTGAAGAACGTCGGCACCGAAATGGCGCTGAATGTCCTTGCCTACAATATCAAGCGAGTGGTCGCGTTGATGGGCATTCGGGGCCTGATGCGGGCCATTGTCGCCTGATCGGGGGCTGTCGCGCCTCAAGCGCAGACGCCACGCCTTGCCTGAAAGGGATAACCACGCCGCCACGCGCGCAAAGAGTGTCGGAGGCGGCTGAAAGCGAGCAGCGCGGCCAACCAGCAGCCGACAGCCCGCGCCGGCGCGTTTCCACACAGCCTCGGCGGACAGCTGCCGTTCGCTGCGCATCCCTTGAACGACCGCTAAGCGCATAAAGCGGAGCTTGCAAAGTCAGAAAAACAACAGGGCCTTGAAACAACTCGTGCACAACTGATGCCCGCGGCTGATCGTACAAAACCGCGTCGCCAAGCAGTCGCTGGTAAGACGACCATTATTTTAGATACCATCAATTTTCTAGAGACGCGTGTTTGGGGTGGAAAATGCATCAGAAATCAACCAGATTTTTGTCACTAGCCCCTGTCAAAGCTCAGGTCAAAAAGCGCCGAGAGAATGCTTTCGACCACTTCCCGGTAGTCGGCTAGCTGGGTGTCCGTGATCTCGACGGTAGCGCGTTCATGGATGAACTTATTCCTCAAGCCATTGTAGTATCGGGCTTTCTCCCAAGGCAAATCGGCCGAAATTCCCAGGCGTTGGACTTCGTCAGCGACCTTGTGGCGCCATTTAAACAGATCCGAAATCCTACCATCGGAGTAATACTCCGTGGGGTGGTTGACGAGGAATTCCTTCAACCCAATCTCAAGATTGCTGTCGAGGATAATTAAGCCAACTCTATTTTTCGTTTCATATTTTTTTCCGATAACGACTTCCAGTAAGCTCATAGACTCAACGAGCCCCAAAGTCCAAGGCTTAGACCGAGTTATTACTTGATTCTGCTCAATCAAACGGTCGGAATAGGATTTCCTTCGACCTCGCGGGGTTGGCAGCTGGACAATTTTCTTACTTATGTTGGGAGAGGTTATGTCAAAATTCTCTATCTCGCCAGCGTCAAATCGAAATACTTCATTTTCCCGATCTGACTTAGTTCTTCGCGAAACTGTGGTGTAGTAGGCTGTCATATCGACAATTCTCTCCCTTAAAGATAGAAAAGTCGGATGATTCCAATTGATGCCTGCCTTGTTTGATGTCCAGGGCATCAGCTCCGGGTTTCCATGCAGTTCGATGATAACCCGGCATAATGATGCGTCAGGGTGAGGTGTACCTGCTTTGCCTCTATAGTATCCAACCTCAGCGCCCTTTTCGTGTGCTAGAACTAATCTGTCATTGCAGTAGAAGTATACCCCATAATTTTCCTCTTTTGGATCTCTATCCAAAATCAATCCCGCCGTCATTGTTACCTTTACTTCATCACTCGAACCATCGACAGGGGCGATGGAAAAGGAAGATGACTTTGGGCGGTAGTCCGGCGGAAATGCCCAGTTGTCGAAACTTTCAATTAGGATCGGGCTGTCGTTAAGTATTATTTCGCATTCCGCATTTAGAAAATTTGCGTATGTTGCCCCAAGAGATTTTTCCAAGGCGGTTATCTGTTCTAAGCTGATGCCTTGACGTAGTTCACTAATCGCTACGACAGTCGTTCCTGGATCAATGTCAGATACTTCTTCAGCCGTAAGCTGCCAATCATCCTCGGCTGCCAACCACTGGCTATCTAAAACAATCTCGTATGTCGGGTCGTTTGCAAACCTAGTTCGAATCGACACTCTTTCTCCTAAGGCAATGCCTGCCCGCTTTCCCCCGACACCAAAATTTCCAATCAGATCTTGAGTAACATTCCCTCTTGATGCGCCCGGAGCAACCAATAACTCCAAGGAATCGGATGGAACGCCCCCAGCGTTATCAGAAATACGAATGGATTGCCTATCTGTGTTGATAAACAGCTTCACCGACAAAGGCTGGCGCTTTCCCGAGACCATCCAATGATCCAACGCATTGTCTATCAATTCGCTCACTGACGTTGTTAGATCGTAGTCCGCGATAATTGAAAGGAACAGGCGCTTCTGCGGAGTCGCGTTTACCGGTATGCTTGCCATCTACCCTGTATCTCATTGCCCTTATGCATGGTTTCGGGTGTAAGTCCTTATAACCCTATTGGAACTGTATGCGGTTTCAAAATACAATCAAGGGGTGTCCGACTGTGGCCGAGGCTGTGTGGAAACGCTGTACCGTGGTAAGCTTCCGCGAGTTGGCAGGAGGCAGGGATGGCGGGCTTCATCGATGGCATCGACCGGGAACAGGTCACGCTTTTCCCTGATCGTCTCGAGGACTGGACCGGCGAGGATCACCTGGTCCGTGTCGTCGATCTCTTCGTCGAGGAGCTTGATCTTCCGGCGCTCGACTTCGAGCGTTGTGTGCCCGCCCGAACCGGTCGCCCGGGCTACCATCCGGCTGTGCTGCTGAAGCTCTTCATCTACGGCTATCTGACCCGCATCCCGTCCAGCCGTCGCCTGGAGCGTGAGGCGGGTCGCAATGTCGAGGTGATGTGGCTGACCGGCCGCCTGGTGCCCGATCACAAGACCATCGCCGATTTCCGGCGCGATAACGGGGCAGCGATCCGCAGGACCTGCGCGCAGTTCGTGGAGCTGTGCCGGCGGATCGGGGTGCTGAAGAGCGATTGCGTGGCCATCGACGGCAGCAAGTTCAAGGCCGTGAACAACCGCGACAGGAACTTCACAAAGAACAAGATCGCCAGCCGCTTGGCCCATCTGGAGGCTGATGTCTCGCGGTATGTCGATGACATGGCCCGTATCGACCGCCAGGAAGAGGGGGAAGCCCGGGCTGACAAGGTCGCCCATCTCGCTCGCCGCTACGGTCGTATCCGGCAGGAGATTGCCCGGCTGAAGGCAATGGAGAAGGCCCTGACCGAGGCGCCCGACGGGCAGATCTCGCTGACGGATCCCGATGCCCGCGCCATGGCGACCAGCGCCCGGCACAGCGGCATGGTCGGCTACAACGTCCAGACCGCGGTCGATACCGGGACGCATCTGATCGTGGCACATGACGTGACCAATCAGGGCTTCGACCGCGACCAGCTGAGCCCGATGGCGGCCGCGGCCAGGGAGGCCCTTCAGCGCGACGACCTGCACGCCATTGCCGACAAGGGATACTTCAGCGGGTCTCAGATCCTGGCCTGCCATCAGGCGGGGATCACCACGACCATGCCGCGCCCCGAGACATCGGGTAACCGGGGCAAAGGCATGTATGTGAAGGCCGACTTCGCCTATGATACGGCCCGCGATGTCTATGTCTGCCCGGTAGGCGAAGGGCTGACCTATCGCTACACGCGCGAGGAGGACGGCCTGCGGGTCGGCCGCTACTGGACCAATGAGTGTCAGCATTGTCCGGTTCGTCACCGCTGCACCACCAGCAAGGAACGTCGGATCACCCGATGGGACCATGAGCATCTGGTCGATGCGATGCGCGAAAGGCTGGGTGGGGAGGCGGATCCGATGACCCTGCGCCGCTGCACGGTCGAACACCCGTTCGGCACGCTCAAGGCCTGGATGGGGCACACCCATTTCCTGACCCGGAGGCTGAAGAACGTCCGCACCGAGATGGCGCTGAATGTGCTTGCCTACAACATTAAGCGAGTGGTCGCGTTGATCGGCATCCGGGGCCTGATGCGGGCCATTGCCGCCTGATCAGGGGTTGCCGCGCCCCAAGCGCAGACGTCACGCTTTGCCCGAAAGGGATCGCCGGGCCGCCACGCGCGCGAGGGGATGTCTGAGGCGGCTAAAGCGAGCAGCCTGGCAAACCAGCATCTGAAAGCCCGCCGGCCCGTTTCCACACAGCCTCGGCCGTTTGCTCCTCCGGTTGTGGCCAGCTTCATCAGCCAAGCGGACGTCAGCTTGTGCGATTCGTCAACTGGCAACGGCAGGGGCGCCGAACGTCGGCTATCGGCAGAGAGCACCCAAGCGGTGTCACTCCGGTGCACAAGAACCACACCGCACCGCCGCAGGTCCTATCCGAGCCCATCCCCGTCATTCGGCGGCATGATCTGTGGAACATCCATCCATAGAGTTCCTGCCCGCCTCGCCCTTTTCTGCCGCGGCGTAATAGACGAGCCGCAGATGCCGGTCCTGATCCACGATCAGCGTCGTATGGTCGAACGCAACCGGACCTCTGTCCGCCATGTCGAAGCTGCGGCGCCCTTCGCAGCGCCCCTGCACATCATGATCGTGCCATAAGCGTCGGAAGGTTCGAGACGTCGCTTGCAGGTGATCCGCCAGAGCCTGCATGTCGGGAGCCTCCTTTCCGGCGGCATAGTCGCGCCGGAAACTGGCGACGATCTGGGGGGCCTGCCGGGGCCAGTCCTGCACGCGGCGGCTCAGCCGGTCATCGGCGAAATACATCCAGAGCATGTTCCGGCTTCCGGCTGGATAATCCGAGAAGGCGAACAGCGCATCGCCGGCCGCATTCCATCCGATGACGTCCCAGCGGAGGTTCATCACGAAGGCGGGTCGCTCTGTCAGATCGTCCAGCAGTCGGCGGATCAGCGGCGACATCTCGCACCAGCTTTGCGCCGGGGCGGAAGGCAGCCGGTTCTGGGCAAGAAGATAGAGGTGCTGGCGTTCCTCGGGCGTCATCCGAAGAGCGCGGGCCACGTTTTCGAGAAGATGGGCCGAGACGCTGATCTCGCGCCCCTGTTCCAGCCATGTATACCAACTGAGACCAATCCCCGCGACGGTCGCGACTTCCTCGCGCCGCAACCCCGGCGTGCGGCGGCGGGCCGTGCGGGGCAGGCCTACATCTTCGGGCTGCACGCTGGCGCGCTTGCGGCGCAGAAACTCCGCCAGGTCGTGTCGGGTGCGCGAAAACCGTGCCGTCATGGGAGCTCCAGTAACAGGATAACTTCCCCCATAGTAACATCATACGGGATGAGTGACAGGCTTCATGATGTCGATGAAGGAGCCGTCACGATGACTGTACCCGCCCGCCGCACGCTTGGTGCGACACCGCTTTTTGCCCTGCTGCTTGGCGGCTTTATAACCATTTTCGATCTTTTCGTGGTGAATGTGGCGCTGCCCTCCATCCGCGCCGACCTGCGCGCCAGCCTGGCAGGGATCGGCTGGGTCCTGGCAGGGTATGAATTGGCCTTCGGTGTCACTCTGATCGCCGGGGGGCGGCTTGGCGATCGCTATGGCCGGCGGAAGGTGTTCATGCTCGGCATGGCAGGGTTCACCCTGGCCTCGGTCCTTTGCGGGCTGGCAGTGACCACGCAGAGCCTGATCGTCGCGCGACTGCTGCAAGGTGCGACGGCCGGGATCATGTTTCCGCAGATCTACGCGATGCTCCGCGTGCTGCTGGATGCCGAGGGGCGGCGGCGAGCCTTCGGCCTTCTGGGAATGGCGCTCGGGCTCGCGGCCATCGCCGGGCAGGTGCTGGGCGGCTGGATCGTGACGGCGGATATCGCGGATCTCGGCTGGCGGATGATTTTCCTGATCAATCTGCCGGTCGGGATTATCGGCCTGCTCTGCGCGCGCAAACTGCCCGAGTCGGGTCAGGCGGATGCGGCTCGGATCGACTGGGCAGGAACGCTGCTTGCCACGATTGCGCTGATCCTGCTGCTGTTCCCGCTTCTGGAGGGGGCGCATTCCGGCTGGCCGTTCTGGACATGGGGCAGTTTCATTGCATCGGCAGCCGCTCTCACCTTGTTCGTCGCGTGGGAGCGGCGGGTGAAGTTGCAGGGCGGCACGCCTGCCGTGGACCCGGCCCTGTTCACCAACCGCAGCTTCGCCGCCGGATCGATCATCGTGCTGCTGGTCTATTCGACCTCCACCTCGTTTTTCCTCGGGTTTGCGCTGCTGGTGCAGGAAGGGTTGGGCCTATCGGCCTTCGCGGCAGGCACATTGTTCGCACCCGCCAGCGTCGCCTTCATCGCGGCCTCAATGACAGCGCCGCGCATGGTCGCGCGTTTCGGCGACCGTGCCATCGCGGGGGGCGCAGGGATCTACCTTTTCGGAACGGCCGCCGTCGCCCTGACCACTCTGAGCGGGGCGGACGAGGCCTGGCTGATCCCGTCGCTGATCCTCTTCGGGTTCGGCCAGGGCCTGTCCATGACGCCGCTGCTGAACTTCGTCCTCGGCTTCACGGCAAAGCGTGAGGCCGGCATGGCGGGCGGCATCATCTCGACCATGCAACAGCTGGGTGGCGCGATCGGCGTGGCCATGATCTCGGTCCTGTTCGGCCAGATCCTTGACGAGGCCGGATATGCCCGCGCCTTCGCCGGGGGCCTGATCTACAACATGGCCGCGCTGCTGTTCTCAGCTTTGGGAATCTCATTGCTTATACGTCGTGAGGCGCGCGAAGCCAGGAGCGCATGAAATGGGCCAAGAGCCTGACCGCTCCGATGCTCGCAAAGCTCCGCCTCTCATCCACTCTCCGGCCCTTTACTGTCTGGCTGCGGTTGTTCGACAACCATGAGGCTCGCTCTCCCAGCAACAAGGACGCGCCTGCAACATTCTCGCACCGTTCCCCATATGTCCGCCTATGGCTGAAACGAATTTGCGTTTGTTTTCAAAGCGTCTCGGCGGATTGCAAATCCGTGTACAGGAGTTCGATTCTCCTACTCGCCTCCATTTACTTTCAAGCACTTGACTCGACCACCCGCTTGCGCGGGGCGCTCCGTTTACAGTTTTGTTCACGCTACACCCCCTTTCGCATGGGCAAGTTTGATCAGAACGGCATCGGTTTCGTCTGGAGAAACGCGGGCATAGTGCTCGATCACGTTCGCCGCGTAGCGGACCGACCAGCCCATGTGATTGGCGATCTCCGCGAGCGAGAGCCCCGCATTCAACAGCCGCGTCGCGGCCGTCCCGCGCGCATCGTAAAGGCGCAGCTCATCCGACAGCTTCGCCTTGTCGCGCCATTGACGGACGCCCTCGGACGCGCGGTGAGGCGTGAGGGCATTGCCTCTCGCATTGGTCAGGATCAGCAGCCGACCGGCCGGGGTCGTGTCAATGATTTCGGCCAGCTCGGGCGTGATCGGGATATGGGCCAGCCGCTTGCGCCTGTTCGTCCTGACGCGCAGGCGACGGCCGAGAGGAGTCTGCTCGACATGGGCTTGGGTCAGCTTGATCAGGTCGGCCGGGCGCAAGCCGGTTTCGCAGGCGGCGCAGAGGATGCGACGCACCCATTCCGGGGCAACCGCGTTGAACGCGGCGCGGTCGGTCTGGGTCCAGACGATTTCCGAGCGGTCCACATCATAGAGCCGATGCAGCTTGTGACAGTGATGCTCGGTCAGCTTGCCCTCCTGCACCGCCCAATTCAGGATGCGGACAGCATGAGTACCCGCCATGTCGTGCTGTTTGGGCGAGTGCTTCCAGAGTGCCCGCCAGGCATTCACTTCCCCGCGCGCGCCGCGCTCCTCGAAGATAACCGCGGGCGCGTCCTTGAAATGCTCGGCAAAGCGCAGCGCCCATTTGCGGATGTCCGCGCGGGACCTTTCGCCTTTGGGCATCGCGGTGCTGGACAGGAAGTCATCCACCATCCTAGGCGTCATGTAGTCGGCCGGTTGCGGTCGGGCGGCGGCGTCCGCGAAAGCCTGATAGAAGGCCGGATCGCGGGGTTTGCAGTATTCATCTTCCCAGAATTTCGGGCCTCCGCGCCACGCATAGAAGTGAAAACGGCTCTTGCCGTTCGCCAGCTTCCGCCGGACCCGGTGCACGCCTTTGGGCAGGTCAGCTTGCGGCACGGCCTGCCCTCCACTTTTCGAGCGGCGTCATGTCCGGCGTAGCGGTATCGCCCTCCACCACGGCTGTAATCAGGAAGCGCTTTCCATCGTTGGTCTCCACAACGATGGAAACCTGATCATAGCCCGCAGCCTTCGCAGCTTCAAAAGCGGGTGTCAGGTCGGATTTTCGGATTGCGGCGGGACGGCGCTCCATCGTCATGCCTCCCCCAAACCGAGCGCGATCACGGCAATCTTGCCCGTGCGCGGGTCGATCTCGCCCCAACCCATCGGGATTTCAGCGCCGCAGCAGGCTTTGAGCACGCGCGCCACGTCTGCTTGGGTGAAGCTGGTCGGTTTGCAGGCCATGTGCAGTTCTCCTTGCTGCGTTTCTATGGCGGAGCGAAGAGTGCGCCGGTCAGACGTTGCTGTTCGGGTTTTCCATCGCGTAGCCGCCCGCATGAAGGCGCTTGAGCAGGCGCGAGAAGATCGCGCTATAATCAACGACGATGTAGGCTCCGGCGTCGGCCCCTTCCGAAATCAGCTTGCCAAGCGTGGCGCCCACATTGAGCGACCCGTAGGCGATTTCCATGACAGGATCGTTCCCTTTTCGGCTGGCGCCAACGAAGTAGGGCGCGGCGTTGCTTTCGATGATCTCCGCCAGCATCTGGACGGCAAAGGAACAGGCCGAAGAGGCAACGTCCTGATTTGCTGTCCCGCCCGAGACCTCGGCGAAGACAGCTACCGAGAACAGCTCGGACAGCGTGAAGCGGTGCCAGCCCTCGCTTGCCCCGAGGTCGAAGAACCCCTTGCGACGCCAGCTCTGCACGGTGTTGAGGTTGGTTTCGGTCAGTGAGGCGACTTCGGAAACCGTGAAGCGCTGATTGGTGAATTCCATTTTTTGATCTCCAGATCTCGATACATGTATCCAGGTACATGATTTCGATACCCGTATAAGGACTCGCAGTCAAGACGTGTGCTATCGCACATGATTTGCCCATGCGGGCGCGCCAATGACCAACCGTTCCTCACCACGCCGACGGCGCGGCCCCGACCAACAGGCGCGCTTCCTTCCAGATCATGCTGGTCTCCCAGTCTGCGCCGCACTGTCCGCACACGGTTTCGACAATCACCTTGGCTGCGAAGTCGGCAGCGCAAGTGCTTGGAAGAGACATCATCTCGTCCTCGATCTTGTTCGAATGCCGATAGAAGAGCAGGTCCAGCTCTGCGTCTTCGCCGCTTCCAGTCGCATTGCAGACATGCCGCCTGGCGGCATCGAGGATCGCACGATGCCGATGGAAGAGCCTCAGGATCTGCGATTGGTCGGCTTCGGCCTTCGTCATCGTGGGTACAGCCAGCGTTGCGGCGGAGAAGAAAGTCCGACGTTTCATGCCCTCGCCTCCATCAGGCGAAGGATGTGCCGCAGGGCGGTGCGCAGGTAGCTGCGGGCCTCGCGTTCGCTCTGGGTGTACCGGCCCGGCCGCTCCGTCGCATCGAGAGCGAGGGCCAAGCAGTCGTGGATCTCATAGAGACGGGCAGCAGGCAAAGCCGTGACGGCTGCCGGAAACGGGTTCGGCATTCTGGACTCCGTTGTCAGAGGTGTCAGTTTCGAATACACTGTATTCAAAACACACACTGCATACCCTGTCAACAGTTTCGAATACCATGATAACACATGAGCAATGCCGCATGGCGCGCGCTGCCCTCCGACTCGGAGTTCGCGAAGTCGCTGAGCTGTCCGGCGTCTCGACTATGACCATCAGCCGCTTTGAGAACGGTCAGTCCGGCGGTCAGGCCGAGACGCTCCGAAAGCTGCAATCAGCCTTCGAGGCCGCGGGTATCGAGTTCATCCCAGAGAATGGCGGCGGGCCAGGAGTTCGCCTCAAGAAGTGAACAAAAACTCAGAGCGGCCCTTCAGGCTAGGCGCGGCTTGGGATCAATGAAAAAGCGCCAAAGTCAAACATACGAAACGGCGATTGAGAAATTGTCCTCTGGCTTTCGCATGCGAACCAAATCACACGCCTTGATAGCAAATGACTTTGGATCAGAGAATTCTTTAGAGACAGCAAGCATGGGCCTCAGAGGCAGCTTGGCATGGAACCCGTCACTGGTAACAAAAACCCGATCTCCTTCGCACAGATCAAAGTCCAGGGGATCAACTCTTGGCCGATCCTCCGCCCCCAAGGCGCTTTCTAGAATATGCTTGCGCGGATAGCTCACGAACTGCTCTTTGTCGATTTTCCCTTCATCCAGCAGCCGCTGAGCCTCAGAATGATCGCTAGTCAGTTTCTTAATCCCCCGTCCACGAGCAAGCATGGCCCGTGTGTCCCCGACGTGGGCACCAATGAGTTTTCGCTCGTTAAGAAAAACAGCTGTGAGCGTTGTCGCCATGAAACGTTGTTCCTGAGAACTTTTCTGTTTGGCGGTTATCTCACTATGTATTTCGTAGAATAGCTCCACGAGTTGCTGCGAGCTCCCAGGCAACGCCTTGACGTGCTCAGAGAGATATCTCAGAGCCAGCTCCGATGCGGCGGCACCAGCTCCACGACCACCCAAGCCGTCAGCGACGGCTAGACCGATAGATCCATCATCGAGCGTCCAAGCCTTCGCACAGTCTTCATTTTGAGGTCTGGGCCCGGCATCCGAAATGGAAAAGCACTCCATGCTCATGAGCAAATTTCGCTGATTGCCTGCGACACCACAGGATGGAACTGACCCATGTCTGCGTTGATAGATTGTTTGAGGTGAGCGATTTTAGCGCAGATATCTTTATCTAGCACTCTAAACTCGATCGCTGCCCTACCCGCAAATGCATCATCTATGTTGGGGCCCAGCGCAGCCATGAAGCATCTTTCGACAAACCAGCGGTTGTGAGATGTCCCAAGACACAATAGAGCATAGCAACCTCGGAAGCGACGTTCAAAGTCGACTTCGTCGAAACAGCGACGAATTCGATTACACAGGACGTCACAGCATTCAAATGGAAAGTCTCGACGAGACGCAAGCCAATTGCAGAATGCTCCATAGATTTTTTGCCCAACCTCACCAGAGGTGCGGATCGCATTCTCGAGAGAACAATCGCCCAACTTTGAAAAAATGAATCTCAATACGGCTTCATCCTCGGAAGACAAGGCGCCCCACACCGCATTCCAGAAAATTGGATCATCTTCAGCCGCAGTTCCAAGGCTGTTTGCAATGTCTTCGAATGCAGGGACAGTTGGAGTGCTCACCGAAAATGCGACTGCGGCCACAGCGTCGACAAAAGACTTTGCAGTTGGGAAGCGGCCTTTGGGATCGGAACGCGTCGCAACCGCAAAGATGTCGGCAAAGCTAGTTTCGCTTTTTATCACACCGCAAGGGACACGGATTCCATCGTCGACGATATCATGGAGAATGCATGCAAGGGAGTAAACATCGGTTTGCGGAACCGCTGTTGAAAGCTTCTGAGTTATTTCTGGAGCCGTATACGCATCTGAGCCTTTGCGCATTCCTGTCGATGTTAAATTCGACAGATTGCTCTCTCTTAGCGAGATCAACCCAAAGTCACTGATTTTATATTGCACCCCGACGTCCGCCACATCGAATCTCAGAATGTTCTGGGGTTTAAGATCGCGGTGATAAATTTGCATGGAATGCAAATGGCCTAGCGCGGCAGAAATGTCGGAAATGATATCCATATACCTGCTTGCAACTTCACCCTTATCCTTTTCAATCTCATCTGCTAGACCACAGGTTGTCTTTGGCATGAGATAACAAAGATTTTCACCTTCCCACGCCTCAAGGATCGGAACGATATTTTCATGCTCTATACTCTTCTGAATGCGAACTTCTTTTACAAAACGCTTACGCACATTTTCAAGAATTTCCGAGGGCATCGGCTGATTTTCTGCGAAGTATTTTACTGCATACTCGTTCCCCGCATCATCGAAGGCATCATATACGTTGCCAAAACCGCCTCGGCCCAGCAGGGCGCCGATTTTATAATTCTTAGCGTGAAGGCTCCTGCGGCTTGCCTGATGAAAGCTCGGTCACGCGAGAACGGCCAAGATCGAGATGCTGATCGAGCGGTTCGAGATCAGCGGCGACGATGACCTGGACCTGCGGAGCGAGGAGGAGAAGGCCCGCGCCGCGGTCACCAACTGGATGCGCTGGCAAGGCTACCTCGGCCACCTCGACCGCTGGCAGCAGGCGGCGATCTGGGGCGCGCTGTGGGGGCAGACGGTGCTGATCTGGGACGGTGCGGGTACGGACGAGGGGCGGGTCTATGTGGCGGCGTTGCGGAAGCTGGCGGATGTGGTGGATTGAGTTTGCCCCCGGATCGCGGACTGGGTCGATATTCACCCTGCAGCCCGATCCGGCGCGCCAGAAAGCTTCCGCAGTACGGCCCAACTTGCCGTGGTTTCAGGAATTTCTCCCTGGCCGCCCTTGAAAGGACTGACGGGTAGACGCAAGGGTAGGACGGTACCGGAACGAGTGTAGGAAATGGCGAAATGGACCAGGAAAAGCTTCAAAGGATCGTCGAGCGTGTGAACGTTCTTGAGACGCGGCTTGGCTCATTTGCTCCGGATGCCATCGAGGAGGCAAAAGGTCTCGCGGACACCGTGCTTGACCCGAAGACCGCGAGCCGCTCCGATATCTGGTCCCGGATCTGGGACAAGCCTCTATACGCCAATGCAAAAGTCGCAGTTGCTGACCGTTGGGCCGAACAGCTCAGGCCCTTTGTCTCCAACGCCCTGGCTGAATGGGGCGGAGAAGACGCCACATTCCGTGTGACGAAGCTTGGCAAGGGCATGTCGAATGACAGCTATGGCCTGGAGGGCAGCCTGGCCGGCCGGATCGGGAAAGAGGTACGCACGGCCCGGTACCGGTTGTATCGCATTCAGGGCGCCGCCATCGGCCTCCGGTCCATGCCAGAGAAGTCCCCCTTCAAGGCGTTTCTCGGGCAGCCGCTTGACGATGTCGTCAGTACACTGCGTAAAGCCTTCGGCGAAGGGTGGGGCACGATCAGCATCCTGCATGCGCTGACCGATGTCGGATTGGCCGCGAAGCCGGATCTGCACCTTGTCAGGACATGCGAAGCGGTCGAATTGCTGGATGAACTCCACGTCTCAGACATTCCAAGTCCCAAGCAATGCCTTGAGATCAATCAGAGGATCTCGGCGCTCTGCATTGCGAAGTACGGAAGTGCCAACGCTTGGCAGCTGCGCTATATCGACAAGCTCTTCATGGAGATCTCGCGCTCCGGTCTACTGGACACGCTGAGCTACCCCCCGAAATTCGGACAGTGACGTAAGCTACGATTTGCAGTCTGCTGATCTTCGACGAGAAGGAGATCAGAGATGTCGAAACGCAAGCAGCACGCGCCTGAGTTCAAGGCGAAGGTCGCGCTGGAAGCCCTGAAGGGTGAAGAGACGGCGGCCGAGCTGGCGAGCCGGTTCGGAGTGCATCCGACGATGATCCATCAATGGAAGCGCGCCCTGCTCGAAGGCGCGTCCGGCGTGTTCGAGCGCGGCGGCCGCAAGAGACCCGAGATCGACGAGGAGCAGGTGAAGGAGCTCCACGCCAAGATCGGGGAGCTGGCGGTGGCCAACTCTTTTTTGGAACGAAAGCTGAAGCCCTGGGGCGGGAAGTGAGGCGCGGTATGATCGAGCCTGACCATCCTCAGCTGTCCATCGGTCAGCAGTGCAGGCTGCTGTCGATTGCGCGCTCGTCCTATTACTACGAGCCGAAGGGAGAGACCGCACAGAACCTCGGCCTGATGCGGCAGATCGACGAGCAGTTCCTGGAGACGCCGTTCTTCGGTGTCCGCCAGATGACCTGGCACCTGCGCAATGACGGGCATCTCGTGAACGAGAAGCGAATACGCCGGCTAATGCGCCTCATGGGGCTGATGCCGATTTACCAGAAGCCCAACACGAGCAGGCCGGCGAAAGGACACAAGACCTATCCTTACCTTCTGAAAGGGCTGCACGTGGATCGTCCGAACCAGGTCTGGTGCTCGGACATCACCTACCTGCCCATGCGCCGCGGGTTCCTATACCTCATAGCGATCATGGACTGGCACACGCGCAAGGTTCTATCCTGGCGGATCTCGAACACCCTGGAGGCCGACTTCTGCGTCGAAGCACTGAGCGAGGCCATCCACAAGTTCGGCCCGCCCGAGATCATGAACACGGATCAGGGCAGCCAGTTCACGTCCTTCGCCTGGACCGACCGGCTCCGCCGATCCGGTGTGCGCATCTCGATGGATGGGAAAGGCCGATTCCTCGACAACATCTTCATCGAGCGGCTGTGGCGAACCCTGAAATACGAATGCGTCTACCTGCATGCCTGGGAGACCGGATCAGAGACGAAAGGGGCTATCCGGAAATGGATGACCTTCTACAACCACCAGCGTCCTCACTCAGCCCTCGGCGGCAAGCCACCGGCGCTGGTTTATTGGCAGAGAAATGATATCAACAAACCCGATCAGCAGGTGCAAAGAGTAGCTTAAATTACGCCAGATACTGTCCAACCGATGGGGAGTAGCTCACCAGCAGGATGCGGTTCTTCAGGGTCTGGTGCCAGCGTTCGATCTTGCCCTGTGTTTGCGGATGGTTGGGGGCTCCGCGCACATGCTCCATCTGCTTGTCTTCCAGCCAGGTTGCGAGATCGCCTGCGATGTAGGACGAGCCGTTGTCGCTGAGAAGTCGTGGCCGGTGTTGCACGGTCGGCTGGTCGCAACCGGACGCCTCCAGCGCGAGTTGGAGCGTGTCAGTGACATCTTCGACCCGCATGGTCTTGCAGAGCTTCCAAGCGATCACATATCGGCTGAAGTCGTCTAGGATGGTGCTCAGATAGTACCAACCCCATCCGGGGCGCGCGACCGAGACAGGCCCCGGCCGCGGAAGGGAGGCCACCGAGGCGGCTCAGGCCACCTGTTCGACAGCCGCGACCACCTTGCCCACGACCTCGATCAGCTGTGCGTCATCCTCGCATTCGGCCATGACCCGGATCAGCGGTTCGGTCCCGGATTTGCGGATCAGAAGCCGCCCATGCCCGTTCAGGCGCTTTTCGGCCGCGGCAATCGCCGCCTGCACCGGCGCAGTGGCCAGCGGGTCGGCCCCGGCGGCATAGCGGACATTCCTCAGCAATTGCGGCACCCGGTCGAACCGGCGCGCAAGCTCCGAGGCAGGACGCCCGGTCTCGACCATCGCCGCCAGGAACTGAAGCCCGGCCAGAAGCCCGTCGCCGGTGGTGCAATAATCGGTCATCACGATATGGCCGGACTGTTCGCCGCCGAGGTTCCATCCGCCCTTGCGCATCGCCTCGACCACGTAACGGTCGCCGACCGCAGTGCGCTCCAGCCGCAGCCCCTGCGCCGCCAGGTGCCGCTCGAGCCCGAGATTGGACATCACCGTCGCGACCAGCGTGCCATTGCGCAGCCGCCCCTGGGCGGCCCAGCGTTCGGCAAACAGCGCCATGATCTGGTCGCCATCGGCCACCGCCCCGGTCTCGTCGATGATCATCACCCGGTCGGCATCGCCGTCCAGACAGATCCCCAGATCGGCGCCATGGGCCACCACCGCCGCAGCCGCGGTATCGGTATGGGTCGAGCCGCAGTTCTGGTTGATGTTGAAGCCGTTCGGATCGGTGCCCACGGGCACGACCTCGGCACCGAGTTCCCACAGCACGGTCGGCGCCACCCGATAGGCCGCGCCATTGGCACAGTCGACCACCACCTTCAGCCCATCAAGCCGCAGCCCGTGCGGGAAGGTGGTCTTGAGAAATTCGCCATAGCGCCAGAGCCCGTCATCGATCCGCTTGGCGCTGCCGATATTGGCCGGCTGGCTCAGCGCGATCTCGCCGGCAAGAATCGCCTCGATCTCGGCCTCGGCCTCGTCCGACAGCTTGAAGCCCGAGGGGCCGAAGAACTTGATGCCATTGTCCTCATGGGGATTGTGGCTGGCCGAGATCATGATGCCGAGATCGGCGCGCATCGACTGGGTCAGAAAGCCCACCGCAGGCGTCGGCACCGGTCCCAGCAGCAAAACGTTCATGCCGGTCGAGGTCAGCCCCGCGGTCAGCGCGTTTTCCAGCATGTAGCCCGACCGGCGCGTGTCCTTGCCGATCACCACCCGGTGCCGGTTCAGCCCGTCGGTGCGGAAATAGCGCCCCGCCGCCTGCCCCAGGCGCAACGCCATGTCCGGCGTCATCGGATGGCTGTTGGCGCGACCGCGCACGCCGTCGGTGCCGAAGATCTGTCTAGTCATGGCCCACCTCAAGCCCCTTGACCGCCGCGTCGAGCCGCATCGCCTGTCGGGTCTCGGCCACGTCATGCACCCGCACGATCTGAATGCCCTGCGCGATGGCGGCCAGCGCCACCGCGACCGAGCCCGGCCCCCGCGCCGCCGCCAGCTCGGCACCGCCGACGGTGCCGATGAAGCGCTTGCGCGACGCGCCCAGCAGCACCGGACAGCCCAGCCCGTGAAACAGGGCGATCCCGCGCAGAAGCGCCAGGTTATGCGCCAGGCTCTTGCCGAAGCCGATGCCCGGATCGACGACGATGCGCGAGGCCGGAATACCGGCCGCCAGCGCCGCCCGCACCCGCTCGACGAGGAAATCATAGACGTCCAGCAACACGTGATCGTAGTGCGGGTCGTCCTGCATCGTGGCCGGGTCGCCCTGGGCATGCATCAGGCAGACCGCCGCGCCCGCCCGCGCTGTCACCCCCGCCAGATCCGGGTCGAAGCCCAGCGCCGCGACATCATTGACCATATTGGCACCGGCCGCGAGCGCGGCCTCGGCCACCGCCGCCTTGCGGGTGTCGATCGAGACCGGCCGTTTGACCCCGGCGGCACGCAGCGCCGCGATGACGGGGGCGGTGCGCTCGATTTCCTCGGCGACCGAGACATCGGCCGCGCCGGGGCGGGTCGATTCGCCGCCGATATCAAGAATGTCCGCATGTTCGGACAGCGCCCGGCCATGGGCCAGCGCCGCCTCTGGCCGGTCATGCTGCCCGCCATCGGAAAAGCTGTCGGGCGTGACGTTGAGAATGCCCATCAGCCGCGGGCGGTCCATGGTCAGCCCGGCGACAGCCGGACGCGGCGCGGTCAGCGCGAGGCGCCAGTCCTCGGGGATCGCGCGCGCCGGGACCAGCCGCGGCGGCTCGCCCCGCTCCAGCATCTCGGCCATTGCGAACCAGCCCCAACCTCCGGCCAGTGTCAGAGCCTCGGAGGGGCGGGCGGGATCGGTCTGTACGATGGGACGGAAATAGCTGCTCATGGAGCGTTGATCTGCCAAGCCGGGGCGCTTGGCAACCCGTCAGATCGCGCCTCCCGCGGCGCCGGGCGAAACATAGCGCACATCGAGCCCGGGCGCGGGATGCTCGGGGACATCCTCGCCAATGACCAGTACCGTCTCGGCGTGCAGCCCTGCTGCGAACCAGAGCGCAAGGGCCAGCGCGTCATGCGGCTCGGCAGAGGGGCTTTCGACCGCGTCGAGCACGATCTTCGAGGGCGCCCAGACGCTGATCTGGCCATGCTTCATCGCCCAGTCGATCTCGGTCCGGCTGCCGCGCACCACGCAACGCGGATCGCGCCCGGCCAGTACCCAGGCATTCTGCTCGATGGCCAGCAGATCGATCCGGCGCTGGACCAGCGGCGCCGTCGCCTGCGGCGCGGGCGTCTCGGCCGCCCCGACACACAGGACCAGCGGCCGCCCCCCGGCCTGCCAGCGGTCGAGCCAGGCGGGCAGCTCGGGCGCGGCCAGTGCGGCATTGGTCAGGAACACGACAAGCGGCGCGACCGAGGGCTCGGGCTCGGCCGCCACCGGCACCGGGCGCGGCAGATCGGGTGCACGGTCGCGCACGATCTCGACCCCGAGCGCGCCGGGCCCGCGGTCGAGCTTCTCGATCCGGATATAGGCCCGCATCGCCTGCGGCGCGGCCAGGATGCGCTCGGCGACCCGCTCGGCCAGGGTCTCGAGAAGGTTCAGCCGTTCCGAGGAGAGTTCGGCCGCGATCGCCTCGGCAATCATGTCATAGGACAGCACCCGGTCGACATCGTCGTCCAGCGGCGCCGGATGCGGCCGGACCTCGACCACGACATTGAACCGCACCCGCTGGGTCGAGCCGCGCTCGGCCTGAAAGGCCCCGATCTCGACCTCGGCGACATGGTCGCGCAGCGAGATCCGGTCGCGCAGCGGCCGGGCCGGATCCATGGCCTCGGCCCGTTCAGAAGGATGGGCAAAGGCAAGGCGGATGTCATCTGTCATCTGGGTCTCCGGCATGCTGGCTTTCCTCATAGGCGGAAACGGGCGCGACGAACAGCCCGGCGGCCGGATGATACGGGATGCAACGGGGCGGGCGCTTCAGTTGGCCGCGACGGCAGCAGGCTGACGGTAGAACAGATGCTGGCCGATCGAGGCCGTCCGCGGCAGGCGTCGCGCCCAGCCCGGATCGACGCTGCGATTGTGGTAATGGGTGGCGCCGCCGGTCAGCGCCCGCGGAGCGCCATCAAGCATCAGGCGCGCGATCTTGCCCAGCCGCCGATAGGCCCGCTGATCCGAGATACGCTCGGCGCGGCCATCGCAGGTATAGGAAAACTGGCAGCCATGCAGCTTGCCGCTGCCCTGATGCACCACGCCGCAGACGCTGTCGGGGTAAAGCGGCGAGGCGACGCGGTTCAGGATCACCTCGGCCACGGCAAACTGACCCTTCACCGTCTCGCCGCGGGCCTCGAAATAAAGCGCCTCGCTCAGGCAGGTCCAGGAGTCGCCGCCCTTGGCAGCGGGTTGGGCATCGAGCCATTTCGGGTCATAGCGCCGGGCATCGCGGACTGTCGGGGAGGTGGCGAGGCGGTTGATCCGGCGCGAACCGAGCCTCTGAAGCCCCGCACGCTCGGCGCCGAGAAGCCGGGCGAGATTGTCGCCCAGAACCGCTGTCGGATCGTTCGACTGCGATCCCGTCATCTCCGACTGGCCCGCCGGAGCGACCAAAAGCAGGGCTGTAGCTGCCGCAATACCTGCGACCCGAACATTTACCCGACCCATTCTGCCCCTCATCGCTGGCCAGGGCCCTCACATGACCCTGGGGCGGGCCTCTACCCTCAAAGGGCCTAAATGTCCATCCGAGGGCCCATTTTGCAATCATTAGGCGATTAATTTGATGATTGCCGTCCTGCAGAAAAATTCGCTTCTGACGCGAAAACTGGCAACCAAGCCGTTGATTCAATAGCGCCCATGTTTTGGGCGTCGCGCTGTGCCCAGCGCCAGCTGTGCGGCGGCAAGTCGCGCAACGGGCACCCGGAACGGCGAGCAGGAAACATAGTCGAATCCGGCCTGGCGACAGAAGGCAATCGAATCTGCATTGCCGCCATGTTCGCCGCAGATCGACAGCACGACCTCGGGCCGGGCCTGCCGTCCGCGTTCGGCGCCGATGCTCAGAAGCTCGCCCACGCCCTCGGTATCGAGCACATGGAACGGGTCTTCGGCAAAGACCCCCTGCTTGACATAGGACCCCATGAAACGCCCGGCGTCGTCGCGCGACAGCCCATAGGTCATCTGGGTCAGATCGTTGGTCCCGAAGCTGAGGAAGGCGGCATGCTGCGCGATATCGCCAGCCCGAAGCGCGGCCCTTGGCGTCTCGACCATCACCCCAAGCCGGTAGGCGAAATCGGCGCCGCGCTCGGTCCGCACCGCGGCAGCGAGCGAGTCGATCCGGGTCTTGACCAGTTCGACCTCGCGCATCGCCGAGACCAGCGGGATCATGATCTCGGGCACCACCGGCTGCCCCTTGCGGCTGACCTCGATCGTGGCCTCGAAGATGGCCCGGGCCTGCATGTCATAGATCTCGGGCACGGCGATCCCGAGCCGCACCCCGCGCATGCCCAGCATCGGGTTGAATTCGGACAAGGCCTTGACCCGTCGGGTCACGTCGGACACCGGCAGGCCAAGCGCTTCGGCCAGCCCGTGGATCCCCTCGCGCGACTGCGGCAGAAACTCGTGCAGCGGCGGGTCGAACAGCCGGATGCAGACCGGAAGCCCCTGCATGATCTCGAAAAGCCGGATGAAATCGCTGCGCTGCATCGGCAGCAGCCGCTCCAGCACCGTGCTGCGGTCCTCGGGGCCGGCAGCAAAGATCATCTCATGCATGACCGTCAGCCGGTCATGTTCGAAAAACATATGTTCAGTGCGGCAGAGCCCGATCCCGTCAGCACCGAACCGGCGCGCGGTCTCGGCATCGGCTGGGGTGTCGGCATTGGCGCGGATGCCGATATCGCAGGCCGCCTCGGCCCAGCCCATCAGCGCATGGAACGCATCGTCGAGCGCGGGCGGCAGCATCTTGGCCTCGCCCAGCAGCGCCTGCCCGTTGGTGCCGTCAAGCGTGACGATATCGCCCTCATGCAGCTTGCGCCCGTCCGATGTGATCAACACGCCGTCGCGACGGTTCAGACGCATGTCCGAGACGCCGACGACGCAGGGAACCCCCAGCCCGCGCGCGATCACGGCGGCATGGCTGGTCATGCCGCCACGCTCGGTCATCACCCCCGCCGCCACATGCATGCCGCGAATATCCTCGGGCGTGGTCTCGCGCCGCACCAGGATGCAGGGCTCTCCGCGCGCGGCACTGGCCTGCGCCGCGGCCGAGCCGAAGACAAGCCGCCCCACCGCCGCGCCGGGGCTCGCGGCAATGCCCTGCGCGATCACCTGCCGCCGCCCGCCCGGGTCGACCTGGCTGTGCAGAAGCTCGCTGACCGCGCGGGGCTCGATCCGGGCCAGCGCCTCCTCGCGGGCGATGATCCCCTCATCGGCCAGCATCACCGCGATCCGCACCGCGCTGCGCGCGCTGCGCTGCACCCGTACCGCGTCCAGCACCCAAAGCCGCCCGGCCTCGATGGTGAACTCGATCTGCATCTCTTCGCACAGATTGATCCGGCAGGTTTCGCCATACCGCTTGAGCCGGGTGAAAAGCTCGGGGCAGCGATCCTCGAGCGCCGGGCCGCGCGGATCGCGGGTCAGGAACAGCGCTTGTTTCTGGCGGCTGACCGCATCGCGCCCCTGACTTTGCGCCAGATAGCGCCCGGTGATGCGCCGCTGTCCGGTGGTGCTGTCGACGAACTGGATCACCCCCGAGCCGCTTTCCCCGGGCCCCAGTCCCAGCGCCATCTGCTGCACCACAAGCCCCAGCCCCGCCTCGGCCGGCGCGCCCTTGGCCTGGCGCAGAAGCCGCGCCGTCGTGCCCTCCCAGGCCCGCGCCATCGAGCGCAGAACCTCCAGCAACTGCCGCGCCGGGTCTTGCGGAAACCGCTCTTCGGTTTCCTCGGCATAGGCTGCAAGGGCCGCCCTCACCGCCTCGGACGAGCATTCCTCGGCCTCGAACAGATCGGGATCGAGCCGCGCGACATGGACCGCATAGGCCTGGATGAACCGCAGATAGAGCGCATTGGCCGGGGTCTCGCCATGGCTTTCGCACAGCGCGGCATGGCGGGCGTCGTTCATGCCGATATTCAGGATCGAAGCCGGCCCGCCCCAGTCGGGGTCCTGCGAGCTGGGCCGCACGGAAACCAGAGGCGCCGCCCCGAAGACCGCCAGCAGCGCCTCAGCATCGGGCATCTGGCCCAGCGCGATCCGGTGCACGGCCTCGAAGGACAGCGCGACGGTACGCGGCACCGGCAGGTCGATACGCACCAGCCGCTGCAGGCACTTGGCCCGCCCGCCATGGCGGTCGGCGGCAATGGCCGCCTCCGGCGTTATCTCGGTAAAGTCAACGATATCCGTGAGTTTCCGCACCGCAGCATCCTTCCCCCCTGCTGCAGCATACGCCGATGACGGCGTCTGACAAGCAAAGCGTCACGACGCGGCACTCAGCCCTCGATCCGGGTCAGATCGGCCACGCGCCCACAGGTCGTCCGGATGCGGTGCAGAAGGTTCAGCCGATTGCGGCGGATGATCTCGTTGTCGGAATTGACCTGCACCGCCTCGAAGAAGGCATCGACCGGCCCCCGAAGCGCGGCCATGGCGGCCATGGCCCCGGCGAAATCCTCGGCCTCCATCGCCGGACCGATGACCGCCTCGGCCGCGTCGAGCGCATCGAAAAGCGCCTGCTCGGCCGGGTCGTCGGCGAATTTCCGGTCGGCCCCGAACGAGTATTCGACCCCGTCCTTTTCCTCGGCCTGGGTCAGGATGTTGTTGGCCCGCTTGAAGCCCTGCACCAGGTTTTCGCCATCCTCGGTGCCGATCACCGCCTGCAGCGCCTCGGCCCGCCGGACCAGCAGCGTCAGGTCGTCATTGCCGGGCATGGCCAGACAGGCGTCGATCACGTCATGCCGGATGCCCTCGGCACGCAGGTGGACCTTGAGCCGGTCATGGAAGAAGGAGAGGAGGTCGGAAGATTTGCCGCTGAAATCACGCAGGTAATCGGCTCGAAGCCTATCATGTTCCTTATTCTGGCCTTCGATTTCATCTGCCAGCTCTGACAAATGCCGGCTCACCCAGGGCTTATCAGTTTGGAATTTCCTGAGAGCCGCTGCGGCTTCTTCCGCCCCGTAGGATGGAAACACTTTAGTCACGTCCATGAAATGACTTAGACGCCAATCCAGAAAGCCCTCAAGCTGGAGGCGCACGCCGTTCGATACAATCAGCCGGATCACCCCCAGCGCCGCACGGCGGAGCGCGAAGGGGTCCTTGGACCCGGTGGGTTTCTCGTCGATGGCCCAGAAGCCGGTCAGCGTATCGATCTTGTCGGCCAGCGCCACGGCGACCGACACCGGCGCGATCGGAACCTCGTCGGAAGGGCCGAGGGGCTTGTAATGCAGCGCGCAGGCCTCGGCGACCTCGGCGGGCAGGCCCGCAACCGCCGCGTAATAGCGGCCCATCAGGCCCTGAAGCTCTGGGAATTCATAGACCATCTGCGAGGCGAGATCGAGCTTGGCGACCTTGGCCGCCTGCTCGGCCAGATCGGGATCGGCGCCAACCTTCGGCGCGATCTCACGGGCCAGCGCGGCGATGCGCCCAATCCGGTCGGCCTGAGACCCCAGCGCGCTCTGGAAGGTCACATGGGTCAGCGCCTCGCGCCACTTCTCCATGCCGGCCTTCGCAACGGCAAGGTCGTTGCCCCAGAAGAAGGCCGCATCCGACAGGCGCGCGGATAGCACTTTTCCGTTGCCCTTGAGGATGGTCTCGCCGTTATCGGCGGCTTCCCGGTTCGCGACTGTCACAAATCGAACAATCTGCCCCGTTTTCGGGTCCCTGACCGAGAAGAACTTCTGATGCTCCTTCATCGAGGTCTGAAGCACCTCGGGCGGCAGGTCCAGGAAGGCCTCGCCAATGGCGCCCATCAGCACCACGGGCCATTCCACGAGCCCCGCGACCTCGGTCAGAAGGCCCCTATCCTCGACCACCTCAAGACCCTGGGCGAAGGCCGCGTTGGTGGCGTCATGCCAGATCTGCTCGGCGCGTTCGTCCTGATCGAGCATGACCTTCGCGCGCTTGAGCCTGACCGCGTAATCCTCGAAGCCCGTCACCCGGAACGGCTCGGGCGCCATGAAGCGATGGCCGCGGGTGGTGTCCCCCGCGCGGATGCCGTCGATCTCGAGCGGCACGATCTCGGCCCCGGCCTCGGTGGTCAGCAGGCACAGGATCGAGTGCAGCGGGCGCACCCAGCGCAGGTTGCCCGCGCCCCAGCGCATCGACTTGGGCCAGGGGAAATTGCGGATCACGCCTTCCAGCACCTCGGCCACGATCCCGGGCGCGTCGCGGCCGGGCTTCTCGATCAGCGCGACCCAGACCCGGCCCTTCTTGTCGTCGCGGGCCTGAAGCTGGTCCTGCGTCAGCCCGGTCGCGCGCAGGAAACCTGCGAGCGCCTTTTCCGGCGCATCGACACGGGGGCCCTTGCGCTCTTCCTTCAGGTCGGGACTGCGGGCCGAAAGCCCCTCGATGGCCAGAACCAGACGGCGCGGCGTCGACCAGACGCGGGCATGGGCATAGCTCAGACCGGCATCGACCAGCCCGTCGGTCACCCGCTGGCGCAGCGCCTCGCGCGCCCCGGCCTGCATGCGGGCCGGAATTTCCTCGGAGAAGAGTTCGATCAGAAGGTCGGGCATGGGACGTCCCTAATTCGCGGCCTCGGGCGCATCGCCCGTCCAGCCGCCGGCTTTCGTTTCGACGAAGGCATCGGCACAGCGCTTGGCCAGCGCCCGCACCCGCCCGATATAGGCCTGGCGCTCGGTGACCGAGATCACGCCGCGCGCGTCCAGAAGGTTGAAGAAATGGCTGGCCTTGATGCACTGGTCATAGGCCGGATGGACCATGACGATGCGCTTGCCGCTGCGCGGGTCGTCGGCCGGCTGATCGAGGATGCGGGCGCATTCGGCCTCGGCCGCCTCGAAGAACTGCAGAAGCTTGTCGGTGTCGGCCACGTCGAAGTTCCAGCGGCTGTATTCCTCCTCGGTCTGGCGGAACACATCGCCGTATTTCAGTGCGATCGGCGCATCGGGATCGTTGAATGGCATGTCCATCACATGATCGATGCCCAGCACATACATCGCCAGCCGCTCCAGCCCGTAGGTCAGCTCGCCCGAAACCGGATGGCAGTCATGGCCGCCGACCTGCTGGAAATAGGTGAACTGGCTGACTTCCATGCCGTCGCACCAGACCTCCCAGCCCAGCCCCCAGGCGCCCAGAGTCGGACTTTCCCAGTCATCCTCGACAAAGCGGATGTCGTGATAGTCGAAGTCGATGCCGATGGCGGCCAGCGAGCCCAGATACAGCTCCTGCAGGTCGGGCGGGCTGGGTTTGATCAGCACCTGATACTGGTAGTAATGCTGCATCCGGTTGGGGTTCTCGCCATAGCGCCCGTCGGTCGGCCGCCGCGAGGGCTGGACATAGGCCGCAGCCCAGGGCCGGGAGCCCAGCGAGCGCAGCGTGGTCGCCGGATGAAAGGTGCCCGCGCCCACTTCCATGTCGTAAGGCTGCAGGATCGCACAGCCCTTCGACGCCCAGTAGGTCTGGAGCCTGAGGATGATCTCTTGGAAACTGCGCGGTTTGCCGTCGCTCATGGCGCCTTGAATCCCCTGTCCCGGTGGATGACCGGGCCTCAATAGGCAAGCGATGCAACAGGGTCAATCAACCCGACACGAAAGGGTCTTGTTGACGTGCATTAAACGACGTTCCTGCTAGGGTCGCGACAGATTCGCCGCACCGGCGAAAACGGACTGGACGACAAGGTTTACAAGACTGATGAGATTTCTAGCAACGATCGCCTTCGTGCTCTTGGCGGCGATACCTGCCGCCGCGCAGGACCGCGCCTGGGTGCAGGTCGAGGCCCATCCGACGCTGCGCGAGACCGAAGAGCGTGCCCGCGCCTATGCGGCCACCCTCAAGGACGTGGGCGCCTACCGACTGAGTTCCGGCTGGTATTCGATTGCCGTCGGCCCCTATTCCACCACCGAGGCCGAAGCCGAGCTTGCCCGCTACAAGGCCGCAGGCCTTGTTCCCGCGGACACCTTCATCGCCGATGGCACGAGTTATGAACGGCGGGTCTGGCCGGCCGGCGCCCGGATGCAGGACCCGGCCTCCGACAGCGCGGCCCCGTCCGCGACCGTGGCAGCCCCGGCAACGGCGGCTCCGGCCGACCCCGGGCCCGCCGCGCTGCCCGACGAGACCCCGTTCGAGGCCCGCCAGTCCGAGGCCCGGCTTGACAGGACGGCCCGGCTGGAGATCCAGACCGCGCTGAAATGGGAAGGGGTCTACAGCTCGACCATCGACGCGGCCTTCGGCCCGGGTACCCGCCGCGCCATGGCCGACTGGCAATCGGCGCAGCGCTACGAGCCGACCGGCGTCCTGACCTCGCAACAGCGGGCCGAACTGGTCGACGGTTACAAGGCACAGATCGCGCGCCTGGGCATGACCCCTGTCGACGAGCCCGAGGCTGGGATCCGGATCGAGATGCCGATGGGCCTTGTGAAGTTCGACCGCTACGAACCGCCCTTCGTTCATTATGCCAGCCGCGGCGACAGCGGGGTCACGGCGCTTCTGATCAGCGAGCGCGGCGACCAGTCGACCCTGTTCGGCCTTTACGACGTCATGCAGACGCTGGAAATCGTGCCGCTGGAAGGCCCGCGCGAACGCTCGTCGCGAAGCTTCACGCTGACCGGAAAGAACGACCGGCTGCAATCCTACACCCATGCCGAGCTGACCGGAGGCATGGTCAAGGGCTTCTCGTTGATCTGGCCCCCGTCTGCGGACACCAAGCTGATGCAGCGCGCGGTGGCGATGATGAAGGACAGCCTCGATTCGGTGCCGAATGTGGCGCTTGACGAGACGCTGGGGGAGGCCACGGATGAGCAGCGCGCCGACATGCTCTCGGGGCTGGAGCTGCGCAAACCCGAGGCGACCCATTCGGGCTTCTTCGTCGATGCCAGGGGCGCGGTCCTGACCACGACCAACGGCCTTGAGGCCTGCCGCCGCATCACCATCGGCCCCGAGCTCGAGATGACGCTGGCCGCGACCGATGCCGCTCAGGGGCTGGCACTGCTCCGGCCCGGCCGGACGCTGGCGCCGATCGGCTTCGCCGAATTCGCACCGGGCGTGCCGCGGCTTCGAAGCGATATCGCGGTCGCGGGCTTTTCCTATGGCGAGGTGCTGGATCTTCCGGTGCTGACCTATGGCGTGCTGGCCGATCTCAAGGGGCTTTCGGGCGAAGAGAATGTCGACCGCCTCGAACTCGACGCGCTGCCCGGCGATACCGGAGGCCCGGTGCTCGACGCCTCGGGCGCAGTCATCGGCATGCTGCTGGCCACTCCCGACGGCGCCCGGCAACTGCCCGAGCAGGTGCGCTATGCGGCCGATGCCTCGGCGGTCGGGGCCTTCCTCACGGCCAACGGGATCGCACCCCGCAGCTCTTCGGCAACAGGCGCCCTGCCGCCTGCCGAACTGTCGCGCCGTGCGGCCGACATGACCGTTCCTGTCTCCTGCTGGAACTGACCCCTGCGGGCGGGGGCGGATTTAGGTCCGCCCCCCTTTCAAACCCGCCCCGTTAAAACCTGCCACCTCCAGACCAGTCCAGACGCGCTCACTCGGGCCCGCTCATTCCCGCCGGTTCAGCCCCGCAGTTTCAGGCCCGCCAGAACTGCACGGTGAAGATCGCGAAGACCACCATCAGTTCGAGCCGGCCGACAAACATCGCCATCGACAGGATCCATTTGGCGATATCGTTCAGCCCCGCGAAATTGCCCGAAGGCCCGATCTTGTCGCCGAGCCCCGGCCCGATATTGCCCAGCGTCGTGGCCGCGCCCGACAGCGCCGTCGTCGCATCGAGCCCGGTCGCACCCAGCAGCACCGAGACGACCCCGAGCGCCACCACGAAATAGACGAAGAAGGACATGACCGAGGACAGCACGTCCTCCTCGACCCGCCGCCCGTCATAGCGCGGCTGGAACATCCCGTGCGGCGCGTGGATCGACTTGATCTGGACCCGGATCGCCGAGAACAGAAGCTGATAGCGGAAAATCTTGATCGAACAGGCGGTCGATCCCGCACAGCCTCCGATCAGCCCGATGAAAAAGAACAGGATCACCGGCAGCGCGCCCCAGAGCTGATAATCGGTACTGGAAAAGCCCGTACCCGAGATGATCGAAGTAACATTGAACACCCCCTCGCGGAACGCATGCTCGTAATGATCGCCGTTGGCGAGCACCCGGAACGCCGCAATGACCAGCACGAAGGCCGTAATCACGCCGAGATAGGTCCAGATCTGGCTGTCGCGCAGGATCGGCCGCACCTGACCGGCCAGAAGCTGCACATAGCGCACGAAAGGCAGGCTCGCGAGCACCATGAAGACCGCGGCCACATATTCCGGCACGCCCTGATAAAGCGAGAAGGACGCGTCATGGGTCGAGAAGCCGCCGGTCGACACCGTGCTCAGCGCGTGGTTGAGCGCATCGAAGAGCGGCATGCCGACGACGACGAAGCACAGCATGCAGGCCACCGTCAGGAACAGGTAGATCCCTGAGATCTGCGCCGCGATCTCGACCGCGCGGGGCAAGACCTTGCCACCGGTCTCGAATGCCTCCGAGCGGAAGATCTGCATGCCGCCGACCTTGAGTTCCGGCAGGAACACCATCGCGACGACGATGATGCCGATGCCGCCGAACCATTGCAGCATCGAGCGCCATAGCAGCGTGCCGCGGGGCAGCGCATCAAGCCCGGTAAAGACGGTGGCCCCGGTCGTGGTCAGCCCCGACATCGCTTCGAAGAAGGCATCGACCGGACGCGCCTCGGGCAGGCCCAGCACGAAGGGGATGCCCGCGAAAAGCGGCAGCGCGAGCCAGACCGCCGAGGTCAGCAGGAAGGTCTGGCGGATCGACAGCCCGCCATCCGACCCGCTGGCACAGGACAGCGCCACCAGCCCGCCGGTCAGACCGGTCAGGAGCGCCGACTCCAGAAACGCGCTCCAGTTCGGGTTGCCGTCCCAGAGGTCGAGCGCCATCGGAAACAGCATGGTGGCGCCGAGTACAGCCACCAGGAGGCCGATCACATATCCAACGGGACGCAGGTCGAGCATGGGGCGCAGGCTTGGCCGCAGGACCTCGACCTGTCAAGCAGCCTCAGCGGCCGTGGACCAGCGTCGAGAACAGCTTGGGGTCGAGACTGTCGGCCGCGAAGGTCTCGCCTTCGGTCAGGACGCTGACGGCATCATGGCTGTGCAGGCTCTCCTGATGGCTGGCGATCACGCGAAAATCGCCGATCCGCGGCTCGGTCAGCAGCGCCTCGGCAAACAGCCGGGCGGCATCCTCGACGAAGATCGGATTGGCCGCATTGAGCTCGGCGAAGGCCTGTTCGTCCTCGCGCTTGACCATCACCTGGGTCTCGGTCGGCACCGCCTGGCGGCAAAGATCGATCAGGTCCTCGAACCAGAGACAGTCGCCGCCGGGTTCGAGCGCGACCGAGATCCGTGCCACCGAGCGCTGCGAATGCGGCGTGGCCAGCTGACCGCGCTCGCGCCGCGCATGTTCGGAAAGTTCAAGCGAGCAGGGGCAGGTCGAGCTGTAGACATAGTCGAGATGCATGATCTGTCTGGTCACACCGGCGGATTCCACCAATTCCAGCGCGAAGTCGTAATATTGGAATCCGTCAAGTCCGGAGCGCAGCGACCGCACCTTCACCGGGAACGAGAAACGCATCATGATCCGCGCGTCGAAGCTGTCGAGATCGGCCTTGTAGCTGGCCAGCGCGGCTTCGATCACCTGAAAGCTGAAGGTCCGCTCGGCATGGGCATAGAAGCTGCGCATGATCCGGGACATGTTGATGCCCTTCTTCTCGGCCTCCAGACTGACGGTGCCGGTGACCGAGGTTTCCAGCGTCAGATCGCCGTTGTCGCGGGTATGGAACCGGATCGGCAGGCGGAAGTTGGAAATCCCGACATGCTGGATCTGACGGCGCGCGCCGCGGATCAGGCTGGCCGGACCGTTCTGCAGATCGGGCAGGCTTGCCTTATAGGCCGCGTCGGCCTCGAACCGGTCCGGATAGGTCCGGCTCAGGGACGGATACTCGGGCACCGGCCGCCCCGGGCAAAGCGCCGACAGGGCCGGATCGAGGGTCTCGATCTCGCTCTCGGAAGCCGCTCCGGCCCAGTCGCGCAACAGCGCCAGGGCACGCTCCGCCTCTGCGCGAGTCGGTTCGCGGTCGATGTCGCGGCTGAAAACATTCATCGGGGTGTTCCCTTCTCGACCTCGCCATGCCTCCAAAATGGGCGCAAAGCGCGGAAAGTCCATGACGATGACCCAGATTTTACGACCGATTCTCCGGACCGGCCCCGCCGAAGACGGCTCCGGCAGGGGGCGTCGCGCTCAGATCCGGTCCAGCGCCGCGCGCAGATCGGCCAGCAGATCGGCCGGGTCTTCCAGCCCGACACTCAGTCGCAGAAGACCGGGCCCGATGCCCAGCGCGGCCTTGGTCTCGTCGCTCAGGCTTTGATGCGTCGTGGTCGCCGGATGGGTGATGATGCTTTTCGCATCGCCGAGATTGTTCGACAGGCGCCAGATCTCGAGCTCGTTCAGAAACCGGAAGGCGGCCTCCTTGCCGGCCGCGAGATCCAGCGCGAGAAGTGTGCCGCCCTCGGGGAAAAGCGCATGCCCCGGATGGCTGGCAAGCCCCGGATAGATCACCCGGGCAAAGCGCGGATCATTCTCGAGTTCTTCGGCGATCAGCCGCGCCCCGGCGGCCTGGGCGCGCACCCTCAGATCGAGCGTTTCAAGCCCCTTGAGCATGACCCAGGCATTGAACGGGCTGATCGCCCCGCCGGAATGCTTCATGTAGGTCTGCACCGGCCCGCGGATCACCTCGCGCGGCCCGAGGATGGCGCCGCCCAGACAGCGGCCCTGCCCGTCGATATGCTTGGTCGCGGAATAGACCACCAGATCGGCGCCCTGCTCGAAGGCCCGCGAGAAGACCGGCGTCGCGAAGACGTTGTCCACGATCACCCTGGCACCCGCGGCATGGGCAATCGCGGCCACGGCGGGCAGGTCGACCACCTCGAGCACCGGATTCGAGATCATCTCGAAGAAGACCGCGGCGGTCCCGGGCGTCACCGCCGCGCGCCAGGCCTCCAGATCGGTGCCGTCGACCAGCACCACCTCGACGCCGTAGCGGCCGAGAACCTCCTCGAGGATGTAGAGGCAGGAGCCGAACAGCGCCCGTGCCGCAACCACCCGGTCGCCCGCCTTCAGAAGCGCCATCAGTGCACCATTGACCGCCGCCATGCCCGAGGCACAGGCAAAGGCATCCTCGGCGCCCTCGATCATCGCCAGCCGGTCCTCGAAGATCGCGACCGTCGGATTGCCATAGCGGGCATAGATGAATTCGTCGCGCCCGGCCTTCTCGAACCGGGCCTCGGCGGCTTCGGCGCTGGGATAGTCGAAACCCTGGGTCAGGAAGAGCGCCTCGGACAGCTCTGCATACTGGCTGCGGCGCGCCCCTTCATGAACCGCCCGCGTGCGTTTCGTCCAGTCCCGTTCCATGGCGCACCTCCTGCGCAAAACAAAAAACCCCCACCGTCACAGACGCCGGGGGCAAGCTCCGACCTCTTTAGCGGTTTGTTTAACGTGGCCCGCAATCCGGTGAACAAATCGCCACGAGAGCATTGGGTATGCCCTCTCCGGCAGGGCGTCAAGCGTCGTCATGCAGCTTTAACAGCGGCTTCACGGGGCTGTTTCAGAGTTTTCGTATCGGTTGGCCGCACGGAACTTTCGGAGCGGACGGGATGCCCCTGATCCAGGTCAACGCCACCGGAGAACGGCCCGAACCCCAGGGCGGGACGGCACGGCTTGGTCCGCTGCTCGACCGCGCGCTGGCGGGGCTGGCGCCCCGCGCCCCGGTCGCGGTCCTCATCCACGGTCTCAAGTTCAGCCTCAGCGATCCGGCGCAAAGCCCGCACCGGCATATCCTGGCGCTCGCCCCCGAGGATCGCTGCTGGAAGGCGGTGTCCTGGCCGAGGGCGCTTGGCTTTACCGGGCAAGGCCGGGCCGAGGGGCTCTGCATCGCCTTCGGCTGGGAGGCGGGGCACAATGTCTGGCGGGCCTATGAGGAGGCGCCCCGGGCGGGTCTGGCGCTGGCCCGGCTGATCGAGGCGGTGCGGGAGCGCGCCCCCGGGCGCCGTGTCGATCTTCTCGCCCATTCGCTGGGCGCGCGGGTCGCGCTGTCGGCGATGTCGGGTCTTGCCGAGGGTGCGATCGGTCATGCGGTGCTGATGGCCCCGGCCGAATTCGCCCCGGCGGCGCGATCGGCGCTGGGCTCGGCCGCGGGGCGGCAGGCGCGGGTACTGAATGTCACCAGCGGCGAGAACGACCTTTACGACTGGCTGCTCGAACGCTTCGTGGCGCGGCGGGGCGACGGGCCGACGCTCGGGCGCGGGCTCGGCCGCACAGAGCCGAACTGGACCGATCTGCGCATCGACGATGCGGCGACGCTGGCGGCGCTGGCCCGGCTGGGCCATCCGGTCGCGCCGCCCGAGCGGCGGGTCTGCCACTGGAGCCCCTATGCCCGGCCCGGCATGCTGGAGCTTTACGCGGCGCTGATCCGGGGCGCCCTGCCCTACGATCTGCTCCGCGCCCGCCTTCCCGAGGCCCGGGCCGCGCGCTGGTCACGCCTTCTTGCGCTGCCCCGGGTCGCACTGCCCTTGCCCTTCGCCGGAAACGCCCCATCCTGAGCCGCGAAACGGAACGGGAGACGCGAATGACATCCGAGATCGAGCTTTACTACTGGCCCACGCCGAATGGCTGGAAGATTTCCATCGCGCTCGAGGAAATGGAGCTGCCCTATCGGCTGACCCTGGTCGATATCGGCGCGGGCGACCAGTTCAAACCCGACTTCCTGAAGATCGCGCCGAACAACCGGATGCCCGCCATCATCGACCCCGACGGACCGGATGGTGCGCCGGTCTCGATCTTCGAATCGGGCGCAATCCTGCAATATCTGGCCCGCAAGACCGGGCGCTTCTGCGGTCGGACCGAGCGCGAACGCATCGCGGTCGACCAGTGGCTGATGTGGCAGATGGGCGGGCTCGGCCCGATGGCGGGCCAGGCCCATCACTTCCTGAAATACGCGCCGAGCCTCGAGCCGCCGCAGGACCTGCCCTATGCCAAGGACCGCTACCGGGCCGAGGTCGCGCGGCTTTACGGGGTACTCGACCGGCAGCTGGCGCAAGCGGAGTTCGTGGCGGGCGATTTCTTCTCGATTGCCGATATGGCGATCTGGCCCTGGGCCTCGAACTGGGAAGGACAGGAACAGAACCTCGATGACAAGCCGCATATGGCGCGTTGGCTGGAAAACGTGGGCACCCGTCCCGGGGTGCAGCGGGGCCGGGCGCTGGCGGCCGAGAAGAAGGCCGATCTCAGCACCGACCGCAAGGCGCAGGCCATGCTGTTCCGGCGGAGTTAGGCCCGACGAGCCAGCGCCCGGGGGCAGGCCGGGGCCGGGCGAAAAATCTTCGTCGAAGATTTTTCGTCCCGCTCAGCCCTCGCGCCCTTTCTCCTCGAGGCCATAGCGCTTGAAGAGCCGCCCCTGTGCCATGAAGAAGCCGAAGATCGCGACGGTCAGCCCGAAGGTCTTGAAATTGACCCAGGCATCGGTCGACATCGTGCGCCAGATCGCCTCGTTCAGGACCGCGAGCCCGACGAAGAACAGCATCAGCCTCCGGGTCAGGATCATCCAGCCCGCCCGTTCCAGAGGCACTGCCTCCTCCAGCACATATTGCAGGTAGGATTTCCCGCGCAGAAGCCCGAAGCCGAGGACCGCGGCGAACAGCGCATAGATCGCGGTCGGCTTCATCTTGAAGAAGCGCTCGTCGTTCAGCCAGACCGTCAGCCCGCCGAACACAACGACCAGCACCGCCGTCGCGATCTGCATCTTCGAGACATGCCTGGTCAGCGCCCAGAGGATCGCCGTCGAGATCAAGAGAAGCGGAATGAACCCCGCCGTCGCCAGTATGAAGCCCTCGTATTCGGTGCCGGCGATGGTGAAGGTCCGGTCGCGTAGCCGCAGATAGGCGACGAAAAAGGCCACGATCGGCCCCAGTTCCAGCGCCAGTTTCAGCCCCGGATTGATCTTGCGCTTTTCGGCCATCGGCCTCAGCCTCCCATCTCGACAATCACCGCCCCGGCCGCGATCAGCGCCATCAGCGCCAGCCGCCGCGGCCCCACCTTCTCGCCCAGGACCAGCCAGCCGATCAAGGCCGCAAATACGGTCGAGGTCTCGCGCAGCACCGCCGCCTCGCCCACCTTGTCGAGCCGGGTTGCCATCATCACCGCGCCGAAGCTCAGGAAGGCCACGAGCCCGCCCGCAAAGCCCCGCAGCATCAGCGGCCCCGGCGCCGGGCGCCCGGCCATCTGCCGCCAGCGCATCAGCGCCAGCCAGGGCATCGTGCTCAGCCCGTCGATGAAGAAGAACCAGGCCAGGAAGGTGAAGGGATCCGCCGTCGCCCTGATGCCATAGGCATCGAAGGTGGTATAGGCTGCGACGAAGCCGCCGGTCAGCACCGCGAAGGCAAGCGCGGGTTTCAGCGTCTCGCGATCCGTCGCCCAGTGCCGCAGGTTGTAGACCGCAAGCCCGTAGATCCCGGCCAGAAGCACCGCGATGCCGAACCATTGCATCGGCCGGAAGACCTCGCCGAACAGCGCCCAGGCCCCGATCACCGTGAACAGCGGCCCGGTGCCCCGCACCACCGGATAGACGACCGTGTAGGCGCCCTTGGTATAGGTGTAGCCCTGGGCGAGCTTGTAGCCCAGATGGATCGCGAAGACGCCCGCGAAGATCGGCCACATATGCGGCTCGGGCCAGGGCACCACGAACAGCGCCACCGGCGCGGCCATGACACCGTAGGAGAAGTCGATCGCGCCGCGCGACAGCCAGGGATCGTGCCGTCCCTTCTGCAGCGCGCCGAAGACCGCATGCAGCACCGCCGCCGACAGCGCCAGAACCAGCGCCAGATCATGCCCGGCGGAGGTCCCCTCGACCGAGGCGATCCAGTCGGTCATCGTCGTCCGATCCCTCGCCCTGCCCCCCCGGGCGGGCTATCTGCCCATAGGGAAGGATCAGGAGGAAGGCAGATGCTGGACAATCTCGCAGCCGAGTTTTCCGAGCCGTTCGGCGGAATGCCGACGGAGGTCGCGATACTTCGGCTGGTCGCCGCGATGACGCTTGGCGGTCTGATCGGCTTCGAGCGCGAGCGGCGCGGCAAGCCCGCCGGGCTGCGCACCCATATGCTGATCGCGCTGGCCGCCTGCCTGTTCACGCTGATCGCGCTGCGGATGATCGACGCGGCCAGCGCGGGCGATGTCACGCTCCGGATCGACCCGTTGCGGCTGATCGAAGCGGTGACGGCGGGCGTGGCCTTCCTGGCCGCCGGGGCGATCATCACCAATCGCGGCGGCGTCCGGGGGCTGACCACCGGCGCCGGCATGTGGCTGGCGGGCGCCATCGGGCTGGCCTGCGGCACCGGGGCCCTGCCGCTGGCGGGACTTGCGACGCTGGTCGCCCTGATCGTGCTGGGGGTCGTCCGGCTGCTCGAATAGCGCGCTCCGCCCGGCGCGGCCTCAGTCATCGAGCCCGGCCAGCGCGTTGGCGAAATCCTCGGGCTCGAAAGGCGCCAGATCGTCGATCTGCTCGCCCAGACCGATGGCATGGATCGGCAGGCCGAAGCGGTCGGCCAGCGCCACCAGCACGCCCCCCTTGGCGGTGCCGTCGAGCTTGGTCATCACCAGCCCCGAGACATCGGCAAGCTTCCGGAAGATCTCGACCTGGCTCAGCGCATTCTGGCCGGTGGTCGCATCCAGCACCAGCAGCGTGTTATGCGGCGCGGTCTCGTCGCGCTTGCGGATCACCCGCACGATCTTGGCAAGCTCCTGCATCAGGTCCTGCCGGTTCTGCAACCGCCCGGCGGTGTCGATCATCAGAAGGTCGGTGCCCTCGGCCTCGGCCCGGGCCATGGCGTCGAAGGCGAGGCTGGCCGGATCGGCGCCCGGCGGCGCGGTCATCACCGGCACGCCTGCGCGTTCGCCCCAGACCTGAAGCTGTTCGACGGCGGCGGCGCGGAAGGTATCGCCCGCGGCCACGATCACCGACTTGCCCGCGTCGCGGAACTGGCTGGCGAGCTTGCCGATGGTGGTGGTCTTGCCCGAGCCGTTGACGCCGACCACCAGCACCACCTGCGGTTTCTTCGGATAAAGCGGCATCGGCCGCGCGACGGGCTCCATGATCCGACCGATTTCCTCGGCCAGCAGCGCCTTGATCTCATCGACCGACAGCCGCTTGCCGAACCGCCCCTCGGCCATGTTGGCGGTGACCCGCATCGCGGTATCGACCCCCATATCGGCCGAGATCAGCAGCTCTTCGAGGCTTTCCAGCATCGCATCGTCAAGCTCGCGCCGGATCACCGTCTTCTTCTGCCCGGACGTCTTCCGCTCCGGGGCCGTCTCGTCGGAGCGCCCGAACACGCGACCGAAAAACCCCCGGCGCGGCGCATCCGCCGCGGCCTCTTCGCCGCCCCCGTCTCCGGGGCCGGTCATATCCTGCCGAATTTCGTCCGGAGCCGCGGGGGGCAGATCCGAGGGCAGCTCGGCCGGAATGTCCGCCGGGATCTCCTCGGGCATCGAAGGCGGAACCTCATCGGGCCAGCCGGGCGCTTCCTGCGGCGGCTCGGGCGGGTGCTCGGAGGGGCCCGGCGGGATGTTCAGCGGCTCGGGATCGGGCACAGGCACCGGAGTCGGAGCCGGTTGCGGCTCGGGGTCCGGAACCGGAACGGGCTCGGGCGTCGGCGCCGGCTCCTCGGGCGCAGGCTCTGGCACCGGCTCCGGGGCAGGATCTGGGGCAGGGCCCGGTTCAGGCGCGGGTTCAGGTTGCGACCTAGGGTCAAGTTGCGGTTCCCCGGATCCGGGCGCAGGGACATGGGGCGCCGCTTCGGCAGCGCCCGAAACCAGCGGGCTCGGAGGGTCTTCTTCGCGCGGCGCCACCGGCTCCGGCCTGTCATCGGCCGCGGGAGTTGGCGCGGGAGCGGGTTCGGGAGCGGGTTCGGGAGCGGGTTCGGGAGCGGCGGGAGGGACCGGGGCCGAAGCGGTCTCGTCGGGACCGATGGCGGCGGATGCCGCCTCCTCTTCGCGCCCGCCATCGCGCACGATCTCTTCCAGACCCTGCTCGATCTTCGAGGACGACTTGCCGAGCCGCTGTCTGAGCTTGCTGAAAAACGCCATATCGTCTCCTGCGCCTCCCCTGTGAGACCCTGTCCTGACCTATGCGGAAACGCCCCGATATGGAAGGGGGCGCGCCCGGCGCCATCTTCGCCGCAGGCGCCCGCCGACGCCATGGTTCCCCCCGACGCACCCTGCCGATGCCCCTGCCCGCCGACGCAGCCGCCCCCGCGCGGCGGCGCTGGCGAACCGGGACCGGCTCTGGCAAAGTGAGGACAAGGACAGACCGGAGGATCACCATGCGCCGCGCACCGACCGCCCTTCTTCTCGCCGCCGCCCTGCCCGCCCTGGCGGCCGGGCTGACCGCAGCCGAGGCCGCCGAGCCGATGTCTGGGGCCGCCTTCGACAGCTATGCCACGGGCAAGACGCTGTTCTATGCCTCCGGGGGCCGCGCCTACGGCGCCGAACAGTATCTCAGCGGCCGCCGCGTCATCTGGACCTTCCTCGATGGCGACTGCGCCGAAGGCGTCTGGTTCGAGGCGGCCGGGCAGATCTGCTTTCGCTATGACCGCGACCCGGAAGATCCGCAATGCTGGAGCTTCTTCGAATCCGGTCGCGGGCTGATGGCGCGGTTCGAGAACGACCCGGAGCAGACCGAACTGATCGAGGTCAAGCAAAGCCGCGAACCGCTGATCTGCTCTGGCCCGCGCGTCGGCGTCTGAAACGGTTGCAGAGGGTGGTGCGTGAACCGTCGCGCCCTAGCAGGTTCCGCAAGGGCGAGCCGGCCCTGACCACCCGGAAGATGCCGTTCACCCCCTCCGGTCATCAACCCGCGCCACCCCGCGCGGCTTGTGCGGGAAAAGGGGCCGGATCACCTCCAATCCGAAGCCGGTCAGATCGAAACGTGCCATGCTCACCTCCGCTTTCGGAAGCGAAGCACTGACAGGCCGATCAGGGAATTCCGTTTATGGGGTCAGAGCCCAGACCGCGCGCCGGAGGGCCGGACGGCCGCAGATCAGAGCAGAGAGCCCTGTTCGGGCGGCTCGTCGCTCTTGCGGCTGCGGCGCGGCGGCCGGCCGCCGATGGCAAGACGCCCGTCCCGGAACTCGATCTCGAGCGCGCCTGCCTGTTCGGCCACGGCCCGGCTCGTGATCACCTTTCCGCCCGTCCGCACCACCGCAAAGCCGCGCCGGAGCGTTTCCTCATAGCTGAGCCCCGCCCGCATCCGCTCGAGCGCCTCGAGCCGCGCGCGGTGCCGGTCGAGCCCGGCGCCCAGCGTCGCGCGGAGCCGCGCCTCGAGCCGGCTCAGCGCCTCGCGGCCGGTCTCGACGCGGCGCTGCAACAGCTCGGGCCGGACCCGGCGCGCGGTCTTGTCCAGCTCTGACGCCCGCAGCCGCCCAAGCCGCGCCAGTGCGGGCACGATCCGGGCCGCGCGCTCATCGGCGCGGCGGCGGTCCTCGGTCAGCCTGCGCCTCAGACTGGCCGGCCGCAGCGCGGCCCCCGCCTCGGACAACCTTAACCGCTCGCGCGAGACCCGGGCCGACAGCGCCGCAGGCAGACGGTCGGCAGCACGGTCGAGCCGCTGGGCCGCGAAATTCAGAAGCGTCTCGGGCCGGGGCAGCGCGCGCGCCAGATCGGCCAGCCGCTGGCGCCGTTGCATCAGAAGCCGCCCGAGCGCCGCCGAGCGGCGCGCCTCCAGCCCGTCAAGCGCGGCAATCAGATCGAGCCGCACAGGCACCGCCATCTCGGCCGCCGCCGTGGGCGTGGGCGCACGCCGGTCGGCGGCATAATCGATCAGCGTGGTATCGGTCTCATGGCCCACCGCCGAGATCAGCGGAATTTGCGATGAGGCCGCGGCGCGCACCACGATTTCCTCGTTGAAGCCCCAGAGATCCTCGAGGCTGCCGCCGCCACGGGCCACGATCAGCAGATCGGGCCGCGGGATCGCGCCGCCCTCGGGCAACGCATTGAAGCCCTGGATGGCGCGGGCCACCTCGGACGCGCAGGCCGCGCCCTGAACCGCGACGGGCCAGATCAGCACATGGCGCGGGAAGCGGTCGCCGAGCCGGTGCAGGATATCGCGGATCACCGCGCCCGAGGGCGAGGTCACGACCCCGATCACCCGCGGCAGATAGGGCAGCGCGCGCTTGCGTTCGGCCGCGAACAGCCCCTCGGCCGCCAGTGCCGCCTTGCGCTTTTCCAGCATCGCCATCAGCGCGCCGACGCCCGCGGGCGCGATATCCTCGATCACCATCTGATAGCGCGACTGGCCGCCGAACGTGGTCAGCCGCCCGGTGGCGATGACCTCCATGCCCTCCTCGGGCCGGGTCGCCAGCCGCTGGGCGGTGCCCTTCCAGATCACCGAGGCCAGAACGTTCCGGTCATCCTTCAGATCGAGATAGATATGCCCCGAGCGCGGCAGGCTGACCCGCCCGACCTCGCCGCGCACGCGGACATGCGAGAAGGCGCCCTCGACGGTGCGCTTCACCGCACCGGAGATTTCCGAGACGGTGAATTCGGGGGAATTGGGGCCGCCGGGGCCGGTATCATCGATCAGGTCGGACATGGCCCCTTGGTGCCCGGAAATCGGGCGGCGTTCAACTGCCTCCGCGTCGCGCCCGACCGAAGGGCGGCTCAATGCGCGATACGGACCTGCGCCAGCTCGCGCAGATAGACTGCAACGCCCCGGGGGCTTGCCAGATCGACCCGCATCGCGCCCCGGGTGCTCCAGACCAGATAATCGGCGCCCTGCACCAGCGCCGCCTCGGTCGCCGGGCCGAAGGCGCCGTCGATCCGCGCCGCGTAAAGCCCGACCTCGCAAAGCTCGGCCTGTACCGCCCGCCGCTCGTCGGGGCGGAGCCGCTGAAAGCCGGTCTCGAGCAGGTCGGCGCGGTAGGGCGCGGCCAGCAATGCACCGGGGATGGCGGTCGGGGCGAAGGCGATGGCGGGGCGGTTCATCGGGGCACCTCTGGAGTGGCGGTTGCGGATGGAGCGGGGGTTGCGGATCGGTCGGCCCTGGAACGTGGTGGGGCCATCGGGGATCGGTCGGACGGGACGTGCCTTTCGGCGAAACCGGTTAATGGAGCGTTTACCTTTCGGGTATCGCCTGTCGGCGGGGCATCGTTGCGAACAAAGCAAGGCGTTTTCGCGGTCGCTTTCGGGGTGTGTGAGGGCTGCTTGCCCGGGACCGCCGCGCAGCCTACAAGGCGCCGGACGAGAGCTTGGCGAAAGGCGGCAGATGAACATCCTCATTCTCGGCGGCGGCGGGCGGGAACATGCGCTGGCCTGGGCGATCCTGCAGAACCCGAAATGCGACCGGCTGATCGTGGCGCCGGGCAATGCCGGGATCGCGGCGATCGCCGAATGCGCGACGCTCGATATCGAGGATGGCGGCGCGGTCGCGGCCTTCGCCGAAGAAAACGCCGTCGATTTCGTGGTGATCGGCCCTGAGGCGCCGCTGGCCGCGGGCGTGGCCGACCGGCTGGAGGCCGCGGGCATCCTCTGCTTCGGGCCTAGCCAAGCGGCCTCGGCGCTGGAAAGCTCGAAAAGCTTCACCAAGGCGATCTGCGATGCCTGCAATGCCCCCACCGCAAGCTATGGCCATTTCACCGATGCCGCGGCCGCGAAGGCCCATATCCGCGAGACCGGCGCGCCGATCGTGGTCAAGGCCGACGGGCTGGCGGCCGGCAAAGGCGTGATCGTCGCCATGACCCTGGCCGAGGCCGAGGCCGCCATCGACGACATGTTCGGCGGCGCCTTCGGGGGCGCGGGAGCCGAGGTGGTGATCGAGGAATTCATGGAGGGCGAGGAAGCCTCGTTCTTCGTCCTTTGCGACGGCACCGACGTGCTGGCCATCGGCACCGCCCAGGACCACAAGCGCGTGGGCGAGGGCGATACCGGCCCCAACACCGGCGGCATGGGCGCCTATTCCCCGGCGCCGGTGATGACCGAGGCGGTCTGCGCGAAGGCGATGGAAGAAATCGTCCGGCCGACCGTGGCCGAGATGGCCCGGCGCGGCACCCCCTACAAGGGCGTCCTCTATGCCGGGCTGATGATCAGGGACGGCCAGCCCCGGCTGGTCGAATACAATGTCCGTTTCGGCGATCCCGAGGCCCAGGTGCTGATGATGCGGCTTGGCGGGCAGGCGCTCGACCTGATGCTGGCCTGTGCCGAGGGCCGTCTGGCCGGGGCCCGTGTCAACTGGGCCGACGATCATGCCATGACCGTGGTGATGGCGGCGAAGGGCTATCCAGGCGCCTATGAGAAGGGCTCGGTCATCGGCGGGCTCGACGCCCTGCCCGCCGACAGCTTCCGGATGGTCTTCCATGCCGGCACCCGCGCCGAGAACGGCAAGGTGACAGTGGCGAGCGGCCGGGTGCTGAACGTGACCGCGCGCGGCGCAAGCCTCGCCGAGGCGCGCGACCGGGCCTATACGATGATCGACCGGATCGACTGGCCCGAGGGGGTCTTCCGGCGCGACATCGGCTGGCGGGCGCTTTAGCAGCGCGGCTGACAAACGCCATCAAGCACCGGATTTGGCCGGTCTGATCGACCTCTGGCTCGGGCGAGAGCTCTCGGCTCACCGAGATCGCGCCAGAGTGGAGGGATATATGCACCGCGCCAGCCGGGCCGGGACTTTTCCGGCAGCCTGTTCGCCCCCGCTCCGGCCTCAGATCAGCAGCACCAGCATCAGGATCGAGGCCAGCAGAAGCGCCATGCCGAGGATCTCGGCCGCGCGCAGCTTCTCGTGGAAGACCAGCACCGAGGCGAGGATCGAGAAGATCAGCTCGATCTGGCCGAGGCTGCGGACATAGGCCGCGTTCTGCAGCGCGAAGGCGGTGAACCAGCCCGCGCTGCCCAGCATGCCCGTCGCGCCCACCGGCAGCACCGACCGCCATTTCCGCGCCACCCGGGCCAGCTCGCCGGGTTCGCGCCAGGCCATCCAGGCCGCCATGGCCAGCGTCTGCATCGCGGTCACGCAGCTCAGCGCCAGCAGCGCCCGCATGAGCGGGTCGGCACTGTCGACCTGCAGCGTCGCACCGCGATAGCCGATGGCCGACAACCCGAAGAACCCGCCCGCCAGAAGACCGAGCCCCAGCGCGCGCCAGGACATGCCGCCCCAGCCCCCCGGCGGGCGCGACAGCGCGATGACGCCCAGCACCCCGACGGCGATGGCCGCCATCCCCGGCGCCGAGACCGGCTCTCCCAGCAACAGCGCCGAGAAGGCCGCGACCTGGATCGCCTCGGTCTTGGTGAAGGCCATGCCGACCGCGAAGGAGCGCTCCGAGAAAAGCGCCACGGTCGCGAAGGTGGCAATGATCTGCGCCAGCCCGCCGGTCGCGGCATGGGCCCAGAAGGCGGGCGCCATGCCGGGCAGCGCCTCGCCCCGAAGGGTCAGCAGGACGGCAAGCCCCAGAACCGCCAGCGGCGCCGCGAAGACGAAGCGCGAAAACGTCGCCCCGGCGGTCGAGAGGCCAAGCCCCTTCAGCCGCTTCTGCAGCATGAAGCGAACGGTCTGCACCGCCGCCGCCCCGATCGTCACGACCACCCAGAGATCCATGGACGTCCTCGATGCGCCCGCCCCGGTTCCCCGGCGCGCCGTTTGCTCCGCGCGGCCGGGACCCAGCCCGTTGCCCCGCCCGGTGTCTTCCCCGGGACCGTCGGAGCCGCTTTGCTCAGATCTGTTTTTCGGGCAGCTGCACGATCAGCCCGTCCAGCGCCTCGGTGACCTTGATCTGACAGGTCAGGCGCGAGCGTTTGGGATCGGTGGCATAGGCGAAATCGAGCATGTCGGCCTCCATGTCCTCGACCGGCGGAAGCCGGTCGACCCAGTCGGGATGGACATAGGCATGGCAGGTCGAACAGGCGCAGGCCCCGCCGCAATCGGCATCGATGCCGGGCACGCCATTGTCGCGGGCACCTTCCATCACGGTCAGCCCGTTGGCCACATCGATGACATGCTCGGTGCCATTATGTTCGATATAGGTGATCTTCGCCATGACTGCCCCTCGCATTCGGCTATCGGTCGGGGCCGGAATAATCGAGCTTTGCCGCTTTTTCCAGCGAAAGCGGAGCCGCTGGCCCCTGCCGCCGCCCGGCGCGTGCCGAAGGCATTTTCTTCCCCGCCACGCGATGGCATTGTCGCCCCGTCCAGTTCCGGAGACGCCGATGACGACCCAGCCCGCACCCCTTCCTGCCCACCTGACCCTCGACGATTGCGGCCCGGACGACCTGCCCGGCGTGCATGCGATCTATGCCGAGGCGGTCCGGACCGGCACCGCCAGTTTCGAGCTTGCCCCGCCCGAGCTTTCCGAGATGCGCGCGCGCTGGGAAAAGGTGACGAAAGCGGGCTTTCCCTGGCTGGTGGCGCGGGCCGGAGAGCGGGTCGCGGGCTATGCCTATGCCAATACCTTCCGTCCGCGTCCGGCCTATCGCGGCACGGTCGAGAATTCGGTCTATGTCGACGCGGCCTTTCGCGGACAGGGCGTGGGGCGGGCGCTGCTGGCGGCCTTGCTGGCGCGCTGCGAGGCGGCTGGGTTCCGGCAAATGGTCGCGGTGATCGGGGATTCGCAGAATAGGGGCTCGATCGCGCTGCACCGCGCGCTCGGCTTCGAAGATGCGGGCGTGCTGCGGTCGGTCGGCTGGAAGCATGGCCGCTGGCTCGATTCCGTGGAAATGCAGAAACCGCTCGGGCCCGGCGACACAACAGCATTTGACGGCTTGTCCGGCGATTAGCCGCAACGGCGATGGAGCGGCGGCGCCGACGCCCCCGAACCGCTCCTGACGTCCGGCGGGGCGCCCCGGTCGTCCGGATGCTGCCCCCCCGGCCCGGCCTGTCGTCCCGGCCACAGAGGCAGTCTGCGGGGACAGGCGGCCGGGAAGGAATCAGCCCGGCACCACCAGCCGCCCCCGGCATCACCCGCAAGCCGTGCGAAAGGGCCGGGCCGCCGATCCGGCGCTGAATGGCCCCGCCCCCTGCTCTGAGACGACCATCCGGCCGGCCGGGAGCGCGGGAACGCGGCATCCCTTCCTTTGACAGTTTGCAACATCTGGTCCAGCGGACGCTCCTGAGGCAAGGGAAGCCGCAAAAGCACAGGCCGAAGCCCGCAATGCCCCCGACATATCGGGGCGCAGCGGGAAGGAAGCCCATGACAGACATGTCCGACATGAAGCGTCATTCGTTCCTGAAACGCAGCGCGCGGGCCTGCCGCATCGCCGAAAGCGGCACCCTGGCCGCGCCCGCCGTGCTGGCCGGGACACCAATCGTCCTGAAGATGCAGACCTCCTGAGAGGCATCGAACATCGGGGACGAATTTGCCCCCTGATTATGTCGGCCGCGTCGAGGAAATATCGGACGGCTCGAGATCGACGCGTTCCCATGGGCGCCGTGGTTGCGGCCTTCCAGCTGAGGAATGCGGTCGATGACGGGATGCTCGACGCCTCGCATCCGGTCTGGACCTATTGGTACGGCAAGAACAACGTGACCTCGCTCTTCGGCACCGGGCCGGTCTTCGGCGGCTCTGCCAGCAGGATGCCGAGTAGGTTCCACGAGGGCGGCGGCGGCGAGCTGTTCCGCAAGCTGCCCCAGGACGTGATGGGGCTCGAGGTGATGGGCTTTCCGGTCTTTCCGATGCCCGCCCAGCCCTTCGGCTGGATCAGGGACAAGGTCGGCACCCTAGCCGATCCGCAGGGCTTCAGGTTCCGCACGCTGGGGCTGGCCGCCATGCTGGCCGCGCTGCGATCCGGTCTTCGCCAGCGGCATCCTCTGCCTGGGCGGTCCCCTGGCATCCTGATCTCGACCTCGCTCCTGCTGATCGTCGATGCCGCGGCCACCAATGCCTCGATCGCGCGCCTTTACGGCTGCGATCCTGCCCGGGCTGATGCCGGTCGAGCGCTATCTCGTCTATATCGTCGGCCGCTCGATCCTGCAGCCCTCAGCCGTGCCGCGCCCGACCGCGGCCGGGAACCCCGATAGGCCCGTCGCGCGGCTTCAATGGAGGATCGTGACCTGCTTCCTGCCGCTGGCGATGCTGATCGCGGCGGTGCCGGGCTCGATCATGTTCGGGCGGGCGGCACCAACCGAGACGGCCCCGGCAGGCGGGCTGGCCCTGGCCCTCATCTGTCGCGCGCTCAGCTGGCGGCGGCTGCGCCAAAGCGTCTATCTGGCGTCCGCATCCCGGCGATGGTCTGCTGGCGTTTCGTCGGCAGCCACACCTTCCCGGTGGTGGCCTCCTATCCCGGCGGCGGGCAAATGATCGGCCGGATCGTCGAGGGCCTGAACCTGACGCCGATGCGGTTCCCGATCCTCGCCCGGCTTGTCATCGTCCTCCCGGGCGGGCCGCTCGACTGGCCCGAGATCGTCATCCTCTTCGCACCGAGTTTCCTGCCGCTGCTGATGCATTTCGAGATCGACCCGCGGTTCTTCGGCATCCTCGTCGCGCTGGACCTGCAGACGAGCTTCCTGACCCCGCCAATGGCGATGCCGACCTGTTCCCTCAAGGACATCGCGCACGCCCGGGCTGCGGCTGCCCCGGATCGCCCGTTGCGTCATGCCGGTTCTCGCCTGCGTGCTGATCTCGATGGTGCTGATGTACGTCCTGCCGCAGATCGTCTACCTTCGGCCCGAACTGGTTTGCGGATGAGGGCGCGGGCATGAAGGATCTCGAGACGGCACTGGATCTGGGGGCGGTCGAGCTGCGCGACCGGCTGGCACGCGGCGCGCTGTCGGCGCTCGATCTGGTCGAGGCCTGCCTGGCCCGGATCGCCGCGCATGAGCCCGTGATCCGCGCCTGGACCTGGATCGACCCCGATCACGCCCGCGAACAGGCCCGGCGGCTCGATGCCCACCGCGCCTCGGGACGGGCGCTGGGACCGCTTCATGGGCTGCCGGTGGGGCTGAAGGACGTGATCGACACCGCCCGCATCCCGACCGGGAATGGCTGCGCGCTCGATGCAGGCCGGGTGCCCGCGCGCGACGCCTTCGTGGTCGAGCGGCTGCGGGCGGCCGGCGCGCTCATTCTCGGCAAGACGGTGACGACCGAGCTGGCCTTCCTGCATCCGGGCAGGACCCGGAACCCGCATAACCCTGCCCATACGCCGGGCGGCTCGTCCAGCGGCTCGGCCGCGGCGGTGGCCGATGCGATGGTGCCGCTGGCCATCGGCACCCAGACCGGCGGCTCGGTCATCCGCCCCGCGGCCTTTTGCGGCGTGACCGGGTTCAAGCCGACCTTCGGGGCGATCCCGCGGCGCGGGGTCTTGATGCAGTCGCCCCATCTCGACACGGTCGGGGTCTTTGCCGCCGATCCGATGGGCGCGGCACTGCTGGCCGAGGCGCTGTTCGGCTTCGATGAGGCCGACCCGGCCACCAGCCTCGCCCCGCCGGCGCGCCTTCTGGACACCGCCCGCAGCGCGCCGCCGCAGGCGCCTGTCTTCGCCTTCGTCAGGCCGCCGGGCTGGGAGCGGGCCGATCCCGACACCCATGCCGCCTTCGCCGAGCTGACGGCGGCCCTTGGCGATCAGGTCTTAGCCCTCGATCTGCCGCAGGCTTTCGAGACCGCCGCAGAGCAGCGCGCCCGGATCAACATGGCCGAGATGGCGCATCACTATTCCCGCTATGACCGCGACGGGCGCGATCTGCTTGGCGCCGAGACCCGCGACGCCATCGACAGGGGCGCAAGGATGCCCGCGCGGGACTATCTGGCCGCGCTCGACTGGCCGAAGCTGCTGAATGCGGGGCTCGACGAGATCTTCGCACGCTGCGACGCGATCCTCTGCCCTGCGGCGCCGGGCCCGGCCCCCGAGGGCATCGGCACGACCGGCGATCCGATCTTCAACGGGCTCTGGACGCTCTGCGGCACGCCCGCGGTGACGGTGCCGATCCTGACTGCGGGGAACGGCCTGCCGATGGGGGTACAGCTTGTCGGCCCGCGCGGCGACGATGCCCGGCTGCTGCGCAGCGCGCAATGGCTTTACGACTGGGCCGCCGGGGGCTGACCCCCGGCCCTGCAAGCGAGGGACCGCCTGCTGGCCGTCGAGGTGCCGCATCCCGACCTTCGGCAGGCGACCGGCCCTGCCCTTGCGCCGGTCGCGGCCGATCTGCTCCTCGCCGCCCGGTCAGGCCGCGACTGCCCCTTCGCAAGACCGCTCGATCGGGCCTCTTCCTATGACGAGACCGACAAATGCCGGATATGCCGCCCACCGGGTCGCATGCTAGCATCCGGGCAGGCCCAAGGTGGAGTCACGAGGAAAGCACGGGGGGGGATCGCGGGCCGCAAACGGGGAGAGTGCCCTGGAGGGAGGAGAGATGAAGACCACCTTGACCGGCGCGGCCGCATGGCTCGCCCTTGCGCTGCCCATCCTCGCGCAATCGACGGATGTGCCCGACAATCTGGAAAAGCTCGGTAATTTCCGCACGACCGGTACCAAAGATTTCACCTATGTCGAGCAGGACGACCCCTATGCCGACGGGATCCGCCGCACGCTCGAGCGGATCACGCTGCCCGATGGCTTCCGGATAGGGCTTTACGCCGTGGTGCCCGATGCACGGCACATGGCGGTCGGACCGCAGGGCATCGCCACCTTCGTCGGCACCCGCAAGGACAAGGTCTGGGCGGTGACCGACCGCAACAAGGACCGCGTCGCCGACGAGGTGAAGGATTTCGCGCCCTCGCTGACATTTGCCATTCCGAACGGACCCTGCTTCTCGAAGGACGGCTTCCTTTATGTCGCCGAGCAGAACCGCGTGCTGCTGTTTCCGGCCGCCGAGTTCTTCTACGAAAGCCCCGATGTGGCGGCCTTCAGCCTGGTGCCGCAGGGCGCGCTGATCCCGCCCGGAGAGGAAAGCTACAACCACAGCGCGCGGGTCTGCAGGATCGGCCCGGATGGCAGGATCTATATCTCGCTCGGCCAGCCCTTCAATGTCGCGCCAAGGGACAAGCTTGAGCTTTACCGTGAACTGGGGATCGGCGGCATCATCCGGATGAATACCGACGGCACCGGGCGCGAGGTCTATACCCATGGCATCCGCAATTCCGTCGGGCATGATTTCGACCCGGCGACGGGCGATCTGTGGTTCACCGACAATCAGGTCGACGGCATGGGCGACGACATCCCGCCGGGCGAGATCAACCACCAGACCCGGATGGGCCAGCATTTCGGCTTTCCGTGGTATGGTGGGGGCGATGTACGCACCGATGCCTATGCGGGCGAGGAGGTGCCCCATGAGGTGGTGATGCCCGCGGTCGAGACGGTCGCCCATGCCGCCGATCTGGGCATGACCTTCTATACCGGCGACATGTTCCCCGAAGAGTATCGCGGCGCGATCTTCTCGGCCCAGCACGGGTCCTGGAACCGGACCGAGCCGATCGGCGCGCGGGTCATGGTGACGCGCATCGCCGGGGATGGCAGCGCCCGCACCGAGCCCTTCGCCGAGGGCTGGATCGACGCCAATGGCGAATATCTGGGCCGTCCGGTCGATGTGGCCCAGCTTCACGACGGCTCGCTGCTGGTCTCGGATGACCTGGCGGGCGCGCTCTACCGGATCTGGTATGACGGAATGTGAGCCATCCCTTCCCGCCGGGGCGCAAAGGCAGAGCGGCTGACCCGGCCCTGAAGGCACGCGGATCCTGGCCGTCACGGCCCGGCGGGCCTGACCGAAGCCGCCCACCGCCCGCGGATCCAGGCCCGCGCCGGGCGCTCTGCTGCGCTTGGCCCCTGGATCGCCGGACAGGCTGCCCCCCGGATGATCAAACGGGGCATGCTACGCCCTCAAACTGACCGGGAGCTGAAGAACCAAGGCCCTGATTGCACACAATGAATTGCGTTGTCCCCACCCCGGGGCAGGCGCAGTCTGCGCTCCGTCCCGGCGCCCTGAACGCGCCCGAGCCAGCAAGGAGACGGAAATGTCCGATACCAAAGCCAGCCCCCCCGCAGCCACCGAAACCTATTCCTTCCGGCAGAAACTCGTCCATTGGGCCGTGGTCGTGCTGGTCGCCGCCCAGTTTCTTGTCTTCGACGCCATCGGCCGCGATTTCGGCCGCGGCATGAGAACCGGGGACTGGGTCTATTCGCCCGCCGCCACCGGCCATATCCTGTTCGGCTTCGCGATCCTCGCCCTGATGGTCTGGCGGCTCAAGCTGCGCCGCGACGAGGGGGTGCCCGCCCTGCCCGCCGCCGAACCGGGCTGGGCTGCGACGCTGGCACGCCTGAGCCATGCCGCCTTCTACCTGATGCTGCTGGCGATGCCGGTGGCCGGCGCGGTGGCCTGGTTCCGGCAATCGGGCAACGCGGCCGAGATCCACGAGGCCGCCGCCACCCTGCTGATTGCGCTGATCGCGATCCATATCGCGGCTGTCGCGCTGCACCAGTTCCGGTGGAGAAGCAACATCCTGAGCCGGATGATGTGAGCCGGAACGCGCCTCCCGTGCCGACCTCTCCCTGACCGGCCGGGAGGCGCGGCCTGCGGCCCGATCTGCCCGCGGGCCATGCCCCTCCGCCCGGGCCTGTCTGCAGTCAGGGGATACCCAGACCGGCTGAGGCCTGTTTCAAGATCGAAAACCGAGGCTTTCCCGAGACGACCGGAGACCCAAGACGACATGCCCGGACCTCTGCGGGTCAGGCATTGTCCCATCGGCGTCTGTCACATGGAACGAGCCTTGTCGCGGCATTGGTCCGGGTGAGACTGGCGACTTGCCGAGAGCAGGCGTCGGCCAGGGTCTTGGGACCGATGGCGGCACCATGGCGAACCTCTTCGGGTGATCTCCGGGTGCGTGGTATCGCTTTCGATGGCCATCGGGGGGCTTGGAAGGGCTGCCGATCCAGGCTGAACCGGAGGAGCCTCCCCGATGAGCGCCCCGGTCACGGACCTGCCTGCGCCGTTGGAGCGGAGGCCGGGAATGGAGGCTCCGGCATGCCAGACAGAGACGCCTGAAACGCTCGTGCCAGTTTGCGATGATCTGGCTCTGGGCCTGCCTGCCGCGCAGAGCGACAGACCGGCTCGGCGCGGCTGGATGACCATGGTCCGTCGCGAGCGCCAACATCGCCCGGAACAGGATTTCGGGGTGGCGGGATCGCGCCTCCCCGAAATCCTGTATGATCCGCTGTCGATTTGTCGCTCCCCCCAGAAAGGGGGGCAGCGCCCGTTGCGCATCGGGACAGGGCATCGGGACGGGGCTTTGGCTAAGGAAGCCGTGCCGCTGCAGGCACCGAGCGGGTCGGATGCGGGACCGGGAGCCGGAGAGCATGACGCCCGTCCTTCAGGGGCGGCAGTCTGTGCCGGTGGGACGCAACCCCGATGACGGCGCCGGCTTCGCTGCGACCGGCCGGGCGCGGTTGCCTTGATCCGGTCTGACGATCCGTAGCCGTCTCGCCCTTGGTCACGTCGCGACCAGGTGGAGGTCCTTTGGCAAAACGCGTCACCGGATCCTCTGCCGATCCTCCGTATTCCCGGCGCGGCATCGCGATCGTGCTGCTCTGCCGGCCCGCGTGGCGGTGGCGCTGCCGTGACGCATTCGCGCCGTCATGCGTCCGGCCAGTCGGCCCCCTCCGGCCCGTCCGGCGACTGGATCTCCGCTCAAGCCATGGGATCAACCAGCTAGAGAACCTCCTCGAGCCGGTCCCATTCGGCTTCAGAGCCCGGCAGCCCGAGACGCAGCCAGCCCGAAGAATAGGGAAAGATCCGCGACCAGATCCATGACCGGGCCAGCCGGGCCTGGGCCTCGGCCGCATCCTCCGTCTCGTAGAGCCGAAACAGCGCCGTTCCGCCCAGCGGCCGCCAGCCCGCCGCTTCGGCCAGCCCGTCGGCGCGGGCCGTCTCGGCACTCAGACGCGCCCGGCTTTGCGCTTGCCAGCCCGCATCGGCCAGGGCCAGCGCGCCCGCCTCGAGCGCCGGTCCCGAGACCGCCCAGGGTCCGGCCCGGCCCGCCAGCCGCCCGATCAGCGCCTCCGGCCCCAGCGCAAAGCCGAGCCGGAGCCCCGCAAGCCCGTAGAACTTGCCGAAAGAGCGCAGCACCAGCACATTCCCGGGGCAGGCGCCGGGCAGCAGCGACAGCTCGGGATGCGGATCGGCGAAGCTCTCGTCGACGACCAGAACCCCGACGGTGGCGGCAATGTCATGCAGCGTCCCGGGCGAGAATCGCCGCCCGTCGGGATTGTTGGGATTCACGATCACCGCCAGCGCCGCCCCCGCGAGCGCCTCGGCCCCGGCAACGGTCTCGACCGCACGGCCCACCGCCTCGAAAGCGCCGCCATATTCGTTATAGGTCGGCCCCAGCACCCGCACCGCGCCCCTGGGCGCCAGCACCGGCAGCAGCTGGATCGCCGCCTGCGCCCCCGCCAGCGGCAACAAGGGCCAGACCGTGCCATAGGCGCTCTGCGCCGCGGCACAGAGGCGCTCGATCGCGGCCCGGCCCGGCAACTCGCACAGCGCCGCAGCCGAGGCCGGCGGCGCGGGATAGGGCACCCGGTTGATCCCGGTCGAGAGGTCGATCCAGTCGCCGGGCGAGCCGCCGAAACGTGCCATCGCCCCGGAAAGATCGCCCCCATGATCGCGCCCGTTCACCATGCCTTACCCTCCGAAACTCCAGACCAGCGCCGCCAGCCCCAGCGCCAGCCCCGCCATCGCCCTGACATAGAGCCAGAGCCCCCGCCACAGATCGCCCGGCCCCGGGTCGGGCGCATCCGCGTTCAGCCAGGGCTCGTCGCTGACCCGATCGCCATAGACCCGCGGCCCCGACAGCCGCAGGCCGAGCCCGCCCGCCATCGCAGCCTCGGGCCAGCCGGCATTGGGCGAACGATGCGCGCCCGCATCCCGCATCATCGTCTTCGCCGCCCGGACCGGATGCCCGGCCGCGAGGCAGAAAAGCCCACCTGTCAGCCGCGCGGGCAGAAGATTGACCAGATCGTCAAGCCGCGCCGCCACCCGGCCGAAATCCTCGTAGCGCGCGTTGCGATGCCCGATCATGCTGTCGAGCGTGTTCACCGCCTTGTAGCCCGCGATCCCCGGCAGCCCCAGCAGAACGCCCCAGAAGACCGGCGCCACGACCCCGTCCGAGGCATTCTCGGCCAAGCTTTCAAGCGCCGCCCGCGCCAGCCCGGCCCGGTCGAGCTGCGCCGGATCGCGCCCGACGATCATCGAGACCGCCGCGCGCGCGCGCGCGATATCGCCCGCCGCCAGCGGCCTTGCGACCCGGGCCACATGGTCGAAAAGGCTGCGCGAGGCCACCAGCGGCGCGGCCAGGATGCCGGTCAGCACGGCACCCGCCCAGCCGCCCGGCAGGATAAAGGCCAGCGCGCAGGCCGGCAGCACCGCCGCCAGCAGCGTGAGCACGACCGCAAGCGCGCCCCTCCGCCTGCGGGTCGCGGGCGCGTCGCCGGGCCGGTTCAGCCGCACCTCGAGCGCAGCGATCAGCGCCCCGATCCAGGTCACCGGATGGCCGATCCGGGCATGAAGCCGGTCGGGCCAGCCCATCACCGCCTCAATGGCCAGCGCCACCAGCATGGCCGCCGCGCTCATCGCCCGCCTCCGCCGGTCCGGAACCGAAGCACCTGCCCGAGCCCGGCCGCGCGCAGCGCCGCCTCGGATCCGGACGGGGCCGTGCCCGGCGCGAACAGAAGCCCCTGCGCGGTGCCGGTATGGGCCGCGACCACTCCCAGCGCGCCGAGGCGCCGGCCCAGATCCAGCAGCGGCGCCGGGTCGGGACCACCGCGCAGGGCATGGCAGCGACGCGCACTTTCAGAGGCCAGCCGCGCCCGCCCGGCCGGATCGGGCGTGACCCGCCAGGCCTCGACCAGATCGGTGATGTCGGCAAAGGCGGTATCGGCCGGATCGGTCCGCCGGCCCCCGCCGCAAAACCCGCCCACCACCTCGAAAGCGGGTTCCGGCGGCAGCCGGCCCAGCACCCGTGCCGCGCGCGGCGCCCAGAGCAGGCGCCCGGGCGCGGGATACATCAGCGGATCGGTCGCGCCTTCCAGCGCGAGGCACAGCGCGGCTTCCTCTCCGGCCGAAAGCGCATGCGGGGCGAGGCAGCGGATCGTTGCCAGCAACGCTGCGGTCGAGGCCCCGGCCCCGCCGCCGGGCGGCATGCCCGCGCGAAGGCGAAGCCTGCCGGGCCGGGTCCCGAGACGGGCTGCAAGTGTCATGAGCTGCGCCCGGCTCAGGACGGGGCGCCCCCCCTGCCAGAGCCCCGGCATGCGCCCGGGCAGCCGGACCGCGCGCAGCTCCAGCGCCGGACAGGGCACCGTCACCAAGGCCAGCGGCCCCCCGGCCCCCAGCCGCCCCTGCAGGAATTCGCCGAAATGTCCGGCAACACGGGCGCTGCGGCGAATGGTGGCGGCGGGACGCCGGACAGAGGCAGAGGACAGGCAAACGGGCATCGAAACATCCGCGAGGCAGGACCGACCCTCGCAATGGCATTCCCTGAGAGGGGATGCAACGGCGGGACGTCACCGTCACCCCTGTCGCGGCCGAGAAACCGGCCCGGAAGACCGGAGCACCGCCCGGACCTGCCAGCGACCTGCCCGTCGGATCAATCGGCCTTCGCGATTGCCCCCGAATGTCCCAGCGCGCGCAGTCCTCGGCGCGGTCTGTCCGAGCAGGCTCCGGGCCCCGGCGCACCCACCCTGTGACCTCACCGACCGGGGCGCCGAGTTCCGAGCGCGGATGGGTTTTTGTCGTCATCGGTCAGAGGCATTTCGGTTGAGACACCGACAGATCGGATCGACCGCCTGTCGCCCCCTTGCGCCATCGGCATGACGGCCCGGTTCGACGACACCCCCTTTGCGAAGCGATCAAGTCAGGTGGCCCGGGAGAAGAGGCGAAAGACAGGCGACACTATATCAAGACGCGGTCGGAAACCCCGGATTTTTCGCCCTGAGGTTGCATCCGGGCATGGCGACTATAACCAGGACGGGATCAGGCAGCCCTCACCTTCGCTGCGCATTGAACAGACAGGAACGGAGGGAATCGACCTCAAGCGCTCTGACCGAAAGACGCTTTCTGACATCGAAAATGCGAAGAGCCGCTCCGGATATGACCCTGTCCGGGCGCCGCGCGACGTCGGAACGATACCCCGCAAGGCGGTGTAAACGCCGGAAACCGGCGCGCTAGAAACGATGCGTTGGAAATGGTAGCGGAGGAGGGATTTGAACCCCCGACACAAGGATTATGATTCCTCTGCTCTAACCAACTGAGCTACTCCGCCAAGAGTGCGCGCTGAGTAAGGGAGGCGGCCGGGGGCGTCAAGAGAAAATTCGAAGGAAATCCGGGCCGCGAGCCGCGTCATTCCGGCCGGGCGGATTCTTCGCGGTGCGGCTGTTGCTGCGGCCCGGTTAGGACACCGCCGGGCGCCGGGAAGAGCCTGCAATGACAAGCATGCCGCTCCGGGGCGGGCCGGAGGCTGTCAGCGCCTCCGGACGGCAGAGGCCCACCCGGGCAGGTCCGCGACGCCCCTCGCCCGAAGAAGGGCGTGACGCCGGAAATCGTCATGGTCGGGCAGGACAGCGAGAGCGACGGGTCCGCACCGGCAGTATGCCCATGGACCGGGTCGGCACCGCTCCGGGCAGGCCCCGGCCTGAATGCCCTGGGCCCGACATGGATAGGCCACGGGCCGCCCGGAGGCGCGCTTTGGGCCCGGTCACCGCAAACGACACGCGCCGCGTGCCTTCGGGCCCGCGCCAGCACCCTCCCGGTGCGCCAGCGTCGCCCCCGCCCGCAAGGCAGCGCCGGTCGACCGTTTCACGCCTGTGCCGTCCCGGTCGGTGACGCGCGGTCGCGCAGGGGCGCGCCGCCCGGCAAAGGCCGGCAAAGGATCGGACGCCGCCGCGAAAACCGCGATTTCGGAGGCTCCGGCCGCGTCTTCGGGTTGAGGCGGCCGTCACCGGTCCCCACGGCGCGCGCCCGGGAAAGCCGCCGCGGCGATGCGATTGGCGACGGGCATGGGTCTTGTTCCGGGTCAAGGCGGGCGTCCCCCTCAGGGCCGGGGCCTTCCGCGGCGACAAGACAGACCCGGCCCGCAACGGCAGAGGACGGACGATGACGCGTCGGGGCAGCGGCCCGAAACGCATGGTCCTGCATCGCGCCCCGGCCAACCGGCGAAAGGTCGCGGGCTTCCGTCAGGTCACGGATCCCGGCGCTTCGGCATCTCGCCCATGACGTGTAGGCTGGACGAACATATGCCGAAGAGGGAGGAGACCGAGATGCCGAACTGGCCGATTGCCCTGCTGCTCTGCGCTTTCGCCGGGGCAGCCATTGCACAAGAGGCGGCCGATGCCGTCGCGCCCGAAGCCGCTTCCACGACCGCGGCCGAGGCCTTTGCCGGGATCTCGCCCGAGGCCCGCGCCGCCTGGGACAGCCGCGAGGCGGGCCGCCCGACCGAAGCCCGGGACTGGATGGTCGCCGCCGCCAATCCGCTGGCGGTCGAAGCGGGCGCAGCGATCCTTGCCCGGGGTGGCAGTGCCGCCGATGCCATGGTCGCGGTGCAGACCGTGCTGGGTCTGGTCGAGCCGCAATCCTCGGGGCTTGGCGGCGGCGCCTTCTTGCTGTGGTACGATGCCGAAACCGGCGAGCTGACCACGCTTGACGGGCGCGAGACCGCGCCCCTGGCCGCGACGCCGCAATTGTTCCAGACCCCCGAGGGCGAACCGCTGGCCTTCTATGACGCGGTCGTGGGCGGGCGCTCGGTCGGAACGCCGGGCACGCCGATGCTTCTGGAAGAGGCGCATCGGCGCTGGGGCCGGATCGCCTGGCCCGATCTCTTCGAAGATGCCACCCGGCTGGCCGAAAAGGGCTTTCAGGTCTCGCCCCGGCTGGCAGAGCTGGTCGCCGGCGATGAGGCGCGTCTGCGCCGCCACCCCGCGACCGAGGCCTATTTCTTCCCCGGCGGCGCACCCGTCGCCGCGGGCACGACGCTCGTCAACCCGGCCTATGCCGACACGCTGCGCCAGATCGCGCGGGACGGCAGCCGCGCCTTCTATACCGGCGCCATCGCCGAGGATATCGTCGCGGCAGTGCGCGGCGCCCAGGACAATCCGGGGCTGCTGTCGAGCATCGATCTGGCGCTCTACCGGGTGAAGGAACGCGCCCCGGTCTGCGCCCCCTATCGCGGGCACGAGATCTGCGGGATGGGGCCGCCCTCTTCGGGCGGGTTGACCCTGGGCCAGATCATGGGCCTGCTCGAACCCTACGATCTGGCGGCGCTCGGTCCCGAGGCGCCCGAAAGCTGGCGGCTGATCGGCGACGCCTCGCGGCTCGCCTTTGCCGACCGGGGCCGCTACATGGCCGATGCGGATTTCGTACCGGTGCCCGCGAAAGGGCTGCTCGACCCCGCCTATCTGGCCGAACGCGCCAAACTTCTGGAAGGCGACGACGCGCTGCCCGAGACCGCCCCCGGCAGGCCCGAATGGGATCATGCCGGGCTTTGGGCCGATGACCGCTCGATCGAGTTCCCCTCGACCTCGCATATCTCGATCGTCGATGCCGAGGGCAATGCGCTGTCGATGACCACGACCATCGAGAACGGATTCGGCTCGCGGCTCTTCGTGCGCGGCTTTCTGCTGAACAACGAACTGACCGATTTCTCGTTCCAGACCCATGAGGACGGCCGGCCCATCGCCAACCGGGTCGAACCCGGCAAGCGGCCGCGCTCGTCGATGGCGCCGACCATCGTGCTGACCGAGGGCAAGCCCTCGCTGGTGATCGGCAGCCCGGGCGGCAGCCGGATCATCGGCTATGTCGCGCAGGCCATCCTGGCGCATCTGGACTGGGGGATGGATGTGCAGCAGGCGGTGGCGATGCCGCATCTCGTGAACCGCTTCGGCGCCTACGATCTGGAAGCGGGCACATCGGCCGAGGGTCTGGCCGAGCCGCTGACAGCCCTCGGCTTCGAGGTCGGGGCGCGCGAGCTTAATTCGGGGCTGCATGCGATCTCGATCGAGGACGGGCTGCAGGGCGGCGCCGATCCGCGCCGCGAGGGCATCGCGCTCGGCCGCTGAGACAGGCACCGGGATTGTGCGGGCAGCCTTTGCCGGGCCGCCCGAGGAAAGCCGCAAGGGGCCAGGCCGCAAAGTGCCCCCCTTCGGGAAGCGTCGCGCGCTGCATCGCTTCGGAGAGAGGTTGCAAAGGCGCGCCAAAGCCTGGGCATGGCCGAGCCCCCACAAGATGCCCGCCTGTCAGACAGGGTCCGCGGCATCAGCTGAGGCGCCTGCGACCGGGTTCCGCTGCGATTATTCGCGAACGGCGCCCCGCCCCGGGCGGCAGCCACATCGCGCAGAGCGAAATGCGAAAGCCTCTTTTCCTGCCCGGCCGTGCCGCTTATACTCTGTGCCATGGAACGCCACGGACATATCACATACTTTGCCGCGCAGCCTGCGCGCGCGCTGTCCCTCGGCCTTCTTCTTCTCCTTAGCCGCCTCTGAGCGTGCCGAGAAGGCGCGACCGCTCAGAGGGTATTTTTCGCGCCGCATTCCCCAAGGCTAAAGAAGAGAGAGAATCTGTCATGAGCGAGAATTCGCACCAGGACCGCGTCCTGATATTCGACACCACCCTGCGCGACGGCGAGCAAAGCCCCGGCGCCACCATGACCCATGACGAGAAACTGGAAATCGCGGCGATGCTCGACGAGATGGGCGTCGACATCATCGAGGCCGGCTTCCCGATCGCCTCGGAAGGCGATTTCGAGGCGGTCAGCGACATCGCCAAACTGTCGAAGAACGCAGTGATCTGCGGGCTGGCCCGCGCCCAGTTCCCCGATATCGACCGCGCCTGGGACGCCGTCCGGCATGCCGCCCGGCCGCGCATCCACACGTTCATCGGCACCTCGCCGCTCCATCGCGACATCACCGCGCTGACGCAGGACGAGATGGTCGAGCGGATCGAGGCGACCGTGGCCCATGCCCGCAATCTCTGCGACGACGTGCAATGGTCGCCGATGGATGCGACCCGGACCGAGCATGACTACCTCTGCCGCGTGGTCGAGACCGCGATCAGGGCGGGCGCCACAACCATCAACATTCCCGACACGGTGGGTTATACCGCGCCCCGCGAAAGCGCCAAGCTGATCGAGATGCTGCTGGAACGCGTGCCTGGCGCCGACGAGATCGTCTTCGCGACGCATTGCCACAACGATCTGGGCATGGCGACCGCGAACGCGCTGGCGGCGGTCGAGGCCGGTGCGCGGCAGATCGAATGCACCATCAACGGCCTCGGAGAACGCGCTGGCAATACTGCGCTCGAAGAAGTGGTGATGGCGCTGAAGGTGCGCAACGACATCATGCCCTTCCGGACGGGCATCGACACCACCCGGATCATGGGGCTGAGCCGCAAGGTCGCCACCGTCTCGGGCTTTCCGGTGCAGTTCAACAAGGCCATCGTCGGCAAGAACGCCTTCGCGCATGAATCCGGCATCCACCAGGATGGCGTTTTGAAGAATGCCGAGACCTTCGAGATCATGCGCCCCGCTGATATCGGGCTCAATGCCACGAACCTGGTGATGGGCAAGCATTCGGGCCGCGCCGCGCTGCGCTCGAAGATGAAGGAGCTGGGCTTCGATCTGGGCGACAACCAGCTGAAGGACGTCTTCGTGCGGTTCAAGGCGCTCGCCGACCGCAAGAAGGAAGTCTATGACGACGACCTGCTGGCACTGATGCGCGACAGCGATCTCGATGCAGAGCATGACCGCATCCAGGTCAAGTTCCTGCGGGTGATCTGCGGCACCGAGGCGCCGCAATCGGCCGACCTGATCCTCGCCCTCGACGGGGTCGAGCACCGGGTGACGGCGCAGGGCGACGGGCCCGTCGACGCCACCTTCGCCGCGGTGAAGAAGCTGGTCGAGCATGACGCGCATCTGGAGCTGTACCAGGTCCATGCCGTCACCGGCGGCACCGATGCCCAGGCCACGGTCAGCGTGCGGCTGTCGGAAGACGGCAAGATCGCGACCGGCCAGGCCTCGGACACCGATACCGTGGTGGCCAGCGCCAAGGCCTATGTGAACGCCCTGAATCGGCTGATGGTCCGGCGCGAGAAGACCAGGCCCGAAGAGAACCTGGCCGCGATCTGATCTGCGGCCCGACTGTCCGGGCGGTTGGCCACTGGCCGCCGCCCGGACAGGACGATATCGTAAAAATGCAATTCGGAATCGATGATATCGCCAAGCTGCGGGTATCAAATGTTCGATTAGTGAAAGCGGCGGAAATACGCTTCCAGCCAGAAGAATGCGCCCTTTACCGCGCCGCCGCCGACCGCCTATAACGTGGGCCGGTCCCGATGTCTGAATCGCGGACCCTGACTTCAATTGCGGGACCCCACGACATGGCAGGATTTGGCGGATTGTTCTCGTCGGACATGGCGATCGACCTCGGCACGGCGAACACGCTCGTCTATGTCAAGGGACGCGGCATCATCCTCAACGAGCCCTCGGTGGTGGCCTTCCACGTCAAGGACGGGCGCAAGCAGGTGCTGGCCGTCGGCGAGGATGCCAAGCTGATGCTGGGCCGGACGCCCGGCTCGATCGAGGCGATCCGGCCGATGCGCGAAGGCGTGATCGCCGATTTCGACGTGGCCGAGGAGATGATCAAGTATTTCATCCGCAAGGTCCACAAGCGCACCACCTTCACCAAGCCCAAGATCATCGTCTGCGTGCCCCATGGCGCGACCCCGGTCGAGAAGCGCGCGATCCGCCAGTCGGTGCTGTCGGCGGGCGCCCGCCGCGCCGGGCTGATCGCCGAACCCATCGCCGCGGCCATCGGTGCCGGCATGCCGATCACCGACCCGACCGGGTCGATGGTGGTCGATATCGGCGGCGGCACGACCGAGGTCGCGGTCCTGTCCCTGGGCGACATCGTCTATGCGCGCTCGGTGCGCGTCGGCGGCGACCGGATGGATGACGGCATCATCAACTACCTGCGCCGCCAGCAGAACATCCTGATCGGCGAGGCCACGGCCGAACGCATCAAGACCTCGATCGGCTCGGCGCGGATGCCCGATGACGGGCGCGGCGCGGTCATGCATATCCGCGGCCGCGACCTCCTGAACGGGGTGCCGAAGGAAATCGAGATCAACCAGGCCCAGATCGCCGAGGCGCTGGCCGAACCCGTGCAGCAGATCTGCGAGGCGGTGATGACCGCGCTCGAGGCCACGCCGCCCGATCTGGCTGCCGATATCGTCGACCGCGGCGTGATGCTGACGGGCGGCGGCGCGCTTCTGGGCGAGCTCGACCTCGCGCTGCGCGAACAGACGGGGCTTGGCATTTCGGTCGCCGACGAGTCACTCAATTGTGTGGCGCTCGGCACCGGCAAGGCACTGGAATACGAAAAACAGCTTCGGCATGTGATAGATTACGAAAGCTGAGCCCGGCCTGACCCGGGCAGGCCCCGCGCGCCGCAAGCGAGGCAGACTTGGCCGCAGATCGCAACGCCCAGATCGACTATGCCCGACCGATCCGCCGCATCCTGATCGGCGGGACGGTCTTCGTGCTGGTCGCATTGTTCGTGCTCTGGCGCATTGACAGCCCCAGGGTCGAACGGATGCGCGCCGCGCTGATCGACCGGGTCGTGCCCGGCTTCGAATGGGCGATGGCGCCGATCACAAGGGGCGCCGAGCTGGTCGAGGGGTTCCAGTCCTATGCCCGCCTCGCCGAACAGAACCAGGAGCTGCGCCGGGAGCTGCGGCAGATGAAGGCCTGGAAAGAGGCAGCCCTGCAGCTCGAGCAGGAAAACGCCAAGCTTCTGGATCTGAACAATGTGCGGCTCGACCCCAGCCTGACCTATGTGACGGGCGTTGTGATGGCCGATAGCGGCTCGCCGTTCCGGCAATCGGTCCTGCTGAACGTGGGCGCCCGCGACGGCATCATCGACGGCTGGGCCACCACCGACGGGCTTGGCCTGGTCGGCCGGGTCTCGGGCGTGGGCAAGACCACGGCGCGTGTGATCCTGCTGACCGATTCCAACAGCCGGCTGCCGGTGACGATCCAGCCCTCGGGTCAGCGCGCGGTGCTGTCGGGCGACAATTCCGCGGCCCCCGTGCTCGATTTTGTCGAGGACCCCGCCTTGGTGCGCCCTGGCGACCGGGTGGTCTCCTCGGGCGATGGCGGCGTGTTTCCGGCCGGTCTTCTGGTCGGCCATCTCGCGCTCGGCCGCGACCAGCGGCTCCGGGTGCGGCTTGCGGCCGAATATGACCGGCTCGAATTCCTGCGGGTGCTCAGAAGCCATGCCAATGAGAGGATCAGCGACCCGGGCGCGCTGGTGATCCCCGACCCCAGCCCCGGCCCCGCCACGGCGGCCGATCCCGGCGGAGATCCCGGCAATGGTTGACCCGACCACCCTCGACCGCTGGGTCTACCGGCTGGTCTTTCTCGGAATTGCGGTCATGACGGTGTTCGTGCTGATCCTGCCGCTCGAAGCCCGGCCTGGCCGCCTGCCCGCCCCCGACTGGATGCTGTGCCTGACGCTGGCCTGGCTGCAGCGCCGGCCCGATTACCTGCCCCCGTGGCTGATCGCGGGCGTCTTCCTGATGCTCGACATGCTGCTGATGCGGCCGCCCGGGCTGATGACGGCCCTGGTGCTGGTCGGCTCGGAATTCCTGCGCGGGCGCCAGCAGGTCTCGGTCGAAACCGCCTTCGGACCGGAATGGCTGGTGACCGCGGGCACGATCTTCGCGATCTTTCTGACCGAGGGGGTGGTGCTGGCCCTGTTCTCGGTGCCCGAGGCCGATTTCGGACGGCTGATGTTCTTGGCGCTGGCCACGGCGTTGGCCTATCCGCTGGTCGCCCTGGTATCACGCTATGCATTGGGGGTCCGCCGGGTGACGCCGGGCGATCTTGACCCGAGGGGGCTCGGAAGATGAAGCGATCGCAACGGGAAGCCGAGGAAAGCAGCCGCCGGATCGGCCGCCGCGCGCTGATCCTGGGCGGCGCGCAGGCGCTCTTTGCCGGGGTTCTGGCGCTCCGGATGCGGCAGCTTCAGGTGACCCAGGCGGCCGAATTCCGCATGCTGGCCGAAGAGAACCGGATCAACATCCGCCTGATCCCGCCCGCGCGCGGCATCCTCTATGACCGCCAGGGCCATGTGATCGCCGAGAACGAGCAGAATTACCGGATCGTCATCGTGCGCGAGGATGCGGGTGACCCGGAACAGGCGCTGGCGCGGCTGACCCGGCTGGTGCAGCTCGACGAGGAAACGGTCGAACGCGCGATGAAGGAGATCCTCCGCCACAGCCCCTTCGTGCCGGTGACCATCGCCGACCGGATGCGCTGGGAAGAGGTGGCAAGCGTCGCGGTGAACGCGCCCGTCCTGCCCGGCATCTCCCCCGAGGTCGGGCAGTCGCGGCATTATCCGATGGGGCCGGATTTCGCGCATATCGTGGGCTATGTGGGTCCGGTTTCGGACTATGACCTGTCGAAGCTCGAGGATCCCGACCCGCTGCTGCAGATCCCGCGCTTCCAGATCGGCAAGACCGGGGTCGAGGCCAGGGAAGAGGAGCTGTTGCGCGGCAAGGCCGGCACCCGCCGGATCGAGGTCAATGCCGCGGGCCGGGTGATCCGCGAGCTCGACCGGATCGACGGCCAGCCCGGATCGGACCTGCAACTGACCATCGATGCCGGGCTGCAGAACTTCATGCAGGCGCGGCTTGGCGAGGAAAGTGCGGCGGCCGTGGTCCTCGACCTGCAGCATGGCGACCTGCTGGGCATCGCCTCTTCGCCCAGCTTCGATCCCAACAAGTTCGTCCGGGGCATCTCGGTCGCCGATTACCGGGCGCTGACCGAAACCCCGTTCCGGCCGCTCTCGAACAAGGCAGTGCAGGGCGCCTACCCGCCGGGCTCGACCTTCAAGCTGGTGACTGCGCTGGCGGCGCTCGAGGCCGGGGTCATCACCCCCGAGGAAACCGTCTGGTGCCCGGGCTTCCTGAAACTCGGCGGCAGACGGTTCCATTGCTGGCGCCGGGGTGGACATGGTCATGTCAACCTCATGGAAAGCCTGCAGCAATCCTGCGACGTCTATTACTATGACATCGGCCAGCGCGTCGGGATCGACAATATCGCGGCGATGGCCCGCAAGCTGGGGCTTGGCGTGCATCACGATCTGCCGCTCTCGGCCGTGGGCGAAGGCCTGGCGCCGGACCGCGCCTGGAAACGCGCCCGCTACGGTCAGGACTGGCAGGTCGGCGACACGCTGAACGCCTCGATCGGCCAGGGCTACGTGCTGGCGACGCCGCTGCAGCTTGCGGTGATGTCCGCGCGGGTCGCCACCGGACGCGCGGTCACGCCGCGGCTGCTGCGCTCGGTCGACGGGGTCGAACAGCCCTCGGGCGCGGGGGCGCCGCTCGACATCAAGCCGGTCAACCTAGCCCGGATCCGCAACGGCATGGACGCGGTGGTCAATTCGCGCCGCGGCACCGGCCGGCGGTCGCGGGTGGTGGCCGAAGGCATGGCGATTGCGGGCAAGACCGGCACCAGCCAGGTACGCAACATCACTGCCGCCGAACGCGCCGCAGGGGTCTTTCGCAACGAGGACCTGCCCTGGGAGCGGCGCGACCATGCGCTGTTCGTGGCCTTCGCGCCGGTGGAGGCGCCCAGGGTTGCGGTCGCGGTCGTGGTCGAGCATGGTGGCGGCGGCTCGACCGCCGCCGCGCCCATCGCCCGCGACATCACGCTGCGCGCGCTTTATGGCAGGGTGCCGCCGGGCGATGCCTATCCCGAAAGCGACCGCTGGGAGGCCGAGCGACGGCTGCGCGATCTGCCGCTGCACGATCCCGGGTCGCGGTCCTCGGGCGGAAAGGGCCGGGCATGAGCTATCTCGAATATAACGTCAAACGCGTGCCGACCGGCCTGTCGAAGGTGCTTTACGTCAACTGGGCGCTGGTCCTGCTTCTGACAGCCGTGGCCGGGATCGGCTTCATGATGCTCTATTCGGTGGCGGGCGGCCGGCTCGAGCCCTGGGCCGACCCGCAGATGAAGCGCTTTGCGCTCGGGATGGCGGTGATGTTCGCCGTCGCCTTCGTGCCGATCTGGTTCTGGCGCAACATGGCGGCGCTGGCCTACGGGATCTCGGTCATGCTGTTGATCGCCGTCGATTTCTTCGGCTCCGTGGGGATGGGCGCGCAACGCTGGATCGATCTCGGCGTGGTCCGGCTGCAACCCTCGGAACTGTCGAAGATCACATTGGTGATGATGCTGGCGGCCTATTACGACTGGCTCGACATCCGCCATGTCTCGAAGCCGCAATTCGTCCTGCTGCCGGTTCTGCTGATCCTGCTGCCGACGGCGCTGGTACTCAAGCAGCCCGATCTCGGCACGGCATTGCTGCTGACCGCGGGGGGCGGCATCATCATGTTTCTCGCGGGCGTGCACTGGGCCTATTTCGCGGCGGTGATCGCCGCGGGCGCCGGGCTTGTCACGGCAGTCTTCGCCAGCCGCGGCACGCCCTGGCAATTGCTGAAGGATTACCAGTTCCGCCGCATCGACACCTTCCTCGATCCCTCGACCGACCCGCTGGGCGCGGGCTATCACATCACCCAGTCGAAGATCGCGCTCGGCTCGGGCGGCTGGGCGGGCCGGGGCTTCATGCAGGGGACCCAGTCGCGGCTGAACTTCCTGCCCGAGAAGCATACCGACTTCATCTTCACCACCCTCGCCGAGGAGTTCGGCTTCATCGGCGGGATGTCCCTGCTGGCGCTTTACGTGCTGATCATCGTCTTCTGCATCTCGTCCGCGATGCAGAACAGGGACCGCTTCTCGTCGCTGCTGACGCTGGGGATCGCGGCGACCTTCTTCCTGTTCTTCGCCGTCAACATGTCGATGGTGATGGGGCTCGCTCCGGTCGTGGGGGTGCCCTTGCCGCTGGTCTCCTATGGCGGCTCGGCGATGCTGGTGCTGCTGGCGGCCTTCGGGCTGGTGCAGAGCGCGCATATCCACCGGCCGCGGGGGCGCTGATGCTCAGGATCCTGTTCTCGGCACCGACCGCACTCTGGGATGAGTATCGCACTCCGCTGAGGCAGGCCCTCGCGGAAGCGGGCATTGCGGCCGAGATCACGACCGCGACCGAGGCGCCGGACGAAATCGACTATGTGGTCTTCGCGCCCCGGGGCGGACTGTCGGATTTCAGCCCCTTCACCCGGGCAAAGGCGGTGCTGAGCCTCTGGGCAGGTGTCGAGACCGTGACCGGAAACCCGACCCTGACCCAGCCGCTCTGCCGGATGGTCGATGCGGGCCTCGAGGAAGGCATGGTCGAATGGGTGACGGGGCAGGTTCTGCGCCATCATCTGGGGCTTGATCGCTACATCTGCGCGACCGGGCCGCATTGGGACCAGCGCGTGCCGCCCCTGGCGCGCGACCGGACGGTCGCGGTGCTGGGGCTGGGCGAGCTGGGCCGGGCCTCGGCCCGGGCGCTGGCCGCGCTCCGGTTCCGGGTGCTGGGCTGGAGCCGGACGCCCCGCGCACTGCCCGGGATCGAGTGCCGTCACGGTGCGGACGGGCTGCGCCCGGTGCTGGAGGCGGCCGAGATCCTCGTGCTGCTCTTGCCCCGGACGCCGGAAACCGAGGGGCTGCTCGATGCCGAGCGGCTGTCCTGGCTGCCCGAAGGCGCGGTTCTGCTCAATCCGGGCCGGGGGGCGCTGATCGACGAGGCGGCGGTGCTGGCAGCGCTCGATGCCGGCCGGCTTGGCCATGCCACGCTTGATGTGTTCCAGACCGAGCCGCTGCCGCCCGATCATCCCTTCTGGCAGCATACGCGGGTGACGGTCACGCCGCATGTCGCGTCGGAGACCCGCCCCACCTCGGCATCGCGGGTGATCGCCGAGAATGTGCGCCGCGCGGAAGCGGGCGAGGCGCTTCTGTTCCGGGTCGACCGCGCGCGCGGGTATTGAGGCCACGCGATCTGGCCCGGGCGCTCCCGCCCCCGGCCTTGGGCCGAGCCGCGCGCGAAGCGCGCGCGGCGCCTCCGGCGGGGGTATTTGAACCAAGAAGAACGGGCGGGCTAGAGCGGCCGACCCAAAGCCTGAATCGCCGGGGATTCCCATGAGCGCTGATCTGTGATTCATCCTGTTTGGGAGGATGGCTCATGTCAGCACCTTTGCCGAATGCGTTGCGGGCGCGGTTTCAGAGATTGATTGAAGAAGGGTTAAGCGGGCGCGCTGCGGCGTTGCGTTTGAAGCTTTCGCCCGCCACAGGGGCGCGGTGGGGCCTGGCGATCCGGCAAACTGGACAGGCCAGAATTGCGCCGCAGGGCCGTCCCCGCGGCAAGGGCAAGCTTGATCCGTATCGCACCTTTCTGATCGAACTGATCGATCAGGATGGTGACATGACCATGCCCGAACTGGCTGCTGCGCTGGCGGATGCCACCGGCGTTCAGGCTCACCCAGATACGATTGGCCGGTTCCTGCGCAAGCTTGGCGTCACGTACAAAGAAATACGCTGGTCGCGACCGAGCGACGCCACGCAAGGGTAAGAAATCAGCGCAACGATTGGATCGAGCACCGCCTGCCAGCCGTCTCGGCCCAACCTGATCGTGTTGTCTTCATTGATGAAACCTCCGTCAAGACAAACCTGACCCGGCAGCGTGGCCGGTCACAGCGGGGCGAGCGGCTGGTGATGGATGCGCCCTTCGGATCATGGGGGACGCAGATCTTCATCGCGGGCCTCAGCACCGACGCGCCGATTGCACCTTGGGTCATCAAGGGGGCGATGGATGGCGAAGCCCTTGCAGCCTGCGTCGAGCAGGTTCCGGTCCCGGAACTGGAACCAGGCACCGTTGTCATCCCGGACAACCTTGCCACGCACAAGAACGTCGCCGCCGCCAAAGTCATGCGCGAAGCCGGATGCTGGTTCCTGCCGCCTTCCAGCCCCGAGCTGAACCCTATCGAGATGGCATTCTCCAAATTCAAGCACAGCTGCGCAGGATGGGCGCACGAAACGCCACTGAGATGTTTCAAGCACTTACAGAAATCTGAACACCTCCGATAACCTCTCCGAACGGTGATCTGGAATGCTGAGACGGGCATTTGGGACCCGTCAGGGCGGAGCTACCGTTTGACGTGGATTGTCTCCGCTGGACTTCCGGGTCAGGAGGTCGCTGCTCGGCCGAGCAGCCAGCGCAATCGGCCCATGTTGTAGACCATGTTCGCCAAGGTGATTGCTGCCTTTGCCCGCTCGAACCCGATCATTCGGATGAACAGTCCCATTCGGTCCTTCTGGTGGCCGAAGACGTGCTCCACCTTCGAGCGAACAACCGACTTTCGACCGTTGGCCCGCGACGTCCTCTTCGACATCGGTCGAGCGCGGGGTTTCTTGCGATCAATCTCGCTCGCCATGCCGTTGTCGGCAAGCCATGCTCAACTCCCAGATACGAGATCAGTGAATCACAAGAGCACGCGCGCATCCAAGGTTTCCGGAGGCGTCCATCTGTGACCTCTTCTCACCGCAAGAGTGCTGGAACGACTTCAAGGCTGCCGGATATGTAGCAGGTTAAAGGACGGGTGCTTTAGCGCAGCCGCGGCGGCGCGTCGGGATCGGTCAGCGGGATTTCGGTTGCGGGCTCTGGCGCGGGCAGCTCGATCCGGAGGCCCAGCCGGGCGAGACGCGTGGCCATCGGCGCGCTGACGGGGAAGAAAGCCAGATCCAGCGCACCGGTCTCGAGCCCGCTGAAGCGGACCGCCTCGGAGACCGCGCGCGCCAGCGCGGGTTCGGCCCCCTTGGCCGGATCGAGGAAGGCGAGCAGCAGAGAGCTGGCCCCGTCCGGATGCCGGAGCCCCGCGAGCCAGGCGCAGGCGGCCAGCCCGCCCATGCCCGCAAGGCAGTTATCGAGCGCGGCGAGGAGCGGGGCGGGCAGATCGCCCGGCGGTGTCAGCGCCTCGGGGGCGAGATCAAGCGTCTCGGGCGTCGCGGTCAGCATATCGGCCCACCAGGCAACGGCTTCGGGCGGCAGGAGTTCGGCCGTCTCGCCGCCAAGATCGATGCCGAGCCCCAGGCCCTCGGCGCTCAGCATCGCCGCCAGCTTCCGGCCCGGCATCGCGGCATAGGGTGAGGGCGCACCGGTGAAATCGGTCAGCCGACCCTCGTCGGCGAAGGCCAGAACGACGCGGCCCTCATCGAGATCGAAGACCGAGGGTGCGATCCGGTCGTCGCCGGCCTCGCACTCGAGCAGCAGCACCAGTTCGGTGGCGGCGAGACGGCCGTAATAGGCCAGCCGCAGCGCCGGATCGTCGGGCGCAGCAGTCATTGCGGCATGGGCGCGGTCGAGCGGGGAAAGGGGCTGCGGAGCCGCGGGGGACATTTCGGCGGTCATGCGAGAACCTCTGCGACGCGCTGGCGGAGGACGGGCAGGAGCTCGGCCTCGAACCAGGGATTGCGTTTGAGCCAGGCGCTATTGCGCCAGGACGGATGTGGCAAGGGGAAGACTTGCGGCGCATGGGCGCGCCAGTCCCGAACGGTGGCGGTCACGCCCGGCCGGGCCGCGGCGCCGAGATGCCAGCGCTGGGCATAGCCGCCGATCAGCAGGGTCAGCGGCACCGGGCCGAGTGCCGCGAGAACCGCCCGGTGCCAGGTTTCGGCGCAGAGCGCCGGCGGCGGCAGATCGGCCCCCGCGTCGTCATAGCCCGGAAAACAGAAGGCCATCGGCAGCACCGAGACCCGGGAGAGGTCGTAGAAGGTCTCGTCGCCGATCTCCATCCAGCCCCGGAGCCGGTCGCCCGACGGATCGCAGAACGGCCGCCCGGCCTTGTGCACGCGCAATCCCGGCGCCTGACCGCAGACAAGGATGCGCGGCGCCGGGCCGAACCAGGGAACCGGGCGCGGCGCGTGGCCCGTTGCCGTTGCGGCGAAGCGCCCGGCACAGAGCCGACAGGCCGCGATGCGGCTGCGCAGAAGGTCGGGGGCGGTGGTCATGGCACCGACCTAGGGCAAAACCGGCGGCCCGGCAATTCGCGGTCTCGGGCAATTCGCTGCCTCAGGCGAGGGCCTGCGGATCGGGCATCCCGCCTCCCGCGGGCGAGCACAGACCGGGTCGGCGTATTTCGGGGCGGCCAAATGACCGCCGGCCCGGTTGCCCCTGTCTCCGGCTTCGATTATGCCACCTTCAACGGAGCGAGAGAGGGGAACGGCGGGGGAATGTACCGAGTCTGGAATTTCGTGACTGCCTATTCGCTGTTGCTGATCGGGGGTGCCGTCACGGCGCTGTTCTGGGTCAACCTTCATCCGAATTCCTACCATGATTTTGTCGAATACGTCCTGATCGACGACTTCTTCATCGGTCATGCGCATGAGGTCGACGGCCATGTCAGCCGGACGCTGACCGTGCATTACCTCGTCAATGACCTGCTGATGGCCTTCTTCTTCGCCATCGCGGCCAAGGAGGTCTGGGAAGCGATCATCCTGCGCAACGGCTCGCTTCGCGGGCGCAAGGCGGCGACGCCGCTTTTCGCCACGCTGGGCGGCATGCTCGGCCCGATCGCCGTCTATCTCGGGCTTGCGGCGATCCTCGGTTCCTCGACATTCGACGCGGTCCATCGCGGCTGGGCGATCCCGACCGCGACCGATATCGCCTTTTCCTATCTGGTCGGGCGGATCGTCTTCGGCGCCGGGCATCCGGCTGTACGTTTCCTGCTGCTTCTGGCCATTGCAGACGATGCGGCCGGGCTGATCATCCTGGCGATATTCTACCCTTCGGGCGATCTGCAGCCCCTGTGGCTGCTGCTGTCGGGCGGGGCGGCGCTTGCGGTCTTCGTGCTGTTCAACTGGCTGCCGCGTCGGATGGATCGCGGCCGTCAGATGCGGCCCTGTTCAAGCTGGATCCGCCGCTATCTGGGCTTCTGGCCCTATGCTCTGGCGGGCGCCGCAAGCTGGTTCGGCTTTCAGGAGGCGGGTCTGCACCCGGCGCTGGGGCTGTTGCCGGTGGTGCCCGCGATCCCGCATGCCGACCGCGCCTTCGGCATCTTCTCGGAGGCCGAGCAGTATCTCACCGACCTGCTGAACCATATCGAGCACAATCTGAAGGTGCCGGTCGAGATCGTCCTGTTCTTTTTCGGGCTCTGCAATGCCGGGGTCGAGTTCTCGTCGATCGGCGTGCCGACCTGGCTGGTGCTGGCCGGGCTGCTGATCGGCAAGCCGGTAGGCGTGTTGCTGTTCGGCTGGCTGGCGGCGCGGCCGTTCAGGCTTGGCCTGCCGCAGGGCATGCGCACCGCCGATCTGCTGGTCGTGGGCTGCGTCGCGGCCATCGGCTTCACCGTGTCGCTCTTCATCGCCTCGGTCGCGTTCAGTTCGGGCGTCACCCTCGACGGGATCGACGTGCAGGAAGCCGCCAAGATGGGCGCGCTGTTCAGCTTTGTCGCGGCCCTGATCGCCATCGGCGCGGGCAAGCTGATGCGGGTTCGCAAGCAGAGCTGAACCTGCCTGCGGCCGATGGATCGGACAGCAGGACACCGCCCGGATGCATGGCCCCAGAGCCGGTCATGCGGCATTGGCTGACGTTATCGGCAGGACAGCGCGGCGGCGCCCCTGTCGCGCCCCTAAGCCGGCCCGACAGGGGCGGGCCTTTCGGCAGCACCGGAACGCGCAGAGATCTCACCCTCCCGCGCGGACTGCGGGACAGGCAGGCGAGGACGGGAAGAGCAGCCGAAGGCTGCGCATGACCTCCGGGCCCGGGGGCTCCATCCCCGCGAAAGAGACGATGACAGGCGGCAGCCCCCCTGCCCCGCCACGGATCGACAGTCCGAAGATCGCCAGAGCTGGCCCGACAACCACCGGCCGCCCCCCGGGAGGCGGCCGATCCGCACGGCATCGAAAATACCGCGCTTGCCCTTTTGATCTTCGGCGGCATTTCCCCCATGATCCAGCAAACCGCTTCCATCCTTTGCGAACGAGTATCGGCCTGACATGAAACATATCGAGATCGGCGGCCTGCCCGTCGGAAATACCCGGCCCCTGACGGTGATCGCGGGCCCCTGCCAGCTGGAAAGCCTGGACCACGCCCTGATGATCGGCCGCGCCATGAAGGACGCCTGCGCCGCAGCCGGGGCGGGCTACGTCTTCAAGGCCAGCTTCGACAAGGCCAACCGCACCTCACTGTCGGGACGACGCGGCCTCGGCATCGACAAGGGGCTCGAGGTTCTGGCCGAGCTGCGCCGCCAGCTCGACGTGCCGGTCCTGACCGATGTTCACAGCCCCGAGCAATGCGCCCCCGCCGCAGAGGCCGTCGACGTGTTGCAGATCCCGGCCTTTCTGTGCCGCCAGACCGATCTTCTGCTGGCCGCGGGCGAGACCGGCGCTGCGGTCAATGTGAAGAAGGGCCAGTTCCTTGCCCCCTGGGACATGGCCAATGCCGTGGCCAAGATCGAATCGACCGGCAACCGGCGGATCCTTCTGACCGAGCGCGGCGTGTCCTTCGGCTACAACACCCTCGTCACCGACATGCGCAGCCTGCCGATCATGACGCGACTCGGTTATCCGGTGGTGATGGATGCGACCCATGCGGTGCAGCAGCCGGGCGGCCAGGGCGGCTCGAGCGGCGGGCAGCGCGAATTCGCCCCGGTGCTGGCCCGCGCGGCCGTCTCCCTTGGCGTGGCGGCGGTCTTCATCGAGACTCACGAGGCCCCCGACAGTGCGCCCTCCGACGGACCGAACATGATTCCGCTCGACCAGATGCCGGATCTGATCGCGACCCTGATGGCTTTCGACCGGCTCGCCAAGGCCCATCCTCTGTCGATCTGAGCAAAGGATGCCCGGACGCATTTTTTCGTCAGATTGGGCTTGAAGCCGGTCCGGGCATCCCGTATCTACGCCTCCACGTTGGGGCGTAGCCAAGTGGTAAGGCACCGGTTTTTGGTACCGCGCACCGTAGGTTCGAATCCTACCGCCCCAGCCAATTTCGTCTATTTGTGACGTTCGCCGAAGATTGGAACCTATCCGGTTCTACTTGGCATCTTGCTCGGGCAAGACTGGCATCTGCTGACATTCCGAACGTCTCACTGTCCAGAATCCCTCTGAACTGACAGACATTTGCGCGCGTATGATCTCGTCCCTAAACTGAGGTCTGACGAACACGGAGGGCACAGGTATGGCCAACTGGTATTCGGCCGACCTGCACTTCGGCCACCACCGCATCATCGACTTCTGCAAGCGCCCCTTCGCCTCAACCGCAGAGATAAACGCGGCCCTGATCGCCAACTTCCAGGCCTGCGTCGCGCACGATGATGACCTCTGGATTTTAGGAGATTTCGCCTTTGGCCGCGCTGATGATACGGCACAGTTCGAGAGCTGGTTTCACAGCCTCCCCGGCCGTAAGCATCTGATCATCGGCAACCACGACGATGAAGCGGTCATCTCTCTCCCATGGGCGAGCACCGAGTACATGGCCGAGATCCAGGACGGAGATCATAGCCTCGTCCTTTGCCACTATCCGATGATCACTTGGAACGGCGCACGCAGAGGCGCCCTGCAGCTGTTCGGCCACGTCCACGACCAATGGGCAGGCTCGCGAAACAGCATAAATGTCGGCGTCGACCAGTGGGATTTTCGACCGATCCAGATTGAGGAAATGGCAAAGCGGGCAGTTCCAGAACGCTCATGCGGGTTTGCGCGACCTTGGTCTTCGCGTCACGAGCCTTGGGTTTCGTCGCTTTCGGTGTTCCATCCATGGCAGGGTCCTCCTTTCCCAAAACAGCATGGAAGGAAGGTTAAGTGGACAAATTGTACACTTAACCTTCTTGGCTAACGAATGACATTACGGTTTCGATGGGACGTCGCCCCATGTTTCGGTAACCCAGATGCGGGCGCTCGGTGTTGTAGTGGACGAGCCAGGCGTTGAGATCGGCCTGGAGGGCCGCGACAGTCTCGTAGAAGGTCTCGCGCATCTTCACGCGGAAGAACTCCTCCAGCACCGTGCCATTGAACCGCTCGACGAAGCCGTTGGTCTTCGGCGTGCGGACCTTGGTGCGGCGATGCTCTATTGCGTTGAGGTCGAGATAGAGCTCTTAGGGGTGCTTTTCGGTGCCGCAGAATTCGCGGCCGCTCGCCATTGGGCTCGAACCAATGGCGCCTTCAATGGCTCGCTCGGTCAGAACCGCTTTCACCGGCAGATCCAGGGCGCGGTAGAAGGGCAGGACGTCGTTGTGCAGGACTGCGACCGCCGCCTCGGGCTGCTTGGAAACGTGCAGGAAGCCGAAGGCGTAGCTGCCGAAGGTGTCGACGACCGCGTGCAGATAGACCTTGCCGATCCCCTTCAGCGTGCCGACGAAGAACGTGTCGGCGGCAAGCCTTTTTTCGGAGTTGATCCGCTGCCTGCCCTGCGGCAGTTACAGCAGCTCAATGGAGAGCCCCCTTTCGTGAAGGGCCCCGACTGCTATTTCTCGAACATCGAAGTCACGGCGTTCGAATGCCTGCTGCTGATGCCGGGTGGCGGGTTCCGTGCAACGCGGGAAGGAACGGAAGAGGCCGGACAGAAAACGATCGGTTGGCAGAGAAAGCAGCGGACGCCGCCTGAGGACCTGAAAAGTCACGTGCGTCTTGATCTTGCCACTTGAACGAAATCGCTCCTGCTCTCCATCTGATTAACGTGATGGCTAAATACGCAGACATGGACCACAAAACCTTCTATCGGGGTGCGGCGCTGGACCGGCACAGGTTCGCGGCTCTGGCGAATTCAGACGGAAGCTACAGCCCGAACCGGCCGTTTTCCTCGAGCACCCATGTCGTGGAATTCGATCTGCGCACGGGCGCGTGGCAGGAGATTGCCCATCGCACGTGGTTCGGCGTGGGCGTCGCGCGATGGCAAGGCGCCGGAGCGGCCGGAGCGGCGGGGCTCATGGTGCTGTCGCAGCAGGGGGATGTGCTGGAAAGCGGCGAAGAAACCCGGGACAGTCGGCTTACCGATTGCCCGCTGGCCTGGATGGTCAGCATCGACTGCGTGGCCAGCGGACTTTATCCTGACCGGGACCTCGGAAGGACGCGAGTTCATCAACCACGATCCCACCCTGACGCGGCGACTGCGTCCTGTCGAGATTTTGGCCATGACGCCCGAAACCGATGGCCCCACCCTCCGAAATGCCATGACCAAGCTATTGGCGGGATCTGGCCTGACCGATGAAGGCCTGTTCAGCCTCGCGGAATTCATGCCGCTCACCTGAGAGCGCTCGTGGCCGGGATCCTGCGCGCTATCCTCAACGCCATTGCCGCGCTCATACCGACGGGACGACCGTCAGAAACCCAGCGCGCGCTCCCAGCGTGATATTCAGGACCGACGAATGTAACTCCCAGTCCGGGATCCGGGGGCAAGGTCACCACCGCCGTCGAGACCGGCGCCGCGGTCTTCAGCCCCTCGAACATCAGCACGAAATAGAGCGCGAAGATCCCGCCCCGCACCAGAAAGCGTCAGGCCGCGCGGAACTGCTGCAGCCGCAGCCCCGATCACCGCCCCGGCCAGAAGGAAACGCAGCGCCGTCAGCGCCACCGGATCGATATCATTGACAATCAGGCTGCCGAAGCTGAACGCGCCTGCCACCAGCACCGAAAAGCCCAGCATCGCCAGATGGCCCCGAGCGCCTCGCCGCGCGGGACCGCGCCCAGACCCAGGACCATCTCAGGGCCATCTCAGGGCCATTCCTTCGCCGCCTCCTTCAGCCGCGTGGTCAGCGACTGGACCTTGGCGGTGCGGTGCAGGTCGACATGGGTCACCAGCCAGAGCGGCACGTCCCATTCGGCCAGCGGCGGATGCATCTGCTCGAGCCCGGGCAGCCGCTCGGCCCACCAGACCGGCACGAAGCCGATCCCGGCCCCCGCCGCCACCGCCTCGACCTGCGCCCGCGCGTCGGAGGCGCGAAAGCCCACCCGCCGGGCCGGGACATTGGCCTTGAGCCAGCGGTTGAAGGGCGCCCGGTGATCCTCGTCGGACGGGCCGACATAGAAATGCGCACCGACATCCTCGCCCAGCCGGCCATGCGCGGCGACATAGGCGGCATTGGCGTAAAGGGCGTAGCGAAGGGTATAGAGCCTCTGCACGATATTGTCGGGCTCGTCGGGCTGCGATCCGGCCCGGACCGCGACATGGGCCTCGCCATATTCCAGACGATAAAGCCGGGAATCGGCCATCAGGCGCAGGGTCAGCTCGGGATGTTCGGCCTGAAAGCCCGACAGAACCGGCACCAGCAGCGGCGTCAGGCTGTCGACCGTGGTCACCGTCAGCTCGCCGGTCATAGCCGCGCCGCGGCCGCGCAGCCGTCCGGCAAGCTGGCTGAACTGATCGGCCGTGACCTGGGCCACCCGCAACAGCTCCTCGCCCGCCTCGGTCGGGGTATAGCCGCGGGCATGGCGCTGGAAGAGCTTGACCCCCAGCCTGTCCTCCAGCGCATCGACATGGCGGATCACGGTCGCATGATGCACCCCGAGCGCCTCGGCCGCACCGCTCACCGTGCCCCGGCGCGCCACGTGATAGGCGGTGCGGATCTCATCCCAGTTGTCGACGTCCATGACGAAGGCTTCACCTGTGCAAAAATTCACAACTCCCGCAGATGCTGGGCAATTGCCAGAGCCGAAGCAAGGCCCAACTTGTCGAAATGCCCGACACCGGCGACCAGCCCGGCCCCGACTTGACTCCGGACGCCTTTCATGGCTTAAGCGGGCGCAATTCCGGTCGGTGCAACCCCGTCCGGTCCCGGCATGTCGTCGGGATCGCCCCCCCGTCAGCGAGGTTTCGCCCACGGGGGCAAATCGCGTTTGGCGCATTGCGACGCGCTGACAAATCGCGCCATCCCGGCCAGACTGTCGGGACAGGCAGAACGGTCGAAGGAGGGCCAGGGCCATGTTCGAAAGTCTTTCCGACCGCCTTTCCGGCGTATTCGACCGGCTGACCCGGCAAGGGGCGCTGAGCGAAGAGGATGTCGCGACCGCGCTCCGCGAGGTCCGCGTCGCGCTTCTGGAGGCCGACGTGTCGCTGCCGGTGGCGCGCGATTTCGTCAAGTCGGTGCAGGAGAAGGCCACCGGCCAGGAGGTGACCAAGTCGGTCACCCCGGGCCAGCAGGTCGTCAAGATCGTCCATGACGCGCTGGTCGATGTGCTGACCGGCGAGGGCGAGCCCGGCTACATGAAGATCGACAACCCGCCCGCGCCGATCCTGATGGTCGGCCTGCAGGGCGGCGGCAAGACCACCACCACCGCCAAGCTCGCAAAGCGCCTGAAAGAGATCAACGGCAAGCGCGTGCTGATGGCCTCGCTCGACGTGAACCGTCCGGCCGCGATGGAACAGCTTGCCGTTCTCGGCGTCCAGATCGGCGTCGACACCCTGCCCATCGTCAAGGGGCAGAAACCCGTCGACATCGCCAAGCGCGCCAAGCAGCAGGCGGCGATGGGCGGCTATGACGTCTACATGCTGGACACCGCCGGGCGCCTGTCCATCGACGAAGAACTGATGGCCGAGGTCGAGGCCGTCCGCGATGTCGCCACGCCGCGCGAGACGCTGCTGGTGGTCGACGGCCTGACCGGTCAGGACGCCGTCCACACCGCCGAGAATTTCGACGCGCGGATCGGCATCACCGGCGTCGTGCTGACCCGGATGGATGGCGACGGCCGCGGCGGCGCGGCGCTGTCGATGCGCGCGGTCACCGGCAAGCCGATCAAATATGTCGGTCTGGGCGAGAAGCTCGACGCGATCGAGGAATTCCACCCGGAACGGATCGCGGGCCGCATCCTCGGCATGGGCGACATCGTCAGCCTCGTCGAGAAGGCGCAGGCCACCATCGAGGCCGAGCAGGCCGAGCGGATGATGAAGCGCATGCAGAAGGGTCAGTTCAACATGAACGACCTGAAGATGCAGCTGGAACAGATGCTCCGGATGGGCGGGATGGAAGGCATCATGGGGATGATGCCCGGCATGGGCAAGATGCAGAAACAGGCCGCCGAGGCCGGTTTCGACGATTCCGTGCTGCGCCGCCAGATCGCGCTGATCAACTCGATGACCAAGAGGGAACGCGCCAATCCGCAGCTTTTGCAGGCCAGCCGCAAGAAGCGGATCGCGGCGGGCGCGGGGCTCGAGGTGCCGGAACTGAACAAGCTTCTCAAGATGCACCGGCAGATGTCGGACATGATGAAGAAGCTGGGCCAGAAAGGCGGCCGCGCCATGCTGAAAAAGGCTCTGGGCGGCATGTTCGGCAAGGGCGGCATGCCCGACATGGCCAATATGGACCAGGCCCAGATGGAAGAGGCCGCGCGCAAGATGGGCGCAGGCCTGCCGGGCGGGATGCCCGGCGGCATGGGCGGCATGGGCGGCGGCATGAGCCTGCCCCCGGGGCTTGGCGGGTTCGGCAAGAAGAAGTGACGTGACCGCGGCGCCGATCATAGACACCGCGCGGCTTAGGCTGCGCCCGCACCGGACCGAGGATTTCGGCCCCTATGCGGCGCTGTTCGCCTCGGAGCGGGCGCGCTTCATGGGCGGGCCGCTGTCGCGCCGGCAGGCCTGGCAGCTCTTTGCCGCCGATGTCGGGCAATGGGGGCTGCTGGGCTTCGGCGCCTGGGGCGTCGAGCGCCGCGAGGATGGCGTGGCGGTGGGACAGGTGGCGCTGAACAGGCCCGACCATTTCCCCGAACGCGAGCTGGGCTGGCTGGTCTTCGACGGCCATGAGGGCCAAGGCTATGCCGCAGAGGCGGCCGAGGCGGCCCGCGACCACGCCTTCGGCGCGCTCGGCTTCGACACGCTGGTCAGCTATGTCTCGCCCGAAAACCGCCGCTCTGTCGCGCTGGCCGAACGGCTTGGTGCGATGCCTGACCCGGTCGCGCCCCGGCCCGATCCGGGCGATCTCGTCTATCGCCACCGGCGCCCGGAGGCCCCGGCATGAAGATCGAGATCGTCTGCCCAGAGATTGAGACCGAGCGGCTGATCCTGCGCGGCCCCAGGGCGGCCGACTGGGACGCCCATGCCGCCTTCGCCACATCCGCGCGGGCACGCTATATCGGCGGGCCGTTCTCGCGGCGCGACGCCTGGACGAAATTCGCCGCGCGCTGGGGCCATTGGGCGCTCAATGGCTATGGCATGTTCACCGTCACCCGGAAGGGCTCGGACGCGGCCATCGGCGTGATCGGGCCGCATTTCCCCGAAGGCTGGGCGGAACCGGAACTGGGCTGGATCCTCTATCCAGAAGCCGAGGGTCAGGGCTTCGCACGAGAGGCCGCGCTGGCCTGCCGCCGCTTCGCCTATGAGACGCTCGGCTGGACCACCGCGATCAGCTATATCGACAGCGACAATGAGCGCTCGCGCGCGCTGGCCGAACGGCTGGGCTGCAGCCTCGATGCCTCTGTCCCCCACCCGTTCGAGGAAGACTGCGTGGTCTACCGCCATCCGGGACCCGAGGCTGCGGCATGAGCGTGATGCCCATCATCCCCGCGCTGAGCACGGCGCGCCTCACCCTGCGCGGCCCCGAACCACGCGACTTCGAGGTGCTGCGCGCCTTCTATGCCTCGGAGCGCTCGGCCTTCGTCGGCGGGCCGAAAAGCCCCGAGGGCACCTGGCGCCAGCTTGCGGCCGAGATCGGCCATTGGGCGCTGCGCGGCTACGGGCGCTGGATGGTCACCGAAAGGGCCGGCGGCCAGACCGTCGGCATGGTCGGGCTCTGGAACCCCGAAGGCTGGCCCGAACCCGAGATCGCCTGGGACCTGTTCGAGGGGTTCGAGGGCAAGGGCTATGCCACCGAGGCCGCCCGCGCCGCCCGCAGCCATGCCTATGAAACGCTCGGCTGGCCCACGGCGATCAGCTTGGTCAACCGCGCCAACACCGCCTCTGCCCGGGTCGCCGAGAGGCTGGGCGCGGTCCATGAGGGCGAGGTCCGCCACGAGACCTATGGCGCCATCGGCGTCTACCGCCACCCGGCGCCGGAGGCCTGCCGCTGATGGCCCATTCCGCGATCCCCGTTCTGGAAACCCGGCGGCTGGTCCTCAAGGGCCCCGCCCCCGGGGATTATCCGAATTTCGAGGCGACCTTCACCAGCTTCCGCGCCCGGTTCATGGGCGGGCCGCTCAGCGAATACGAATCCTGGATGCTCTATGCAGCCGAGATCGGGCATTGGCAGATCCACGGCTTCGGCATGTGGATGATACACGACCGCGACAGCGACGCGACGCTGGGCATGGCCGGGGGCTGGTATCCCAAGGGCTGGCCCGAACGCGAGATCGCCTGGGTGATCTGGCCCGGTATCGAGGGTCGGGGCATCGCGCTCGAGGCCGTCCATGCAGCGCGCGGCTGGTGCTATGACCGGCTCGGCTGGACCACCGCCGTAAGCTATGTCGACCCGAAGAATGTCAGCTCGGTCCGGCTCTGCGACCGGCTGGGCGCGCGACGCGACGACAGCGCCCCCAGCATCGACAGCCATGACATCGTCTATCGCCATCCCGCGCCTGCCGAGCTTCGGGCCACGCCGCTTTCCGCCCGGATCGAGGCCGAGCTGGCCGGCCATATCGACCCCTCGTGCCAGCCGAAAGGAGCGCCCCTTGACTGACGACGCAAGCCGTGCCGCCGAGCTTCTCAAGGAGCACCGCGCCAGCATCGACCGGCTCGACGCCATCCTCGTCTACACCCTGGGCGAGCGCTTCAAGCACACCCAGTCGGTGGGCCGGCTGAAGGCCACCCACGGCCTGCCGCCCTCGGACCCGGCACGCGAGGACCAGCAGATCGCACGGCTCGAGGAGCTGGCCCGCCAGGCCGATCTCGATCCGGAATTCGCCAAGAAATTCCTGAACTTCATCATTCAGGAAGTGATCCGTCACCATATCGAACACCAGAAATAGGCAGACCCCTGCCGATCAAGCCAACGAACAGGAGAAACTGACATGGCTCTGAAACTTCGTCTCGCCCGCGGCGGCTCGAAAAAACGTCCCTTCTACCGGATCGTCGTCACCGACAGCCGCATGCCCCGCGACGGCCGCTTCATCGAGAAGCTGGGCCTCTACAACCCGCTCCTGGCCAAGGACAGCGAAGAGCGCGTGAAGATGGATGTCGAGCGTGCGCAGCACTGGATCAGCCAGGGCGCCCAGCCGACCGACCGCGTTGCCCGGATGCTGGAAGCCGCCGGCGTTCTGACCAAGACCGAGCGCAGCAACCCCAAGAAGGGCGAGCCCGGCGACAAGGCCAAGAAACGTGCCGAGGAAAAGGCCGCCAAGGCCGCTGAAGCCAACGAGGCCGAATAAGCCATGGCCACCGGGACAGCAGCCCGGGCCGACCGGTTCGCGCCCGCCTTCCGCGACGAGCTCTTCGAGCTGATGCGGTGGCGGCGCGACGTGCGCCATTTCCGCACCGATCCGGTCGCGCCCGAGCTGCTCGACCGCTGCCTTTCGGCTTTCCGGCTGGCCCCTTCGGTGGGCCTGTCGGAACCCTGGCGGCTGATCCGGGTCGAAAGCCCGGCCGCCCGCGCTGCCGCGCGGGCCAATTTCGAGGCCGCCAATGCCGCGGCCCTCAAGGGCTATGAGGGCGAGAAGGCCGCGCTTTACCCACGGCTCAAGCTGTCGGGCATGGATCGCGCCCCGGTCCAGCTTGCCGTCTTCTGCGACGAGACCACGGCGCAGGGCGCAGGGCTCGGCGCCGCCACCATGCCCGAGATGCGGCGCTATTCGGTGGTGGCCGCGATCTCGATGTTCTGGCTTGCCGCGCGGGCCGAGGGGCTGGGGCTCGGCTGGGTCTCGGTGCTCGACCCCGACCGGCTGGCCCGCGATCTGGGCGCGCCCGAGGGCTGGGGCCTCGTCGCCTATCTCTGCCTCGGCTGGCCCGAGGTCGAACGCGACAGCCCCGAACTGGAAGAGGTCGGCTGGGAAACCCGCGCCGCCGGCCTGATCGTCGAGGAGCGATAGGACATGACCGACAGGGTCTGCGTCGGCGCGATTTCCGGGGCTTTCGGGGTCCGGGGCGAGGTGCGGCTGAAAAGCTTCTGCGCCGATCCCGGGGCCATTGCCGATTACGCGCCGCTTTACACCGAGGATGGCAGCCGCAGCTTCGGGCTGCGGATCACCCGCGCGGTCAAGGAGGGCTTTGCCGCACGGATGTCCGGGATCGAGACCAAGGAAGAGGCCGATGCGCTGAAGGGCGTACGGCTTTACGCCGACCGCGACCGGCTGCCCTCGCTGCCCGATGACGAATTCTACCACGCCGACCTGATCGGGCTGACCGTGGTCGACCCGGGCGGCAAGGAGCTGGGCACGGTGCGCGCCGTCCATGACCATGGCGCGGGCGATCTGCTCGAGATCCAGGGGCCGGGACTGACCTCGACCGTGCTTCTGCCCTTCACCAATGCCTGCGTACCGACCGTCGATCTTGCGGCGGGGCGTCTCATTGCGGATCCGCCCGAAGGGGTGTTCCCCTGAGCCTCACCCCATTCCGCTGACCAGGAGCGTCAAGCCCATGAACCTGCCCCAGATCTTTTACGCCGTGATCCTGTTCGGTGCCGTCCTCGGCGGCGCCACCGGAATCGATGCCTGGGTCATCGTCGTGATCGCAGCCCTTGCGGTCGTCGCCAACGTGTTCGACCCCACCGCCAGGCAGAAGCGCGCCGAGGACGGCAAGACCCTGACCAAGGCCCTGCCGATGATCGTCGTCAACCAGGTGATCTGGGCCAACCTCGCCTTCCTGATCGGCCTGGGCGTCGCCTGGCCCTTCGGCGGCAGCATCGTCGCCCTGCCGGTTCTGGTGCCGCTGATCGTCTCGGCCATCGGCTGTGCCGGGGCGCTCGCCGCCGGCATGAAGCCCGGCCCGAAGGCCTGACCCCTCCGCCACCCCGGAAAACCCGAGAGAGACCGCCCATGACGGACAGACCCAAATCCCATGGGCGGCTTTCGATCTCGGCCAGCCTTCGCCCCGGCGACCTGATGTCCGACCGGCCGCGCCTCAAGGGCGCCTGGAGCGCGCGGGTCATCACGCTTTTCCCCGACGCCTTCCCCGGCATCCTCGGTCTGTCCCTGACCGGCAAGGCGCTCGATCAGGGGCTCTGGGCGCTCGAAACCATCGACCTGCGCCCCTTCGGCGAGGGCCGGCACCGCAATGTCGATGACACCCCCGCGGGCGGCGGCGCCGGCATGGTGCTGCGGGCCGATGTGGTGGCGAAGGCCTTCGACCGGGCCGCGCTCGGCACGCCCGGGGATCGCGGCCGCTGGCCGGTGATCTACGTCTCGCCGCGCGGGGCCCCCTTCACCCAGGCCACCGCCCGCCGCTTCGCCGCGGCCGAGGGCCTGACCGTGCTCTGCGGCCGGTTCGAAGGGGTCGACGAGCGCGTACTCGAGGAATACGCGGTCGAGGAAGTGTCCTTGGGCGATTTCGTCCTGACCGGCGGCGAGATCGCGGCCGAGGCGATGATCGACGCCACCGTGCGGCTGTTGCCGGGGGTGCTGGGCAATGCCGCCTCGACCGAGGAGGAAAGCCATTCCGCCGGGCTGCTGGAGCATCCCCACTATACCCGCCCCGCCGACTGGCGCGGCCGGGCCATTCCCGAGGTGCTGCTGTCGGGCAATCACGGTGCCATCGAGCGCTGGCGCCGCGACATGGCCGAGCGCCTGACGGAGGCCCGCCGCCCCGATCTCTGGGCCGCCTATCGGCGCAGGACCGACTAGATCGTTCCGCGCAGCGCAGGCCGCAAACAGCTTGATCGCCGCCCCTGCCTTGACTATACACCGCCCGTCCGGGGCTTTCGCGAGTCGGCCGGACTCTTTCTTTTTGGCCTCGCGTTTCTTCGACGCGGCCCGGGCCGGGGGAAGGATCACCGAACAGGAAACGCAACCTGATCTCTGGCGGGCGCCCCCGGATGGGACGAAGGCGGACCCGGACGAAGGCACAGAGCTCTGAGGCGGCAAGAAAACTTCGCGGAACCAAACCGCGAGCGAAACCGGAGACATGCGATGAACCTGATCGCGCAACTGGAGGCCGAGCAGATCGCCGCGCTCGGCAAGACCATTCCCGACTTCAAGCCGGGCGACACCGTCCGGGTGGGCTACAAGGTGACCGAGGGCACCCGCACCCGGGTGCAGAATTACGAAGGCGTGTGCATCTCGCGCAAGAACGGCCATGGCATCGCCGGCTCGTTCACCGTGCGCAAGATCTCCTTCGGCGAGGGTGTGGAACGGGTGTTCCCGCTGTTCTCGACCAATATCGACACGATCGAGGTCGTCCGTCGCGGCCGCGTCCGCCGGGCCAAGCTCTACTACCTGCGCTCGCGCCGGGGCAAATCGGCCCGGATTGCCGAAGACAGCAACTACAAACCCAAGGCGTAAGGAGCGGTCTTATGCGCAAGGACATCCACCCCGATTACCACGCCATCGAGGTCAAGCTGACCGACGGCACCATGATCACCATGAAGTCGACCTACGGCAAGGAAGGCGACACGCTGTCGCTCGACATCGACCCCAGCGTGCACCCGGCCTGGACCGGCGGCAGCTCGCGCCTGATGGATACCGGCGGCCGCGTGTCGAAGTTCAAGAAGAAATACGAGGGTCTCGGCTTCTGAGCCACCCTGCGAAACGCATCGCGGAACGCCGTCCCCCCGGGGGCGGCGTTTTCGTTTCAGGACCTCCGCCCCGCCCAAGCCTCGAACCCCTCCCCGTGATCCGTCCGGATCGGCCCATCGGCGCGATAGCGGGCGCACCGTCCCGGCTTTTGCCGCAGAGCGTCTGCAGCTTGCTGCGCGGACCGGTCCCGCTGCGGAGCCTTGGGAGAGACCGGCCGCGCCCGCGTCGCTTATGCGGCGCGCCATCCTCGACACGGCCCTTCGCTTCGCCATTTTGCTCAGGCCGCAGCCGCGCCAGGCAGGTTTGCCCCGCCGGGCCAGAACCCGTCGCAAAAGATCGCTGCTGAAACTGTCTCCGAGACCGACAGCGCTCCGGACAGGCCACCCCCCCGGCAGAAACTCCGAATGGCGCCCGATCCGCGCACGCGCCGGTCATGCCCCCCGCATGCGCGAGACCGGGATCGCCCCTCTTTCCGCGTTTCGCGCAGCCCGCAGCGCAGGGACCGCCGGGGCGGTGCGACCGCGTGGATGCCTGGCTTCGAGCCACCCCGGAAGTGTCGATCGGACGACCGCCGCGATCCCGGCCCGACAGGACGCGATCTCGGCGCCGCGCATCACTGGAAGGCTGCCTGAAGACAACCCCTCAAGGCCCCGCAGCGGCTTCCAATCCCTCCCCCCTCACCTTAAAGTGAGCGCGGGTCTCTCCGGCGAGGGGCCGGTCAGGAAGCGAGGTTGGCAGTGGCGCATATCATCGTCGTCGGCAACGAAAAGGGCGGCGCGGGAAAATCCACCGTGTCGATGCATGTGGCCACGGCGCTGGCCCGTCAGGGGTTCCGGGTCGGTGCGCTCGATCTCGACGTGCGGCAGCGCTCGCTGGGCCGCTTCTTCGACAACCGTTCGGCCTATATCGCCCAGAGCGGCGTCGACCTGCCCTCGGCCGAATTCCGCGAATTGCCCGAGATCGACCCCGCCGAGCTCGACGAGGGCGAGAACCTGCATGACCGACGCCTGTCCACCGCCATCGCCGAGCTCGAACGCGAGAAGGACTTCATCCTGATCGACTGCCCCGGCTCGCATACGCGGCTCAGCCAGGTGGCGCATACGCTGGCCGATACGCTGATCACGCCGCTCAATGACAGCTTCATCGATTTCGACCTGCTGGCGCGGCATGACGGCGGCACCGGCAAGATCCTCGGCCCCTCGATCTATTCGGAAATGGTCTGGAACGCGCGGCAGATGCGGGCGCAGGCCGGGCTGAAACCCATCGACTGGGTGGTGCTTCGCAACCGGCTGGGGGCGCAGCAGATGCACAACAAGCGCAAGATGGGCAAGGCGCTTGAAAACCTCTCGCGCCGGATCGGGTTCCGGGTCGCGCCCGGTTTTTCCGAACGGGTGATCTTCCGCGAGCTGTTCCCGAACGGCCTGACCCTTCTGGACCTGAAGGATACCGGCGTGACCAGCCTCAACATCTCGAACGTGGCCGCGCGCCAGGAGCTGCGCGACCTGATGGCGGCGCTGAAACTGCCCGAGGTCGAAGCGGTGGCCTGAGCCGGCCTGACGCCCTGCCCGGGCGCCGGCGGTTCTGCCCTTTCCGGCCTTCGGCACTGCCAAGGCGCGGGCCGATTTCGGAGCGGCACCGAAAACGCCCCCTTCTTCACGGGTCATGTCCGGCTGGCATGATCCGCAGCCGGAGGGGCCCCCTTCGGGACGGAACGATCACCCTTTCAACGAAACGACCCTGTCCGTTCGGAGCGACCCCAGGAAGGCCCGGTCGTGGCTGACCACGACCACCGCGCCGTCGTAGCGGGCCAGTGCCGCTTCCAGCGCCTCGATCCCCTCGAGATCGAGATGGTTTGTCGGCTCGTCAAGAAGCAGAAGCTGTGGCGGCGGCGTCGCGCCGAGAACGCAGGCAAGACCCGCGCGCAGCTTTTCGCCGCCGCTCAGCCCCCCGGCGCGGCGCAGCGCATCCCTGGCGCGGAACCCGAACCGGGCCAGCGCGGTGTGGGCCGTTTGCGTCGTGGCCTGAGCGTTCAGATCGAGAAAGGTCTCAAGCAGCGTCCGGTCCGGATCGAGCATCCCGACATGCTGGTCCAGAAGTTCCCAGGGGACACAGACCCGCGCCTGCCCCGCCACCGGCGTGAGCGCGCCGGTGATGAGCTTGAGAAGGGTGGTCTTGCCGCTGCCATTCGGTCCCGCGATCACGACGCGCTCGGGACCGGTGATGGTAAGCGAAAAGTCCCGGATCGCCGGAGCCGCCGCATCATGACCGCCGGTCACGCGGTCCATGACCAGGACGGTCCTGCCGGCCGGCAGGCCGCTCGGTGCGATCTCCATATGGAGCGGGGTCAACAGCTCGATCTTCTCGCGGGCGGCGGAGAGGGCCTCCTGGGCCGCATCCATCCGGGCCTCGCGGAGGCGCGCCCCCGCGCCGCCGGAGGCTTCCGCACGGCCCCTGGCAGCATCCATCATGATCTTTGGCTGGTCCCCCTTCGCCCGTGACTTGCGGCCGCCGCTGTCCTTCCGGGCCTTGCGCTCGGCGGCCTGCTGCGCGCGGCGCGCGACCTCTGCCCGGGTCTTCTCCGCATGGGCTGCGTCCTGCGCCGCTGCGGCGCGCTCGCGGGCCTTCTGCTCGCGGAAGGCCGTGTAATTGCCCCCGTATCTTGCCGCGCCGAGGGAGGTCAGCTCGACGATGGCATCCATCTCCTCCAGCAACTCGCGATCGTGACTCACGACGATCGCTCCGCCGGTCCAGCCGCGCAGCAGCTCGATCACCGCACGACGCCCCGTGCGGTCGAGATTGTTCGTCGGCTCGTCCATGAGCAGGAAATCGGGCTCTGCCAGGATCAGCGCGGCCAGCGCCGCCCGACTGCGTTGCCCGCCCGACAGCGTGGCAAGCCGGGTCCGCGGACCGGCCGCGAGACCGACCTTGGCCAGCGCCGCCTCGATCCGGGCGGGCAAGGTCCAGTCCGCCGCGGCCAGCTCATCGGCGCTCGCCCGACCCTGCTCGGCCCGGTCGATCACATTCAGGGCCTGACGCGCGCCCAGAAGATCGGCGATGGTCTCGTCGGGATGCTGCAGAGCCTCCTGGCGCATCATGGCAACCGAGCCGGTGATGCCGACCTGGCCGCCTGCCGGAGCCGCAGCCCCAGCGATCACGCGCAGAAGAGTGCTTTTCCCGGCACCGTTGCGGCCGACGAGACCAGAGCGCTCGCAGCCGAAGGTGAGATCGAGACCGGTGAAGAGCGGTGTGCCGTCAGGACGCGACCAGGACAGGCCGGAGAGCGAAACGGATGCAGGCATGGGACAGGACTTCTCGCAAGGAAACCGAAAGGGAGCGGGCTGCGAGCGTCATGTCCATGGGCGGGTGCATCTCCTGCGATGGGATGGCAGGTATTTACCAAAGCCGATGCGCTCTGGCAAGGTTTCGGGAGGACTGCGCCGAGAGGGCTCGGGGCCGGGTCTCGACCGTCAAGAAGCGCCGCCCACCCGCGCAGCGGGTGCGGTCAGGGTGACTGACGAGTGGCGGCGGCAAAACCGGGCCGCGGCGCCGAGGCGCCCGACAGGAAAATCGTGATCGCAATGGGCACGCGCCCCGACCGACCGCCGTGACCGTCCCCGCGGGGAAGGCTCAGCCGATGTCGTGGCCCGCGGCCCGGGCCGAGACTTCCTGCAGGCCATGCACCAGGAAGATGCCCATTAGGCCGTGATAGAGGATCGCGCCGCCCAGTACGTGCAGCATGTAGATCCAGCCCTCGGCAAAGGTCGAGATCACCACGACGACAAGCGCGCCCAGCGCCGATGCCGCCAGCGCCACCAGCATCGCGCGGCCGTTGGGCCCCAGCCTGCGGGCGACGATGGCGCGGCGCTCGAGCTCGGCCGCGCCCAGCAGCACAACCAGCGAGAAGCCGAGATACAAGGCGAAGACCTGCATCATCCCTGACATCCTTCTTTCTGCTCTCTGCGGCCGCAGCCGGTTGGGTCGGGGCCGCCCGTTCCGCAAGCGTTACCTCCGTCGCACGCATTTCGCAATGACGCGCTGTGCGCAGTCGCCAGGCAACCGGCCCCGACCCGGCCGGGCATGACCCAGCCGCCCCGCCCCAGCCGGCTGCGACAGCCCGGAGCCTCAGGCGGTAGCGGCCGGCCCCGCGGCCCCGGTCTCGACCGCCTGGCGGGCATGGGCGACCAGGTGATCGAGAAAGGCCTCGGCCACGACCGAGAGATGCTTGCCGCGCGGATAGGCCACCTGCCATTGCCGCAGCAGCGGAAAGCCCGCCACGTCCAGCACCGTCAGCGCGCCTGTCACCCCTTCCAGCGCCAGCGTGTCGCGCGATAGCGCCCCCAGCCCCAGCCCGCCGATCACCGCCTGCTTGATCGCCTCGTTCGAGCCAAGCTCCATCCGCATCGGCAGCGTGAGCCCCCGCGCCCGGAAGAAGCGTTCGACCGCCAGCCGCGTGCCCGAGCCGCGCTCGCGCAGAAGAAACGGCTCGCGCGCGACCCGCTCGGGCGGAATGCCGCGCTCGGCCGCCAGCGGATGGTCGGGCCGCGCGATCAGGACCAGCGGATTGTCGGCAATGGCCGTCGCCACCACGTCGAGCCCCTCGGGCGGGGTGCCGAGAATGCACAGATCGTCCTCGCGGGCGGCGAGCCGGGCCAGCACCGCCTGGCGATTGGTGACCGTCAGTGCCACTTCGATGCCGGGATTGGCGTCGCAGAACTGGCCCAGGAGGCGCGGCAGGAAATATTGCGCGGTCGAGACGATGGCCAGCGTCAGCCGCCCCGCACGCAGGCCCCGCATGTCGGCCAGCCGCATCTCCATCCGCCCGACCGCATCCAGCGTCTCGCGCGCGCCCTCGACCACCACGCGGCCCGCATCCGTCGGCTGCATCCGCTTGCCGATCCGGTCCAGAAGCGTGATGCCCAGGCTGTCCTCCAGCTGCTTGACCTGGGTGAAGACCGCGGGCTGGGTCAGGTTCAGCTCTTCGGCGGCGCGGGTATAGCTTTGATGTCGGGCCACCGACAGGAACACCGACAATTGCCGCAGGCTGATCCGCATAATATGCAATTCCCTATCTTTAACCTAAAAACTATTCAGTTTTACAAAGGCATTCAAGCGCCCATAGTGCCGCCCAACGACAACATCCCGTCGGAGGAGCACAGATGGCCAAGACCTATGACGCCGGTGTCAAGGAATACCGGTCGACCTATTGGGAGCCCGATTACACGCTGAAGGACAGCGACATTCTCGCCGTCTTCAAGGTGATCCCGCAGCCCGGCGTCTCGCGCGAGGAAGCCGCGGCCGCCGTCGCCGCCGAAAGCTCGACCGGGACCTGGACCACGGTCTGGACCGATCTTCTGACCGATCTCGACTATTACAAGGGCCGCGCCTACGCCATCGAGGATGTGCCGGGCAGCGACGAGGCCTTCTATGCCTTCATCGCCTATCCGATGGACCTGTTCGAGGAAGGCTCGGTCGTCAACGTCTTCACCTCGATCGTGGGCAATGTCTTCGGCTTCAAGGCGGTGCGCTCGCTCCGTCTCGAGGACGTGCGCTTCCCCCTGTGGTTCGTCGCCACCTGCTTCGGCCCGCCCCATGGCATCCAGGTCGAGCGCGACAAGATGGACAAGTATGGCCGCCCGCTGCTGGGCTGCACCATCAAGCCCAAGCTGGGGCTCTCGGCCAAGAACTATGGCCGCGCGGTCTATGAATGCCTGCGGGGCGGCCTCGATTTCACCAAGGATGACGAGAACGTCAACTCCCAGCCCTTCATGCGCTGGCGCGACCGGTTCCTGTTCTGCCAGGAGGCCATCGACAAGGCCGAGGCCGAGACCGGCGAGCGCAAGGGCCACTACATGAACGTGACCGCGCCCACCATGGAAGAGGTCTACAAGCGCGCCGAATTCGCCAAGGAGCTGAAGACCCCGATCATCATGTCGGATTACCTGACGCTGGGCTGGGCCGCGCATAATTCGTTGTCGAAATGGTGTCGCGACAACGGACTCCTGCTGCACGTCCACCGCGCCATGCACGCGGTGCTGGACCGCAACCCCAATCACGGCATCAACTTCCGGGTGCTGGCGAAGATGCTGCGGCTTCTGGGCGGCGATCACCTGCATTCGGGCACCGTGGTCGGCAAGCTCGAAGGCGACCGCGCGGCGACGCTGGGCTGGATCGACCTTCTGCGCGACCGCCATATCAAGGAGGACCGCTCGCGCGGGATCTTCTTCGATCAGGACTGGGGCGCGATGCCGGGGGTCTTCCCGGTCGCCTCGGGCGGCATCCATGTCTGGCACATGCCGGCGCTGGTCTCGATCTTCGGCAACGACTCGGTCCTGCAATTCGGGGGCGGCACGCTCGGCCATCCCTGGGGCAACGCGGCCGGCGCCGCTGCGAACCGGGTCGCGCTCGAGGCCTGCGTCCAGGCCCGCAACGAGGGCCGTGAGCTGGAGAAGGAGGGCAAGGAGATCCTGCAGAATGCCGCGAAACACAGCCCCGAGCTGAAGGTCGCGATGGAGACCTGGAAAGAGATCAAGTTCGAATTCGACACCGTCGACAAGCTCGACACCCAGCACCGCTGAGCGCCCGGAGGGAGAAAGAGAATGAGCAAGGTTCAGGACTACACCTCGCGGCTGTCGGACCCCGCGAGCCGCCGGATGGGTACCTTTTCCTACCTGCACGAGATGGATGACGCGCAGATCCGCAAGCAGGTGGAATGGATCGTGAAACATGGCTGGAACCCGGCCATCGAACATACCGAGCCGCAATTCGCCAAGTCGAACTACTGGTACATGTGGAAGCTGCCGATGTTCGGGGAAACCGATGTCGATACCATCCTGGCCGAGCTGAAGGCCTGCCATGACGCGAACCCCGACAACCATGTCCGGCTGATCGGCTACAACAATTACAGCCAGAGCCAGGGCGCCAACATGGTGGTCTATCGCGGCACGCCGGTCTGAGCGGCCGCCCCTGCAATAGCGGGCCGCGCTCGGATGCGGGCGCGGTCCCGACCAGTGAACGCATTCCCCCCGGGGGAGGACAGACCATGACCGACATGCTCGCACAGTACCGCGTCGCGGAGGAACCCTATTACCGGCCCGTCGCCCACGAGGTCGCGCTTTACGAGGCCGCCTATGCGGCGAAGATGCCGGTGATGCTGAAAGGCCCGACGGGCTGCGGCAAGACCCGCTTCGTCGAGCACATGGCCTGGCGGCTGGGCAAGCCGCTGGTCACCGTCGCCTGCAACGAGGACATGACCGCCTCGGACATCGTCGGCCGCTTCCTGCTCGAGCCCGAGGGCACGCGCTGGCAGGACGGCCCGCTGGCCTTCGCCGCGCGCCATGGCGCGATCTGCTATCTCGACGAGATCGTCGAGGCACGGCAGGACACCACCGTCGTCATCCACCCGCTGACCGACAACCGCCGCGTCCTTCCCCTTGAAAAGAAAGGGGAAATCTTGCGCGCGCATGAGGATTTCCACCTCGTGATCTCGTATAACCCCGGCTATCAGAGCCTGATGAAGGACCTGAAACAGTCCACCAAGCAGCGCTTCGGCGCGCTCGATTTCAGCTATCCCGAGCATGCGACCGAGGTCGAGATCGTCACCCATGAGGCGGGCATCGATGCAACGGAGGCGGGCAAGCTGGTCTCGATCGCCGAACGCGCCCGCAACCTCAAGGGCCACGGGCTCGACGAGGGAATTTCCACCCGGATGCTGATCCATGCCGGCTCGCTGATGGCGCGCGGGATCGAGGCGCCCGCCGCCTGCCGCATGGCGCTGGTGCGCCCGATCACCGACGATCCCGACATGCGCGACGCGCTCGACGCCGCCGTCGCCACCTATTTCTGATCGCCATGGCGAGGCTCGAGGACTACGCAGAGCTGCTGGCCAATCTCGACGCGCCGCAGCGCGAGACGCTGGAAGAGCTCTGGCCCGAGGCGGTGCGCCTGCTCAGCCCGCGCGGGCTCGACAACTGGCTGAAGGGCACGGCGGCACTGTCGCATATGGGCCGTGGCAATCACATCGTGCGCAGCTGGATCGAGACCGTGCCGACCGTCGCCCGCGATCTGGGCGAGGACATCATTCCCGATCTGGCGCAGGCCTGTCTGGGCTTTGCCTCGCGCACCTCGGGCGCGGTGATCGAACGGGTTCTGGCGACCGCCCCCGTGGCCTCGCGCCGCCTGTCGGACCCCGATCTGTTCCGCGCCTATCTGCAACTCCTGAACCAGTTGTTGGCGCAGGCGCCGCGCGGCCTGCGGCCGATGCTGGAGCATCTCGAAGAACTGCTGGGCGTGCTGACGCTCGGTGGCCTGCGCCGCTGGGCCAGCTGGGGCGCCGAGGCGCATCGCACCGATTACGAAGAGCTGAGCCGCTATTTCGGCCTCGAAAGCGCGGAATCGCAGGCGATCCTGCAACGCGAGCGCAAGGGCACGCTGTTCGTCGACATCCACCGCCGGATCGGGATGTATCTGCGTGCGCTCTGGGGACGGGATTTCCTGATGCGCCCGACAGCGGGCGATTTCGAGGCCCGCGAGGGCATCCACCCCCATATCGCCGAGTATTTCCTGCATCTGCCAGACGCCTATGACGACTGGGAGGGCGTGCCGGGGCTCGACCTCTACCGCGCCGCCGCCGCCCATGCCGCCGCCCATGTCATGGTCACCACTGCGCCCCTGAAGGGCGACGAACTGAACGCGCTGCAACGCGCCTGTATTGGCCTGATCGAGGACGCGCGCGTCGAGGCTCTGGCCATCGCCCGCTTCCCGCGCCTGCGCGATCTCTGGCTGCAATTCCACCGCCCCGCCGCTGACGGGTCGATGACCGCGCGTTTCGGCCGGATCGCGCTGGCGCTGCTGGACCCCGACACGCCGCTGGAGGACGAGACCGCGGACTGGGTGCGGGCGGCTTTTGCCGGGGCCGATCCGGGCACCGCAGCGACATCCTTCGATCTGGGCCTGCAACTGGCGCATCGTCTGCGCAACGAGCCCTATTCCGCCTGGCGCGACGGGCAGGCCGCGCCCTATCGCGACGACAACCGTTATATCTGGGAATTCGAGGCAACGGTCGACTGGGAAAAGGGCGCCGCGCCCGACCAGCAGGTCCGCAAATATGTCTCGGTCTCGGAGATGGTGAACGCGGTCGAGGTCGAAACCGCCGGTGACGACGCACAGGAGATCTGGGCCGCCGAAACCGAGCTGTTCGACGATGACGGCGTCTCGTTCAACGACAAGGAGGGCAAGGCGCCCGTCGCGCCGCCCGTGGCCTATGACGAGTTCGACTACCGCATCCAGATGCACCGTCCGGCCTGGGCCATGGTGCAGGAAAAGCGCCCGCGCCTGGGCGATCCGGCCGATATCGACGCGATCCTGACCGAAAACCGCAAGCTCACGCAGCGGATGCGGCACCTGCTGGACGCGATGCAACCCCAGGGCGTGCAGCGCATCCGCAGGCTCGAGGATGGCGACGAGATCGACCTGAACGCCGCGACCCAGGCGATGATCGATATCCGCATGGGGCGGCAGCCCGATCCGCGGGTGATGATGCGGTCCCTGCGCAAGACCCGCGACATCGCGGTGATGGCGCTTCTGGACCTTTCGGAATCGACCAACGACCCGGTGGCGGGGCAGGATCAAACGGTGCTCGACCTGACCCGGGCGGCGACCGTGCTTCTGGCCGAGGCCATCGCAAAGGTGGGCGACGCCTTCGCACTGCACGGCTTCTGCTCGGACGGACGGCACAACGTCTTCTATGCCCGCTACAAGGATTTCGACCAGACCTGGGGCGAGATCCCGAAGGCGCGACTCGCGGGGATGGAGGGGCATCTCTCGACCCGCATGGGCGCCGCGATCCGCCATGCGGGGGCGCATCTGGGCCGCGTCGCCGCCGCAAAGAAGCTGATGCTGGTCATCACCGACGGCGCGCCCTCGGATATCGACGAGCGCGATCCGCAATATCTGCGCCAGGACGCCCGCGCCGCCGTGCAGGAGGTCGCCAAGACCGGCGTCATCCCGTTCTGCCTGACTCTCGACCCGCGCGCCGATCAATATGTCGCGCAGATCTTCGGGCAGCGGAACTTCCTGGTGCTGGAAAACATCGCCCGCCTGCCCGAACGCCTGCCCCAGCTTTACGCGGGCCTGACCCGCTAGGTGTTCAGTCCCGGCATTTGGTGGATCGGGTTTAGGATGAATCTGTCCGGCTCTGAAGTCCAGACCTTGCAGACGTAGTCGAGAGATGCCGTTGTGCTGAAGGCACCGATGCAGCGCCGAGCGTGTCAGATGCGGGATGGACGCCTGCAGGGCATAGAGGCCGTCGTCCAGCGGCAGCAGCGTATGGCGTCGGAACGCGATGATGGCCGCCTCCTCCGCCTCCGTCAGGGTCGTCGAACGTGGCTCCTTCGGCCCCGTCTTGAGATCCTCGACCGTCTGGCGTTTGCGCCACTTCGCAACCGTTTTGGGGTTCGTCGGGAAAACGATTCACTGGATCGTCTTTCGATCCTCCTCACTCCCGAGATCCCGGCTCACCTCCGCCTTTACCCACGACCCGGCAAGGCCGCTATACGGCCGGACGGAACCGACCAGAACCAGCCCCTTCCCAAGGGCACATACCGTAATTCAGCGGCATGCAGGCGACCGCAACGCGCTCGGCATGGCCGCATCGGTGCGGTCCTGCCCCGCCGAAGCGGCACGGCCCCGGTCCCGATCGGCAAGGTCCATCCCGCGCGGTCGGCCGACTGGAGGACGGAGCTCGCGGCCGCTCGGCCGGCCCTCGGGCCGCTTCAGGCCCGGGGCGGCGCCGTTCTGGCGGGCGGCGGCGTCTCGGTCTCGGCAACGATGCCCCGCCACCCTGCCCGGCCCCCTTGCTTGTCGTCGCGCGGCATCCTCGGGGGCCTCCATCCTGCGCCTCGACGCCAATCGCGATCTCAACACCCCCGAAACCGGCGCCTCGGGCGTTCCGGGCGGGATCGCGCCGAGCGGTCCGGCGGGGCTTTGGAAGACGGGCCCCGGCGCCGCACCCCGGCAGATCGTCCTTGCCGTCACCCGCGATCTCGATCCGGTCGAACAGGCCCTTATCGAGCGTCGCGCCCCGGCATCGTCCCGACCGAATATGCCGTCGGGATATACCCTCTGGCACGAGCTGTCGCCTGACGCGCTGAACGTCTGAGCCCGGGTCATGGCCGGGTACCGCCTTCCGGGGCCTTCCGGGGCTCGGGATCGCCGAATTCCAGGCGAGTTGAAAGAGGGCGTCAGGCCGGTTTCGCCCGGGGCTCTGCCGAAGGCGCTCGCCCCGCTGTTTCGGGCCTGAAGCCCCCGAGCGAAACGGAAAACCCCGCCCCGGCAGCGCGGCCGGGACGGGGCTTTGATGCGTGTCGCGGGGAAACTGGCCCCCGAGCGATTACTCTTCGGACAGCTTCGAGATATAGGCGTAGACGTCCTTGACCTCTTGCGGGTCGCGGGCGTTGTAGGTCATCAGACCGCGCGCCCGGGGATCGTCGAGATAGTCGCGCAGGTAGGCGGTCGGGTCTTCGGCATAGATCGAGACCTTTTCCTCGTCCCAGACCAGACCGGCTTCTCCGGCGGCCTTCATCGACTTGGAGTAGCGGAAGCCTTCGACCGTCCCGGCGGTGCGGCCCGGCATGCCATAGAGGTTCGGACCGACCTTGAGACCGCGACCGGCCAGCGTCTCGCCAGAGGGGCTGACGACGCTGTGGCAGGTGGCGCACTGGATGAAAGCCTTTTCGCCCTTGGCGGGATCGCCGGTCACCACGGCGGCCGGGGCGGCGGCCGGTTCCTCGGCAGCGGGTTCTTCGGCGGCAGGCTCAGCGGCCGGTTCGGCAGCAGCTTCCTCGGTCGCATCGCCACCGATCACGGGCTCTTCGCTGCCGGTGAGCGCCTCGCGGGTGTCCTGCACCGCCTCGGTCACGGCCTCGCCCGCGCTGTCGGCCGCATCTTCGGCCGTCTCGACGGCAGCCGTCGCGGCATCAACCGCCTTCTCGGCAACGGTCGGCTCTTCGGAAGCTGGTTCTTCGGCGGCGGGCTCCTCGGCAGCCGGTTCTGCTGCAGCGGGCTCTTCAGCGGCCGGTTCCTCGGCAGCCGGTTCCTCGCTCGCGGCGGCCGCGATATTGCCGAACAGCTCTTCGACGCTTTCAGGGGCGGCGGCAGCCTTTTCGGTCGCGGCGGTCAGGGCCGAGGACTTGCCGGCCAGAGCAGCGGCGCGCTCTGCGAGATCGGCATATTCGGCGGCAAGCGCAGAGGCCTGCTCGGCCAGGGTCATCGCCGAGGCCGCAGCATCGGGCGTGGCGACGGGAGCGGCAGCCGCAGGCGCTTCGGCGGCGTCATCCGCAGCAGCGGTCTCCTCGGCGGCAGGTTCCCCGGCAGCCTCGTCCTGGGCAGCAGTCGCCTCGGCGGCGGGGGCGGCGGCTTCCTCGGCAGCAGGCGCGTCGGCGGCTTCGGCAGCCGGTTCCTCGGCGGTGGCTTCCTCCTCGGCTGCGGGCGCGGCGGCGACAGCGTCCTGGGTCGCGGCGGCATCCTCTGCGGCGGGAGCGTCAGCACCTTCTTCGGCGGCCGGAGCCTCGGCAACGGCTTCCTCGGCAGCAGGTTCCTCGGCGGCGGCTTCCTCGGCGACCGGGGCTTCGGCAGCTTCAGTGGCGGTTTCAGCAGCGGCGGCGGCAGGCGCCTCGGTCACAGCTTCTTCCGAAACAGCCTCGTCGGTCACAGCCTCGTCGGCCGGCGCGGCCGCTTCGGCGGCGGGAGCCTCGGCGACCGGCGTCTCGATCACGGGCTCGCTCTTGGTTTCCTTGCCGCCACTGAAGCCGACAGCCGCGATCGCGATGCCAATCGCCGGCGCGGCGACGATCAGCCGGATCAGGTTATGCGAATTATTGGACATGGTTCATCCTTTTTTCGTTCCGCTGCCGACGGCCAGGACCACCCCGTCCGCGGCAGGACGTCCTCCTGCGGGTTCCGGCGGGAGCCCCTGATGCCTCCCGCAATCGGCCAGACGAACCGCCGGAGCGCCAAAGCACAGCCCGGCGCCCTTTGGCCGCCATGCGGGACCATACCCAACAGAGCGCATGATGGCAGCCTTTTGTCGCCGCCTGCGACTCTGCTACGCGGGGCTTGCCCCTTGTCAGACCGTATCGGCAGCCAACGACCGCGCAACCGGCAGGGTTTGCGCCGGATTTCGACGGGTTCGCGCCTGATCGGACCGCGCGGAACGCAGCATTCCGGCCCCGAATCGACCCGTGGCTTCAACACGATTCCCCGGCAGGAAGTTCCGCGAAAACAGACAAATTGAATACCTGTTCTGCGCGGACTTCAGTCTGCCGTCAGGCTGAGGGCGTTTCCTGCGCCGACCGGCCCGATGATGCGGTCGGCGCAACGACCCAAAGGACGAACGCCCATGCGCAGCCTTCTCATGCGATATGCCACCCCCTCGACCATCGCGCTTTTCCTGGTCTCGCTGATCACCGGGATCGCGCTTTTCTTCCATCTCGGCCCCCGGGCCTTTCACGGCATCCACGAATGGCTCAGCATGGCGCTGATCCTGGGCTTCGGGCTGCATGTCTGGCGCAACTGGCGGCCGATGCTGCGCTACCTGACGGGGCGCCCGCTGGCCCTGTCGCTGGCCGTCACGCTTCTGGCCTCGGCCGCCTTCTTCCTGCCGACAGGCGGCAGCGGCGGCGGGCGGCCTCCGGTCTTCGGGCTGGCGATGCAGGTGATGGCCCAGCCCCCCGCCACGGTGGCCCCGGCGCTCGGAACCACCGTCGAGGAGCTGACCGCCCGGCTTGACGCAGCGGGCTTTGCGATGAGCGATCCGGCCCGGCCGCTGAGCGAGATCGCGCGCGCCTCGGGCAGGTCTCCAATGGAGCTGGCACGGGTTCTGGCGGACCGGCCGCGCTGAGCCCCGCAAAAGCTGCGCAGCGCCCGCCAAGCGACGGGCGTTTCGCTGGCCCGGCAGCTCAGGCACAGGCAAAGCCCGGCCCGACCGGGGTTTCGCGGATCTCGCCGCCCTCGCGATCGAGAAAGAGCACCGACAGCCCCAGCCGCCGCGCCAGCGCCGCTCCGGCCGCGCTTCCCAGCACCATCAGCGCCGTCGCCCAGGCATCGGCCTCGATGCAACGCGGCGCCAAAACCGTGACCGATGCCGGGCTGTCGGCCAGCGGCGCGCCCCGCGCCGGATCCATGGTATGCGACAGCCGCCGTCCGCCCAGATCAACCCAGTGCCGGTAATCGCCCGAGCTCGCCACAGCTCCGGCCTCGAGTGCCAGCAGACCATGCAGCGCCCGGCTCCCAGGATCGGGTCGCTCGAGCGCCACTGCCCAGGGCTGCCCGTCGGGCCGGAGCCCGAGCGCGCGCAGATCGCCATCGATGGCCAGAAGCGCACTTTCGACCCCGAAGCCCTGCGCCACCTCGGCCAGACGATCAACGCCATGGCCCTTGGCGATACCGCAAAGATCGAGCGCAAGCGGTCCATGCTTGCGCGCCCGCCGGTTGGCGACGTCGAGGTCCAGAAGCTCATGTGCCGGACGCCGCCGCAGGGCGAGCGCCGCACCGATCCGGGCCGGATCGGCGGGGGTTCCGGAAAACCCCCAGGCCGCGGTCGCATCGCCCAGCCCGATCTCGAAGGCTCCGCCCGAGGCCCGCCCGATGGCCAGCCCCATCGTCAGGACCGTCACCAGCCCCTCGGGCAGATCGACCCAGAGACCGGCCGGCGCCCGGTTCAGGCGCATCAAATCGCTGTCGGGGCGGCGGACCGACATCTCGGCCTCGACCGCCTCGACCGCCGCCGACAAGGCGGCCCGGAGCGGCCCGGGGCCGACCCCGGGCGCGGCATGCAGGAGCGCGGACCAGCGCGCCCCCATCGCCGGGCCGTTCAGCGCCAGCCGCCGCGTCGGGGCGGAGAGCTCAGTAGACATCCTCGACATAGCGCCCCTCCGCCTTCAGCCCGGACAGGCTCGCCTCGCGGCCCGACAGGATCTCGTCGAAGGCCTCGGCCACCCCCGCCGCCATCGCCCGCCCGCCGCAGACCATGACCTGCGCCCCCTGCCCGATCAGACCCGCCACCCGCTCGGCATCGCGGCGCAGAAGATCCTGAACATAGGCCCGCTCGGCGCTGCGCGAGAAAGCGGTGGCGAGACCGGCCAGCCGTCCGTCGCGCATCCAGCGCGCCAGTTCGTCGCCATAAAGCAGATCGCTTTCGGCCGTGCGGGCACCGAAATAAAGCCGGATCGGCCGCCCGGAGCGATTGGCCCGCACGAAGCCCGCCAGCGGGCCGATGCCAGTCCCCGCGCCGATCAGGATCAGCGGCGCCCGGCCGGGCCCGGCATGAAAGCCGGGATTGGGCCGCAGGAAGGCCGTCACCGTCTGGCCCGGGGAAAGCTCGAAAAGCTGCCCCGAGCAGAGCCCGCCCGGATGCTTGCGCACGCAGATCTCGGCAAAACCGTCCTCGCTGCCCGAGGCCAGCGAATAATAGCGCGGGCGGGTGTCGCCCTCCGGCAGCACCGCCAGCAGATCGCCCGCGCGGAACGCGTCGAAGCCCTGCCCGGTCAGCCGCTGCCAGAGGCTTCGCCGCGGCAGGGCGAAGCGCAGGATCGCGGCCGGGGCCTGCACCTCGGCGCCATAGTCGCGGCGCGAGACCAGCCGCAGGCGCTGCGGCACGGGCGGGGCGACGGGCGGCGCCAACTCGAGCGCCAGTCCGAGCCGCTCGGCCAGCGCATGGCCCCAGCGCGCGAAATCGGCTGCCGACTGGCGGTCGACGCGGGCGGGCGGCATCAGTTCGGCCCAGCCCGCCGCGCGCGCGGCAGCAGCAACCTTGTCGGCATAGCCGCAGAAGGCGGGAAAGCTGCTGTCGCCGAAACCGAGCAGCGCGAAGGGTGCGGCGGGCGGAGCGGGCAGCGCCGCGAGCCGGTCGAGAAAGCCCCGCGCCGAACCCGGCGCATCGCCCGCTCCCGAGGTCGCGGCCAGGATCAGCACCTGGCGGGCAGAGAGATAGCGCGCGGGCGCAAACTCGGCCATCGGCGCCACATGCACCCGGCAACCGGCCCGGACGAGCCCCGCGCGCAAGGTCTCGGCAAAGCCCCAGGTGGTGCCGCCCTCGGAGCCGACCAGCAGGATCGTGTCGGCCGCCCCGGGCGCCACCGCCCGGACGCGGCGCAGTGCCCCGGGACCCAGCCGACGCCCCGCCTGCTGCACGAGCCCGGTCAGGCCCAGAAGCGGAACGCAGAGCGCCGACAGCCCGAGCATCAGCCCGAGCGCCGCCGCGCCGCGACCGCTGTGAAGCCGGATCGCCAGCGCGCTCAGCCGCTCGGCCGCGCTGGCGGGCGTCCAGTCGAGCAGCACGCCGCTGAGCGGGTCGGCATGGCCGCTGCCCGCGACCGTCCGCAGCGTGAAAAGATCGCCCGGAACCCCCGGGCGCGGCAGCGCAAGCTGGCGAAGCTCGGCCGCGGGCAGATCCGCCAGCGAGAGCGTGACCGAGGCCGCTGGCGCGTGGGTTCGGGGCAGCAGATCGAAACTGTCCGCCGCCAGCCAGAGCCCGCTCAGCGCCGAGACCGCCAGCCCCGCCGCCGCGACGCGCCCCAGATCGAGATGGAGCCGCTGCCGCCAGGGCCCCCGCGCCGGAACGAAGAAGGCCCGGATGCCGCCCAGCCGCCGCACCGCCAGCGCCAGCCCCGACAGCGTCAGGATCAGCATCGCGAGGCTCGCCGTCGCGACGACCAGCCGCCCGGCATCGCCCAGAAACAGCGCCCGGTGCAGATTGGTCAGCCAGAGCTGAAGCGGCGAACGGAGCGCCGGGCCGAGGATCTCTCCGCTCGCCCCGTCGACGTACCAGCGCGCGGCACTGCCCGCGTCGAAGGCATAGGCGGTGATCCGGCCCGAGGCCGAGACCCGGATCTCTTCGAGCCCGGGCACCGTCGACCCGAGCCGCTCGGCCAGATCGGCCGCCGAGATCGCGGGCAGCGGCGGGGTGCCCAGCGCCTCGGCCGCAGGATAAAGCGACAGCGCCGCCCCGCTCAGGGCGGTCACCGACAGAAGAAGGGCGGCGGCAAGCCCGGCCCAGCGATGCAGCGGACGGATCATCGGAGCCTCCTCACATGTCGTAGGCGAAGCTGGCGATATAGCCCCGCCCCGCGACCGGACGACCCGCGCCTTCGGTCGTGAGCGGCAGCACGATCTCGGAGGGGCTGTCGCGCATGTCCTCGACGGCGGCGTCGATATGCAGCGCATAGCCCGCATCAAACAGCGCCCCGGCCAGATCGAGGCTGACGGTCAGGGTCCGACCCGCGCCGACGCTGGCGCCGGTGATGCCCTCGACCTCGGCGCTGTCGCCGCCGGTGGCCGCGGACCAGTCGGACAGGTGCTTGTAGTACTTGGCCTTGGCCCCGGCCATCCAGAGCGAGCCGACATAGGCGCCCGAGGCATCGGTGACGTAATAGGCCAGATAGGCGCCGTCACCGCCGTAATCGGCCAGTTTCGTGGTGAAGGTCACCTCGTCGCCAAGGGCCAGGCCCGGAGCGGTCAGGGCGGTGCTGACGGCGAGGGCGGTCGGCAGGGTCTTCATCTCTTGTCCTCCTGTCAGGTCGCGTTCAGTTGGTCCGGGCGCGCGGCGCGGCGCCATTGTCGAAAAGCCCGTTGGCAGGCGGGGTGCCGGGCGCAGGTGCCCGCATCGCCTGACCGCCGCCGCTGCGCCGGTCGCAATCGAAGCCGGGGGTGGAACAGCGGTCCTGATTTCGGCCCTGATTGCGGTCCTGGCTCCGGTCCGGGCGCCGGTCGTCGTCGCGATCCCGGCCGACCCGGCCGCGATGGTCGTCGCCCCGGTGCCACAAGCCGCGATGGCTCTCATGCCGGGCGCCGCCCGCCAGACAGACGCCCGATGCGGCCTGCCGGGCCATGGGCCTGGACAGGTCGGGGCCAGTGGGGACGGTGAGGCCAGTGGGAGCGGCGGCAGCGGCGGATTGCGCGACGGCCGCGCCGGACAGCCCGAGGGCCAGGCAGGCGGCAATGATGGGAAGCGAGATGCGGGTCATGTCGGTCTCCTTTTCGAAGGATGGTGTCGGTCGATGGTCCGGTTTTCGCCCCCGCGCCTGATCGTCGCCTGACGGGGCGGCAAAAACTGCTTCAGCTTCCCGTCAGGCGGGGCGCGCTATAAGCTCGGGCCGGAACAAGGACGACACGATGCGCATCCTGCTGATCGAGGACGATGGCGTGCTGGGGGCGGCGGTGGCCGACCAGCTGCGCGCCGATGGCCATGGCGCCGACTGGGCGACGCGGCTTGACGAGGCCGCCGACACGCTGGCGGTGGGCGCCTTCGATCTGGTGCTGCTCGACCTGATGCTGCCCGACGGGCGCGGGATTCCCTTCCTCAGGGCGATGCGGGCGCGGGGCGATGCCACCCCCGTGATCATCCTGACCGCGCTCGATCAGGTCTCGGACCGGATCGAGGGGCTGAATGCGGGCGCCGACGACTATATGGTGAAACCCTTCGATCTCGACGAGCTCTCGGCCCGGATCGGATCGGTGGCCCGGCGCTACGCGGGCAATCCGAACCCGCTGATCCATCTGGGGCCGCTCGAGATCGACCTGGCCGCCAAGGCGGTGCGGCGCGACGGCCGGCCGGTGGCGCTGACCCATCGCGAATGGGCACTGTTCGAGGCCTTCGTGCAGGCGCCGGGGCGGCTGCTGTCCAAGGCGCAGCTCGAGGAGCGGCTCTATTCCTTCGATGACAGCATCGAGAGCAACACCATCGAGGTGCATGTCAGCCGCCTGCGCAAGAAGCTCGGCCGGGCCGTGATCGACACCGAACGCGGGCTCGGCTACCGGCTGGGCAGCCCGTGAGGGGGCCGCGCTCGCTGCAGGGCCGGCTGGCGCTGGCCGTGGGGCTGGCAGTGACCGTGCTCTGGATCGCCGCCGCCGGCGCGACGCTGCGCGAGCTGCGCCACGAGATGGACGAGGTCTTCGACAGCGCGCTGCGCGACGCCGCCCACCGGCTGCTGCCGCTGGCGGTGCGCGCCCATGAGGGCCGGCACCGTGACGAGGACGACCGCCATGACAGCCGCCGCAACCGGCATGCGCGCGACTGGTCCGAACGCATCCGCCAGTTCGACGGCGAGGTCGAGGATCTGAGCTATGTCGTGCGCGACCATGACGGCACGGTCCTGCTGATCTCGGAGGATGCCGATCCGGAGGATTTTCCGCCCTACCACAAGAAAGGCTTCCGCCGGACCGCGACCCACCGGCTGTATTACGACAGGGCGCGCGACGAGGATGTGACCATTGCCGTGGCCGAGCCCCTGTCGCGCCGGGCCGAGGTCGCGCGCGAGATCGCCGCCAATCTGGCGCTGCCGCTGGTGGTGGTGATCCCGCTCAGCCTGCTGGCCATCGTGATCGCGGTGGGCACCAGCCTGCGGCCGGTGCGGGCGCTGCGCCAGTCGCTGGCCGAACGCGGCGCGCGCAATCTCTCGGCGCTTGCCGAGGGCACCCTGCCGAGCGAGCTGCGCCCGATTGTCGGCAGCATCAACGAGCTTCTGACCCGGCTGCGCGCCGCCTTCGAGGCCGAACGCAGCTTTGCCGCCAATGCCGCGCATGAGCTGCGCACCCCGGTCGCGGGCGCCATCGCCCAGGCCCAGCGCCTGCGCGCCGAAACCTCCGACAGCGCCGCCGCCGCCCGGGCAAGCGAGATCGAGACCACGCTGAAACGGCTGAACAGCCTGTCGGAAAAGCTGATGCAGCTGGCCCGCGCCGAGGGCGCGCGGCTGACGGCATCCGACCCCTCCGACCTGCGCCAGGTGCTGGACATCGTGGCAGGCGATCTCGAACGGCTGGGCCGGGCCGGGCGCATCGCGCTGTCGCTGCCCAAGGCGCCGGTCCTGTCCGATCTCGACCCTGATGCCTTCGGCATCCTCTGCCGCAACCTGATCGAGAACGCGCTGAGACATGGCTCCGGGCCGGTCGAGGTCGCCCTTACTGCCGAAGGCGTGCTGTCGGTCGGCAATGGCGGCGATCCGGTGCCATCCGAAGACCTGGCCCGGCTGACCGCGCGCTTTGCCCGCTCGAATGGCGGCGCCGAGGGGGCCGGGCTGGGGCTGGCCATCGTGCGCACCATCGCCGAACGGAGTTCCGGCCGGATCGAGCTGATCTCGCCGCGCCCGGGCCGGGCCGACGGGTTCGAGGCCCGGTTCACCCTGCCCCGGCCGCGCTAGGTTCCGGAACGGTGCCGCGTCGGATCCCGGTCAGGCGCGGGCAGTGGCCAGCGCCAGCCCGTCGACCACTGCGGTGAAGGCCTCCGAGCGGCGGATCTCGGCCCCCGGACAGGCGGCGCGGGCCTCGGTCTCGACCAGCCCCATCAGGCTCGAGCCGCCGACCAGAACCACCGCGCCGATCCGGTCGGGACGAGCCCGGGCCAGCATCAGCGTCTCGTAGATCGCCAGGCGCAGCGGCTCGCGATAGGGCGCAAGCGCCGCGTTCAGCGAGCCCGCGGTGACCGGCGCCCCGAGCCCGGGTTCGATCTGCCCCATCCCGATCCGAGCGGGCACCCCGCCCCGGTTGGCGGCGATTTTGCCCGCCTCGACCGCGAAGGCCAGCTCATGGCCGAGCCGCGCGTCGATCACATGGCCGAGCCGCGCCATCGCCGCCCGGTCGACCGCATGGCGCTCCATGTCCTCGACCGCGCGTTCGGTCTCGCGGTTATAAAGGAAGGGGATCATCGCCCAGGTCGACAGATCGACATAGATCGCCTTCGGCACCGGTAAAAGTCCCTCGCCGAAGCTCCGGCGCAGCGCGCCGCCCAGCCCCAGCAGCGGCATCGCATGGGCCATCGAGACCGCATGGTCGAAATCGGTGCCGCCAAGCCTGATGCCGTGACTGGCCAGGATCTCGATACCGTCCGGACCGGCGCGGAACACCGAGAAATCCGAGGTGCCGCCGCCGATATCGACGATCAGCCCCAGCTCGTCGGGCCGGGCATCGGCGCGCGCAGCCAGCGCCGCCGCCTCGGGTTCGAACCGGAAGTCCACCTCGCGAAAGCCCGCGGCCTCGTAGCAGCCGCGCAGATCGGCCTCGGCGGTGGCGTCGCGGACCGGATCGGCGCTGTGGAAATGCACCGGGCGGCCCGACAGGACCCGCTCGAAGCGGATGCCCGCATCGGCCTCGGCCCTGGCCTTCAGCTCGGCCAGAAAGGCGGTGACGACCTCGGCCAGCGTCCGCCGCCTGCCGCCGATCGGGCGCGCCTCGTGGAAAAGCGGCGTGCCCAGCACGCTTTTCAGCGCCCGCATGTAACGCCCCTCATCGCCCGCGATCAGAGCCTCGGCGGCGGCCGATCCGATCCGCATCGGCGCCCGCTCATCGGGAAAGAACACGGCGGTGGGCAGGGTCTCGGCGCCGGGCTCGATGGCCAGCCGGCGCACCCGGCCCGCCTCCAGAACCGCCGCGGCCGAATTCGAGGTTCCGAAATCGACGGCAAGCATGGCAGAGGTGGCGGGCATGGCGGGGATCCTTCCGGGGGCGGAGCCCGGCGCGCTATCAAAAACCCCGCCTCCCCGCAAGAGACGCCGCGCCCGCCTAGAGACAAGGCTTGAGGCAAGGCTTGGTTTTCGCGCCCTCCGCAGGCATGATTTCCCTTGGGGAAGATATTTCAGGGAGGCATTTTCATGTCACTGGATCTGCTCGTCGCGGCACAGGGCATCGCGGCGGCCGAGCCCGAGCCCGGCCTGCCGCCCGATCGCCTGAGATTTACCCTCGAATACCGTGTCCCGCCCGATTGCACGGTCGAGCGCGGGCGCATGGCCAGGCTTCTGGGGGGCGAGTGTTTCAGCCTCGAGCCACTCGACGATCTGCTGCCCTGCTTTCTGGTGCTGCAATTTCCGGGCATCCGGCGACGGATCGCGCCCGAGACGCTTTTTGCCGCCGCCGACGCGCTGGCCGGAGAGATGGGTCTGGTCTCGGCGGTGCCAGATATCGGCGCCAGCTTCGTCGTCGCGCCCGACGACCCCGAACAGAAAGAAAGCGTGGCCGATGCCTTTCTCGCTTATACCTGCTGGGCCGCGCCCGACGAGACGCTGGCCGATGACTGGGCCATCGAGGCGATCAACGTCAAGCCGGTCTGGGCGCGCGGCATCACCGGGCGGGGCGTGCTGGTGGCCCAGCCCGATACCGGTGTGGCGGATCATCCCGAACTCGCGGGCCTGCTAAGTCTCGGCCAGGCCTGGAACACGCTGACGGCCACGGCCGACCCGACCGACCCGCTCTCGGAAGGCATGAGCAGCCCGGGCCATGGCACCGCGACCGCCTCGACCCTCGCAAGCCGCGCGCCGGGCCGGGTGTTCGGCGCCGCGCCGGGCGCCGAGGTGGTGCCGATCCGCTGCATCGACGCGGTGGTGCTGCGGCTCGACCCGACCCCGGTCGCCCGGGCGATCCTGCATGCGGTGCATATCGGCGCCGATGTGATCTCGATGTCGCTGGGCGGGGTGCTGTATTCGCGGGCGATGGCGGCGGCGCTGGAGCGCGCGGCCGCGGCCGGGATCGTGATCGTCTCGGCGGCGGGCAATTGCGTGCAGCCGGTCACGGTCTATCCGGCACGCGACCCGAACGTGGTCGGGATCGCCGGAACCGACCATCTGGACCAGCCCTGGAAGGGCACCAGTCGCGGCAGCCGGATCGCGGCAGCCGCCCCGGCCGAGAATGTGCGGGTCGCGCGGCGCCGACCCGGCGATGGTGGCCAGGGCACGACCGGGCCGGGTCAGGGCACGTCTTTCGCCGCCGCGCTGACCGCAGGCGTCGCGGCGCTCTGGATCGAGCATCACGGCCGCCAGCCCCTGCGCGACGAAGCCGCCCGGATCGGCCTCACCGTCAACGACCTGTTCCGCACCGCTCTGAAGGCCACCGCGCGGCGGCCCGCGGACTGGCCAGCGGACATGGGTGCCGGCGTCGTCGATGCCGATGCGCTGTTGCGGCTCGAGCTGTCGCGGATCGGGCCGCTTTCGGCCCCCGAAAGCACTGCGCTGCCGCCGGAAGACGCGATCTTTGCCGCGCTGGACGACAGCTACGAGGAGATCGGGACGGGCGCGGGCGACTGGCCCCGGATCGGGGCCGAGGTGATCTATCTGCTGGGCGATGCCTGGCTGCGAGAGAACCGCGCCGCCGGGGTGCCGGTCGAGACCGCCGCCTGCCCGCGCCCGAGCCCGGGGCTGGTGCGGGCGATGCCCGGGCCGGTGATGCGCGGACTGGCCGCGCGGCGGGATGCGGGCGCCTTCACCCCGCCCCTGATCGCGGCCACGGGCCCCTCGGCGCAATATGCGAAGCTGCTGGCGGCAGGCCGGCCCGGCACTGCGGAATCGAGCGCCAATCTGAGCGAAACCGAGGCCCGGGCGCGGCTTGCCGGCGAGGGCGCCGGGCGGCTGATGGCCCGGACCCGCACCTGCTTCGACCGGCTTCAGGCCTGCGGCCTCGGCGATCGCGACGCCCAGGCCCGGGTGCTGGAGGGCGCCGAGGGCGTGATCCGCATGGCCGCCGAGGACCGGCTGCACCAGCTCGACCTGCCCGGCCGGATCGCGCTCGAGGCGCTGGTCCGGGTTCAGGACCGCCCGGCCTTCCGGGTCACCGGCGACAGCGTCGATATCGACGATCCGCTGGCGGGCGACTGGGCACCCTTTCTGGGGCTGGTGGCCGATCTGCCGGACTGGACCCGCTCGGTCGGGCGGATCGACCTCGACGGCACCCATATCGGCAGCGGCTTCCTGATCGCGGGCGGCCGGGTGATGACCAACCGCCATGTGCTGGAGGCCTGCGCCGACGAGCTGACGGGGCCGGGCGGAACGCTCTGGCGCTTCGACCGGGGCGCCGTCACGATCGACTTTTCCGAGACCGCCGATGGCAGCCAGCGCCATGCGCTGAGCGGCGTGGTCATGGCCGGGCCCGACCCGATCGGCGGCGTCGAGCGGCTTGGCCATCTCGACATGGCGCTGCTGAGCCTCGACGCCTCCGCCCCCGGCCTGCCCCGCGCGCTGCCGCTGGCGCGGCAGATGGACGAGGCCGCCGAGATGGTGGTGATCGGCTATCCGGCCCGGCCCGGGACCTCGGCCTTCGTCGATCCGGCGACAGGGGCCATCAGCCGCGAGATCGGCACCCGGCTGCGCGAGATCTTCGGCACAGATTACGGCCGCAAATATGTCGCGCCGGGCCAGGTCATGCAGGGGCCGGGCCGGCTTCCGGGCGACAGCGAAGGCTGGGTTGTCAGCCATGACTGCACCACGCTCGGCGGCAATTCCGGCTCGGTCCTGGTGCAGTTCACCGCCACGCCCGCCGTGGCGGGGCTGCATTTCAGCGGCGCGCCGCTGACCGCCAACAAGGCCCATGCGCTGGGCCAGGTCGACCGGAGCCCGCTCGGGCCGATCCCCGGGGCGACCTGGCTTTAGCGCGCAAGGCCCGGCGCGGTTCCGTCCGCCGCGATCCCGAGGCGACCCTGCGCGCCCCGGGCCTCGTGCGACATTTTCGGGGCTGCCTTGGGGCCGTCCTTCGGGGGCGCCTTGGGTGCAGTCCAGGGCGCAGTGCAAGGCACGGTCCCGGTCGCGGTCCCAGTCGCGGGCGGCACGCCTGAGACCGCTTGCCACGCGCGGCCCACCCCCGTGCTGCCCATCGCCCTTTGCCGGGGCCGGCCGCCTGGCTGCCATAGGAGCGTCCTCATCCGCAGCCGCCCGAGGCCCGAGGGACAGCCCTGCGGATGGCCCCTCCCCCTTCGCCTGCGTGCCCCGGATCGTCGGGCGGAGGGCCACGCGCCGCGCGCGCAGGCCGTCCTCCTCCCGTCGGCTACCAGGCTGCTGAAAAAGGCAATTTGAAGCCGGGATCCTCGTCGACTTCGTTGGCCCCCCGACGCGATCAAGATACTTCAGCGCGATGCGAGAGCCCGAAAGCGCGGTATTCAGTTCCCGGGCCGCTCAGCCTGAGACTTCTTCAGCCGCCTGCTAAGGCCGACCTCTTCCTTCGACCGCACCCTTCTGCCGCTTCCGGCGGCCGAGAAGATGGCGAGGAGCGTCCGCTCGGTCGAGATGCCGGGCATTGGCCGCAGGCCGACCGAGGACGGTCCCGGCGCCTGCTCGCCCCGGCCAGATGCCCGCGTCTGTAGCGTCCGACCGGGTCTCCTGCACCGGCCGTTCTGGCCGGAGAACGCCCGGACTGCCCGGCTTGCACTCGGGCCGACCGCCACAAGGGGGCCGGGGGATCGGGGCGCGTTCCGAGCGGATCGAGCGGGGCAACGGGCCGGAGGCCGGTGCCTAGATCGGCTCGATCAGTTCCGGCCCCTCGGCCCGGGTTGCATTGACCGCCGGCCCGACCCGATGGAGCTGCAGCACCCCGTCACCGGCCGGGCGCATCAGCGCCGCCGCGCCGTGCTCCGCCTCGCCCAGCCAGAGCGGCCAGTCGGCCGGCTCCAGGATCACCGGCATCCGGTCATGGATCTTGGCCATCCGCGCATTGGCCGCGATGGTGACGATGGCGCAGCTCGTCAGGCTGCGGCCCTCGCGCGCCCAGTCCTGCCAGATCGCGGCGAAGGCCAGCGGCGCACCATCGCTGCGGCTGGCATACCAGGGCAGCCGTGACCCTTGCGGCCCTTTCTGCCATTCATAAAAACCCGAGGCCGGGATCAGACAGCGCCGCTGGCGCGCGGCGGCGGCGAAGGCGGGCTTCCGCGCCAGCGTGTCGGCCCGGACATTGATCAGGAGCGGCCCGTCGCCCGGGCTCTTGTACCAGCCCGGCAGGAAGCCCCAGCGCATCGGTCGGAGCCGCCTGTGCCCCTCGGCCGACGTGACCGCCCCGACCGTGTCGGTCGGACAGATATTGAAGTCGGGACCGGCGGGCAGGTCATTGCCGGGCACCGCCCCGAAAGGCGCCGCCAGCGCCTCTGCCGGCATCGTGATCGCGAACCGTCCGCACATGCGCCATGGAAGGCCCGGCGCGGAGGGACTGTCAACAGAGCCGCGCGCTCGGCGCAACCCAGCCGACCGCATCCATGCCCCCCCCTTGCCCTTGCAGAGCGCCGGGGGCTAGATGGGCGCGACCGTTTTCCTGTCCCAAAAGGCTTTGCCATGAACAAGACCCCCCCTGTCGATTTCAACGACCGGATGCTCTCTCTCGGACTTGCCCGGGTGTCGGAAGCTGCCGCAATGGCCTCGGCCAAACTGATCGGCCATGGCGACGAGAAGGCCGCCGACCAGGCGGCGGTGGACGCGATGCGGCGACGGCTGAACCAGCTGGACATCAAGGGCGTCGTTGTGATCGGCGAGGGCGAGCGCGACGAGGCGCCGATGCTGTTCATCGGCGAGGAAGTGGGCACCGGCGAGGGTCCGGCGGTCGACATCGCGCTCGATCCGCTGGAAGGCACCACGCTGACCGCCAAGGACATGCCGAACGCGCTGGCCGTGGTCGCGATGGGCCCGCGCGGCACCATGCTGCATGCCCCCGACGTCTACATGGAAAAGCTGGCGATCGGGCCGGGCTATCCCGAGAACCTGGTCACGCTCGACATGTCGCCCTCGGAACGTGTCAGGGTTCTGGCCGAGGCCAAGGGCGGCAGCGCCGATGACATCACCGTCTGTATCCTCGAACGGCCGCGCCATGAGGACCTGATCGCCGAGGTCCGCGCCACCGGCGCCGCGATCCGGCTGATCACCGATGGCGACGTTGCGGGCATCATGCATTGCGCCGACCGCGGCCGCACCGGCATCGACATGTACATGGGCTCGGGCGGCGCCCCCGAGGGCGTCCTGGCCGCCGCCGCGCTGAAATGCATGGGCGGGCAGATGTGGGGCAGGCTTCTGTTCCGCAACGATGACGAACGCAGCCGCGCGGCCAAGGCCGGGATCACCGATCTGAACCGGGTCTATGCCCGCGACGACCTGGTGCAGGCCGATGTGATCTTCGCCGCGACCGGCGTGACCGACGGCTCGCTCCTGCCGGGGATCAAGCGCGAGGTGGGCTATCTGACCTCGGAGACGCTGCTGATGCGCTCGAAGACCGGGTCGGTGCGGCGGATGTTCTACCGCAACCCCACCAAGTAAGGCATGACACGCGCATATCTCGGGGTCGAGGCTTCGGCCACCGGGCGGCGCTGGGTCGGACCCTCGGAGGAAGAGATGCGCCAGGCCGAGGCTCTGGCGCAATCCACCCTGTTGCCCCCCGCCGTCGCCGCCGTGCTGGCCCGCCGGGAGGTGACGGCAGACACAGCCGCCGCTTTCCTCGACCCCACCCTCAAGGAGTTGCTGCCCGACCCGCGCGCGCTGCGCGACATGGGGCGGGCGGCCGAACGCATCCTCGCGGCGCTGACCGGGCGCCAGCGGATCGCGGTCTTTGCCGATTACGATGTCGATGGCGGCGCCTCGGCGGCGCTGCTGCTGGACTGGCTGCGGGCCATGAGGCACCGCGCCACGCTTTATATCCCCGACCGCATCGACGAGGGCTACGGCCCCAACGTGCCCGCGATGCAGGCCCTGGCCCGCGACCATGACCTGATCGTCTGCGTCGATTGCGGCACCCTCAGCCATGACGCCATCGCCGCGGCGGCTGGCGCCGATGTGGTCGTGCTGGACCACCACCTGGGCGCCGAGACCCTGCCGCCCGCGCTGGCCGTGGTGAACCCCAACCGGCAGGACGAGGATGGCAGCCTCGGCCATCTCTGCGCGGCGGGCGTCGTGTTCCTGCTGCTGGTAGAGCTGAACCGGCAGATGCGCGACGCCGGGATGCGCGGCCCCGACCTGCTGCAATCGCTCGATCTGGTGGCGCTGGCGACCGTGGCCGATGTGGCGCCGCTGATCGGGGTCAATCGCGCGCTGGTGCGCCAGGGGCTGAAGATCATGGCCCGGCGCCAGCGCCCCGGGCTGGTGGCGCTGTCCGACGTGGCGCGGATGGACAGCGCGCCCAAGCCCTACCATCTGGGCTTCCTGCTCGGACCCCGGGTCAATGCCGGCGGTCGGATCGGACAGGCCGATCTGGGCGCGCGGCTGCTGGCCACCGCCGATCCGGACGAGGCCGCCGCGCTGGCCGAACGGCTCGACCGGCTCAACACAGAGCGCCGCGAGATCGAGGCCGGAGTGCGTGCCGCAGCCCTTGCGCAGGCCGAGGAGAGAGGCACCGACGGTCCGCTGGTCTGGGCCGCGGGCGAGGGCTGGCACCCGGGCGTCGTCGGCATCGTCGCGAGCCGCCTGAAGGAGGCCACCAACCGCCCCGCCCTGGTGATCGGCTTCGATGGCGACGAGGGCAAGGGCTCCGGCCGCTCGGTCTCGGGCGTCGATCTGGGCGCGGCGATCCAGCGGCTGGCCTCCGAGGGGCTTCTGGTGAAGGGCGGCGGCCACCGCATGGCTGCTGGGCTGACCGTCGCGCGCGACCGGCTCGAGCCCGCCATGGCGCGGCTTGGCGAGCTTTTGGCCCGGCAGGGCGCGGGCAGGATGGGGCCGGCCGATCTGCGGCTCGACGCGCTGTTGATGCCGGGCGCGGCCACGGTCGAGTTGATCGACGAGATCGAGCGCGCGGGCCCCTTCGGCGCGGGCGCCCCCGCCCCCCGCTTCGCCTTTCCCGACTGCGCCATCCTGCATGTCCGCCGGGTCGGCGACGCCCATCTCAAGCTGAGCTTCGGCGACGGTCTCGGCGCGCGTCTCGATGCCATCGCCTTCGGTGCCTTCGACGGCCCGCTCGGCCCGCTGATCGAGGCCCATGGCGGCGCCCGCTTCCACCTTGCCGGCCGTCTGGAGATCAATTCCTGGAACGGACGGCAGTCGGTCCAGCTGCGTCTGGAGGATGCGGCCCCGGCCGCCTGAGCCCGGCTGCGCGGGGTGGCAAAAATTTCTTTGCGGAAGGTCGAAAAAACCTCTTGCGCCCCCCCGCGGTTTTGCCTACTTACCGCGCCACGCACCGAGCTGGCCCGTTCGTCTATCGGTTAGGACGCCAGGTTTTCAACCTGGAAAGAGGGGTTCGACTCCCCTACGGGCTGCCATCCGGTGCGTGAAAACCCCGAAAATCAGAGACTTAGTCATAAGTTTACAGGTAGCCGTTATCGGTTTACAGGTTTCTTCATTTGTTCTCCCCGGACAGCAGCGCGCCTGGAAGCCTCCCGAGTGTAATGCTCGACCTCCTCAAGCGTGATATGCCCTGTCCAGGCTGCGATCTGATGGACCGTCGCCCCCGCCTCGGCCAGCAGCTTTGCCCTGCTCTTGCGGAGACCATGCGCCGATTTGGCGATTCCCAGCTTCGACGCCGCATTCGATATGACGTGACCCAGCGCCTTTTCGGACCTTGTCGTACCGTAGGCTGTTGCCAGAAAGGTCATGTGCCGTTCCGCTCGAGCCTCAAGTGCCGCGAAGAGCAGCTTGCGATCATCTTCCATCCGGACCGCATAAGCCGGGAGAGGACAAGTCCACGGCACGAAGGCTGGCTCGCCGGTCTTTTTCTGAGTGAATTGCAGCACGCCATCGCGCCCGGCCATCCCTGGGCCGATTTTAACAGCATCGCTGATCCGCGCCCCAGTCCAGAAGACAAGCTCGAAACAAAGGCGCTGTAGGGATCCCAAGGCCCAGTGTGCCCGGAAACGGTCTATCTCGGCATCAGTCCAGGCTGGATGCCCTATCGTCTTGGGAATCGGCTTACGCTTGACAGCGAGCGATGGATCTCGCGCCAGGTATCCGTTGGTTTTCCCCATCGACAGATCATCCGCCACGCCTTGAGACGATCCGCAGCCGCATTCGGGCATAAAGGCGACAGATCCGCTTCGATATCTTGTTCGCGAAGATCCCGCGCGAGAGCATCATCCGCCTGCGCTTTTATTGCCTCCGCATGCCGCCGTATCGTGCGCCGGTAGCTTTCCGACCGAGACAGGTAGTCCCTGCCCCCAAGAAACGCCTCGATCAGCATCGCAATGGTCCCCGGCTTCGCACGGGTGACCTTTGGCGCCGAGGCCAAAGCCGAGGCATAGGCTGCCAGAAACGCCGGGTCGTCCATCGGCAAGTCCGGCAGCCGAACGCGCTTTCCGCCGGGCACCCGAAGATAGCGGTATACCCGCCCGCCCTTGTGAATCGTCTGGATGTGCCGGAGCGTCACGACGCTCGCCGCCCGAACTTGCCATGACATGTGTTCACCTCCGCCGCCGCTCCTTCAGTGGCAAGCGAATCGGCAAATGCGTCAAGATCAAGTCTGTCGAAGAGCCGCTTCGCACCGACAACGCGGCGCGGCAGGTCCAGTGTGCGCAAGGTGCTTTCCGATACCCCCAGATAATGGGCGGCCTGCGGTGCGGGCATCAGGCGGGGCGCAAAGTCACGAGTGATAGCCATCGGCCTTTCCCTCCTTCATGGCGCAATCGACCAGCTCGGCGATGGCGTCGCGGAACGCCTTGTCGGCGGGGTCTTCGACCGGCCTCGGAAAGGCGTCCGAGGCCCAGCAGATACCCCCGCCGCATCCCTGCCCCTCGGTCACCAGCTCGCCGCAGGCGGGGCAGATCCGGGGCTCGGCCGGCGGTTGCCCGGCCTCCGGATCGCCCAGCAACAGCCGCTCCGCGCGGCGCGGGTCATTGGCCAGGCGCAGCCGCCAGCAGAGCTTGACGGCGGCCATCACGCCCGCGCGGTAGCGCAGATCCTCGCCGAGCTCGGCCTCGATCAGCTCGAGCCCCCAGCGCAGCGCGCGCTCGATATCGGGCGCCCAGCTTCCGCCCAGAAGCGAGCTGCGGATCAGGTCGCGGCCGAAGAGCCGGATCACGTCCTTGCAGTCATCGCGGAGGATCAGCCGGGCCTCGGCAGGGGTGACCTCGGCATGGAACCGGCCGAAGCTGCGGGTGAGGGGCTCAGACGGCATCATGGGCCTCCTGTTCTGGCCGGGATGCAGCCAGGTGGGGACAATTGGCGGCGATGATAGCGGCAGCGACGGGCGGGCAGACCGAGTTGCCGCAGCAGCTGATCTGCACATCCTTGGAAAACGGGCGGAAGGTGGGCTCGTCGCTGTCGAGCCCCTCCCAGGCGCCCTCGATCACGTAGTCGGGCGGGAAGCCTTGGGCATTGAACAGCTCGCGCGGGCTCAGCATCCGCATGCCGATGTCGATCACGACGAAGCTCCGGGCCTGCGATCCGGCCACGCTGACCGATCTGGAACGCGCCGCGCGCTTCCTCTATCTGCAGCGGCTCGCCTTCGGCGGCCAGCTCGGCGGGGTCTTCGGGGTCGCGCCCGATCAGAGCGCCCGGTTCAGCCTGGCCAAGCTCGGGCCGCTGCTGGACGCCGCCCATGACCGGCTCGATGGCGTGGTCTTCGAGAACCTGCCCTGGCAGGAGGTGCTGGCGCGCTATGACGGCCCGCAGGCGCTGTTCTATCTCGATCCGCCCTATTGGGGCGGCGAGGACGATTACGGCAAGGGGCTCTTCGACCGCGACCAGTTCGCCGAGCTGGCCGAGCGCCTGGGCCGGATCAAGGGCGCCTTCGTGCTGTCGATCAACGACCGGCCCGAGATCCGCGATCTGTTCGGTGCCTTCCTGATCGAGGAGGTGCGGCTGAATTACTCGGTCTCGAAGAGCGGCGCGACCCCCGCGCGGGAGTTGATCATCGCCAATCGCGAGGTCATGACGGGGCTCGTATGAGTTCCCCCGGGCCGGTCGGCGTTCAACCGGATCCTGGGGGCCCCGGTAAAAGGTCCGTCCCCATGCGCCGTCTCCTGCCCCTGCTTCTGCTGGGCCTGACGCTCCTGACCTGCGCGCCGGTCGCGCGGGTCCCGGAGCTGGCGAGCCCGGCCGCGCCCTATAGCCGCGCGGCCTTCGGCTCGGGCTGGACCGATCCCGACGGCGATTGCCTCGACACCCGGGCCGAGCTGCTGGCGGATCTCTCCACCGTGCCGGTGCGGCTCGCGCCCTCGGGCTGCTCGGTACGCCACGGCCGCTGGTTCGCGCCCTATACCGGACAGGTGATCACCGAGGCGAGGGATCTCGACATCGATCACATCGTGCCGCTGCGCTATGCTTGGGGGCACGGTGCCGCCAGCTGGCCGGCCGGGAAGCGCGCCCGCTTCGCCCGCGATCCCGTCAACCTGCTGCCCGTCAGCGCCTCGGCAAACCGCTCCAAGGGCGCGCGCGGGCTGCTGGACTGGCTGCCGCCCGATCCGGGCTTCCGCTGTCAGTATGTGCTGAGGTTCCGGCGGATCGCCGCGAGCTACGGGCTGCAGCATACCGCGGCGGAGGAGCGGGAGCTGGTGGCGCTGACCGGGCGGCTGTGTAGGACATAAGGGCGGATATTGTTGAAAAAAAACACCCGCTGCGCCCGAGAAGCCATCTTGGGTTGGAACGTTGTTCTGCACTCGGGCCGAAAATGACGTTTTACAAGTCAGGGTCACGCGCAAGCAGAACCGTTTCCCATGAAATGGCACTCCTTGGATGCTCCAGTGAGTTTTTCAACAGTATCGGCGGAGAGCCGACGTTCGCTGCGCCGTGGACCGGCGGCAGCTATGCGCAGGACCCCGACACTGCGCAGGAGCCACCAACGGCTTCAAGAGAAGGCGTGAACGCCACCTATTGCCGCAAGTTAGTGCAGATTATGGCGGCCAAGGCAGTACTGTATAAAAAGCTTGCATGTGCCCTACTCGATAGTACTCTGCAGCAGAGTTCGCGGATAGATCTTTCTGCCGTGTCTCGCGGCAGGTGAAACCAACGTTAGGTGGAATTGCCTTTACGTATGTTACATTTCCTTGGAATACCCGTTGGGTGCCAACGAGTATCCGCGAACTCGCCAAGGCCTCCATGACCAATAACTTGACTAAACTTAAGGGCGCAAAAGGGCTTCACGGCATCGCCCATCTGATAGGGTTCGAGCCTAAAAACCTCGCCTACATATTGCATGGAATACCGGACGACTACAAATACACTGAATTCAATATCCCAAAGAAGTCTGGCGGTAAACGAATAATAAGAAGCCCTAAAGAGAAGCTAAAGCACGTTCAAAAGAGATTGGCTGAAAACCTCTCCCTCTGCCTATCGGAGATAGATACAATTGAAGGCGTGCAGAGGAAGTGTACGCTATCGCACGGCTTCCGGCAGAATTTGGGAATCTCGACAAATGCGGCCTCGCATGTACGTCGAAGGTGGGTATTCAATATCGATTTGGAAGACTTCTTCCCATCGATAAATTTCGGCCGGGTGCGCGGCTATTTCATGAAGAATAAGCACTTCGGCTTGGATGCGGCCAGTGCAACCATACTGGCTCAAATATGTTGCTGGAGAAACGAACTTCCTCAGGGCGCGCCTACCTCCCCGGTGGTTTCAAATCTGCTCGCCTCCCCTCTTGATATTGCGCTCAATCGTTTGGCGCGTCGCGAGCGTTGCACCTACACCAGATATGCCGACGACATTACGTTTTCGACGAACAAGAAGAATTTCCCGGCTGCTATTGCTGCGCCGTGCCAAGCCTTGAACGGAGCATGGGAGGTCGGAGATGACTTGCGTTATCGAATTTTCCGTAACGGATTTCATATAAATCACAAAAAGACACGGATGCAACACTATTGGTCCAGGCAAGAGGTCACGGGACTGACGGTAAACACGAAAGTGAACATTCCAAATGATTACTTAAAAGTTGTGAGGTCTCGTGTTGATCATTTAATCTCTGGGAAGGGTGCGTTTTCAGAAATTTCCGGAGCCAAAATTCCCATAAGCAATGGGCAGATGCAAGGCATGCTGGCCCACATATTTAAGATTAAAGCTGAGGAGCTCGAGTATAGGCGCCCAAAAGACAAGACGGCGATGCCTGGATTTCTCCGAACGCATCAAAAGTTTCTTGACTACATTTACTTCGCTTCTTCGGATCGCCCAATGATCGTTTGCGAGGGCAAGACCGATAATTCCTACTTGAGGCTTTCGCTGCGTGCCCACGACAAAACCTACCCTAAGCTCATCTCGAGTGATGGCTCTAAAGAGCTGCTGATCAGGCTCTTCCGACAGACAAGAATATCTCGCGTGGCTCAGGGAATCGGCGGGGGCGCAGGCGATTTGGCTGGCTTAATAAGGTTTTACAAAGAACGAATGAGTGCCACAAAAGTTCAGTTACCGGAATTTCCAGTGATTGTGATTGTTGACAACGATGACGGCCCCAGGGGCAAAGGCGGTGTCTTCAGCGCAGTAAAGCAGGCTTCTGGCACCGAAACCGTCGATGGGACCGAGAGGTTTTATCATGTTTGCTCCAATCTGTACTTAGTTCCTACTCCTCTTCTCACCGGTGGCGCGCACTCTATGATCGAGAGCTTCCTTGCTCCGGCGGTATTGTCGACAAAGGTAGGCGGCAAAAATCTGCACCTCGATGAAAAAACTTTTGACAAAACAAAGCACATCGGAAAGGAGCTTTTTGTTAAACATGTCGTGCAAAAGAATGCGGCAACTATCGACTTCTCGGGTTACAAGCCGATCTTGGACGCTATTACGGAAGTGATTGCAGACTATGAAAAGCGGAAGCCTTAGAAAACTGGTACTGGCCGTCCGCTAAACTTGATATCAGCGACTGGTGCAGTTTCGAGCCGGTCATTCGCAGCCCTTGAGGTGAAGGGCAACTAAGGGCCGAGGCTGTGTGAAAAGTCCAGTCCCGAGAAATTGTCGGGAACAGTTTCCCCAGTGGCCCGTATGCGGCGGCTCAAGCCAGAACGAAAAACTGCCCTTGCTCCTATGGGAGAACGTCGTTTCTGGGTCGACCATGCCTAAACGAGTTTTCACACCGCCTCGGCCGTTTGCTCCTCCGGTTGTGGCCAGCTTCATCAGCCAAGCGGACGTCAGCTTGTGTGATTCGTCAACTGGCAACGGCAGGGGCGCCGAACGTCGGCTATCGGCAGCGAGTGTCCAGGTGGGCGGCCCGAGGCGCTCAAGCGCCACGCCGCACCGCCGCTCCGAGCCCCCATCGCACGGTTATCGACAAAACAAAAATGCCCGGACCGCACAGTCGCGGGCCGGGCTTGGGTTATCCCTGTTGCTCCAACCCGAAGGCGGAATGATGGATCAGCTCGCCTTTCGGTTCGCGGGCATCGAACGGCAGGGCCTGAACGAACTGGGGCGGGCAGCTCCCCACCCGCAATTGATGAAAGGACCTGAAACCGAACCGGCCATAATACCCGGGATCCCCGACCAGGGCCGCTCCTTTGCAGGTCGCCCGCAACCGAATGATCGCCTCGGCCATGAGCGCGCTGCCGATGCCCTGCCCCTGTCGCGGCGGCCGAACGGCAAGGGGACCGATCAGCCCCCAGCCGGACGCGGCGCCGATCCGGGCATCCGATGCAGCCAGATAGCCGACACCTCGCCCCCGTCCTCGGCCACGAGCGACAGGCTCAGAGCATTGTCTGCCCTGAGCCTGTCAATAATTGCAGCTTCGGTTCCGGTGGCCTGCGGCAGCATCTTCATGGCTTCGGTCACGACCTCGCGGATAGCGGGGAGATCTCTGTCGATTTCATTTCGGATCAACATGTTACTATCCTTGGTTGTCGAGTTGCGCGCGCACGGAAAGACGTCCGCGTTTCGATATCCGATAGGGACCGCCAGACCGGGATTCGATCAGCCGCTTGCGCCGCAACTTGCTGAAGATGGTCATGTCGAAATCGGAAAGGATCATGCCTTCGCGTGTGACGCAGGTGACCGCAGTGATCCTGGGGCTATCCTCACGCTCGTGCAGGATGTGGCCGCCAAGAGCCAGAACGTGCAGCGCACGCTGTTCATTTCTTGAGATATTCATGGAAGTCTCGTGTGAGATACGCAAAAAAGCCAAGGGGCGAGCGCCCCCCGGCGGCTTTGGTTTCACGCGGCTCTCTGAAACTCAGAGAGCCTTATCACACAAGCTCTGACATCCAGTCTCCGTTGTCCGGGCGACGAACCCTGCCGTCACCCGAAGTGAAAGATAGCTGCTCTGGAGACGGATCACAACCCGGCCGAGCGAGCGTCTGTTTTTGTTCGCTTTCCGCAGCTTTGCGGCTCCACGGGGCCGCAACCGCGATGAACGGCCGCTTTCGTGATTTCACAGTCGGAAGAGGCCGGAGCGCTCAATGGCTGCTAACGGCAGCGAGTGATCGAGCGGACGAGGCGAGGCGCTCAGGCGCCGCAGAGCGTTGCACCGGCCGCGCCCTACACCCGCGCAGCCTTCGGCTCGGGCTGGACGGATCCGGACGGCGACTGCCTCGACACCCGGGCCGAGCTGCTGGCGGCTCTCTCCACCGTGCCGGTGACTCTGGCGCCCTCGGGCTGCGCGGTGCGCCATGGCCGCTGGTTCGCGCCCTATACCGCCGCGACGCGGCCGAAGGCACGGGCGATCCGTACCATTGGGGTCAGGTCGAAAGCGATTACCGGGGCAAGGTGCGCCTGAAGGTCCATAATGGCCGCGAGGATCTGGCGGCCGAGGCCCGCTATGTCGCGGCGGCGCACGAATGGACCGAGGCGCATCGGCTGCGCGGCGTGGCCCATGTCTACTTCAAGGCCGATTACGACCGCGATCTCTTCCCCAGCGGCCCGCCCCAGATCCGCGTCCGCGCCCGCAGCGAGGGGCGAGCGCCCGGCGCAACACTGAAGCGAACAGATTTTTCGGGGAACTATCCTGCGCAGGCCGGTGCGAACCCGGCGGACAGGGCCGCGACGAGGAAGGCCTGGCGCGCATCCTCAACGGAACTCATGCATTCCATAGCGGATTCAACCTTGGCAAGTGCCGTGTGTCGGGCCCCGTCCGAGACCGGCCATCTGCGACGCAGCCAGTAGCGGGCTTTCTCGATCGTTGCAAAGCGTTCGGTGTCGCCATCATGCGAGGTCATCAGAACCATGGGGTGGCCCCATTGGATTTCCATCATTCGTAAAGTCTTTCTTTTCAGGTGATCGCGGCCGGCGCATACGGGCAGGCATTGCTTCGCCACCCCGTGCCGCCCGGCGCGGAAACAGAAGGGGATCGCGCCGACCTCGCCCCGGTCGATACCTATCCATGCGGATAGGGTGCGCGGCACATCTGAGCGGAGACAAGTCTGGCTGCAATCAGCTCCGCCGTATCGGCGGAGCCGGGCATGCCAGGCGCTTCGGATGCCGCTGAGTTACGTCGGCAGAGCGCAGCCTTTGCCGGGTGCACTCTTCCAACGGGCACTTCAGGATCCTGAAGCTCATGCTGCTATTGCGGTGCAGGCGGAAACGCGAAGGCTGGATAGGCCCTGATGTTTCCCGCCTGAACCAGCGACACCCGCGAGCGCGTGTCGCTGCGAAGGCTTTACGCGAGCGCCAGGTTGCTGGCGGACTCGCGGCCGTCACGGCCGGTTTCGATGTCGAAGGTAACCTTCTGACCGTCTTCGATGTGGCTGATGCCTGCACGCTCGACGGCCGAAATATGAAGGAAGATATCCTTACTGCCGTGTTCCGGTTGAATGAAGCCGAAACCTTTGGTGCTGTTGAACCATTTCACGGTGCCATTGGCCATATCCGTGTTCTCCTAAAGTAATGCTGCCCACAGGATCGCGACAGCCCGGCAAAAGTCGATCCAAGTCGATCAACCGAAACCGGGTCAGCGGCAGCAGCATTTCGAAGAGAAAAAACGTTAGCGCTTAATGTATGAAGGCGAAGGCCTGCCAATGCAAGGATTCTTTTCTTGCGGCTGAACGCACCAAGCTTCCCTCACTTGTGATCCTCGGGGCTGAGCAACCTTCGATGGTCGCATTCGCCCGCCACTGAGCGCGTCGGTGAACTCAAGCAGACTCCCCCTGATGGCGAGGTACACTCTGCCGTGCGCCCATCACCCGCTGCCGATAGCGGCCACTCAGCGCTCACTCCCATCACCGGTGACGGCTCTTAGACGCGAAAGCCCGCTTGCATCGTCAGCGACACCGGCACCGAGTTCACCAGCCGCGCCATCCTGAAATGGGCCGACAAGAACGAAGTGCCCTGGCATTACATCGACCCGGGCAAACCGCAGCAGAACGCCTTCATCGAAAGCTTCAATGGCAGCCTGCGCGACGAGCTCTTGAACGTGAGCTACCCCCCGAAATTCGGACAGTGACGTAAGCTACGATTTGCAGTCTGCTGATCTTCGACGAGAAGGAGATCAGAGATGTCGAAACGCAAGCAGCACGCGCCTGAGTTCAAGGCGAAGGTCGCGCTGGAAGCCCTGAAGGGTGAAGAGACGGCGGCCGAGCTGGCGAGCCGGTTCGGAGTGCATCCGACGATGATCCATCAATGGAAGCGCGCCCTGCTCGAAGGCGCGTCCGGCGTGTTCGAGCGCGGCGGCCGCAAGAGACCCGAGATCGACGAGGAGCAGGTGAAGGAGCTCCACGCCAAGATCGGGGAGCTGGCGGTGGCCAACTCTTTTTTGGAACGAAAGCTGAAGCCCTGGGGCGGGAAGTGAGGCGCGGTATGATCGAGCCTGACCATCCTCAGCTGTCCATCGGTCAGCAGTGCAGGCTGCTGTCGATTGCGCGCTCGTCCTATTACTACGAGCCGAAGGGAGAGACCGCACAGAACCTCGGCCTGATGCGGCAGATCGACGAGCAGTTCCTGGAGACGCCGTTCTTCGGTGTCCGCCAGATGACCTGGCACCTGCGCAATGACGGGCATCTCGTGAACGAGAAGCGAATACGCCGGCTAATGCGCCTCATGGGGCTGATGCCGATTTACCAGAAGCCCAACGCCGTGCCTGAACTCGAATGGAAAGCGCCAGCGGTCGCGGACCTGCTGGCGATTGTCGATTACATCTCGGACGACAACCCGGATGCGGCCCTCGCGCTGATGGAAGAAATCCAAGACAAGGTTGCACAGCTTCCGGCTCACCCGAAACGCTGCCGCCCTGGCAGGGTCGAAGGCACACGCGAGCTGGTGGTCCGACCGAACTACATCGTGGTCTATGCCGAGACCCCATCCGCCAGATCATCGAGGACGATCACACGCCGTTCTATCGCATGGAGCTGACAGCCGATGACCTGGTAATCTTCAGGCCCCGATCCCCGCAGAGGGAACTGCTACCCGAGATCCGTCTACCTGAATGGGCCGAAGAAAAGGCCAGGATCATCGCCATGGAGAAAGGCTGGGACTACTACGCTCTTCGCTCAGACTGGCTGTCATTCGCTAGAAGAGAGGCTACCAAAGGGAACCCTCCGAAAAGCGCAGGGGCTGCCTTTGTGGCCTACTGTAGGAAGAAAGAGCCTCTACGGTAACTAAGATGGACAGGAACAATGAAATACCTGATTGGAACTCTGACGATTTTATGCAGCATCGTACTTACCAGCTGCGGGCCCACTGAAGGTGGTAGGGCAACAACTAATGTGCCGGATCCGTCTCGCGCGATACAATGGCGTGAGGTATCGGCCGTTTCAAAGGACCAACCCGAGAAGCTGCGCGCCCTCCTGGCGGACAGCTCATTTCTTGTCCGTATGGTATGGGGACGGGAATACATCTACTTCGCGTCTTCTGGGCGAGCATATTTCTGGGATACCCGTGATCGCAAGATCGTAACTGGCAGTTGGACAATCCTACCCGCCCGTATTGGAACAGATTCTGTCTGTTGGGCAAAAGGTGGCTTGCCGGACCATCTGGCTGGCAAGGCGCTTGTAGATAACTGTCGCTCGGCTGCTAGTTTCGTTGGAATAGCCGACTATCTGTCACACGGTGATGCCTTCGGATTGGCCGCGGGCCGAGCTCCCGAATAAGCCAACCAGATAAGTCTAACCAAAAAGACGCGCCCAAAGACCGCGTCTTACCAATTTATCACTTTGATCGGTAAGACGCGCATGGAGACGCACCCGCTCGGCCTCGGCTCCGTCTAGGCGAGTGCGCAAGTCTTCGATCTGATCGACAAGCTGATCACGCTCCCGGTCTCGTTCGGCCTTCATCGTGTCGATCTGCTCACGAAGCATATTAATTTCCATGGACAACGCACTGTTTTCATGCGTTTCCATATAGGTTTCCTCTTGGGTCTTAACACCGTTCGGAAACGGGTTCGCGGACATCCACCTGGACAGCTCGGATGGATCGATCTGCCAGCGCCCCTTGTCGTCCTTCTCCGCAGATATTCCTCCAGAATTAAGGGCCTTTGAAAGCGTTCCCTTCGATCTCTTCGCGGCTTTCGCCGCCTGAGCGCGCTGGCAATTTCACTCATCTATGATGTCGAAGTCATCTTCTTCGGTCGAAGGCTTGCTGTGCCTTTGTGGCTTCGGCGCACCTGCCCTCTTCTTTCCTAGAGCGTAGTCCGCCATGGAGGGAGACGGATGGCCGGGAAACCCTTCCTCGAAGCCCTGCACCATCTCCTTGTAGCTGAGGCCCAATGCAGACATCTTGCAAAGCTCGCGCCCATCGGTCCCGTCCTTGAGCACGAGGCCGCCACCCTTGGGCGCCACTTCAAGACCCCGTTCTTTGAAGCTGTCGATAAATTCGTCCCACGATCGGCTTGCGTTGTAGATGCGCTGCGCAAGCGAAGCGAGCGCATCCGCATCATCCGGCGTGACGGCTTTCGCAAGCTGCCCGCCCCGGATCTCCGTGCAGCCTGCCGGATTGGCCCGAGAGACGACACTCTCGACAGCTGTGTCAGGCAACGTTGCGGCAGAAGGTACTTGTCCCGGTGGGGCAAAAACCAGCTCGGGAAGGACGGTCTCCCAAGCATCTCGACGCGCGTAGTGCGCATACTTCTCGTCACCATCCGACTTGCGCCACTGGACCACAGCTCCAACTGCACCCGAAAGCAAGATCTGCCCCGGCGGATGCTCCCATGACTTCGACATGCGCCCCAAAAGGCGGCCATGCCGGTCCAGCAACTCCCAGTTGGAGGCTCGGTGGTCCAGGTGCAACGGGTCACCCACCCGGCATTCCAGGATTGCCCGGTGAACCTCGTGCCGATCCCCCTGGCGCCCGGCATATGACAGATCGGAATGCTTGAGATTCGGCAGATTGTAGACTCTCGAAGGTAATCCTCCAGCCGGGAACTGCGGCACAACCTGTCTCTCAACGACACAGGGCGTGCCGGGTCTCAGGAACACATGCTGACCCGAAGCCATAACGATCAGGCCCTTTTGGGCACGCGTCATCGCGACATAGAAAAGTCGGCGCGGAGCATCACGGTCTTCGTTCTTCGATGCCCGGTCCCAACCGCCATCCAGAATAGCAACATGATCGAACTCGAGCCCCTTGGCCCGGTGCGCTGTCAGCAGGAGCAGCCCACGCTGCTCGCCCCGTGTCTCACGGGACCATTCGGCCAGCCATTCGACAATATCGGGCACTGGCATGGTCTTTGTCTTCAGCTCTCTCGCCAGCTCGGCGATACCTTCTGCCAAAAGGTCGACCCACTTGTTGACCGACTGCTCGTTGAGGAGCTCGATGATGTCGGCAACGCCCAGAAGCTCTCCCTGTCGCCGCCGCAGACTTGCCACGAGTGCCTGCGTCTCGCGCAGTCGCCAGATGTTTGGCAGGTCCTGATTGGCCATTTCGACCTTGATACCCTGCTTCTCAGCATAAGTCCGGACAGCGCCAAGCCTCTTCCAGTCACGAGAGATGATGGCGGTACGGGCCCAGGACCACTCCGGATCCAGTTTCGACAGCCGCACCATCTCGTCGACAGCAGCGATCGCCTGTGGCACATCGCCGGAGGGGACATTCAGCAGCTGAACCCGGCCCTGTCCAACCCCATCCACCTTTGCGAGGGCGCCCCCCTCGGGATCACGCCTGCGATCTGCGTTGATCCTGATCTCATGATCCACCTTCATCCGATCCGGCGCCGCCGAAATCACCGCATTGGCCGCCGCAATGATGTGGTTGGTAGAACGATAGTTCTCAACCAGGAACGCCGGCCGCGCCTTGTAGTCTTCTTCGAACTGCCGGATGAACCCGACGGATGCGCCATTGAAGGCATAGATGTTCTGATCGTCGTCCCCGACGGCGAACAGGCTGAGCTTCAGGTCGGCATCCTCGAGAGATCTGCCAGCGACTGCCGAGATAAGCTGATACTCTTCGGGCCCGATGTCCTGATACTCGTCCACGAGGATCCAGCGATAGCCCTGGATCAGGGTCTCGCGCTGCGCTTCGGCTTCGGATTTCGACAGCCCTTCGCCCTCGAGCTGGCGCACCGCCTCCATTACGATGCCGTCGAAATCTTCGGTCTCGGCCCGCTGACCCACAAAACTGGCCCCAACAAGCTTCATCGCCAGCGCATGACAGGTAGAGACAGTGACGCCAATGGCATCGTCGCCGACCAGCGCCCGCAGCCGCACGCGGATTTCGGCCGCTGCGTGCCGGTTGTAGGCAAGAACCAGGATGCCTCGCGGGTCCTCGCGTTTCATACGCAGCAGATAGGCGATCCGATGGACCAGCACCCGCGTCTTGCCTGACCCCGGGCCCGCCAGGACCAGAACGTTCGTCCGGTCCCGGTCATCCGTCACGATATCCTGCTGGACCTTGTTGCCCAGCTTCTCGACGATCGCATCCCAGGAGGCGCTGGTGGTCTGCCGTCGGACCTCGCGGCCCATGCCAGGCATCCACCGTTTCATGAACTGCTCCTTGTTGAGCAGGAAGTAATCCTCCGACAGGCGTGACGCATCGCTCATCGCCCGCAGCCCTGTTTCGGCATAGGTCGCCATGACATGGGTCTGGAGTGTCTGCTCGCCGTAGTGGTCCTCTAGCGGCGCGAAATGCGCCTGGGTGAACTGCCCCCCTGCCGGATCGAGATAGACCGTCATGGCAGAGCGGAACACTGTAAGCCCCTTTCCGAGCGTCGCCACGCCCTGTTCATGCAGCCACATAAGCGCCCGCTCCATGAGCTTGGTCATGTCGCCAATGCCGCTGGTCTTCAGGAAGGCATCCTGATTCAGCTGTGCCAGCAGGTCGCCGACCGTCGTCTCGATCTGAAGATCTTTGCCCCGCACACCCTTGTCGAGCCGACCTGTCAGATAGGTCAGGAGCAGCTCGGCCGCTTGCCACCGCAAGTTTGCCGTTGCCCGAACTGTTTTCCAGGGCCGCACCAGAGTGACCATCAGCGTATTGCGACTGACCCTTCGCAGAGAGATGTTCCCGCGACCGCCGTCCTGGCTTCGGCCATCCTGGGCAATCCCCCGCACCAGCCTATCGACCGCATCGGGCCTGACATCCGGATGGCCCTGGTCGCGCAAGCGCTGACAGGTTTCAGAAAGGTTCAGCGGAACCGGGGTTCGGTCATCTATGTCCGGCGCCAGCTCCTGCATCAGTGCGATCAGATCGCCCTCCAGCGCAGAAGCCTGAGCCAGTCTCTGTGCTGAGGAACTGGCAACACCAACGTGGACAAAAACCGTCATCGCAACGTCGTTGCGCGCGATGCCCAGCGTTTCCAGCGTCGACATGGCCTTTGGCAGCGCACCGGGTGATATCCCCGCCACACCGCAAAGCTCATCGGTCGACACGCCTTCGTCAGCCGGGGCGGAGACCAGATGCGCCACGATGGCCAGAAGCTGGTTGCGATGCGCTAGCGTCAGGTCTGCCCCGGCCAACCGCTGCTTCGCCTCATCCACAGACCGCACCCGCAGGGACGACGGGAACACCTGAACCCGGTTCTCTTCCCGCGATACAAGATGCGCTTCCTCCAGCCACGACACAGCGGTCTTGACGCGGGTGTCGTCCGTGGCGCTGTCGCGCTCGAACTCCTGGTCTTTCTCGGACCGGACGATCTCACCAGAAGTCGCAACGACCTTGCCGGTCTTTTTCGTCCGCTCGTCGATCCGGCGCAGCGCCTTGAGGATTGCCCCGATTTCATGCCGGGCGAGGCGCGAACTGGCCGTCAGCCGGAATTGCCGTTCCACATCATCAGCCGCGAACAACAGGACGCAATGGGCGTCCTCCCGGTCCCGTCCGGCGCGCCCGGCCTCCTGTAGGTAGTTCTCCAAAGACCCCGGGATATCGGCGTGGACGACCAAGCGGATGTCGGGCTTGTCGATCCCCATCCCGAAGGCGTTGGTCGCGGCAATCACGCGCAGCTCGCCCACCCGGAACTGTTCCTGCACGACCTGCTTGTCGTCCGCGCTCATCCCGGCATGGAAATGCGCCGCATCCACACCCTGAGACTTCAGGAACTCGGCCACCCGCTCGGTTTCCTTGCGCGAGGAACAATAAACCACCGCCCCAGAGCGCCCCTCGGCGGGAAGCAGTGCGTCGAGGACCTTCATCACGTCCGACAATTTGGATGCCTTGTTCGTCGGTCGCACTTCGAACGCCAGGTTTGTCCGCGAGGCGCCCCCGTCAAGCGGCAGCAGCTCGACCCCGGCCTTCGACTGGAAGTGTTCGATGATATCCGCAACCACCTCGGGCTTTGCGGTGGCGGTGAGGCAGAGCACGGGCACCGGTGGTTGATCCCCCGAGAACTCCCTGATGAAGCGGCCGAGATAGCGATAGTCCGGCCGGAAATCATGCCCCCACTTCGACACGCAGTGTGCTTCGTCAATCGCCCAGAGCCCCACTTCGCGCTGCGCCAGCACACTACGGATCGAAGTGCTGCGAAGCTGCTCGGGAGAGATGATGAGGATCCCGGCGTCGCCCATCCGGACCTTGTCGAGCGCGTCCTGACGTTCCGGCATGGACATCATGCCGTTGATCGTGACCGAGCAGGAGATACCGGCACGCTCCATCCCCTGCACCTGATCCGCCATCAAAGCGACCAGGGGAGAAATCACCACCGTCAGCGCACCAATCTTGTCGAACCGTGACAGCGCCGGCACCTGGTAGCACAGCGACTTGCCCGTCCCTGTCGGCAGGATCCCCAGCAGGCTGTTGCCAGACATGGCCTCGTCGACGATGCGTTCCTGCAGCGGGCGTCCCTCCGGGTCCACCGGCTTGGGGCGGAAGCTGGGGAACCCGAACCACCTTTCCAAGGCGCGCACCGGGTCGTTCTGCTCGGCGCACCAGGTGCAGGCCGGATCTTTGCAGGAGGTGTCCCGCAGGTGCCTGACGATCAAAGATGCCTCGCGGAACTGGGCTCTCACCCAGGGAGGCATGACGGAGTCGCCGCCTGCCACCGTAATCCAAGAGAGGGCATAGGCCATCGGCCAGCCGTTCTGAGGGCTACTGAGGCGTCGCAACGTCTGTTCGACACGCAACCCGCAAGCTCGCCCGTCGAGCAACCGCGTGATCGCGGCAGCAGCCTCGTCATAGCTTGGACAACTCTTGCCGCGCAGATAAGAAAATACGGCATCAAAGCCGCCGGCGCGTTCCATGCGCGTGGTCAGATAATGGTAGGCAGCCAGCGCGTCGGGCGCGACCTCCGCCAGTTTTGCAAAAGCATCCAGCTGATTGGCGAGCACCTCGAAAACAAGGCGCGCGTCCAGTTCGGGATCGTTTACATGCCCGGTGGCAAGGCGCCCGTCATGATAGTGCTTCACAAGGTGGTGGTATGGGTTCCGCGGGAAGGCCAGCGGGTTCAGCCACAGGGTATCGATTGGCGCCTGTATGATCTGGCCAAGTCGGGGCCGTTTCGCGATCAGATGCTCGAGGTCGTGCTTCAGGAAGTTATGACCAATGGGATGGGCCACATCACCTACCTGCGCTTCGAGCTGATCGAGGAACTCTTCGGAAATCCCTTCCATCGACTTCAGCACCGGCCGTTCATCACCGCGCACGGCCGCTATACCAAAGATCTTTGCCCTGGAAGGATCGACCTCAAGATCGATTGACAGGCACCGGGACAAGAGTTGGTTGTGACGCATTTCCATAGACTTATGAGTAACGATGAGAACGCGCCGAACAAAGCCCCTTGATGTGGTGGTGGGGCACGAACGTAACGGCGTGCCTGACGCGACGGGCAACCGAGTCATTGGGAGAGACGAAGGCCGCAAGCAGATGCGCCATGTCGCCGACACCACCCCATTCGTCTCGGGCCAGCATCTCGATCGGGCGCTGCTCCTTTAGCAGCTCTGCCTCGCCGTGCTTAACGACGAACTGCAGCTCTCCCCACTCTGCCTCGTTGATACCGCCGAGGATCACAGTGTCCAAGGGCGTTTCCAGGTTGCCCAGCTCTTGTCGTTGCCCCGGCGCCAGCCGATCCACCGCCCAAGTCTTCAGGCGGATCAGACCGGGACTGCAAGTCAGTTCGAGAGTGACATTCTCCAGCGGCGCGTCTGAAAGGTTCTGCAACACGACACTTTTCAGAACCGAGACACCGTTCTGGGAAGATGCAAAGTTTACTTTCTGAGCGACGGACAGCTCCAGAACGAGCTGGTCACGCGACCCTTCCCCAACCGTATCAAACGACATTCTTACGCTACCTGGCCCTTCAATCCCCAAGTCAGTCACTCATACGAGCATGTGTCTGTCAATTACACGGTCGTTTCGCCCAAGAATTGAAAACCTGCCAAAGCTCCCGCGATCTGGCGAAGTTGCAGAAGGAAATTTCAGACGCTCAGCCCCCGGAAATTTCAGATTGTCAGGTCAGAACCAACGGAATTTGGAGCTGATCTTATCCCTCATACCCACTAGAAGAACCTGGAAGACGCCTACGCCTACGCAAACGGCTGCCGCGCCCGAACGCTCTGCTCACTTCCCGCCGATGCTCGCACAAGTGTCACCTGATAGCAGAAGGGTGCAGTTTCGGTAATCTCCACGATATCTCCGGCACGCGCACCGTTGTCCGCAAAGAAGCTGCGTACCCAGGATCGGTCACGGAAAATCTTCTTGGTCAGGTCGATATCGGTGACGGCCGGAAGCGCTCCGCCGCAATTGATGGTCAGGGTCCGCGCGGCTGCACTTGCCCTATTGCTCCCGCCAAGGGCTTCCTTCGGGAAAGAGCTGATGCAATCGCGCAAGTAGAAGTGATTGTTATTGAGGTTGCCCTGCGTCAGCACGCTCCGCCCAACGAGACCGCGGATTGGTGTCTCGGCCTCGGGCGTCTGGTCTGCCAGAGGTGATGACAGCTCGGAACGGACGTTGGCGGCCGCACGCGGCGAGCTCCCGGCATCTTCCTCGTCGATGACATCGAAATCCTCCACGACAACCCGCGTGCCGCCTTCCGCCCTCAGCACGACCTCCGCCGCGGCGCGCGCGTCTTCGCCGGCATCGTGGTGCTCGAACCGCAGGCCAAGGTGCTGCTTGAGCGAGGCAAGGCCATGCCCGCCGTTCCCCTTCAGCTCGGGCCATGCCGCGCGGGCGACGGTCACGCTGTTCTGCCAGTTCCAGCCCGGCTCCTGCCGGTCAAGCGTGGCACAGGCGGCGCGGATCGCACTGCGGTCGAACCCGGAGTGCTGATAGACCGGGCAACCCGCGAGCCGTTCCTCCAACAGGTCAAGGACCTCCCCGATCGTGGGCGCCCCGACCACCATGCCAGGCGTGATGCCGTGCAACCCGCTGAAAACCCAGTGATCCGTTCCAGGGTCGACAAGGGTTACCCAGGTCTCGATGCGGTCATCGGGCAGAACGCAGGCAATCCCTACCTGGCAAATGCTTGCGCGATCATGGTTTGCGGTCTCCACATCGAGGGCGAAGAACCGGAAGGGGCCGTCGGGCAGCTTCGGCAGCGCCCCGCTCGCGGAAGTGACATCGTGGGTACCAGCTGCCTGAACATCCTCACGGGACCGCGCAAGCTGCCGTCCCAGGGCCGCGCGCTCGAAGGGGCTGAGGTCCAGCTCCTCGATCAGGGCATCGACAAGGGCGGTCGGCTCCTCGTAGGGGTCCATTCCGCGGCGGTTCCAGGCGATCATGTCCTGCGGCGCAAGCGCGATGACCTGGGCCTCGATGCCGGAGATATCCGCATGATCCGGCAGCGGCACCCAGACGGCCGCACAATGGCGCGCGATGAAGGCGTTGCGCAGGGCCTTGGCGATGCCCCCGTCCGCCTTCGTGGCCGGGTCATTGCGCAACCGCCACATTCGCCCGGTGTTGTACATGCGCGAGAAGTAGTGGCTGGTGCTTTCGGACCCGGTGCGGTGGCGCTGATGGATGCGCTTGCGGAAGGTCTCGGACGCCGAAGAGGTCGAACCGATGTAGCGGAAGGCTCCGGTGTGGTCGAAGAGCCCGTAGATGCCACGCGCATCATCAGGCGCTTCAGAGGTCGGTCGCGGGGTCGCCGCACGCAGCATTGCTAGGATCTCGGCTGCGGTAGGGGTAGTCATGTCGTGCCTCAATCCTTCTCGATACACTGCCAGGCGATACCGCTGACAATGCCCCAGATACCCTCCTCGTTCGGGCGCCGCCAGCGCGGGATCGCGCATTGTATTCAGCCGTGACGCAGGAAAACGCGATTCGGCCAATGCCGTCAGATTTGGGGTAAATTAACACCTCCGATCCGTGTTTCGCGAGCACGGTTGCGTCGGGTTTTGCGAAAAACTCCAAAATAGAGACTTCAGCGCGTTTGCGAATAATATTCTGAATGCCGATTATGGCCCGCAGCTCCTGGCCTCCGGTAGCACCGCGACCTTTGCGAAAAAATTGCGGGCGCTGCGAGGGGCTTGCACACATGACAAGGCTGCGACAGACCTAACAGAAATGCTGATGGATCAGCCCCTTAGACGGCCCGTCAGGTGTCAATGCTCGCTCTCTCTTGCGGGGGGAATGTAGGTCGTTCAGGAGCCCAAGTTGCAGAGCCCCAACATTATCGAAATTCCGGACAACGGCGGAGCGGTCGCAGTAATGGCAGATCTCCATTTCAAGTCATATTTGCGGCATGGAAGTAACCCGCTCGAGTTTCATGGCCTCGAAGATCGGCTCCTCGGGGAAAACGTCGATGCCTTGATCGTCGCGGGTGACCTGTCTGACACCTTCGGCCCGTCACTGCAGGACGCGCTCGCATATCTGAGCCGCTATGTTCCCGCCGATCGCATCCACCTCCTCCCCGGAAACCATGACTACTATTCTGGGCGGCTGGACGACGAGAACCGGCTGCGTGACCTGGTTCACGCAAGCGGGAGTTGGTTCGCGCAGAAGACCGAACTCCGCCATCGTAGCGACCGGTATCTCTGCGCCACGCTTTGGACCGACTTCGAGCTATTGGGGGATCAGGAGGCTGCCAAGAACTACGCACGCCGGTTCATGCGCGACTTCGACATGATCTCCACCGAAGCGTCTGGTCATGAGTGGCTTGATCCGGACGAGGTGCTGCCGCGCCGCATTGTCCCGGTTACACCTGAGGACATAATCGCCGTGCATCGAGAACACCGCGCTTGGCTGGAAGAAAGACTGGCGACCCCACATTTCGCCGGCAATGGCAGGACCTTTGTCGTCACGCACCACGGCCCGCACCCGTCCGCCGCAGGCCCAATCGATGGTCTCACGCCAGCCTTCCACTCAAACCTGACCGAAGTCCTCGAGCGGAGCGACATCGACACCTGGTTCTTCGGACATTCGCACCGGCGGCTGTCCTGCACAGTCGCAGGGACACGTATCCAGAATGTTTCAATCGGCTATCGCATGTCACGCATCATGGCGTCTGGCCTGGGCGAGCTGAAGCGTCAGCCGACCGTTGTCGATGCAGAGGTTCTGGAAGACCGGAATTGGTTTGAACCAGGGCTCCTTGAAGCACTTCTATCGACAGCGGCTGACGATACAGCGGCGAGGTGACTTCGCCTCGACACCGTCGTAAGTCAGCTAGGGACTGCATGATGCGCAGGTGTGAGACCTCAGCCGGAAGCGCCGCTGCTCCCGGCCCCCTGCAGACATTCATCGGGCCGGTCTACGCGGCGATGCAGTTCACCGAACCGGCCATTCGAGGCGCTGTGCAAGGCGACCCTGCCGGGAAACCCGATGGCCACCGCCAGCTACACCACATCCTTGTACGTCACCCTTCTTGTGTCGCCTTCATCTGGCGCTTCCAGGAAACCAGTCGAGAGCAATAAGCCGAAGTGAGAGTGCAGCTCGCCCCCCCAATTGCAACTTTACCTTGCTAGAATCAGAAAGCAGATCACCACTGGAAGAAGAAGCACTGTGGAGCTGCTATGCCAATTTCGGATTTGTCCCTCAGAAAGGCGTTAAAACTGTCGTTTGCCGATCAAGTTCTGCTCCGACGAGAGTTGCGCACATTCATTCGAACCGAACGCAATAGAGAAAACGGGGCGGACCAAGGCGGCGGTGACTTCTATGGGCCTTTCTGGCGCGATGCCAAGCAGCACGCTCTTGGGCTAAGCGATCTATCTACGGACACCGAAGCGCGCATCGATGCTAATCCGCGACGCGCCAACCTATACCCCGAGTTACGTGACGGGTTTCTACTCTGGTGGGGGCAGCGCCGGAGGTGGACCAACGCGCCTTACGAGCAAGGCGCACGCCACTTCGGAAGTGTTGAACTACATGAAGCAGGGATTTCGATATCAGTTGAGAACCTGCTTTCCGTTATCGATGGTCGCGGTGATGAGTATCTTGTGTATCCGTACTTCTTCCCGGCCCCCGTGGTCTCAGAGGAGGCCGCATCAATTGCTCTATGGGTATGTTCACAAGCATTACCACGCGTTCCCGCTCAACAAATACGGGTCCTAGATGTCATGCGCGGCACCACGTTCTCACTAGACAGGAACCCACTTTCTGGGGATGAGCGCGCTACCTTCTGCGCGATGCTCAACAGGGTAGTGTCGGAGTATGAGGCTCTGATCGAAGAATGACTCCCGGAAGACGGTGCTGACAAGCACCTGCCGCGTCGGCATTCAGTCATGGCCGAGCTTGCACAGTCTTCAATCAAGATCGCGTGCGAGAGACAGGTGTGAATCTGATTGACCCGGCCGAGGCTGTGTGGAAACGCTGTCTCGTGGTAAGCTTCCGCGAGGCAGCGGGAGACAGGGATGGTGGGTTTCATCGACGGCATCGACCGGGAACAGGTCACGCTTTTCCCTGATCGTCTCGAGGACTGGATCGGCGAGGATCACCTGGTCCGTGTCATCGATCTCTTCGTCGAGGAGCTTGATCTTCCGGCGCTCGACTTCGAGCGTTGTGTGCCCGCCCGAACCGGTCGCCCGGGCTACCATCCGGCTGTGCTGCTGAAGCTCTTCATCTACGGCTATCTGACCCGCATCCCGTCCAGCCGTCGCCTGGAGCGTGAGGCGGGTCGCAATGTCGAGGTGATGTGGCTGACCGGCCGCCTGGTGCCCGATCACAAGACCATCGCCGATTTCCGGCGCGATAACGGGGCAGCGATCCGCAGGACCTGCGCGCAGTTCGTGGAGCTGTGCCGGCGGATCGGGGTGCTGAAGAGCGATTGCGTGGCCATCGACGGCAGCAAGTTCAAGGCCGTGAACAACCGCGACAGGAACTTCACAAAGAACAAGATCGCCAGCCGCTTGGCCCATCTGGAGGCTGATGTCTCGCGGTATGTCGATGACATGGCCCGTATCGACCGCCAGGAAGAGGGGGAAGCCCGGGCTGACAAGGTCGCCCATCTCGCTCGCCGCTACGGTCGTATCCGGCAGGAGATTGCCCGGCTGAAGGCAATGGAGAAGGCCCTGACCAAGGCGCCCGACGGGCAGATCTCGCTGACGGATCCCGATGCCCGCGCCATGGCGACCAGCGCCCGGCACAGCGGCATGGTCGGCTACAACGTCCAGACCGCGGTCGATACCGGGACGCATCTGATCGTTGCACATGACGTGACCAATCAGGGCTTCGACCGCGACCAGCTGAGCCCGATGGCGGCCGCGGCCAGGGAGGTCCTTCAGCGCGACGACCTGCACGCCATTGCCGACAAGGGATACTTCAGCGGGTCTCAGATCCTGGCCTGCCATCAGGCGGGGATCACCACGACCGTGCCGCGCCCCGAGACATCGGGCAGCCGGGCCAGGGGCATGTATGTGAAGGCCGACTTCGCGTACGACCCGGCCCGCGATGCCTACGTCTGCCCGGCAGGCGAAGAGCTGACCTACCGTTACACGCGCGAGGAGGACGGGCTGCGGGTCGGCCGCTACTGGACCAATGAATGCCAGAGCTGTCCGGTCCGTCACCGCTGCACCAGCGGCAAGGAACGCCGGATCACCCGCTGGGACCATGAGCATCTGGTTGATGCGATGCGCAAAAGACTGGGTGGGGAGGCCGATCCGATGACCCTGCGCCGCTGCACGGTCGAACACCCATTCGGCACACTCAAGGCTTGGATGGGGCACACCCATTTCCTGACGCGGAGGCTGAAGAACGTCGGCACCGAAATGGCGCTGAATGTCCTTGCCTACAATATCAAGCGAGTGGTCGCGTTGATGGGCATTCGGGGCCTGATGCGGGCCATTGTCGCCTGATCGGGGGCTGTCGCGCCTCAAGCGCAGACGCCACGCCTTGCCTGAAAGGGATAACCACGCCGCCACGCGCGCAAAGAGTGTCGGAGGCGGCTGAAAGCGAGCAGCGCGGCCAACCAGCAGCCGACAGCCCGCGCCGGCGCGTTTCCACACAGCCTCGGCCCTAAGCCGCCATTCGCCGGGATGGGCCTCGCTGCGTCGCAGCTTTCCCGAACCGACCGTTAGTGACGATTCAGATAGGTAAGCGATCAAGGCTCCTCATACTGAGTGAGCCGGCGCCGGGCTTCCTGGATCGACATCTGTCCACGCGCGCGGTTTGCGAACTGCGTCACGAGCTGGACGTTCCCATCGTAGTAGCCGCGGGAGTTGTCGATCCGGTCTAGTGACATCCGATCATCTTGAATGCCGCCCTCTTCGGTCGAGCGCTCCTCGAAAGGCTGTCCGGTGAGGGCACAGCGACCTTTCTGCATCTTCAGAAGCTGGCTCGTCAGAAGACAGAGCTCGGAGTAGTTTCCAGAGCCCATGTACTCCTTGCCGACCTTCATGGTCACCTTGCCGACGCCATTCACACGCTGGATCGCATTCGACACTGCCCGACGGATCTCGGCCTCCTGAGCCGGCTCCCGCATCACTGATCGCGCGTAGTGATATTTCGCCGGAATAGGCTCCAGCGGCCCGAGCACTGCTTCATAGCCATCGAACCAAACGCACCGGTTCTGCTCCCGAGGGACTTCTGATATCGGGATTTCGCTGAGCTTGCCCCGGCGTGCCTCGAAGGCATCTTCGCTCGGCTGCCCGGTAGCAGCGTTCACGACCAGCATGGTGAGGTCCGGGAAGCCCAAGGGAGAGATGGCGAAGCTATAGACGTCATCCAGCCATCTGCCGTTTTGCCTGTTGCCATGGCCACGAAGCGTTATCGCATCGGTGTAGGTCACACGACATTTACTGATCGCACATCTCGCCAGTATGTAGAGATCCTCTAAGACACGTTGGGCAAGCGCTTGAGTTTTTTTAGTTCCATAGTCCGGATAGACCTCCGGAATCTGGTCAGAGATCAGCGCGAGAAGAGCCGCCCGCGGCATTGGACTTTCATCGTACATGCTTCGGTACCCCGGTGTTCTGGACGATCTTAAGCAAGTGCAGGTAGCGGGGCAACACGACCGGCGCCCACTCTGTTCGCCGCCGGCGCAGAACTTAGGCTCTGCTTCTCAGCCGTTAGCGATCAAGACGCGTCCCGGCCCAAAGCCGCCTTTGACGGCAGGCGCTGGCTACGCCTTGTGTCGGTCCGGGGGCGGACCTTCGGGCTCGGCAAAAACGCTGCAGCGCAGCTGATGCAAACCGATCATACTTTGCTTTGAGATGGACGAGCCTTTGTTATCCAGCCTATACAGTCATTGATGATTGCACACAATTTCGCCAAGTGATCAACTTGGCGAAGATTGCTAGAAGGCTAGATCGCAAATGAAGATCGTCGCGAAAGTCTCACGTGGGCCGCAGAAGGGTGAGGTTGTCACGCCGCATCGACACGAAGATGGGACATATGTTGTCTCCCCAACGCGCTTCGAAAAAGACTACATCCGTGTAGCCAGTTTGGAAGAATTCGCATCCCAAATTCGGAAAGGTTTGAAGGGCCGCATGTCTTCGCCTGCTGTAAAAGGTCCGCGTCTGTTTAGCCCAAAGTTGATAAGCATCGAGAGATGACGGCCGAGACTGTGTGAAAACTCAGATTCCCTGAAATCGCGAAGGACGATTTCCTTGCCAGGCCGCCCACGGCCGTTGAAGTCGGAACAAAACATCACAAGCGCGCCTGCCGGAGAACATTGTGCTGCCGCCGGTCATGTTCGATCGAGTTTCCACACAGCCTCGGCCGAGGCTGTGTGAAAAGTCCAGTCCCGAGAAATTGTCGGGAACAGTTTCCCCAGTGGCCCGTATGCGGCGGCTTAAGCCAGAACGAAAAACTGCCCTTGCTCCTATGGGAGAACGTCGTTTCTGGGTCGACCATGCCTGAACGAGTTTTCACACAGCCTCGGCCCATACCTGCCTTTGACCAGTGCCAACTATTGCTGCATTCGCAACCTGCCGAGTGGGCATTGATTGTCAATGCATCAACCGAATTTAAAAATGGAATACATCTTACAATAAATCTTTCGAGGCCAATTCGCTCGGCAATGTGCCTCCCACGCTGCCAAAATGATCACTTGCCAGTGGACTATTTTCCGACAGCCTCCTGCCATTCTCGCAGCATCTTAGTGAAGATTTTGTGGTCAAAGTTTCGAATACTGAATTCGCGAACTTCCCGCCCATCATCCCAGGTTAAAAACGCAGAACTAATTGCCGAAGTCGGAACGTCACCTACATGCGTGGCCTCCAACGCCGGCAAAATATTATGACCGTAAAGTCGTTCTTCCTTCCATTTTCTGAGTAGAGCAGTGGGTGACACCAACTGTTCTCTCACAACGTCACGTTCGATTTCCAGCCACACAGCACCTTGCCAGCGCCGAACATATGGGACAAAGAAATGCCAGGAGCTCACCGGAAACTGCTTCTCATAGCTCTCCGGATCGAATCCATCAAAATCAAATAGACTTATACCTCCAATAGTTCGAGAGATTGGGTAATTTTTCGGCCCATTGGCAGTATTTGACCTCTCTCGATTATGGATATCGGGTTCTACTAATATTGCCTGAACTTCAACGATGGACAGTAATCGGTCAGGACGTGTGGTGTGCCACAAACCGCCGTGAAGCCTGCTGTGCAGTTCCCCCATACTCCCCATATTCAGGTTCCTTTTGTCCTTTATTTCTATCGCCTTCAGTCAATAGTAACGCTTGTAGTCCGCCTCAATCCCAGCTAATTCGGCAAGCTCGTCGAGAATATCGATACACAGGCTCATAAGAAGCACTGTTCGTCCTGGATCATCCCAACCTTCGACACCGTGCTTGCCTCCGTGGAAGAGGTTGTTTCGAACCGTTTTGAGGAGACGCACGACTTTCTCTAGTTCAGCTGGTTGATCGTCAAAGCCGACTGGAATGAACTCCAGCCTGTGTTGCCCAACAATCTGACGCTGTGGGGCCTCGTCAACTAGCTGCGATCCCGCGGCCGAGAGGTTATAGGCTGCTTCGTACTTCTCGACGAACTGGTCCCATCCAGGTTCAGCGCGTGAGCCTGGAGTTTGGTTCTTCAAAAACCTGTTCTCTTTGAGAGCGAACTCAAACCTCGAAAACCAATAGAAGAATTCGAACGCTCGGTTGCGCACGTCAGGAGCGATATCCTCAAGTCTCATCATAGCCTCCTTTGTTGTACCGCCCCCGAGCCCACTCCTAGGACAGGATGGCCTGGGCACCCGCCAGTCCAAAGCTTGGGCGCGCGCGGTGCGGTGACGGCCCAGAGCCGACCTTGGCCATGTGAGTAATCCCCCCCGCAGTGGACAACGCAATCACGTTGTGATGCAGCTGTGCGGCTTACGGTTCAGGCGTCCTCGGGCTCAACCGATGCAATGTCGGTGTCATGGGCTTCTTCAGTGGGCAGTTCCACATAGTCATCGCCCATCATCATTTTGAAATGACCCCCGTGGTCGGACTCTTCGAAAATTCTCTGGAACACGTTCAGGTAGCGATCGACTTGGCTTGGATTACAAGCCATGTAGAGGTCATCCGTGGCGAAGTGCGATCCGTCATTCACCCAAGAGAGCAGGGTGCTACAGATCATTTTGTCCTTGCCGTCGAACTTTTCGACAATGGTCTCGGGCGTAATGCCCCCGTAGAACTTGAAGTAGTGTTCGAGGATTCTACGCATGACGTTCTGGATTGCCGTGTCTGAAGGCGGCTTCTGCCTGACCTCTCGCCAGAGAATTTCATAGCTCGACTTAATCGGATTCTCCGTAAAAGGCATGAGCTCAGATCGTTGGGAGGTTTTGCGTACGACCCAAAACGTCTCGTCACTTCTTGCCGTGGCAGCGCTGCGCTTCTTGTCGAACGTCACTTCCTTGTGGAAGTAGATATTATGCGTGAGAACAAACACCTGTTTGATCGCACTTGTGCCCGTTCGCATTTCGGCAATGATTGATTTTATCAGATTGCAAACTATGAAGAGAATGTCTGCGTCGAGGCTCGAAACGGGGTCATCGAACACAACAATCTTGTCAGCCGTGCCGCCGCTCGAACTGAATGACCCGCCAACCAGATAATAAAAATATAAAAATGTTATGAAGGACTTCTCTCCTTCGCTTAGGGTTCGCTTGGCATCGCTTCCGTCTGCGCGTTTGACTTCATAATACCCTTCGCCCGAGCTTTCTAAGAGATGGAAGTTTGTGAAGCCAAATGACTTCAAAAGCTTGTTGATGGCTTCAATCGTTGGCTTGATGCTAGTGATCTTCCGCTCGTTTTCTTCTATCTCTTCCTGCTTGTCGTCGAAGTTCTTTGTTTCTTTTTCAATCTGAATTTCTAGTGAGCTGATTGCCTTGTCGAGCCCACCAGTTTCAACTTTGAATTTATCGTAAATCGCCTTTGTGTCTTCGAGAAAACTTTTCCAAATCTGCGAAGTCAACTCTTTCTTTCTGGCTGCAAGATTCTCGATGGTGTCGTTGTTGACTTTGACCTTCTTGTTGGCCGTTACGATGTGGGAGTTCACCGCCGCGAGCAGCTGGGCTGTATCAATAAGCGTTGCTGGGGCGCTAGGCTCTTTCCGCTTCGCTTTGACGTGCTCAACGTTGCTGTCGAGAGCCAAGCGAAGGGCTGCGACATCCTTCTCGAAGGCCTTGCGGTCAAGATAGGGTGAATCTACAATGTCGGACACGCTGCAAGTGGTCAGTAATTCTCTTGCTGCATTGGTATAGTCGGCAAGCAGCTTGTCGATAGCCACGAGGTCGGCAATGTAACTCTCGTCAAAATACGCCTCTAGGCTTTGCCTGAAGGCTTCATCTGTCTTTTGTTGGCAAAACGGGCACTGATCTTCCAGTTGATCGAAATACGGACGGCCTTGTTGGACCCAGTCACTATTACCGAGTTTTTCGATCAGCGCCGCGATATCCACATCTTCCTTGCCGATGATCTTCTTCTTGAGGACGGCCGAGTCCTCTAACGCGGAAACCTCTGAGATATCCAGATTGGGTAAGACATTTGCTTTTGTCAGCGACCCCGAGAACACAGTCGCGGCGTCTTCGCGAAGCTCAGCAATATCCTTCACTGTAGCTACGTTGCTTAAAGCCTCGGCAAGATAGTGGTCGCGGAACTTCTTTTTGTCGCTGTTTAGCCCAGCGAAAGCATCTTTCAAATCACTGAACTTTCCCTTGGCATCCCAAACATCTTGTAGGAACTGCGCTGCGAGAACTTCTCGTTCTTTCTTCTTCCCGCTAGTACCATCCTCGCCGCTGAGGTTCTTTCGCAGTTTGTCAAGCTTCGCTTTTATTCCATCGGCTTCGCCCTTAAGCGTCTTGATCTTCTCGGCGACCTCAACGTTCTCGCCGAACGTGTAGATGCCCTTTATGCTGCTTTCCGCATCGAAGTGCTTCTCGACAAAGTCCCTATTATAGACGCGGGTTTCCAGTGGACTTCCGCCTGCCCAAGCTACTTGGCAGTTAGGGAAAGCTACCGTGCTTTCGACAACACGAGAAATCGTTGTCTTGCCTGATCCGTTCGAACCGAAGATGAAGTTGAGCTTTTTCAACCCTTCGAGCTTGGTGCCTGCGGTATCGTATGCACCTACATTGGCCAAATGGAGACTCTCGATCAATTGTTAACCTCGCTGGCGACAGCTGCAATGCATCAAATACTTGGTTGGACGTATCTTTCTGAGAAAGTGTGGCACTGTCGTCAAAGTTTCGCAACCTGGACAGCGAAGTTTTCACCGAAAGCGGGCGGAAGCGCGGCACGTTCAAGCAGCTTTTCATACCCGCTGCAAACTACGGCCTCTTGCCCTCAATACCTGTTGGTTCGCAAACGTAGCGAATGTCGGCTTGCCGATCTTGCTCGCCAGGGCACGGTGATCCTGCACGCGGTGCAGCTGCCCGATCTCGATGAGAAGCGCGACCAGCGGGCGGGAAGCTCCGAGCATGCTCGGCAGGCGCGTGACCGGGACAGCATGCTTTACGACATCGATCAGATCGCGCGCTGCGGTGTAGTCAGCCACGAGCCGGTTGCTCCCCTGTTCCGCTTCTGCCGAGCTCAAAAGCCCCGCGACCTGCAGGACGTTGCGCAGGGTTCTGGCGTCGAGACCTTCAGCCTTCGCAATCGACGCCACGCTGCAGAGGTGGGGATCAGTAACCGGCTTGCCCAAGAGCATGTGTCCCTTGCTGAGCGGGGTGGTCTCGAGGATCACATCCCGGAGCATGTCGCGAATAGGCCCCGGGTTCTTGGACAGTCGGCTACCGGAGAGCCAAGCATGCAACATGCCAAAGGCCGCGCGCGGCGCGGCTCTCTTCCCTCTGCATGCCGTGACGCGCGCCATGAGATACTCCCGGATCGCCGCGCCGCCTTCCGACACGATGGGCCAGCCCGCACGCCCGGCCGCATCCCACATGTCCTCGTTCATGTCCGAGGCTTTCAGCTTCGGGCCAAAGGCCTCGAGGGCGCCCAGCATCTCGGTCGCGCGCACTGCTTGGTCGATATCCTGACCATCCAGCCAGGCGGGCCCGGGGCAGCCCTCCAGACGCGCCACCGCGTAGGCCTGCAGCGGCGAGACAACGCGGGCACGATCCGGCACCTGCCGCTCGGCATCGATCAAGGACGTCATGGCCTGCAGCTCATGCGCGATGTCATCCCACCTCCCCGCCCGCAGATCCCGGAGCGCTGTTCCGTGGATCGGACAGGTCCGCACCGGAGCCAACCGCCAGATGAGCCGATGACGCAACGCGGTACCGGGCAAACCCGCCCCGGTGAGATCATCGTCCAGGCAGGCAGGACAGATCCGTGTCACAGGACCGGTCGTGAACTCGGCTGCGAACTCCAGCCCCCGCAACTGGTAGCGCCGCCCACCAACTGCGCTGATCGTATTGCGCAACACCGCTGCGGGATCGTGCCCTGCCCTCTCGCACAGACGCAAGACCGCCGGCTCGTCGCCCCGCGCGAGGTCCACGAGGGGAATGCCGAGATCCGTCAAAAACGCGAGAGCGCGGCCGCGGGTGTGGAACGCAGCCTGCCGAGCCGCCCAGGACAGAGGCGTCTCATCATCGGCAAACGGCAGCATGGGGAAAAGCGCGCTCATGATACCGCCCTCACCGCTTTTTCCGACGAGGTTGTTCTTCTTCCTCGACCTCATCGGGCTTCAGGAGCCAGTAGTGTTCGGCGTAGAAGACGTTGTCGGCGGCCGTGCAGGCCTCGTTCATCGCGTAGGCCGCCGCGAAATGCCCGATATCCAGATCTTCATCGCCGCGTCCGATGGCGATTTCCATGGCCTGCAGCAGCAGCTCGAGGGCCCGTCCGAACCGATAGCGTGCCCCGTGGAAGATGCGTCCGATCAGATCCGCTTCGATCGGCGCCCCGAGCCCCACCCGCTCGCAGTATTGGGTGATGACATCGCGGAAACTGTCGCCATCGACCTGCTCCACGAGATCGGGCAGCACCATCGCGGTGAACCTGCGCTGCACCTGCGGATCCGTGCGAATGACCTTGGCGAGGTCCTCCGTGCCGGACAGGACCACGATGACGGCATCGTCCCCCTGCATCAGGGATTTCAGCGCCCGTAGGATCAGCTTGCGGTCCGCGCAGAAGAGGTCCTGCGCCTCGTCGATCCAGAGCACTGAGATCCCGAGAAGCTGCAAGCGGTGACGCAGATCCTGCCAGAGCGACCAAGCCTCCTTGCGCGGGTTCGCATCGGGGTAGCCACTCTCCGCCAGCAGGGCGAGCGTCATACTCTTGAACGTCGCTGGGCTCGGCACCGAACATCCAAGATAGCGCGGCCGCCCGTATTCGCCCTCCTGCAGCACCATGAGCTTGGACAGCGTGCGCTCCAACAGATGGGACTTGCCGCTTCCCGGCCCCCCGATCAGCATGACCCCACGGGTTTCACCGGTGCGGGTGAAGCGTTTGGCGATAGGGGTCAGATGCCCCTGTTCGTCCGTGGCAAGAAGGCGCGTCGTATGCATTGCCGCCTCGGCATCACGTGCGGAACCGATGTGAAGGCTGCGGACCCGTTCCAGGGCGCTCTTTGCGGTATCAGCTTGTGCCATGATCAGTCCTCCTCGATGGTCATGTTGGACTTGGGCGAGGTGGGCGTGACGCCGCGCGCTTTGGTGGCCCGCTTCGCGGGTTTGGCGGGCGCCTCCGGCGTGCTGGGTTTCTCAGCCGCCACGGTCAGCTCGGAGGAGGCGGGGATCTCCATGCCGAGACCGTCTTTCGCCTGGCGCAGCTCCTTGCGCTCAACGAACTCGATGCCGGCCAGAAGCTTCTTCTCCTCCTTCGCGCAGCGTTTCTCGGACCAGTCCTCGAGGTTGAGGCCGGCCGCGGCCATCGCGGCTTCGTTGCGCGCCTTGATCGCCGTGATGGCGTCACGGACGGCGACGTTGTCGAGGCGGTTCGACTTCGGGTTCGCGTTGCGAACATGACGCACAGCCGTCAGCCAGGTCTGGGCTGCGACACCTTGCAGCGACGGGTCGAGCGCAGGCACCTCGTACCAGGTCTTGCCCCGTTTGACAGAGATGGCGCCGATGTCCTTGGGGTGCCAGCGCACGGAAACCTTTTCCGGCTCTTCATGGCGGAAATGCTGCTGGGATGCTTCGGACTGGTAACGAACGCCCAGAATGGTGATGCCGGTCTTGTCGAGGCGATACTCACGCTCCTGGCCGAAGCACAGCCGCATCATCTCCGCATCCGGCGGCGGCGTCACGCCATGCAGCTTCGACAGGCGACGCCAGGCCTTCACAGGGGTTTCTCCGCCCAGCCCGTGATGGGGCGTGTTGTGGTAGATGTCGATCACCCACCGCAGCAGCGCGAAGGTGAATTCGTCCAGGGTGAGTGCTGCGCGCTTCTCGGGATCCGCATCGCCCTTCTCCATGATGCTGGAGAACGTGTGCCCCGACAGACGCGGCGCGAAGTCGCTCCGGAAGCTTCCGAATGCACGCTCGATCGTTCCGCGGTTCTCCGGCACACCGTTCATCGCCATTTGCCACATCACGCCGAGATCCTCAGCCGCCATGCGAAAGCGCATCGACTTGAAGGCAGAGCCTCCATCGAAAACGATCAACTCGGGCGTGCCATGCATGTCCCAAGGCGTCAGCGCCCCGACGGCATCCGCCCACGCCCCCTTGTTGGTCGTGATCATCTGCAGGAGCTGCACCGCGGCCTCGGAGTTCGCCGAGCGGCTCAGGACCATGCCGACAATGCAGCGCGTGGCACAGCAGATCGCTGCGGTAAGCGTCCAGCGATCCTTGGCCTTGGCCTTTTCCTTGTAGCGGGGATCTTTGTCGTCGCCTTTGATGTATAGGCCGAGTTGCCGCTTCTCATCATCGCTAAGCATGCCGTAGATGTTTTTGCTCTCGAGCAGGGTCGAGACGTCCACCGTCCATTCGTCGATCTCGACGCGTTCCAACGGGCGAGTCACGCCGAGACCATTCAGAACTGGCCGGAACCTTTTGCGGGCTGCGGCCTCGCCATTACGGGCTACTTCCACGCGAAACGGATCCAGTGCCCGGATCGCCCGACGCACGGTCTCGCGGCTCGGCACGCTGAGGTGATCTCCCTCTTCGGTATAGTGTTCGTTGCGCTCATGGATGGCCAACGCGACATTCTCGTAGATTTGCTGCATCGTCGGCTTGTCGCGCGACAGATACCCTTGCACTTCCTCATGCATGATGGCGGCCACCTCGGGGTCGAGACGGGTCCCCCGCCATCCGCGCCGATCCATCTTGTCCAGATGGCCGATCAGGTTCAGATCGTAGCGCTCTGCAAGCCACCTGCGCAGCGTCCGAGCACTGGGCGCCTCTCCCATGTTCTCGGAGGGCAGAACGTTCATGGCACCACAAGGAATATGCTTGGATGCCAGCTGTGTCGCACGGCCCACCAGCATGTCCATGGACGCGTCAATGGACGCATCGGTGAATTTCAGCAGCTTCTCGCGATGCATGTCGATTGCCGCCTGGCAATAGGCATCCTTGCGAACGAACCGGCGCAGCGGTCGCCCGGAGAGTGCAGAAAGCGATACGCCATGCGCCAGCTGACGCTTACGCGCAGCGTCCGGATTGAAGTAGTTCCGCTCGACGCGGATCCGGCCCAGGCCTCCCAGGCGGGAAAGATCCTGATGCGAGAACTGCCGGGAAAAGCCCGTGTCGTCATCCTGGGTCAGGACGACCCCAACCTCGGTTTCCATGTGGAGGCGGAAGGCCGTGCCGTCCACGGTGATGCGATCGAAGCTGCCGAAGGCATAGCGGGAATTTTCGGTGGTGAAGGAGAGATCCATTTTGAAGTCCTTTTGCGGATGTTTGGCGCTGCACAAGGCAGCAGGAGAGAGTGCGGTCGCCGAACGGCACCGCCTGGAAGAGGGGTGGGTCGAGTGAGTGCGGGTTGCGGTGCGGACGGCGTCGTCTGCCGTCCTGGGCTCAGGCGCCGGAGGTTACGGCCAGATCAGAGGCGACCTGCAGACCCTTCTGACACCGGAAAGCCGAGCCTCCGTCGAGGATCATCCAGGCCGGAACAACAGGCGTACCCCACCAAGCAGCCCTGGTGTCGTGCTCGACAGGACCGACAGGTGCGGAAGGGACCCGTTTGGAGCCCTTGCGGCGCGGCGCAACCAGATCGGAGCTCCGGGAACGGTCGACAGTCATGCGCAGACCTCCTTCACCTTGAACACCAAGCTGGAGTGCTCGATACGCTCATAGCTTACCATCTGGAGGTGCCCGGACCGGATCAGCCGAACGAGTGCGCGGAAGCCCATCCCGTCAAGACCGGTCTGCTCGACCAGGCTTTCGATCGTGACGACGCCGGTCATCCGGCCGACGACATCCCGGGCCACGGGATCGCCGAAGCAGTCCGGCCGCCGCACCGAATGGAAGAGCTTCGCATTGAAGAACTCGACCGGGCAGACATCCCGTTCGGTGAACAGACGGAAGTCGTCCAGAACCCCCTGAGCGATGGCCTGCTCCTTCACGCGGGCCAGCTGCGCCAAATAGGCGTCCTTCACCCGTCCCAACGGGCGTACGGCATAGCCGATAACGGTGCCATCATGCTCGGTGGCGACCAGGTCGATGTAGTGCTTGTGGATTTCGCCATCTTCATCGAACCAGTCGAAACGGACCTGTTCAACGAGGCCCCGCACTTCGGGCCGCGCTGCCAGCAGCAGAGCCGCTTGCGCCTCGAGATGGCTTTCTACCCCGGTGCGAATGCCGGGGCCGGAGCCCAGGACGATACTGCCGGTGAAGTGTTGGGTCGAACCGACCTGGGTGGCACGGTTGCCACGGCTGGGTTCGGGCAGGCGGACGCCGCCGCCGATGGAAAGGTCAGACATGATTTCTCCCGCCCCGAGAAATTGACATTCTCGGGCTATGACGATTTTAGAAATGCGCGGAGAGCCGTCCTTGTCCTGGCGACAGCATCATGCTAATCGGCAGGTGTATCACTGGGATCGGGCTTTCGCACGGTTCATTCGGGCGCCAAGCGCCTATATCTGGTTTTGGGTGTTTGAGCCTCTTTGGACAGTTTCTTCCGATGAGCGCCTGTAACCTGACTGGAACTGAGAGATCAGAACCGCGTCAGGAGATCAGCCGCATATTCGGGAATTGCCCATAAGAGACACCGGACCCACCTGTCCAGACCGCCGGGAGAGCGGGGTTTCGGGGGCCGAATTTTCGCAAATTCCGGCCTCAAGATCGGAAAGGCGCATGCCTCCGATTTTCAGATCATCCAGCAGATTTTGCGAAAAGATGACCGGAAGTTCTTCAGCACCGCCCGAAACGTGGGCGCTGTGAGCTTCAGAAAATTTTTGAATGGTCATTTTCATCGGGATAACTCTGTGGATAGTTGAGAACGCACGCCAATTCAGCGGCGCACATCATGAAATCACTCCGATTTCGCGAATCGAATTCGGCAAATCATTCGGTTCTCCGCGCCAGGAAGGCGCCGGGATTCGGTCAGGACGCGCCGCTGCGGGCGAGCTGCGACAGCCGCCGGAAGAGCTTGTCGGACAGGATCGTCCGCCGCTCCCATTCCGGTGTTTTCAGATCCCTAGCAGCATCACCAAACCAGAGCTTCAGACTGCCCTTGTCGGATCGGTGCGAGAACACGGCATGCGGCCCGTTTGAACTGACCTCAACAGAGACCGGGGCAGAGTTGAACCCTTCGTCGGCATCCTCGAACCCCTCCTCGAGCCAGTGGCCGCAGAATGCGCCAAAGGTGCGATGCAGCTGCAGGCCAGCGACAGGCAACCGGTTCAGGGCATCAAGCAACTTGCTCTCCCCTCCTGCATCGCAGTTGGCTTCCCATTGGATATGGCCGTCAAGAAACAGGTTCCCGCGCACAAGCCGAAGCTGCGAGAGTTCCCGCACGGCCTCAGGCGCATCCTTGGTCTCCAGCCCCATGACAAGTGCCAGGGTGAGATGAAAGATATCCTCCCCCGTCATGTCCGCCGCCGCCCGGCCACGGCCGCCAGGCGTTCGCAGTCCCGCCCGCGCCATGGCACGCGTCATCGCGTCGACCTTGTTGGGGTTCAGGTCGAACCGCTGGGCAAGCGCCCGCACCATTTCCCCTTTCGTCGCCATGAAAGCTGTCCTCGTGAAGTGTCCTTGGGGGCGTTATGCCACCTCGCAGATCACGCGTCAAGTTTACGGTAAAAGTTTTTCCGTAAAATATGCAGCCGCCGCGCGCGCCCTGAGCTTACGCCCCGCGCGCCTCGAGCGGCGCACCGCAGCACCGGCACACCGGGCGCTTCGCCTTCAGCTCCTCAAGGCGGTGCAGCGGCGCGCTTTCCACAAAGCGCCGGACCCTCTCGGGGTCGACGCGGGCACTGCGCGCAGACTCCCGGTAGACCAGCCAGCAATGGACTGACCCCACGACGCTGATCACCATGCCAGCTATGCAGATCAACGGACCAATCATGGGCTTCCCTTTCCGGAGGTCATCCTAGGCGCAAGCAAATAGAACGCGCCCTCAAGAGGCTGCACCCTGACCGATGGCGTGTCAAATCCGCGGAGGCATGGTCGCGTCATAGCGCCAGCGCGCGCTGCAGATCTTCATGCTCGAAGGCGCTGGCCATGCGGTTGATCTCAGCCGATCGCGCACCGACCGACTTTGCGGTCTCGCGCCAGGTGGCCGTGACTGTGGCCACCTCCTTGATGATTGCGCGCGCCTGCGCGAGCGTCAGGGCGAAGTATTCTGAAGCCTCTTCAAGCAGATCAAGCGAACAGGAGCCCTCGTCGAGATCGATATTGGTGGTCAGCACCCGCGCCTTGATGTCGGTCGGCACCGGATTGAGATCATAGGCTGGCGACAGCGACCATCCCGCCTTGCCGCGCCAGAGGAAGCCGTGGTTGCGCAGATGATCGTCGACATTGGAGATCAGCACGCTGAAGACGACACGGCGATACAGGGCCTGGGCATCGGTCTTGCCCTGTGCGCCATGCTCGGCCAGAGCGTCAACGATTTCGGGATAGCTTCCGCGCTCGCCATCCTTGGCGCCCATCATCGCCATCGCTGACAGGAACGGGATCCGCACGGCGCCTTCGCGATCGAACCGCCGGGACAGCATGACCTTCTTGCCCGCCACATCGACGAGTTCGTGGTGCGGCGTGACGATACCGGCCTGGCCGGCCAGTCGGAGGGCAATCTCCTCCCATGTCTCCATGCTGTATTCGTCGGTTTCCTTCGGGAACTTGGCAATGGAAAGATGACCATGCTGATCGATGACCGAGGCCTTCGGACGCGCGCCGCCCAGCGACGAGCCAGGCGCAAAGATGAGCTGGAGGTCCTCGTCGGTTTCCTCATCCCGCAGGATCCGTTCGGTGACCTGAAGGAGACGCCCGAGTTCGATCAAGGCCGGAACCCCCGCGCGGATCGGTGCGAGGAACGACTCCTCGTTCACCCGCCGGAAGCGAAGCGCGCCAAGCCGGGTCTCGTCGGCGACACCCAGAAGATAATCGCTTTCGGTCAACGTGCGCAAGGCGCGGCGATCCCTTTCGGCGCTGCGTCGCTCCGAACGTTGCATGAGACGGCGCCCCCAGGTGTCGGGCGCGGAGTCGCCAATCGAGCCAAAGGTCGACAGCCCCGCCGGTGGAGCAAAGGCGCCACGCGTTATGGGGAGAGCAGGCTCAAGCGAGAACCGTTCTGCATCCTTCAGCCAGGCAGGATCGTACTCGAACAGGATGGTCTCACCACCGCGGACACGGTTGCTGCGCGCCAGTCCGACAGGATGCAGGCGGCCCTTCAGATCGACGTGGACCTCAAAATCAGCCATCGCGCGACGGTCCCGCTGGCCGCTTGAGGTGGACACTCTTCGGCAAGTCGGCACTGGCCAGCGCCTGGCCGACGCTGTCGTTGGCGATATCCGCCACTTGGCTTAGCCCCTCCAGTAACCCAAGCGCCTGGAGGACGCTGGCATAGATGCCGATGCTGACACTGGTGTCTCCGGCCTCGATCTTCTGGAGTGTCGACCGCGACGTGAAAGCTCGCTCTGCTACGACGGCCATCGGCAACCGCCGACGCCGCCGGGCGTCCTGGATGTCCGCGCCGAGCTTGCGCAGCGCGCGCCGCACAGCGGCCGGAGGATTGTGAGGTGTTGGCATCTGTCAGCTTCGCACTACATATTATAGACATATGTAGCACGAAGCCGACAATCTTTGAAGAGATTTACAGATGCAGCGTCATTCGCCACTTCATTTCCCAGGCCGGCAGCTAGTCTACAGTCGCTCGTTGTGGGCACCAGCGACAGTCAGCACTACGCCGGCGTAGTTGATATCGCCGCAGTGCTCTTTGCGCCATCAGGGCAGAACTGGAAAGTTAGCCGGAATGTCCGGGATAAAGCCGCGCGCCTTGAGGGCTGCATCCGCGCCGGCGTAGCCGGCCTTAACGAGAAGCCTCTGCTCGACGCTGGAGAACGGATTGAGCCTCGTTCGCAAGTCGGCCGCTTCGCGAGCCTCTTCACGCGACAGCGCCGTACCATGTTCGATACCATATTGCTCCGGCGCAGACCCAATGTCCCAGTATACGACATTTCTCTGACCCGAGTTAGCCATGCCGAACAGGATACGCTGACGTGAGTTCTGGACTTGCTGCTGGATGATGTTGAGCGTCCGGTACGTTTGCCCGACCCATCGACCGCCAGGTTTTCCGACTTCCGGGATCGTCTTCCCTGCGTCACTGACAAGGATCGTGCGACAGCGCTTCCACACACGCTCCAGGCCAAGGTTGTCGTAGACGCCGCCGTCCGTAAGTACGGCGCGCTCGGTGAAAGGTGGCCGGTGAAGGTCAGCACCTGCGGCTGCCTTGACGCGTTGACCCGTCAAATCGATTGCAACTGGCGACAATAGAGGCGGGAAAGCCGATGACGCCGCGACTACTTTTGAGAGCGGCAGATCGGGCTTGTCTATGATGCCGACGCGGTAGTCTGCCGCGTAAGCCTTAGAAAATCGCCAGCCGCTACCGGTCTGGAGATTTGTGGCCATAAAGGTGAAACGCGGACGGTCCGACAGGTCTTGTAGAGTGGCCCCTTGATAGAGGTGCCGGTCATAGGCACGCGCAATGCTATCCGCGGCAGCACATCCAGGTAGAAAGCTGTAAAGGATGGCCCGGGTGTCGATCCCGATGCCAACGAAGCGAAGGAGCGGGACAACCACTTCGTGGTAGAGGTTCCTGGCGACACCAGAGGCGTCGAAGTCCAGATCGCTCCATTTCAGCGCCAGGAAGCCAGCTGCGATCGATCCACCTGAGACACTGGCCACCTCATCAATTCTAGCGAGATATCCGAGTTCGTTGAGCCGAATTAGCGCGCCGAGATGGTAGATTGTCGCGCGGTATCCGCCACCCGACAGGCAAAGTCCGATCTTATCCTCGACCTTGCGCGCTTGGAGGAAATCCCCGCCAACACCATTTTTGACGAACTTGCTCTGGATGTCTTCGGCTGCACCAGGCTCGGTCATTGAGCCGCCTCGTCGGCATCGTACGCAGACCGGTTCCCCAACATCAGCCTGAATGCGCCATTGTCACCGGCAATACCCATCAAGGCCGGAAGATCCTCGTTCTGCAATTCTTCGGTCAGCCAGCACATCTGACGGATGTCGGTGGCGCTGGGTCTTGTAGACGATCCCTGAGGGTGGGAGTGCCACTCACCGACATACCGCACCTGATAAAGTGATCGCTTGGTTGCTTCGCTTACAGCGTCGGCAAGTCCCATGACGCCACGTTCAAAGGCGTGAGCACTGCCTCTGCTGTCCACCGGCGCAGCCATTGCCCGGACGATTTGGATGGTCTGGCGGCTCGTGTCCACAATGCCCAGGAGAACCCCACCCGTTTCACTGGGAAGACTTTCCGCCCGAAGCTGGGCAATCTCCTGGGCGACAGAGGCACCATAACTGACGACCCATGCGCCAAGCGAGATGCGCTCGACGACCTCACCATCTTCATGGTTCAGTGAAACGCTAAGGTCGTCTTGCACTGTCCAGATAGATACACGCCCAAATGGAGCCTTTGCCGCTTCGACCACGGCGCGGGATGCGATTGCGCTCAGGAGCGCCGCCGAAGATGCAGGGATGCGGTTGGTCAGAGCTCGGCAGGAGCCGCTGTAACGTAGGCCGTCGCCTGATACCCGAAGGTGGGCTCCTAGGTCAGGTCTTGTCTGGATCAAGCGATGATACTGGGCTTCCAGCTCCTGCAGCTTGATGCCCCGATCAGCGCTCTCGGCGAGCAGCACGATGGCGGAGCCCTCCGGGTTGAAAAAGATCGAAATACGCCGCGCTGCACCAGCTAGGTTGGAAATGTGCCGGGATACCGCGACCGATGCTGAGGAGTCGAGGATAAGATCCGCGTTTGAGATTGCCTCAGCCAGACCGGTTTGGGATGCGCCATCAGCAGTCAGGATGTTGGCATTCAGCCCATGCGCCGGTTCGCCAGTCAGCCTGCTGACGTAGTGGGCAAGGGCAGGCGCTTTCGGAGCCCCCGTATCATCCGGGAAGAGGGCATGGCGTGCGAAGTTGTGCGGCAGGAGAATGTCGTCATCCACGACCGTCCAGGTGAAATGTCCTTCGCGGGCGAGAGTGGTGGCCAAGTGCGAGCCCAGTGAACCCGCACCAATCAGCACCGCCTTTCGCTGGTCAGGCTCGACTTCGCCGCTGACGGCCGCGCCGATGTTGCGATCAAATTCCAAGTGAACGTCGGCAGGCTCGATGCGAATAGCCTGTAGTTCTGCGTCGGGAGCAGAGAACAAGGTTTGAAGGTAGGCCTCACTTGCGCCCTTGCCGCTATTGTTTTTTGCAAGGGCTCCCAGTGCCACCCCCACTTCCCCGGCGCATTCATGAGTAACGAACGCTCGCAGGTCGTGGGCAGTCCGGCCGGCTTCATCGGAAACCGGAAAGGCAACGACAATGGCGATCCTGGCATTAAGTCGCCGCACAGCGTCGTTTCCCAGGCCTGCCCAGGATGTGAGCCTCTGCCGCAGTAAAGCGACCAAATCGAAACCGCACGCTGATAGCTGACTGGCGAGCCCATTCAGCGCCTGGGGAGCGAACTGGATACGCTGCATCCCCTGCGGCGCGACGGACACCGGCACCACCACAAATGCCGGCGGGTCGTCCCGACGCAAATCAGCCAGCTGAGTGATAATGATCGACTTGTTATCCCCTCGAACGAATCCAAGGAGTTCCGCAGGCTCGGCACCATCATGCAAGGCGGCCCTTGGAACAACAAGCGTCATAGGGCTGTAGAAGAAGAGCGGTTCGAGAGGCTGCGCCTGATCATGCAAGTCGCCGGCAGCAGCTTTGGCCAGCCACAGCTGAATGCGCCGCAAAAAATCTGCCGACGTGTAAGTCAGGCGCGCTTCTTGCCAGGGACGATCATCGATGCAAAGTGCCCGCGGATACCCTTCGGGTGACCAATTCTGATGCATCGTCTCGGGGAAGTCCGAGCGTAGTGCAAGAACACTGGGCGGCTTTGATTCCTCGCCAAAGACGACAGCTACCGGTTCAATTCCCCGAATGGGCGCGGCGAGTTCCTGCGGACGTTCGACCTCGATTTCGAGAAGTAGAGCGGCCAGCTGGCCGTCTGCGGCCTGGCGCGCGCCAACTAAAGTAACGCCAGCTGCACCGCCGTCACTGATATAGTCGGCCAGAATACGGACGGCGCCGATGGCGCTGTCCGCAGCATTGATTGGGTCACCAAATTCAACCCACCAGCTATGCAGACCAACTTCCGTCAAGATTAGCCCGCCCGCGCAGGTGCCGAAACGATACTGGCAGCACCGGCGATAGCCGAGATGGTAAGCAGGCGCGCACCGCGATCGGTGATCTCGATCTGGATCGGCTTGGGTTTGGCGATGGACGGAGTCTCCGTCGTCACTTTGAAGCTACCGTCAGCCTCCCGGGCGACGGATTTGTAGTAAGCGCCAGCCTGACGGTGCGGTGGCTGGACGTCCTTGTCCTCCGCGCTGCCCTTGACCGGCATCGGCTTGCTGGTCGACACCATAACATGGCGCTCGCGACCCTGGGTCTCACAGAGCCATTCGACATCCTCGGTCGGCTGGGTCTTGTCTTCGCCCTTTTCCCACCCAATGGCTGTGTACGAGCAATGATGCGGAATCTTGAAGATGTCCCACAGGAGGCGGTCTTCGTTGCCGTGCCGCTTGGTCGTCTTAACCATCTGGTCGATCGAGTCGCAGTCGATGTCCGACATGAAGAGCGCATAGGTCTCGCGACCATTTTCAAGGAACGTCGCCTGAAAAACGACGCTGTCCTGATTGCGGTCGATGATGCCGTTGTCGTCCTGACGCCAGCCGAACGGGCTATGGATGAAGAATTCGACCTGTTCTTGCCCATACTTCGAGTAGCCCGGCACGCAAGTACCGGCATCGGTGATCAGATGCGCTCGCGCTTCCAGCGACAGCCCCTGCTTTTCCAGCCAGTCCTTAAGCTTCTTGGGCCGTGAGAACACGCGGATGCCATAGCCTTGACGCAAGCGGTGACGCGCCTCCTGCCGGATGATCCGGGCGCTGTCCTGGCAGCCGTCCTCAAGGATTGCGGCAGCGGGAACCCAGAGTTCCTTGATCTTGATCCGGCCTTCACCCTGATACTTCGCTGCATGGTCCAGCCAGAAGAAGTCACCGGCGCCGCAGCAATGGTCGTCGTCGAGGTGGGTGAAGCAGACGACGTCGTAATTGTCCCGCTTGGCAACGCGCAGATCGGCCTTGAGGACGTCCGGCAGGTCGACCCGCTTGTCGAACGGATCATTGGCGTTACGCATATCGGCATAGTCCACGAGCATTTTCTGCCCGTTGGCAAAGTCGATACGGGTGCAGTCGGCGTTGCCGAGCGGGTGGAAAGTAAGGGTCGCAGTCACGTTGGGCCTCGCATCTGATGTTTCACAACGGAGGCGTTCGCTCGCATGGTCACTGGCCCCTGCTCGGAACCATGATCGCATGTTGACTGCCGCTCCCAGATGGGATACAAAACTATACGCATATCACCACGATGTCAATATCGTTTTGATACCCATTAAGTGAGGATGCCATGAACGAAAAGAGCCCCGCAATCCGATGGGGTGTAGAGCAGAGACTGGAGTTCATCGAATTTCGGCTGTTCTGGGAGGGTGGGATCAATCGCGGCGACATCATCGAGATGTTCGGCGTCTCGGTCCCACAGGCATCCAGAGATCTCGCCATGTACCAGGACACAGCACCTGGGAACGTGGACTACGACAAAAGCGCAAAGCGCTATGTCCCATCGCATACGTTCCGAACACGGTTTCTGCGGCCTGATCCAAGCGTCTATTTATCCCGGCTTCGCGTGCTTGGTGAAGGCCTGTCTCGGCCAGAAGATTCATGGGTGGCCCATGTGCCGGAGATAGACGTAGCGGTTACACCGCATCGCATCATTGATACCGAGATACTGCGCTCAGTATTGACGGCGATGCGGGAGCGCCGTTCGCTCGATGTGTGCTACCAGTCGATGAACACTAAGCGACCCGATCCGGTTTGGCGTCGCATTACCCCCCATGCCTTCGGTTATGACGGGTTCCGGTGGCATACACGCGCATTCTGCCACTTGGAGAACAGGTTTAAGGATTTCCTGCTTCCTCGGATCTTAGAGGCCGGGTCGTTCGGCGATCCCGTGGCGCTGGGAGACAAGGACACACTCTGGCAAGAGTATGTCGGGATCGAGATTGCGCCCCATCCGCAGCTGACAGACAGCCAGAAGAAGGTCGTCGCTAAAGACTACGGCATGTCGGAAGGCTCTATGGTCCTCAGGGTCCGGAATGCAATGCTGTTTTACGCCCTCAAAAGACTGGGTCTGCTGGGTGACGCCGAAAAAGAAGACGCACGGCGGCAACATATTGTTGTCGTGAACAAGACGGATGTGCAATCAGCCTTGGCTCGATCTGAAATTATTGAATTCAATACTGAAGCAGATCTACTGGAGGGGCGAAATCTTGGTGAGCCTTGAGAGCATTGGCGGCGGTGCGCGGGATGGTCGGGAGCCACTCTTCGACCATAGCGCGATCCACCAACAGCTTTCCCCCTGGTGCTGGATCGGTCGGAGGAATTTGCTTAAACGGCAGAGGAGCCACGATGCTGGTGCCTCAACTTTGTGTCGGACGTCTCTCCGACGACCGGCTCTTCCGGATCCTGCGAGTGATCAACTGCTTCAGCCGGGCATGCTTGGCGACGGATGCCGGCTCCTTTGAGCGTCTGGTCAGCGCGCGATGGCAATGGCGATGGCCAGATCGCATGGCACCCTCCCCCAAGGATCCCTAATGTTGACATCATTTCAATCAAGTAATTACTTGATTTGGGAGAATTTTCACCTGGAAGCAGACCGGCATGACCAGACTTGAAGACATCAAACCAGGCGGGCGCGTCACCGGCGTAATGCCTGGCAGCGCCGTGGAGGTGGTTTCTGTCGAATGGATCGGCAACCAAGCCATCAATGTCGTATATCGGCAGTCGAGCGGGTCAGTCGCTGAAACGACAATCTATCGCGACGATGAACATCGCCTCGATGTCCAATCCGCAGGTCGGAATTGGTCATTCGATGCGGATGGCGCTCTCTTGCGCCTGGTGACCGAGGCAAACCGCATCAAACTGGCCCATTTCTTCGACCCCTATCTCGCGATCCATACCAGCCAGGTCGACCCTCTCCCCCACCAGATCTCTGCGGTCTATGGAGAGATGCTGCCGCGGCAACCTTTGCGCTTCCTACTCGCAGACGACCCCGGTGCGGGGAAGACCATCATGTCTGGCCTCTTGATCAAGGAGCTTATCGCTCGCAGTGATCTGGAGCGGTGCTTGGTGGTCGCTCCGGGCAGTCTCGTCGAGCAATGGCAGGATGAACTCGGAGAGAAGTTCGGCCTGGAGTTCGACATCCTGAGCCGAGACATGATCGAGAGCTCCCGCTCAGGTAATCCATTCAACGACTGCAACAGGATGATCGCTCGACTGGATGTCTTGGCGCGCAACGAGGAGCTTCAGGAAAAGCTCCTAAAATCAACGGAATGGGACCTGATCATCGCCGACGAAGCCCATCGCATGTCCGCGACATTCTTTGGCAGTGAAGCGAAGTACACCAAGCGCTACCAGCTTGGGCAGAAGCTAGGGCAGGTCTGCCGTCACTTTCTGCTGATGTCGGCCACACCGCACAACGGCAAAGAACGCGACTTCCAGCTATTCATGGCTCTCCTGGACGGCGACCGTTTCGAAGGGCGCTTCCGGGACGGTGTCCATGTCGCAGACGTTGAGGACATGATGCGCCGCCTGACCAAGGAAGAGCTGCTGCGGTTTGACGGTCGCCCGCTCTTCCCCGAGCGCCGCGCCTACACAGTCAAATACGACCTCTCCCCTGAAGAGGCTGAACTTTATACCGCTGTTACGGACTATGTCCGTGACGAGATGAACCGCGTCTTGCGGTTCGCCGAAACCGATGGGCGCAAGAAGAACAACGTCGGCTTCGCGCTGCAGATCCTTCAGCGGCGCCTGGCTTCAAGCCCTGCTGCGATCTACCAGTCCCTGAAGCGTCGCCGGGAACGGCTTGAGGCAGAGCTGAGCGAAGTGCGGCTTGCGGCCAAAAGTGACCGGGCGGGCTTCGCACAGCCCAAGGTCAACCAAGACCTGCTGACCAATATGGATGAGTATGGTCAGGACGAAATCGACGAGATGGAAGACCTGATCTCGACCAGCGCTACCAGTGCCGAGACGGCCGAACAGCTGGAGATCGAGGTTGAAACTCTGAAAGGTCTGGAGGGCATGGCCCTTCGTGTCCTGCATTCCGGGCACGACACCAAATGGCAGCAACTCGACAAGATCCTTGATGATGATCTGATGCTCGATCCTGACGGGCATCGTCGCAAGCTGATCATTTTCACCGAGCCGAAGGATACGCTCGAATACCTCCGCAACAAAGTGACCGCGCGCCTCGGCAAGCCTGATGCAGTGGACGTGATCTACGGGGGCGTGACGCGGGAAGAGCGCCGCAAGGTCGTCGAGCGCTTCATGCAGGACAGGGACATGCTTGTCCTCATTGCCAACGATGCGGCGGGGGAAGGCGTCAACCTTCAGCGCGGGCACCTGATGGTGAACTATGACCTGCCGTGGAACCCGAACAAAATCGAGCAGCGGTTCGGCCGTATCCACCGGATCGGGCAAACCGAGGTATGCCACCTCTGGAACCTCGTCGCGAAGGACACCCGGGAAGGCGACGTCTACGCGCGCCTTCTAGAAAAACTGGAAGCAGCCCGTGAGGCTCTAGGCGGACGGGTCTATGACGTCCTGGGCGAACTTTTCGAGGATCGCCCGCTTCGAGACCTGCTGCTGGAAGCGATCCAGTACAACGACGATGAGGACGTGAAGGCCCGCCTCTACAAGGCTGTCGACGGCGCAGTCGATCAGAGCCACCTTCTGACCCTTCTGCAGAAGCGGCAACTCACCAACGACACGATGCCAGCGGCTCAAGTCCAAGAGCTCCGGATCGCGATGGAGAAGGCCGAAGCGCAACGCCTCCAACCGCATCACATCCAGAGTTTCTTTGTCGAGGCGTTTCAGCGCCTCGGCGGGCAGATCAAGCGGCGCGAAGAAGGCCGTTGGGAGATTACCCACGTCCCGCTCATCATCAGGGAACGGGACCGCCAGATCGGTGGCGGAGCACCTATCCAGAAGAAGTACGAACGGATCTGCTTCGAGAAGTCGAAAATCAATCAGCAGCCGGTAGCGGCCTTCGTCTATCCGGGGCACCCCTTGCTGGACGCGGTGATCAGCATCGTCCGCGAGCAAAACGATCATCTGATGAAGCAAGGGGCCGTGCTGGTTGACGACACGGACGACGGGACGGCAGTCGAAGCCCTCTTCTTGCTGGAGCACTCGGTTCAAGACGGGCGTCCTGGTCACGCAGGCAATGCCAACCTCGTCTCCCAGAAGCTTCAGTTCGCGACGGTCAATCAGGCAGGCGAAATTCATGATGCCGGGATCGCGCCGCACCTGAACCTGCGGGCCGCGACACCGGAAGAGATCGCCTCTGTTCAGACAGAAATCAGCGCCCCCTGGCTCACGGCAGACCTAGAAAAGCGCGTGGTCCAATACGCGACCATCGAGCTTGCCCAGTTCCATGTCGCCGAAGTGCGCGAGCGGCGCCTCCCGGAGATCGACAAGGTCGAGCATGAGGTAAAAGCCCGGCTGAAGAAAGAGATCAACTACTGGGACTCTCGCGCAGCCGAATTGAAAGAAGAGGAAAAGGCGGGCAAGAAGGTTCGGTCCAACTGGCGCAATGCAGAGCGCCGGGCGGAGGACCTGGCCGAACGCCTGCGCCGCCGCCTTGAGCTAATCGAACAGGAGCGGTTCATCACGTCTCAGCCGCCGCGCGTCCGTGGTGGCATGGTCGTTGTCCCGAGGGGCCTGCTCCTGAACAGGGGCAGCTCTGCCAAGCCCAGTGGCTTCTCCGAAGACCCTGAGGCCCGCCGCGCGATCGAGCTGAAGGCAATGAGTGCGGTCATGGCCGCCGAACGTGCCCTTGGAAACGAGCCCGAGGACGTGTCCGCCCGCAAGATCGGCTACGACATCGCCTCCTTCGACCCCGACACCAACCACATGCGGTTCATCGAGGTCAAAGGCCGGATCGACGGCGCGGACACGGTGATGCTGACTCGGCAGGAAATCATCACCTCGCTTCACGAGCCCGAGAAATTCATCCTTGCCATCGTGCAGGTCAACGATGGCTTTGCCGCAGCCCCGAGGTATGTCCGCGGTGCGCTTGACTCGCGTGAACCGCCGTTCGATCAGAACGCAATTCAGTTTGATATAAAAAAGCTCCTTGCCCGAGCTGTAGCGCCCGGAGAGCTTTCTTGACCACCAGATATGCGGAAAAAAGCTTTGAAATCAGATTCTGTGCTGCTCTGAGCGCAGCGATCATGCCCTTCAATCGAAACCCTCAATGGTTTGGCTTGACGCAGGCGCAAGAGCGTAAAAAAGGAATTGATGCCGTTCTTGGTATCGGCGGCACCCTAATTCTATTCCAATTCAAAGCTCAATCGGGAAGCCGAATTAAGATTGAACGTGACCAGCTAACAAAGCTTGCGGCTGTCGAAAAACGATATCCCGACAGCACCTTCTACGTGTTTCCGGAAGCAGAGGATATTCATGCAGCTGCGCGTACCAACTGCATGTTCAAAGAGGCCTGGTGCTGCAAGCCGTCTGCCTTGGACAAAGAGGTTGGAAAAAAGGTCAAATCAGCCGCTTTCACGCTTGACGCGACAGCCTCAGAACTTTCTCAGGCTCGTCCGATTAAATCTGTGGCCATCGAGAAGACCTGCAAAAGATTTGGTTGCTTTTGCCCGGGCTCGGCGCATCAAATTATCCATGATCTTCGCCGATCTTCAGGCTCGCTGATCCGCTTCATGGTTGGCAGTTGGGACGGTCGCGACCTGACGGACTCGTCGTTCGCAGAACGTGGGATGGGAATACCTATTGGGAGCGATCTGCAAAGCGCTTCCTTGGATCGCTACGGCGATCGAGGTATCAGCCCAATTACAAGTGCAGAGATGTTTGAAGACCTGCTGGGCGAAGGTGCGGGGCAGAACCTCGGCCCCAGCCTGCAAGCCCTCTTCATTGCAGAATAAACTAAGGGATCGAAATGACCTACAAGAAGAAACTGATCGAAGTCGCGATCCCGCTGGAAGCGATCAACGCGGCGTCGGCGCGGGAGAAGTCGATCCGGCATGGGCATCCTAGCACCCTGCACCTGTGGTGGGCGCGGCGACCGTTGGCGGCATGTCGGGCGGTGCTGTTTGCGCAGCTGGTGGATGACCCCTCCAGCCTCCCGGATCAGTTCCCGACCGAAGAGGCGGTAGAGGCAGAACGCAAGCGCCTGTTCCAGATCATCGAAGAGCTGGTGAAATGGGAGAACTCGACCAACGAAGAGATCCTGGAGCGGGCGCGGGCGGAAATCCGGCGCAGCTGCGGCGGTGAACTGCCGCCGGTCTATGACCCGTTCTCAGGAGGTTGCTCGATCCCGCTGGAGGCGCAGCGTCTGGGCCTGCCCGCCTATGGGTCGGACCTGAACCCGGTGGCCGTAATGATCGGCAAGGCGATGATCGAGATCCCGCCGAAGTTCAAGGACATGGAGCCGATCCATCCGGGCATCAAGGACCGGTCCTTCTATCGCAATGCCGAAGGGCTGGCCGAGGATGTGAAATACTACGGCGAGTGGATGCGTGAAAAGGCGTGGGAGCGCATCGGGCATCTTTACCCCCAAGTTGACCTGCCGAAGGAGTACGGTAGCGGCAAAGCGACGGTGATCGCCTGGATCTGGGCCCGAACGGTCCCGAGCCCGGACCCGGCCTTTGCTGACGTGCAGGTGCCGATTGCGTCGAGCTTCCTTCTGTCCTCCAAGACTGGGAAGGAGGCTTGGATCGAGCCCATCGTGGACCGGCAGGCCAAAACGGTCACCTATCGCATTCGGCAGGGCGGCACCAAAGCCGAGTTGGAAGCCGCAAAAGGGGGAACAAAGGCCGGGCGAGGGGCGAACTTCCGTTGCCTGATTTCAGATACAGCTATCACAATGGAACACGTACGACGTGCCGCCAAGGCTGGTTTGGGACAGCAGCTCATCGCAATAGTCGCTGAAGGTGAACGGGGCCGAATTTTTCTTGCCCCAAATGCTGAGCAGGTTGAAGCTGCCCGCTCCGCGAAGCCCTCATGGCGACCGGATATGACAATTTCACCTGATCGGCGTGCATTCACTCCTCCAGACTATGGAATGGAAACTTTTGGCGACCTATTTACCGACCGGCAATTGGTGGCGCTGAACACGTTCAGCGGTCTGGTACATGAGGCGCGAGAGAAAATCGAGGCTGATGCCTGCACCACCATCTCTTCTGACCCCTCCTTGCTGCGCGACGGCGGCAAAGGCGCCAAAGCATATGCTGAGGCGGTTAGCGTATATCTGGCGTTCGGTGTCAGCCGTCTGACTGACATACAAAACTCCCTTTGCCGATGGGAGTCTTCGAAAACTCAGGTTCGAAACCTTTTTGGTCGACAAGCCATTCCCATGATGTGGGACTTCGGAGAAAACAACGTATTTTGCGATGCCGCAGGTGACTACCGGACTAGTCTTGGAAGCATCGTCAAGGTGATTGATCGCTTCCACCCAAGTAACGAAGGCGTTGAAATCAACCACGACGCCCAGACAGTTGTCTATCCCGAGGGAACAGTAATTTCTACTGACCCACCATACTACGACAACATAGGCTATGCTGATTTGTCGGACTTCTTCTTCTGTTGGCTTAAACCTGCCTTGCGGTCAGTTTATCCCGAAATCTTCGGCGTGTTAGCTACTCCAAAAGCGGAGGAGTTGATTGCCGCTCCTCACAGGCAAGGCGGGAGAGATTCAGCAGAGATATTTTTTCTGGATGGGATGCGCCGAGCAATCGCGAACATGGCTCGACAATCGTCAACGGCCTATCCTGCGGCAATCTACTATGCGTTTAAGCAAAGTGAGGTTGCTAATGAAGGGGTCAGTTCAACTGGTTGGGCTACATTCCTACAAGGTATTCTTGACGCCGGATACTCAGTCGTAAGCACTTGGCCAATGCGGACGGAACTAGCGAACCGGATGCGGGGGCAGGAGAGCAACGCCCTTGCCAACTCGGTTGTTCTGGTCTGCCGCAAGAAAGAAGCGTCGGCCGACGTCATCACGCGGGCCGAGTTCATCCGCACCCTAAAACGCGAACTTCCTCCAGCCATTTCTGAGCTTCAAGCTGCCAACGTCTCGCCCGCCGATATGCCGCAATCAGCAATCGGACCTGGTATAGGCGTGTTCTCTCGATATGCCGCCGTGCTGGAGGCCGACGATAGTCCGATGACCGTGAAGACCGCCCTACAGCTGATCAACTCTCAGCTGGATGAGTATCTGAACGACCTGCATGGCGAGTTCGATGCCGAGACGCGCTTTACCGCCACCTGGTTCCAGCAGCACGGGTACGACAAGGGCGAGTATGGCACCGCCAACAGCATCGCCACGGCGCGCGGGATCTCGGTCGAAAGCGTCAAGCACGCCGGGATCGTCGAAAGCTCGGCCGGGAGCGTGCGCATCTTCAAGCGCGCCGAGATCGACCCTGAGTGGGACCCCGAGACCGATGATCATTTCACGATCTGGGAGGCCTGCCAGCACCTGATCCGCACGCTGGAAAATGACGGCGAATATGCAGCGGCGGAACTGCTGAAGAAGATCGGCAGCGAGCGGGCCGAGACGGTCAAGGACCTTGCCTATTACCTCTACGACGTCTGCGGCAACAAGCGCCAGGATGCCAAGGAGGCGACTTCCTACAACGGCCTGATCGCCGTCTGGACAGATTTGACCCGGCTGGCGGCCACGATTCATGTGACCGACAAGAACCGCCAGACCCGCATGGATATTTGAAGGTGATTTGAGATGGCAAAAAGCACGCGCCAATATGTGTTCGAGGGGATGGAGCATATGCAGAAGGGCCTTCAGCCCTTCGTGATGCAACGGCTCGAAGCGGGGATGGGCAAGGGATGGCCGCAGGACGTGATCTCGCGCTTCCCCGAGTGGCGACCGGAATCCAACGGAAAGTTCACGCTCGATACGCAGAAGCTTCTGAAGATCATGGAGCGTCTCTGGAACGAGGCGTTTCGCGACGTTCTGGACCGGACGCACCGCTCGATCGTCAACGAGCTGATCGACGTCCGTAACAAGCTCGCCCATGATGGCAAGTTCTCCTACGACGATGCGGAACGGGCGCTGGACAGCATGCGTCGCATCCTCGACGCGGTGAGCGCCGGGGACAGCGCCGACGAGATCGGCAAGATGCGGGAGTCGATCCTGCGAACCAAGTTCACCGAGCTTGCCCGGAACGAGGAGCGCAAGAAGAGCAGCTCCACCACGATTTCGACCGAGACCGTTTCGGGGCTGCTGCCGTGGCGCGAAGTGGTGGAGCCGCATCAGGACGTGGCGACCGGCGAGTTCCAGCAGGCAGAGTTCGCGGCTGACCTTGCCAAGGTCCACAAGGGCACGGCAGCGCAGGAATACTGTGACCCGCGCGAGTTCTTCAGCCGGACCTATCTGACAGAAGGCCTGAGCGCCCTGCTCAAAGGTGCAGCCAAGCGCCTCTCCGGTGCCGGTGGTGATCCGGTGGTCGAGCTGCAAACCAACTTCGGCGGCGGAAAGACGCACTCGATGCTGGCGCTCTATCACATGGCAGGGCAAACCCGTGTCGGCGATCTGCCGGGCCTCGATCAGCTGCTGTCGCGCAACGGGCTGGATGTCCCCGAGAAGGTCAACCGCGCCGTTCTGGTCGGGACGTCGCGCGGTCCGCAGGACGTCATCACCCTGGAAGGCGGTCAGGTCATCAAGACAACCTGGGGCGAGCTGGCATGGCAGCTTGGCGGTCAGGCTGGCTTCGACATGATCGCGGAAAACGATGCCCGCGGTATCGCGCCGGGCTCGAACCTGCTGGAAGAGATCTTCAACAAGTTCTCGCCCTGTCTGATCCTGATCGACGAATGGGTCGCCTACCTGCGCCAGATCTACAAGATCGAGGGGCTGCCGTCCGGTTCGTTCGACGCGAACCTGTCCTTTGTCCAAGCGCTGACCGAGGCGGTGAAAGCCGCACCGCAAACGCTGTTGGTCGCCTCCTTGCCTGCCTCTCAGATCGAGGTCGGCGGTGAGGGTGGGCAGGAAGCTTTGGCCCGTCTGAAACAGACCTTCAGCCGTGTCGAAAGCTCATGGCGACCGGCATCGCAGGAAGAAAGCTACGAGATCGTCCGGCGGCGCCTGTTCCGGGAAATTCCCGGCGACAAGTACCTGCATCGCGACAACACGCTGAAGCAGTTCGCGAAGCTCTATCGGGAGAACCCTAACGACTTCCCGCAAGGCTGCGCCGACGAAGACTACCGCCGGAAGCTGGAGAAGGCCTATCCGATCCATCCGGACCTGTTCGATCAGCTCTACACCGCTTGGGGGTCGCTTGAGAAATTCCAGCGGACCCGTGGGGTTCTGCGTCTTATGGCCCAGGTCATCCATGAGCTTTGGATGTCCGGCGACCCTTCCGTCATGATCATGCCCGGCAGTGTGTCCATCAGTTCTGAACGGGTGGAGCCCGAGCTTCTGCACTATCTGGACCCCTCGTGGCAGTCGATCATTGCGGGCGACATCGATGGCACATCTTCAACCCCGTACAGGGTCGACCAAGCTGCGCCAAACCTGAACCGCTACTCGGCCACACGCCGCGTCGCCCGCACGGTCTTCATGGGAACGGCCCCGCTGCACTCTCAGGAAAACAAGGGGCTCGACGACAAGCAGATCAACCTCGGCGTCGTGCAACCCGGAGAGAAGATCGCAATCTTTGGCGACGCACTACGCCGCCTGACCAACCAGGCCAAGTTCATGCACGGTGACCTTGGTCGATACTGGTACTCGATGTCCGCGAGCCTCAACCGGGTGGCGGCAGATCGGGCAGGACAACTCGAAGACGCGCTTGTCCTTGTCGAAATCGACAAGGCCTTGTCGACCTACATCAACGGCATTGCAGATCGTGGAAACTTCGATGCCGTCCAGGTTGCCCCGGACAGCTCCGCAGCTGTGCCAGATGAGGCGGGCGGTGTCCGTGCCGTGGTTCTTGGCGTGGCGCATCCGCACAGTGGCCGAGACAACTCGGATGCGATGACGGAAGTGAAGGACATCCTGCTTCAACGTGGCTCAACGCCACGCGTCTATCGCAACACCTTGGTCTTCCTGGCTGCGGACTCCCGTCAGCTCGACAACCTGAAAGACGCCATGCGTTCCCTTCTGGCATGGGATGGGATCGTTCGAGATGCGAACAGCGGACGCCTGGACCTCAAGTCCAGCGAAATGTCTCTCGCCAAAGACAAAGCTCAGGAAGCCAAGGAGACCGTTCAGACAAGGCTCAAGGAAACATGGGCTTTCCTGATCTATCCTTATCAGGACAGCGCCCAGACCGACGTCGGCTTCTCAGCGGCCCGCATTCCGGCTCAGGATGGCCTCTTGAGCCGGGCAAGCAAGAAGCTAGTCAGCGAAGAGGCTCTTCTTCCAGAGATTGGTCCGGAGCGCCTGAACCGCGAGCTGGAAAAATACATCTGGAACGATCGCGACCACCTGCATCTCAAGGACCTTTGGGAATACCTGAACCGATACACCTACCTGCCCAGACTGAAAGATCGGGATACTCTGATCCGCTGCGTTCGTTCTTCGATCGCGCAAATGGTGGCGGGCCCCTTCGCGTATGCTGAAACTTATGATGAAGCTCAGAGCGAATACCGTGGTCTTTCCATCGAAAGCGCAGGAAGCGCTGCCGTCACGATCGACGCCGACAGCGTCATTGTAAGGCCGACTGTTGCTGAAGCCGCGAGAGCAAAACAGGTACCTGCTCAAGCGGAAAGGACCACCAGCACCTCGATAACTTCATCTGGCACCCCAGTCTCGCCAACAACAGCCGACGGGGAGCGTGAAGGCGGGACCACGGCCCCAGTGGGTCCAGCCCCCGAAGCGCCCAAAGACCCAACAAGGTTCCAAGGCACTGTCATGATCTCGGCTGACCGCCCTGCGAGAGATATGGCCCAAATCGTTGAGGCGATCGTGGAGCAGCTGACAACGGTCCCTGGCGCCGAGGTCACACTCCGACTGGAGATCGATGCCGAGGTGCCTTCTGGCCTAGATCGGTCGAAGGTCAGAACGCTGACCGAAAACGCGGCTACCCTCGGATTCATTGAGAAGTCCATCAGGTAACATGAAAAACTGAAGAAAATGTCGGGTTCATGCCGCCTTCTTGGCAATGCGGCATGAATTCGGCAATTTCTGTAGGGTTCCGCATGCGGAGGAGATCGAGCGCCGCCGCGACCGCATGGGCGCCCTGGTCAAATCCCTTGGCACGATGGTGTCGGCATGTGTGGCTCAGAAATAGCGCAGGGCGGCAGCAACCCGGCCCGTTTCGACAGAGGCTTACCCATCCCCGAAATACTTGTCGGCCTCCCCAACCCCGAGGGTCTCAAGCGCCGTACGGTCCATCTCGAAACCCTCCGGCCTCACCAGCACATGCGGGATGAAAGGCCCACCATAATCCACCACAGGATGGCCATCATGGGTGTGAAGCTCCCCGTTCGCTTCTTGGGCCAACATGATGAAGTCGACGAGATACTGGACGCCATTGAACAAGGCACTTCGTTCTGCCGCAGGAAGGTCAACAATCTTTTTGAGGTCGATAACCTGGTTCATCAGGGCAACGAACTCCTGCTCGGTGAAATTCTCAGGGAGTCGTTTGGCGAAATCCTCAAGGTTCATGGTTGTGCCTTCTGCAATATGGAAAGTGCCCGCGGGCTCCCTCAACGTCGGGAGCTGCCACGTACTGATGTAGGCTAACTTTTCCGGATGACGCAACAAGAACCATCACTCGCAATGACCTTTATCCCATTGCTTAAATTGCGAAAAAGTCACTCAGTCCTTTTCGCATATGGGCTTCGGCATGATTTTAGAGTGACCGGTCATGGGATAATTCATCCGACGTCGAATAGATGTCCGGCCCAACTCGCCTTGGGTGAAGAGACTAAAGGCATTCGAAGACGAGCACGCGAAGCTGAAGGCGATGCTAGCCGGACAGCGGCACGTGACCTGCCCCCAGAGGATCTGCCGCGGAAGATGTAACGCGCATTCGACACGCAAGAACGTCATGACCCCGGAGGGGTGACAGATACTGTAATACGCGATCCGGGAATCGCCTTTTCTCCTTTCCCTCCAATATCGTCTCGCTACTGTCCTTGCAGAAGGACCTTGTCGTTACCATTGGGAATACGCCCTTGCCCCTTGATCCCATCTCAACCGTTCATCCCGTGACTGGGGCAGTCCGTTTCGTGAGCCCGGAATTGTTGGCCGAAACCTACCTCTGCCCACCTCCTGCGGCCTTCGAAGACACCGCTGCTATCAGGGAGGCGAAGAGCGCTCCCTGGTCGTCGAGCCTTGCGGTCGCCCCCGATGCCACGATCGCCGCCGTATCGAGAGCCCTGAGCGATCTGGTCCATGCCGCGCCCGCGCTGGATCCCACGTCTGTGGAGGTGGATCGCCTGCCCGAGGGACGTGCGCGCACCCATCTGACATCGCTACGTGATCTGTGGCGAGACATAGGACGTCTCCCCGAAGATCTGGTACCACTTGCACACGCGCAATCCTGCAGGGCCGAAGATGCTCTCGCCCCATTGCAGCTTCTGTCAAGCGGCAGTCGGATTGGGGCTAGAGCCAGCGAGGTTGCTCTTGCAGAAATGCTCGAGCGCCATCATGGCTTGACGGTGAATGTGAGGGCGTTCCCAGGTCTGATCCCTGCTGGGGCCGGTCTTCTTTCGACGTTTCAATCTGGTGGCATGGCGCCATGCGCGCCCATCTCCGTCACTGCCCTGCGCGACCCTCTTGAGGAATTGCGCCACGCCGCCGCGCGAGCGCAACGCATGCTGGACGATGGCACAGTCCATAGCGCCGAGGAGATCGGCCTTCTCTTGCCCGACGATCCCGCATGGCTGGTCGACGCGGAGGCTGCCTTTGCCAATCTGGGTCTTCACCTCGGAGGTCTGCCGGGCGCACCCGCTCGGGATCGAGCGACCGAAGCACTGCATCTCATCCTGACGGTATTGAACAAGCCTGTGCCCGGCATGGCTGCCGTTGCTCTTGATGCACTGGGTCTCGGGACCTCCGACGGTGAGCTGCGCGGGCTTCTGCGCCGACATCCTGCCACGGGTGGCGAACTTGCGAAAACCCTTCGCGCAATCGCCTCGCACGTTCCGGGGGAGATCGCCACGGCTCTGCGGGCCATGCCCTGCGGCCCGGAGGAAGCCCCCGTCGACTGGGCTGGTCTCATTGCGGCAACCCGTCCCGGCACCCTGCCCGAAGCGCCGGTAGCGGCCACGCGCGGCGCGATTGCGGTTTTCACCGAAGGACAGAACCCATGGCGCGAAGTCCGCCATCTCCTGGCGCTCGGCTTCGCGGGGGACCGTTTCCCTAGCGTGTCAGGTTCCGGTCCGTTCTGGCTGGAGCACGAGATAGACCTGATTGAAAAATGCTGCGGCATCGCCCTGCCTGGTCGCCGTGCATCGCTCGAACTTGCCCGCGCACGGCTGGATCGGCAGTTCGCCGCAGTCTCGGAAGGTATCGAGATCACATGCCCCGTCCGTGATCGCGCCGGGGGCCGGCTGGCGCCTGCTGCCGCGCTCGACTTGATCGCGCACAGGCTTGGGACAAAAGCCGAGGACCTGATCCGCCCCCTGTCAGAGGATCCGGCCGACTGGCCCTTTGACACCCACGTTCCGCTCCCGGCAGCGCCGCGGACATTCCCGGCCGATCGCACGCTCGACCTCAACCGCGACCTCACCGGCTTGCGCCTCAAGGAAGACGGCACGGTGCGCCCCCAATCGCCCTCGCGCCTCGACACGCTGCTCGTGTCTCCTCTCGCCTGGCTCCTTGGCGAACTGGGGATCGAGGACAAGGGGTGGGGGCCGGATGCCCTCGATGCGATGGTACGCGGATCGCTCTTGCACAAGGTGCTGGAAGCACTCTTCCCGCCTGGTCCACCGCCCGATCCCGGCAGCATGGCGGAGGCTGTACCCGTCGCCATCGACGCCGCTATCGAGGATGATCGCGACTTGCGGTTCCTCGGGGCTCCCGCCTGGACGGTCGAACGCCGTCACGTCGCCAGCGACCTCACACGCATTGCCATCCGATGGGCCGAGATGTTGCAAGAAACCGGCGCAACCATCCACGCGACCGAGGAGTACCTTTCCGGTGAGGCCTTTGGCATGGGGCTCCACGGCAAAGCCGACACCCTGCTCAAATTGCCGAACGGGACCATCCTGGTGATCGATTACAAGAGCGGCAAGTCCCCCAAACGCGTGAAGCGCATGGAGAATGGCTGGGACGTTCAGGCCGAGCTCTACGGGGGCATGATCCGGGGCAGCGCACTCGCGGAGGGGAAGAATGCTGTCGCCGTGGGGTACCTCAGCCTTGCGGACATGGTGGCCGTAACCAGCGGCAAACTGGCCGGAGACCCCTTCGGCCCTTTGGACGCCGATACACATGGTGCGGCGAAAGAGAAGCTTACTGAAACCGTCGCAGCACTGCGGCAGGGACGGGTCACGCTGAACGGATCCCCCGATGCCAAGTTCTTCGACGACCTCGGGGTTGGTGCCTATGCCCTCGACAACACGATCGTGAGCGCATTCCTTTGGGAGGACGACCAATGACATTCCAGATCGTTGGGGCAGGCGCCGGTGCGGGCAAGACCTGGCACATCCAAGAGGCGCTTAAGGAATGGGTTACTGAAGATGCAATCAGACCCGAACGCATCCTCGCCGTGACCTTTACCGAGACAGCCGCCTCCGAACTCAAGGGCCGCATCCGTGGGGCCTTGCTGGCGGCTGGTCGATTGGTGGAGGCGGCGGCCATCGAGCGGGCCTATGTCTCCACCATCCACTCCCTCGGAAACCGGATACTGACCGAGCATGCCTTCGCCGCGGGCCTGTCCCCTTCGTTGCGGCTGATCGAGGATGCGGAGGCCGAGCTGCTCCTACGACGGGCAATGGCGGATGCCGACGCGATCAGGGTGTTTACCGATGATCTCGAGGCCCATGGCTATGCGTGGAGCTACGCGGGGGGCGACGCCACGGACGCATTCCGCAAGGATCTGCGTGCGGCCATCGCCAAGCTGAACGAGCTTGGGGAATTCGGCGACGATCCGGAACTGCCTGCGCGCGCGGCCGAAGCCTTGAAGATCGACTGGCCGAAGACGGACGCGAGCGGCGACAAGTTGGATGCAGGCCTGCGTCGCTCCATCGAAGCCATGCTGAAGGCCTTCCCGGACGGGATTGTCGATTGGGCAAAGAGCGGTGCCGCAACAAAGGATTTCACGTCGAACCATCGTGACCTCCAGCGCGGACTGTCGGAGGATGCCTACACCGACTGGGCTTGGTGGCAGCGTCTCACGAGCCTTCGGGTGAAGAACAGGGTCCAGCCGACCCCGGACGGCTACGACGATCTCGCCGAGGGCGTGATGCAAGCCGCTGGGGCATTACCCCGCCATCCAGGCCCGAAGATCGAGACGGCCCAACGCCTGCAGATGCTGCTCGCGGGAGCACAGGAGGTGCGTCGTCTGTTCGCGCAGGCCAAGGAGCGGCTCGGCGTGGTGGATTTCGGCGACATGATCGCCCGGGCTGAGGCCCTTCTGCGTGCCCGTCCCGAGGCTGTCGCGGCCATGATGGACGGAATCGACTGCGTGATCGTGGACGAATTCCAGGACACCAACCCCGTTCAGTTCGCCCTTTTGGCGCATCTCATCAAGGCCGCCCCCCGCGTCGTCCTGGTGGGAGACGGCAAACAGGCCATCATGGGGTTCCAGGGGGCTGACGCGCGCCTCGCGGCCGCCCTTGCTGCGCAGCGCCCCAATGATGCGCATACGTTGGACACCAACCGGCGGTCTGTTCCCGGGATCATGAACCTCGTGAACGATCTCGGCGCCGGGCTCTTTTCAGATTACGCACCCTTGGCACCGCATCGGAGCGCTGCTGACGGTACACCGATCGACGTCATGCGAGTCGAGAACAAGACCGCGACCAGCAAGGGAGAACCCCTGGCCAAGGGCTCGCATCACATCGCCGAGCGCATTCGCAGCCTGATGGACGAGAGCCGTACAATCATCGACAGGACTACGGAAACTCCCCGTCCCATGCAGCCTTCGGATATCGCCATCTTGTGCCGCACGCACGACAAGGCGCGGGAATACGCGGACTGTCTCACGCACTTGGGCATCCCCGTGGATCTCGCCGAAGATGGCTGGTTCACGTCAGAGGTCGTCACCGTCGCCCGGGCGGCCCTTGCCGTGATCGCCGATCCGTCAGATGCGTTCTCCGCCGTTATCTTCCTGACGCATGGCCCGGCGGCGGTGTCGCTGGAGGCAGCACTGACTGCTATTCTGGATGGCAACCTCGCCGCGCATCCAGCGTTGGCTTCTCTCGAGGCGTTGCAGGAACGGGCATCCAGCTGGACGGCAGCAAGGCTGCTCGCAGGGCTGCGAACGGACGCCGACCTCGATGATTGGGCCGCCGGGCTGGAGGATCATGCCCGCGCCCACGCCGACCTCGCCCGCCTCGACGCAGAGGCCGCAGCCTTCGAGGCCGCAGACCCCGTCACCCGTGCCGCCGCCGGCGTCTTCGGCTGGGATATTCGATCCTTTCTCGCATGGCTCGCGATCCGCACGGATGCGGGCGACAATGCACGTCCTGATCCGAGCGGTTCGACAGCGCGCGGCGTGAAGATCGCGACCTGGCACGCGTCAAAGGGGCTTGAATGGCCAGTGGTCTGTGTGACCGGCCTCGACTGGCCGGTCGGAGAGCGCGCCAATACCCTTCGCATCGAATTCAGCGGCTGGGACGTCCCGGAAACTTTGCTCGAGGGGGCCACGATTCACTATCATCCGGTCGTCGCTTGCCGGGAGGTGGCCGCACATTTCGCAGCCGCCCGCCGCGAGCCCGCCGCCGTGACAGAGCGCTGCCTGTCCTATGTTGCCATGACACGCGCACGGGATCTGCTGGTTCTGGAATGGCCAGACTACGTGAAGGAAGACGCGGACACGGTTTCACGACTGCTGGCCGAAGAAGGGAAGCTCGAACTCGGCACCGGAGAAATCACTGTCGGAAAGTCGAAGCATCCTGCGCGTCTGACCAACCATGGCAAGGCCTTCCCTGAGTCCTTCGCTGACAAAGGCATCGAAACAACAACCGAAGCTGAAGTCCGACCCGGTCGCCCGGAAACTCCAGGTCCGCGCGGCGCGCCTCTCTTCCTGCGTCCATCCGACGGCGGTGAGGCGACAGCGCTATGGTCTCTCGAGACCCATGCCCTTGGTGCCGCTCTCCCGCGCGAGGCGTTCGACGATGCAAGCTTGCGCGGAAGCGCGCTTCACCTTGCCATGCGAGTCTTTCTACAGCGCCCTGACCGGGCAATTGATCTGGGCGCAGCAACCGGCCTCTCGCCAGAGACCCTCGTAGCTCTCGCGGAACAGGCGAGAAGCCTGCATGAGACATTGGCAGAGCATGGCTTCACCGACTTGCACCCTGAGCTTCCATTCGACACAGAGATTGCAGGCGGCACCCGGATCCGCGGCACGGTCGATCTCCTCGGCCTGAGCCAAGATGGGCGAGAAGCAGTGATCATCGACTACAAGTCGCCTGCACCGGAATCCCCTGTCGAAGCTGCCCAGCCGTACCTTGCCCAACTCGGAGCATATGCCGGCGCACTTTCGGCGCTCCGCCCTGAAACCCGGCTGGCGCGTGCGGGCATCCACTTTCTAGGGTCGGGCACGCTTGCATGGGGCTCGCCCAGCATGTGACACCCTGCGCAAAGCCAGTTGCGCTGGCCCTCACCTCCTACACCCTGAAAGCCGCCGAATGACTCTTGCCCCCGCCGAGGCAGAACGCCTCCTCCGTTCCCGCTACGGTGATCCCGCAAAGGCACCGACCGACTACATCATCGGTTTCCGAAACTCAGTCGGGCGCGTCCTTGCCATCCACCGCACGAACCAGACCACTCGTGTCTGGTTTCAACCACCCGCACCACCGCAACTGGACGGCGTCGCGCTTCTGCCCGAGCCCAACAACGGCAACCACCATATCAACGGCCCGCTCAGACCGTTGACGCGACCAGACACTCAGCGCGCCGAGATCGACAGCCCTACAGCCCTGCAACGCTTTCTCGACTGGTACGATGGCGCGCCCGCGATGGCCCCGAAAACGCCCGATCTTCTGGAAGGCATCGATTTCACCAGCGCCTTCACCCGCTTCCAATCGCTGATTACCACCTTCGACGCCCCTTTTACGCGATTTGACGAAGGACTTATCGCCGCCTGGGAAAGCTACAAGCCCCGCGTCCGTGCCGAGGCATTGACTCGCCTCGGCGCCGACAGCTGGACGCAGGATCAGGTCGGCGACGGCGCTATCGCCGCCAAGGTCATCGCCGCCATCGAAATCCAGGCGACGCACGGCGACCTGAACAACAACATGGTATTCTGGCAGAACCGATATGGCCACGCCAACCGCGACCACCGCGCCCTGATCGAAGCGGCGACAACGGGCACCGGCCTGCGAACCCTCGAACGCCTTTTGTTCCAGCTCTATCGCACCGACCGGGACGAAGCAGCGCTGTTCGACGAATTGAGCGAAGCGACCGGCGCGAAATACCCGCTGATGGCCTTCCTGTTCTTCCTCAAGGACATGGATCGCTTCATGCCGATCCAGCCCACCGGCTTCGACCGTGTCTTCGGCGAGATCGGCCTAGAATTCCGCACCCTGCGCAATTGCACCTGGGAGAACTACAGCCAGTTCAACGGGATCTTGAATGCCCTCCGCAAGCCAATCGCGGAACAGGCAAGACTGGACCACGTCCGCCTAATCGACGCCCATTCCCTGCTGTGGCTGTTCTCGACCCTGCTGCGTAAAGAAGCCAAAGGCGAACTGGCAAAAGGTGAAAAGGCCGACGCGCGCTACCTCGGTGCCCGGGAGAAATCGATTGCCGACATCAAGTATTCGGTGGGCAAGACGGTCTTCAACTCCAACGGCCAAGTGGTCCCGACGACGGTCAAGAACAAGGAGCTGCACATGTCCGACGCGGAGTTGGACAATCTGATCCGGGACCTTCTCACCATCCAGGAAGACCGCTGCGCCATCACCGGCCTGCCGTTCCAGTTCCGGGGCGCACAGACTGACGACAACATGCTGCCCTCCTTGGACCGCATCGACAGCAATGGGCACTACGCCAAGGAGAACCTACAATTGGTCTGCCGCTTCATCAACTTCTGGAAGCAAGCATCTGATGACGCTGAGTTCCGCAGGTTGGTTGGCGTCGTTCGTGGCGATGACATGGAAGGGGGATAGCAGGCACCGAAACTGCGGAACGACAATCACCAGATACCTGATCGGCCCCGAGCTGCCGTTCGATCCAGGACCAAGGTGCGTCCGGTCCCTGAACACAGCCGGTATGGTTCCGGACGCTGCGAATGTCCGGCGTCACCTTTGCATGCCTTTCGGGCGGCAGCGGAGCAGGCAAAGGCCCATACATACTTAGCTTCGCATTGTCACCGGCTCCAAGCATGGTTCTTTGTATTTGTATGGTAGTGTTCGGGTGAATGTTAGCGGTTGGCAGGTCACGCAAAAAGCCTACACTTAACTTTGGAGCTAGTGAGTGGGAAATGTGGCCCGCAACACCGGCTCAGAGGCCATCAAACGCAAATTGGAGTGGCGGAACCGTATCTAAGATGCTATCTCTTCCCTAAGGAGATCCCAGTGTCCAGCTATGTCGCCATGAAACAAAAATCGCACAGTGTCGCAGATGTGGTCGCGCGATTCAGTCGGCAGAAAAAATTCATGCCGGTGAAGACCTACGGACATGTCTATGCTGGGAAGGTGACCGAGTTGGCGGGAGATAGCGTCGAGCTCGACATGACTGAAGAGCTCTTGGTAGCCTTAAAGCGTCGAAAGATCATTAGCGGGCGTCGCATGGTCAGTCTCCTCGGGCAGCACCAGCGCGAGATCCGGAGCTGACCTTTTGGTCTTCGACCCATTTGGCGACTTCGACACACAGGGTTACCTGCGCAATTCTCAAGGTTTGACCGATCCAGAGTCTGTCAAGCACGTTGAGCATTCATTGTTCCTGGCAAATCTGGATGACGCAATCGACATGCTGCGCACGCGCAAGGTGATTGATTATGGCAGCTTCCTCGACGTCCACCGGATCCTGTTCGAGGACTTCTATCCCTGGGCGGGGCAGGACCGACTGACGACTGCGCCGGCGCTCTACATCACTAAGGGCGAAGCCCACTTCGCCCAGGCCACGGAGATCCGAATGGCAGTCGACTGGGGTTTGACCCTGGCTGACAGAAACCTTCTCGAAAACTGCGGGACGGTACTGGGTCAGTTTGCCCTTGGGCATCCCTTTCTGGACGGGAACGGACGGACTATCATGCTGGTCTTCGGGGAACTCTGCTATCGGGCAGGCTTCGGCATTGCCTGGGAGGGAACGGACAAGACCGACTACCTGGACGCTCTCACGCGGGAACTCGATGACCCCCGCCCGGCGCCGCTCAATGCTTACCTCGCCCCCTATATCGCGGCTCGAGTTCCACATGAGGCCTACTCGAAGACGCTCAATGAACTGCCCGGTCTCAGTGGGATGGAGCGTTTCATCGATGAGGGGAGAGAGATCGCAGGCTACACCTCCGATCCTGGCGCTAAGAAAGCCTACGAGGCCTATATGGCTGCCCGTAATGCCGCGATACGCGTCGAGCAGGTCAAGACGGTTAAATCTTGAGAATGTCACATGCTTGACTCATGGGACGGCCCACAAGTGTCTACCGCTTTTGCGCCACGCTGAGTTCGCCTACTTCCGAGATAGACGTTCAGACGCCGAGCGGTGCGCTGATGCAAGCTCCGCATTGCATACGTTCGTGCAATTTTCTGCGAACGGCAGCGCTCGTCCGTTCGTGTCGGCGCCTGGCGTAAAGTTGCGCCTTGCACGAAAGCCGCTTGGGCCGACACCCGCCATTTGCGGCGGTCAGCCCAAGCGGCTGCTATGGTCTTGGCCGACCTAAAGCGCGCCTGCATCCACTCTTCAATGCAACCGCGGGCTGCTTGCCATGGCCTCTGCCCTCGCCAGCATTCTGGCCACATGGCGCAGGTTGAGCTCTTGCGTGTCGGCAACTTGCTCGATCACCTCGCAGATGGCGCCCAGGGCAGCATCAGACAGCCCCCATCGTGCGCCCTCGCGCTCCGCGAAGGAGATGAGGTCTCCTTTGCCGGGGCCGGCGAGGCGCAGGATTTCCAAGCGGCTCAGGAACGGGGCCGGAAGCGCCGTCAGGCTGTTCGAGGTCAGGACCCAGCTTATCCATGACATGTCGAAGCCGACCTGGTAATAGGGGCACTTCCATGCCAAGGCAGACGATCGCTCCAGCAGCGGCAGCAGCCCGTCGGCCAAGCCGTAGGCCTGCCCCTTGGTCGAGGTCGGCGTCCCGGCCTTCTCGATCTCGTCGATCACCACGATCGGGTTCGCGCAGAGGCTCTGCACGATGGTCTGCAGGGGCCGTCCAGGGAATGCCGAGCCCCAGCCACGTTGTGAGCCGTTGACGACGAAGGAGGCCTGTTCTGCGGTGCCCTCGATGCCACAGCGCGGCACCCCGAGATGGCGCCCGAGTTCGCGCGACCACACACTCTTGCCGATCCCCGGCGGGCCGTCGAGCAGCACGGGCGGCAAACGGAATCCGGGCTCCCCCACCCGTACCGAGCGGCGCATCGCTGTCCAGAGGAAGTCAGTGGCCGCCGCCATCCAAGGCATCTCGGCATGAATGGCGGCGGCGATCTCATCGGCGCGGTGCTCGCTGGCGATGCCGACTAGGTCCGCCCCGCAGCGGAACACCTCGAGCGCGCGCCGGTCATCCGAGCTGAGATGGCTGAGCCCGGAAGCCTTGGCACGCGCGCCCATTACCCGGCGCGCACGGCGCAGTACCTTGTTGCGGTCCTTTTCCGAGAGCGGCACGGCGATGAGGTCCTCGTTCCAGCGCAACTCATCCTCAAAGTCTCCCGGAACCTTTGCGGACACCCCGTCATGAAGGGCACGGAGCTTGCGCAGATGCCACTCAAAGCGGCGCTTTAGGGCGAACTCGTTCTCGTCGGGATCGGCGAAGCGGGCATCGATAAACTTGATCTTCGTCATGGAGGTCCTTTCTGGCGCATCGCGCCATGCCCTCGAGCAGCGGTTCTGCAGGAGGAGGAGGTTGGAAAGAACCCGGCCGGATTTGCCTGTGGGATGCCGAAAGCGCGGCTGGCCGTCAACGGCGCCCACCAGGGCGGAGCACTGCTACGGCGCACCAGAGGCCGTAAATCCGCCAGACGCGCAAGCCGTTGATGTAAAAAGAAAACCACCGGCTACGGTGCAGCCGGTGGTCATTAATCCTGTGCCGGAATGGACAAATTACCCCGGAAATGGACAAGATTTAGTGGGTCCTACAGACTTTGAGCCTAGAGCATGATTACTGGCATTTCGAATAGCCACAGCTCATGCATGTTCTGCAACCTTCCACCATCCGTATCTCATAGGCACCGCAGCTCGGGCAGGACGGGCCGCGGGGGGTGTCGCCAACCGCCATCTCCTCGTATTTCGGATCGATCTTCAGGCCCTTGCCCTCGGCCTCGATGAATCCGATGGTCACCAGATGGCGCTCGATCACGCCGCCGATGGCCGCAAGGATCGAGGGAATATACTTGCCCTGCATCCAGGCCCCGCCGCGCGGATCGAAGACGGCCTTCAGTTCCTCGACCACGAAGCTCACATCGCCGCCCCGCCGGAACACCGCCGAGATCATCCGCGTCAGCGCTACCGTCCAGGCGAAATGCTCCATGTTCTTCGAATTGATGAAGACCTCGAAGGGGCGGCGGCGACCGGCGATGACGATGTCATTGATGGTGATGTAGATCGCATGCTCGCTGTCGGGCCATTTCAGCTTGTAGGTGTTGCCCTCCAGCTCGTGCGGCCGGTCGAGCGGATCGGACAGATAGACGACATCGGCGCCGGTCTCGGCCTCGGGCGTCTTCTCCGAGCTCTCCGACACGCTCAGCACCGAGCCGGTCACGTCATTCGGCCGGTAGGTCGTGCAGCCCTTGCAGCCGGTTTCATAGGCCTGCATGTAGACGTCCTTGAAGGCGTCGAAGGCGATGTCCTCGGGGCAGTTGATGGTCTTGGAAATCGAGGAATCGACCCAAGTCTGGGCCGCCGCCTGCATCCGCACATGCTCGGAGGGCGGCAGAGTCTGGGCATTCACGAAATACTCGGGCAGCTCGGCATCGCCGAACTTGTCGCGCCAGAGCTGGACGGCGTAGTCGACCACTTCCTCCTCGGTCCGGCTGCCGTCGCGCTGCAGCACCTTGCGCTTGTAGCTGTAGGCAAAGACCGGCTCGATCCCCGACGAGACATTGCCCGCGTAAAGGCTGATCGTCCCCGTGGGCGCGATCGAGGTAAGCAGAGCGTTCCGGATCCCATGCTCGGCAATGGCAGCGCGCACATCGGCATCCATATGCGCCAGCGCACCGCTTCCGAGATATTGCTCGGCATCGAAAAGCGGAAACGCGCCCTTCTCCTTGGCCAGTTGCACCGAGGCCAGATAGGCGGCGCGGGCGATCCGGTGCAACCAGCGCGAGGTCTGACGCGCCGCCTCTTCCGAGCCGTACCGCAGGCCCACCATCAGCAGCGCATCGGCAAGCCCGGTGACGCCAAGACCGATCCGGCGCTTGGCCTTGGCCTCGTGACGCTGCGCGTCGAGCGCAAAGCGCGAGATGTCGACCACGTTATCCATCATCCGGACCGCGGTCGCGACCAGCGCCTCGAGCTCGGCCTCCTCGAGCGCTGCCCCCTCCTCGAAGGGGTTGGCGACAAGGCGCGCGAGGTTGATCGAGCCCAGCAGGCAGGCGCCATAGGGCGGCAGGGGCTGCTCGCCGCAGGGATTGGTGGCGGCGATGGTCTCGCAATAGGCGAGGTTGTTCATCTGGTTGATGCGGTCGATGAAGATCACGCCCGGCTCGGCATAGTCATAGGTCGCCTGCATGATCCGGTTCCACAGATCGCGCGCCTCGAGCGTGTGATAGACCTTGCCGCCGAATTGCAGATCCCAGGTGCCGTCAGCCTTCACCGCCTCCATGAAGGCATCGGTCACCAGCACCGAAAGGTTAAAGTTCCGCAGCCGTGCCGGGTCCTGCTTGGCGGTGATGAACTGCTCGATATCGGGGTGGTCGCAGCGCATCGTCGCCATCATCGCGCCGCGGCGCGAGCCCGCCGACATGATCGTGCGGCACATCGCGTCCCAGACATCCATGAAGGAGAGCGGCCCCGAGGCATCCGCCGCCACGCCCTTCACATCCGCGCCCTTGGGCCGGATCGTCGAGAAATCATAGCCGATGCCCCCGCCCTGCTGCATCGTCAGCGCGGCTTCCTTCAGCATGTCGAAGATGCCGGCCATGCTGTCGGGGATCGTGCCCATCACGAAGCAATTGAACAGCGTCACAGCCCGGCCCGTGCCCGCGCCCGCGGTGATCCGGCCCGCGGGCAGGAACCTGAAATCCTCGAGCGCGGCAAAGAATTCCGCCTCGCGGGCATCCCGCTCCGCCTCGGGCTCGGCCTCGGCCAGCGCCCTGGCGATGCGGCGCCAGCTGTCCTCGACCGTCATGTCGACGGGCGTCCCGTCCGAGCCTTTCAGACGGTATTTCATGTCCCAGATCTGCTCGGCGATGGGGGCGGCGAAACGGCTCATTTGGGGATCCTCGGATGCGCGCGGAAGATTACTCGGCAAAGGAGGTCGGTGGGGTCGAGAGTACCGACGCTGTTCCTTGAACTCCGCAACAGATAGCTTAGTTTGGGGTCTCATCAACAGAATCTGGTGGATGCACGATGGCGAGGGGCCATGTCAATCTGGTAAAGCTCTGCGTCGGCGCAGAGCGGGTCGAGGACCTGATCGACTGGCAGGCCGCGCGCCGTGCCAGCCTGCCCGACGGGCTGCCCCGCCATGTCACCCGGATGTGGCCCAAACGCGCGGCCGAGCTGCTGGATGGCGGCGCGCTCTACTGGGTGTTCAAGGGCATGATCCTGGCCCGGCAGCGCGTGCTGCGGCTTGACGAGGTCACCGGCGAGGACGGCATCACGCGCTGCGCCATCGTGCTCGACCCCGAGGTGATCCGAACCGAAGCGGTGCCGCGGCGTCCGTTCCAGGGCTGGCGGTATCTCGAAGCGGGCGATGCGCCCCGCGATCTGCCCGCCGCCCGCGCCGAGGAAGACGAACTGCCGCTGCAATTGATGGCCGCACTGGCCGAGATCGGGGTCAGGTAGACCGGACTTGCCTGCCGCTGCGGCAAGTTTGCACTGGCGAAACGCCGTCCAGGGACCGAAACCTGCACTTCAGGGCAATGGCCGCCTGCGAGGGGCGCGACAGCGAACACCAGGGGGACAGGCCGGTCGTTGCCCAGCCCGATGCACGGGCTCCCTGCGCACGCGCGCCCCGCACCGGCAGCCGGGCCTAAGCATGGCCGCCGCGAGCCGGCCGTCAGGCCGCGAGCCCCAGGCGATCCAGCATGGCATGCAAGTTGGTGCGGTCGATATCGCTGAACGCGGCGAGGCGCGACTTGAACAGCGTCGCCTGACTGCGATGGATCAGCCCGTCGGACAGGATCTTCAGATGATTGGCCCGCAGCGTCTCGCCGGTCGAGGTGATATCGGCGATGGCTTCGGCGGTCAGGTTCTTGACCGTGCCCTCGGTCGCGCCCTGGCTGTCGACCAGCTGATAATCGGCTACACCAGCATCGCGCAGGAACACCCGCACCAGGCGGTGATACTTGGTCGCGATCCGCAGTCGGTGGCCATGAGCGGCCCGGAAGGCCGCCGCCGCCGCGTCGAGATCGTCCAGCGTATCGACATCGGCCCAGCAGCGCGGCACCGCGATGATCAGATCGGCAAAGCCGAATCCCATCGGCTCGAGTTCCAGCACCCGGTTTTCCCAGTCGGCGATCCGCTCCTGCACCAGGTCCGAGCCGGTCACGCCCAGATGGATCCGTCCCGAGGCCAGTTCGCGCGGGATCTCGCCCGCCGAGAGCAGCACCAGCTCGATCCCGTCCACACCCTCGACCGCTCCGGAATATTCGCGTTCGGACCCGGTGCGGGCAATCGAGATGCCGCGTTCGGCGAACCAGTCGAAGGTCTTTTCCATCAGCCGCCCCTTGGACGGCACCCCGAGCTTCAGCGTCATGCCATCGCCTCCGTCAGAGACAGCACCAGTTCCGGCCGGACCACGCCGCCGACCGCGGGCACCTCGCGGCCGCGCCCCAGAATGCGGGTCAGCGCATCATAGCGCCCGCCCGTGGCCACCGGCGGCAAGCCCGGCTGGCCCTCGGCATAGAAACCGAAGACGAAGCCGTCATAATATTCCATCGTGGTGCGGCCGTAGCTTGCCTCGAAATCCAGGAGATCGACATCGATCCCCTGCCCCGCCAGCGCATCCAGCCGCGCCTGCATCCGGTCGACCGCCGGGCCGATGGTCTTGAGATCCACCGCGATGTCGCGCAGATGCGCCAGCGCATTGACCGAGGTCTCGCGGATCGACAACAGATCCTCCAGGAGTTCCGTCTCGCCGGTCGAAACCGGCGGCTCGGCCGCATCCTGCACCAGCGCATGCAGCCTCTGGGCCACATCGACGCGCGAGCGCAGTCCGATTTCCGGCGCGGCGGCATCCAGCACCGCCTCGATCCCATGGGTCTCGATCTCGGACAGCAGCCGCTTGCGGCTTTCCGGAAGCGGCATCCGCCCGGCGAAACGTTCCAGCAGCGCGCGGAAGCGACGCGGGCGCCAGACATGGCGCCGCAGCGCCGCCTTGCGCTTGTCGGTGGTCGAAAGCCCGTCGACGGCAGCAAGGATCAGCCCGATATCGCCGGTCGCGGCCCGCAGGTCGAGCGGCGAGAGCGCCTCGGAAAACAGCGCAAAGACCTCGGCATCGGCATCGGCCGGGCTCTCGCCGCCGAAGAGCTCGTAGCCCACCTGGATATATTCGTTGGGCCGGGACGGGTCGCGCTCCTGCCGCCGGAACACCTCGCCGCAATAGGTATAGCGGGCCGGGTCGGCAGCACTGTCCATATGCATCTGCACCACCGGCACGGTGAAGTCGGGGCGCAGCATCTGTTCGCCCCGCAGCGCATCCGAAGTCACATAGGCCCGCGCCCGGATATCCTCGCCGTAAAGGTCGAGAAGGGTCTCGGCCGGTTGCAGGATCGCGGTCTGCACGGGCTCGGCCCCGGCCCCCCGGAAGAAGACATGCAGCCGTTCGGCCTGTGCGAGGATGCGGCCCTTGTCCCGCACCGCTCAGCCCTCGCCCTGGGCCAGCAGACGCCGGACCTCGGCCACAAGATCGGCGCGCGCCGCCTCGAACTGGGCTGGCTGGGACTTCCATTCCTCGAGGCTGGCGCTTTCGGCGATCTTCGCGCCCAGCACCAGATCCTTGATCTGGACGACACCGCGCGCCGCCTCGTCGCTGCCCTGGATGATGGCGACCGGCGATTGGCGCTTGTCGGCATATTTGAGCTGGTTGCCGAAATTCTTCGGATTGCCCAGATAGACCTCGGCGCGGATGCCCGCATTGCGCAGCTCGCCCACCATGGTCTGATACTCGGCCATCCGGTCGCGATCCATCACGGTCACGATCACCGGCCCGTCCATGCCGCCCCCGGCGCGGCCCTTGGCGCGCAGCGCCGCCAGCAGCCGGTCGACGCCGATCGAGACGCCGGTCGCAGGCACGTCCTGCCCGGTGAAGCGCTTGACCAGATCGTCATAGCGCCCGCCGCCCGCGACCGAGCCGAATTGCCGCGGCCGCCCCTTCTCGTCGAGGATCTCGAAGGTCAGTTCGGCCTCGAAGACAGGGCCGGTATAATAGCCCAAGCCCCGCACGACGGACGGATCGAGGATGATGCGGTCGGGGCCATAGCCCTGCGCGTCGAGCAGGGTCGCGATGGTTTCCAGCTCGTCGACGCCCGCGGCACCCATGGCCGAGCCCGCCACCAGCTCGCGCAGCCGCGCGCAGGTTTCGGCGCCGCTCTCGCGGCGGGCGGCCATGAAGCCCATCACCACCTCGGCCTGCGCCTCCGACAGCTTCGCGCCGTCGGTGAAATCGCCCGAATCGTCCTTGCGGCCCTCGCCCAGAAGCGCCCGCACGCCCGCCTCGCCCAGCCGGTCGAGCTTGTCGATGGCGCGCAGCACGATGCCGCGTTCGGCCTCGAATTTCGAAGGATCGGCCGGGTCGAGCACGCCCGCGACCTCCATCACCCCGTTCAGGACCTTGCGGTTATTCACCCGGACGACATAGTCGCCACGCGGAATGCCGACGGTTTCCAGCGCATCCGAGAGCATGGCGCAGATCTCGGCATCGGCGGCGACGCTCGCGGCGCCCACGGTGTCGGCGTCGCATTGATAGAACTGACGAAACCGCCCCGGCCCCGGCTTTTCATTGCGCCAGACCGGCCCCATGGCATAGCGCCGGTAGGGGCTGGGCAGATCGTTGCGGAACTGCGCCGCGACGCGTGCCAGCGGCGCGGTCAGGTCATAGCGGAGCGCGACCCAGTCGCTGTCCTCCTCCTGCCAGGCGAAGACGCCTTCATTGGGGCGGTCGACATCGGGCAGGAATTTGCCAAGCGCCTCGACGGTCTCGACCGCGGAGGTCTCAAGAGGATCGTAACCATAGCGGTGGTAGACCTCGGCGATACGGTCGAGCATCGCCTTTCGTTCGGTGACATCGATTCCGAAATAGTCGCGGAACCCCTTGGGCGTCTCGGCCCTGGGGCGGCGGGGTTTCTTGTCCTTGGCCATCGGTCTCTCGCCACTGCCTACGCGTCGCGCGGGGTCTAGCGGAAGGGGGGCCGGGGGGCAAGGTCGCGCAAGGTCCGGAGGACGCATGGAACGGGAACTGACCCTATTGGACAACCGGATCGACCGGCTGACGGGCGAGCTTGCCGGGCTGAGCCGTGCCATAGAACAGCAGGGAAAGGAGATCGACCGGTTCCGCCATCTGGTGGCCACGACACTGGCCCGGGGCGCCGAACGCGACCGGCCATAAAGGTGCGAGGCCGGGCACCGATCCGGGCCGCCGGGACGGGGGCGGGCCTCGCGAAATGGGTATTTGCGCCAGGAAGAAGGCACCGGAGCACGACGTTCGGGACAGCTGGACACAGCGCTGCCGGAGGGCTTTGCTCCTGCCCGAGGCTGTGTTGACAAAAGGGGTTCGCCCCGCGCGGCAAGTATGATCGAAGCTGGTATCGGCGATGGAGACCAGCTTGGCACGCGCCCTTATGTCGGGCGAGGAATGGGCGTTCTTTGAGCGTTTCATCCTGACTGTCCGCGCGCCAAACGGGCGCAAACAGACCAGCCATCGCCTTGTTCCGGATGGAATTTTCCGGATCTCCCGCACCGGCGTGCCGTGGCGCGACCTGCCCGAAGCGTTTGGAGAATGGTCGAGCTCTCTCCCCGCTGAACGTCAAACGCCTCCACTACGACACCCCCTCGCCGACTTCATCTTGCGTCGGGGTCGACAGTCCACCGGACGGCCGCCTGTTCCCTCCTCACCGACAACTTCGCAAGCCGCCTCAAGACGCTCAGCGGTCTCACGCCCTACGAATACATCTACAAAGTCCGGACCTCAGAGCCAGACAGATTCAATGTCGCTCGGTTCCACCAGATGCCGGGACTGAGCACCTAACAGGCCGCTGAAAAACTCCGGCTTTGCCTTGTTGCGCAAAGATCCGGCTTTTTTGCTGCTTATCGCAAGGCTGATGACGGACTGTCGGGGCTGACATCGGCCGGCCCGGCGAGAGGGCGCGGTGCGGATCATTTTCCAGGAGCCTGCCAGGGATAGGAAGGCGTCGGCAACTTTGCCGACCTTGGCAAGACTGCACCCGACCGGACGGGAAAGGGCGTGCCATCCTCGGCTTTCGTCGGCCGCGCGTATCGCCTTGCGGGCGCAGCGGCCCGCAGGTCCCACCGCGAGAACGGCCGACCCCGCCACCAGCCGCGGAGACAATCACGGGACCACCATCCCCGGCTACGAGCGGCGCCTGTCCGGGGAGAATGGCGGCCCGGCTCAGACCTCTTCGACCATGGCGACACCGGGCAGGCTGCGCAGCGCGCCCTTGATCTGAGGATTGACCGGGTAGCGGTCGTTCAGCGTCATCCGGACCTCGCCGGGCAGGTCGGGGGCAAGCAGGCTGAATTCGATCGGGCCGCGACCGCCGCGCGCCCCGCTTTCGCCCCGTGCCCGGTCGAGCAGCGCCGCGACCGCCTCGACCGCAGCCTCGGTCTCGAGCACCACCTTGAGCCCGGTCACCCCGGCTTCGGCCACGACCGTATCGATCGGCTTCACCGACCGGCCCAGAAGCTTCAGTTGCTCGTTCTCCAGATTGGCCTCGACCTGGATCACCACATTCATGCCCGGCTCCAGCTGATCGCGCGCAACCTCGAGCACGTCCGAGAACAGCGTCACCTCGAACAGCCCCGTCGGGTCCGACATCTGCACGAAGGCGAAACGATTGCCCTTTGCGGACTTCCTCTCCTGCCGCGCGGCAACGGCGCCCGCCATCTGGACGAGGGCCGGTCCCGCCTTGGTCTTTTCCTCGACCTCGGCCTTGGTCATCACCTTCTTGCGCCTGAGCGCGGGCATGTAATCGTCGAGCGGATGCCCCGACAGGTAGAAGCCGATGGCCTTCTGTTCCTCTGCCAGGCGTTCGTTCGGCAGCCAGTCCGGGGTCTGCGCCAGACGCGGCTCGGGCAGATCCTCGCCCGCCTCGCCGAACAGCGAGACCTGCGCCGAGGCGCGCTGATCGTGGATCGCGGCCGAATAGCCCACCAGCGCATCGAGACTTTCGAAGACACGGCGGCGGTTGCCATCGAGCGTATCGAAGGCCCCTGCGCGGGCCAGCATTTCCAGCGGCCGCTTGCCGACATGCTTCATGTCGACGCGCCGGGCGAAATCGAAGAGCGAGGCGAAGGGCCGGTCCTCGCGCGCCGCGACGATCATCTTCATCGCCTCGATCCCAACGTTCTTGAGCGCGCCCAGCGCGTAGACCAGTGCGCCGTCCTGAACGTCGAAGGTCGCGAGCGAACGGTTCACGCAAGGCGGCACGATTTCCAGATCGAGCCCGCGCCGAACCTCCTCGGCATAGACCGCCAGCTTGTCGGTCAGGTGGATATCGCAGTTCATGATGCCCGCCATGAACTCGACCGGATGGTTCGCCTTCAGCCAGGCGGTCTGGTAGCTGACCACCGCATAGGCAGCGGCGTGGGACTTGTTGAAGCCGTAATTCGCGAATTTCTCGAGAAGGTCGAAGACCTCGGTCGCCTTTTTCGCATCGACGCCGTTCTTCTTGGCGCCATCCACGAATTTCGGACGCTCCGCGTCCATCGCCTCCTTGATCTTCTTGCCCATGGCGCGGCGCAGCAGGTCGGCGCCGCCCAGACTGTAGCCCGCCATCACCTGGGCGATCTGCATCACCTGTTCCTGATAGACGATGATGCCCTGGGTCTCCGCCAGGATGTGGTCGATGGTCGGGTGCACCGATTCGAGCGGTCTCAGCCCCTGCTTGACCTCGCAATAGGTGGGGATATTCTCCATCGGACCGGGACGGTAAAGCGCCACCAGAGCGACGATGTCCTCGATGCAGGTGGGCTTCATGCGCCTCAGCGCATCCATCATCCCCGAGCTTTCCACCTGGAACACCGCGACCGTGCGCGCCGAGGAGTAAAGCTGGTAGGTCTTCTCGTCATCCAGCGGGATATGCCCGATATCCTCCTCGGCCCCGGGCGGCGGCTGGTACAGCGCCGTGCCGTCGGCCGCCTGATGCAGCGACCGTCCGCCGCGATGGATCAGGTCGACCGCATTGCGGATCACCGTCAGCGTCTTCAGCCCGAGGAAGTCGAACTTCACCAGACCGGCCTGCTCGACCCATTTCATGTTGAACTGGGTCGCGGGCATGTCCGAGCGCGGGTCCTGGTACAGCGCCACCAGCTCATCGAGCGGCCGGTCGCCGATCACCACGCCCGCGGCGTGGGTCGAGGCGTTGCGCAAGAGCCCCTCGACCTGCTGGCCATAGGTCAGCAGCCTGTCGACGACTTCCTCGTTCTTCGCGGCCTCGCGCAGGCGGGGCTCGTCGGTCAGGGCCTGGGCAATCGAGACCGGCTTGACCCCTTCGACGGGGATCAGCTTCGACAGCTTGTCGACCTGGCCATAGGGCATCTGCAGCACCCGGCCCACGTCGCGCACCGCGGCCTTGGACAGGAGCGCGCCGAAGGTGATGATCTGGGCCACCTTCTCGCGGCCGTATTTCTGCTGCACGTAATGGATCACCTCCTCGCGGCGATCCATGCAGAAGTCGATGTCGAAGTCGGGCATCGAGACCCGTTCGGGATTCAGGAAGCGTTCGAACAGCAGCGAATAGCGCAAGGGATCGAGATCGGTGATGGTCAGCGCATAGGCCACCAGCGAGCCCGCGCCCGAGCCCCGCCCCGGCCCCACCGGAATGCCATGTTCCTTGGCCCATTTGATGAAGTCGGACACGATCAGGAAGTAGCCCGGGAACCCCATTCCCTCGATGATGTCCAGCTCGAACTGCAGCCGTTTCTCGTAATCCTCGACCGGCGCGGCATGCGGGATGACGGCCAGCCGGGCCTCGAGCCCCTCCCAGGCCTGGCGGCGCAGCTCCTCGACCTCGTCATCGGCGAAGCGCGGCAGGATCGGCTTGCGCTTTTCCGACTTGACCGCGCAGCGCCGCGCGATCTCGACGGTATTTTCCAACGCCTCGGGAAGATCGGCGAACAGCGCCGCCATCTCTTCGGGAGTCTTGAAATAATGCTGCGGCGTCAGCCGGCGGCGCGGCTGGGCCTGGTCCACATAAGCCCCGTCGGCGATGCACAGAAGCGCGTCATGGGCCTCGTACATGTCGGATTTGGGGAAATAGACGTCATTGGTCGCGACCAACGGCAGGTCCATGGCATAGGCCATCTCGACATGGCCGCGCTCGGTCTCGCGCTCGGCCTCGGTCGGCTGCCCGCCCTCGCCCGGATGGCGCTGAAGCTCGACATAAAGCCGGGTCGGAAAGGCCGCCGCCAGCCGGGTCAACAGTGCCTCGGCCTTCGGGCGCTGCCCGGCCCGCAACAGCCGCCCCACCGGACCGTCCGGGCCGCCACTGAGGCAGATCACCCCTTCCGCATGGTCCGCAAGCTCGTCGAGCGTCACCTGCGGCAACTGCCCGCCCGTATCGAGATAGAGACACGAGTTCAGCTTCATCAGATTACCGTAGCCGGCCTCATTCTGGGCCAGGAGCACGACCGGCGCGGGCGCGCGCGGGGCTTCGCCCGGCGCCGCCGGATCATAGCTGAGATCGACCTGGCAGCCGATGATCGGCTGGATCCCCGCGCCGGTCGCCATCACCGAGAATTCCAGCGCGCAGAACATGTTGTTGGTATCGGTGACGGCAACGGCAGGCATGCCCGCCGCCGCGCAGAGACCGGGCAGTTTCTTGACCCGAACCGCGCCCTCGAGCAGCGAATATTCGGTATGAACTCGGAGATGGATGAATCGGGGCGCGGACATGGGCCGACCCTAGCGCTCCGCCGCGCCGGGCGAAAGCCTCAGACCGGCTCCAGAAACTCGATCCGGTTGCCGAAGGGATCGTCGATATAGAACCGCCGCATGCCCGGCAAAGCCCCGTCCCAGCGTGGCGCCAGCCCGGCGCGCTCCAGCCGGTCGGCCAGCGCGCCGAGACCGCGCACCTCCAGCGCCGGATGCGCCTTGCGCGCGGCAACAAAGGGCGTCTCCACCCCCAGATGCAGCCGCAACTCGCCGCGCCGGAACCAGACCCCGCCGCGCGCCGCCAGCGCCTCGGGCTTTTCCTCCTCCTCAAGCCCGAGCAGCGCAGCGTAAAAGGCCCGCGCCTCATCCTCGCGGCCCTCGGGCATCGCCAGCTGAACGTGATGCAGCGCGTGCGGATACATGGCCTCCCCCGGTCCTTCCTTGCCCCGACATCCGCCAGCATAGGGCCGCGAGCCGCCCGCTGCCAAGTCGCGACGCCCCGAGGACCCGCATCGGTTGCACATTTTCCGGGCAGATCCCGACATAGCCGCCCATCCCCGCCCGGTTTTTCCTTGCCAAGAGCCGCCCCGCCCGCTTTCCTGACCGACGCTCCCGCACAGGGCCGCCCCTTCTACGCCGCATCGAGGGGGCCCGGCCCGGGGACACCCGCGAGAACCCGGTAAGGCGGCGGAATCACGGCATGGACATCGCCTTTCTTCTGAACGGAGAAAGAGTGGCTTTGACGGGGGTTGCGCCCACCGCGACGCTGCTCGACTGGCTGCGCGAGGCCCGCGGCCTCACCGGCACCAAGGAGGCCTGCCGCGAAGGCGATTGCGGCGCCTGCACGGTGATGGTGACCGATGCCGGGGGCAGCCGCGCGCTCAATGCCTGCATCCTCTTCCTGCCGCAGATCCACGGCAAGGCGATCCGCACCGTCGAGGGGCTTGCCGCACCCGATGGCCGGCTGCACCCCGTGCAACAGGCCCTGATCGACCATCACGCAAGCCAGTGCGGCTTCTGCACGCCCGGTTTCGCGATCTCGATGGCCACCGCCCAGAAGACCGGCGAAACCGATCTCGAGGCCGCGCTCGCCGGCAATCTCTGCCGCTGCACGGGCTATGCGCCGATCCTGCGCGCGGCCGAGGCCGCCCAGGGCGCCCCGGTTCCCGACTGGATCGACGAAGATGCCAATTTCTTCTTGGCCGAAATACCCTCGGGGGGGGCCGGTCCGCAGGACCGGCGGGGGGCGGACAGCCCCCCCATCTTCAGCCCCTCCGCCTTCCGCCCGGCCACGACCGACGCGCTTGCCGCCTGGTACGACGCCCATCCCGATGCCACGCTGATCGCGGGCGCCACCGATGTCGGCCTCCGGGTCACCAAGGGCCTGCAGGATCTCGGCAAGGTGGCCTTCCTGTCGGGCTGCGAGGATCTCACCCGGATCGAGATCACCGAAACCGACATCCGCCTCGGCGCAGGCATCACCATCGCCCGGCTGCGCGAGACGATGCGCGCATATCACCCGCATTTCGCAAGGATGCTGACCCGCTTCGGCTCGGCCCAGGTCCGGGCCGCCGCGACACTCGGCGGCAATATCGCCAACGGATCGCCCATCGGCGACAGCCCGCCCGCGCTGATCGCGCTGGGTGCCACCCTTCACCTGCGCAAGGGCGAGACCCGCCGCACCCTGCCGCTCGAGGCCTTCTTCCTCGACTACCGCCAGCAGGACCGCGCGCCCGGAGAATTCATCGAGGCGGTGACGATCCCGCGCCAGCCCGACAGCCTGCGCTGCTACAAGCTCTCGAAGCGCCGCGATCAGGACATCTCGGCCGTGCTGGGCTGCTTCAACCTCGTCCTCCGCGAAGGTCGCATCGAGACCGCGCGCATCGCCTTCGGCGGCATGGCGGGCATTCCGAAACGCGCCCGCGCGGTCGAGGCCGCACTGACCGGGCAGCTCTTCTCGCAGGCGACGATCGACGCCGCCCTGCCCGCCTTCGCCGCCGATTTCCAGCCGATGTCCGACATGCGCGCCTCGGCCGGATACCGGCTGCAGGCCGCCCGGAACATGCTGCTCAGGCTCTGGCACGAAAGCCGGAACGAGCCCGCCGATATCGACGAGGTCGCCCCGTGAGCGTGAAGAGCCCCCTGCCCCATGACGCGGCGCGCCTGCATGTGACCGGTACGGCGCGCTATCTCGACGACATACCGGCCCCCGCGGGCACGCTGCACCTGGCCTTCGGGCTGTCGCAGATCGCCCATGGCCGGATCCTCGCGATGGATCTGGCCCCGGTCCGCACCGCCCCCGGCGTGGTGGCGGTGCTCGGCCCCGACGATCTCGCCCCGATGCCCGACTGCTCGCCCTCGGCCCATGACGAGCCGTTGCTGGCCCCCGGAGAGGTCAGCTATTGCGGCCAGCCGCTTTTCCTGGTGATCGCCGAAAGCCACCTTGCCGCCCGCAAGGCCGCGCGGCTGGCCGAGATCCGCCATGAGGAATGGCCCGCGATCCTGACCATCGAGCAGGCGCTGGCCGCGAACAGCCGGTTCGAGGACGGGCCGCGGATCTGGGAACGGGGCGATGCGGCCGCGGCCATCGCGGGGGCTGCCCACCGGATCGAGGGCGTGATAGAGATCGGCGGGCAGGAGCATTTCTATCTGGAAGGCCAGGCTGCGCTCGCCCTACCGCAGGAAGGCGGCGACATGGTCGTCCATGCCTCGAGCCAGCACCCCTCCGAGATCCAGCACAAGGTCGCGGACGCGCTGGGGCTGCCTATGCATGCGGTCCGGGTCGAGGTGCGGCGCATGGGCGGGGCTTTCGGCGGCAAGGAGAGCCAGGGCAATGCGCTGGCCATCGCCTGCGCGCTGGCCGCGCGCGCGACCGGGCGGCCCTGCCGGATGCGCTATGACCGCGACGACGACATGGTCATCACCGGCAAGCGCCACGATTTCCGCATCGCCTATCGCGCCGGGGTCGATACCGAGGGCCGGATCGCGGGGGTCGACTTCCGGCATTACACGCGTTGCGGCTGGGCCCAGGACCTTAGCCTTGCGGTGGCCGACCGTGCGATGCTGCATGCGGATAATGCCTATTTCCTGCCTGCGCTGCGGATCGAAAGCCACCGGTTGAAGACCCATACCCAGTCCGCGACCGCCTTTCGCGGCTTTGGCGGACCGCAGGGGATGGTGGGCATCGAGCGGGTGATGGACCATGTCGCCCATGCGCTTGGCCGCGATCCGCTGCAGGTGCGCCGGATCAACTATTACGACAGTGCCCCGGACGCGGCGGGGGGGCTGTCCGCCCCCCGCCGATCCTCCGGATCGGCTCCCCCCGAGGGTATTTCCGCCAGGAAGAATACGACCACGCCCTATGGGATGGAGGTCGAGGATTTCATCCTGGACGAGATGACCGCGGCACTGGCCGAACGCGCCGACTATGCCGCTCGGCGGGCGGCGGTGGCCGAGTGGAACGCGCGGCATGCGGTGCTCAAGAAGGGAATTGCGCTCACACCCGTGAAATTCGGGATTTCCTTCACGCTGACCCATCTGAACCAAGCCGGCGCATTGGTGCATGTCTATCAGGACGGGTCGGTGCAGCTGAACCATGGCGGCACCGAGATGGGTCAGGGGCTGTATCAGAAGGTGGCGCAGGTTGCGGCCCATGCCTTCGGGCTGCCGGTGGCCGCGGTGAAGATCACCGCGACCGATACCGGCAAGGTGCCCAACACCTCGGCCACCGCCGCCTCCTCGGGCAGCGATCTGAACGGGATGGCCGTCAAGGCCGCCTGCGACGAGATCCGTGACCGGATCGCCGCGCATCTGGCCGCCGAGCACCAGACCGACCCGGCGCAGGTTCGCTTCGCGGATGGAAGGGTGTTCGCGGGCGGCGCCGAGATGAGCTTTGCCGAGGCCGCGCAGCGCGCCTATCAGGCCCGGATCAGCCTGAGTGCCACCGGCTTCTACCGCACGCCGAAGCTGAGCTGGGACCGGATCGCGGGACGCGGACGGCCGTTTCTCTATTTCGCCTATGGCGCCGCACTGAGCGAGGTGGTGCTCGACACCCTGACCGGCGAGAACCGGATCCTGAGGACCGATATCCTGCATGATGCCGGCGCCAGTCTGAACCCCGCGCTCGACTTCGGCCAGATCGAGGGCGGTTTCGTGCAGGGCGCCGGATGGCTGACGATGGAGGAACTGGTTTGGGACGCGAAGGGGCGGCTTTCGACCCATGCGCCCTCGACCTACAAGATCCCGGCGGTGGGCGACCGCCCCGAGATCTTCAATGTGGCGCTGTGGGACGGCCAAAACCGGGAGGAAACGATCCACCGCTCGAAGGCGGTTGGAGAGCCGCCCTTCATGCTGGGCATTTCGGTCCTGATGGCGCTGTCGGATGCGGTCGCAGCCTGCGGCCCGGGTTATCCGGCGCTCGACGCGCCCGCGACGCCCGAGCGCCTGCTGGCCGCCATCGAGCGGGTCCGGGCATGAGCCTCGACCGGGACGCCCTTGCGCGGGCGGTCCGCGCCCGGGGCCGCGTCGCGCGGGTAGCCGTGGCCGAGACCCGCGGCTCGACCCCCCGCGAGGCCGGCGCATCGATGCTGGTCTGGGCGGAAGGCCAGCAGGGGACCATCGGGGGCGGCACGCTGGAATACGAGGCCACGGCCGAGGCCCGGCGGCTGCTGGCAGGCGGCGGCACGCTGGTTGCGCGGATCGCGCTCGGCCCGGGTCTCGGACAATGCTGCGGCGGCGCGGTCCTGCTGGTGACGGAAATCTTCACGCCTCGCGAGCTTGCCGCCCTGCCCGGGGATGCCCATGCGCGGCGGGTCGAGGGGCATGCCGAGATGCCCCTCGCAATCCGTCGGGCGCTGAGCGAGGCGCGGAGCGGCCTCGGCCCCCCGCCGGTCCTGCTGCGCGAGGGCTGGCTTCTCGAACCCGTCGCCCCGCCGGCCCGTCCACTCTGGATCTGGGGGGCGGGCCATGTCGGCCGGGCGCTGGCGGCCGTGCTCGCTCCGCTGCCCGGCATCGGGATCACCTGGATCGACACCGCCGCCGCGCGCTTTCCGGCCGAGTTGCCCGAGGGCGTGCTGCCACGGGTCGCCCCCGATCCCGCCACCCTGGTGCCAGAGGCGCCCATCGGCGCGCACCATCTGGTACTGACCCATTCGCATGCCCTCGATCTCGCGCTCTGCCACGCGCTGCTCTGCCATGGCTTCGCTTCGGCGGGCCTGATCGGGTCGGACAGCAAATGGGCGCGGTTCCGGAACCGGCTGGAGCAGCTTGGCCACACCCCTGCCGAAATCGCGCGCATCTGCTGCCCGATTGGGCAGAAGTCTTTGGGGAAACATCCTCAAGCCATTGCGATTGGCGTCGCGGCCGCGTTACTAAGCGAGGGCGTCGAAGGGATCGCAGCGAGGGACATCGCCGGGTGACAGCGCTATTGACAGTCGAGGGCCTGAGCAAGGCCTATCCCGGCGTGGTCGCCAATGACCATGTGGGCTTTTCGATCGGCGCGGGCGAGGTGCATGCGCTTCTCGGCGAGAACGGAGCCGGAAAATCCACCCTGGTCAAGATGATCTACGGGCTGGTGCAGCCCGATTCCGGCCGGATGACCCTGCGGGGCGCGCCCTATGCGCCCTCCGAGCCCAGCGCCGCCCGCCGGGCCGGGGTGGCCATGGTGTTCCAGCATTTCTCGCTGTTCGACGCGCTGAGCGTGGCCGAGAATATCGCGCTGGGGATGGAGACGCCGCCGCCGATGCGTCGGCTGGCCAGCCAGATCCGCGAGGTCAGCGAAACCTACGGCCTGCCGCTCAAGCCCGACCGGCTGGTGGGCGATCTTTCGGCCGGCGAACGGCAGCGGGTCGAGATCATCCGCTGTCTGCTGCAGGATCCGCGGCTGCTGATCATGGACGAGCCGACCAGCGTGCTGACGCCGCAGGAGGTCGAGATCCTGTTCGCGACGCTGAGGAAGCTGGCCGCCGAGGGCACCTCGATTCTATACATTTCGCACAAGCTGGAAGAGATCCGCTCGCTCTGCGACCGGGCGACGATCCTGCGGCTGGGGCGGGTGGTCGAAAGCTGCGACCCGCGCGAGAAAAGCGCCGCCGAACTGGCCGAGATGATGGTGGGCGCCAAGCTTGCCGTCCCGGCCCGCGCGGGCGGCGCGCCGGGGGCGGCGGTGCTCGAGGTGAAGGCGCTCAGCCTGCCCTCGCCGAGCCCGTTCGGGACCAGCCTGCGCGATATCTCCTTCACCGTCCGGGCGGGCGAGATCATGGGCATCGGCGGGGTCGCGGGGAATGGCCAGGACGAATTGCTCGACGCGCTGTCGGGCGAGGCGCCGGTCGGGCCTGAAACCGTCCTGCTGCATGGCCAGCCGATCGGCGCGCTGGGGCCGAGCCTGAGACGCCGGATCGCGGTTCTGGCCGCGCCCGAGGAACGTCTGGGGCATGCCGCGGCGCCCGACATGAGCCTGACCGAGAATGCGATGCTGACCGCCGCGATCCGGCAGGGGCTGGCCAGCCACGGCTTCCTGAAATGGCCCGCCGCCCGCGCCTTCGCCGAGCGGGTGATCGAGACCTTCGACGTGCGCACCCCCGGGCCGCAAAACGCCGCGCGCTCCCTGTCGGGCGGCAATCTTCAGAAATTCGTCATCGGCCGCGAGGTGCTTCAGCGCCCCGAGGTTCTGGTCGTGAACCAGCCGACCTGGGGCGTCGACGCCTCGGCCGCCGCCGCGATCCGGCAGTCGCTGCTGGATCTGGCCGCCTCGGGAACCGCGGTGGTCGTGATCAGTCAGGATCTCGACGAGCTGATGGAAATCTCCGACCGCTTCACCGCGCTGAACGAGGGCCGGATGTCGGCGCCGCGCCCGGCGCGGGGCCTGAGCCTCGAAGAGATCGGCCTGATGATGGGCGGCGCCCATGGCATGGAGGTGGCCCATGTGGCCGAGTGAGGAGACCGCCCCTTGATCAGGCTGGAGAAACGACCCTCGCCGTCGCGCGCCTGGACGGTCGCGACCCCGGTTCTGGCGGTGGCGCTGACCATGGTCGCGGGTGGCATCCTGTTTGCCATGCTGGGCAAGGACCCGGTCGCGGCAATCCGCACCATCTTCTGGGATCCGCTCTTCAATGCGCAATTCGCCAGCTATTCGCGGCCGCAGCTTCTGGTCAAGGCCGGACCGCTGATCCTGATCGCGATCGGGCTCAGCCTCGGCTTTCGCGCAGGCATCTGGAATATCGGCGCCGAGGGGCAATACATCATCGGCGCGCTTTGCGGCGCAGGCGTGGCATTGGCGCTTTATCCGCTTGAGTCCTTTATCGTCTTTCCGCTGATGGTGCTGGCGGGCGGGCTGGGCGGCTGGGCCTGGGCGATGATCCCGGCGCTGCTCAAGACCCGGTTCCGAACCAACGAGATCCTGGTCTCGCTGCTCCTGGTCTATGTCGCCGAGCAGATCCTGGCGGCGATGGCGCTGGGCCTGATGCGCAATCCCGAGGGCGGCGGCTTTCCCGGCAGCCGCAACCTGCAGCAATACCCCGCCGCCGCGAATACCGAGCTGATCGCGGGCACCGGCATGCATTGGGGCGTGGTCGCGGCCTTCATCGCGGTGATCGCGGCCTATGTGCTCCTGAACCGGCACATGCTGGGCTTCCAGATCCGGCTGACCGGCCAGTCTCCGCGTGCGGCCCGCTTTGCCGGGGTCAACCCGAACCGGCTGGTGGTGATCTGCCTCGGCGCCTCGGGCGCGCTGGCAGGGCTTGCCGGGCTGTTCGAGGTCTCGGGGCCCGCCGGGCAGGTCAGCATCGACTTCAACCAGGGCTATGGCTTCACCGCCATCATCGTCGCCTTCCTCGGCCGGCTGCATCCGGTCGGGATCCTGCTGGCCGGGCTTCTGATGGCGCTTACCTATATCGGCGGCGAACTTGCACAATTCATGCTTGGCGTTCCGGCCGCGGCGATCCAGGCCTTTCAGGGCATGCTGCTTTTCTTCCTGCTCGGGGTCGATGTCTTGTCCAATTACCGCATCCGGTTCGGCCGGCGGGGAGTTGCGTGATGGATCTTTCGGCAATCAATCCGGTCGTGCTGATCGCCTCGCTGATGGTCGCGGCGACGCCGATCCTGCTGGCCGCCCTCGGCGAGCTGGTGGTCGAGAAGGCGGGCGTGCTCAATCTCGGCGTCGAGGGCATGATGATCACCGGGGCGATCTGCGGCTTTGCCGCCGCGGTCGAGACCGGAAGCCCCGCCATCGGCTTTCTCGCCGCGATGCTGGGGGCGGCGCTGCTGTCGCTGGTCTTCGGGCTTCTGACCCAGGTGCTGATGTCGAACCAGGTCGCGACCGGGCTGGCGCTGACGCTGTTCGGGCTCGGCCTCTCGGCGCTGATCGGGCAACGCTATGTCGGCCTCAAGCCGCCCGCGACCGCGCGACTCGATCTCGGCCCGCTCTCCGATATTCCGGTCCTGGGCCGCATCCTCTTCTCGCATGATCTCGTGGTCTATCTCAGCCTTGCCCTGGTGGCCGCCGTCTGGGCCTTTCTGCGCTTCACCCGGGCCGGGCTGATCCTGCGCGCGGTCGGCGAGAACCATGACGCGGCCCATGCGCTCGGCTACAAGGTCGTGCGCATCCGGCTGGCCGCCATCGCCTTCGGCGGCGCCTGCGCCGGGCTCGGCGGCGCCTATCTCAGCCTCGTGCGGGTGCCGCAATGGACCGAAGGCATGACCGCGGGCGCAGGCTGGATCGCGCTGGCGATCGTGGTCTTCGCCTCCTGGAGGCCGACCCGGGTGCTGCTCGGGGCCTATCTCTTCGGCGGCGTCGCCGTGCTGCAGCTGCACCTGCAGGCGGCGGGCGTGGCCGTGCCCGTCGAGCTCTTGTCCGCTTCGCCCTATCTGGTAACGATTCTGGTTCTGGTCATCATGTCGGCCGATCGCGGCCGCGCGGCCCTGAACGCTCCGGCATCGCTCGGCCGGGTCTTCCACGCCTCGACCTGAGGCCGCCCAATCAGCAGGGGCCGACCGCGGCCCGCAACACCATCATCGGGAGTATCCATTCATGAAACTCAAAGCGATTCTGGCCGGTGCCGCGCTTGCCCTCGGGCTGGCCGGAGCGGCACAGGCCCAGGACAAGACCAAGATCGGCTTCGTCTTCGTCGGCCCGATCGGCGACGGCGGCTGGACCTACGAGCATAACCAGGGCCGGCTGGCGGTCGAGAAGGAATTCGGCGACAGGATCGAGACCGTCTATCAGGAAAGCGTCCCCGAAGGCGCCGATGCCGAGCGCGTGCTGACCCAGATGGCGCTGTCGGGTGCCAAGCTGATCTTCACCACCTCTTTCGGCTACATGGATCCGACCATCAACGTCGCCCGGAAATTCCCGGACGTGAAGTTCGAACACGCGACCGGCTACAAGCGCGCCGAAAATGTCGGCACCTATTCGGCCCGGTTCTACGAAGGCCGCGCCGTGCAGGGGCTGATCGCCGGCCGCATGACCAAATCGAACATCGTGGGCTATATCGCCTCCTATCCGATCCCCGAGGTCGTGCGCGGCATCAACGCGGCCTATCTCCATGCGAAGAAGGTCAATCCCGATGTCCAGTTCAAGGTGATCTGGGCCTATACCTGGTTCGATCCGGCCAAGGAGGCCGATGCCGCAACCGCCCTTATCGAACAGGGCGCCGATGTGATCCTGCAGCATACCGACTCGACCGCGCCGCAGGCTGCCGCCGAGAAGGCCGGCAATGTCATCACCTTCGGTCAGGCCTCTGACATGGCCGAATATGCGCCTTCGCCGCGGGTCTCCTCGATCATCGACAACTGGGCCCCCTATTACATCGAGCGCATCCAGGCCGTGCTGGACGGCACCTGGGAAAGCGACGACACTTGGGACGGGATCGGCCCCGGAATGGTCAAGATCGGCGAGATCTCGAGCGCGGTACCCGAGGAGGTCAAGGCCGAGGCGCTGGCGCTCAAGGCCTCGCTCGCCAGCGGCGAGTATCATCCCTTCACCGGGCCGCTGAACAAGCAGGACGGCTCGCCCTGGCTGGCCGAAGGCGAAATCGCCGATGACGACACCCTGCTCGGCATGAATTTCTTCGTCGAGGGCCTGACGGTCGAGATCCCGCAATAAGCCCGAAAGCCGCCGGGGCCGTCATGACAGCGGGAATTGTCATGACGTGCGGCCTCTCGGGGGCGCTAATGATGTGACCGTCCCCCGACGGCATCTGTGTGCCAGGTTGGGTCTGCGAAGATCCATATAGGAGGACGGTCCCGTCGGAGTTTATCGCGGCCGGGCCCACCCCGGGGAAGAATGTGTCCGGGCCCGGTGCCGGGCGAAGACTTCCAGCGACACCTTCGGCGTCTCAGGGCCTTGACGACCAGAAGGGCTCTGAGGGTCGGGGCGCGCAAAAGGCTGCTGCCCCAGATCCGGACGCGGCACCGCTGGGCTGTTCGAGGATCAGGATGCAGAGCTGCAAGACCGATTGAACGAGATGATCGCCCGTCCGTCCCCCTCCGGACCCGGGATCGGCCCGGTATCGAACCGGTGCCCGGTTCGACGCCTAACCTCCTGAATTCGGCACTCCAACAGGAGAGGACGTCGCTGCGCTGACAAGCCTGTCGCCCGTTGCACATCAGAGAGGGACACTTCGTGGGAAGTGCGCCATTACCGGCGGCCGGCGGACCTTGTGGCATGTCCTGTTCCAGCCCGCGCTGCTCGCCTCCCGTCACACCCCTGCACTCAAAGCCTCCGCTGACCATCTTCGTACAGCCGGAAAGCCTCACAAGGTCATCGTGACTGCGGTCGCGCGAAAGCGCGTCATCATCGCCAATGCACTGTATAAAAGGCGCCAGATCCGGCAGCCAGGGGCCACGTGAGAGATACAGTTGCCAAGAAAACGCGGGCGCTCCGCCCATCAGCCCGAGACGACCCGGACTGCCGAAACCACAAGCGGCGCCAGGCAGACGTTCAGCAAACCCACCAGAACCATCACCAGCCCCGCCACCGAGCCTTCGGCCCGGCCGATCTGATGCGCCCGGGCGGTGCCCGCACCATGCGCGGCGACCCCCAGCAACGCGCCCCGCGCCAAGGCCGAACGCACCGGCAGCCAGGCCAGCACCAGATCGCCCAGAGCCGCGCCCAGAACGCCGGTCATCACAACGAAGACCGCAGTCAGGTCGGGCAACCCGCCGATATCGGCCGAAACCTCCATCGCGAAGGGCGTGCTGATCGACCGGGGCAGCAGGCTCAGCCGCAGACTCTGGTCCAGCCCGAAGAGGCTTGCCAGCCCCCAGCTGACCGCCACCGCCGTCGCGCTGCCCGCCACCATTCCGACCAGCAGCACCGGCCAGGTGCGCCGGATCAGGGCGCGCTGTTCATAGATCGGGACCGCGAAGGCCACGGTCGCGGGTCCCAGCATCAGCATCAGCCAGCCCGCGCCGCGGATATAGTCGCGATAGGTTTCGTGCAGCGCCAGCACCGTGATCGTCAGCAGCGCGGGCGCGACCGCCAGCGGCATAAGCCACCAGCGCGGCCAGCGCCGGTAGACCCACTTGGCCAGAAGATAGAAACCGACAGTCAGCAGCGACCAGCCCAAAACCGGCCCGAAGGGCTCAATCCAGTGCAGAAGGCTGTCCATCGCCCCCGATCCCCCAACGGCAGCACAGCTCGACCGTCAGCGCGGTCACCGCCATGACCGAAAGCGTCCCCAGGACGATGATCAGCAGGATCTGCAGACCAAGCAACCCGAGGAACTCCCGGTGGTTCAGCACCGCCAGAACGGCCGGCACGAAAAACAACAGCATCTCGGCCAGAAACCAGTTCGCGCCCCGCCGGAGCGTCCCCGTCCGCAGAAGCCCCGAACCGAGCAGCGCCAGCGCCGCCGCCATCCCCACCAGACCGCCCGGAAGCGACAGCCCGCTCAGCCGGACCGCAGCCTCTCCGGCCAGCCAGAAACCGACCAGAATGCCGATCTGCACCGTGAGGCTCCGCCGCACGGCAATGCGAAGCCGTCTCGCAAGAAGGCGCGTCGTCACGATAAATCCTCCAGGGGGTCTGCCAGCGGGACATCCCCGCCAGGACTTCATGTGGGCAAATCGCGGCATTCTTCAAATGACTTATTTGAATGTCATTCAGTCAATATTGGAATGGATATGGAATTCAGGACGCTCAGGGTCTTTGTCGAGGTGGTCCGTGCCGGAGGGTTCTCGGCCGCCACCGGGCGCGTGAATGCGACACAGTCAACGATCAGCAAGGCGGTGCGCCAGCTCGAGGACGAGATCGGCATGCCGCTGCTGATCCGCGGCCCTGCGGGGATCGCCCTTACCGCGGCGGGCGAGATCGTGTTCCAGCGCGCGCAGACCCTGCTGGCCGGACGCGAGACGCTGAAGACCGAACTGCAGGAGCTGGCCGGGCTGAAACGGGGGCTGTTGCGGATCGGGCTGCCGCCGATCGGGTCGAGCGAGCTCTTCGCGCCGGTTTTCACGCTTTACAGGCAGCGCTATCCCGGCGTCGACATCAAGCTGGTGGAGCATGGCAGCGACCGGCTGGAGGAGTTGCTGCGGGCCAGCGAGATCGACCTCGCCGCCTCGCTGCTGCCGGTATCGGAGGAATTCGACTGGCTGGCGATGCGTCGCGATCCGCTGGTCGCGCTGATGACGCCCGATGCGGCGCTGGCGCAGATGCCCGGGCCGCTCACTCTGGCCGATCTGCGCGACATGCCCTTCATCCTGTTCGACAGCGGGTTCGCGCTCAACCGGATCATCCGCGCCGCCTGCGCCCGGCATGGCTTCGAGCCCGAGGTCACGGCCCGCTCGAGCCAGATCGACTTCATCATCCGGCTGGCCGCGGCAGGGCTGGGCGTGGCCTTCCTGCCCCGGCTGATCGCCCGGGCGCGGGTGCATGTGCCGGTCGCACAGGTGCCGCTGGACGAACCCGGCACCGACTGGGCAATGGCGACGCTCTGGCGACGCGGCGCCTATCTGCCCCATGCTGCCCGCGCCTGGCTGGACATCGCCGCAGACGATCCCGCCGGGGCCGGCCCGGCGCCGTAGCCGGACGAGACCGCAACCGGAAATCCGTCGCGCCCGGTGTGACCCGGTGAGTGGACGATCCTCGACCACCGTCCCCCAAGTTCTCTACGGAAAAACAACTGACCCCCGGTCTTCGGAGGCTCATTTGCCCCTGGGCTGCGCTGTACCCTTCGCGTCGCGCATTGCGCCCTGTCCGGGACAGGACCACGACACGACAGGCGCCCCCTCGGCAATATAAGCAGCAAAGCCAGCCCCCAAGGCGACTCCGGCCGCTTCCGGCCCGGGCGCAGCGCATTGCCCGAAGAGAAACGATCAGTGGTGCGGACCGGCACGGTCAGCGTCCATGCCCGCGCCCGCCTGCCGGGTTCGCGACCGTGGCCTCGACCGCTCCCGCCGCAAGCCGGCACCACATGAGGGCGGAAGCGGCACCCCGCAAGAAAAGGAGAAAAGGCCGACACTCCGCCACTGCCGATGAAATCCTGACGGGCGCCACTCGCGCGACGCGCTGGACGGATCGACCGCCCGCGATGCGCAGCCCGGCGGGCGTACCGCCAGTTTCGCCCGGTATGGCGCCACACCTGAGGCGACAAGACTCGCACCTGGACCGGCCATTGCCGCCGGGCCAGATGAAGAGCCCACATAAGCGTCGACACGGCAGAGGCCGTGACGCGGCCCCCCAATGCCCTGCCGGGCTATCTCAGCCGCCGCAGCACCGCCATGCTGGCATAACCGTCGGGGATCATCCCGACCGCGCTCTGATAGGCCCGCAGCGCCGAGACCGTGTTCGGGCCGATCCGGCCATCGACCCCCCCGGTATCGAAACCGGCACGGGTCAGGCGTTCCTGCAGCTCCTTGCGCTCGGCCGAAGCCAGCGCCCGGTCGTCGCGCGGCCAGGAGCCCCGGATCGGGCCGCCGCCCTTCAGCCGGTCGGCCAGATGCCCCACCCCGATCACATAGGCGTCGGCCGGGTTGTAGCGCGCGATCACGCGGAAATTGTCGAAGATCATGAAGGCCGTGCCGCGCGCGCCCGCGGGCTGCAGGATCGCCGCGCGGCCATAATCGCGGACCGCCCGGCCGTCCATGTCGCGCACCCCGAGACGCGCCCAGTCCGAGGGCATCCGCTTGACCGAACGGTCGGCCAGCCGGTGATCGAAGCCGCGCGGCAGCTGCACCTCGACACCCCAGGGCTGCCCTCTGGTCCAGCCGAAATGCGCCAGATAGGCCGCGGTCGAGGCCAGCGCGTCGGTCGGATCGTCCGACCAGATGTCGCGCCGCCCGTCGCCGTCGAAATCGACCGCATGGTCAAGATAGGAGGTCGGCATGAACTGGGTATGACCCATCGCGCCCGCCCAGCTTCCGGTCATGTGCCGGGCATCGGTATCGCCCGACTGGATGATCTTCAGCGCCGCCATCAGTTGGGCCTCGAAGAAGGCGGCGCGGCGCCCCTCATAGGCCAGCGTCGCCAGAGACGAGACGATCGGTGCCGAGCCGCGATAGCTGCCATAGGAGGTCTCCATGCCCCAGATCGCGGCGACGATCTCCTTGTCGACACCGTAGCGCGCCTCGATCCGGTCCAGCACCGCACCATATTGCGCCAGCGCCGCGCGGCCGTTCCGGACCCGGGTCTCGGACACCGCATTGTCGAGATAGTCCCAGATCGGCCTGACGAATTCCGACTGGTTGCGGTCGCGCCGGATCACGTCGGCCTGGAAGCTCGCGTCCGCGAAGGCCCGGTCGAAGACGCCCGGGCCGATGCCCTGCGCCAGCGCCCGGCCGCGAAAGCCCGCGACCCAGCCCGGAAAGCCCCGCGCCTCGTCGGCGACAGTGTCGGGCGCGCCCGTCCTGGCCAGCGCAGCGACAACGGCGGACCTGATCTCGGGTCGGGGGCTCTTGCTCATTTCCAGCGTGTCCGGGCGGGGCAAGGGGCGCGGCACGCGCTCCAGCATCGCGTCAGCGGGTCCGCCCAGGCCAAGGGCAACCCCGAGGGCAACCCCAAGGCTTGGGGCCAAGGATCTGTATCGGGTCATCTGCTCGCACCTTTTATCAGGCTTTGAGCCAGTGTAGCGCAGGTCAACTCAACCGCAAAGCGGGGTTTCTGCGGACCGAGGCGCCGGGCCGCGCAGAGCCTGCCCGCGCCCTGCCGGCCCGCTCCTGCCGATCAGCGCCCTGCCCGTCAGCGCCGCGTCCGCTTGACCTTGCGCCTGACCTTGTCCGATTTCGCCTTGGACCGCGCCACCTTGCGCCGCACCGGCTTGCCCCGGCCGCGCCCGGGCCCGCGCGGCACCGCCCGGTCCTCGATCGACAGAAGCTCGAAGGTCAGGCCCCCAGTCACCGGCACCGCCTCGGCGAGGCGCACCGTCACCCGCTGGCCGATACCGATCACCAGCCCGGTATCGGCGCCCATCAGGGTCTGGGCATCGCGGTCGTGGTGGAAATATTCCCGGCCCAGCTCGCGGATCGGGATAAGCCCGTCCGCCCCTGTCTCGTCAAGCGAGACGAAGGCGCCGAACCGCGCGATCCCCGAGATCCGGCCGCCGAATTCGTTGCCCACCCGCTCGGAGAGATAGGCGGCAAGATAGCGATCGGTGGTGTCGCGTTCGGCCGCCATCGAGCGCCGCTCGGTCTCGCTGATATGCTTGGCAGTGGCCTCGAGCTCGTCGACATCCTCGGGGCTGAGCCCGTCCCGGCCCCAGCCATGCGCCGAGATCAGCGCCCGGTGCACGATCAGATCGGCATAGCGCCGGATCGGCGAGGTGAAATGGGCATAGGATTTCAGCGCCAGACCGAAATGGCCGAAATTCTCGGGGAAGTAATAGGCCTGGGTCATCGAGCGCAGCGTCGAGAGGTTGATCAGCTCGGAAAACTCGGTCCCCATCGCCTGATCAAGCAGGTCGTTCAGCTGGCGGGTATGCAGCACCTGCCCCTTGGCCAGCGTGAAGCCCGAGGCGCCCGCCACCTCGCGCAGCGCATCGAGCTTTTCGGGGCTCGGCTCTTCATGGACCCGGAACAGAAGCGGGCGTTGCAGCCGGGTGAGTTCCTCGGCGGCGGCGACATTGGCCAGCACCATGAATTCCTCGATCAGCCGGTGCGCATCCAGCCGGTCGCGGAACTTCACCGAGGCCACCTTGCCCTCGTCGGACAGTTCGATCCGGCGCTCGGGCAGGTCTAGATCCAGCGGCTGGCGCGCCTCGCGGGCCCGGATCAGCGCGCGATAGGCGGCGTAAAGCGGGTGGATCACCTCCTCGAGCAAGGGCGCGATGCGCTCCGAGGGCGTGCCATCCTCGGCCGCCTGCACCTCCTCATAGGCGAAGGCACCGGCCGATTGCATCAGCCCGCGGGTGAACCGGTGCGACAGCTTGTGGCCCGAGGCGTCGATCTTCATCCGGACCGCCATGCAGGCGCGCGGCACGCCCTCATGCAGCGAACACAGATCGCCCGACAGCCGGTCGGGCAGCATCGGCACGACCCGGTCGGGGAAGTAAGAGGAATTGCCCCGCCGCCGCGCCTCGCGGTCGAGCCGCGAGCCCGGGGTCACGTAATGGGCCACATCGGCGATGGCGACCCAAAGGATATACCCGCCCGGATTCGCCGGATCGTCATCGGGCATCGCCAGCACCGCATCGTCGCGGTCGCGCGCATCCGCCGGGTCGATGGTGACCAGAGGCAGCGAGCGCAGATCCTCGCGGGTGCCCAGCCCGGCGGGCTTGGCGCGGTCGGCCTCGGCGATCACCTCGTCGGGGAAGTCGTCGGGGATCCCATGCTGATGAATGGCGATCAGGCTGACCGCCTTCGGCGCGGTCGGATCGCCCAGCCGCTCGACGATGCGGGCCCTGGGCAGCCCCATCCGGCCGCGCGGCCCCGCCAGTTCGGCCTCGACCAGTTCGCCATCCTTCGCGCCATGGGTCAGGCTGGCCGCGACCGTCCATTCCTTGTCGGCGCCCTTGTCGATTGGGACGATCCGCCCGCCCTCGGTGGCCTTGCGGAAGATCCCCAGGATGCGTTTCGGGTTCGCGCCGATCTTGCGGATCAGCCGCGCCTCGTATTGGTGATCCTCGGCGCGGACCTCCTGCAGCTTGGCCAGGATCCGGTCGCCCTCGCCCAGCGCCGCATCGCTTTGCCGGGGCAGGTACAGCACCTTCGGCGCCGCACCCTCGCCATGCCATTCCAGCGGCCGGGCAAAAAGATCGCCATCGGCATTGGGCGCGAGGATTTGCAGCACTGTCACCGGCGGCAGCCGGTCGGGGTCGCGATAGCTGCGCTTGCGCTTTTCCAGATGGCCCTCGTCCTCGAGCTCCTTCAGCAGGCGCTTGAGGTCGATGCGGTCAGCCCCCTTCAGCCCGAACGCCTTGGCGATGTCGCGCTTGGAGGTCTGGCCGGGATGGGCGGCGATCCAGTCGAGGATCTCGGTCTTGGCGGGGATGCGGGTCATGGCCGAGACCTATCACGCAGCCCTTTCGCCGTCAGCCGGAAAGCGCGGGCGCCGGGACGAAACGGATCAGCCGAAATAACCCCCGAGGATGCGCGTATAGATCCGCTTCAGCTCTTCGATCTGGGCAGTCTCGACCCGTTCGTCGACCTGATGCATGGTCTTGCCCACCAGCCCGAATTCGACCACCGGGCACAGATCCTTGACGAAACGCGCATCCGAGGTGCCGCCCGAGGTGGAAAACTCGGGACGGCGGCCGGTCTCGGCCTCGACCGCATCGGCCACCAGACCGGACAGCGGGCCCGGGGGCGTGACGAAGCTTTCGCCCGAGACCTTGATCTCGATCCCGATCTCGATGCCGGTCTCTTCGGTCACCCGGGCGGCCTCGGCGGTCAGCCAGTCGGCGAGGCTCTCCGAGCTGTGCGCCTCGTTGAAACGGATATTGACGGTGGCCCGGCACTGGCCCGGAATGACATTGGTCGCAGGATTGCCGGTATCGAAGGTGGTCACGGCCAGCGTCGAGGGGTCGAAATGCCGGGTGCCCTGATCGAGGCTGTAGGCATCGAGCCGCTGCACCAGCCGTGCCAGCGCCGGGACCGGGTTCTGCGCGCGCTGCGGATAGGCGGCATGGCCCTGTATCCCCCGCGCGTTGAAATAGGCCGTCATCGAGCCGCGCCGGCCGATCTTCATCATGTCGCCCATGGCCTCTCGGCAGGTCGGTTCGCCGACGAGGCAGACAGCCATGTGTTCGCCCTCGGTCTGCATCCAGTCCAGAAGCGCGATGGTGCCGTCCGTGGCCTCGCCCTCTTCGTCGCCGGTCAGGATCAGGACGACGGCACCGTCGGGCGGGGTATCGGTCACGAAATCGATGGCAGCGGCGACGAAGGCCGCGACGCCGGATTTCATGTCGGTCGCGCCCCGGCCCCAGAGCTGGCCGTCACGGATCTCGGCGCCGAACGGGTCGGCCGTCCAGGCGGCGGTGTCGCCCGCCGGCACGACATCGGTATGACCATTGAAACCGAAGGTCTTCTCATGGCCCTTCGCGCCCCAGCGGGCGAAGAGGTTCGCGGTGCCGTTCCGGTCGATCCGCCGGCACTGGAACCCGGCGGCCGCGAGCCGCTCGGCCAGCAACTCGAGCGCACCGCCTTCGGTGGGCGTGACCGACCGGCAGCGGATCAGCTCGGCGGTGAGGGCAACGGGGTCGGTGGAGGTGGTCATCGGCGGCTCCGGCTTTCGGTCGTCCCGAGCGATACCCCCGCGACAGCCATGCTGCAAGGCGACAGGACAGGGAGAGGGTCGGGGGCGCTGCCCGGCCGTCGCTTGCGGCCGATGCGCCCTTCCGGACCGAAGCCCCTAGATGGAGTGCATCCCAGACGCCGGGCATGAGGTGCGGACGCGTTTGGTGCGGAAAATCCTTGCGTCCTGCCCGGCAACGCCTTTCCTGGGCGCATGGTGAAGCTGGTCCTCCTTCATAAAGCCGACTCGATCTACGAGGACGAGCCCGATATTGTCTACGATTTCCCAAGGCCCTACCTGAAGGCCGTCGAGGAAGCAGTCGGGGACTGGATTGTCTATTACGAGCCGGTCAAGGCCGGACCGCGCGGTTACTTCGCGGTGGCGAAGATCGGGCGCGTGATCCCGAAGCCCGGCGCCGAGGGCCGGTTCCTCGCGATGATCGCGTCCGGCAGCTTCCTTCCGTTCGACCGGGAGGTGCCGCGTCTGTTGGATGGCCGGCCGATGGAGGCCGCGCTAACCGACCCCGACGGGAGGCCGAAGAAAGGTGGTGCGCAGCAGCTCGCCGTGCGGCGGCTGGCCGAGGCGGATTTCGCGCGCATCGTCGATCTCGGACTGCCGCCGCAGCTCGAGCGGATCGAGGCGACGCGTTACGACCCGCAGCCGGCAGAGCTGGCCGAGGATGCCGGACTTTTCGAGCGCCCGGTGCTCGAGCGGCTGACGCGGAGACCCTATCGCGACGTCGCTTTCCGCCGGAAAGTCCGCGCGGCCTACGGCTACCGATGCGCCATGTCCGGCCTGATGCTGCGGAACGGCGGCGGACGGCCCGAGGTGCAGGCGGCGCATATCCGGCCTGTCGAGAGACAGGGCAGCGACTCGGTGCGCAACGGGCTGGCGCTGTCGGGCACGTTGCACTGGATGTTCGACCGGGGCCTGATCTCGGTGGCAGAGGATTGCGAGACGATCCTCGTTTCGCACAACAAGGTCCCCGGCGACGTGTCGCGACGGCTGCTGGCGCCTGGCGGCAAGCTCGTCAGGCCCGAGGACGCGAGGAACGCGCCGCATCCGGAGAACCTGCGCTGGCATCGGGAAAACGTCTTCGGCCGCGGCTTGCCCGACGGACCGGCTCCATGGGAGAACCGCGCCTGAGGGGCAGTTCCGGAACGGGCCCCGGCGCCCGGCCAGATTGACGGTGCAGAGGCGATGCGACACGATCTTCTTCGCGCTCGCCCTCCTGCGAGACGAATTGGGCCCAGTTCTTGCCGCCGATGAGCCGCTCGTTCAGATGCGAGCGCGACCGCTCCATATCGCCCACGCCTCTGCCCTCGCGATGCGCCTCAAAGCCCCGCCTTTTCGCCGGCCAGGCGAACACGCATCTGTCGGCGTCAGGTGGACGCGTCACGCGGACGCCGGCCCCGCGCGCAGAGAATGGCCCGGAAAGAGTGCGGCAGATCTCGCCACGCTGCGGGTCACAGCCGACATCAGCCCCCAGCCAAATCATCGGCACATAAAGATAATCAACGGTCGGACCGGGGGCGCTGCCCCCGGACCCCCGGGGTATTTCGGCCAAGAAGAAGGATACCGGGGCGGCCGGGCTCAGGCGCTTTCGTCTTCGCCGAAGAAGGGATCCATCTGGGCGACGATGACCGCGTTCTCGGCCAGCGCGCGGGCCATCAGCGCCTCTTCCTCGGGGTCGATCTCATGACCCTGGGCGCGGCGTTCGGCCAGGGTGCCGTAGCCGGTCACGTCGAGCGGCGCGAGGCCTGCTTGTTTCAGCACGGCCACGGTCTCGCGCACGGCTTCGGGTTCGTCGACGCCCGAGGCGTAGCACATCAGCCCCGCCCCGGTCGCACCCTCGGGCAGGCCGTCATCGGGCTTGCGCCCGACCTCGACCAGCAGGGTGTAGACCTGCTGGCGGCGGCTGGGTTTCTCAGTCACGCAGCAGCTCGTTGATACCGGTCTTGGACCGGGTTTGCGCATCGACGCGTTTCACGATCACCGCGCAATAGAGGCTGACGCCGCCCTTCGAGGGCATCGAGCCCGCGACCACCACCGAATAGGGCGGCACCTCGCCATACATGACCTCGCCGGTCTCGCGGTCGACGATCTTGGTCGACCTGCCGATGAAGACGCCCATGCCGAGGACCGAGCCCTCGCGCACGATGCAGCCCTCGACCACTTCCGAACGGGCACCGATGAAGCAGTTATCCTCGATGATGGTGGGGCCGGCCTGCATCGGTTCGAGCACGCCGCCGATGCCTACGCCGCCCGAGAGGTGCACGCCACGGCCGATCTGGGCGCAGGAGCCGACGGTGGCCCAGGTATCGACCATGGTGCCCTCGTCGACATAGGCCCCGAGATTGACGAAGGAGGGCATCAAGACCACGCCCGGCGCGATATAGGCCGATTTGCGCACGACGCAGTTCGGCACCGCGCGAAAGCCCGCGGCGCGCCAGTCTGCCTGACCCCAGCCCTTGAACTTGCTGTCGACCTTGTCCCACCAGCCGCCATCCTGCGGGCCGCCCTCGTGATGCTCCATGTCCTTGATCCGGAAGCCAAGAAGCACCGCCTTCTTGGCCCATTGGTTGACATGCCAGTCGCCCGAGGCCTGCCTTTCGGCAACGCGCAGCGTCCCCTTGTCCAGCGCCTCCAGCGTGGCCTCGATGGCGTCGCGGGTCTCGCCCCGGGTGGCGGGCGTGATCGTGTCACGAGCCTCCCAGGCGGCCTCGATGGCCGTTTCGAGCTGGGCGTTGGACATGGGGGTAACCTCCCGTCAAAAGGTTTCTGGTCTCGTTGGCGGTCAGGCTATAGACGCTAGTTGCTCAACGCGCAATCCAAGCGAGATCCCCCATGCATGACGACGCCCGCCGCCCGCTCCGCGACGCCTTCCGCGATATCGAGAGCGCGCGGGAAACCCCCGACACACCGCAGACCGCCTCGCCCTCCTACCGGCTGGCCTTCGCTGACCCGGATTTCCTGTGCCGGGACGAGATGCGGCCGGTCAGGGTTCAGCTCGAGCTGCTGAAGCCCGATATCCTGATGCGCGAATACGGCATCGAAAGCACCATCGTGCTGTTCGGGGGCGCCCGCATCCCGGACCCCTCGCAGCGCCACACCGCCCGGACCGAGACCCTGGCGGAGCTGTCGAAATATTATGACGAGGCCCGGGAATTTGCCCGGCTGATGACGCTGAAGGGGCAACAGGGCAAGCGGCTCGATCATGTCATCGCGACCGGCGGCGGGCCGGGGGTGATGGAGGCCGGAAACCGCGGCGCGGCCGATGCGGGCGGCGTGTCGATCGGGCTGAACATCGTGCTGCCGCATGAGCAGATGCCGAATGCCTATGTGACGCCCGAGCTCTGCTTCGACTTCCACTATTTCGCGATGCGCAAGATGCATTTCCTGCTGCGGGCCTCGGCCATCGCGATCTTCCCCGGCGGGTTCGGCACGCTGGACGAGATGTTCGAGGCGCTGACGCTGATCCAGACCCACCGGATGGACCCCGTGCCGTTTCTGCTGTTCGGCCGCGACTTCTGGGAGACGGTGATCAACTGGAAGGCGCTGGCCGAGGCCGGAACCATCAGCCGCGAGGATCTCGAGCTGTTTTCCTTCGTGGAAACCGCTGAAGAGGCCGTCGCGATCATCGAGGCCTGGACCCCGCCGCGCTAGCGCCGGAAGATCCGGCCGTCGACCGCCGCGAGGCCCAGCGCGATGCAGGCCATTCCGGCGCAATCGGTGGGGGCCAGCCGCTCGCCCGGCACCAGCCCGCCCAGCAGGATCGCCGAGACCGGGATCAGGAAGGTCACCAGCGACAGGCTGGTGGCCCCGGCGCGGGCGAGGATGCGGAAATACAGAAGATAAGCCAGCGCGGTTGACAGCACCGCCAGGCCCAGCACCGCGGCGCAGGTGACCGCACCGGGCATCGGTAGCGTCCAGGGCCGGTCGGCGATCAGCATCGCAGGGCTCAGCAAAAGCGTCGCGGCGCCGACCTGGCCTGCCGCCGTGACCAGCGGATCGACCCCCATCCGGCGGAACCGCCGCCCGAAGACCGCCGCGCAGGCATAGGACAGCGCCCCGCCCGGCACCGCCAGCTGGGCCAGTGCATTCGTCCCGAGCCCTGCCAGCGCGTCGTGGCCGATCATCACGGCCACACCGGCCAGCCCGGCCGCGACCCCGCAAAGCTTCAGCCCGCCCGGCCTCTCATCGGTCAGCAGAAGACCTGCCACCACCACGGTGAAAAGCGGCGTGGTTGCGTTAAGGATCGAGGCCAGCCCCGAGGCGATGCTGTGCTGTCCGGCCACGATCAGGCTGAACGGGATGACATTGTTCAGAAGCCCCATGCCGAGAAAGGCAGCCCAGACCCGGGGCGCGCGCGGCAGCACCCGTCCGGTTGCCGCGACCGCGCCCCACAGCACCAGTGCGGCCAGCGCCACGCTCAGCCAGACCAGCGTCAGGGTCGTCAGCTCGGCCACGGCGATGCCAACGAAAAGGAAAGACCCGCCCCACAGCACCGACAAGGCCAGAAGCATCGCCCATTCCGTCCGCCCCATGGTCAGGCGTTCTGCCGGCTCCGCGCTGGATGTCATCTCCTGCCCTCCTGCCGCTTTTCCGCAAACTGGCGCGGCAGGACCGGGCGCGCGACCCGGAAGCTGCGGAAACCTACGGCACGCGCAGACAGTCAGACCACGCGGTCAGTGGACGTCGGGGGCGGCGGGGCGGCGGACGATGCGTTCGGGCTCGGGCAGGCCGGCTTCGGCCGCGATCTGGAAGCGGTTCTTGCGGGCGCGTTCGGTCGCCGATTTCAGCTGGCCGCAGGCGGCCATGATATCCTCGCCCCGCGGCGTCCGGATCGGGCTGGCATAGCCCGCCTTGTAGACGATATTGGCAAAGGCCTCGATCCGGTCCCAGTCAGAGCGCTGATAGGGCGCGCCGGGCCATTCGTTGAACGGGATCAGGTTGATCTTGGCCGGAATGCCGGAAATCAGTTTGACCAGCCGGCGGGCATCGACATCGCTGTCATTCACGCCCTTCAGCATCACATATTCAAAGGTGATCCGCTCGGAATTCGAGAGCTTCGGATAGGCCCGGAGCGCGTCGAAAAGCTGGGCGATCGGGTATTTGCGGTTGATCGGCACGATCTTGTTGCGCAGCTCGTCGGTGGTGGCGTGCAGGCTGATCGCCAGCATGCAGCCGATCTCGTTGCCGGTGCGCGCGATTTCCGGCACCACACCCGAGGTCGAGAGCGTGATCCGGCGCCGCGAGAGGGAAATCCCCTCGCCATCCATCGCGATCAGCATCGCGTCGCGCACCGCCTCGAAATTGTAAAGCGGCTCGCCCATGCCCATCAGCACGAGGTTCGAAATCAGCCGGGTCTCGTCCTTGGGATGGCGCCCGGGTTTCGGCCATTCGCCCAGATCGTCGCGCGCCAGCATGACCTGGCCCACGATCTCGGCCGCGGTGAGGTTACGCACCAGCCGCTGGGTGCCGGTGTGGCAAAAGGTGCAGGTCAGGGTGCAGCCCACCTGCGACGAGATGCAGAGCGTGCCGCGCCCGTCCTCGGGAATGTAGACCACCTCGACCTCATGGCCGCCCGCGATCCGCACCAGGTATTTGCGGGTGCCATCGGCCGAGACCGAACGGGTGACGATCTCGGGCAGCTCGATGACGAAACGGGCTTTCAGGAGGGCGCGGTACTCCTTGGCGAGGTTGGTCATGGCGTCAAAGTCGCGCACGCCCTTCTGGTAGATCCACTGCCAAAGCTGGTTGACACGCATCCTGGCCTGCGGCTCGGGCGTGCCGGCGGCGATCAGCGCCTCGAGCAGGCGCGGGCGGGTCAGCCCGACCAGATTGATCCGGTCGGTTTCCGGCAGCTTGCGGGGCAGCGTCAGCACATCCTGGACGATGGGCGCGGACATCGGAGGACTCCTGTTCGGGAATTGGCAGCCCTTACCAGAGTCGCGCCCGTTTTGAAAGGGTCGAGCGCAGGCAGGCTTCCCCGCGCGTCGGCGCGGCCGCGACGCGGGCACTTATTACAAAAACGTTACCGGGCTGTCATCCCCCCCGCCTAAACGCGGGCAGCGCCCCGACGCGGGGCAGGATTCACAGTTTGGAGAGACGAATGCGTCTTCTGTTCACCACTGCCGCCGGCATTCTGGCGGCCGGCTCGGTTCATGCCGCAAGCTGGACCCTTGCCAGCCATGCCGATTACGCCTTCCTCGACGAGAACCAGACCGGGCTTCAGATGACGCAGGGCATCGCCTGGAATGCCGGGGCCAATGAATGGGTCACCTCCTGGCAGTTCGGCCTGGCCCGTTTCACCGAGGACTGGCAGTTCATCGAGGCCAGCGGCCGGTTCGATCCTGCAACCGGGCAGATCTTCAGCGGCATTCCCGCGGCGCTGGCCGATCGGGGATTCGACCATATCGGCGATTTCGAGATCAGGGACGGAATCGTCCACGTGCCGCTCGACAGCGCCGAGGACCATTACCGGAACGGTCATGTGGCACTCTTCGATGCCGCGACCCTGTCCTATACCGACATGCTTCACGAGATGATGGGCGATCCGACCAACCGACGCGACGATGTCGCCAGCTGGACCGCGATCGACCACGAGACCGGGCTGGGCTATGGCAAGGAATGGGCGCTTGGCGATACGCTCAACGTCTATGACGTGACCGACTGGAGCTATCTCGGCACGCTGCAGATGGATCAGGAGCTGAAACGCGTCCAGGGCGCCAAGGTTCTGGACGGGATGATGTACCTGTCCACCGATATCGACACGAAATCCGTCTACAGCCTCGATCTGGCGAACGGCCATGTCGAGGAGCTGTTCCGGCTCCCGGTCTTCGAGGGCGATATCCGGTTCGAAACCGAGGGGCTTGCCCTGCGCGAACTCGCCGATGGCAGCCTCGAAATGTTTGTCGAGATGGTGATCGACCCGGAGGCAGAGGACGGCCCGCTCGACGCCTATACACGCCTCTACCGCTACGTCCTTGAGAACGACCCGGCCCCGGTGCCGGTCCCGGCCACGCTGCCGCTGGTGCTGTCCGGGCTCGCGGCCTTCGGCCTCATCCGTCGCCGCCGGGCCTGAAACGCGACCGCCAGGGCATCCGTGCGATGCCCTGGCGACCGTCTCCCGGCACCGGCCGGATCAGTTGGCCGAGCAGCGGCGCGCCGCCTCGTCCATCGCCGCGGTGAAGCCGTAAAGCGAGAAGGTGTCGGTGGTCTTGGTCCCGCGCGAGGACATCCCCACCACCTCGGCCTCGGCACCGCGCTTCATCGCCTCGATGATCTTCGCGTCATCCGCCTTCGAGGCCGGCCAGGCCCATTCGCCTTCGGTGAAAAGGTCGAACTTGCTGTCGCCCACGCTCAGCGCCACGGTCGAGCCCGACTTGAACGGATAGCCGCCCGAGAAGGACACCTCGCCCTTGATGCCGTCGCCGGGACGGAAGGTCACGAACAGCAGGATCTCGCCGCGCCGGGCCGACACGACCTGGCCGCCACGGGTATTGACGGTCTTCTTCGGTGGCGACACGCTCCAGCATTCGGTGGGATTGGTCTCGACGAACACGTTCCAGTCGGTCTTGACCGCCACGTTGTTGGTCGATTCCTCCTGCGCATGCGCCGCTGTCACCGCCAACGCCAAAGCGCCGCCCGCGATGGCCGCTCTGAAAAGGGATGTCATCGTCTTACAGCCTCCAGCTGTCTTTGCCTCTCGGCCCGCCTTTATGGGGAAGCGTTTCCGGTGGCGCGGCAGGTCCGAACTCGATATGCGCAGCCTAGCCCAGCCACGCGCGGATGTGAAAGTCTTCATGGCACAAAGTCAACCGGACTTGAAGGGGAGCAGGACATGACGGCGGCCGTGGACATGGTCGAGGTGCTGCGCGGCGGGATGGTGGAATCGCGCCATCGCGGCCACGCGGCGATCTGTGACGGCACCGGGCTCGTTGCCGCCTGGGGCGATCCCGGGGCGCTGATCCTGCCGCGCTCCTCCTGCAAGATGCTGCAGGCCCTGCCGCTGGTCGAAAGCGGCGCGGCCGATGCCGCCGGGCTCGGGCCCGAACAGCTGGCGCTGGCCTGCGCCTCGCATCAGGGCGCGCCGCTGCATGTCGCGAAGGTCGCGGCCTGGCTGGCGGAAACCGGCCGATCCGAGGCCGATCTGCTGTGCGGCGTGCAGCCCACGCGCGACCGGAGCGAACGCGCGCGGATGATCCGCGCGGGCGAGAGCGCCTGCCAGCTTCACAACAACTGCTCGGGCAAGCATGCGGGCTTTCTGACCCTTGCCCGGCATCTGGGCGCGGGGCCCGATTACGTCGACCCCGACCACCCGGTGCAACGCGCGGTGCGCGCGGCCTTCGAGGAGATCACCGGGATGACGAGCCCGGGCTTCGGCATCGACGGCTGTTCGGCGCCGAATTTCGCCACCACCGTCACCGGGCTTGCCCGCGCGATGGCAGCCTTCGCCGCCGCCCGCCCCGATGCGGGCGACGCACGCGCCCGCGCCGCCGGCCGACTGAGCGAGGCGATGCGGCGCCATCCCGATCTGGTCGCGGGCGAGGGCCGGGCCTGCACCGAGCTGATGCGCGCGATGGAGGGCCGGGTCGCGGTCAAGACCGGGGCCGAGGGCGTCTTCGTGGCCTTCCTGCCCGGGCGCGGCCTTGGCGTCGCGCTCAAGATCGAGGACGGCGCCACCCGCGCCGCCGAGGCCGCCATTGCCGGGCTTCTGGTCCATCTGGGGGCGCTCGACCCCGCCCATCCGGCCGCCCGCAAGCGGATGCTCGGCCCGATCGTCAACTGGCGCGGCATCGAGACCGGCCAGATGCGGCTGGCACCGGGCTTCGCCTGAACTGGGCCTTGCATGCGCCCCGCCACTGCGCTCTGATTGGGACGCAGACGTCCGAGGTGCCCTTTCATGACCGACCCCCTGATCGAGCGGCGCGCACGCCTGCTGGGCCCGAACGTGCCGACCTTCTACGACGAGCCCGTCCATATCGTCCGCGGCGAGGGGGTCTGGCTCTGGGATGCCGCCGGACGGCGCTATCTCGACGCCTATAACAACGTCCCCCATGTCGGCCATTGCCACCCGAAAGTGGTCGAAGCCATCGCTGCCCAGGCCGCACGGCTGAACACCCATACCCGCTACCTGCATGAGGGCATCCTCGACTATGTCGAGCGGCTGACCGCCAGGCTGGGCCATGGCCTGAGCCAGGCGGTGATGGTTTGCACCGGCTCCGAGGCCAATGACGTCGCGCTTCGCATGGCCCAGGCCGCGACCGGCAGGACCGGGCTGATCGCGACCGACAATACCTATCACGGCAATACGACCGCGGTCAGCGCACTCTCGACCCGGCGCCCGCCGATCGGCGGCTACCCGCCCCATGTGCGGTTGGTGCCCGCCCCCGACAGCCTCGCCCCGCTGGGCGGCAGCGCCGAGGCCCAGCCCAGGGCCTTCGCCGCCAATGTCGCCCGCGCCATTGCCGAACTGGACGCGGCAGGTCACGGTTTCGCTGGTTTCATGCTCTGCCCGTTCTTCGCCAATGAGGGCTTCCCGACGCTGGCCCCGGGCTTTCTCGATCCTACCGTCGAGGTGGTGCGGCAGGCCGGCGGGCTCATCCTCGCCGACGAGGTGCAGCCGGGCTTCGGGCGGCTCGGCCCCGCCTTCTGGGGCCATGAGGTTCTGGGCTTCGCGCCCGATGTCGTCACGCTCGGCAAGCCGATGGCCAATGGCCACCCGGTCGGCGCCGCCGTGACCCGCCCCGGGATCATGGCCGCCTTCCGCGGCGCCTTCGGCTATTTCAACACCTTCGGCGGCAACCCGGTCTCGATGGCCGCGGCGCTGGCGACGCTCGAGGTGATCGAGGAGGAGGGCCTGATGGAAAATGCCCGCGCGGTCGGCGCCTACGCGCTCGAACGTCTCTCGGCGCTCCGCCATCCCTGGCTGGCCGAGACCCGCGGCCGGGGGCTTTTCTTCGGCGCCGAATTCATCGACGAGACCGGTGCGCCCGCCACCGAATTCGCCATCCGGCTGGTCGAGGGGCTCCGCGCCGAGGGCATCCTCACGGGCCGGATCGGGCGCGCCATGAACACGCTCAAGTTCCGCCCGCCGATGCCGTTTTCGCGCGAGCATGCCGATCTCGCGCTCGATAGTCTCGAGCGTGTCCTGGCCCGAACGGAGGTGCCGCGATGACCGAGGCCGAAACCCTGTGCCTGGCCGAAGAGGCCGCCACCCATTGGGAGGGCTGCGCCGCGCCAAGGCTTCTGTCCCATCGCGAGAACGCGGTCTTCGCCGTCGCCCTGTCCGACGGACGCCGCGGCGTGCTGCGGCTGCACCGGCGCGGCTATCAGAGCGCCGATGCGATCCGCTCGGAACTGTGGTGGATGCAGGCGCTGGCCGAAGCCGGGGTGGCGGTGCCCTGCCCCGAAGCCACGCGTGACGGCGCGCTGCTCGCCCATCTCGAGGATGGCCGCGTCGCCTCGGTCCTGAGCTGGGTCGCGGGCACTCCGCTGTCCTCCGGCGCCCGGCCGCTCGAGGGCGGTGCCACCGCGCAACTGCGCCGCTTCGCGGAGCTCGGACAGGCAATCGGCAAGCTGCATGTAACCACCGACCGGCTGACCCTGCCGCAGGGCTTTTCCCGTCCGCATTGGGACATTGACGGGCTGCTCGGCCCCGCGCCGTTCTGGGGCCGGTTCTGGGACCATCCTGCTGCCAGCGAAGCCGAGGCGATCCTGCTTCAGGAAGCCCGGCGCTTTGCCCGTGAAAGACTGTCGGCCTATTCCGCCGCGGGCGGAGATCACGGGCTGATCCATGCCGATCTGATGCGCGAGAACGTGCTTTTCGACGGGCCCCGCGCCCATCTGATCGATTTCGACGATTGCGGCTTCGGCTTCCGGCTCTACGACCTCGGCACTGCGCTCGTGCCCAATCTGGAAGAGCCCGGGCTCGATGCCATCGCAACCGGCCTGCTCGAAGGCTATGCCACCGAACGCGGGCTGAACGATGCCGATCTGGCGATGCTGCCGGTCTTCGTCATGATGCGCACATTGGCCTCGGTCGGCTGGACCATGCCCCGGCTCACGCCCGACGACCCGCGCATCCGCGCCTATCTGAACCGCGCGATCCGGACCTCTCACGCGGTGATGGAAGGCCGTCCGCTGTTCCGGACCTTATGAGCTGCCCAACCGACACGCCCGCGGCCGATGGCGCGCCCTGGGTATTTAAGCAAGGAAGAAGCAGAGAGACGCGCGCTCGTTCTTCTTGGTCCAAATACCCATGACGGGAGGCCTGCCAAAGGCGGGCCGCCGGGATATCAGACCACGACCTCCATCGGCGCCTGCGCCCCGACGGCGAAGACCCGCTTGTAGCGTTCGATCTCGGCGGCGGGACCCATCGCCTTGTTGGGATTGTCGCTGAGCTTGACGGTCGGCTGCCCGTTGGCGCTGACCGCCTTGCAGACCAGACTGAAGGGCGCCAGCGCGTCATCCGGCACGAGGCCGCGGAAATCATTGGTCAGCAGCGTACCCCAGCCGAAACTGATCTTGGCCCGGCCCGCGAAGCGGTCATGCAGCTCGATGATCTTGTCGACATCGAGCCCGTCGGAAAAGATGATCAGTTTCTGGGTCGGGTCCTCGCCGCGCGCCTTCCACCAGTCGATGGCGGTCTCGGCGCCCTCGGCCGGATCGCCGGAATCGATCCGGATACCGGTCCAGCCCGCAAGCCAGTCGGGCGCATTCTCCAGAAAGCCGCGGGTTCCGAACGTGTCGGGCAGCATGATCCTGAGATTGCCGTCATGCTCCTCGTGCCAGTCCGCCAGCACCTTGTAGGGGGCCCGGGCCAGCTCGGCATCGGTCTTCGACAGCGCCGCCTGCACCATCGGCAACTCATGCGCGTTGGTGCCGATCGCCTCGATGTCATGGCGCATCGCGATCAGGCAGTTCGAAGTACCGGTGAAGCGGTCGCCCAGCCCCTCGATCATCGCCTGCACGCACCAGTCCTGCCACAGGAAGGAATGCCGGCGCCGCGTGCCGAAATCGGCGAGCTTCAGCCCGTCGAGCCCGCGCAGCCTTTCGATCTTTTCCCAGAGCTTGGTCATGGCCCGGGCATAGAGGACCTGCAGCTCGAACTTGCCCAGCCGCGCAAGCACCGCGCGCGAGCGCAGCTCCATCAGCACCGCCAGAGCCGGGATTTCCCACATCATGACATCGGCCCAGCGCCCCTCGAAGGTCAGCTCGTACTGGCCGTTGCGCTTTTCCAGCGTGTAGGGCGGCAGCCGCAGCCCCTCGAACCACTCCATGAAGTCGGGGCGGAACATCTGGCGCTTGCCATAGAAGGTGTTGCCCCGAAGCCAGGTCGACTCGCCGCGGGTCAGCCGCAGCGTGCGGATATGGTCGAGCTGCTGGCGCAACTCGCCTTCGTCGATCAGCTCGGCCAGCCGGATGTCGGTCGTGCGGTTGATCAGCGAGAAGCGGACCTGGGTCTCGGGATGGTTCCGATAGACCGACTGGCACATCAGGAGCTTGTAGAAGTCGGTATCCAGCAGCGACCGCACGATCGGGTCGATCTTCCACTTGTGATTGTAGACCCGGGTCGCGATATCGGCCATCGGTCAGGGCTCCAGAACGATATTGGCGTCCAGCATCGTGGTCCGCGCATCCTCGAGCGAGCCGTTGAGGTCGATCCCCCGGCAGGCGCCTTCGAGCACGGTCACGGCATAGCCCAGACGGTTGGCATCGAGCGCCGAGTAGAGCACGCAGAAATCGGTGGCGAGCCCGACCAGGGTGATCTTCTCGATCCCCTTCGCGGCGAGGTAGTCGTCGAGCCCCGTCGGCGTCTCGTGATCGTTCTCGAAGAAGGCCGAATAGCTGTCGACAGCCGGATCGGAGCCTTTCCGGACGATGTGATCGGCCTTCGAGACGTCGAGATCGGGATGGAAGGCCGCCCCTGCGCTGTCCTGGACGCAATGCACCGGCCACAGGATCTGCGATCCATAGGGCATCTCGACCACCTCATAGGGCTTGCAGCCCTCGCGGCTCTCGGCAAACGAGCTGTGATCGGCCGGGTGCCAGTCCTGGGTGAACACCCGCAGCTGGAACTCGTCCAGAAGGGCGTTGACGCGCGGAATGATATCTTCGCCGCCGGCAACGGCAAGCGCGCCGCCGGTGCAGAAGTCGTTCTGGATGTCGACGACGATCAGGGCTTCGTTCGCGGGTCGCATGAGCGTTCCTCCGGTCTCGGTCGATCAGGGGTTAAGGGGCTGGTCCCGTCAGGTCAATGCCCTGCTCTTGCCACAGTCCCGTTGCCTGCGGCCGCGCCCGGCCATGGCTCCCACTCGCGCCTGAAGCGTAGCAGGCGCGCCCCGCATCTGTCGATGGTTGCGGCCGCCGGCTGGACGCAAGCCCGGAGACGGTTAGATTTAAGCTGGTGACAAGCTTGCGGAGCCCTGCCGATGCTTCATCTCGTGACGCCGTCCACCGTGACCAACCGGGCCATCATGCGGATCCGGAAAGTGCCGCGCCAGTTGATCGGGCACGGCATGGGACTGTTGCCGCATGGCTCGTTCGGGCGCGGGATCTTCTGGCGCATGGCGACCGAGATCTCCTTCCTGCGCTATTGCGCCGCGCTGACGCCGTTTCCCGTGGCGATGCTGCTCTTTCCCGAGGCAGCGCTGCCGATCGGGCAGTTCCCCGCCTTCATGTTCCTCGTGGTCTATCTGGTCGAATCGCGGGTGCTGTCGGTCGACAATGCCGAACGCCGCCACCGGCTGATGCCCGAGGAAGAGGCCGAACGCGGCGCCGACATCGCCCGCGCCCGCGGGCGCCAGATCCTGACCCGGATCGCGGCACGGCGCGGCCTGCGCAGCGGCGACCTGCATCTGGTGATCGAACAGTCCTCGCTGGCGCGCATCCCGCCGATAACGCTGGTCTCGCTGCAAACCGCGACGCCCGAGCCGCAGATCCTCGAGCTGGACGAGGAGGAACGCCAGCTGATCCGCGACACGCTGTTCGACGCCGAGTTCACCGAAGAGCGGATGCATGTGACCAGCCTCGCGCTGGGCCGCTTCCTGCATGACGTGACGCTCGACGCCCGCAGCGTCTCGGCCCATGCAAGGCTCGAGGCACTGGCCACGGCGTGACGCCCCGCCTGCCCAACCGGCCTGGACGGACCGACGCCCCCGAAGCGCTGCCGATCCCCCATTGCGGTTTCCCGATGCGCCATTCCGCAGGTCCGCCCCGCCTGCATGGCCTTTCGCGTCTGCTGTTCCGGCAGTGGCGGCGAAGAGGGGCGGTGACGACGGATGCCGCCCGGAAACAACGCCCTTCAGAAAGCGGTAACCACTTAACCTGAACGAGATAGCCGCCCGCCGGGCCCGGACATAGGCTGAATTCGGCGAGGACCGCCCGCAGGGCGGCGGTCGGTCTCTTGCAGCGGCCCCTAGAGACGGAGCGAAGGATGGTCACCATGGTAAGTCTTCTGGGTGTCATGGCTGTCGGCGCCGATCGCGGCGCGGGGGCCTTGCCTCATGGCGAAGACGGAGCCGGCGACAGGGCCGGGCCGGATCGAGCAACCGACGCCCTGATCGCGGTGATGGACCTTCACGCCGCCCTGGGTGAACCCGCGCCCGAAATCGACGGCATGTCGCGTGCCGACGAGTTGCTGTTCTCCTGGCTGTCCGGCGGCCCGGATATCGACGATCTGCCCCCCCTCCCCGATCATGCCGGGGATCTGCTGGCCGGAGATGACGGCCACGATCCGGCCCGGGCTGGGCCAACCGCGGGACCGCGCCTTGCCGAGGCTCTTCCCGGTGCCGGGACCGGGCTCTTCTCGGTGCAGGATCTGTTCGAGGACGGAACGCCCCTGCCCACGGTGATCGACGATTACGACCAGAGCACCGATGCGCTCTTCGTGGTCTATGACAGTGCCGCCCATCCCGCCCCGGTCCTGTCGATCGATGCGACCGAAGTCGGGGACGGGGACGCCTTGATCCGCATCGACGGACAGCCCTTGGCCATCGTCATCGGGGCCGGAGACACGTTGCGGCTCGGGCATCTGAGCCTGGTACCCGATACCATGCTAGCGGAGGTGTTGGCCGCCGGAGCGTGAACCGACCTCCCCGGGCCGAGGCGGACCGGGCCATGGGCGCCCGCATCGCGCGCCCCGCAGGTTCCGCTTTCAAAATCCGCGAGAATCCCCTATATGCCCGCATCCGTCCCGCGCTGGGGCGGCCTTTCTCCAAGGGCCCTGCTGGACGACATCCCGGCTTGCGCCATCACCTTCTCAGACAAGGAGACCCCGATGTCGATCACTGCCGAAGAAAAAACCCGCCTGATCAAGGAATTCGGATCGAAGGACGGCGACACCGGTTCGCCCGAAGTCCAGATCGCGATCCTGACCAGCCGGATCACCACGCTGACCGAGCATTTCAAGACCCACAAGAAGGACAACCATTCCCGCCGTGGTCTGCTCAAGCTCGTCGCCCAGCGCCGGAAGCTTCTGGACTATCTCAAAGGCAAGGAAGAGGCCCGCTATCAGGACCTCATCAAGCGCCTGGGCATCCGCCGCTAAGACCGGCGCATGGCCTGAAACGGAAACCGCGCCCCTCGGGACGCGGTTTTTTTCATGTGTTTTCTCATGTCCCGAGACGCGGTTGCCCGCCCGGGTCAGCTGGCCAGTGCAAGACCCGTCAAGGTGCCGTCATAGTTGAATTCGGCCGCGAAGGCATGGGTCATCGGCGTTTCGCGGAAGCCGAGATCGAGCACCACCACGTTGTCGTCGCGGGTCCAGACCGAACTGAGATCGAGCGCGGTCCAGAGCGCCTCGGCATCGATCCCGGACGGCGCGGCATCGCCGAACATCGCCCGGAAGACCTCGGGCGCGTTCTCATGCAGCCATGACGGAACATTGGCCGCCACTTCCTCGTAATTGTCGAGGAAATGCTCGCGCGCCTTTTCGATATGCCGTGGCAGCCTGTCGAGAAACTGCGCCAGCGCGGCCATCGCCTCGCGATCCTTCAGCGTCGCCAGCGCATCCAGGCTGGCCGGACGCACGATCCCGGGACCCACCGGCAGCGTGGCCTGGCCGTCTTCCAGCGAAATTGTGCCGAATGCTTTCGTTTCCATGGGGTTAACTCCTGTATGCTCGCGCGGATATGTCGATGGTCCCTGATTTGCGGCCAGCATCCATGAAAATTCGATCTGCTCCAGACCTGAACTGGGCATATCCGGGTTTCGGCCCGTGCAACCCGGCACGCAATTCACCAGGACGGTCAAAAAGCCGGGACTGCCCCTGTCCATTAACGACTTCGTCCTTTCCAAACGGCGCGATTTTCCTTATGCCGCACGCATCTGAGACGTTGTGCCCGGACCCCGGCACTCGCGAACGATAGGAGGGGTCGGCGGCAATGGGGCCGCCATTTCAAACGGGAGACCCGGGAGGGCCCGGGAGTGCTCCCTTGCAGGATACGCTGAATGTTCAACGTGACGACCAAATCGATGCAGTGGGGGGAAGAGACCCTCACGCTGGAGACGGGCAAGGTTGCCCGTCAGGCCGACGGGTCCGTGATCGCCACCCTGGGCGAAACGACGGTCATGGCAAACGTGACCTTCGCCAAGGAACAGAAGGAAGGGCAGGATTTCTTCCCGCTCACCGTCCATTACCAGGAAAAATACTATGCTGCGGGCAAGGTGCCCGGCGGCTTCTTCAAGCGCGAGGCGCGGCCGTCCGAAAAAGAGACGCTGACCGCCCGCCTGATCGACCGTCCGATCCGTCCGCTGTTCGTGCCCGGCTTCAAGAACGAAGTTCTGGTGATGTGCACCGTGCTGTCCCACGATCTGGTCAATGACCCGGACATCGTGGCGATGATCGCCGCCTCCGCCGCGCTGACCATCTCGGGCGTGCCCTTCATGGGCCCGATCGCCGGCTGCCGCGTCGGCTTCGTCGACGGCGAATACGTGCTGAACCCCGATGTCGACGACATGCAGGGGCTGCGCAACAACCCCGATCAGCGCCTCGACCTGGTGGTCGCCGGGACCCGCGATGCGGTGATGATGGTCGAATCCGAAGCTTACGAGCTGACCGAGGCCGAGATGCTGGGCGCGGTGACCTTCGCCCATGAGAACATCAAGCCGGTCTGCGACCTGATCGTCAGCCTGGCCGAAGCGGCCGCGAAGGAACCCTTCGACTTCACCCCTCCGGACTATTCGGCGCTGTACGACGCCGTGAAGGCCGCCGGCGAAGACAAGATGCGCGCCGCCTATGCCATCACCGACAAGCAGGCCCGCGTCGCCGCGGTGTCTGCCGCCAAGGACGAGATCAAGGCCACGCTGAGCGAAGAGCAGCTGGCAGATCCGAATCTCGGCTCGGCGATGAAGAAGCTGGAATCGACCGTGCTGCGCTCGGACGTGGTCAAGCATGGCCGCCGGATCGACGGCCGCGCGCTGACCCAGGTGCGCCCGATCGAATGCGAAGTGGGCCTTCTGCCCCGGACCCATGGCTCGGCGCTGTTCACCCGCGGCGAGACCCAGGGCCTGATCGTGACCACGCTGGGCACCGGCGATGACGAACAGATCATCGACGCCCTGCACGGCAACTTCCGCTCGAACTTCCTGCTGCATTACAACTTCCCGCCCTATTCGGTCGGCGAAGTCGGCCGCGTGGGCAGCCCCGGTCGCCGCGAGATCGGCCATGGCAAGCTGGCCTGGCGCGCGCTGCAGGCGGTTCTGCCCGCGCCCACCGACTTCCCCTACACGATCCGCCTGGTCTCCGAGATCACCGAATCGAACGGGTCCTCCTCGATGGCCACCGTCTGCGGCGGCTCGCTGTCGATGATGGATGCGGGCGTTCCGCTGAAAGCCCCGGTGGCCGGTGTGGCCATGGGTCTGGTGCTGGAAGAGGATGGCGAATTCGCGGTCCTGACCGACATCCTCGGCGACGAGGACCATCTCGGCGACATGGACTTCAAGGTCGCGGGCACCGAGAAGGGCATCACCTCGCTGCAGATGGACATCAAGGTGGCGGGCATCACGCCTGCGATCATGGAGAAAGCCCTGGCCCAGGCCAAGGACGGCCGGATGCACATCCTCGGCGAGATGGCCAAGGCGCTGACCGAAGCCGGCGATTTCTCGGCCTATGCGCCGCGGATCGAAACCATGACCATTCCCACCGACAAGATCCGCGAAGTGATCGGCTCGGGCGGCAAGGTCATCCGCGAGATCGTGGAAGTGTCTGGCGCCAAGGTCGACATCAACGACGATGGCGTGATCAAGATCGCCTCGGCCAATGGCGATGCGATCAAGAAGGCCTATGACATGATCTACTCGATCGTGGCCGAGCCGGAAGAAGGCAAGATCTACAAGGGCACCGTCGTCAAGATCGTCGATTTCGGCGCCTTCGTGAACTTCTTCGGCAAGCGCGATGGCCTCGTCCATGTCAGCCAGATCGAGAACCGCCGCCTGAACCATCCTTCCGACGTGCTGAAGGAAGGCCAGGAGGTCTGGGTCAAGCTTCTGGGCTTCGACGATCGCGGCAAGGTGCGTCTGTCGATGAAATGCATCGACCAGGCCACCGGCGAGGAAGCCCCCAAGGAAAAGGAAGCCGAAGCCGACGAATAAGGGCTTCGGAATATCCGGAAGAAAGAGGCGCGGTCCGCGAGGGCCGCGCCTCTTTCCGTTTCGGTCCGGACCGATGCCGGGCTTTCCGGCCCGGGCAGGATCGGGTTTTCCCGGCAATGCTCCGGCTGAACATCCTGACCCGGACCATGCCGACACGATCTGTTCAGGCCCTTTTCACGGCCCTTTTCACGGCGCGAGCCCCTGTCGGCGGGCATGCCGGACGGATGCAGCGCGGATCTCCCGCCGGGCACGTCCTGCATGCCATCCCAGCCCTCCCGGAGAATCCCCGGATCACAGCCAGCATGATGCTCTCTGCGGGTATGGCCGCAGACGGGCGCCGGACCATGGCCTGCGCCGGATCACCGCCGCGATACGGAAGGCGTGGCGGAAAGGCCCCGGTCTGCTAAGAGAGGGGCCGGGCCCGAGGCAGAGGGGAGCGACGCGCCGCAGGCCAGAGAGGCAAGAGGATCGGCAAGGGGGCACCTGCCGGAGACGGAGAGAACAATGCGTATCGATTATGATGCCCTGTCGCAAACGCTTGCGGCGCTGACCGAAGGCGAGACCGACACGGTGGCGCTCATGGCGACCATGGCCTGCGAGCTGCACCATGCCGATGACCGCTTCGACTGGACCGGTTTTTACCGCAATGTCGGTGCCGAAATGCTTAAGATCGGGCCCTATCAGGGCGGGCATGGCTGCCTGACAATCCCGTTCTCGCGCGGCGTCTGCGGCGCGGCAGCCCGCAGCGGCGAGGTTCAGATCGTCGACGATGTCCTGGCCTTTCCGGGCCATATCGCCTGCGCCTCGTCCACCCGCTCGGAGATCGTGCTGCCGGTCCATGACAGGACGGGCGCGCTTCTGGGCGTGCTCGATATCGACAGCGACCGACCGGCCGCCTTCGACGCGACCGATGCCGACGGTCTGGCCCGGCTCCTGGCCCAGACCTTCGCGCGGCGATGAGCCTCGGGGCCTGGGCCGTCTTCGCACTGTTCTGGGCGCTCTTCGTCACCACGCCGGGCCCGAACGCGGTCAACTGCATCACCAATGGCATGACCCACGGGCTGCCGCGCGCGCTTTGGGGCGTGGCGGCGATCCTGACCCAGGCGGCGCTGTTCCTGACCCTGTCGGCGGCGGGCATCACCGCGCTGATCGCATCCAGCCCCACGGTCTTTGGCTGGGCCAAGCTTGTCGGCGCGGCCGTGCTGATCTGGCTCGGGCTGCGGGGCTGGCGCAATGCCGCCATCGCGGTTGCCCCGCGCCCCGCCTCGGGCGCCTCAATCTATGGCCGCGCCTTCCTGATCGCGACGGTAAATGCCAAAAGCGTCGCGGGCTACCTCGCCGCCTTCTCGCAATTCGTCGAACCGGGCGTGCCGATCGCCCGGCAGATGACCGCCATCGTGCCGACCGCACTAACGCTGACGGCGCTGTCCTACAGCACCTATACCGCGCTCGGCGCCTGGCTCGGCAGGCTCGCGCTCGGGGCGGTGATGAATACCCGGCTCCGGCAGGTGCTGGCGGCCTGCTTCATCCTGTACGGGTTCCTTCTTGGCGCATCGGCGCTTTGAACCGCCCGCCGCGCGGCCCCGGCCGACCACGCCCGCCCATCGGCAACCCCATCCCGGTCAGGCCTTCCCGCCGCGGCCTTCCGCAACGGCCTCGCCCTTGACGATGCCATCCGGGGTCCAGAAAACGTCGCTCTTGCGCGCGGCACGGATCAGCGCCTTGTGACGGCGCATCTTCTCGGGGTCGGCATAGCCGCGCGGATGGTCGAGATGGATCAGCGGCGCGGAATAGCGCAGATGCACGCCCGTCACCCCGGCATTGTTCAGCCGCACACCCAGATGCTTGTCCTGCCCGCCATATTTGATGGTCTCGTCATAGCCGTTGATCCTGAGCAGATCCGCCCGCCAGACCGAGGCATTGGCGCCGCAAAGCGCCCGCGTCACCGGCGAGAGCCGGTCGAGCACGGCCATGACCGGCACCGGAAACGGCCGGGTCTTGAGCCAGGTCGACAGCTTGCGGATCGCGCGATGTTCCGACAGCCAGCGGCGATCGAAGACGGTGCCGTCCTGCACCAGCCCGGGGGTGACGGCGGCGGTGGCCTCGGCATCAAGTCGGATCAGGCTGCCGGTCGCGAAGCGCCCCGGCCGGGTCAGCGCCAGATGCCGCCCGACGAAATCTGGATGGATCAGCACATCGCCGTCGATGAAGACGATGATATCGGCTGTTGAGCTGGCAATGGCCTTGTTCAGGATCGCGCCCTTCTCGAAGCCGCGATCCTCGTGCCAGAGATGGCGGAGGGTCAGCTCGGGATGGCGCGCGGCGAAGGCGTCGATCACCGCCTTCGTCTCGGGGCCCGAGCCGTCATCGGCGACGCAGATGCTGCCGGGCGCGACCCGCTGGCAGGCCACAGACTCGAGGCAGAGCGCCAGCGACCGCGGATTATTGTAGGTCGAAAGGATCAGTTCGGATCGCATCGCGGGCCCCCGGGGACGTGACGCCCCCCAGATAGGCGCTCCCCCCGGCAAAGCCAAGCGGGAGGAGCGGCCGGGCTCAGCCAGCCTGCTTGACCTTGCGCAGATAGGGGAAGATCTCCTCGACCTCGCCGAACTTCGCGCGCGCCTCCTCGGTCGAGACCGAGAGGCCAACGATCACGTCCTCGCCGGGGCGCCAGTTGGCGGGCGTGGCGAAGGGGCCGGTCTTGTTGGCCTGGATGGCGTCGAGAACCCGCAGGATCTCGTCGAAATTGCGCCCCACGGTCATCGGATAGATCAGCATCAGCTCGATCTTCTTGTCGGGATTGATGATGAAGGTGGTCCGCACCGTGGCGGAATCGTTCGGCGTGCGGCCGTCGGGCAGATAGGCCTCGGCCGGCAGCATGTCGTAAAGCTTGGCGACCTTCAGCCCCTCATCGGCGATGATCGGGAAGGAGGCGTCGCAACCGGCATGGGTCTCGATATCGGCCTTCCATTTCGCATGCTCTTCGACCGGGTCGACCGACAGGCCGATGATCTTGGCATTGCGCCTGGCGAACTCGCCCGTGAGCCGGGCGGCGGCGGCGAATTCGGTGGTGCAGACCGGGGTGAAATCCTTCGGATGCGAGAACAGGACGGCATAGCTGTCGCCGATCCAGTCATGGAAGTTGATCGGACCGTCGGTCGTCTCGGCGGTGAAATTCGGGGCGGTGTCGTTGATGCGCAAGGACACGGGCGGGGCTCCTTTCGAAATGAGAAACGCGTTCCGCTCTTTAGATAGGTTCCAGTTGCTGCATGTGCATCCCCCTTTTTGCTGCAACTGCAAAAGCGACATGTCGCAGGGGTGTCAGAACGGCGCCCGGGAGGTGAAATTCATGCCTGCGCCGCCATCGGGATGACGCAGCCGCAGCGCCTCGGCATGCAGCATCAGCCTGGGCGCCTCACGCGCATGGCCTTCGGCATAGAAGGGATCGCCGAGGATCGGATGGCCCAATGCCAGCATATGCACCCGAAGCTGATGGCTGCGCCCGGTTTTCGGAAACAGTCGAACCCGGGTCGCGGTCTCTTCATGGCGGACGACGCGCCAGTCGGTGATGGCCGGGCGGCCGTTCTCGGGGTCGACCATCTGCCGCGGCCGGTTCGGCCAGTCGACGATCAGCGGCAGATCGACGGTGCCGGTCTTGGGCTCGAGCCGTCCCCAGACCCGGGCGAGATAGGTCTTCTTCGTCTGCCGCTTTTCGAATTGCAGGCCCAGATGGCGCTGGGCATGGGGGGTCAGCGCAAAGACCATGACGCCCGACGTGTCGCGGTCGAGCCGGTGCACGAGCAGCGTCTCGGGAAAGACCGCCTGCAGGCGCGCCAGCAGGCAATCGGCCAGATCGGGCCCCTTGCCCGGCACGGAAAGCAGGCCCGGGGGTTTGTTCACCACCAGAAGCTCATGGTCTTGATGCAGGATCTCGAGCGGCGTGTCGGGGGGCGCATAGCTGTCCATGCGCCGCGCGGTAGCCGGTTCGGTCCGCCGGTGCAAGTTCCGAGCGCCGGACGGACGAGACACCGGAGATCGCGGCCGGTCCTCTCCTGCGCCGCGCAAGGGCTCGCGCCCCTGGATGGCCCCTCCGTGACATCCGGAATTGCGTCACGCGACGGTCGGGTCTCGCGGAATGGCCGCCCGAAGCGTCTTGGTCTGATCTTCCTGACCTGACGCATCTCGCGGGTCTCACGCCCCGACCCTGCCCTCGTGCCGGTCCTGTCACCTGGACCAGACCTTGTTGCGGAGCCCAATTTCGGAAGGCGCCCCCTTGCCCTTTCCACGAGGAATGCGGCTGCTCGCTCAGGCGGGACGCGTCCCGCGGACGGGACTTTGGGCGGGACTTTGGGCAGGGGCTTTGCAGGCGCCATGCTGTCCCTGCCGGGCCGTGTCGGGGCTCTTTCGCCTCTGGAGCTCTTTCTCGGCTTTGAGGATGTGACCGCCCCCCTGTAACCGGGCGATGAAATCGCTTAAGGCCTCAGGATACGGAGCAGCCGAGAGCCAGTAGCGCGCCCGGTGGCCGGGCGCAGGCGACCGACTGCAGGCGGCCTCAGACGTCGGACCCGCCGGTCCCGGAAGCCCCGCCGATACGGGTCATGAAATGCCGGATGATCAGCGCATAAAGCGCCGCGCACATCGCCAGAGTTGCGAAAAGCTGCAGGATGACGAGGATGGGCGCCTGCGACAGCCCGGTCAGGACGATGAGGTTCAACAGGATGCCGACCCCGAAGATCATCAGGAAGAACGGCGGAATATGGCGGATGGCCTTCATGGGTCGCGAGCCTCTTTCTGTAGCCTTCCCGCAGCCTAGAGCGAAGCGCCGGGCAGGCCAAGGGGAGGCGGCATGCGTCTGACCGCGGAATTCTGGGTGCAGGCCTATCTGGCGCGGCTGAGGCTCGAGGGCATTCCGGCCTTCGTGGTGGCGCATGGCGACGACACGGCCGGGGCGGTTCTGGTAAAGCTCAACACGCTCGACGGGCAGGCCCGCGCCTTTCAGCGCGCCTTCGATCTGAGTTCGGGCGAGCGGCGCTGGATGGAGCTGGCCGAAGGCGACGAGGCCGGGGTCGATGCCGCCATCGGGCGCCAGCGCGGCTTCGATCCGGATCTCTGGGTGATCGAGGTCGAGGACCGTGGCGGCCGCCATCTGCTGGATGCCGACGGGCTTGCGTGACGGCACCGTTGCGTCATGGGTATTTTCGCCAAGAAGAAGACCGAAGCGGGGGTGAGGCGGTGATCGAGTGGCGTGACGAGGGGGTGGTGCTGGCGATGCGTCCGCATGGCGAGAGCTCGGCCATCGTCGATCTGTTCACCCCCGGCCATGGCCGCCATCCGGGCGTGGTGCGGGGCGGTGCGGGGCGGCGGCTGGCGCCGGTGCTGCAGCCGGGCGCGCAGCTCTCGGTGGTCTGGAGGGCGCGGCTCGAGGATCATCTCGGCGCCTTCGCGGTCGAGCCGCTGCGCAGCCGGCTCGGCCATGTGATGGGCGACCCGGCGGCGCTGGCCGGGCTCGATGCGGTGACGGCGCTTCTGGCCTTTGCCCTGCCCGAGCGGGCGCCGCATCCTGCACTTTACGCCCGCTCGGTCGCGCTGCTCGATCTTCTGGGCGAGGGCGGGGACTGGCCGCTGGCCTATCTGCGCTGGGAAATGGCGCTGCTGGAGGAGATGGGATTCGGGCTCGATCTCGGCCGCTGCGCGGTCACCGGCGCGCGCGACGATCTGGTCTTCGTCTCGCCGAAAAGCGGCCGCGCGGTCAGCCGGGCGGGCGCGGGCGACTGGGCCGACCGGCTGCTGCCGCTGCCGCCCTGCCTGATGGGCCAGGGGGCGGCGCTGCCCGGCGAGATTGCCGCAGGGTTGCGCCTGACCGGGCATTTCCTTTCGAAACGGCTGGCGCCCGCGCTGGGCGACCGGCCGCTGCCCGGGGCCCGGGCGCGACTGGCGCGGCTGCTGGCGCGCGCATCGGGTTGAGCGGTGCATTTGCTTTCCCGGGGCGCTGTGCTATCGACGCCGCCGAACGGATGTGAAGGGGCGGCCCGCATGGACGATCTCAGGCAGAAATATCTTGGCGCGATTGCCGATGCGGCCGACGAGCCGGCGCTGGAAGAGCTGCGGCTGCAGGCCGTCGGCAAGAAGGGCGAAGTCAGCCTGAAGATGCGCGAATTGGGCAAGATGACGCCCGAAGAGCGCCAGCAGGCAGGCCCGAAGCTGAACGCGCTGAAGGACGAGATCAATTCGGCGCTGGCGGCCAAGAAGGCGGCGCTGGCAGATGCCGCGCTGAACGAGCGGCTTCGGGCCGAATGGCTGGACGTGACGCTGCCCGGGCGGCCGCGGCGGCAGGGCACGATCCATCCGGTGAGCCAGGTCACCGACGAGATCACCGCGATCTTCGCCGATATGGGCTTTTCGGTCGCCGAGGGGCCGCAGATCGAATCCGACTGGTTCAATTTCGACGCGCTGAACATCCCGCCCGAGCACCCTGCCCGGCAGGAGCATGACACCTTCTTCATGTCCCGCGCCGAGGGCGACAACCGTCCGCCGCATGTGCTGCGCACCCATACCTCGCCGGTGCAGATCCGCGCGATGCAGGAGACCGGCGCGCCGATCCGGGTGATCGCGCCGGGCCGGGTCTATCGTTGCGACTACGACCAGACCCATACGCCGATGTTCCATCAGGTCGAGGGGCTGGCGATCGGCCGCGACATCTCGATGGCCAACCTGAAATGGGTGCTGGAAGAGTTCTGCCGCGCCTTCTTCGAGGTCGAGGGGGTGGAGCTGCGCTTCCGCGCCTCGCATTTCCCCTTCACCGAGCCTTCGGCCGAGGTCGATATCCGTTGCTCCTGGGCGGGCGGCTCGCTGAAGATCGGCGAGGGCGACGACTGGATGGAGATCCTCGGCTCGGGCATGGTCCATCCCAAGGTTCTGAGCGCGGCAGGCGTCGACCCCGCTGAGTGGCAGGGCTTTGCCTTCGGTATCGGGATCGACCGGCTGGCCATGCTGAAATACGGCATTCCCGATCTGCGCGCCTTCTTCGACAGCGACCTGCGCTGGCTGCGCCATTACGGCTTCTCGGCACTCGACGTGCCGACGCTGCAGGGCGGTCTGAGCGCCTGATGCGGGCGGCGCGGCGTCAGCGCCGCGCCCGCACCCCATCGAGCAGCCGGACCGCCTCGTCGTCCCCGACCGGAGCGAAATCGGCGTAATGGGCGGCCGTGCCGCGGAAATCGCGGGGGGCGTCCAGAAAGATCAGCCGGTCGGTCATCCCGCGCATCTTCCAGACCACCTCCTGCGGGCCGACCGGGACCGCCAGCCAGATCTCGAGCGGACCGCGATTGTGCAGCGCCCGCAATGCCGCGCGGACCGAGGCACCGGTCGCAAGCCCGTCGGCGACAAGGATGGCAGTGCGGCCCGAGACCTTTTCGGGCGCGCGGCCGCCCAGAATGCGGCAGCGCGCCTCGGCGATATCGGCAAAGCGGGCCTCGACCTCGGCTGCGAGATCGGCCTGGCTCAGTCCTGCGGCGGCAAGGATATCGGCCTCGAGGACGACCTCGCGCACGGCGCCATCGACCACCGCGCCCACCGCGCGCTCCGGATCGCCCGGCATCCCGATCTTGCGCACGAAGGTCAGATCGAGCGGACAGCCCAGCGCCTCGGCCACGGGGGCCGCGACCGGCACGCCCCCCGGGGGCAGCGCCAGCAGCACGGGGTTTTCCGGGGCCGCAGCCAGAACCTTTTCGGCCAGCAGCCGTCCGGCCGCCTTGCGGGACTGAAACATCGCCTCGTCCTCCCTTGCGCGGTTCAGCGCCGGAGCGTGCCGCCCGTCGCCTTCTCGACCTTGGCCACGATCTTCTGGCCGACCGCCTCGATATCCTTCTCGGTCAGGGTCTTGTCGGTCGGTTGCAGCCGTACGGTGATCGCCAGCGACTTCTTGCCCTCGCCCAGCGCACCGCCGACGAATTCGTCGAAGACCCGGACCTCCTCGATCAGCGCCTTGTCGGCCCCGGCCGCGGCATTGACCACGTTGATCGCCTCGACGCCCGCATCCAGCACGAAGGCGAAATCGCGTTCGACCGCCTGCAGGTCAGAGACCGTCAGCGCATCCCGCGTGGCACTCTTGCGCCGCGGCATCGGCGGTTCCTCGACGAAGACGGTGAAGGCGACCGCTGGGCCCTTCACGTTCATCTCGGCCAGCACCTTCGGATGCAGCTCGCCGAAGGTCGCGAGCACCTTCTTGGGCCCGAGGCAGATCCGCCCCGAGCGGCCCGGATGCCACCAGCCCGGCGCCTCGCGCAGGATCTGCGCCCTGGCGGGGGCGCCGATGGCGGCCAGCACCGCCTCGCAATCGGCCTTGGCATCGTAGAGGTCGACCGGCCGGCGCGAGCCATGGGGGTCGCGCGGCGCCGAGGCCCCGACCAGAAGCCCCGCCGCCTGGATATGCTGCTCGCCCGGCTCGGCGCCCTGGAAGGCAGGGCCGACCTCAAAGAGCGCCAGATCGGCAAAGCCGCGCGCCTGGTTCCGCGCCGCAGCCTGCAGAAGACCCGGCAGCAGGTCGGGCCGCATATGGCTCATCTCGGAGGAAATCGGGTTGTCCAGCGCCATCGCATCGCTGCCGCCGCCGAACAGGGCTGCACTGGCCCGGTCGACGAAGGAATAGGTGACGCATTCATTATAGCCAAGCGCCGCGCAGGTCCGCCGCGCGGCCGAGGACCGGCGCTGCATGGGCGTCAGGATCGCGGTCGGCACGCCGGGCTGCGGCCGCGCCATCGGCCGGCCCTCGAGCCGGGTCAGCGAGGCGACGCGGGCCACTTCCTCGACCAGATCGGCCTCGCCCAGCACATCGGGGCGCCAGGACGGCACATGCGCCATGTCGCCCTCCATCCGGAAGCCAAGGGCCGTCAGCGTGGCGCGCTGGGTCTCGGCCGGGATCTCCATGCCGACAAGGCTTTCGACCCGGTCGGTATCGAGCCGATAGGCCCGCGCCATATCGGGGACAGCCCCCGCGATCACCACATCGGAGGCCTCGCCGCCGCAGAGATCCAGAATCATCCGGGTCGCGGCCTCGATGCCCTCGGGCGTCCAGGCCGGGTCGATGCCGCGTTCGAAACGGTAACGCGCATCCGAATTGATCTTCAGCGCGCGGCCGGTCATGGCGGTGCGGATCGGGTCGAAATAGGCCGCCTCGAGGAAGACATCGACAGTCTCTTCGGTACAGCCCGTCGCCTCGCCGCCCATCACGCCGCCCAGGCTCTCGACACCGGTCTCGTCCGAGATCACGGTCATGCCGGGCTCCATGACATAGGTCTTGCCGTCGAGCGCGAGGAATTCCTCGCCGCCCTCTGCGGCATGGACCCGGAGCCCCCCGGCGAGCCTGGCGATGTCGAAGACATGCAGCGGCCGGTTCATGTCATAGGTGAAGTAGTTGGTGATATCGACCAGCGCCGAGATCGGCCGGAGCCCGATCGCCCTCAGCCGCTGTTGCAGCCATTTCGGCGACGGTCCGTTCGTCACGCCGCGGATTGCACGGCCATAGAAGACCGGGCAGGCGCGCGCCTGGATCTCGGGGGCGATCGTCACGGCAACTGGACAGGGGAAGCTGCCCGCAACCGGCGCGACCTCGACCGGTTTCAGCCGCCCGATCCCGCGCGCGGCCAGATCGCGTGCAACGCCATGGATGCCCAGCGCATCGGGACGGTTCGGCGTGATCGCGATCTCGATCACCGGATCGACCTTGGCCGGATCGTTCGCCGCCAGCCAGTCGACGAAGCTCTGCCCGACCTCGCCCGAGGGCAGCTCGATGATGCCGTCATGCTCGTCCGACAGCTCCATCTCGCGCTCCGAGCACATCATGCCATGGCTCTCGACGCCGCGGATCTTGCCGACCTGGATGGTGATGTCGAGGCCCGGAATGTACATGCCGGGATGGGCGATCACGACGGTGATACCCTCGCGCGCATTGGGGGCGCCGCAGACGATCTGTTTCTCGCCCTGCCCGGTCGCGACCTGACAGACGCGCAGCCGGTCGGCATCGGGATGCTGCTCGGCGCTGAGCACCTTGCCGATGGTAAACTCCTGCAAGGCCCGGGCCGGGTTCTCGACGCCCTCGACCTCGAGCCCGAGGTCGGTCAGCGCATAGAGGATCTCGTCGAGCGTGGCCTCGGTCTCGAGGTGCTCCTTCAGCCAGGACAGGGTGAATTTCATCGTGGATGAGCCTTCTGGGGTCGCGGGTCGGGCCTGTCTCTAGCCCAAAGGGCGCTCTTGCGAAAGGGCCAAGGCCCGACCGGGCATGGCGTCGCAGCCGGGCAGCATCGCATCTGGGCTCCCGGCCCCTCTGGCCGATCCGTGCCGGCGCCCGCCCCTGCCCCGCCCCTGCCCCAAGGGCCAGGCAGCGGGATCTCGTCCCTTCCCGGTTCCCGCACCGCCGGGCGCGGCGGCGGCACCGCAGAGAACCACCTCTTCCATGCCATTCTCCGGTCATTTTCCCCATCTACGATTACCGGACGGTAAGAAATGGCGTCTAGCCTCGCCGACATGTCAGCAGGAGACAGGACGGCATGAAACTGCACTCCCAACTGCGCGGCGACGCTCTTCACATTGTCGTCGACGAGGAGAGGATCGATTCAGCGGTCGCCATCCGGTTCAAGGAAGCCGTGCGCGAACAGGCGGCCGATGGTCCTGCCCGGGTCGTCCTGGATCTCGGCCGCGTCGATTTCCTGGACAGCAGCGGCCTTGGGGCCGTGGTCTCGGTGATGAAACTGATCGGACCGGAGGGCAAGCTCGAGCTGTGCAACCTCACGCCGAATGTCGACAAGGTCTTCCGCCTGACCCGCATGGACCGTGTCTTCACCATCCATGACGACCCGGATACCGCCTTCCCCGAAAGGCAAGGCATCGCATGACCCTGTCGCGCGCGCCCCATGGCGAGGCGCCCCCGGCGGCAAGGAACGCTTCGTCCCGTCGGACCGCCGAAAGCCAGCCTCCGCTCATGGTCGAGGCCACCCCGCTTGGCGTACGGGCCGCCCTTCTGGAAATGCGGGCACGCTTCGGCCCGTCGATGCCCTTTGACGGCTCACTCAGCATGGCCGAGACCGTGCTGGCCGAGGTGCTGAACAACATCGTCGAACATGCCTATTCCAAGGATCGCCGCGGCCCGATCGAGCTCCGTCTTGTCCGCGATGGGGTCTGGCTCCGGGTCGATGTGCGCGATTACGGTCGCCCGATGCCCGATGGCAGCCTGCCCGAGGCAGAGAGGACAGGCGCGGATATTCAGGCCGAGACCGCCCCGGAAGGAGGGTTCGGCTGGTTCCTGATCCGCGCCTTCGCACGCGACCTCGACTACAGCCGCAACGGCCAGCAGAACCGGCTGACCTTCTCCGTGCCGTTGAAAGAAGAAGGCTAGACCGCAGCACAGGCCGCAAAAAAACCGCCAAAACTCCCCCTGCGGGCCCAACTCCGATGAGACACTGCAATCGTAGCTGCAATTGGCTTCCCTCGGCGTCACGTTCAATATCAGCCCCCACCCAGAACGTGGCGCCGAGGTCTTTCCCGATCGGTCCTTGCCCCCAGTCGCGCATGATCAGAAGGCCCCCTTCCCCATGAAGCCCGGCCTGGAGAAGACAGCGCATGAGGGTCGTTGCCGCATCGAGGATTTCAGGCCTTTCAAGGTCGTTGCGCCAGATCTCTGACCGTCGGGGGGTCCCATCGTGGCACCACGCGGTCAGACGAAAGACACAGGCAAACCAGCCCCCACCCGTCATCGCAGTCCGGTCCTGTTATCTCGCTTCGCGGCGCAGGCGCGGGTCAAAGGCGATCCGTTCGGGCAAGCAGACATCCTGGCGCGCGTCGCATGATGGCAGCGCCCTGCGCTGTACTTGGCTGCGACGATCCGTTTTGTCCGTGGGCCAGGGGCTTCGGCGAATTGCCGCCAATGCAGACTGCTGGAATGCGGCCGGCTTGCTGCATCTTGCCCCTTCCCCACCGGCCCCTCTCACGATGGACAATGAGGCACTGACCGCCAGTGGCTCGGGGAGACAAGCGAATGGCATCGCGTTCCCGGGCTACAGTCGATCGCAGGCCCGCAAGCATGCTGCGGCGCCCCGACAGGCGCGGCGCAAGGTCCAGCGGCGATGGATCCCTCCCATTGTGCCCTCCGGACGCGGCCGTCCCTGGCCGAAACGACGACAGCCCGACCGCCCCGGTCCCGCCAGAGCAGGTCCCCGGAGAAGGTCGCTGGCGGCCATCAACGGCAGAACCGCCGATGGCGCCGAAAACGCTCGACGCGGCCCGGCACCTCACGAGCGATCTTGGGAAGAGGCCTTTCTCGATGGCACCGGCCGCATAGCGCCACATGGACGCTGACGGCATCCTGCCCGGCGCGATGACAGAGCCCCGGGCAGGAGCGTTTCAATCGCGCATGACCGCCATCACGGCGCGGCCGATATCCTGCAGGGCACGGTTACGTGTCTGGGCATCGGCATCGACATCCGAGACGAAGATGGTGACGATCCAGGGGGAGGCGTCGACCGGTGTGACCAGCGCAACGAGGTTGCGCGTATGGGTGCCGCTGCCGGATTTGTCGAGGATCACCCAGCCCTCCGGCGCCTCGGCGCGCAACAGATTGCCGGTCACTCCGCCCTGGCTCATCCACGCCGCCAGCTGAGTGCGCGAAGACCGGGACAGGACATCCCCCAGCAGCAGCCCGCGCAGGGTTTCCGTCATGGCCGCCGGGGTCGTGGTGTCGCGCAGATCGGCGGCGTTGAAGGTATTCAGCGCGGGTTCGGTGCGGTCCAGCCGGCTGATCCTGTCCCCGGCGCTGCGGAAGAACCGGGTCACGGCCTGCGGACCGCCCAGATGCTCGGTCAGCAGGTTTGCGGCCGTATTGTCGCTCATGTCGATCGCGGCGAGGCAAAGCTCGGCGATGGTCATTTCGCCACCAGCCCGTTTCTTCGCGACCGGCGCATAGTCCAGAAGGTCCGATTTCCGGACCGGCAGTTCGGTTTGCAGCGACAGCTCTCCGGCGTCGCGACGGGCCAGCACGGCCCCGCAAAGCGGAACCTTCATCGTGCTGTTCATCAGGAAGCGCTCGTTCTCACGATGCGTCCAGGACAGCCCCGAACCGGTATCCACCAGCGAAACGCCGACGCGGGCGCCAAGTCGGCTTTCCACCCGTTCGACGGTATCCGCGAGCGTTTCCAGAGAGGTTTGCGCAAGGGATGCGGAGGCCAGAGACAGGCCGAGAGTGAGCCCTGCCGCGACACGCGACAGGACGGATGCGGTAAAGCGCATGGGATCGTCCTTTTTGAGCTTCGCGCCTGAGGCGCTCGGGGAAAGACATCATGTGATGTCATGACGAACCTCATATTTCGGCTTGAACTTCGGCTTCAAACGACAAATCTTATAATCGGACATTAGAACAGGTAATGCCATGGACCGCCCTGACCTGCCGCTCAATGCCCTGCGGGTCTTCGAGGTCGCGATGCGGCAGGGCAGCTTCACCAAAGCCGCGATCGAGTTGCGCGTGACCCAGGCCGCGGTCAGCCACCAGATCGCGCGGCTCGAGGATCTGCTCGGCGTCGTGCTGTTCCTGCGCACCTCGCAGGGGCTGGTCCCGACCGACGAGGGACGTCTGCTGTTCCCGGTGCTCGAACACGGGTTCGATGCGATGGCGCGGGTGCTGGAGAGACTTGGCGGGCGGCGCGATATCGAGGTGCTGAAAGTCGGCGTGAACACGACCTTCGCGCTCGGCTGGCTGATGCCGCGGCTGGCGGCCTTTGCGCAGGCACATCCCGAGATCGATCTGCGGATCTCGACCAACAACAATCGCGTCGAGATCCTGCGCGAAGGTCTCGACATGGCGATCCGCTTCGGCACCGGTGGCTGGACTGGACATGACGCAATCCCGCTGATCGAGGCCCCGCTGACACCGCTCTGCGCTCCGGCAATGGCCGCACATCTGCTGCATCCGGCAGATCTCGGCCAGATGACGCTGCTGCGCAGCTACCGCAGTGCGGAATGGCCGGGCTGGTTCGAGGCCGCGGGCACAGCCTGCCCGCCGATCACCGGCCCCGTGTTCGACAGCTCGGTCGCGCTTGCCGAACTGGCCGCATCGGGGGCCGGCGCGGCGCTGCTGCCGGTCACGATGTTCGAAAGCTACATCGCGCAGGGCCGGCTGGCACAGCCCTTCGGTGTCACGCTCTCGGCCGGGCGCTACTACCTGGCCTGGCCGTCGGACCGACCTGCAACCCCGGGGATGCGCCTCTTCTCGGGCTGGCTGTCGGGCAAAAGCGCCTTGTAACCCCGCCCCCTCACAAGCGCAGGACCTCTGCATCAAGCCCCCAAGGCAAGCCAACGACGCTGAACTCACGCCCCGACCTCGCTGTCTTAGCCCTTGAACCAAGCGCAGTGAAACATGACGGTCCGCGCCCGGCGGCAGGGGCAGAGACAGTACCCCGCGCGGGAAAACCCGACAAAATCACTCTTGTAATCGCAACCCGGATGGATTTACCGGCTTCTTGACTAGTTTGCCCGCTGATGGAGGCCCCCCCCGATGTCAAGAAAAGCGATCCTTGCGCTTGTAAGCGCTGTACTGGCGGGCTCTGGCATGGCGGTACAGGCCGCAACCGACTACCCCCTGACCATCGAGAATTGCGGCCAGAGCGTCACCTTCAGCCAGGCACCGCAAAACGCGGTGGCTCTGGGCCAGAACAGCGCAGAGATCATGCTGCTTCTGGGGCTGGAAGACCGGATGGCCGCCACCGCCTTCTGGCCGAATTCCGTGTTGCCCGAACTGGCAGAGGCCAATGACGGGGTCGAGGTGCTGACCGTCGAATTCCCGACCCTGGAATCCGTTCTGTCCAAGCAGCCCGATTTCGTTGCCGCCATGCTGACGACGCTGCTTGGCCCTGACAGCAAGGTCGCCAACCGCTCGGATTTCGACGAGCTTGCCATTCCGACCTACCTGTCGCCGAGCGCCTGTTCGACGACGCTCGATGTCGGCGATGCCTACGGCTCGCGCGACGAACTCTGGAACATGGAGCTGCTGTACAAGGAGATCGGGGACCTGTCCCGGATCTTCGATGTGCCTGAACGCGGACAGGCCGTGATCGAGGATTTCAAGACGCGCGAGGCGGCCCTGCGCGCGGAATTCGCCAGGAACGAGGATCTGACCTTCCTGTTCTGGTTCTCCAGCCCGTCGCCCGCCGATGATGCCTATCTCGGCGGCGGCAACGGACCCTCGGGCTATATCGCGGATATCCTCGGCGGGTCCAACGCCATCCGGACAGAGGCGGAATGGCCCGTGCTCGGCTGGGAAGGCATCATCGCGGCGGATCCGACCGTGTTCGTCGTGGCCCAGGTCGATCGCGATCGCTGGGATCTGGACACAGCCGAAAGCAAGATCGAATTCCTGACATCCGACCCTACCGTCAGCCGGATGGAGGCCGTTCGAAGCGGCCGGATCGTGGTCATGAGCGGCGCGGCGATGAACCCCGGCATCCGGACCCTTTACGGGGCCGAGCAGGTGGCCGAACAGTTGAAGGCGCTCGATCTGCCGTGATGTCCACCGACGTTTCAAAAGACGGGGCCGCGCGCCTCTCGGTCTGTCTCGGCCTGTCGCTCATCGCCCTGGTCTTCGCCATCGCCGCCGCAACCGCGCTTGGCGATTACAATATCCCCCTGCGGACGGTCTTCCTGTCGGTCACCAACGAGCTCGGCCTGACCGGTGCCGAGATCCCGCCGATCGAGCAGAGTGTCGTCTGGAACCTGCGCCTGAGCCGCGCGCTGGTGGCGGCCCTGTCCGGGGCGGGGCTGGCGATCTGCGGGGCGATCCTGCAGGCGCTGCTGCGCAACGCACTGGCCGAACCCTTCGTGCTGGGCGTGTCGGCGGGGGCCTCGACCGGGGCGGTCTGCGTGATCGTCCTGGGCATTGGCGCGGGCAGCCTGTCGCTGTCGCTGGGCGCCTTCGCGGGGGCTTTCGCAGCCTTCGCCCTCGTGGCGCTTCTGTCCAACGGCGCGACCAGCGGGCCGAACCACACGATCCTGGCAGGGGTCGCGGCCTCGCAGCTTTTCAATGCGCTGACCTCCTATATCGTCACGACCTCCGGCAATGCCCAGCAGGCGCGGGATGTGATGTTCTGGCTTCTGGGCAGCTTCGGCGGCGTGCGCTGGCCGGATTTCCAGCTTTTGCTGGTCGTGGTCATCGTCAGCCTCGCCATCTGCATCTGGATAGCACGCTCGCTCGACGCCTTCACCTTCGGCGACGAGGATGCCGCGGCCCTTGGCGTGCCGGTTGCCCGTATCCGGCTGGCGCTGTTCGGCGTGACCGCGCTTCTGACCGCGACGATTGTCAGCATGGTCGGCGCCATCGGCTTCGTCGGTCTGGTCGTGCCGCATGCGGCCCGATATGTTGTCGGGCCCTTGCATATGCGGCTGCTGCCGGCCTGCGCGGTGGTGGGGGCGGTCTTCATGGTGATCGCCGACATCGCCTCGCGCATGATCGCGACACAGCAGACCGTGCCCATCGGGGTCGTGACGGCGCTGGTCGGCGTGCCGTTCTTCGCGATCATTCTTTACCGCGCGAGGCCGCAGGTATGAGCATTCTGGCCGAGAACCTGACCTGGGGCGTGAAGCGCAAGACCATCGTCTCGGACGTTTCGCTGAGGGTCGCCCCGGGCGAGACGCTGGGCCTGATCGGCCCCAACGGATCGGGCAAATCCTCCCTGTTGCGGCTGCTGGCGGGGCTGCGGCGCCCGCTGCGGGGCCGGGTCCGGATCAACGGGCAGGACATCGCCCATGTCTCCCGCAGGGCATTGTCGCGACAGCTGGCCTTTGTCCAGCAAAGTGCTGCCACCGACACCAATGTCACGGTGAGCGATGTCGTGCGGCTCGGGCGGACCCCGCATCGCTCGGCTCTGGCGGGCTGGTCCGAGACCGACGAGGCCGCGGTGACACAGGCGCTGGAACGCGTGGAAATGGCATCGCAGAGGAAACAGGCCTGGCAGACCCTTTCGGGAGGCGAGCGCCAGCGGGTGCATATCGCGCGGGCGCTGGCGCAGACACCGCAGGTGATGTTCCTCGACGAGCCGACGAACCACCTCGACATTCACCACCAGATCGAAATACTGGCCATGGTCCGCGACCTCGATCTGACCAGCGTCATCGCCCTGCATGACCTGAACCTCGCGGCCATGTTCTGCGACCGGATTGCGGTTATCGAAGGAGGGGTCATGCGCGCCTGCGGCACACCGGATGTTGTCCTGACCCAGGACGTCCTGCGCGACGTGTTCAGGGTCACGGCGCATGTCTGCACCTATCAGGATGCGCGTCGGCCGCATATCCGGTTCAGCGCGGAATGAGAAGGTCCGTATGGCGCGCGCCCCGGACCCTGGTCCGGATGATGGCAGAATGACGGACCGGTCGGTCTTCGCCGCACCCCCTCCTGCCGGCCGGAACGAGCGGCTGGGCATCACCTTGCGGGTGCTCTCGACCCTCGCATTTGCCATGATGGGCGTCTGCGTGAAGGCGCTTGGCGACGCCGTCCCGCTGGGACAGGTGGTATTCTTCCGCTCGGCCGTGGCCCTGCTGCCCTTGATCGCCTTCCTGTGGTGGCGCGGAGAGTGGCCCCGCGGGCTGGCGACGTCCCGTCCCATGGGACATATCGGTCGCTGCCTGATGGGCGCGGTCGCGATGTTCACCTCCTTTGCGACGATCCGGCTCCTGCCGCTGGCCGAGGCGACGATGCTGTCCTATCTCGCGCCGGTGATGCTGGCCCTGCTGGGCTGGGCTCTGCTCGGAGAGAGGCCGAGCGCAGGCCGGATCGGCGGTGTCGTGCTCGGCCTTGCCGGAGCGGCGGCCTTCTGCCTGCCCGCCTTTGCCGGGGCCTTGCCCGACAGCGGCGCCCTGGGCGTGGCCCTGGGGCTTTTGACCGCGGCTCTGACGGCCGGTGCGCTGATCCAGGTGCGCCGACTGACACTGCTGGGCGAAGGCGCCGGAGCCATCGCCTTCTGGTTCGCCGTGGTCTCGGCCCTGATCGGCCTTGCGACGCTGCCCTGGGGCTGGGTCTGGCCCGGTCCGGCAACACTCCTGCTGTTGATCGGAACCGGGCTGGCGGGCGGTATCGCCCATATTCTGATGACGCTGTCCTTCAGCCATGCCGATGCCTCGGCACTGGCCCCCTTCGAATATCTTTCGGTTCTGTGGGCCGTGGCGCTGGGTTTTGCCTTTTTCGCCGAACTGCCGGGCCTGGCCTTCCTGCTGGCAGGGCCATTGATTCTGACAGGCGCCTTCGTCGCCCGCCCGGCAAGGCGGCAATAGTCCCCGCGAGCTTTGAAGGGCGGCGCCTGTCCTTCCGCCATCCGGACGCCCCTGCCCGGCTCGCCCCGAGCGCAACAGACCGCGCCGGAATAGCGGTTGCGGGCAAAGCCGATGAGGCAGGTCTTCGACCGCGCCGCGGATGCGGCAATAAAGCCACGGAAAAAGCCGTGGAGCGGTCCGGCGAGGCGGATCCGGGCTCCGGTCGCACCCGCGCGGGGCCGCTCCAGCCCGGCGCCGCTCGCCCCGAGCGCATCAGGCGGCGGGACCGCCAAAGGAAGGGCTTTCGTCGTTTCAGGACAGTGACGCCCCGACAGAACGGACAGGCCGCGAGCTCTCGAGGTAAGGTTTTCCGGAATGACGCCTGCGACCGGCAGGCAGTTGACCCAATAGGGGTTTCATGCTCTGTGCTCGGTCGCCGGTTTCCCGTTTGGGAATGAAAAGGGAATTCGCCGCGGGCCAGATGTCCCGCGAACCGAAACTGCCCCCGCAACTGTAGGCGGCGAGCGGCGGTCCGACAACGCCACTGGGCATCTGCCTGGGAAGGCCGGACCGGCGGACGACCCGTCAGTCAGGAGACCTGCCGGCATGAAACCACCATCAACCGGGCGGGGTTGCCCGGGGAAAGGGATGTTCATGCCCGGATCTTTCGGCCGTGCTCAGCCAGGCGCGTCTTGCGCCAGCCAAAGAACTGACATCCGCCCAGCCCGCAAACCCCGGGGCCCGGAAGCCAATTTCCGGAGAGTTTCCATGAACACCAAGACTGCCTTCCTTTCGGCGGCCCTTATGGTCTGCGCGGGCATGGCCCAGGCCACAGACTATCCCCTGACGCTGGAGAATTGCGGCCAGACCCTGACCTTCGACGCCGCCCCCGCGCGCACCGTCACCGTCGGCCAGGCCACGACCGAGATCCTTTACCTGCTGGGTCTCGCAGAGCGGGTGAAGGGCACCTCGGTCTGGTTCACCGATGTCCTGCCGCAATTCGCCGAGCTGAATGCCGGGATCCCGCGGCTGGCCGACAACGATCCCAGCTTTGAAAGCGTGGTGGCCGCGCGGCCCGATCTGGTTACCGTGCAACATGAATGGCATGTCGGCCCCCAGGGCATCGTCGCCACCCGCGAGATGTTCCATGATGTCGGCGTGCCGACCTACGTTCTGCCCAGCGACTGCGCCAGCAAGGATAACAGCCGCGGCTCTGACGGCACCCGGACCGAGATGTTCTCGACCGCCTCGATCTACCGGTCGATCGAGGAACTGGCGCGGATCTATGGTGTCGAGGATCGCGGCGCCGAGCTGGTCGAAGAGCTGAAGGCACGCGAAGCCGCAGCCATCGAACATGCCCGGGCGCTGGATCTGCCCGAAGGGGTCTCGGCGGTGTTCTGGTACTCCTCCGCCGAAATGGACATCGACCCCTATGTGGCCGGACGGAAGGGCGCGCCAGGCTACATGATGCAGGAGCTCGGGATCGAGAACGTCGTGGCCTCCGACGAGGAATGGCCCACCGTCGGCTGGGAAAGCATCGCCAAGGCCGATCCGACGGTGATCGTACTGGCCGAGATGACCCGCCGCCGTTTCCCCGCCGACGATGTCGAGAAGAAGCTTGAGTTTCTCCGCACCGATCCGGTTGCGAAGGAAATGACGGCGGTCCGGGAAAACCGGATCGTGGTGATGGATCTCCAGGCGATGGAAGCGACCGTGCGGGCGATCTACGGGCTGGAGGAGCTGTCCACGGCGCTGGCCGGATTCGATCTGAGCAAATGAGGTCCGGAGCCCGTCGGGCCCGCTGGCACTGGGGGTGGATCGCCCCCCCGGTGCTGCTGGCCGCGCTGATCGCCGGAACCGCGATCGGCGAGACCCGCATACCCGCCGCGACCGTGTTCCAGGTGCTGGGCAACAAGCTGTTCGGCACCCTCTACCCGGTTGCGCGGATCGACGAGGGCATCGTCTGGAACTACCGCCTCGCCCGCGCGGTGGTGGCGGCAGCCTGCGGGACGGGGCTCGCCCTGTCGGGCGTCGTGCTGCAGGCCCTGCTGAGGAATGCGCTAGCCGATCCCTATCTGCTGGGGATCTCCGCCGGGGCCTCGACCGGCGCGGTTGCGGTCACCGTCGCCGGGCTCGGTGCGGGCGCGCTCTCGCTGTCGACAGGCGCCTTCGCCGGGGCGCTTCTGGCCTTCGTCATGGTCGCGGCCCTGGCGCGGGCAGCGGGCGGCGGCACCGGGCTGCAGGCCGCGGGCGTGATCGTTCTGGCCGGGATTGCGGGGGCACAGCTCTTCAACGCGATGACCGCCTTCCTGATCGCGAAATCCGCCAATGCCGAACAGGCCCGCGGCATCATGTTCTGGCTTCTGGGAAATCTCTCGGGGGCGCGCTGGCAGGACAGCCTGATTGCCGTGCCTGCCGCGGCCTTGGGGCTTGGGATCTGCCTCTGGCATGTGCGCAGCCTCGACGCCTTCACCTTCGGGGCTGACAGTGCGGCCTCGCTCGGCATCAACGTGCGCCGGGTGCAGGCGGTGCTGATCGGGACGGCGGCTCTGGTCACCGCGCTGATCGTGTCGCTGGTTGGCGCCATCGGCTTTGTCGGACTGGTGATCCCCCATGCGATGCGGTTCCTGGTGGGCGGGCGGCACCGGCTGCTGGTGCCGGCCTCGGCGCTGGCGGGCGCGGTGTTCCTGATCGCGGCGGATATCGTCTCGCGCATCCTTATCCCGGGACAGGTGCTGCCCATCGGCGTGATCACCGCGCTGATCGGCGCCCCCGCCTTCGCGGCGATCCTGATCCGGGGGAGGGCCCGGAAATGATCCTGAGCGGTGAAGGCCTTGGCTGGCGGGTGCAGGGACGGGCCATCGTCTCTGACGTCACCCTGTCGGTCATGCGCGGCGAAAGGGTCGGGCTGATCGGCCCGAACGGATCGGGAAAGTCGAGCCTGCTGCGGATGCTGGCCGGTATCCGGGCACCAAGCGAAGGCGAGGTGCGGCTGGAGGGGCGCCCCATGAGCCGCCTTCCCCGCCGCGAAGTCGCGCAGCGGGTGGCGCTGGTGGAACAGCAGGCCGAAACGACCGAGCGGATCACCGTCCGCGACGCGGTCGAGCTGGGGCGCACGCCCTGGCTCTCGGCCCTGCATCCGTTCTCGGACGAGGACGAGGCCGCGGTCGAGGCGGCGCTGATCGCCGTCGGCATGCAGGATTTCGCCGCCCGCCACTGGCATACGCTTTCGGGCGGCGAGCGGCAGCGGGTCCATATCGCCCGCGCGCTGGCGCAGCGGCCCGGGCTGCTGATCCTCGACGAACCGACCAACCATCTCGATATCGGGTCGCGGCTGTCGATCATGGCCCTCGTGGAGCGGCTGCCGGTGACGACCATCGCCGCGCTGCACGACCTCAACGAGGCGATGGCCTTCGACCGGCTGGCCGTGTTGCAGGGCGGGCGGCTGATCGCGCTCGGCCCGCCCGGCGAGATCCTTGTCCCGGCGCTGCTGCGCGAGGTGTTCGGGGTCGAGGCCCATCTGTTGACGGATCCGGCGGACGGTGTCCGGGTTCTCCGTTTCAAGCCTGTTTGATGAAAGACGCAAATGATGCGAAGACTTGCTCTCTCTGTGCTGTTGCCCGCCATGATCCTCTCGGCGCCCTTCGCGGCGGCAAAGACGGTCGAGGTGAAGATGCTGAACCGCAACGCCTCGGGCCCGATGGTCTACGAGCCGGATTATCTGGTGATGGAGCCCGGCGATACCGTGCGGTTTCTCGCCACCGCGCCGGGCCATAATGCCGGCACCATCGACGGGATGATCCCGGTCGGGGCAGAGCCCTTCAAGGGCCAGATCAACGAAGAGATCGAGGCGACCCTGACAGAGCCCGGCATCTACGGGATCAAGTGTTCGCCGCATTTCGCGATGGGCATGGTGATGCTGATCCAGGTTGGCGACCGGCCAGCGGCCGAGACGGATCTGCCCGCCGGGCTTCCGACGCGGGCCGACAGGCGCCTGCGCGAGATCATCGCCCGCCAGAACTCCGGGCAGGAACAGGCAGAGCCGCAGACGCCGCACCTGCCGGACACCAAGTGATCCGCCGCGACCGCGCCTGCTGTCCGCAAAGGCAGGAGTTCGCCGCAAGCGGGCGCGGTCTGTTTCCCTTCCCGGGCATCGGGCGCAAGGTCTCGCGGCCCGAACGCGCATAGCGGAAAGCCCGGGAGCCCGTCGAGATGCGCTTCGCCCACCCGAGGCGCATACCCGTGCCTCTCCGCCTTCACCACCGGACACCGACTGGCGCACGAGACGCGTTCGACAGAGCCGCAACCGTCCAGCCGCCCTGCAAGCTCGCCGAACCATCGCGGCAGGATCGCCCGCGGCAAGCCCCGGCAGCGCGTCACCCTGCAGGGTCGCGCGCCATTCGGCCGGAAGCCGCGCCCTCTTCGGAACAGACCCGGATATCGCGCCCGAAGGCCGCGTCGAGCTGCAAAAGCACCTGCATCGTCAACAGGCGCCGGCGGCGCTCGATCTGGCTGGGATAGCCGGGCGAGACGCCCGCCTCCCCTGAGCCTCCCCTTAACCAGGGCCGCCTCGGTCCGCCCGCAGGTCTTGCAAAGCGGCCACCGCATGCCGCCAAGGCCTCACTCACACCAGCCACGCCCTGGAATTCGCAACCTTTGCATATCTCAGGAAAAACCTCGAAGGCCTTCGCATTTTCAGTCCTTTTCAAGGAAAATCTCTCCGATTAATCCAAATGAAACCTCCGGGAAATGCAAAGGTTGCGAATAATGGTTCCGTGCTCACCGCAGAATACAGGCACATCGACAGCCCCCACCCGGGTGACCGCGCTGATCTTTCCCGAGACGGTCAACCCCCACGGCACGCTCTTCGCGGGCGCGGGGCTTGCGATGATGAGCAAGGCCGCCTTCCTCGCGGCCAGCCGCCGCGCCCGCCGCATGGTGGTGATGGCGGGATCCGAGAGGATCGCGTTCCGCACCCCCGTCCTGCCCGGCGAGGCGCTGGAACTGACCGCCATCGTGACCCGCATCGGTCGAAGCTCGATGAGCGTCGAGGTGACCGGCGAGGCAGAAACACTGACGACCGGGGCGCGCCATCTGGCGATGACCGGCCGTTTCGAGATGGTCGCGGTCGACGAGACCGGACGTCCGACCCCGATAGCCATACCCACGGAGGAGAAGACCCGATGAAGGACGGAGCACCGCAGCTCGAGCTGCACCGGCTGCACATGCACAAATCGGCCGATGCACTGGCCCGCGAGGACCAACTGGCCTGGAAACTGGCGGAACTCGCCGCCGATCCGGTCTCGGTTCCCGACGATACGGCCGGGATGATCGTGAACCGGGTGATCGACAACGCGGCGGTGGCGGCGGCCTCGGTGGCGCGCCGTCCCGTGGCCTCGGCCCGGGCGCAGGCGCTGTGCCACCCCTACAGGCGCGGGGCGACGGTCTTCGGGATGCCGCAGGACACCCGCGTCTCGCCCGAATGGGCGGCCTGGGCCAATGGCGTGGCGGTGCGCGAGCTCGACTTTCACGACACCTTCCTCGCGGCGGATTATTCGCACCCGGGCGACAATATCCCGCCGATCCTCGCGGTCGCCCAGCATTGCGGGCTGTCGGGCAAGGCGCTGCTGCGCGGCATCGCGACGGGCTATGAGATCCAGGTCAATCTGGTCAAGGCGATCTGCCTGCACGAGCACAAGATCGACCATATCGCGCATCTGGGCGTCTCGGCCGCGGCCGGGATCGGCACCGCGCTGAACCTGCCCAGAGAGGTGATCTACCAGGCGATCCAGCAGGCGCTGCATGTCACCACCACGACGCGGCAGTCGCGCAAGGGCGAGATTTCCAGCTGGAAGGCCTATGCCCCTGCCTTCGCGGGCAAGATGGCGATCGAGGCCGTCGACCGGGCGATGCGGGGTGAAGGCGCGCCCAGCCCGGCCTGGGAAGGGGAGGACGGCTTCATCGCCTGGATGCTGTCGGGCCCCGATGCGGTCTATCAGGTGCCGCTGCCCGGCAAGGGCGAGCCGAAACGCGCGATCCTCGAGACCTATACCAAGGAGCATTCGGCCGAGTACCAGAGCCAGGCGCTGATCGATCTGGCGCGCCGCCTGCGCGGCGAGATCGGCGATCTGCGCCAGATCGAGAGCATCGTGATCCATACCAGCCACCACACCCATCACGTGATCGGCACCGGCGCGAACGACCCGCAGAAGATGGACCCCACGGCCAGCCGCGAGACGCTGGATCACTCGATCATGTATATCTTCGCCGTGGCGCTTGAGGACGGCGCCTGGCATCACGAGGCATCCTATGCGCCGGAACGCGCCGCGCGGCCCTCGACGGTCGATCTGTGGCACCGCATCTCGACGCTGGAAGATCCGGACTGGACGCGCCGCTATCACAGCCGCGACCCGCAGGAAAAGGCCTTTGGCGGTCGCGTGGTGGTGACGCTGAAAAATGGCCGGGTGATCGAGGACGAGATCGCGCTGGCCGATGCCCACCCGCAGGGCGCCCGCCCCTTCGAGCGACCCAATTACGTCAAGAAGTTCCTGACGCTTTCCGAGGGCATGCTCGACGCAAAGGAACAGGACCGGTTCCTCAACGCGGCCGAGGGCCTCGCGGAGCTCCCCGAGGGCGGGCTGGACGCCCTGAATTTCACCGCCCTGCCGGAGAAACTTGGCACGCATTGCCCCAAGGGCCTTTTCGAGCGGAGCGGATCATGACCGGCATCATCAGGAAACCGAAGAAATCCGTCGCCCTCTCGGGCATCGTCGCGGGCAACACAGCGCTTTGCAGTGTGGGTCAGACCGGCAACGACCTGCATTACCGCGGCTATGACATCCTCGACATCGCCGAGGCCTGCGATTTCGAGGAGATCGCGCATCTGCTGATCCACGGGCATCTGCCCACGACGGCCGAGCTGACCGCCTACAAGGCCAGGCTCAGGCGCCTGCGCGGTCTGCCCGCCGCGCTGCGCCAGACGCTGGAGGCGATCCCGGCCGCGACCCATCCGATGGATGTGCTGCGCTCGGGCGTCTCGGCACTGGGATGCGTGCTGCCCGAGCCCCATGACCAGAACCCGGCCGCGGCGCGCGACATTGCCGACCGGCTGATCGCGGTCCAGGGCTCGATGCTGCTTTACTGGATGCATTACGCCCGGAACGGCCGCCGAATCGACGTCGAGACCGAGGACGAGACCGTGGCGGGGCATTTCCTGCACCTGCTGCATGGTGCGCCGCCCGGCCAGGATCATGTGCGCGCGATGCACACGACCCTGATCCTTTATGCCGAGCATGAATTCAATGCCTCGACCTTCACCGCACGCTCCATTGCGGGCACCGGGGCGGACATCTATTCGGCGATCACCGGGGCCATCGGCGCGCTGCGCGGGCCCAAGCATGGCGGTGCCAACGAGGCTGCCTTCGAGATCCAGAAGCGCTATGCCACACCCGACCAGGCCGAGGACGACATTCGCCGCCGTGTCGCCGCGAAGGAGGTCATCACCGGCTTCGGCCATCCGGTCTATACGGTTTCGGACCCGCGCAACGTGGTCATCAAACGCGTGGCCCGGCATCTGGCCGAGCATGAGGGCGCGACCCGGAGGTTCGACATCGCCGAGCGGATCGAGGAGGTGATGGCCGATGCCAAAGGCATGTTCCCCAATCTCGACTGGTTCTCGGCGGTGTCCTATCACCTGCTGGGCGTGCCGACCGAGCTGTTCACGCCGATCTTCGTGATCGCGCGCACGGCGGGCTGGGGCGCGCATGTGATCGAACAGCGCGCGGATGGCAAGATCATCCGCCCCTCGGCCAATTACATCGGCCCCGAGAACCGCCGCTTCCTGCCGCTCGACCAGCGCGGCGGGCTGCTGACCGATCAGACGGAGGCGTAAATGCCCTATCTCGTTGCAAACGACCTGCCCGACCTCCCGGCGCCCGCGCGGTTCCGCGCGGCTCTGGCCCGGCCCGGGATCTACAGCCTGCCGGGCGCCCATAACGGCATGGCCGCGCTTCAGGCCAAGGCCGCCGCGTTCGAGGGGATCTATCTGTCAGGCGCGGCCATGACCGCCCAGATGGGCCTGCCCGATCTCGGCATCATCACCGTCGACGAAGTGGCCTTCTTCATCCGCCAGATCGCGCGTGCCTCGGGCCTGCCGCTGCTGGTCGATGGCGATACCGGCTATGGCGAGGCGCTGAACGTCATGCACATGGTCCGGACCTTCGAGGAGGCGGGTGCTGCGGCCGTCCATCTCGAGGACCAGCTTCTACCCAAGAAATGCGGCCATCTGAACGACAAGAAGCTGGCCCGCCCCGAGGACATGGCCGCCAAGATCGCCGCCGCCGCCCGTGCCCGGCGCGATCTTTTCATTATCGCGCGCACCGATGCAGCGGCCTCCGAAGGTCTCGAGGGAGCGGTCGCCCGCGCGAAGCTTTATGTCGAGGCAGGGGCCGAGGCGATCTTCCCCGAGGCATTGAATTCGGTCGAGATGTTCCGCGAGTTCCGCGCCCGGCTGCCCGGGGTAAAGCTTCTGGCCAACATGACCGAATTCGGCCGGACGCCTTCGTTGACGGCGGCCGAGTTCCAGGAGCTGGGCTATGACATGGTGATCTGGCCGGTCAGCTCGCTGCGCGTGGCCAACAAGGCCCAGGAGCGGCTTTACGCCGAGCTTGCGCGCTCGGGCTCTGCGGCCCGGCAGATCCCCGAGATGCAGACCCGCGCCGAACTCTACGAGACGATCGGTCTGAACGCCTATGAGGCGCTCGACCGCTCGATCGTGGCCAGCGTGGTACCCGAGCCGGCCTGACCGGCAGGGGCAAAGACGGTCGGGGCAGTGAAGGCTCCGGCCCATCCAGCCCGGCGCGCACAGAGGATGAAGGCGTTCGCCACCGCCTGGGAGCCAGCGTCCCGTCAGGCCGCGCCGGGTCGTCCGAGCACGTTGATATGAAGGCCATGACCGGCATCGCGCAAGGCCTCCATCACCTCGAACTGGTGCCAAAGGCTCTGTTGCACAAAGCCGCTGACGACGGAGCTACCCCTTTCCCGGACACACTTATGCCACGGCCTCGGTCACGGGTATGCCGAGCGCGGTGAAGCCGTTCATGACGGCGACACGAACCTGAAGCTCGGCAACCTGCCGGTCAGGCTCCCGCGCCATCAGGCGTTGACCCAACAGCTTCATGCAGTGCATCTTGGTTTCGGCCCGACTTCTGCGATGGTAGCCACTCCACTTCCGCCAGATCTTCCGGCCCAGGCGTTTCGATGCGCGCAGCGCCTCGTTGCGGGCAATCGCGCCTGCAGCTGCCAGGCTTCCAGGGTTTGGCATTTTTTCGCGGAGGAATGACGGCGTGGGCGCCCCGGTCGGCAATGGTGTCGTGACACTTGCGCGTGTCGTAGGCACCATCTGCGGTGACACTGTCGATCTCCTGATCGAGCGGGATCTGGTCGAGCAGTTCCGGCAGCATGGGGGCATCGCCAATATCGCTGCTGGTGAACTCGACGGCCCGGATTTCCAGTGTTTTCTCATCGATCCCGAGGTGAACCTTGCGCCAGATGCGGCGTTTGGCGCCACCATGCTTGCGGGCATTCCACTCCCCTTCGCCTTCGACCTTGATGCCGGTGCTGTCGATCAACAGGTGCAGCGGTCCCTTCGATCCCCGATACGGGATGTTCACGTTCAGGGTCTTCTGGCGGCGTGACAGCGTGCTGAAATCCGGCACCGACCAGTCCAGCCCGCTCAACTGCAGAAGGCTCTCGACGAAGCCTGTCGTCTGCCGGGTCGACATTTTCGCTCGGACCAATGGCGCTCCAATGTCGACCATGCCAAACAGGACTTTCATCGTCAGGCAGGTCTGGATGGCCGCGTCACTGTAGGTGGGCTGCCGGCCGCGCTTGCCGGTCGGCCTGGCCTCCCACGTCATCTCGGGATCGAACCAGATCGTCAGCGAGCCCCGGCGCTTGAGCGCTTCGTTATAGGACCGCCAGTTCTTGATCTTGTAGGTCGGGGTGGATGGTCTGCTCATCCCCTCCAGCTATCACGCTGGATTCACGAGGTGAATCGCCCACGAGCTTTGTGCAACAGAGCCGCAACAGAGCCTCTTCGATTCAGAAACGACTCCGAAAGAACACCTGATTTTATAAACCAGCGCGAATTCTCCAAATCCGGACATGACTTGTTTACAATAAATACCGGCGGAGCAGAAAAATCACCACATCAACCGCCTCGGCACGCAATCCCGTCTGCGCAACCTCAGCTTACATCTGGCGATTACGCTTTATTAGGCAGCCTCATTTAAATGAGATCCGGCGACACCGCGACGCATCTTCAGTCGTCGCGCGCCCCCTGTTGCTCCGTTCGATGTGCTCACATTGTTCGGTGCGCCCATGAGGAACGAGGCACGCATTGAAAAGACCCGGCGCCCTCCCCTATGTCTCGATCGGAATAGCCTCGCTCTGCATCAACGCGCTATCCTTGGCGGCGCCGCTTTTCATCCTGCAAGTTTACGACCGCATCATCCCAAATCACTCGGAAAATACGGCCGCCCTCATAGGGTTGGGCGTTCTTTGCGCCTTAGCACTTGAGACCGTTCTAAAGATCGCGCGGTCCAGAATTCTGTCGCCCCTTGCAACAGATTATGAAGTCCGGGCCAGCTGTGGCGCCGCACGTCATCTCTTTCACGCCGACCTGGCGGCATTTGAGCGTGTTTCGCCGGGCGCGCATATGGAGCGGCTCGCCGCCGTTGCTCAGCGACGCTTCAATGGGACCGGGCAAACGCTTCTGGCCATCTGCGATTTCCCCTTCCTGTTCGTTTTCATGTGGATGATCTGGATTCTGGGCGGTCCGGTGATCATCGCGCCTGCTCTCGGCGCCATTGCCCTGGCTGTTGCGGCAGCACCGGCAAACCGCTCTGCGCGAGAGGCTCTCGCCCGCGCGCTGTCTTTGGACGACCAGAGATACGATTTCCTGCTCAGCACGCTTTCAAGCCTGCCCTCGCTCAAGGTCGCCAGTCTGGAACGCCCGGTATTGCGCCGATACGAGGCCCTTCAGAAGCGGCGCCTTGCAGCGCAGGGGGAGGCATTCACGGCCGATCAGCGGCTGACCGACCTGTCGCAACTCGTCGTACAGCTCTCGATCATCGGGGTCATCGTGCTGGGCAGTCTGCTGATATTGCAGGGCCATATGTCGATAGGGGGACTATCTGCCTCGACCTTGCTGGCAGGTCGTTTCCTGGCACTCATCAGAAACCTCATTCTTCTGGCTTCGCGCCTGCAGACATCCAGCATCGGGCGCGAGCAGATGGATGCGATTTTCAAAATCCCCGTCAGATCGGCTTCCTCCGGCATTCTGAACGCCAGTCAGGCACCGCCGAGGCTGAGCCTGCGCGGCGTCGTCTTCGACGATAACAATGGCAAGCGGGTGCTCGACGGCGTCAATCTGGACCTTCGGGAAGGTCATACAATCGGTCTTGTCGGAGACAACGGCAGTGGCAAGAGCATCCTGCTGGCCCTTGCCGCAGGCCTGTACTCCCCGACTGCCGGAGAGGTTCTCCTGGGCGGACATCCCCTATCCGACTATACCGACGAAAGCCTGCGCAGGACCATCTCGCTGGTGTCCCAGCAAGAGACCTTGTTCGCAGGCTCAATCCTCGAGAACATTTCGATGTTCGCCCCCGAACGCGTCGATGCCGCGCTCGGAGCCGCAGAGCGAACCGGTCTCACCGAGCTGATCAAGCCATTGCCGAAGGGCTTTGCCACGATCGTCGGCGACGACGCCGCCGACGGGTTGCCACGCGGTGTCGTGCAGCGCATCGCCCTTTGCCGGGCGCTGGCCCTGGACCCGCAGGTCCTGCTGTTCGACGACGCCAATTCGGCAATTGACGACCAGGGCGATGAAAAGGTCGCCGAGCTTTTTGCAGATATCCGCGAACGTTGTGCGATCCTTTTCGTCAGTCACAGGCCAAGCGTCCTGGGCCGCGCCGATGCGATCGTGCGGCTGGCAAACGGACGGATCAGCACCGTCGAGGGCACATTCTGATGGCAGATACCGGAACCGAAAGCCGATCCGGTGGGGCCAATGGGCCCTTGGCCCGTCTCGGCGCGCCCCCTGCCGTGCATGCGCAAGGAAAGGAGCAGGACCCCGTCGACGAAACACTTGCCACCTGCCTGTATGACGCGCTGCGCGATCTCGGCTGGCGGGGCGAGCTTCGGGATCTGCGCCTGTCCTTCGCATTGGATCTCTCGGGCGACCGAGTGCTGGACACGCTCAACGCCGCTGCCCGGCTCGGCTTTGCGGGACATATCAGGCGCGGTCGGGTGTTTTCCGGCAAGGATCTGGCCCGCACAGCCCTCGGACCGGGCGGCATGACGCAAGGCTTGCTGTTCTTGCCCCTCCGTGGAGAGCCTCGCTTTCTGCGGATGCGCACGGGCGATACCCGGGCCTCGGAGCGCCTGGGCAGGGGCACGCTCATTCGCTTTGAACGCGTCGAAACGCCTGCTTCGGAAATCGGGAAATCCTGGCTCGGCCGAAGACTGCGTGCGCAGCTTCCGCTGATCCTGCGCGCGCTGCTGCTGACGTTTTTCGCAAATCTGGCAGCGGTGGCGAACCCACTGTTCGTGATGGCGGTTTACGACAAGGTGGTGGTGTCGGAATCGACCGCCCTGCTCGCCTATCTTGCCGCTGGAGTGGTCGCCGCCGCCTGGATGGAAATGCTGATGCGTCGGCTCCGCGGTCGGATCATGAACCGCGCCAGCCAGCGGTTGGGATATATCGTCGGGAACGCGGTCTTCGGCCGAATACTGACACTGCCCAGTCGCACGACCGAGAGAGCGGGACTGTCGAGCCAGATTGCCAGAGTGCGCGACGTGGATCGAATCCGGGATCTGTTGCGCGGCCCGCTCGAGCAGGCACTGCTCGACACGCCCTTCACACTGCTTTTCATTGCCGCTGTCGCCATCGTCGGTGGCTGGCTGGCCCTGGTCCCGCTCTGCTTCATGATCCTGTTTGCAGCGCTGGCGGCGATCGGTGAGCGGCATATGCGTGGCCGTGGTGCGGAAGTTGCAAAGGCGAACGCTCAACGCCAGCTCGTGACGCTCGAAATGATGCATCGCATGCGTGCGATCCGGGCCGCGGGCGGCGAAACGGTTTGGCTGGAACGCTATCGCGACAGCGCGGCAAAGGCAGCCCGGGCGAGCGAGCGCAATACCACCTCGGCCCAGATTTTGGCAGCCATCGGCCAATCGCTTGGCACAGGAGCAGCTCTTGCGACACTCTTCGCGGGCATTTTCCTGGTGCTCGCCAATGCCATGACGACCGGCGGGCTGATCGCCAGCATGATGCTGGTCTGGCGCCTGATCGCGCCGGTTCAAAACGCATTCCTGGCAGCAACGCGAGTCGGTCAGCTGGTCGCATCCGCCCGCCAGATCGACCGGCTGATGGACACCGAGGCAGAGATCGCCCCTGGCGAAGGCGACGGCGAGCGGCCGCCGATCCGGGGAGAGATCGCCTTCAACCGCGTGACGTTCAGATATGGGCGCGAAACCGAACCGATTCTGAGCGGCGTGAGCTTCACCGCGCAGCCCGGAGAGATCATTGCCATTGTCGGTCGCAACGGAAGCGGAAAATCAACTCTGCTGAAGCTGATCGCCGGGCTATACGACGCGCAGGCAGGCAATATTCGCCTGGATGGCCGAGACCTTCGGCAATTCGACCCGACGCATCTGCGTCGAGCCATTTCCTACGTCCCGCAACTCCCAAGCTTTCATTACGGCACACTCCGCGAAAACCTCTTGATGGCAGAGCCGGAGGCCGACGAACCGGACATTGCCGAAGCGCTGCAGCTCGCAGACGCGGCGACAGCCGTAGCGGCATTACCCGAAGGCTTGGATACCTTCTATGATGCCCAGCTTGTCACCTTGCCTGTCGGCCTGCTTTCACGTCTGTCACTGGCGCGCATGTATCTTCGGAAGGCGCCTGTCGTTCTGTTGGACGAACCGGCGACGGGCATCGATTTCATGGGAGAATTCGCCTTCATCGGCGGACTGGAGCTGCTACGCGCTCGCGGCGCGACCGTACTTATCGTCACCCATAACCGCCAGCATCTCGGCATCGTGGACAAGATCCTGATGCTTGAGGATGGCACTGTACGCTTTTTCGGCTCGGCCGAAAAGGTGCGCGACCGAATTCCCAAGGGGTTGATCTGATGTCTGACGAAGAAAGCGCATCGACCGGGATGAAGAACGGGTTCGCCGTCGAGGATTTCGTCCGCGATACCGGCATCGGCCCTTTGACCCATGCCATGATCTGGACGATCGCCGGAGGTCTTCTTGCATTCCTGGCGTGGGCTGCAATTACGCCGGTCGACGAAATCGCCAAGGGTACAGGAGAATTCGTTCCCGCCGGTGCCGTGCGTTCGCTTGACCATCTGGAAGGCGGCATCGTGGAAGAGGTGTTGGTAAAGGAAGGCGAGGTCGTCGCCGAAGGCCAGCCATTGCTGCGATTGACCAGCACGGCGACCACCTCCAACCGTGACCAACTGATCACTCGGCGGACGACACTGCAACTGCAGGCCGAACGTTTCGCAGCCTTCGCCGAGGGGCGGCGTGCAAATTTTCATCGTTTCACAAACGACGACAAACTGATCGCGGAACAAGAACGCCTTTTAAATGCCCAGATTGGCGTCCGCGTTAGCCAGGAAAACGTTTTTCAGGAGCAGGTCACCGGATTGGAAGCACAGATCGAGGCGGTGGTTCTGCAGAAGGAAACCCTCGCCGAGGCATTGGCCCTGATTGACCGACAGGCCTCCATTCGCGAAGGGCTGGTCGGCAAGGGGTTGAACCCGCTCCTTCAACTGCTCGAGATACAGCGAGAGCAGACCATGGCGGTGGCGGAACTGCGCGAACTGGACCGTAGCATATGGTCCCTTCGCAACGAAATCTCGCAGGTCCACACCCGAATCAGTGAATTTCACGGACGCTTGCTCGAAGAAGCGCTTAACCAACTTCGAACCGCCAATGCAGAGCTTGCCGAGATCCGTGAGCAACTGACCGCTCAAAATGACAGGATCAAGCGACTGCTCATCGTGGCGCCGACGGCAGGTATTGTACAAGAGCTCGCCGTACGCACCGTTGGTGGTGTGCTGAAGCCCGGCGAGACAGCCGCGAGACTGGTACCATTGGATGACGAACTGATCGCAGAGGTTCAGATTTCACCGCGCGACATAGGATTTGTTCGGGTCGGCCAGGCGGTGAAACTGAAGGTCATTGCCTTTGATTTCAGCCGCTACGGACATGTCTATGGAGAGATCTCGAGCATATCGCCCAGCACATTCCTGGACGCCAACAAAGTGCCATATTACCTATGCCGCATACATTTAGATTCTCGCCAGATTGGCTCAGAAGATGAAGCGCGCCACTTTCTTCCTGGAATGACGATTCACGCCGAAATTTTGACCGGAAAAAAGACCATTCTTCAGTATTTTTTAAAGCCGCTCTACACAATAGTCGATGGTACGCTGGGGGAAAGGTAACCCAGGGTTCTGGGGAAGCGTTTGATGGCTGAGGGTGAAAATACTGCGGATTCTCCACTTGGGACAGAGAATGACGCGTTGAGCGCTCAGGTTGCACGGCCTGGCCGCGAGCGCGTCGAAGTTATCGAACGCCCTGTAGACGCAAACGCGGCCATACGTGCCGTCGATGACCGCAGCCTGTCTTTGATCCATCGGGGCGAGGTCGAAGAGCCAACCCTGCTCCGCGCGCCCGCTCCCGCCTCCGTCGGCGAGCCCTTGGCAGAGACCATCGAGGCTTGGCGCGCAGGCGAGACGACAGCCATGTCAGTCTCCGATCTCGGGCCGGTGCCGTTCTTTTCATGGGGTGCCCCCGCCAGCGGGGCCTCGTTTGCCACGATTGGACTCCCTAGTAATGCACTCTCTGGCGGCATGTCGAACGTCGTCGATGGCATGAACGTTGAGGATGCTACCCCTTTCGATATGGCCGAGTTCGCCGCACAATCGGTCCAGACTGTTGACACAATTCCCCCGGCCATACCGGCCGACAGCGTTGAATTTCCCAACGAGGACATCTCCGCCGACGATAGCCCTGTCCCCACCCCGGTCGTCGATGCGCCCGACCTCACCGTCGCGCCCGCCACCGGCACCGAGGACGGTGCCATCGCCCTCGATCTCTCCGCCGCGCTGATCGACCCCGCCCCGGGCGAGAGCCTCGCCCTCACCCTGGCGGGCCTGCCAGAGGGCGCCACCCTCTCGGCCGGCACCGACAATGGCGATGGCAGCTGGACGCTCGCCCCCGAGGATCTCGCCGGGCTCACCCTCACCCCGCCGCCCGATGTCCATGGCGATCTCGCCCTCTCCGTCACCGCCGTCGCCAGCCTCGGCCCCGACAGCCGCAGCGTCACCGCACCGCTCGCGGTCACCGTCACCCCGGTCGTCGATGCGCCCGACCTCACCGTCGCGCCCGCCACCGGCGCCGAGGACGGCGCCATCGCCCTCGATCTCTCCGCCGCGCTGATCGACCCCGCCCCGGGCGAGAGCCTCGCCCTCACCCTGGCGGGCCTGCCAGAGGGCGCCACCCTCTCGGCCGGCACCGACAATGGCGATGGCAGCTGGACGCTCGCCCCCGAGGATCTCGCCGGGCTCACCCTCACCCCGCCGCCCGATGTCCATGGCGATCTCGCCCTCTCCGTCACCGCCGTCGCCAGCCTCGGCCCCGACAGCCGCAGCGTCACCGCCCCGCTCGCGGTCACCGTCACCCCGGTCGTCGATGCGCCGAGCCTCACCGTCGCGCCCGCCACCGGCACCGAGGACGGCGCCATCGCCCTCGATCTCTCCGCCGCGCTGATCGACCCCGCCCCGGGCGAGAGCCTCGCCCTCACCCTCGCCGGCCTGCCAGAGGGCGCCACACTCTCGGCCGGCACCGACAATGGCGATGGCAGCTGGACGCTCGCCCCCGAGGATCTCGCCGGGCTCACCCTCACCCCGCCGCCCGATGTCCATGGCGATCTCGCCCTCTCCGTCACCGCCGTCGCCAGCCTCGGCCCCGACAGCCGCAGCGTCACCGCCCCGCTCGCGGTCACCGTCACCCCGGTCGTCGATGCGCCGAGCCTCACCGTCGCGCCCGCCACCGGCGCCGAGGATGGCGCCATCGCCCTCGATCTCTCCGCCGCGCTGATCGACCCCGCCCCGGGCGAGAGCCTCGCCCTCACCCTCGCCGGCCTGCCAGAGGGCGCCACCCTCTCGGCCGGCACCGACAATGGCGATGGCAGCTGGACGCTCGCCCCCGAGGATCTCGCCGGGCTCACCCTCACCCCGCCGCCCGATGTCCATGGCGATCTCGCCCTCTCCGTCACCGCCGTCGCCAGCCTCGGCCCCGACAGCCGCAGCGTCACCGCCCCGCTCGCGGTCACCGTCACCCCGGTCGTCGATGCGCCGAGCCTCACCGTCGCGCCCGCCACCGGCACCGAGGACGGCGCCATCGCCCTCGATCTCTCCGCCGCGCTGATCGACCCCGCCCCGGGCGAGAGCCTCGCCCTCACCCTCGCCGGCCTGCCAGAGGGCGCCACCCTCTCGGCCGGCACCGACAATGGCGATGGCAGCTGGACGCTCGCCCCCGAGGATCTCGCCGGGCTCACCCTCACCCCGCCGCCCGATGTCCATGGCGATCTCGCCCTCTCCGTCACCGCCGTCGCCAGCCTCGGCCCCGACAGCCGCAGCGTCACCGCCCCGCTCGCGGTCACCGTCACCCCGGTCGTCGATGCGCCGAGCCTCACCGTCGCGCCCGCCACCGGCACCGAGGACGGCGCCATCGCCCTCGATCTCTCCGCCGCGCTGATCGACCCCGCCCCGGGCGAGAGCCTCGCCCTCACCCTCGCCGGCCTGCCAGAGGGCGCCACACTCTCGGCCGGCACCGACAATGGCGATGGCAGCTGGACGCTCGCCCCCGAGGATCTCGCCGGGCTCACCCTCACCCCGCCGCCCGATGTCCATGGCGATCTCGCCCTCTCCGTCACCGCCGTCGCCAGCCTCGGCCCCGACAGCCGCAGCGTCACCGCCCCGCTCGCGGTCACCGTCACCCCGGTCGTCGATGCGCCGAGCCTCACCGTCGCGCCCGCCACCGGCACCGAGGACGGCGCCATCGCCCTCGATCTCTCCGCCGCGCTGATCGACCCCGCCCCGGGCGAGAGCCTCGCCCTCACCCTCGCCGGCCTGCCAGAGGGCGCCACACTCTCGGCCGGCACCGACAATGGCGATGGCAGCTGGACGCTCGCCCCCGAGGATCTCGCCGGGCTCACCCTCACCCCGCCGCCCGATGTCCATGGCGATCTCGCCCTCTCCGTCACCGCCGTCGCCAGCCTCGGCCCCGACAGCCGCAGCGTCACCGCCCCGCTCGCGGTCACCGTCACCCCGGTCGTCGATGCGCCGAGCCTCACCGTCGCGCCCGCCACCGGCGCCGAGGATGGCGCCATCGCCCTCGATCTCTCCGCCGCGCTGATCGACCCCGCCCCGGGCGAGAGCCTCGCCCTCACCCTCGCCGGCCTGCCAGAGGGCGCCACACTCTCGGCCGGCACCGACAATGGCGATGGCAGCTGGACGCTCGCCCCCGAGGATCTCGCCGGGCTCACCCTCACCCCGCCGCCCGATGTCCATGGCGATCTCGCCCTCTCCGTCACCGCCGTCGCCAGCCTCGGCCCCGACAGCCGCAGCGTCACCGCCCCGCTCGCGGTCACCGTCACCCCGGTCGTCGATGCGCCGAGCCTCACCGTCGCGCCCGCCACCGGCACCGAGGACGGCGCCATCGCCCTCGATCTCTCCGCCGCGCTGATCGACCCAGCCCCGGGCGAGAGCCTCGCCCTCACCCTGGCGGGCCTGCCAGAGGGCGCCACCCTCTCGGCCGGCACCGACAATGGCGATGGCAGCTGGACGCTCGCCCCCGAGGATCTCGCCGGGCTCACCCTCACCCCGCCGCCCGATGTCCATGGCGATCTCGCCCTCTCCGTCACCGCCGTCGCCAGCCTCGGCCCCGACAGCCGCAGCGTCACCGCCCCGCTCGCGGTCACCGTCACCCCGGTCGTCGATGCGCCCGACCTCACCGTCGCGCCCGCCACCGGCGCCGAGGACGGCGCCATCGCCCTCGATCTCTCCGCCGCGCTGATCGACCCCGCCCCGGGCGAGAGCCTCGCCCTCACCCTCGCCGGCCTGCCAGAGGGCGCCACCCTCTCGGCCGGCACCGACAATGGCGATGGCAGCTGGACGCTCGCCCCCGAGGATCTCGCCGGGCTCACCCTCACCCCGCCGCCCGATGTCCATGGCGATCTCGCCCTCTCCGTCACCGCCGTCGCCAGCCTCGGCCCCGACAGCCGCAGCGTCACCGCCCCGCTCGCGGTCACCGTCACCCCGGTCGTCGATGCGCCGAGCCTCACCGTCGCGCCCGCCACCGGCACCGAGGACGGCGCCATCGCCCTCGATCTCTCCGCCGCGCTGATCGACCCCGCCCCGGGCGAGAGCCTCACCCTCACCCTCGCAGGCCTGCCAGAGGGCGCCACCCTCTCGGCCGGGATGATCGCCGCTGTCGCGGCCGACGGCTCTACGACCTGGTCCCTGAGCGCGGCCGATCTGGAGGGCTTGACCCTGATCCCGCCCGCAAGGTTCACAGGCGATTTCGATCTGGAAGTTGTCGCCATTGCCAGCGATCCGGTCGGCGGCGTCGCGTCCACCACCCTTTTGCTACCGGTGACAGTCTTTGCAGACGAGCCTTCGCTGCCACCGCCGTCGCAGGTGATCGCGCTGAACGGATTGACCACCCAGGAAGACACGGCCGTGGCGCTGGAGCTCGGGCAAGCCTTCCTCGATGCCACCGGCTTCTCGAACCTGAATTCCGCGACGATTTCCGGCTTGCCGGAAGGAACGACCCTCTCTGTCGGCGAGTTGCAACCGGACGGAAGCTATCTGGTTTCCGCAGCGGACCTCGAGGGGCTCTTGCTGACGCCTCCCAATGACTCGGATGTCGACATGCGCATCGCCGTCCGCTTCGAGCTCACGGATGGCGCCGAGGTCAACGCGGCTTTCGATCTGCAGGTGGAGGCCGTGGCCGACATGCCGACGGTCACGATCACCGGCGCCTCGAGCGATGACGTCTCGATCATTCCCTTCAATATCGGGGGCGGACTGAGCGATGTCGACGGGTCGGAGACACTGACGCAGTTCGTGTCCGGCCTGCCGGAAGGCGCACGCCTGTCGGCAGGCACTTATGCGGGCGATGGCCTCTGGTCATTGACGCCAGAGGATCTGGCGGGACTGACATTGCGCCCCCCGACAGATTTCTTTGGCAGCTTCGGCTTCACGACGACAGCCGTAGCCACAGAATCCAGCAATGGCGACGTGGCTGTCTGGAACCAGAACGTCACCGTGACTGTCTCGGGAGGGCAGGAAGGAGAGGTCTGGCAGAGCTATGACGTACGCGGAGAGGAAGACACGCCAATAGATCTGGGGAGCTTTCTGCTCCTCTTCGATCTGGCCGGGCTCGCTTCCATCAGTATCGCGGGCGTGCCGGAAGGCGGGACATTGTCGGGCGGCTATCTCGATGAAAACGGCGACTGGATCATCGCCGTCAGTCTGCTTGCCAACCTGACCTATACGCCGCCCGAGCATGATGCTTCCGACGTCACGTTGACGGTTGTCGGCAAGATTCTGTCCTTTCCGATCACCCTTGCTCGCATCGATGTTCTGGTTGACGCGGTCGCGGATGCGCCCGACCTGTCGGTCGGCGCGCCCGACGGGGTCGAGGATCAGGCGCTGAGCCTGACCGTCGCCGGCGCGCTCATCGACACCGATGGTTCCGAGACCCTGTCCTTCGCCGTTCTCGGGTTGCCCGAGGGCGCGGTGCTGAGCGCGGGAACGCGCGACCCGGCAAGCGGGACCTGGATCCTGACAGCCGAGGATCTTTCCGGTCTCACCCTGACGCCGCCTCCCGATTTCAGCGGCCAGCTGACCTTTGACGTGAGAGCGATCTCGCTGGAAGACGAGGGTGACGCGGCCATCACGACAGAGACGATCTCGATCGCAATCGCGCCCCTGACCGATACCGCCTCGCTCATCGTCCAGGCCGCGCAGGGGGATGAGGACCAGCCCATCCCCCTGAGCATAGCATTGAGCTCGGGCGATACGGACGGGTCGGAAAGCGTGACCTCCATCGTGATCTCGGGCCTGCCCGACGGAGCGGTACTGAACGCCGGAACCGATCTCGGCGGGGACCGTCATGCGCTGCTTCCGGAGGATCTCGCCGGCCTGACGATCACGCCGCCGCCCAACTTTTCGGGACAGTTCGAGCTGCAGATCGAGGCGACATTGCAGGATGGCACCGCTGATCCCGTCTCGGTTTCCAGCTCGGTAACGGTGACGGCGGCACCGGTCGCGGACGCGCCGATCCTGACTGTGGTCGACGCCCTCGGTGTCTTCGACGCACCGGTGGATCTGAACATCTCGGCCGCCACGGTCGTGCCGGACGGGACAGAGGCGCTTTCCATCACTCTGAGCGGACTGCCCGAAGACGCCTATCTTACGGCCGGACGCAACATCGGCGGCGGGGTCTGGTCGCTCGAAACCGGACAGCTCGACGGATTGCAGCTTCTTCCGCCAGCGGACTGGTTCGGCACATTATCCCTGACCGTCGATGCCTATGCCACAATCCCCGGTACGGGCGACATCGCCCAAACCACGGCGACCTTCGATGTCCAGGTTCCCGAGCCTGCCCCCGTGCAGGTATCGGTTGCAATCGCTCCCGACTTCACGATCGACAGTATCGACAGCGTATCCCGGGTCGTCGTCACACTGACGGAGGATGTGCTTTTCCCCGACGATACCCTTGCCCTGTCCGACGAAGCGGCCTCCGATCCGGTGCTGTCAGCTGCCCTGAGCGAAGGGGCTCCCAGCCTGCGCTTCGAAAACGGCGGGCGGGACGCGATCCTCGAGGGCGACGCGCCAGTGGAGATCTTCGAGCAATTGGTGCGCGGCCTGCAGTTGCAGACCTTCTCGGATCAGGGCGGCAGAACGGTCTCGATCGATGTGTACGATGCCGCCGGCGATCTCGCCCCGTTCGAGTCCGAAAGCCTGACCTTAAGGCCGAACGAACCCGCCGCGTCGTCCGACCCTGGCGATCTCGCCAGCACAGATGCAAGCTTCGACGTGACATCCGATCCGATGAGCCCGAGTTGGGACTCGGGCGGCGATGCCCAGGATCCTCTGCCAGCGGAGGATCCTGCACCTTCCCAAGACATGACGGCCTAGCAGGGAGGCACGGATGGAAATTCTTGTCGTCGACGACGACGATCTGATCCGGGAACTGATCATCCACAGCATAGGGCAGCTCGGCCATATTCTGCACGCAGCGGATAGCGCCGAGAATGCCCTGAACCAAATTCAGGCCGGCCTGAACGTGGATCTGGTGATCAGCGACTGGATGATGCCCGGGATGACAGGCGTCGATCTTTGCGCCGAGATCCGCCGTAAAACGAGGCAAAGGCACGTCTTTTTCCTGCTTCTGACCGCGCGCGAAAGCCGCGAGGACTACTTGTCGGCCATGGAGGCCGGCGCCGACGACTTTCTGGTCAAGCCCTTCGATCCGGAAATGCTGGCCGCCAAGGTCCGTGCAGCTGAACGCATATTCGACCTGCAAACCCAGCTGGCGCTCAGCAACACGCAGTTGACGCAAAGCAACCAGGAACTCGACGACGCCATTCGCAAGCTGAAGAACGACATCAACGCAGCCGCCAAGCTTCAACTTGGATTACTGCCGCCTGACAAGGTGCGTTTTGGCCGTTTCAAGATGTCGGCCGCCTTGCTGCCATCCTCTGCGGTGTCGGGAGATATCTACAATTATTTCAGCCTGGGCGACGAAACCTTCGGGCTCTATTCGCTCGACATCGCCGGACATGGCGCACGCGCCGCGATGATGACCTTCGCGATTTCCCGCTACATCATCGACCTGGGGGTCGTCAGCAATTTCGAACAGTCTCGGACTTTAAGCAGCTATGTGCAGGAATTGAACGAGATCTTCCAATCGATCCCGCCGGACAACGACTATTTCACGATGCTGCTGGCGACAGTCTCTGCAGATGAGAAAATGCGGGTGTGCCAGGCCGGACATCCTCACCCGATCGCCACGCCGATCGACGGCGGCCCGCCTTTTCCGCTGGGCGAGGGCGGATTCCCGGTAGGGCTGCAGGAGGGCGTCTCATATGAGGAATTCCTCGTGGATCTCAAACAGATCCACCGGGTCGTCTTCTATACCGACGGCATCACCGAATGCGGTGGCCCGAACGGAGAATTGTTCGGCGTCGAGCGCTTTCAGCGGCTGTTGCATGAGGCGGCGAGCAGTCCCCTGGATGACGTCGTTCCGGCTGTCAAGCAAGCGATGGTAGACTGGCATGGAAGCGACGAATTCGATGACGATATCTCAATAATTGTCCTCGAGAATAGCAAGGCAACGTCGGAGGTCCCATGATCAAAACCGAAACCTCAGCTGGAGTGGTCATCTTCGTGATCGACACGCAGCGCCTGGACGCAAGCAATGCGACTGCCTTTCACTCGCAGTTGTCACCGCTGATCAAGGGCCACGACCGGATCATACTGGATTTCACCTCCGTGGAATTCATGGATTCAACCGGGATTGGCGCGCTCGTCGGCGTCACCAAGGGAAAAGACACTGATGCACGCATTGCCATGTGCGGCCTGACCCCGGCAGTCGAGACAATCTTCAAGCTGCTGCGCATGGACATGTTTTTCCTCGTTGCCGCCGATCGCTCCGATGCCATCGCGCTGCTCGAAGCCTCCTGACGGGCGCGCGACATGCCCGGTCGCTTCATATTGAAGTACGATTTCCTGGAAGCTCCCCGAATCTGGGACGCTATATGCCACGAAGTCAGCGAAAATTATTCGCCGGACGAGCAGATACGACTTCGTCTTGGCATGACCGAGATCATCAACAACATCGTTGAGCACGCTTCCACTGGGCGGGAGGATGCGCGGTTCTCCCTTCGGGTTCTGAAACTTGACGGGCGACTGTTTCTATGCCTGTCGCATGAAGGCCCCACTTTTGTGCCGTCGCCGGAGGCCATGGACCCCGACAAAGTGCTTGCAAGTGAGCGAACCCGCGGACGCGGCCTGTGGCTCATCTCTCAGTGTTTCACGGAGGTGAGGTATCGCGATCGCGGCCTCACGCAAAGGATTATCGCGCGACTATAGGCCGCTCAATCGACGCCAGATCAGAACGCATCGGATAGCGATAGAGGCGAACCTTAAGAGATCAAACATGTTTGCCGGCGATTATGCTGCCGTTCAGATGATGCGGGACGCCTCCAAATGAGCTTTCTCAGGCCCAGAAAATCCCTGCCCAGGCATCCGGTGATGGCGGGAATGATCGTCTTCCTGATCGTCCTGGCGGCTGCCAACGGGGCGATCACCATAGAGAAGCGGGCTCTGCTGGAGGCGGAACGCGATCTGGTGGCTCAGGAGGTCATGACGTTTTCAGCTCGTTTGCAGACAGAGATCAACTCGAACGTATATCTTGCAAACGGACTCGTTGCATTCATCACGGCAAGCAAGTCCGTCGACCCACAGGAGATGCAAGCGGCAATGGCGTCACTACACGGGGCGGGACGCAACATTCGCAATATCGGCATGGCCCCCGGAAACCGTATCAAATACGTATTCCCCGCACCCAGCAATTCTTCCGTCATCGGCCTGTATTATCCCGACATCAAGGAACAATGGCCCGCTGTAAAAAAAGCCATTGACAGAAAGACAACTATTGTGACCGGACCTCTCAACCTCAAGCAAGGCGGTGTTGGCCTGATAAGCCGGACACCGGTATTTCTTGGGGACGGCTCCTATTGGGGTATTCTGAGCCTGGTTCTGGACGCGGAGAGCGTGTTTGCACAGGCTGGCATGCTCCCTCTTGAGAACCACCTGGATATCGCTCTGCGCCTGAAGGCTGACGATGGCGATCCGGGTCGGGTCTTCAGAGGTCAGGAACAGCTTTTCGCGCCGACCTCCATCTTACGAGACATCGTTCTGCCGGGGCTGGTTTGGCAAATCGCGGCCACACCACGCGGTGGGTGGACACACAGCCTCGGTCATTTGCAACTGCTTCGAGGACTTTCCTTGCCACTGGCCCTGTTTCTCGGAGCGCTGGCGACAGGGCGCCAACGCCAGGTACTGAACCTGGCCCGTACTGAAAGGCGTCTGGCTTCGGTGGCAAAGGCGATCCGCGATGCAATCGTGGTCGTCGACGAATCCGGAGAGGTCGTCGAACTGAACACCGCAGCCGAGACCATGTTCGGCAGGTCGGCCGCGCAAGCCAAATCGATGCCCGTCTCAGGGATATTCCCGGTCGAGGCAGTCTTGGCCAATCCCTCCACCCCGTCAATTGTGCATGGCCGGCGAGCAGACGGTACGGAGCTTTGTCTTGAGATCAGCTCAAGCAGCGTTGAGCTGCAGGGCACATCAAAGACCATCTACTCGATCCGCGACGTCGGCGATCGCATGGCGATAGAAAATGCCCTGAGACAGAGCGAAGAGCGTTTCCGCAATATCACCAGTCAGGTTCCCGGCGTAATCTACCAATGGCAGGAGGGCCCGGGGACCCGCCACGGTTTTACCTATGTCAGCCCCCGCTCCTACGAAATTCTCGGCCTTGAAGCAGACGCTCTTGTCGAGGATTGGAGCTTGTTTCAAATCCATCCTGACGAAATCGATGCCTGGGTCGCGAGCATCTCGCATTCGATATCGACTGGCGAAGACTGGCAATTCGAAGGCCGCTTTCTGCGTGACGGCGAAACTCGATGGTGGCGCGCCTTCTCAAGACCTCAGCGCGCCGCCGACAGCCCTGATGATACCGTCATCTTCACTGGCGTGATATTCGACGTGAGCAGTGTCAAGGCTGCCGAGCAGGCTCTGATCGCCAAAGAGCGGGAGCTGGCAGTCGTTCTCGAGAGTGCGTTGGACGGGATCATTTCCATTGACATGCGTGGAGTGATCCTTTCCGCAAACGCCGCGGCGGCACGAATATTTCAATATCGCGCTGCAGAACTCGTCGGCCAGAACGTATCGATTCTGATGCCCGAGGCGGTCGCCAACAGGACTGGAGCCTATTCGGAGACCGAGGCGCTGGGCGTCATACGGAAGGTCGTCGGCATGTCGCGAAGGCTGACGGGACGACGCCGAAATGGCGAAGAGTTTCCCGTCGAGCTAAGCGTCTCTGAGATGATGACCGAGTTCGGTTCCGCCTATACGGGCGTCTTGCGCGACATCACCGATCGCGTCGCGGCGGAACGTGAGCTGGAGGCGGCGCGCCTCGGCCTCGAGCAGAAAGCCAACGATCTGGAAATTCTGGCAGATCAGCGAGACCGCGCCCGCCGGGACGCGGAGCGCGCCAGCGAAGCAAAATCGAGCTTCCTCGCCGTCATGAGCCACGAGTTGCGCACACCAATGACTGGAATCCTGGGCATCGCCGACTTGCTGCTTGCGGAAACCCAATCGGTTCGCCATCGCAACTGGATCGACACGTTGCGACGTTCAGGGGTGAACTTGCTTGCCCTGCTCGACGACATTCTCGATTTCTCGAAGATCGAAGCGGGCAAGCTCAGCCTCGAGGCGATCGCCTTCTTGCCGGATACCGTGATCGCAGATATTTACGAGCTGCTGTCCGGCACCGCGCAGAAAAAGGGGCTGGATTTCAGGATTGAGCATCGGATATCTCCATCGCCGACGCTCATGGGCGATCCGATGCGGCTGCAGCAGATATTGCTGAACCTGACCACAAATGCCTTGAAATTTACCGACAAGGGCAGGGTAACTCTGAGTTTGAGCGGGGCCGAAAAGCTTCCGGACGGACGGTGGCGCGTGGAATTCGAGATTGCGGATACCGGCATCGGTATTCCATCCGATCTTCAGGCGAATTTGTTCCAACCCTTCACACAGGCCGAGGCCTCGACCACACGCCGTTTCGGCGGTACCGGATTGGGGCTGGCGATCTCGGGACGCTTGGCGCAAGCGATGGATGGCGAAATCAACGTTAGCAGCGTCGAGGGAGAAGGCTCTGTTTTTCGGCTGACGATCAGTTTGCCCGAGGCGACCGAGGCAACGAAAATCATCATTCATCCCGCGCACATCGCGCTGGAACCTGCCCATGGCAGACCTCTTAACATCCTGATCGCAGAAGATAATGAGACCAACCGCCTCCTGCTGAACGACGCCCTCGAGATGTGCGGTCACACGGTTTCCACAGTCGAAAATGGCGCCGAGGCTGTCACTGCAGTTAAAGAGGGTGATTTCGACGCTATCATCATGGACATGCAAATGCCGGTGATGGACGGTATGACCGCAGCCCGAGTGATCCAGGCGGAGAACGAAAATGGGCCTCCCATCATTTTGCTGACAGCCGATGCGCTTGCTCGGCAGAGTTTCGAAAAGGAAAAAGCATTCTCGGCAGTCCTGACCAAACCCATAGACTGGAATAGACTTTTTTTCGTTCTGGGCAAATTCACGGGAGGATCCGATGAATTATCGACCACCGCGCAGCAGCATGATATGCTATCCAATTCTATCGGAATTCCGACGAATAATTCTGATATACGCGAAAAAGTCTCCGCAACCGAACCGCCTACACTTTCACTGGAATGGCTAGATGTATTACGTCAGACGATACCACCCGAGCGCGTCCGCTCTATCTTTGCCTCGCTGATTGAAAAGCTGGACCTCCAGTCGCAAGACCTGCGTGCTCGCCTTAATGACGGCGATCTTGAAGGAGTCGAACGCACGCTGCACAGCCTTCTGGGATTGAGCCGTCAATTCGGTTTAGGACGGGTCTCCGCATGTTGCCAGAAGATATCCATTGCTTCGAAGTCAGAAAGCATTGCAAGCCAAAGCTCCTTGCTAAAACAGTTCGACACTGAGATCTCATCGGCCCGTAAAGCTCTCGAAGCACATATTTCTAGCCCACCTCAGTCCTCTTCATGATGTCTTGGTCTCGTCTTGTGCCTGTTTCCCCGGGCGGATCTGCCCCTCGGTCACAGTGACGAGTAAACTAGGCTGCAGCCCCATTGATTTCAGGCATTTGGCATGATTCAGGCTCCGCAAGGAGACCTGATCGATGAGCAATCTTTACTGGCTGAGCGATGCACAGATGGAACGCCTGAAGCCGTTCTTTCCCAAGAGCCATGGTAAGCCCCGCGTCGATGATCGTCGCGTCCTCAGCGGCATAATCTTCATCAATCGCAATGGGTTGCGTTGGTGCGATGCGCCGAAGGAATACGGCCCGGCGAAGACCCTCTATAACCGTTGGAAGCGCTGGAGGTGAGTGGTTGAACGCCATTGGTTCGAGAGAAGCCACGAACACGGGGTTGTACACTTAACCTTCTTGGCTAACGAATGACATTACGGTTTCGATGGGACGTCGCCCCATGTTTCGGTAACCCAGATGCGGGCGCTCGGTGTTGTAGTGGACGAGCCAGGCGTTGAGATCTGCCTGGAGGGCCTCGACAGTCTCGTAGAAGGTCTTGCGCATCTTCACGCGGAAGAACTCCTCCAGCACCGTGCCGTTGAACCGCTCGACGAAGCCGTTGGTCTTCGGCGTGCGGACCTTGGTGCGGCGATGCTCGATTGCGTTGAGGTCGAGATAGAGCTCGTAGGGGTGACGCTCGGTGCCGCAGAATTCGCGGCCGCTCGCCATTGGGCTCGAACCAATGGCGCCTTCAATGGCTCGCTCGGTCAGCACCGCTTTCACCGGCAGGTCCAGGGCGCGGTAGAAGGGCAGGACGTCGTTGTGCAGGACCGCGACCGCCGCCTCGGGCTGCTTGGAAACGTGCAGGAAGCCGAAGGCGTAGCTGCCGAAGGTGTCGACGACCGCGTGCAGATAGACCTTGCCGATCCCCTTCAGCATGCCGACGAAGAACGTGTCGGCCGAGAGCAGCTCGCCGGGAGTGCCTGATTCCACGTGTCGTTCCCGGAAGCACGGGTTCTGCTTCTCGAGGAAGGCGGCCTGTTCGGCAGTGATCTCGATGGTCTGGCCCGCATGGGCGTCCTCAAGCGCCAGCCAGCGGTCGTAGCGCGTGCCCAGGCGGTTTTCGTTCAGGATCTTCTGGATGGTGATCGAGGAGACCCGCACGCCCTCGAGCGCCAGCATCGCCTCGAAGCGGTTGCAGCCATAGGCCGGATGTTCGAGCGCCAGCGCCTTGATCCGCTCGACCGTCTCGGGCGGGGTCGTTTGCGGGTGGGTCTTGTGGATCGGCGGCAGGTCCTTCAGCCCCTCGAAGCCCGTTCTCGGGCTTACGCAGCGCCACCGGCGCCACGGTCCCTCAAACCCAAAACCGACGTTTCCACTCGTAGAAGCTGGTGCGGTCCATGCCGCGCTGGCGACAGGCCTCGGCCACGTTGCCGAGTTCTTTCGCCAGTTCCAGAACGCTCATGCGGGTTTGCGCGAGCTTGGTCTTCGCATCACGAGCCTTGGGTTTCGTCGCTTTCGGTGTTCCATCCATGGCGGGGTCCTCCGTTCCCAAAATAGCATGGAAAGAAGGTTAAGTGGACACATATTCTCATGTTACTCTGGAGCTATGCCCGATTTCAGATCACGGAGCCTGATCAGGCAGCGCGGGTATCGGGTTCGCGCACGGCCACACCGTCAGTGAATCTGGCGCCTTCGATGACCTGTGGCAACGGACCCGCCATGGTCTGCACCACTTGAGTGGTGCGGTTTGAAAGTTATTGGATGAAGGGCCTCTGGTCCATCGGGAGGGCGGCCGCAGGGTCCGGCCGGCCGCGACGCGGACCGGGGGACTCCGCCTTGATGCCGTATCCCCCCACCTTGGTGCACAGATGCCATTGGGGGCGGATACAGCATCAAGGCCCATTCAGGGGTTTCCCATCTGCCGGGAGGTCTTCTTCAAGATGGAAAACGGAGGCGATCTTGGGCGGGCGGACGCTGATAAACATGCAATGGGCGCGGATCATGGGGCATCTGCCGGGACGCGATGGGCTGCCGAGGCGGCGCCGACAATCGATGGTTTGTAGATGCAGGGCTGTGGCTGGCGCGGACGGGCGCGCCTTGGCGGGATCTGCCACCCGCCTTCGGCAAGTTTAAGGGAACGCAGGCGCGGGGCCGCAGATGGGCGATGGCGGAGGGAGCGCATTTTCAATGAGACGGGCGTGGAACCCGACTTCGAATACGCCCTCATCGACAGCGCCGTTTGCAAGGCCCCTGCGGGTACGAGAGACAGAGGGGGCTCAGGGGATCGGGCGTTCGCGTGGCGGCCCCATGCCACCGCCGATGTTCCGGGGCGCCCGCTGCGGCCGATCCCGACCGCCGGACAGCGCGACGAGTGCCTGCAGGCTGCGGCGCTGATCGACGGGGCCGCGGGCCTTTGCCACGTCATCGCCGATGGCAGGCGCTCTGCGCAGGAAGATCGCAGACGGGGGCGAGGCCGAGGCCCAGATCCAAACGAACCCGCCCCGCGCGGTCGGGCCCCTCCCCGCTCCCGACCTCCATGCTGAACGCCCCAAAGCCGAGAATTCCTATTGCCAGATCAATCGCTTCCGCCGGATCGGCTTGCGATGCGAAAAACACCCTCAAGCTTCATGGGGCTCGTCTTCCTCGTCTCGGCACTCGATTGTCTCGGATAAAGGAAGACAGGGCCTGAAGGCGCCGGGCCGTCACTCGGCCCGTTCGATCCGCACGAAAATCCCGCGCTCGGCGACCCAGACCCCGTAGGACGACACAACCTGCGCCTGGGTCAATCCGTCATGATTGGCGGGCGCCGTTTCCGGAGCCAGCTCGCGCGAGGGCCAGAACCAGGCGCCGCAGGGCCTGCGCGCACCGCAGGCGACGCGCCCGGCCTCGGCGAAGGCCGCCTCGTCCCGCGGACCGCTGCACACCACCACGGACACGATCCGGGAGCTGTCCACGATCGCGCATTGCGACGGCATCTCGGCGGAAACGGTCTGTTGCGCGACCTCCTGGGCCTGCAGTCCGGTCGCCGAGATCAGCCCCGCAACGGCTGCCAGAGCATATCAAACCATCGGATTTCGACTCCCCCACTTGCGGCAGGCCCTGCCCGAGGCCAAGTTTGCCATCCCTCATCGCGACAACTATAACCGTCCCGACATCAGAAAGGTATCTGCAAGTGACCGAGAAACGACATGTCCGCGTGCTGATCATCGGGTCGGGCCCGGCGGGCTATACCGCTGCCGTCTATGCCGCGCGCGCGATGCTGGAGCCGGTTCTGATCCAGGGCATCCAGCCCGGCGGCCAGCTCACCATCACCACCGAGGTCGAGAACTGGCCCGGCGAGACCGAGATCCAGGGTCCCGATCTGATGGTCAAGATGGAGGCCCATGCCCGCGCCATGGGGGCCGAGATCGTCTCGGACTACATCTCGCGGCTCGACCTGTCGAAACGGCCCTTCACCGCCTTTGCCGACAGCGGCACCACCTATACCTGCGACGCGCTGATCCTCGCGACCGGCGCCCAGGCGAAATGGCTGGGCCTACCCTCGGAAGAGAAGTTCAAGGGCTTCGGCGTCTCGGCCTGCGCCACCTGCGACGGCTTCTTCTATCGCGGGCAGGAGGTCGCGGTGATCGGCGGCGGCAATGCAGCCGTGGAAGAGGCGCTTTTCCTGACCCGCTTCGCCTCGAAGGTGACGCTGATCCACCGCCGGGGCGAGCTGCGCGCCGAGAAGGTGCTGCAGAAGCGGCTGTTTGCCAATCCCAAGGTCGAGGTGCTGTGGAACCACGCGCTTGACGAGGTGACGGGCACCGACGCCCCGCTGGGCGTCGAGGGCATCCGGGTCCGCCATGTCGAGACTGGCGAGCCCCGCGAGATCGCCTGCAAGGGGGTCTTCATCGCCATCGGCCATGCGCCTGCCTCGGAACTGGTCAGCGACCAGCTCGAGACCCATATGGGCGGCTATGTCGTGACCGCGCCCGATTCCACCGCCACCTCGATCCCCGGCGTCTTCGCCGCGGGCGACCTGACCGACCACAAGTACCGCCAGGCGGTGACCTCGGCCGGCATGGGCTGCATGGCCGCGCTGGAGGTCGAGCGTTTCCTGGCCGAGGCCGGGCTCGACGAGGGCAAGGAGACAAGCCTGCCGCTGGGCTACGGGGCCGAAGTTCCGCAAGACGCATGATCGCCTTTCGGGGCCTCGTCTGGCGGCTGATCGCGGCCGAGCAGTCGGAGGCACCCTGCGCCCCCGTCTCAAGCCCCGAGGGCCGGTTTCATCATTCCGGCCAGGCCGTGCTTTATGCCTCGCTCACGCCCGAGGGCGCGGGCGTGGCCATCGCCCGCTACCTGACACCGGACGCCCCGGCGCGGGCGCTGGTCCCGCTTGCGGTCGCGGCCGACCGGATCGTCGATCTGCGCGCCCTGCCCGACCCCACCCGCGCCTCGGTCGTCTGGCAGGATCTGCGCAGCGCCGGGGCGCCCTCTCCGACCTGGGCGTTTTCCGATGCCGCGCGGCGGGACGGCGCCCAGGGGATGCTTTACCCCTCGCGCAGCCGCCCCGACCTGACCCATCTGGTGCTGTTTGACCCGGCTCCGCCGCTCGTGCGCGCTGCGGGCCCGGCACGGACCTGGCCCTGAGCCACCGCCCCCGTTCCGGGGCCCGCGCACGCGGCACTCCGGCGTTTCGCCGGGGCCGCGACAACCGGGAAGATGGTCCGCCATCGGCGGAAAAGCGACGCGGTCGGCCTTTTTCCCCGAATTGCCGAGCCGCCGCTTGCACCGCGCGCAGATTGCAGGCTAAGCCCCGGCCATCCGGGCTGCCCGGCCCGCACCGCCGCGTATTTTGGTTGAACCATCAGGTCCCGTCATGTCGATTTCAAACCTCGCCCCGATCCCCGAACTGTACGTTTCCCACGAGAGTGCCCAGAAGCTGAAGACGGAGGCCGGGGAGCTTCCGAGCTGGGATCTGACGGCACGGCAGATCTGCGATCTCGAACTCCTGATGAATGGCGGGTTCAACCCGCTGAAGGGCTTCCTGAGCCAGGCCGACTATGACAGCGTCGTGGAACGGATGCGTCTGGAGGACGGCACACTCTGGCCGATGCCGATCACCCTGGATGTCTCGACCGAGTTTGCCGACGGGCTGGAAATCGGCCAGGACATCGCCCTACGCGACATGGAGGGGGTGATCCTCGGCACGATGACGGTCACCGACCGCTGGGAGCCCGACAAGCATCGCGAGGCCGAGAAGGTGTTCGGCGCCGACGACATCGCCCACCCGGCGGTGAACTATCTGCATCACACCGCGGGCCGGATCTATCTGGGCGGGCCGGTCACCGGAATCCAGCCGCCGGTGCATTACGATTTCCGCGCCCGCCGCGACACCCCGAACGAGCTGCGCGCCTATTTCCGCAAGCTGGGCTGGCGCCGGATCGTGGCGTTCCAGACCCGCAACCCGCTGCACCGCGCGCATCAGGAACTGACCTTCCGCGCCGCCCGCGAGGCCCAGGCGAACCTCCTGATCCATCCGGTCGTGGGCATGACCAAACCGGGCGATGTCGATCACTTCACCCGGGTGCGCTGCTACGAGGCGGTGCTGGACAAGTACCCGCAATCGACCACCACGATGAGCCTTCTGAACCTCGCGATGCGGATGGCGGGCCCGCGCGAGGCGGTCTGGCACGGGCTGATCCGCAAGAACCACGGCTGCACCCATTTCATCGTCGGCCGCGACCATGCCGGCCCCGGCAAGAACTCAGCCGGCGAGGATTTCTACGGCCCCTATGACGCGCAGGAGCTGTTCAAGGAATACGAGGACGAGATCGGCCTCGAGATGGTGCCGTTCAAGCACATGGTCTTCGTCCAGGAGCGCGCCCAGTACGAGCCCGCCGACGAGATCGAAGAGGGCGTGACCGTTCTGAACATCTCGGGCACCGAGCTGCGCCGTCGCCTGGCCGAGGGGCTGGAGATCCCGGAATGGTTCTCCTTCCCCGAAGTGGTCTCCGAGCTGCGCCGGACCCGTCCGCCGCGGGCGAAACAGGGGTTCACCGTCTTCTTCACCGGGCTTTCGGGCTCGGGCAAGTCGACCATCGCCAATGCGCTCATGGTCAAGCTGATGGAGATGGGCGGGCGTCCGGTGACGCTTCTGGATGGCGACGTGGTGCGCAAGCATCTGTCTTCCGAGCTGGGCTTCTCGAAGGAGCATCGTGACATCAACATCCGCCGGATCGGCTATGTCGCCTCCGAGATCACCAAGAATGGCGGCATCGCCATCTGTGCGCCGATCGCGCCCTATTCGGCGACGAGACGGGCGGTGCGCGAGATGATCGAGGCCTATGGCGCCTTCTGCGAGGTGCATGTGGCCACGCCGCTGGAGGAATGCGAGAAGCGCGACCGCAAGGGGCTCTACAAGCTCGCCCGCGAAGGCAAGATCAAGGAATTCACCGGGATCTCGGACCCCTATGAGGCCCCGGCGGATCCCGAGGTCGCGGTCGACACGACCGGCATCGACGTCGACAACTGCGCCCAGCAGGTGATCCTCAAGCTCGAACAGATGGGCCTGATCGCCGGCCGCTGAGGACTTGCTGCTGAAGCCCGCGGGGAAAAGAGCCCGCAGGGACAGGACAGCGACGCGCCGCCCCGAAAGGGCGGCGCGTCTGCGTTTCGGGCCGGCGGGGCGCTGCCTCGCGGCCACCGTCCCGCGTGACATCTCGCCGGACCTGTCGGGTGCCGACGGGGCGACCGCGCCGCTTTCGCCTCCGGGCATGCGGCAAGCGCGTGTTGGGGGTATTTTCGCCAAGAAGAAGGGCCCACTTGACCCGCCCCGCCTGATCCGGGCTGCCCCGGGCCGGGCCGAAAGGCTGCTGTTCCATCCGCAGGGGCGGGGAGAGGCATCCGTTCTTTTCGGGCCGCTCTTGTTGCCCAGTTCCGGACGATGGCCTAATGCTTGGGCAGAACCGGGAACAAGGGAGTTCCGATCCGATGAGCGAAGACCGTCCGTACGGGTTCGATACGTTGCAGATCCATGCCGGGGCCAAGCCCGACCCGGCCACCGGCGCCCGCCAGGTGCCGATCTTCCAGACCACCTCCTATGTCTTCCGCAACGCCGAGCATGCGGCGGCGCTGTTCGGGCTGAAGGAAGTGGGCTTCATTTATTCGCGGCTGACAAACCCGACCGTGCAGGTTCTGGCCGAGCGGGTGGCGGCGCTGGAAGGCGGCGCGGGCGCGGTCTGCTGTTCCTCGGGCCATGCGGCGCAGATCATGGCGCTCTTCCCGCTGATGGCGCCGGGCCGCAACGTGGTCGCCTCGACCCGGCTTTACGGCGGCACGGTCACCCAGTTCAGCCAGACCATCAGGCGCTTCGGCTGGTCGGCCAGGTTCGTCGATTTCGACGATCTCGACGCGGTCGCGGCTGCCATCGACGACGATACCCGCGCGGTGTTCTGCGAGTCGGTCGCCAATCCGGGCGGCTATGTCACCGATCTCGACGCGATCTCGAAGATCGCGGACGCGGCCGGGCTGCCGCTGATCGTCGACAACACCTCGGCCACGCCCTATCTCTGCCGCCCGATCGAGCATGGCGCGACGCTGGTCGTGCATTCCGCCACCAAGTATCTGACCGGCAACGGCACGGTGACTGGGGGCGTGGTGGTCGATTCCGGCAAGTTCGACTGGTCGGCGAGCGACAAGTTCCCCTCGCTCTCCGAGCCCGAGCCCGCCTATCACGGGCTGAATTTCCACGCGACCTTCGGGCCCGCCGCCTTCACCTTCCATTCGATCGCCGTGGGGCTGCGCGATCTCGGGATGACGATGAACCCGCAGGGCGCCCATTACACGCTGATGGGCATCGAGACCCTCAGCCTGCGGATGGAGCGGCACTGCGCCAATGCGGTCAGGGTCGCAGGCTGGCTCGAGGCCCATCCCAAGGTGGCCCGCGTCACCTATGCCGGGCTGCCCTCCTCGCCCTATGCCGAGCGTGCGAAACGGATCTGCCCCAAGGGCACCGGCGGGCTGTTCACCTTCGCGCTGAAGGACGGCTATGACGCCTGCGTCAGGTTCGTCGATGCGGTGCAGCTGTTCAGCCATGTGGCGAACCTGGGCGATACCCGGTCGCTGGTGATCCATTCGGCCTCGACCACCCATGCCCAGCTGACCGAAGAGCAGCAGATCGCCGCGGGCGCCAATCCCGATGTGGTGCGGGTGTCGATCGGGATCGAGGATGCCGATGACCTGATCGCCGATCTCGAGCAGGCTCTGGCGCAGATCTGAGCCCGTAAGCCGACCGCGCCCGAACCCGGACGCGGTCGGCCTCCTGCGCCTTACTCGGCCGCGTCGCCGAGTTCGAAGACCATAGTCACCGTCGCATCGAGTGCAAGCTCGCCCTCGGCCATCGGCATCGAGTCGGCCATGGATTCGAACGACATCTTCATCCGCATCGGCATCGGCTGGCTCGCCCCCTGCTCGACGATCGAGACCAGCGAGCCGAGGCTCTGCCCCGAGGCGGAGGCGAACAGCTCTGCCTTGCGCCGTGCCTCGGCCACCGCGGCCCGACGCGCCTCGTCCAGGACCGGTCCGGGTTCCTGCAGGCCGAAGCTCAGACCGTCGAGCGTGTTGGCGCCGGTCCCGATCACCGTGTCGAGCAACGGCCCGAGCCCGTCCAGTTCCCGCACTCTCACGGTCACCCCGTTGGCAGCACTGTAGCCGGTGATCCGGGGACGCTTGCCATCTGCGCGGTCGCCCCAGACCGGCGACAGGTTCAGCCCCGATGTCTGGATGTCGCGCGCCTCGATACCCGCGGCCTGCAATTCGGCCATCACCCGGCCGAGATCGTCCGAAACCAGGGCCATGGCCTCGGCAGCGGTGTCGGCCTCATGACCGACGCCCAGCCTCAGCGTCGCCATGTCGGGCGTTGCGGTCGCGGTGCCGGTTCCGGTGACGCTCAGTTCGGGGGCGGCATCGGCCGCGATCGGCGCGACCAGCGCCGAAACGACAAGGGCAAGCGGGGCAAGAGGGACAAGACGCATGAAAACTTTCCTCGTTCTTTCTGTCATCCTTAATTGGTCTTCGAACAGACCGGGACAAGACGCCCCCGGCTCCGACATGCCGTGCCCCCTTCTTCCGGTCGGCGGTTTCCTGCTATAGTCCGCAGGATCGAGCTATGGGACCGGGGCATAACCGGTGTAGAGAGCCGCAATGAAACCAGATTTCGCGCTGACGCTCGCCGAGGACGGGATCGGCCTTCAGCACCGCGCCAAGGCGGGCTGGCGGTCTCTGGGCGAGGTGTCCCTGCACGACCCGGGCCTGGACCAAACGCTGCGCCTTCTGCGCGCGACCGCGGGCAACCTTGCCGAGGGCCGGCCCCTGGTCGCGCTGGTGATACCCGACAGCCAGATCCTTTACACGGAGCTTCCGGTCGAGGGCGAGAGCCGGGCCGAGAAACGTGCGAGCCTTCTGCGCGGGCTTGACGGGCTGACGCCCTATCCGGTCGAGGAGCTGGTCTTCGACTGGCAGGAGACCGGCGGCAGGGCCCGGCTGGCGGTGGTCGCACGCGAGACGCTGGCCGAGGCCGAGGCCTTCGCGCAGGCCCATCAGTTCGATCCGGTCAGTTTCGTGGCCCGGCCGCCCGCCGCACAATTCGAGGGCGAGGCATCCTTCGGCCCGACCGCCGCAGCCGCAACGCTGCTGGCAGCGGACGCACCGGCGGCCCCCAAGGCCAGACCGGACAAGGCCCCGCGCCCCGCCCCCGAAGCAAGGCCCGTGCCGGAGGCCAAAACAGCCCCCGAGGCCGCCCCCGCTTCCGGTGCAGAGGCCGCGCTCAAGACAAAGCCGGCAGCCAAGGCCGGCACCCCACCCAAGGCAGCCCCCACCCGGGAGGCAGAGCCTGCCCCAAAGGTCGTCTCCACCCAAAAGACAGGGCCCGCGCAAAGAACAGAAACCCGAGCGCAGGCCAAGCCCGCACCTGCCCCCGGGGCGCAGGACAAACAGGTTGCACCACCGCCTGCGCCTGCCGTCGATCCAGCCCCGGCGGCCGTCTCCGTGCCTGCACCCCCGGCTGCCAGTCCGACTCCATCGGCGCCAATCTCACCTGTTCCCGCCTCTCCTTCCGCCCCCCGCCCGCCACAAGCGGAGGCCCCCGCCGGGACGGAACAATCCGCAGCGCGCCCCGCTGCGGGGACCGGGCGCCGCCCTGCCGGGTCGGTCCGTCCGGAGCCGCAGCCGATGCGCGGGCTCGACCTGAGCGCCGCCGCGCGCCCCTCGGCCGGGCCGGAGCCGATGCAGATCGTCAAACTGGGCGGGGCGGGGATTGCGGTCGTTGCGGCCATCGCCCTGGGGGCGATCCTGCTGCCTCGGGACCCGACACCCGCTCCGGATACCGGCACCACCGCGGGTCTTGCCCCGCCCTCCGGGGCAGAGCGCTCGCAAGCCGGGGCACCGGACCGGCAACCGCCTGAAGACCGCTCCTCGGGGCGCGCGTCCGGTGACGCGCCGCACCAGCAGGCAAGCGGCAATGCACCGCGTGCCGATAGCGCCACTCCGGACTCGCCCGTGCCGGCCCCGCTGTCAGAAGCCGAAGCGCTCGAGGCCTATGCCAGTACCGGGATGTGGCAGCGCGCCCCGGACCCGATGAGCGCACCGGCGCAGGACCGGATCGGAGATCTGTATGTCTCCGACATCGATCGGGCGGTCCGGCCGCCCGAAGCCGGCATGCTGCCCGATCCGCAGATTGCCCGCAGAGACGACCAGCCGCTGCCGATGCAGGCCGACCCGCCCGGGCCCGACCAGACCTTCGAACTCGACGAACACGGTCTGGTCGAGGCCACGCCCGAAGGCGCGCTGACACCGGATGGCGTGACCGTGTTCCGCGGCAAGCCTGCGGCGGTGCCGCGGGCCCGTCCCGCCGATCTCGTGCCCGAACCCGAGCCGATTGCGGTGCCCGCTCCCGGCGATACCGCCGATGGTGCCGAGATTACCACCGATGGCGTACCGGTCTACGATGTCCGCCCCGAAACGACCCCCCCGGGCCGCCCCGGCGATCTGGGCCCGCCGGCCGGAACGGCCGCCGACGCGCCCGAAGATCCGCATGTCGACGCTCCAGACGACCGCGCCGAAGCCCTGGGCGACGACGCCCCAGCGGCCCAGAACGCGGCGCTCCCCGAGGAGAGCGCTCCGCGGCCATCGGCGCGCCCTGCGCCTCAGACGGCCGAGGCGCCGCCGCCTGCAGTGGTCGCGGCCGACCCCGCCTTGGCCGCCCGGATCGCAAGCTACTCGCCCCGCACCCGGCCCGCATCCGTTCTGGCCCGGGCCGAAAACCCGGCCACCGCTGTTCCCGGCACGCCTCCGCGGGCACGGCCAGAAGACCTGGCGCCCGCGCCAGCGCCCGACACCGATGCCGCTGTGACGGCCGCACTGGAAGACCTCGCCGACGGCGAGGACGAGGCTGCGGACTCCGACGAACTGCCCGACAACGCGCTCAGCGCCTCGCTCCGCCCGGCCTCGCGCCCTTCGGATTTCGAGGACAGGACGGTGCAGGCCGTTGCAGCCCCGGTGCAACCGGCCATTCCCACAGCCGCATCGGTCGCCCGGCAGGCCACCCTGCCCGATGCCATCAATCTTCGTAATCTAAACCTGATCGGCGTCTACGGAACCTCGGCCGACCGCCGCGCGCTGCTGCGGCTGCCCTCTGGCCGCTTCGTGAAGGTCAAGGTCGGCGACACCGTCGATGGCGGCCAGGTCGCGGCCATCGGCGAAACCCAGCTGCGCTATGTCAAGCGCGGCCGCAATATCGTACTGGACCTGCCGGGCGGCTGAGCGCGCGCTCCCGGCCCCAGCTTTCCTGCCTGCGCCCCCGCCGGGACGCCGCCCCCTTCCTCACTCATGCTTGACCGAGACGCTCTCGGACCCGAGGATTCCAGACGACATGGACAGCTTTCTGCTTCCCGCCCTGATCTGCCTTGCCGCAGCGGTGATCGCCGTTCCCCTCGCCGCGCGGCTGGGGCTCGGATCGGTTCTGGGCTATCTCGCGGCCGGCATCGCCATCGGCCCGTCGCTCGCCCTTCTCGATGCCGAGGTCGAGGACATCCGCCATGTCGCCGAATTCGGCGTGGTGCTGATGCTGTTCTTGATCGGCCTCGAGCTCGAGCCGAGAACGCTCTGGCGGATGCGCACCCGGCTGGTCGGGCTGGGCGGCCTTCAGGTGACGCTGACCACGCTGGCGATCATGGCCGCCGCGATCCCGGCGCTGGGGCTCGACTGGCGTCCGGCGCTGGCGGTGGGGCTGGTCTTCGCCCTGTCCTCGACCGCGATCGTGCTGCAGACCCTGTCCGAGAAGGGGCTGATGCCCACCAATGGCGGGCGGGCGAGCTTTTCGGTGCTGCTGGCGCAGGATATCGCGGTGATCCCGATGCTGGTGGCGCTGCCCTTGCTGGTCGCCGCGCCGAAGGCCAGGATCGCCCCCGACGGCTCGGTGATACGCCCGGCGATCGAGGCCGCACCGCATGGCGGCAGCTTCTCGCTGGTGGCGGGCCTGCCCGCCTGGGGCGTGGCGCTGGTGACGCTGGGCGCGGTGGCGGCGGTGATCCTCGCCGGGCATTACCTGATCCGTCCGGTCTTCCGCTTCGTCAACATGGCGCATCTGCGCGAGATGTATACCGCGCTGGCGCTGCTTCTGGTGATCGGCATCGCGGTCCTGATGGGGATGGTCGGGCTCTCGCCCGCGCTTGGTACCTTCCTCGCGGGCGTGGTGCTGGCCGATTCCGAATTCCGCCACGATCTGGAAAGCAATATCGAGCCGTTCAAGGGCCTGTTGCTGGGGTTGTTTTTCATCACCGTGGGCGCGGGCATCGACTTCAAGGTGCTGCTGGCCGACCCGGCCGGGATCTTCGCGCTGGCGCTTGGGGTGATGGTCGTCAAGGGGCTGGTGCTGGCGGTGCTGGGCCGGCTCTTCGGGCTGAAGGGGCGCGACCGCTGGCTGTTCACCCTGGGCCTGGCCCAGGCCGGTGAATTCGGCTTCGTGCTCCTCGGGCTTGCCGTCCAGCAGGACGTGCTGTCCCAGCGCCTGACCCAGACGCTCCTGCTGGTGATCGCGCTGACCATGCTGATGACGCCGCTTTTCTTCTTCGTCTACGAGATGCTGTCGAAGCGCTTCGCGGTGGCCGGGATCGGGACCGACCGCGCCCCCGACCGGATCGACGAGCGCAACCCGATCCTGATCGCCGGGATCGGCCGGTTCGGACAGGTGGTGCAGCGCATGCTGCAGATGTCGGGCTATCCCGCGACCATGCTCGACGACGACCTCCCCACCATCAACCTGATGCGCAAATTCGGCATCAAGGGCTTCTTCGGCAACCCGACCCGGCCCGAGACGCTGATGGCCGCGGGGCTGGGCACGGCGCGGGTCTTCGTGGTGGCCCTCGACGATCCGGCGGCCACGACGCGGGTGGTGCGCTATGCCCGGGGGGTGCGGCCCGATCTGACCATCATCGCCCGCGCCCGCGACCGCGCCCATGTCTACGAGCTTTACCGCGCCGGGGCCGACAAGATCGTGCGCGAACTGTTCGACAGCTCGCTCCGCGTCGCGCGCTATTCGCTCGAGGCGATGGGGCTGAGCGCGACCGAATCCCGCGAGCGCGAGAGCGCCTATTACGATTTCGACCGCCGGATGGTGCGCGAACTGGCCGATCTGTGGAAACCGGGCGTGCCGGCCGAACGCAACGAGCCCTATCTGCGCCGCGCCCGCGAGCTGAATGGCGAGCTCGACACCGCGCTGCTGTCGCGGCGGGCAAGGCGGCGCGCGGCAGAAGAGGCGACCGCAGAGGGGATTGCGACGGAGAAGGCGGCAGCCGAAGGGGCTGCTGCAGAGGCGGCGGCCGAATCCCGGGACTGAACCGGCACAGCCTCGGCCATCATGATCGGGATGGGTCGGCCCGATCCGGGTGGGGCCCCTGCAGCCGGTCGGCCGCTCCCGTGCCCGGCAGGAGCGCCCGGTTTTCCGTCAGTTCGCCCCGGGGCTCCGGGACAGGGACCGGGACCGGGACCGGGACCGGGACCGGGAACGCATCGGGCCCCGCGCCCCGGCCTGGCAATCGCCGCGCCGAATCCGATCGACCGCGATCCTGCCCGGGGACAGCCTTTCGGACCAACACATGAGGCAATGCAGGCAGGGGGGGCGCGCACATTTCCCGCAACTCGGCCCAGCTTCAGTGAAAAGCGATACCGGAGATCATCAGCCGGTGCAGCGAGCCTGGCTAAGAGAGCCGCCCGCCCCTCGAGGCGACGCTGTGGCGGATGAGCTCAAGTCCCCCCGGCCAGCGCCGGATCTTCCGCCGCCAGCCGTCGGGGGGCTCACGTTCATGTGGCCGTCAGGCTCAGACGCGGCCCGGGGCGTAGAGGCCCTCATAGATCGGGGCCAGCGTCGCGTGCTCGAAGAGCGAGGAGACGCTGGTGCCTTGCCAGATGTTCATGATCGCCTGCGCGAACAGCGGCGCGGTCGGCACGATGCGGATATTGGGCGTGGCAAGGACGGCCTCGGTCGGCTGGATCGAATCGGTCACCACCACCGATTTCAGCTGCGAATTGCGGATACGTTCGACCGCGGGGCCGGACAGCACGCCATGGGTGATATAGGCATGCACCTCCTTGGCGCCGGCCTCGATCAGCTTGTCGGCAGCCTTGCAGAGCGTCCCGGCGGTGTCGCAGATGTCGTCGACGATGAAGCAGATCTGCCCCTCGACATCGCCGATCACGGTCATCTCGGCCACCTCGCCCGGGCGTACCCGGCGCTTGTCGACGATGGCCAGCCCCGACCCGATCCGCTGCGCCAGTTCGCGGGCGCGGGTCACGCCGCCCACATCGGGCGAAACCACGGTCGTCTGGGGGGCGAGCCCGTTGAATTCATGCGCGATGTCGAGCGCGAAGATCGGCGAGGCATAGAGGTTGTCGACCGGGATGTCGAAGAAGCCCTGGATCTGGGCAGCGTGCAGATCCATCGTCAGCACCCGCTCGATGCCGGATTCGGTGAGCAGGTTCGCGACCAGCTTGGCGCTGATCGGCGTGCGGGCCTTGGTGCGACGGTCCTGACGGGCATAGCCGAAATAGGGGATCACGGCGGTGATCCGCGCGGCCGAGGAGCGACGCAGCGCATCGGCCATGATCATCAGTTCCATCAGGTTGTCATTGGCCGGGTTCGAGGTTGGTTGGATCACGAACATGTCCTCGCCGCGGACATTCTCGTAGACCTCGACGAAGATCTCCTGGTCGTTGAACCGTTCGACCCGGGCGTCGACCAGGTCGACATTGATGCCCCGATGCATCGACATCCGCCGGGCAATGGCAGAGGCAAGCGGACGGTTGGCGTTGCCCGAAATCAGTTTCGGTTCGTGAATATTGTGCATGGGGAGTGTCTCCGGCGGCGGCCGATTCGCGCGTGTAACGATACGTTGACAGCGCTTAACACCGAGCTACGGTCTTGAAAACCTTATGAGGGAAGGGGCGTCACGATGGCCCATATCGACTATTACTTCACTGTGATCTCGCCATACGTGTATCTGGCAGGCAACCGGCTGGAAGAGATCGCGGCCCGCCATGGCGCGACACTCACCTACAAGCCCGTTGATATAATAACGCTTTTTTCCCGTACCGGCGGCACGCCCCTGCCCCAGAGGTCCGACGCGCGCAAAGCCTACAGATTGCAGGAGCTGCGCCGGCAATCGGCGAAAGCCGGGTTGAAACTGTCCCTCGAGCCCGCGCATTTTCCCACCAATCCGGCGCCCGCCGCCTATGCCATCATTGCCGCGCAGGCAGCCGGTGGCGGCGATCTCGGGCAATTGGTTCATGTGCTAGCCCGCGCCTGCTGGGCCGAGGACCGCGACCTGGCCCAGGACGAGGTCATTCGCGACTGCCTGCAGGCGGCGGGGTTCGATCCGGGGCTTGCCGACCGGGGGCTGCTAGCAGGGGCCGAGACCTATGCCGCCAATCTGGAAGAAGCGACCGCCCGGGGTGTCTTCGGCTCGCCCTTCTACATCACCGATGACGACGAGCGGTTCTGGGGCCAGGACAGGCTCGACGATCTCGACCTGCATCTCGCGGGAAAGCTCTAGCGCGCCCCGGGTCCGGCCCCGGATCAGACCTCAAACCGGGGCGCGCGCGGCTCAGTCGCCCCGGACGATGGCCAGAAGCGCGTCGACCTCTTCGTCGGTCGTGCACCAAGAACAGACCAGCCGCGCCGGCAGGGGGACATCGCCCGGGCCGTCCAGCGAATGGTCCATCGGCCAGAAGTAATACTGCGCCCCGGCCGCATGGGCGCGGCGATGTGCCTCACGCGGGAAGGCGGCGAAGACGGCATTGGCCTCGGTCGGGTGCAGCAGCGTCGCGCGGTCAAGCGCGGCAAGCCCCTCCGACAGCCGGGCAGCCGCATCATTGGCCCGCGCCGCCAGCTTCAGCCAGAGCCCGTCCTTGAGATAGGCGGCCATCTGCGCCGACAGATAGCGGTGCTTCGAGAAGAGATGCCCGCCCCGCTTGCGCCGGAGCTCGAATTCCCAGGCATGGGCCGGATCGAACAGCACCACCGCCTCGACCCCCATGCAGCCATTCTTGGTGCCACCGAAGGACAGGACGTCGATGCCCGCTTTCCAGGTCATCTCGGCCGGGCTGGCGCCGGTCGAGACCAGCGCATTGGCAAAGCGCGCCCCGTCCATGTGGACCGGCAGGTCGTATTCTGCCGCGACCGCAGTCAGGGCGGCGACCTCGGCGGCGGAATAGACCGTGCCGAGCTCGGTCGCATTGGTGAGCGAGACCGCGCCGCGCTGGACATTGTGCACACCCGCCCGGGCGGCATGGGCGATGGCCCCGTGCAGCGCCTCGGGGGTCAGCTTCGCATCGGCGCCCTCGACCAGCGTCAGCTTGGCACCGCCGGTATAGAATTCCGGCGCGCCGCATTCGTCTTCCTCGATATGCGCGTTGCGATGGCAGAAGACCGTGGCCCAGGACGGACAAAGCAGCGCCAGCGACAGCGCATTGGCGGCAGAGCCGGTCGCGACCAGATAGACCTCGGCCTCGGGCGCCTCGAAGGTCTCGCGGATCATCGCGCGGACATCGGCCATGATCGCGTCACTGCCATAGGACATGGCATAGCCGTGATTGGCCCCGATCAGGGCATCCAGGATCTGCGGCGGCACCGGCGACGTGTTATCCGAGGCAAAATGCATGGCTGTTACAGCTCCTCTTCGATGAGGTGATCTTCCCAGTCCTCGAGCGGAACATCGAATTCGGGAATGGTCCAGCCCTGAACCGACTTCCCGGCCTCGTGCACGCTTTCGGGATCGCCCGAGACCAGAGGATGCCAGTCGGCCAGCCCGCGCCCCTCCCAGAGCCGCCGATAGGCACAGCTCGCGGGCATCCAGTAGACGACCTCGCCCAGCGTCTTCGGCGACAGCACCACGCATTCGGGCACGATGCTCTTGCGGATCGCGTAATTGGCGCAGCGGCAGGTGCTGTCATCCAGCAAGCGGCAGGCGATGCGGGTGAAGACGACCTCGCCGGTATCGGCATCCTCGAGCTTGTTCAGACAGCATTTGCCGCAGCCGTCGCAGAGCGCCTCCCATTCGGCGGGCGTCATCTCCTTCAGCGCCACGCGCTCCCAGAATCGCGGGCGCAGCTTTTGCGGATCGGTCTTGCGGGGCCGGCGCGCCACCGGCTCAGTCCCGCGCGAAGGGCAAGGGACGATCACCGGTCAGGATCGCCCGGGCCCGGCTGCAATCGGCATCCATCTGCGCGACCAGCGCATTCAGGCTGTCGAATTTGGCCTCGTCGCGCAGGAATTCGACCAGCGCGACCGACAGGTGGGTGCCGTAGAGATCGCCCTCGAAATCGAAGAGATAGCTTTCGCAATTCGGGACATTCTCGCCGAACATCGGTCGGATCCCGATCGAGGCGGCGCCGTCATAACAGCCCTGATGCGGCCCCGAGAGCACGTCGACCCTGACCGCATAGACGCCGAAGCGGGGCCGGTGCAGGCCCCGGATCGACATGTTTGCCGTCGGGAAGCCCAGATCTCGGCCGCGCGCATCGCCATGCAGCACCTCGCCTTCGATCCGGTGCCAGTGGCCCAGCATCGCGGCGGCATCGCCCGGGCGTCCCTCGCTCAGCGCGTGGCGGATCGAGGTCGAGGAGACCTCGCCCACATGGTTCGACAGAAGCGGCACGGCGGTGACGCCGAACCCCATCCCGGCGCCGAACCGCGTCAGGTCCGCGACGGTGCCGGCGCGCCCCTTGCCAAAGCAGAAATCCGCGCCGACGACGACATGGGACAGCCCCAGACCGTCGACGATGACCTGCTGCGCGAAGGCTTCGGGCGAGAGCCCCGCGAGACGCGCGTCGAAGGGCAGTTCGTACAGGTGATCGACCCCCAGCTTGGCCAGCCGGTTGGCACGGGCCTCGGCATTCATCAGCCGGAACGGGGGCGCGTCGGGGGCGAAGAACTCGCGCGGATGCGGCTCGAAGGTCAGGATGCCCAGCGGCACGCCCAGGCGCTCTGCCTCGGTCCGGGCCGCCTCGATCACCACCCGGTGGCCGAGATGAACGCCGTCGAAATTGCCGATAGCGACCGCGGCGCCGCGGTCGCCCGTGGCGTTTCCGGTCCAGGAGGCAAAGGTCTGCATGGCCCCCGATTGCACCGGAGGCCGGGCCGCGTCAATCGAATTTCTTGCTGGGCGCCAGCACCACGGCCTCGCCCTTCAGAACCGGCTTGCCGTCGACCAGGCAGCGACAATCCAGCGTCACCCGACGGCGCGCATGGTCGATGCTCTTGACCTCGACCTCGGCCAGCACCATGTCGCCGGGACGCACGGGCGCCATGAATTTCAGGGTCTGGCCCAGATAGATCGTGCCATGGCCCGGAAGCTGTTCGCCGATCACCGCCGAGATCAGACTGGCGGTCAGCATGCCATGGGCGATCCGGCCCTCGAAGATCGTCTCCATCGCGTAATCGTCGTCCAGATGCACCGGGTTGCAGTCGGTCGAGACCTCGGCAAACATCTCGATATCGCGGTCGGTCACCTGCTTGCGCAGATGGCGGCACATACCGATCTCGAGTTCCTCGATACAAATCGTTCCGCGTGGCATGTTGTCGAGCATTCCCGGCCCCCGGTGGATCATGTTGCACCGCAGCATAGCGAAGATATCACCCTGCCGCAATGCGGGAGGGTAATTTTTCGCCACAAAGCGGAACCAGAAAGCAACTTTCTTGCGCCGGGAGTTCCATCATTTCACCCGGCCAAGGCCCGACCTGCAGGGGCATGCTGGGCCGGAATGCCGGGCAAGGCAAGGGCCATGTCAGGAAAAGGCCAGGGCGCGCAAGCTCTTGCGCGCCCCGGACAGGGCCGGGCACAAGGACCCGAGCGAACGGGACCGGGATCAGCGCAGGAAGCCGATGGCGTAGGTCGGGCTGGCCATGTGCTGTTTCAGGAAGGCGTCAAGCCGTTCGGGGTCAGGCTGGTGCCGGGTCTCGGTCTCGGCCGCGGCGAGCCCGCCCGAGATGAAGAGCGAATCGAGATCCTCGCCGATGGCACCCGCGATGTCGGTACGGATGCCATCGCCGATGCACAGGATCTCGGAATCGGACACATTGGCGAATTCGGCCAGCCGTTGCCGGGCCAGATCGTAGATCGGCGGCTGGGGCTTGCCGAAATAGAGGCTCTCGCCGCCCATCCTGGTATAAAGCTCGGCGATGGCGCCTGCGCACCATTCGCGGGTCTCGCCCCGGTCGACCACCAGATCGGGGTTGGCGCAAAGCAGCTTGAGCCCCTTCTGCTTGGCATACAGCAGTTGCGGGCGCAGCACGTCCGGATCGGCATGCGAATCGAACGGGCCGGTGCAGACGATGCCCTCGGCCTCTTCCAACGGGACCCGCTCGATCTCGACCGGGTCGCGGACGATGCCGATCGGGTCGAAGAAGGTCAGGTCGAAATCGATGCCGATGAAATAGACCCGCTTGCCGACAATGCCGCGGAACAGCGCGGCCCGGGCACTGTCGCCAGAGGTGGCGATGGTGTCCCAGCTGTCGCGGGCGACGCCGATCTCCTCGAGCTGGCCCTCGACCGCTTTGCGGTGGCGCGGCGCATTGGTCAGCAGCACCACCTTGCCGCCCTGGGCACGGTAGCGCTGAAGCGCTGCGACGGCCTCGGCGAAGGGCTCGCGCCCGTTATGCAGGCAGCCCCAGAGATCGACGAAGAGAGCCTTGTAGCGGGAGGAGACCTCGTCGAGGCTCTCGATGATCGGTGTCATGGGCGCATTTCCTTGAAAGCAGGGAGGCGCCGGATGCGGCGCCTCCGAAACTCGTATCAGCGGTCAGAGTTGCAGATTCGGGATGATCTGCTTCTTGCGGCTGACGATGCCCGGCAGCACCACGGTGTCGCCCGCGACAGTGGCGGCAAAGCTCTTCTCGGCCACCGCCCTGACCAGATCGTTCGGCACCAGAAGCGTGGCCTCCTGCCGGAGAATATCGACGACGAAGAGCAGAACCTGATCGGCGCCATCCTCTTCGGCCACGCCGGTCATCGCCTGCATCAGGCTGTCCTTGCGGTCGAGCACGGTCTTGGGCGAGGTGGTTTCCAGCACCGAGACGCGGAATTTCTTGCCCGCGACCTCGTATTGCTTGGAATCCATCCGCAGCAGTTCGGCATCCGAGAAGGCCGAGACGTCGGATTTGGCCGCGAACATCTCGGCAGCATAGTCCGGGATCGAGATGTCGAGCTCGGCGGCGAGCCGTCCGGCGACGGCGGTATCGGCAGGCGTCGTCGTCGGCGAGCGGAATTCCAGCGTGTCGGACAGGATGCAGGACAGCATCGCGCCCTTGATATTGTCTGGCATCTTCGCCGCGTCCTCGCCCATCAGATCGAACATGATGGTGGCGGTGCAGGCGACGGGGCGCACGGTGATCTCGATCGGCGAGCGGGTCTTCAGCCCACCCTGCAGCAGGTGGTGGTCGATGATCGCGAGCACGTTGGCCTCGTTGATCCTCGAGGGCAGCTCGGCGACGTTGTTGGTATCGACGATCACCACATCCTCGCCCGGGGCGACATCGGCGATGATCTCGGGCTGCTCGAAGCCCCAGCGCTCCAGAACGAACCGGGCTTCGGTATTGGGCGTGCCCAGCAGCTTGGCCTCGGCAGCCATGCCCTTGATTTCGGAAAGGTACCAGGCCCAGATCAGCGGCGAGCCGGTGGAGTCGGTGTCGGGGGCCTTGTGGCCGATAACCTTGATCGTCATGTCATGTGCCCAATTTGCGGATGTCTGAGGTCGGCGCCCTTATAGAAGCGGCGCGCGCAGTTGTCACCCGGGCCCGCACACTCTTTCTGCGCTGCAGCATGAGCGGACGGCGCCTTCCCGCGCCGAGCCTCTGCCATCCTGGCGTCGTGGCGCCAAGGAAGCGTTCGGACTTTGTTCGTGCCCGGTTCGCTGCCCGTTCGCGGTATCTCCGCGCAGGTGCCAAGCGGCCTCGGGCAGGCGTTTTTTTCGCAATTTTTTCGCCGGGCCGATGCTTGACAGCCAGTCGCGGCTTTCCTATCTCCGCCTCATTAGCACTCACCGGGTGCGAGTGATAAAACCTCGGCACCCAGAACCAAGGAGCGTTCGAACATGGCATTCAAACCTTTGCACGACCGGGTTCTCGTTCGCCGCGTCGAAAGCGATGAGAAGACCAAGGGCGGCCTGATCATCCCCGACAGCGCCAAGGAAAAACCGGCGGAAGGCGAAGTGATCGCCTGTGGCGAAGGCGCCCGCAAGGATTCGGGCGAGCTGATCGAAATGGCGGTCAAGGCCGGCGACCGCGTTCTCTTCGGCAAATGGTCGGGCACGGAAGTGACGATCGAGGGCGAAGAGCTGCTGATCATGAAGGAAAGCGACATCCTCGGCATCATCGCCTGAGCGGTTCGCCCTTAGAAACAACCAGATAACCAGGAGCAAGCGATATGGCTGCCAAGGACGTCAAGTTCGATACCGATGCGCGCAACCGCATGCTGAAAGGCGTGAACATCCTCGCCGATGCGGTCAAGGTCACCCTGGGCCCGAAAGGCCGCAACGTGGTGATCGAGAAATCCTTCGGGGCGCCCCGGATCACCAAGGACGGCGTGACCGTCGCCAAGGAAATCGAGCTGGAAGACAAGTTCGAGAACATGGGCGCGCAGATGGTGAAGGAAGTCGCTTCCCGCACCAATGACGAGGCCGGCGACGGCACCACCACCGCGACCGTGCTGGCTCAGGCCATCGTCAAGGAAGGCACCAAGGCCGTGGCCGCGGGCATGAACCCGATGGATCTGAAGCGCGGCATCGACATGGCCACCGCCAAGGTCGTCGAGGCGATCAAGGCCGCTGCCCGTCCCGTCAACGATTCCGACGAAGTCGCCCAGGTCGGCACCATCTCGGCCAACGGCGAAGCCAATATCGGCCGCTTCATCGCCGATGCGATGCAGAAGGTCGGCAATGACGGCGTGATCACCGTCGAAGAAAACAAGGGCATGGAAACCGAAGTCGAAGTCGTCGAAGGGATGCAGTTCGACCGCGGCTACCTCTCGCCCTACTTCGTGACCAACCCCGACAAGATGGTCGCCGAGCTGGACGACTGCATGATCCTGCTGCACGAGAAGAAACTCTCGTCGCTGCAGCCGATGGTTCCGCTGCTGGAATCGGTCATCCAATCGCAAAAGCCGCTGCTGATCATCGCCGAGGATGTCGAAGGTGAAGCGCTGGCGACCCTCGTCGTCAACAAGCTGCGCGGCGGCCTTAAGATCGCTGCCGTGAAAGCCCCCGGCTTCGGCGACCGCCGCAAGGCCATGCTGCAGGACATCGCGATCCTGACCGGTGGCCAGGTGATCTCGGAAGATCTCGGCATGAAGCTCGAGAACGTCACGATGGACATGCTTGGCCAGGCCAAGAAGGTCACTATCACCAAGGACGAGACCACCATCATCGACGGCCATGGCGACAAGGCCGAGATCGAAGCCCGCGTTTCGCAGATCCGTCAGAACATCGAGGAAACCTCCTCGGACTATGACCGCGAAAAACTGCAGGAACGTGTTGCCAAGCTGGCCGGCGGCGTTGCCGTCATCCGCGTCGGCGGCATGACCGAAGTCGAGGTGAAAGAGCGCAAGGACCGCGTCGACGACGCCCTGAACGCGACCCGCGCCGCGGTGCAGGAAGGCGTGATCGTCGGCGGCGGCGTGGCCCTGGTGCAAGGCGCCAAGGTGCTTGACGGCCTGACCGGCGACAACAGCGACCAGAATGCCGGTATCGCCATCGTGCGCCGCGCGCTCGAGGCCCCGCTGCGTCAGATCGCCGAAAACGCCGGTGTCGACGGTGCCGTCGTTGCGGGCAAGATCCGCGAAAGCGGCGACACCCATTTCGGCTTCAACGCCCAGACCGAAGAATATGGCGACATGTTCAAGTTCGGCGTGATCGACCCGGCCAAGGTGACCCGGACCGCTCTGGAAGACGCGGCCTCGGTCGCGGGCCTGCTGATCACCACCGAGGCGATGGTGGCCGACAAGCCCGAGCCGAAAGGCGCTTCCGCCGGCGGCGGCATGCCCGACATGGGCGGCATGGGCGGCATGATGTAATCTGCCCTTGCGAATATCGGGAAGGGGTCGCTGCGGCGGCCCCTTTCTCTTTCTTGCGCCAGGCGCCCGCGATGCCCGCTGCACCAGCATCCGCGACAGCCCGGCCCCTTCCCTCTCCGCCCGAATTTGCTAGGCTCGCCCCATGACCATCCGCCCAGCGACCGCCTCCGATTACGGCCCCATTTCCCGGCTGCTCGATGCTGCATTCGGCCGCGCCGACGAATCCCGCCTGGTCGAGACGCTGCGGGCGCAGAAGGCCATGGCGCGCGAATGGCTGCTGGCCAATGACAAGGAAGAGATCCGGGCCTATCTGGCGCTGGTCCATATGGTCGCGCCGCGCGGCTGGTACGCGCTGGCGCCGGTCGCGGTGGCGCCGGGATCGCAGGGGCTGGGCCTCGGCGGACGTCTGATCCATGCCGCGCTCGAAGTGGTCGAAGGGCCGGTGGTGGCACTGGGCGACCCCGGCTATTACACGCGCTTCGGCTTTTCCGTGGGCCGTGCCGCCAATCTGGTCTCGCCCTACCCTCTCGACGTGACCGCCATTTACGAACCGGATCCGAGCGGCCCGCCGCCTCTGGACCGACTGGTCTATGCACCGGCCTTCGGGGCCTGAGCGCAGCGGCGCCGCAACGCATCCTGCCCTCGCGCGAGACCGCATCTCCAAACGACCTCCCGCCGCCCTGCGCGCGCCCGTTCATCTGCATGTCCGATTGTCCGTTTTTCAAAAGCGTAAGAACAATTAAATTGTTCATGAAGATTAACAGACAAAGCGAAATCGGCCCTCATATCTCCGGCCACACGCCGCATATTGACTTGCATCTGCAAAAGGCGCTTAATTAAATTAAATTAAAAAAGTATTTATCAACGAGTCGCCTTTCTTTCCAGCCGTCTTTTTGCGCGCTCCGGAAAATTTGCCGTGCGGGGACCACGTCATTTTTGATGGCGCGCATTTCAGGTTTATGGGGGTCATCCGATGTTCACGAATGGGAACGACCAAAAAACAATCCTGCCGTCCGGCAATGCGCATACCTTTGATGCGCCGGGCGGCTTCGATACCGTCGCGACAGATGCCACCTCCACTCCCGGCAGACTGAGCGGCACTCTGCCGGGCGCGGCCCGGTCCCCGAGCCACAATTCGGTCAGCCTGAGCATCGCGAATGTCGAACAGGCAATGGTGATCGGAAGCGCGGGCAATGACGCGATCACCGGCGAAGACGGCAACGACACGCTGCTTGGCGGCGCAGGCAATGACAAGACCCTGGCCCGGAGCGACGGCACGGGCATGGGTGGTACGGGCTTGGGCGGCACGGGCAGCGACACGTCCTATCTCGTTTCGGTACCGGACAGCAGCCAGAGCATCGACCTCGCCACCGGAACCGGCGTCACCACCTGGAGTGGTTTCGAGCCGACCGGCGCCGTCCTCTCGGCCCGCGGGAACGATGTCCTTGCGGGCTTTCTGCTGACCGATATCGACGGGGACGGCTGCCTTCATCTCGACTATTCCGGAACCGATCCCAGCAGCCGGACGGCGCTTTCCGTCAATCTCGACGTCTATGGCGGGACCGTCCATCTCAGCGATTCCAGCAGCGAAAGCTACGGCATCTACGGCTTCAACGAATTCGACATCATGGGCTCTGCTGGCAATGACCTGATTGATATCTCGGAATCCGACGGAGGGACGGTCGACGGCGGGGCCGGGAACGACACGATCTGGGGCGGTTACGAGCCATCGATCCTTTATGGCGGTGACGGGCACGACCAGATCCACAGTTGTTCCGATTACGATATCCTGCATGGCGGCAACGGAAATGACAGCCTTTACGGATATCTCTATTCGGACTCGGAACTCTGGGGCGACGATGGCGACGACTATCTCGACTCGGGCGACAGCGATGGCGAGCTGCATGGCGGGGCCGGCAATGACACGCTGATCGCCGGCGAAGGCGCCCCCTTGCTCGATGGCGGCCCCGGCGATGACTATATCTACACAGAGCTTGGGCAAGACGACATAGACGGCGGCACAGGGAATGACACTCTGGTCATAGCGGCGCCGTATTACCCCATCGACTACGATCTCGACATCAGCCAGGGCGGGGGCATCCGGGGCATCGAATACGCCGATATCACGCTTGCCGACGGCAACGATACCATCCGGCTCGGCATCGCCTCGGCCTATATCGCCGAGACCGACGGCACCGATCATCTGATCCTCGACTATTCCGAGACGGATGAAAGGGGCCGTACGGCAACATCGGTCCATTTCGATCTCGCGGCAAATGAAAGCACGGCGACGCTGAGCGACAGCAGTACCATCTCCTGCAATCTCGACCTCGACATCTTCACCGTGACCGGCTCCGGCGGCCATGACCGGATCGACGGCAGCATCGCGACGCAGGCCTGCACCTTCGCGGGCGGCTCCGGCGCCGACACCCTTCTGGGCGGCAGCGGCGCCGACACCATCACCGGCGGCGGCGGCAACGACACGATCGAAGGCGGGGCCGGCAATGACCGGCTCGAGGGCGGCTATGGCAATGACAAGATCGACGCGGGCACGGGCAACGACATTCTCATCGGCGGGGCCTGGGACGACACCCTGAACGGCGGGGCCGGCAACGACACCTTCCTCTATGGCGCCGGGGCGAACGGCTATGACATGGTCGATGGCGGCACGGGCACCGACAGCCTCCTCGCCACGGCCGATAATGTCACCATCGGCCTCGGCGGGCTTGTCGGCGTCGAGATCGTCGATGCCGGCGGGCATGCCGGCGTCGTGCTGCAGGGCTCTGCCGGGCACAACCTGCTGGACCTCTCCGCGACCACCCTGAGCGGGATCGAAAGCATCGACGGCGGATCGGGCCGCGACACCATCATCGGCAGCGCCGGGGCCGATGTGATCATCGGGGGCGCGGGCGGCGACATCCTGACCGGCATGGCCGGAGCCGACATCTTCGAGTTCAATGAAGCAAGCCACAGCAAAGGCAGCAATACCGACCACATCACCGATTTCACGACGGGAGAGGACCTGCTCGACCTTTCGGGGATCGACGCGAATTCGGGGCTGGCCGGAGACCAGGATTTCGATTTCATCGGCACGGCGGCATTCAGCGGCACCGCGGGCGAGTTGCGGGTGGATCTGACCTCGCTGCCCGGCATGACGGTGATCCTGGCCGATATCACCGGCAACGGGGCTGTCGATCTCGAGATCCGTCTCGACGGGCTGCACAGCCTCGCGGCCACCGATTTCCTGCTGTGAGCCTTCCGCGCGCGGAAGGCACGGCAACCGGAGCGGCGCGCGGGAAAACAGTCCTGGGACTGCTATCCCCGGCGCGCCGCTCTGCCGAGGGTCGAGCCCGGTCGGGCACTGTTCTTTCCCCCACCGCCGGTCGCCTTGCGATCCCCGGCCCCGCCCGCGTGCTGACCGCCGCAGTCACGACGCGGCCCCGGCGAGGCGCACCGCCCATGACCCTGCCGGTCCCGGGATCCCGGCTTTCGGGTTTCGCCTGGGCGACCGGCTGATCTCGTGACGGACGTCTGGTCATCCGCAGGTGAACGGCAGGGCCCGGCCGATGGCCGGAGACGATGCCGCCGCCGCATCCCTGCCCCGGCGCTTTCCCGATCGCGGCCGCCCGGCGACGTTCTCCGGATCTGGCCTGTCGGGCCGGGTCCGGCGGCTGTGCCTTGCCGATACGCGGCTCAGTCACCTGCAGGCACTGGAATGGCGGCGGTTTTCCATCTACGATCCCCGCAACGAGGCCGGGCGCGCCATCGGGCCCGTCGCGGAGATGGCCGCCTCGGGCACAGTGTCGACGCCCGATCCGGATCGGCCCTGAAACCCCTGGACGGGAGCCCGCTTGCACTGGCCCGTTGACATGCCCCCAGATCAGATCCCGTTCCGGCCCCGGTCAGTATCGGCATCACGGCCCTCATGCCGGGCCAGTTATCTTTCCTCGGCGGATAGGCCTCCGGCCCCGCCCGTTGTCTGTCATCTTGTGAAAAAGGAACATTTCGAATGCAGAACCGGCAAGTAACGAAGGCGGTTTTTCCCGTGGCGGGTCTTGGGACGCGTTTTCTTCCCGCGACGAAATCGATTCCGAAGGAGATCATGACGCTGGTGGACCGTCCGCTGATCCAATACGCGATCGATGAGGCGCGGGCGGCCGGGATCACCGATTTCATCTTCGTGACGTCGCGCGGCAAAAGCGCGCTCGAGGATTATTTCGACCACGCCCCGCATCTGGAGGACTCGCTGCGCTCGAGGGGCAAGGACGACCTGCTGGAGATCCTGCGCAGCACCGACATGGAAAGCGGCGCGATCGCCTATATCCGCCAGAAGATGGCGATGGGGCTGGGCCATGCCGTGTGGTGTGCGCGGCGGCTGATCGGCAACGAGCCCTTCGCGGTGATCCTGCCCGATGACGTGATCGCGGCCGAGACGCCCTGCCTGCAGCAGATGACCGAGGCCTATCGCGAGACCGGCGCGAACATGGTGGCGGCGATGGAAGTGCCGCCCGAGAAGGCCTCGGCCTATGGCATTCTCGATGTCGCGCGGGACATGGGCGACAGGGTGCTGGTCAAGGGGATGGTCGAGAAGCCGAGCCTCGAGGAGGCGCCCTCGAACCTGGCGGTGATCGGGCGCTATATCCTGACGCCGAAGGTGCTGCACAATCTCGACCAGAACCTGCGCCACGAGCGGTTCGGGGCCGGGGGAGAGCTGCAGCTGACCGACGCCATTGCAGAGGAGATCGACGGGCAGGGGGTGTATGGCTACCGCTTCACGGGGCAGCGCTTCGATTGCGGCTCGAAGGCCGGGTTCCTGCAGGCGACGGTATCCTTCGCGCTGGCGCGGCCCGAGCTGAAGGGTGAGTTCGAGGACTACCTGCGCGCCCGGTTCGCCCGGCCGGAGGCGGCGGAATAGGGCGATGGCGCATGTTCTGGTGACGGGCGGGGCGGGCTATATCGGCGCCCATGCCTGCAAGGCGCTCGCGCGCTCTGTGGCGCCCGGGACGGGGTGACGCCGGGCGAGGCCAGCGCCCTGTCGGGACCTGTGTCCGGCCGGAACCGGGATCGGCCGGCCGGCGCCCCGCCCGGAGCTTCCGCCCATGATCGGGGACGCCCGGGCTGGATCCCGGTCGTAAGCATGTCGCAGGGGGCCACAGGGGGCCGGATCGGCGGAGGGGCCGGGCCGCGCCCTCAGACGGGCGGCAGGGCGACATCCGCCGCCAGCCGTTCGATCCGGTCGGGGCTTTCCAGAAGATCGGCCAGCGTCAGCGACTCGATCAGCAGCAGATAGGCGTAGAAGACCTGTCCGAACAGCCTGCGGATCCGGCAGCTTTCCTCGTCCTCGCAATCGTCGCAGGGCTGATAGGCCCGACGCGAGAGGCAAGGTAGCGGCGCGATCGGCCCGTCGACCTCGCGCAGCAACTCGCCGATCGAGACCTGGCGCGGTTCCTTGATCAGCAGATACCCGCCCGACCGGCCCCGGCGCGATCCGAGATAGCCCGTACGCTTGAGATCGAGCAGGATATGTTCCAGAAACCGCTTGGGCGCGCCCGAGCGCTGCGAGATCTGTTCGATGGTCAGCGCCTCACCCGCCCCGGCAGCCTCTTCCGCAAGCGCGATCAGAGCCTTCAGGGCATATTTTGTCTTCTGGGTGATCATTTGTCACGAATACGGGCGAAACCGGCGCCGATCAAGCGAAGGAATCTTCTGCCCTCCGCAGGTCCCCTGTTCTGAAAGGCGGAATAATCCCCATCAATTCAATACCCTGAACGGTAGCCGGCGAGCCTCTTCCAGCGCTGGCGGCAAGGCTTTTGTGGCCTCCGGCGGACAGCGCGCTGACCCGCCGGGGAATTCTCTTCTCGGAAACCACGAAGGACAGGAGGATTTATCACGACATCCCCTGTAGACTTGACGGGCCACAATGGGGGATTCGCACCATGCAGCCAACTCGGCGCTTGGGTTTCGGCGGGCTTGTGACGATGAGGCGGCGCAACGCGGGTGCGTTGTTCATCTTTCTGCTCGCCTATCTGGCCCTCTTCGCGTTCATCCTGACGCCGGAAAGCCTTTGGATCATGCCGCCCTCTGCCGCCGGCCAAAGCCAGAGCGCCGGACATTAGCACCAACAGACCGAGCCGCCGCGCGCCATGCGCGTAAGGAGGCCGGTTAAAATGGCGGGACGAAATCGGCGGCCTGTCGGGCGGGTCCCGCCGGATCTTCGGGTTTTCGCGCGGTATCGAGCCCGAGAGCGGGGTCGGTGCCCTTTTCCCCTCTTTCGGCGGCCGTCCCGTTTCCGCGCGCAATCGGACGGAGCAAGTGGCGCTTCTGGCAATATCCCATCGCAGACAGGACTGATGCCGAAGCGAACCCTGCTGCGGCTCTCGCCCGGAGCACCGGTCTTTCTCCGCGACCCTGGGCCCCGCGATGCCGGCAAGGCCCGGGCCTACGCGATGTGCGCCCGGAATGACCCGGCTTCTGCCCCGGATCTTACGCAGCTCACGCCGCTGCCCATGCGGTGGCGGTCCGGGCTGACCCGCCGGGCACAGCGGATGACCGGCGCCATACCGAAGGGCGCTCCGGCACCCGGCCGGACGTCGCGGGGCAACGGCCGCGGGCTTCGAGCTGCCGGCCCGACAGAGCCTCGTGCATGACCGGCTGTCAGGTCACGACAGGGAGGCAAAAGCGCGCCCGGACCTGCGCGCGCCGGTCAGACGCATCGCCAAGGAACCGCTTCCACAGAAACCCGATCTAACCTATCGTATTTAACCTGAATAAATGCGCCCATCGGAAGGTCCGTCCGGATGTCGCTCGACCAGATCGTCGTTCTTGCCCTGCTTGCCATTGTCTTTCTCAGTTTCGTCAAGGAAACATATCCGCCCGAAGTGACCGCGCTCGCGGCCTCGGCCGCATTGCTCGCCACCGGGATCATCGAGACCGGCGATTTCCTGACCGTGTTCGGGTCGAGCGCGCCGATCACCATCGCGATGATGTTCATCATCTCGGCAGCACTTGAACGCACCGGCGTGCTGGCCACGCTTGGCGATTTCATGACCGCGCGGGCCGGAGGCTCGTATCTTCGCGCGCTGTTCCTGATGATGATCGTGACGGTGCTGGCCTCGGCCTTCATGAACAACACCCCGGTCGTGATCCTGCTGACGCCGGTAATGATCTCGGTCGCGGCCAGCCTGGGCGTCGCGCCCTCTCGCCTGCTGATGCCGCTGTCCTTCGCGGCGATCTTCGGCGGAACGCTGACCCTGGTCGGCACCTCGACCAACATCCTGATGAGCGGGGTCGCGAAAGAGACCGGCCAGCCGCCGATATCGATGTTCGAAATGACCCTGCCCGGGCTCATCTTCGCCGTGGTGGGCATGACCTACATGGCCCTCGCCGGACGCTTCCTGCTGCCCGACCGGCAATCCCTGGCGCATGTGATGGGCCGCGAATCCAGGCGCCGCTTCCTTGCCCGGCTGCTGATCCCGGCCGGATCGCGCTATATCGGCAAGCGGCTCGACGACCTGCCCTTCAACACCGCCGAAACCCGTATCCTCGACGTGATCCGGGGCGAGGTCTCGATGCGGCGCAGCCTCGACAAGCTGGTGCTGGAGCCCGGCGACCGGCTGGTCCTGAAAACGGGCACCGGCGAGATCCTCGGACTGAAGGAAAACGGCCAGGTGGCGTTCCGCGACCTCTCGGACCGGGGGGTCGAGCCCGTGACCGCCGACCAGACCGTGACGCTCGAGGCCAGCATCGGTCCGAATTCGATGCTGCGCGGCCGGCCGCTGAGCGAGTTGCGGCTGCGCCGCCGCTATGGCGTCTATGTCATGGCCGTGCATCGCGCGGACCGCAACCTGTCGGAGCGGGCCGACAACATCCGCCTGCAATTCGCCGACACGCTGCTGCTGGAGGGCCCGCCCGAAGGGCTTCGCCGGCTGGTCGAGGATGGCGGCGTGATCAATCTATCGGCGCCCACCGAACGGCCGATGCGGCGATCCAGGGCGCCCATCGCCATCGCCACGATGGTGGCGGTCGTCGGGCTTGCCGCCCTGGAGGTGATGCCCATTGCCGGGCTTGCGGTGATCGGCGCGGTTGCGGTGATGCTGACCCGCTGCGTCGATCCCGAAGAGGCGTTCAACGCCATCGACTGGCGGATCCTGTTCCTGATCTTCGGCATGCTGGGGCTCAGCAAGGGCATGGAGGAGACCGGCACCGCACAGCTGATCGTCGACTGGGTGGTTGGGCTCATGGGCGGGTTCGGGCCGCTGGCGATCCTGGCGGCGGTCTATGTGCTGACCAGCGCGCTGACCGAGATGATCAGCAACAACGCGGTGGCGGTGCTGGTCGGTCCCATCGTGATCGGGCTGGCAACCCAGCTGGGGGTCGATCCGCGCCCCTTCATCATGGCGGTGATGTTCGCGGCCTCGGCCAGTTTCGCCACGCCCATCGGCTATCAGACCAACACCTTCGTCTATGGCGCGGGCGGCTACCGGTTCCGCGATTTCCTGAAGGTCGGCCTGCCGCTGAACATCATCTTCGCCGTGCTCGCGGTCGGGGTGATCCCGCTGTTCTTCCCGTTCTGAACGGGAACCAGACGGGGCGGCTCAGACCGCCTCGACCTCGATCGTGACATGCGAGAGGCGGCCCAGATGCGCCAGCCGCCCGCGATATTCTGCCACCGGGCGCGGATGCTCGTCCGAGATCGCGACGATGGCGCCGCGATGGCCGGGACCGAGCTGCCAGACATGCAGGTCGACCACCCGGGCGCCGTCGGTCTCGATGGCCTCGCGGATCTTCTGCGGCAGCGTCTCCGAACGCGGCACGAAATCGACCAGCACGCCGCCGGCATCGCGCATCAGTCCGAAGGACCAGCGCGCGATCAGGATCGCCCCCAGCATGCCGATGATCGGGTCGAGCCAGACCCAGCCGAAGGCCCGCCCCGCGACCAGCGCGGCAATGGCAAGGACCGAGGTCAGCGCATCGGCCAGCACATGCAGATAGGCCGCGCGCAGGTTGTGGTCGACCTCGTGGTGGTGGTCGTGCGAGTGATGCCCGGCCTGCGCCCCATGGTCGTGGGCGTGGTCGTGGGCGTGGTGGTGATCGTGGCCATGCCCATGGCTGTGCGCATGCGGCCCCTGATGCAGCAGCACCGCGCTGCCGATATTGACCAGAAGGCCGATGACCGCGACGAAGATCGCCTCGCCGAAATGGATGCCGACCGGATGCACCAGCCGAACGAGGCTTTCCCAGCCGATCATCAGCGAGACCACGCCCAGCACCACCGCACTGCCGAAGGCCGCCAGATCGCCCAGCTTGCCGGTGCCGAAGGTGAAGCGCGGGTCATGGGCGTGACGACGCGCGAACATGTAGGACAATGCGGCAATGGACAGCGCCGCGGCATGGGTCGCCATGTGCCAGCCATCGGCCAGCAGCGCCATCGAGCCGAATACCGTGCCCGCCGCGATCTCGATCACCATCATCGTCGCGGTGATGGCGATCACCAGCCAGGTGCGCCGCGCATTGCGGTCGTGATCGCTGCCCAGAAAGACATGGTCGGGACCGCCGGGGCCGCGCGGATGGCAGAGCGCCGCGCCGCCCTCCGCGTCATGGGAATGATGGTGCGAGTTCTCGGAAGGGGCGTGGTCATGCATGATCCGGCCTATTTCAGATAGGTGCGAAGGACCGAGGCAAGCTCCGCGCCACCCTGTTCGCGGCCGGTCTCGTCCTCGACCAGAATGACGTGATGGCGCAGGTGATCCTCGATCAGTTCCTGGGTCAGCCCGGCAGTGGCGCCGCGCACAGAGGCCACGAGCTGCAGAATCGCGCCGCATTCCTTCTCGGCCTCGATGGCCCGCTCGATCGCCTCGATCTGCCCTTTCAGTCGGCGCACCCGCGCCAGAAGCTTTGGCTTGTCCTTGGTAAGATGCGACATTCATCCGCCTCGATAGATATAGGGGGTATACCTATCAGAGCCAGCCTCGAAAATCAATCCGGGCCCCGCAATTTTCACATTCCATTTCTTGAATTATTGGGCGCCAGCCCCTAGCTTGGGTCCATCCGGGCCGAACAGCCCCTGCCCCGAAAGGAGACCCGCCATGACCCTCGACCGCGCCGTGATGATGTTCGCGGGCGCGATGATCCTTCTGTCGCTTGCCCTCGGCAGCTGGCTGTCGCCCCTCTGGTACCTGCTGACCGCCTTTGTCGGGCTGAACCTGATGCAGGCCTCGGTCACGGGCTTCTGTCCCGCCGCGATGCTGTTCAAAAAGCTCGGGATCCGACCCGGAACCGCATTTCGCTGAGCCCCTGCTGCGGCACCTCGTCCGGGCCCTGCGGGCTGTGCCCGGCCCTCCGGCGCGCTAGATAGGCGCGGCAGACGGGGGAGACGGCCCATGCTCTTATCACTTTCCGGCATCGGCAAGGCCTACGAGACCGGGGGAACCCGGATCGAGGTGCTGTGCGGTGTCGATCTCGCGCTGGCCCGGGGCGAGACGGTCGCGCTGACCGGCGAATCCGGGTCCGGCAAAAGCACGCTTCTGCATCTCTGCGCCGGGCTCGACCGCGCCGATCGCGGCCGGATCGCCGTTGACGGGCAGGATCTGACCGACGCTTCCGAACCCCGCCTCGCCGCGCTCAGGCGCGAGACGGTGGGGCTGGTCTTCCAGCAGTTCAACCTGATCCCCTCGCTCGACGTGGCCGCCAATCTCGCCTTCCAGGCCCGGCTGGCGGGGCGCCACGATCCGGATCGGGTCGCGACACTGGCCGACCGGCTGGGTCTGTCGGAGCTTCTGTCGCGCTATCCAGAACAGCTTTCGGGCGGCCAGCAGCAACGCGTGGCCATCGGCCGGGCGCTGGCGATCCGGCCCGCGCTGCTGCTGGCCGACGAGCCCACCGGCAATCTCGACGCGGCCACCGGCGACGCGGTCATGGACCTGATGCTCGAACTGGTGACCGAGGCGGGTGCGGGGCTTCTGATGGTCACCCATTCGCCCCGGCTCGCCGCGCGGCTGGGACGGCGCGCGCATCTTGCGGGCGGGCGGCTCGCGGCATGATCCGGACCGCCATTACCGCGCTTCTGTCGCATTGGCGACGCCACCCGCTGCAACTGGCCGGGCTCTTCCTCGGGCTCGCGCTGGCGACCGCGCTCTGGTCGGGGGTGCAGGCGATCAATGCCGAGGCGCGGCAAAGCTATGACCGCGCGGCGGCAGTGCTGGCGCAGGACCGGCTCGACAGCCTCGTCGCCCGCGACGGTCAGCCGATCGGCCAGCAGGTGTTTGCGGATCTGCGCCGCGCGGGCTGGCTGGTCTCGCCGGTGCTGGAAGGGCGCTGGTCAGAGCGCGGCCGGTCCCTCCGTATCCTCGGGGTCGACCCCTTCACCCTGCCTGCGGACAGCCTGCCCGAAACCGTCGCCGATGAAAGCCGCTCGGGGGCCTTCCTCTCGGCCGAGGGCCTTGCCTTCGCCGCCCCCGAAACCGTGGCCGGGCTGACGGAAGGCGGCGCCCGGGGCCTGCCGCCGCTGGCCGCGGCCCCGGGGATGGCGCCCGGCCTTCTGCTGGTCGATATCGGCACCGCCCAGCGCCTCGTGCGGGCCGAGGGCAAGATCAGCCGCCTGCTGATTGCGCCCGAGCAGCCCTTGCGCCAGAGCCCGCTGGACGAGGTCGCACCCGGGCTGATCCGCCAGAGCCCGGCCGAGCAGGCCGATATGGGCGCGCTGACCGGCAGCTTTCATCTCAACCTGACCGCCTTCGGCTTCCTGTCCTTCGCGGTCGGGCTGTTCATCGTCCATTCCGCCATCGGCCTCGCCTTCGAGCAGCGCCGCCCGGTCTTCCGCACGCTCCGCGCCCTCGGCCTGCCGCTGCGGGCGCTGGTGGGCCTGCTCGCGGCCGAGGTGATGGGCTTTGCCCTGGTCGCCGGGCTGGCGGGCATCGCGCTGGGCTATGTCATCGCAGCAGCACTCCTGCCCGATGTGGCGGCGACACTGCGCGGCCTTTACGGCGCAAGCGTCTCGGGCAGCCTGTCGCTGCGCCCCGAATGGGCCGTCGCGGGTCTGGCCATGGCACTGGCGGGCGCGGGGATCGCGGCGGCGCAAAGCCTCTGGCGGCTGGCGCGGATGCCGGTTCTCGCCCCCGCCCAGCCCCGCGCCTGGAGCCGCGCCTCGGCCCGCGCCCTCGCCTGGCAGACCGGACTTGCCGGGATGCTTGCGCTGATCGCGCTGGGAGCTGCCGTCAGGGGCGAGGGGCTGGTGGGCGGTTTCGTCCTGCTCGGGGCGCTTCTGCTGGCCGCGGCGCTGGCCCTTCCGGGCGCTCTGGCGGTGGCGCTGGCTTTCGGCGAACGGCTCTCGAAGGGCGTCATCGCACAATGGTTCTGGGCCGATACCCGCCAGCAGCTTCCGGGCCTGTCGCTGGCGCTGATGGCGCTGCTGCTGGCGCTTTCGGCCAATATCGGCGTCGGCACCATGGTCTCGAGCTTCCGGCTGGCCTTCACCGCCTGGCTCGACCAGCGCCTGCCATCGGAACTTTACGTCACCGCCCGGACCGAGGACGAGGCCCTGCGCCTGGCCGAATGGCTGACCCCGCGCAGCGACGCGCTGCTGCCGATCTGGAAGATCGACGGCGCCCTGCTCGGCCGTCCGGGCGAGGTCTACGGCGTTGCCGATCACCGCACCTATCCCGATCACTGGCCGATGATCCTTGGCGACGCCTCGGTATGGCAGGCCCTCGCGCGCGGCGACGGCGTCATCGTCAATGAACAGCTCTGGCGCCGTGCAGGTCTGCGCCTCGGCGATCCGGTGACGCTTCCGGGCGGCGCGATCCGGCCGCTGATCGGGGTCTATGCCGATTACGGCAACACCAGGGGCCAGGCGATCCTGGGCATCGCCGATCTGCTGGCGCTGTATCCCGGGATCGACCGCCGCCGCTATGCGATCCGCACCGATCCGGCCAATGTGCCCGCGCTCCGCAGCGCCATCGAGGAGGATTTCGGCCTGCCCCCCGACAGCATGATCTCGCAACAGGAGGTCAAGCAGGTCTCGCTGATTGTGTTCGAACGCACCTTCGCCGTCACCGCCGCGCTGAACGTGCTGACCATGGGCGTGGCGGGCTTTGCCATGTTCATGAGCCTGCTGACGCTCTCGACCATGCGCCTGCCGCAGCTGGCCCCGGTCTGGGCGCTGGGGCTGACCCGCGGCCGCCTCGCCCGGCTGGAACTGCTCCGCGCGGTGCTCCTGGCGCTTCTGACCATGGCGCTGGCGGTGCCGGTCGGGCTGCTTCTGGCCTGGGTGCTGCTGGCGGTGATCAATGTCGAGGCCTTCGGCTGGCGTCTGCCGATGCATCTCTTCCCGCAGGACTGGCTCTGGCTCGGCGCGCTGGCGCTGATCGCGGCGGGGCTGGCCGCCGCCTGGCCCGCCTGGAAGCTCGCGCGCCTCGCCCCGGTCCATCTGCTGAAGGTATTCGCCGATGAACGTTAAGGTCCTGATCTGCGCGCTGTTCCTGCCCTTGCCCGCTCTGGCGCAGGGCTTTGCCGGGCTCGGCGGCGCGGCCGATGGCTATGCCCTGCCCGACCCGGCCGCCCGGTTCGAGTTTCCCCGCGATCATGGTGCCCATCCCGGGTTCCGCATCGAATGGTGGTATGTGACCGCCAATCTCGAGGGCGAGGACGGCAGGCAATACGGCATCCAGTGGACGCTGTTTCGCAGCGCGCTGGCGCCCGGCGAGCCCGGCACCGGCTGGCAGACCCGGACCGCCTGGATGGGCCATGCCGCCGTCACCTCGGCCGACACCCATAAAAGCGCCGAGCGGCTGGCCCGGGGCGGCATCGGGCAGGCCGGGGTGACCCTTGCCCCCTTCCGCGCCGAGATCGACGACTGGCATCTGCTCAGCACAGCCGGACCCGGCGCCGATCCGCTATCGGCCGCCCGGCTCGGCGCCAGTGGCACGGGCTTTGCCTATGATCTCGACCTCGTCGCGACCGGGCCGCTGGTCCTGCAGGGCGCGCACGGCTATTCGGTCAAGTCGCGCGACGGGCAGGCCAGCCATTACTATTCGCAGCCCTTCTACCGCGCCGAGGGCCGCCTGATCTTCCCCGACCGCACAGTCCGCGTCACCGGCCGGGCCTGGCTCGACCGCGAATGGTCGAGCCAGCCGCTCGCAGCCGACCAGACCGGCTGGGACTGGCTGTCGCTGCATCTCGACGGCGGCGCCAAGCTGATGGCCTTCCGGCTGCGGGGCGCACGCGACGACTTTCTCACCGGCACCTGGATCGCGCCCGACGGCACCCCCACGCCGCTGACCCCTGGCGCGGTCGAGATGGTCCCGGAGGCCGAAACCGAGGTTGCCGGGCACAGTATCCCGACGCTCTGGCGTGTTCGCCTGCCCGCACGCGGGCTCGACATCACCGTCACCGCGCTGCAGCCAAAGGCCTGGAACGAAACCCGGGTGCCCTATTGGGAAGGCCCGGTCACGGCGCGCGGCAGCCATCCGGGCGAGGGCTATCTGGAAATGACCGGGTACTGAGCCGATGAGTACCCGCGCCCATCTGGTGCTGATCGGCGGTGGCCATGCCCATGCGCTGGTGCTGCGCGGGATGAGGCAGCGCCCCGACCTCTCGGTGACGCTGATCGACCCGGCGCCGAGGGCCGCCTATTCGGGCATGCTGCCGGGCTTCATCGCGGGCCATTATCCGCGCGCGGCACTCGAGATCGACCTCGCGCGGCTGGCCCGCGCCGCCGGGGCGCGCTTCGTCATCGGCCGCGCCGAGGGGCTCGACCGGGCCCGCCGCCATGTGCTTGTCGCCGGGCAGGCGCCGGTGCCCTATGACATCCTCTCGCTCGATATCGGCATCACCTCCGATCTGCCCGACCTGCCGGGCTTTGCCGATCACGCGGTCCCGGCCAAGCCGCTCGGGCACTTCGCCGATCGCTGGGCCGGGTTCCTTGCCGGGGTCGCGGCGGGTCATGCCGCGCCCCGCGTCGTGGTGATCGGCGCGGGCGTGGCCGGGGTCGAGCTGGCGCTGGCCGCCCGCCACAGGCTGGCAAAAGGCGGCGCCGCGCCCGAGCTGACACTGATCGAGGCCTCGGACGAGATCCTGCACGACCTGCGCCCCGGTGCCCGCACGGCCCTTCTCGAGGCCCTTGCCCGGGCCGGGATCGCGCTCCGGACCGGAAGCCGGGTTGCACGGATCGGCCCCGGGGGCGTGACGCTTGCCGACGGCGAGAGCCTGCCCGCCGCCTTCGTCATCGGCGCGGCAGGCGCCCGGCCGCAGGGCTGGCTGGGCGAAACCGGGCTCGCCCTGACGGAGGGCTTCGTGACGGTCGACAGGACCCTGCGCTCGGTCTCGGATCCGAGGGTCTTTGCCGCGGGCGATTGCGCCCATCTCTCGCATGCACCACGGCCCAAGGCGGGCGTCTTCGCGGTGCGCGAGGCGCCGATCCTGGCCCGAAACCTGATCGCGGGGCTGACCGGCGGCCCGATGCGCGCCTACCGGCCGCAGCGGCGATATCTCAAGCTGATCTCGATGGGCGAAAAGCGCGCCGCCGCCGACCGGCTGGCGCTGCGGATCGAGGGCCGCTGGGTCTGGCACTGGAAGGACCGGATCGACCGCGGCTTCATGCGCCGGTTCCAAGACCTGCCGCCCACCGGGTGCCCCTGAGCCCGCCCCGGCCCTCCCGATTACTGCAAGACCTCCCGACAGCGCGCTCCGGCAAAGCGCCCGGTGCGCCATCGGCCTGCCCCCCCGCGAAGCCGCGCGATATGCCGCGCGGGTCCGGCTCTCGGGTCATGCCGGACGGGAAAAATCACCCGGCAAGGCAGCCTTCGGGAAGCGGATCGGCGGCAAGGCCGCTGGCGCGGTAAACCGCAAGCCCCAGCACTTCGTGCAAGAAGAGGGTCAAGAGACCGAGGTTTTCCGGCAGGCCCGGGCTGGCGCGAAATCCGGGCGCAGTGCGGAAATCGACCGGATAGGGCAGGATGCCGCGCCAGCCCGCGGCGCAGAATGTGGCAACGGCACGGCGCATGTGAAAGGCCGAGGTGACCAGCACCCGGTTGCCCGGCCGGTCGGGCACCAGCTCCACCGCCAGCCGCGCGTTCTCGGCTGTGGTGCGCGAGGCGTCCTCAAGGCTCGACCGCGACGGGTCGAAGCCAGCCCGCAGCAGCAGAGCCGCCGCCACATTCGCCTCGGGGATCGCGGCCAGGAAACAGCACCGGCGCCTCGGGAAGACCACGGGCCAGCGCAACTGCGACGAGGAAGGGGTCTCTGGCCGCGTTGAACCTGGGCGCGCGACCGAACTCTCCGGAGCCTCACCGCCGCCGAAAACGGCCATGCCCGCAACCGGGCGTCGGGCTCAGACACCGGATGGGCGGCCTCCAGCCGCGCCATGGCGCGGGGCGACAGCGCGACAGGCCGGGAACCGCGCCCCCAATAGCCCGGGGCCATCCGACATCAGCGTATGGGGGCGCCGCAGCGCCCGGCCGAGCTTTGAGGCGACGAGGAAGACGTCGCCTCAAAGGTCTTACCCGTCGAGCCCGAAACCCCGGCGGCCGACCGCCACATAGGCCTCGAACCCGGCCTGCCGCACATCCTCGGGCGGGTAGATGTTGCGCAGATCGGCCAGCCGCGGCACCGCCATGAGCCTGGACATCTGGCCGAGATCGAGCGCGCGGAACTCGTTCCATTCGGTCAGGATGACCAGTGCATCGGCCCCTGTCGCCGCGGCATAGGGATCCTCGACCCAGTCGACGCCGGGCAGCAGCTTCTCGCCTTCGCGCCGCCCCTGCGGATCGACCACGCGGACCTTCGCGCCGCCGCCCACCAGGGCGGGCACGATGGTCAGCGAGGGCGCCTCGCGCATGTCGTCGGTATTGGGCTTGAAGGTCACCCCCAGCACCGCCACGGTCTTGCCGTTGACGCTGCCGCCACAAAGATCGACCAGCTTGTCGACCATCCGCCGCTTGACCCGGTCATTGACCTCGATCACCGTCTCGGTGATGGCGCAGGGCGAGGCATGATCCTGCCCGATCCGGGCCAGTGCGTTGGTATCCTTGGGGAAACACGAGCCGCCATAGCCCGGCCCCGCATGCAGGAACTTGTTGCCGATCCGGCCGTCCAGCCCCATGCCCTTGGAGACCGCCTTGATGTCGGCGCCGACCTTCTCGCAGAGCATCGCCATCTCGTTGATGAAGGTGATCTTGGCCGCAAGGAAGGCGTTGGCGGCATATTTGATCATCTCGGCCGATTCCAGATCGGTATAGACGACCGGGAATTCGCGCAGGAAGAGCGGCCGGTAGATATCGGCCATCACGGCGCGGGCGCGTTCGGCCTCGACCCCCACCACGACCCGGTCGGGCCGCATGAAATCGTCGATGGCGGCGCCTTCGCGCAGGAATTCGGGGTTCGAGGCGACGTCGAACTCGGCCGCCGGATTGGCCTTCGCCACCACCTCGGCCACCTGCCGGTTGGTGCCGACCGGCACCGTCGACTTGGTGACGATGACGCAATAGCCCGTCAGCGCCATGGCGATCTCTTCGGCGGCGGCCATCACATAGCTCAGATCGGCATGACCGTCGCCGCGCCGGGTGGGCGTGCCGACCGCGATGAAGACGGCATCGGCGCCGGCCACCGCCGCCGCCAGATCGCCGCTGAAGGACAGCCGCCCCGCCGCCACGTTGCGCGCCATCACCGCCTCGAGCCCGGGCTCGTAGATCGGCACCTCGCCCCGCATCAGCATCTCGATCTTGCGCGGATCCTTGTCGATACAGACGACCTCATGCCCGAAATCGGAAAAACAGACACCCGACACCAGCCCGACATAGCCCGTGCCCACCATCGCGATCTTCATGCGCAGCCTCCTCGAAAACCGTTGCAAAGGCGCATGCGACGGCGCGGAGCGCAAGTCAACATCGCTTTGCCGCGCGGATCTCCGCTTGTGGACAGGGCGGACGCAACCCCTTCACGGAATTGACAAACGGCGGCGGGGACGGTTTCTGGGCCCGGCAGGCGGACGACGCCTGCGGAAACGCGCATGACATCGACAGACCCACCGCTGGGCCCTGCCCTTCTGACCCTTGCCACCGGCGCCACCGGCGCGGCGCTTGCCGCGCTGCTGCATATGCCTGCGCCATTCATCACCGGCCCCGCGCTGAGCGTGACCCTCGCCGCGCTTGCGGGGCTGCGCGCCGATCTGCCCCGCGTCTTCCGCGATACCTGCTTCGTGGTCCTCGGCGTCAATCTCGGCGCCAGCGTCACCCCCCAGGCGATCGACACCGCGATCCACTGGCCGCTGAGCCTCCTCGTGCTGGCGATCTCGGTGCTGACGATCATCGGGCTTGGCGCGCGGCTCCTGCGTCGCCTGTTCGGCTTCGACCGGATGAGCGCGCTGCTGACCGCAACCCCCGGACATCTGAGCTTCGTGCTGAGCCTGTCGACCGACCTGCGCGCCGATCTGCCGCGGGTGACGATGATCCAGACCGTCCGCGTGCTGGCACTGATCCTGCTGGTGCCGTTCCTCGCGCCGCTTCTGGGCCAGGGCGATCTGCCGGTCGTGCCGCCGCAGACGGCGCCGCCGATGCCGCTCCGGGGGCTGCTGGCATTGCTCGCCCTGTCGGGCGCGGCCGGGCTCGCGCTCGACCGGCTGCGGGTTCCGGCCGGGCTTTTGCTGGGCGGGATGGGGCTTTCGGCGCTTGGCCATGCCACCGGGACGATCCAGGGCACGGTTCCCGTCTGGCTGTCGGTGCCGGCCTTCATCGCCATGGGCACGCTGATCGGCACGCGGTTCTCGGGCGTGACCCCGCGCATGCTGCTGCAGTCCCTGGGCGCGGCAAGCCTGCTGACCGGTTTCGCCGCGCTGGTCTCGCTGGTCGCGGCGGCGCTGGTGGCCAAGCTTCTGGGCCTGCCGATGCTGAGTGCGCTTATCGCCTTCGCCCCGGGCGGGCTCGAGACGATGATGGCGATGTCGCTGCTTCTGAACGCCGATCCGGCCTATGTGACCACGCATCACGTGTTCCGCCTGCTGATGCTGACGGTCGCGCTGCCGCTGCTGGTGGCCCGGACCCGGGCCGTCATCGCCCGCGAGGCCGCCGCCGCGCCAACGGACAAGGCCCCGGATTAGAGCCTCGGGCTGTCGCCTCTGGCCTGCGCAAGGGGTAAGGCCCGACTGGCTATTCGCGCGCGCGCAGTACCCGGGCCGGCCGTGCCGCCAGCGGCCGCCAGGCGAAGGCAAGCCCCGCCAGCAGCGTCGCCAGCGCACCACCCAGGACGATGGCCAGCGCCGAGACCGGCTCGAAGCGGTAATCGCCCTCCATCACGAAGCGCATCACCGCCCAGCCCGCGACCCCGCCCGCGAAGATCGCGACGGTCCCCGCCGCCGCCCCCAGCATCGCCGAACGCAGCGCGAAATAGGCCAGGATCTGGCCCCGCACCGCGCCCACCGTCTTCAGCACCGCCGCCTCGAAGATCCGCGCCCGCTGACCGGCCGCGGCCGCGCCGATCAGCACGATCACCCCGGTCACCAGCGTCGCCGAGGCGCCATAGGCGATGGCGGCGGCAAGGCCCGACAGCACCTCGGCCACCCGGTCGAGCGCATCCTTGATCCGGATCGCGGTGATGTTGGGATAGGCCGAGGCAAGATCGCGCAGGATCGCCGCCTCGGCCGATGGCTCGGCATAGATCGTGGCGATATGGGTATGCGGCGCCCCTGCGACGGCGGCCGGATCCATCGTCATCACGAAGCCGATGCCCGCGGTCGAGAAATCGACCTCGCGGAAGCTCGTCACCGTCGCGGTGATGTCGCGGCCGAGGATGTTGACGGTGATCTCGTCACCAAGCTTCAGCCCGATCTCGCCGGCCTCCTCGCGGGCAAAGCTGACCTGCGGCGGCCCGTCATAGCCGGGAGGCCACCAGAGCCCGTCGGTGACGACGGTGTTTTCCGGCGGCCGGTCGGCATAGGTCACGCCCCGGTCACCCCGCACCACCCAGTGATCGCCCGCCACCTCGCGCGCGGGACGGCCGTTGATCCGGGTCAGAACGCCGCGCAGCATCGGCGCGGTCTCGACCCGGCTGACACCAGGATCGCGCCCGAGCCGGGCCAGGAACCCGTCAAGCTGGCCGGGCTGGATGTCGACCACGAAATAGGAGGGGGCACGTTCGGGAAGCTCCTGCCGGATCGCGCTCCGGAGGTTCGAATCGATCTGACCGATGGCGGCAAGGATCGACAGCCCAAGCCCCAGCGACAGTACCACCGAGGCGGTCTCGCCCCCCGGCCCGCCGACCGCGCCCAGCGCCAGCCGCAGCGCAGTGCGCCCGCGCAAAACCCGCGCCCGGGCCGCGACACGCGCGATCCGGCGAAGCCCCGCCGCGGCCAGCACCAGAAGGCCCAGCGCGCCGAGAATGCCCGCCGCTGCCCAGAACGCCAGTTTCGGCACGCCCGAGAACCAGGCCGCTATCCCGATCAGCGCCAGCGCCAGAAACACCGTCGCCGCGATATAGCGCGGCCGCGGCCAGGCCCGGATCCGCCCCGAGGCATCGCGAAACAGCGCCGCCGCCCGCACCTCCTCGGTCCGGGCCAGCGGCCAGAGCGTGAAGAGGAGCGCGGTCAGAACGCCGTAAAGCGCGGCCTCTGCCAGCGGCCCGGCATGGACCGTGAACTCGGCCGGAACCGGCAGCTGCGCGGCGAGGAAAGGCCCGGCCGCCAAGGGCAGCAGCGCGCCCAGCCCGAGTCCAAGAAGGATGCCAAGCCCGGCCAGCGCGCCGATCTGCATGAGATAGGCCGCGAGGATCGTGCCGCCCTCGGCGCCCAGCGTCTTCAGGATCGCCACCACCTCGGTCTTGCCGTCGATATAGGAGCGCACCGCCGCCGAGACGCCGACACCGCCCACCGCCAGCCCGGCCAGCCCGACCAGCACCAGGAACGAGGCCATGCGGTCGACGAAGCGGGTCATGCCGGGCGCGCCGTTCCGGGCATCCCGCCAGCGCACGCCCCGATCGGCAAAGCGGCTCTCGGCCGCGCGCTCGAGCGCGGCGATGTCATGGCCGGGCGGCAGTTTCAGCCGGTACTTGACCTCGTAAAGCGTGCCCGGCGCCAGCAGCCCCGAGGGCTCGAGCGCGGCCTTGCGCAGGATCAGCCGCGGCCCCAGCCCGAAGCCCGCGCCCGCCCCGTCGGGCTCGCGCAGCAAGACCGCGGACAGCCTGTAATCGGCGGTTCCCAGCCGGAAGCTGTCACCCGGCACAAGGCCCAGCCGGTCGGCCAGCACCCGCTCCATCACCGCGCCATTGCCCGCGATCGCCTCATCCAGCGGTATCGGCGGGTCCAGCACGACCTGCCCGTAAAGCGGATAGGCCCCGTCGACCGCCTTGACCTGGGTCAGCCCGCGTTCGGTCTCGCCATCGCGCACGACCGCCACCATCGAGCGGAAATCGACCACTTCCGACAACGCCGCCGACACGCCCTCCATCCAGGCGCGTTCCTCCTCCGAAGCAAAGCGGTAGGTCAGCGTCATCTCGGCATCGCCGCCCAGAAGCGCCGCGCCCTCGCGGGTCAGCCCGGCCTCGATGCTTTCGCGGACCGAGCCCACCGCGGCGATGGCCGCGACGCCCAGCGCAAGACAGGCGAGAAAGACATAGAAGCCGCGCAGCCCGCCGCGCAGCTCGCGCCGGGCGATCCGGACCGCGACCGCAAGGCTCATTCCGCCGCCCTCTGCGCGGCTTCGCCCGCGATCCGCCCGTCGGCCAGCTCGATCACCCGGTCGCAGCGCGCGGCCAGATCCGCGGCATGGGTCACCAGCACCAGCGTCGCGCCATGACGGTCGCGCAGCCCGAACAGAAGCTCCATGATCGCAGCGCCATTGGCGCCGTCGAGATTGCCGGTGGGCTCGTCGGCCAGAAGCAGATGCGGGCGCGGCGCGGCGGCGCGGGCCAGCGCCACGCGCTGCTGCTCGCCGCCGGACATCTGGCTGGGATAATGGTCGACCCGGGCGCCGAGCCCGACCGCGCGCAGCTCGTCGCGGGCCCGCTCGAAGGCGTCGCGATGACCGGCCAGCTCCAGCGGCGTCGCCACGTTTTCCAACGCGGTCATGGTCGGGATCAGGTGGAAAGACTGGAACACCACGCCCATATGTTCCCTGCGGAACCGGGCGAGCTGGTCCTCGTTCATCGCCGTAAGATCGCGGCCCAGCGCCGTCACCCGACCCGCGCTGGCCCGTTCGAGCCCGCCCATCAGCATGAGGAGAGACGACTTGCCCGATCCAGACGGACCGACCAGCCCCAGGGTCTCGCCCGGCGCCACGTCGAGCGAGATGCCATGCAGGATCTCGACCGGGCCGGCATTGCCGGCGAGCGTCAGCGTCACGTCGCTGAGCGAAAGAATCGGGTCTGCCATCGCGCGGTGCCTCCATTGCCTGCCCTCCCCCCGATATGGGGCGGCCGCGCGCGCCCTCAACCTGAGCGTGGCATTGATGCTGGCACTGGGCCTCTCTGCCGGCGCCGGACCCGCCCGCGCCGAAATCACTCTCGCCGCCCTCGGCGACAGCCTGACCCAGGGCTACGGCCTGCCGCAGGAAGAGGGCTTCGTGCCCCAGCTTCAGGCCTGGCTGAGAGCGCAGGGCGCCGATGTCACGGTTCTGAATGCCGGGGTCTCGGGCGACACCACGGCGGGCGGGCTGTCCCGGATCGGCTGGACGCTCACGCCCGAGGTCGACGGGCTGATCGTGGCGCTTGGCGGCAACGATCTGTTGCGCGGCATCGACCCGGCCGCCTCGCGGGCCAATCTCGACGCGATCCTGACCCGGGCCGAGGCCGCGGATGTGCCGGTCCTGCTGGTCGGGCTCGATGCGCCGGGCAATTACGGGCCTGAATTCAAGGCCGCCTTCGACGCCATGTATCCCGAACTCGCCAGGGCCCATGACACGCTTTATTTCCCGAATTTCCTCAAGGGCCTGACCGATCTGCCCGACCGCGGCACGGCGATGGCGCGCTACATGCAGGATGACGGCATCCACCCCTCGGCCGCAGGCGTGAAACTGATCGTCGAGGCGATGGGGCCGAGCGTGCTCGAACTGGTCGACCGCGCCGGGGCCGGCGCCGGGGGCTGAGTCTGGGCCAAAGACGGGATCTGAGCGGACCGGGACCGCGATCCTGCACCGAAAGGCGCGGCTTTTGACAGGTCTGCCCTGCCCCGTCCGGCTTCAGCCCTCTGGCCAAGCCCGCCCGCTTGGCGTTAGGTGAAGGCCGATTGACGGAGGCGCATTTGGACCCGATCCCCTATCTCACCGACCTTCTCGGCCCCGCCCATGTGCTGACCGGCGAGGATACAAGACGTCACGCCCATGACTGGACCGGCAAATACAAGGGCACGCCCGCCGCGCTGCTGCGCCCGGCCGACCGCGACCAGCTTGCCGCCATCGTGACCTTCGCCGCCCGGAACCGGCTGCCGCTGGTGCCGGTCGCGGGCAATACCGGGCTTGCGGGCGGGGCCTATTGCGATGGCGCGCTGATGGTCTCGGTCGAACGGCTGAACCGGATCCGCGAGATCAACCCGCGCGCCCGGACCGCAACGGTCGAGGCGGGCGTGATCCTGTCGCAGCTCCATGACGCGGCCGAGGCCCGGGACATGGTCTTTCCGCTGACATTTGGCGCCCGCGGCTCGGCGCTCATCGGCGGCGTGCTCTCGACCAATGCCGGCGGCTCGAACGTGCTACGCTATGGCAGCACGCGCGGGCTCTGCCTCGGGCTCGAGGCGGTGCTGCCCGACGGTCGGGTGATGGATGTGATGAGCCCGCTGCACAAGGACAATACCGGGCTCGACCTCAAGGATCTGATGATCGGCGCCGAGGGCACGCTGGGGATCATCACGGCGGCCGTACTGAAGCTTTTCCCGCGCCCCCGCGCCTATGCCACCGCCATGGTCGCGGTCAGCGATCTGGATGCCGCGCTCGATCTCCTGAACCGGCTGCAGGAGGCCACGGGCGGCGCCGTCGAGGCCTTCGAATACATGCCCGACGACTACATGCGCCAGCTGTTCCGGCTGCGCCCCGAGATGCGCCCGCCCTTCGACCGCACCTATCCGGTCAGCCTCATGGTCGAGATCGGCGCCACCGCGCCGCGCGATGCCACGCCCGGGCCCGATGGCAGGCTGCCGGTGGTGCAGCTTCTGGAAGACACGCTGGCAGAAGGCTTCGAGCGCGGCGAGGTGCTGGACGCCGTCGTCGCCCAGAACGAGACCCAGCGTCAGGAGATCTGGGCCCGGCGCGAGATCTCGGCCGAGATCTGTTTCTCTGCCCCGCATGTGGTCGACAACGACATCGCGCTGCCGCTCGACCGGGTCGGCTCCTTCCTCGGGCGGATGGCCGCGCGCCTGCCGCAGATCGATCCGGGCGCCGAAAGCGTCACCGTGGGCCATCTGGGCGATGGCAACCTGCATTACACGGTCTGGGCCAGTTCGGGCAGCGCCGATCTCAAGGAAGCGCTCCGCGAGGCGGTCGAGGACGAGGTCGCGGCGCTCGATGGCAGCTTCTCGGCCGAACACGGGATCGGGCTGTCGAAACTCTCGACCATGGCGCGACGCAAGAACCCGGTGGCGCTGGACGCCATGCGCCGGATCAAGGCCGCGCTCGACCCCGAGGGCATCATGAATCCCGGCAAGCTGGTGCCGCCCGCCCGGGACTGACGGCGCGGCCTTGAAACGGAAAACGCCCGGCCTTGCGGCCGGGCGCTGCTATCGTCCCGATGGCTCCTGCCGGGGCTCAGTCCCAGTCGAAGAAGCCCTCGCCCGCCTCTTCGCGCAGCTTCTTGCCAAGCGCAAAGCCCATCTCGGCCGCATCCTCGATGGGGGCGCGATCCTCGCCCGCGATCCGCTCCGAGCCGTCGGGACGCAGGATCTCGCCCCGAAGCCAGAGATTGCCGCCCTCGTGCAACGCAAGCCCGCCGATCGGCGTCTCGCAGGAGCCGTCCAGCGCGTCGAGGAAGGCGCGTTCGCAGGCCATCATCTCGCCCGTCGCCTTGTCATGCAGCGCCTCCAGCAGGTGACCGGCCAGCGCGTCGTCGACACGCCGTTCGATCCCGATAGCGCCCTGCGCCACGGCCGGCAGCATCTCTTCGGGTTCGATGGTCGAGCTTGCGACCTCTTCCATGCCCAGACGGTTCAGCCCGGCCATCGCGAGGAAGGTCGCCTCGGCCACGCCATCTTCCAGCTTCTTCAGCCGGGTCTGCACATTGCCGCGGAATTCCACCACCTTCAGGTCGGGCCGGTAGTTCAGCAGCTGCGAGCGGCGCCGCAGCGACGAGGTGCCGACGACAGCGCCCTCTGCCAGATCCTTCAGCGATCCGGCGGTCTTCGAGATGAAGGCGTCGCGGTAATTCTCGCGCGGCAGGAAGGTGTCCAGCACCAGCCCCTCGGGCTGCTCGACCGCCATGTCCTTGGTCGAATGGACCGCGATGTCGATCTTGCCGCCCAGCATGGCGTCCTCAATCTCCTTGGTGAAGAGACCCTTGCCGCCGATCTCCTTCAGCGCCCTGTCGAGCACCCGGTCGGCAATGGTGTTGATCACCACGATCTCGAAGGCATCCTCCGGCAGATCGAAGGCCTTCATCAGCCGTTCGCGGGTTTCATATGCCTGGGCCAGCGCCAGCGGCGAGCCGCGCGTGCCGATCTTCAGGGGTGAAGCGGGGGAAGGAAGTGTGATAGCCATGCCCAAACCTCTAATCGCGTCACGTCGTCCTGACAACTCGGCCTGTCTTGACATGCTGACGCAAGCAGGGGACGACGGGCCGCACACATAAACGGGGACGACGATGGCGGAAACTAAAAAACTGCTGCGGGCACTTTCCGGAGAGACGATGGACGTGCCCCCGGTCTGGCTCATGCGCCAAGCGGGGCGCTATCTTCCTGAATACAAGGCCACCCGCGCCGAAGCGGGCGACTTTCTGTCGCTGTGCTACAACTCGGAGCTTGCGGCCGAGGTGACGCTGCAGCCGATCCGCCGCTACGGCTTCGATGCCGCCATCCTGTTCGCCGACATCCTGCTGCTGCCGCAGGCGCTGGGCGCCGAGCTGTGGTTCGAAACCGGCGAAGGCCCGCGCATGTCGACGATCACCGGTCCCGAGGGGCTGAAGGCGCTGAAGGGCAAGGACGACATCCACGACCACATGGCCCCGGTCTACGAGACCTGCCGGATCCTGTCGCGCGAGCTGCCGAAAGAGACCACGCTGATCGGCTTTGCCGGCGCGCCCTGGACGGTGGCGACCTACATGATCGCCGGTCGCGGCACCAAGGACCAGGCGCCGGCCCATGCGCTGCGTCAGGAGGACGAGGCGACCTTCGCGGCGCTGATCGAGCTGTTGACCGAGGCCACCATCGAATACCTGTCGAAACAGGTCGAGGCGGGCTGCGAAGTGGTCAAGATCTTCGACAGCTGGGCCGGATCGCTGAAGGGCGAGGCCTTCGACAAATACGCGCTGGAACCCGCCAGGCGGATCATCGTCGAGATGAAGGCGCGGCATCCGGGCCTGCCCTGCATCGCCTTCCCGCGCGAAGCAGGCGACAAATATGTCGGATTCGCCAGGGCCACCGGCGCCGATTGCGTCGCGCTTGACAATTCGGTCTCGGCCGAATGGGCGGTCGAGAACGTGCAGAAGGACGGCTGCGTCCAGGGCAACATGGACCCGAAACTGATGGTCACGGGCGGTCAGCAGCTGATCGACGAGACCAAGCGCATCAAGGAGGCCTTCTCGAAAGGCCCGCATATCTTCAACCTGGGCCATGGCATCACCCCCGATGCCGATCCCGAGAATGTGACGATGATGCTGGAGGCTCTGCGCGGCTGACGCGCAGTCCATTGAGACTCCGGGGAAACCTGGTAAACGCCCGCGCGGAATTCTCCTGTGCGGGCGTTTCCCAAAAGATGCTTCTCCTCCGTCCGGATTGAAGCGCAGGGGCCGGACCGCTAGCTATAGCGCAATTGCGCTCCCAGTTTGCCCGGGGATCCATGGCCCTGCCCTCGAGAGATCACTCCGTTTCCGATGCGCGCCTGCGCGCGGTCGACGCGGCCATCGCGCTGATGCAGGCGCGGGGAGAGGCCGATTTCACCATGGCCGAGCTGGCCGCTGCGGCAGGCCTGACCGAGGCCCGGCTTGCGGCGGAGTTTCCCGATCGCGACGCGCTGCTTGCCGAGCTGCGCCGGGTCTCCTACGACCGGCTTGCCGACCGCCGCTCCGCGCTTTACGCGGCACCTGGCGGCGATCCGGCGGCACGGCTGATGCGGGGCGGGCAGGATTATCTCGACTTCGCCCGCGCCAACCCTGCGCTTTACCGGCTGATGTTCTGCTCCCCCGGCAGCGGCGGCATCTCCCGGATCATTGCCGAGGCCATGCCCGCCGAGGCGCTGGACGCGCTGACCGAAGGGGTGCGGCGCTGCCAGCGGCAGCGCGGCCGACGCACCGACAAGGCCCATGAACTGGCCTTCCTGTACTGGACCACGCTGCATGGGGTGGTGGTGCTGGCCCTCGACGCCGGCGACACGGTCGAAGGCTCCGCCGAGGCAGACAGGCATTGGGCGAAGGCTGCGGCCAGCTTTGCCAGGCTGACCGAGCTGATCTGCGCCTCGAGCGACGGCTGAGCCCGCGGCTCAGTCACGCCTTTTCCACGGGGGCCCGCCCGCTCAGGGCCAGCTGGCAAGCGGCGGCATGCTCATCAGCACCGCTTCCGGATCATGCCCGGTCTCGAGCCCGAATCGCGTGCCTCGGTCGTAAAGCAGATTGTATTCGGCATAGAGCCCGCGATGGGCAAGCTGGGCGGCGCGGTCCGCCTCGGTCCAGGGCGTCCGGGCGCGGCGTTCGACCAGCGGCAGGAAGGCGGGCAGGAAGGCGCGGCCGACATCCTGGGTGAAGGCGAAATCCGCGGCCCAGTCGCCCGAATTCAGATCGTCGAAGAAGATCCCGCCGACGCCGCGGGCGCGGCCGCGATGCGGAACGTGGAAATACTCGTCGGCCCAGGCCTTGAAGCGCGGGTAATGGGCCAGGTCGTGACGGTCGCAATGCGCCCTCAGCACACCGTGAAAGGCGGCCGTGTCCTCGTCGCGCGGAAGGCAGGGGTTCAGATCGGTGCCGCCGCCGAACCACCAGCCATGCGGGGTCCAGAACATCCGGGTATTGAGATGCACGGCCGGAGCATGCGGGTTCTGCATATGCGCGACGAGGCTGATGCCCGAGGCCCAGAAGCGCGGATCCTCCCGCATGTCCTCCAGCCCCTTGCGCGCCGCCATCGCCGCCTGCGCCTTCGGGTTCAGCGTGCCATGGACGGTCGAGACATTGACCCCCACCTTCTCGAAGATCCGGCCGCCGCGCATCACGCTCATCAGACCGCCGCCGGCATCCGAACCGTCCTCGGACTTCCGGCGGGTCTCGGTCACCTCGAAACGGCCCGGCTCGCGCCCGGCCATCGCTTCGGGCGCGAGGCCCTGCTCCAGCGCCTCGAAGGCGGCAACGATCTCGTCTCGCAGGTTACGGAACCAGGCGGCAGCCTGCGCTTTGCGGTCATCGAACAGTTCGGTCATCGCGCCTCTCTCCCTGTGGTGGCAATCAGCTATCAGCTTATCTCCGTCCGCGCCACCATGCCGCATGGTTCCGTTATCGCGCCGGGCGACGTAAGATGGGCCATCCCTCCAGGAGAGTTTCCATGCGTGCGCTTGCCCTCTTGTTCCTTCTCCCTCTGGCCGCCTGTGCGACCCCGCGCCAATCCTGCGAGAACGCGGCGCTTTACGATCTGCGCGTGCTCGACAAGCTGATCCGGCAGTCCGAGCAGACCATCGCCCGCGGCTTCGGCTATCGCCGCGAGCCCTATGAGCGCAGCCGGCTGGATTTCTGCTATGGATCGCGGCTGGGGCGGAATCCGGCAGCGGGCTTCACCTTCTGCGACTGGCCCGAGCTCGGCGTGCGCGAGGTTCCGGTGGCGGTCGATCTGGCCGCGGAGCGGCGCAATCTGGCCGAACTGAAGGCCAAGAGGGCCGAGACCGAGCGGCGCGCGGCCCGCGCGCTTGCCGATTGCGCCGCGCGCTATCCGGCCCATCCGAAGGACTGACCTTGCCCGCGGGCTGCGGCGGGACCGAAGATCAGTCTCGGGGCGATCAGTGCGCGGGGCTGCCCACCGGGTCGATCAGCGTGCGCCCGCCATCGACGGCAAGGATCTGCCCGGTCATGAACTGCGCCGCGTCGGAAGACAGGAACTGCACCGTCTCGCTCAGCTCGGAGGCCTTGGCGATTCGCCCCAGCGGCGTATGGTTGCGGATCTCGTTGCGATAATCCGGCTGATCCTTGAGGATGTTCTGAAGGCTGGCCGACATCACCGAGCCGAAGGCCACGCCATTGACCCGAATCCGGTGCGGCGCCAGCGCCACCGCCATCGAGCGGGTCAACTGTTCCAGCGCCGCGCAGCTGACCGAATAGGCCAGAAGCTCGCCATGGGTCCGGGTGGCGGCGATCGAGGACATGTTGACGATGGCCCCGGCCTGGCCCTCGGTCTGGCCCGCCTCGCCGGCCTGACGGATCATCCGCCGCGACACGATCTGGCTGAGCCGCAGCGAGGTCATCACGTTCTGCTCCATCATCACGTCGAACCCGTCATTGTCGGGGTCGAGCGGATCCGACAGCACCATCTGCCGGCTGGCATTGACCAGGATGTCGATCCGGTCGAAGGCGTCGATGGTGGCCGAGAGCAGGTTGGCGATGGTCAGCCGCTCGCGCAGATCGCCCGCGAAATAGCGCACCTTGCTTTCGGTCTCGGCATTCTTGCCGCATTCATCGACGAGCCGGGGCTCGTCGCGGTCGGCGAACATAACATTCGCACCGCGATCGGCGAAATGCCGGGCGATGGCCAGCCCCAACCCGTTGGCCGCGCCGGTGACGATCGCAGTCTTTCCCTGGATGGAAAAGGACATGAGAGGAGCCTCCTGATTCGGGGCGCAACACTATGCGATTTCAGCGGGGCCGACGAGACGGCCGCCGCGCAAGCAGCAATTTGAACCCGGCCTCGGCCCCGATTTCACGGGTTTCTCCGAAAAGCCCGGCCAGATCGCGTTCATAGGGCAGATGCCGGTTGGCAACGATCAGCGCCTGCCCATGCGGCGCCAGCAACCGCGCCGCCGCCGCCAGGAACGCCCGGCCAAGCCCCGGATCGGCGGCACGCGAGACATGGAAGGGCGGGTTCGTCAGCACCGTGTCGAAGCCGCGCTCGGCCTTGAAGGCCGTCGCATCGGCCCAGTGGAACCGGGCGCGCGGATCGGTGACATTCCCGCGCGCGCAGCTCAGCGCGGCATGATCGGCCTCGATCAGATGCATCTCGGCAATGCCCGGATGCGCGGCCAGCGCCTCGGCCGCGACATAGCCCCAACCCGCGCCCAGATCGGCGACCCGTCCCTTGAGCGGCGCCTGCAGCGCCCCCACCAGAAGTGCCGAGCCGCGATCGATGCCATCGGCCGAGAAGACGCCGGGCAGGGTCCGGTAGCGCCCGACGATCAGCCCGCCCTCGCCCGGCAGCCAATGGGCAAAGGCCGCAGGCTCGGCCGCGACGGCAAAGGTCTTGCCATGCGCCTTGGCGAAGGGGGCCGAGGGCTCGGCCCCGCCCTTGCGCAGCGCCTTCAGCAGGCTGTCGACCCCGTCGGTCTTGGCGCCGTCGACCAGCACCGGCCCGCCCCCTGTCAGCGCCAGCGCCTCGGCCAGCCGGGCCTGCGCCGCGGCCTTGGCGCGCGGCAGCACCACCAGCGCGGCCGCGAAAGCGCCCTCGGGCGCCACCGCCACATCCCAGCCGCGCGCGGCCCAGGCATCGTGATCGGGGGCAAAGCCCTGCACGATCTGCACGCGGTCCTTCGGCAGGGCCGAAAGGTCGGCATCGGCCGGGGCGTCGAACACGGCGATCCGCCCGTCGGGCGGCACGGAAACGGCGCCGCTCTGCAGCGCCAGGGTCAGTCTCGAGACGGTCATGGGCGGGCTCTGGCCCTACTCCTTTTCCATCGTGCATTGCAGGGGGTGCTGGTGGCGGCGGGCGAAATCCATCACCTGCGCGACCTTGGTCTCGGCCACCTCGAAGCTGAACACGCCCACCACGGCGACCCCTTTCTTGTGCACGACCAGCATGATTTCGAAAGCCTGGGCGTGGCTCATTCCGAAGAACCGCTCGAGCACATGCACGACGAATTCCATCGGGGTGTAGTCGTCGTTCAAAAGCAGCACCTTGTAAAGCGGTGGCCGCTTGGTCCTGGGTTTGGCCTTGGTGATGACCCCGGTCTCGCCTTCGGGGTCGCCACTGTTGTCGGCCATCATGAGAAGATCGCTCGTCACGGGGTCCGGGCTCCGGCGAAGGTGATGGTATTCGGTTCAGATCACTTTATATATGCGGGCAACCCGTCCTGAAAAGGGGCGCAGGGACGCGCGGGACAACGCGAATGACCGGACGGATCACGACAATCGGTTTCGATGCCGACGACACGCTCTGGCAGAATGAACGGTTCTTCCGGCTGACACAGGCGCGATTCGCCGAGCTGCTTGCCGATTACGCACCGCCCGAGCCCCTGATGGCGCGGCTGCTCGAGGCCGAGCGGCGCAATGTCGGACATTACGGATTCGGCATCAAGGGCTTCGTGCTGTCGATGATCGAGACCGCCATCGAGGTCACCGAAGAGCGGGTTCCCGCCACCGTGATCCGCGAGCTTCTCGCCGCCGGGCAAGAGATGCTGCGCCATCCGATCGAACTCGTGCCCGAGGCCCGCGAAGCCATTCTCGCGCTGTCGGCAAGCCACCGTATCCTTTTGATCACGAAGGGAGACCTGCTCGATCAGGAACGCAAGCTGGCACAGTCGGGGCTGGGCGATCTGTTCGACGGCGTCGAGATCGTCAGCAACAAGACCGCGCCCCGCTACGGTGCCATCTTCGCCCGCCACGGTGAGGGCGCCGCACAGGCGATGATGGTCGGCAATTCGCTGAAATCCGACGTGATTCCCGCCATCGAGGCCGGCGCCTGGGGCGTTTTCGTGCCGCATGACCTGACCTGGGAGCTGGAACATGCCGAGCCGCCCCGGAGCCATGCACGCTTTGCCGAACTGACTCATCTGGGCGAATTGCCGGACCTGATCGCCCGGCTGGGCTGACATGTTGTGCCTGCGCCGGGCCAGACCGCGACATGTTGCAATGCCGCAGAAGCGGCGCCGATACCTTTGAAACACGGGTGTTTTCCCCCTTTCCTCAACGTGGTAGGGTTGGTGCGGAACGGGACCGCCCATAATAAAAATCCGGGCGGCGAGAGGCAGTGAAAAGGCAGACACACGTGAGACGAGCGAGTCTGTGCGTTCGGCGCGCGCTTCTATTTGCAATCCTTGCAATCGGCATGGCGATGACCGCGTCCGGGCTCCGGGCTGCGCCCTCGGCCGCCTTCGTGGTCGATGCGCGCACCGGCGAGGTCCTGCATGCAAAGAACGCCGATACCCGGCTGCATCCGGCCTCTCTGACCAAGATGATGACGCTCTATATCGCCTTCGAAGCGATCGAGCATGGCGAGATCTCGCCCGAGACCCTGGTCAAGATCTCGTCCCATGCCGCCTCCGAACCGCCCTCCAAGCTCGGGCTGCGGGCCGGCCAGAGGATCAAGTTCAAATACCTGATCCGCGCCGCCGCGATCAAATCGGCCAATGATGCCGCCACCGCCATCGGCGAGGCGCTGGAAGGCTCCGAGGCCGCCTTCGCCCGGCGCATGAACCGCACCGCCCGGGCGATGGGCATGAACCGGACCACCTTCCGCAATGCCAATGGGCTGACCGAAGAGGGCCATCTGTCGACCGCCCGCGACATGACCATCCTGGCCCGGCATATCGTGTATGACTACCCCGGCTACTACAACATCTTCTCGCGCACCAATGACGACGCCGGTATCCGGCAGGTCTACAGCACCAATCGCCGCTTCCTTGGCAGCTATTCGGGCGCCGATGGCATCAAGACCGGCTATACCAATGCGGCGGGCTACAACCTCGTTGGCTCCGCCCGGCGCGGACAGGAACGCATCATCGCCACCGTGATGGGCGGGCGCAGCACCGCGGCCCGCAATGCCGAAGTCGCCAAGCTGCTCGATCTCGGGTTCCGCAAGGCGCCCACACGCGTCGCGATGCGGATGCCGCAAAAACCGCCCTATCTCACCGGCCCCGCCCGGCTCGCGCCGGTGCCCCCGGTCGGCAACGCCCCGGCCGTGGCGCTGCTGGCCCGCTCGCTGCGCCCGCAGGCCCGGCCCGGCATTCCGGCCCCGAGCGACGAGATGATCGCCGCCCTCGCCGCCGATGTCAGCACCGCAGTCTCGGCCGCGAAGGCCGAACTGACCGTGCCCGCCGCCGCACCCGCAGCCCCGGAAGCCTCTCCTGCCGCGCTGGCCGCCTCGCTCCTTCCCCGTGCCCGCCCCGGCCGCGCGCAGCCGCCCGCGACACCCGAAAACGCCCCGGCCGGCGCCCCGTCACAGATCGCCGCCGCTGCGGCCGACACGCCGCCGACGCTCGAACTGGCCTCGGCCGATGCCACCCTCCAGACCGAGATCGTCTCGCGGCTGTCCTCGTCGGGCGGGCGCTACTGGGGCATCAATGTCGGCAATTACGGCTCGCGCTATCAGGCCGAACGGGTGCTGCTGCGCACCGCCCTGCAGGAAATGGGCATTCTCGACAATGCGCTGCGCAAGGTGGTGCAGGGCCGCCGCGGCTTCGAGGCCAATTTCGTCGGCATGACCGAGGCCGAAGCCGATCAGGCCTGCCGGCGGCTGCAATCGCATGGCGCGGCCTGCAACACCTTCGGCCCGCCCTCCTGAGCCGCCGCATGACCGCCTATGCGCTGCCGCCGCCCCCCGTGCCATCGCTGACCATCGCGGGAGATAGCGCCCGCTTCCCGGTACGGCGGATCTTCTGTGTCGGCCGCAACTATGCCGAACATGCCCGCGAGATGGGCGCCGACACACGCGAACCGCCCTTCTTCTTCACCAAACCCGCCGATGCGCTGGTCGAAGACGGCGCCGACTGCCCCTACCCGCCCGCCACGACCGCGCTGCATCACGAGGCAGAACTGGTGATCGCGCTGGGACAGGGCGGCGCCGACATCCCCGCCGAGACCGCCCTGTCGCATGTCTGGGGATATGCCCCCGGCAACGACCTGACCCGGCGCGACCTGCAGGACGCCGCCAAGGCCGCCCGCCGACCTTGGGACATGGCCAAGGGCTTCGATGGCTCGGCGGTCTGCGGCGCGCTCGTCCCCGCCATCCGGATCGGCCACCCCGGCCGCGGCCGGATCCTCTGCCATGTCGAGGGCCAGCTCCGCCAGGAGGGCAATCTGGCCGACATGATCTGGTCCGTCCCCGAGATCGTCTCGCACCTGTCGCGGCTGGTCGCGCTGGCCCCCGGCGATCTGATCTATACCGGCACGCCCGCGGGCGTCGGACCCGTCGGACGAGGCCAGAGCTGCTCGGTCGAGATCGAGGGGCTCGGCCGGATCACGACCCGTTTCTCCTGAGCCGGCTTCTTCTTGGAAAAATACCCCCGGGGGTCCGGGGGCAGGCGGCCCCCGGCGCCGCGCGCTGTCCTCAGACCTCAGGGCCTCGGATGCTCGTCCCAGTCGTCGTTCAGGATGCGACGGGAATCGCCTTCCGGGTCCTCGAACTGATGCGACCTGAGCGCCCAGAAGAAGGCGCCCAGCCCGAGCCCGCCGAGGAACAGCGATACAGGAATGAGATAGGCGATGATCTGCACGGGTCTCTACCTCAGCCGCAGGGCGTTCAGCGATACGGTGATCGACGAGGCCGACATTGCCAGCGCCGCCGCCAGCGGCGTTGCCAGCCCGACCAGCGCAACCGGGACCGCGATCAGGTTGTAAAGCGCCGATATCCCGAAATTCTCGCGGATCCGCCGCGTGGCCCTGCGCGCCGTCGTGACCGCACCCCCGAGCGGCGCCAGATCGCGGCCCAGAAGCACGATGTCAGAGGCCACCCGCGCCGCATCGAGTGCGCTCGCGGGCGATATCGAGACATGCGCTGCTGCAAGCGCGGCGGTGTCGTTCAGCCCGTCCCCCACCATCAGCACGCGCCGGCCCTCTTCGCTGAGCGCCTGAACCGCGGCGGCCTTGTCCTCGGGCAGCGCCTCGGCCTGCCAGTCCGGGATCCCGAGCCGCGCCGCCAGATCCGCGACCGGTCCCGGCGCATCGCCCGAGACCAGCCGGACCTTCAGGCCCAGGGCCACCAACTCGGCCACCGCCGTCTCGGCGCCGGGACGCAGCCGGTCGGCGAAGGTGAAGGCCAGGGGCGGCCGTCCCCCGACCCGCAACCAGGAGGCGGTCTCGGCGCCCGATGCGGCTTCGGCGCCGACCCAGTCGGCGCGGCCGAAACGCACCGTCTCGCCCCCGAGCGTCCCCTCGACCCCGTAGCCCGGCACCTCGCGGATATCGCTTACGTGCGCCGGATTCAGCCCCGCCTTGAGCGCCGCCTCGGCCAGCGCGCGCGCCAGCGGATGGGCCGAGCCCTCGGCCAGCGCCAGCGCGATTTCCAGATCGCGGCGGGCGTGATCGCCCATATTGGTCGGCTCGGGCGCGCCAAGGGTCAGCGTGCCGGTCTTGTCGAAGACCACGGCATCGACCTCGGCCAGACGTTCCAACGCGGTGCCATCCTTGATCAGCAGCCCGCGCCGGAACAGCCGCCCCGAAGCGGCCGTCGTGACCGCGGGCACGGCAAGCCCAAGGGCACAGGGGCAGGTGATGATCAGCACCGCGACCGCGATATTCAGGGCCAGGCGGATATCGCCGCCCGAGATCCACAGCCAGGCCAGAAAGGCCAGCAGCGACAGCAGATGCACGCCCGGCGCATAGACCCGTGCCGCACGGTCGGCGAGCGAGGTATAGCGGTTGCGCGAACTTTCGGCGACGGCAACAAGATCGGCCATGCGATGCAGCGAGCTGTCCTGCCCGGCCGCGGTCACGCTCACGGCTAGCGGGCCGGTCAGGTTCACCTCGCCCGCGCTCAGCGCAGTGCCCGGCCCGGCAAAGGCAGGCAGGGTCTCGCCGGTCAGAAGCGAGCGGTCGATCTCGGACCGTCCCTCGGAAACGACCCCGTCGACAGGAACCCGCGCGCCCGGACGCACCAGAACCACATCGCCGACCGCAATCTCGGCAATAGGCACCGTCTCTTCGCCCGCTTCGGTTCGGCGCTGCGCCCGCGGCACCTCGAGCGCAGCCAGCTCCTCGGCGGCCGAGCGCGCCACGGCACGGGTGCGATGGTCGAGATAGCGCCCCGCCAGGAGGAAGAAGGTCAGAGACAGCGCCGCGTCGAAATAGGCATGCTGGCCATGCTGCGCGGTCTCGTAAAGCGACATCCCGGCCGCCAGCAGGATGGCCAGCGAGATCGGCACATCCATGTTGAGCCGCCCGTGCCGCAGCACGGCAAAGGCGTTCCGGAAGAAGGGTTGGGCAGCGAAGACGATGGTCGGCAGAGCGATCATCGCCGAGACCCAGTGGAAGAGATCGCGCGTGGCACCTGCGGCGCCCGACCAGACCGCCACCGACAAGAGCATCACGTTCATCATCGCAAAGCCCGAGACGGCAAGCCGCATCAGGATGTCGCGCCCCGCCTTGTCGGTCGCGGTTGCCGAGATCACGCCGGGATCAAGCTCATGCGCCTCGTAGCCGATGGCCGCCAGCACCGCGATCAGCCGGTCGGCAGTGACCTCGGGCCCGGCCTCGACGGCGACGCGTTTCAGCGTCAGGTTCACCCGGGCGTTCAGAACGCCCGCGGTGCCGTTCAGCGCCCGCTCGACCGCCGAGATGCAGGCCGCGCAATGGATCGTCGGCAGCGACAGGAAAAGGCGTGCCTCCTTCGGAGCTGCGGCCGCAGCATCGGCCAGCGTTTCGGCCGAGGGCGCGACCGCGCAGGCCGGGCAGGCCGCCGGACGCATCTGCATCTCGGCGCTCATGTCCTAGCCGTCCACGTGCAGTTGCAGACGCTGCCGGAAGGGCGTGCCATCCTCCGCCGTGGCGGAGACACGAACCGTCCAGAAGCCCCCGTCCAGATCTATCGGCGCCGAGAAGGCGCCGTTGTAATAGACCATCCTGGGCGTCCTGTCGTCGCGCACGCTGGTTGCGCGCCCGATCAGAATATCGAGACCGTGGACCTCGACCGGATTGCCGGCCTCGTCCTCGAAGCGCAACGCCAGCACCTTCTCGGCCTCGTCATAGTCGATGCTGGTGGTCCAGCCCAATGCCTGCTGCTCGTGCAGATGGGTGTTGAACTCCTGGCTCGCGACATAGGAATTGGCAACTTCCAGACCGGGGAAGGTATGCACCGCCTGATAGGCCAGCGTCAGGTTGACGCCCACCACCACCGCGAAGGCGGCAACGGTAAAGATGAGGACCTTCCGCCCGGTCAGTTCCTTGCCCTTCATTTCATCCCTCTCCCGTTGAACACAGTGTCGTCATAGGTCCGCTCCGCCTCCGCGAGCCCCTCGAGCCAGATCCGGACATCGGAGGTCGCGGCATTGGCGGCGGCGCTGCCCGCCGGGGCGACGATATAGACCCGCTTCAGAAGCGTCTCGTCGGCCGGCACCGTGAAGGTTGCGTCCTCGGCGCCCTCGACCGAGATCGAGAAGCCCTCGACCGGGGTCATGCTCAGCTGGAAGGCGCGATCCTCGCCATGCATGTTGCGCACCCGGACGTCATAGGTATTGCGGATCGAGCCGTCCGACATGGTGACGAAGATCGGGTTTCGGACCGGCGCGACGGTCATGCCGATATCGGGCCGGATGAACAGCGCCACAACAAGCCCCACGCCCACGGCCGACCAGAGCAGCGTGTAGAAGATGGTGCGGACCCGGAAGATATGCCGCCAGACCGCCTTCGCGGGCGTGCCCGCGCGCTCGCGCGCCTCGTCCGACAGCGCCATGTAATCGATCAGGCCGCGCGGCTTGCCGACCTTGTCCATCACGTCATCACAGGCGTCGATGCACAGCCCGCAGGTGATGCAGGCCAGCTGCTGGCCGTCGCGGATGTCGATCCCCATCGGGCAGACATTGACGCAGGCATTGCAATCGATGCAGTCGCCGAGCTGCGCCGCGCCCTCGGCCTTGCGGTGCTTGCCGCGCGGCTCGCCCCGCCATTCGCGATAGCCGATGGTCAGCGTGGCCTCATCCATCATCGCCGCCTGGATACGCGGCCAGGGGCACATGTAGACGCAGACCTGTTCGCGCATGAAGCCGCCCAGGATGAAGGTCGTGAGCGTCAGGACCAGGATCGTCGAATAGGCCACCGCATGGGCCTGAAAGGTGACGAGGTTCCACATCAGGGTCGGCGCGTCGGCGAAATAGAAGACCCAGGCCCCGCCGGTGGCCACGGCGATCGCGAGCCACAGCCCCCATTTGGTCAGCCTGAGCCGCCATTTCCTGACATCCCAGCGCGCGTTCCAGAGCTTGACACGCTTGTTCCGGTCGCCCTCGACCCAACGCTCGACGAGGATGAACAGGTCGGTCCAGACCGTCTGCGGGCAGAAATAGCCGCACCAGACCCGACCCAGCGCCGAGGTGAAGAGAAACAGGCCGAGACCCGCCATGATCAGCAACCCGGCGACGAAGTAGAATTCGTGCGGCCATATCTCGATCGTGAAGAAGAAGAAGCGGCGGTTGGCAAGGTCGATCAGCACCGCCTGATCGGGCAGGTTCGGACCGCGATCCCAACGGATCCAAGGCAGCAGGTAATAGATGCCGAGACAGATGGCGAGAAGCCACCATTTCAGGCTGCGGAACTTCCCCGACACACGTCGCGGAAAGATCGGTTCGCGGGCAGAATAAAGGCGGTCGGGGGTCTGGTCTGTCGAGCTCACGCGCTCTCTCCGTTCGGGCTGCGGGCCGGGGCCTGCGGCGTGCCTCTCGCGGGGTCGCGTCGCGCTCCGGGCCCTCGTTCTGCGATAGCTAGATCCTGTCTGGCCCCAAGGAAAGCGCCGAGGCGTTCACTTCTGGGGCAGATTGCAGTCTGGCAGACGGCGAATCAGACAAGAGGATTCATGAGAACTGGAAAAACTCTAATTCTGTGCGCGGACGCACAGGGCTCTGTCAGGGAACGCGCTGGACGCTTGATCGGGGGTCGGCGACTATAGACACCGGCCCCCGTGGAAACGCGCGAACAGGATGGGGGCCGGTGCCATCGACCGGGGGCCACGGCCCCCGGAAGACGTTTAGTCACTCGCCGCCGCCCAACTGGTGGACATAGACCGCAACGGCCTTGCGCTCCGTCTCGCTGAGACGTTCCTTCCAGGTCGGCATGACCCCGAAGCGCGCTTTCGTCACCGTCTCGGTCAGCGTCGCGACGTCCCCACCGTAAAGCCAGATCGCGTCCGTCAGATTCGGCGCGCCTACGGTGCGGTCGCCGTGGCCGTCCTCGCCATGGCATGCAGCACAGTTATCAAGGAACACCGTTTCACCCTGACTTGCCAATGCGGCATCATGTTCCTGTCCGGAAATTTGCCGGACATATTGCACCACCTCGTCGATTTCCTCGCTGCTCAGCAGCCCGTCGGTGCCGAACGAGGGCATCTGCGACCAACGCGCATCCGGATTGTCCTCGTTCCGCACGCCATGGGTCACGGTGAAGTAGATATCCTCAAGCTTACCGCCCCAGAGCCAGTCATCGTCCAGCAGGCTGGGATAGCCCTGCCCCTGCACGCCGGCCGCGCCCGAGCCGTGGCACTGGGCGCAGTTGGTGCGGAACACCGAAGCGCCGCCCTGCACCGCGTAGTTGTAAAGTGCAGGATCGGCCTCGATCGCCGCCGGATCTTCCATCGAGGCCGCAGCCAGCCGGCTCGAAAGCTCGGCATTGCGGTCTTCGAATTCCTTGATCTCGACCTCGACATTCGCCCGGGTCGAATAGCCCAGAAGCCCGGGTGTCGCCCCGTTCACCAGCGGCCAGGCCGGGTAGAGGATCGAGTAGATCAGGGCATAGGCGACGCAGGCATAGAAGGTCCAGAGCCACCAGCGCGGCAGCGGATTGTTCAGCTCTTCGATGCCATCCCAGCTATGGCCGGTGGTGCCGACCTCGCCGGGCTTGGTGTTGTGATCGCTCGAACTCATGTCCGCGCCTCCTTATGGCACGTCGCACCGTCCTCGGTGCCTGCAGGTTGGTCTTCATACCGGAACGGGATGTTGGCCGTATCGTCGTGGCCCTTGGCGCTGCCCGGGCGGAACGCCCAGACAACCACGCCGATGAAGAACAGGGTGAGTGCCAGCAACATCCAGCTGTCGGCGAATTCGCGCATGAGGGAATAGGTTTCCATTGGCCTCCCCCTCAGCGGCTCGCATCCGGCTCGAAGGTCGAGAAGTCGACCAGCGTGCCCAGCATCTGCAGATAGGCGATCAGCGCATCCATCTCCGAGATGCCCTCATTGCCGTCGAAATTGCGCACCTGCGCCCCCGGATAGCGTTCGAGAAGACCGTCCACGCCATCGGCATAGGGGTCGATCTGAGCGTTGAAGTCCGAAACCGCGTTCTCGATCATCTCGTCGGTATAGGGCACGCCCACTGCACGATGGGTGCGCAGCTTGTCGGCGATATGCTCGGGGTCGAGCATGCGCCGTTCGAGGAAGGCGTATTTGGGCATCACCGATTCCGGCACCACCGATTGCGGATCACGCAGGTGGTGGACATGCCAGGCATCGGAATAGCGCCCGCCGACCCGGGCCAGGTCGGGCCCGGTCCGCTTGGACCCCCACTGGAACGGGTGGTCATACATCGACTCGGCCGCCAGGCTGTAATGGCCGTAGCGTTCCACCTCGTCGCGCATCGGCCGGATCATCTGGCTGTGGCAGACATAGCAGCCTTCGCGCACGTAGATGTCGCGCCCCTCCAGCTCCATCGGCGAGTAGGGGCGCATGCCCTCCACCTTCTCGATGGTGTTCTGCAGGTAGAAGAGCGGGGCGATCTCGACCAGACCGCCCACGGTCACGACAAGGAAGCTGAACACCAGAAGCAGCGATGCGTTCTTCTCAAGGATCTTGTGTTTTTCGAGAATTGCCATTGGCTGCGTTCCTTATTCAGCCGGGGCCGCAACGGGCGCCGGCTGCTTGACGGGCGCGGAGGTCGCGGTCTTCCAGATGTTGTAGCACATGATGACACCGCCAGCGACATAGAGGGCCCCACCGAGGGCGCGGACGATATACATCGGGTGCTTGGCCGCGACGGTGTCGGCGAAGGAGTTCACCAGGAATCCTTGCGCGTCGACTTCGCGCCACATCAGGCCTTCCATGATGCCGGTGACCCACATCGAGGACGCGTAGAGCACGATGCCGATGGTCGCGAGCCAGAAGTGCCAGGACACCAGCGCGGTCGAGTAGAGCCGCTCCTTGTTCCAGAGCCGCGGCGCCAGGAAGTAGAGCGCGCCGAAGGTGATCATGCCGTTCCAGCCCAGCGCGCCGGAATGCACGTGACCGATGGTCCAGTCGGTATAATGCGACAGCGAGTTGACCGCGCGGATCGACATCATCGGACCCTCGAAGGTCGACATGCCGTAGAAGCCGACGGCGACGACCATCATCCGGATGATCGGGTCGGTGCGGATCTTGTCCCAGGCGCCCGACAGCGTCATCAGGCCGTTGATCATGCCGCCCCAGGAGGGCATCCACAGCATGACCGAGAACACCATGCCCAGCGTGCCGGCCCAGTCCGGCAGAGCGGTGTAGTGCAGATGGTGCGGACCGGCCCAGATATACATGAAGATCAGCCCCCAGAAGTGGATGATCGACAGTTTGTAGCTGTAGACGGGACGCTCGGCCTGCTTCGGCACGAAGTAGTACATCATGCCCAGGAAGCCTGCGGTCAGAAGGAAGCCCACCGCGTTATGGCCGTACCACCATTGCGTCATGGCGTCCTGCACGCCCGAGAAGACCTGGACCGATTTCGAGCCCCAGATCGACACCGGAAGGCTGAGATTGTTGACCAGGTGCAGCATCGCCACGGTGACGATGAAACTGAGATAAAACCAGTTGGCGACGTAGATATGCGGCTCTTTCCGCTTGACGACGGTGCCGAGGAAGATCGCCAGATAGACCAGCCAGACGACCGTCAGCCAGATGTCGACATACCATTCGGGTTCGGCATATTCCTTGGACTGGGTCGACCCGAGCACATAGCCGCTCGCAGCCAGCACGATGAAGAGCTGATATCCCCAGAACACGAACCAGGCGAGGTTGCCGCCCCAGAGCCGCGCCGCGCTGGTGCGCTGCACGACATAGAACGAGGTGGCCAGAAGCGCGTTGCCCCCGAAGGCGAAGATCACGGCCGAGGTGTGCAACTGACGCAGCCGGCCGAAATTCATGTACCCGCTGGCCCATTCGAAATTCAGGCCCGGGAAGGCCAACTGGCTGGCAATGAACGTGCCGGCGGCAAAGCCGACCACGCCCCAGAAACAGGTCGCGATGACACCCGCCCGCACGACGTCATCCATGTAGCCGGTCGTGTCGACAACCGGCTTCGGCGCACCGAGTCCCCGCACCGTCCAGGCGGCAAGACCGCCGGCGACGAGCAGGATGATCACCGCGTGCACCATGTATGCCATGTCGCGGGCCATGAACGCGGCAACCGCGGCGAGCACCGCGATCACGCCCAGGGCGGCGATCTTAACGTAGTCCCACATTGAGAGTCCCTTCGTCTTTCGCCGACCGAACCGCCTTCGGCCGACTCCCTCACGATACCGTGACGTATTCTATGGTATGCACGGATATGCTTTGATCCAAATCAATCTCTCTTTAGCTTGTCCAATTCAAGCTTGATCTTGGTCAAAGCCTTGGAAGATCGTGGCGATTTAATGTCGCCGCGACGTCACTACCGACGCGAAGGAGTATTGCGGTGGGCTACAAGACCATCCTAACCATCATTACCGAAACGGACATTGCCGACTCGGCCCTCGAACCGGCGATCACCCTGGCGGCCCGCGAGGAAGCGCATCTCGACATTCTCTGCCTCGGTGTCGACCGAACCCAGACCGGTTATTACTACGCAGGCACCAACGCCTTCATCCAGCAGGAGACCCTGCACAAGGCGCAGGAAGAGGCCTCTGCGATCGAAGCAGCGGTCAAGGCCCGGATGGCCCGCGAAAGCGTCACCTGGAGCAGCGAGGCCGCAGTGGCCCAGATCGCCGGGCTCAGCCATCTGGTCGCGCAGCGGGCGCGGTTCTCCGATCTCGTGATCATGCCCCGCCCCTATGGCGAAGGCCGCGGCATCGAGGATGAGGCGGCAACCGAGGCGGTCCTGTTCGACGGTCATGCGCCGCTTCTGGTGGTTCCGGCCGGGGCCGATACCGCCCATATCGGCCGCAAGATCGTGATCGCCTGGAACCAGAGCCAGGAAGCGATGGCCGCCATCAAGGAAGCCCTGCCGCTGATGCAGGCCGCCGAGGTGGTCAATATCGCGGTGGTCGATCCGCCGAAACACGGCCCCGACCGCTCGGACCCCGGCGGCGCGCTGTCGCAGATGCTGTCGCGCCATGGCGTCAAGACCGAGATCTCGGTGCTGGCCAAGACCATGCCCCGGGTCTCGGACGTGCTGCAGCGTCACGCGACGGATATCGAGGCCGACATGATGATCATGGGCGCCTACGGTCACTCGCGGTTCCGCGAGGCGATCCTGGGCGGCGCGACCCGCGGCATGCTTGAAAAGACCGCGATCCCGGTCCTGATGGCGCACTGAGCCGACGCGGAAAGTACCGGCCTGGGACAGGGTCTCAGGCCGGGTATCAGAATATCACACCGGCATGCCGCCGTCATTGTCGTCGCCGGTCTCGCCCAGCAACATGTCGAAATCGGGAACCGTCACATGGCGCTTGCCTTCCAGCACGATCACCCCGTCGCGCTTCAGCGCCGAGATCTGCCGGCTGACGGTCTCGAGCGTGAGGCCGAGATAGTCGGCCATCGCCTCGCGCGTGAGCGGCAGGTCGAACACGATCCGGCCACGGGTCGGCCCCAGCCGCAGCACGGCGTCGCGCCGGGCGATGATTGCCAGCAGGCTCGCGATCTTCTCGCGCGCGGTCTTGCGGCCCAGAAGCAGCATCCATTCCCGCGCCGCATCCAGTTCGTCCAGCGTCATTTCAAGAAGCCGCTGGCCGATATGCGGCGTGCGGATCATCAGCTCTTCGAACGGCTTGCGCCGGAAGCAGCACATCGTGAGCTGCGTCGTCGCGGTCACGTCATAGGCGGCAAGGTCGCGCCCGGGCCGGCCGACGAAATCGGAAGGCAGCAGAAGCCCCACCATCTGGGTGCGGCCATCCTCCATGGTCTGGGTCAGGGTGGCGATGCCCTCCACGACCGAGCCCACGAAATCCATGCGGTCGCCGGACCAGACCACGCTCTGGCCGGCATCGAAGGTGCGGTAATACTTGATGGCCTCAAGCGCCTCCAGTTCATCGGCTTCGCAGCGCGCACAGACGGCACGATGGCGAATCGGACACTCGAAACACTCGGTATTCACAACGGAGGTGTCGGTAACGGCCATTCCGTTTCCCATTTTGACTTCGATCAAGGAGAGGTTCCTTGGGTAGACTTAACGCTAGTCGAATGAGCACAGAATCGCAACTCACCCGTCTCGGTCTATTCGACGCCAAGGTGCCACGGTACACCAGTTACCCCACGGCACCGCATTTCAACGCGTCGGTAGACGATGGAGACTTCGCCGGCTGGATCGGCCAGATCGAGCCCGGTTCGCAGATTTCCCTGTATCTCCACGTACCGTTCTGCCGCCGGCTGTGCTGGTTCTGCGCTTGCCGGACCCAGGGCACCCGGTCCGACGCGCCGGTCGAAGCGTATCTCGAGACGCTGAAGACCGAACTCGCGATGCTGGGCAAGCGGTTGCCCGAGGGCGTCACGCTGTCGCGCCTGCACTGGGGCGGGGGAACGCCGACGCTGCTGTCGGCCGACATGATGAAACAGCTTACCGAGGCGATCTTCACCGTCGCGCCGATGCACGAGCAGGGCGAGTTCTCGGTCGAGATCGACCCGAACGAGATCGACGAGGCCCGGCTCGACGTGCTGGCCGGGGCAGGCATGAACCGCGCCTCGATCGGCATCCAGGACTTCGACCCGCAGATCCAGTCGGTGATCGGCCGGATCCAGAGCTATGACATCACCCGCGACGCGGTCGATCTGATCCGCTCGAAGGGCATCAGGTCGCTCAACGCCGACATCCTGTACGGCCTGCCGCATCAGTCGAACGAGCGGATCGCGGAATCGGTGCAGAAGCTGATGTCGCTCTCGCCCGACCGGGTCGCGCTTTACGGCTATGCCCATGTGCCCTGGATGGCCCGGCGCCAGTCGATGATCCCGACCGAGGCGCTGCCGACGCCGGAAAGCCGGCTGAAGCTTTACGAGACCGCCAAGGAACTGTTCCTGTGGGACGGCTATCGCGAGATCGGCATCGACCACTTCGCGCGGCCCGAAGACGGGCTGGCCCGGGCGCTGGAGGCCGGCGAGCTGCGCCGGAACTTCCAGGGCTATACCGACGACACCGCCGCGGCGCTGATCGGTCTGGGCGCCTCCTCGATCTCGCGCTTCCCGCAGGGCTATGCGCAGAACCTGTCGGGCACCTCGGATTACACTGCGCGCATCCGCGACGGCCGCTTCGCCACCGGCCGGGGGCATGTGTTCACCGAAGAGGACAAGATGCGTTCGCGCATGATCGAGGCGCTGATGTGCGACTTCCACATCTCGACCGCCGAGATCACCGAGACCTTCGGCATCTCGAAATCCGAGCTGAACGCCATGTTCCAGGAGGTCGCCGACCGCTTCGCCGGGTTCATCGACCTCACCAATGACGGGCTGACGGTGCCGGAACACGGCAAGCCGCTGACCCGGATGATCGCCCGCGGCTTCGACGCCTACGACCTGTCGAAAGCCGGCCACAGCTCGGCGATCTGACGCTTTCAGGCGGCGCCCGGGTCTTCCCCGGGCGCCGCGAAGGCCGCCCGCATCAGGGTGCGCGTATACTCCGTCTTCGGCGCCTCGAAGACCTCGTCAACCTCCCCCGCCTCGACGATCTCGCCCAGCCGCATCACGGCCACCTTGTGCGACATCGCCCGCACCACGCGCAGGTCGTGGCTGATGAAGAGATAGGCCAGATCGTATCTGCGCTGCAGATCGCGCAGCAGGTCTACGATCTGCACCTGCACGGTCATGTCCAGCGCCGAGGTCGGCTCGTCCAGCACCACCATGCGCGGCCGCAGGATCATCGCCCGGGCGATGGCGATGCGCTGGCGCTGCCCGCCCGAGAATTCATGCGGATAGCGATGCATCATGGCAGGATCGAGCCCGACCTCGGTCAGGATCTGCGCCACTTCCTCGCGCGGGCTGCGCCCGGATTGCGCGCCGTGCACGCCCAGCCCCTCGGCCACGATCTGTTCGACCGTCATCCGCGGGCTGAGGCTGCCGAACGGATCCTGGAACACGATCTGCATGTCGCGCCTCAGCGGCCGGATCTGGCGCGATTTCAGCTCGTCGATGGCGCGCCCCAGAAAGACGATCCGCCCCTCGGACGAGATCAGCCGCATGATCGCCAGCGCCAGCGTGGTCTTGCCCGAGCCCGATTCGCCCACGATCCCCAGCGTCTCGCCCGCCCGGACCGCGATATCGGCGCCGTTCACCGCCTTCACATGGCCCGTGGTCCGGCGCATGAAACCGCGCTGGATCGGGAACCAGACCTTCAGCCCTTCGGTCCGCACCACCTCGGGCGCGTCTCGCTTCAGCGGATCGGGGCCGCCCACCGTCGCCGCGGCCAGCAGCTTGCGCGTATAGGGATGCTGCGGCGCGCGGAAGATCTCGGCGGTGGGGCCGGTCTCGACGATCTCGCCATCCTTCATCACGCAGACCCGGTCGGCAATGCGGCGCACCACGTTCAGATCATGGGTGATGAAGAGAAGGCTCATGGTCTCTTCGCGCTTGAGCTCGGCCAGCAGCTCGAGGATCTGCGCCTCGATGGTGACGTCGAGCGCCGTCGTAGGCTCGTCCGCGATCAGCAGGTCGGGGCCGTTGGCCAGCGCCATGGCGATCATCACCCGCTGGCGCTGCCCGCCCGACAACTGGTGCGGATAGGCGCCCAGCCGGCTTTCGGGATCGCGGATACCGACCCGCTCCAGAAGCTCGAGCACCCGCGCGCGGGCGGCGGCACCCGTCAGTCCCTGATGCAGCGCCAGGCTTTCGGTGATCTGCTTTTCCAGCGTGTGCAGCGGATTGAGCGAGGTCATCGGCTCCTGGAAGATAAAGCTGATATCGTTGCCCCGGACCTGCCTCAGCCGCTTCTCGGGCGCCTTGGCGAGTTCTTCGCCCTCATAGATCACCGAACCCGAGACCGTCGCCGCGCCGGGCAGCAATCCCACGGTCGAAAGCGCCGTCACCGACTTGCCCGAGCCGGATTCGCCCACCAGCGCCACCGTCTCGCCGCGCCCGACCTCGAAGCTGACGCCCCTGACCGCGACCTGCTGGCGGCCGTCCTGCTGGAACGAGACGCGCAGATTGTCGACCTTGAGAACCGGGCTCATTGGAAGGTCTTTCGGGGATCGAAGGCATCGCGCACGCCCTCGAAGATGAAGACCAGCAGCGACAGCATGATCGCGAAGGTGAAGAAGGCGGTGAAGGCAAGCCAGGGCGCCTGCAGGTTCTCCTTGGCCTGCAGCGTCATCTCGCCCAGCGAGGGCGCCGAGGCGGGCAGGCCGAACCCGAGGAAATCGAGGCTCGCGAGCGTGCCGATGGTGCCGGTGATGATGAAGGGCAGCATGGTCAGCGTCGCGACCATGGCATTGGGCAGCATGTGGCGGAACATGATCTTCCAGTTGGAGACGCCCAGCGCGCGGGCGGCGCGGACATATTCGAAATTGCGCGCGCGCAGGAACTCGGCCCGCACCACGCCCACCAGGGCGGGCCAGCCGAACAGCGCGGTGAGAAACACCAGCAGCCAGAAGCTTCGCCCCAGCACGGCGAAGAGGATGATGATGATGTAAAGCTGCGGCGTCGAGGTCCAGATCTCGATGAAGCGCTGAAAGATCAGGTCGGTCAGGCCGCCGAAAAAGCCCTGCACCGCCCCTGTCACGACTCCGATGACCGAGGCGATGCCGGTGACCATCAGCGTGAACAGGATCGACAGCCGGAAGCCGTAGATCACCCGGGCCAGCACGTCGCGCGTGGTGTCGTCGGTGCCCAGCCAGTGCTGCGCATCGGGGGCCGAGGGCGCGGTGCCGTCGATATTGTTGACGGTGTCGTAGCTGTAGGGGATCGGCGGCCAGAGCATCCAGCCCTTCTCGATCGTCTCACCGTCGACGACGCCGTCCTGCGCATCTTCGATCACGCCCTCGGGGTCGTCCCAGCAGGCCTCGAGCCCGCCCGAGACGATCAGGCACTGGATCTCGATATCGCGATAGACCGCCTCGGTGCGCAGGTCGCCGCCGAAATCGGTCTCGGGATAGAAGCTGTAGACCGGAAAGAAGCTATCGCCGCGATAATTGACATAGATCGGCTTGTCATTGGCCAGAAGCTCGGCAAAGAGCGACAGCCCGAAGATCACGACGAAGATCATCAGCGACCAGTGGGCGCGGCGGTTGCGCTTGAAGTTGCGCCAGCGCCGCTGGTTCAGGGGTGAAAGCCAGGCCATGTCAGGTCTCCCGGCTTTCGAAATCGATCCGGGGATCGACCAGCACATAGGTCAGGTCGGACAGGATGCCGACCAGCAGACCGATCAGCCCGAAGACGTAAAGCGTGGCGAAGATCACCGGATAGTCGCGCGCCACTGCCGCCTCGAAGCCCAGACGCCCCAGCCCGTCGAGCGAGAAGATCGTCTCGATGATGATCGAGGCGCCGAAGAAGACGCCGATGAACATGCCCGGAAAGCCCGCAATCACGATCAGCATCGCGTTGCGGAAGACATGGCCGTAAAGCACCCGCCCCTCGGACAGGCCCTTGGCCTTGGCGGTGACGACATATTGCTTCTTGATCTCGTCGAGGAAGGAATTCTTGGTCAGAAGCGTCAGCGTGGCAAAGCTGGAAATCGTGGTGGCGACGACCGGCAGAGTGATGTGCCAGAAATAGTCGAGGATCTTCGCAGGCCAGCTGAGCTCGGCCCAGTTCTCCGAGACCAGCCCCCTCAGCGGGAACCATTGCAGGTAGGAGCCGCCCGCGAACAGCACCAGCAGAAGCACCGCGAACAGGAAGCCCGGGATCGCATAGCCGATGATGATCGCCGCCGAGGTCCAGGTATCGAAGGATGTCCCGTCCCGCACCGCCTTGCGGATGCCCAGCGGGATCGAGACCATATAGGCGATCAGCGTCGACCAGAGCCCGAGGCTTATCGAGACCGGCATCTTCTCCAGCACCAGATCGACCACCGAGACCGAGCGGAAATAGCTTTGCCCGAAATCGAACCGGGCATAGTTCCAGATCATCGTCAGGAAGCGTTCCAGCGGCGGCTTGTCGAAGCCGAATTCCTTCTCCAGCTCGGCGATGAAATCGGGCGGCAGGCCGCGCGCGCCGATATATTTGTCGGTCGGGCTGCCGCCGCCACCGCCCCCGCCAAGCGCGGCACCGGTATCGCCGCCGCCGCCGGCAAAGCCCGAAAACACATCGCCCTGGCCCTCGATCTTGGCGATCACCTGTTCGACGGGCCCGCCCGGCACGAACTGGGTCAGGGTGAAGTTGATGATCATGATGCCCAGAAGCGTCGGTACGATCAGCGCGAGACGACGCAGGATATAGGCGCCCATGCCCGGCCTACCTCAACGCGCCAGAGGCATGCAGCCGGTCCGCCGCCGCCTGATCGAACCACCAGAAGTCAAGCTCGCCCACCTGCAGCGGCGGCAGCGTCTCGGGATGGCGGTACATGTCGTAATAGGCGACCCAGCTCTTGTCGTTGAACCAGAGCGGAATGTCGAAATGCTGCGACCGCAGAACCCGGTCGAGCGCATGGACGCGGGTCTTCATGCCCTCGAGCGTATCGGCCGCGACAACCTCGTCGATCAGCCGGTCGACGGCCGGGCTGCGCAGCCGCATCAGGTTGCGCGAGCTGTTATCGGCGGTCTTCGAGCCGAACCATTGCGACAGCCCGCTCGACGGTTCGAACCCCATCACGAAGCCCTGATTGGCAAGATCGAACATCCCGGCGCGCCGCCGTTCGACATATTGCGCGGTATCGACGCGCTCCAGGCGGCCGTTCACGCCCAGCATCCTGAGATTCTCGAGGAAGGGGTTGATGGCGCGGTCAAATTGCGGATCGCGCTGGATGATGACCAGCTCCAGCGGCTGGCCGTCCTTGCGCCTTATGCCATCGTCGCCCGCAACCCAGCCCGCCTCGTCCAGCAGTTTCGAGGCCGCGCGGATGATCCGGCGCGAGGGGCGGTAGGTATCGGCGTCATGATCGGGCGGGCTCGCCACCTCCTCGGTCAGGATCGACGGCTCCAGCAGACCCTCCTCGACCAGCGGCTGCAGGATCGCGGCCTCGTCGGCCCCGGGCGTGCCGGAGGCCGCCAGATCGGTGCCCGACCAGAACGATACCGGCTGGGTGAAATAGCCGTAGAACAGCGTCTTGTTCGACCAGGCGAAGTTGAACATCATCTCGACGGCGCGACGCACCCGGATATCCTGCCACTTGGCGCGGTCGAGGTTGAAGACCCAGCTCAGCCGGGTGCCGACATTGCCGTCGGGAATTGGCTCGCGCAGCACGTCTCCGCGCTCGATGCCCGGGAAGTCATAGCCCGTGGCCCAGGTCTTCGAAGAGTTCTCGGTCCGGAAGGTATAGGCGCCCGACTTGAAGGCCTCGAAGGCGGCATTGCTGTCGGCAAAATACTCGACCCGGATCCGGTCGAAATTGTAGCGCCCGATATTGAAGGGCTGTTCGGCCCCCCAGAAATCGGGATTGCGGCGATAGACGACGCGGCGGTTGTAATCGAAGCTGTCCAGCACATAGGCGCCGGTCGCCATGAAGGGCGTCTTGGTGCTCTGGTCGAGCCGGGCGCCGGTTTCCTCGAACCAGGCCTTCGAGAAGGCCGGGGTGCCGCCCGCCAGCCCGATCCGGTCGCGCATCGGGGTCACGTCGTTGAAGGTGAACTTGATCCGGTGCGGGCCCAGCACCTCGATCGGGCCGAAATAGGCCTCGACCAGACGGCGGTATTCGATGATCCCCTGTTCCAGGAACAGCTTCTGGGTGAAGGCGATGTCCTCGGCCGTCATCGGCGTGCCGTCCTGGAAGGTGACGTCGTCGCGCAGGTTGAAGATCACCCAGGACAGATCCTCGGGATATTCGATCGAGGTGCAGAGATAGCAATACATCGCATAGGGGTCGTCGGCGGTCGAGGTCATCAGGCTTTCGGTGCCGATGGTGTTCAAAGCCGCCGGCACGCCCATGCGCGAATACTGGTTGAAGCTGTCGAAGGTGCCCGGCGCCCAGATCGAGATCTCGCCGCCCTTGGGCGCGTCGGGATTGACGTAATCGAGATGGGCCATGTCGGGGCCGTATTTCGGCGCGCCCAGCGCCGAATAGGCGAAGCTCTCGACGACCTTGCCGCCCGACATGCCGGTCGCGACCTCCTCGGCCGGGGCCCGACCGGCGCCAAAGGTCAGAACCAGCGCCAGAACGGGCGCCAGAAGCGGCCTCGGGACCGGTCGGGCGGCGGCGGCCCGGGCGGCACGGTGCGGATGGCGGCGGGGCGTGGGCATCGGCAAACTCCCTGTCTTCTGCGGTCGGACGGACGCAAGACCTTGCCCTAGCTAATGGCCCCGGCACCGCAGGTTCAAGTTGAGAATACGTGAGAGCGCTGCAATCAACCGGGGCGGGCCGAGGCTCAGAACCCGCGCCGGGCCTTCAGCGCCGCGCTGATCGTGCCATCGTCGAGATAGTCGAGCTCGCCCCCGATCGGCACGCCCTGCGCCAGCGAGCTGAGCCGGATCCCGGTCCCGGCCAGCTCGTCGGCGATGTAATGGGCCGTGGTCTGGCCGTCGACGGTGGCGTTGAGCGCCAGGATCACCTCCGAGATGCCCTCGCGCCCGACCCGTTCGACCAGCTCGGGAATGCGCAGATCGTCGGGCCCGACCGAGTCGAGCGCCGAGAGCGTGCCGCCCAGCACGTGATAGCGACCCCTGAAGGCCCCGCCCCGCTCCATCGCCCAGAGATCAGCCACATCCTCGACGACGCAGATCTCGCCATTGCCGCGAACCGGATCGGCGCAGATCTCGCAGGTATCGGCGGTGGTGATATTGCCGCAGACGGCGCATTCATGCACCGCCTCCCCGACCTTGCGCATGGCCTCGGCCAGCGGCAGCAAGAGGACTGCGCGCTTCTTGACCAGATGCAGCACCGCACGACGGGCCGACCGGGGCCCAAGCCCCGGCAGCCGCGCCATCAGCTCGATCAGCCTGTCGATCTCGTCCGGGCGACTCATTTCCAGGCCATCGGAAACAGATCGGAGTAACAACGCCAAAACAAATCTGGATCCTTCTTGTGCTGAGCTGCTGGCAAAATGTCTCCCCGAATACGCTTTGCGTCGCGGAAATGACCTGCAAGAAAGCAGTAGAACGCGACAAAAAGGAAGATGAGCCCTAGCCCAGCTATACTATTCACCACCTGCGCTGCAGGTCCGCTCGAGCTATGACCAACCCATCCAAAGAGAAGAGAGATCCCCAAGTACGCGCAAATCTGTTCCAGATATGCTTTGCGCGCCTCGGAGATCACCACTTCAGCAATCTCTCCACTCATAAGGAAGCTTGGAGGCATCCTCTGGGCCGTAGAGAAGCATTTAGTCAGACCGGCAGGCCCAGGCCCGGAGGCAGACCCATTTCCTCGGTCAGCTTGCGGGTCTCTTCTCTGGTCTTTTCCATCGCCTTTTCCTGGGCGTCCTTGATCGCCGCCAGGATCAGGTCCTCGACCACTTCCTTCTCGTCGGCATTGAAGATCGACGGATCGATCGACAGCGCGGTCAGCGTGCCCTTGGCGGTCGCCGTGGCCTTCACGAGGCCCGCGCCGCTTTCGCCCTCGACCATCGTGGTCGCCAGCGTTTCCTGAAGCTGGGCCATCTTGCCCTGCATCTCGCCCGCGGCCTTCATCATCTTGGCCATGTCGCCAAGACCGCCCAATCCCTTCAACATGCGTGTCTCCTTCGCCTGTTATGCGTTCAGTCGTCGTCCTCGAACGGGTCCCATTCCTCTTCGACCTCGGGCAGGGCCTCGGCCGCCGCCTCGGCCGCCAGGACCTCGGGCGGCTTTATGTCGATGATTTCGGCCCTGGGAAAGGCGGCAAAAACGGCGCGGACCAGAGGATGCTCGGCGGCCTCGGCGCGACGCGCGGCCTCGGCCGCGTTGCGGACCTCGTCGATGCTGGGCGCGCCGCCCCTGGCCACGACCGAAACCGCCCAGCGCGCGCCGGTCCAGCTCTGCAGCCGCTGCCCCAGCCGCTGCGCCAGATCGGACGGTGCAGAAGGCCCGGGTTCGAACTCGATCCGGCCGGGCGAATAGCTGACCAGCCGCACCCCCGCCTCGACCTCGACCAGAAGCACCATGTCGCGATTGGCGCGGATCAGATCGACCACCGCCTCGAAGCTCGGGTAATGCGCAAGCGTCTGCTCGGGCGCGCGGGCCAGTGCGGTGACGGCACCGCCGCCCGAGGGCGCGGCATGGACCGGGCCGCTCCGGACCTGACCCTGCATCCCGCCGCCGCCATTGTCACCGCCGCCCGAGGGCGCGGGGCCCGAGGGGGCCGGACCGGTGGGAGGGTTCTCCTGCAGCTTCCGGACCAGATCCTCGGGGCTTGGCAGGGTCGAGACATGGGTCAGCCGGATCACCGCCATTTCGGCCGCCATCATCGCGTTGGGCGCCATCGAGACCTCTTCCAGCGCCTTCAGCAGCATCTGCCACATCCGCGTCAGAACCCGCATCGACAGCCGCTCGGCCATGGTCCGGCCGCGGGCACGCTCATCGGGGCCGACGGTCGGATCGTCGGCCGCCTCGGGGGTGATCTTGATGACGCTGAGCCAGTGGCTGATCTCGGCCAGATCGCGCAGCACCGCCAGCGGATCGGCACCATCGGCATATTGCCCGGCCAGTTCGCCCAGCGCGCCGGCCGCATCGCCCGCCATGATCATGTCGAACAGATCGAGCACCCGTCCCCGGTCCGCGAGCCCCAGCATGGCGCGGACCTGATCGACCCCGGTCTCGCCCGCGCCGTGAGAGATCGCCTGATCGAGCAGGCTCATCGCGTCGCGGACCGAACCCTCGGCGGCGCGGGTGATCAGCCCCAGCGCCTCGTCGGTGATCGGCGCGTTCTCGAGCCCCGCGATCTTGCGCAGATGGCCGATCATCACCTCGGGCTCGATCCGGCGCAGGTCGAAGCGCTGGCAGCGCGACAGCACCGTCACCGGCACCTTGCGGATCTCGGTCGTGGCGAAGATGAACTTCACATGGGCGGGGGGTTCCTCGAGCGTCTTCAGCAGCGCGTTGAACGCGCTGGTCGACAGCATGTGAACCTCGTCGATGATGTAGATCTTGTAGCGCGCCGAGGCCGCCCGGTAGGCCACGCTGTCGATGATCTCGCGGATGTCGTTCACGCCGGTGCGCGAGGCCGCGTCCATCTCCATCACGTCGACATGGCGCCCCTCGGCGATGGCCCGGCAATGCTCGCATTCGCCGCAGGGCTCGGTGGTCGGGCCGCCCTGCCCGTCCGGGCCGATGCAGTTCATGCCCTTGGCGATGATCCGGGCCGTCGTCGTCTTGCCGGTGCCCCGGATGCCGGTCATGATGAAGGCCTGCGCGATCCGGTCGGCGGCAAAGGCGTTCTTGAGGGTGCGCACCATCGCATCCTGGCCGATCAGATCGGCGAATGTGGCGGGGCGGTATTTTCGCGCCAGCACCTGATAGGCGGTGCCCTCTGTCTCGGCCATGGATCCCCTCGAAGTCACGTATTCGCGCCACAGGGTAGGCTCTGGCCCCGGCCGCGTCCAGCGGATCACGGAGCCGACCCCGCTCAAGGGGCCGTTGGACGGCATCACATAGCTCTGCCCTTTTAGTCAGAAGCGTTGCCTCTGACCGGGCGACCTACGCCGAAGCGGCCATTCCCTGCGGCTGGCGCGAGCGTCGGCAGTGCGGGACGAAGCTGCCGTTCTCGCTGCAAATCGTCATGTCCGCTTCCGGTCGTTCGAGGGAAAGCAATCGGGAACAGGTTTTGGAGGAACAAAAGCTCTGGGAAAACTGATGACAGCGCGGCTCGTGCTTGTCTGTAGATCGGTCAACACATAGGTTGGTGTCATGAAAGAGATCGACTTGAGTGCGCGACGGCGCGAGATCATCCGTCAATACTTCCGCTACGTCGATACAGGCGACGGTCGTATCCTTGACCTTTACACTGACGATGTAGAGTTGCTGTTCCCCAAGTTTGGTCGAACACGCGGGAAGGACGCGATGCGCACCTTCGGTGCGCGAATGTCTGCAATGCTTGGTAGACTGGAGCATGACATCGAGGGCTTGGCCTTTGTAGAGGCCGGTAATACGATTGTCGTTGAGGGTCGGGAGTGGGGCGAAATGGCAGATGGAACGCCGTTTCCTGATGGCGAAATTTCACAGGGCCTGTTTTGCAACGTCTTCGAATTCGAGGGTGAGCTTATTAAGGCGGTTCGGGTTTACGTGGACCCTGATTTCACAAGCGCGGATCAATCAAGGATCAGTGCTTTGCGCTGATCCTTGAGTATCGCTCCCATTTTTCAAGCGTCTGCGGAAAAGGTCGTTGCGATTACGAATCGCCAGCCTGTCGCCAATCTGGTCCGCAAGCGGACCGGAAGCGCTGCCACCCATAGCAGACCTAGCTTCCTCGCGCAGCGTCAAACGGTAAGGGCTCGCTGCCGACCTTCGCCGCACGCTGCCTGAACGGCAGCTTCGGGCGCTGACGAGCGCCACGCGACCCGTGAGAGGCAAACCTTTCTGACGAGAGAGGTAATCTCGGCGCGGAGCCGAGCTTCCGCATTTCTGTTTTCAAACGATATTTCCCCCGCCTGAGAGGCAGGACTTTGTGCCTCCTGCCAGCTGTCGGCGTTCCTCCCGCTGCCCTCACCGATGGCGCAGGCGATGGGGCACGGCAAGATCCCCCGCAACAGCTTGTCCATCAGCTCAGGCGGGGCAGATACCACATCCGCCACTTGCGACGGAGATCCGAGCGGTACCCGAGATGCGAAGGGAAGAGAAGGTGAGAGGCTGGACAGCGGCCCGAACGGGGCTCGTTACGGCTGCTTCCTTCCGGACCTGACCGGGTTGGCGAGGCGCTCGCCCGCGCCAACCTCTCGGGGCTTTACATAGACGTCACGATGCGGATTCGCAAGCCCCGGGCCGCGGCGGGCCGCCGCAGGAAAGACAGGATCAGCTGCGTTTGCGGTCGGCCGGATAGACGCCCAGGATGTCGACATGCGAGGTGAAGTAGTCGAGCTCCTCGAGCGCGCGGGCGACATGAGGATCGTCGGGATGGCCCTCGATATCGGCATAGAACTGGGTGGCGGTGAAGGAGCCGTCGACCATGTAGCTTTCCAGCTTGGTCATGTTGACGCCATTGGTCGCGAAGCCCCCCATCGCCTTGTAAAGCGCGGCGGGAATGTTGCGCACCCGGAAGACGAAGGTGGTCATCATGCCCAGATCGCCCCGGCGGCTGCGGTCGGGCGCACGTGACATCAGCAGGAAGCGCGTGGTGTTCTTGTCGTGATCCTCGATATGGCGGGCCAGAACGTCGAGCCCGTAGATCTCGGCCGCCAGATCGCCCGCCAGCGCCGCGACCGTGGGATCGCCCGCCTCGGCCACCTGACGGGCCGAACCCGCGGTGTCGGCCGCGGTCACGCGGTGGATGTCATGCGCCTGCAGGAAGTCGCGGCACTGGCCCAGAAGCACGGTATGGCTCATCGCGCGGCGAATATCCGCCAGCGCCGCGCCCTGCACCGCCAGCAGGTTGATATGAACCCGCACGAAGGCCTCGCCGACGATATGCAGACCCGAATCCGGCAGCAGCTGGTGGATGTCGGCGACCCGCCCATAGGTCGAGTTCTCGACCGGCAGCATCGCCATTTCGGCCGCGCCGCTGCGCACCGCCTCGATCACGTCCTCGAAGGTGCGGCAGGGCAGCGCCTCCATGTCGGGACGGGCATCGTGGCAGGCCTGATGCGAATAGGCCCCAGGCTCACCCTGAAACGCGATACGACTGCTCATCGAGGACTTTCCCCTGGACCGGACGACTTAATGGTCATGCAATACCTTCGGGGAATACTGCTTGCCAAGACTGAGGGGAAGCACATAGGAACGTCCCCGGGAAAACATGGGAATATTCTAATGCTGAAGAAGGTGAGCTTCACGAAGCTTCTGGGCTCGGCCTCGGGGGCTCTCTTGGTGTTCGCGCTCGTCGATCGCGCGGGCGGACTTTATTTCTCGAATCCCGGGCTGGACAAGCCGGCCTATGTGGTGATCGAGGAAGAGCCCGCGACCCCGGCCGAACCGGAGCAGGAGCTGACCTTCGAAGAGCGGATGGCCCAGGCCGACGCGGCCGCGGGCAAGCGCGTCTTCAACCAGTGCAAGTCCTGCCACCGTGTCGAAGAGGGCGCGAATGCGGTCGGACCGTCGCTTTACGGCGTGGTCGGGCGTCCGGTCCATAGCGCCGAGGGCTTCTCTTATTCCGACGCCTTCGCCGGGCTCGAGGGCAGCTGGACGGCCGAGCGTATCGACGCCTTCATCACCTCGCCGCGCGATGTGGTTCCGGGCACCGCGATGACCTTTGCCGGGCTCAAGGATCCGCAGGACCGCGCCAATGTGATCGCCTATCTCGAATCCGTGGTCGAGTAGACCGTCCCCGGACGGCCCTGCCCCGGCAGGGCGCCAGAAATGCGAACGGGCGGCCCGCGATGCGGTGCCGCCCGTCTTCATTCGAGCGCTCCGGCTCAGCGGCGCGGATCGTCGTCGTCCTCGTCTTCCTCGTCGTCGCGGTCGGGCAGGTTGAAGAAGCTGTCGGCATCCGGCACCGAGCGGTCCTCTTCCTCGTCCGGATCCGGACGCGTCAGCGAGAAGGTCTCGAGCCCGGAAATCGCGGTCGGCAGCCGCGGCTCGGTGCCCATCTCCAGCGACTGCTCGGTCGAGACCAGCTTGCGGCGCTCGTCATCGGTCATCAGATCGCCCTCGGCGGCCCGTTTGCGGGCGGCTTTCTGCACCGCCGAGTCAAGCTCGGACTGCTTGCAGAGGCCCAGCGCCACCGGATCGATCGGCTGGATGTTCGAGATGTTCCAGTGGGTGCGCTCGCGGATCGACTGGATCGTCGGCTTGGTGGTGCCGACCAGCTTGGCGATCTGGCCATCGCTGAGCTCGGGGTGGAACTTCACCAGCCACAGGATCGAGGCCGGACGGTCCTGCCGCTTGGACAGCGGCGTATAGCGCGGGCCGCGACGCTTTTCCTCGCCGACCGCAGCCGGGTTGAACTTGAGCCGCAGCTTGTAAAGCGGGTCCTTCTCGGCCTTGTCGATTTCGGACTGGTCGAGCTGATTATTCGCGACCGGGTCGAAGCCGCGCACGCCGCCCGCCACGTCGCCATCGGCGATGCCTTGCACTTCAAGCTCGTGCAAGCCGCAGAAATCGGCAATCTGCCGGAAGCTCAGCGTCGTGTTGTCGACCAGCCAGACAGCAGTGGCCTTGGCCATGATCGGTTTGTTCATCGGCCTTCTCCTCTCGTGCGACGATAGCGCTCCCCGGGCCGGGAAACGGCTGCGCCGGATTGGCGCGGTTCCTCGTTTTCGGGGAAGTTTGAGCGTATATAGTGGCCGACGCGCCCGGAGAAAAGAGAAAATGCGCTGTCTGGCCATACTGCTCCTGTCTGCGACCCTGGCCCGCGCCGAGGAGGACGTGGCCGGGCGTTTCGATTATTACCTGCTGTCGCTGAGCTGGGCACCAAGCTGGTGCGCGGCCGGGGAAGCCACCGGGGAAGCCTCTGGGGAAGCTTCCCAGAGCGCATCGCGGCAAAGCCCGCATTGCGCGCCGGGCGGCGGCGCGGGCTGGGTTCTGCACGGGCTCTGGCCGCAATACGAACGCGGCTGGCCAAGCCATTGCCGCAGCACAGAGGCCGATCCGTCGCGCCGCCAGATCGCGCGCCTGGCCCGGCTGACCGGCAGCTCCCGCGCCGCCTGGCATCAATGGAAAAAGCACGGGCGCTGCTCGGGTCTCTCGGCGGGCGACTATGTCGCTGCGGCAGGCCGGGCCAATGCCGCCGTGTCGCGTCCTGTGGCCTTTGGCAGGCTGACCGCCCCGGTCAGGCTTCCGGCCGGGGTGGTGGAAGAGGCCTTCCTGCAGGCCAATCCGGGCCTTCTGCCCGACATGCTGACCGTGACCTGCAAGGCCGGACGCATCCAGGAGGTCCGGATCTGCCTGACCAAAGAGCTGAAACCCCGGCTTTGCGCCCCGGACACGGTCGAGGATTGCGACCTGCGCGACGCGCTGATGCCGCCGCCGCGCTGATGCGCGCGCAGCCGGGGAAACGGCCCTGAAACGCGGCATGACAAGGTCTTTCCCATGGCGGCACGCCCGGGCCTTGCGGGTCCGGGGCGCAGCGGCCCGGGCCTCAGCCCTCAGGCGATCTTCAGGACGATCTTGCCGATATGCGCGCTCTGCTCCATCCGGGCATGGGCAAGCGCGGCCTCGGTCAGGTCGAATTCGCTGTCCATCACCGGGGCGACGCGGCCAGAGGCCAGAAGCGGCCAGACCTTTTCGCGCAGCTCGGCGGCGATCCGAGCCTTGGCAAGATCCGATTGCGGGCGCAGGGTCGATCCGGTGATGGTCAGCCGCCGCATCATCACATGGGCGAAGTTGAGCGTGACCTTGGGCCCCAGCAAAAAGGCGATCTGCACCAGACGGCCCTCATCGGCCAGCGCCCGTACATTGCGCGGCAGATAGTCGCCCCCGACCATGTCGAGAATCAGATCGGCCCCACCCTCGGATTTCAGCACCTCGACGAAATCCTCGGCCCGGTAGTCGATCGCCCGTTCCGCGCCCAGCGCGCGGCAGGCCGCGCATTTCGCCGGGTTACCGGCGGTGGCGAAGACCCGCGCCCCGAAGACAGCGGCAAGCTGGATCGCGGTGGTGCCGATCCCGGACGAGCCGCCATGGACGAGAAACCGCTCGCCCGCCCTCAGCCCACCGCGCATGAAGACATTCGACCAGACGGTGAAGAAGGTCTCGGGCAGGCAGGCGGCCTGTTTCAGCCCCATCCCCTCGGGCACCGGCAGCGCATGGGCCGCGGGCGTCGCGACATAATCGGCATAGCCCCCGCCCGGCAGCAGCGCGCAGACCTTGTCGCCGGGTGCAAGCCCCGTCACCCCCTCGCCCAGCGCCACGACCTCGCCCGCCCCTTCCAGACCGGGCAGATCCGAAGCCTGCGGCGGCGGCGCATAGGAGCCCGCGCGTTGCAGCGCGTCGGGCCGGTTGACCCCGGCATAGGCCAGCCGGATCAGCACCTCGCCCGGCTGCGGCACCGGCACCGGGCGCTCGGTCGGGCGCAGCACCTCGGGGCCGCCGGGCTCGGCGATCTCGACCGCCCGCATCACGGGGGGCAGCATCATGTGCGCCCCGTCACGCGCGCACCCAGCGCGCCGGGAAGCCCGCCCTTGCGCTTCGGCACCTGTGGCGGGCGGATCTGGCGGGCAAGCCAGTTCGGCCCCAGCAGGAAGGGCTTGAGAAGGGGCGACTTGTTGACCTGCGCCTTTACCTTCTCGACCTGCATCACATCGCCGATGCGGCGGTCGAGGAAGGCGCTTGTCTCGGCATGATCGGGGCTTTCATCGCCCAGCCAGTACAGCACGGTCGCGCCATAGACCGCCGCCAGCGAGGCACGCTTGGTGTACCAGTTGACATCCTCCGAGCTGTCGCCGAGCGCCGTCCAGATCCGGTCGGCGGTGCCCCAGACGAGGCGCGAGCCCTCGGCGGCATGAAGCGGCAGCGCAAAGAGCGTGGCGCCCCGGCGCACCGCTTCCTTGTCCTCGGCCGCGTCCAGCCGGCAGCGCACCGCCAGTGCCACCCGGTCGCGGAAGCGCATCGCCGACAGATCGGTTTCGGTCAGGCGGCGCACCATCTCATCGTCGCCGCGCAGATGATAGGCCACCGCCAGATCGACCGCGCCGCGCGGGCAGGCAGCCCGTGCCAGGGCCGGATCGACGCCGGACTCGGCGACCGCGGCGCGGAAGGCAGCCTCGCTCCAGCCATCGAACGGAACGTGGATCAGCGCGGCATCCAGAAGCTCCTGGGTGATGGTGTCCATGCCTCGGGGCGTGTCGGTCATGCTGGGCCTCCTTTCGACGGCCCCTCTATAGACAAGTTCGCCCGCTTTTGCTATACGGACCCTTCCTGCAGAATTCGGAAACTCTAGCAAGAAAGGTGGTGACAACCACATGCAGGTCAGCGTTCGCGACAACAATGTCGACCAGGCGCTTCGGGCTCTGAAGAAGAAACTTCAGCGCGAAGGCGTGTTCCGCGAAATGAAGCTCAAGCAACATTTCGAGAAACCGTCCGAGAAGAAGGCGCGCGAGAAGGCGGAAGCCGTCCGCCGTGCGCGCAAACTGGCGCGGAAGAAGGCCCAGCGCGAAGGTCTTCTCTAAGACCGTCGACAATGGCGAACCGGGGTTTCGGCCCCAGTGCGACGACCCCCGAGGCCCTGCCCGGGGGTTTGTTGTTTCCGGCGGGCCGCTCAGCCCGCAGCCTCAAGTCACCCCCTCAACCCGCCGCCTCGGCCTCGATCCGGCGGGCGAGCCGGGCCAGCCCTGCCTCCATCTCCTCGGCCAGTTTGCCGCGGGCAAGTTTCAGCGTCTGCATCAGCACCCGCCCGCCCAGCGTCCTCGGCCCGAGATCGATGGCGACGCTCAGCCGGGTCAGCCCCTCGGCCAGGGCCGCAAGCTCGACGATCCCCTCGGCGCCAAGCCCGCTCGAGGCCGCACCGAGACGCAGCGCGCTGGGCGGCGCGTAATCGGTCAGCTCGGCCTCGATCTCGCGATGCGCACCATGAAAGTGAAGCCGGATCGTCCAGGCAAGGCCCGGCCCCGGCCCCTCGGGCGCGCCCTCATGGCGGGCAACATCGCCGCCGCGGGTCTCGATGGCCCGCTCGAAGCGGGCGAAATCCGTCAGGCGGGCAAACACCTGCTCGATCGGTGCCGAAATGTCTTCCTGGCAGCTCAATATCATCTGCGGGCGCCCCCTTCGCGCGCTCTTTGGCTCAGTCCAGCCGGTCGGCCAGCCACATCCGGATCAGGAAACCGGCAATCGCCCCCGGCCGGGGCGGCAGCATGTCGGTCCGTTCGCCCGCCAGCACCGCCAGCATCTCCTCGCGGCTGACCCAGCGGGCGTCGTCGATCTCGGCCGGATCGGGCGTGATCCGGTCGGTCTCGGCCTCGGCCCAGCAGCCCAGCATCAGCGAGGCGGGAAACGGCCAGGGCTGGCTTGCAAGATACCCCACCTGCCCGATCCTGACACCGGTTTCCTCCGCCACTTCGCGTCGCACCGCCGCCTCGACCGTCTCGCCCGGTTCGACAAAGCCAGCCAGCAGCGAGAACATGCCCTCGGGCCAGCCCGGCGACCGCCCCAGCAAGACCCTGTTGCCGCGCCGGACCAGCATGATGACCACCGGATCGGTGCGCGGGAAATGCGGCGCGCCGCAGCCCGGGCAATGCCGCTGCCAGCCCGCCTCGGCCGGCCGGCTCGGCTGACCGCAGCGCGCGCAGAAACCATGCCCGCGATGCCAGTCGAACAGGCCCTTGGCGGTGGCGGCCAGTTCGGCCTCAACCGGCGCAAGCGCCGTCATCCCGCCCCGCAGCTCGCGGAAGCTCAGATCCTCGGGAAGCTCGGGATGGCGCTGTTCGGACGGGTCGCGAAACAGCCCCAGCGTTTCGGGCATCTCGGCAGGCACCCAGTCCGACAGGTCGAGCGCGAATCTCGCGCTCCCACCGGACAGCCCCAGAAAGACAGCCTCCGCGCGCCGCGCGTCCAGAAGCGGATGCGCCGAAGGCACCCAGCCCAACCCCTCCGGGCCGAACAGCGGCTTGTCGCGCCAGAGCGGCAGAACCTGCGCCCCGGACCAGGCCCCGGCAAGCCAGGCGTCATCGCCGCGCCGATGGGCGGCACGGTCAAGCCCGCCCCCTCCGAATGTCACCTGTTCGGCAAGACGCATTCATGCTCCTTCATTCCGGTCGGACAAGAGCGGGATAGCCGCGCGAAAACCGGGCGCGTTGCAACCGCATTGCGTGAATTCTGTGTCCCCACGCCTCCGGTATCCCTATAGTGGCTCTGGCCGGTGATGGTTGCATTCCATCCCCGTGTCAAAGCCATATCCCGGCCGGCCGCAGAGGCGGCCATTCCGGCGTCGCGTCGCATCCCCGCGCCCGCTGACCGGCCGGCCTATCTGCAGGGGCCTCCTTGATCGCGCCGCACACCTTCTCTGTTCCTCCCGCCGCCGATCGCGTGCATCTGCGGCTGCTGGAGACGTCCGACCTGCATGTGCATGTCTTTCCCTATGACTACTATACGGACCGGCCCGTCGACACGGCCGGTCTGGCGCGTACCGCGACGCTGATTGGCGCGCTGCGCCGCGACGCCCCCAATGCGCTTCTGTTCGACAATGGCGATTTCCTGCAAGGCAATCCGATGGGCGATTACATCGCCCATGAGCGCGGCCTGCGGCCGGGCGAGCTGCATCCCGTGATCGCGGCCATGAACACGATCGGCTACGATGCCGCGACGCTTGGCAATCACGATTTCAATTACGGGCTCGAGTTTCTCCTGAACGCCATCGCCGAGGCGCAATTCCCGGTGGTCTCGGCCAATCTGCTGCCTGGCCCGCTGGCCCCGCCCGGGCTGACCCGCCTGCCGCGTCATGCCCTGCTCGAGCGAAGCGTGACCGATGGCGCGGGCCGCAGGCACCGGCTTCGGATCGGCGTGATCGGATTTCTGCCGCCGCAGATCGCGATCTGGGACCGCAGGCATCTGGAAGGCCGGGCCGAGGGCGGCGACATCGTCTCTGCCGCGCGCGAGCTGGTGCCGCGGATGCGGCGCGACGGGGCCGATCTGGTGGTGGCGCTGGCCCATTCGGGCATCGGCGAGCCAACGCATGTCGCCCGTCAGGAAAATGCCTGTCTGCCGCTGGCCCGCATCGAGGGCATCGACGCGATCCTGAGCGGGCATCAGCATCAGGCCCTTCCCGGCCCGGATTTCGCGGGCATCGCCGGTGTCGACAGCGAGACCGGATCGATTCACGGCAAGCCCGCCGTGATGCCCGGCTTCTGGGGCTCGCATCTCGGCGTGATCGACCTTCTTCTCGAACATGCAGCCGGGGGCTGGCGCGTGGCCGAGCATCGCAGCGCGCTTCATCCCATCGCCAGCCGCCGGACCGACCGCGGCGCCGGGCCCGCCGCCCCCCGGGTACCCAGCGACCCGGCCGTGCTGGCCGCCGCCGCGCGCGCCCATGCCGAAACCCTGGCCTATACCCGCCGTCCGGTCGGCCGGACCGAGATCCCCCTGCACAGCTATTTCGCGCTGGTGGCCGAGGATGCCTCGGTCAAGATCGTCGCCGATGCCCAGCGCTGGTATGTCGCCAAGAAGCTGAAGGGCACCCGTCATGAGGGTCTACCGCTTCTGTCGGCGGCGGCGCCCTTCAAGGCCGGCGGCCATGGCGGCCCCGATTACTACACCGATGTCCCCGCGGGCGATATCGCGATCCGCAATGTCGCCGATCTCTACCTCTATCCCAACATGGTCCGCGCCCTGCGGGTGAGCGGGGCGCACTTGCGCGGCTGGCTCGAGCGCTCTGCCGGGATCTTCAACCGCATCCAGCCCGGCTCTGCCGACCAGCTTCTGCTCGACCCCGACTTTCCCTGCTACAATTTCGACGTGATCGACGGGCTGGAATACCGGATCGATCTCAGCCAGCCGCCGCGATACGGCCCGCATGGCCGTTTGCTGAACCCGCGCGCATCGCGCATCGCCGGACTTACCTGGAACGGCAGCAGGGTCACGGACGGTATGGAATTCGTGATTGCCACCAACAGCTTCCGCGCCGGCGGCGGAGGCGGGTTTCCGGGCACCGGCCCCGGGACCGTCATCCTCGAGGCGCCCGACACCAATCGCGACGTGATCGTGCGCTATATCGCCGAGCGGGGCAGCGTGGCGCCGCGGACGGTTCCCACCTGGCGCTTTGCCGACATGCCCGGCACCAGCGTGCTGTTCGATACCGGCCCCGCCGCGCGCCGCCATCTCGGCACGCTAGACCGGCTTGCGCTGAGCCCGGCGGGCACAAGCCCCGACGGTTTCGCCCGGTTCCGGATCAGCCTGTGACAGCGCAACGCCCACGACCTGCGGCGATTGCAGAGGATCGGGCGCGCGCGATCACCGCCGCCCGCCGTTCCGGGCAGGCCACCTGCATGCCCTGCCGGCCCGTCCCCATGCGCAAAAGTCCCAACGGCATTGGGCGCGCCCGCAACCGGCCGTCCGGAGCCCCCTTGTCGGGGTCCTGCCCGTCGGCTCTTGCACGGGAGAGCACTTGCGGCAGGGACGCGCAACCGCCGCAACAGATCTTCGGCACGATGACGGAGAGCCGGTGCGGGCAGTCGACGCTTTTCCGCTCGGGCGGCCACGCCTGCCTCCGGGAGATCACGCCTCTTTCGGTTCGCCCTGACCATAGCCGCCCGAGAATTGCGCAATCGCCTCGGCCAGTTCGGTCTCGCTCAGCACCGGCGGGGGGGCGATCGTGAGCGCGCCGTGATATTGCCGGGCCAGGGCCTCGACCTCCACGGCCAGCCACATCGCCTTGTCGAGATCGGCCTCGGCCGCGATCATGCCGTGATGCGCCATCAGACAGGCCTTGCGCCCCTCGAGCGCCTCCAGCACCAGATCGGACAGCGCCTGGGTCCCGAAGGTCGCATAAGGCGCGCAGCGAATGTCGCCACCGCCCGCCGCCGCCACCATGTAATGCACCGCCGGGATTGGCTTGTGCAGAATGGCCAGCATCGTGCAATAGGGCGCATGGGCATGCACCACCGCATTCAGATCGGTGCGGCTGCGCAGGATATCGAGATGGAAGCGCCATTCCGAGGAGGGCCTGCGCGTGCCATGGGCGGTGCCGTCCATCTCCAGGAAGACGATGTCATCGGACCCCAGCACGTCATAGGGGATCGAGCTCGGCGTGATCAGCAGTCCCGACCCGTGGCGGACACTGATATTGCCCGACGTCCCCTGGTTCAGCCCGACCGTATTCATCCGGCGGCAGGCCGCGACGATCGCCGCGCGCTTGTCCTTCTCGTCGTTCATCCCGCTCTCCTGCTTTCTGCCCCTGCCCTATAGCGGCAGCGCGGTGGTCTTGAACACCGTCCGCAGCGCAAAGGAGGATTGCATCCGCGCCACGCCGGGCAGCCGGGTCAGGTAGCGCCGGTGGATGCGGGCGAAATCCTCGCTGTCCTCGGCAGCAACCTTCAGCAGGTAATCCGCATTCCCCGCCATCAGGTGGCATTCCAGCACATCGGGCACCCGCGCCACCGCCTTCTCGAAGGCGGCCAGCGTCTCGTCGGCCTGCCCAGACAGCGTGATCTCGACAAAGACGGTGGTCCGGCGGCCCATCTTTCGGGCATCGAGCAGCGCGACATAGTCGCGGATGAAGCCGCCCTCCTCCAGCCGCTGCACCCGGCGGTGACAGGCCGAGGCCGAAAGGTTCACCCGCTCGCTCAGCTCGGCATTCGAAATCCGGCCCTGCTTCTGCAGGACCCGCAGCAATCGAAGATCGGTCTCGTCCAGCGCCATCTCTTGCATGATCCTTCGACGATCTGGCAGGATAATGCGCGGATCTTGCATCAAGAGCAGGGGCACTGCACGCAAAACCGATGCGATCCGGTCCGACCTGCGGCATTCTGCCCCGAGGAGAAGGAGACCTTATGCATATCGGATGCCCCAGAGAGATCAAACCCCAGGAATTCCGCGTCGGCCTGACGCCCGATGCCGCCCGCGAAGCCAGGGCGCATGGCCATGCCGTTCTGGTCGAGACCGGTGCCGGGCTCGGCGCGGGCTTCGAGGATGCCGATTACATCGCGGCCGGCGCCGAGATCGCGGCGACCGCCGAAGAGGTCTTCACGCGCGCCGAACTGGTGGTGAAGGTCAAGGAGCCGCTTGCCGAGGAACGCCGGCACCTGCGCGAGGGACAGGTCCTGTTCACCTATCTGCATCTCGCGCCCGACCCCGCCCAGACCCGCGATCTGCTCGCCAGCGGCGTCACCGCCATCGCCTATGAGACAGTGACCGACGACCGCGGCGGGCTGCCCCTGCTGGCGCCGATGTCCGAGGTCGCGGGACGGCTCGCGCCGCAGATGGGGGCCTGGGCGCTGCAGAAGGCCAATGGCGGGCGCGGCGTGCTGATGGGCGGCGTGCCCGGCATCGGTCCGGCCGAGGTGCTGGTCATCGGCGGCGGCGTGGTCGGCACCCATGCGGCGCGGATTGCGGCCGGGATGGGCGCCCATGTCACCGTGCTCGACAAGTCGCTGCCCCGGCTGCGCCAGCTCGACGAGATCTTCGGCGGCCGGGTGACGACCCGGCATTCATCGGCAGCCACGCTGGCCGCGCTTCTGGACCGGGCCGACATGGTCGTGGGCGCAGTGCTGATCCCCGGGGCGACGGCGCCCAGGCTGGTAAGCCGGACCGATCTGGCGCGGATGAAGCCCGGCGCGGTGCTGGTCGATGTGGCAATCGATCAGGGCGGCTGCTTCGAGACCTCGCGCCCGACCACCCATGACGATCCGGTTTTCGAGGTCGACGGCATCCAGCATTACTGCGTGGCCAACATGCCCGGCGCGGTGCCGCGCAGCGCGACGCTGGCGCTGGGCAATGCAACCATGCCGTTTCTGCTGGCTCTGGCCGACAAGGGATGGCGCGAGGCCTGCACCGACGATGCCCATCTGCTGGCCGGGCTCAGCGTCCATGCCGGGCATCTGACCTGTTATGCGGTCGGAAAGGCACAGGGCATCGACGTGCTGTCGCCGCATCTGGCGCTGAAAGCCTGATCCCCCACGCGCAGTCGGGCGCGCCCCGCAGGCGCACCGGCCCCCATGGCATCGTTTGCGCGAATGGACTGTGTGTGGGGGGCGGTCATTCCCCCGAACAGAGGTCTTCGGCGACCTCTGTGACCGGTCTGCTCGGTCGGTAGCGATGGAAGACGGCGGGGCGGAGCAGGCGTTCCGCCCGCCGCTCGATGCCCCGCACCCCTGCCGCCGGAACGCCCGGCCCGGCCATGGCGGCGCGTTGCCCCCCCCGATCCGGGCCATTGCGCCGATCACAGGCGTCGCCTGCGTCCATCGCCCCGATCTCCCGCTTGGGCGGGACCCTGACCGGGCCGCTCCGGCAGCATCGGCGCGGTGCTGGCTCGGCCGGTGCCGGACCCGGCCGCGACAGCCCGGACAGAGGCATGGCGGCTCTTGTCGCGGCAGAGCAGGCTGACCTCCGGCGCCGCCGGGCCGCCGTTGCCGAGCAGGCCTGCCGCCCGGCGGCGGCTCCCGGACCGTCCCGGGATCGAGCCCGGGTCGCGCGCGGCCTCAGGCCGGAATTGCGAAACGACCGGGGCGCGATCCTGCATGTGGCACCCGCCCGGTGCCCCCGGCCTTCCCGCCATCCCGCGGAATTTGCGACCTCCCGTCAGCCCTCATGGCCCGCGGAAGCCCGTCACCGGGCCAGAAGCCCCTCAGTCCGGAGACCATCCTGCCGCGTGCCTCCGGCCGGTCGGGCGCTTCCGGCATGGCACACTTTCAGCATTGGCATGGCGGGCGGCAGCTTCTACCCTGCGGGTCGGTATCGGTTCGGGAGGGGTTCATGCGCGATTTCCAGTTGCCGGGGCGTTCGGCGGTATTTGCAACGAACGGGATGTGCGCGACCTCCCATCCGCTGGCGGCCAAGGTCGCGGTGCAGATGCTCGAGGCAGGCGGCAATGCCGTCGATGCGGCCATCGCGGGCGCGGTCCTGCTGGGGATCTGCGAGCCGCAGATGACCGGTATCGGCGGCGATTGTTTCGTGCTGGTCAAACCCGCAGACGAGGACCGCATCATCGCGCTGAACGGCTCGGGCCGGGCGCCGGCAGGGCTGGAGGCCGCCCGGCTTCGCGACCGGGGCCTTGGCGCCATGCCGACCGACAGCGCCGATGCGGTGACGGTGCCGGGCGCCGTCGATGCCTTCTGCCGGTTGTCGAAGGACTGGGGCCGGATCGGGCTCAAGGCCAGCCTCGCCCCCGCCATCCATTATGCCGAAACCGGCGTGCCGGTCGCGCCCCGCACTGCCTTCGACTGGGCCCGCGCCGCCGACCACCTGACGGGCGCCGCCCGCGATTTCTACCTGCTGGGCGGCCAGGCGCCCCGGCCGGGGCAGATCTTCCGGGCGCCGAAACAGGCAGAGGTGCTGCGCCGGATCGCGATGGACGGCCGCAAGGGCTTTTACGAGGGCGAGGTGGCCGAGGACATGGTGGCCTCGCTGTCCGCGCTGGGCGGCTGCCATACGCTGGAGGATTTCGCCGCCACCGCCTGCGATTACGGCAGCCCGGTCAGTGGCAGCTACAAGGGCGTCGAACTGGTCGAGCATCCGCCGAACGGCCAGGGCGCGACCGCGATCCTGATGGCGAACATCCTGGCGAATTTCGATCTGCCCGCGATGGACCCTCTCGGCGCCGAGCGCGCCCATATCGAGGCCGAGGCGGCAAAACTTGCCTATGACGCGCGGAACCGCTTTGTCGCCGATGCCGCCCATATGAGCCGGCTCGATCACATGCTGGCCCCCGACACGGCGGCCAAGCTCGCCGCGCTGATCGACCCCGACCGGGCGATGGCGAGCCCGGCGCAGCTCTCGGAATCGGTCCACAAGGAAACCATCTACATCACCGTGGTCGACCGCGACCGGATGGCGGTGTCGCTGATCTATTCGATCTTCCACAGCTTCGGCTCGGGCCTCGCCTCGACGAAATTCGGCATCAATTTCCAGAACCGGGGCGCGGGCTTCAGCCTGACCGAAGGCCATCCGAACGAGGCCGGAGGCGGCAAGCGGCCGATGCATACGATCATCCCGGCGATGCTGAAGAAGGACGGCAAGCTGATAATGCCCTTCGGGGTGATGGGCGGGGCCTATCAGCCCAACGGCCATGCAAGGGTGCTGACCAATATCGTCGATTACGGCATGCATCCGCAGCAGGCGCTGGACGCGCCCCGCAGCTTTGCCGATCAGGGCGAGCTGCTGGTCGAGCGCGGCTATGCCGACGCGGTCCGCGCCGCGCTGGCCTCCAGGGGCCATGCCGTGGCGATGCCGCCCTCGGCCATCGGCGGGGCGCAAGCGATCCTGATCGACGACGAAACCGGCGTGCTGCAGGGCGCCTCCGACCCGCGCAAGGACGGCTGCGCGCTGGGATACTGATCAGATGAGACAGGCGTGCCAGGCGGCGACGGTCAGTTCAGCTGGAATTGCAGCGGATACTGCCCGTCCTCGAATTCGCCGAACAGGTCCGAGAGGTCGGGATGATCGACCGGCTCGCCGGTCTCGTCAGCCACGAGGTTCTGCTCCGAGACATAGGCCACGTAATAGCTGTGATCGTTCTCGGCCAGCAGGTGATAGAAGGGCTGGTCCTTCGCGGGACGACCTTCCTCGGGAATCGCGGCATACCAGTCCTCGGTATTCGAGAACATCGCATCCACGTCAAAGACCACGCCACGAAACGGATGCTTCCGGTGACGGACCACTTGACCCAGATGATATTTCGCGTGCGCTTTAAGCATGCCGTTGGAACCCCCGACTGTGCACCATAATCCCGCCGATACGCCCTTGTCCATGCGGCACCGCGCTACCCGGGGAAACAGTCCGTGAACCTTTTACTTACAGTGCTCGAGATTGTCGCCCCGGTTTTTCTACTGGCATCAGTGGGTTTCCTATGGGTCCGGTTCGGAAACGAGTACCGTGTCCAGTTCGTGACTCAACTCACGATGACCCTGTCGGTTCCCTGCCTGATCTTCACCGCGCTGATGAAGACCGAGATCGAGCCGCAGGCCCTGACCGCGATGTCGCTGGCCGCAGCCGCCGCCTATGGTGCGGTGACGATCCTCTGTCTCGCCGTCGTGCGGCTTGCCCGGCTTGACCGGCGGACCTATCTCGCGCCGGTCATCTTCGGCAATACCGGCAATATCGGCCTGCCGCTTGCGCTGTTCGCCTTCGGCGAGCGCGGCTTCGACTATGCGGTCGTCGTCTTCGCGGTGATGGCGATCTATTCCTTCACCTTCGGGGTCTGGCTGGTTGCGGGCGGCGGCTCGCCGCTGAAGGCGCTGAAAGAGCCGCTGGTCTGGGCCACCGCGCTGGGCGGACTGTTCCTGTGGCAGGGCTGGCAGACCCCGGCCTTCCTGACCAATGCGCTGAGCCTGATCGGACAGATCGCGGTGCCGCTGATGCTGATCACCATGGGCGTGGCCATTGCCCGGCTGCATCCGGGGCACCTGCCCCGCGCGGTCTGGCTGAGCCTCGTCAAGCTTGCGATCTGCCTCGGCGTCGCGGCCGGGATCGGGCTGTGGTTCGGGCTCGACCGCGTGGCTCTGGCCGTGCTGGTGCTGCAGATCTCGACCCCGGTAGCGGTCACCTCCTATCTTCTGGCCGAGAAATACGGCGCCGATGCCGATGCGGTGGCCGGGCTGGTCGTGGCCTCGACACTGCTCTCGGTGCTCGCGCTGCCGCTGACGCTGGCGGTTCTGCTCTGAGCCCGCCCGGCTGCGCGAGGCTCCGCTTAGGCGTTTTACGCCCCGTGGAATTACTCTATGATGGGACAAAACAAGACCACCACGGCAGAACATACATACGGGCAAACGAGAGGCAGATGGGCAGGTTCCTCCTCATCGCTGCATGTCTTTTTCTTGTGGCATGCGGCGACAAATCTCCGCCACGCAATCTGGAAGACGCCTGCGCCATCGCGCGCGAGCGGCCGAAATACATGCGCGCGATGGAGCGCAGCGAGCGCCGCTGGGGCGTTCCGGTACCGGTGCAGATGGCGGTCATCCACCAGGAAAGCAAGTTCGTGGGCAATGCCCGCACGCCGCATCGCTTCGTGCTGGGGATCATCCCGATGGGGCGGCAGAGCTCGGCCTATGGCTATGCCCAGGCCATCGACGGCACCTGGGACATGTACCGGACCGGCACCGCCAATCGCGGCGCGCGGCGCGACAACATCGCCGACGCGACCGATTTCATGGGCTGGTACATGTCCGAATCGCGCAAGAAGCTGGGCATCCCGCTCAGCGATGCGCGCAACCAGTACCTTGCCTATCACGAGGGCCATGCCGGCTTTGCCCGGCGCAGCTACCAAAGCAAGGCCTGGCTGATGGCGGTCGCCAACCGGGTCGAGGACCGGGCCCAGCTTTACTACGCCCAGCTCATCACCTGCCGCCGCTGACAGGGCGGGGCGCGCCCCGCCCCGGCGGGGCTGCCTCAGCGCTTCATCCGGTCGGCGGTTTCCTGGACGATGTTGAACATCCGCGCGCCAAGCGGCATGCCGGTCTTCAGCTCGCCCAGAACCACGGTGGTCTGGCTTCCGGTCTCGTCGGTGATGATCCATTGCCGGAGCTCGACCGGGTCATTGGTGAAGACCAGCGTGATGGTGCCGTAATCGGGATGCTCGGGATCCTGCGCGACGACGCGGGTCGAGCTGCCGTCCTCCTCATGGCCCACCACCATCCGGGCGCGGCCCAGATCGACATTGCGGTCGAGGATCAGGTTCAGCGGCGTGCGCTTCAGCGGATACTGTTCGGGCGGCTGGTTCGACTTGTCGTCATAGACCGCGACCTGCCCGCCGCCTGCCAGCACCAGCGCCTTTTCGGGCGGCGCATATTCGAACCGCGCCCGGCCCGGGCGCTTGATCGAGAGCGTCCCGGTCGAGATCGAGCCATCGGCATTGATCTGGGTGAAATCGGCCTGCGCGGTCTGGAAGCCGTTGAGATAGGCCGAAAGCGTCGAGAGCGGGATCGGTGCGGCAAGCGCGGAACTGGCCGACATCAGGGCCGCGAGGGCCAGGGAAAGACGAAGCGGTTTCATGGCTGCCAATCTAGAGCGCCCGGCCGGGCATTTCACCCGCCCGGCCGTCACGATCAGGCGATCCGCCGCTCATGCCTGCTCGGGCACGAGGATCTCGCGCTTGCCGACATGGTTGGCGGCGCTGACCACGCCCTGATCCTCCATCTGCTCGACGAGGCGCGCGGCCTTGTTGTAGCCGATGGCCAGTTTGCGCTGGATATAGGAGGTCGAGCATTTGCGATCCTTGATCACGATCGCCACGGCCTGATCGTAAAGCGCATCCTCGCTGTCGGTATTGCCGCCCAGCCCCAGCACCAGGTCAATATCGCTTTCCTTGTCCTCGTCCGGTCCCTCGACCACGCCACCGACATAATCCGGCGGGCCGAAAGCCTTGAGGTAGTTGACGATCTCCTCGACCTCCTCGTCGCTGACGAAGGGCCCGTGCACGCGTGACAGGCGTCCGCCGCCGGCCATGTAGAGCATGTCGCCCATGCCCAGAAGCTGTTCGGCGCCCTGTTCGCCCAGGATCGTGCGGCTGTCGATCTTGCCGGTCACCTGGAAGCTGATCCGGGTCGGGAAGTTGGCCTTGATCGTGCCGGTGATGACATCGACCGAGGGCCGCTGGGTCGCCATGATCAGGTGGATGCCCGAGGCCCGCGCCATCTGCGCCAGGCGCTGGATGCAGGCCTCGATCTCCTTGCCCGCGACCATCATCAGGTCGGCCATCTCGTCGACGATGACGACGATATAGGGCAGCGTCTTGGGCAGGAATTCCTCGGTCTCGAAGACGGGCTCGCCGGTCTCGTCGTCAAAGCCGGTCTGCACCGTGCGCTTGAACATCTCGCCCTTGGCCATCGCGTCGCGCACGCGGCCGTTATAGCCCTCGATGTTGCGCACGCCCATCTTGGACATCTTGCGATAGCGTTCCTCCATCTCGCCCACCACCCATTTCAGCGCGACGACGGCCTTCTTGGGGTCGGTGACGACCGGCGAGAGCAGATGCGGGATGCCGTCATAGACCGACAGTTCCAGCATCTTGGGGTCGATCATGATCAGCCGGCATTCATCGGGCGTCAGCTTGTAGAGCAGCGACAGGATCATGGTGTTGATCGCGACCGACTTGCCCGACCCGGTCGTCCCAGCGATCAGCAGGTGGGGCATCTTGGCCAGATTCGTCACCACCGGATCGCCGCCGATATCCTTGCCCAGCGCCAGCGGCAGCCGCATCGCGCTGTCGCCGAAATCACGCGCCGACAGGATCTCGCGCAGCACCACCTTCTCGCGGCGGGCATTGGGCAGCTCGATCCCGATCACGCTGCGCCCCGGCACGGTCGAGACCCGCGCCGACAGCGCCGACATGCTGCGCGCGATGTCGTCGGCCAGGCCGATCACCCGGCTGGCCTTGAGGCCCGGCGCCGGTTCCAGTTCGTACATGGTGACCACGGGGCCGGGCCGGACCGAGACGATCTCGCCCTTCACGCCGTAATCGTCCAGCACGTTCTCCAGCATGCGCGCATTCTCTTCCAGCGCCTCTTCGCTGAGATAATGCCGCTCGATGGTCTCGGGATTGGTCAAAAGCGACAGCGGCGGATGCTGGTAGCCCTCTTCCGATTCGTCGAATTGCAGCCCCGGCTGGGCCTCTTCGCGGGCGCGGCGCGACGACACCACCGGCTTGCGCAGGCTCTGCTCGACCACCCGGCGCGGCTCGGGCAGCGGGATCGCGGGGGCCGGAGCGGCAGGAGCGGCCGGGGTGGAGGGGGCGGCGGCGTAATCCGCGGTGGGCAGACCGGTCTCGAACGGGTCCTCCTCGTCGAAATCGTCGATCTCGGGTACATCGATCCCCATGCCCGGATCGGGCGCCTGCGGCACGGTCAGGGCGGCCGGGCTGCGCACCACCGGCGGCTCGGGACGGAACCCCGTCGGCGGCACCGGCGCAGCGCGGCCCGAGCGCGCGCGGACGACATCGGCGATGCGCGCCCGGATGCGCTCTTCGGAGGCCGGGGTCATCGCCACCTCGTCATCCTCATCGTCGATCAGATCGGGATCGGCGCGACGGCGGAACACCGGCAGCCGCGCGAACAGACCGGAACGGGCGGGCGCCCCGTCCTCATGACGGTCGTCGTAATCGTCGCAATCCTCGGGTTCCGCGACAGTCTGGCGGCGCCCGGCGCGCGCGCTCCGGCGCGCCTGCAGATCCTCGCCATAACGCACCGCGCCCTGCAGCGCCCCGCGTACCCCGCGCCCGGTTGCGGCCCGCACCGCGGCATAGCTGAGAATGAGGCCCAGCAGCACAGCCCGGCCAAAGCGCCGGATCTCGTCGCGGTCGACACCGCAGACGAACAGCCCCAGCGCCAGCGTGCCCAGCCAGACCAGCGCCGAGACCAGCTTGAGCCCGACGATGGTGCCGATCGGGACCAGCCCCAGCACCGCGCCCAGCACGGTATCGCCGAACAGCCCGCCCATGCCGAAGCTGTGGGTCCAGTCCGGCGTCGGCACATTGGTCGCGGCATAGACCGAGGCCAGGCAGACGAGGAAGGGCGCGAAGATCACCCGCGACAGCGCCCGTTCCTCGCCCCAATGGGTCACGAGACGCAGCCCCCAGGCCGCGGGCACCGCGACCAGCGCCCAGCCGCCATAGCCCACGACGATATAGACCGGCGAGGCGATCGAGGCGCCGAACCGACCCAGAAGGTTCCGGGCCGGGGCGTCGGTGGCCGAGAACCAGCTCGGATCGTCGGTGACGTAAGATCCCAGCGTCAGCGCCAGCAGCACCGCAGCCAGCATCAGCCCGATGCCCAGCAATTCCTTGCCCCGGCGCTCGATGGCGGCCTGGGTGGTCTGGTCGAGAAGGGGTTCGCGCCGTTTCATCTGATAGGAAGCCATGCCCTCGCCCTTTTCAATCGTACAGACAGCCGCGCAGCCGGACCAGCGCGGCACGCATTTCATCTTCGGCGGCAACCATGGCCACGCGGATATGGCCCGCGCCCGGGTTGGTGCCGTCGACATCCCGCGCCAGATAGGCGCCGGGCAGGACCCGCACCCCGGTCTCGCGCCAGAGTTTCAGCGCCGCCGCCTCGCCATCGGCGACCGGCAACCACAGGAAGAACCCCGCTTCCGGAGCCCGATACCCCGCCACGCCTCCGAGGATATCATCGGCAATGGCATATTTGTGCTGATACCGCGCCCGGTTCGCCACGACATGGGTCTCGTCGGCCCAGACCCGTTCGGCCACCCGCTGCAGCGGCAGGGGCAGCGGAGCCCCGGCATAAGACCGAAGCTGCTTGATCCGGCCGATGCTGCCCGGCCCGCCGGCAGCAAAGCCCGAACGCAGCCCCGGCAGGTTCGAGCGTTTCGACAGGGAATGGAACGCGACCAACCGCTCGGGATCGGCGCCAAGCTCGGCCGCCACGCTCAGCGCGCCCGGCGGCGGGCTGTCGCGGTAGATCTCGGAATAGCACTCATCTGCGAAGATCCGGAAATCGTGTTTCTCGGCCAGCCGGATCAGATCGGCCCAATAGCCGCGGTCGGCCACGGCGCCCTGCGGGTTCGAGGGCGAACAGAGATAGGCGATGGCGACACGGTCCAGCAGCTCGGGCGCGAGCGCGCCGTAATCGGGCAGAAAGCCGGTTTCGGCGGTCGCGGGCACATAGACCGGCTCGGCCGCCACTGCCAGCGCGGCCACCGCATAGACCTGATAGAACGGGTTCGGCGTCAGGATCACGGGCCGGGCGCCCGCTTTCGTCTCGGGGCAAAGCGCAAGCGCGGCGTTGAACAGCCCCTCGCGGGTACCGTTCAGCGTGGTGACCTGGGTCCCGGGGTCGAGTGTCACGCCATAGCGGCGCCCCACCCAGCCCGCGATGGCCGCGCGCAGCTCGGGCGTGCCCTCGTTCGGAGGGTACTTGCCGAATTCATGGGCATGCTCGGCGACGATACCGGCGACCCATTCGGGAAAGGCGTGCCGGGGCTCGCCGATGGTCATGTGCACCGGCACGCCGCCGGGCTCATGGACGTCGAGAAGACGCCTGAGTCGCGGAAACGCGTAATCCGGTAGGTTCGAGAACCGCTCGGGAAAGGTCATGGACCCCTGTCTTGTCTGTCTTACTGCCTCGGTTCGAAGTCGTCTGAGCGCTCCGATTGCGGATCACGATAGCCCCTCGCCGCGCCGGGGTCCAGAAAGCCCGGCGCGCGCAACCCGTTGCCGGGCAAAGTTGTGGCATTTAGGTCAGGGCACGTTCCGCCGCCGCGCCGATCCGCAACAACCGCTCTTCCGACATCGGCAGCCCCATGAAGGAGATCCCCGTCGCCGGCACCCCGGTCGGCAGGGTAAGAACCGCGCCGCCCATCAGGTTCCCGATCCGGGTGTTGCGCAGCGCCAGAAGGTTCTCGGCCATGAAGAAGTCGGGATCGGCCAGCAGCCGCTCGACATCGGGCGGCAGGATAGTGCAGGTCGGCATCAGCACCGCATCGAAGCCGGACACCCGCCGGGCCCATGTCGCGCGCAACCCCTCGAGCGTCTGCCAGGCGGCAACGTAATCGGCGCCCGAGAAGGCGCGCCCGCTGCGGAAGCGGTCCAGGACCGGCGGATACATCTTGTCGGGGTCGGCCTCGATCCTGTTGCGCCAGGTGCCATAGGCCTCGGTCGCGAACAGCACCCCGGCCAGCGCCAGCGCCTCGGCCACCTCGGGCGCCTGCTGCCGGACGATGGTCGCGCCCTCCTCGGCGAGCCGCTCCAGCGCATGGTTGAACCCGGCCCGGGGCGCATCGCGCAGACCGTCGAAGGCCGCCGTTTCCAGCACCATGAACCGCAGGCCCTCGAGACGCGCCCCGGCCAGGTCGGCAGCCCGGCCGCCCTCGAGCGCCGCCAGCAGCAGCGCCGCATCCCCGACATTGCGCGCGAGCGGACCCACGGTATCGAATTTCGGGCAGAGCGGCACGACGCCCTTCAGCGAGATCCGCCCGGCGGTGGTCTTGAGCCCGACCAGGTCGTTCCAGACCGCCGGGATGCGCACCGAGCCGCCGGTATCGGACCCGATCGCGCCCGCCGCCAGACCGAAGGCCACCGAGGCCGCCGCCCCCGAGGAGGATCCGCCCGGCGCCCCCTTGGGCGCGTTGATGCAGGGCGGCGTGGCCGTGACCGGATTGACGCCGAGCCCCGAGAAGGCCAGTTCGGTCATATGGGTCTTGCCAAGGCAGACCAGCCCGCCCGCACTCGCCGTCGCCAGCACCTCGGCATCGCGCCCGGGCACCCGCCCTTGCAGCAACGCCGCGCCCGCCTCGGTCGCGATGCCCGCGCTGTCGAAGAGATCCTTCCACGAAATCGGCACCCCGTCGAGCGGCCCGAGCCGCATTCCCGAGCGCGCCCGTTCGCGCGCCGCCCCGGCCTCGGCCAGCGCCCGTGCCCGGGTCGTACGGGCATAGATCCGCTCGCCAAGCGGATGGCCAGAGATCCCGGCGAGAAAGCACTCCGTCAGATCGACCGGGTCGATTTTGCCCATCCCGATACCGCGACCAAGATCGCCCGCACTCATCCCCAGCCAGTCACTCGCCATCCGCAATCTCCCTCACCCGATATCTGCGCGACGCTAACGGCACCGGGACTTATGGACAATCCCGGGAGGACCGCCATATTCACGCCATGACCTACGATTCCGAGATCCTGATCGTCGGCGGCGGGCTCAACGGCCCGGCGCTTGCGCTGGCCCTGGCCCGGGCCGGGCTGACCGTGACCGTGATCGACGCCCTGCCCAACGCCGAGCGGACCGATGACCGCTTCGACGGGCGCTCCTATGCGCTGGCGCTGGGCTCGACCCGGCTGCTTTCGGCCATCGGAATCTGGCCAGGACTCGCCCATCGCGCCCAGCCGATCCTCGAGATCATCGCCTCGGACGGGCGCGCGGGCGGAGGTGCTGCGCCCTTCTTCCTCGATTTCCACCATGGCGAGATCGAGGAAGGCCCGATGGGCCACATGATCGAGGACCGCCATCTGCGCCGCGCGATGCTGGAGGCGCTGGAGGCCGAGCCCCGGATCACGACCCTGTCGGGCGAGACCGTCCTGGCGCAGGAGACCGGCGCGACCGGGGCGACGGTGACGCTGGCCTCGGGCCGGCAGCTTCGCGGCCGGGTGCTGGTCGGCTGCGACGGGCGCCGCTCGGGCACCGCCCGGCGCGCGGGCATCCGCCGCACGGGGCATGATTACGGCCAGACCGCGCTCGTTTGCGCCATCGCCCATGAGCACCCGCATAACGGCACCGCGCATCAGTTCTTCATGCCGCCGGGGCCGCTGGCGATCCTGCCGCTGCCCGGCAACCGCAGCTCGATCGTCTGGAGCGAGCGCCACGCCCAGGCCGCCGCGATCCAGGCGCTGGATGACGACGCCTATCTCGAGGTGCTGCGCCCCCGCTTCGGCGACTTCCTGGGCGAGATCGCGCTGGAAGGCACGCGCTTCACCTATCCGCTGAACCTGACGCTGGCCAATGCCTTCTGCGCGCCGCGGCTGGCGCTGGTCGGCGATGCCGCGCATGGGGTGCATCCCATCGCGGGCCAGGGGCTCAATCTGGGGCTTCGCGACGTGGGCGCGCTGGCCCAGGTGCTGGTCGAGGCGAAACGGCGGGGCGAGGATATCGGCGCCATCGACGTGCTCGAACGCTACCAGACCTGGCGGCGCTTCGACACCACCCTGATGGCGGCCGGGACAGATACAGTCAACGCACTGTTCTCGAACGACAACCCTCTGCTGCGGCTCGGCCGCGATCTGGGTCTGGGTGCGGTCGCGGCGCTGCCCGGCCTGCGCCGCCGCTTCATCCGCGAGGCGGCCGGGCTGACCGGCGGCCTGCCACGGCTGATGACCGGACGGCCGCTCTAGGCCGCGGCCGGTCCTTTTCCGAAGATCGAACGAACGAAAGCGCCCGGCCGAAAGGCCGGGCGACTGGTATCGGGTTTTGATCGGGCAGGTCTGTGTCTGGCTTACGCGGGCTGCGCCGCGCCGCGATTGCGCCGCCAGATCGAGAAGTTCAGCGCCCAGGCATAGCTGGTCCAGACCACATAGGGCGCGATCAGCAGCCCCGCGAACATGTCGGTCTGGTAGAACGAAACCGCCATGGCCAGGACCGAGATCCACATCCCGCAGAGAACGACCAGTGCCGCCCCCGGTCGGTGCAGGCCGAAGAAGACCGGCGACCAGAGCGTGTTGAAAGCGACCTGCAAGCCCCAGATCGCCAGCGCGTAGGCAAGCAGCGGGCTGCCCGAGATCGCGACGCGCGTCGCGGCATAGGCCATGCAGATGTAAAGCACGAACCACGCCACCGGAAAGAGCCAGTTCGGCGGAGTCCATTTGGGTTTGTAGATGCGGTCATACCAGCCGTCTGGCGAGAAGAACGCACCTGTCGCGCCCGCCGCATAGGTGGTCGCGAGGAATATTCCGAAGAGGGGCCAATCGATCATCATGTACCTTAAATAGCCTTGCGGCGATATTGTTCCAATGTGGCACCGCGTCTCGCGCGCTCGCGCGCCTCGAGCTGGGCCAGGATCGCGATGATCTCTCCGGCCCGGCCCTCGCCCCATGGGTTGTCCGATGGCCGCCGAATCGCGGTCGCCTCGACCAGATAGGCGCATTCGGGCAGCGGCTTGCCGTACAGCACCGCCGAGCGCGGCATCACGCTGGCCGTCAGGGCCTGGATCGAGGACCAGATCAGCCAGCCGAGCTTCTGCCTCTTGTTGGTATAGGCGCGGCGGGTGATGTTGTCGTAATCGGCGCGGCGCACCTCGCGGCCGATGGCGGCATAGATGTTGCGCGCGGCAAAGATGCCCGGACGGCAGGCGAAAGGCAGCTCGGCCACGCCCGGCTCGGACCGGAAATACAGCCGGTTGGCATCGGCCAGCAGCTTCTGGGTCAGGCGCCGGATGCTGGGCGAGGGCTGCGGCCGGGCCAGGAATTCCTCGACATCGAGCCCGACCTCGTTCATCCATTGCAACGGCAGGAAGAAGCGGCCCTCGGCCGCGTCCTCGCCGACATCGCGGGCGATATTGGTCAGCTGCATCGCGACGCCCAGATCGCAGGCCCGTGCCAGCGCATGCGGATCGCGGACCCGCATCAGCACCGCCATCATCACGCCGACCGCCGCCGCGACCCGGGCCGAATAGGCATAGACCCCCGACAGCGTTTCATAGCGCCGCCCCATCGCGTCCCAGGCCATGCCCTCGAGCAGCGCCTCGGGCAGGGTGCGCGGCATCTCGAACTCGTCGACCACCGCCGCGAAGGCCCGGTCGCAGGGCGCGTTCCGGGGCTGGCCGCGATAGATCAGGTCCAGCCGCTCGCCCAGCATCAGGACCGCAGCCGACTTGTCATGGGTCAGATCGACCGCATCGTCGGTCAGCCGGCAGAAGGCGTACAGCGCCAGCGACGGGTTGCGGACCCGCGCCGGCAGCAGCTTCGAGGCCGCATGGAAGGAATAGGACCCGGTCCGGATCGAGTCCTCGCAATGCTTCAGATCGGCCGGATCGATCATCTCAGCCTGCCGTGACGCTGCCCGCATCGGGCACGAGCTTGGCCATCACCTCGGCCGAGGTGACGACGCTGGGCAGGCCCGCGCCGGGATGGGTGCCCGCGCCCACCAGATAGAGGCCCTCGACCTCCTCGCTGATGTTGTGCGGACGGAAATTGGCGCTCTGGAAGATCCGGGGCTCCAGCGAGAAGCCCGCGCCATAGGGCGAGAGATAGCGCGCCTGGAAGGTGTCCGGGGTGAAGACGAGGCTGGTCGAGACATGCTGGCCGAGACCCGGCAGCAGCCTCTCTTCCAGAACCGCCTGCACCGATTGGCGGTAGCTTTCGGCCCGGGCCTTCCAGTCGACGGGCGTGTCGCAATGCAGGTTCGGCACCGGCGACAGCGCATAGAATGTGTCGTCGCCCTCCGGCGCGGCCGAGGGGTCGGTGACCGTCGGCCGGTGGATGTAAAGGCTCATGTCCTCGGCCAGCTCTTCGGGCCGGAAGAAGATGTCCTTCAAGAGCCCCTTGTAGCGCGGCCCGTTCATCACGGTGTGATGGCCCACATCGGCCCATTTGCCACGGGTGCCCCTGGTGCCGAAATACCAGACGAACAGGCCCATCGACCAGCGTTTCCTGGCCAGGCTCTCGTCGGTCCAGCGCCAGCGGCGGGTATTGCGCAGAAGGTGGCTGTAGGTGAAGCCCGCATCGGCATTCGAGACCACGACATCGGCGTCCAGCACCTCGCCCGAGGCCAGCCGGACACCGGTCGCGCGGTGCTTCTTGACGACGATCTCGTCGACCTCGGTCTTCATCCGCAGGGTGCCGCCCTGCCCCTCGATCACCCCGGCCATGGCCTTCGCGAGCGCAGCGACGCCGCCCATCGCGTAATGCACGCCGAATTCCTTCTCGAGATAGCTGACGAGGATGTACATCGAGGTGACGTTCAAGGGGTCGCCGCCGATGAACAGCGGATGGAAGGACAGCGCCATGCGCAAGCGTTCGTCCTTCACCCGGCTCGCGGCATGGGCATAGACCGAGCGGTCGGCGCGCAGCTTGCCGAAGATGTGCAGGACCTTCACCAGGTCCTTCCATTCGTTCATCGGACGGCGGCCGAGCCCCTCGAAGCCGAACCAGTAGCGCTTTTCGGCATCCTTCAGGAACCGGTCATAGCCCGCCAGGTCGTCGGGCGAGATCCGCGCCACCTCGGCCCGCATCTTCTCGGTGTCCTGCTGCGCCCGGAAACGCTCGCCATCGGCGAAGACGATCTCGTAGAACGGGTCCATCGGCGCCAGCGTGACATCCCGGTCGAAATCGCGCCCGCAGGCGGCCCAGAGTTCGCGGAAGACCTGCGGCACGGTGACGATGGTCGGCCCCAGATCGAAACGGTGCCCATCCTGCCAGATCGCCGAGCCGCGCCCGCCGGGCACATCGAGCTTGTCGACGACCGTCACCCTGTAGCCCTTGGCGCCAAGACGCATCGCTGCGGCCAGCCCGCCCAACCCGGCTCCGATTACAACGGCGTGCGGACGACCCGCCCGAACAGCTTCATCCGCCAGGGCGGGATCTACTCGTGTCATCATGTCGCTAGGTTAAACCTGTCTAGTTTAGTTTACAATGCTTCTACCGGATACGCGCCGGGGGCGGCAGGTTCCTTGCGGTCGCACCCCGAAGAGCCCAGAAGATGACCGACAGCCGGTTTAGGAGAGTCGCAAATGCAAGTCGTCACCATCAGTTTTTTCCGTTATGACAACTGGGCTTCGCGCCTCGAAGCGCTGAGCCAGATGGCCCGCGGGCGCTTCGCGCTGAAGGCGGTTCCGGGGCTGGAATTCTTCAAGCTTCTGGGCACCGGTTCGGATGAAGGTTTCAACCCCCGCCCCAATGTCGACGTCAACGCGATTCTCTGCGTCTGGCCCGACATGGCCACCGCCAAGGCGGGCCTGAAGGGCTCGATCACCCACCGGACGCTGCGCGACCATTCCTGCGAGACCTATACGATCTACCTCACCCCCACCTCGGCCCGCGGCATGTGGTCCGGGGTCGAGCCGCTGAAGGTGACCGAAAAGGCCGAAGAGGGCCCGCTGGCGGTCCTGACCCGCGCCACCGTCAAACTGCCGGTCGCGCTGCAGTTCTGGAAGCATGTGCCGCAGATCCAGAAGGAGGTCGCGGCCGATCCGACCTGCGTCTTCCACATGGGCCTGGCCGAAGTGCCCTGGGTGCAGCAGGTGACCTTCTCGCTCTGGCAGGGCACCGGCACCATGGCGGGCTTCGCCCATGGCCAGACCCCGCATGGCCACGCGATCCGGGCCGCCTATGGCGATCACTGGTTCAAGGAAGACCTTTATGCCCGCTTCAAAATCCTCGAGGAAGAGGGTACGTGGGAAGGCGGCAGCCCGATGGCCAAACTGAAATCGGACTCCAGACCGGCCGCTCCGGCCCCTGCCGAGCCCGCCGCGACCGAGAAACCCGCGGCCCAAGCGCCCGCGAAGCCCAAGAAAGCTCCCAGGAAGTCCCGGGGGTCCAAGAAATCGAAAGTGTCCGCATGACTCAACCCTTTCCCTTCTCCGCCATCGTCGGCCAGGAGGAGATGAAGCAGGCGATGATCCTCACGGCTATCGATCCGGGGATCGGTGGCGTTCTGGTGTTCGGCGACCGCGGAACCGGCAAATCGACGGCCGTCCGCGCGCTGGCCGCGCTGCTGCCGCCGATCCAGGCAGTGGCAAGCTGCCCGGTCAACTCGCCCGCGCTAGACCAGTGCCCGGACTGGGCGCATCTGACCTCGACCGAGATCGTCACCCGGCCGACGCCCGTCGTCGACCTGCCGCTCGGCGTGACCGAGGACAGGGTGGTCGGCGCGCTCGACATCGAGAAGGCGCTGACCAATGGCGAGAAGGCGTTCGAACCGGGCCTGCTGGCGCGCGCCAACCGCGGCTATCTCTATATCGACGAGGTCAACCTTCTCGAGGACCACATCGTCGATCTTCTGCTCGACGTCGCCCAGTCGGGCGAGAACGTGGTCGAGCGCGAGGGCCTGTCGATCCGGCACCCGGCGCGCTTCGTGCTGGTCGGCTCGGGCAATCCCGAAGAGGGCGAGCTGCGGCCGCAGCTTCTCGACCGCTTCGGGCTGTCGGTCGAAGTGACCTCGCCCAAGGATATCGACACCCGGATCGAGGTGATCCGCCGCCGCGACACCTACGAGATGGATTACGAGGGCTTCATGGAAAAATGGCGGCCCGCCGATGCCGAGCTGCGCGAGAAGATCATCGCAGCCCGTGCCCATCTCAAGACCATGGCGAGCGACGAGGCGGTTCTGCGCGACTGTGCCGAGCTGTGCCTGGCGCTGGGCTCTGACGGGCTCAGGGGCGAGCTGACGCTTCTGAAGGCTTCGCGCGCGCTGGCGGCCTTCGAGGGCGCCGATGCGGTCACCCGGGCGCATGTGCGCAAGGTCGCGCCGTCGGCGCTGCGCCACCGCCTGCGCCGCGATCCCCTGGACGAGGCCGGGTCCACCACCCGCGTGGGCCGTGTGGTCGAGGAGGTGCTGGGTGAGCCTGCCTGACGGCATCTGGACCCGGGTCGAGATCGGCCTGAACGCACTGGCCGTCGATCCGGCCGGGCTGGGGGGCCTGTGGCTCCGCGCCCGGTCGGGGCCGGTGCGCGACCGGGTGATCGAGGCGCTGCCCGCCCTGCCCCTGCCGCTCAAGCGCCTGCACCCCTCGATCGGCGACGAGCAGCTGTTCGGCGGCATCGACCTGACCGCGACGCTGTCCTCGGGCAAGCTGGTCGAGCGCGCGGGGATCCTGGCCGAGCCGGCGATCCTGGTCCTGCCGATGGCCGAACGCACCCAGCCCGGGCTGGCCGCAAGGCTGGCCGGGGCGATGGATCAGGGCAGCGGGCATTGCCTGATCGCCATGGACGAGGGCGCCGAGCCGCAGGAGACCCTGCCCGCGGCGCTGACCGACCGGCTGGCGCTGCATCTCGATCTCGACGCCCTGCCCTGGGGCCAGACCGAGCGCATCGCGATGGATACCGAGGCCCTGGCCGCGGCCCGCGCCCGGCTGCCCGGCGTTCGGGCCGGGACCAGCGTGCTGGAAGACCTGACCGTGCTGGCCGTGCGTCTGGGGATCGACTCGCTGCGCGCCCCGATGCTGGCCCTGAAGGCCGCCAAGGCACTGGCCGCGCTTGCCGGCAATGACGAGGTCGATCAGGACGACCTGACCGCCGCCGTCCAGCTGGTGCTGGCGCCCCGCGCGACGCAATTCCCCGAAGAGGAACCGGCCGAGGACGACCAGCCGCCGCAGGACGACCCGCCCCCGCCCGAACCCGAGCAGGGCGACAAGGACCAGGACGAGGGCGAAAGCCAGTCGCTGGACGAGTTGCCGCTTCAGGACATCCTGCTCGAGGCCGCAAAGGCCACGCTTCCGGCCGATCTTCTGGCCAATCTCGCCGCGCAGAAGGCGCAGCGTGCGGGCGGCGGCATTTCCGGCGCCGGCGCCAAGCGCAAGGGCAACCGGCGCGGCCGGCCGATCCCGGCCCGGCGCGGGCGGCTCGATACCGGTGCCCGGCTCGACGTGATCTCGACCCTGCGCGCGGCCGCGCCCTGGCAGACCATCCGCAAGCGCGAATCGAGCTTCGAGCGGTCCCTGCATATCCGGACCGACGACTTCCGGATCAAGCGCTTCGAGGAGAAATCCGACCGGCTCCTGATCTTCGTGGTCGATGCCTCGGGCTCGGCGGCGATGACCCGTCTGGCCGAAGCCAAGGGCGCGGTCGAGCTGCTGCTGGCCGAGGCCTATGCGCGGCGCGACCATGTCGCGCTGGTGGCATTCCGGGGCGAGGCGGCCGAGCTGCTGCTGCCGCCGACCCGCTCGCTGGTCCAGACCAAGCGGCGGCTTGCGGCCCTTCCGGGCGGGGGCGGCACACCGCTCGCGGCCGGGCTGAAGACCGCGCTGGAACTCGCGATCCAGTCCAAGGGGCGGGGCATGACACCGACCGTCGCACTCCTGACCGACGGGCGGGCGAATATCGCGCTCGACGGAACCGCAAACCGGACGCTGGCGGCCGAGGATGCGACGCGGATGGCGACCGCACTCCGGGTCAACGGCTATCCCGCCATGGTGATCGACATGGGCCAGCGGCCCGAACGGTCGCTGAAGGCGCTGGCCGAGACCCTGGGCGCGCCCTATATCCCGCTGCCGAGAGCCGATGCCAACCGGCTCTCGACCGCGGTATCGGCCGCGCTCGACGCCTGAGAGGGGACGCATGGACTGGGACCGGGACGGATATGACTGGCCGAACCGGGACTTCTCCCGGTTCGTGCGTCACCGCCCCCATTACTGGCACCTGCAGGAAGCGGGCGACGGGCCCGTCGTGCTGTTGCTGCACGGCACCGGCGGCGCGACCCATAGCTGGCGCGATGTCTTCCCGATCCTGGCCCGGCACTATCATGTGGTCGCGCTCGATCTGCCCGGTCAGGGCTTCACCAGGCTGGGCGCCCGCCAGCGCTGCGGGCTCGACGCCATGAGCCGGGACATCTCGGCGCTGCTCGACGGCGAGGGGCTGCTGCCCGACGCCATCGTCGGTCATTCGGCAGGTGGCGCCCTCGCGCTTCGGATGGTGCGCGACCTGAAACGACCGCCCCGGGCGCTGGTCGGGATCAACGCCGCGCTGGAAGGGTTCAGGGGGGCGGCGGGCTTCGTGTTCCCGATGATGGCGCGGATGATGGCGCTGAACCCGTTCTCGGCCTCGGAAATCTCGCGCTGGCTCGGCACGGCCGCCGGCGTCGAATACATGATCGCCGGGATCGGCAGCAGGATCTCTCCCGAGGGGCTCGCGCTCTACCGCCGGCTGGTGGCCGACCGCCACCATACCGACGCGACACTGGCCATGGTATCGCAATGGTCTCTGGACGGGCTCGGGCACGACCTGCCCGGGATCGACCTGCCGACGCTTCTGATCGTGGGAGAGGACGATCGCGCGGTGCCGGTCGCGGGCTCGGTGCGCGCGGCGGCACGGCTGCCGCAGGCCGAGCTTGCGCGCTTCCCCGGGCTCGGCCATCTGGCCCATGAAGAAGCCCCCGAGGCGGTCACCGCACGGATCGAGACCTTCCTCGCCAGCCGGCTCTGAGCGGCAGCGTTCCGCGCGACAGGCCGGGCGCAGCAAAAAGGCCGCCGGGGCGACCGGCGGCCGTTTCGCGTGATAGCGTGAGCTTATTCGTGGGTGCCGAAGCTCGCGATATAGGCGAAGACGTCACGGATTTCCTGTTCCTTGACGCGCTGGTTGGTCATCAGCCCGCGCCCCTTCGGATCCTCAGTGTAAGTGCGCAGGAAATCGGTCGGATTCGGCACGTATTTGACCAGTTCGTCCTCGGTCCAGACCAGCCCCTTTTCCCCGGCTTCCTGCATCAGCTTGGAATAGCGGAAGCCATCGATGGCGGCGGCATGGCGGCCGGGCATCTTGAAGAGGTTCGGACCAACCTTGGCATTGCGCCCCGCAACCACCTCGCCCGCATCGTTCTCGACGATATGGCAGGTCTGGCAGACCTTGTTGAAGACCTTCTCGCCGGCGGCCGCGTCACCCGTCACATCGACGGCCAGAGCCGGACCGGCGATCAGGGCCGCAGCAGCGGCAGCGAATGTGAATTTCGAAATCATGGGTCTCTCCCTGACTCAGCTGAACCGGTGCATACCATGGAACGCAGGTCTCGGAAGGTCAATCGATATGGGTTGCTAAAGAAAGGGTTTCCGATCAGTGGATTGGTCCCGAGCGGCCGTGAGCCCGCACAAGCCGGGCACGCGCCTTCGGCTTTCCTCCAGTTCCAGATCGGACGCGCCCGGAGGCCGCTCCGGGCCGATTCGCAAGCGACAGGCGAGTCAGGTCCGGCTCATGTCCTTCGAGGGCATCTTGTCCTCCCCGGCGCGCGGCTTGCGCTCGGGCAGCATCCAGCGCCAGAGCCGTTCGTCGGGCAACGGCAGTACCATCAGCCAGTGTTCCAGCAACGCCAGCGCCGTGATGGCGGTCAGCAGCGCAAAGCCCACCTTGTCATGCGGGTCGCCGACCGCGAACAGCCGCTCCATGAAACAGGCCACCGCGAAGGTCAGTCCCGAGATCGAGATCGGGAACAGCCAGTTCAGCCGCGAGATCTTGAAATGGCTGGGCAGATGCGCCAGCGGCGTCGGCAGGAACTCGACATTGATCTTGGGCACGCCGAGAAACAGGTTCAGCTTGGCCGAGATCCGCGCGAAGAACAGGATGATGAAGGTCCAGACCCCGACTCCGTTGGCCGAGTCGTGGCTGGTGACCAGCATCGCGAAGAGGATCACCACCAGCAGCGTCTCGTGATAGGCGATGGTGCCATAGGCGCGCATGAACCGCTCCCAGCCGCGCGCGTGCGGATGACAGCGGGTCGTGTTCGGCCCGGTGATGACGCCGGTGAGGAAGGCCAGCTCCACCCAGCCCCAGATCGCGATCGCTGCGAGAAAGCCCAGATAGGCGGTCGCCACGGTCTCGAAATGGCGGGTCACCTCGAACAGCCAGACCCCGCCGCCCAGAAGCGGCAGGGCCATGATCGTCGCCCGAAGATGCGCCAGGCGCCCCCGGTGCTCGGCGCGGCGCACGACGATCAGGATTGCCCCGGTCGAGAACCACCAGATGAAGAAGGCGGCCAATGCCGCGAACCACGCCGTTGCGATCAATAGACTGGCTCCAGACGGGTCGAGGCCGGCACCTCGTGCCTTTGCGCCGGAATGCTCAGAAGCGACAGGAACGCCCAGGCCGCCCGCGCCGAGCCCGCCCATTGGGCAAGCTTGCCGGCCGCGCCGCCGCGTTTGCGCGCGGCGTCGATGGCGACGCTGGCCTCCTGCAGCGCCGTCAGCCCCTTCGCCCAGCGCGGATGGTCGATATCGAGCGTGATCGGGAAGATCTGTTTCGACAGGTCCGAGGTCTTGCGGAACACCTCATGGCCGTACCAGTCGGTATCGACGCCCAGCGCCTTGTGGAAGGCGGGTCGCTGGTGATCGCGCACATGCATTGTGGCAAAGACCGCGGTCAGGAAGAACTTGATCCACAGGACGTTGACGCCCGAGGTCAGCTTGGGGTCGGTCTTCATCAGAAGCGCGAAGGCCTCGCCATGGCGGAACTCGTCATTGCACCACTCGCGGAACCACTTGAAGATCGGATGGAACCGCCTTTCGGGATGCTCTTCGAGATGGCGGAAGATCGTGATGTAGCGGGCATAGCCGATCTTCTCGCTGAGATAGGTGGCGTAGTAGATGAACTTGGGCCGGAAATAGGTGTATTTCTTCTTCTGGGTCAGGAACCCCAGGTTCACGGCGATCCCGGCCTCGCGCAGCGCGTCGTTGATGAAGCCCGCATGGCGCGCCTCGTCGCGGGCCATCAGCTGGAACAGCTCGGTCACGTCATGGTTCGAGCCGCGCCGCTTCATCTCCTTGTAGAGCACGCAGCCCGAGAATTCGGCGGTGCAGGAACTGATCAGGAAGTCGATGAACTCCTTCTTCAGCTCGGGTTCCATCCCGTCCCAGTCGACATGGTCCCAGGTTTCGTCCTTCCTGAAATGGCCCTTGTTGGGATCGGCTTCCATCTCGGCGATGAGCGCGTCCCAGTCGGCCCGGACCGGGCTGACGTCGATGGCGTCGAGCGCCTCGAAATCGGTGGTGTAGAAGCGCGGCGTCAGCAGCGTGTCCTGCATGGCGACGGCGGTCGCGGTCTCGCTGTCCAGAACGGCCTGCTGTTCCTGGATCGCAAGGCCTTCCTCGACGGTGGTGGCATCGGCGGTATGGACGTTCACAGCTTCACCTCCTCGGAAAAGGAGAATTCGCAAAGCTCCATGAATTCCAGATCGCCCGTCAGTCGCGTCCAGAGACGTTCAAGCGGGGTCGCCCGGGTGATGATGGCGGTGCGGTCCTCCCTGACCACCTCGCCATAGGGGGCCATGATCTCGGGGCCCTGCACCAGCACTTCGTCGCCCGGATGCACGACGGCTCCGTTATTGAACCGCACATGCGCATGCAGGCTTTCGAACTTGTGCGAGACCTCAACCGTACAAGGTGCGGTCTCCTTCCTTCGGGTGAAAATTCCCATCTTTCGGTTCCCTGTTTTTGAGTGTGGAGGGCATGTTCCCGATCCCTCCGGTCAGTCCAGCAGCCGCGCGAAGGCTGCGGTATTGTCGGCGCCGAAACCGACCAGTTCGGCACGCCATCCTGTCTGGTCGTCATACAGAGAAATGCGCCCGTCCTTGAACCGGACGAGGCGGACCGGCGCGTCGACCGGCACGCCGGCCTGCTTGCGTTTGAGCTCGAGCGCCCGCCAGACCCCGGCCACGAAGCCGCCCTCGTTGGGGGCGAATTCGAAGACCTGGTTGCCCTCGGTATCGTAGACCTTGGCCGAGCCGTCGATCCTGGCGTCGATCACGATCTGGCGCTCCACCGCCACCGGGGCCCCGGCATCGGGCAGCGCGTCGAGCGGCCGGTCGGTCAGCCGCGCATAGCTGACCAGGATCAGCGCGAAGAGGGCGACCCCGAACATACCCTTGATCAGGATCGGCGGGATCTTCTCTCCGTGGTCGTAAGGGCCTGTATGCCTGTTATTTCGCGCCATATTCTACTCCGCTGCAACCGTGTCATCGGCATCGACGCGCGTGAGACGGGGCTCGGAGAGCCGCGTCTGGGCCGCGTCGGCAATCAGTCGGGCGACCTTCGCCGCGTCAGGGATACAGCGGAACGCGGGCTCGGTGCGGGCCATCCGCCAGGGACGGATATGGGGCCAGCACAAGAGATACGAGAACTTGGTCGTTCCCATCAATTCGAAGGCGATGGTGCCGCTCCCGGACTTGCGCAGATCGAGATTGGCATTGCCGATCTGGGTATAGGGCAGGTTCAGCGTCATATCGAGCGCCGCCCCGATGCGAAGCGCCACACGACGGTTGGTGACGGTATAGACCGTGGCCCTTGCCTGGACGAAGGCCGTGACCACCAGCAGCAGGCAGACCACGGCCCCCAGGACCAGGAAGAACGAGGACGCGACCGCCGCCTGCGACCAGGGCATGGTCTCGGCGGCGACGATCATGCGCCACAGGAAGAGGATGACGAAATAGCCGCCCACCCAGTAGAGCGCGAGGCTCTCCCGGGCGAGCGCCCACCAGCCGGGTCGGCCCTGCCAGAGGATATGTTCCCCCTCGGGCAGGCGTTCCGGCAGTCCCTTGATGGGTTCGGCGGCGAAATCGTCGTCGGACATTGCGTCCCTTCCTCAGAATTGCGGTTCGAGCCGCTCGGCGGGGTCGGCATACAGCTTGCCGCCCGCGTAATAGGCACAGACCTTGTCTTCTTCGAGCTTGGTGATCTGGGTCGTCGACTTGATGGTCGGAACGGCGGCGAAATGCTTGCCGTAGATCGAATGGACCGAGACCTCGGGCTTGAACCAGCCGATCTTGGCCAGCTGCATCGGCAGCATCCGGCGACCGCCGCCATGCTCGGCGTCGAGTTCCAGCTCGAGATAGCGCACCAGCTGTTCGGGTTCGTCGACCCACATGTCGACCACGCTGCCGACCTTCTCGCCGTCGCCCGCGATCACCGGCATGCCGCGCGGGTCGCGACCGGCCGAGACCTTGAAGGTCTTCAGCGCCGAAAGCGGCTGGATCTTGGGATGGCCGCGGCCGTCAAGCTCGGGCTCGTCCTTGCGCGCGCACCAGGCAGCCGGGCCCACGCCGTCGACCATCGGGTCGCCGGTCGGCTCCAGCGGATAGCCGTTGCTCTTGGTGACCTTCTTCAGCGCCAGATCCGCGTTGCGCGGGTCGGTCTGCATGTCGGGCACGGTCTTTTCGCCCTGGCCATGCGGCAGCTTGAAGGTCTTGGCCGCGGGCAGCGGGAACATGCCCTGGTTCGGCGCGGCATTCCCCATCTCGTCTTCCAGCGGGTAGCCCTCATGCATGTTCATGCGTTGAAGGTAGAAGATCAGCCCAGCGAAGAACAGCCAGAACGCCCAGATGGACAGACTGGCGATATCGAAGTTTCCGAAAAAAGCGTTGACCATGGGTATCGGTCCTCCGGGTCAGGTTGGGAAGTCGGCCAGCCCGATCTTGGCCGAGGAATCCCTGTTGGGATGGTTGTTGCGGTCCTGTGGGCGCACAAGCGGCCCCAGAACCATGAGTGTCACGAAGAGAAGGACGATCTCAATGTGGTAGACCGCCGCGTATCCGGTGGCCGGCGTGTTGAGCCCCTCGCCCAGAACGCCCGCTGTCGCGAGATGCCCGATTCCGTCGCGCAGGGCCCCGCCCAGCGCCACGGCCAGCCCCGAGGCGGTCGCCTGCGCCGCGCCCCAGGCGCCAAGCGCAAGGCCGCGGCCGGCGAAATCCCGGACCGGCAGCGCCATCGCCGCGGTCAGGGTCGAGACCGAGAACAGCCCGCCGCCGAAACCGATCAGCATCGCGCCGAGGAAGAACAGGAGGCCCGAATGCAGCGGCCCGGCAAAGATCACCAGGGTGAAGGCGACGATGCCGCCGAGAATGCCGAGCGCCCCCATCCGGTGCGAGTTCATCCCCTGCCCGAGCCAGCGCGCCGCGAGCCCGAAGCCCACCAGCGCCCCGAAGGCCCAGAGCGCGGTCAGAAGCGTGGTCGAGGAGACCGACAGCCCGAGGATCTGCCCGCCATAGGGTTCGAGCAGGACGTCCTGCATCGAGAAGGCCAGCGTGCCGAGGAAGACCACCGCCAGCAGCCGTCCGGCGCTGCCGCCGCGGATGAAGTCGCGCCAGGCATCGCCGAAGCCCGGCTGCGGGGCCTCGCGCTCTTCCTTCGGCATCGGGCACATCCGCTCCTGTTTCCAGAGCGCCACGACGTTGAGCAGGATGGTGACGACGGCCGCGCCCTGCACCACCCGGATCAGCCGGATCGACGAGAAATCGCGCAGGAGCCAGCCGATGACGATGGACGAAATCCCCATCCCCAGCAGGAACATGACGTAAAGCAGCGCCACGACCCGCGGCCGGGTCTCGTCGGTGGCGCGGTCGGACGCCAGCGCCAGGCCCGCGGTCTGGGTCATATGGAGCCCCAGCCCCGTCATCAGGAAGGCGATGGCGGCAAAGACCTCGCCCGCCCAGGTCGGCCCCAGCGTCTGGTCGCCCGACAGAAGCAGCAGCGAAAACGGCATGATCGCCAGCCCGCCCATCTGCCAGAGCGTGCCGAACCACATGTAGGGGACACGCTTCCAGCCGATGGCCGATCTGTGATTGTCCGACCGGAAGCCCATCAGCGCGCGGAAGGGCGCGACCAGAACCGGCACCGCGATCATCATCGCCACGACGATCGCGGGCACCGAAAGCTCGACGATCATCACCCGGTTCAGCGTGCCCAGAAGCATCACCGTCGCCATCCCCACCGAGACCTGGAACAGCGACAGCCGCAGCAACTCGTTCATCGGCAGTCCGTCCGAGGCGGCATCGGCGAAGGGCAGGAACTTCGCCGACAGCTTCGTCAGGGGATGAGGCTTCTTGCTCATCTTTCAAGCTCCATGGCCTGGCTGATATAGAACCCCTTGGCGACCCGCGCGACGGCGCGCAGCCGCCCCTTGACGCCCGCCTTGCGCAAGGCGCCCGCGATGCGGGCCTCGGAATGCGGAATGATCCGGGGCGAACGGTCCGAGCGGGGGAAGAGCTTGCCCGTCACATGCATGACGCTCAGCAAGGGCGTCTTCGGCGCGACGGTGAAGACGATCTTGCCGCGGGTCCGGGGCGCAAGCTTGCCCAGGGCCTCGGCGATGTCGCGGGCCTGGTAGTGGATCAGGCTGTCCATCGCCATGACATAGTCGAAACGCCCCAGCCGTTCGCCCAGCATGTCGCCCGCCACGAAGGTGATCTGGCGATGATACTTGTCGGGGATCCGGCTTTTCGCCACGTCGAGGAGGCTTTGCGAGATGTCGCAGGCCACCACCTCGGCGCCGCGCTGGACCAGCTCGAGCGTCATCGGCCCGGCGCCGCAACCGGCATCGAGCACCCGGCACCCGGTCAGGTCGTCGGGCAGCCGCGCCAGCATCGCGGCGCGCATCTGGTCGCGCCCCTCGCGCACCGTCTGTCGGATGCGCGACACCGGGGCATCCGAGGTCAGATGCTCCCAGGTCTTGGCCGCCGTGCGGCCAAAGTAGGTCTCTAGTCGTTCCCGGGTACGGGCGTAGCTGTCCATCAATCGAACCCAAGCAATTCAAAGATTTCCCGGTCGGGCAGCGGATGCGGCGCCAGGGGCTCGGTCCCGGCCCAGAGCAGCTCCGCCAGCCGCACGTATTCGGCACGGCACTGCACGATATCCTCGTCATCGGGCATCTCGAACAGCGTCTTCTTCATCAGCCGCGAGCGCCGGATCGCATCGACCAGCGGCATATGCGCGATGCGGTCGAAGCCCACCCGGCTGCAATACTTGTCGACCTGGTCGGTATCTTCCGACCGGTTCGCGATGCAGCCGGCAAGCCGCACGTTGTAGTTCTTGGACTTGGCCTGCACCGCGGCGATGATCCGGTTCATGGCGTAGATCGAATCGAAATCGTTCGCGGTCACGATCACCGCCCGGTCGGCATGCTGCAGGGGCGCGGCGAAACCGCCGCAGACCACATCGCCCAACACGTCGAAGATCACCACATCGGTGTCTTCCAGCATGTGGTGCTGTTTCAGCAGCTTGACGGTCTGGCCCACGACATAGCCGCCGCAGCCGGTGCCCGCGGGCGGGCCGCCCGCCTCGACGCACATCACGCCGTTGAAGCCCTCGACCATGAAATCCTCGGGGCGCAACTCCTCGGGGTGGAAATCCACCTCCTTGAGCACGTCGATCACCGTGGATTGCAGATGCCCCGTCAGGGTGAAGGTCGAATCATGCTTGGGATCGCAGCCGATCTGCAGAACGCGCTTGCCCAGCATCGAGAAGGCCGCCGACAGGTTCGACGAGGTCGTCGACTTGCCGATCCCGCCCTTGCCATAGACCGAAAAGACCTTGGCCCCCTCGATCTTCATCGTTTCGTCCTGATGGACCTGGACGGAGCCTTCGCCGTCTTCGCCCTTCAGCACAGGAATTTCGTCTCTGGGGCTCATTGGTTCCCTCCGTTCGCGGCTTATTCCGCCGCCACTATGCCTTCGAGCCGGTCTTCCAGTTCGTCGGCCGCCGCCTGAAGCGCGGCAAGAGTTTCGGCGTCGGGTTGCCAGTAATTGCGGTCATGGGCTTCGAGAAGGCGGTTCGCCATCCGGGCCGATGCCGCAGGGTTGAGGCTGGCCAGCCGTTTTCTCATGTCTTCGTCGAGGACGAAGGTTTCCGACAGCCGTTGATACACCCAAGGCTCCACCTGGCCGGTTGTCGCCGACCATCCGAGGGTGTTGGTGACCTGCGCCTCGATCTGGCGCACGCCTTCATGCCCGTGCCTGAGCATGCCTTCGAACCATTTCGGGTTGAGGCTGCGCGAGCGGGTCTCGAGCGCGACCTGGTCCTGAAGCGTGCGCACCTTGCCCTCGCCCCGGGTCTGATCGCCGATATAGACGGCCGCGTCCTGCCCGCCGCGGGCGCGTTTCACCGCCCGCGCGATGCCGCCCAGCGTGTCGAAATAGTGGTCGACCGTGGTCACGCCGAGTTCCACGCTTTCGAGGTTCTGATAGGCGACATCGACATCCTTCAGCGTCTGCTGAAGCAGCGCCGCATTGCCCCTGGACTTGCCGTCGCGCCCGTAGGCGAAGCTTTTCCGCGCCTCATAGGCATCGGCCAGCTCGTCCTCGTCGCCCCAGGCGCCGCTGTCGACCAGCCCGTTGACGTTCGAGCCATAGGCGCCCTCGGCATTCGAGAAGACCCGCAGCGCCGCGGTTTCCATGTCGACACCCATCTTCTCGGCATGGGCCAGCGAATGGGCACGGATGAAGTTCTGCTCGACCGGCTCATCGGCGGTGGCGGCCTTCCAGGCGGCCTCGGCCAGCATCCGGGTCTGCAGCGGCAGAAGATCGCGGAAGATGCCCGAAAGCGTCATCACCACATCGACCCGCGGCCGGCCGAGTTCATCCAGCGGCACCAGATCGGCGCCCGCCAGACGGCCGTAATTGTCAAAGCGCGGCTTCGCCCCCATCAGCGCCATGGCCTGGGCGATGGGGCCGCCATCGGATTTGATGTTGTCCGACCCCCACAGCACCATCGCCACCGAGCGCGGCAGGGTCGCATGGGCATCCAGAAGCTTCTGCGCCTGTTTCGCGCCTTCCAGCATCGCGAACTGGGTCGGCATCCGGAACGGGTCGAAGGCGTGGATGTTACGCCCCGTCGGCAGCACATCGGCCGAGCGGATCAGGTCGCCCCCGGGCACCGGCTTGATGTAGCGCCCGCCCAGCGCGCGCATGATCGCGGGCAGTTCGGTATCCTGCTGCAGCCAGTAATCGACCTTCTCGCGGGTCTCGGCATCGGTATCGGTCATCACCCGCAGATGCTCGGCCCGTTCCTCGGGCGTCGCCGTGCGGCCGACCACATGCAGCCCGTCGGGGATCAGCGCATCCTCGGTTTCCAGAAGCTTCAGCCAAAGCTGCTCGGGCGGGGTGCCGGTCATGTCGACGGCATCGGCCTGGGCCGCGATCAGCTCTTCCAGATCGGCCTGCTCGGGCGAGCCGGGCTCGGTCTGGCGCCAGCGGGTCAGGCTGTCCTTCAGTTCCTGCAGGCCCTTGTAAAGCCCCGAGGCCGCGAGCGGCGGCGTCAGGTGGGTGATCGTCACCGCGTTCGAGCGGCGCTTGGCCAGCGTCGCCTCGGAGGGGTTGTTCGAGGCATAGAGATAGACGTTCGGCATGTCGCCGATCAGCCGGTCGGGCCAGTCGCGGAAGCACATGCCCGCCTGCTTGCCCGGCATGAATTCCAGCGCGCCATGCATGCCGAAATGCAACAGCACATCGGCGCGGAAGCTGTTCTTGAGCCACAGATAGAAGGCGCTGAAGGCATGGGTCGGGGCAAAACCCTTCTCGAACAGAAGCCGCATCGGGTCGCCCTCGTAGCCGAAGGTCGGCTGCACGCCCACGAAGACATTGCCGAATTCGCGGCCCAGCACGAAGACGCCGCGCCCGTCCGAGCGGATCTTGCCCGGGGCCGGGCCCCAGACGGATTCGATCTCGGACAGCCATGGCGTGCCGCGCACCAGATCGTCGGCCGGCACATGGGCGGCGACGTTGCCCTCCTGGCCATAGGTCTTGGCATTGCCCTCGAGGATCGCCGTGCGCAGCTCGTCGACCGTGGCGGGCAGCGCACCGGTCTCGTAGCCCTCGGATTTCATCCGGTGGAGCGTGTTGAAGAGGCTCTCGAAGACCGACAGATAGGCGGCGGTGCCGATCGCGCCCGCATTCGGCGGGAAGCCGAAGAGGATGATGCCGACCTTGCGGCTTTCGGTTTCCGAGCGGCGCAGCCGGGCCAGCCGCTCGACCCGCGCGGCCAGCATCGCGACCCGTTCCGAACAGGCCGACATCTGCTTCGATTCGCCCTTGTGGCTGCAATCCTTCGGGCAGCCCTTGCAGCCCTCGGCGCCATGACGGCCGCCGAAGACGGTGGGCGAGATCGCCCCGTCCAGTTCCGGCAGCGCGATCAGCATGGTGGTCTCGACCGGACCGAGCCCGCCCGAGGAATCGCTCCATTGCCCCAGCGTCTGGAATTCCAGCGGATGGGCGGCCATGTAGGGCACGTCGAGCCCGCTCAGCACCTCGACTGCCGCGTCGCTGTCGTTATAGGCCGGACCGCCGATCAGGCTGAACCCGGTCAGCGAGACCAACGTATCGATATGCACGCTGTCTTCGCCGGTGAAATAGGCGGCGATGGCCGGCCGGGCATCGAGCCCGCCCGCGAAGGCGGCGATCACACGGATGCCGCGTTCCTCGAGTGCATGGATCACCGCGTCGTAATGGGCGGTATCAGAGGCGAGGATATAGGAGCGCATCAAAAGGATGCCGACCGTCGCCACCGGTGCCCCGGGCTGCGGCAGATCCTTGATGTCGGTGGTGATGCGATGCGGGATGTCGGGATGGTAAAGCCCGGTCTCGGGATATTCGATCGGGGCCTCGGAAGAGCCGCCGCGCCAGGAGGCGTCCTTGGCATAGCGCGAGATCAGAAAGCGCACCATCTGCTCGACATTGTCGTCGGACCCGCCCAGCCAGTATTGCATGACCAGGAACCAGGCGCGCAGATCCTGTGCCTTGCCCGGCAGATACTTCAACATCTTGGGCAGACGGCGCAGCATGGCCATCTGCTTCTCGCCGCCGGTCTTGAGCTGGCCATTGTCGTCCCGGGTATTGCCGCGCAGCTTCTTCAGAAGCTTCATCGGCCCCGAGGCGGGCTTGGACATGTCCAGATCGCCCATCCGGGTCAGTTGCACGATCTGCTTGTCGGCGATGATGCCGATCATCGCGTCGCAATCGTCGCGCCGGGCCTTCAGCTCGGGCAGGATCGCGTTGATATGCTCCTCGATGAACAGAAGGTTCACCAGGATGATGTCGGCATTCAGAACGTCATCCTTGGCCCGAACCAGCTCGCCCGGGTTTTCCGACCAGGTCGCGGCGGCATGAACCGTCACCCGAAGCCCGGGGAAATCCTCGGCAAGACGCTCGGTCACCCGCTCGCAAGGACCCGCCGAATGCGAATCCAGCGTGACGATGACTACTCGATACCCTGGGTAATGACGTTCATCGCGCATAATGGGCCTTCGCCTCGTACAAGGTTTCGACACTGATCTCGTGCACGCCCTTCTCGAGCGCGAACTTCTCGGTATTGCGTTTGGCCTTGCCGCGGACAAAGAACGGGATCTTCTTCAGTTCCTTTTCGGCCGCGCTCAACCAGACGATCTCGCCCTCGGCCGGGGCCGCCGCGGCGGCCGCTTCCTGATCGGCATCCGGTTCGGCCTCGATCGCCCTGGCCTTGGCCGCACCGCCATGATGCGAGGCGCCGGCATCGTCGTGGAACTCGAAATCCTCGCGGAACATGTGCAGAAGGTGTTCCTCGAGCCCCATCACCAGCGGATGGACCAACGTGTCGAAGATCACGTTGGCGCCCTCCCAACCCATCTGCGGGCTGTAGCGGGCGGGGAAGTCCTGAACATGCACGGGCGCCGAGATCACGGCGCAGGGAATGCCCAGCCGCTTGCCGATATGACGCTCCATCTGGGTGCCGAGGATCATCTCGGGGGCCAGCGCCTCGATGGTCTGTTCGACCTCGAGATAATCGTCGCTGATCAGCGCCTCGACGCCGAACTCCTTGGCGAGCTTGCGGATATCGCGGGCAAATTCGCGGTTGTAGCACCCGAGCCCGACCACCTCGAAGCCCATCTCGTCGCGCGCGACCCGGGCCATGGCCTTCACATGGGTGGCATCGCCGAACAGGAAGACACGCTTGCCGGTCAGGTAGGTCGAGTCGACCGATTGCGAATACCAGGGCATCCTGAGGCGGGCATCGTCGGCCTTCGGCTCGACGCCCGCGATCCCGGCCACCTCGGCGATGAAATCGCGGGTCGCGCCGACGCCGATCGGCACCGTCTTGGTATAGGGCTGGCCGAGCGTCTTCTCCATCCAGCGCGCCGCGGTCTCGGCATGCTCGGGATACATCAGCACGTTGAAATGCGCGGCCCCCATCCGGGCGATATCGGCGGGCGTGGCGTCCATCGGCGCGACCACATTGACCGAGATGCCCATTTCCTCCAGCAGCGCCGTCACCTCGGTGATGTCGTCGCGATGGCGGAAGCCGAGCCCCACCGGCCCGATCAGGTTGGCCGAGACATGGGCCGTGCGCTCCATCGGGCGCGCGATGGCCTTGACGATCTGGTAGAAGGTCTCGTCCGAGCCGAAATTCTCCTTGCGCTGATAGCTCGGCAGATCCAGCGGGATCACCGGGATGCCCAGATCCAGCGTCGCGGCCATGCCCTCGGGGTCATCCTGGATCAGCTCGGCGGTGCAGGACGAGCCCACGATCATCGCCTGCGGCTGGAACCGGTCGAAGGCATCGTGCAGCGCGGTCTTGAACAGATTCGCCGTGTCCGCCCCCAGATCGCGCGCCTGGAAGGTGGTGTAGCTGACCGGCGGGCGATGGTTGCGCCGCTCGATCATGGTGAACAGCAGGTCGGCATAGGTGTCGCCCTGCGGCGCGTGCAGCACGTAATGCAGCCCCTTCATCGCGGTCGCGACGCGCATCGCGCCGACATGGGGCGGGCCTTCATAGGTCCAGACGGTCAGCTTCATGCCGCGCCCTCCAGCCCGGCCAGAATGGCGCGACGACGCACCGGACGGGCAAAGAGACCGGCCAGATCGCCGGCCTGTTCGTAGAAATGAACCGGGGTGAAGACGAGCTCGATGGCCCATTTCGTCGTCAGGCCCTGGGCCTCGAGCGGGTTTGCCAGCCCCAGCCCGCAGACCGTCAGGTCGGGCCGGGCGGCGCGGCAGCGGTCGAGCTGCAGATCGACATCCTGGCCTTCCGCGATCACCGGGCCTTCGGCCAGCAGATCGAGATCGGGACCGACGATCTGCTTGTTGATGAAGGGGGCGCCCACCTCGACGGCCCGCATCCCGCATTCGCGGGTCAGGAAGCGCGCCAGCGGAATTTCCAGCTGGCTGTCGGGGAAGAAGAAGATCGACTTGCCGTCCAGGGTCTCGGCGGCGGCGGCGACGGCCTTGCGCGCCCGGGCGCGGGGCGCCTCGGTGACCCTCTCGAAGGTGTCGGGCGAGACGCCGAATTCCTGCGCCACGGCCCAGAGCCAGGCGGTGGTGCCCTCTTCGCCGAAGGGGAAGGGCGCGGAGAGGATACGCGCGCCACGCCGCTCCAGATGGGCGGCGGTCTCGTTCAGGAAGGGCTGGGTCAGGGCCACGACCGTGTTCGGCCCGACGCCGGGGGTCTCGGCGGCACGATGGGCAGGCAGGCAGCGGACGGGCTTGACGCCCATCGCCCCGAGCAGGCTCAGCGCCTGATCCTCGACCACATCGGGCAGGGCGCCGACCATCAGCAGCTGGCGCTCGTCGGTTGCGGGCAGGGTCGGCACCATGGTCGCGAGGCAGGCATCCTCACCCTCGGTGAAGGTCGTCTCGATGCCCGAGCCGGAATAGTTCATCACCCGCACATGCGGCGCATGACGCTCGGTCAGCCGTTCGGCCGCGCGGTGCAGGTCGAGCTTGATCACCTCGGACGGGCAGGAGCCCACGAGAAACAGCTGCTTGATATCGGGACGGCGCGCCAGCAGCCGGTCGACCTCGCGGTCGAGCTCGGTATTGGCGTCGGCCAGCCCCGCCAGATCCTTTTCCTCGAGGATCGCGGTGCCGAAACGCGGCTCGGCGAAGATCATCACGCCGGCAGCCGATTGCAGCAGATGCGCACAGGTGCGCGAGCCGACGACGAGGAAGAAGGCGTCCTGCATCTTGCGATGCAGCCAGATGATGCCGGTCAGACCGCAGAACACCTCACGCTGGCCGCGTTCCTTCAGGACGGGCGCGTTGCGGCATCCGGCGGCCGGAGGGACTGGGGCGAATCCGGTCATGCAGAGACCTCCGAGGCCTCGCCCTGCAGGCGGGCCATGCGCAGCTTCCAAAGGAACTGCCCGGCATTGACGACATAGGCGGCATAGGCAGCCAGCGCGATCAGCATCTGCCCGGTCGGCCCGACCGACCCGCTCAGCACCGTCCAGAGATAGAGCGTGTGCAGCGAGATCACCGCCATCGAGAACACGTCTTCCCAGAAGAAAGCGGGCGCGAACAGGTACTTGCCGAAGACGACCTTTTCCCAGATCGCCCCGGTGACCATGATGGTGTAAAGCACGAAAGTCTTGATCACGATCGAGATCGTGGCGGCCTCGTAGCCCGCTCCGGTCGCAAGGTACCGCAGCACGAGCACCAGCGAGACCAGGAAGACCAGGAACTGCAACGGCGCAAGCACGCCCTGCACGAGGGTCCATTTCGTTTCGTCGCGACGGCGACGTTCTTCCGGCGTATAGAGTTGGACCGGCCTGACGGCGGTTCCCACGTGTTCCGGCATCCTCCGACTCCCTGACAGACGGTGGCTTGGGCCTCAAGTTAGACCTGCGACGCAGAAAGTGTCAATTGTAATTTACACTCTCTCCGTTTACACTGATCTCGATCCAAGGGATGTAAAGGGCTTGGTGCAGGCCTGAAAAGTCAATATATTTCATAGGACTTACCTGCGCCTCCTTGATTCCTCCGGCCATGAGGGCAAACAAGTGTCAATTGACTTTGACAACGCTGGACAGTCCCGGAGCCCCGCCGCGGCGCGGTCTTCTCGAATCCGCCGGGCCCGCGCTGGCCGGGGGCCCTGTCATGGCTGAACCTCAGAAGTCGATAGCACCGCGCGCCCAGGCAGGTCCGCAGACAGCGCGCCACGGCGATGTCGAGACCCTGGCGGCCCAGGTGCTCTCGGCGCTGGCGCATCGCTCCGGCAGCGGGGACGCGGCGCTCGACCCCGCGCTGCTGGCCGAGTTCTGCGCCGACCTGCTGGGCGGCGACCGCTCGATCGGAACCCGGTCTCTGGCCACGCTCCGGCGCCGCGGCACTCCCCCCACTGCCATCATCGACGGCTATATCCCCGCCGCGGCCCGCGAACTGGGCGAGCGCTGGCTCAGCGACGACCTCAGCTTTGCCGATGTCACCATCGGCGCAGCCCGGTTGCAGGCGATGCTGCGCGAGCTGGGCGCGGCCAATGCCGCCGACATGCTGGCCGCCTCCGACGCGCCCAATGTGCTGATGATCGTGCCGCATGAGGAATATCACACGCTCGGCGGCATGACCGCCGCGAACCAGATGCGGCGGATGGGCGCCTCGGTCTGCCTCGCGCTCGGCCAGACCGAGGAGGAAATCCTGCAAAAAGCCATGGCACGGAAGTTCGATCTGGTTGCGATTTCGGTATCCTGTCGTCAAAAGCTCGATTCGGCGCGTCGGCTTGTCTCTGCCCTGCACCGGGTTCTGGGCAACGAGGTCCCTGTCGTGATCGGCGGCCGGGTCGCCGACGGGGCCGATGATATCTGTGCCCTGACCGGGGCGGATGCCGTGACGTCGGATGCGCATGAAGCGCTTCGCCTCTGCCGGACAGGGGCTCTGCGGGCGCCGGGCGCCGCGCGGACAGGACAGGACCAGTGACGGGGAGGCGGCCGGACCGGCCGTATATGGACGCGTGACGTCAAGGGGCAGCAAATACTGGAACAGCGGCGCGATTCCCCTGATCGCGCCCGAGATGCTGGGCGAGATCATCGCCACGGCCAGCGATATCGCGCTCGTGATCTCGCCCGAGGGCCGGATCCTGTCGGTGATGGTCAACAAGGACCATCACGCTCATGGCCGGATCGATCACTGGGACGGCCGCGACATCCGCGACGTTCTGACCCCGGACAGCCGTCCCAAGCTCGAGGCGCGGCTCGAGCTGTTCGCACAGGGGGGCGACATCGCCAGGCCGGTCGAACTGAACCATGCCGATGGCGAGGGCTGGTCCTTTCCGGTGCGCTATTCCTTCCATGCCATCGGGCCCGACGGCAGCACGCTTCTGATGCTGGGCCGCGACCTGCGCCCCATCGCCGAGATGCAGATGCAGCTCATCGAGGCGCAGATGGCGCTCGAACGCGATTACGAGACCCAGCGCGAATATGACACCCGCTACCGCGTTCTCACCGAAGCCACCCGCGACGCCTTCGTCTTCATCGGCACCAGGTCGGGCCGGGTGGTCGATGCCAATCCCGTGGCCTGCGATCTTCTGGATGTCGAGCGGACCGAGCTGATCGGCAATGCCTTCGCCCAGGAATTCGAGGGCCGGCGCCGCGCCGAATTCCTCGAGGCGCTGACCCGCGCGACGATGTCGCCCGAAGCGCATCCGATCGCGCTAGAGACCCGCCGCAGCCGGATCCGGATCCAGCTGCATCCGATCGCCTTCCGCGCCGCGGGCGAACCGCTGATCCTGTGCCGGCTCGATCCCGCCGAAGAATCCGAGCCGAATGGCGGCGAGATGGGCGAGACGCTCCTGGCCTTCTACCGTCAGGGCGTCGACGCGCTGGTCTTCACCGACCCGCAGGGCGTGATTCTCGCGGCCAATGACAGCTTCCTCGGGCTGGCCGACGCGCCCCATGCGGGCGCGGTCAAGGGCCGCTCGCTTGGCGACTACCTGGTGCGCGGCAGCGTCGATCTGAGGGTGCTGGTGGAAAACGCCACCCGCAGCGGTCAGATGCGGATGTTCGCCACCAAGCTGTCGGGCGAATACGGCACCCAGGTCTCGGTCGAGATCTCGGCCACCTATCTCAAGGAGCAGGCCAGCCCCTGCATCGTCTTCGTGATCCGCGATGCCAGCCGCATGGAGAGCGTGCGCAAGCCCGGCGTCGCCGTCTCGGATGACGCGATGCGCTCGGTGATGGAACTGGTGGGCTCGGCCAACCTCAAGGACATCGTCGCCGAGACCACCGATGTGGTCGAGAAGATGTGCATCGAGACCGCCGTCGAGCTGACGCGCAACAACCGCGTCGCCGCCGCCGAAATGCTGGGGCTCTCGCGGCAGAGCCTTTACGTGAAGCTCCGGAAATACGGGCTGTTGAACAGAGACGGGGGCGATCACTGACGCCGCCCCCGGGGGAAGGAAGACGTGCCCGCTGCGCCGGGCCAGGAGAGCCTGCAAGACGACATGACCGACATTTCCAACATGCCGAACCGGCGCCTGCCGGAACCCGCCGCCATGGTGACGCTGATCAAGCCGATCACGTGGTTTCCCCCGATGTGGGCCTATCTCTGCGGAACCGTGTCCTCGGGGGTGTCGCCGCTGTCGAAGCCGGGCCTCGTGCTGCTGGGCATCGTGCTGGCGGGCCCCGTCGTCTGCGGCATGAGCCAGGCGGCGAATGACTGGTGCGACCGGCATGTCGACGCGATCAACGAGCCCTATCGCCCGATCCCCTCGGGCCGCATTCCGGGCCGCTGGGGCTTCTACATCGCCTGCATCATGTCGCTTCTGGCGCTGGTGATCGGCTGGCAGCTTGGCCCCTGGGGCTTTGTCGCCACCATACTCGGCGTTGCCGCGGCCTGGGCCTATTCAGCCGAACCGGTCCGGCTGAAGAAATCGGGCTGGTGGGGGCCCGGGCTCGTGGGCATCTCCTATGAAACGCTGCCCTGGTTCACCGGCGCGGCGGTGCTGTCGGCGGGCGCGCCCTCGATCTATGTGGTCGTGATCGCGCTGCTTTACGGCATCGGCGCCCATGGCATCATGACGCTGAACGATTTCAAGGCGCTGGAAGGCGACCGCCAGATGGGCGTGAACTCGCTGCCCGTCACCATGGGCCCGGAAAAGGCCGCCTGGGTCGCCTCGGTAGTGATGGCGGTGCCGCAGGCGGTGGTGATCGCGCTACTGGTCCTGTGGGACCGGCCGTTCCACGCGGCGGGCGTGACCGCCGTGTTGCTGGTGCAGTTCTGGGCGATGTCGGTGATGATGAAGGACCCCAAGGGCAAGGCGCCCTGGTATAACGGCGTCGGCGTCGTGCTGTATGTGTCCGGCATGATGATCTCGGCCTTCGCGATCCGCTCGCTCGGAGGCGCGTGATGACGCTGAGCTGGCTGCAGATCGTCCGGCTGGGCTTGGTGCAGATGTGCCTGGGCTCGGTGGTGGTGCTGACCTCCTCCACCCTGAACCGGCTGATGGTGGTCGAGCTGGCGCTTCCGGCGGTGCTGCCGGGGCTTCTGGTGGCGCTCCATTACGCGATCCAGATCACCCGGCCGAGCTGGGGCTTCCTGTCGGACACGCGCGGCCAGCGCACCCGCTTCATCATTCTGGGCATGATCATCCTGGCGCTGGGTGGCTATCTCGCCGCGACCGGCGTCGTGGTGATGGAAAACCACTATGGGCCGGGGCTTGCGCTTTCGATCCTCGCCTATGCGCTGATCGGCATCGGCGTCGCAGCCTGCGGCACCTCGCTGCTGGCGCTCCTGGCCACCGCCACCGCGCCCGAGCGGCGCGCCGCCGCCGCCACCATCACCTGGCTGATGATGATCGCGGGCATCGGCATCACCGCCAGTCTGATCGGCGCTTTCCTCGACCCCTATACGCCTGCGCTCCTGCTGGAAATCGTGACCGTGGTCACCCTGGGCGCGGTCGTTCTCACGACGCTGGCGGTCTGGGGCATCGAGAAGCGCGTCGTCACCCATCGTGAGCCCGACGAGATGCCGTTCTGGAAGGGCATCGGCGAGGTCTGGGCCGAGCCCCGCGCCCGCATCTTCACGCTGTTCGTGTTCCTGTCGATGGTCGCCTATTTCATGCAGGAACTCATTCTCGAGCCCTTCTCGGGCCTCGTCTTCGAATTCACGCCGGGCCAGTCGACCTCGCTGTCGGGCGCCCAGCATGGCGGCATCTTCCTCGGCATGGTCGTGGTCGGCATCGGCAGCTCGGTCCTGCGGATCTGGGCCCTGCGAAGCTGGGTGATCCTCGGCTGTCTCGGCTCGGCCGTGGCGCTGGCCAGCATCGCGGCACTCGGACATTTCGGCCCGCATCTGCCGCTGACGCCGGCCGTGGTGCTGATGGGCTTCTTCAACGGCATCTTCACCGTCGCCGCCATCGGCGCGATGATGGCGCTTGCGGGAGAGGGCCGCGACGGGCGCGAGGGCACGCGGATGGGGCTCTGGGGCGCAGCGCAGGCCATCGCCGCGGGCTTCGGCGGCCTCATCGGCGCCGCTGCCGCCGACGGTTTGCGCCAGATCATGGACGACGCACCCGCTTTTGGCGTGGTGTTCCTGACCGAAGCGATCCTCTTCCTGGCCGCTGCTGCAATGGCCCTGAGGATCATGGATGGACATCGACCCACAACGGAAAATTCAGGTCTTGTGCCAGGGGAGTAAGACAAGATGATCTATGACGTTGTTGTCGTCGGAGGCGGCCCCGCCGGGGCTACGGCCGCCGAGGACCTCGCCCGTTCGGGCAAGAAAGTCGCGCTGCTGGACCGCGAGGGCCGCATCAAGCCCTGCGGCGGCGCGATCCCGCCGCGGCTGATGCGCGATTTCAACATCGCCGACGAACAGCTCGTGGCCAAGATAGACACCGCGCGGATGATCTCGCCCTCGGGCCGTTTCGTCGACATCCCGATCGAGAACGGTTTCGTCGGCATGGTCGACCGCAAGGATTTCGACCCGTTCCTGCGCGCCCGCGCCGAACGCGCCGGCGCCACCCGCTTTACCGGCACCTTCCTCCGGATCGAGCGCGAAGAGGAAAAGACCTTCCTCGTCTTCCGCGACAAGCAATCGAAGGAAGAGGTCAGGCTCCAGACGAAATTCGTCATCGGCGCCGACGGAGCGCGCTCGGACGTCGCCCGCGCCGAGGTGCCCGGCGGCGACAAGATCCCCTATGTGATCGCCTATCACGAGATCATCGACGCGCCGATGGCGGTGGGCAACTACGCCCCCAACCGCTGCGACGTGATCTATGACGGCCGGATCAGCCCCGATTTCTACGGCTGGGTCTTCCCGCACGGGCATACCTGCTCGGTCGGCATGGGCACCGGGGTCGACGGCTTCGATCTGAAACAGGCCACCGCCGATCTGCGCAGGATGGCGGGGCTCGATCAGGCCGAGACGATCCGCAAGGAAGGCGCGCCGATCCCGCTTCGTCCGATGGACAAGTGGGACAATGGCCGCGATGTCGTGGTGGTGGGCGATGCCGCGGGCACCGTGGCGCCCAGCTCGGGCGAGGGCATCTATTACGCGATGTATGGCGGGCGCGTCGGCGCCGCGGCGGTCTCGGCGGCGCTGGCCTCGGGCCGGGCCTCGGATCTGAAGCTTGCCCGGCAGATGTTCATGAAGGACCACAAGAACACCTACAAGGCGCTGCAGGCGATGCAGGACGCCTATTACCACAGCGACGAACGGCGCGAACGCTTCGTGTCGCTCTGCCACGACGTGGACGTGCAGACGCTGACCTTCGAATCCTACATGAACAAGAAGCTGACCAGGAAACGCCCGCTTGCCCATATCAAGATCGGCATCAAGAACGTCGCCCACCTGACGGGCCTCGTCTCGCCGCAATACACATGAGCGAAATGATCCCGGCCTGGGTGAACGGCGAGCTGACCCCCGTCGAGAAGCTGGAGGCCCACCAGAAGGGCCTCCGCCACAAGGCGATCTCGGTCTTCGTGATGGATGGCGACCGCGTGCTGATCCAGCGCCGGGCGCTGGGCAAGTATCACACGCCCGGCTTCTGGGCGAATACCTGCTGCACACATCCGCGCTGGGACGAGGACTCCAAGACCTGCGCCAACCGGCGGCTGGCCGAAGAGCTGGGCATCACCGGCCTGACGCTCGAGTTCCGCGAGCAGGTCGAATACCGCGCCGAGGTCGGAAACGGGCTGATCGAGCATGAGCTGGTCGACATCTTCATCGCCGAAGCGGGGCCGGAGCTGACATGGGATCTGAACCCTGACGAGGTAATGGATGCCCGCTGGATCGCGCTGGACGATCTGGCGCGCGAGGCCCGCGAGACCGAGGGCGTCTACACGCCCTGGCTGCGGATCTACCTGGACAAGCACAGCGACGCTATCTTTGGCGCGCTGGCTTCGGCCTGAGCGACCGGACCGGACCGGGGCGTGCAGGCGCGCATCCCGGTCCCCGCGCCTATCCCTTCCGGAAGAAAAGCCCTGCCGCCGGCAGGATCGCATGCTGGATGACAGGGACCAGCACCAGCCCGACGACAATCCCGACCACACCGTCCAGCGCCGCCGTCACCGTCCATTCGACGGCGCCGCCAAGCGACAGCACCGAGGCCGCCGCGACGGCGACGTGGTGGATCAGCTCCTGCGGCATGTGCCAGCCCAGCTGATGCGCGCCATGGACCAGGATCGAGCCCCCGACCCAGATCATCGCCGCCGTGCCCACCACCAGCAGCAGCGTCATCACCTTCGGCATCGCCCGCACGATGCCCACGCCCAGGCTGCGGGTCGCGGCCAGCCGGCCCTTCTCGGCCATCGCCAGCCCGATATCGTCGGCCTTCACGATCAGCCCGACCGCGCCATAGACCACGACGGTGATCAGCGCCCCCGCCAGCGCCATCGCCCCGGCCTCCATCCACAGGGTCATGTGCTCGGGCATCGCCGCCAGTATGATCGTCATGATCTCGGCCGAGAGGATGAAATCGGTCTTGATCGCCCCCCTGACCTTGGCCTCTTCCAGGCGCGCCGCCGAGAGCGGCAGGTCGGACCCGGCCTCTGCATGTGCCTCATGCGGGCCCAGCGCATGCAGCACCTTCTCGACTCCCTCGAAGCACAGATAACAGCCGCCCAGCATCAATAGCGGCGCGATCGCCCAGGGCGCGAATTGCGACAGCAGCAGCGCGAGCGGAAGCAGAATCACCAGCTTGTTGAACAGCGACCCGCGGGCGATGCTCCAGACGATGGGCAATTCCCGCGCCGGACTGAACCCGCGAAGGTATTTCGGCGTCACCGCCGCATCGTCGATCACCGCCCCTGCCGCCTTGGACGACGCCTTCACCGCCTGTCCCACCACGTCGTCGACCGATGCCGAGGCCACCTTGGCGATCGCCGCCACATCGTCGAGCAGTGCCAGTAATCCACTCATTCTCTTCGCCTGCCCCGCCTCTTGTCCCTGCACCCTGCGAGGCGACAATAGCGCGCCGCCGCGTCGCGGCAAAGGCCGGGCCGCATCTTGCGCCGCGCTGTCAGTAAGGCCGGAGATGCACGGTCCGAAACCGCCAACTGCCCCTCATGGCTAAGTTTCTCATTGACGCAACTGCCTCCATTGTCGTTGACTTTAACAAAGACTAATAACAACCGAGACGCGATCTTCCGAGATCACATACCGGGACGATCAGGGAGAATTCCATGGACTCCGACCAGCGCCAGCCGGCCGAATCCTTTCCCGTGCCGATCGGCAACGTGATCTGCGGCCCCCTGCCCGAAGCCAGTCTGCGCTCCATCGCCCAGGAGGCGCTGATGCGCGTCGCGCGCCTGCCCGCCCGACAGGCGCCCCTGCCCGAGCCGCCCACGCCCGCCGAGATCGAGGCGCTGTGCGCCGCACTCGCGACCGGCAGCCTCGAACAGGCGCGCGGGATAATCGACGACCATATCGCCCGGAGGCGCGACAAGGCCTGGATAGCCGAGGGCCTGCTGCCCGAGGCCGCGCGGCTGATGGGGCGGCGCTGGGAAAGTGACGAGGTCAGCTTCATCGAGGTCGGTCAGGCGGTCGGCCGCCTGCAGCGTCTGTTGCGAGAGCTCCGCGCCGAAGCCGGCCCCCGCCCGCGCGGCCTGATACGGCGCGCGATCTTCGCCACGCCCGAGACCGAGACGCACACCTTTGGCGTGATCGTCGCCGCCGACGCCTTCCGTGAACGGGGCTGGGAAATCGATCTGTCGCTGTCCGAGACGCCGGACCGGCTGGTCGCCGATCTCACCCGGTCGCAGGTGCCGCTGCTGGGCCTGTCCGCCTCCAGCCGCCGCTCGGCGACGCCGCTGATCCAGTTGCTGGCCGAGCTCCGGACCGCGCTCCCGAAACTCCGGGTGATGCTCTGCGGAACGATCCTCTCGACCAATCCCGAACTGGCCCGCCAGATCCCCGCCGACGAACGCGCCGCCGATCTGGGCAGCGCGCTCCTGGCCGCCGACCGGCTGCTGCTCGACAGCGACGCCTGAGCAGTCGTGAGCGCCCCGTCCTGCGCAGTGCGGCGCCCTCGACAACAGGCGGAACCGGCGGCGGCAATGCAGCAGGGGCGGGTCGCGATCCGGTCTCGGGCGGTCGGACAGCGCCTCCGCGCCGCGCCCGCGGTCAAAACGGCGCAGCGTCACGGGGCAGGGTTCGGGCTGGCATATTGACGAAGCCCTCCCTGCCGGGCAGCGTCGGATCTCAGCAAGGGGGCTATTCTCAGTTTGAAAGCGGGATGGGAACGTCGCGGGATTCGTCGCCATCAGCCGGACCCGAGATGACCGGGGGACAGCTGGACGCCTTCGCCATAAGCGACTTCGCTGCGGCCGTTCTGATGGAACGGATCGTGCGCGGGGCCTATGAGACGAAAAACTCGAGCGAGATCCAGCCGCTGCAATGGTCGATCCTGCGCTATCTCGACCGCTGCGCCGAGGACCGCTGCACGCTGACCCTGATCACGGGCTTTCTCGGCCTGACCCATGCGCCGGTCAGCCGGGCGGTCAGGACCATGCGCGACCGCGGCCTGGTGCGCCAGCGCAGCCATCCGCGAGACGCCCGCAGCACGATCATCTCGCTGACCGATGCGGGCCGGGACGCGCTGGAACTCGACCCGATCCGAAAGATCGCGCTTCTGGTCTGCACGCTTCCCGATGCGGACCGCAGCGCGATCAAGCGCGCCCTGCGCTCGATCTCGGTCGACCTCTCCTCCTGAGAACCGCCAATACCGTCGGGCACGACGGGACCGCCGGGCGACGGAAGCTCTTCCCACATCTGCCGGGCAGCACCTTCGCGCCCGGCCGAGCGGCGGGCATAGACAGCGTCCCGGCCCGCATCCGCACCGGCTGCCCGGTGGCCTCGTGGCCGTCCCGCACGGAGCGCACCGACCCTACGGTCCGCAACGCCGGGCCCGAAGATCGGGGCTTCCCTCCGCGCTGGACTTTGCCGCATCGCTGACCGAAGCTCGGGCCGATGCCATCGGTCCTTTTCGCGCATGAGAATTTCCCGGCCCAGTTCGGCGGCATCGCCGGCTATCTGGCCACGCGGGGCTGGAACGTGGTCTTCGCCACCGCCGCCGAGGCCTTTCCCCGCGACCGGCTGGTGCGGCTTGCCGAAACCGGGCTCCGGGTGATGGGCTATGCCCGGCACCGCGACGTCGCCCCGGACACGCATCGCTACCTGCACGGGACCGAACGCGCGGTTCTGAACGGGCAGGGCCTGGCCCGGGCCGCGATCCGCCTGCGCCGGCAGGGCTTTCAGCCCGATCTGGTGGTCGCGCATTCGGGCTGGGGCTCGGGCAGCTTCGCGCGGGTGGTCTGGCCAGAGGCCCGCTTCGTGCCCTATCTCGAATGGTGGTACAATTACCCGCCCGTCGACATGGAGGCCGAAACCGGCGAGGCGGTCGAGGATCGCCATGCCGCCACGCTCTGCCGCAACCTGCCCTTCCTGCTGGACCTGCAGGCGGCCGACGCGATCCTGGTCCCGACCGAATTCCAGCGCGACCAGTTGCCCGACTGGCTCGCGGCACGCGCGACCGTGCTCCATGACGGGGTCGATGTCGAGGCGCTGATCCATCCGCCCGCCGACGAACCGCCCTTCACGCTCGATGGCCTGCCCGAGGCCGCGACTCTGGTCACCTATGCCACGCGGGGCATGGAGCCGATGCGCGGCTTTCCCGGGTTCATGGCCGATCTGGCCCGGCTGCAGGCCGGGGATGAAAAGGTGCATGCGGTCATCGCGGGCGAGGACAAGGTGCATTACGGCAGGCGCCTGCCCGAGGGCGACAGCTGGAAGACCCGCGCCCTGGCCGCGCATGACTTCGACAGGGGGCGGCTTCATTTCACCGGGCTTCTGCCGCCCGGCCGCTACCGGGCGCTCCTGCGCCGCTCGGACGCGCATGTCTACCTGACCCGGCCCTTCGTGCCCTCCTGGTCGCTGCTCGACGCGATGGCCGCCGGCTGCCCGCTGGTGGTGTCGGATACCGCGCCGGTGCGCGAACTGGTGCCGCCCGATGCCGCCCGCTTCGTCGATTTCGAGACTCCGGGCGAGATCGCACGCGGCATCGCCGCCATCCTGGCCGGGCCTGCCGCCGCGCGCGCCATGGGCGGGCGGGCCCGCGACCATGCCGCCAAGCATTACGCCCAGAGCGTGCTGTATCCCAGGCGCGAGGCCTTCTTCCGGGCGGTGATCGAGGGGCGGGGCCTGCCCGGTCAGTAGCTCTGGGCCCGGCGGAGGCGGTGCATCTCGTTGGACCGCGCCATCGCCTCGCCCAGCGTCCGCACCCCCGCAACCTCCAGCATTCCCAGCATCTGGCGGAACACCTCGGCCGTCGCCATCGCATCGCCCAGCGCGGTATGGCGGTTCCGGGCCTCGAGCCGCACCCCGAAACGGGCCGCCAGCGCATCGAGGGTATGATCCTCGGCATGCGGATAGAGCGCCGCCGACAGAAGCACGGTGCACAACACCGGATGGTCGAAGCGAAGCCCCAGCCGGTCCTCCTTCATCTTCAGGAAGGTCATGTCGAAGGCGGCGTTATGGGCGACCAGAACAGCCCCCTCGCAAAAGGCGTGAAACCGCCGCCCCGCCGCGACCACGTCGGGCCCGCCCCGCACCATCGCGTCGTCGATGCCATGAACCGCCGTCGAGGCCGCCGGAATATGCCGCCCCGGATTGACCAGGCTGTCGAAGACCTCGCCGCGCAGGATGCGGCCATTGACGATCCGGACCCCGGCGATCTGCACGATCTCGTCGCCCTGCCGCGGCGCAAGGCCGGTGGTCTCGGTGTCGAAGACGACGAAGCGCAGCTCGGCGAGCGGCCGGTCGGCCAGCGCGCCTGCGGCGGGCGGCGGCAGCGAGAAGTCGTAGAATTCCGGACGCGGATCGGCCGGCGTCAGCAGCGGTGCCGTGGCAGCGGTCAGCGGCAGCAGCAGACGGTGGCCGGTCTCGGTCGGCTCGGCCCAAAGCTCGGTGCCATGGCTCTCGAGCGCGTCGCGGCCGAGATATTCGCCATAGCCCGCCGAGAGCGGCGCCAAGAGCCAGCGGTCAATCTGCCCGTCGCCGACCGGCGGACCGCGCCAGTGCAACTCAAGGCAGACCTCGCGAGCCTCGGGCACAGCGCGCAGGACGAAACCGTCGCGCCGGCCATCGGTGCGCAGCCCCTCGATCACTCGGGCCAGAAGCTCGGAAATCGCGAAGCCGTCGCAGCGGATGAACTGGCGCGCCCCCTCGAAACGCAGATCGCCGGGCAGCCGCGCGGTCAGCGCATCAAAGATGTCGTCCGAGGCGACGGCGGGCATCGGCCAGCGCCGGGTGGTGGCGGTGCCGTAGCGGTCGGCGAGCTGGTTCATCCGGTCGACCAGCATCGCCTGTTCGCCGCGGAGCCGGGCAAAGAAGGCCGCGCGCATCTCGTCAGCCATCTCGGGATCGGCTTCGATGGCATCGGACAGCGCACCGATGGCGGCGGTCGGCCGCCTTATCCCCTCGAGCATGGTGTTGAACAGATGGTCGAGCTCGGCATGCGCCTCGAGGTCCTCGGTCGCATCGTGGAAGATCAGCACATAGCCCGCGCGCTGGCCCGCGACCGCGACCGGGCTGACCCGCGCCATCAGGAAGCGCTCGCCGCTGGCGGTGGCGGCCAGGAACCGTTCCGCCTCGACCTCGCCGCGGGCGGCCCGCGCCCCCATCCGGTCGAGCGCATGGGTCAGCGGCTCGGGCCTTAGAAGGGCGGTCAGCGGCCGGTCGAGCCCCAGATCGCCCAGAAGCCCGAGCGCGGCGCGGTTATACAGCATGACCCGGTGATCGGGCGTGGCCACGACCACCCCTTCGGCCAGATCGCGCAACAGCGCCTCGAACATCGCCTTTTCGCGGTTCAGCGCGGCGGTCCGCTCGGCCACGGCCCGGTCCTGGGCCTCGCGGGTGGCGGCCAGCGCGTCATGGATCGCATTGGCGGCGGGGGCGAGCGCGCCCAGATAGCGCGCGGGCGCCTCGTCGATATCGGCCGCGACATCGACCCGGGCCCGGGTCTGCAGATCGGCGGCCAGCGCCTGGATCGGCCGCACCACATTCGCGTCGAACAAAAGCCCGATCCAGGCCGCAAGCCCCAGCAGCCCGCAGCCCGCCACCATCCCCGCGATCACATAGCCGTCGGCCGGACCGCCCGCGCGGGCATGGCCGAACCAGAGCCCCAGCACCAGCACCGCCATGCCGCCCAGTGCCAGCGCCGCGAAGAACAGCGCGAAACGAAGTCTCAGCCCCAGTCGCTCATTCAGTCGCTCATGCATCCATGTCTTCCCCCAGCAACGCGCGGATCTGGGCCGTCAGATCCGCAGTCGCGAAGGGTTTCCTCAGGAACGCATCCGCACCCAGCGCCAGCCCCTTGCGCCGCTCGACCTCTCCACCGCGCGCCGTCATCATCAGGACCTTAACATGTTTCAGGCCCTCGTTCTGCCGCATGATCTGGCAGACCTCGTAGCCCGAGCGTTCGGGCAGCATCACGTCGAGCACCACCAGATCGGGGCGGTCCTCCTCCATCGCCCTCAGCGCGGCATCGCCATCGGTCACGCGGCGGGTGTCGTAGCCCTGCCGCGAGATCAGGAATTCCAGCGCCAGCGCGATGCCATCCTCGTCCTCGACCAGCAGAACCGACTTCTCGCCCATGCCCCCGCTCCTAATCCTGCGGCACGCAGATCGCCCGCAGCAGCGGATCGTGGGGGCCGAGCGGCTGCCAGTCGGCCACCGAGGGATCGGTCAGCGTGGCATCGCTGACCTCGGCCCGGGCGGGCGCGGCACAGTCGATCAGCACCATGACCGTGCGCGCGGCATGCCAGCGCGCCAGCAGGTAAAGCTCGACCAGCCGGACCTCGGGCGCGTCGGGCCGGGACTGCGCCCCGACCAGATTGGCGGCCATCACCCGCGTGGTGACCGGGGCAAGCAGCGTCCAGGGCTTCCAGGCAATGGACTGATCGATATGGGTGACCTCGACCACGCCCTCGGGCAGGCTGGCCACGGTCCGCGTGCCCCAGGTGTATTCCGACCAGAGCGCATAGGCGAACATCGCCAGCGCCGCCGCCAGCGGCACCGCAAAGCGCGGCAGGCGGCGGCCGGTCAGCCGGTTCACCACCAGCACAAGCCCGCCCGTGCCGATCCCGGCAACGATGATCGCGATCAGTTCGATATACATGGCCTACCCCATCACGCCCCGGCCCTGCCCGGCCGAGGACTGCATTGTCTTGATCACCATGAACGCGTCGCGCAGGTGGTTGCGTTCCAGCTCGGACAGTTGCGCTGGCGGCATGAAATTGTCGGGCCTCTCGCCTGCCCGGATCTGCGCCGCCTGATGCCTCAGCCGGGTCTCGGCGATGAAGTCATAGGCGTCGATCAGATCATGCGCGCCCGCCTTCGAGATCACGCCCGCCTCGCGCGCCGCCTCGAGCCGCTCGCGGGTATTGACCGCCATCAGCTCGCCCCTCAACGCATAGACCCGGCCCAGATCGACCACCGGCACGACGCCCGAGAGTTTCAGATCGACCATGTCCTTGTGCTCGCCCGAGCGGATCAGGGCAAAGCCGCGCAAAAGCCCCAAAGGCGGCGTGTGTTTCAGCGAGTTCGACACCATATGCGCGACGAAGATGGAATTCCTGCGGGCCATGGCCAGGGTCTCGGCCTGCAGATCGCGAAACAGCGCGGTCTCGCCATGGATCGGACGCAGGTCGAACATCACCGAGGCCAGCATCTGCGCCTGATTGTCTGGCTGGGCGATCCAGCCCGCGAAATAGTCGCGCCAGACCCGGCGCGGCTGACGCCAACGCGGGTTGGTCGCCATCATGTCGCCCGGGCAATAGACGAAGCCGCAGGCGTGCAACCCGTCCGAGACGAAGGCCGCCAGCGCCTGGAAATAGGTATCCTGCCCGGGTGCGAGCCCATCGTCGAGGATCAGGCAATTGTCCTGATCGCTCTGCCCGGTCTGCTCGCGCCGGCCCTGGCTGCCGCAGGCCAGCCACAGATAGGGCACCGGCGGCGGGCCCAGTTCGGCCTCGGCCAGGACCAGAAGGCGCCTTGTGATGGCATCGGTGATGTCGGTGATCCGGCGGGTGATGGCGCTGGCCCCTGCCCCGGCGCTGACGAGCTGCGCGAGAAGGCTCGGCACCTGCGCCACGACGCGGGCCATCTCGGCCGCGCTGTCCGCATCGACAATCTCGGCGATCATGTGGCTGGCCGTCGCCGCCTGCTGGCGGAACAGATCGGTGCGCCCGATCAGCCCGACGATGCGCCCGCCCTCGGCCACCGGCAGATGGCTGATATTGTGATCGGCCAGCCGCATCAGCGCATCGAGCCCCAGCGCCTCGGGCGCGATGGTGATGAGATCCGAGGTCATCACCCGGACCACGGGCGTGGCGCCGTCCAGCCCTTCGGCCAGCACCTTGTGGGCCAGGTCGCGCACGGTGACGATGCCCGCGGGCGTCTCGTCCTCCATCAGGATCACCGACGAGATCCCCTTGTCGCGCATCAGCCGCGCCACGTCGCGGACCGTGCCCCCGACCGGGCAGGTCACCGGCCCCTTCGTCATCAGATCCGACACTTTCAGCGCGGTCAGCCCGGCCGCATCGGCACCGCTGCCGGCGGGCCGCGCCGGAGAGGCACGCTGAAACCATGCGGCAAAGGCCGGGACCTCGTCGATGAGATCGTAGAACCGCTCTTTCGGCAGCCGGATCAGCACCGCATCCCCGGCCACCCGCGCGGTCAGCGTCGCCCGCCCCAGCCGCAACAGCCCGCGCTCGCCGATCACATCGCCCGGGCCACGCAGCGCAAGCGGGCCCGAGCCATCGGTCTCGATCTCGACACTGCCGCTTTCGATCACCAGCAGCGCCTCGAGCCGCTCGCCCTCGTAGGACAGGGTCTGCCCGGCCTCGGCCGCGATCCGGGTCAGGCTGGGACCCAGCGCCTCCAGCGTCGCCGCGGGCACCATGTCGAAGGGCGCATAGCGGGTCAGGCTGGCCAGGATATCGGCCTCGGGGTCGGGCATGGCTCTGCTCCTGCACGGGCAGCGGGGTCGTTCAAACTACCTAAAAGGAATCCCTCGCCGTCAATACACGGCTCGGCGGGAAAGGCGGACGGGGGCGGAAACCCGCCCCTGTCCTTTGCCGTCAGTGATCGGTCGCAGCACCGGCCCCGCGCGGCACGCGGATGCTTTCGACCAGCTCCACCACCTCGCGCGGCGGCGTCCGGGTCACGGCCGAGACCCCGAAGGCGACCGCGAAGTTCAGCGCCGCGCCAACCGCGCCAATCGAGAGCGGCGAGATGCCGAACAGGTAGTTCTCGGGGACATCCGCGAAGGTGGCGGTCCCGGGGATGAAGAACCAGCCCTTGTAGAGGAAGATGTAGATGGCGGTGAAGACCAGCCCGACAAGCATCCCCGCGATGGCGCCTTCCTTGTTCACGCGCTTGGAGAAGATCCCCATCATCAGCACCGGGAAGATCGTCGCCGCGGCCAGACCGAAGGCCAGCGCCACCACCTGCGCGGCAAAGCCGGGCGGGTTGAGGCCAAGCCAGGTGGCGATCAGGATCGCGCCGGTCATCGAGATCCGGGCGGCCAGCAATTCGCCCTTCTCCGAGATCTTCGGATTGATCGCCCCCTTGATAAGGTCATGCGAGATCGCCGAGGAAATCGCGAGGAGCAGCCCTGCCGCGGTCGACAGCGCCGCCGCCACCGCGCCCGCGGCCACCAGCGCGATCACCCAAGAGGGCAGCGCAGCGATCTCGGGATTGGCCAGCACCATGATGTCGTTGTCGATCCTGATGACCTCGTTGCCCTGCCAGCCGCGCTCGGCCGCCAGTGCCTGCATCTCGGGGTTCTTGTCGTTGTAATACTGGATCCGACCGTCGCCGTTCAGGTCTTCCATATGCAGCAGACCGGTCTGTTCCCAGGTCTTCACCCAGTTCAGCCTGGGATCGGTCTGGATCGCCTCGAGGCTGACCGCATCACCGTCCAGCGCATTGCCGGTGACCGCATTGGGCCACATCGTGGTGGTCAGGTTCAGCCGCGCCATCGAGCCCACGGCCGGGGCCACGGTGTAAAGCAGCGCGATGAAGACCAGCGCCCAGCCCGCCGAGGTGCGCGCATCGGCCACTTTCGGCACGGTGAAGAAGCGGATGATGACATGCGGCAGGCCCGCGGTGCCGATCATCAGCGACATGGTGAAGAGGAACATGTTCAGCATGTTCGGGGTGTCGGCGGTATAGGCGGTGAAGCCGAGCTCGGTGACCACCTCGTCGAGCTTGGCAAGCAGGGCCTGCTCGCCCCCGCCCGGCGCGTAAGAGCCGATCAGCCCGAGCTGGGGCAGGAAGGACCCGGTCAGCGCCAGCGAGATGAAGATCGCCGGAATGGTATAGGCAATGATCAGCACCACATATTGCGCCACCTGGGTATAGGTGATGCCCTTCATGCCGCCGAACACCGCATAGGCGAAGACGATGGCCGCGCCGATGTAAAGCCCGGTATCGGTGGAGACCTCGAGGAAGCGCCCGAAGGTCACGCCGACGCCGCGCATCTGTCCGATGACATAGGTGATCGAGATCACGATCAGGCAGACCACGGCCAGCAGCCGCGCGCCGCCGGAATAGAAGCGGTCGCCGATGAATTCCGGCACGGTGAACTTGCCGAACTTGCGCAGATAGGGCGCCAGCAGCAGCGCCAGCAGCACATAGCCGCCGGTCCAGCCCATCAGGAAGGCCGACTGGGTATAGCCGCCACCGGGCGCCAGCGCGATGATCCCGGCCATCGAGATGAACGAGGCCGCCGACATCCAGTCGGCCCCGGTCGCCATCCCGTTCAGGACCGGGTGAACGCCCCGTCCCGCAGCATAGAATTCCGCGGTCGAGCCCGCCCGCGCCCAGATCGCGATGCCGATATAGATGGCGAAGGTGAGGCCGACGAAAATGAGGTTGAGGGTAAACTGATCCATCTGGTCCGGGCTCCCTTACTCATCCACGCCGTATTTGCGATCCAGCCCGTTCATCAGCCAGGCATAGACGAAGATCAGCACCAGAAAGACGTAGATCGAGCCTTGCTGGGCGAACCAGAAGCCCAGATCGGCGCCGCCGATCATGATACCTTCCAGCGCCGGCCGGAGCACGATGCCCAGACCGAAGGATGAGACCGCCCAGATCACCAGGCAGACGAGAATGATGCGCACATTGGCGCGCCAATAGGCAGAGTCCTGTCCGGACATTGGGTTCCTCCCTTAATGTCGGTTTGAAAGGTCCGGCAGCCCACCTCCCGATGCGGGCGGCCGGAAACGTGATGCTTGGTGGGGCGCGGCGTGACGCGCGCGCCCCTGACCGCGGGTCAGCCCCGGTTCATCCTGTTATCGATGAGCTCCTCGACGACGGAAGGGTCGGCGAGGGTCGAGATGTCGCCGAGGGAGCCGAAATCGTTCTCGGCGATCTTCCTGAGGATGCGGCGCATGATCTTGCCCGAGCGGGTCTTGGGAAGGCCCGGGGCCCATTGGATGATGTCGGGCTTGGCGATCGGGCCGATCTCGGTGCGGACCCATTTCTCGAGCTCCTTGCGGAGCGCGTCGGTCGCCTCGATCCCGTTCATCAGCGTCACATAGGCGTAGATGCCCTGGCCCTTCAGCTCATGCGGATAGCCCACCACCGCGGCCTCGGCCACCGCCTGATGCGCCACCAGCGCCGATTCCACCTCGGCCGTGCCCATCCGGTGGCCCGAGACGTTGATCACGTCATCGACCCGGCCGGTGACCCAGTAATAGCCGTCGGCATCGCGCCTGCAGCCGTCGCCCGAGAAGTAATAGCCCTTGTAATGGCTGAAATAGGTCTCCTGAAAGCGGTCGTGATCGCCCCAGATCGTGCGCATCTGCCCGGGCCAGCTGTCCTTGAGGCAGAGCACGCCCTCGGCCTCGGTGCTGTCGATCTCGCGGCCCGATTCCGGTTCCAGCACCACCGGCTGCACCCCGAAGAAGGGCCGGGTCGCCGAGCCAGGCTTGGTCGGGGTGGCGCCGGGCAGCGGCGTCAGCAGATGGCCGCCGGTCTCGGTCTGCCACCAGGTGTCGACGATCGGGCAGCGGCCCTGGCCGATATGGGTGTTGTACCATTCCCAGGCCTCGGGGTTGATCGGCTCGCCGACCGAGCCCAGCACCTTGAGGCTCGAGAGATCGTATTTCTCGACCCACTCGGTGCCCTGGCCCATCAGCGCCCGGATCACGGTGGGGGCGGTGTAGAACTGGTTGACCTTCAGGTCCTGGCAGATCTGCCAGAACCGGCCCGCATCGGGATAGGTCGGCACGCCCTCGAACATGACGGTGGTCGCGCCATTGGCGAGCGGGCCATAGACGATGTAGCTGTGGCCGGTGACCCAGCCGACATCGGCGGTGCACCAGAACACGTCGCCCTCGTGATAGTCGAAGGTGTATTCATGGGTCATCGCGGCATAGGCGAGATAGCCGCCCGAGGAATGCACCACGCCCTTGGGCTTGCCGGTCGAGCCCGAGGTGTAGAGGATGAAGAGCGGATGCTCCGCGGCCAGCTCGCGCGGCGGGCAGTCGGGGCTGGCATGCTCCATCAACTCGAGAACGTCCACATCCCGCCCCGGAATCCAGGTGGTCTGGTCGCCGGTATGCTTGACGACCATGCAGCGCACCTTGTCCGAGCAGTGCAGAAGGGCCGCATCGGTATTCGACTTCAGCGCGGTCTTGCGCCCGCCCCGGGGGGCGGTATCTGCGGTGATGACGACCTTGGCGCCGCAATCGTTGATCCGGTTCGCGAGACCATCGGCCGAGAAGCCCGCGAAAACCACCGAATGGATCGCCCCGATCCGGGCGCAGGCCAGCATCGCATAGGCCGCTTCGGGGATCATCGGCATATAGATGACCACGCGGTCGCCCCGCATCACGCCCTGGCTCAGCAGGACATTGGCCATCCGGTTCACCTTCTCGTGCAGCTCGCGATAGGTGATGTGCCGGACCGGCGCGTCGGGCTCGTCGGGCACGAAGATGATCGCATCCTGATCGCCCCGGGTCTTCAGATGGCGGTCGATGCAGTTCGAGGCCACGTTCAGCGTCCCGTCCCGGAACCAGTGGATCTCGACCTCGCCCATCCGGAAGTTCGTGTTCTTCACCTCCGTATAGGGCTTGATCCAGTCCAGACGCTTCCCGTGCCCGCCCCAGAACCCCTCGGGATTCTCGACGGAGTCACGGTACATCGCCTCGTATTTCGCCGAATCGATATGCGCCCCGGAGACAAAATCCGGATCCGGCGCATGCATCGCCGCCGCAGCCTCGCCGGGTTTCGTCATCTCGGTCATACTCTGTCCTCCTCACGGTCAAGCCCCTGGCGGGGAATGGCCACCCGCCTCCTCATCCTGTGCTTGTTTACCAAATCCTGTAAAAAATGAACGCCCCATCGCTGAAACCCGGAAAGAATTGTGAAATGAGTGACGCGGGAAAAGAAAATCTTGTCAACTTTTTGACAAGCCCCGCACCGGCCCCGGCGCTTGCAGCGGCGCAGGCGCTTCCTATATCGGCGACAGATCACCACGACATATGGCATGACCAAGATGGGATATTTCCGGACGGCACTTCTGATGGCGGCTCTGACCGCCGTCTTCATGGGCCTCGGCGCGATGCTCGCGGGCAGCACGGGTGCGATGATCGCCCTTGCTGTCGCGGCCGCGATGAACCTTCTGACCTGGTGGAACTCGGACGCCATGGTCTTGAGGATGAACAACGCCCGGCCCGCGACCGGAGCGGACGGGGCCGAGCTTCAGCAGATCGTGACCGGGCTTGCGCGCGGGGCGGGCATGCCGGTGCCCAAGGTCTATCTGATCGACAGCGACCAGCCGAACGCCTTCGCCACCGGGCGCAGCCCCGAGAATGCGGCGGTGGCCGCCACCACGGGCCTGCTGGCCCGGCTGTCGCGCGAGGAGGTCGCGGGCGTGATGGCCCATGAGCTGGCCCATATCCGGAACCGTGACACGCTGATCATGACCGTCACCGCCACCTTCGCGGGGGCGATCTCGATGCTGGCGAATTTCGCCTTCTTCTTCGGCGGACGGCGCGAGGGCGGCGGCGGCATCATCGCCACCATCGCCATGGCCCTGCTGGCGCCGATGGCCGCAGCGCTGATCCAGATGGCGATCAGCCGCAGCCGCGAATACGAGGCCGACCGGATCGGGGCCGAGATCTGCTGCCGGCCGCTCTGGCTGGCCTCGGCGCTGACCAAGATCGAGGCCCTGGCCGCGCGGATCGACAATGTCGCGGCCGAGCGCAACCCGGCTACGGCGCATATGTTCATCATCAACCCGCTGCATGGCGGAGGCCGCGACAAGCTGTTCTCGACCCATCCGAATACCGCGAACCGGGTCGCGGCGCTGCAACGGATGGCCGGGCACGCCGCACCCGCCATGAGCCCCCCGACCGCGCCCCGCCCGATCCGTCGCGCGCCGCGCGGGCCCTGGGGCTGAGCATAGCCCCCGCTCAGCGCGAGCGGACCTCGAGGCTGAAGCTGCGGGCGGCGTCGCCAAGCCCGGCCGGCGCGGCCGGGAAACGGCCGGCCTGACGCACCGCCGCCAGCGCCAGCCCGTCAAGCCGGGCATTGCCGGAAGAACGCACCACCCGCACCGAAACCAGCGCGCCCCGGGCCGAGACCGTCAGTTCGACCAGCGCCTTGCCCCGTCCCGCGCCCTCGGGCACCCGGCGCTGGATGCGAGCCCGGATCGCGGCCCCCCATTCTGCCATCAGCGTGGCGACGCGGCCCGGATCGCGGGTGGCGACGGTGGCCTCGCCGGCCCTCCCCCGCGCCGCGCCCCCGGCCCCGGCCGCCTTTTGCGCCTGCTGCGCCTCGGAGCTTTGCGACGCCGCGGCGCGGACCGCCTGCTGCGTCGCGGGCTGGGGCTTCGGCGCGGGTTTCGCATCGGGACGCTCGGCCGGGCGGGGCGTATCGGCCCGGGCCTGATGCACCTCGGGTTTCGGATCGGGGTCGGGTTGGTGTTCGGGCGGCGGCGGCTCGGGCGCGGTCAGGGCGGCGAGGCGCGGCAGATCGGGACGGCGCGGCGCCGGGGCCGTCAACTCTGGCACAAGCTCTGGGGGCAGAAGCTCGGGCGGGGCTTCGGGCGGCGGCGGCGCCTCGGGCGCGGGCAGGGCTTGGGGCGGCGCGGGCGGGCTGTCCCATTCCGAAACCTGGCGGGCAATGGCGGCCGTCGCCGCGGCCAGCGTGGCGAGATCCTCGCCGCCGCTGCCCGCGGCGCTGATCCCGGGCGCCTCATCCCCGGGCCAGAGCGCCAGATGCAGCACGAGCGCCAGACCGCCGAAGGCCAGAACTTCGAGCCCACCCCGCATGTCAGCGTGCGGCCGCGACCAGCTCGACAGGGGACACCCCTTCGGCGGCAAGCCGGGCCAGCACCCGCGCGACGACCGCGCCCTCGGCGGCACGATCCGCCCGGACGGCCAACGGCCCCTCGCGCGGCACCTCGGCCAGGGCGGCATAGACGGCCTCGTCCCGCGCATCGCCATAGGCAAGCATGCCGTCAGCGGCGACCAGAAGCGCCGCGTCCGCCTCGGGCGGGCGGTCGGAGACGGCCTCGGGCGGCTCTATCTCGATCGGCTCTGGCGGCGCGAGCCGCGCGCCGATCAGAAAGAAGATCAGCAGCAGAAACACCACGTTGATCATCGGAACGACGCTTTCCCGGGCCGGGCGCGGGGCGGGCATGGCCAGACGCATGAGCTTACTCCACCAGGATCGGCTGGCTGTAGCCGGCGGCCGACAGGGTCTCGATCACCTCGATCACCCGCTGCAGCTCGGCGCCGTCGCGCGGACGCAACACAACCGGATCGGAAGGCCCGGAGACCAGCGGTGCCAGCGCCCCGGCCAGGGCATCAAGCGGCGTCTCGACCCCGTTCAGCGCCAGCGTCTCGGGGCCGATGTCGATCAGCCGGGGCGGGCCGGACCACTCGGCACTGCCGCCCGCGCCGCCCGCGACCGGCAGTGCCACCTCGGCGCCCATCCGCGCGGCCAGCATGAAGAAGACCAGAAGCAGGAACACGACATCGACCATCGGCGTCAGGCTGGGTCGCCGCCGGGCCGCGGCGGGTTGCAGCCCGAGGCTCATTCCGCAGCCGCCCGGAGCGCTGTCCGGCCCGGCCCGCCCCGGGTCAGGACGCGGGTCGCGGCATCCTCGATATCGACCCGCGCAGATTCTGCGACACTTTCGAACCAGGACAGCGCAACCGAAGCCGGGATCGCCACAGCCATGCCCGCCGCGGTGGTCAGAAGCGCCTCCCAGATGCCGCCTGCCAGCGCCGAAGGATCGGCCCGCGCCCCGGTTTCCTGCAGGGTCTTGAAGGCCGCGATCATGCCCAGCACGGTGCCGAGAAGACCGATCAGCGGGGCGATGGTCGCGATCAGATCCAGCGCGCGCAGCCCGGAGCGCGCCCGGGTCAGCGCGCCCGTGGCGACGCGGGCGACCTCTTCGCGGGCGGTGGTTGCATCAAGCTCGGGGTCGAGCCGGGCCTCGATCGCGGCCCTTACAGCGACGCCGCGCAGGCCCGAACGTCCGTCCAGCGCGGTGCGCGCGCGCCAGATATCGCCTTCGAGCCAGCCCGCGACAGCGCGTTCCGCCGCCGCCCGCGACCAGGCACCGGCCCAGGCAAGGCGCCAGAGCTTCCACAGGATCAGCGCCACCGTCAGCACCGAAAGCGCGGCGATGGCCCAGATCGCCGGGCCGCCCCTGTCAAGAAACTCGGCGATGGCGGCGGTCTTGTGGGTCAGGTCCATGGCAGGGTCTCCGTCATTTCAGGCCTCCATTTCAGGCCTCGTTCGGGCCGTTCGGGCATCATTCGGCAGCAATGGGACCGCTGGCCTGAGGCAGAAGGTAAGGTCCGGCGGCAGGCAGCGCGTTCACGCGCAGCGGGCACAGATAGGCCCGGCTGAGAAGATCGTCGCACAGCACCTCGGCAGGCGCGCCCTGCGCCATCAGCCCGCCGCCCGCCATCAGCGCCACGCTGTCGGCGAACATCGCGGTGAGGTTCAGATCATGCATGACGGTGACGATGCCGCCGCCCCGGTCGGCGAAGTCGCGGACGATCCTCATCACCTGAAGCTGGTGACCGATATCGAGGGCCGAGACCGGCTCGTCGAGAAACAGCCAGCGCGGCTGGCCATGGGCGGTCGGATGCCAGACCTGCGCCAGCACCCGGGCCAGCTGCACCCGCTGCTGCTCGCCGCCCGACAGTTCCTGATAGGAGCGCGGCTCGAAGCCCGCCAGACCGACCCGCGCCAGCGCCTTGGACACCAGATCGGGCTCGGCCGCCTCGATGCCGCCCATCAGGCCCAGCCGGACCACCTCGGCGGCGGTGAAGGGAAAGGCCATCGGCGTGGCCTGTGGCAACACCCCCCGAAGGGCTGCGAGCACCCAGGGCCTTAGGGAGGCGGGATCGTGGTGGTTCAGCCGGATCCGCCCGTCATGGGAGAGTTCACCGGTGAGTGCTCGCAGAAGGGTCGTCTTGCCCGAACCGTTCGGGCCGACGATGGCGGTGATCTGTCCGGGCCGCGCGCGGAAATCGACCCTGCTCAGGATCTCGCGGCGGCCCAGACGGACGGTGATATCGGTGGCCTCGAGCATCGCTCAGATCTCCAGCAGGCCGCGGCGACGCAGCAGGATCCACAGGAAGACCGGCCCGCCGAGAATGGCGGTGACGATGCCGATGGGCAGTTCGGCCGGCGCGATCAGGCTGCGGGCGATCATGTCCGCACCGATCAGCAAGGCCGCGCCCAGAAGGGCGGCATTGACCAGCAGCGGGCGGTGATCGGGCCCGGTCGCGAGGCGCAGCAGATGCGGCACGACGATGCCGACGAAGCCGATGCCACCGCTGACCGCGACCGCGGCCCCGGTGGCGCCCGCCACGGTCAGAACCGCCACTGTCTTGAGCCGCTGCACCGGGATGCCGACATGCGCGGCGGCGGCCTCGCCCAGCGCCAGCCCGTTCAGCCCCCGCCCCAGCATCGGCGCGGCGACAAGCGCCAGGATCATCAGCGGCGCGGCTGCGGCAAGCTTGGTCCAGGTGGCCCCGGCAAGCGAGCCGAGCTGCCAGAAGGTCAGGTCGCGCAGCTGCGCGTCATCGGCCATGTAGACCAGAATGCCCGAAAGCGCCCCGGCCAGCGCCCCGAGCGCGATGCCGCCCAGAAGCATGGTCGCGATCGACGTCCGACCGCGCCGTGTGGCGATCCCGTAAAGCAGAAGCGTCATCGCCCAGGCCCCTGCGAAAGCAGCCAGCGGCACCAGGTAATAGCCCAAAGCGCCCGCGATGGCCGCCGGCAGCAGCCCGCCCAGAACGATAGCCGAGATCGCGCCCAGTCCGGCGCCTGCGCTGATGCCGACCAGTGCCGGATCGGCCAGCGGGTTGCGGAACAGGCCCTGCATCACCGCGCCCGAAACCGCCAGCGCCGCGCCGACCAGGGCGCCCATGGCAAGCCGCGGCAGGCGGATCTCGAACAGAACGACCCGGTCGGCCAGCGCGATCTCGCGCCCCGCCGCCATGTCGGCCAGAACCGTCCAGGGCATGGTGCCCGCGGCGCCGACGGCAAGGCTTGCCGCAGAGATCGCCACCAGCGCCAGTGCCAGCAACACCGTCAGCCGCCAGGCACGGGGGGCGCGGTCCCAGTGCGGGGCGGGGCCGGAGTGTTCGGGCGAAACTGCGACCACCGGCTCAGCTCCCCGCGCGGTCGAGCGCGGCCGCCAGATCGCGCACCGCCTGGGCCGTGCGCGGACCGAAGCCCAGAAGGTAAAGCCCGTCCATCGAGACCAGCGCGCCACGGGCGGCGGCGGGCGTGGTGCGGACCGCCGGCAAGGCCAGCACCTCGGCCGCCAGATCCTCGGCCCCCGCGCGCGACATCATCAGGATCACGTCGGGGGCGGCCCGGGTGACGGCCTCGTCGGTAAGCGGCTTGTAACCCTCGAAGCCGGTCACGGCATTCACCCCGCCCGCAAGCCGGATGATGCCGTCGGCGGCGGTGTCGCGCCCGCCCGCCAGCAGCCGCCCGCCCTGTACGGAAAGGACGAACAGCACCCGCCGCGCGGGGCCCTCGGCAGCCTGCGCGACAGCGGCATCGAGCGCGCGCCCCACATCGGCTGCGAGGAGCGCGCCCTTTTCAGGCACACCCAGCGCATCGGCAACGGTCTCGATCTTGGCAACCACCGCCTCGCGGTCATAGCCGTCGGGCACCTCGACGAAGGGGAGCGCGGCGGATTTCAGCAGATCGACCGCCTCGGGCGGACCCGCGCCCTCTTCGGCCAGGATCAGGTCGGGGGCGACCGACAGCACGCCCTCGGCCGAGAGCCCCCGGACATAGCCCAGATCGGGCAGGGCGGTCACGGCCTCGGGCCAGCTCGAGGTGGTGTCGCGCCCGACCAGCCGGTCGGCCTCGCCCAGCGCCGCGACGATCTCGGTCACGGCGCCCCCAAGCGAGACCACGCGCTCGGCCGCCCCTGCGGGCAGCGCGGCCAGGACCGCGACCGTCAGGGCGACAAGCGGGCGGATCATACCGCCACCTCGAGCCCCGGCAGCGCCGCGACGATCTCGCCCCAGGGCCCCGTGTGATCGACCTCGCCCACGCGCATGCCGAAGGCCTGCAGGATCAGCATGCCATCGGCATCGAAGGCCTCGACCGAGATCGCCGGGCCGCGACGGGTGGGCTTGGTGACGGCCCAGACCTCGGCCACGCGATCGGCGCGCAGATGCAGGTTGAAGCCCGGATCCAGGATGTTCAGCCAGGGGCCGGTCGGCTTGACCGTGGCGATCGGGCCAGAATGGATCTCGATGCAGCCCCGGTTGCCGACGAACATCATGAAGGGCAACGCCTCGTCGGCCAGCGCGTTCAGAAGCCCATGCAGACAGCCGGGCGACAGCGGCCGGACATAGGGCGCGCCCGCGATCCGGTAGGCGCCCAGCCGGTTCATCTTCAGCTTGCGCACCATCTGCAGGAACTGATGGGTGTCGGTCAGCCCGTCCCATTGCGCGCGCAGGATCGCCTCGGCTTCGGGCCGGACCCGGGCGGGCTCGACCGGGCTGCGGGGCTCGAGCGGCAGGCTGTCGGACTGGTCCCCGAGTCGGAGCGCCGCCACCAGATCCTGCCAGGCCCCGGCATCCGAGCCGTCGCGCAGGTGGATCTTGTGCACCGCATCCCCGGCCGCATCGAAGATCTGGAGCGAGCGGCGCGCCTTGCCGCCCTTCTCTTCCTCGACGGCGAAGCCATGGACCCAGTGGCGGGGAAAGATCCTGAGATCGATGGCCGGGCTCAGCACCATCGCGGCATGATCGCCGGGCGTGTAATCGCCATAGGTGCCGACCTTCTCGATCACCGCGCTGTCATTGCGGGTCAGCGCCATCACCTCGCCGAGGCCGGGCATCGCCTGCATCAGCGCATCGGGATGAGCGGCGATCCGGGTCACGCCTCGGCCGGCCTCGGCAGCCAGGAGCTCGGCCTCGGCCAGCCCCAGCCGGTCGGCCAGATCGCGCGACCGCGCGGTCGATTTCTCCTGCCGGATCGACCGGATCTGCTCTGCCGACATCGGCTTGCCGTCTCCCATGGGAGCCCCTTTCGGACTGTTCGTGATGCTGCGCGGTCTGGCCTGGGCCATGCCCTTTGGGCATCCCAGCTTGCTGGATCGCATGGGCCGTTCCCGCGGCCCTCATTGTTGACAGAAACTATCAGATTTCATAACCGATGCAAGACCGTCCTGCGAGGGATCGCCGACGGATCTGCCACCGAACATGCGCCAGCCTTTTGCAAGCCATGAAAACTTTCGTGACCTGACAAAGGGATGAACATGACGGTACGACATATGACCGTAGGCCTGCTGGCCTGCGGCACCGCGATTGGTCTGGCCTGGCCCGCGACCGCACAGGAAAGCTTCAGCCTCGACCCGGTGATGCTCGGCCAGAGCAAGCGCGAGGTGCGCACCGATACCGCGATCTCGGAAACCGTGGTCGACGAAGAGGAAATCGAGGACCGGCAGGCCACCACCATCGCCGAACTGGTCGATTCCGTGCCGGGCGTGTCGCTGATCAACGGCACCACGCCGCAAGGTTCGGGCATCAACATCCGCGGCTTCGGCGCCACCTCAAGCTATGGATCTGACCAGAAGGTCGCGATCCAGGTCGACGGGGCCTCGGTCGGGTCGGAAGAACTCTACCGGATCGGCACCCAGCTTTTCACGGACCCAGCGCTTTACAAGGAAGTTACCGTGATCCGGGGCACCGCCGGGACCTTCGAATACGGGTCCGGCATCATCGGCGGGCTGATCCGGCTGGACACCAAGGACGCCTCGGATTTCACCGGCGGCGAGCCGGGCTTCAAGCTGCGCCAGACCCTGCAATATGGCACAAATGGCGATGCCTGGGCGTCCTCGACGATCTTCGCCTGGCAGCCCGACGAGAACCTCGAATTCCTGGGCAACTACACCTATCGCAGCCAGGGCGTGCAGAAGGACGGCGACGGCAATGGCATCGGCGATGACGGCTTCGACCTGCCCTCATGGATGCTGAAGGGCAAATACACCTTCGGCGAGGCGCGCGAGCATTATGTCAAGCTCAGCTATTCCGACACCAGTTCCGACCAGAAGGACGTGCCCTACGACACTTTCGGAACGACGACCGACATGTTCGGCAATGTCGACCGCAAGATCCGCTCGAAGACCGCCGTTCTGGAATACGGGTTCAATCCGGCGGGCAACGATCTTATCAACCTGACCGCCACCCTCAGCTATGCCGAGCAGAAGATCGATCAGGACTACGTGCCGGGCAGTTCGAGCTGCGAAACCACATTCTGCGGCATCCCCTTCCCGCCCGGCGGCTTCGCTGCCACCAATGCCGATCACCGCTACGAGACCACCAAGCTGACCGTCAGGAACCAGGCCATGTTCCAGACCGGCCTGCTGGACCATGACCTGCGCATGGGGGTCGAATATATCCGCAAGGAACGGCTCGATGCCGCTTCCGCCCCGGGCGGCACCGACCGGCGCCGGGCGCTGTTCGTCGTCGACGACATCTCCTTCGGCGGGCTGACGCTGACCCCGGCGCTGCGCTACGAGACCCAGGACATCGGCGGCGACAGCTATGCCGATTACGACAATGACGCGCTGATGGGCGGCCTCTCGGCGCGCTATGCCTTCGGCAACGGATGGGCGGTCTTCGGCAGCGCCGCCTATACCGAGAACCTGCCCATCATCGACGATCTGGGCACGCCCGCCTACATGACCCGCAGCGAGAAGGCCCGGACCTACGAGCTGGGCTTCTCCTACGACCGCGGCACGGTCTTTGCCGATGGCGACGATCTGGCACTGAAGCTGACCGCCTATCACACCACGGTCTGGGACATCACCTCCTATACCACCGACATGATGGTGCCGATCACCGATGCGCGGATGAAGGGGCTGGAGCTGGAGGCGGCCTACAGCCTGCCTTCGGGCCATTATGTCGACCTCAATGCCGATATCGCGCGCGGCGAGATCACCACGCCGGGGGTCCCGGACGACTGGGAAGGCACGCCCGCAGACCAGGTCCGGGTGACGCTGGGCCGGAAATGGGGCGACACCCTGGACCTGAGCTGGGAAGTGGCGCATGCGGCCGAGATGAACCGGTCTGCCGAGCCGTCGGGGTCGAGCACGGTCCACAACCTGCGCGCCACCTGGCGACCGCAGGACGGGGTGTTCAAGGGCACCGAGATCCGCGCCGGCATCGAGAACGCCTTCGATCTAGACTACACGCCGCATCTGGCGACCCGGCCCGCGCCGGGGCGGACCTTCAAGCTGACCCTGGCCAGGACCTTCTGAGCCCCGGCCGTGCCGCCCCCGCGGCCGGCCCCCTGCCCCCGGCCCGCTGCCGGGGGTGCCTCGCGGATCGCGGCGCCCGACCGGAGCCCCGCGCGCCGCACCGCGAGGCCCGGCGGGGGCCGGTCAGGGACCCGCCCGCACCCTCAGGGCGGGTCCGCATCCGGCGAAGCCGGATCAGCCGCAGCTCTGCCAGCAGAGCTGCGGCAAGAAGTGTGACGGCGTCGCCATCCGCCTGTCGAACCTCCTCCCGGGCAGGCCGTATCCGACTATCGGCGTGGCATCGGGCCCGGTCGGGCGGGACGGCTCGGCGAACGGGCCATCGGGCGGCAGCAGGGTATTTCTGGCGGTCTACTTCGGGCGGCGGCGGGCCGGACCGGGAATGCGGCCGGCCCCGGACCCTGGACCGCGAGATGCCGGACCGCGACATTCGAGGACGAATCGAGCAGCCCCGGCGCGTCATGGGTCAGGGTCCGGTGCCGTCCTGCTGCCTGATCCCGGCAAGGAAGACCTTCGGCCAAGCCTCGTCGCCCCGGGCATACCGGATCGCGGGATCATCCTCCGGGCACCGGGCCATTCCCATCGCCACGCGGCGGAAGACCCGGCAGATGCAAAGCGGGCTCTGCGCGTCGGGGCCGTCGGCGGGCAGCCCGCTCTGGCCGGGTTCATCGCTGCCGAGTCCGGGACAGGCCCCCGGCCGCAGGATCGGGACGGCCTGAAAATCGAAAACTCTCTCGCTCGGGTCGGGATCGGGAGAAACGCCATTGGGGTTTCCGGCGACGGCCTGATACTGCATCGACCGGACCCCGCCTTCGGCGCGCGCGCCGAGGACCGTGGCAAAGGCCAGCGCCGGGACCGTGCTGCGGATCAATTACACCCTCTGGGCGCGAAAACCGTCCGGATCGGTGCCGATAATTCGGGGCGGGCCGCCCTCGGGGAATTCGTCGACCCTGACCACCTCGGCGGGCATGCCATCGCTGTCGAAATGAACGGTCATGGGCGAGATATCCTGCGGCCCTTCCTCGAAATGACCGCCCGCCACGTCGCGCCACTGCCTGCCCGGATACGCGAACATAACCGGCCCCGGATCGGTCTGCCCGGCATGGGCAGCGAGAATGATCGAGACCCGGGGCGGATCATTGCCGAGCACCGAGCGGATGCCCTCCCCGGCCGCCGGGCGCATCGTCGGCATCCGCAGGTCCCGGCGCAGCGAACCCGAGAGCTCGTTTTCGGGCCACCCTTCGCCCGCCATGCCGGACGCGCCGCCGGTCAGCGTTTCGATATCGAAACTCGCCTTCCCCGCCGACAACGCAGCCGCCAGGATCCGCCTGCTCCACGGCATTGCGGATCGTGGCCTGGAACCCCTCGCGGCGGAAACGGTCATGGAGCAGTCCCTCCGGGTCCTGGCGGCTGGCGCGACTGGTCGCGGGCCAGCATGGCGCGGTCGAGCCTGGTCTGCAGCCGCGTGCGTCCCCCATTGGCGCCGAGGAAACCGACCGCCATGCCTCCGGCGATCTGAATGCCCAGGACGGCGGACGGGAAAAAGACGACAAGCGCGCCCCGCACTCATCGCCGCCGAAGCTGCGAAGCCGCCCCTGAGGGAGCGCAAGATATCTTCGCCATGCTGAGGCATCCGTTTTCGGCCCTGCCCGGCGCCTCGCCCCGGCTTACGGCGCCCCCCCCTGCCTTGCGCGGCCCTCCCGCTTGCGGTGGCACCCCGCTCATGGGCTGCCGCTATGGGCGCGACAGGCTGCGATTCGCCCCGCGCGGGACAGAACTTCGCCTTGATGCGGCACCAATGGGCCCAAGTCGGGCTAGGCCGGTGGCATTCCGGAACAGGTCTGCCGGTCTGTCCCGGCCTGGCCGCACCGGCGCCCCGATGAGCGGAAATCCGACCATCTGCCCACCCCTCCGTCCCCCGGCGGGAACCCGAAGCGGGACCGGGCGTTCTTTCAGCGATGGACATGGCGGCCCGAGACCGCTGCCGGTCCACCCCAAAAGAACGGAGAAAAACGATGATTCGCACTTCGCTTCTGGCCGCGCTGCTTGGCGCGACGATCGCCGCCCCGGCGCTGGCCGAGGACATGCCGACGATCAAGTCGATCGATGTCGAAACCTCGCTGACCGATCTCAACAACCCGCAGGCCGCGGCCTACTGGAAGACGCTTGACGAGGATCTGGAGGCCGCCATCGCCTCGCAACTGGTCGGCCGTCTGGGCGACACGGGCATGGACATCAAGATCGACATGAACGAGGTCGAACTGGCCAATTTCTTCCAGGAGCAGATCGGCGCCGCCGACAACCAGCTTTCGGGCACGGTCAACGTGATCGACATGGAAGACAATTCCAACTTCGAGACCTTCGATCTGACCGTCAAGATGAACCAGATCATGCCGATGCTGCCCGAAGGAACCGACGTCACCGTGATAACGCCCACCAGCGAAGAGGTCTATGTGGCGCTGGTGGCCACCTTCGCCCGCGCGGTCGTCGACCATATCGACGGCTGACCCACCAGGACCTGATCGGGGCGCACCGCCGCCTCCGCCACGACCGGCCCCCCCGAGGCCGGTCGTTTCGCGTGAACGCGGATGCTCCGCCCCTGCCGGCCTGCCGGCCCTGAGGGGTCAGAACAGGAACCCGTCGATCTCGCCGTCATCCGCCGCCCCGGCAGGCGCCTCCTCGGCTTCGTCCCCGGGCGAGGGCAGCCCCAGCACGGCATCATGCAGGCGCCGCTCTCGCTGCATCGTGTAAAGGCGCCGCAGACCGGCCAGCAGATCGCCGAAGGCCGCCACCTCTTCGGGGGCCGGCACGCCCTGTGCCCCGCCCAGCCGCGCGACGCGTTCGGGCCAGCCATCGCCGCTGGCACCTACGCTCTGCGCCTGCCCGGCGGTCTGGTCCAAAAGGGCGATGGTGCGCGGGCAGGCCTCGGCCAGGGTCGCCCCATGTGCCCTGAGCCGGTCGAGCACGGTTTCGAGCTGAGCGGCCGCGACCGCCGGATCGCCCTCGACCCCGCGCCCTTCGGCGGCACGGCGCCGCGCATCGACCACGGTCTTCTGCGCCCCGTCGAGGATCTCGCGGATGCGCAGCGCCGCCGCGCTGGTCTCGGCCGCGATGCCGCTGAGTTCCCTTGCAATGACCCGCAAGCCGCTGGCCCGGTCGCCAAGCCCGCTGCACCGGATCGCCATGTTCAGCCCCAGAAGCCGCACATCGTGCTCGGTGCGTTCCAGCACCTCGATCCGCGCCATCATCTGCTGCATCGCATCGGCCGCGCCCTCGCCCAGACGGCGGGCGGTTTCCCGGTTGCGGGCATCGTCCTCCAGCAGCGGACCGATCGAGCGCAGATCGCGCACCAACGCGGCCAGCGCCTCGCCGCTCGCGGCCAGCGTCCGCCCGGCCCGTTCGGTGCCGGCACGCAGCACCGCGTCGGCATCGACCCGCATCGCCTCGAGCGCGGCGACGAACTGCGCCAGCTCGGCGGTGAAATCCTCATGCGTCGCGCGCAGCTGCGCGGCCGCGAGCGGCCCCAGCAGCGCCGCCAGCCGCGGCGCCTCTGCTCCGGCCGCGCCAAGCCGGGCGAGGATCGCCTCGACATGTTCGAGCCGCTGCCGTGTCATGTCGCCCGCCTGCACCGCCGCGACCGCCCGGCCGACCTCGGCACCGATGCCCGCCGCCAGCGCCGCCGACTTGCCCGCATGTTCGGCCGCCTGCGCCCGCTGCGCCTCGAGGCTCTGCAGATCCGCATCCAGCCGGTCGCGGATCGCGGCCATGGTCCTGCAATGATCGCGGCTGAACTCGGCCTGGCTGCGGCGGATCCCGGCCACGCTGCGACAGACCCGCTCATGCACCTCGGCAATCGAGCGCACCGCCCCCAGCGCCTCGGCCGCGATCCCCGCCATCTCGCCGGTAAAGGCGTTCAGATCGTTCTGGTCCGCGCCGATCCCGGCCGCCACGATCCGGGCATTTACGGCGACAAGGCTCAGAAGACGGATCGACGCCTCCATCTGTTCAAGCGGCCGCCGTACCTCCCTGGTGGTCTCATCCAGCCGGGCGATATCGGCATCGCCGCTGGCAATGCCCTCCAGCACCCGGCCGACCTCCTCGCGCAACAGACCGATCTGCCCGGTCCCGCCAAGGAAGGCCTTGCCCTCGAATTCCAGAGCCATGTCGCGATGCGCATCCGCAATATCGGAAAGCAGCCGCGCGCCCGACATCAGCCCGTTTCCCATCGCCAGGAAGGCCTGCTCGATCGTCTCGCGCGGCCCGGCGATGGCCGCCGCGAACCGCCCCGAGGCGATCTCGATCAGGGTTTCGGGGGCCAGGGTTTGGGGGGCCATGATTTCGGGGACCATGGCTTCGGCGACAGGGAGAGCCGCCGGCTCCGGCCGCCACAGCCGCGCCGTTGCCGCGCTCATTTGCCTGCCCCGCAGAGGGCGGGCGTCGCGCCAAATTGCAGGATCGCGGGCGCGATGCGCGAAAGCGGCAGGACCCGGCCCGCCGCGCCGCGTTCGACGGCCTCGCGCGGCATGCCGTAGACCACCGAGCTTTCCTCGTCCTGGGCGAAGGTCGCAGCACCTGTCTCGCGCATTTCCAGAAGTCCCTGCGCGCCATCCTCGCCCATGCCGGTCAGCAGGATCCCCGCCGCACCGCTGCCGAGCTGCTGTGCCGCCGAGCGGAACATCACGTCGACCGAAGGCCGGTGCCGACAGACCGGCGGTCCGTCGAGAATGGTCACCCGCGCATGCGCGCCGGCCCGCGCGATGGTCATGTGACGGTTGCCCGGCGCGATCAGCACCTGACCGGGCAGGATCGGATCGCCGTCGCGGGCCTCGCGCACGCTCATCGCACAAAGCCCGTCGAGCCGCCGGGCAAAGGCCGCGGTAAAGCCCTCGGGCATGTGCTGGACGATCACGACCGGCGGGCAATCGGCCGGCAGGGCCTCGAGCACCTCGCGGATCGCCTCGGTCCCGCCGGTCGAGGCCCCGATGCAGACGATCCGTTCGGCACTGGCCCGGGCCGGGCCGCGCCCGGGCCGGGGCGGCAGCACCGCATCGGCGCTGAGCTTCTTCTCGACCTGCATCCGCCGGGCCCGCACCGGCCGGAGCCGGGCCTGGGCCGCGGCACGCGCGGTGTCGCAGATCATCATCCGCGAATGCTGCAGGAACTCGACCGAGCCCATCCGGGGCTTGGTCACGACATCGACCGCGCCCGCCTCCATCGCCGCCATCAGTGCGGCCGAGCCCTCTTCGGTCAGGCTCGAACAGATCACCACCGGCAGCGGGCGCTGGGCCATGATCTTGCGCAGGAAGGTCAGCCCGTCCATGCGCGGCATCTCGATATCGAGAAAGATCACGTCGGGCAGCTCGCGGCCGATCCGCTCGGCCGCGGCATAGGGATCGGCGGCGGTGCCCATGACCTCGAGACAGGGGTCGCTGGCAATGATGTCGCTGAGAACGCGCCGCACCGAGGCGGAATCGTCGACGATCAGGACACGCCATTTCCTGCCGGGAAGGCTGGATTGGCCGGTAAAGCCGGATTGGAAGGTCATCGCATCCTCACAGAACCTGGAACGTCGCCGGGGCGAGCTGGCGCAAGGGCAGCTCGTTTCCGACCGAACTTTCGGAATGGCCGAGAAACAGGAACCCGCCCGGCCGGATATGGCGGATCAGCCGTCCGACCACGGCGATCTGCACCTCGCGCTCGAAATAGATCAGGACATTGCGCAGGAAGATCGCGTCGAAATCGGCATCGACGGCATATTGCGCCTCCATCAGGTTGAGCCGCGCGAAGGAGACCCGGGCGCGCAGCTCGGGCACCACCCGCAGCTCCTGGCGGGCCGGGTCGCGCGCCTGCATGAAATAGCGTCGGCGCATCGGCTCGGGCACCGGCGCGGCGAACGCGCTGGGATAGATCGCCATCCGGGCCTGGGCCAGCACCGCGGTCGAGATGTCGGTGCCCAGAACGGTGAAATCGAAGCCCGGGCCCCGCGCCGCCGCATCGGCCAGCACCATGGCGATGGTATAGGCCTCGGCCCCGATCGAGCTGGCCGCGCTCCAGAGCTTCAACCGCGAGGGCCGGCCGCGCCGCGCCAGCATCGCCTCGAGCCCGGGACCGGCCAGAAACCGGAAATGGTCGGGCTCGCGGAAGAAATCGGTCTTGTTGGTGGTGACCACGTCGATCAGGTGCAGGGTCTCGCGGTCGAGCCCGCCCTCGTCGAACAGGAAGCGGCAATAGGCGGCGAGGTCCGGCTTGCCGCAGGCGCGCATGCGCCGTCTCAGCCGCGCCTCGACCATGGTCCGTTTCGAGGGCGGCAGCCGAATTCCGGTCTGGCGGTTCACCAGCGCGGCGATGCGCGCGAAGCTCTGGTCGTCGATGCGGTCGCCGGTTTCGGCGCAGCCGGTCTGCAAAAGGGCAAGCGAAGAGGCGGACATGTCGGTCTCCGTGAAACCAGGGGGCGCGGTCGGGCCGGATCCCGGCCTCAGGGGCAGGCGGCAGCGGCGGGCAGGTCGTCCGCGGCGAACAGGCGGTCGAGGTCGAGAACGGTCACGAAGGCGCCGTTCCGGCGGCCGACGCCTGCCACGAACTCGGTGCGCCAGGAGGCGCCCAGATCGGGCGGCGCCTCCATCGAGCCGGTATCGAGCTCGGTGACCTCGAACACCCGGTCCGTCTTCAGCCCGATCCGACGCGGCACCTCGCCGATACGGGCATCGAGCACCATGATCCGGGTGCTGTGGCTGTCCTCGGCCGCCGTCAGCGCCAGCCGGGTGCGCAGATCCATCACCGGCACGCTCTGGCCGCGCATGTCGATCATGCCCAGAAAATCGGCCGGCGCATGCGGCATCGCCGCGATCGGCTGGGTTTCGAGGATCTGCTGCACCCGTTCGACGGGCACGGCGAAGAGACAGTCGGCGGCGCCGAGCGTCACATATTGGGTCTGATCGGCCATTCTGATCTCCGGGGATGTTCGGGTCCCGGCCGCGCGCTCCGGCGGCCGGGACGAGGAAGGCGGGGCGGCTCAGGCCACGCCGGGGCGCAGGAACTGTCCGTCGATCTCGTCATCGCCGCCCATGTCGAGCATGAAGCCTCCGGCCGCGGCCTTGTGCGAGGGGGCGGGATGGCAGCGGCCCGGGGCGGTGAGGGTCCGGCGGATCGCCTCCTCGACCGGCGAGCTGTCGGCCCGGCCAGCCCGGGACGCCCCCGCAGCATGGGCTCCGCCGCGCCCGGCCAGTTCATCGAGCGCCAGCCGGAAATAGCCGATCACCTGCTGCAGCTGGCCGGACTGGTTTTCCAGCTCTTCGGCGGTCGAGGCCATCTGTTCGGAGGCCGAGGTATTCTGCTGGGTCACCTTGTCGAGCTGCTGGATCGCGACGTTGATCTGGGCGGCCCCGGCATTCTGCTCCTGGCTGGCATTCGAGATCTCGGCCACCAGTTCGGAGGTGCGCTGGATGTCGGGCACCAGCCGGGTCAGCATCTCGCCGGCCTGCTGCGCGGCCTTGACCGTGTCGCCCGAGAGGCCCGAGATCTCCTGCGCGGCGGCCTGGCTGCGCTCGGCCAGCTTGCGCACCTCGGAGGCCACCACCGCAAAGCCGCGCCCGTGTTCGCCGGCCCGCGCCGCCTCGACCGCCGCATTCAGTGCCAGAAGATCGGTCTGACGGGCGATTTCCTGCACGATCAGGATCTTCTCGGCGATGGTCTCCATCGCCCTGACGGCCTTGCCCACGGCCTCGCCGCTGCTTTTGGCATCGCCCGCCGACTGGCGCGCGATCTTCTCGGTCTGCGCGGCATTGTCGGCATTCTGCTTGATATTGGCGGCCATCTCTTCCATCGACGAGGACACTTCCTCGGTCGACGCCGCCTGCTCGGTGGCGCCCTGGCCCAGCTCTTCGGCCGCGGCCGACATCTCCTGGCTGCCGGAGCCCACGTTGCGGGACGAGACCGCGACCTCGGTGATGACCTCTTTCAGCTTGGCCACCATGTCGCGCGCGGCCGCCAGAAGGCTGTCGCGGTCGCCCTCGCGGGTCGCCACCTTGACCTCGAGATTGCCGCTGGCGATCTCGCGGATCACGTCGCGGGCATAGTCGGGCTCGCCGCCCAGGGCGCGGGTGATGTTGCGGATCAGGAAGATCGCGGTACCGATGCCGACCAGCAGCGCCAGCCCGATCACCCCGAAGACCACCTTCTGCGAGGTCGCATAGGCTTCGTCGCCTTCCGCGCTGGCCGCACGCGCTCCGTTCGAGTTGAAGGCCACCAGTTCCGTCAGATCGGCCGTGACCGCATCGAACAGTTCCAGGGAGTCGCTCATATCGCGGCCAGCCAGGTCCTTCTGGTTGTTGCGCGAATAGCGCAGAATCCGCTTGGAGTTCTCGAGATAGTTCGTCAGCCTTTCGTTGAACTGGGCGTAAAGCTGCCGTTCCTCGGGCGCGATGATCAGCGCCTCATAGGCGGCGCGGCTGGCGTCAAGCTTGGCCCGGACGCCGTCGATATAGGTTTCGATCCGTTCGAATTCGGACTCGGTGGTGGCCAGAACATGGGCATACTCGCCGATGCGATACTTGGCCATGATCGTGTCGAGCTTGCGCACTTCGTCGACGCTGGGCAGCCAGTTGTCGGCGATGATCGTCGACTGCGCGTTGATCCGGTTCATCTGCAGGATCGCAACGCCCCCCAATAGGCTGATCAACAGCAGCAGGGCGCCAAAGGCGAGGGCGAGCTTGGCCCTGAGAGAGAGTGTCATTTCGCTTTCCTTTCGTCCGTGGCGAAGGACGGATCGCGATCCCCCTTCGATCCGAAGATCCGGCCCATGTCCGGGATGATGATGAAGTCGTCGCCATGCTTGCCGATGCCGCGCACGAATTCGGCGGGCCAGCGCATGCCGACCTTCGGCGCTTCCTCGACGGAGGCGTCCGAGATTTCGGTGACGTCGTGCACCTTGTCGGCGATGATCCCGACCAGCGCCGGTTCCCCGTCGAGGTCGATCTCGGTCACGACGATCCGGGTATCGGCATCGGGCGGGGTGCGCTCCATGCCGAACATGACCCGAAGATCCGCAAGCGGCACCACCTTGCCGCGCACGTTGATGACGCCGTTCACGAAGGCCCGCGCATTGGGCACCTCGGTCACGGGAACCATGTCGAGGATCTCGCTGACGGTTTCGGCCGGCAGCGCGAAGACCTCGCCCTGGAGCCCGACAGTCAGGGCGCGCATCGCGGCGGGCCCGGTGGGCTTGTCAACGGCGCTCATGCCACCCTCCCCAGCTGTTCGCCGCGCAGGCGGCTTTCATAGGCCTGGCCGAAGCCGACCAGCGCGCTCACATCGAGGATCATCGCCACCGTGCCGTCGCCGAGGATGGTCGCCCCCGAGAAGGTCTCGACATCGGCATGCAGCTTCGACAGCGACTTGATGACGGTCTGGCTGTTGCCGATGATCTGATCGACCACCAGCCCGACCCGGGCCTCGCCCGCCGAGACGATCACCACCTTCTGGTGCTCGGCCCGCTCGGCCTGGGTCTTGAACAGCTCGCGCAACCGCAGGAACGGCACCAGCCGCCCGCGGATGTTCAGGAAATTGCGCCCGGTGGCCCTGCCCTCCTGCGCGGCGGGCAGCTCGACGCATTCCTCCACCGCCGAAAGCGGGATCGCGTAGCGGCCGGCCCCGACCTGCACCAGCATGCTTTCGATGATCGCCAGCGTCAGCGGCAGGCGCAGCGTCGCGACCGTGCCCTGACCGGGCGTGCTGGTCAGATCGATGGTGCCGCGCAGCCCCTCGATGGTGCGCTTGACCACGTCCATGCCGACCCCGCGCCCCGAGATCGAGGTGACCTGGCTTGCGGTCGAAAACCCGGGATGGAACACGAACTGGTAAAGCTCCTGATCGGTCACCTTCTGGTCGGGCGTCAGAAGCCCGTTCTGTTCGGCCTTGGCGCGGATGCGCGCCGGGTCGAGCCCGGCCCCGTCATCGGCAATCGAGATCGCCACCTCGGCCCCGGTATGGGCGGCCGACAGGCGCACCCGGCCACGCGCGGGCTTGCCCGCATGTCCGCGCGCCTCGGGCCCCTCGACGCCATGGTCGATGGCGTTGCGGATCAGGTGGACCAGCGGATCGGCCAGCCGCTCGATCATGGTCTTGTCCAGCTCGGTCTCTTCGCCGCTGGTGACGAAGTCGATCTCCTTGCCCAGCTCGCCCGAGAGGTCGTGCACCAGCCGCCGGAAGCGCGAGAACAGCGTGCCGATCGGGACCATGCGGATGCCCATCGTGGTGTCGCGCAAGCCCGAGGACAGCCGTTCCAGCTCTTCGACCACGGCCTTGAGGTTCAGGTCGTCCCCGGCCGAGGCGATCTGCGCCAGCCGCGACTGGGCGATCACCAGCTCGCCGACCCGGTCCATCAGCTCGTCCAGCCGCTCGGCCGGCACCCTGAGCGACGAGGCGGCGGCGGCGCGGCCCTCGGCGTCGCGACCGCGCCGGGCCGTGTCGGCGGATGCCGCCGCCTCGGACGCGTCCTTCGGCGCCTGCGGCGGTTGCAGCGGTTCCAGCGTCAGCTCCATGCCGTCGCGCACGAAGAGGAAGACATCGTCGATCTGTTCGGCCGAGAACCCGGCCTCGAAGGTGACTTCCCAGCCCAGATAGGTGCCGCTTGGGTCCATCTCGTCGAGCGGCGGCAGCCGGTCGGTCAGCCCGACCACGCGGTCAGCGCCCAGCTCGCGCATCTCGTCCAGCAGCAAGAGCGGATCGGTCCCGAAGGCGATGGCATCGGACGGCAACCGGAAGCGGACCCGCACCCCGCCAGCGGGCGCCCCGGCGGCCGGGGCCGTTCCGGCGGGCGCGGCAGAGCCGGCATTCCGGCCGGTATCGACCGTGTTGCGCAGCGCCTCGAGGATCGGCGCGCCCTTCGCGGCGTGCTGGCCGGGCTCGCCGACCAGATCGGCGATATGGTCCTTGGCCGCCAGCGCGATCACCACCAGGCCCGGGCTGATCGCCGCCCTGCCCTTGCGGACACGGTCGAAGGCGGTCTCGAATTCATGCACGAAGCCGGCCACCTCGTCATAGCCGAACATCGCACCCGACCCCTTCAGCGTATGCAGGGCGCGGAAGCTGGCATCGACCAGCGCACCGTCGCCCGGGTCCTGCTCGAGATCCAGAAGCGTCTGTTCCAGCGTGTCGAGAAGGTCGCGCGCCTCCTGGCGGAAGGTCTCGGCGGGATCGGAGGACAGGGTCATGCTCCGGCCACCTTCCTGACGACCGCCAGCAGCTGATCCTGCCTGAAGGGCTTGGCGATCCAGCCGGTGGCGCCCGCCTCCCTGGCCTCGCGCTTCAGCCCGTCATCGGTCTCGGTGGTCAGAAACACGATGGGCACACCCGCGCTCGTGCCATGGCTGCGATACTTGCGGATGAAATCGAGCCCGTTCAGCCGGGGCATGTTCAGATCGGTGATGACCGCGTCGATCCGGTTGGCGACGGCCTTGTCATAGCCGTCCGCCCCGTCGACCGCCTCGATCACGCGGTAGCCGGCCGTGGTGAGGGTATGCGCCACCATTTGCAGGATCGACGGCGAATCGTCGATGGCGAGGATCGTCTTTGACATGGCAATTCTCCAGAAGCGAAGGGGGCCCGGATCAGGCGGCCGCGGCCTGTCCGGGCAGGTCGAGACCCGCCCTCTCGAAGGCGGTCGCGCAGGCACCGCCTGGCGGAGCGATCAGGGTGAAGGACCGGCCCTGCCGCGCCGCATCGCGCGCGGCCGCGGCCAGGATCTGAAGGATCGCCGCATGCATCCCGGTCGCGGCGGATGTATCGACGCGAATGGCGCCGTCCCCGCTCAGGGCGGCCAGCAACCGGTCGCGAATGCCGGCGGCGTCACGCGGGCCGAGCTCCTGCGCGAGGCATACCTCTCCCGGTCCGATCTCGTCGGTTTTTTCGGGGTCCATTTCCGTATCTCCGTCCAGGCTTCAGGAATAAACGAGGCGTGGGCCCCATTCTGTTTCCGAACACTGGCGTTCTGGCCGAGAAGCACGGCGGCGCCAAACAGCGATTTGGAGGAATTTTAAAGGCTTTCCCCAAAAATGCCTGAATCACTCCTCGTCCGGTAAGACCTGGCACATGACGCAGGGGAAGCCGAATCCGGAGACCGGAGGCAGGTTGAGAGAATTTCAATTCGAATCCGCCGCACTTTTCCCGCAGGGCGGTCGGTGACGTCACGGCGCATGCCCGAAGCTGTCATGAAGCCCCAGGATCCTGTCCGGGGAGGCCACGGATTCGCCGCAATTGGAAAATCCCGTGCAAAGCCTTAATTGCAAAATGCATCCTGTGACGTTGCGTTCTGCAACCCCTCGCGATCTGGACGCCGCACGGGTTACGATTTGTTTCCACCTGTGGCGAAGTCGGGGCATTCTGCATGGAGTGGCCACAATCTTCGGAAGAAACCTGCCATGCAATTTGCGAAGATCTGCTTCCGGCGCCGTTTATCCCCGAATGACCACCGGCATCGGCCTTCTTTGGCAGGACCAGCCGAATCGCTTGCCGGCAACCGGGGCCCTTGCGGGGCGAATTCGGCGCCGGGCCGACCCCGGGAGGGCGCGCGCTCCGGGAGCTTCGTGACAGGCGCGGCGGGCGGCCCCTGTCGGACCGATGCGGGAAGGGCATCGGACCCCTGCATGGCCGATGCCGCACGGGCGCAACAGGATCCGCGCGCTCCGGCCCGCGTCACGCGGTTGTCTTCTCGGACCCGGCGCCCCGCCAGACCCGGCCCCGGTCAGGGACATTGCCCCCGGCCAGGGCACGGGTCGACCTGGATCGGCCGACAGGGACCGGTCGGCGGCTTGTCCGGCTGTTGTCCCGAAAATCGGAACAGGACCCGCCCGGAACGGCGTTCCGTGGCCGAACGGGCGGGATCCGGTCGCCCTGACGACCGGGTTTCTGTCTCATCGGACCCGTTCGCCGCAATTTACACCATGTTATATTGACGCATCTCGCAACATCAACGAAGGTCCGGCCGCTGATCCAGAAGGAGACACCCCCGATGCTGAGACGTTCGTTCCTGTCCGCCGCGGCTGCCGCGCTGACGCTTGGCGGCCCCGCCGCCCTGGCCGCCGATCTCGACGGCATGAAGCCCGTCACCCTGCGGCTGGCCCATGTGGTGAACGAGCAGGACGCCTATCAGGTGGCTGCCGTGGCCTTCCGCGATCTCGTCGCCGAACGCAGCAACGGCAAGATCTCGGTCGAGATCGTACCCAATGCCACGCTGGGCGACGAGCGCACCCTGCTCGAAGGCATGCAGATCGGCAGCGTCGAAATGGGGCTGATCACCAACGGGCCGGTTGCCAATTTCGTCGAGGAGATGGCGGTGTTCGAACTGCCCTTCCTGTTCCCCTCGGACGAGGCCGCCTACAGGGTGCTCGACGGCGAGATCGGGCAGGAGCTTCTGGACCGGCTGGCCGATGTCAATCTCAAGGGCCTCGCCTATGCCGAGCGCGGCTTCCGCAACCTCACGAACTCAAAGCGCCCGGTGGCGACGCCGGCCGATCTCGACGGGCTGCGCATCCGGGTGATGGAGAACCCGGTCTATACCGACAGCTTCCGGGCGCTCGGCGCCAATGCCATTCCGATGGCCTGGACCGAGGCGCTGACGGCGATGCAGCAGGGCACCATCGACGGCCAGGAAAACCCGATCAACGTGGTCTATTCCTTCAAGCTGAACGAGACCCAGACATACATGACCCTGACCCGGCACACCTATGCGCCCGCGATCTTCGTGATGGGCATGCCGGCCTGGTCGAAACTGCCCGGGGCGGCGCAGGAGATCGTGCTGCAATCGGCGCGCGACGCGGCCGCGGCCGAACGCGCCTTCAACGCCGAAACCGAGGCCGAACAGCTTGCCGAGCTGAAGGCCGCCGGGATGGAAGTGAATGAAAGCCCCGACCTCGCCGCCTTCCAGCAGGCCGTGGCGCCGGTCTACGAGAAATACGGCAAGAAATTCGGCGACATCCTGACCCGGATCCAGGCGGAACTGAACTGACGTGCTGAGCTTCCTCGGCCGGATCGACCGCGCGATCGGCGCCATCCTCGCCCCCGTGATCGCGGCGGGCATGGCGGCGCTGATCGGCGTCATCACCTTGCAGATCGTCTCGCGGGTGGCCTTCACCGCGGTCGGCTGGACCGAGGAGGTCGCACGCTTCCTCTTGATCGGGCTGACCTTTCTGGGCGCTGCACTCGCCTGGCAGCGGCATCGCCACATTGCCGTCGGCGTGCTGATCGAACGCCTGCCCGACCGGGCACAGAAGCTGGCCACCGCGCTGGCTCTGGTCATCGCGGTGGCCTTCCTGATCAGCCTGGCCTGGGTCGGCCAGACCTACATGACGATGCAGAGCTTCCAGAAATCGGCCGCGCTGCGGCTGCCCATGAGCTATGTCTACGCCATCGTGCCGGTCAGCGCGGGGCTGATGGCCTGGCTGGCGGCAACCGATCTGATGCGTCTTTTGCTGACAGGCGCGCGCCCCGATGCCGGGGAGCCGGTGGAATGAGCCTGCTTCTCTTCGGCCTGTTTTTCCTTCTCCTGATCCTCGGCCTGCCGGTCGCGCTGGCCATCGGCGGCGCGACCATGGTCGCGATGCAGGCCGGCGGCGTGCCGCTGCTGGTGCTGCCGCAGCAGATGTTCTCGGGCATCAATTCCTTCGCGCTGGTCGCGGTGCCGATGTTCATCCTCGCGGGCGACATCATGGCCGAGGGCAAGGTCAGCGCCCGGCTGGTGGCGCTGGCCGATGCGCTGATCGGCTTCCTGAAGGGCGGCCTTTCCATCGTCTCGGTGCTGGCGGCGATGTTCTTCGCCGCGATCTCGGGCTCGGGGGCGGCGACGACGGCGGCGGTCAGCTCGACGCTCGTGCCCGAACTCACCCGCAAGGGCTATGACCCGGCCTCAGCCGCCAGCCTGATCGCGGCGGGCGGCACCATCGGCGTGGTGATCCCGCCCTCGGTGCCGATGATCATCTATGCGGTGATCGCGCAGGAATCGGTCTCGGAGCTGTTTCTGAGCGGCGTCCTGCCCGGCATCGCCATGGGGGCCGGGCTCATGATCGTCGCGCTGGTGCAGGGCCACCGGCGGGCCTATCCGAAGGGCGCACCGTTTTCGCTGAACACCATCCGGCGCAGCTTCGTCTCGGCCTTCTGGGGGCTTATGACGCCGGTCATCATCCTTGGCGGCATCTTCTCGGGCATCTTCACCCCCTCCGAGGCGGCGGTCATCGCGGTCAATTACGCGATCCTCGTCTCGCTCTTCGTCTATCGCGACATGGGGCTGAAGGACATCTACCGGCTGATGGTCCGCTCGGGCGTGACGACCGCCGTCATCATGTTCGTGATCTCGGCCTCGGCCGCGCTCAGCTGGGCCCTGTCGAACTGGCAGGTGCCCGCGCAGATCGGGGCGCTGGTGCTGTCTGTCTCGGACAGTCCGATGGTGGTTCTGGCGATGATGCTGGTCCTGATCCTCGTCACCGGCGTCTTCATCGAGACCGCCTCGGCGCTGATCATCCTGACGCCCCTGCTGTTGCCGCTGGCGCTTCAGATGGGCGTGGACGCGGTCCATTTCGGGGTGATCCTCGTCGTCGGCCTCGCCATCGGGATGATCACGCCCCCGGTCGCGATCAACCTCTATGTCGCCTCATCGGTCACCGGGCAGGGGCTCGAGCGTATCGCGAAGGCCGTGCTGCCCTATCTGGCCGTGCTGGTCGCAGTCCTGCTGCTTGTGACCTATCTGCCGGTGCTCGTGGGCTGAGACCGGCCGGCGGCGGGCTCAGGCCCGCCGCAACCGTCTCAGGCCCGGCGCGGGCCAAGGCACCTGGCGCCCCTTCTCTGCAAGACGGGACTACCCCGTAGCGCGCAGGGCGGATAGAGCCCCGGCGCACCCCATTGTGAAATATCGTAAAACAAGCGCCCGCGTCCGGAGCGCGACAGGACAGGCGCCGATCTGTGAAGGTCGCCCCCGGCGAAACCGGAAGGCCGCGCGACCGCTTCGGAGCATCCGCACGATCAGGCCGGATCAGGCCCGGAAGACCGGAAAAACGGAGGGCGGACGGGTCGGGCAAAATCGCCGCAATCCGCCCGGCCGCGCATGGAGGACCGAGGCGGACGGGCGCGGAAGAATTGCCCGAAAGCGACAGCATTTGTCGCAAATGGCATTCTTCTGTTGGCAAAATGCCGGTTTTCCCATACACCCGGGGTCCGTTGCGATATTTGATTTACAGAAGAATGCCGTCCCTCCCGGGATCGGCCTTGCCTGCCGGTGGCGGTCTGTCGCCGTGCGGCGCCCTCTGCGGCCGGTCCGGCCCCCATCGCACCCCTGCAACCGCCCTGCCCGATCGCTCGGGCCTGCCGGCGGCAGATTATTTTCACCTACCAAGACGGAGCACCCGATGACACGAGCAACCGCAATTGCCGCCATCCTTGCCGCCCTTGCCGTTCCCGCCATGGCCAAGGCCGACTGCGGCGAGGTCTCGATCGCAGAGATGAACTGGGCCTCGTCCGCCGTCGTGACCAATGTCGAGAAATTCCTGATGGAACAGGGCTATGGATGCAGCGTGACGGTCGTCCCCTCCGACACCATCCCGGCCCTGACGTCGATTGCCGAGAATGGCGAACCCGACACCGTATCCGAACTGTGGCTGAACTCGGCCGGCGAGGCCTATACGAAGCTCGAGGCCCAGGGCAATGTCAAACGGCTGGGCAAGGCGCTCAATCCCGGTGGGGTCGAGGGCTGGTGGATCCCCGACTACCTCGCCGAGGAACATCCCGAGCTGAAGACCATCGAGGGCGTTCTGGCGCATCCCGAATGGGTCGGCGGCACCTTCAACAACTGTCCCGACGGCTGGGGCTGCCGGGTCGTGAACGACAACCTGATCCCGGCCTTCGACCTGGAAGGCCATGGCTTCAAGGTCTTCAACCATGGCTCGGGCGAGACGCTGGCGACCTCGATGGCCTCGGCCTATGAGAAGAAGGAACCCTGGTTCGGCTATTACTGGGCGCCGACCGCCGTGCTGGGCAAGTACAACATGGTGAAGGTCGATCTCGGCGGCATCGACGAGGCCGCGCATGAGGCGAACCAGAACCCGAACAACCCCGATCCCAAGGTCTCGGACTTCCCGGCCGCACCGGTGCTGACCGTCGTCACCGCCGATTTCGCCGACCGCGAACCCGAGATCGCGGAGATGCTGAGCAAGGTCAGCTTCGATGTCGACGACATGAGCGCCGTCATCGCCTGGATGGACGAGAACAACGCCTCGGCCGAGGAAGGGGCTGTGCATTACCTGACCCAGCACACCGATGTCTGGTCGACCTGGATCAACGACGCCGCGCGCGAGAAGCTGTCGGCGCTGCTGAACCGCTGACCCTGACGGGCAGCTTTCTGTCGGACGGGCCTGTGCCTTGCGGGCCCGTCCTGCCGTTTCGCGACGGGCCGCCCTGCGGTCCGGCCAAGGAGACCTTACCATATGGCAAGCTATGATTTCATATTCGACGGGCTCGGCCTGCGCGACTGGTGCGACGGCGGCGCATCCTCGGCGCCGATGTCGATGGCAGACCTGCTGGGCCAGGCCCGCGGATCGGCCCAGCCAGCCACCTCGCTCTGGGACCTGCCCTTTCCCTCGATGGACGCGCTGAACGACGCCTGTCCGGCCTTTCCGCAGGCCCGCGAGCTGACCAAGGGGCTCGAGACCGGCTTCCTGTCGATCAAGGACGGGCTCAGCGTCGTGCTCGACCCGCTGACCCAGCCGCTGAGCTGGGCGCTCGAAGGCGCGCTGTGGCTGTTCCAGACCTCGCCCTGGTGGATCATGATCCCGCTGATCCTCTTGGTCGTGCGCCTGGTCGCGCGGTCCTGGGGGCTGGTGGCCTTCGTGGCCGCCTGCATCGGCTTCCTGGCCTTCATCAACCATTACGACTACGCGATGCAGACGCTGGCGATCATCTTCGTCTGTGCCTTCATCTGCGTTCTGGTGGGGGTGCCCATCGGCATCGCCATGTCCCGAAGCGACAATTTCCAGCGGATCGCGATCCCGATCCTCGACATGCTGCAGACGCTGCCGCCCTTCGTCTACCTGATCCCGCTGATCTTCCTGTTCTCGGTGACCGAGCCCAAGCTTTATGGCATCGCGGTGATCGTCTACGCCATCGTGCCGGTGGTCCGGCTGACCAATCTCGGCATCCGGCTGGTGGACAAGGAAGTGATCGAGGCCGCCGACGCCTTCGGCATGACCAAACGCCAGAAGCTCTGGGGGGTGCAGATCCCGCTGGCGCTGCCCAATATCATGGCCGGCGTCAACCAGACCATCATGATGAGCCTCGCCATGGTCGTGATCGCCTCGATGGTCTCGGCACCGGGTCTGGGCGTGCTGGTGCTGCGCGGCATCCGCAATCTCGAACTGGGCGTGGGTCTGGTCTCTGGGCTCGGGATCGTGCTGCTCGCGGTGATGCTCGACCGCGTCACCAAGGCCGCGCTCGCCCGCGTCAACGCGGCACAGAAACAGTGAGGGCCGTTCGATGAGTGACGAAATCAAGATCGCGATCCGCCGCCTCTACAAGATCTTCGGCGCCGACCCGCAATCGGTTCTGCCGATGGCCCGGTCCGGGATGGACAAGGCCGAGTTGCTGGAGACCCATCACCATGTGCTGGGCCTGAGGGACATCAATGTCGACATGCGGGCCGGCGAGGTGACGGTGATCATGGGGCTGTCGGGCTCTGGCAAGTCGACCCTGATCCGCCACCTGAACCGGCTGATCGAGCCCACGGCGGGCGAGGTCATCGTCGATGGCGAGGACGTGCTGGCCTATGACGAACCCAGCCTGCGCGAGCTGCGCCGCGTGCGGATGTCGATGGTGTTTCAGAAATTCGCGCTTCTGCCGCACCATACCGTTCTCGAGAATGCCGGCACGCCGCTGGCGGTGCGGGGCCAGCCCCGCTCGGCCTGGGAGGACGAGGCGCGGCAATGGCTGAACCGGGTCGGGCTCGAAGGGCAGGACAACCAGTTCCCGCACCAGCTCTCGGGCGGCATGCAGCAGCGGGTGGGCATCGCCCGCGCGCTGACCTCGAATGCCGATATCATGCTGATGGACGAGGCCTTCTCGGCGCTCGATCCGCTGATCCGGACCGACATGCAGGATCTGTTGCTGGAGCTGCAGGCCGAGCTGCACAAGACCGTGGTCTTCATCACCCACGATCTCGACGAGGCGCTGAAGCTGGCCGATCATCTGGTGATCCTGAAGGATGGCGAGATCGTGCAACAGGGCGAGCCGCAGGAGATCCTGATGCATCCGAACGATCCCTACATCATCGACTTCATCTCCGACATCAACCGCGCCCGGGTGCTGCGGGTGCGCTCGGTGATGCGACGCAGCGAGGCGCCGCAACCGGGGCTCGCGGGCGAGGTCGATGCCGATGACAATCTGGAATCGGTGATCGCGCTGTCGGGCGGCGACACGGCGCTGTCCTACCGGGTGATGCGCCGCGGGCAGCAGGTGGGCATCCTGTCGGTCAAGGATCTGGTCCGGGCGCTGGTACCGACCGCAGCCACAGATGCGGGCGTCCGCGCCCGCGCCAGCTGAGAACCGCCGCGTCCGCCCGATGACAGGCGGGCGCGGCGCGGTACGACCCGGCCGCGGCGCTCAGACCGCGCCGAGGAAGGCTGCCAGCGCCTCGACATCCCTTTCGGTCAGATCGAGCCGCCTGAGCAGCGGCGAGGCGGTCGCGGCGCCGGTCTCCACCGCATCCGGATCGGCGGGCAGCCGCGCCGAGCGGCCGCCGCCGATGGCATAAAGCCGGATCAGCCCGGGCAGATGCGGGAACAGCCCGTTATGCATGTAGGGCCCGGTATCCGAGACATGGCGCAGGCTCGGGGTCCGGAACCGGCCCGCATCGTCGGGCTGACCGGTGACGGCATAGCGGCCCAGATCCTCGAACTTGCGGCCGAGATAGGACAGCCCCAGATCGTGGAATTCGCCGTCGCTGAGCAGCGGCCCGAAATGGCAGTTGGCACAGCGCGCCCGGGTGCGGAACAGATGCAGCCCGCGCAGCTCGAGATCGCTGAGCGCGCGGCGGTCGCCCGACAGGAACCGGTCAAGCCGGGTCGGCCGGTCGAGATATTTCTGGAACTCGGCCAGTGCGGCCACGATCCGCTCCAGCGTCACCTCTTCCGAGCCGAAGGCGGCGCGAAACATCGGGGCATAACCGACCCTGCCCGCCAGCCGCGGCGCGATGGCGCCGAGATCGTCATTGGCCATCTCGAGCGGGTTGGACAGCGGGCCCAGCGCCTGCGCCTCGAGGGTGCCTGCGCGGCCGTCCCAGAACAGCGGCAACCCCGCGCCCGCAACATGCAGCGCGGGCGCGTTGCGCGGCCCCTCCTGCCGGTCATGACCTTTCGAGCGGGGCAGCCCGTCGCCCCAGCCGAGGCGACGATTATGGCAGCTTTCGCAGGCGATCTGGCCCGAGGCCGAGAGCGCCGGATCGACAAAGAGCGCCGCGCCCAGCGCCCGCCGCGCCGCAGCCGGGCTGCCCGGCTGGGGCAGGGACGGCAGGGCGCGGGGGGCCAGCTCGACATAATCGACGCCCGGGTCGATCTCGGGCAGGGGCCAAGTCTCGGGCGGACCGGCATAGGCGGCGCGCAGATCCTCGGGGCCAAGCCGCAGCGGCGCCGTCATGACCGCCAGCGCCAGCCCCGCCGCCGCGAGGCAAAGCCCCAGCCGCAGGACCTTACCAGCTATAGGTCGTGCCGACATAGAGGCTCCTTCCCGCCATCCAGGGGTTCTTGTCGGTGGCCCGCCGGTTGCCGATATCGTCGAAGAGGTTTGCCACCTTGATGTTCAGATCGAGATTGCCCGAACGCAGCCGCGCCATCCGGACCCGGGCGGTGAGGAAGGTCGAGACGGCGGCGTCGAATTCGTAATCCTCGTAGATGTCATGCCGCTGCGACCCGTATTCGGGGTTCTCGAAGGTGCCATCCTTGTCGGTATCGAGCGCAGCGGTATAGCCGAAGGCCACATCCGCCCCGATCCCCAGCGCATAGCGCCCGTTTTTCCAGCTGGAATTCAGCTCGACCGTGGTCCGGATCGGAATGTCGAGATTGCCGGTCACCGCGCCGAATTCGGCACCGGTATAGGATTTGCCATCATACCAGATGAAATCATCGACCTCGCCGAGATCGCCGAAATAGGTGTTGTTCGAGCTCTCGCGCCGGGCCCAGACCCCCGAGGCATAGAAGGACACCCCGTCAAGCGCGCCCCGCCGCGTCTTCCAATCGCGCTGATATTCCAGCGAAACCGACTGGTATTCATTGGTGCCGTCATTGGTCAGGCTGTTCTTGAATTTCGTGCTGTCCGAGGACCGGGCGAACTGGTCCTTGCCCTGTCGGTCGATCAGCTTCAGCCGCCAGGCACCGCCGGTCCAGGCATCGCGGTAAAGGAAGCTCAGCGAGGCCTCGTCGACATAGGGTGTCTTCAGCCCGCTCTGGTTGTAGGAATAGCTGCCGAAATCCGTGATGAACTCCCAGTCGCCGACCTCGCCCGTGGTGTCGTCATGGTCGCGCCGATAGCGCACGCCCCGGGGCAGCGCGTCATGGATGGCATAGGCCATGTAATCGTCGCTGTAATAGCGGTTCGCGCCGAGGACGACCGAGAAATCGGGCGACGGCTGCCAGCCAAGCGACAGCCGCGGTGCCAGAACGGCATTTTCCAGCACGTCGTCATAGCTGAAACGGGCCCCGGCACGCAGGTCGAAATCGCCGAAGCGCTGATCGAGTTCGAAGAAGGCCTCGGCGACATTCGCGTCGACCTTGATGTCATAGGGTTTCTGGGTATGGAGATTCTTCAGATACTGGTCCGGCAGACAGGCCGGGTCGCCCGCGGGGCAGATGTAGTCGGGGCCGCCGAGGTGCATAACCGGCCCGGTATAGGACACGAAACCGTCGCCGCTCCGATCCGCCTCGATGCGTTCGACATGGGCGCCAAGCTTGAAGCTGCCGCGCCAGACATCGCCGGTGACAAGCATGCCCAGACGGTTGCGCAGATCCGAGTAATAGCGGCTGCCATAGCCGCCCTTTCTGCAGCCATAGTAATCCTCGGCCGATCGCGCCGCTTTCGGGGTGTCGCACCAGTCGTCGAAGGCATCCGTATAAAAGGATTTTCCTCTCCTTTCGCTGAAATAGGACCCGTACCAGCTGTAGAACTCGTTCTGCTCGGTGACGTTGCTGGCCTCGTTGTCCTGATGCAGCGCGGTCAGCTTCAGCGTCACGTTGGACAGTGCCGCAGGGCCCAGATCGAAGGCGCCCAGATGACGGGTATAGGCCAGGTCGGTCGACAGGCTGCGGGTCTTGACGTCGATATGCAGATCGTCGGAATAGGGCGAATCCCAGTCCTGGTTGTAATCGGTCAGGTAGCCGTTCAGCTCGAGCCGGTCGCCATTGTCGAAGTCATGCGCAAGGCCCAGACGCCAGAAATCGCTGCGGCTGTCATTATCGGCCCGCCCCGACAGATATTGCGGGTGCTTGTCCTTGCTGGTCTGGGCATCGCGGCGCCCGAAGCCGAAGATCAGCGCGGTATTCTCGCCAAGCGGCTGGTTCAGAAGCAGCGAGATCTCGCGCTTGGTGAAATCGGGCTTGGCGGTTCCGTTCGGATTGTCGCCGCTGTCGGTACCCAGATGATAACGGACCAGATCGTCGCTCTGGAACCGGAAGCTCAGCTTGCCCGAGGCGCGGCGGGTCGAGGCTTCGGCCAGCTTGTAATCGACGACGCCGCCCTGAAAGCCGCCATATTCGGCCGAAACGTTCGAATCGTAGACCTCGACGCTTTCGACCATCGCGGAGGGCACGAACTGGGTCTGCGAATGCAGCCCGTAGAAGGCATACATATTTGGCGCGGAATCCTCTCGGCTCAGCTCGGTAGAGGTATAGGGGCTTTCGTTGCCGGTGACCGAATTGATGCCGATGCCGTTCAGCATGATGTTGTTCTCGGTCACGCGCCCGCCCGAGATCGAGAACTCCAGCGGCTTGAGATCGAGGATGTCGTCGCCGTTCTCGCCTGCATCGGTGTCGGTATCGTTGCGGTACTGCACGTTGGGCAGGCTGGTCAGCGCGGTATTGGCATCGCCCGATCCGTCGCCGCGCACCTCGACCGAGCCCTTGCCCAGCGCGGTGCGGCCGCTGTCATTCGGGTCGCCGGTCGCGATCTCGGTCCCGGTCTCCTCGGTTTCGGCCAGCGTGACCGGGTCGAGCGTGAAAGCATCTTCGGCCGAGGCCACCGCAGGCAGCCCGGCCAGCGATAGCAATGCAGCGCCGGCCCGCAATACGGGCCGGGTGGTTTTTGCAGTCATCCGTTTCTTTCCCCCAAACGGGACCGCTCCGGGCGGTCCCTCCTTCTGGTCTCAGGGCTGGCGAAACGCTGGCTGCTGCGATACCGCGCACCAGGGTGTGGGCGACTCGCGCCCTCCGCTTATATTTCCTTATTAAAATTATCAACTAAACGTGCGGCCCTTTTGAAAAGGACCCCACGTCACTTTTGCCTGTACTTTCGTCTGGGCTATGGAAAGCGGACCGTCAGTGCAGCGGACGACGCAACCGACCGACCCACTGATAGACCGCGTCGCTCATCCCCGCGAGCGGCGCGCAGCTCTTGGAACAGCCGCAGCACCCCTTGCCGCAACCGCCTTCAGGCGCCTCGGTCAGGCAGCGCAGCATGCCCTTCTGAACCAGCACCTCGACCATGCCCCGGATCGCCTCGGGATCGGTGTCGAAGCGGTTCGCCAGTTCCTGCAGCGAGACCTTGCCGGTCTCGGCGCAATAGCTGCGAATGTCGGAAAGTACCATTTTCAGCCTCCTCAGGCGGTCCGTGCCGCGGCATCGCCCGGGCCCCGGGGGTCGAGGCGATCCGCATCGCCACCAGCACCACCACGAAAATCGCGAGGATGCCGACGATCCAGGCCGAGGCCTCGGCCGGATGGCTGGCCAGCCGGCTCGACTGGTAGGTGATGACGCCGGTGCCATAGGCAAGGCCCGTGGTCCAGGACAGCGCGAACAGCGTCCACCTGGTGCCGGTCTCGCGCCAGATCGCGCTCGTTGCCGCGACGCAGGGCGCATAGAGCAGGATCACCAGCAGATAGGCCAGCGCCCCGGCAGTGCCGTCGAAGCGCGCCGCCATTTCGCCGAAGATGCCCGTCGCCACGCCCTGTTCCTCGGCCGCGAGCGCCTGATCTTCGACATCGCCGATATTCAGGCCCAGCGGGTCGGCAAGGCTTCCGGCGGCATCAGCGATATTGGCGGGGATCGAGGCCAGCGCCTCGCCGATCCCGGCCATCACGCTGAACGGTTCGTCGGCGCCGTCCCCGTCATCGGCCATCTGACCGTAAAGCGCGTTCAGCGTACCGACGACGGCCTCCTTGGCGAAGATCCCGGTGAAGAGCCCCACCGTGGCGGGCCAGTTCTCTTCATGCAGGCCCATGGGCTCGACCACGGGCGTGATGCCACGGCCGATCGAGGACAGGACCGAGGCGTCGGTATCCTCGTTGCCGAAGGAGCCGTCGGTCCCCAGCGAGTTCAGGAAGCCCAGCACAACGACCACCGCGACGATCATCTTGCCGGCCTTGAACAGGAACGCCTTCAGCCGGTCCCAGCTGGTGCGCAGCACCGATTTCAGGGTCGGGATGTGATAGGGCGGCAGCTCCATGATCAGCGGCGAGGTCGCCCCGCGCAGAAGCGTGTTCTTCAGCACCAGCCCGGTCAGGATCGCGGCGAGGATGCCGATGACGTAAAGCAGGAAGACGATGTTCTGCCCGCCCACGGGGAAGAAGGCCGCTGCGAAAAGGGCATAGACCGGCAGCCGGGCGCCGCAGGACATGAAGGGCGCCATCATCACCGTCATGATCCGGTCGCGCCGGTTGTCGAGCGTGCGCGTGGCCATCACCGCAGGAACGGTGCAGCCGAAGCCCAGGATCATCGGGATGAAGGATTTGCCCGGAAGGCCGATGGCGCGCATCGAGCGGTCCATCACGAAGGCGGCCCGCGCCATGTAGCCCGAATCCTCGAGGAAGGTCAGGAACAGGAACAAAAAGCCGATCACCGGAATGAAGGTCGCGACGGTCTGGATACCGGCCCCGACCCCGCCCGGCAGCACCGCGATGGCCCAGGCCGGCGCGCCGATATCCGCCATCACCTCGGACGGCCAGTCGACCAGCAGCGTGCCCGCCAGAATGTCGAAGAAGTCGATGAACGCGCTCGCGAAATTGATCGCGAAGAGGAACATCACATACATGATCAAGAGGAAGATCGGAATGCCCAGCACCCGGTTCAGCACCACGCTGTCGATCCGGTCCGAGAGGCTGCGCGAGATCCGGCTGGTGCGGCGCACCGCGCTGCGCGCCAGCCCGTTGGCGAAACCGTAGCGGGAATCGGCCAGCAGGATGTCCATGTCCTCGTCGAGCAGGTCCTCGACCTTCAGCCGCGCCGCCTCGGCCTCGGCCGCCAGCGCGGGCGGCACCATGGCCAGCGCCGCGGCATCGCCGTCCAGCAGCTTGACCGCCAGCCAGCGCGGATCGACGCCCTTGTCGGTCGCGACCGGCGCGGTCGCGGGGACAAGTCCGGTCAGCGCCTCCTCGACCGCGGGGGGATGGGTGACGGTGGCCGTCGGCGGCTCGGGGGCGGCGGCGGCGGCGACGATGGCGTCCTTCAGCGCCTCGACGCCCTTCTTGCGGGCGGCGACCAGCGGCACCACCGGGCAGCCCAGCCGCTTGGCCAGCGCCGCCGGGTCGATCCTCAGGCCGTTCTCCTCGGCCATGTCCATCATGTTCAGCGCGATGATCGTCGGCACCCGCATCTCGACCAGCTGCGCGGTCAGGTAGAGGTTGCGCTCGAGATTCGAGGCATCGATGATGTTGATCACCAGATCGGGCTCGCCCGACAGGATGTAATCGCGGGCAATCGACTCATCGAGCCCGGTCTCGGAGATGCTGCCCAGCGAATAGGTGCCGGGCAGGTCGACCACGGTGACCTCGGCGCCCTTGTGGGTGAAGACGCCCTCCTTGCGGTCGACGGTGACGCCCGCCCAGTTGCCGACGCGCTGGCGCGACCCGGTCAGGGCGTTGAAAAGGGTGGTCTTGCCGCAGTTCGGGTTGCCTGCGGTGGCAATGGTGAACGAACTCATTGGTCGACAGCCTCCAGCGTGAGCAGCGCGAATTCATCCTTGCGCAGCGACAGCGCGAAGCCGCGGACGCGGATCTCGATCGGATCGCCCATCGGGGCGATCCGCGTCACGGTCAGTTCGGTGCCCGGGGTCAGCCCCATGGTCAGAAGGCGTTCGCGCCCGGCCCGGTCGCCGCGCACATATCCCTTGACCCGGGCCGTCTTCCCGGTCGTCGGCAGAATGCTGTCCATCTCAAAAGTCTCTTTCGTCTTGCGGATCTTCATTGGCTGGCGTGACCATGATCTTGCCCGCCAGCCCCTGTCCCAATGCCAGCCTCGCATCGCCCAGACCGATCAGCATGGGGCAGCCGCCGCCGCGCTGCAGGATACGCACCCTGGCGCCCACGGTCAGACCGAGATCGATCAGCCGGTGATGCACGCCCCGCCCCGGGCGCAGCGCCACCACCCGCAGCCAGACCCCCTCATCGGCCAGCGCCAGCGGACAGGCGTCGGGCCCGGCCACGCAATCCTCCGGGCGGCCATTGGGATTGGAACAGGGCTGGCCGGTGGCATGGCGGCATTCGCCATGCGGATGGTCGTGTCCATGCCCCCGGGCCCGGCCATGCCCCTGCCGCGCCCCATGGCCGTGGCAATCGCCGTGGTCATGCATCTGCGGCGCCTCGCCCCCCTCGCCGGAAGCGGTTCCGAAGCAGGGCTCGTCCGGGGATTGCAGACCACCCGATTTCAGGTCGTCATGGGCTTCCCGGTCGTATCTGGCTGGCTTCATGTCTTGCGACCTTTCTGCGGCGAGCGGCATAGCCGAGTGTTATCGTCGGGAATTCCGCGCTTCCAGTTTCGTTTCGTTGATCTGCATCAAGACAACCCCGTTCTTGAGGGATTTTCTCAAGAAAACAGGGCAAATCGACGAAACACCGTGGCGGAATGCCGCAAAAACCGGCAGCCGAAAAGCCTGAAAAGACAGCATTCCGACATAGCCGGTCTGCGGCTGCCGAAGGGTCAACCGACAGCCCGAACCGCCGTCGTCCCCGGACCGGCGGAGCGGGAATCACCCCCGCGGACCGCGACGACGCCCCGCCAGAACCAGCATGGCGGGTATCGCCCCCCCTTCACGCTGTCAGCCGCCGCCGGGATCGGCTCGGTCGCGGCCTGACTGCCCGCGAAGACCCGATATCCGGCTTCGTGACGAGGTGGTGCAGGAGGTCGAGCCCGGGGCCGGGGCCGACCCGGTCGGGCTTTCGGTCAAGGTCTCGCAGGTCGCGTACGGACTGGACCCGGCCCGCGCCTTCCGCCGTAGGGGCCTGCCGGTGGTGTCGGGCGCCACCCATGTCCCGCGCGCGCCCGAGATCTTTCTCGGCCGGGCCGATTGCCTGGGGATCGGCGCGTTCGGAACCCCGGCGCCGGACTGCGCCGCCGGCCTGGTGACGGACGAACTGAACCCCGAATACCGCTGCGACAAGGCCGATATGGCCGCCATGCCCCTGCCCCGTTGCGATCTTCACTCCAAGGACCGGGCGATAGCGGGCGTGGTCCAGACCGGCCGGGCCGGCCTTTCGAGCGCAGCTTCTGCAACCTGATCCACCTGTATCGGCCGCAGGCAGCGCCACAAGCCCCCGAAAAGATGTCAGCCGAGCCTGGCCAGCTTTACGATCCGGCCTATCGCGAGGTCTCGCCCAGCGATGGCACCTTCACCGGACACCGGCACTTGCCGGAGGCGCTGATCGGCTGGAACGGCGGCGCGGGGCGCGACCCGGTACGGTTCTCGACCCAGATCTCGATCGACGCCCCGCGCGATGTCGGCCAGCCGGTGCTGTGCAACCGGGCCGGGCTTCGGCAGGTCTTCGTCGGGCTCGAAACCTCCGTTCCCGCGGCACTGGCCAAGGCCAACAAGCGCCAGAACACCGGATCGGGGAATGCGGCAAGCAGGTGGCGGCGGAGATGACCTTCCGGCGCGGGCTGATCGTCGAGGCCGACACCCACCGGGTCAGCGCCGCGGGCACCCGGCTGACCGACATGCTACCCGGGCAGATCACCCGCGAAGAGCTGGCCAAGGACCGCGCCAGGTTGAAGGCTGCCCCCCCTGCTCTCGATGCAGCGCTGCTCCGGTTCGATGGCCATGCAAGAATATTGGGCCCCCTTCCAGGCCATGGGCCGCACCGCCTGGACCTCACCGCCCGGGTCACGCCGCTGGCCCATAGTCCGGGCGGGCCAGGGGCAGATGCGGCCGATCTGGCGATGCCCGAGAGGATGCCTGAGGTCATCGGCGAAGACGGGCCGGCCTTGATCCTGTCGGGCGGCTGCGCGCTGCACTCCTCCTATAACCGGGGTCGAGAGCGTCTTCGTGCCGCCCTGCCCGGCCGATGACGGCAATGTCCTCGACGCCGCCCTCCTGGCCTGGATGGATGACACTGCGGGCCCCCTCGCATTCCCTTCGGCGGCGGTTCGGCCGTCCTCGCCGCGCCGCCGCAGCGTGCCATGTACTGAGCGATGTCGCCGGGGGCTCGGCCGAGGCGGCGGCGGGACTTTTGGCGCAAGGCCGCATCCCCGGCGTGATGCGCGGCCGGGCCGACTTCGGGTCGCGCGCTTGGCAACCGCTCGATCCTGGCCGATCCGAGGCCTGCAGGCATGAAGGAGGCGATCAGTGCACAGAGGAAGCGACGCGGGCCCGACCGGCCCTTTGCCCCGGTCGCAGCCGTGGCCGATCCCGCGGACTGGTTCGAATGCCCGCAGCCCTCGCCCTGGATGTCGATGACGCAGCCCTGGCGTCCCGGGATGCGCGACCGGCCGTCGTCGTGCATGATGATGGCACCGGGCGGGGACAGGCGGTCGGCCCCGACAGCGCGCGCTGGATGGCCGATCCGGTTGCGGCCTTCGGGCGCGAGGCCGGCATGCCGGTGGCGCTGAAGACCCGCTTCGACATCATGGGCAAGCCGATCCTGCAGTCGGTCGAAGACGCGCTGGGGATGTCGGCGACCACCGGACCCGAGGCGGTCCCGACAGGGGATGTCCTGCTCGAGATGCCCCTGCCCTCGCAAGCAAGGCCGCGCGCCCCGCCTCAGTCCCGCACCGCCACGATCAGCCCGTCGGGCTGGTGTGGCGGGGCCGGGTCGCTGTGCACAAGGCGCCAGTGCCGGGCCAGAAGTGCGCGGCACTCGTCGAAGAGATCGTCGCCATGGGTGCCGACGATCCAGCGTCGCACACGCGCGGCCTGCCCGGCCTCGACGATCCGCCGCAACAGCGCCAGTTCGGCCCCCTGCACGTCGAGCTTGGCCAGATCGACCGGTCGCGCCTCGGCCGCGAGCAGTGCCGCGATGTCATGGGCCGCGACCCGCAGCCCGCCCCCGGCCGCCACACGGGACGAGAAATCGGCCGCCTCGAAGCAGACCTCGCCCTCGGCCATATCGGCGGCGGCCTCTATCAGCCGCACCCGGCCGGGCGCGATCCCGTTCAGCGCCAGGTTCTCGCGGATCGCGGCGGCATGCTCGGGCAGCGGCTCGAGGGCCACGGCCTCGGCGCCGGGCCGCTCGCGCAGCAGCAGCAGCGTGTAATAGCCGATGCCACAGCCGATATCGTAAACCAGCGGGTCGGGAGAAGCGATCTCGCCCAGGAGCGTCAGGAACCAGTGTTCCTCAACCGGCTCGTGCAGATTGCCCGCCTGCGCCTTCACATAGCGGTTGACCTGGTGGTCGAGCACATGGCGCCGGAAAACCCGGACCCCGTTTCCGAAACTGTAGATGTCGTCCTTCATGGGGCTGTCCTTTCCGGAGCCCGCGACGGCTCTTGCTCAGAGCGGCGGCACCGAGAATGTCGCGATCTGCGAATGCGGCCAGTGAAAGCCGTCATAGATCGTCACGTTCTCGGCCCCGATCGCCTCGAGGAACGTCTCGTCGAAACTGTGCAGATGCGGCTTTATCCGGGTCTCGGGGTCCTCGCGGAACGGAATCGAGATCACCACATGCTCGCGCGCAAGGCGGCGCAGCTGCATCAGGAACGGCTCGGGCTCGGGCACATGTTCGAGGCAATGCGAGCAGAGCACGATATCCCATTGCCGGTCGTGGATCTCGAAGATGTCGGCCACCAGATATTCGAGCTGGGGACGCAGCGCGCGGCACAGCCGCGCCATCCGGGGGTCGATATCGAGCGCGGTCACGGTGCATTTGAGGCGCGAATAGCTGTCCGGGCTCAGCACCGTCGCCAGGAACTCGGTTCCCGAGCCGGTACGCGCCCCGACATCGAGCAGGGTCTTGATATGATAGCGTGTCGGATAGAGCCGCTCGAACAGCGGCATCAACTCGGCCATGAAGGCCATGCTTTGCGGGTTCTGCTTCTTGGTGAAGAAGTCGTAATCGACCTCCGCCTCTTCAAACAGCCCGGACAGGTCGCGGCTGGCAAGTGTCGTGTCCAAGTCGCCGTCCTCCTTGCGGATGAAATCCTGAGCGGTGCGAGGCCTGCTTTCGCCAGAGCGGCGATCCGGCCGACAGGCCGCGTGCCTCGCGTAATGGAACATACTGGCACAAAACCATGCTATTTTAGGTTGTCCGCCTGCCATGAGGCAAGCGCCGTCTCTGCCTGAAGGGCGGAGAGTTCCAGAAAGGCGCCGACGATGTGGTAAAGGCTGCTGGTGCGGGCCGGTTCCGCAAGCGGGCGGCCGCCTTCGGCGAGGTTTTCCCACCAGCTTCCGGGCAGCGGATGGTCGAGAAAGCGCAGCAGGCCCCGGCAGGCCTCGGCGGCCCGCGCCCGCGCCGTCCGGGCCGCGTCCGGCGTCCCGGCCAGACGCGCCCGCAAGGCCCAGGCCTTGATCCGCTCGGTCTGGGGCCAGAGCCGGGCGGTCGGCTCCGCCATTGCCAGCGCAGGGTCGAGCAGGCTCGCGGCGAGCCCGTCGGCATTCAGCCCCCGCGTCTCGGCCAGATCGATCAGCCCAAGGCCCGCCGCCCGGGCCTCGGCCCGGCCCCGCAGCGTGCCCCAGCGCAGCAGGAGCCAGCCCCATTCATATTGATGCCCGGGCTCGACCGCATTCTCCGCGCCGGGCGCGATCTGCCAGTCGCCGTCGAAAAGCTCGCGCAGCGCGCCGGTCGCGGGATCGAGGAAGCGCGCCAGACAAAGCCCGGCAATCTCGTCGGCCAGCGCCTCGAAACGCGGATCGCAGGGCCCGGTCGCCAGCCATTCGAGACTGGCCTCGAAAAGATGCATATGCGGATTGGACCGAAGCGGCAGCCTGCGCGGCATGGCCTCTTCGAAACCGGCCGCGGGATGCCGCCAGCCGGCTTCGAGCCGGGTCAGGATCTGCGTCGCGAATGCACGGGCCCGGATGCGCGGCAGCACCGCCCCGGGCGCGGCCGCCAGCGCGAAAAGACAGAAAGCGATATCGTAGAGATCATAACCTTCTGGCCCGCCCGCCAGCGGCGCGATCCGCCCGTCGGGCCGGATATGGGCGCCAAGCAGCATGTCGCGGGCATGTCCGGCCAGCCGGATGCTGTCGCTGCCGAAACCGGCCCCGGCAAGCCGCGAGAAGGCGTAAAGCTGGCGCGCCGCGACCCGGGCCCGGCGCGGCATCGCGACCGGATGCCCGTCCACCGCGATGCGTTCGTGAAAGCCCCCGGCTGCATCGCGCACCCGTCGCGCCTGAAACGGCAGCGCCTGGGTTCCGATCCAGTGCCGGAAGGCAGCCAGCGGCGCGGCCACGGGGTCGGATCCGGTCTCGTGCGGCCCGGGGGGGCGGATCAGCTCGAAGGCAGGGGGCTCGACGGGCGGGGTCATACGGGGCCTCCCCGGCTGCGCAGCAAGCGCTCGACCAGCAGGTCGAGATTGCCGCCGGTGAACAGGACGCCCTCGAGCCCGGCCGCCCGGGCCGCCTGCATGTCGCTGTCCTTGTCACCGATCATCGCGCTGCGCGCCCAGTCGATGGGCCAGCGCTCCTTCAGTTCCAGCAGCATGCCGGGGCCGGGCTTGCGCCGGTCCGAGACCATGGCCAGCGCCGGCACGCGGCCATCGGGATGGGTCGAGCAATGGCGCTCGTCATCGATATGGGCGCCCGCCGCCGCCAGCTCGCGATGCATATGCGCGCGAAGCGCCAGGTAATCGGCCTCGGTATAATAGCCCTTGGCGATGCCTGCCTGGTTGGTGGCGACGAAGGCGTACCAGCCCGCCTCGTTGACCCGGCGCACCGCGGCAATGGCGCCTTCGGTCCAGTCGAGCCGGTCTGGATGGCCGACATGGCCGTGGTCGAGATTGAGCACCCCGTCGCGGTCGAAGACGATGGCCGGACGCCGCCTTTGCGCCGGAACGAGTCGCTGCGCCGCCTCGAAATCCTCCGGCACGCCGATGTCGAGGAAGAACCCGGCCTGCTCGAGCCCGGCCAGCAGCCCCTCGGCCGCAAGGCGCGGCAGCACCTCGGCCTCGAGCGAGCCCTCCTCGACCAGATGCGCGACGATCCCGCGGGAGAAGCAATAGACGCCGCCATTGATCAGCGCGGGGCGAGTCTCGGGAACGGTGGTCTCGGCGCCGCGCGGCGCAAAGGCGCTCAGTCGCCCGTCCTCGAGCCTGACGGTGCCGTAGCGGCCCGCCTCGGCCACACGGCGCAGCGCAAGCGCCCCCAGAAGGCCCGGCCGCGCGGCCTGGGCCGCCGCCAGATCGGCCAGAAGGATGTCGAACCAGCTGTCGCCGTTCAGCATCAGGAACCGCTCGTCCAGACGGTCGCGCGCCTGCCAGAGCGCGCCCGAGGTGCCCGCAGGCCGGGCCTCGCGGGCGACCTCGATCCCGACCGGGCGGGGCAGGCTGACGGGCAGGTCCCGGGCGAAGGCCTCGATCCGGTCGGCCGCGAAGGCCGCCAGCAGCAGCACCCGCTCGACCCCCTGCCGCGCCAGCTCGGCGATCAGGACCGCCAGGAAAGGCATCCCGCCGACCGGCAGGAGGGGCTTGGGGCATTGCGCGGTCAGCGGCCCGAGCCGGGTGCCCAGCCCGCCGCAGAGGATCACCGCCTGGCGCGGCAGGGGCGAGCTCAGCGTCGGCATGGCATCTGCCAGCTCTGACAGCCGGCCTCGGTGAAAACGACCGGGGCGGCATCGCCGTCTATCTCGCGCAGGGCCGCGATCAGGCCATGACGGCGCGGCGGATCGACGAGGAAGAACATGAAGCCGCCGCCGCCCGCGCCCGAGACCTTGCCCGCCTCGGCGCCATGGGCCAGCGCATGGGCAAACATCTCCTCGATATGAGGCGAGGAGACGGACTTGGCGGTGGCCTTCTTGGCCAACCAGGAATTGTGCAGGATTGCCGCCAGCCCGTCGAAATCGCCGGTCATCAGCGATCGCTTCATCTGGATGCTGTCGGATTTCAGGCTGTGCATCGCCTCGACGGCGGCACGGTCCGCTTTCTGCACGCTGGCGGTCTGGCGTTCTATGATATCGGCGGAATGGCGCGACACGCCGGAAAAGCAGGTCACCAGACGGCTTTCCAGCTCGTTGAGAATGTCGCGAGGAATGCGCAGCGGGTTGACGATCACCCGGTCGCCCGCCAGGAACTCGATGAAGTTCACGCCCCCGAAGGCCGCGGCGTACTGGTCCTGCTTGCCGCCCGCGAGACCCAGATCGAGGCGCTCGATCTCATAGGCCAGATGGGCCACGTCATACTGGCCGAGCGGCGCCCCGAGATGGGCGCGGAAGGCATCGACCAGAACCACCACCAGCGCCGAGGAGGATCCGAGCCCCGACCCCGCCGGCGCCTCGACATTGGTCTGGATCGTGGCGCCGAAGCGGCGGCCACCATTGAACTCGGCCACCATCCGTTCATAGACACCGCGATGAAGCGCAAGCCGCGCCCCGGACAGGTCGTCATCGGGCCCGTAGCTCTCGGAAAGCCCGAGATCATTGGCGATGAAGGCGATACGGCCATCGGTGCGGGCCTCGATCGAAGCGAAGGCGAAGCGGTTGATCGTGACATTCAGAACCGCCCCGCCATAGAGATCGCAATAAGGCGACAGGTCAGTGCCCCCGCCGGCAAGACCAAGGCGCAGCGGCGCGCGGGCGCGGGTGGTCAGGGGACGGTCGGACACAGCCCGGACTCCTGATAAAGGGCAAAGAGGGGGTGGGCGCGCAGGGCCGGGAAATCCTCGAGCGCGGCAAGGATCGCGCCCAGATCGGCAGCGAAACCGGGGCTTTCGAAGGGCAGCGTCCCGGTCGCGGCATCGGTCAGCCGGATCTCGCCCACCAGCCCTTCGAGCGTCGCGTTATAGTCGCGCCCGGCCCGCAGCTGCGCCTGCCGCCCGGCCCCGACCCGCCAGGGCGCGCGGAAATCGGACCGGGCGGCGGCCAGCAGTTCGAGCGCGCGGGCAAGCCGCAGGGAGTGCAGCCCGGCACCATTGGCCAGCAACTTGAAGCCCAGAAGGCTTCCGCCCAGCCTGGGGTTTTCGCTCTGGTACCGGTCGCCGCCGAAATCGGGCAGACCGGCCGTGGCAAGGAAATCCTGCACCACGTCGCCCTCGGCCAGCCGGCTGCAGTCGTAAAGCCGCCAGTGGCAGCGATTGGCGAATGTCTCCCAGCGCGCGACGAAGCGCCCGAGCTGCGGATTGAAGCCCCGCTCGAACTCGAAGAAGCCGGAATACAGGCCGGCCTTCTTGACCTCCTGGGCATAGGCGCTGAGCGCATAGTCGAGATATTCGCGCAGATAGCAGACCATCTCGACGTAATGGTCGCGGCAGAGCACGCGCAGTGCCGCGAAATCAAAGCAGTTCTGGAACGCCTCGCTGGTCAGCACCAGCGTATGCCCGCCTTCGGCCGCCCCGGCCAGCCGCGCCCGCCAGCCATCGGCGGCATCGGCGCGGCGCCGGGCCTCCTCCACGGGGCCGGAGCAGCAGTCCAGCGCGATCCTGTGATGGGCGGCACGGTCGGCCGGTTCGGCCTCGGGCCCCTCGTCGCCGCCGAAATCGGGCACGACGATGCCCTCTCTGGCATAGGCCGCGCGATGCCCGGCCAGATAGCGCTGCACCGCCGAGGTCCCGGTCTTGTGGCGACCGATATGAAGCACGAGCCGCCGGATCATGGCGCTTTGCGAAACCACATCAGGGTGCGCTTCATGCCGGTTCCGGCGATCACCCCGATCTCGAAGGAATCCACCATCTCGACCAGATCGCAGCCGAATTCAGCGAACAGGTACTCGACGGTGGTGATGCTCAGCGCCCAGAAATTGCCGTTTCCCTTGCGGTGCCAGTTGATGAACTTGCAGTCGTACTTGTCGGCCCCCTCATAGGTCATGGTCTCGAGCAGGACCTCGCCGCCGGGCTTCAGCGACAGGCAGGTGTTTTTGACCCCGCTCCAGACATCGTGAAGGTGATAGAGCAGGCCGCAATGCAGGATGAGGTCATAGGTTCCGTGGGCCACGAAGCTGTTGGCATCGGCCGTCTGGAAATTGCAGGGCGCCCCGCAGAAGGCGGCAATGGCCGAGCCGCGTTCGACCGCCTGCTGGTGAAACTCGACGCCATCGACCCGGCAGCCGAGATATTTCGCCATGAAGACAGAGTTGTAGGCCTCGTTGAAACCCAGATCCAGAACGCGCTTGCCGGCGAAGCGCGCCAGATCGGCCCGGGCATTAAAGCGCCGCAGCTTGGCCATGCAACGCGGGTTCGGCACCTGCTCGTTCTGTGGAAAGGTCTCGGTGGTGACGCCGTTCGAAAACCGGAACACCGACCGCCAGGGCGACTGCGCGGCGCAGAAGGCCTCGGTCGCTTCGATGCTGCGATCGGTCGCGATGTAGAGAACGTCATCCTTCAGCCGGTCGGCGATCTCGGCTGAAAGGGTATGAGACAGGTTCGTCATGTGATCTCACCTTCCCGGTTGGCGCCCGAAGGCGTTGCGGAGGGTCTCAGCGGTAGCGGTCGTAAAGGGCGTAATCCGAGGCGTTGGCCATCACCGTGCGGGCCAGCAGATCGGCCGGAAGCGAACGTTCGAGCGCGGCCAGTTCCTCTCGCCAGTCCTCGACCGGCCGGGTCTGGTTGGCCAAGGCACCGGACAGCCGGAAACCGGGGACATGGCGCGCGACATTCGCCTCGATCCGGGCGGCCGAGGCCTCGAAATCCTCGACGATGCCGACCCCGGTCAGGGAGTCGATCTCGTCGAGCCGCTCGGTCGCGACACGGATATCGCCGATATGGCGGGGATGATCGTTGGTGAAGGGGCTGTGGCTGCCGTCTTCCGCCATCGACAGGACGCAGGTCTGGTAGTTCTTGCCGTTATACATGCCGATGAAGCCCGCAAGCCATTCGGGGAAGCCCACGCTTCGTGCCATTTTCCCGACCGGCGTGTCCCTGTGCGCCTTCGAGATCGCCTCGAAGCGGTAGACCGAGGCCAGCCGCAACAGCGGATGGCGCAGGAACACGATGGGCAGGGCCGTGATCCCGGCACATCTGTGCACGGTCGGCACGAAGGTATGGCAGGAAAAGCCGCGCATGCCGGGATGGGCGCGCAGCACCTGCCGGACCAGCGCCGCGTTGAAGGCGGGCGCCCTGCAAAACCGCCGATCCTTGTCCAGCTCGATGAAATTCCCGTCACCGACGGCATTGCGGATCGCAAGATCGACGCTGGTGCCCGCATTCTTGTAGACGTGGTAATGCACCAGGACGACCGGCGCGGCCTGGACAACGGCATCGGCGGCAAAGGCGGCTTTTCGGCGTCTGTTCAGGATCATGCCTCGCATCCTTCCGAAAGCGCCGCCCCGCGGGCCGAGGCCGGGACAGGCGGATGGCCCACACTCCCGGTGAAGCCGGAGAACTCCGCCGGGATCGTGGTCAGGCCCCGTTCGAAACCGGCCGGATCGAGGATGCGGCTATCTGTTTCCGGCCCGATTTCGCGACCCGCGCCGAACATGTCGCGCAGGACCCGGTTCCGGGAGGTTTTGCGCCGCGGCCGCTCTGTCCTGTCCCGATCCGGATCGATCCGGCCGCGACGACGCGCAGGGGCCTGCGGCAGGGCCAGCATCGGCACATCTTGGTCCGGCGCAGGCATGTTCGCGATCAGCCTGAATGCCGGAAGGGTTTCCGAAACCGACAGGCTCGGGTCCATGGCCGGCAGGCCGGGCGCCAGCGGCAAGTCCGCAATGGCGATGAAATCCGCGATCACGTCACCGTCGATCGGGCGGCCGCGGTCGCAAGGGCCCCGGGCCGAGCGACGGGAATTGGCCTTCCCCCGCGCGACGAAGACGGCAATGTCGAAGGCGGAATGGCTTTCGGGATCGGAGAAATCGCTGGAAAGCGCGCTGGCCTTGACGGTCCGGGCATCGGACCGGGCCAGATGGGCCAGATTGGTCAGGTCCTCGCGCCGGGAACAGATCGTCTCGATCCCGACCCCGTCAGCCCCGCCGGCACGCAGGTCCGGATGCGGGACAGTCCGAAACCCCTCGCTGCTGAGGATCAGGGCATGCGCCTCCGCGACCCCGTCCCGAAAGGCGGGACGCAGCGCCGCGAGCTTCTGGCGAAGCTGCCCGCGCGGGCCGTTCAGGCGGCGCGCCGGATCGCGCTGTCCTGCCTGCGCACGCCTGTTTCCCGCCGATCGACTGCACCCCGCCACCGGATTGCAGCCCCCTACGCCGGACAACCCTGCCCTGCGGTTTTCAGGGCAAAGCCGAAGCCCGGTGGTCCCGGTCTCGTATCGGCCGATATGCAGGATCATGCGTCGGGTCATTCTCATCTCACATGGTCGAAAACACTGATTTGCCCCCTGGCCAGAGCCGCGATCAGCGGATGGCTGGCGACCCGATCGAACTCTGCGAATTTCGGCAGGATCGTTTGCATGTCCTGTTCCAGGCTGGTGAGATCGAAGATCCGGTTCCCTGCCTCGAAATCGACTTCCGGAACCTCGCCGAAAAGATCTCTCAAGGTCCGGTTGCAGGAATTGCTCCCCCGCATCCGTTGTTGCGTGGGAAGATCCACGTGGATCGGCCCGCGGAAACGTGCATGCGCCATTGCCAGATCATTCATCGGCGCTCCGAATTCGCGCATATGCAGCCCCAGCATGTTCAGCAGCAGCTTGAAACCGAGCAGATTGCCCGAGATCGTCAGGTTCGACTCGGACGCGTTCTGCGGCGGTTGCAAAGGCAAACCCGCCGTGGCAACGAAATCCGCGATCACATTGCCCTCGATCAGCCTCGCGCGATCATAAAGCCGCCATTTGCAACGCCGGGCGACCTGCCCCCAGATCATCATGAAACCGGGCAGGCCGAGACCGAAACGTTCCTCGAAGAAGGTGAAATCGGTGGCCAGCCCAGAGCCCTTGATTTCCTGGGCATAGGAACTGGTCACATAGGCGAGATATTCGCGCAGATAGCAGATCGTCTCGATCTCGAACCCGTCCAGAAACTCGGCAAGAAGGTCCAGATGCGCGACATTCTGGAACCCCTCGCTGCTGAGGATCACGGTATGGGCGTTCCTGACCTCGTCGAGAAAGGCCGGACGCAGGGCCATCAGCCGCTGTCGCACGATGTCGCGCGGTCCCATCAGACTGCGGGCCAGGCCATGATGCGCGCACTGGTCCTCGCGGGACTGGCCGGGCGACAGATCGCGCCCCGACCGGGGATAGCAGAACCCGGCCTTTTCCAGCTCTGCCCCGCGGCTTTCAAGGAAAAGCTGGAGCCCGGTGGTCCCGGTCTTGTGCCGGCCGATATGCAGGATCGCGCGTCGGGTCATTTTTCTCTCATATGGTCGAAAGCGAAGCATTTTTCAGCAGGTCGAAATCCGGCTCGGCCAGGGGAACGACCCTGTCCCTGTAGGTCCAGTTGAAATAATCGGGGATCGTTCCGGCATAGCTGCCCGGCACCCAGTACTCCGACAGCTTCTGGAAATCCGCGCGGAACAGGTCGTCGAAAAGATCGGACTGGTAACCGGCACTGAATTCGCGGGTCCAGAGCTTCTGCGCCTCCATGCAGGCGGCGGCGGTTGCAGGATCCATGTCCTTTATGATCTCATGCCCGCGATCATTGCAGATATAGAACTGTCCGGCCGGCAGATACGCCTCGTCCCCCGCGCTGTTGCGAATGCAGACATTCTCATCCCGCGCATAATAATATCGCGGATGCCCCCTGCCGTTGGAAACCCTGGGAATTTCCGCACCGCGGCGCGTGTTCGGTGCATCAAAGCCGGTCCGGTCGAAAACGAAATCGTAAAAGCGATCGAAGGCTGCCGCGTCCTCCTCGAGAAAGAAGAACATGACATTATCCCGGCCGAAGCTGTCGACATAAAAGCCCACGATGTCCGACAAGAGGCAGCCGATCAGCTGATCGGATCGGACAGCCTCATCGAAAGTCTTGCGATAGGGATCCGACAGGCAACGCGCTTCCGCCGAATGCCGCTCCTGCCCGAATCTTGAATAGGGCTGAAGAAAATGATGGTAAGCCGACATGCTGCGCGACACGGGTTCGCGGATGGTGAAAACCACGAACGGGTTTTCGACGCTCTTCCGGATTCTCTCCACAATGTTCTTGTGCCAGGAAGGGTCGAGGACTGTCGTGTAGCCCGGACTGAATTCGAACCTCAGGGCACCGGCATCATTCCCGTCGACGTCGAAGACATTCTCATAGGGGAAATCGCGATCCTTCGCGAAGAAGGAATACTCCTTTCCTTCGCGCGGCCCGTAGCAGTGCTTTATGTTATGAAACAGGAAGTCCAGTAATGTCGTTCCCGACTTTCCCGGCCCGGGGCATATCAATGCTGACTTCATTTCCTCAGCCTCCCGTTTCTTGCTACCGCACCAGCCGGACCGCGCCCTCGGCCACGCGGCCGCGCCAGTAGTCCAGGAGGTCGCGCATCGTCGTCTCGAAGGGAATTTCGGGCGCCCAGCCGGTATGGGCGCGGAACTTGGCGGTGTCGGGCACCTGCAGGTCGGCATCGATCGGGCGCAGGCGCTCGGGATCGGTCTCGACCCGGATGCTGTCGCGCGCCGACGAGAGGCCGATCAGATGCTCCAGCATCTCGCGGATGGTGCAGGTATGCTCGCCGCCGATATTGTAATAGGCAGCGGGCAGGGGCTTCACCGTCACCAGCATGTAATAGGCCCGCACCGCGTCGCGCACATCGGCGAAGGTGCGCAGGCTGTCGAGATTGCCGACCCGGATCACCGGCGGAATGGCATTGGCCTCGATCAGCGCGATCTGCTTGGCGAAGGACGATTCCGCGAAGACATCGCCCCGGCGCGGCCCGGTATGGGTGAACATCCGCGTCGTCATCACCTTCATGCCATAGGCCTCGCCGTAGAACCGGCCGATGAGATCGGTGCCCACCTTCGAGATCGCGTAGGGCGAGGCCGGGTGGAAGGTGCATTCCTCGTCGATGGGCAGCTTGTCGCGCGGGACCCGGCCGAAGACCTCGGAAGAGGCGCAGACATGCACGACCGCCCCGGGCACCGTCCGCTTGATCGCTTCCAGAAGGCGCGAGGTGCCCTCGACATTGGTGTCATAGGTCTCGAGCGGCGCATCGAACGAGGTCTTTGGATAGGACTGCGCGGCCAGGTGGAAGACATAGTCAGGCCGGGCCTCCTCGACCGCGTGCAGCAGCGAAAGCGAGTCGCGCAGATCGCCATGCACGAGGCGCAGCCGGTCGCGCTGGTTGATGCGGTCGGTCAGATGGGCGATGTTGTCCATCGGACTGCGCCAGCGGGCCATGCCGGTGATGTCCCAGTCGGTCTCGGCCAGCAGGAAATCGGTCAGGTGAGAGCCGACCATTCCGGTGATCCCGGTTATCAGCGCGCGCTTGGGCATTCAGGGCAACCTCGTCTCGACTGGTTCCGGAACGGAAGGGGCGGCGGCGAGCATCCAGCTCAGGGTGTCGGCCAGCCGATAGCGCGGCACATGGCCGAGGCGCCGGGCCCGGGCGGTGTCGCAAGCCTGAAACCGCATGTCGCCCGTGCGGATGAAGCGTTCGTCGCGGCGGATCTCGGGGGCGTGGCCGCTGATCCGGGTCAGGGTTTCCAGGATCTCGGCAATGGCCGTGGCCCGCCCGCTTGAGACATTGACCGCGTCGAGGCTGCGCGCGGGGGCATCGAGCGCGCGGGCCAGAATATCGGCGGCATCGCGGATATCGACGAAATCGCGGGCGATGGCGGTGTCGCCCATGGCGATCTCGGGGGCGCGCTCGGCAAAGGCCCGGACCAGCTTCGGCACCAGATAGCGCGGGTTCTGCCCCGCCCCCATGCAGTTCGAGGGCCGCGCGATCGTGATGTCGAGCCGGTCGCGATACCAGCCCGCGAAGACCTCGGCCAAAAGCTTAGAGGCCCCGTAATGGTTGGGCGGCTGTTTCGGGTCGGTCTCGCGCTGGGGCGCGGGCCCGCTGTCGCCATAGACGCTGGTGGCGCTGACCAGCAGGAACCGGCCCGGCAGCCCGGCCGTCGCGGCGGCCTGCAACAGCCGCTCGGTCAGGAAGGCGTTGGTCTCGTAGAAGGCGCGGGGATCGCCGCCTGCGGGGTTCGATTCCGCGGCCAGATGCACCAGATCGGTGACGCCATGACCGGCAAGCCAGGCGGCCAGCGCCCCGGGATCCGAGAAATCGGCGGCGGCGCGCCCCATCGGCACGGTCTGCCAGCCCCGCACGGCCAGGACCGGAACGAGATGGCCGCCGACGAAACCGCCGGGGCCGGTCACGGCGCAGACCCGCGTGCCAGCACCGCTCATCTGGGCTTCTCGGCCACGAACAGGGCCTGACCGGGGCCGAGATAGCCGAATTCGCGCGACCAGTAATGAAAGATGAAGGGCCGCCGGAACCCGGCCTCGCGCAGCATGTCCATCACGTCCCAGCCGAAATGGCGGAAGCACAGCGCGCCGCCCTCTTCGTCGACCGGGTTGCCGTGGATCTCGGCGGGCAGGTGATGGACGATGCGGCCGTCGGACGCGAGCTCGGCACGGATCGTGCTGGGATAGCGGTCGAGATGTGCGGGCACGCTGAAGATCAGGGTGCCGCCCGGTTCGAGCACCCGGAATGCCTCGGCGAAGGCGCGCTCGGGATGCGGCACATGTTCGAGCACGTCGAAGCTGAGCAGGAAATCGAAGCTTTCGGACTGGAAGCTCAGCGCCTCGAAATTCTCGTTCCGGACCCCCTCGAACATGCCGCCCTTCGGCACCCGGTTGCCGAAATACTCGCTGCCGGTCAGCCGGGAGAACCGGCGGGCCAGCACATCGTAAAGCACGGTTTTCTGTTCGGTGATGTAGATCCGGCTGTCCGGCGCCGGATCGAATTCCTGCAGGAACAGGTGAACCGAGGCGCGCACGCGGTTGGGCAGGCCGCAGGAGCGGCAGGCGACATGCTCGCGCCAGTTCGGAACGGGGATGCCCTCGGCATCGGTCGCGCCGCTGTAGAGAAAGCTGGTCACCATCGGATGGTGGCCGCCGCAAACCGCGCAATAGCCCGGAAACTCGAACGCCTCGCGGCCGTCCCTGGGTGTCAGAGCGGCCTCGGTCGTGCGGCGGCTCTCGATCTCGCGGGTCTCGGCCGTCAGAAAGCCGAGATACTGCTCCATGGTGAAGGCCTGCCGCGCGAGCAGGAAGGACTCGGGCCTGCTCCATGAGGTCGCCCCGCCATCGCCGGGCGTGTGCTCATTGCTGCCCGCCGCGCCGTTCCAGAAGAAGGCATAGGGCATCTGCCTGAGCCGCCGGTTCTCGGGCGCCGTCAGCCTTGCGCGGTAGCGCCGGACCAGCGGCCCGTAACCGAACGAGTTCGAGATGTAGAACATGCCGCTATGGCGCGACAGCTGCTCGACATCCTCGAGGATGATACCGCTGTAATGCACGAAGCGGAGCGGCTGGCCGTTGCATTGCAGCGCGCTGTCGGGGCCGTGGATCCGGCGTTCGTGCAGGTTCCAGTAGGCGACATTGTAGCCCGGATGGCGCAGCACATGGACATTGTCGAGAAAGCCCGGCAGCAGATCCATCCATTTCTGGTCGACGAAGATACCGCGCGGCAGGTCGATGATGCACTGGTCGACCATCCGCCGCGCCCACCAGCGGACCACATCGGCCACTGCCTCGGTCGCGCGAAGCGCAATGAAGCCGAGATTGTAGATCCCGTAGCGCAGGAAATGGTCGTCCTCGAACTCGGCGCGTTCGGCCGGTTTCAGGACATGCGGCGTCAGCACCGCCGAAGCGCCCGCATCGAGAGCCCCGGCGACCTCGATGAGCGGGCTGAAAAGCTCGATATCGGGATCGAGATAGACCACATGGGGCGCCTGCTCTGCCGCATCTGCCCGGCTCTGGGAGAATTCCCTCAGGAAGCAGTAGGGTTTGATCGCGGTGCAGAGCTCGGTGATGTTGTAGGTCCGGATCATCCGCTCGAGCGCGGGAATGCCCAGCACCTCCAGCGGCGCGACAGTCATCCCCAGCGCCTCGGGGTCGTAGCCCATGTCGCGATCGCAGAGATAGACGGTGAAAACCGCGTCGGGATGGGCGCGACGCACGCTGTCGCAGAGGATCCGCGCCCCCGGCAGGAAATTCCGGGCACAGATGGTGAAGAAGCGCAGCGCAGTCCCGGTCCCGGCCCCGGTCTCGGGGACGACACGAAGATACGGAGCGGCCATGGTCCCGTCCTTCATGCCGAGACCTCGTCGAGCAGCGCATTCAGTTTCGCCGCGACCGCGCGACGCGAATAGCGGGCCTCGCAGAAATCGTATCCGGCGCGGCTCATTCGGGTCCAGAGCATCTCGTCTCCATGAAGGCTGAGAACGGCCTCGGCAAAGGCCTCGGGGGTATCGGCGACGAGGATGTCGCGACCGGACTGCAATCCCATGCCCTCGGCCGCCAGCGAGGTCGCGACGCAGGGCACGCCATGAGAGAGGCTGGTGCCGATCTTGCCCTTGATGCCCGCCCCGTAGCGCAGCGGCGCCAGGCTCAGCCGCACCTGTTCGAGGGCCGCGCCCAGATCGGGCACGAAGCCCAGCGCCTCGACCCCTTCGGGCAGGCGGTCCCGCAGCCGCGCGGGGAAATGCGGTCCGACGATCTTCAGCACCATCTCTGGATCGCGGGCCCGGATCGGCGTCCAGAGCTCATCGAGAATGTATTCGACCGCGTCGATATTGGGATGATGCGCAAAACCGCCGATGAACATCAGCCCCCGGCGCTGGCTGTATCCCGCCCTGGGCGGGCTGAACTCGTTGACCATCGGGATCAGGTGCAGATTGGCATGGCCGAGCGTCGGCGAAAGCTCGTTCATCTCGGCCTCGGACAGAAGGATCGTCGCATCGCAACGCTGAATGATGTCGCGTTCGCGGGCGAAGGTGGTCTGGGCCGCGAAGGCACGCGCGGTGCTTCCGGCGATCCGCGCCTCGCGCAACTCGCGCAGGCCGTGCAGATCGACGGTGTTGAAGACCAGCCGCGCCTGCGGAAACCGGGCGCGGGTCCGCTCGACGAATTCGCCGCCGGCATAGATCCGGGTCAGCAGGAAGGAGAGCCGGTCATATCCCGCGGCGGCGATATGCTCGCAGGCCTGGGCATAGTTGCGCACCACCGGATCGGTCAGGCAGACCACGCCGCGCGCCGCCAGCGCCAGCGCATAGGGGTTGTCCCACATCCGCCGGGCGGTGCTGTAGAACACCACCTCGGCGCCGCGCTCGAGAAAGATGTCGATAAAGTTCGACGCGGTGACCGAACCGGCATCCTGATCGGGCATCGGCGGCACGCTGTCGACGAAGATCACGGCGTCGGCCGGCCCGGGATTGTTCGGCAACCTGCCGTCATCGGCTTTCGCCGGTTCCGGCGGCTCGGAGGGCTCGTCATCCGACAGGACCAGGGCGCAGCCCTGCACCGCGAAGACCGGTCGGCCGGACCCTGCCAGCGGGGCCGCGAGCCGGGCGATGGCCTCGGTCATGCGAGGCCCGTCCTTGCCCCGGACCCGGGCCGCGGCATCGCGCAACGCCTCGACCCGGGCGAGGCCGAAGCCCGGATCGAGCATCGCCGAGGGTTTCAGCCGGAACTGGAACGGATCGAGGAAATGGGCATCGCGCCCCAGCGCCACAAGGCCCTCCTGGCCTGCCCGCACCCGGAAGCCGGAGCGCCAGAGCCGACCGTCGCCCCGGACCAACGAGGCCCCGGCATGGGCAAGCACGGGATCGTGCCGCAAGGCCGCCCCGAGGAAATGCCAGGCCGAGATCGCGGGCGAGAAGGCGACCTCCCACAGCCCCACGAATTCACCATCGAGCCCCTTCAGCACGGCCTTCAGATCGGCAAGTGCGGCATCGGCGGTGCGGTTCCAGTATCGCAGCCGGTCGCGCCCCTTGCCCCGGCGCCGCCCGGCACTCGGGCTCAGCACATGGACCGTGCCGGTGGTCAGCGCCAGCGCCTGCTGGATGCGATCGGCCGGTACATCGCCCGTGCCATCGCAGAACAGCACAAGCGGATAGCTCACCGGGCCGGGCGCGATCCCGTAGGGAAAGCCGCGCCCCATCAGCGTATCGGGCAGCCTGGTCAGGTCGAGCCGCCGCAGCTGCGAGGCCGCGATACAATCGAGCGGCGTGAACAGGCCGGAGAATTTCAGCACCGGCATCTCGCCGGACGAACTGCCCTCATTGCCAGGGTCATGCGAGATGACGCGGCCCTCGGCGCGGCCGAACCTGACCCAGTGATAGAACGGGTTCAGGCCTGCATCGCGGACATCGGGATTGATCTCAAGATAGCTCATCCCGTCGAAATCGGGACGGGGATTGCGGCCTTCCCGGGCACCGTAGCGCACGTAATGCACCAACGGCTTCATTCCTGTTTCGGCGACATCGGGGTATTGGGTCAGATACCAGCGGGCATCGAAATCGCGGGCGATCGCACGAATGACTTTCGAATTGCGCAGCGCCGCGCCGACTCGTCCGATCGGTGAAACCATGGTCGATCCCTTGCGGGCTATCGCCGGATCATTCGCCTCTCGGTCAAAGGCTCACTCGATAACAGGGAATTCAACATCGCACGAGAAGGCGACACATACAGGAAACCCGGAACACGTGCCCGTAAACAAACTTTCCTATTTCGATTAATTCATACACGTTCGCCCAGGAGGTTTCAATTCAATTGCCAAAGCAACGCTTGCTTGTGCGGATCGTCGCCAGCGACGCGACGGCTCCCCCTCCCGTGAGTTGCCTTGGCCATGGCCATCAGCTACCACGGGGAGACTGCTGAACGAAGACGGGCTGACATGACGACCTCACGGCTCGCGGCCACGCGGCGGGTACTCAAGACATTTTTCTGGATGCGGATGCGCGGGCGCCGGAAGGGCATCGCGCTGCCATTCGACCATGATCGCCCGGGTCAGCTGGATCTGCAGACTGCAGACGGCGTCATCCGGATCTCGGCAGGTGCCGCGCGCATCGCGCGGGTCGGCTCCGAGGCCGCGACGATGCTGCTGGCCCCCGATGCGGAAGGCAGGATCAGGCACGATCTTCCGGGCATGCGCTTCCTGACCTGGCACGATGTCCGAAGTGGCCAGGAAATCCGGGTGCCGCTGTTTCGGGCCCGCGATTACGCCTTCGGCGGCCTGCGCGCCGCGCTCAGCCTCATCCTGTTCCCGTTTCGTCACAATGCCGATCTCATCGGCTATTTCTTCCGGGGCGACAGCGCCGCCGGCGACCGGCTGGAACGCGCGCTGCTGCCGCAGCTTGTCGATGCGGACCATATGCCCGAGGCAGGCACGGAGCTTGTCGGCGACTGCCCGATGCCCCCCCTGACCGAGCCCGTCGACATCGTGCTGCCGGTCTATAACGCGGTCGAGGTGCTGACGCTCTGCCTCGAGCGGATCGCCGCCAACACACCCGAGCCGCACCGGCTGATCCTGATCGACGACGCCTCGCCCGACCCGAGGGTGCGGCCGCTGCTGGAAGATTTCGTCCGCCGCCATCCGCAGGCGCGGCTTCTGGTCAATCAGCAGAATCTGGGTTTCATCGGCACCGTCAATCGCGGCCTTGCCGAGGCGCGGGGCCATGTCGTGCTGCTCAACAGCGATGCGCTGGTGCCGCCGGGCTGGCTGACCCGGCTGATGGCCCCGATCCTCGACGATGCCTCGATCGCCTCGGTGACGCCCTTGTCGAACGATGCCGAGATCTTCGATGTGCCGGTCGAATGCCGGCCCCGGCCGCTGGGCCCGGGCGAAGCCGAGGCCGCCGATCGCGCGGCCGCCCGGCTGAACTGGCGCCGGGTACTCTGCGAGGCGCCGGTCGGCGTGGGCTTCTGCATGGGGATGGCCCGGCACTGGCTCGACCTGCTGCCCGAGCTGGATACCGCCTTCGGCCGCGGCTATGGAGAAGAGGTCGACTGGTGCCGCAAGGCCGCAGCGCTGGGCGCGCGCCATGTCTGCGCCGCGCATCTCTTCGTCGAACACCGTTCGGGCAGCTCGTTCGGCGCCGAGAAGGCCGAGCGTGTGCGTGCCAACAACCGGCTGATCTCGAACCGCTATCCGGGTTACGACCTGATGGTGCAGCAATTCCGCGACAGCGACCCGCTGGTCGGCCCGCGCCTCGCGGTCGGGATCGGCATGCTCGGGCGCGGCGCGCCGCTCCGGATCTATCTGGCGCACCGACTGGGCGGCGGCTCCGAGCTTTGGCTGCAGGCCCGGCTCGAGGAGGTACTGGTCGAAGACGCCGCGGCGCTGGTCCTGCGCGACGCGCCCGGCACCGACCGGCTTCAGGTCGAGCTTTACTGCCGCGAAGGGGTCACCCGGGGCCTGCTGGACGCCTCCGATCTGGCCGCGATGCTGGCCGGTCTCGACGCCCGGCATCTCATCTATTCCAACCTCGTCGCGTCCGAGGACCCGCTGGGGCTCATGCAGCAGGCGCTGTCCTGGCTTGCGCCCGGCGACCGGCTGTCGGTGCTGTTCCACGACTTCCTGCCGCTTTGTCCGTCCTACACGCTGATCAGCAGCAAGGGCCGGTTCTGTGGCCTGCCCGGGCCCGAGACCTGTCAGTCCTGCTATGCCCGGCTCGCCGTCACCTCGGGCAGGCGCCCCCCCGAAATCGCGACATGGCGCGCGGGCTGGCGCAGGGTGATGGAGCGTGCCGACGAGATGATCGTCTTCTCCGAGGACAGCCGCAACCACCTGGCCCGGGTCTGGCCCGGGCTGGCCGGACGGATCGTGCTGCGGCCGCACCGGCCCGACCACCTGCCGCGCCGGGTCGTCCCGCCACGGGACGCTTCGCTGACAGTGGGTGTGCTGGGTGCCATCGGCCATAACAAGGGCGCAGGCATCCTCCGCGATCTGGCCGAAAAAGCCGCACCCGATCTCGGAATCGTGGTGATCGGCAAGATCGACCCCGCCTTCGCCCATCGCCGCATCCGCGTTCACGGCGCCTACGGGCGCGACGAGATCGCCGATCTGGCCGAGAAATACCGCATTGGCTGCTGGCTGATCCCGTCGATCTGGCCCGAGACCTTCTGCTTTGCCGCGCATGAAACGCTCGCGACCGGCCTGCCGGTCTTCGTCTACGACATCGGGGCGCAGGCCGGCGCGGCGGCGGCGGCGATCAACGGCCATCTGTTGCCGCTGGGCTGCGAGGGCGAGGCGCTCGACCGCCACCTGCGGCGGCATCTGGGCGCAGGCATCGCGATGCCGCCCGCACTGTCGGCCTGAGCCCGGCAGAACAACCGACAAAGACAAGAACAGCCAGGAGAGCAGATGAGTACTGTTACCGTTTCCATTGGAGACCTGACCGGCAAGGGTGTCGAGGTTCTGCCGCGCGGCTCGTCGAAGCTCAGGATGCCACGCCGCACCCGGCTCGAGGCGCCCTGCAGCCTGAAATGGACGCAATACGAGTTCTCGATCGAGCTTGGCGCCTTCTCCTATCAGGTCTCGGGCTATTGCTTCGCCGCGCGGATCGGGCGCTATTGCTCATTCGGCGAAGAGGTGCAGATCGGCCGTCAGGACCATCCGCTGACCTGGGCCTCGACCAGCCCGATGTTCTACCTGCATGACCGGGTGTTCGAACTTGGCAACGGTTTCGCGGGCTCGGCCGAGTATCACGATTACCGCTTCGTCAATGGCAAACCGCCGACCAGGGCCAAGATCACCACCATCGGCAACGATGTCTGGATCGGCCATGGCGCCATGATCCGGGCCGGGGTGACCATCGGCGACGGCGCCATCGTGGCCGCGCGTTCGGTCGTGGCGCGCGACGTGCCGCCCTATGCGGTGGTCGCGGGGAACCCTGCCGTGATCAAGAAATACCGCCTGCCGCCCGAGCAGATCGAGTTGATGCAGCGCGCGCAGTGGTGGCGTTTCGCCCCCTGGCAGATGACCCATCTCGACGCGACCGATCCCGCGGCCTTTGCCGAAGGCGTGCTGCAGATGACCGACACGCCCGAATTCCGGCCCGATGTGATCGATCTCGGGAGCGGCGCAGCATGAGCCCGATCATCTTCCTGCATATTCCGAAGACAGCGGGTCAGGGCATCCATGCCACGCTCGAGGCACTGGTGGGCGGCCCCGAGCATGTCTCGCCGGTCAGGGTGCATACCCAATGCCCGGACGGATCGCAGTTGCCGCCCGGTTACGATCTCTATTCCGGCCATATCGACTGGACCGAGCTCGAGACCCTGCCGCCTGATCGCTTTGCCTTCACCGTGCTGCGCGACCCGCGCGAACGGATCGCCTCTTTCTACTTCTTCCTGCAGAAAGAGGCCCGGGCACTGTCGCCCGAGGCTCTGGCGCATCCCGCGAATACCGGCAAGCGCGCGGCGCTCGAGCTTTCGGCCGACGACTATTTCTTCGGCGGCACGCCCGCCTGGCAGAACTTCGTGCGCGATCACTACGACAATTTCTATACTTCCTATCTGGCGACGCGGCGGATGCGGGGACGCCAGCGGCTGCGCAAGCTGACTGCGGCCGAGCGGCTGGACCTGGCGGCGCAGGGCGCGGCGGCGCTTCAGGGGATCTACGAGGTCAACCGGCTGCAGCGGCTGGAAGCCGATCTTTCGGTGCGGTTCGGCAAGCCGGTGGAACTGGCCGGGCGGATCGTCAATGCCGGCGAACATGCCCCGGACGAACGGCGCTGGCCCAAGCTCCTTGACCGGTTCGAACACGACGCCTCGGCCGCGCGGCTTGCCGAATTCGTCTCTCTCGACGAAAGGCTGATGGCCGAGCTGCTCTCGTCCCGCGTGTCTTGATCGGCTGACGCCGGCAGGTGGCACGGTCTTTCCTCCGGGCCCGGAACGGCGGCGGCCCCGGGCCTCCGGAAGGAGGAAAGCCAGGCTGGTGCGAGACGCGCTGGCCGAAGACCCCGAAGCCGCGCTGCCACCTGTACAAAGCGGTGATCGCACGCGCGTCCGACCGCGCCTATACCCGGCCATTGCGGGGTGCGGCGGCCCGCAGGCTCTGGCACGTCGACACCGTCGAGACCTGGGGAGGCAGAGACCGCCGACCGCGTTCCCGGCCGGATCTGGATCCTTCAGGCCCGGTTTTCCACCTGGCAGGCACTGGACGATCCCGAAGCCGCGCTCGCGCTCCTGCCCGACGTCCCGCTGGCGCCGACGCTTCTGGATCGCATGGGGCCACCGGCTGCTGCTACGGCTGCAGCGGCCACCGGCCGGATCGCCGCAGAGCGGGAACCCGGCCTGGTCTAAAAGGTCCGCCGCGGCGACCTTTCCGGACACGTCTTCCGGCATTGCGCGGCGTGGCATCCCAACCGGGAGCGCATCCGCTCCGAAATCGTGGCCGTACTCGGCGAATGGACGCGCACCGAACAGATCTGCACGCGCCTGCTCAAGTGCCAGGGACCGGATAAATCGCGGCTTTATCTGCGGGCACGCGCCAGTCTCGCGATGGGCCGCACCGGGGCGCCCGACAGCGTGCTGACGCGGCTGCCGGTACTCGATCCGGCGCATTTCCGGGGCGGCGAACAGACGGCCACGCTCTGTCTGGCCTCTGGCCGGACAGAGGACGATCTCGCAGGGCTCCAAACGTCCCGACAGCACCCGCGTGCGATATCGATGTCACCTAATATGCGCGACCTCGAGCTGACCTTACATCACGATGCCGCCCCCCTGCGACGGCCGTGGAAACGCAGGCCGCGGAGAGGGGCAGGCGTTTCCCTGCTGGGGACCGCCCCGCCCACGCTTTCCCGGCGGGGATGTCGGCGGGCCCGGCCCTTAGCAGATGGGGTGGATGGCTCCCGCCCCCGGCGTCGCAATGCGCCTTAGTGCAGGTGTCAGAAACTGCAATTGAGAGGAGCCACCCCATGCAAGTTAGCACTGTCGGCCTCGACCTGGCAAAGAACATCTTTCATGTCCACGGAGTTACCGCGATCGGAGAGGTTGCCTTCAACCGACCTTTGCGCCGGGCGCAGGTGCTGGCGTTCTTCGGATGACTGTCGCCCTGCCTCATCGGCATCGAAGCCTGCCCATCGAGCCACCACTGGGGCCGCGAGCTTGCGAAGCTCGGCCATACTGTCCGGCTGATGCCGCCGATGTATGTCAAACCCTACGTGAAACGGGGCAAGTACGACGCCGTTGATGCAGAAGCCATTTGCGAAGCCGTGACACGGCCGACGATGCGTTTCGTCGAGGTCAAGTCCGAGGACCAGCAGGCGCTCTTGTCTCTGCACCGCGCACGCGACTTCGTGGATCGACAGCGCACCCAGTTGATCAACATGCTCCGGAGCCTGGCCGCGGAGTTCGGCATCGCCATCGCCCGGGGCGTCGCGCGGGCCATCGATTTTGCGAAAGGGATCATCGAGGGCAAGCAGCCGGGGTTGCCCGAGCTCGCCCGGGACGTCCTGCGGGTCCTCAGCCGACAGCTGGTCGATCTGCACAATCGCCTCGGCTGGTACGAGATCACGATGCGCATTCAGGCCCGTCTCAGCCGCCAGGCTCAACTCCTGCAGACCATTCCCGGCGTCGGGCCCGTCACGGCCTCGGCCGTGGCCGCTACGATCGGGTCGGGCCGCCAATTCCGGAGCGGTCGAGAGTTTGCGGCGTAGCTTGGCCTGACACCGCGCAATCATTCCAGCGGCGGTAAGGAGCGGTTGGGAAAGATCACCAAGATGGGTGACCGATACCTGCGCCAGCTCATCGTCGTCGGAATGACATCGCGCGTGCGACAGGTCGCCAATCATCCGGAACGCGCCGATCCATGGCTGACGAAGCTGTTGCAAAGAAAGCCAGTCCGGCTCGCGACCGTGGCCATGGCAAACAAGACGGCACGAATCATGTGGGCCGTTCTGACCAGGGACGCGCCCTGCAAACCACACGCGGCGTAGCCCGCCGAGTGCTCGAGAGATAGCAAGACCGACGATGTGATGGTGTACCCTTCAGCCGCAACGATCAGGACGCTCCGCCGAATGTCCCGGGCGAAATTGCCCGCAAAGCAGATAGGAACCTGATCTGCGGATCCCATCAGGGCCAGCGGTGCCAACCGCACAAACAGGCCGGACACAAGACCGCTTCTGAAAAGGTACACGCAGTCTCATTTACATCTTGCTATGCGGGAGCCAGCCACACAGGACATTCGGTCGCCGCCTCAGGGATCGCGCAACCATGGCGTTTCGGTGACGGCCAGCAGCAGGCCCTCGGGGCTGAGAAAGCGCGTCACCTTCTGGCCCCACGGCTCCTGCCTGTTGGCGACCAGAAGCTGACAGCCCCGAGCCAGCAACGCTTCGGTGGCCTTGGCGATATTCTCGACATCGAATTCCAGCCATGCCTGCGGCGTCGGCAGATCGGCGGGCCACTCGTCGAGGCCGAAGCAGGATTGCGCGGCCTGCACAAGCGGCCAGAGCGCGAAATGTCGGCATCCGCTCAATGCGCCATCCTCGGTCAGAAGATAATCCTCGTTCTCGCCATGGGACTTAAGCGGCAGGCCCAGTGTCTCGACATAAAGCGCGCGGCTGCGCGCGGGATCCGTGGTGATCGGCCCGAAACCGGCAACGAAAAGCACCCCAAGCCCTGAAAACGTACGGTGCATCTCTGTCTCCCCCATCTGCGCCCTGTCGCATCATCTGCGGATATGCCGCGTTCCGCAAAGGATAACCGCCCGGTCCCGAAGCCCCGGTCTCGGCCCCGAGGCCGGACCTGCGCCCCGGAAGGGTCGCCCCTCACACACAGCGGCGCCCCCCTGTGGGCAATGGGCGGACTGTCGCCGGGGTTCAGCCCGGTGCCGCGGCGACAGCCCGGGGATCGACGAGATCCATGCCCAGAAGATCGGACCAGAGCCGCTGCTGGCGACCGCAGGCATCCTCGGCGATCAGCGCAGAGCGGTTGCGGGCCGCGAGGGCGCGGGCCTCCTCCGGCGCCTCTGTCAGCCGCTCGATCGCGGCGATCCAGACCTTCGGATCCGGCGGCAAGGCCAGACAGCGGCCCGCCGCCGCAGCAGCACGTCCCTCGGCCCAGGCCTCGGCCCCCAGCACCGCCGCACCGGTCATCGCGTATTCGCCGAACTTGCTGCCCGAGCGCGCGGCGTTGAAGCCCCGCGCCGCGAAATGCGGCACCAGCCCGATATCGGCCCGGGCGCTCCGCAGCCAGGCCAGATAGTCGGCCCAGCCGCGGGCGGGCAGGATGTCGACGCGGGGATGGCTCCGGACCGGGGCGGGCAGGTCGAGATTGCCCGAAACCGTCAGGCCCAGCGCCGGCCGGCGGTCGAGCAGCGCCAGCAGCGGCACCCAGAGCGGAGCCGCGTCGCGGGCATGGCTGCGCCCCATGATCAGCGCGATCCGCCGCAGCGGGGCTGCCTGCAGGGGCGCGGGCATCTCTGCCACGGGCCAGGCCGGGGCGATCGCGATTACGGCCTTTCCGGGCTGCCGGGCGCGCCATTGCGCGACCAGCGCCGGACTGGTCGCGACCACCGCCTCGGCAGCAGCGCCGCAACGCAGGGCGGCGGGCAGTTCGAGCGCCGCGAGCTTGGCACGATAGGCGCGCGGCAGGGCCCGGTCCCGAATCCCGGCCAGGATGTCGTCATCGATCAGATAGATCAGGCGGCGATAGCGCGGCAGCAGGCCGAGCCCCGCGAGGTGGCGCATGACGACCAGCGTGTCGCCCGCAAGAAACACCGTCGGCGCCAGCTGCCGGACCCGGCCCGCCGCGATGGCCCCGGCAAGGGAAAAACCGAAATAGAGATCGGCCGTCGGCGATTGCGGACCGGCCAGGAAACGGGGCTGGCCGAAGACCGGCCCAGGCCTCACGACGCGATGGACTTGCGATAGGCGGCAAGCCCCTCCTCGAGATCCTCGAAGAACCAGCCATCGCCGTCCTGCAACAGCAGCGCCGAGTTGCAGTAGTCGCGCAGCGTCCCCTCGGAATGCGAGACCATGATCACCTGCACCCGGTCCAGCCGCTCGGCGAAGGTGCGCTGCGCTTTCTTGCGAAAGGCCGCGTCGCCGACTGCGGTGATCTCGTCGACCAGATAGCAGTCGAAATTGGTGGCGAGGCTGACCCCAAGCGCCAGACGCGCCTTCATGCCCGAGGAATAGGTCTGCAGCCGGGCATCGAAATAGGGTCCGAGATCGCAGAAGGCCTCCACTTCCTCGACCAGATCGTCACTGTCGGCGCCATAGATCCGCGCCACGAAGCGCGCATTCTGCCGTCCGGTCAGCGCCGGGTGGAAGCCGCCTGAAAAGCCCATCGGCCAGCTGATCCGACCCCGCCGCCGGATCTCGCCCTGATCGGGCTGGAGCGTGCCCGCCACCATCCGCAGGAAGGTCGACTTGCCCGCGCCGTTGCGCCCGATGACCGCCACCCGGTATTTTTGCGGCAGATCGAGCGTCAGCCCGCTGAGGATCCGGCGGCGCCCGCCGCCCGGCAGCCGGAAGGCCTTTTCCACGGCACGGAATTCGAGCATGGCTCAGCCCCGGTCGCGGATGTTGTAATAGACCAGCAGCACCGTGGCATAGGCCGCCAGGGAACAGATCAGGACCAGCAGGATCAGCAGCCAGCGCTGCGGATAGATGCTGTCCTCGGCCAGGGTCGGCGGGATATGTACCGCCAGATAGCGGCTGGTGCGGCGGGCCTCGGCGCGGGCCTGTTCCGCCGAGGCGAGCGCGGCGGTATAGGCCTGCTGCGCGAATTCGAGATCGACCAGCAGTTCCTCATAGGAGCCGATCACGTCGACCAGCGAGGTCGGCCCCGAGGTCGACTTGCCGATCCGGCGGCGTTCCTGGTCGATCTGGCTGCGCACCGCCTCGATCCGGCGGTCGATCCGCTTGACGCGCTGATCCTCCTGACCGGCGAATCCGGCGATGGTCTCGCGTTCGACCAGCGCGCTTGCAAGCTGCGATTCCAGCGCCGCGATCACCCCCATCTGCGACTCGGCCACCTCGGTCGGGTCGATGATGTCGTTCTCCAGCCGAAACACCCGCACATTGCGGCGGATCTCGCGCAGCATCGCCTCGGCTTCCTCGACATCCTCGAGCGCGAAGCGGATCGCATCCTGCCGCGCGATGCGGCTGAGATCGTCGACCATGAAACCGCTTTCGGTCAGGATCTCCTTGGCGACGCTCTGGGCATCCTCGGGCGAGAAGGCGCGCACCTGCAGCGACAGCACGCCGGTCGAGGGATCGACCGCGACCTTCACCATGCGCCGCCAGTAATCGAGCTTGTCCTCGCGCGAGGCATCGTCTTCCAGCGAGAAGACCGGATCGAGCGAGGGCTTGCCGTAAAGCGCCCGCAGATCGAGCGTGGCATCGACCTTCTGGATCAGCGGCTGCGAGCGGATGAAATCGTAAAGGATCTGCGAATCCGACGAGGAGGAGGACCCGACCTGGGTGAAGGCGCTGAGCGCCTCGAGCGGGTTCGAGAAATCCTCGGAGCGGACCGAGAAGGCCGCCTCGGAATGATACTGGTCGGCAGCGAAAAGCCACAGGTAAAGCGCGGTCAGCAGGGTCGGCAGGACGACCGTTGCCAGAAATCCGAACCGCATCACCCGATGGCGGGTCTGCGCCCGGGTCTCCGCCTTGTCGGAAACCGCTCCGGTGACGCGCTGGCCACCCTCGATATTGGAAGATATTTGCACGGTACAGCCCAGCTACCGGAATTGAGCGGGTAATGGTAGATGAAAGCTCCGGCGACGCAACGCCAGAGTGAACAACCCTCGTCGAGGAGGTCGCATGTCCCTGTTCCACCCACGGCCCGGTCCCGGCTGGCGCCTGCCCTCGCTGCGCGTCTTCGGCGCATTGGTGATCCGCGAGATGATCACCCGCTACGGCAGGTCTCCGGGGGGCTATGTCTGGGCGGTGCTGGAGCCCGCCGGCATGATCGCGATCCTGGCCCTGGCCTTCTCGCAATTCATCCACACGCCGCCTCTGGGCGAAAGCTTCATCCTGTTCTACGCGACCGGCTATCTCCCGTTCCACGCCTATTCCGAGATCGCGGGCGGGGTCAGCAATTCGGTCGTGGTGAACCGGCCGCTGATGCATTTCCCGATCGTGACGCCGCTCGACGCGGTGTTGGCACGGTTCTTCCTCTCGTTCCTGACCATCGTCATCGTCTGCGTGCTGGTCTTCTCGACCCTGCTTGTCATCACCGACGACCCGGTGCGGCTGCAACTGGGCCCGCTCTTCGCCGCCATCGGCTCGGCAGCGCTGCTGGGGCTGGGGGTCGGCACGCTGAACGCGGTGATCTTCGCCTTCGTGCCGCTCTGGCAACGGGTCTGGAACATCATCAACCGGCCGCTCTTCATCCTGTCGGCGGTGTTCTTCACCTATGAGAGCTTGCCCAGGGACGCACGCGAGATCCTGTTCTGGAACCCGATCGTGCATTGCGTCGGCGAAGCCCGCAAGGCGTTCTATCCGGTCTACGAGGGCAATTACGTCGTGCTCGGCTTCCCGCTCGGGGTGGCGGCCTTCTGCTTCCTCGTCGGCGGCTTCCTGCTGCTGCGCAACCGCAGCGCCGTGATCGACGTCTGAACGGGGTCCCCGGACCCCGGGATTCGGCTTCGGCTTCGGGATTCGGCCTCGGGGGGGAGGAACCGCAGACGGGGCGGAGGAGGCCTCCGCCCCGCAACGATGCCGGGCTCAGAGCGGCAGGCGTTGACGCACCAGCGTCGTCCAGTAGGAACAGCCCCAGCCGATGGCCTCGTCGTCGAAATCGTAGCGCGGGTGGTGCAGGCCCTGGCTCGGCCCGTTGCCGATATTGATCAGCGCGCCCGGCACCTCGTTCAGCATGAAAGAGAAATCCTCACCGCCGAGCGTGGGCGGCATGTCGGTGGTGACGGCCGCCTCTCCGGCCACCAAACGCGCGGCCTCTGCCGCAAGCGCGGTCTCGGTCTCATGGTTCACCGTCACCGGGTAATGGCGGATGTAGTCGAGCGTTCCGGTCGCACCGAACCCCGCCGCGACACCGGCCACGGTCTCGGCCAGGCGGGCCTCGATATGGTCGCGAACCTCCTCGCGCAGCGCCCGCACCGTCCCGGTCAGCGTCACCTCGGCCGGGATCACGTTGAAGGCATTGCCGCCCTGGATGGTGCAAAGCGAGATCGTGGCGCTGTCGATCGGATCGACGGTCCGCGCGATGATCGCCTGCACCGCCTGGATGACCGCCGCCGCCGCCGGCATCGGATCGACCGACAGATTCGGCCGCCCGGCATGGCCGCCGCGCCCGGCGACGGTGATCCGGATCTCGTCGACCGAGGCCATGATCGGGCCCGGCGCGATGGTGAACTGTCCGACCGGCAGGCCGGGGCGGTTGTGCATCCCGTAGACCTCGTCGCAGGGCCAGCGCGCGAACAGCCCGTCCTCGATCATCGCCTTCGCGCCCGCGCCGCCCTCTTCGGCGGGCTGGAAGATCACGATCACGGTGCCGTCGAAGGCCCGGCTGTCGGCCAGATGCCGCGCCGCGCCCAGAAGCATGGTCATGTGACCGTCATGGCCGCAGGCATGCATCCTGCCCGGCACGCTCGAGGCCCAGTCGGCGCCGGTCTCCTCGTGGATCGGCAGCGCGTCCATGTCCGAGCGCAGTCCGATGGTCCGCCCCGAGACGTTGCTCTGGCCGCGGATCACGCCGACGACGCCGGTCCGGCCGATGCCCTCATGCACCTCGTCCACCCCCGCCGCGCGCAGCGCCTCGGCGACCCGGGCCGAGGTCCGGGGCAGGTCGTAAAGCAGCTCGGGATTGCGGTGCATGTCATGGCGAAACGCCACCAGTTCGGGGATGTGTTTCGCGACCCAGTTCTCGACGGCCATGCCTCAGTCCTTCTTCATCCGGTAACGGAAATCGCAATGGCTCGCCCCTTTCATGATGGTCTGGGTGCGGGTCATCTCGATCTCGGGGTTGTAGCCGATGCAGAAATCGCCATCGCGGTTGCACGAGAGCAGATGCCCGATCTCGCCCAGCCCCATCTCGCGATACATCTCGGCATAGCGGCAGCGGGTAACGTTGAAATCCATCTTCTCGGCCGAGGTCTCGATCGGCTCGATGGACAGCGCATCTTCCTTCGTCCAGTTCGGCATGATCGCCGCGAAATCCTCGAGCGTCGGCGGATGGTCGAGATCGGCAGCCAGCGCCTTGCCCTGTTCGATGGCCGAACGCGAGCAGGTCTCGCCGATCACCGCCTCGGCCTCGGCCCGGCCCGCGCGTTCCGAGATCACGTCGAAGACATGTTTCAGGATCATCGCCTCGATACGGCGACGTTCGAGGATGGGTAGGTCTTTCATTTTCCTGGCTCCTCGCTCAGAGTTCGGGTTCCTTGAGGTCCTTGCGCCGCAACAGCGCCAGATAGGCGGGCGCGATCCGGGTCAGCAGGGCGTGATAGGGGAAGGCCTGGGGCTCGGTCACCGGCAGCGCCAGCCCGCGCGGGTCCTCGCCCGCGACAGCGCGCGCCATCTCGCGCCCGAGCGCGGTGCCCAGCGCCACGCCGCGCCCGTTGCAGCCGACCCAGGCCCAGCCGTCGGGGCCGAGATTATGGACCTTGGGGAAACGGTCCCAGTTCATCGAGAGATACCCTGACCAGACATGGGTCATCTTCGGCAGGCCGAGATCCGGGAAGGCCTCGGACAGGTTCCGCGCGGCCTTGGCCTCGGCCCGGGCGGCATCGTTCAGCCCGGCGATGATGGCAGCCCCCGTGATCAGCCGGTTGCGCGCATCATAGCGGAAGAAGCGCAGATCGCCCCGCGTATCCGACACGGCCTGCCGCCCCGGCAGGATCTTCCGGCGAAGATCCTCGCCCAGCGGCTCGGTCGCCATCTGCCAGGAATGGACCGGGATGAAACTCCGCGCGATCTTCGGCGCAAGCCCCGCCGCCAGCTTGCCGGTATAGGCGTTGCTGGCGAGGATCAGGGCACGCGCCCGGACCTTGCCGGTCGCGGTCGCCGCAACCCATTCGGCGCCCTGCCGCTCGACCCATTTCACCGGGCTTTGTTCATGGATCACCGCACCATGGCCTTCGGCGGCGCGGGCCAGTTCGCGGGCCAGCGCCAGCGGGTTGATATGCCCGCCCGTGGGCGCATACATCCCGCCATGCCAGAAGTCGGTGCCCAGCAGCTCGGCGGTCTGCTTCGCGTCCTTCAGAGACACGTCGAAACCGAACCGCTTCCACGCCTCGACCCGCTTCTCGCTGAGCCGGACCCGGCCCGGCGAATGGGCGGGCTGGAACCAGCCGCTCTGCTCGGCCTCGGCCTTCAGCCCCTCGCGGCGGACGATGTCGAAGAGAAGCCCGGCCGAGCCGCCGATCAGCTCGGCAAAGCGCCGCCCGGTCTCGCCGAAACGCGCGACCCAGGCATCGGGCTCGGCCGCGGTCAGGGTCGGGATCACCTGGCCATTGTTGCGCCCCGAGGCGCCCCAGCCGACCGCCCGGCCCTCCAGCAGCACCACCTTGCGGCCCTCGCGCGCCAGATGCAGCGCCGCCGACAGCCCGGTGAAGCCGCCGCCGATGATGACCGTATCGGCCTCGATCGTACCTTGCAGCGGCGGCGCCGGGACGCGCCCGGGCGCGGTATCGGCCCAGAGCGAGGGCGGGAAGGTCACGGGATCGGTCATGCAGGGGTCTCCTCGTCGGTCAGGGCGGCGGCGGCCTCCTCGGGCAGCCAGAACCAGCGCAGGGCCTCGTCATCGGCATCCAGATCGGTTCCGGCAGCCGCTTCGGCCTGCGCCCGCCCGGTTTGGGCCAGACGCGCGGCCTCGGCAAGGCAGGTCTCGAAATCGGGGGGCTCGGGGGTGTCGGGCCTCCGCGTCCAGAGGGCGGCGAGGCTTTCGGGCGCGGGGCTGCGCGCGCCGTCGCGGGCACGCCAGACGCCATGATCGACATCGAGCCGGTAAAGCGGCAAGAGCGCCAGCCCGTTTTCCGCGATGAAGACCAGCGCCTGGGCCAGCCGGTCGATATCCGCGTCCGAGAAGAAGTAGTTCACGCCAAGCCGCACCCAGCCCGGACGGAATGCGGTATGGCCGCGCGCCACCGCCTCGGAGAAAAGCTGGCTCTGGTCGTCGTCGATCTTCAGCAGATGGTGGCCATAGGGACCGGCGCAGGAACAGCCGCCGCGGGCCTGGATACCGAAGAGATCGTTCAGCAGCGCCACGACGAAGCCGTGATGCAGATGCCGCGCGCCGATCCGGATGTTGAACGAGAAGATCCCCAGCCGGGGCGCGTTGCGCGGCCCCAGAAGCTCGATCCGCGGCGCGGCGGCCAGTGCGTCCTCGAGCCGCGCGCGCAGCTCGCCCTCGCGGGTCTCGATGGCCTCGGCGCCCAGCTCGGTCTTCAGCGCCATCACCATGCCCGCGCGGATATTGCCGACGATCGAGGGCGTGCCCGCCTCTTCGCGCGGCTCGACGCCGTCGATATAGCATTGCCCGCCGGCACTGACGAAGCTGACGGTGCCGCCGCCGACCACGGTCGGCCGCGCCGCGGCCAGAAGCGCGCAATCGGCAATCAGAACGCCCGAGGCGCCGGGGCCGCCCGGAAACTTGTGCGGCGAGACCAGCGCCGCGTCGATCCGGTCGCCCGCGCCGGGCGCGCTTTCGGCCATCCGGATCGCGATATAGGGCGCGGCGGCAGCGAAATCGATGACGCACCAGCCGCCCGCCGCATGCAAGAGCCGCGCGACGGCACCGATATCGGTGCGGATGCCGGTCACGTTCGAGGCCGCCGAAAACGCGCCCAGAAGCAGCCCGGCCCCGGCATGGGCCGCGATCTCGCGCTCCAGTGTCCTGAGGCAGAGCGCGCCCGCCGCGTCGAGCGGGATGCGCACCAGTTTCGCACCGCTCTCGCGCCAGGGCAGATCGTTGGAGTGATGTTCATAGGGGCCGACGAAGACCACCGCATCGGGACCGAGCCGGCCGGCCGGCACGCCCATCTGCAGCGCCCGGACCAGCTTGTCGGCGGCCGCGGTGCTGCCCGCGCCGCAGAAGATCACGGCATGGCCGTCATCGGTGCCCATGCTCTCGCGCACCGAGGCTCGCGCCAGTTCGCGCAGCTCGGTGGTGCGCCGCCCGGTGAAGGAGGTCTCGGTATGGGTATTGCCGTAATAAGGCAGCACATGATGCCGGATCGCGTCCTCGACAAAGCCGAGCGCGCGGCCCGAGGCCACGTAATCGGCATAGATTAGGGCCCGGGGGCCGAAGGGACCGGGAATGGCTGTACCCTCCCCGATCAGGGCGCGGCGGATGTCGTCGAATTGCAGAGACATGGGAAGGTCCTTCAGGCGGCGTCCGTTTCCAGGCTGGGCGGGGTCCATCCGCGGCCCGGAATCGAGGCCAGAAGCTGTTGCGTATAGGGGTGTCGGGGATCGGCGAAAAGCTCTGCGGTGAGGCCGGTCTCGACGATCCGGCCCTTCTGCATCACGATCACCCGGTCGCAGAGCTGGGCCGCGACGCGCAGGTCATGGGTGACGAAGAGAAGCGACAGATGCAGCCGGTCGCGCAGATCGGCCAGAAGCTTCAGCACCTGCGCCTGCACCGACACGTCAAGCGCCGAGACCGGCTCGTCGGCGACGATCACCCTGGGCTCCATCGCCAGCGCCCTTGCGATGCCGATCCGCTGGCGCTGCCCGCCCGAGAATTCATGCGGATAACGGGTGGCGGCGGCGGGCGAGAGCTCGACCAGCTCCAGGAGTTCGCGGGCCCGGGCGCGGGCGGCCTTCGGGTCGGCGCCATGGACGATGGGCCCCTGCGCGATCAGGTCCTCGACGCGCTTGCGCGGATTCAGCGAGGCCATCGGATCCTGGAACACCATCTGGATATGGCGCCGCATCTCGCGCAGCTCGCGGGGCGAGCAGGCCAGAAGGTCGGTGCCGTCGACCTCGACCGCGCCGCAATCGGATTCCAGCAGCCGGGTCACGATCCGCGACACGGTGGTTTTGCCCGAGCCGCTTTCGCCGACGACGCCCAGCGTCTCGCCCCGGCGCAGCGTGAAGGAGAGGTTGTCGACCGCCTTCACCGGCGCGCGCTTGCCCGAGATCAGGCTGCCGCCCGCCGCGAAGGTCTTGACCAGCCCCTCGGCCTTCAGCACCACCGGCGCCGCCTCGAAATCGCGCGGCGCGGGCGGCACCAGCGCCGGGATCGCCCCGATCAGCGCACGGGTATAGGGGTGCTGCGGCCGGTTCAGGATCTCGGCGGCGGGGCCCTGCTCGACCATCTCGCCCTTGCTCAGAACCACCACCCGGTCGGCAATCTCGGCCACCACGCCGAAATCATGGGTGATGAAGAGGATGCCTGCGCCTTCCTTCTCCTGCAGCTCGCGGATCAGCCTGAGGATCTGCAGCTGGGTGGTGACGTCGAGCGCGGTGGTGGGTTCGTCGGCGATGATCAGTTTCGGCTCGCAGGCCAGCGCCATGGCGATCATCACCCGCTGCCGCTGTCCGCCCGAGACCTGATGCGGATAGGCGTTATAGACCGAGGGCGGATCGGGGATATGCACCAGATCCAGCATTTCCAGCACCCGCGCGCGCCGCGCCTTGCGGCCCAGATCCGTGTGCAGCCTGAGCACCTCGTCGATCTGCCAGCCGACGGTCTTTTGCGGGTTGAGTGCGGTCATCGGCTCCTGGAAGATCTGGGCGATGCGGTCGCCGCGGATCTGCTTCATCTCGCGCTCGGACAGCGCCAGCAGATCCTGCCCCTCGAAGCGGATCGCGCCTTCGGCGACGCGGACATGGGGTTCGGGCAGAAGCCGCATGATCGCGCCCGCGGTCAGCGACTTGCCGGACCCGCTTTCGCCGACGAGACAGACGATCTCGCCTGGGTTCACGCTCAGGTCCAGCCCGTCGAGCGCGAAGGGCCGGTCGGCCCCCTTGGGAAGGGCGATCCTGAGGCCGCGTATGTCGAGAACCGGATCGGTCATTGTTTCTTCTGCCTCGGATTGAGCGCGTCGTTCAGCCCCTCGCCCAGAAGCGAGAAGGACAGAACCGTCAGCACGATGGCGATGCCGGGGATGACGGCGCAGTACCAGTCGGTGCGCAACACCGCGCGGCCCTGCCCGATCATGTTGCCCCAGCTGGCATGGTTGGGATCGCCGAGCCCCAGAAAGGCCAGCGCGCTTTCCAGAAGGATCGACAGCGCCATGATGACCGAGGCGTAGACGATCACCGGCGGCAGCGCGTTGGGCAGGATCTCGCGGAAGATCAGCGCCCCGTTCGAGACCCCGAGATTGCGCGCCGCATCGACGAATTCGCGACTGCGCAGCGACAGGAACTCGGCCCGGACCATCCGCGCGGGCGCGGTCCAGGAGACGATGGCGATGGCCAGCGTGATATATTCGATGGACGAGCCCAGGATCGCCACAAGCGCCAAGAGCAGCACGAAGTTCGGGATGGTCTGGAAGGCTTCGGTCACCCGCATCAGCACATCGTCGATCCAGCCGCCGAAAAAGCCCGAAACGGCGCCCACGACGACGCCGATCCCGATCGACAAGAGCGTCGCCAGCACGCCCACCAGCAGCGAGATCCGGGCGCCGTGGAACAGCTGGGCCAGGATATCGCGCCCCAGCTGATCGGTGCCCAGAGGCACGGCCCAGTCGGTGAAGGGTTTCGTCAGCGGATCCCCCGCCCGGCGCAGCGGGTCGGTGGGCTCGATCAACCCGGCCGTGGCCGCCATCACCAGCACGGCCCCGAACAGCACCAGCCCCAGCAGGGCGGCGCGGTTGCGGGCGAAGCGGCGCCAGAGCGCAACGGCAGGGGCGGGTTCGGCGCGCGGCAGGTCGGTGGTCGCGGCGGTCATTTCAGGGCGATCCTTGAATCGAGGCGGGCATACAGCAGGTCGGTGAGGAAGTTCACGATGACGACGATGATGGCGCAGAGGAAGATGATCCCCATCAGCATGTTCATGTCGCGCTGGATCACCGACTGATAGGCCAGCTGGCCGAGGCCCGGCAGCGCGAAGATGGTCTCGACCACCACCGAGCCGCCCAGCACGGTCGAGAATTGCAGTCCCAGCAGCGTGACCACCGGCAACAGCGCGTTGCGCATGATGTGATGCACCATCAGCCGGGTCTCGCCCGCGCCCTTGGCCCGCGCGGTCCGCACGAAGTCGAGATCGGCGACCTCGAGCACGCTGGCCCGCATCAGCCGCAGATAGAAGCTGAGGTAGATCAGCGACAGCGCGGCCGTGGGCATGATCAGGTGCAGCGCGACATCGAAGACGTAATCCCAGCCGGTATAGAAGGCCGCGACATCGGTCAGCCCGCCGACTGGCAGCCATCCCAGCTTGACCGAGAACAGCAGGATCATCATCAGGGACAGGAAGAAACTGGGCGTGGCGTAGAAGACCAGCCCCAGCGTCGAGATCGCGTTGTCGGTCAGCGAATAGGCGCGCCGGGCGGCGATGGCGCCGAGGCCCACGCCGATCGAGAACGCCAGCGAAAGCGAGGTGCCCATCAGCATCAGCGTGGTGCCGAGCCGTTCCCACAGGATCGCCGAAACCGGCTGTTCATAGACGAAGGACCAGCCGAAATCGAACTGGATCAGCTTGGCCATGTAGCGCCCGAGCTGGACCCAGACCGGCTGGTCGAGCCCGTATTCGGCGCGGAGCCGGGCGATATAGGCGGCATCGGCACCGCCCATGTCGCCGACCAGCGCATCGACGGTATCGCCGGGCGCCAGTTTCAGCAGCAGGAAGGTGCCCACCATGATCAGGATCACCACCGGCACGGCCTGCAGAAGCCGCCGCAGCGCGTAGGTGAGGACTTGGGTCAGTTGCATGTCGGGGGGTCCGGGGGAGCTTTGGGATGGGGGCTGGCGGTCGCGGCCGTCTGGACGGGCAAGGCCGGGCTCGAACGCCCGGCCTCCTGTTTCAGCAGATCAGTGCTCGATCCAGAGATCGTACCAGCTCGACGAGATCCAGCGCGGATTGTTGTGATGGTTATGAAGCTTCTTCGAGGTGACCGAGATGAAGGGATGCTCGATGGCGAAGATCACCGGCAGCTCTTCCATCGCCTTCGCCTGGATCGCGTGATAGTCGGCCGCCCGTTCCGCGGGGTCGAGCTCGGCCTGGGCCTCGTCGATCATCCGGTCCATCTCGTCGGATTTCCAGCCGAACTGGTTCGACCAGGGCGTACCTGCGGGCGAGCCCGAGCGCAGCCAGACCATGGTCGAGACCGCCGGGTCAGAGCGGAACTGGTGCCAGCCATTGGCCGTGTCGAAATCGTGGTCGCGATAGACCCCGTTCAGGAAGCCCGGCGCATCATTGGTCAGGATCTCGACATCGATGCCGATCTCTCCCATCGCCTGGGCGAAATATTCGGCCCAGAGCTGGGTATATTCGCCCCAGGGCGCGGGCCGGTGGCGTAGCCTGAAGCGGATGCCGTCGGGGCCCGCCGGATAGCCCGCCTCGTCGAGCATCTGCTTCGCCAGCTCGGGGTCATAGGCATAGGTGGTCACGTCATCGGTGTAATTGGCCCCGCCCGTCGAGGGGATCGGCCCGCGCCCCGGCTTGGCGTAACCGCGCATGATGGTCTTGATCGCATAGTCGATGTCGAGCCCGTGATAGATCGCCTGCCGCACCTTCAGATCGGCAAGGATCGGGTTGCGGTGATTGAACTCGACGGTCGAGTGGGCGACGTTGTTCTCGTAGCCCCTGGTGCCGACATCGAAACCGTCCATCTGCGAGAACCGCTCGATATCGGCCATCGATAGGCTGTTGGTGCCGGATTCGTGGATCTCCCCGGCCTCCATCGCCGCCGCGGCCGCCGACTTGTCGGGGATGAAGCGCCAGACGATGCGGTCGAGATAGGGGTATTCCGCGCCGCGCCAGTAGTCGTCATTGCGCTCGGCGATGACATATTGCCCGCGCTTGTATTCGACGAACCTGAACGGCCCCGTCCCCACCGGCGCGGTATTATGCGGGTTCCGCATGATGTCGGTGCCCTCGTAGAGATGCCTTGGCACCGGATGGCCGAGATCGGGCATCGCAGCGACGAAGAGGTCCAGCGGCATCGGCTGCGAATAGTTGAACACGGCGGTATGGGGATCGGTGCAGTCGACCGACTCGAGGTATTGCTGCAGCGTCGAGGAATAGTTGAGCAGCGGCTTCCACAGCTCCATCGCCGAGAAGGCGACGTCGTCGCAGGTGAAGGGCTCGCCGTCATGCCAGTTGACGCCCTCGCGCAGGTTGACGGTGATATGCAGCCCGTCCTCGGTCGAGGACCAGTCGGTCGCCAGCACGCCCACCGGGCCGTCATAGGACTTGTCGATCAGCGGCTCCATGATCTTGCCGGTGATGTTGTAGACCCCGGTCGAGGCGCGGAGCGCAGGGTTCAGCACACGCTGTTCCGACACCATGTGAACGATGGCGGTCCCGCCGCGCTGAGGCTCTTCGGCCGCCGCCGGACCTGCAAGCGGACCTGCAAGGCCCGCAAGCGCGGCCCCGGCCAGAAGCCAGATTTGCGCCGATCTGCTGGTCGTCATCATGTCGATTTCCCCGTTATTCCCGTTTTCATGCCCGTTCCATAGTCGGGGCGCCCGCGTCCCCACCGCCGAAAGCGTCCGCCTGCCCAAAAAGCGGCAACCCGACAGCGACGTCAATGCACTTTTTGCGCTACAATCCGCTTTCACGAAAGAATATCCTACTTTTTACACTATAATGTGCGAAACTATTCCTGCCTGCTCGCAGAAAGGGCGAACGAATATGCAGAATTCCGTATGGATCACGGGCGCCGGTTCCGGAATCGGCGCGGCCATGGCGCGGGCCTTTGCCGGGGCGGGCTACCGGGTCGCGCTGACCGCGCGTTCGGAAGACCGCCTGACCGCGCTTGCAGAGGATCTCGGCAATGCCGGCGCGTCTGTGAGGGTCTTTGTCGGCGATGTCACCGACCGGGCGCGCATTCTCGCAATTGCCGACGAGATCGTCCAGTGGGCAGGACGGATCGACGTGCTGTGCAACAATGCGGGGCTGAACCTGCCGCTCCGGCGCTGGGACGAGCTTGACTGGGACAGTTGGGACCGGGTGATCGCCACCAATCTCACCGGCGCGCTGAACGTCATCGCCGCGGCGCTGGGGCCGATGCGGCGGCAGCGATCGGGGGTGATGATCCATACCTCGTCCTGGGCCGGGCGGTTCCACGCGCCGGTGGCGGGCGTGCCCTATGGCGCCTCGAAACATGCGCTGACCGATCTCAGCGCCAGCCTCAATGCGCAGGAGGGCGCAAACGGCATCCGCTCGACCGCGCTTTGCCCCGGCGAGGTGGCGACGCCGCTGCTGAACGCCCGGCCCGGCTTCGACCCGGCCCGCGCGGCCGAAATGATCCAGCCCGAGGACATGGCGGCACTCGCGCTTCATGTCGCGGGCATGAACCCGAATGTCGCGATACATGAAATCACCCTTGCGCCGGTACAGCGCACCGCGTGCTGAATGACCCGCCGAACCGAAGGAGCTCGCATGACCCATCCCGTCAAAGGCGTCGATCACGTCTTCCTCATGGTCGAGGATCTCGACCGCTCGGCCGAGCTTTATCGCAGGCTCGGCTTCACGCTGTCGCCGAAGGGGCTGCACAGCGCAGCCAAGGGCACCGCGAATTACACCCTCATGTTCCCCGAGGACTATATGGAGCTTCTGGGCATCGTGACGCCGACCGAGGGCAACGCGCCCCGGCGCGCGGCCCTGGCGCGCGAGGGCGAGGGGCTGCGCGCCGTGGCCTGCCGGATCGACGATGCCGAGGCCGCGAAGACGGCGCTGGCCGGGCTGGGCATCGCGACCGGCGAGGTCGGGCATTTCGAGCGGCCGGTGCCGCTTCCGGGCGGCGAGACCGGGCGCGCGGCCTTCTCGACCGTCGCCTTCGCCGAGGAGGAGCTGCCCTTCGGCATCGTCTTCATGTGCCAGCACCGCACCCGCGAGACGGTCTGGCTGCCCGAGCTTCTGACCCATCCGAACCGCGCCTGCGGTCTGGCCGAGATCGTCGCGCAAAGCGCCGATCCCGAGGCCGCCACGCAGCGTCTGGCCCGGCTTTATGCCCATGGCCGGGTCACGCCCGCCGAAGGCGGCTTCCGGGTCGAGACCGGCCCGGCCTCGGCCCCCATCCTCTGCCTGACCGGCAGCGCGCTGGCCGGGTACTTCCCCGGCATCGAGCTGTCCGCCGTCCCCGCCGAGGGGTTTGCCGGGCTTGCGCTTCATTCCGAAGACATCGCGGCCACCGCGGCCTGCCTTGCCGCGGCCGGGCTTTCGCCGGTCCGGACCGCGCGCGGGATCGCGCTGGCGCCCTCCGACTGCGCCGGGGCGGTACTGGAGTTCCGGCAGAGATGAGCACCGGCCGCAGGACCCGCGGCGCCGACCGGAAATCGGCCGAGCTGCCGGAATTCGACGAGATCGACCGCAAGATCCTCGAGATCCTGCAGCGCGATGCCGATCTCGCGGTGAACGCGCTGGCCGATATCGTGGGGCTGAGCCCCACGCCCTGCTGGCGGCGGGTCAAGCGGCTGGAAGAGGCGGGCGTGATCAAGGGGCGGGTGGCGCTCGTGGATCATGCCCGCGCCAATGTGGGCATGACGGTCTTCATCGGCATCACCGCGCCCAGGCACGAAGCGGCCTGGCTGAACCGGTTCCGGGCGCTGATCGACGACCTGCCCGAGATCGTCGAGGCCTACCGGCTGACCGGAGCGACGGATTACATCCTGAAAGTGGTGGTGCCCGACATCTCGACCTATGACCGGGTCTACAAGACGATGATCGAGCGGCTCGATTTCTCGCAGATCAATTCCTCGATCTCGATGGAAGAGCTGAAATTCACCACAGCGGTGCCGAGCACCTATCTCTGAGGGCCCGCGCCCGGTCCGGGCACGGCGCCGCCCCCCCCACAGCGCCCCGTGCCGGTTGAAACGCCCGCGCCTTCATGAAAGCCTCGGGCGGGGCACAGGGCGTCCAGAAGCCAGAAGACAGCCCTGCCCCGACAGGATGACAGGAAGGACCGCACATGACCCTCCGTTCCGAGACCGAACGCCTGATGGCGCGCCTTGGCGTCGCTGCCGCCACGCTGAGCGGCGGCGACATGGCCTGCCTCTCGCCGCTCACCGGCGCGCGGATCGCCGAGATCTCTGCGGCGAGCCCCGCCGATGCGGCCGCCGCCATCGCCGCCGCGAAGGCGGCATTCCGCGACTGGCGGATGGTTCCGGCCCCGAGGCGGGGCGAGCTGGTGCGGCTCCTCGGCGAGGAATTGCGCGCGGCCAAGGCCGATCTCGGCCGGCTGGTCTCGGTCGAAGCGGGCAAGAGCCCGTCCGAGGGCGCGGGCGAGGTGCAGGAGATGATCGACATCTGCGATTTCGCGGTCGGCCTCTCGCGCCAGCTTTACGGGCTGACCATCGCGACCGAGCGCCCCGGTCACCGGATGATGGAGACCTGGCACCCGCTGGGCCCGGTGGGCGTGATCACCGCCTTCAACTTCCCCGTCGCGGTCTGGGCCTGGAATGCGGCGCTGGCGCTGGTCTGCGGCGACCCGGTGATCTGGAAACCCTCGGAAAAGACCCCGCTGACGGCGCTGGCCTGCCGCGCGGTCCTTGGCCGGGCGCTGGAGCGCTTCGGCACCGCCCCCGAGGCGCTGGTACAGGTGCTGCCGGGCGGCCCCGACATCGGTGCGGCGCTGGTCGACAGCCCCGATGTGCCGCTGATCTCGGCCACCGGATCGACCCGGATGGGGCGGATCGTCGGGCCCGGGGTCGCGGCGCGCTTCGGCCGCTCTATCCTGGAACTGGGCGGCAACAATGCCGGCATCGTCTGCCCTTCGGCCGATCCCGCGATGACGCTGCGCGCGGTCGCCTTCGGCGCCATGGGCACCGCAGGGCAGCGCTGCACCACGATGCGCAGGCTGTTCGTGCATGACGACATCTACGACGCGCTGGTGCCGGGGCTGATCCGGGCCTATGCCTCGGTCAGCGTGGGCAACCCGCTGGATACCGACGCGCTGGTCGGACCGCTGATCGACGGCGCCGCCTATCGGGCGATGCAGGCGGCGCTGGAGGCCGCGCGCGCGGCGGGCGGCACCGTGCATGGCGGCACGCGCGAGGCCATCGGCCCCGACACCGCCTATTACGCGCGCCCGGCCCTGGTCGAAATGCCCGCCCAGACCGGCCCGGTTCTGGAAGAGACCTTCGCCCCCATCCTCTACGTGATGAGATACAGCGATTTCGATGCCGTGCTCGAGGCCCATAACGCGGTCGGCGCGGGGCTGTCCTCGTCGATCTTCACCACGGATCTGCGCGAGACGGAGCTGTTCTTGTCGGCGCGCGGCTCGGATTGCGGCATCGCCAATGTCAATATCGGCACCTCGGGCGCCGAGATCGGCGGGGCCTTCGGCGGCGAGAAGGAGACCGGCGGCGGCCGCGAAAGCGGCTCGGATGCCTGGAAGAGCTACATGCGGCGCGCCACCAACACCATCAACTATTCGCGCGAGCTGCCGCTGGCACAGGGCGTCGTCTTCGACATCTGACCCGGTGCCACGGCGCGTCCCCCGGGCTCAGCCCCAATCGCGCGGGATATGGACCACGACCGACATGCCCGGCGCCAGGCGGTCCCGGCCGTCCTGCCCCGGATCGACCTCGATCCGCACGGGCAGTCGCTGGGCGATCTTGGTGAAATTGCCTGTCGCGGTCGAATTGCCGAGAATGCTGAATTCCGAGGCGGTGGCCGGAGACAGCAGCGCAACCTTGCCCGTGAACGGCTGCCCGCCCAGCGCATCGACCGCAAAGCGCACCGTCTGGCCGGAATGAAGCCCGGCAAGATCGGTTTCCTTGATGTTGGCGATCACCCAGACCCGCGACGAGACCAGCGACACCAGCGCGGTGCCTGCCGTCACATACTGGCCGACCCGGACATTGACCTGGCCCAGCCGTCCGTTCTGCGGCGCGCGGATGACGGTATGTTCAAGCTCGATCCGGGCCAGCTCGACCGCCGCCAGCGCTGCGGTCACGCTTGCGCTCAGCGTATCGGTGCGAACCTTCGCGGTGGCCAGATCCTCGCGCGCGACGGCAACGTCGCTCAGCGCCTCGGTCAGCGCGGCCTCGGCCTGACGCAGGCGCAGCTCGGCATCCTCGGCATCGGCGGCCGAAATCACCCCCTTCCGGCGCAGCCGGTCATGCCGGTCCCATTCCGCCCGGGCGGTATCGACCGCCGAGCGCGCAGCCGCGGCCGCAGCCCGGCGCGATTCGAGCGTGGCGCCGGCGGAATTGATGTCCTGATCGTTGGCCTTCAACGCGGCGCGGGCACTGTCGAGCTCAGCCTCGGCCCGCGCCACGGTCTGGCGCGCGATCCTGTCATCGAGCCGGACCAGAATGTCGCCCGTGGAGACGGTCTGGAAATCCGTGACCCGGACCTCGGTGACATAGCCCGCGATCTGCGGCGACAGCGTCGCCACATTGCCCCTGACATAAGCGTTCTCGGTCCGGATCTCGGCGCCGCCGAAGGGAGGCAGATGCCAGGCAAAAAGCACGACGAGGACACCGAGCACCCCAATCAGGACGATCAGAACAGTGGGGACATGGTGTTTCAGAAGATGCATTTCGGGATCCTTATCCGGCGTCCGGGACATGGCGGGCCATCCGCGCCCGCAGCCAGTCCCGCGCAATATGCCCCAGAAGCGCGGCCAGGGCACACAGAGCCAGTGCCGAGATCAGGGCGAAAACATCATTATAGGCCGAAACGGTGGCCTGGCGCGCAGTGTCGGCCGCCAGCTGCGCGACCGCCTGCGCCCTGAGCCGGACCGGATCGGTCACCGTCGAGGAAAGCTGCGCCGCAATCCCGGCCAGCCGCGCCGAGACCAGCGGGTCGCCGGTCTGCAGCCCCTCGGCCAGCGCCTGACCATGCGCCGTGGTCCTGACCGCGACGAAGGTCCTGAACAGCCCCGCGCCGACGGTGCCGCCGAGGATCTGGCTCGACAGGAACACGATGACGAAGCTCAGAAGGTATTGCGGCCCCTTGCTCAGCGCCTTGACCAGCCCCGCCGCCATCGCCGAGGGCAGGAACATCGCCGCGGCAAAGCCCACCATGGCCTGGCTCGTGATCATAAGGGTTGGGCTCACATCGGTATTGGCATGGGCATCCATCGCCGAGCCCAGCGCGATCAGGAGCAGCGCGACGACATGGATCGCGGGCACCCTCTCGAGCCTCATCACCAGCGCGCAGGCGGCGCCGCCGGCAAGCGTGGCCAGCGAGATCGCCCAGAACAGGGGCGCGATCTGCTCGGGCGCGAAGCCCAGGGTCTGGAACAGGCCGGGCGCCCCGGCGGTCTGCTCCGACAGGATCACGCGAAAGATCAAAAGCGCCGCGGTCAGGTGCAGCATCTCGGGCGTCGCCAGCCAGCGCACGTCGAGCAGCGGCGCCGTCCGGTGCAGCTCGATCACCAGCGCCAGGACCAGACCGGCGATCGACAGCGCCAGCACCGGCCCGATCCAGGCCGCCGCGGTCCACCAGTAGATGTAGCCGGTCGTGAAGCAGGCCACGAGCCCGCCGAAGGAGGCAGCAATCAGCGAAAAGGAGATCAGGTCGAGCCCGCGGATCGTCCGGGTCCGCTCGCCATGCGGCAGCGGCAGCCGGAACACCAGGAACAGGCAGACCATCGCCATGCCGAGCTTGAGCAGGAGGATATCGGTCCAGCCGCCATCGGTCAGGACGGTGGGGCTGATGGCGCGGGCCAGCGGCATGCCCAGCGCGATGAAGCTGAGCGCGAAGGGCAGGCCCACGGTAAGCTTCAGCCGCTGCGGCAGCGGTTCGAGCGCATAGAGGAAGGCCAGCGTCGCGAGCGGCGCGGCCGAGATCCCGGACAGAAGCTCGACCAGAAGCGCCGAGCGCAGGTCGCGGGTCAGCAGGCTGAGCAGCGCCACGGCGGCGTAAAGCGCGATCGAGACTTCGGCGAAGCGGCGCAGCCCGTACTGGCTGCGGATCTTGATCAGCATCAGCGGCAGCGAGGCGCGCGGCGCCATGAACGCGACCATCAGCCAGGCGGTCTGGCTCTGGGTCGCGCCGAGTTCGCCCGCCAGCGTCGGAATATTGGCCGCGAGAAATCCCTGCCCAAGCGATTGCGACAGGGCAATGAACATCGAGGCCAGCATATAGGCGGCGGCCAGCGGCAGAGGACGGGTCAGGCCCGGCGATTCGGGTTGGGGCGCCGGGGTCGGCGCATCGGACGGCGCGGCGGGGGGCATCACTGCCCCATCGCGGCAAGATTGGCCTGAATCCTGCGGATCGTTGCCAGCGCCCGCTCAAGCTCGTCCGGGTCGATGCCGCGATAGACCTCGGCCCGAAGCTCATCGGTGAAATCGACGACGGCCTCGGCCCGCGCCCGCGCTTCCGGGGTCAGATAGAGACGACGGACCCGTTTGTCCTCGGCCGAGGCGCGGCGCTCGATCAGGCCGGCCGCCTCGAGATGATCGAGGGTGCGGTTCATCGAGGGGGTCCGGATATCGAGCCGCTCGGCCAGATCGACCTGGGTCAGCCCTTCGCAATTGGCGATGTTCACCAGCGCCTGGGCACGGGCATAGGTCATGTCGATCGAGATGGCACGGGCATCGAAGCGCTTGCGGATCGTCCGCACGAGCCCGAACACCTCGGGCAGGAACGTCTTGTGCACGTCATGCATTGCCGGACCGCGATTCCATTACCAAGCTAATGATTAGCCAGATAACATATGCGGCAGGGACCGCAAGCAGGCCATGTTCACAAAAGCTCGACAGCCTGACCGTCTCAGCCCGTCCTGCCCCGGCCAGACGTCGTCGCCTCGCGCGCAAGCGTCGCGCGTTCGGCCGCGGCGAGCCGGGCCAGAGCCGCAGCCTCCGAGCCGGTCTCGGCTATCGCCCGGGTCCAGATCCGGGCGACCGAAACTGCACTCCAGGGCAACACCGCCCGCGCCGCCCAGGCCCGGGCCGGGGCGGGCAACCGGTCATGCGCGGCCATCGAACAGCTCCGGCGCCGTCGCCGCAGCCTGCTCGATGCGTTGCCGGTCACGCCGCTTCGCCCCATTGCGGAAACGGATCGGGCAGGCCCGACCAGAGCTCGGGACAAAATCGCGTCTCGGGCACAAGGCAGCGGTCGAGCATGGCCGAGATCCGGTGACAGTTCATGCTGCCGAGCGTGCCGATGAAGACCATCTCCTGGCGGCGGTCGCCGAATTCCCCGGCCACACGCCCGGCCATCCGCTGGCGCGCCTCGGGCGGCCAATGCGCCTCGGGCACGGCGGCCCACCAAAGCCCCAGCCCGCGGACCTCGACCATCGGCCCCGCCATCGAGACCTCGCCCGCCCAATGCGGCCGGGTCGCGATCCAGAAATGCCCCTTGGCACGGATCACGCCGGGCAACGGAGTTTCAAAGAACCCGGCCAGCCGGGCTGGATCGAACGGCCGCTCGGCGCGGTAGACGAAGCTGGTGATGCCGTATTCGGCATCTTCCGGCACATGATCGGCAAAGCCGTAAAGCTCCTTCACCCAGGTCGGGTGGCGATGCGCGGCCTCGAAGCTGAAAAGCCCGGTATCGAGAAGCCCAGAGGCGTCGACGCGACCGTAATCGGTCTCGACGATCCGGGCATCGGTATTCAGCGCACGCAAGATCCTGCGGGCGGCGGCAAGATCGGCCGGAGAGGCTGCGGAGACCTTGTTCAGGATTATCACATCGGCGAATTCGATCTGGTCGGTCAACAGGTCGACCAGGCTGCGCTCGTCCCCGGGGCCGATTTCCTCGCCGCGATCGGCCAGGAAATCGCGGGACGAGAAGTCGCGCAGCAGGTTGGCGGCATCGACCACGGTGACCATGGTGTCGAGGCGGGCGATATCCGACAGCGACCGGCCCTCATCGTCGCGAAACTCGAAGGTCGCGGCAACCGGCAGCGGCTCGGACACGCCGGTACTTTCTATCAGCAGGCTGTCGAAACGGCCCTCTTCCGCGAGCCGCCGCACCTCGACCAGCAGATCGTCGCGCAGCGTGCAGCAGATGCAGCCATTGGTCATTTCGACCAGACGCTCTTCGCCGCGGGCAAGCGTGCTGCCCGCCCGAACCAGATCGGCGTCGATATTCACCTCGGACATGTCGTTCACGATCACCGCCACCCGGCGACCCTCGCGGTTGTTCAGGACATGGTTGAGGACGGTCGTCTTTCCGGCCCCGAGAAAGCCGGACAGAACTGTGACGGGAAGTCGGGCGGACATAAAACACCTGTTATGTTATCATATAACGTCATTTTTAGAATAAAATCCTCTGCGTGGCAAGAGCCCTTCCGATCCCTGCCTCCCCGAGCGGGCTGCGCGTCGATTTTTCGCCGAAAAATCGGAACCTAGGGTCAGCCGACGCCACGCGTGCCGAAAATCGCGCTGCCGACCCGAACATGGGTCGCCCCCAGGGCAACCGCCTGTTCGAAATCGTCGCTCATCCCCATGGACAACCCGGCCAGGCCGTTTCGCGCCGCGATCTTCGCCAACAGCGCGAAATGCAGGGATGGCGTCTCCTCGACCGGCGGAATGCACATCAGCCCCCGGATCGGCAAATCCATCCCGCGGCATTCGGCAATGAAGGCATCCGTCTCGGTGGGCAGCACGCCCGCCTTCTGCGGCTCCTCGCCGGTATTCACCTGGATGAAGAGATCCGGGCAGGCCCCGCGCTCCTGCGCATGATCGGCGAGCCGCCGCGCCAGCTTCGGCCGGTCGAGCGAATGGATCGCATCGAAGAGCTCCACCGCCTGGCGCGACTTGTTGCTTTGCAGCGGTCCGATCAGATGCAGCTCGACCCCGTCGAAGCGCTCGCGGAAGGCGGGCCACTTGCCCGCCGCCTCCTGCACCTTGTTCTCGCCGAAAATGCGTTGCCCCTGCTCCAGCACCGCTTCGACCCGCGCCAGCGGCTGCACTTTCGAGACCGCGACCAATGTCACCGAACCCGGCGCACGCCCTGCCTCCCGCTCCGCCTTCGCCAGCCGCGCGCGAATATCCTCAAGCCCCATTTTCGCCTCCGATCGTATCGCCCAGCGCCTCGGTCAACTCGGCCAGCTCCCCGGCATGCCGCTGCCAGGCCTGCATCGAGCTGGCATAGATCGGCTGTCGCACCTGTGCCAGGCTGAGCGTCGCCACCCGCCGCTCGGTCTTGTGAAAATTCAGGCAGGTGTCCTGCCAGTCGAGACCGCAGGCCGCGACCAGCGCCCGGGCCTCGGCCTCCGGATCGGCAATCAGATCCTCATAGCGGATCTCGTGGAAGCCGCCGGGCAGCTTCCCGCGCCAGAACGCGATCATCTCGAGGAACATCCGGTAGTAAAGCCCCAGATCGCGCAGATTGGTCGAATAGCGATGGGTACCCTCGGCGAACATGTTCTTGTAGATCGACAGGCAGATGTCGCGCGGATCGCGATGCACCACCACGATCTTCGCCTGCGGAAGCGCCAGCCGCACCAGCCCGGCCACCATATAGGTCTGGATCGACTTGTCGCTGACAAGATCCGAGCCCGGAAACCGCCGGGCAAATTCGGCCGCGATGCGGCCGCCCAGCGCCGCGATCTCGGCATCGCCGACCCGTTCGAGCGACCGCAGACCGCCCGATCCGTCCTGCAGCAGGGCCATCGCCTCGCCCGCGACATAGCCGATCTCGCCGCCACCGGTGACCCGCGAATGGCTGGCCACGATCTGCTCGACCAGCGTCGTGCCCGAGCGTGGCATGCCGGTGACGAAGATCGGCGCGCAATCCGGGGCGCCCTCGATTTTTCGCACCGAAAAATCGGTGTCCGCGAAGGCCGTCATCACCGCGTCGATCTCGGCCCGGCGCTCGGAGATGTCATAGGGATGGCGCGCGCGCATCAGGTCGTTGGCCGGACGCAGATAGGTGAAGACCCGATCATGCGCCTTGATCTGCTCCATCGCGCGCGACAGCGCAAAGCCCAGATGCATCCGGCTCTCATCCCCCAGCGCCGGGTCCGCGAACAGGGCCTCCATCCCGGCCAGCAGCGGATCGTCGGGGGTCACCTTGTAGGTCGCCAGCATGGTCCGGTAATGCTCGCCGTTCCGGGGCTCCAGCGCGATGGCCTGCCGGAAATCGGCCTCGGCCGCCGCAAACTCGCCCAGGGTCTGCAGCAGCATGCCGCGCAGGCTGTAGGCCATGGCCAGCCCCGGCTCGGCCGCGATCGCGGCATCGTAATTCGCCTTCGCAGCCCCGGTCCTGCCCTGCTTGGCCTGCGCCTCGGCCAGACGGACGCGGATGATGGCCCGGTCATGGCCTGCACCAAGCGCGGCCTCCAGGGTCTCTTCCGCCGCTGCGGGCGCGCCCGTTTCCATCAGGTGATGCGCCAGCGCCAGACGCGCCTCGAGATAGCGTCCGTCCGCCGCCACCGCCCGGCGGAAGGCCGCCTCGGCCGCGTCCTGCCGGCCCAGCCGCGCCAGCCCCTTGCCCAGCGCCACCTGTGCGGGCGGATGCGCGGGCAGGCGCGCCAGCGCCGCCTCCAGATGGCGCACCCCTGCCGCGGTCTCGCCGGTCTCGACCAGAAGCCGCCCGAGCCCGGCCCGCAACTCGGCATAATCCGGCGCCAGCGCCAGCCCCGCCTCGAAGCTTTCACGCGCCTCGGCGGTCCGGCCCAGCTCGACCCGGGCCGTGGCCAGAAGGTTGAAGGCCAGCGCCGAATCGGGATGCGCCCGGGTCAGCGCCAGCGCCCTCGCCTCGGCCGCCGCGCTGCGCCCGGCCCGAAGCTCGGCCAGAACCGCCTCTGCCGCCTGCGGCGAGGCAGAGCCAAGCGGCGCGCGCCGGGCGCCCCTGGCCGGGGCCTTTGCGGCACCAAGCCGCGCCTCGAGCGCCGCGAGCAGGGCCGCGGGCAACCCCGCCTTGCGGGCCGCCTTCAGAAAGCGGGTAGTCCGGGGCGCATCGCCCAGCCGGGCCAGCGCCTCGGCCTCCATCTGCCAGATCGGGGCCTCGTCGGGCCTTGCCTTGCGCGCGGCTTCGAACCGGGCGGCGGCCTCTTCGACGGCGCCCCGTCCCAGCGCGATCCGGCCAAGCTGGAAGGCCGCCGCCGCAAGGCCGGGCTGGCCGTCCAGCAGGCTGCGATAGGCGGCCTCGGCGGCCTCGATCCGGCCCGCGCGCTGAAGGCGCTGCGCCGCGTCAAGCCGACGCCTCGTCTCGGTCTGGCTGAGCGGCAGCATGGTCTTGCTCCTTCCGGGTCGGTGTCGGGTCGTCGGTATCTGGCCCGGGGTAGCATGGCGCCCCGGCCTTGTCGATTTCGCGCCGGGGGCAGGACGGCGGCAACCGCGACGCCCCCCATAAATGAAAAGAGCGGGCCCAAAGGCCCGCCCTTCCCAATTCCAAGTCCGGTTGGACTTAGAAGTTCATCACGATACCCAGCGAGTAGGTTTCGTAGTCTCTGTCATCGTAGACACCGCTGTCGATGTCCGAGTCGCTGTAGGCCGCGACGACCGAGGCACCGCCGCCCAGATCGTAGGCCGCGGTCAGAGCGTAGCCGTCGGCATCGGCACCCGAGGTGTCGAACTTGCCGTAGCTGGCGCCCAGCGACAGGGCGTTGATGCTGTAGCCCAGGCCGATCGCGTAGTGATCGACGTCCGAGTTGCCAGCGCCGCTCGGGTCGAAGTTGGTGTATTCGAAACCAGCTTTGAAACCGTTGTTGAAGTCGGCCGAGACGGTCGCGGCAATGATGTCGACTTCGGTACCGGCCGCCCATTTATCGCCAGCGGCAAGGAATTTATCCAGGTTGCCCGGCGCCCAGGCAGCGCTGGTTTCCAGGTACTGGTAGCCGAGGCCGAAGCCGAGGCCCACGCCGCCCATGTCGGTTTTGTAGCTGATCGCCAGGGCGTAGCCGTTGTCGACGGTGTCGGTGTCGTCGAGTTCCATCGACGCCGAGAAGCCGAAATCGCCGAAGGCGTAGTCATAGCGCAGGATCTGGTTGTCATAGGCACCGTCACCGTAGGCGCCCTGGAAACCGGCATGCACGGTTTCGTCATCGCCGATCGAGTACTGGCCGATGGCGTTGTTGACTTCGGTCAGCTGCTTGTCGACGGCGCCGTCGATCTCACCCAGGGTCAGGGTGCCGAAGTCGCCCGAGATGAAGACCGCTTCGTTGTCGAGCGCGACGTTGCCGTTGGCGTCCGGCTCGGCTTCGGTCGAGAAGTCGACCGAGATGCCGAAGGACAGGCCGCTGTCGGTCTGGCCCGAACCGACGACGGTCAGGGTGAAGTCGTTGTTGAAGACGGTGTCGGAGCCGTAGCCGCCGGCGTTTTCACCGGTGTAGGAGCTGACGCCGGGGACGTCTTTGCCGCCGCCGACGATACCCATTTCAGCTTGACCGGAGAAGGTGATGTCAGCCGCAGCGAAGCCGGCCGAGGCAACCAGCGCGGTGGTCGCGAAGAGAACCTTTTTCATGGTTTTCCCTCATTCGTTTCTAGATGCACCTCAGACCGGAGCCCCGAACTGAGTATGATGGTGGTGTCGCTCCTCCCCCCCCGAATTGCAAGGAACACGGCCCGGGGCCTCGAACGCTTCGCCCGATTGATGCAGCGATGCCACACAGGGGGCGGCCCCGGCCCGAAGACTCGCGCGCGAGTCTCAAAGGAGCGCGGGCAAAGGGAAAAACCTTGTCGGCTTTCCATGGCTCCGGTAAAGACCCGGAAAGGACCGAAGGGGATAATGCGCATGACCATTTCGAGCTTCTCGCGCGTGGCGCTGATCGCCGTGGCAACGGCCGGGCTTTCGGGCTGCGGCGGCGGCTGGTTCGGCGGCAGCTCGGACCCCGACGCACGGCAGGCCAATCTGGACGCGCAGTACCAGAACACGCCCATGGCAGAGATGCAGCAGAAACGCCGGTCGAAATCGACGGTGTGGGACCTGTTCGACGGCGACGACCCCAATGTGAAGGTCGAGGTCAACAAGTATCTCTGGCAGGCCTCGCTGGAAGTGCTGAACTTCCTGCCGGTGCGCTCGGTCGATCCCTTCACCGGCGTCATCGTCACCGATTACGGCACGCCTCCGGGCGGCGGGCGCGCCTATCGCGCCACCGTCTATGTGCAGGACCCCGCGCTGGACGCGCGCTCGCTCAAGGTGTCGCTGCAGTCCAAGGGCGGCGCGGTCAGCCAGGAGACGGTGCGCGCCGTCGAGGATGCGATCCTGACCCGCGCCCGCCAGATCCGGGTCCGCGACAACAGGCTCTGACCCTTTCATCCCCGGCGTGACGGCGCGGCGCAGGCGACACTGGACGCCCTGCGCGCGGGCGACTATTGACATCGCCGTGCCCCGAAACGACCGCCCCGAACGAAGGACCGCAAGACATGGCGCGCTATACCCCGGCAGAGATCGAGCCGAAATGGCAATCCGCGTGGGAGGAGGGCGGCACCTTCACCGCCACCCGCGACGAGAGCCGGCCGAAATATTACGTGCTCGAGATGTTCCCCTACCCGTCTGGGCGCATCCATATGGGCCATGTGCGCAACTACACCATGGGCGACGTGGTGGCGCGCTACAAGATGTCCTGCGGCTTCAGCGTGCTGCATCCGATGGGCTGGGACGCCTTCGGCATGCCCGCCGAGAACGCGGCGATGGAGCGGGGCGGCCATCCCAAGGACTGGACCTATGGCAACATCGCCGACATGCGCGCGCAGATGAAGCCGCTGGGCCTGTCGATCGACTGGTCGCGCGAATTCGCCACCTGCGATCCGGAATATTACGGCCAGCAACAGGCGATGTTCCTCGACATGCTGGGCGCGGGGCTGGTCTATCGCAAGAACGCGACCGTCAACTGGGACCCGGTCGACATGACCGTGCTGGCCAATGAACAGGTGATCGAGGGCAAGGGCTGGCGCTCGGGCGCGCCGGTCGAGCGGCGCGAGCTGACGCAATGGTTCTTCAGGATCTCGGATTTCGCCGAGGAGCTGCTGGAGGCGCTGGACGGGCTCGACAACTGGCCCGAGAAGGTCAAGCTGATGCAGCGCAACTGGATCGGCAAGAGCCGCGGGCTGCAGATGGGGTTCGATCTGGTCGAGGCGCCCGAGGGGTTCGGGCGGATCGAGGTCTATACCACCCGGCCCGACACGCTGATGGGGGCGAGTTTTCTGGGCATCTCGCCCGATCACCCGCTGGCAAAGGCGCTCGAGGCCGACAATCCCGGGCTTGCCGCCTTCTGCGCCGAGTGCCGCCGCACCGGCACCAGCGAGGAAGATCTGGAAAAGGCCGAGAAGAAAGGATTCGATACCGGGCTGCGTGTCCGCCATCCCTTTGACGAGACATGGGAACTTCCGGTCTACATCGCCAATTTCATCCTGATGGATTACGGCACCGGCGCGATCTTCGGCTGCCCGGCGCACGACCAGCGCGACCTCGATTTCGCGCGGAAATACGGGTTGCCGGTGACCGATACCTTCGTGGCTCTGGACGGCGGCGCCCCGGTCGGAACCGAGGCCTTCACCCCGCCGAAGACCGAAAAGGTGCGCTGGCTGAAGGCCTATGCCTGGGACGAGACCGCCACCGGCGACGAGGCCGTCGAGGCCGCGATCCGGCATTGCGAGGCCAGGGGCCTGGGCGAAGGCGTGACCAAGTTCCGCCTGCGCGACTGGGGGCTGTCGCGGCAACGCTACTGGGGCTGCCCGATTCCGGTGGTGCATTGCCCCGATTGCGGCGTGGTGCCCGAGAAGAAGGAAAACCTGCCGGTCCGCCTGCCCGATGACGTGACATTCGATCAGCCCGGCAACCCGCTGGACCGGCACCCGACCTGGCGCGATTGTGCCTGCCCTTCCTGCGGCAAGCCGGCGAAGCGCGAAACCGACACGATGGACACCTTCGTCGATTCGTCCTGGTATTATGCGCGGTTCACCGCACCCCATGCGGCGACGCCGACCGAGCTGGCCGATGCCGGGTACTGGATGAATGTCGACCAGTATATCGGCGGGATCGAGCATGCGATCCTGCACCTGCTCTATTCGCGCTTCTTCGCCCGGGCGATGCAGATCACCGGCCACCTGCCGAAGAAGGCGATCGAGCCCTTCGACGCGCTCTTCACCCAGGGCATGGTCACGCATGAGATCTACATGACCCGCGACGCCAAGGGCCGTCCGGTCTATCACCTGCCCGAAGAGGTCGAGAACGGCAAACTCAAGGCCAGCGGCGAGGCGGTCGAGATCGTGCCTTCGGCCAAGATGTCGAAATCGAAGAAGAACGTCGTCGACCCGGTCAATATCATCCAGGCCTTCGGGGCAGATACCGCGCGCTGGTTCGTGCTGTCCGACAGCCCGCCCGAACGCGATGTCGAATGGACGGCGGCGGGCGCCGAGGCGGCGTTCCGGCATCTGGGCCGGGTCTGGCGCCTTGCCGAGGCCATTGCCGAAGAGATGAATGGCGGCGGAATCGCGGCTTACGAGGAAGAGGCTCCGGCCGAGGCGGCGCGGTCAGCGAACGGTCCGGGCGCGGCCGAAAGGGGGGGAGACGACCTGGCCCTCCGCCGCGCCCTGCATAAAACCATCCATGATGTGACAATGGGTATCGAGAGCTTCGGCTTCAATAGCTCGGTGGCGAAACTTTATGCCTTCACCAATACCCTGGCGAAATCCAGTGCCACCCTTGCCGCGCGGCGAGACGCCGCGATGGCGATGGCGCAGCTGATGGCGCCGATGACGCCCCACCTCGCCGAGGAGATCTGGGAGATGCTGGGCGGCGACGGGCTGGTGGCCGACAGCCCCTGGCCCGAGGCCGATCCGGCGATGCTGGTCGAGGACAGCGTGACGCTGCCGATCCAGATCAACGGCAAGCGCCGGTCCGAGATCCGGGTGGCCAAGGACCTGCCCAAGGAAGAGGTTGAAAAGCTGGTTCTGGCCGACGATGCTGTGATCAAGGCGCTGGAGGGCGGCGCCCCCAAGAAGCTGATCGTCGTACCGGGCCGCATCGTCAATGTCGTCGTCTGACCGCCGTACCTTCCTCGTTTCGGGGCTGAGCGCAGCCGGGCTGTCGCTGGCAGGCTGCGGCTTCCGCCCGGCCTACGGGCCCGGCGGCCCGGCCGAGAAGCTGCGCGGCCGGATCGCGGTCGACGCCCCGGACAGTGTCGACGACTTCACCTTGGTCGAGCAGCTCGAAACCCGGCTCGGCCGCGCCTCGGCGCCGCGCTGGCGGCTGTCCTACCGGCTCAAGACCGAGAGCGAGGGGCTCGGCGTCACCGCCGAGCAGGACACGACGCGCTACCACATCACCGGCCGCGCCGTCTTCCAGCTGCGCGACATCGACAGCGGCAGCGTGGTGCAGTCGGGCGAGGTCGCCTCCTTCACCGCCTATTCCGCCACCGGCAGCACGGTCGCGACCCGCACTGCCAAGCGGGACGCCTATCGCCGGCTGATGGTGATTCTGGCCGACGAGATGGTGACGCGGCTTCTGGCCGGCTCGGGCGCCTGGGCGGAATGAAGCTCTCTCCGAGCGATGCCGCGGGATATTTCGCCCGCCCCGATCCCGACCGCCCCGGACTTCTGATCTATGGCAATGACGCGATGCGGGTGGCGCTGAAGCGCCAGCAGGTCATCGCCGCCCTGCTGGGCCCGAATGCCGAGGAAGAGATGCGGCTGACCCGGCTTTCGGCCGCCGATCTGCGCGCCGACCCGGCGGCCCTGACCGATGCGGTCAAGGCGCGCGGCTTCTTTCCCGGCCCCCGCGTGGTCTTTCTCGAGGACGCGACCGACGCGCTTTCCGACAAGATCCTCGGGGCGCTGGCCGACTGGCAGAAGGGCGATGCGCAGATCGTTCTGACCGCGCGCCAGCTGGCGCCGAAATCGGCGCTGAGAAAGGCGTTCGAGGCCCATCCCGAGGCCTATGCCATCGGCATCTACGACGACCCGCCCGGCCGGCCCGAAATCGAATCGATGCTGGCGCAGGCCGGGCTAGGCCAGGCCGACCGGGCCGCGATGGGCACGCTTCTCGATCTGGCAACCGCGCTCGATCCCGGCGATTTCCGCCAGACCGTCGAGAAGATCTCGCTTTACAAGCTGAACGATCCCGACCCGCTGAGCCCCGAGGACATCCTGGCCTGTGCGCCCCGCTCGACCGAGGCCGAGGCGGATGCGCTGATCCATGCGGTGGCCGAGGCGAAGACCGTCGAGATCGGGCCGCTGATGCAACGCCTGCAGGCGCAAGGGATGACGCCGGTGACGCTCTGCATCTCCGCGACCCGGCATTTCCGTCAGTTGCACGCTGCCGCTGCCGATGCCGACGGCGCCGCCTCGGGCATCAACCGGCTGCGCCCGCCGGTGCATTTCAAGGCCCGCGACCGGATGGTGCGCCAGGCCCAGAGCTGGGGCATGCACCGGCTGGAACAGGCGCTGGGGATCCTGATCGACACCGACCTGAAGCTGCGCTCGGCACAGCGCGCGCCGCAGATGGCCCTGATCGAACGCAGCTTCATACGGCTTGCGGTGATGGCATCGCGCCGCACTTGACCCTGCCGCAATTTGCTGGAACCCCTGAGGCACGTATCTGGGGGGATATGGCGATGTACCGGGTCATCGGCAGCGGCAACAGCCGTGCATGGCGGGTTCTGTGGATGCTGGAAGAGCTTGGGCTTGCCTATGATCACGTCCCGGCCCTGCCGCACACGGAGGATGTGGTGGCGTTCACTCCCGGCGGCAAGGTGCCGGTTCTGATCGCCGAGGGTGTGCCCCTTCCCGATTCGACCGCGATCCTGAGCTTTCTGGCCGACCGCCACAACCGCTTCACCCATCCCGCAGGCTCGATCGAGCGGGCGCTGCAGGACAGCATGACCCAGTTCCTGCTGGACGAATTCGATTCGGCCCTGTGGATGGCCGCGCGGCACAGTTTCGTGCTGCCCGAAGAGCTGCGCCAGTCGGCGATCAAGGACAGCCTGAAATGGGAGTTCATCCGCAGCCAAGAGGTGCTGGTCGGGCGGATGGGAACCGGTCCCTTCCTGATGGGCGCCGAGATGACGGTGCCCGACATCATCCTGACCCATTGCGGTGACTGGGCGGAAACCGCGCATTTCCCGATCTCGCAGCCGCGGCTGGCCGAGTATCTGGCCCGGATGCGTGCCCGCCCCGCCTACCGGCGCGCGCAGGCAGCCTGAACGCCGGGCAACCCAAGACCCGCCTGACCCCGAAGGCCCAGCGGCCGGGGCCGGGCGACATCAGGGCTCAGTGGCCCAGCCGCGCCGCCGCCTGACGACCCGCCCAAAGCCCGGTCGCAAGGCAGGCGGTCAGCAGATAGCCCCCGGTGGGGGCCTCCCAGTCGAGCATCTCGCCTGCGGCATAGGTGCCGGGCCGCGCGGTCAGCATCAGCCCTGCGTCGAGCGCCTCCCAGCCCAGCCCGCCCGCGGTCGAGATCGCCTCGTCCAGCGGACGCGGCCCGGCATGGGCGATGGGCAGCGCCTTGATCAACGCCGCCAGCGCCGCGCCCCCGGGCAGCGGGCGACCGAATTCCATCAAGAGCGCCAGCCGCGCCGGATCGAGCCCCAGCGCCTTGCGCAGATGGTTCGAGAGGCTCGCCTTGCCGCGCGGCCGGGCCAGCCGTCCGGCGATCCAGGCCGCGTCGCGGTCGGGCAGCAGGTCGGCGAGAAGCGGCGCCCCCTCGCGCAGCGGCCGCGACAGCGCATAGATGCCGCCACCCTCGAGCCCCCGCGCCGAGATCACGAATTCGCCGCGATGCCAGGGCCCGGCGCCCGCCCGCAGCGCCACGCCCTTGACCGGCGCACCGTGATGGCGCGCCATCGGCGCCGACCAGTCGACGCGAAGCCCGACATTGGCGGGCCGGAACGGCGCCAGCGGCAACCCAGCATCGGCCAGCGGCCCCGCCCAGGCCCCGTTCGATCCTAATCTTGCCCAACTCGCCCCGCCGAAGGCCAGAATGGTGACATCGGCCTCGACGCGACGCGGGCCGTCGGGCGTGTCGAAGACCGAGGCGCCGCCCTCCCATCCGGCCCAGCGCCAGCGGCGCCTGAGATGCGCCCCCTGCCCCGCCAGCCGTCCCAGCCAGGCGCGCAACAGCGGCGAGGCCTTCATCGCCCTCGGAAAGACCCGGCCGGTGCTGCCGATGAAGACCGGCTGACCAAGCCCCCCGGCCCAGAGACAGACTTCATCCGGGCCGAAATCCGCCAGCATCGGGCGCAGGCGCGGCGCAGCCTCGGCATAGGCGGCAAGGAAGCTCTCGAACGGCTCGGCCCGGGTCAGGTTCAGCCCCGACTTGCCCGCCATCAGGAACTTGCGTGCGGGGGCTGCCATCGCCTCGGCGATCGCGACCGGCACGCCCGCCGCACCCAGCGCCTCGGCCGCCATCAACCCGGCCGGTCCCGCGCCCACGACCAGCGCCGGCAACCGCTCAGGCGCGGTCCCTTGATTGCGGGCGTCCCCCGCCCCATTCTCACCGCCCATGACCGAGCCTCCGATCTGTCCGCTCTGCGGCCGCCCGATCCCGCCCGGGGCGCGGCAAAGCCTGCATCACCTGACGCCGAAACTGCGCGGCGGCAAGGGCGGAGCGACGGTGCTTCTGCACCAGATCTGCCATGACGCGATCCATGCCCGGCTGACCGAGACCGAACTGGCCCGCGATCATGCCAGCATCGAGGCGCTGCAGGCCCATCCGGGACTTGCGAAATTTCTGGCCTGGGTGGCGAAGCGCCCGCCTGGTTTCCATGCGCGCACGCCCGGGCCGCGCCGCCGCCACTAGAACGCCACCCGGCGGCCGAGGCAGAGCGACTTGATCGCCACGCGGTGCACGGGCGCGGCCGCCAGCGCATCGGCCGTCAGTTCGGCGGTCATCGTCGCCAGATCCTCGCGCGGGACCACCCGGTCGATCAGCCCGAAGGCCAGCGCCTCGGCAGCGTCGAGCTTCGCGCCCCCCATCAGGATCAGCTTCGCCCGCGACGGCCCCACCAGCGCCGCAAGCCGCCCCGGATCCGAGGGCTGCGGCAGGAAGCCGAGCTTCATCACCGGATAGAAGAATTTCGCCTCGGGCACCGCGATCCGGAAATCGCAGGCCAGCGCCATGCCGAAGGCGCCGCCCGCCAGCGTGCCGTTCAGCACAGCCACCGTCAGCGCGTCGAGCCCGGCAATGGCCGCCGAAAGCCGTTCCCACACAGCGTCGGTCGCCAGCCCGGCCCGCGCCTCGTCGAGGTCGGCCCCGGCGGAGAACACCCTGCCCTCGCCGGTCAGAACCAGCGCGGCAACGCCCTCGGCCTGGGCCTCGAGCGCGATTTCCTCGAGCCGGACCAGCATGTCGCGGGTCAGAGAATTGGCCTTCTCGGGCCGGGTCAGGGTCACGGTCCAGAGCCCGCCCTCGCGCCGGAGCCCGATCATGTCGGCAATCCCGCCCGGCGCCGGATCGCGCGTTCGCGCAGCGATACCTGCTGGCCCAGAAACTCGTCGGCATCGGCGCTGCACATCCAGAGCAGGGCCTGCGCCGGCCAGGCCGGCGGGACATGCTCGGACCAGTCGAGCCGGCTGACCGGGTTCACGCCGCTGTCGCGGATGGTCTTCTGCATGTCGGTCGCCACCGTGCCGGGCGACAGCGCCAGCGCCCGCACGCCCTGGGCGCGCCCCTCGTGATCGGCGCATTTCGTCAGCATCGCCACCGCCGCCTTCGAGGTGCAATAGGCGCTCCAGCCCTCCTGCGGGCTGGTCGCCGCGCCCGAGCCGATGTTGAGGATGGTGCCGCCGCCCATCGCCGCCATCACCGGCAGTGCCGCGCGGATGCCATGGAAGACGCCCTTGACGTTGATGTCGATGGCCGTCGACCAATCCTCGGGATCGACCGCGTCGAGCCGCCCGATGGGCTCGATCACGGCGGCATTGTTGACCAGCACGTCGATGCGCCCGAAGGCCTGCACGGTGGCGCGCACCGCATCGGCAACCTGGGCGAATTCGGCCACGTCGCAGCCGATCGCGATGGCGCGGCGACCGGTATCGGCAATTTCCCGCGCAATGGTGGCGATCGCTTCTTCGCTCCGCGCGGCCAGCGCCACATGCGCCCCGGCCTCGGCGAAGGCCCATGCCGCGGCCGCACCAATACCGCGGCTGGCGCCTGTTATAAGCACGCTCTTGCCTGTCATTCCGGTCATCGTCCCCTCCGTCGAACGGGTCTGCGGCCTCAAGATCTAGCCCGACAGGCCGATACAGGCCAGTGGAACGTGCCGTTGACTTGCCCCGACCCAGCACCGATGTATGCCCCAGTTACGCAGACGAAAGGTTCGCCATGACGCTTCTGAAATCGGCCTCTGCCTTGGCCATCGCCACATCGTTCGGCATTGCCCTGCCTGCAGCGGCAGATGTGACAGCCGACGAGGTCTGGTCCTCGTGGCAGGCCCTCGCGGAAGGATCGGGCCAGAGCATGTCCGGCACCGAAAACCGCAGCGGCGACCGGCTGATCGTCGAAAACCTTCAGTTGAGCGCCGCGGATAATGACGGCGGCTCGGTCCGGATCGGGTTCGACCGCGTCGTCTTCGTCGAGCGGGGCGACGGCAGCGTCGCCATCGAATTCCCCAAGAGCTATCCGATGACGGTCGAGATCCGCTCGACCGAGCCCGGCAGGCCGGAGGACAAGGTCACCGAGCTCGACTTCACCGTGACCCAACGCGACTTCGAGATGATCGCCAGCGGCACCCCGAAGGCGCTGGTCCAGGAATTCGAGAGCCCCGAAGTCACGCTGACCCTCGACCGCGTGTCGGGGGAACAGCCGGCCGATATCGAGGCCAGCATGACGCTTGACGGGATGTCCGGCCGCTACACCCAGACCCACGCCGGGACCCGGCTTTTCGAAAGCGACCTGGCGATCGACCGGGTGCGGTTCGATCTCGCGATGGACGGGCGGGCCGAAGACACGCAGGTGAAACTGGTCGGCACCGTGCATGACGTGACCTCGAATTCGGACAGCCGGATGCCGACCGGCATCGACCCGAACGAGTTCGCCAGGATGCTGCGCGCCGGGTTCAATTCGCAGGGCGAACTCAAGCATGGCGCGATGGCCTACGCCTTCGACCTCGTCGAGGATGGCAACAAGACCCATGCCGAGCTTTCCGTCAATTCGGGCCGGATCGGCTTCAATCTCGGCGGCACCGGCGTGAGCTACGAGACCTCGGGCGAGGACACCCGCTTCTCGCTGTACGATCCGCAGCTCCCGGTGCCCCGGATCGAGGCGCAGATGGCCGAAAGCGGGATGCGTTTCGAGATGCCGCTGATCAAGGCCGATGAACCGTCCGATTTCGGGCTGGGGATCCGCCTCAGGGATCTGACCGTCAATGACGAGGTCTGGGCCCTGTTCGACCCGAAAGAACAGCTGCCGCGCGACCCGGCGACGCTGCTGGTCGATCTGGAGGGCAAGGCGCATTTGCTGGCCGACTTCACCGATGCCGACATGACCCAAAGCGACGGCATTCCGGCCGAGCTGGAGGCGCTGAACATCAAGGAGATGCAGCTGAAGCTGGCGGGCGCCGATCTGACCGGCTCGGGCGAATTCACCTTCGACAATTCCGACAAGGTGACCTTCGACGGCATGCCGCGCCCCGAGGGCAACCTGTCGCTGCGGCTGGCCGGGGCCAATGCGCTGATGGACAAGCTGGTCGCGATGGGGCTGGTGCCCGAGGATCAGGCCATGGGGCTGCGGATGATGATGGGCATGTTCGCGCGGCCCGGCGACGGCCCCGACACCATGGTCTCGGACATCACCGTGACCGAAGAGGGCCAGGTCCTGGCGAACGGCCAGCGCCTGCGCTGAACCGGCCAGGCGGGTCGCCCCGGGAGCCTTTCCCGGGGGGGGGGCCGGTCCTGAAGCGCCCTCCCTGGGACACCGTCCCGCAGAGACATGGCACCGCCCCCTTGCAACCTTGCGCAGGGGGGCGGTCCGTATTAGCTCAACCGACAGGCAAGCTCCGGAGGCCGCATGTCCGATGATCCGATCCCGTCGCTGACCGAAGCCCTGCTGGACGCGGCGCGACAGGCCGGGGCCGAGGCGGCCGACGTGCTGGTCACCTCGGGCACATCGCTGTCGATCGACGTCCGCAACGGACGGCTGGAACAGGCCGAACGCTCGGAAGGGATCGAGCTGGGACTGCGGGTCCTCATGGGTCAGCGCCAGGCCTGCGTCTCGGCCTCGGACAGCCGCCCCGAAACCCTGGCCGAAATGGCGATCCGGGCCGTGGCCATGGCGCGCGAGGCACCCGAGGATGCCACCGTGGGACTGGCCGATCCGTCCGAGCTGGCACGGAACCGCGATGCCGCGGCTCTCGAACTGGCCGATCCCGCGCCCGAACCCGACCCGGCCGCGCTCGAGGAGGACGCCCGCCGCGCCGAGGCCGCCGCCCTTGCCGTGCCGGGCGTCGCCCAGGTTCAGTCGGCCAGCGCGGGCTATGGCCTCCGGCGGATGATGCTGGCCGCCTCGAACGGCTTTTCCGGCAGCTATGCCCGCACCAGCCGCTCGATTTCCTGCGTCGCGATCAGCGGCGAGGGCAGCGGGATGGAGCGCGACTGGTGCGCCGAGAGCCGGACCTTCCAGGCCGAACTGCCCCCTGCCGACGAGATCGGCCGGATCGCAGGCGCGCGCGCCGCAGCGCTTGCGGGGGCGCGCCGACCGAAAAGCGGCGCCTTTCCCGTGCTTTTCGACGAACGCATCGCCGCCTCGCTGATCGGGCATCTGCTGTCGGCGATCAACGGCACCGCCATCGTACGCGGCGCGTCCTGGGCGCGCGATCTGATCGGCCGCGAGGTGCTGCCCGCCGAACTGTCGCTGATCGAGGACCCGCACCGCCCGCGGATCGCCGGGTCGCGCCCGTTCGATTCCGAAGGGCTGCCCACGACCCGCCGCGCCCTGGTCGAGAATGGCGTGCTGACCGGCTGGGTGCTCGACCTCGCCTCGGCCCGCAAGCTGGGGCTGAGCAGCACCGGCAATGCGGTGCGCCCGGTCTCGGCCCCCCCCTCTCCGGCGGCGGGCAACGTCACGCTGAGCCCCGGCGCGCTGGACCGCGACGCGCTGATCGCCGAGATGGGCACCGGGCTTCTCGTGACCTCGCTGATCGGCAGCACCATCAACCCGACGACCGGCGATTATTCGCGCGGCGCCTCGGGCTTCTGGGTCGAGAACGGCCGGATCGCCTATCCGGTCAATGAATGCACCATCGCCGGCCATCTGCCCGAGATGTTGCGCCGCCTGCAGCCCGCGAACGATGCCCGGGATCACCTGTCGCGCCGGGTGCCCAGCCTTCTGGTCGAGGGGATGACGCTTGCCGGCGCGTGATCTCGCGCTGCTGACCACGGCAGCTCTCGAGGCCGGGCAGCTCGCCCGCCGCTACTGGCGCTGCGATCCGGAAACCTGGGAAAAGCCCGGCCATCAGGGGCCGGTCTCGGAAGCCGACATCGCCATCGACCGGATGCTGCGGCATATGCTGACCGCCGCGCGACCGGGCTATGGCTGGCTTTCGGAAGAGACCGAGGACGACCCGGCCCGGCTCGGCGCCGAGCGGGTCTTCATCGTCGACCCGATCGACGGCACGCGGGCCTTTCTGCAGGGCGACCCCAGCTTCGCCCATGCGCTGGCGGTGGCCGAGGCCGGGCGGATCTTCGCCGCCGTGGTGTACCTGCCGCTGCGCGACAAGCTCTATTCGGCAATCCGTGGCAATGGCGCCTATCTCAACGGCGCAGCGATCCACGCCAGCACACGCGACAAGCTGGACGGTGCCGCGATGCTGGCGGCGCGCCCCGCGCTCGAGCCCCGGCACTGGTCAGGGCCGGTGCCGCGCCTGAACCAAGGGCTGCGGGCCTCGCTGGCCTATCGGCTGTGCCTGGTCGCCGAGGGACGCTACGACGCGATGCTGGCGCTGCGCGACAGCTGGGACTGGGACACCGCCGCGGGCAGCCTGATCCTCGAGGAAGCGGGCGCCCGCATCAGCGACCGGCTGGGCGATCCGCTGGCGTTCAACACCCCGGTGCCGCTCTCGCGCGGGGTCGTGGCCGGCGCGCCACTCCTGCATGCCGAGATCCTGTCCCGGCTGGCCTGACCCGGGCCGGGCCTGCACCCGATGTGCCCTTCCGCCGCGCCCGGGCTTGGTCTAGGCTGCGCGCGGACCGAAGCGCATCATCCGGAGGCCTACATGACCCAACGCCTGCACCTCGTCTTCGGCGGGGAACTGGTCGATCCGACCCATACCGTGTTCAAGGACGTCAACGACATCCATATCGTCGGCATGTTTCCCAATTACGAAACCGCCTACAACGCCTGGAAGGCCGAGGCCCACCGCACCGTCGACAACGCGCATATGCGTTATTTCATCGCCCATATCCATCGCCTGCGCGACGAGGAGGTCGAGGCCGGCCCGACCGAAGAGCTGGGCGCCTGACCCCGCCCTGCCCCGATGACAGCGCTTCGATGACGCCGAGCAGATGACAGCGAACCGGGCAGAGCGCGATGGCGCGCCGGAGAAGGCTTCGGACAAGGCTTCGGACGGGGGGGGGCCGCTGCTCTGGCTGCACAACCCGCCGCCGGACGAGCGGGCCGCCGCCGCCGAGCTCATCCGCGAACTGGCCCTGGAACGGCCGGATCTGCGGGTCCTTGTCACCGGCCGCGATGCGCTGCCCGGCTGGCCCGCCCATGCCACCGGCCTGTCCGGGGTGAGTGTCGATCTCGTCCCCTCTGACGGGCATCGCGCAAGCCTAGCCTTTCTCGACCGCTGGCGGCCCGAGCTGGCGCTGTTCTATCCCGACCATCTGCCCTCGACCCTGATCTCGCTGGCCGATACCCGGGGCACCGCATTGTTCCTGATCTCCCGCGACCTGCCGCGGTCCTGGCGCAGCCGCTGGCGCGTCGGCATCGCGGGCACCGGGCGGCTTTTGCGCCGGTTCGACCGGATCTTCGCCCAGACCCCCGGCACCGCCGGCGAGCTGCGCGCGCTGGGACTGCCGCGCTGGCAGATCAGCCCCTGCGGCCCGCTGTCGGAAGGCAGCGCCGCGCTGAGCTGCAGCGAGGCCGAGCGCGAGGCCCTGGCCGAGGTGATCGGCGGGCGGCCGGCCTGGCTGGCGGCCGCGACCCGGCCCGAGGAAGACGCGGCGGTGATTGCCGCGCATGCCTGGACCACACGCCATGCCCATCGCCTGCTGCTGATCCTCTGCCCCGAGCCCTTCGGGCGCGGCCGGGCCCTGGCCGCGCGGCTGCGCGCCGATGGCTGGGACGTGGCCCTGCGCTCGGACGACGAGGAACCCTCGACCGAAACCCAGATCTATGTCGCCGATACCGAAGACGAGTTCGGGCTCTGGCTGCGGCTCGCACCGGTCTGCTTCATCGGCGGCACCCTCGCCGCCAATGCCGGGCCCGACCCCTACCGGGCGGCGGCGCTCGGCTCGGCGATCCTGCATGGCCCCGCGACCGGCGCCCATCCCGAGCATTACCGGCGGCTGTCGAACGCGCTGGCGACCCGCACCGTGCAGGACGGCCCCTCGTTGTCCGAGGTCCTGGCCGATGTGCTGGCGCCCGACCGTGCCGCCGCAATGGCCCGCGCCGCCTGGGAGGTCTCGACTCAGGGCACGATGGCGACCGAGCGCGTGGTGCGCCGGATGATCGAGGCGCTCGACATGAAGGAGACGGTCTGATGCAGGCTCCGGCCTTCTGGTATGCCCCGCCCGAGCGGCCCGGCCTGATCGCCCGCGCGCTGAGCCCGCTGGGGCGGCTCTATGCCCGGGCCACGGCGCGGCGGCTGGCGAAGGGCGAGGGGGCGCGGGTGGGCGTGCCGGTGATCTGCATCGGCAACATCAATGCCGGCGGGACCGGCAAGACCCCCACGGTGATCGCGCTGGCAATGCGCCTGATCGCACGCGGCGTCGCGGTGCATGTCGTCAGCCGCGGCCATGGCGGTCGGCTGACCGGGCCCATCCGGGTCGAGGAGCGCCGCCACAGTGCCGCCGATGTCGGCGACGAGCCGTTGCTGATCGCGGCCTTCGCCCCGGTCTGGGTGGCCCGCGACCGCGCCGGGGGGGCCCGCGCCGCGGTCGCGGCCGGGGCAGAGGCGATCCTGCTCGATGACGGGTTCCAGAACCCCGCGCTGGCCCCCGACCTCTCGCTGGTGGTGGTCGATGCCGCCAAGGGCTTCGGCAATGGCCGCACGATCCCGGCCGGGCCGCTGCGCGAGCCGGTCGCTTCGGGGATGCGCCGGGCCGATCTGCTGCTGTCGATCGGCCCCGGACCCGCCCAGCACCAGTTCACCGAAAGCTGGGGCGGCGCCGTGACCGTGCCGCGGATCGCAGGCGCGCTGCAGCCGCTGCCCACCGGCATGGACTGGCAGGGGCTCCGGTCCCTGGCCTTTGCCGGGATCGGCCATCCCGAGAAGTTCTTCGCAACGCTGCGCGGCCTCGGTGCCGATCTGCTGCGGGCCGAGGCGCTGGACGATCACCAGCCGCTGAGCCCCGCGCTGATGACCCGGCTCGAGACCGAGGCGAAACTGCTGGGTGCGCAGCTTGTCACCACCGAGAAGGACGCGGTGCGCCTGCCCGCCGGGTTCCGCCAGAAGGTGCTGACCCTGCCGGTGCGGCTGGAGCTGGACGACTGGGCCGCTATCGACGCGGCACTCGACCGGCTGGGGCTGGGACCGGATCGCTGACCCCGGCCCCGATCTCGTTCCTGATCTCTGCGCCATCCTGATCGAGCCGGGGCGCGGGCCGGTCCAGCGTCAGCTCGGCCTCGGAAAAGCGGATCGGGGTGCGCACCCCCGGCAGGCCGTCATTCTCGACCACAAGGCCGCGATGGCGGATCTGCGGATCGGCAAAGACCTCATCCATGCGGTTGATGGGCCCGGCGGGCACACCCCGAGCCTCGCAGGCGGCCAGCAGATCTGCCTTGCTGCGCCTCCGCGTCGCCCGGGTCAGCGCCTCGGTCAGCGCCTCGCGATGCGCCAGCCGGTCGGCATTGCTGGCAAAGCGCGGATCCGCGGCCAGCTCGGGTAGGCCCAGAAGCCCGCAAAGCCTGCCGAATTGCGCGTCATTTCCAACCGCGACGATGGCATGGCCATCGGCACAGTCGAAGACCTGATAGGGCGCGAGATTGGGATGGGTATTGCCCTGGCGGCCGGGCGGCGTGCCGGTGGTCAGGTAGTTCATCGCCTGATTGGCGGTGATCGCGGTTGCCACATCAAACAGCGCCATGTCGACCTGCTGGCCCCGGCCGGTCTCGGCCCGCTGATGCACGGCGGCGAGAATCGCGGTCGCGGCATAGATGCCGGTGAAGACATCGGCGACCGCGACGCCGACCCTTTGCGGCTGGCCATCGGCCTCGCCGGTGACCGACATCAGCCCCGACATGCCCTGGATGATGTAGTCATAACCCGCGCGATGGGCATAGGGACCGTCCTGCCCGAAGCCGGTGATCGAGCAATAGATCAGCCGCGGATTGACCGCCGACAGCCCGGCATAGTCGAGACCGTATTTCGCAAGACCGCCGACCTTGAAATTCTCGATGACGATATCGGCCTCTGCGACCAGCCCGCGCACCAGGGCCTGGCCCTCGGGGGTGCGGAAATCGGCCGTCACGGAGCGCTTGCCGCGGTTGCAGGCGTGGAAATAGGCGGCCTCGCGGGCGCCATCCTCGCGGGTGACGAAGGGCGGGCCCCAGCGGCGGGTGTCGTCGCCCTCCGGGGCCTCGACCTTGATCACCTCGGCGCCGAGATCGGCAAGGATCTGGCCCGCCCAGGGGCCGGCCAGAATCCGTGCCAGTTCGACGACCTTCAGACCCGACAGGGGCGCAGGCATCGGCTCAGCCGGCCAGCTTCTCGTCGAGGATTTCCTTCAGGCTCTTGTAGCTCATGTTCTTGTAGAGCTGGCCGTCGATCACCAGCGAGGGCGTGCCGGTGACCCCGGCCGCATCGACCGTCTTGTCCGAGTTCTCGCTCAGCGCCTTGGCCAGCGCGGCATCGCTGAGGCACTGGTTCATGGCGTCCTCGCTCAGCCCCGCGGTCTGGCCGATCCGGCGCAGGTTTTCGGCGGTCTTCTGCGGATCCTTCGGGTCGATCCAGTCCTTCTGCTTCTCGTACAGCATCGAGACGATGCCGAAGAAGCGCATCTCGCCGCCGCAGCGCGCCAGCAGGCCGGCCCAGACCGCGTAAGGGTCCCAGTAGACCTCGCGATAGGTGAAATGAACCTTGCCGGTATCGATGTAATCGGCCTTGAGGCGCTTGAAGACGTCATGGTGGAAATTGGCGCAGTGGCCGCAGGTGAAGGAGGCGAATTCCTCCACCTCGACCGGCGCGTTCGGGTCGCCCATGGTGAAGGGCGCCACATCCGGCGTCTCATCGGCCCAGGCGGCAGAGGAAAGCAGCGGCGCCGAGGCCGGGGCAAGGCCCAGACCCAGCGTCGAGAGCGCGGCCAGGCCGAGCGACAGCGTCAGTTTGCGGATCATCGAAGCGGTCTCCTTAACGTTTCGAGCGGGACAGAACCCGTGTCCCGAGATCTTGCAGGGCGGCCCTCAGCCCCTCGTCATGGACTTCGACCGTCAGGTCCGAGGCCACGGCGACGGTGCCGGGATCGGGCGGGGGCGCGACCGGGCGCGGCGCCGGGGCGAAGGCAGCCTGACCTTCGGCAAAGCCGGTCGGCGCGGTCTGGGTCAGGCGGATGCGGGCGATGGCGCCGTAGCCGTAGCAGGCATTCACCTTCTCGCGGATCTCTTCCTTCTGCATCTCGAGCATCGGCGCATGGGCGCCGGTCGTCAGCAGGCTGAGCGTGGCGCCGAAGCCCTCCTTGCGGCCATAGCGCACCTCGACCGGGCGGCAGATCCGCGCGATCTCGTCGCCGACCACCTCGGGCCAGTGCGTCAGAAGCCGCGCGACCGCGAAGCCGCGCTTTTCGCCTACCCGCCGGATCCGTCCCGAAAGCAGCATCGAGGCCCTTTCGAACCCTCGCATGCGCCGGCTGTCCTTCTCGGCTTTTCGCTGCATCCCTGTCATTTCCCTGGCCCTCGCCTACCTTATGCGGCAGCAGGGCGGCCAGCCAGCCAAATGACCGGGGCAGGAGCATAAAGATTGCGTGACGAGACGTTGAGTGCCGAGCTTCTGACCTGGTATGACCGCCATGCCCGCGACCTGCCCTGGCGGGTCGGACCGGCCGCGCGAGCCACAGGCGCCCGGCCCGATCCCTACCGGGTCTGGCTGTCCGAGGTGATGCTGCAACAGACCACCGTCGCCGCGGTGAAGGACTATTTCCACCGCTTCACGAGGCGCTGGCCCGATGTGGGGGCACTGGCCGCGGCCGAGGATGCCGATGTCATGGGCGAATGGGCGGGGCTTGGCTATTACGCCCGGGCGCGGAACCTTCTGAAATGCGCCCGCACCGTGGCCTCGGAGCATGACGGGCGGTTCCCCGACACTCACGCCGCCCTTCTCGGCCTGCCCGGGATCGGTCCCTATACCGCGGCGGCCATCGCCGCGATTGCCTTCGACCGGCCCGAAACCGTGGTCGACGGCAATGTCGAACGGGTGATGTCGCGGCTCTACGCGGTCGAGACGCCGCTGCCCACCGCCAAGCCCGAGCTGACCGCCCATGCCGCCCGGCTGACGCCCTCCGGGCGGCCGGGCGATCATGCCCAGGCGGTGATGGATCTCGGCGCCACCATCTGCACGCCCCGTAGCCCGGCCTGCGGGATCTGCCCGTGGCAGGCGCCCTGCAAGGCGCGCGCCGCAGGGATCGCGCCCGATCTGCCCCGGAAACTGCCGAAAAAGCCCAAGCCCGTCCGCCTCGGCATCGCCTATCTCGGCCGCCGCAGCGATGGCGCATGGCTGCTGGAACGCCGCCCGGCCTCGGGGCTGCTGGGCGGCATGCTGGGCTGGCCCGGCACCGACTGGGCCGAGACCGCGCCCGCGCCCGCCCCGCCGGTCGCGGCCGACTGGCATCCGCTGGGGGCCGAAGTGCGCCATACCTTCACCCATTTCCACCTGCGCCTCGCACTTTGCGTGGCCGAGCTGAGCCCCGACTGCGCGCCCGGGCGCGGTCAGTTCCTTCCGCCCGAAGCCTTCCGCCCTTCGGACCTGCCGACGGTGATGCGCAAGGCCTTCGACCTGGCCCGGACCGCCTTCGCCGCCGCCTGACCCCGCCTGACCCCTCCGGGCCCGCGATCAGCGGGTCAGCACCGGCGCGTCGCGCAGATAGCTGCCATCCTCGGCGGCATGGACGAGGAAATGCGCGACATCGCCGCGCGAAATCAGCCCGTTATGCCAGGTCTCTGGCTCGACATTCACATCATAGGCATGGCTGGGCGCGGTCGAGGTCAGGATACCGGGCCGGACGATGGTCCAGTCGAGCCCGGAGGCACGGATCAGCCCTTCCTGCGCGGTCTTGTCGGCATAGGCCCGCGCCAGCAGCGCATTGAAGCCCAGCTTCTCGACGGTGCTCATCTTCGCCCTGCTCTCGCCCGCACCGAATCCCGTCACCGCCAGCAGACGCTGCACCCCGGCCGCCTTCATCGCGGAAAGCAGCACGCGGGTCGTGTCCGAGAACAGCGTCGTCTTCTGCATCATCGCGGGCAGGGTCTTCGGCAGGCCCAGCGCGACGATCACCGCATCGACCCCGTCGACCGCCGGCCCGACCTCGGCCGCGTTGCGCGCGTCACCGGTCCGCTTGTCCAGCTTCGCATCGTCGATCGCGATTCTATCGGCGCTCCGCGCGAAGGCGCGGACCTCATGACCACGGCCGAGCGCATAGCGCACGGTCTCGAGGCCGATCCCCTTGCTTGCTCCGATCACCAACAGTTTCATGCGTCACCTCCTGACCTACGAGATAGGCCCGGCAGGCCGGCTTCGACAGGAGGGTGGGGAAGGAACAGCGGCAATCCGCCGTCAAACGCCACAGACCGGGGGCGCAGAACGGGATCGCGCAAGCCGGTCGCGGCGGCGCCCGCCCCGATGCCCGACCCGATGAGCGGGCCGGGCGCCGGAACGGCTGTTCGTCAGTCGTGCATCTGGGCGCGGACCTGCTGGCGCAGCACGTCGATCGGCACCATCTGGCCCTCGCGGCGGTAATGCCAGTAGGTCCAGCCATTGCAACTGGGCGCGCCCTCGAAGGCGGCGCCGACCTGATGGATCGAGCCGGTCACCGCCTCGCCCACCAGCGTGCCATCGGCCCGGACCTTGGCGGTCTTGCCGCGCGGCGACATCAGCACCTCGCCCGGGCGCAGCAGCCCGCGCTCGACCAGCTGGCCGAAGGGCACCCGCGGCTCGGCGCGTTTCGAGGCCGAGACGACCAGCGCCTCACGGTCGAACTTGCGCACCTTGGCCAGGCGCCGCTCGGCAACCTTGCGATAGGCCGCCTCGCGCTCGATGCCGATGAAGTCGCGGCCCAGCATCTTGGCGACGGCGCCGGTGGTGCCGGTGCCGAAGAACGGATCGAGCACCACATCGCCGGGATTGGTCGTGGCCAGCAGCACCCGGTGCAGAAGCGATTCGGGCTTCTGGGTCGGATGCGCCTTGTCGCCCTTGTCATCCTTCAGCCGCTCATGCCCGGTGCAGATCGGCAGCACCCAGTCCGAGCGCATCTGCACGCCCTCGTTCAGCGCCTTCAGGGCCTCGTAGTTGAAGGTGTATTTCGCGCCTTCCGATTTCGAGGCCCAGATCAGCGTCTCATGGGCATTGGTCAGACGCTTGCCACGGAAATTCGGCATCGGGTTCGACTTGCGCCAGACCACGTCATTGAGAATCCAGAAGCCCAGATTCTGCAGCTCGGCCCCCATCCGGAACACGTTGTGGTAGCTGCCGATCACCCAGATCGCGCCCGTGGGTTTCAGCACCCGGCGCGCGGCCGCCAGCCAGTCATGGGTGAAGCGGTCATAGGCGGCGAAGCTGTCGAACTGGTCCCAGTGGTCGTCGACCGCATCGACCTTGGAATTGTCGGGGCGGTGGAGATCGCCCCGGAGCTGCAGGTTATAGGGCGGGTCGGCAAAGATCAGGTCGACGGAGCCTTCGGGAAGGCTGTTCATCTCCGCGATGCAATCGCCGGACAAAATCGTGTTGAGCGGGAGCTCGGGCGCCCCCTTGGTCCTGGTCATCGGTGTCACACTGCCTCTGTTCGCGCCGTTCTTCGGCGTCGTTTATGGAGATCCAATGTGAGTCAAAGGCGATTCGCCGTCAATTTCTTTTTTGAATCAGGGGTTTACGCTTTTTCCTTGCCACAAGATGTTGTGCACGGGCTTGAACGAACGCCTATGGTGTGGGCTGACACCAATATCTCGGAGCGCCTGCAGATGCTGCCTGGTGGGATAACCCGCATTCCGCTCCCAGCCATAGCCCGGCCAGTGTTGCGCAAGCTCCGCCATCACCGCGTCGCGGGCGACCTTGGCCACGATCGAGGCGGCGGCGATCGACAGGCAGCGCGCATCGCCCTTGACCACGCACAGGCCCTGGCAGGGCAGCGCCTTCGGCAGGCTGTTGCCATCGATCAGCGCGAGATCGGGCATGGCGGGCAGCGCGGCCAGCGCCCGGCACATCGCCAGGTGGCTGGCTTGCAGGATGTTCATCTCCTCGATCTCGCCGGTGCTGGCCTCGCCCAGCCCGACCATGGCGCGTTCGCGAATCTCGGCGGCCAGCACCTCGCGGCGGCGCGCGCTCAGCGCCTTCGAATCGCGCAGCCCCTCCGGGATGTCCTCGGCGACAAGACAGACGGCGGCGGCCATGACCGGCCCTGCCAGCGGACCGCGGCCGACCTCGTCGACCCCGGCGACAAGGCGCACCCCGCGGGCGAAGGCTTCGGTTTCCAGCGTGAAATCGGGACGAATGAAAGTCATGGCCGCATCATCAAGCGCCAATTGCCTGCGCGGGCAAGCCCGAATCCGGACAGCCGGAACGGGCGGAGGCATCTTGCCGCCCCCTGCCCGGGCCCGGACCGGCTGACGCTCCGCCCGGGCGAGGTCCGGGCCATGTGGCAACGCTGACGCAGGCCCCGGCCCTGCCCGAGACCGCTTGCCGGAGACCGGCGCGACGGCCCGTGACGGGCGCGCCTGACCACGCTGACGACGATGCGAAATGACGGCATGACGGCCGAGCCCCCGCAAGGTGCGAGCCATGTCGGTCCCGTCAGCGACATGGCCGGGCACCGCGCAATGCCGGGGCCTGGGCCGCCGGCATTCTTGCGGACGTCGTCTGCGCGACGCGCTTCGGGCTTGCCCCCGGCCCCTCAGGCAACGCGTTCGATCCCGACCCGACCGAGCGCGCTGTTCCACTCGCTTTCGCCCGCGATCTTTAGGCCAGTGTCGTCGCTCAGCAGGCGCCGCGGCCCCTTGGATCGCCGGGAGGGGATGTTCACCGCCAGGGTCTTCTGCCGGCGGGACAGCATGCAGAAGTCGCGCACCGTCCCGTCGGGACCGACCAGCCGCAACAGGCTTTCGAAGGCCCCGGTCCTCTGCCGGAGCGCCCTGCCGACCAGCTTGCCCCATAAAGCTCCGGGCACGAACAGGCAGAGAATGAAGCCTCCGAAGATGGTATCCGATCGGGAACGAGTCGTCGGACCTTGCCGGGTCAGAGAACGGAATGGGCGCTCAACAGACGTTTGCCCTCGGCCGCCTGCACTTCGGCAATAAGAGGTGGCCCCGAAAACCGGACATCCTGCCACGTTTTCCGTCAACGAAGACGAGGAAGAACGGCGCGGCTGTCAAACGAAAGAATGACGGGGCCGAGGTCAAGGCGATGGTGACGCTTGAAGCCATTCGTGGCGAGATGACAGTCCCGAACGGGTGGCGACGCACAGGCGTGCAGTCGCGCCTACCGAGCATGCCACAGTGGCGAGAGATTTCAGTCTCCGCTGCCCTGCGGGCAGTACACAATTGGAGCGCTCAACGACCGCAATCTGCAAAGGTTGCCATTGAATAGCGGCGCCCGCTCGACCATGCTCCGGGCCATGATGCTGCGTCCTGTCCTCGCCTGTCTCGTCCTAGCCGCGCTGAGCGGTCCCGCCGCCGCCTGCTATGCCGATTACAAGGCAAAGCAGGACAATCCGCTGAAGCTGCATTACGGCGTGATCGAATTGCCCGACAGCGCCTGCGGCAGCCGCGACGCCGCCACCCGCGAGATCGACCGCCGGATCCGCCGGGGTGGCTGGCAGCTTCTGAATGTGATGTCGATCTTCGGCGCCAGCGGACTTGACGAGCGCAAGGCCAGCGCCGGAGGCTATTTCCTGAAGTTCTGACAACGGGCGCAGGGTCGTGGCAGAGCTTCCGGCGCGTGTCGCGAACCAGCCCCAGGGGCGGCCCCGCTCTGTCTGAACCCGACCGTGCCCGAGCCCTCACCCCCAGAACCCAGAACCCAGAACCCAGAACCCAGAACCCAGAACCCAGAACCCAGAACCCAGAACCCAGAACCCAGAAGCTCTCCGTCGCGCTTTGCCCCGAGACAAGGCTCTGGGCCGGGCTCTGGCGGCGCGACCTCCCGCCGGGCACCGGGTTTCGAGGCCACGGCCGCGGATGCCCCCGGATCGGGCGGCTCTGCGGGTCGCGCAACACGCGGATCGTCAGCATGCCTCTGCTCCGGCCCCCGCAAGGCAAACCGCCCGGTCGCGACGGGGGCGGGATCGGGATGTGCCGGCCCCATGCGCTTGGCACTGGACCCGCGCGTCGGGCTTGGGCAGGATCGGCCCATGCATATCCGACCAGGTCTTCTCTGTCTTCTGCTCTGCCTCGTCCCGCTGCGGGGGGCCGCCGAGGATGTGCTGCTGCGCAGCTCGTCGCTGCTGCCTGCCGCATATGACAGCTATCTGGCGCTGAACCTCAAGCTGCCGCCCCAGGACGAGACGCTGCCGCTTGTCGGCGACCGGGGGCTGCGCTCGGGCGGGCAGGTTCTGCGCCATCTGGCCGGGCAGCAGGCGGTGAACGGCTTCGAGGGCGTGATCTACGACAATCGCGACCGCGGCCATTCCAGCCTGCCTCAGGAGCTTTTCCCCCGGCTCGACCGGCTGGTCTATGACAAGACGCTGCGCAAGGCGCGGGCCGATTACGGGCTCGCGGGCAAGATCCTGCTGCCTGCGGTGGTGTTCGGCAATTCCTCGACCTCGGTGACCACGGGCGCGGCCAAGCGCAGCCTGCCGCGGCTGGCGATGACCACGCCGGGCGGCCCCGAGCGAAGCGCACAGCTTTACGAGAACAACCACCTTTACGTCTATCCCGAGCATCGCGACCATGACGAGACCGACCGCTTTCCAGCGAACTGGCCTTATATGCTGATCAGCCAGGGCTCGTCGGGCTCGGACCAGCCGTTTCTCGCCGCGCTGGCGATGACGCTGGCGGCATTCCCGCCCGAGACCTTCGCGGCCCTGCGCGACAATCGCCTGATCGCGCCGACGCTGCAGATGATCCTGCGCCGCGGTTATGCCCCGGTACGCAGCCGCGCGGCCTATTTCACCGCCGCCGCGCATCCGGTCGTGTTCGAGGGCGATGCGCTGCGCCCCGGGCGGATGATGGGCGAGGCGGCGGCAATGCGGCACGATGCCATTCCGCCGATGGTGCGGCTGCGGGTCGAGGAGGACGGCTTCGGCGAGGCCGAGGGGCTGGCGCGGCTGTCCGAGCGGCTGTTCGACACCGAGGGCGCGATTGCGCGGATCTGGCGCAATTTCGACTGGTCGCGCGAGATCACGGTCAGTGCCGCCGCGACCCGAGACCCGAACGGCCGGCCACTGAGCTTTACCTGGGCGCTCCTGCAGGGCGATCCGGCCCGGGTCCGGATCGAGCCTCTGGACCCGGAGGGCAGCCGGGCCCGCATCAGGCTGGCCTGGCACGATCCCAGGACCGTGCTGGTCCGGGACCGGAGCGGCTATCGCAACCGCAGCCTGTCGCGGATCGAGATCGGCGTCTTCGCCTCGAACGGGGTCCATGACAGCGCGCCCGCCTTCGTGACGGTGTTCTTTCCCGATCACCAGAAGCGGGTCTATGCGACCTCGGGGGCGGGCGGCATGCGGCTGGTGTCGGTCGATTACGACGCCATCGGGCGCGACGCCTATTATGACCCGATGCTGTTCTGGTCGGCGCCCTGGACCGACCGCGCCGAGTATGACGGCGCCGGTGCCCGGACCGGCTGGACCCGGATCGGCCATGACGGCAACACCCGGACGCTTCCGCCCGACATCGGCGAGGGGGTCTACCAGATCGAACGGCTCCAGCCCGAGCGGCCCTACCTGATCATGCCCTGAGAGGGCGGCTCAGCCGTTCCAGCAGCTGGCCGGAAGCCGGAAGATGCGGATGCGCTTGCCGCGATAGGCGCCGGTCTGGGGGGCGAGATCGGCCAGCGGCGTCACCCCCTCGGCACAGGCAGGCAGGCTTCCCCCCGCGACATAGAGCACCTCTCCCCCGAGGTCGTCCGGCAGCGCATGGCGCAGCGCGTAATGGTTGGGCGCGCGCCCGACCGGTGGCGGCGCATAGATCGAGACATCCCGATCGCGCCCGGTATAGAAGAGATCGGCCAGCAGGTCGCGATTGTCGGCCAGGATCACGCCCTGCCCCTCGGCCTCGGCGATGTCGAGGATCGTGGTGCTCATATCGGCGCGGCCGAGATAGCGTTCCAGCAGCGGATGACCGCCGAGGCTCGCCACCGGGGCGAAGACCCCCAGTACCGGCAGCGCCAGCGCCACCGTTCCGTTGATCGCGAAAGAGCTGATCCGCCAGCCCCGGCCAAGGCCCGGCAGCACCGCCAGCGTCCCCGCCAGGTAGGCCGCCGCGGCCCAGTTTGCATAGGCCCCGGCGAGCAGCGCCTCGACCGAGACGATGGCCACGACCGGCAAGGCGAAGACCAGCATCAGCCGGCTCGGCGCATCCTGCCGCGCCCAGCGCAGAGCGTTCCAGAGCAGCGCCGCGAACAGCACCGGTCCGAAGACTGCGAACTGGCTGCCCAGAAACTCGGTCAGGCCCGAAATGTCGAACCCCGCCCGTTCGGAGGGCGCGCGCACCCAGTCGGCATTGTCGAGCGTATGCTCGAGCGTGGTCATGCCGTTCTGCAGGTTCCAGATCACATTGGGCGAGATCGTCGCCGCAAAAGCCAGAAGCGCCAGCCCCGCATCGCGCAGCCGGGACCGCGCGGGCGGGATCAGCAATGCCGCGAGCGCCGCGCAGAGCGGATAATAGATCGCCGCGTATTTCGAGAGAAAGGCCAGCCCCAGCGCCAGGCCCGCCGCCAGCGCCCAGCCCGGTCCCGGCCGCGACAGCAGCCTCAGCCAGAAACCCAGCGCCAGCGCCAAAAACGGGAACATGATCGTGTCGGTCGAGATCAGGATAGAGCCAACCGCCACCATCGGCAGCGTGACATAGCCCAGCGCCACCCAGATCGCCGCCCGCGCGCCCCATAGCCCGGCCGCGATCCGGCCGAGAATGAGCGCCGTCGCGGCGTGAAACAGCGGCGCCGGCAAGCGCACCCAGAACGGCGCATCGCTGCCGGCAAGCCCGGTCGTGGCCCGGATCACCCAGCCGATCATCGGCGGCTTCGAATAATAGCCGAAGGCCAGCTCGCGACCCCAGAGCCAGTACTGGGCCTCGTCGACGAAAAGATCCATCCGGTTCAGCCAGAGCAGCCAGACCCGGAGCGCGGTCACGGCCAGAACGACGGCTGCAGCCGGTCCCAGCCATCCGTGACGATCAGGTGTTGCGGCGCCGGTGTGCATGGATCAGCCAGAGATTGCGGGTATAGATGAAGACGCCGGTCACCTGCCCTAGGATGAAGACCGGGTCCTTGCGGTAGATCGCATAGGCCAGAAGGATCAGCCCGCCCGCCATCGAGAAATACCAGAAGGCCACCGGCACCACCGAGTTGCGGGCGCGTTCCGAGGCGATCCACTGCACGAGGAAGCGCGCAGTGAACATGAGCTGGCCGCCCAGTCCGACCGCGACCCACCAGAACTCGGCCCAGCTGTCGACATGCAGCCAGCCGAACAGCGTCTCAATCTGCATGCCGCGGCTCCTCGGCGGCCCGCGCCTTCTTGCGGCGGCGGATCAGCCAGGACACCCCGATCAGGTCATAGGCACCGACCAGCGCACGCTGCAGATTGCTGTAATTCGACGCCCCGGCATGGCGCTCGCGATGGCTGACATCCACCAGAGCGATCTCCCAGCCGTCGCGCCGGAACAGCGCGGGCAGATAGCGGTGCATGTGGTCGAAATAGGGCAGCGTCAGGAACAGGTCGCGCCGGAAGCCCTTGAGCCCGCAGCCGGTGTCGCGGGTGCCGTCCTTCAGCAGCCGGCCCCGGATCGCATTGGCCGCGCGCGAGGCCCATTTCTTCGAGGCCGTATCCTGCCGCCCGACGCGCTGGCCCGCCACCAGACCCAGCCGACCGGTCTCGTCGGCCAAGAGCGGCGCCCAGAGCTTCGGCAGCTCGGCGGGCGGGTTCTGGCCGTCGCCATCGAGCGTGCAGACCACCGGTGCGCGGGCAGCCAGCACACCGCTATGGACGGCCGCGCTCTGCCCGCCCGAACTCGGGTGGCGCAGCAGGCGCAGCGACGGGTCGGTCTTCATCCGCTCGGCGACGATGGCCGCGGTGGCATCGGTCGAGCCGTCATCGACGACGATCACCTCATGGCTGTCGAGCACCGCGCAGGCCTCGGCGATTTCCCCGAGAAGGAAGGCCACGTTCTCGGCCTCGTTCTTCATGGGGATGACGATGGAAACGGCTGGCATGCAGGCCTCTTTGCGGCACCGGGGCGGTTTGCCGCGCTTAAACCTGATCGCGGACGGCTTGTCCACATCTGGCAAGGTCGGCGCGCAGCGTGTCGCCCGGATCGATCCGCGGGCTCAGCGCCACCCGCTCGCCCTTGCCGGGCAGGCCCTTCCCGACGCAATCGGCGATGATCTGCGCCGCGCGACGACCGATCTCGCGGCGCTGGATGTCCATCGTGGCCGGGCGCAGCGGCAGCCCGTTCAGAAGCTCGATGCCATTGAAGCCCGCCAGCCCCAGCTTGCCCGGCACGTCGAAACCGCGCTCCAGACAGTAAAGCAGCCCGCCCGCGGCGATCATGTCGTTGGAGAAATACAGAAAATCCAAGTCGGGGTGGCGGTCCAGAAGCGCCCGCGTCATCTCGCGCCCCTTCTCGAGCCCAGAGCCGCCCGAATAGAATTCCTGGTCGACGACCTCGAGCCCCGCCCGGCCGAGCGCCCCGGTGAAGCCCTCGAAGCGTTTGCGCGCCCGGTGATCCATCGGCATCTTGGTGCCGAGAAAGCCGATCCGGCGATAGCCGGCCGCGGCGATGGCCCGCGCCATCTCGGCCCCGGCCCGGCGATGCGAGATGCCGACAACCGAGTCGATGGGCTCGCCATCGAGATCGAGGATCTCGACCACCGGAATACCCGCGGCCCGCAGCATCGCCCGGGTCGCCTCGGAATGTTCGAGCCCGGTCACGATCAGCCCCGACGGCCGCCAGGACAGCATCTCGAACAGCACCTTCTCCTCATGCGGCGGATCATAGCGCGACAGGCCGAAGACGGGCTGCAACGGCGTATCCTCGAACACCTCGTTGATGCCCGCCAGCACCTCGGGAAAGACCATGTTCGACAACGACGGGATGATCACGCCGACGAGGTTCACCCGCTGGCTGGCCAGCCCGCCCGCGATGCGGTTCGGCACATATCCCAACCGCTTGGCGGCCTCCAGCACCCGGGCACGGGTCTTTTCCGAGACATCGCCGCTTTGCCGCAGCACGCGGCTGACCGTCATCTCGCTGACGCCCGAGGCTTCGGACACGTCGCGCAGCGTCAACGGTCGGCGCGGTCTGTCGGGCGGGTCTGCGGTCACGGCGCGGCGGGTCCTTCGAGGGCTGGTCGCATCAGTTAAGCGGGAATGCCCCGGAAGTCCAAGCCGAAGCGGTCTTGCAACCGCAGCGTTTTCCGGGGAAAAGACGGGACATGGTCCCGTTGCCCGACCGGATGGGCACGCCTTTCTCAGGCGGGTGGTCGGGGCCGGAAGACGTTGAGGAGACCGACGGTCAGGAGAAGGGCAGCCTCGCGCACCCCATGTTCCGAACTGTTCGAAGGTTAAAGACAGGCCCCGTGGCTCAACTGGATAGAGCAATCCCCTCCTAAGGGATAGGTTGCAGGTTCAAGTCCTGCCGGGGTCACCATAAAATCAAAGACTTACGCGGCTTTTTGGTGTTTGCATTCTGGTTCGTCGAACCAGTTTCGGAGCTCCGAACTCCAAAGACCCGGCAGCGCGGCGCAAATGTTCCGGACTGAACCTGGCATAGGTCGAGCGCGTGATGTTCGGATTCGTGTGCCCGAGGTACTCCGCAATCTCCTCGATCGGCACCCCGGCCTCCGCCATGAAGCGGCCAGCGGTCCGGCGCAGATCGTGCGGCGTGCAGTGATCAATTCCGGCACGGGCAACGGCAGCATTGAAACCGGTCTTGATCGATCGCACAGGCCGACCGCCCCACTCCACCACGAAATCCGACACCGCAGCCCGCTCTGCGTCTTGCAACGCCGCCATCAGCGTGTCGTTGATCGGAACAGTTGCACGCCCCTTGCGCGGCCCCAGATCGTTGGCCGCCAACCGGATCGTGCGGCTTGCGAAATCGACCCGGTCCCAGGTCAATCCCAGGATCGCCCCGCTACGCCCTGCGGTCGTCAACATCAGAAGCATCGCAAGCTTGATGTGCGGATCCAGAGCGGCGGCAAGCAGCCGGTCCACCTCGTCACGCGACAAGTACCGCTCGCGCGGCGCCGGGGTCGGCGGCATCTCGATAGGGGGAACCGCGTCGATCAGCCGAGATCGCGGTGTCGAATGCCTTCCGGGCGCGCCCGGATTCCCAGCGTTCATGCAGGGCGATCAGCCGCTCGACAGTCTCGATGCCCGCGCCGTTCGCGACGGCCTGCGAAATCATCCCCATGGGGGTGATCGCGCCGAAGCTGGCCGGGGTCGCGGCGTCCTCCTGCGGGATCTTCGTCAGTTCGCCCATTGGCTCACCTCGCGTCCGTGCATGTCGTGGATCACCTGCCCGATGGCCTTTTGGGCGACGTGGCCGATCAGACCGATCGCGAGCAGGCCAACGGAGGTCCAGGCCAGCCAGCGCGCGGCCCGGGCCGCATCGCGCAAGATCGCCCGGCGGCGGTCGCGGGCCTCGGCCCGGCCCTGCGGCGTGCTGATCGGGTCCAGCGCCTCGGCGGTGCGGAGAGGGCCGATCATGCCGCCATCCCCGCGAGGCGGCCCTCGAGCCCGCGCCACGCCTCGTCCGTGACTTCGGTCATGGCCGGGGTGTTGAAGTCGAGACGGAAGACCCGGGCGGGTCGGTCCTCGTCAGCAGCGGCGGCGAGCTGGTCCAGCGCGTCGTCCCATGTCGCAGCGGGATCGGGTGCGCCGACGCCGTGGGGGCCGAAATCGGTCATCACCAGCCAGTGGGGTCCGTTCAGCGCCAGCATCACAGTGCCCCCCGCAGGGATGCGAGAAAATGGAAGGCCGCGGCGATCAGCCCGAGCTGGGTCCCGGCGATGAACAGCGCGAGGGCGAGGCCGCGCCAGGTCAGCGGATATTCGGTGTTGCTCATGGGAACCCCCTTGCTGTTGTTGCAAGAAGGTATGTAGCGATAATCGCTACCCCTGGCAATACAGTTTGTAGCTTTTTCCGCTACACCCCGCATTCACCCCATCAGTGCCGGGGTGACAGCATGAAAAACCCCGCGCGAGGCGGCGCCGGGATGGCCGCGGAGTGCGGCTTTCTGCGTGGTGGCGCCTTGCCGTTGGCCTGCAGCCGTGCGCTAGGGCGCTTGCTGCCGATAGCGGCCATTCGACGCCTTTGCCGTTGTCAGTTGGCGCATCGCATAGAAAGGTATCCGCTATGATCCATGGAGCTGCTGCCAACCAGCAACGCGGAGGTCTGAGCTACTCCCCATCGGTTGGACAGTATCTGGCGTAATTTAAGCTACTCTTTGCACCTGCTGATCGGGTTTTTTGATATCATTTCTCTGCCAATAAACCAGCGCCGGTGGCTTGCCGCCGAGGGCTGAGTGAGGACGCTGGTGGTTGTAGAAGGTCATCCATTTCCGGATAGCCCCTTTCGTCTCTGATCCGGTCTCCCAGGCATGCAGGTAGACGCATTCGTATTTCAGGGTTCGCCACAGCCGCTTGATGAAGATGTTGTCGAGGAATCGGCCTTTCCCATCCATCGAGATGCGCACACCGGATCGGCGGAGCCGGTCGGTCCAGGCGAAGAACGTGAACTGGCTGCCCTGATCCGTGTTCATGATCTCGGGCGGGCCGAACTTGTGGATGGCCTCGCTCAGTGCTTCGACGCAGAAGTCGGCCTCCAGGGTGTTCGAGATCCGCCAGGATAGAACCTTGCGCGTGTGCCAGTCCATGATCGCTATGAGGTATAGGAACCCGCGGCGCATGGGCAGGTAGGTGATGTCCGAGCACCAGACCTGGTTCGGACGATCCACGTGCAGCCCTTTCAGAAGGTAAGGATAGGTCTTGTGTCCTTTCGCCGGCCTGCTCGTGTTGGGCTTCTGGTAAATCGGCATCAGCCCCATGAGGCGCATTAGCCGGCGTATTCGCTTCTCGTTCACGAGATGCCCGTCATTGCGCAGGTGCCAGGTCATCTGGCGGACACCGAAGAACGGCGTCTCCAGGAACTGCTCGTCGATCTGCCGCATCAGGCCGAGGTTCTGTGCGGTCTCTCCCTTCGGCTCGTAGTAATAGGACGAGCGCGCAATCGACAGCAGCCTGCACTGCTGACCGATGGACAGCTGAGGATGGTCAGGCTCGATCATACCGCGCCTCACTTCCCGCCCCAGGGCTTCAGCTTTCGTTCCAAAAAAGAGTTGGCCACCGCCAACTCCCCGATCTTGGCGTGGAGCTCCTTCACCTGCTCCTCGTCGATCTCGGGTCTCTTGCGGCCACCGCGCTCGAACACGCCGGACGCGCCTTCGAGCAGGGCGCGCTTCCATTGATGGATCATCGTCGGATGCACTCCGAACCGGCTCGCCAGCTCGGCCGCCGTCTCTTCACCCTTCAGGGCTTCCAGCGCGACCTTCGCCTTGAACTCAGGCGCGTGCTGCTTGCGTTTCGACATCTCTGATCTCCTTCTCGTCGAAGATCAGCAGACTGCAAATCGTAGCTTACGTCACTGTCCGAATTTCCGGGGGGTAGCTCACCTCTAGTTGCTTCCCGACGCGCGACACTGCCATTCACGCCGATTATGATATCCGAGCTTAAGCAAGTTAGGTCCTTCGCGACCGAGCGCAGGGTTCCCAAGATATTTTCGGATCTCTCGCGAGCCGCGTTGAGCACAGAAGCCACATCGTCGCCTCCGTTCAGCTTTGAAATTTTCATAGGTCTTCTATCAACTCTTCAATAGAAATACGTTTTGTGAATTTGCTTTGCGTATAACGCGCGTCGAGCTGATCGGGCTCGTTCACCCCCTTATCCGTCCTCACGGTGAAGGCCCGGTCCTTAACTGTCACCTCTTCCTTCATCCAACTGCTCGGGAGATGATCCTTCAAGGATGTCCGTTGGGAAGCTACAAGGCCGAGTACTTCAAACAATTTTGGATGATGCTTACGTAGCGTCACATCACTACGCCCAAAATCAATCGCATCGAACTCGTCGATATTTGCCCTCATGTAGGCTTGCGCGACCGCATCTAGCAGCCGACCACGCGCACCGCAGATCAATAGAGTATAAACGTCATGCTTAAGCGTCCAGAACGCGTCGAACTCCGGAAGTGGAGCACGGCCAGTCTGGGCCCAGTGTCGAACCGCTCTCAGCATGGAGCGTGGCGCCGCACGAGGCTTCATAAATGCCCGGCTGCGCGAGATCCCGTCCAAGGTATCAAAATTGATAGAGCCAGCGAAGAGAAACGCGTCCGGTCCAGAATGATGACCGTCTATCATTGCGAGCACTTCGTCAGGATCAATGTCAGCATCACGCAAAAAAGCCTGGAGATCACGACCGTTGCGCGTTTCTCCGCGCACGATACGGCGTGTCATTGAATGGTGATCAATGTCGAATGCCTCAGCAAACACTGGCTCAAGCGTATGAGACAGCGGTCCATGCCCTACATCATGCAACAGCGCGGCAGCGAGGAGTAGGCGGCGGCGCCTCTCGCTCAGCCCTGCCTCGCGAGCATACGTTTCAGCAAAGCGGGCAACGCCCAAAGTGTGCTCGAGGCGATTATGACGGCGCCTATGTGCGGAGCGCCCTGATCCGTGGCGAATGAAGTCGATTGCACCAAGAAAACCAATGCCAGCAAGACGGCGCACAGGGGCGGACGACAACAGCTCAAGTGTGAAAGGATCATCGAAGATAATCTTCTCATCAGAACGAAACGTAACTTCGGCGGGAGCAAGAGGCATAAGTTCGGACGCATCCGACGAAACCTTGTAGGCCTGCCACCTTCCCATCTCATCCAGCATCCACGATCCTTACTGAAGCCAGTGCTTGCTTTAGGCGCGAGTTTGCACGGCACATACTGAGCTCATACACCGTCTGATCTGATGTAAGTGCTTTTTCTATCCTTGTCCAAAGTTTCAGCGATCAAATAGACGCGGTGCGCACCTTCGGCCGCACCGTATCGCAGCATTCGCGCGTCCCGTAAAGCTCCACTTCGGACCGCACGGATGGAGCGGATCAAGCATGGCTTTCCTCTAAGTCAGGCCTTCCTCTGCACGGTTCGATCGGCCCGGGGCGCTGTCGGTCTGCTTCCTGCAGATACCGTTGAAAACTCGGTTGCGGGGCCGCAGAGTACCTCCTCATAGAACATGGTTCCGTCTTTTTTGCGACCTCGCTTGACAAACAGACCTTTTCTTCCCCTTTGAAGGATAACGCTCCAAACTCAGGCGAACTCTCGTCCTCGGTCGGAGTTTTGCAACACAATCTGCGCTTTGCTGCCGTTCGTCCATGACAGCGCTAACGGCAGCAGTCCGCCCATGTGGCCAACGCCTAGACCCTGCGCGCTAGCTCGGCCGGCCAGTGCAGTTTGATCGGTGCCGCCCACTTGAGCCGGACCCCGTACATCGTCGGCGTCTGGTCGTTGAAGCTGTGAAGGTCGAAGGTGCCATGGTCTCGTCCTGGGCGAACAACCTTCACCCAGCCTAGCCCCTCTTCGCACTCGCAAACGCATCGCTTGCCTACCGCCTCGCTGGGCACGCTTCCGTCCGACCAGCGGGTGTAGAACAGCAGATCGCCGGCCGAATAGACCGGCTCCATGCTGTCGCCCTCGATTTCCACCGCCACGATGTTGTGTGGCGACAGACCCGGCGGACACTCGACCTGCGGCCCGTCTCCCTTCTCATAGGTATCGAAGACGGGCACCCGCGCGCCTGCGCCGACCTTCCCTGCGATGGCTATGGTAGCGATCCGAGCCGTATCGCTAGGAAGGTCAAAGCCAGTGATCTCAGAGATCAACAACATTTCTTCAGCCGAGATCGTTCGCTTGCCCAGTGTCATCTTGTTGATGATCGAGCGGTCGATCTTCTTCTGCACGCGCGCGTCAAGAAGTTCGGCCAAAGCCGACTGGCTCAGCCCGGAGTGATCCAGAGCTTGAATGAGCCACTCGTTAAGGGGCGCTGATATCGGGGTTCGCGGAGCCATTTCAACGAACAGCATATCCGCGACGCCAATCATCATCTGTAACGAAAATCGCTACAAGCCATATTGCGATAGGTAGCTAAAATCGCTACATCAGCTGTATGGAACCGGCTAGCACCATCATTTCGGCCCTCGGCGGCCCCTCCGCAGTAGCGAAAGTCATTGGTATTCACCGAACGCGGGTGTTGATGTGGCAGGCATCGCGCGAGCGGGGCGGCACGGACGGCCTCGTGCCATACAGGCACATTCCGAAGCTTCTTGAACTCGCCGCCGAGAGGGGCGTCCCCCTCTCCCCTGCGGACTTCATCCCCACGCCCACCGAGGACGCCGCCTGATGCCGCGCCCCCGGCCCCCCATTCCTCAAATGAACAATGAAAACGGCTTTGCTCCATGCGCCCAAGGTGCGCGCAGCGCGAGCCCCCCTCAAGGAAAAGGCGTTTCCCATGGATAAGCGGCTCTTCATGCACATGGCCCGGGCCACCATTGCCCGTGTCGGAGGTGTGGACGCCGCCTGCGCCGCCATCGAAGCCGAATATGGCGAGCCGGTTTCGCGCGGCACGATCTCGAAGATCCAGAACGGGCATCTCGACATCACGTTCGCGCAGGTGGTCGCGCTGCAGAAGGCAACGGGTGACATCGCCTTGGACAAACATCCCGAACAGCGTCATCGAAGCGGGCAAGCCGGGCCGCGCGGTCGATGGCCGGGCGCTTCGCGACAACCCCGTCGCCATCGCGGAAGGGGCTCCGGGGGCTCCCGGCGTAAGCCCCGCCGCTTTCATCGACCCGATTGCGGTGCTGGAGTGGTCGGGCAGAGCGCCTCAGACCGTACTTGGTCTAGGCGATACGAAGTGGCTGCGCTTCGAGCTGTATGGCAATTGGACGGGCACGTCGGAGGACTTGGAGATTGAATTCTCTACGGACGGAGGAGCCACTTGGTCTGGCTTCGTAGACTTGGTCAACGACCGTCGGGGCCAGATATCCTGTCGCATCATGATCAACCTTGAGACCGGGAATACCTACGCCGATGGGACGTTTTTGGCTCGGATTGACGACACGCTCTACCAGTATCACGAGGACCTGACCATTACCCTACCCGCTGGTCGGGTGGACGCGATCCGATTGAGGCACAGGGAGATGGATAACTCTTCCACCAGAATCATCATGCAGAAAGTTTGCGGGTACAAGACGGCATGACAAAAGCCGAAAGAACGCCTGCCGACCCCACGTCTCGATCCCCCCGCTTCGGCGGGTTTTTTCATGCCCGGAGATTGGCCATGACCATGATCGGCATCGCCCTCAGCCACTGCGCAGCCCGGAGCCGCCGGGCGCCCGCGGCCGACTTCTGAGCCGCCCAGGAAGGAGCCCGCCATGCAGGAGCTGACCACGCAGATCCGGGACTGGTGGGGGGTGATGCTCTCGCTGCTCGGGCTGGCCGTCTGGTCGGTCCGGCTCGAGGCGCGCGCCCGCACCAATACCGCCGCGCTCGACCGCGAGACCACCCGGCTCGCCGAGGAGATCCGCGCCCTCGAGGCCCGTTCGCAGCGTCAGCGCGCCGAGGATCTCGCCGCCCGCCAGCGCGACCGCGAGGAGACCAACGCGCTGCTGCGCGAGCTTCGCGCCGACATCAAGACCGTCCTGCAGCGCGTCCCGCGCTGAGCCATTCCCCCGAAAGGAGCCCCCCATGCACCTCGTGCCCCAGTGGCGCGCGCTGATCCGGCGTGCCTGGTCGATCCGTCTCATCCTGCTCGCGGGCCTGCTGTCAGGGCTCGAGGCCGGGCTCTCGCTGGCCTCGCCCGATCTGCTGGGGATCCCCCGCGGGCTCTTCGCCGGGCTTTCGGCGCTGGTCACCGCGGCCGCCTTGGCCGCCTGACCGGCGGCGGCATCGACGACGATTACCAGGAGAGCGATCCGGTCCTCATCAAGACCTTCGCCCCCGGCTCGCGGGTCTATGCCCTCGCGGCCGCAGGCGCCGACGCCATCGCCAAGAACGCCCTGCTGGCCTCGGCCGGGGACGGCATCCTGACGAAGACGCCAAAGGCCAAGACCCGCGACGAGATCACGCTGAACCGGATCCAGCCGGTGACTGCGGGGCTGATCCTCTATGGCGAGCGCACTCTCGGCGGCACCATCGTCGCCCGTTCGACCACCGAGGCCGGGGGCAAGCCGCACCGGCGCTATCATTCGGTCATGCCGCTGGCCTGCCACGAGATCGATGGCGCGGTCGAGATCTGGCTGGGCGAAACGCTTGTCTGGACCGAGGCGCAATACCGCCGCGATGCGGCCGCGGGCAGCGGCGATCCGTACCATTGGGGCCAGGTCGAGAGCGATTACCGGGGCCGCGTCCGGCTTCGCGTCCATGATGGCGGCGCGGATCAGGCGGCCGAGGCCCGCTATGTCGCGGCCGCCAGCGAATGGACCGAGGCCCATCGCGGCCGTGGCGTGGCCTATCTCTACTTCGAGGCCGATTACGACCGCGATCTCTTCCCCGGCGGCGCGCCCCAGATCCGCGTCCGCGCCCGCGGCAAGCGGGTGCTCGATCCGCGCGAATGGACCAGCTCGGCACTCGCTTCCGCCCGGGCCGCGCGCCCCATTCCGGTCTGGGCAGGCCATGATGTCGGGGCAATCGGCAGGACTGCGGGCGGCAGATACCCGCTGGGCGAGTCCTCCGCGCCCTGGAATGGCGGGGCCATCGCCGCGCGATTCTACTTCGACCGGCGCTATCCCGGCGGGCTTGAGCCCGAGGCCGGTCTCAGCCCGGATCTGACCGCAATCGATGGCGAAGCCCTCGAATATGAGAAAATGCGAGGGTTCGACGATCTCTTCGCAGCCTTCGATGTCACCTTGCGGATCGTGACGTTCCACCGTCAGCGCGCCCGCATCGGCATAGGCCGAGAGCAGCTCTGTCAGGATCTCGACCACGGTCTTGTTGTGAAAGATCGGCTGGTTACGCCTCAGGTTGGCAAGAAAGGCCTAGGGCCGAAGCCGAAGCCGGTAGCGATGGCCATTGTCGCCCGAGCACAGCCAGCGCGCCTCGGTGACGATGCCGTCGAAGGGGCGCGCGCCGTCGCGGGTGGTGAGGGTGATCTGCCGCTCAGCCTCCTATGTGTTCTGGCTTCGACACTCAATGGGTCTGAAGCCAGAAGGCGGGTTGCGGCAGCGCTGCTGGCAGCGTACCGGAATGCGGGCGGGGGGCGGCCGCGCCGTCGCGGCGCCGTGATCCGGTTTCCGCCAAGACCGCCAGACGATGCGACCGCCGAGGAGACCGCCCGCGATGCCGATGCCCGACAGGACCGAACCTTCCTGCCGCAGCCTTTGTGCCCTGCCGCCGGCCCTTGCGTTGCCAATCCTCTCGGTGGCCCTGGCGGCCTCGGTCTTCCTCTGGATCGGGCTTGGCGCCGGCCTGCTCTGGCTGGGCTCGGGCGGTGGCGGCCATCCGGTCCTGCCCGAACTCTGCGGGCTCGGATTGCACGGTCTGGCGATCTCGGGATCGGCGCTTGCGGCTCTGATCCTGCTCTGCCGGCGGCCGCAGGGCCGGGCCCGAGACTAGCCCCCCACGATCAGAGATCCGAGAAACGGCAGGTCGAGCCCGAAGGCCCCGGCCAGCAGAACCGCGTTCAGGCTGAGCACCATCGCCGCCCCGGCAATGGCCAGCGCGCGCAGCAGCGGCCCGGAGGCATAGGCCCCCATGACGTCACGCCGCCCGGCAAAGACGATCAGCGCGATCATCGGCACCGGCAGCGCGATCGACAGGATCACCTGGCTGACGACCAGCGCCTGGGTGGCGTTGACCCCGGCTGCGACCACCGCGAAGGCGGGCAGCATCGTCACCAGCCGCCGCAGCCAGATCGGGATGCGGATCCTGAGAAAGCCCTGCATGATCATCTGCCCCGCCATCGTGCCGACGACCGAACTGGAAATGCCCGAGGCGATCAGCGACAGCAGGAACACACCCGCCGCCGCCGCGCCCAGAAGCGGGGTCAGGGTGTGATAGGCGGTCTCGATCTCCGAGACCTCGCTATGGCCGCTGTGAAAGGCACTGGCCGCCATCATCACCATCGCGATGTTGACGATCCCGGCCACGGCCAGCGCCGCCACCACCTCGATATCGGAATAGCGCAGCACCTTGGCGCGCTCGGCCTCGCTGTGGATGACGGCGCGGGTCTGGGTCAGGCCCGAATGCAGGTAGATCGCATGCGGCATGACGGTGGCGCCGATGATGCCGACGGCGATGGTCAGAGCGGCGGCATCGGGCATGGCGGGCGTCACGAGGCCCAGCCCCGCCGCGCCCCAGTCGACCGGCGCGATCAGGATCTCGGCCAGGTAGCAAAGCCCGATCACGCCCACCAGCGCGCCGATGATCAGCTCGATCGGCCGGAAACCCCGGCCCTGGACCAGCAGGATCGCATAGGTGACAATGGCGGTGATCGCCATGCCGACGATCAGCGGCAGCTCGAGCAGCAAGGACAGCCCGATGGCCCCGCCCAGAAACTCGGCCAGATCGGTGGCCATGGCCGCGACCTCGCTGACCGCCCACATCACCCCCACCAGCGGTCGCGGAAAGTGGTCGCGGCACAGCTCGGCGAGGTTCTTGCCGGTGACGATGCCAAGCCGCGCCGACAGCCCCTGAAACAGCATCGCGATCAGGTTCGCCAGCAGCACCACCCAGAGCAGCGTATAGCCGTAGCCTGCGCCGGCCTGGATATTGGTCGCGTAATTGCCCGGGTCCATATAGGCGACCGAGGCGATCACGGCCGGCCCCACGAACAGCAGCCGGGCCCGAAGACCATGCCGCTTGCCCGAAAGAAAGTCGGACATTTCCAGGCGGGTACGGTCGCTGGGGCTCATGATATCGTCCTGAGGCAGGGTGGAAACGGATGACGAACGAAACTTAGCCAAGGCTTCATTCCGTGCAAGTGTCTTTATCGTGATGTGCTATCTTCTCTTTCATCAAGAGGCATCATCCGGCTCTGGCCTAGGCGAACCGTCCCGGCTATATATCCGGTCCTGACAGTCCGGCCGGCCGCGGCGCCGGTTCGGGAAAGGAGGCCCGATGCCGCCCGACATGCCCCCGCCCGCCGACCGCTTCCTCCGCGCCCGCGAGGCGCAGGCCGTCGCTCTGCTTGAGGATTATGTCGAGATGATCGGCGATCTGATCGCCGAACATGGCGAGGCGCGGGTGGCCGACATCGCCCAGCGCATGGGCGTTGCGCATCCGACCGCGACCAAGGCGGTCTCGCGGCTCAAGCGCGAGGGGCTGGCGGTCTCGCGGCCCTATCGGGGCGTGTTCCTGACCGAAGATGGCGCGGCGCTGGCCAACCGGGTGCGCCAGCGTCACCGCGTGGTGGTCGATATGCTGGTGGCGGTGGGCGTGCCGCGCGAGGCGGCCGAGATTGACGCCGAGGGCATCGAGCACCATGTCTCGGAGACCACGCTGCACGCCTTCGAACGCTATCTCACGAAAAGCGGCTGAGCGGGCGGCTCACTTCACCCGCAAGGGCAGGCCCGACACCACGAATTCGACCTCGTCGGCAACCTTGGCCACGCGCTGGTTGACCCAGCCCTGGGCATCGCGGAAGGCCCGGGCCAAGGCGTTTTCGGGCACGATGCCCATGCCGACCTCGTTCGAGACCAGCACCACCGGCGATTGCTGGCGCAAGAGCGCCGCGATCAGCGCCCCGGCCTCTGGCTCCCAGTCGCGCCCTGCGAACATGTGATTGGACAGCCAGAGCGTCAGGCAATCGACCAGCCGCGGCCCGGCGCCATCGCTGCGCTCAAGCGCACCGACCAGCTCGAGCGGTTCCTCGATCAATGTCCAGCCCGGCCCGCGCGCCGCCCGGTGCCGCGCCACGCGGTCGCGCATCTCGTCATCCTGCGGCTCGGAAGTGGCGATATAGACCGGCGCGCCCGGCATCGAACGGACCCGCGCTTCGGCATGGCTGCTCTTGCCCGACCGCGCCCCGCCGGTCACCAGAATGATCCGTCCCATCGCGCTCTCCTTCGGTCCCCGGCGCTGCATAGCCCGCAGGACGCCGCGCTGCAATCGCCAGGGTAGAGAAGACCCGGCACGGTTCTTGCTTGGGGTCGCGCCTGGAATTGGTATAAACTTCAGACCGGACAGGACGGCGACGACAGACACCGCCTGAACACCGCGCCGCAGGGAAGGAGACATGCGATGTGCCAGATCTTTGCCGGACAGGACCCCGAACGCTACCAGTCGACCACGAGGCGGCTGCGGCTCAACGGACAAAGCACCAGCATCCGTCTGGAAAACAGCTTCTGGGCCATCCTCGACGAGATCGCGGCCTCGGAAGGCGCAACGACGCCCGCCTTTATCTCCAAGCTTCATGCCGAGGTGCTGGAACGGCATGGCGAGCCGTCGAATTTCACCTCGCTCCTGCGCTGTACCTGCCTGATCTTCCGCGAGACCGCCCCGGCAGGAGGCCCGATGGCGATGGCCGCCGAATAGCCCCCGGCGCAAAGCCTGCATGGTAGTATCGCGCTACTACCCCGGCCCTCCCCGTCCCGCGCTAGGCTCTTTCCGAACGGAAGACCCAGCAAGAAGGGGACCATCTTGGCCAAGGCGATCCACAGCATGATCCGGGTGCTCGACGAAGAGCGGTCGGTGGCGTTCTACGACAAGGCCTTCGGGCTCAAGGTCGCGGAGCGGCTCGATTTCCCGGATTTCACGCTGATCTACATGAGCAACCCGGAAACCGAATTCGAACTCGAACTGACCGTGAACAAGGGGCGGACCGAGCCCTATGACCTGGGCGACGGCTACGGCCATCTGGCGGTGTCGGTCGAGGATCTCGATGCCGAACATGCGCGCTTCGAGGCGGAGGGCCTCGCGCCGCGCAAGCTGGTGGAATTCGCCCCGGCGGGCGAACTGGTCGGGCGGTTCTTCTTCGTCGCCGATCCGGACGGCTACCAGATCGAGGTGCTGGAACGCAGCGGCCGCTTCAAATGACCCGATAAAGAGAAAAGACCGATAACGACAAGAGACAGGGCGGCTGGACCCCGCCCGTCTGTCAAGGGAGGAGACCAGATGACAGACCAGCAAGCCGTCCGGGCACTGACCCGGCGCCAGCTTCTTGCGCGCGCCAGCGCGGCGGGGGCGACTTTGGTGGTGGGGGCAGGCTTCGTCGCAGCCCCCGACGCCGCCTGGGCCCATGAGACCGCGGCGCTGAAACCCGAAACCTTCGCGACCCTCGTGCAGATGGCGCGCGACATCTATCCCCATGACCGGATCGGCACCGAATATTACGTCGTCGCGGTCAAGGGCTACGACACGGCCGAGGCCGCCCCGGCGATCGAGGCGGGCATCGCCGCGCTGGACGAACTGGCGCGCGGTCACGGCTTTCCGACCTACCTTGGCACCGGCTGGGAACGGGACCGCGCCGAGATCCTGCGCGAGATCGAGGACAGCGTCTTCTTCCAGACCATCCGCGGCGGGCTCGTGACCGGGCTTTACAACCAGAAAGCCGTCTGGCCGCTCTTCGGCTACGAGGGCGAGAGCTATTCGAAGGGCGGCTATCTGCACCGCGGCTTCGACGACATCGTCTGGCTCTGAGCCATAGCCAGTCAGGGAGGAACGGATATGGCTGCAAACTTCGACAAGACCGACGACAGCGTGGTCGTCATCATCGGCACCGGCGCGGGCGGCGGGGTGCTGGCCAACGAACTGGCCCAGAAGGGCATCAAGGTCGTGGCACTCGAGGCCGGCGGGCGCTACCTGCCCGAGGATTACATCAACGACGAATGGGAAAGCTTCGGCCAGCTTGCCTGGACCGACCCGCGCACCACATCGGGCGACTGGCGGGTGGCGCGCGACTTCCCGGCCCTGCCCGCCTGGATCGTCAAGGCGGTGGGCGGCACCACCACTCACTGGGCCGGCGCCTCGCTGAGGTTCCAGGAACATGAATGGAAGGGCAAGACCACCTACGGTCCGGTCCAGGGCGCGAACCTTCTCGACTGGCCGATCGACGCGGCCGAAATGGAGAAATGGTACGACTTGGCCGAAAAGAAGATGGGCGTGACCCGCACCAACGGCCTGCCCGGCCTGCCGGGGAACAACAATTACAAGGTCTTCGAGGCAGGCGCGCGAGCGCTCGGCTACAAGGAGGTCAACACCGGCCGGATGGCGATCAACTCGGTCGAGCGCGACGGGCGGCTCAGCTGCCAGCAGACCGGCTTCTGCTTCCAGGGCTGCAAATGGGGCGCCAAATGGTCCACGGCCTATACCGAGATCCCGCATGGCGAAGAGACCGGCAATCTCGAGGTCCGCGAAAAGGCCCATGCCGCGCGCATCCTGCATGACGCCAAGGGCAAGGTGACCGGGGTCGAATATTTCGACGCCGAGGGCAATCTGCAGATGCAGAAGGCGCGGATCGTCTGCGTCGCCGGCAACTCGTTCGAAAGCCCGCGGCTTCTGCTCAATTCCGCCTCGTCGATGTTTCCAGACGGGCTGGCCAATTCCTCGGGCCAGGTCGGGCGCAACTACATGCGGCACATGACCGGATCGGTCTATGCCAGCTTCGAGCAGCCGGTCCGGATGTGGCGCGGCACCACCATGGCCGGCATCATCCGCGACGAGGCGCGGCACGATCCCTCGCGCGGTTTTGTCGGCGGCTACGAGTTCGAGACCCTCAGCCTCGGGCTGCCCTTCATGGCGGCCTTCCTCGATCCGGGCGGCTGGGGGCGCGAATTCACCTCGGCGCTCGATGCCTACGAGACCATGGCGGGCATGTGGATCGTCGGCGAGGACATGCCGCAGGAAACCAACCGCGTGACGCTGAACCACGATGTCACCGACCAGCATGGCCTGCCGGTGGTCGACGTGCATTTCGACGACCATCCGAACGACCGGGCGATGCGCGCCCATGCCTATGACCGGGGCCGCGCGATCTACGAGGCGGTCGGTGCGACCCGGACCTTCCCGACGCCGCCCTATCCCTCGACCCACAACCTGGGCACCAACCGGATGTCGGAAAACCCACGCGACGGGGTCGTGAACCGCTGGGGCCAGAGCCATGACGTAGCGAACCTCTTCGTCTCGGACGGCTCGCAATTCACCACCGGAGCGGCCGAGAACCCGACCCTGACGATCGTGGCGCTGGCCATTCGTCAGGCCGACCACATCGCCCGCGAGATGTCGGCCCGGACCATCTGATGCCGAGCTGACTGCCGACCGGACAGGGCCTCCGGGCGGGCCCTGCCGGAACCGGCGGGCCGGGGCGCACATCCCGGCCCGTCTCGTCATGGCACAAGGCGCCTTTCATGGCGCCGCGCTCCGACGGCATGGCCCCGCCGATGAACCGATCTTCAGCTTGATTTGGCCTGCAAATCCACCAAATTCCTCGGACGTCGCCCCAGCCGGGGCCGCCGCCAAGGAGCCCAACGTGCCGACTGTCCGTCCGACCGACCACCGCCTTGTCAAGAGTACCCTCATCGCTGCCGCCACCTGTATTGCCGCCGTTTTTGCCGCCGCCCCCTTCGCCGCGGCCGATCCGGCTTCGGTCCCGCCTGCACCGGGCCTTTCAGGTCCCGAACTCGGCGCTCCCAAAGCTTTCAGCTTCGACATGCTGGCCTCCCGCGCCGCCGCGCTGGCCGCCCGACCCTATGCGCCGACGCCGGTGCATCAGCCCGACGTGCTGGAAAAGATCGACTATGACGCGCATTGGAAGATCTTCTTCCGGCCCGAGACCTCGCTGATGATCGGCGACACCGCGGCGCAGTTCTTCCATCTCGGCACCTATTTCCGCCAGCCGGTGAAGATCTTCGCGGTCGAGGACGGCACCGCCCGCGAGCTGGTCTACAGCACCGGTTATTTCGACATGCCGGAAGACAGCCCGGCCCATGCGCTGCAACCCGATGCGGGCTTTGCCGGGTTCCGCCTGATGCGGCCCGACATGAAGACCGACTGGATCTCGTTTCTCGGCGCGGCCTATTTCCGCTCGGACGGCGCGCTGAAGCAATACGGGCTGTCGGCACGCGGCATCGCGCTCAATACCGGCATGTCGGTGCCCGAGGAATTCCCGCGCTTCACCGAATTCTACCTCGAGCCGGGTCCGGACGGCCGCACCATCGTCAACGCGCTGCTGGACGGGCCAAGCGTCGCAGGCGCCTACCGGATGGTGCTTGGCGACCAGCCCGGCCAGGGCCAGATCATGGACATCACCGCGCGGCTGTTCTTCCGCGCTCCGGTCGAGCGGCTGGGGATCGCGCCCCTGACCTCGATGTTCTGGTATTCCGAAAGCAACCGCTTCCAGTCGGCGGACTGGCGGCCCGAGGTGCATGACACCGACGGGCTGATGATCGAGACCGGCGCGGGCGAGCATATCTGGCGGCCGCTGAACAACCCCGACCGGGTCGTGACCTCCAGCTATTTCGACCAGGACATCAAGGGTTTCGGACTGATCCAGCGGGACCGCGATTTCGAGAACTACCAGGATGACGGCGTGTTCTACGACAAGCGCCCCGCGGTCTGGGTCGAGCCGACCTCGCCCTGGGGCGCGGGCGCGGTCCAGTTGATCGAGATCCCGACCGATGACGAGATCTTCGACAATATCGTCGCGTTCTGGAACCCCGAGACCAAGCCCCAGGCAGGCGACGAGATGACGTTTTCCTACCGGCTGCACTGGACCGCGACCCCGCCGGTCGAGATGAAGCTGGCCCATACCGTCGCCACCCGGATCGGCAATGGCGGCGTGCCCGGCCAGCCGCGGCCAAAGGACCAGATCAAGGTCGTCGTCGATTTCGAGGGGCCCGCGCTGAAGGGGCTGACCCGCAAGGACGGGATCCTGCCCAAGGTCTCGGCGCCCCAGGGGGTCGTGATCATCAACCCCTTCGTGCTGCCGGTGGTGGGCACCGACCGCTGGCGGATGGTGTTCGACCTCAAAGCCCCGCCCGGAACCGAGACGGTCGACCTGCGTGCCTTCCTGACCCGGAAGGGCAAGCCCCTGACCGAAACCTGGCTCGGCCAGATCCATCCCGACCAGATCGAGCGGCTGCGATAGGCCCCTGCGGCGGGGCGCTCAGACGATCTGCAGTTCGTCGATCAGCGCCCCGACCGCGCTCAGCCCCTCGATCAGGATGCCATTGCCGTCGCCGAAATCGAGAAACACGCCCGCCTCCGTCGCATAGGCCAGATCCGCCACCGCGTCGGAGCCGGGCGCGGCCCCGGCCCAAAGCGCGGCGTCCAGCCGGAGCGTGTCGATATCCTCCTCGAAATCGGCGATCCGGTCCCGGCCGCCGCCGAAGATGAAAAGATCCGCCCCGGCGCCGCCGATCATCAGGTCGGAGCCCGCGCCCCCGTCGAGAATATCCTCGCCCTCCGCGCCGTCCAGCCAGTCATTGCCATCGCCGCCCCAGAGCCGGTCCTCTCCCGCCCCCCCCAGAAGCCCGTCATCCCCGGCCGCCCCCAGCAGCGTATCGTCGCCGCCCAGACCGTAAAGCAGGTTCTGCCCGGCATTGCCCGACACAACCCGTTGCCAGTGCCGTCAAGCGCGGTCGTCCCGGTCAGGGTGAGATGTTCGAGATTGTCCCCCAGCGTCCAGTCGACCGTGGCGTGAACCCGGTCCCGCCCCGCGCCCGCCTTTTCCAGAACGGCACTTGCGGTCGAGACCACCACATAAAGATCGTCGCCCGTCCTGTCCTTCAGCAGATCACCCGCAACGCTGCCCTGCAGCTTGTCATTGCGCGCGCCGCCGCAAAGTGTATCCGAGCCGCCGCCGGTCAGATGACCGTCGCCCGCCCCGCCCAGCATCAGCTCGGCCCCGGCGCCGCCGCTCAGCAGGTCGTCGCCATCGCTGCCCGCAATCGTCGGGGGCGCAACGGGCCGCGGTCAGATCGGCGAAGACACGGCCAACCTCGGTCAGATTGCCCGCCGCGTCGCAAAGGCCGCCGTTCAGATACCAGCCATCGCCGCCCTCATAGGCCGCGAACCAGGCGTGACGCTCGACGAAATCGAGAGCATCCATCATCTCGGCCCCGGTCCGGGCGAAGGCGACCTGTTCGGCGGCGCTGAAGCTGCGCCCGCCGGTCCAGTCGGCCAGCACCCATTCGGTGACCCAAACCGGCTTGCCATACTGGTCATGGACCGCGTTCAGCCAGGCCTCGAAATCGCGAGATCGCCAGTGTCGGAATAGTAATGGACGGCCACGACATCGACCCTCAGCCCCTGCACCGCGGCGCCGTCCATGAAGCGGCCGAGCCAGCTTTCAGCCCCCAGGGTCTGTTCCTGCGAGGCGGCCGGCGAGACGAGCCGGAGCCCGGTCGCCTGGAGCGCGCCCCAGAGCGCGAGCGCCTCCGCAACCTCCCTATCCGCCTGGCGGGCCAGATCGGGTTCGTTGAAGCCAAGAAGCGTGTCGGCCCTGGCGGCAAGGATGCGGTCGAGCGCGGCCTGACCGACCATCCGCTCGTCCCGGGCCATGCCGACGAACTCGGCCGGATCGGGACTCGGGCCGGCGTCGTAAAGGGGCCAGTCGCTCCAAGTGTAGTACCACTCGAAGCCCAGATCGCCCAGCGCACTGCCGCGCGAGTCGCGGTCCCAGGTTCCAAGCCCGATCTTTTCGGGATGCGCGATGCTCATGGTTGCTTGTCACCCGGGTTGCCACCTCTCCTTGCAGCCGCGCGACTAGCAGTGCACCACGCCAAGCCGCCGCTGAAAATGCACCCAAACCATCGAAATCCCTTCGATTTTTAACAGATCCTGCGGGCAACCTCGTCACCGGCGAGGGCGGCATAGCCACAGATTGGCCTTGTCCTTCGCGGCAGGGGAGACAATTGGGAGGGCAAATCGACGACGATCAGGCAGGCTAGCCATGACTGAAAGCACCGACCCCGTGGTGTTGCGCCACCGCCACCTCGAACAGATCGCGATGACCGCGTTGCAGGCGGGCGTTCTTCTGACCGAGACCGGCGGCAAGTCGCTGGTGGTGAGGGACGGCATGCGCAAGATCGCCCTCGGGCTCGGCGCCGAGGACGTGCATGTGCGGGTCGGCTTCGCCTCTCTGGCGCTGACCGTGACCCATGGCGGGAACAGCATCACCCGGATGACCGGCACCGGCGCGCATGGGGTCAACATGCGCATGAACCACGCCATCCGCGATCTCTGCGTCGCGGTCGAACGCGACGGTGCCACTACCGGAGAGGTCAGCGACGCGCTGGCCCGGCTCCGGGCGCAGACCCCGCATCACCCGCGGCTGCTGATCGCATTTGCCGCCGGCATCGCCTGCGCCGCCTTCGGGCGGCTTCTGGGGGTCGACTGGGCCGCCTTCGGGCCGGTGCTGGCGGCCGGCACGGCCGGGCAATGGGTCCGCGTGAGCCTGATGCGCCACGGCGCCAACCCCTTCGTCCTGACCGCAATCGTCGCCTGCCTCGCGGCGACGCTGGCCGGGCTCATGGCGATACCTGCGGGCAGCCACATGGTCGAGACGGCGATGACGGCGGCGGTCCTCCTGCTGGTGCCGGGGGTGCCGGCGATGAATGCCCAGACCGACATCATGGAAGGCCACCCGACCACCGGCAGCGCCCGCTTCGTGACGGTGGGGATGATCCTCATCTTCATCACCGTCGGCATCTCGGCGGCACGGCTTCTGGTGCCCGAGATGCCCGACGCGGTGTTCGAGCCGCAGCGCTCGGTCCTGCATCAGGCGGTGTTCGGCGCGGTCGCGGCGGCGGGCTTCGGCGTCTTGTTCAACTTCGACTGGCTGCGGCTGGCCTGGGCGGCGGCGGCCGGGGCGCTGGCGCTGGCGGTACGCACCCTCGGGCTGGATATGGGCTGGAGCCTCGAGGCCGCCTCCTTCGCCGCCGCGGCCGCGGTCGCGCTGGGGGTCGAGCTCCTGTCGCTGCCCCGGCTCAGGGTGGCGCGGATGGGAACCGCGCTGGCGGTGGCGGGCTGCATCCCGATGATCCCGGGCGGCGCGGCCACGCAATGCATCATCGGCCTGCTGAACCTGACCTCGCAGGATCCGGCCACCGCCGCACAGACGCTGGGCATGACCGCCTCGGCCGGACTTCGCGTGGCTTTCACCATCGGGGCCATCGGCGCCGGGCTGACCATCGTGCGCAGCCTGTTCCGGCGGTCGGATTTCGTCTGAAAGCCGGGCCTATTCGGCCGCCAGCGGCACGTCGTCGGGACGGCCGATCGCGCTCAGCGACGCCACCACCTCGCCCAGCACGCGCCGCAGCGGGTCGAAACCGGCATTGGGACGGATCTCGGCCTCGTCCATGTAAAGCGAGCGGTCGATTTCGACCTGCACCGCATGGCGTCGCCGCGCGGGCAGGCCGTAGCGCTGGGTGATATAGGCCCCGGCGAAGGGCGCGTTGCGCACGACCCGAAGCCCCGCAGCGGAAAAGGCCTGTTCGATCCGGTCGACGATCGCGGCACCGGCCGAGGTGCCGAAACGGTCGCCAAGCACCACCTCGGGGCGCGGCCGCCCACCCGACCGCGCGGTTTCGATCGCCTCGCGCGGCATCGAATGGCAATCGATCAGGATCGACTGGCCGAATCGGGCCATCGCCTCCTCGAGCAGCGCTTCGAGCTGGCGGTGATAGGGTCGCCAGCAGGTCTCGATCCGCGTTTCGGCCTCGGCCAGGGCGATCTTGCCGCGATAGATGCCGCGACCGTTTGCCACAACGCGGGGAATCACCCCGAGCCCCGAGCTGATCCGCGGATTGTGCCCGGTCATCCGGGCCCCCGAGATCACCGCCGGATCGAGTTCCTCGGCGGCCCGGTTGAGATCGACGAAGGCGCGCGGCACCGAAGCCGCGAGCAGCGGCGCGCCCTGCCCCGGCGCATCGGAGAACAGGATATCGATGAAGGCATCCTCGGAAGAGCGGATGGTGCGTTCGTCGAGCACCGTCTGGCGCAGGAACGAACTCGGGTAATCCCGCCCGCTATGGGGCGAGGAAAACACAATGCTGGTGGCCGGCCCGTCAGGCCGGAAAAGCTTGAACGCCTGCACGCCGCCAGGTCCTCCTCCGGACATTTATAATGGCATAATAGAGAAGACCAAAAGCCCTTGCACCCTCCTCCGACTCCTTTTATATACCTGCGGACCGACGCGGTCCTGCCCGCGTCCATTTTCTTTCGGAAGGGCAGGATGGTTTCGGAAACGGGCGGTTAGCTCAGCGGTAGAGCACTACGTTGACATCGTAGGGGTCACTGGTTCGATCCCAGTACCGCCCACCATCGAATTTCTGTCCCCGCGGCGCAAGGCCCGGGGACAGCCCTTGAAACCCACGAGGCGCACGGACGCGCCGCGACATGAGGAGAAGGCCGATGAAGGTCCGCAACTCGCTCCGCTCGCTCAAGCAGCGTCATCGTGACTGCCGCGTTGTGCGCCGCAAGGGCCGGGTCTATGTGATCAACAAGACCCAGCGCCGCTTCAAAGCCCGCCAGGGCTGAGCGCCGCAACAGGATCAGGTCACGTCGTGACCCGAAACGCTCCGGATCTCGGTCCGGAGCGTTTTTACGTTGCGGCAGGATTGTCGCGCCATGGCCCGATTGTTATCGCGGTTCTGACAGGCCGTTGCATCAGACCGGCCAGGGCAGAACGATGAAGAGGCAGGCCATGACCGCACCGAACGGCCATCCGGAATCCGACCATCCCTACGAGACCGCCGACCGGGCGGGCCGCGCGATCCTGGCGCGGATGACCTCGGGCACCTCGCCCAACGCGGCCGTTGCCGCCTGGGCAGACTGGGCCAGCCATCTCGCCCGCGCCCCCGGCCGCCAGATGGAGCTGGCCGAGCGCGCGCTTCACAACGGTGCGAAACTGGCCGCCCATGCCGCGGGCTGGTCGGCCGGGGACCCGCCGTTCCGGCCGCGCGCCGAGGATCACCGCTTTACCCATCCCGCCTGGTCGCGCCCGCCCTTCTCGCTGTGGCAGCAGGCCTTTCTGGCCGCGCAGGACTGGTGGGACGCCGCCGCCGAACCGGCCCGCGGCACCGACCCGCATAGCAGCGACCGGGTCGCCTTCATGGCGCGGCAGATGCTCGATATGCTGTCGCCCTCGAACATGCTGCTGACCAATCCCGAAATCCTGCAGGAAACGCTGCGCACCGGCGGGGCCAGCCTGATGCAGGGGCTGAAACACCTGACCGAGGATCTGGGCGCACAAGCCAAGGGCGATCCCGCCCCCGCCCCGGAGGGCTATGCGGTCGGCCGCAACCTCGCCGTCACCGAAGGCGAGGTGGTGTTCCGCAACGATCTGTTCGAGCTGATCCAATACGCGCCCCGGACCGCCACCGTGCATCCCGAGCCAGTGCTGATCGTGCCGGCCTGGATCATGAAATACTACATCCTCGACCTCAGCCCGGAAAACTCGCTGATCGCCTATCTGGTCGGGCAGGGCTTCACCGTCTTCGCGATGTCCTGGGTGAACCCCACGGCCGATTATCGCGACGTGTCGCTCGACGATTACCGCCGCGAGGGCGTGATGGCCGCGCTCGAGGCGGTCGGCAAGGTCGTGCCCGGGCAGAGGATCCATGCCTGCGGCTATTGCCTCGGCGGCACCATGCTGGCCATCGCCGCCGCCACCATGGCGCGCGAGGGCGACGAGCGGCTGGGCTCGATCACGCTGCTGGCGGCGCAGACCGACTTCACCGAACCCGGCGAGCTGATGCTGTTTCTCGATGAAAGCCAGGTGGCCTTCCTCGAGGACATGATGTGGGATCAAGGCTATCTGGCACAGGAGCAGATGGCGGGCGCCTTCCGGGCGCTGCGCGACGAGGATCTGGTCTGGAGCCGCGCGGTCCGGCGCTACCTGATGGGCAAGGAGAACGAGGGCTTCGACATCTCGGCCTGGAACGCCGATGCGACGCGAATGCCCGCGCGGATGCATTCCGACTATCTGCGGGCGCTGTTTCTCGACAACCGCCTGACCTCGGGCCGGTTCGCGGTCGAGGGAAGGGTGATCGCGCTCAAGGACATCCGGGCGCCGATGTTCGTGATCGGCACCGAGAAGGACCATATCGCGCCCTGGCATTCGGTCTACAAGGTCGCGCTCTTCACCCAGAACGAGCTGACCTTCGTGCTGACCAAGGGCGGCCATAATGGCGGCATCCTGTCCGAACCGGGCCACAAGGGCCGCCATTACCGCATCGGCTGCCGGACGCCCGACACCCGCTACATGGACCCCGACAGCTGGTATGCACGCCACCCGGCACAGGAAGGATCGTGGTGGCAGGAATGGGCGAAATGGCTGGCTGCAAGGACCGGCCCGGCCGAGGCCGCGCCGCCCGGGATGGGCGCCCCCGATGCCGGCCTGCCGCCGCTCTGCCCCGCGCCCGGCACCTATGTATTCATGACCTGAAGCCATTGTTCCGGTCAGGCCTTCCGCCGAGAAGAGCCATCGACGCGGACAAGCCGTGCGCCCGGAGCCGGACAGGACGCCGCCGGGCAGGCGCGGTACAGAGGACAGGCAGACCGATTTGAACACTCTTGGAAACGCACGCGCCCTGAAACTGGCCGGACTTGCCTACCTGGCGGTTCTCTCGTTGTTCCTCGTTCTGAACTCCTACGCCCGCAGTCATCACAACTGGGATGTCATCGGTTACACCGCCGTCGCCTACAGGCTGATGGGAGAAACCGGCACCGACCACCTTTCGACCCGGACCTATGAAGATATCCGCCGCGCGACCGCACCCGAGACCTTCGAGAAGCTGACCACCGGAGGCTATCGGGCGGCTGTCTACCAGGATCCCGAGGCGCTCCGCCAGCAGCTGCCGTTCTATTCCATCCGGCCGCTCTATGTGGCTCTGTCCATCGCGGGCTCGAAGCTCACCGGGACGATCGCAGACGGAACGGCACTGGTCTCGGCCCTGTGCGGCGGGCTTCTCCTGATCCTCGGATGGGTCGCCGTCTCTCCCAGATCGATCGCGGTCGCCGCGCTTCTCCCCTTTGCCCTGTACGAGGCCGGGCTTGGCTGCCTGGCGCGGCTCTCGACCCCCGACGGGCTGGCCGCACTGATCGCGCTTGCGGCGCTTCTGCTCTGTCAAAGGTACCCGCCCCCGGCAATGCTGCTTTTCGCGCTTCTTCCGCTGGCAAGGACCGATTTCGTCATCCTGCTGCCCTTCGCGGCGCTTCTGCTTCATGGTCGGGTTCCGCGCCTGTGGATCGCCGCGATGCTGGGCGCCGGAGCCGCGACCGTGTTCGGCCTGAACGCCGTCTCGGGCAATTACGGCTATCTTCGCGTCTTCGACTTCACCCTTGTCTCGGGACCTCAACCCTATCCCGCGGAGATGGAGCGGACGCTCGGGATGACCGACATCCTGGGGGCCTATGCCAGGGGCTTGCAGCGTCTCGTCTCGAAAGATACGGGAATGGTCGCGCTGATCCTCGGAACGGCAGCCTTTCTCGCCGCGAAGGCGATGCGGGGCCGCCTCGTCCCATTCGACAAGGCGGTCCTTGCCTCCATAGGTTTCGCGCTGCTGCACTTCCTAGCCTTCCCGTCCGGCTTTGCCAGGCACTACGTCCTGGCGGCTTGCCTCTGCCTGATCCTATGGGCGCGGCTGATCGACAGATGGTCGGTACAAAGGCAGCGTCGCAGCCCGGACAACGCAGGACAGCAGGCCGCAAGCTGACAGCCCGGGGCAGGCGAGACAAGGCGGGCGGGACAGGACGGGTGGGACAGGGCTGCGGCCTCAGTCGTAGCGTCGGGTATCCTCGATCACCAGACCGTCATTGGGCAGGCTGCCTGGCGCGACCAGCTCGACCGTTCCTTTCAGCTTCAGCACCTCGGCGACGCTGGCCGCGAAAGGCACGGGGTCGGTTGCCTCGGTCTCGAGCAGCACCGTCATCGTGTCGCGCTCGCCCGCGCGACCGACCACGACCCGTGCCTTCGTCACGTCGGGATGGCGTGCGACGAGATCGGCCACCTGCTCGGGGCGGACGAACATGCCCTTGATCTTGGCGGTCTGGTCGGCCCGGCCCATCCAGCCCCGGATGCGCATGTTTGTGCGCCCGCAGGGCGATTGCCCCGGCATCACCGCGGACAGATCTCCGGTCGCGAAGCGGATCAGCGGATAGTCGGGGTTGAGCGTCGTCACCACGACCTCGCCCACCTCGCCATCGGGCAGCGGATCGCCGGTGCCGGGGCGCACGATCTCGACGATCACGCCCTCATCGACGATCATCCCCTCCATCGCCGGACTTTCATAAGCGATATTGCCGAGATCGGCGGTGGCATAGCATTGCAGGCAGGCGATGCCCCGATCGGCATAGTCCTGACGCAGCGACGGGAACAACGCGCCTCCCGACACGACGGCGCGCCGGATGCGCGACAGATCCATCCCCAATGCGTCGGCCCGGTCGAGCAGCACCTTGAGGAAATCGGGCGTCCCGGCATAGGCGGTCACGCCAACATCGCGGGCGGCGCGCACCTGCAGCTCGGTCTGGCCGGTGCCAGCGGGCAGGACCGCAGCCCCGACGGCACGTGCGCCGTTCTCGAACATCATGCCGGCGGGCGTCAGGTGATAGCCGAAGCAGTTCTGCACGATGTCGCCCTCGCCGATTCCGGCGGCATGCAGGAAGCGGCCCAGCCGCCACCAGTTGGTGTTGACGCAGCCCGGTTCGTAGATCGGTCCGGGCGACTGGAAGACATGATCGAACTGACGCGCCTCCCAGGCGGTATAGCCGCCGAAGGGCGCATCGGCCGATTGCGCGGCGACGAGGCCCGACTTGCGCAGGACAGGCAGCGTCGCCAGGGCCTCGCGCGTGGTCAGGCTCAGCGGGTTCACCTCGGCCAGCGCCCCGGCATAGCCCGGCAGCGCACGGGCGGCCGCGACCAGCGCGGGCAGACATTCGGCCAGAGAGGCGGCGCGCTCGTCTTCCGAGCGGGTCTCGAGAGCGTCGAAAGAAACGGACATCGGTACTCCTTCGGTCACAGATGACAGGCAGCGTCAGCTCAGCCAGCGCTTGCGGCGGCGGTAGGAGCGCACATCGCGAAAGCTCTTGCGGCCCTGATCGGACATGCCGAGATAGAACTCCTTCACATCCGGGTTCTCGCGCAGATCGGCAGCCGGGCCGTCCATCACGATCCGGCCGGATTCGAGGATATAGCCGTAATGGGCATAGCGGAGCGCGACATTGGTGTTCTGCTCGGCCAGAAGGAAGGTCACGCCCTCGTTCTCGTTGACCGATTTCACGATCTCGAAGATCTGTTCGACAAGCTGCGGCGCGAGCCCCATCGAGGGTTCGTCCAGCAGGATCATCTGCGGCCGGCTCATCAGCGCGCGGCCGATGGCGACCATCTGCTGCTCGCCGCCCGAGGTATAGCCCGCCTGGGACTTCCGCCGCTCCTTCAGGCGCGGGAAATAACCATAGACCATCTCGAGATCGGCCTGGATCGCGGCGCGGCCATCGGTGCGGGTATAGGCGCCGGTCAGAAGGTTCTCCTCGACGGTCAGATGCTCGAAGCAATGCCGCCCCTCCATCACCTGGATCACGCCCGCCTTGACCAGATCGGCGGGGTTCAGATCCTGCACCCTCGTCCCGCGATAGAGGATCGAGCCCTTGGTGACCTCGCCGCGTTCCGACCGCAAAAGGTTCGAGATGGCCTTGAGCGTCGTCGTCTTGCCCGCGCCGTTGCCGCCCAGAAGGGCTGTGATGCCGCCCTTCGGCACCGACAGCGACACGCCCTTCAGCACCAGGATGACGTGATTGTAGATCACCTCGATATTGTTGAGCTCAAGCAGGGCCTCGTCCTGCGGCGCGGTATCGAACATGGGCGTTTTCCTCGAAGGCAAGGCCCCCGGCCGGGTCGTGGCCGGGGGCGGCGGGACGTCAGTCGCAGCGCGGCGTGATGCCGTTCTCGGCCGCGAAGGCCGTGGAATCGGCCTCGATGAGCGGCGCGATCACCTCGGCATCGGGGGCGATGAAATCGGTCAGCGGCACCCATTCCTTGTCGCCCGCGTTCCACTGCTGGACGATGGCCATGCCCGAACCGCCGTGATCGGCGCAGCTCACGGTGAATTCGGGGCCGATCCCCGGCATGCCCAGCGCCTCCATCCTGGCGGCGGTCATCTCCAGATGCTCCATCCCCTCGCGCATCATCGCCGCGTCGATCTGGGCGGTGCCGGTCATCTCCTGCGCCGTCTTCGCCGCCTCGACCGCCAGCATCGCCGCATACATGCCGCGGGTGTAAAGCACCGAGCCCACATACGAGCCGTCGCCCGCCGCCAGCCCCTTCTCGACGACATGAGTGCGGATATCGGCGAAGACCGGGTAATCGACCACCCGGTTCATGTTCAGCGCCTTGTAGCCATCGGCGGCCATGCCCGCGGAGGCCACGTCATGCTCGGCCCCGGCCCACCAGTTGCCGATGAAATGGTCCATCGGGAAACCGATATTGGCGGCCTCCTGGATCGCGACCTGGTTCATCACGCCCCAACCCCACATCACCACGACATCGGGCCGCTCGCGCCGGATCTGCAGCCATTGCGACTTCTGTTCCTGGCCGGGGCTGTCGACCGGGATCAGCGTCAGCCTGAAGCCGTGCTTCTTCGACAGCGCCTCGAGCGTCGGGATCGGCTCCTTGCCATAGGCCGAATTGTGATAGAGCAGCGTGATCTTCTTGCCCTCGAGGCTGCCGCCGTTCTCGTCCATCAGGTACTTGATGACGACCGAGGCCCCGTCCCAGTAATTGGCGGGATAGTTGAACACCCATTCGAAGACCTTGCCATTGGCGGCCGAGGTGCGGCCATAGCCCATGGTGTGCAGCGGGATGTGATCGGCCTCGACCTTCGGGATCAGCTGATAGGTGATGCCGGTCGAGAGCGGCTGGTAGATCAGCGCGCCATCGCCCTTGGTGGCCTCGTAGCACTCGACCCCCTTCTCGGTGTTGTAGGCGGTCTCGCATTCCGGCACCCGGGCCTTGACCCCGCCGATGCCGCCATCGCGTTCGTTCACCAGGGTGAAATAGTCTTGATAGCCGTCCGAGAACGGCACGCCGCCCGCGGCGAAGGGCCCGGTGCGGTAGCTGAGATCGGGGAATACCAGATCGGCCGCGGCAGGGCCCGCGGCCAGCAGGACGCCCAGTGCAAGCGGGGCCAGTCGGTTGGTCATGTCGTCACTCCTCCCTTGAAAATGCGTGCCGGGTTGACCCGGTCGGTCGCGCCTGCCCTGCCCGTCAATGCGGGAATGGCCAGAGCCTCAGCTTTTCCTTGCCGACCCGCCAGAGCTGGGCGAGCCCGTGCGGCTCGGCGATCAAAAAGCCGATGATCAGAGCCCCCAGGATCATCAGCTGGACATGGGCGGTCAGGTCGGTGGGCCAGCCGAGGCTGCCCACCAGCACGTTCTTCAGAAGGACCGGCAGCAGCACCAGGAAGGCCGCGCCCGCGAAGCTGCCGAAGATCGAGCCGAGCCCGCCGATGATGATCATGAAGAGGATGAGAAAGCTCTTCTGGATGCCGAAGGCCTCGCCCACCTCGACCGCGCCCAGATAGACCGCGAAGAACAGCGCCCCCGCGATGCCGATATAGAAGGACGAGACCGCGAAGGCCGTCAGCTTGGCCCTGAGCGGGTTCACCCCGATGATCTCGGCCGCGATATCCATGTCGCGGATCGCCATCCAGGACCGCCCCACCGTGCCCCGCGTCAGGTTGCGCGCGGCCCAGGCCAGAACCACGGCGAAGACGAGGCAGATCATGTATTGCGCCCAGGCCTCGACCCCGGCGCCGGTGACCGGCTGGCCGAAGACGCTGCGCGCGGGCGCCGAGATCTGCCCCGAGGCCGAGTAGTTGTAGAACCACGGCACCTTGTTGAAGAGCCAGACCAGGAAGAACTGCGCCGCAAGCGTCGCGACCGCGAGATAGAAGCCCTTGATCCGAAGCGAGGGCAGCCCGAACAGCACCCCCACCGCCGCCGTCACCAGCCCGCCGCCCAGGATGCAGAAGACGATGTTGAGATCGGGAAAGGCGGTCATCAGCTTGTAGCAGGCATAGGCGCCCACCGCCATGAAGCCGCCGGTGCCAAGCGAGAGCTGTCCGCAATAGCCAACGAGGATGTTCAGCCCGATGGCGGCGATGGCATAGATCAGGAAGGGCACGAAGATCGCGCTGGCCCAGTAATCGTCGATGACGAAGGGCACGACCGCGAAGGCCAGCACCAGCACCGCGTAATAGCGGTAGCGGTCGAAGCCTATCGGGAAGGTCTGGCTGTCATCCCGGTAGGAGGTCTTGAAATCGCCGGCCTCGCGGTAGAACATTCAGTCGACCTCCATGGCATCTTTCGGAAAATCCCCTTCGGGCGGCACCAGACAGAAGCGGTGCCCGGTGGGGGCCTGCATCACCACCCAGTCCTTGATCCGCGTGACCTCGACCGCGCCGAGGCCGGTCAGCCGGGCGCATTCGGCCTCGATATCGTCGGTCTCGATATCGAGATGCACGCGCGGGTCGTGACCGACCGCCTGCAGGATCACCTGCGGCGCGGCGGGCGGACCGCTCAGCCGGGCATAGCGCCCGTCCTCGACCAGGGCGCCCTCGCGCCCCAGCGCCGCCGACCAGAAGGCCAGCGCCGGCCCCAGATCGTCGGTCCGGCAGTCGATGCAGAGCCCGCCGATCCGGGTGCGGTGGCTCATAGCGGCCTCCGGACCCGGGCGGCCCCCTTCGGCACGGTCCGGATCACCGGCCGCTTGCCGCGCACAAGCCGCACCCAAGACAGCATCCCGGCAACGAAGCCCGCGAAGGCCAGAAGCCCGTAGGCCACCGACATCCATTCGGCGTCGTTGACCGAGGCCAGCGCGAGATAGGCAAACACATAGAAGACCCCCCAACCGATCACACAGGTAATGGCATAGAGCTTTTGCATGTCAGACCCTTTCGATGATCCTCTCTCCGAACAGGCCCTGCGGCCGGAACACCAGAAACACCAGCGCCAGGACATAGGCGAACCAGTTCTCGGTCGCGCCGCCGATCATCGGACCGATGGTGTATTCGAACAGCTTCTCGCCGACCCCTATGATCAGCCCGCCGACGATGGCGCCCGGGATCGAGGTGAAACCGCCCAGCATCAGGACCGGCAGCGCCTTCAGCGCGATCAGCGACAGGCTGAACTGCACGCCGGACTTGGCGCCCCACATGATCCCCGCGACCAGCGCCACGATGCCCGCGATGGACCAGACCAGCACCCAGATGAAGCGCAGCGAGATGCCGACCGACAGCGCCGCCTGATGGTCGTCGGCCACCGCCCGCAGCGCCCGGCCCTGCTTGGAATATTGCGAGAACAGCGTCAGCGAGATCACCAGCACCGCCGCGACCAGCGTCGCCACGATATCGAGCCTGTCGATGAAGAAGCCGTAGAACTCCTCGCTGCCCCAGCCCGCGGTGGCCTGTTCGAGCCAGGCGCTGCCCCCTTGCGGCAGCCCCACATCCAGCGTCTTGATGTCGGCGCCCCACATGATGTCGCCGAACCCCTCGAGGAAATAGGCCAGGCCGATCGTGGCCATGAACAGGATGATCGGCGCCTGGTTGACCAGATGCTTGAGGATCAGCCGCTCGATGGCGATGGCCAACAGCACCATCACCCCGACCGTCAGAACGATGGCCACAACCGCCGGAAGCTGCCAGCCGAACCGGTGCAGATCGGTGCCGAAGGCCGCGTTGATCAGATGGGCGAAGGGCACCTGCCCCTCCTGCAGCCCGACCAGCGTCAGCGCCGCGAAGAGCGCCAGCACCCCTTGGGCGTAGTTGAAGATGCCGGATGCCTTGAAGATCAGGACGAAGCCCAGCGCCACCAGCGCATAAAGCACGCCTGCCATCAGCCCGTTGATCATCACCTCGACGGCGTAAAGCAGATCAGTCATGGGCCACCCCCAGATAGGCGTCGATCACGTCCTGGCTGGCGCGCACCTCCTCGGGCGGGCCGTCGCCGATCTTGCGGCCGTAATCCATCACCACCACCCGGTCGGAAAGGTCCATGACCACGCCCATGTCATGCTCGATCAGGACGATGGTGGTGCCGAATTCGTCGTTCACATCGAGGATGAAGCGCGACATGTCCTCCTTCTCCTCGACATTCATCCCGGCCATCGGCTCGTCCAGCAACAGAAGCCGCGGCTCGGCCGCCAGGGCCCGGCCCAGCTCCACCCGCTTCTGCAATCCGTAGGGCAGACGGCCCACGGGCGTCTTGCGGATATGCTGGATCTCGAGGAAATCGATGATCTTCTCGACTGCGGCGCGGTGCTCGCTTTCCTCGCGCTCGGCCGGCCCCCACCACAGCGCCTGCGCCAGCAGCGAGGACCTCATCCGGGTGATCCGGCCGGTCATGATATTGTCGAGCGTCGACATGCCGGAAAACAGCGCGATGTTCTGGAAGGTCCGGGCGATGCCCTGCCGCGCGACCCTGTAGGGCCGCATCGGCGGACGGCGCGCGCCCTCGAACCAGACCTCGCCTTCCGAGGGCCGGTAGAAGCCCGAAATCACGTTCAGCATCGAGGACTTGCCCGCGCCGTTCGGGCCGATGATGGCGCGGATCTCGCCCTCGCGGATGTCGAAGGAGATGTCCTTGATCGCGACCACGCCGCCAAAGCGCAGGGTGATGTTCCTCAGCTCCATCAGCACCGGACCGATGGCACGGCCATCCTCGGTAAGCTGACCCTCGTCCGGCTTCGGAGGTGCCATCCGGTTCATACCGCGGCCAGAAGTTTCGTCACCGCCATGCGCAGCCCCGAGCCCAGCACGGTCGCAGCGCCATAGACGAAGACCATGGTGACGAGATTGGCCAGCCCGTAGCGCAGCGCATGCGACAGCGGCGCAAGCCGGCTGCCTTCGGGCATTGCCGGTTCCTGCGGCACCCGGATCTGGGCAAAGACCGCCAGCGCCAGCGAAAAGACCGCGGCCAGCGCCCAGAACCCGGCGCCGAAGGCCACCATCGCGGTCAGCACGGCGAAGCTGATCCAGAGCACATCCTTCTGGGCCCGTCCGAACGGGATCTGCCAGTCGAGCGAAGGCATCGGGATCGTGGGTCGGTTCTCGGTCATTCCGCGGCCACCTTGTCATGGGATTGCACCGGAAAGCAGCGCGCGTCCCGGATCTTGAGGGTGGCCCGGATGCGCCCCTTGCGCCCGTCCTCGTAGGTCACCTCGGTTTCGGTGTGTTTCTCGGCCGAGCCGTCATAGAGCGCGGTCACCAGATCGGCATATTTCTCCTCGATGATGCGGCGGCGGACCTTGCGGGTGCGGGTCAGTTCGCCGTCATCGGCGTCAAGCTCCTTGTGCAGCACCAGAAACCGGCGGACCTGACAGCCCGACAGCATCTCGTCCCCGGCAAGCGAGCGGTTGACCTCCTCGACATGCGACTTGATCGTCTCAAGCACGCGCGGATGCCCGGCCAGTTCCTGGTAGGAGGCATAGGCGATGTTGTTGCGCTCGGCCCAGTTGCCGACCGCGGTGAGGTCGATGTTGATGAAGGCGGTGCAGATCCCGCGCCCGGCGCCGAAGACCACTGCCTCGAGGATGTCGGGAAAGAATTTCAGCTTGTTCTCGACATATTTCGGCGCGAACAGCGCGCCATCGGCCATCCGGCCCACATCCTTGGCGCGGTCGATGATCCTCAGATGCCCGCTGGCCTCTTCGAAGAAGCCGGCATCGCCCGTCGCGACCCAGCCTTCGGCATCCTTGGTCGAGGCGGTGCTTTCGGGGTTCTTGTAATATTCGACGAAGGTGCCGGGGCTGCGATAGAACACCTCGCCATTCTCGCCGATCCTGACCTCGACGCCGGGGCTCGGCACGCCCACGGTGTCGGACCGGACCTGCCCGTCGGGCTGCTGGGTGATGAAGACCGACGCTTCGGTCTGGCCGTAAAGCTGTTTGAGGTTGATGCCGAGCGAGCGGTAGAATTCGAAGATCTCGGGGCCGATGGCCTCGCCCGCGGTATAGGCCACCCGGATGCGCGACAGGCCCAGCGTGTTTTTGAGCGGCCCGTAGATCAGAACCTCGCCGGTGCGATACTCGAAATAATCCCGCAGCGGTTTGGGATAGAGGTTCAGCAAAGGCCCCCGCGCCCGGTAATGCTTTCGCGCCTCCAGCGGATGGCGCAGCCGCACGAGGAAGCCCCGCAGCGCGTTCTCGGCCAGAGTCTCGATCGCGAAGCCGATCCCCATCGCATAGCGATAGACCCAGCGGACGCGGCGCCGCAGCGTCGGCCGCGACTGCCTGCGGCGATAGCGCGGCATCCCGAAGCGTTCGCCGGTGCCCTTGGCGAACTCCATGAAATGCCTGAAAAGCGCGTGTTTCAGATCGCCCGCATCCTCCATCCGGATCATCACGCTGGTCAGCATGGTCTCGAAGATCCGGGGCGGCGCGAAGAAATAGGTGGGCCCGATCTCGCGCAGGTCGGTCATCATCGTGTCCGGGCTTTCGGGGCAGTTGACGCAGAAGCCCGCCACCATGGCCTGACCGATGGAGAAGATGAAATCGCCGACCCAGGCCATCGGCAGATAGGCCAGCACCTCCTCGTCCTGGCCCAGATGGTCGAAGGCGACCGAGGCCTTCGCGGTCTCGATGATGTTGCGGTTCGACAGCACCACGCCCTTGGGCTTGCCGGTGGTGCCCGAGGTGTAGAGCATGACGCAGGTCGTGTCCCAGCCCTGCTCGGCGATGCGGGCGTCAAGCTCGGGTTCAAGACGGCGATGCGCCGCGCGGCCCTCGTCGCCGATATCGTGCAGCCAGTTCAGATGGCTGTGGTCGTATTTCCGCATGCCGCGCTTGTCGTTGTAAAGCACATGCTCGACGCCTGGCGCGCGGTCGCGGATCTCGATGACCTTGTCGACCTGTTCCTGATCGCCGCAGACGACGAAGCGGGCGCCGCAATGGTCCAGCACATAGGCCATCTCTTCGGCCACCGCGTCCTGGTAAAGCGGCACCGGCACCGCGCCGCACATCTGGGCGGCCACCATCGCCCAGTAATGCGCAGGCCGGTTGCGGCCGATCACGGCGACATGGTCGCCCCGCGCCATTCCCAGCGCCAGAAAACCCAGCGCCATCGCCCGGATCTCGTCCGCCGCCTCGGCCCAGGTCCAGGCTTGCCAGATCCCGAATTCCTTCTCGCGATACGCGGGACGGTCGCCGTAGCGCGACACGTTGCGGGCAAGCAGCGCGGGAATGGAGCATAATTCATCCGTCGACGCGCCGCGTGTTGCCAAATTTCATCCTCCCCTGCGTCGGCGGCCGGTCACGCCCGCGTTGATCGCGGATCGGACCGTCTCCGGAGAGGCGGGCCCGGATCGACCGGAGCCCGCGGACCGGGCCGGATATTCCGGCCGCCTCGGCGGCGTATCATGCGCCAGGTTTCCTCATCGCGCTTCGGATAAACGGCCCCTCGGGGCCTCCTCCACACCGAAGCGTCAACGCAGAGTTGCGCATGCCCAAAGGCCGGTCAAGGGAAAGGTTATATAATTGCGCAATGTCTCGCTGCGGAGGAAATTATTCCATAGGCCGCAGCAAGATACGCAAAGGCGGCGCGCTGAGGATTCGGCGCGCCGCGTGACGGATGCCGACAGGCTCCGTCACGCCGTCAGCGCTCGAAGAACTCTTCCTCGACATCGGCCGGGCTGATCCCGATGGCTTCGAGACCGGCTTCGAGATAATCGGCAAAGAGCGGCATGTTGACGAGGTAATCCTCGGTCGGCGAGGTCGCCTCGGCCTTGGCGGTGGTGATCGCTTCTTCAAGCTCGTCCGCCTCGAAGGTCTCGCGGCCGATCCAGGTCAGCGCCACCAGGCTTGCCTTCTCGTCATCGTTCATGGCCGCGATGAAGCCGCGCAGCTCAGCCTCGCCCAGACGTTTCTCGCGGGCCTGAAAGATCACCTGCACCACCTTGCTGGGGCTGATTTCCAAGAGCTCTTGCATGGGTCGTCATACTCCTACGGCACGGGCGCTCAGTGTCGCCCGGGCCCGTCGCAGAGGCAAGGGCAAGTCTCAGCTCCTGCGCCCAAAAAGCGGAAAATAAAGCCAGTCGGGCAGAAGCTGGGCCAGACGCAGAATCCACGAGAACAGGGTCGGGAAGCTGCGCGACATCGCATCCGACATCATCAGCTCGACATATTCATGCGCGGCATCCTCGGGCGACATGATGAAGGGCATCTTGAAGTCGTTCTTGTCGGTCAGCCGGGTCTTGACGAAGCCCGGATTCGCGACCTGGACCTTGACCCCGGTGCCGCGCAGATCGACCTGCAGGCTTTCGCCCAGCGACATCAGGCCGGCCTTGGAGGCGCCATAGCCGATCGCCCCGGGCAGGCCGCGAAAACCCGCGAGGCTGCCGGTCAGAACGATGTGGCCGCGATCGCGCGCCACGAACCAGGGCACGACATGGCCCAGCACCCGGGCCGCGCCCATCAGGTTGACGTCAAGCATGGTCTCGACCTGCTCGGCATTCCAGTCCCCGGCCGTCATCGGCCAGTAGGCGCCCGAGACATAGATCACGCCGTCGATCTCTCCGACCGCCTCGACCGCGGCCTTGACCGCCGCCGCATCGGTCACGTCAAGCGGCACCACATCGGCCTTGCGCGGCAGCGATGCGGCCAGCTCCTTCAGCCGGTCCTCGCTGCGGGCGCTGAGCACGAGAGTGACCCCGAGCGCCCCCAGCCGTTCTGCCAGAGCGCGGCCGATGCCCTCGCTCGCCCCGATGATCCAGTAGCGTTTTCCGATCCAGTCCGTCGTCACGCGGCCTCCTTCGGGCGCATCGTCGCCACCAGCTCGGCAACCAGGAAGCCGAACTTGCGGAACTGGCTGCGATTAATGATCGCCCCGTTTTCCATCAGATACATCCAGTCGGTCACCGCCAGCACATGCCCGCCCGAATCCTCGGGCAGCCGGATGCGGTAGCGGAGGTGTACCCCCGATCCCTGCTGCATTCCATGCCCGGAGCCAACCAGATCGGGAGCATCGGCGGCAATCGTGCCATCATTTGCAAGTTTGAAGGACCATCTGCGACTCTGGGTAGCACCGCTGTCATACCGGAACTCCTCGGTCATCGTTCCCGAATTGCCCTCCCATCGGGCAAGGAAATCTCCGGTGAAGCGCGACACCACCCGGCCGGTCGGCCCGTAGATCACGCCCTCGCAGAGGATCGGCCCGTCCAGATGGCGGCGCAGGTCGAATTCGGGTCCCTCATCCCGGTAATCGGCGGGTTTCTGCCCCGGAAATCCGAGATAGCGGGCCTTGGCCGCGACCAGGGCCAGCGCCAGGGCCAGCCCGAGAACGAATGCGATCATCCGATCGTCTCCCTGTTGAGCGGCGTCGCGACCAGAAGGGCGACCGCCACGAGTTTGAGGACGCAGGGCAGGGCTGCGTAAAGCAGGCTCAGAAGCACCAGCGCCCGCTCCGGAGAGCTCTCCCCTCCGGGCTCGAACCCCGCCGCCTGCAGCAGCGGCAGCACCGCCACGGCCGCGAGGGCGAGGGTGAATTTCGACACGAAGGACCACAGCCCGAAGGCCTGCCCGGCATTGGGCGCGATCCGCGCCATGCGCCCGGCAAAGATCGCGGGCAGCAGGGTCATGTCGGCGCCGAGCGCCGCGCCCGAGGCGACGCAGATCGCCGCGAAGGCCAGCCCGTCGCCGGTGCCCAGGAACGTCGCGAAGCCGAAGGCCAGGATCGACAACCCCATCCCCGCCAGCAACGCGGGCTTCTCGCCGAACCGCCGTGCCGCCCGCCCCCAGCCGGGTGCCGAGGCCGCGGCCGAGAGGAAGAACAGCACCAGAAGCGGCCCCTCCCATCCGGGCAGGCCAAGACGGCTTTCGACGAAGAACAGGAACAGCGTCGAAGTCACGGCGACGGGCGTGGCATTGATCAGCGCCAGAAGCAGAAGCCGCCGCGCCACCGGATCGGCCAGAACCTCGCGCCAGCCCGATGTCTCGGGCGCGGCGGGCAGGGACCAGTCCCGCCACATCGCGACCGTGGCGATTGCCGCGAGCCCGGCAAAGCCCAGCGCGAAGCCAGCGAAGGGCGCGCCGGTCGCCGACAACAGCAGCGTCGGCGCGACGGCGGCGGCCGAAACGCCCAGAAGCCCGCCGGTCTCGCGCCAGGCCGCCAGCCGGACATGGCCGCCCGGCCCCATGCGGCCCGCCCGCGCCACGCCCTGGGCGTAGAAGGTGATGGTGAGAAAACTGAAGGCGGTGAAGAGCCCGGTCAGGCAGAGCGCGAACCACACAAGCGGCGCGACCGGCGGCACGACCGCGAACAGCGCGCCCATCGAGGCCACCAGCAGCGCCACCGCCGCCAGCACCGCGAGCGACCGCCAGCGGTGCAGACGTTCCGACAGCCAGCCCAGCGCCGGGTCCTGCACCACGTCAAGCAGCCGGAGCCCGAACAGCACGCTGCCCAGCGCCGCAAGGCTCACCCCGTACTGATCGACATAGAATTTCGGCGCGTGGATATAGATCGGCAGACCCGCCGCAGCCAGCATCGCGGCAAAGACCGCATAGCCCGGCAGCGGCGCTGCCCGCATCAGCTCAACTCTTCTGCGGGCGGTTCGGGCCGGGTCCGGTATTTCGCGCCCTTCAGGAACAGCACAAGCGCATGCCAGTGGATCAGCACCAGCACCCGGCGCGAGCCGAACGGCCGGCGCAGCGCGCTTTTCAGCATCGACCAGCGGCTGAGCGGCCGACGCGGGCCGGTCAGGGTGGCGTAGAGCCCCTCTTCGGCATCGGCGGAATAGTCGATCCAGATCCCCACCCGGTCGGGCCGGATATCGAAGCGGAAGCGGTAGCCCCCGGCAATCGGCAGGAATGGCGAGACATGCAGGATCTTGGTCGCGGTCAGGATGTCCGAGGGCGAGATCGGGCGCTGGTCGGGATGGCAGCACAGATAGCAATGCCGGTCGCCGAAGGTGTTGTTGACCTCGGCGATCACCGCGCGCAGCTGGCCCTCGGTGTCGTGACAGAGCCAGAAGCTGACCGGGTTGAATTCATGGCCCAGCACCCGCGGCAAGGTCATCAGCTCGATCTTTCCGCGGATCGCGAACAGATCGCGCGCCTTCAGCACCTCGCGCACCCAGGCCGCGCCACGGCCCTGCCCCTTGGGCCCGCCATGATCGCTGTCGAGCACCGCCATCGGCTTGCCGGGCCCCCGCCCGAACCAGCCCGGCGCCTTCAGCTCCTGCGCCTCGGCGTCGAACAGCACGTAATCGACCGTATGGCTCAGCTTGTGCCCGACCCGGCCGCGCCGCTGGTGAAAGGTCTTGCCCCGAATATGCTCTACAATTGCCGTCATGCCGCCACCGCCTCGGGCCGCCCGCCAAGCATGGCCTCGGCCACATCCACAGCGCTGGCCAGCCCGTCCTCATGAAATCCGTTCCGCATCCAGGCGCCGCAGAACCAGGTGCGGTTGGTCCCGTTCATCCGCCGCACCGCCTGTTGCGCCTCGAGCGCGCCCCGGTCATAGACCGGATGCCGGAAGGTCGCCGTGTCATAGATCAACTCGTCGCGGATCGGCCGCCGGCTGTTCAGCGTCACGAAGAGCGGATCGTCCTTCGGGATCGGCTGCAGCGAATTCATCCAGTAGGTCAGGTCGATCCGGTCGGCCCGGGCGCCGGACGCCTCGGCATAGTTCCAGCTCGACCAGACCGCGCGGCGTTTCGGCATCAGCGCCGGATCGGCATGCAGCACCGCCTCATTGGGCTGGTAGCGCACCGCCGACAACGCCGCGCGTTCCTCGGGCGTGGCATCGGACAGCATCGCCAGACTGTCATCGGAATGGGTCGCGAAGACCACCTCGTCGAACCGGTCCCATTCCCCGCCCCGGGCCCGGATCTCGGCGCCCTCGGCATCGCGGCGCACCGCCTCGACGGGCGCGGCCTTGCGGATCTCGACATCGGCTGCGGCCAGCGCCGCCTCGAGCCTGCGCACATATTCGACCGAGCCACCCTCGACGGTGTACCACTGATGCTGCCCCGAAGTGCTGAGCAGCGCGTGATTGTCGAAGAAGCGGATCAGCGCCTGGGCCGGAAAATCGAGAATGCCCTGGCTGGGCGTCGACCAGATCGCCCCCGAGAGCGGCAGCAGATAGCGGTCGCGGAACCAATCGCCGGTGCCGAGTGCGGCCAGGAAATCGCCCAGGGAGACCGACGGGTCGCGGGCCTCTTCCATGGCGCGGGCATTGAAGCGGGTGACATCGCGCAGCATGCCCCAGAAGCGCGGGTTCAGCGCATTGGCGGGCTGGGCGAAGACCGCGCGCAGGTTCTTCAGCCCGTATTCGAAGGCCCCGCCATCGAAGGAGGCGCCAAAGCTCATGTCGGATTTCGCAACCGGCACGCCGAGCTTTTCGAACAGCCGCACCATATGCGGGTAATTCACCCGGTTGAAGACGATGAAGCCGGTATCGACCGCCCGGTCGCCATGGCGCCCGGCCAGAACCGTGCGGGCATGGCCGCCCAGCCGCCCCTCGGCCTCGAACAGCGTCACCCGGGCCGTCCCGGCCAGAAGATGTGCGGCGCCCATCCCCGAGATGCCGCCTCCGATCACGGCGATCCGCCGCCGCCCGCCCGCGCTGTCGATTGGCATGTGACTGTTGCTCCTGTCTGTCCCGTCGGTCGGATATGGGCTTTGGGGCGCCCCTGTCCAGAACCTGTCCGGAACCTGGGCGGCTTTGTCCGACCCGGGGCCGGGCAAGGTGATTTCTGCGACCGGGCATTTTTCCCGCCGAAAGTGATCCGGATCGCCGCCTGCCGCGTAACAATGACATGTTGCACGGCTCGCATGCCAGCCAGAAACCGGATGAAGCCGGGGCGCTACCGCCCTATCCTGGCTTCGATGAGGGACCTGTCAGCATTGCCGAGGCAAGAGTCGTGACCGAAAGACAGACCGCCGACACCCAATGGGTGACATGTGTGGAGAGGATCGGGGCGTCGGGGGATCAGACCGCCTTTGCCCGCCTGTTCGCGCATTTCGCCCCCCGGGTGAAAGCGTTTTTGATGAAATCCGGGGCAGACGAGGCCCTGGCCGAGGAATGCGCGCAGGAGGTGATGGCCACGGTCTGGCACAAGGCGCATCTGTTCGATCCCGAACGGGCCAGCGTGGCGACATGGATCTTCACCATCGCCCGCAACCGCCGGATCGACGTGCTGCGCAAGCAGCGGCGCCCTGAGCCCGAGGATCTTACCTGGGGGCCGGATCACGCCCCCGACCAGGCCGAGACGGTCGCGCTGCAACAGGAGACGGAACAGCTCGGAGAAGCGCTGAAGGCGCTTCCCGAGGCCCAGAGGGTGCTGATCGAACGGGCCTATTTCGGCGAGCTCTCGCATCGCGAGATCGCGGCCGAGACCGGCCTGCCGCTTGGCACGATCAAATCGCGGATCCGGCTGGCGCTGGAGCGCCTGCGCCACGAAATGACATGAGGAAGACGACCCGAGCCATGACCACGCGCATCACCCATCACCTGAACGACGACCTGCTGATGTCCTATGCCGCGGGCAGCCTGCCCGAGGCCTTCTCGCTGGTCGTCGCGACCCATGTCTCGCTCTGCGACGAGTGCCGCGCGCGGCTGGCCGGATTCGAGGCAGTGGGCGGCGCGGTGCTGGAGGCCGAGGAACCGGCCGCCGCCATGGCCGGGGACAGCCTTGCCGCCACGCTCCGGCGGATCGCGGCCATGCCCGAGGACGCGCGCATCGAGGCCCCCGCACCCGCTGCGGCGGCCGGCTCCGTCTTCCCGATGCCGCTGCGCGACTATGTCGGCGGCGATGCCGGGGACGTCAACTGGCGGGCCCTCGGCGGCGGCGTGCGTCAGGCGGTACTGCCCACCGGGAAGGACGCGACCGTTCGGCTGCTCTACATTCCCGCCGGAATGGCGATGCCCGATCACGGCCATGGCGGGATGGAGCTGACGCTGGTGCTGCAGGGCGCCTTCGAGGATGCGGGCGGGCGCTACGGGCGCGGCGATGTCGAGGTCGCAGGCGAAGAGCTCGACCATACCCCGGTCGCGGCGCCGGGCCCCGACTGCATCTGCCTTGCCGCCACCGATGCGCCGCTGAAATTCCGCGGCATCCTGCCGCGCCTGGCCCAGCCCTTCATCGGGATCTGAGGCGAGAGCGGCGCTATTCCGCCGCGCCGGGCAGACGGGGCATCATCTCGCCCTGATCGGCGCCGAGTTCCTCGAAATCGAGATTGTCCAGCCGGGCCGCGCGCTTGCCCGCGCGCTCGGCGGCAAGCCCGATGCCTTCCAGATCGGCGCGCGCCTGTCCGAAATGCGTGGTCAGCCGGTCGACCCGCTCGGCCACCAGCTCGACATCGCGGTGCAGCAGTTTCAGCGTCTTGCGAATCGCCCCGGCCTGATCGCGCATCCGCGCATCCTTGAGGATCGCCCGCATCGTGTTCAGCGTCGCCATGCAGGTGGTCGGCGACACGATCCAGACCCGCGCCTCGAAGCTCTCGCGCACCAGATCGGGGAAATTGGCGTGGAGTTCGGCATAGACCGCCTCGGAAGGCAGGAACATCAGCGCCCCGTCGGCGGTCTCTTCGGCGATGATGTATTTCTGCGAGATCGCCCGGATATGCGCCCGGACCGAGGTCTTGAAGGCGCGCACGGCCTCCTGCCGGTCCCATTGGGTCTCGGCCCGGCGCAAGGCCTCATAGGCTTCCAGCGGAAATTTCGAATCGACCACGATCGGCCCGGGCGGCTTCGGCAGCCGGATCAGGCAATCGGCGCGGCGCCCGTTCGACAGCGTCGCCTGCAGCACATAGCTGTCCTTTGGCAGCGCCTTGCCGACGATATCGGCAAGCTGGATCTCGCCGAAGGCGCCCCTTGTCTGCTTGTTCGACAGGATATCCTGCAAGGATAGCACATTGCCCGAGAGCTTCTCGATATTCTCCTGCGCGCGGTCGATGGTGGCCAGCCGCTGCTGCAATTCGCCCAGCGACAGCGCGGTGCGGCGCGAGGCGCCCTCGAGATTGCGGTTCATCTGCTCGGTGACCGCGGCCAGACGGCTTTCCATCAGCCTAAGCATGTTGGCCTGCGCCGCCGCCTGCGCCTCGGAAACATGGGTCAGCCCGCCCGCCAGCCGCTGCTGCCCCTCGCCCAGCTGATCGACCCGCCGCGTCAGCCGGTCCATCTGGTAGATCAGCGGTGCGGCCATCTCGGCCGAGCGCCCGGCGCGGCGCACCGCCGAGATCAGAAGCCCCAGCACCAGCAGGATCAGCGCCGCCGCCCCGGCCGCCGCCAGCACGACGGGGTCATCCCAGGCATAGGCCGTGCCGAAGACCTCGATCATGTGCGTCCGAACAGCCGCTCGATATCGGACAGCTTCAGCTCGACATAGGTCGGGCGGCCATGATTGCACTGGCCCGAGAGCGGCGTCGCCTCCATCTCGCGCAGAAGCGCGTTCATCTCGTCCGCGCGCATCCGCCGCCCCGAGCGGATCGAGCCATGGCAGGCCACCCGGCTGAGGATCGCGTCCAGCCGCGCCTGCAGGGTCTGGCTGTCGCCCTGATCGGCCAGCTCGTCGAGGATGTCGCGGATCAGCGCCCCGGCATCGACCTCGCCCAGCAGAGCAGGCGTCTCGCGCACCGCGATGGCGCCGGGGCCGAAGGGCTCGACCGTCAGGCCCATGCGGGTCAGATCGGCCTCGTGTTCCATCAGCCGGGCGATGTCGCCCTCGGACAGCTCGACGATTTCGGGGATCAGCAGCGCCTGCGCCGCGACGCCCCGCTCGGCCATCTGGCGTTTCAGCTTCTCGTAAACCAGCCGCTCATGGGCGGCATGCTGATCGACGATGACCATGCCGCGCTCGGTCTGGGCGATGATGTAGTTCTCATGCAGCTGCGCCCGGGCGGCGCCAAGGGGCAGAGCCTCGGCCTCGGGCGCGGGCGCGACGGTCTCGAACCGGGCCGAGGGATCGGCGAAGCCCTGGGCCAATGGCGCCTCGGACGGGGCTCCGGACAGGGCGGGCGGCGTGAGCGGCGCCTGTGCGGCATAAGACATGTTCAGCGCGCGGGGCGAGGGCCGGTCCATCTGGTAGACCCGCGGCGGGCCGGACGGTTCGGGCCGCATCGCGCCCAGCGTGGCGCCCGCCACCGTGCTGGATGCCCGGTGCCCGGCCCCGGCCAGCGCATGGCGCAGCGCCGAGACGATCAGCCCGCGCACGATGCCCGGCTCGCGGAAGCGGACCTCGGCCTTGGCGGGGTGGACGTTGACATCGACCAGATGCGGATCGCAATCGATGAACAGTGCCGCCGCCGGATGCCGGTCGCGGCTGAGCACGTCCATATAGGCGGCCCTCAGCGCGCCCAGAAGCTGCTTGTCGCGCACCGGACGGCCGTTGACGAAGAAGAACTGCGCCACCGCGGCGCCGCGCGAATAGGTCGGCAGGGCGGCAAAGCCGGTCAGGCCGAAACCCTCGCGCTCGGCCTCGATCTTCAGGGCATTCTCGGCAAAGTCGCGCCCCAGGACCGAGACCACACGGCCGTAAAGCGCATCGAACAGATCGCCTGTCTGAGCATCGGCGCGGAACAGCACCCGCCCCTCGCCGCCATCGCTGACATCGCGCAGGGTGAAGCCCACCAGCGGCTCGGCCAGAGCCAGCCGTTTCACAACATCGCCGATGGCCTGGGACTCGGCGCGGTCGCTGCGCAGGAACTTGAGCCGCGCGGGCGTCGCGAAGAACAGATCTCGCAGCTCGACCACGGTGCCGCGGTTCAGCGCCGCCGGCGTCACCGGCCCGGGCGCACCGCCCGTCACCGCGATCCGCACGGCCTCGGCGCCCTCGCGGCGCGAGGTGATGGTCAGCCGCCCCACCGCCCCCAGCGAGGGCAGCGCCTCGCCGCGAAACCCGAAGCTGCGGATATCGAGAAGATCCGAGCCGTCGATCTTCGAGGTCGCATGGCGCGACAGCGCCAGCGGCAGATCCTCGGCCGCCATGCCCCAGCCATCGTCGGTAACGCGGATAAGCCCCTTGCCGCCCTGGGCATAGGCGACCTCGATCCGCCGTGCGCCGGCATCGATGGCGTTCTCGACCAGCTCCTTGACGGCCGAGGCCGGACGCTCGACCACCTCGCCCGCGGCGATGCGGTTGATGGCGGCCTCGTCAAGCTGACGAATTCTGGGGATATCACGGTGAATGTTGGGGGCGGGGGAAGTCATGCCACAATTTCTAGCACGGCCCCCGCCGATTCGACCATGGGGTCAGTTGGGGGCTCAGTTGGTGGTTTCCAGCCCCTGCGGCTGCCCAACCACGACGAATTGCAGATGCGCGGGATCGAGCAATTCGGCCGCCACCCGCCGCACATCCTCGAGCGTCACCGCCCGGATCCTGTCATTGCGGGTCCTCACGTAATCGGGCGTCAGCCCCTCCATCTGCATGCCGACGAGGATGCGCGCGATCGGGGCATTGCCGTCGAAGCGCAGCGGATAGGCGCCGGTCAGGTAGGTCTTGACCTTCTCAAGCTCCTCTTCGGTCGCACCCGCCTCGGCCATGCGCACCCATTCGTCCCGGATCACCTCGACCGCCTCGGCGATCTTGTCATTGCCCGAGGCGACCCCGCCCATGATCAGCGCGGCGTGATCCATCGGCATCAGGTAGGAATAGACGCCATAGGTCAGCCCGCGCTTGACCCGGACCTCTTCCATCAGCCGGGCACCGAAGCCGCCGCCGCCGAGGATCTGGTTCATCACGAAGGCCGCGAAGAAATCGGGATCGTCGCGCTCGAGCCCGCGCTGGCCGAACACCGCCACCGATTGCGGCGTCTCGAAGGGCACCACCTTCACCCCGCCCGCAAGGTTCAGGGGCGCGGGCCCCGGCATCGGTGCGCCGGTCTCGGGAAGGCCCTCGAACAGCCTGTCGAGCAGCCGGCCCAGATCCTCGGCCGAGATGTCGCCCGCCGCAGCCACGAACAGCCGGTCGCGGGCCATCACCCGGTCGCGGGCGGCGATCAGGTCGTCGCGGGTCAGGGCGCCCACGCTCTTTTCGGTGCCGCTGATCGGGGTGGCATAGGGATGATCTCCATAGGCGATGCGGTCGAAGGTCTCGCCCGCGATGGCATTGGGATCGGTCGCGTCCGAGCGGATGCCCGAGATCACCTGCGCCCGTACCCGATCGATGGCATCAGCGTCGAAGCGCGGCGCGACCAGCGCCTGGCGCAGCAGACCGACCGCCTGATCGCGGTTCTCGGTCAGCATCCGGGCGGAAATCGCCAGCGAATCCGCGCCGACATCGAAGCGGTAACTGGCCGCCAGCGCGTCGCGTTCGCGGGCGAAGGCACGGGCATCCATCTCGCCCGCCCCTTCATCGAGCAAACCGGTCATCAGGTTGATGGCACCGCGCTTGCCCGGGGCATCGAGGCTCGCCCCGCCCTGGAAGCGGATCTCGAGCGAGACGAAGGGCACCTCGTGGCTTTCGACCAGCCAGGCATGGAGGCCGCCGGGCGATGTCACCTCCTGGATCTCGACCTCGGCCCGCAGCGGAAGAGCGGCGAGAAGGACGAAGCCAAGGCTGCTGAAGACGGCGCGGATCATTGGGTCACCTCCTGCGAGCCCGTGGGAATCGCCCTGGGCGCGTCGGAAGGCGCGACGCCGGGCGGGGTTTCGAGCCAGCCGGTGACCGAGCTGCGCGGGTCGAGCACGGCGCGCGCGGCCGCCATCACGTCCTCGGGCGTGACCTCTTGCAGGATCTCGGGCCAGGATTGCACATCCTCGACGCTCATGCCCACCGCCAGCGCCGCGCCATAGCGCCGGGCCAGCCCCTGGATATTGTCGCGGGCATAGATTTCCGAGGCGCGCAGCTGGGTCTTGATGCTGTCGAACAGGGCCGGATCGACGCCCTGATCGAGAAACTCGGCCAGGGCCTTGTCGAGCCCGGCCTCGGCCTCGCCCAGCGAGACGCCCTCGGCCGGCATCACGACGAAGCCGAAGGTGGTCTTGTCGAGCGACAGCCCGTCATAGAAGGCCGAGCTGTAGATCGCGGTGCGGCTGTCGAATTGCAGCTTGTCGCTGAGCACCGAATTGGTGCCGGAGCCGCCGAGGATCTCGGCCAGATATGTCAGCGCGGCGGCCTGTTTCTGATCGCCCGGGTCGCGCTCGGGCGCCAGATAGGTGCGGATCACATAGGGCTGGGCGACGCGCGGGTCCTGATAGGTCAGATGCCGGGCGGCCAGCTGCGGCGGCTCCTGCGGGCGCAGCCGCGGCGGCAGGGTCTCGGAGGGCACCAGCGGGCCGTAATGGGCCTCGGCCATCGCCTTCACCGCCTCGGGATCGACATCGCCCGCGACCACCAGCACCGCGTTGTTCGGCGCGTAATAGGTGCGGTAATAGGCCAGCGCATCGGCCCGGCTCAGCCCCTCCATCTCATGGCGCCAGCCGATGATCGGAATGCCGTAAGGGTGGTTGAGATATTGCGCGGCTTTGCGCTGTTCGGAAAACAGCGCGCCGGGGTCGTTCTCGGTGCGCTGGTTGCGTTCCTCGAGGATCACGTTCCGTTCCGTCGCGACATCGTCCTCGGAAAGCTTGAGGCCGGTCATCCGGTCGGCCTCGATCTGCATCATCAGATCCAGCCGGTCGGCGGCGACGCGCTGGAAATAGGCGGTGTAATCCCAGGAGGTGAAGGCATTGTCGGACCCGCCATTCTCCTCGACGATCTTCGAGAACTCGCCGGGGCCGACCGCATCTGTGCCCTTGAACATCAGATGTTCGAGGAAATGCGCGATCCCGGATTTGCCGGGCGGTTCGTCGGCGGCACCGACCCTGTACCAGACCATCTGCACCACGACCGGGGCGCGGTGATCCTCGATCACCACCACCTCCATGCCGTTCTGCAGCGTGAAATCGGTCACCTTCTCGGCACGGGCAATCCCGACCGTCGCGATCAGGGCCAGGACGGCCAGCCGGATCGGCATCATTCGCTTGTCTCTCCTCGGGTCAGCGGTTCGAGGCAAGCTACTGCGGCGCGCCGGGTTTGCAACCGGCGCCACGCAGATGTGAGCGGGCGCTACCGCTAGTCCCTGGGCGGCGCGCTGACATTGCGCACGCCGCGCGCACGCCAGCGTTCAAGCTCGGCATACTGGTCGAGCGACTGGCGGCTGTAGGCGTTGTAATAGACGGTCACGTTGAACCAGCGTTCCAGCAGCCGACCGTCATGCTTGCGGCGATAGTCGAGATCCTCCTGCGCCAGCGTCTGGCGGATCGAGGGATCGACACCGAAGCGGGTGACCTGGGCCATCAGCCCGGGATCGCCGGGCACGCCGCGGGCGATATTGCCGCCCAGCGCGGCCACGGCATCGGCCTCGGGCGTCGGATCGACGAGATTCGAGCCCCCCGGCCTCGGCGCCGGCAGCGAAGCCATGTCCTTGGGCATTTCCAGCGGCTTGTTCGGAACGACCGAGAATTCGTCGGGGCCGCGCTCGGAACCGCGCAGGTGCATCAGTTTCGGCTGATAGTCGTCCCCACGGCTGCAGCCCGACAGCGCCGCCGTCACAGCCACCCCAAGAACCAGTATCCGTGCCGATCGCATGCGCAGTCCCCTTCGTCCGGTCTGGCCCTCTTTAACGCAGCTTGCAGGGCGCGTCACGGGGTCTTGTCCTTCCCGGTGAAAAGCACGAGCCCCAGCGCGCCCGCGAAGATCGCCACATCGGCGACATTGAAGGCATAGGGGTTGTCGATGCCGCAACAGGACATGTTCAGAAAGTCGGCCACCGCGCCGTAACGCACCCGGTCCAGAGCATTTCCCAGCGCCCCCCCGATCAGAAGCCCGGCCGAGACCAGCGCCGCCGGGCGATGCCGCCCGCGCGCCATCCAGATGGCGACGCCGGCCGAGATCGCCAGCGACACCCCGATCAGCAGCCAGCGGGCCAGATCGGCGTCATGCGCGAACAGCCCGAAATTGACGCCCCGGTTCCAGGCCATCCGGAAGGTCAGATATGGCGGCCAGACATCGATGCGCTGATCGAGCGCAAGGCCCATGTGGTGGACCACATAGACCTTGCTGAACTGGTCGAGCAGGAAGACCAGCGCCGCGACAAGCCCGAGCCGCCGCATCGCTCAGTGCCGGAAGTGGCGCATGCCGGTCATGACCATGGCCAGCCCCGCCTCGTCGGCCGCCGCGATCACATCCTCGTCGCGGATCGAGCCGCCGGGCTGGATCACCGCCGTCGCCCCCGCCTCGACCGCGGCCAAGAGCCCATCGGCGAAGGGGAAGAAGGCGTCCGAAGCCACCGCGCAGCCTTTGGTCAGCGGCTCGGAAAGGCCCAGCGCCTCGGCCATGTCCTCGGCCTTGCGCGCCGCGATGCGGCAGGAATCGACCCGGCTCATCTGGCCCGCACCGACGCCGACGGTGGCGCCGTCCCTGACATAGACGATGGCGTTCGACTTGACATGCTTGGCCACGGTCCAGGCGAACAGCATGTCGGCGATCTCGGCCTCGGTCGGCGCGCGTTTCGTCACCACCTTCAGATCCGAGGCCTCGATCCGGCCATTGTCCTTGTCCTGCACCAGCAGCCCGCCCGAGACCTGGCGATAGGTCAGCCCGGCCGCCGCCGGATTGGCCAGCCCGCCGGTGGTCAGCAGCCGCAGGTTCTTCTTGGCGGCGAAGACCTCCTTGGCAGCATCGTCGGCGCCGGGCGCGATCACGACCTCGGTGAATATCTCGCTGATCGCCTTCGCGGTCGGCTCGTCGAGCTTCATGTTCAGCGCGACGATGCCGCCGAAGGCCGAGGTACGGTCGCAGTCGAAGGCGCGCCGATAGGCCTGTTCAAGGGTCTCGCCACGGGCCACGCCGCAGGGATTGGCGTGCTTGATGATGGCGCAGGCCGGGCCGGTCGCGGGCAGGAACTCGCTGACCAGCTCGAAGGCGGCATCGGTGTCATTGATGTTGTTGTAGGACAGCTCCTTGCCCTGCCACTGCCTGGCGGTGGCAACGCCGGGCCGTTCCGATCCGTCGATGTAGAAGGCCGCCTGCTGGTGCGGGTTCTCGCCATAGCGCAGCCCCTGGGCCAGCGCGCCCGCGAAGACGCGGCGGCGCGGCTGGGCATCGCCCAGCGCCTTCGCCATCCAGGTCGAGACGGCGGCATCATAGGCGCCGGTCCGGGCATAGGCGATCTGTGCCAGCTTCTTGCGGAATTTCAGGCAGGTCGCGCCGTCATGGCGGTCGAGCTCGCCCAGCAGCCGGGTGTAATCCTCGGTATCGACGACGACGTTGACGAAGGCGTGGTTCTTGGCCGCCGCGCGGATCATCGCCGGGCCGCCGATATCGATATTCTCGATGCAATCGTCATATTCGGCGCCCTTCGCGACGGTCGCCTCGAACGGATAGAGGTTCACGACCAGCAGATCGATCGGGCCGATGCCGTGCTCCTCCATGGCCATCACATGGGCCTCGTTGTCGCGCAGCGCCAGAAGCCCGCCATGCACCATCGGATGCAGCGTCTTGACCCGGCCGTCCATCATCTCGGGAAAGCCGGTGACCTCGGACACGTCCTTGACCTCTAGCCCCGCCTCGCGGAGCGCCTTGGCGGTGCCGCCGGTCGACAGCAGTTCGACCCCCCGGGCAGCCAGCGACCGGCCAAGATCGGCAAGCCCGGTCTTGTCGGATACGGAAAGGAGCGCGCGGCGCACGGGCACGAGATCGGTCATAGGATCAGTCCTTCGTCATTGAATGGGGGCGAGTCCAGGGGGCTGCTGTATCGTCGAATTCGTCTTCGCGCTCAAGGTCCCGCGGGGCCTGCGCGCCTTCATGGGCCTTGGCCAGCGTCCAGCCGACGACGCTGGCATGATCGGTCACCCGCGCCGACAGCACGATGGCCTGACTGGCGCGGGGAGCGGCGCGGCCGGTTTCCAGATAGACGCTGGGCACCAGCGACAGGCTGGCCGCGCCATCATGGCGAAACACCCAGATCTCGCCGCTTTTCGGCGCCAGCGAGACCGCCGAGCCGCCAAGGTCGAGCGCCGCGTCGATCTCGGGATGCAGGTGGAAGCGGATCGAGAAGGCAATGCCCTCGCCGCCCGAGCGCTCCACGGCACGCTCGAAGGCCGCGCGTTCCTCGGGGGTGAAGGCCGCCAGCGTGTCCTCGCCCGACAGCGCCCGGCCGTCATAGGCCAGGTTCAGCTGGCGCACATGGATCAGCCCATGGGTGGTCGCATAGCCATCATGCCAGGCGGTCAGCGCATGGCCGCCCTGCCCGGTCTCGGCCCGCCAGTCGACTGCGCCCGGGATCTCGGCCAGCAATTGCGGCCGCCCGCGCCGCCGGGGCGCCAGGCGCGACGAGGAAAAGCCCTCGATCGCCAGAGTCGAATGCGACGAGCTCGCCCGTCCAGCCAGCCGCCAGTCCGGCCCGAAGGCGCCGCCCGCGCCGCAATTGACGATCACCGGCCGCCGTCCCGAGGTCAGCTCGAAGGCCAGCGTCGAGGCATGCGCCTCGGCCGAGGCCGGTCCCGAGGGCGGCCGGGCCGCATCGACGATCACCGTGGTGCGCCCCGAGGCCAGCCGGGCATAGCCCATCGCCAGCCCCCTCAGCGGGCGCGGCTTGACCCCGGCCGCCGCCAGCGCCTGATCGAGCCGCCCCTCGGCCCCGTGCCCGCCGCCATGGAACCGCGCCAGCCCGCCATCGGCATGGCGCAGCGCGCGCAGCACCGGCGCGATCCGCTGGATCGCCGCGCGATGCCCCTGCCAAGCGGGCTGCCTGGCCGCTGCCAGCGCCGACTCGGCCCATCCCAGAAGGGTCAGCACCTCCAGCAGCTCTTCGGGATTGCGCGAGCTCAGCGCCCCGTCATCGGCGATCTCGGTGTCGCAGGCTCGCTCGAGCGCGGTCTGGGCCCCTTGCAGATGACGCCCCATCCCCTCGAGGCAGAGCGCGCCATAGATCAGCCCGGCCAGCGCCTCGAAGCGCGCCAGCCCCGGCGGCGCGTTGCGCCAGCGCCGGGCCAGAAACGCCGTCTGCCGGGCCAGCGACAGATGCAGCCGGTCACAGCCGGCCGCGTCGAGCCCGGCCTCGATGAAGCGTGCATGATGGATCATCCGGATCGTCCTGCGCCCGGCCAGTTCGGGCGTCCAGCCCGGCCCGCCGCCGCGCCCGAACCGCTCGATCCAGCCCAGAACCCAGTCCTGGGCCGCCCTCCGCGCCTTGCCATCGGCGGCGGCCGCCAGATCGTCGAGCCAGCCGAATCCCTGCCGCGCCGCCTCGAAGCGGAGGCCCGGGCTTTCGATATCCCAGATCGGGGTGCCGGGCGCCTCGACCGCGCCGCCATCGAACAGGAAGCGGCCTGCGCAAAGCTGCCGTCCCCGCGCGAAACTGCCGACCGAGCGCGGCTCGGGCTGCAGCACCAGACGCAGGGCGGGCCGGCCGAGCGCACTCAGCCGGGCATGGAGACGGTTTCTCCATGCACCGCGCCGCAAGGGCGGGAACTCGATGTCGGTCGGGCCTGCCATGGTCGGGCTTCGTTCTGTCGGGCTCTTGCCTGCCGCCGGACCATACCGGGCCGACTGAGGGGTGTCACCGAAGAATTGCGTCCGAAACGGGGCAGACGTCAGGCAGGTTTGCGAAGCCCGGCGATGAAGAACCCGTCCATGCCGCCGCTTTCGGGCCAGAGATCGGGCCGAAGCCGCAAGGCGCCATGGGCCGCGCGCCAGCCGGGTTCGATCCAGGGCGCATCGAAGGCGATGGCGGACAGATCCGGGTGACGCTCGAGCGCCGCCGCCAGTTGCGCCTCGCCCTCCTCGGGCAGAAGCGAACAGGTGCAGTAGATCAGCCGTCCGCCGGGGGCCAGCAGGCCGAGCGCGCGGTCGATCAGTGCCGATTGCAGCGGGAAGAGCGGCTTGACCGACGCGCCGTCCTTGGCGAGGGGCAGGTCGGGATGGCGCCGGATCGTGCCGGTGGCCGAACAGGGCGCGTCCAGCAGGATCGCGTCGAAACGGGCGTCGCCGCCCCAGTCCAGCGCATCCGCGACCACCAGCTCGGCCTCAAGCTCGGTGCGGGCCAAGTTCTCCTCGACGCGCGCCATCCGCTGTTCCGAGATATCGAGCGCCGTGACCTTGGCGCCCGCCGCGGCCAGCTGCATGGTCTTGCCGCCCGGCGCGGCGCAAAGGTCCAGAACCCGCTCGCCCGGCCGCGCCGCCAGCAGCCGCGCGGGCAGGGCCGCCGCCGCGTCCTGCACCCACCACGTGCCCTCGCCATAGCCCGGCAGCGCCGAGACCTGCACCGGCCCCGCGATCCGGACCGAGCCGGTCGACAGCGCCACGCCGCCGGTGGCCTCGGCCAGCGCCACGGCATCGCCATCCTTCGGCGTCAGATCGAGCGGCGCGCCCGCGGCATGGGCGGCCTCAATCCCGACCACGGCCGCCCGGCCCCAGGCGCTGTCGAGCCGGCCGCGCAGCCAGCCCGGCAGCCGCGGCGGCGGCAGTGCCTGCCAGTCGCTGGCGGGCAGATCGGCCACCTTGCGCAAGACGGCATTCACCAGCCCCGCCAGCGCCTCGGTCTTGCGATCGGCCCGGGCCAGCACGACGGCGGCATTGACCGCGCCATGGGCCGCGGCCCCGCCCTCGAGCATCTCGACCGTCGCGAGCCTGAGGATGGCGCGGACCGGCGGCGGCGGCGACCGGCGCAGAAAGGGTTTCAGCACCGCATCGGCGCGGCCCATATGGCGCAGCGTCGACACCGCCAGCCGCCGGGCACGGGCCCGCTCCGAGGGCTCGAGCGGTTCCAGAGGCCCCTCGGGCCCGGCCAGTTCGGCGATCAGCCGCCGCTCTTCCAGCACCGCGCGGATCAGCTCCAGCGCCGCTGCCCGCGTGCGCTCGGTCCCGCGTTCCCGTGGCTCGTCCATTCCGGCCCCCGCTTGCTCCATGCCGCGCCCCCGGTATATCACCGGATCGCAACCGGCAAGGAGGCGCCCGATGTCCGACGACGCTGAAGACACCCCCCGCAAGGATCTGCCGCCCGCAGCCCGGCGCGCGCTGGCCGAGGCCGCGGAGCGCCGCAAGGCCGCCGAAGCCGCCGCGGCGGCCCGGCCCGTCGAGCTGGGCGGCCGCGACGGCCCCGACCCGGTCCGCTATGGCGACTGGGAAAAGAAGGGCATCGCCATCGATTTCTGAGCCGCGGACCGCGCGACGAGAGCCGATCCGACCGCTCGGAAGCGAACGGGCGGCGACGGATCCGATCCGGGAACCGGCCTCTCGCATCGTCCTTTCGGCAGGCCCGGCAAGCGGGACAGGGCCGTCATTCGCGGCCGTGCCGCCTACATTCTGTCGCGCTCCTGTTTCTCGTAGATGGCTTTCGCGACTTCGCCGAAGGCACCTATCAGCATCAGGAACGATCCGACGATGAACATCCATACCGCCACGGTTTCCCAGTTCGAGAGCGTCGGCAGGAAGAGAACGGAGCCGACCAGAAACAGGACATTCCCTGCCACGGCGACACTGAGATGCCAGTGGCGGTAGGCCCGTACGATCCGCTCGAGTCCTGTCATTCCAACTCCGTCGTCACATCAAGGATCCCGGCACATGGCCCAGGACAGGCCCGTGCAGGGGCTCTGGCGGTTCTATCCGACCGGGGCCGGTTGAACAAAGCGTATGTCGGGACGGGACATCCGGGGGCAGGTCCGCGTCGCGCCTCGGGGGCGGTGATGCCCTTCGCCTTGCCCGAATGGGGGTCTTGGCGACCACCACGGCGAGCGCGGCCGATGAACCTCCGGCCGCTCCGGCATTGCAATGTGATCGGGCCATCGGCCTCGGGCGGCCTGTTCCCCGCTCAGGGCGAGGACGCCCCTGAAAACGGTGCGAGGGCCCGAGGCCCCGGAACATCGGGCCCGTCGCTGTCGCCGGGCGTCGGTCTTCAGGTCTCGCTCTCGAACCGGCAACGCCACTCCCGGCTCAGGGCATCGGCAAGCTTTGCCGTCGGCGGCACGACGGACCGGGCTTGCGCCGGATCGAAATCCAGCGCCGACAGCACCTGCGCCAGGACCTGTTGCGGGCCTGTCGACAGCGCGTCATAGGTGATGCGCAGGGGGTTCAGCCCCTCCTGCCGGAACCATCCTTCCCAGGCCGCATCGAGTGCCTCCTGCGCGGCCATATGGCGCCTGATCGCGGCGGCATCGTATCGCGGCTCCTGCGGAGGGGCGAGGCGTTCCAGTTCCGAGCCGTCGGCATTGCGATGCCACAGGCCGGTCTGTTCGGCCCGCAGGCGCGAGATTGCCTGATCCAGCCGGTCGGGGCGGGACAGATGGATGAACAAGGTTGGGCCGAAGGCCGCTTCGATCCGCTCCGCATCGCTCATCTCGCCGGGCACGAGCAGCTTCAACTGCTCCATGAAGAAGTCGAAACTGCCGCGCTGCATCCGCAAGCCGAACATGGTGGTATCGCCTCTGCCCCGCATCAGGGCGGCCTCGAAGACGGCACGAACCGCGTCCCGGTCGGACGCGAAATCGGCCCGTTTCAGGTCATGATCCGTCAGCCAGCCCTCGAGCGACGGCGCGTGAAAATGCGAATCCGGGTCTCCCGCCACCCCTGTCGTCGCAAGCAATCCGCAAAGCAGCGTGCTTCCGCTGCGCGGGACAGTGCAGATGATGTAGGATCGAAACGGCTTGCCTGTCATGGCTCGATCACTCCTGAAGCGCTGCCATGTCATATCTGCGGGGCCTCTGCCCGTCAAAAGCGACGCAACATCGGCACGAGGGGCGCGCAGATGCCGGAAACGCGCCCCTGGCAGGGCGGCACCCGCGCCGAGGCCGGGGAGCGGAGGAAGCCACAGAATAGGCCCGACCCGTCCTGGCGAACGGCAGAAGAAGGGCACCGCCACCGCTTTCGGAGCGGGCGGGCAGGGGAACACCAAGCTCGGCAGGCCTTTGGCGGCCCGCCGCCAGCCCGGCCCGTCAGACAGTCCAGCCGGTCAGCCGAGCGTCGCGAGAATGCCGGACGTGTCGGTCAGCCTTGCGAAATCGGCCTCGAGATGGGCCATCGTGACATCGAAGATCACCCGGGCCGAGAGCCCGGAACCGGGAAGGTCGAAGCCGATGACCGCATCGCGAACGACGGTCATGTCGAAGCCCAGATCGGCGCCGTTCCGGACCATGCTGTCGACGCAGAAACCGGCCACGGCTCCGGTCACGACCAGTTTCGAAATGCGGTTCTCGTGCAGCCAGGCCGCCAGATCGGTCGAGGCGAAGGCCGATGAGGTCCGCTTGACGAAGACCGGCTCGCCGCCCTGCGCCTCGGCGCAAGGCATCGGGCGAGATCCCCCGGCCTCGGCGGCAAGCGGCGATCCGGGGTCGGCGTCGACGTGGCGGATGTGAACGACCGGCAGGCCTTTCCCGCGGAAGGCCGCGACAAGCGCGGCGATCCGCTCGGGCGCATCGGCGTTCACGCAGTCGCGGCCGGCCCCGATGCGATGCTGCATCTCCATCTGCATGTCGATGATGACCAGGGCTTTCAATCGTCTCTCCTGTCCCGGGGGACTGCCAGCCGCCGAAAGGATGTCGAAACGGATGTCCCGGGCAGAGCGGCAGATGCCTTCCGAGGACCGGGCATGGCCTAAAGCCCCAGCACGTCGAGCATGTCATATTCGCCGGGCTTCTGGTCCTGCCCCCAGAGCGCGGCCTTCAGTGCCCCGCGGGCGAAGATCCGGCGGTCGGTCGCGACATGGCGCAGCACGATCCGCTCGCCCTCACCGGCGAAGATCACGTCATGCTCGCCGACGATGTCGCCGCCGCGAATGGCCGAGAAGCCGATCGCGCCCTTCGCCCGTTCGCCGGTGATGCCGTCGCGGCCGCGCTCGGAGGCCTCGTCCAGCACGATCCGCCGGCCTTCCGCCGCCGCCTCGCCCAGCATCAGCGCGGTGCCCGAGGGGGCGTCGACCTTGTGGCGGTGATGCGCCTCGACGATCTCGATGTCGAAATCGTCGTCGAGCGCGGCCGCGACCCGGCGCGTCAGCTGCATCAGCAGATTGACGCCGAGGCTCATGTTGCCGGCCCGCACGATCACCGCGTGCCGGGCGGCGGCCTTGATCTTCTGCAGATGCTCGGGCGCAAGGCCGGTGGTGCCGATCACATGCACGGCACGGGCCTGCGCGGTCAGGGTCGCGGTCGCGACCGTGGCCTCCGGCGTGGTGAAGTCGATCACCGCCTGGGCCCCGGCGATCACCGCCAGCGCATCGTCGGTGACCTTCACGCCCACGGCCGCGCCCCCCATCGCCTCGCCCACGTCGCGGCCGATCCAGGGATGGCCGGGCCGTTCGACACAGCCCGCAAGCCGGGCCTTGCCGCCTTGCAGCACGGCCCCGATCAGCATCTGACCCATGCGCCCCGAAGCGCCCATCACCACGATGCCCGGCAGGCTGTCCGTCATAACTCTCTCCTTCGACCCGACTGGGCCCGATTTAGCCCATGGACAGGCGGGCGCAAAGCCCCGCTTGGCAAAGACCGTCAGGTGGCCTAGATGCAGCCCATGTCCAGATCCTCCGCCCCGTCCCAAAGACAGCTTCGCGTCGGCGAGCTTATCCGCCGCAGCCTCTCGGAAGTGCTGGCGCGCGGCGACGTGCACGACCCCGAGCTGAACACGATGTCGATCACCGTGGGCGAGGTCCGCGCCTCGCCCGACCTGAAGATCGCGACCGCCTTCGTGCTGCCGCTGGGCGGGCATCATGCCGAGGAGGCGCTGGCCGCGCTGCGCCGCAACCGCGGCGAGCTGCGCCGGGCCGTCGGCAAGAAGACCCAGCTCAAGTTCACACCCGAGCTGCGATTCACCCTCGACGAGACCTTCGACCGGATGGACGAGACCCGGCGGCTTCTGGCCGACGAGACCGTGCGCCGCGACCTGGCCGCCCCCGACGCCATCCCCGACGCCGCCCCCGACGGCGATGAGGATTAGGGCCGCCCTCCTCCTGCTGGCCGTCCTTCTTCCCCTGCCCGCCGCGGCAGAGCCCTCCTGCCATCGCCAGAGCCATGAGGGCCGCGGCTATGTCATCTGCAGTGCCGATCCGGCGAGCGACGAGCTGCGGCTGTTTCTCAGGACCGGCCAGGGCGGGATCTATGGCAGCTTCGGCCGGGTGAACCAGGCGCTGGCGGCCGGGGGCGAGACCCTGGCCTTCGCGATGAATGCCGGGATGTACCATGCCGACCGCCGCCCCGTCGGGCTTTATGTCGAGGATGGCAGGCAGGAGATGCGCGCCGTGGCCCCGGCAGGACCGGGCAATTTCGGGATGCTGCCGAACGGGGTGCTGTGCCTTGAAGACGGCCGGGCCGAGGTGATCGAGACCCGCGCCTATCTGGCCGACCCGCCCGACTGCCGCTATGCGACGCAATCCGGACCGATGCTGGTGATCGATGGCGCACTGCATCCGCGGTTCCTGCCCGACAGCTCGTCGCGCCATATCCGCAACGGCGTCGGGGTCGATGCCGGGGGACGGCTTCACTTCGCGATTTCCGACGCGCCGGTCACCTTCCACGAATTCGCCCGGCTCTTCCGCGACGTGCTGAAGACCCCGAACGCGCTTTATTTCGACGGCAAGGTGTCGAAGCTCTATGCTCCGGATCTCGGCCGCAACGATGCCGGGCTGCCGATGGGGCCGATCGTGGGCGCGGTCGTGCCCGCCCCCGATTAGGCTCTGCCTCCTAAACGGGATTCCCTGACCGCGCTGTCGATGCTTCACTCCCGAAAACGGAAGTGAGCATATCACGTCATGATCTGACCGGCGTCGACCGGCAGGCGATCCGGCCCCTTATGCCGAACAAGCCGCGGGGGGGGCAAAACGCCCTCGCCGCCACCCTCGTCGCCTGTTCACGCCTCATGGCTCGGGTTTCATGAGGACGCGTCCTGCCCCCGACGCCCGCCGGCCAACCCGCCCGGCCCCTGCCCCGCATTGACGGAACGCCCCGGCTTCGCTAGCAGGCGGACCTCGTACAAGCATCCGGGTCGTTCGGACCGCATCGCAGGAGCCAAGGCATATGGGACGCAGCCGCAAGGGACGCGACATTTCGGGCTGGCTGGTGGTGGACAAGCCCGCCGGCCTGACCTCGACCGCCGTCGTCAACAAGGTCCGCTGGGCCTTCAACGCGAAGAAGGCCGGCCATGCCGGCACGCTCGACCCGGCGGCGACCGGGGTTCTGGCGGTGGCGCTGGGCGAGGCCACGAAGACCGTGCCCTTCGTCACCGATGCGCTGAAAGCCTATCGCTTCACCATGCGCTTCGGGGCTGCGACCAATACCGACGATGCCGAGGGCGAGGTGATCGCGACCTCGGAGCAGCGGCCCTCGGATGACGAGATCCATGCCGCCCTGCCCGCCTTCGTCGGCGATATCGAGCAGGTGCCGCCGCAATTCTCGGCGGTGAAGATCGACGGCGAGCGCGCCTATGCGCTGGCCCGCGCGGGCGAGGAGGTCGAGATCGCGGCCCGCCCGCTTTATGTCGAGAGCCTCGAGATGGTCGAGCGCCCCGATGCCGATCACGCGGTCCTCGAGATGATCTGCGGCAAGGGCGGCTATGTGCGTTCGATCGCCCGCGATCTGGGGCAGGCGCTGGGCTGCCATGGCCATGTGCTCAGCCTGCGCCGGGTCTGGGCCGGGCCGTTCGAGGTCGAGGACGGCGTCAGCTTCGATCTGGTCGAGGAACTGGCCCGCAGCCCCGAGCTCGACGCCTATCTGCGCCCGCTCGAAGAGGGTCTGGCAGATCTGCCCGAGCTGCGCACCACGCCCGACGGCGCGACCAAGCTGCGCAACGGCAATCCCGGCATCGTGCTGGCCTCGGATGTGGAATATGGCGACGAGGCCTGGGCCTCGCTCGATGGCGAGGCGGTGGCGGTCGGCATCTACAAGGCGGGCGAGCTGCACCCGAGCCGGGTCTTCGTCAAGGGCTGAGCCGGGCCGCTAGAGATAGCGGCCGACGATCTCGCGCAGGTCGATCCGCGCCCGAAGCCGGCTGGCCAGCAGATACATGCCGCCGAACTTGCGCTGCATGAACAGCGTATCCATCGGCGGCACATGCCAGAAATCGCGATCCTGGCCCAGCGCCATCCCGGCATCCCGCATCCGGAGCGCGACATCGTTCTCGGCGAAATCGAAGGCGCCGGGACGGTTGAGCGGCTCCATCGACATCTCGAACATGTCGATCATCAGCTGCTGGTGGCGGGGCGCTGTGTCCTCGGCGAAGAACCCGATCTCGAGGATCGCCTGCCGGATCGCGGCACGGTCGCCCGCAAGCCCCGCCCGCATCAGGCCCCGGAAGGCCTCGGTCATCTCGGCCGGAAATTCGCGCGAGGCGCCGAAATCCAGCAGCACCACGCGGCCGGTATCGGGCTGATAGCGGTAATTGGCGAAATTCGGATCGGTCTGCATCAGCCGGAACTCGAACAGCTCGCGGAACAGGAGCGAGACCAGAAGCCCCATCACCCGGTCGCGCTCGGCCTGCGGGGCGTCGGTCAGGGTCTCGATGCCGACGCCCTCGACGAAATCCATCGCCAGCACGTTCTCGGTGGTCAGATCCCCGTGCCGCCCCGGGACCACGAAATCGGGCGCCCCGGCCAGCAGATCGGCGAAACGGCCCAGATAATGGCCCTCGCGCGCGTAATCGGCCTCTTCATGCAGCTGCCGCTTGGCCTCGTCCAGAAGCGGCGCGATGTCCATCTCCTTCGGCATCGCCCCCGACAGCCTCAGCAGCGCCGCCACATTGTCGACATCGCTGTCGATCGAGCGGCGCACGCCGGGATATTGCACCTTGATCGCCAGGTCGCGGCCGTCCTTGGTCTGGGCCCGGTGCACCTGCCCGATCGAGGCCGCCGCGACCGGGCGCACGTCGAAGCGGGCAAAGCGTTTCAGCCAGCCCTCGCCCCAATTGGCATTGAGCACCTGCTTGAGCTGGCCGCCCGGCATGTAATGGGCATCGGCCCGAAGCCGGGCCATGATCTCGGCCAGTTCGGGCGGCAGCATGTCGCCCGCATCCATCGAGACGAGCTGGCCGACCTTCATCGCGGCCCCGCGCATATGCGCGAGCCGGTCGGCGACCTTGCGCATGTTGGCGGGTGTCAGGAACAGATCGCGCGCTTTCGGCCGATGCCCCTGCGCAAGCTGCTGCATGCCGTTGAGCGCGGCCGTTCCCGCCAGGTTGGAGGCCAGCCCGCCGAACCGGGCAAGCCGGGCAATGCGGCCTGCGGGCACGGGCAGAGGGCGGGATTCGAACTTGGACTCGGACATGCGGGCAATCCTTTGCAAAACGCTTGCAGATCGCATAGCGACCCGGCCCCCGCCTGGATGTGACATAGGCACAGAGCCCGGCCCGGCAAGCCGCACAACCGCGTGATGAGCCCCCGTGCCCCGATCCACCGCGCCCCGAGCCCGCAGGCCCATTGGTCCGGCCCGATGCCCCGCCCCCATGATCAGGCCCCGTGATCCCACCACGTGATCCGGCCGCATGCCGCGCTAGGTTGAACAGGGCGGGGGCAACACAGGAGGCAGTATGAGCGTAAATGCGATGACCGTGCCGGCCGGCGAGGCACTCGATGTACTGCGTGCCGGATGGGAGGCGCAGAAGGCCGGGCATATCACGGCCTCCTACATGCTGCACGGGCGGCCCGGCGTGGGCAAGACCCAGGTGGTCGAGCAGCTCGCGCGCGAGATCGGCGCCCGGCTCTTCGATCTGCGGCTGACCACCATCGAGCCGCAGGACCTGCGCGGCCTGCCCTATTACGACCACGAGACCCGCAAGACCCGCTGGTATCGTCCCGAGGACCTGCCCGACGACCCGGCCGAGCCCTCGATCCTGTTTCTCGACGAGTTGACCGCGGCCTCGCCGATGCTGCAGCCCACGGTCTACGGGCTGTTGCAGGAACGCCGGGTCGGGCGGCATGTGCTGCCCGGGACCGTGTTCATCGTGGCGGCCGGCAATACCGTCGAGGATGGCGCCATCGCCTATCAGATGAACACCGCGCTCTCCGACCGGCTGATCCATCTGCATGTGCAGGCCGCCGCCGGCGACTGGCTCGACAATTACGCGGTGCCGAGGGGGCTCGATGCCAGTGTCGTGGCCTTCATCAAGACAAGGCCCGACCTTCTGGACACCACCGAGCGCGCGGTGGCCGAGGGCCATCTGATCGCCACCACGCCCCGCAGCTGGGAACGGGTGAGCCAGATCATGGGCGCCGTCGCCGAGCGGCGGCTGCGCAACGTGCTGATCGCGGGCACGGTCGGCGAGGCGGTCGCGGCCGAATTCGCGCTGATCGCCGATGACATCGCGGCGACGGTGCAGGTGCAAGAGATGCTCGAGGCCGACCGCAAGGCGCGGATCGCGCTCTATCCGGCCTCGATGCACGGGCTGAACGCGCTGATCTACGGGCTGATCGGGGTGCTCGATGCGCGCAATGTCCAGCAGGTGATCGACTGCATGGCCGAGATCCGGAACCTGGCCCGCCACCGCCCCGACGAGGCCTTCGCGCGGATGCCTCTGGGCGAGCTTTGCACCTATGGCTTCGAGGGGCTGATCCGGAAGGGGCTCGAGATCGGGCTGGGCGAGCATTTCCTCGGCAACGAGGCCTATCGCGCCTATGCCGCCGAGCGGAAGGCGGCGGGGCTCTGAGATGGAGCCATCGGGCCATTCCCGCCGCGCCACCCGCGCGCTGCAGAAGCTGGCCGAGCAGGACCCGGCCTTCGCCGCGCTGGCGCTGTGGTGCAGCCATCGCGACAGCGACGCGCGCGCCGACGCGGCCTGGACCGACGGCCAGGCGATCCGCTATGGGCCCGGCTTCGAGGCGCTGAGCCTGCCCGAGCAGATCGGGCTCGCGGCCCATCACATCCTGCATGTCGCCTTCCGCCATGCCGCCCGGTCGCAGGCCATGCAGGCGCGGTTCGGCGACCGCTTCGATGCCGAGCTGTTCAACCTCGCGACCGATTCCATCGTCAACGAGACGCTGATGCTGACCGGCTTTATCCTGCCGCGCCCGGCGGTCAGACTGACCGGGCTGCTGAAGACCGCCGCCCGCGAGGAGATGGGCGGCGAAGAGGCGGTGACGCGCTACGATGCCGAAAGGCTTTATCTGCGGCTCTTCGAGGCCGAGGCGCCGCCGCCGCGCAGCCGTCTGCGCCTTGTCGACCGGTCGCCGCCGGGCGACACCGGCCGGGGCGCGGGCGAAGCCGAGGGCAAGGGCCGGGGCACGGCCGGAGACAGCCGCCCCCGGCCCGGCGGCGCGGTGGCCGAGGCGGCGCGCGACTATGCCCGGCAGCAGGGCTTTGCCCCCGATATCGAGACCGCGGGCGACGAGGGCGATCAGGGCGCGGGCAGCGAGGAAGAGGCCGAATGGCGCCAGCGCGTGGCCCGGGCGATGGAGGCCGGGCGGGTCGCGGGCTTCGGGCTCGGCATGCTCGGCCACCGTCTGGCCGATCTGCCCGAGGTCCACACCCCCTGGGAGCGGCATCTGCGGGCGCTGGTCAGCCGCGCCGTGATGGTCCGGCCGGCGCCGCAGACCACCCGCCCGGCCCGGCGCTGGATCGCCCGCGACAGCGATGCCCGCGCGACCGGCGCGCCCGAACCGGCTTTCGAATTCGCCTGGTCCCGCGCCCGCGAGATCCCGCGGATCGTGGTCGGCATCGACAGCTCTGGCTCGGTCGAGCCGGTGCTGCTGGCCAAGTTCGCGGCCGAGGTGGCGGCGATTTCCAAGCGCAGCGGCGCCGAGACCCATGTGCTGGTCTTCGACACCAGGGTCCATGGCCGCCATGTCATGGGCGGCGGCATCTGGGAGGGGCGGATCACCGATGTGCTGTTCTCGCGCGCGGGCGGCACCTCCTTCATCGAGGTGATGGAAGAGGCGCTCGCGCTCGGCCCGTCGGCGGTGGTGATGCTGACCGACCTGATGGGCCCGTTCGGGCCGCCCCCTCCCCGGCGGCTGCCGGTGATCTGGGCGGTACCGGGCGAGCCCCCGCCCTCGGGGGCGCCCTTCGGCCGGGTGCTGTCGCTGGCGCGCTGAGGCTCAGAACGGCAGAAGCGGCGCGTCGTTGCGCAGGTAAAGCGGGTGCTTGGCCGAGCCGTCCTGATTGAGACCGAAGCAGTAAAGCGGCTTTCCGGTCTCGCGCAGCGCGGCGATGATGCCCCCGACCACCCCGGCATAGCGCTTGTGAAGCCGGCCATAGGCCATCACCACCAGCTCGGCCTCGCGGGCCATGGACAGGATCGCGGGCAGGTTCTCGGCGCTGCAGGCAAGGCCCGGGTCCTTCGGCAGGTCCTTCGGGTTGGTGACGCGATAATCCAGCACATTGCCCTTGAGATAGCGGGTGAAGCCCAGCGCCGCGGCGCGCCTTGTCTCCTTGGCGCAGGTATTGTCCTGCACCAGCGCATCGGCGGTCGAGGGGTTCATGCCGCAGAACAGGATGGTGCGGGGGGGCTGGCCCGCCGCCGTCCAGTCGCGCTCGAGCCGGGTCCGGTAGCGCCCGCAGGGCGAAAAGACGGCGCTGCCGCGCATGCCCGGGGGCAACGACCAGCGGGTCTTGCCGCCGGGATCGTGCAGGGTGGAAGGGTCGATCTGGGTCATGGCGCCGGTCTTAGCCGATCCGTCCCGGCAGGGGGAGCGGGTTTTCCCGGAACCGGCTTGCCCCCCGGCCCGGTTTTCCCAAGGGCGGGCCGCCGGGCCTCACCCGGCCTGGCAGCGCGCCTCGGGCGGCATCTCCGGCGGCACGGCCACCCGCCCGCCGGGGGTCAGCAGATACGCCTTGCGGCCCTCTATCGCCACGACAGAGAGCGGCCGGCCATAGCCCGCACCGGTATCGAGATTGACCCGGTTGCCGAAATGGGTGACCCGGTCGACCGGCGTATGGCCATGCACGACCAATGCGCCATGCTCGCGGGTATCGCGGTGAAACTCGCCACGGATCCAGATCAGGTCGGTGACGTTCTGTGCCTCGAGCGGCACGCCGGGCCGGATGCCGGCATGGCAGAAGAACGCCTCGCCATGGCGGAAGCAGGGCAGAAGCCCCGCGAGAAACTCCAGATGCGCAGAGGGCACCGCCGCCCGGGCCTCGGCATGGATCGCGCCGAGCGCGCGATGCGGATCCGCCTCGACACCGTAGGAGGCCAGCGTCGCCCGCCCGCCGACCGCATCCTCGAGCCAGAGCATATCGGGCCGCGCCGGTTCGGGCTCGCAGCCGGGGCGCAGGAAATGCTGCATCCAGCGATCGTGATTGCCCAGCAGGCAGATCCAGGGGCGCCCCACGGCCCGGCCCTCGATCAGCAGATCGAGCACGCCGCGGCTGTCGGGTCCGCGATCGACATAATCGCCGAGATGGATCACCGGCGCCCGGGCATCGCCGACCCGCTCCCGGTCCTCGGCGATCAGCGCATGCGCCGCCTCGAGCCGCGCCCGCTGGCCATGGATATCGCCGATGGCATAGCTGAGTGACATGAAAGCTCTCCTGAAAAGGCAAGGGGCCCGCCGCAGGGTCTGCGGCAGGCCCCCGGACTGTCAATCCGGCGCGGGTCAGCCGATCTCGAATTCCAGCGGGCGCACCTGCTGGAACAGGCCGGTCTTCTCGAGCTCCTCGACCACATGGGCGGGCATCGGCTGGTCGAGATACATCAGCGCGATGGCATCCTCGCCGACCTTGGTGCGGCCGAGCGTGAAGTTCGCGATATTGACCCCATGCGCGCCCATTGCCGCGCCCAGCGCACCGATGATGCCCGGCACGTCGCGGTTGGTGGTGTAGAGCATGTGCTCGCCGATCTCGGCATCGATATTGATGCCCTTGATCTGGATGAAGCGCGGCTTGCCGTCCGAGAACACGGTGCCGGCGATCGAACGTTCGCGCTTGGCGGTGACGACAGTCATCTTGACATAGCCGTCGAAGGTGCCCGACTTGCCCTGGGTCGTGGTCGAGATCGCGATGCCACGCTCCTTGGCGACGATCGGGGCCGAGACCATGTTCACGGTCGGATTGGCCTGCTTCATCACCCCGGCAATGGCGGCGGCGTTCAGGGCGGCGGTGTTCATCTCGGCGGCGAAGCCGTCATAGAGCACGTTGATCGCCTTGACCGGTTCGTCGGTCATCTGGCCGATGAAGGCGCCGATATGGCCCGCGAGCTTGATCCAGGGGCCCATGACCTTCGCCTCTTCGGCGGTGATCGAGGGCATGTTGATCGCATTGGTGACCGCGCCGGTCAGCAGATAGTCGGACATCTGCTCGGCGACCTGCAGGGCCACGTTTTCCTGGGCCTCGGTGGTCGAGGCGCCCAGATGCGGGGTGCAGACCACGTTGGGCAGGTTGAACAGCACGTTGTCCTTGGCCGGCTCCACGGCGAAGACGTCGAAGGCCGCGCCCGCGACATGACCCGATTGCAGCAGCTCGGCCAGCGCCGTCTCGTCGACGAGACCGCCGCGGGCACAGTTGACGATGCGCACGCCCTTCTTGGTCTTGCCGAGGTTCTCGGCCGAGAGGATGTTGGCCGTCTTCTCGGTCATCGGCACGTGCAGCGTGATGAAATCGGCCTTCGGCAACAGGTCCTCCAGCTCGACCTTGGTCACGCCCAGCTTGTCGGCGCGCTCTTCCGACAGGAAGGGGTCATAGGCCAGAACCTTCATCTTCAGGCCGACGGCGCGGTCGGCCACGATCGAGCCGATATTGCCGCAGCCGATCAGGCCGAGCGTCTTGCCGGTGAGCTCGACGCCCATGAAGCGGGATTTCTCCCATTTGCCGGCATGGGTCGAGGCATTGGCCTCGGGGATCTGCCGGGCGACGGCCATCATCATCGAGATGGCATGTTCGGCCGTGGTGATCGAGTTGCCGAAAGGCGTGTTCATCACGATCACGCCCTTCTTCGAGGCGGCCGGGATGTCGACATTGTCGACGCCGATGCCGGCACGGCCGACGACCTTGAGATTGGTGGCGGCTTCGAGGATCTTCTCGGTCACCTTGGTGGCAGAGCGGATGGCGAGGCCGTCATACTGGCCGATCACCTCGAGCAGCTTGTCCTTGTCCTTGCCGAGATCGGGCTGGAAGTCGACCTCGATGCCGCGGTCGCGGAAGATCTGGACGGCGGTTTCGGAAAGCTTGTCGGAAACGAGAACCTTGGGGGCCATCTCGGGCACTCCTCGTGGGAATGGGGGGAAGGGCCGGGCGCGTCTCGCCCGGCCTCGAATTTTCGACGAAAATTCGCGTCAGGCGGCGGCGGTCTGCGCCTCGATCTCGGCTTCGAAGGCCCATTCGATCCAGGGCATCAGCGCCGCGACATCCGCCGTCTCGACAGTGGCACCGCACCAGATCCGCAGACCCGCAGGCGCGTCGCGATAGGACCCGATGTCGAAGGCCACGCCTTCCTTGTCCAGCCGCTTGACGATGGCCTTGGCAAAGGCAGCACCGTCCCTGATCCGCGCGTCGGTGAATTTCAGGCAGACGCTGGTGTTCGAGCGGGTCGCGGGGTCAGCTGCAAGGTTCTCGATCCAGGGCTTCGTGTCGACGAAATCCTGCACCGCCTTGAAGTTCGCGGTCGAGCGTTCGATCAGCTTCGGCAGACCGCCGATCGACTTCGCCCAGTCGAGCGCGACGAGGTAATCCTCGACCGCCAGCATCGAGGGGGTGTTGATCGTCTCGCCGACGAAGATGCCCTCGTTCAGCTTGCCGCCCTTGGTCATGCGGAAGATCTTGGGCAGCGGCCAGGCGGGGCTGTAGCTTTCCAGCCGCTCCACGGCGCGGGGGCCGAGGATCAGCATCCCGTGCGCGCCCTCGCCGCCCATCACCTTCTGCCAGGAGAAGGTCACGACATCGAGCTTGTCCCAGGGCAGATCCATCGCGAAGGCGGCCGAGGTGGCGTCGCAGATCGTGAGACCCGCGCGCTCCGCCGGGATCGCATCGCCATCGGCCACGCGCACGCCCGAGGTGGTGCCGTTCCAGGTGAAGACCACGTCCTTGTCGAAATCGACCTGCGTGAAATCGACGATCTCACCATAGGGCGCCTCGCGCACGGTGGCGTCGAGCTTGAGCTGCTTGACCACATCGGTGACCCAGCCGGAGCCGAAGCTTTCCCAGGCCAGCATCTCGACGCCGCGGGCGCCCAGCATCGACCACATCACCATCTCGACGGCGCCGGTATCCGAGGCAGGCACGATGCCGATCCGGTAATCGGCGGGCACGCCGAGGATCTCGCGCGTGGTCTCGATGGCGGCCTTCAGCTTGGCCTTGCCGATCGCGGCGCGGTGCGACCGGCCGAGCGCGGCATCGGCGAGCATGTCGAGAGAGAAATCGGGGAGTTTGGCACAGGGGCCAGAGGAAAAACGCGGATTGACCGGGCGCGTTGCCGGGGTAGCGGTGACCATCGCTGGTATCCTTCCAGATATTCGCCCCTCGTTGGGGAGGGGTGTCCCGCCGCCGGACATACGCTTCCCCAGAAAAAACAGCAAGTATCAAAAGGGTCTGCCATGCAGATTCTTACGGCTTGCAGCGGAACGATGCGTGAACGGATGCCGATTGCACGTGCAAATTCGGTGCAGTTTGTTCCCCATCCGTCCCGAGACAGCGCCAAAGAAAACGCCGCTGCGGATGGTCCCCGCAACGGCGCTGAAAATGCATGTGAAGGCTTCCGACTTCCCTGCCATTCTAGCTTGAAAGCCGGTGTCTCGGCAACGCTGAAATACGCCTCTGACGCGCACGACCGCGCCTCTCGGATGCTGGCGGCGGCGCTGACGCTGGAAGACTTCGACGCGTGGGCGGCCGCTTCGGCCGTCTGGGCCGCACGGCTGACCGGCCGCGAACGGGCTGCGCTCGCATGGGCGGCCCTTCGGTCGCTGGACGAGGATCAGGCCGAAGACGTGGCCGAAACCGTGATCGGCGGGGCGGGCGCTCCGCTGCCGCCCTTCCTCAGCGTGATGGACGATGCGGCCTTCTGGGCCGCCATGGCATCGGGCCGCGAGCTGGAAGCCTATTGCCTCGCCAGCTTCATGGCCATGCCCCGCCATCGGCAAGCGGCGTTCCTCGCCCATGTGCAGGGGAGGCAAGCCGCGTGATGGCCCGCGATTTCTCCGACATGGAAATGCAGATCAGCGCGCACCGGGCCGAGTTTCCGCGCGAGCGGGCGGATCGCCTGCCCACGGCCTTTGTCTGGCGCGACCCGGCTACGATCCCGCCCCGCCCGTGGGTCTACGGGCGGCACCTGATCCGCAAACAGGTTTCGGTGACGGTCGCCCCCGGCGGCGTCGGTAAGTCGTCCCTGACGATCTGTGAGGCGCTGGCGATGGCATCCGGGCGCGAGCTTCTCGGGGATTGGACGGCCAAGGGCCTCAAGGTCTGGCTCTACAACCTCGAAGATCCGCGCGACGAAATGGAACGGCGCATCATCGCGGCGATGCAGCACCACAACGTCAGGCCCGAGGAAATCGCGGGGCGGCTCTTTGTGGACACGGGCCGCGAACGCGCCTTGAGCACGGCCATTCAGACCCGCGAGGGCGTCCAGATCATCAAGCCGGAACTCGCCGAACTGGCCCGCGAGATCGAGGCGCGCGAGATCGACGTGCTGGTGATCGATCCGTTCGTGTCCTCGCACCAAGCGTCAGAGAACGACAACGGCGCAATCGACCTGGTGGCGAAGGAATGGGCGCGGCTTGCGGATCGGTGCAACTGCGCAATCGAGCTGGTCCACCACACCCGCAAGACCAACGGCGAGGAAGCGACGACCGAAAGCGGGCGGGGAGCGTCCGCCCTGTTGGCGGCAGCGCGATCCGGCCGGGTGCTCAACAAGATGAGCGATGACCTCAAGGCCGAGGCAGGGGTTCAAGGTGACCCTGCCACCTACTTCGCCGTCACTCGCGATAAGGCGAACCTCGCCCCGGTGGGGGATCGGGTCTGGCGGCGCATGGCGTCGGTGCATCTCCCCAACGGCGATAGCGTGGGCGTGGCCGAGGTCTGGGAATGGCCCGAAACCTTCGACGGTGTGACGGTCAAGGATCTGCTGGCCGTGCAACAGGCCATCGAGGGCAAGCACCCGCGCTATTCCGACCAAGCGGGCGACGACTGGGCGGGCGTGATCGTGGCTGAGGTGCTGGGCCTGGACGCCACGAGCGACCGCAAGCGCATTAAGAAGATGATCGAGACGTGGCTCAGGTCCGGCGCGCTGGTGAAGGGCCAGAAGACCGGCCCGATCCGCAAGCCTGTTCCGACTGTGGAGGTGGGTGAATGGGCGACGGAATGATGTGCGTCACCACCCCTCAAACAGGGGTGATGCAGGGTGACGCAAACACCCACGAAAACAGGTGCGTCACCACCACCACCCCTAAAGGGGGGTGGGGTGGTGGTGATGCTGCGTCACCTGCTGCCTGTGGGGTGGCGCAACAGGGCGCCCGGAATGCTTCCAACGAAAAGAGAGCGAGCAGATGAACACAGAACGACTTACGACCCCGGACACGCTGGCCGTCAGCCTGGAAGACGCCAAGCTGCATTGCCGTGTGGATTTGTCCGAGGATGATGCGGCCATCACGCGCATGATCCGTGCGGCGACGCGCGAGGCCGAGGAGCTGGGGCAACTGGCGCTGATCAATCAGACGATCCGCGTCACGCTGACTGCCTGGCCCAAGAGCGGCCGCCTGCCGCTGCCCATCGGTCCGGTGCAAGACGGTGCGGTCGTGACCGTGAAGACCGATGGGGCTCCGCTCACCGGCTTCACGGTGCGGACCGGCCGCCGCCCTGCACTGGAGCTGACCGATTACCTGGGCTCGGCCGTGATCGAGTATCAGGCGGGCTTTGGGCATGAGGCCTCGGCCGTGCCGGAAGACCTCGCGCTTGCCATACTGGATCAGGTTGTCCTGTCCTATGACAACCGTGGCGGACTGGATGACAAGTCGCCGTCCGTCTCGCCTTCCATGGCGCGCGCTGTCGCCCGGCATCGGGGGGTGCGGCTATGATCACGCATCTGGTCCCAATGCCCCGGTTTCTGGGCGGGCGCGCAACCGAGGGTGGGAGTTATGCTTTCGCGTTGTGCCTCTGGCTGGGGTGGCTGGCATGAGCCGGGCCAAGGCATCGACCAAAGCAATCCGCTTCCTTGAGAGCCTCGAAATCCCGCAAGGCCCGATGGCCGGGCAGCGGCTCAAGCTGGCCCCGTTCCAAAAGCAATTCGTCCGGGGCGCGTTGGCCGACGATGTGAACGTGGGCGTGCTCAGCATCGGGCGTGGCAATGCCAAGACGGCCCTGTCTTCGGGGATCGCGCTGGGCGCGCTTCTGGGCGAATGGGACGACCAGCCCGCGCGGGAGATCCTGATCGCGGCCCGGACGCGGGATCAAGCCCGGATCGCCTGGGACTTCGCCGCGCAACTCGCCATGGGGCTACCCGAGGACACGCAAGGCGCGCTGACCTTCCGGCGGTCGCCCCGGCTGGAAATCGAGTACGAGGACGACAAGGGGTCGCACTTCCTGCGCGCGATTGCGGCGGATGGGAAGTCGGCCCTGGGCTCTGCGCCGACGCTGGTGCTGATGGACGAGCGCGGTCATTGGCCTGCGGATCGCGGCGACGACCTGGAACATGCGCTGCTGTCCGGTCTGGGCAAGCGGGGCGGTCGGGCGCTGATCATTTCCACGTCTGCGGCCGATGACACGCACCCGTTTTCGGTGTGGCTCGATGAGGATCAGCCGGGCGTCTACCGGCAGGAGCATCGGCCGGCGCCCGCGCTTCCGGCCGATGATCTGGAAAGCCTCAAGCTGGCAAATCCGGGCGCGTCCTATGGCATCGGGTCTTCGCTGGAATGGCTGCAATCGCAGGCCCGGCGCGCGATCGCGCGGGGTGGCTCCACGCTGACGAGCTTCCGGCTCTACAACCGCAATGAGCGGATCAGCGGCGAGACCCGCGACCTGCTGCTGACCGTGGACGAATGGCTGGCATGCGAAGCGTCCGAAATGCCGCCGCGCGAGGGGCCGTGCGTTGTCGGGATCGACCTGGGCGGCTCTGCCTCGATGACCGCAGCGGCCTTCTATTGGCCGTCGAGCGGGCGGCTGGAAGCCCTTGGCACCTTCCCCAGCGCGCCGACGCTTGCCGACCGGGGCGCGGCCGATGGCGTGGCAGGCCGGTATGTCGAGATGGCCGACCGCGGTGAGCTGTCCACGCTGGGCGACAAGACCGTGCCGGTGGCGGCTTGGCTGATCGAGGTGCTGCGGCATGTCGAGGGCGAGCAGATCGCGGCGCTGACCATGGACCGCTACAAGCAGGCCGAGCTGGGCGAGGCCCTGGACCGCGCGGGCATCCGGGCGCCGATTGTCTGGCGCGGCATGGGGTTTCGGGACGGCAACGAGGATTGCGAGCGCTTCCGGCGGGCGGTCTTCGACGGCCGGGTGCGGACGGTTCCGAGCCTCCTGCTGCGATCCGCCTTCGCGGATACCGTCTGCCTCCGAGACCCGGCGAACAACATCAAGCTGGCGAAAGCCCGGTCCAAGGGCCGGATCGACGCGGCCTGCGCGGCTGTCCTGGCCGTGGCCGAAGGTGTGCGCCAGACCGCCAGACCGCAGAAGAAGGCGAGGATGGCATGGGCATGAAGGACGGCTTCCGCCGCTTCTCGCAGCCGGTCTTGCGGACGAAAAGATGGCGCGCCCTGCGGATGCAGATCCTCGAGCGGGATGGATTCCGTTGTGTCGGCTGCGGGGCGCGCGGTCGGCTTGAGGTCGATCATATCCAGCCGGTGCGCACCCATCCCGAATTGGCCTTCGCTCCGGGCAACCTGCAAAGCCTCTGCCCGGCCTGCCACACGCGCAAGACGCGCGTCGAATGCGGGCACCCCGAGCCCGACCCGCGCCGCAAGGCGTGGGCCAACCTGGTGCGCGAGACGCACCGCAATTCCCCTATCGAGCAATAACAGGAGTACCAAATGCTTGATTCCGTGAAGATCCAACGGCGGCAATCCGAGATCCGCCAAAAGCTGGCCGAGCTGGTGGGCAAGGATACCCCCAGCGAGGACGAAACCCGGTCGATGGAAGGCCTGGACCGCGAATACCGCCAGAACGAGACCCGCTATCGGGCCGCCCTGATTGCGGAAGACACCGAACGCCGCGAGGCCGGGGCGGACCTCGAAACCCGCGCGGGCCGGGAATGGGACGATCTGGTCGCGGGCTTCGAGCTGCGGCAGGTGGCTTTGGCCCTGGACGAAGGGCGCCAGCTCGACGGCAAGACGGCCGAGATCGTGACCGAGCTGCGCAGCGCGGGCGGTTTCCGGGGCATCCCGGTGCCGTGGCAGGCGCTGGAGGTCCGGGCCGGTGAGACCGTTGCCAGCGGCACCCCGAACCCGATCCAGACGCGCCCGATCATCGACCGCCTGTTCCCTGACAGCGTGGCCGCGCGCATGGGTGCGCAGATGATCAACATCGACGCGGGCGCGGTGGAATGGCCGGTCACCACCTCGGCCGTGACGGCTGGCTGGGCTGATGGCGAGACGGCCAATGTGGCCGGGCCGACCACCTATGCCACCACCGACCGCGCCATGTCGCCGGACCACAACCTCGGCATTCAGATGCGCATCACCCGCAAGACCCTCAAGCAGTCCGGCGCGGCGCTGGAACAGGCGGTGCGCCGCGACATGAGCGGCGCCATGGGCGCGGCCATGGATCAGGCGGCCTTCCTTGGCACCGGGGCGAATGGCCAGCCCCTTGGCGTCATCACCGGCGCGGCGACCTATGGCATCACGTCCACGGCGGTGAATGCTCTGGCGAGCTGGGGCGCGTTCCGCTCGGCCGTCACCCGGTTCATGACCGCCAATGCCGCCGGTTCGCCGGACGCGGTGCGGGCGCTGATCCGGCCCGAGCTGTGGGACTTCCTGGACGGCGCGTTGATCGAGGGCACCGCCGTTTCGGAATGGGACCGCCTGGTGAAGAACATCCCTGCGGGCAACATCGCCATGACCCACAACGCCCTGGCCGCGCCCTCGGGAAATCCGCTGGCGACGGCCTCGCTTCTGACCACGGCGGCGGGCGGCGTGGCCCCGATCTTCATCGGCGCATGGGGCGCGGTGGACATGATCCGTGACCCCTACAGCGATGCGCAATCCGGCGGGCTCAGGATCACCGCCCTTGCCACGATGGATGTGACGGTGGCGCGTCCGGCCCAGCTCGAACTGCTGACCGGCCTCGAACTGGACGCCGCGTAATGCTCTGGGGCGCATCTCTCGGGGCGCTGGAGCTGAGGTCCGAGGGCGGGGCAACCCGCCTTCGGGCATTGTTCCCCTATGCGCAGGAAACCGAACTGGCGCCGGGGCGGCGGGAGATCATCGCCCCCCGTGCCTTTGCCGACCGGATCGAGCGGGGCGAGGATATTCACCTGCTGGCCGGGCATTCCTACGACCGGCCGCTGGCCTCGCGCGGCTCGGGCAGCCTGACCGTGCGGGACAGTGACGAGGGGGTCGAACTGGTGGCCGAGATCGACCCCGGCACCAGCTGGGCGCGGGACTTCCTGGCGGCCCACGCGGCCGGGCTGATCCGCGGGCTATCCCCCGGCTTCCGCGTCCAGCCCGGCGGCGAGCGGATCGAGCGGCGCGGCGCGGACCTGGTGCGCACCGTGGCCTCGGCCGCCATCTTCGAATTCTCGGCGGTGGCCCGTCCCGCCTATCCGGCCGCCCAGATCGAGGCCCGTGCCTGGGCGCTGGGCGACCCCGAGGACGCAGGGTTGGCCCGCGCCCTTAACAGATGGAGGGCGTGACCATGTGGCCATTCAAGCGCAAGGAAGAAACCCGGGCGGCGTCGAGCTTCACTGCCGAAGTGATGCGGCTGCGCGAAAACTGGATCGCCGGGGCATCGGGGGTGGCTGAGTTGACCGCGACGGTGCAGACCTGCGTTTCCCTATGGGAACAGGGCCTTTCCCTGGCGGAGGTGAAAGGCACGCCGCTGCTGGACCGCTTCACCTTGGCGATGATCGGCCGGTCTCTGGCCCTGCGTGGCGAGGTTGTGCTTTGGCTGCGCGGCGACAGGCTGGTGCCCGCCTCCGATTGGGATCTGTCCACCCGCGATGGCCGCCCGAGGGCCTATCGGCTGACGATTCCCGAAGTGGGCGGCGGTGCGACCTTCACCGCGCTGGCGGGCGAGGTGCTGCATATCCGTATCGGCGCGGATGCCGCGCAACCCTGGATCGGCTCCGCCCCTCTGCGACGGGCGCGGCTCACGGCCGGGCTTCTGCAGGCCGTCGAAACCGCGCTTTCCGAGACCTACGAAAATGCGCCCATCGGGACGCAGATCGTGCCTTTGCCGGATTCGGACTCTGACGACATGGCGGCGATGCGTGCAGCGTTCCGTGGGCGGCGCGGTTCGGTCCTGGTGGTCGAGGGCGTGGCACAGGCCACCGCCGCCGGGCAACACCCCCAGATCGGCCAGCACCCGGACGACCTTACGCCGGATCTTTCCAAGGCGATGACCAAGGAAACGCTGGACGCGGCACGCAATGCTGTCAGCGGCGCTTTCGGTGTCCTGCCTGGGCTTCTGAACCCGGCGACCACGGGGCCGATGGTTCGGGAGGCCCAGCGACATCTGGCACAGTGGATGCTGCAGCCCATCGCGGCGCTGATCGCAGAAGAGGCGTCCGAGAAGCTGGGGACGGCTGTCACCCTGGACGTGATGACGCCGCTGCAAGCCTTCGACGCGGGCGGCCGGGCGCGCGCCATGTCCGCGATCATCGGCGCGATGGTGCAAGCCAAAGAGGCCGGGATCGACCCGGCGCAGGCGCTGAAACTGGTGGACTGGAACGAATAGGGCGGTCGCGCTTGTTGGGTGGGCGGACGTTTCCTCAGATTGAGGAGAACCCAGATTTGGGGCGTCCGTCCTCCATTGGAGGGCCGATCCAGATTTGGACCGGCCCTCGCCCGGCACTGAACCCAGATTTGGGGCGAGCGAACGACCCGGATCTGGGTTGGTTGCCAATTCCCTCAAATTGAGAAACCGCAGGCTTGGGCTCACTTGTAGGTCTCGCGCTCTTCCTCGCGACCGCGTTCAGTCGGGCGGTATCCTAGCGCGCCATGGTGTCGCTTGCTCGGGCCAGCTTCGATCAAGCCAAGGGCAATCAAGCCATCGAATGTGGTCTTTCCGACACCAGTGCCCAGTTTGCCTGGGATAGCGAAATCGCCCCCGAGGAAGTCGCTCTCACGGACGATGTTCCGTAGTGCTTTTACCTGTCGCGCATTCAGCTTCACGATGCCACCTTCTTCAGCCTGACCCCCGCGCCGCCGCCGTTCTCTGCTATGAACTCAACCCCCGCCGTTTCGAGGGCGGTACAGATTGCATATGCGGTTTCAGCCCGGCCGCCAATCTCGCCGACTGCGGCTTCAAGCCTCTTGATTGTTGGAACGGAAATTCCAGACGCTTGGGCGAGGTCATTCTGAGACCATCGCAGCAATGCGCGCGCAGCTTTCACTTGCTCAATTGATACTTTTGGTATTGACACCTGTGAGGCCTCAGTGTTGATACTTTTGGCATCATAACCCCCGTTAGGAGAACCTGACAATGCCCAAAAACCGCGCCTGCGCGAACGCCTTCGCTTTGCCCAGCCTTGCCCTCTTCCGCCCCGAGCACGACTATCTGACCGGGAACAACCCCCGCGCCCTGTGGCAACGGTTCCGCCTGTGGCGCGCCTACAGCCGCCCCGTTACCTTCCGGGACCTGCGCCGGGTTGCCTATGACGCCAACCGGACCCGCCCGAGCCCCTGCGCTCAGGCCCTGTTCGACAGGATTTGCCGGGAGGCCGAGCGGTCCGTCATAGGATGAGCTTCCTGCCTCAAGCAATGCGGCGGGCTTTCGGGGCCGCCGGAGGTCTTGTGCTTGCGATCTTGGATTTTGGTTTACACATCACAAATCCCAAAATATGGTGGTCTTGCTCGAGTAGAAGGAGACGCCGATGGCCACTGTTTCTGAGATTTGCCAAGCCTTGGCGTCCGAAATCCCGATGCCCTTGGGGGAAGTGAAGAAGTATGCCCGCGCCCTGATCAACTCGGGCGACCTGCCGAAGGCCGTTGGTAGGAATATCCCCCACACCACCATGCAAGACCGCGCCAAGCTGATCCTCGCGATTGCGGCCAGCGAGCGTCCGAGCATGTGTGTCGAGGCGATGCGCGACCGCTTCAACGCCCCGCATTGCTACGATGAATACGGCACGGCGGGTGAAGTGCTGGCCGATCAGCTTCGCGAGATCGTAGAAGGCCATGTGGAGGCCCTTCAGAAGTGGTCCTATTCGGACATTGAAGTTTCCCGCACAGGCAACCCGCGCGTGAAGTTTCGTATCAACGAGCGCGTCCGTCGTTTCGAGAGATTTCAGCATGTTGAACAGCCGGAGTTCATCGGCGGCACTTTCTCCGCAGCTTCCGTCAGCGCCTTGACGGAGGCCGCGAAGGAATATTGTGAATTGGGCCTGCCGGTGTCGGCCTTCATTCCCGGCGACGTCCTGATCGTCCTGGCCTTCGGATCCAAGATGGAAGCCGCGAACGCGCTGATCCCCATCAGAAAAGAGGCGTGGCAGAGGAAGCATGAGGCGCAAGAGCGGGCGATGGAACAGGCCCGTGCCGAAGGCAAGATGGCCATTCGCGGCACCGCTTCCGACATCCGAAAATATCTCGCTGAAAGCGGGGAGAGCGACGATTGATGACTTCGCCCGTGCTCTTCCCTGACTACACCACGCCCGCCGATTTGGCGGCGCATTTCGGTGTGTCGGAGAGGACCATGAAGGGCGAGGCGCGGGCGCTTGGCGCGTTTGCCAAGCTGGGCCAAAAGATGATCCTCTTTCCGGAGCATGTCGAAAAGATCACGGAGGCTATGAAATGTCGCTCAAGCTGTTCCAGCGCAACGGCGCCTGGTACGTCCGAGGGACTGTTGCCGGAAGGAAGTTTTATCAGTCTACAAAAACGACTGACCGAAAAATCGCGGAGCGGATCAAAGCGGAAACCGAAGCCCAAGCGTGGCAACGTCGTTTCGATGGGCCGGGGGCCGGGTTGACCATGGCGCAAGTCTTCACGGCATATTTGGACGCGGATAAGCCCGCACGGTTTCTTCTCAAGCTGGCGGAGCACTGGAAAGACACTCTCGTTGAAGACGTGACACCGGAGTTGATCAGGCAAGCGGCCAAGAAAATATACCCCGATGCGAACGAGCCGACCTGGAACCGGCAGGTGATCAAGCCAACGCAGGCTGCAATAAACCACGCGGCGGGGTTCGGATGGTGCCAACGCATTTCGGTGAAACGCTACACCGAAACGCCCGAGGTGAAGACGCCAGCAACGTTGGAGTGGGTGCGCGCCTTCTCGTCACAAGCTGAGGAAGACGGGCTCGCGCATCTTGGCGCGCTCTGCCTGTTCATGTTCGGCACGGCGGCGAGGGTTGGGGAGGCATGCAACCTGACTTGGCGCTATGTTGACCTCAGCGCGGCAAGGGTGGAGTTGCACCTGTTCAAGCCGACACCTTGGAAGCGCATCGCACATCTGCCGCCCGAAGTTGTGGTCTCGCTAGCGAATATTCCCAGCAACCGGAATCCGGATGAGCCCGTGTTCGGCTACGCCGGGAGGGGCAGCGTTCGGGGGCCTTGGAACAATGTTTGCAAGCGGGCGAAGATCGAGCGCCTTACACCGCACTGCTGTCGGCACGGCTTTGCCACTTCCATGCTGCAAGCCGGTATCGACGTGAAGACCGTGGCGGATATGGGCGGATGGAAGGACGCAACAACGGTGCTGCGCACCTACGCTCACGCGATGAAAGACCCGAGCGTCACCAATGTGCTTTTCGGTGCAAAAACGGTGCAAGAAACGAGCAAGAAGCTATCAGTCATTTGACATATAAGGAGAAAATAGAAATGACAGCGCCCCTCGTTGGGAGGGGTGTCCCGCCGCCGGACATACGCTTCCACAGAGAAAACAGCAAGCCTCATTGAAGCGGATCATGCAGGATGGGGCCGCTTGCCGCGGAACGAGGCGCGGCGCGTGTCGGAAGACTGGCTCATATCCGGCACGATCCGCTCCATGCAGGGCCAACGCAGGGCCACGCCGAAAGACGCCCGGAAATACCCGTCGGGCAAAGGAAAGCGCCGCGGCGACTCACCGCCCAACAGCGCTCCGATGCCATTTCGAGCCCCGGAATTCCGCATGAAGCCAATCATCCAGGACAGGCCGAAACATACCGCGCCGCCCTGCAATCGGGCGGCGCGAATGGCGTGCCGGCCAGCCCGCCGACGGCCGGAGCGGCCGCCGGAAAACCGGCCGGCCCCCTCTGGTCAGCCCTGTTGCAGAAGCCGGGAGGGACGCGTGGACCGGCATCGGAGGCAGGTCGCTGAGGCACCGGCGCGGCGCTCGACGGCCGCGCCGCAACGGCGGCAGGAAACCCGGATGAGAAAGGGTCCGCCGTCAAGGACGTGCCGGCAGCTGGGGCAGCGATGTGCGGCCGCGCGGGGAAGCGGTGCCTTGCAGGACGGGCAGACAGGAGGAAGGGGACGGTTCATGAGAGCCTCTTTCGATGGGAGGTAAGGACGCCAGAGCATTGGCAGTCGATGTCCCGGAAGGAGCCTCCTGGCGTCGTCAACGCATCGCGCGACCCCTTCCGGGCCGGTCATGGGCCTCGGCCAGCCCTCGGGAACAGCGGATCATCCTGCCGCCAGCCCCTCGGCGACCTCTTCCGGCGCGACCCGGAGCACCGTCAGCACCCGCCGCTTTCCGTCCCTGGTATCCCAGGGCAGCGATGCCCCCTCGGCCAGGCCGATCAGCGCGATCCCGATCGGCGTCAGGACCGAGACCCGGCCACTGGAGATGTCGGCCGCCTCGGGAAAAACCGGCGTGACCGTCTTCTCCTGACCGGTCGATTCGTCGCGATAGGTGACCGCGCGGCCGATCGCCACCACGTCCGGGGGCAGTTTCGCGACGGGAACGATACGGGCCCGGCCAAGCTCGCCGAGCAGCCGGTCGGCCAGCTCGGGGTTGCGCTGGATCGCGCCCTGCGCAAGAGCTTCGAGCCTGTCCAGGCTGTCGGCAGAGATGACGACCCTGGGCCGCCGCCCGGTGCCGCGTGAGGGGGTATGTTGCTCGGTCATTGAGCTTTCCTTTCCGCCACTGAGGGCGCTGATATGTCGTGAAACGGCGATTACTCGGTACGCCGGTGGCGGAAGGGCGCTCAGGCCGCGTGGCGACCCGGCGGCAGGCCGACATCCAGCACGACGACCGTCTCGATCCGGCCGTCATCCCGCAAGAGCGGAACCTTCTGCAGCTTCCGCATCCCCATCAGGGTCGCGCCGAGAAGCGACGCAATGGAAAGATACCCCGGCCCCGGCACCGGGCTGATGGTCAGCAGGCCCGAGCGTGCGCCCTCGCCGCTGATCATGTAGGTGACATGGCAACCGGCGACGACAAGCCCGGGCGGTGCCGGCTCGGGAGCCGCGCGCGAGATCCTCAGCTTGTGGCGCAGGAACCCGTTCAGAAGCGCGGGATTTGCCGCATTCCTGGTGCCGTCATGGCGAAGCAGGCGTTCGATGCCCAGCCGGTCTGCAGCCGTGAGAAGAAAACCGGTCTCGACAGCAGAGCGCGGGAACAGCTCCCGAAAGTCACTGCCAGGAGGCAGATGCGTGATCCTGGTGATGGTCATGATGTGTCTCCGAGGGCGGCGAAGGCCGCATTCTCAATTCAAGGATGTGAGAAAGCCCCGGAAGGTCGAAGACGCGCCTAAGCGCAGACCGCCCGGGGACCCGGGCGGTTCAGAAGCAGAAACCGGAAAAAGAGCTCATGCGTGACCATGAGGAGAACCTAGCCATGGAATGCAAACTGTCAATCCTGGAGGCCGGACCCGATCCCGAACGGTGGCCTTTATGCAGCAACCGCCTGCCTGCGGCCTTAAGGCGCCGGGGCGGGATCGCAACGCCCGGCACCCGAAGGCGGTCCTGTAGCGGCGTCCGGGCCTGCTCCGGCCCGATGCTGGCGGCGACGGTCCTCGTCCCGGGTCCCGGACCGAGACACTGCCGCGCACCGGCGAAGGATGCGCGGCCGGGCGATCCGTGCTAGGCTGTATCTTCCGTCCGACCGTGCGGATCCCGGGTCCGCCCTCCGAAAGCGCGCGCATGACCGTCCCCTTCCTCCGCCCGATCCTCGCCCTGGCCTGCCTCGTCGCCGTCGCGGGGCAACCGGCTGCCGCCTGGACGCTCTGGGAGGCCAAGCCCCCCGGCACCCCGCTCGAACAGCATCTCGACCGGCTGATCGAGGGCGGCGAGAACCTCACCGAGTTGCATGACCGCATCGAGGACAGCCGCGCGCAAGGCGGCTTCCGGCTGCTGGGCCGCTCGACCAAGGGCCTCGAACGCGATGTCGACGCGCTGGTGCTCGAGATCGAGAAGGCGCTTCTGCAGGACGGCAATGTCGGCGCCATCGAGGAAATCCGGCGGCTGAGGGCCGAGATCGCCGGCCTCGGGCGCGAGATCGAGGTGCTGCGCCGCGATCTCTATCTCGCCCAGAAGGCCCCCGCCCCCGATCCCGACGAGACCGACCGGATCGAGGAGCGGATCGCCAGCCGCGAGGCCGAGGCCACCGCGCTCGACGGCGAGGTCGCCGCGCGCAAGCAGGCGCTGCAGCAGAGCTTTGCCGAGGCGGGCGCCGCCCTTGGCCCCGACGAGATCGACAGCCTGACCTCGCGCGCCGATGGCGACGACCTGCTGCGGATGTTCGCGGTCTTCGACATCACCCGCAAGATCACCGACGAGCTCAAGGCGCTGATGGCCGAGACCTCGCCCTCGCCGGCGATGCAGATCCAGTATTACGGGGTCTTCGTGGTGATGGCCGAGCTGCAGGTGATGGTGCATCGCGAATACATGCGCCGGCTCGACGAGGAATATCTGCCCGCGCTCGGGACCATCAAGGGCGAGATCGACGCCACCGTCGCCTTTGCCCGCGAGCGGATGGCCACGGCCACGCCCGAACAGCAGGACATCTACGCCAAGAACATCGCCGCCAACGCGCTCTCGCTCGATGTGATCGCACGCTACGAACGGATCCTCGACCGCCAGAAGGCACGCTCGGCCGAGGCGATGGAGAAGGCCCGGTCCTGGCTCGACGTCACCTATTCGACCTATGACACCGCGGTGAACTCGATGAACGTACTCAACTTCATCGACGAGACCGACCGGTTGTTCGGCGAGATCATGACCCGGCAACTGCCCGACCTCGAACCCTTCGACGACACGGTCCTGCGCCAGCGCTTCGAGGAAATCTCGGACCGTGTGGCGGAAATCGTCGGAAATTCCTGAACACGGAACCTGAGGGCAGGCGCGGCCCGACCGCAGGGCGGCGGCACCCCTCGGCCGATCCGGGCGGGGCAGCGCTGGCCGGTTGACCGCCCCCCCTTCGCCCACTACCTGCGCAGGGAGCCAAGGAGTGCCCCATGCCGCCAGCCCCCCAGCCACAGGACGACCGCGCAAGATCGAAACGGATCGGCGCGCTTGCCGCGCTCTGGCCCTTCGTCGCGCCCTATCGGCGGATGCTGGCGGCCGCGCTTGCCGCGCTGGTCCTGACCGCCATCGTCTATCTGGCGATGCCGGTGGCGGTGCGCCAGGTGGTCGACGCCTTCGACACCGACACCGCGGCGCTGCTTGACCGCTATTTCGGGCTGGCGCTCGCGATCGTGGTGCTGCTGGCCGTCGGCACCGCGCTGCGCTACTACCTTGTCACCCGGCTGGGCGAGCGGGTCGTGGCCGATATCCGCAGCGCCGTCTTCGACCGCATGATCGGCATGAGCCCGGCCTTCTACGAAAAGACCATGACCGGCGAGGTGCTGAGCCGGATCACCACCGACACAACGCTGATCCTGTCGGTGCTGTCCTCCTCGGCCTCCTTCGCGCTGCGCAACATCCTCGTCTTCTTCGGCGCGCTGGTGCTGATGCTGGCGACCGCGACCAAGCTGTCGGGGCTGGTGCTGCTGCTGGTGCCCGCGGTGATCGTGCCGATCGTGCTTCTGGGGCGCCGGCTGAGACGGCTCAGCCGCGAGAACCAGGACTGGATCGCGGCCTCGTCGGGCAATGCCTCCGAGGCGCTCTTGTCGGTGCAGACGGTGCAGGCCTTCACCAACGAGGCACGGGCGCGGGCGCAGTTCCGGGGCGTGACCGAGCAGAGCTTCATCGCGGCCCGCCAGCGGATCGGGACCCGGGCGGTGATGACGGTGATCGTGATCTTCCTCGTCTTCGCGGGCATCGTCGGCGTGCTCTGGGTCGGGGCCCATGACGTCCGGGCGGGCGAGATGAGCGTGGGCGAGCTGGTGCAGTTCGTGATCTATTCGGTGATGGTCGCGGGCGCGGTCGCGGCGATGACCGAGATCTGGGGCGAATTGCAGCGCGCCGCGGGCGCCACCGAGCGGCTGGTCGAGCTGCTGACCGCGCAGGACAGCGTGACCGATCCCGAGGCCCCGGCGCCCCTGCCCGAACCCGCGCAGGGCGAGATCCGCTTCGAGAATGTGCGCTTCTCCTATCCGACCCGGCCCGACAGCCCGGCGCTGAACGGCATAGACCTGACCGTCCGCCCCGGCGAGACGGTGGCGCTGGTCGGGCCCTCGGGGGCGGGCAAGACCACGGTCATGCAGATGATCCTGCGCTTCTACGACCCGCAGCAGGGCCGCGTGCTGTTCGACGGCGCCGATCTGCGCAGCCTGGGCCGCGAGGCCTTCCGCAGCCGTCTGGCGCTGGTGCCGCAGGACCCGGCGATCTTCGCTGCCAGCGCCCGCGAGAACATCCGTTTCGGCCGTCCCGGCGCCTCCGATGCCGAGGTCGAGGCCGCCGCCCGCGCTGCCGCCGCGCATGATTTCCTGAGCGCGCTGCCGCAGGGCTACGACACCGAGGTGGGCGAGCGCGGGCTGATGCTGTCGGGCGGGCAAAAACAGCGCATCGCCATCGCCCGCGCCATCCTGCGCGACGCGCCGGTGCTGCTTCTGGACGAGGCGACCTCGGCGCTCGACGCGGAATCCGAACGCGCGGTGCAGGAAGCCGTGGACCGGATGGCCGCGACCCGGACCACGATCATCATCGCCCACCGGCTGGCCACGGTGAAGAAGGCCGACCGGATCGTCGTGCTGGACCGCGGCCGGATCGTGGCCGAGGGCACCCATGACGCGCTGGTGGCCGAGGGCGGGCTTTACGCGCGCCTTGCAAGGCTTCAGTTCACCGCCGGGGTCGAGACCGCCGCCTGAGCCGGATCTCGCCGGCCCGTCCGACCCCGGGGCCGCACCTTCGGCAAGGCACCGGAGACAAGAAACAGAGCGTCGCGGACAGGCAGAATGAGGCCGCTGCCGGTCGGGCGGCCCCGGATCGGACGCCGAGTTGCCGCAGCACGGGCATCTTGCGGAGGGCGGCATTTCGCCCCATCCTTCCGGGCCATGGGAGAGCAGGCCCGATCACAACGGGCCGCATGGGAGGACGACATCTTGAACAGCATGAGCATGGAGGCCGCCAGGAGCGACTGGCTGGCCATTGCCGCCGAGGCGCCGTGGAACGAACGCGACCGGCCGAAGACCATCTATTCCTTCGTCACGCGCACCGCGGCGGCCTTTCCCGACCGCCCGGCAGTGTCCTTCCAGATCCTGTCCGGCCCGAAGGATCCGGCCGAGACGCTGACCTGGACCGAGTTCCGGGGCCGCATCACCCAGGCCGCGAACCTGTTCCGCCGCCTCGGGATCGGCCCGGATGACGTGGTGGCCTATATCCTGCCCAACTGCAACGAAACCGCGGTCTGCTTTCTGGGCGGCGCAGTGGCGGGGATCGTCAACCCGATCAACCCGCTGCTCGAGGCCGAGCAGATCGCCGCGATCCTGCGCGAGACCGGGGCCAAGGTCGTGGTCACGCTGAAATCCTTCCCCAAGACCGATGTCGCAGAGAAGGTCTCCGAGGCGGTGCGGCACGCTCCCAGGGTGCAGACCGTGCTGGAGGTCGACCTGGTCCGCTACCTGACCGGGGTCAAGCGGCTGATCGTGCCGCTGATCCGCAGGAAATCGCCCGGCCACTACCATGCCGACGTGCTGGATTTCCACCGCGCGCTGGCCGCCGAGCCCGCCGACCGGCTGACCTTCGACGACCCCGAGGAAGACCGCTTCGCCGCCTATTTCCATACCGGCGGTACCACCGGCATGCCCAAGGTCGCCCAGCATCGCGTCTCGGGCATGATCTATAACGGCTGGCTCGGCCATACGCTTCTGTTCCGCGAAAACGACACCCTGATCTGCCCGCTGCCGCTGTTTCACGTCTTCGCCGCCTATCCGGTGCTGATGTCGGTTGTCGCGGCCGGGGCGCATTTCGTGATGCCGACGCCTGCGGGCTATCGCGGCGAGGGCGTGTTCGACAATTTCTGGAAGCTCATCGAGCGTTGGGGCGTGACCTTCGTCATCACCGTGCCCACCGCCATCGCCGCGCTGATGCAGCGCAAGGTAGATGCCGATGTCTCGACGCTCCGCTATGCCTTCTCGGGCTCGGCACCGCTGCCGGTCGAGCTTTACAACCGCTTCGAGGCCGCGACCGGCGTCACCATCTGCGAGGGCTACGGGCTGACCGAGGCCACCTGCCTCGTCTCGATCAACCCGCCGGATTCGAAAAAGAAGATCGGCTCGGTCGGGTTGCCCTTCCCCTATACCGAGATCCGCATCCTGAAATGCGACGGCGACGGGACTGTGCAGCGCGAATGCGAGACCGACGAGGTCGGCGAGATCTGCATCTCCAACCCCGGGGTGGTGCCGGGCTCGACCTATACCGAAGAGGCGAAGAATCTCGGCCTGTTCGCCGATGGCTACTTCCTGCGCACCGGCGATCTGGGCCGGATCGACGAGGATGGCTATCTGTTCATCACCGGCCGCGCCAAGGACGTGATCATCCGGGGCGGGCACAATATCGACCCGGCCGAGATCGAGGAGGCGCTGCTGTCCCATCACGACGTGGCCTTCGCCGGCGCCATCGGCCAGCCCGACAGCTTTTCGGGCGAGCTGCCCTGCGCCTATGTCGAGCTCGTCGACGGGGCCAGCGTCACGCCCGAGGATCTGATGGCCCATGCCCGCGTACATATCCACGAGCGCGCCGCGATCCCGAAGCATATCGAGATCCTCGACGAATTGCCCAAGACCGCCGTCGGCAAGGTGTTCAAGCCCGGGCTGCGCAAGCGGGCGATCCAGCGGGTCTATGACGCGGCGCTGGCCGAGGCGGGCCATATGGTGCGGGTGCGCGAGGTGGTCGAGGACCGCAAGCGCGGCCTCGTCGCCCGGCTGGAACGCCAGGGGCCGGTGGAGGACGAGGCGGTCGTGCATCTTCTGGGCAATTTCACCCGCCCCTGGGAATGGACCGACGACTGAGCCCCGGGGCCCCGGCCTCGCCGTCTCCTCGGGTGCCACGCGCCGTCCGCTCCGGATTGTGTTGAAAAACTCTGCGAACCGAAAAATAACTCCAAATCTTGGAATATTGCCCCTGCAGACCGCCCCTTGGCAAAACGCATTTGCTCAGGAGGGGCTTCGCGGGAGGTTGTTCTGCTGATCTGCCCGGTCTCGCCCGTTCAGAGACTTTTTCAACAGTATCTCCGCCCTGCGGCAACAGGAGATCCGGGAGCCCGAAACCGGCCGCGCCAGTCGCCCCCGGAAAGCGCCGCGCCCGACTGGACACGGCCTCGGAGAGGGACACGGGATCCCATGCGACATGACAGATACATGGGGGCAAGATCGACCCGCAGCGCGCCCGAGGCGGGGGCCGGAGAGCCTCCCGCATTGGCCGGCGCCAATCGCCCCCCTCAACCGCCCCGGCGCATTTTCATCCGGCTGTCGCAAGACGGTGACCCGGGCGTTTCAATCTCCGCATAAGGCCGGAGCCACATCCAAATCACACCCGAAGTCATTCAACGCGACGAACAGGATCTTCGACATGAAACGCATTCTCGCGACCCTCTCCCTGGGGCTGATCTCGACCGTGCCCGCCGGGGCCGCCAGCCTTTACAACACCCTCGACGGAAACGCGCCGCTGATCATCGCCCATCGCGGCGCCAGCGGCTACCTGCCCGAACATACGCTGGGCGGCTATGAACTCGCCCTCGAAATGGGCGCCGATGTGATCGAACCCGACCTGCAGATGACCGCCGACGGCGTTCTAGTCGCCATGCATGATGCGACGCTGGCCCGCACCACCAATGTCGAAGCGCTGTTCTCTCCGCGGAACGGCGATTACCGGGTGTCGGATTTCACCCTGGCCGAAATCAAGTCGCTGACGGTCGAGCCCACCGGCGCCACCGCCTCGACCGACTATCCGGGTTTCGCGCCCTCGATGGCCGATCCCTACAAGGTGCCGACCTTTCAGGAGGTGATGGATCTGGTCGCCGCGCATAACGCCGCGACGGGCGCCCAGATCGGCATCTATCCCGAGGCCAAGACCCCCAACAGCCTGGCGATGAACCGGCAGATCCTTCAGGAGATGAAGTCCAACGGCTTCGACGGCTCGGTGCCGAACACCTTCGTGCAGACCTTCAGCCATGAGGGCGCGCGCCAGCTCGCCGCGCTTCAGACCGAGGCCGGCATGGACAATGCGATCGCCGCGCTCGGCTATGCGCTAGATCTGGGCGACGGCTTCGGTGTCTATGACGCGACCACCGGCGAGGTCACCGCGCTCGAGGATCTCGCCGGGTTCGCGGACGGGCTGGGGCTTTATCTCGGCTACGATCTCGATGCCGCCTTCATCGCCGCCGCGCATGAGCTTGGGCTGAGCGTGCATGGCTGGACCTTCCGGCCCAGGACGGACGAGGCCGCCTGGGAGATGTTCCTGCCCTGGATCGAGGCCGGGATGGACGGCTTCTTCACCGATTACACCCTGCGGGGCGTCGAAGTGCTGCAACGCTACGAAGCCGCCGAGGTGCCGGTTCCGGCGACGCTGCCGCTGATGCTGGCGGGTCTGGGCGGGCTCGCCGCCCTGCGCCGCCGCCGCGCCGCCGCCTGATCGGCGATATGGCGGGGGCCGTGCCGGACGCGGCCCCCCGCCAGACCCGGTCAGGCCGGGTGCGCCGCGTCGAGCGCGGGATAATCGATCAGCCCCTCGGCGCCGCCGCCATACATGGTCTCCCGGTTCGGCTCGGCCAGCCCGGCGCCCCGCCGCAGCCGCGCGACCAGATCGGGGTTCGAGATGAACGGACGGCCGAAGGCCACCATGTCGGCCGCACCGCTTTCGACCGCGTCGATCGCCGAGGCCCGGTCATAGCCGTTATTGGCGATATAGGGGCCTTCGAACAGCGCCCGCAGCTCGGGGATGCCGCGGCCCTCGGGCCAGTCGCGCGGCCCGCCGGTCTGGCCCTCGACCATGTGCAGGAAGGCGAGGCCAAAGCGGTTCAGGCCCGAAATCGCCTGCGAGAACACCGCGAAGGGGTCGCTGTCGGAAATGCCGTTCGCGTTCGAGAACGGGCTCAGCCGCAGCCCGGTACGGCCCGCGCCGATCTCGTCCGCCACGGTCTCGACCACCTCGAACAGGAACCTGCAGCGATTCTCGATCGGGCCGCCATAACCGTCGGTCCGGCGGTTGGTGCCGTCGCGCAGGAACTGGTCGATCAGATAGCCATTGGCGCCGTGGATCTCGACCCCGTCAAATCCCGCCGCCATCGCATTCGCGGCGGCCTTGCGGTAATCGCCGAGGATGCGGGAAATCTCGGAGGTCTCGAGCGCACGCGGCGCCGACACCCCGGTAAAGCCCTCGGCGGTGAAGGTCTTGACCCCGTCGGCCGGGACCGCGGAGGGCGCGACCGGGGCCTGACCGCCGGGCAGAAGCGAGACATGCGACACCCGCCCGACATGCCAGAGCTGGATCACGATGCGTCCGCCCGCCGCATGCACGGCGTAGGTGACCTTGCGCCAGCGCTCGACCTGCAGATCGGAATAGATGCCGGGCGTGTCGAGATAGCCCTGCCCCTCGGGCGAGATCTGCGCGCCCTCGGTCACGATCAGCCCGGCCCCGGCCCGCTGGCTGTAATAGGTGACATGAAGATCGGTCGGCGCCAGCGTCTCGCGTTCGGCACGGTTGCGGGTCAGAGGCGCCATCACGACACGGTTCGCCAGGGCGATGTCGCCGACGGCGAAGGAAGTAAAGAGCTTGGGCTGGGTCATTGAAAATGTCCTTTGACATTCGAAGGGGTTGGCTCGGACGTAGGCATCGGCCGCGACCGGGCAAGAGGGCGATGCGGGAACAGAGCCCTGCGCGCTCATGCACAGTCCCGCCTCAGGCCAGCGCCACATCCTCGCCGTCGCCCTGCCGGTCGGGGGTTCGCGCCAGATCGGTGGCGATGACGACGAAGCCCTCGATCACGGCGCCGCGATCGCTGCGCAGGGCCGCCCGGTCGAGCCGGACCGACCCGAACCCCGCCGCGGCCAGTACCGCCCGCAGATGATCGGGCGCATGGGCGAAGCGGCGGCTTTCGCGCAGCGCCAGCGGCCCCTCGCCCGGCGCAGCCGCCTCGACGGTGAAGGCCAGCACGCCCCCGGGCGCCAGCGAGCCCGCGCACCAGCCGAGGATACGCTCGAGAGCGCCGAGATAGACGAAGACATCGGCGGCAATGATCAGGTCGTAGCGCTCGGGGCCGATCTCGAGCGCGGCGAGATCGCCTTTCGCAAGCCGGTCATAGAGCCCCTTGGCCTCGGCCTGCGCCAGCATGCCGGCCGAGATGTCGATGCCTTCGAGACGCTCGCAGATGTCGCGGAACGCCGCCCCCGCCAGCCCGGTGCCGCAGCCCAGATCCATCGCCCGGCCGAAGCGCCGCCCGTCCAGCCCCCGGCGCAGGAGTTCGGGCGCGCAATAATCGAGCCGCTCGACCAGCGCCCGGTCGAAGCGCGGCGCGTAATCGTCGAACAGCGCCTCGACGAAGGCCGCCGGCATGGTCTCGGCCACCGGCGCCGCCCGCACCAGGTCGCGCTTGAGCCCGGCGCCCAGCAGGTCCTGCGGATCGGCCGCGAGCGCGCGGTCCCAAGCCTCGGCCGCCCGCTCGGGCGCGCCCGCCGCCTCATGCCATTCCCCCAGTCGAAACCAGCCGGCCGCCCAGCCGGGCACCCGCTCCATCGCTTCGCCCAGCACCTCGATCGCCGCCGGCAGATCGCCGCCGAGGGCCAACCCCTCGGCGAAATCGAACCGCCGATCCACGATCAGGTCGCCGGAGGAAAGACCTCTCGCCGCCATCATCTGCAAAGTCCAAAAAGGGGCCGTATCGCCGGGGGCAGCCATTGTGCCTCCCTCGGTTTCGGGCTCGGATTTCGGCCGGGTCGAGGCGCTTTCGGGAGGCTCTGTCCCGAAGGCGGCGCCGACCCTGCCCGCCGCTGCATTTAGGGCCGCACCCGCCCTGCGTCAACGGGCGCGTGCAGACCCGCCGACGACGCCCCGTGCGGGCTTTGCGCCGCATGGCTTCAGGGGGCTCTCGACGCGCATTGACCGGGGGCCGGCCCGGCCCCCGCGGGGGCGGAACGGGGGACCGGCTGGAGGCCACCTTCCCGACCCGCGCCCTGTTACCCCGGCCCGGAGAGGCCAGCGCCGGGGAGACAGGGCGGCATTTGCCTGAGCGGGCCGGGTGGCGTACATCCGGGCAGAGCAACCGATCCGGAGGCCTCATGCGCTGCGTTCCGCCCGTTCCGAAAGCCCGTTCCGCCGGTGGCGGGGGCGCTCCCGCCCGTCCTTGCCGCTGCCGCGGCGCCTCCGGTTGGGCCGGGCCGCGCAGCCTGCGGCCGCGCGGCGTCCGCGCGGAGCGGAGGCCGACGCGATGATCCTCGGCATCGGCACCGATCTGGCCAATATCGACCGCATCGCCGCGACGCTTGAACGATTCGGCGACCGGTTCCGGACCCGCGTCTTCACCGAGGCCGAGCAGGCAAAGGCCGAGCACCGGGCCGACGCTGCTGGAACCTATGCCAAGCGCTGGGCCGCCAAGGAGGCCTGCTCGAAGGCGCTGGGCACCGGGCTGAGAATGGGCATTTCCTGGAAGGACATGGCAGTCACCAACCTGCCGACCGGCCAGCCGGTGATGGCACTGACCGGCTGGGCGGCCGAGCGTCTGGCCGAGCTGACCCCGCCAGGCCATGAGGCGATCGTTCATGTCTCGCTGACCGACGACCACCCCTGGGCGCAGGCCTTCGTGGTGATCGAGGCGCGCGCAAAACCGCCGGCCTCCCGCAGGCGATAATCCGCCAGCGCACCGCCACCTGTGCACCGCCACTCCTGGACTGCCGCATCCGGCAGGGTCGGCGCAACAGGACCGGGCCCCGGCCTGGCGCTGACAGGGAGGTTCGAACCCCGCTCCCGGCCGGCCTCGCACTGGCGCGACCATGGCAGATGTCATCGGGCGTTCGACAGAAGGCTTCCACCGTTTTTCCGAAGCCTCCGGGCGGCAGCGGCATCGAGGTTTCCTCTGCATCCGCCGGAGCGACGGCGCCTGCATCTTGCCGGCGGTCATGGCCGGATCCGCGCGCAAGCCCTCCGGCCCCGCTGCCTTGACAGCCCGCAGCCGCGCGCCCATGAAGCGGGGGCATTTTCCGGCGCCGTCTGGCGGCGCAGCTACAAGGCAGGACCGGGCATATGGCGAAGACGGACGAAAAGGCGGGCGGCGGTCTCTGGGAGACGGTCAAGACGATCTTCTGGGCATTGCTGATCGCGGGCCTGTTCCGGACGCTGTTCTTCCAGCCGTTCTGGATTCCGTCGGGCAGCATGAAGGACACGCTGCTGATCGGCGATTTCCTCTTCGTCAACAAGATGGCCTATGGCTATTCGCGCTATTCCTGCCCCTTCGGCCTGTGTCCCTTCTCGGGCCGGCTCCTGAGCTCGGAGCCCGAGCGCGGCGATGTCGTCGTGTTCCGCCACCCGGTCAGCAATTCGGACTATATCAAGCGGCTTGTCGGCCTGCCCGGCGACACCGTGCAGATGCGCGAGGGCGTGCTTTACATCAACGGCTCCCCGGTCGAGGTCGAACCCGCCGGGATCTTCAAGGAGCCCTACGAGAAGCAGGGGCCGATGGGCTATTATCCGGAATGCGAGAACGCGCCGGTCGGCATCGGCGGCACCTGCATGAAGGCACGCTCGATCGAGACCCTGCCCAATGGCGTCAGCCATGGCATCCTGAACATCACCGACCGCGGCGCGCGCGACACCACGCCGGTCTATACCGTGCCCGAGGGCGAATATTTCGTGCTGGGCGACAACCGCGACAACAGCCGCGACAGCCGCTATGCCCAGGCCAATGGCGGCGTCGGCTTCGTGCCCGCCGAAAACCTGATCGGCCGGGCCGACCGGATTATGTTCTCGTCGGCCGGTCGGTCGCTGTTCTTCATCTGGACCTGGCGCGCCGACCGGTTCTTCAAGGCAATCGACTGAACCGTGAGACTTGCTGCAGATCTGATCGCCTTCTCGCAGCGGCTGGGCCATGACTTCGCCCGGCCCGAGCTTCTGCTGCGCGCCGTCACCCATTCCTCTCTGTCGAGCCCGACCCGGCCCGACAACCAGCGGCTGGAATTCCTCGGCGACCGGGTGCTGGGCCTCGTCATGGCCGAGGCGCTGCTGAAGGCCGACAAGGCGGCCTCGGAGGGCCAGCTCGCGCCCCGCTTCAACGCGCTGGTGCGCCGCGAGGCCTGCGCCGATGTGGCCCGCGAGATCGGGCTTGGCGACGTGCTCAAGCTCGGCCGCTCCGAGATGATGTCGGGCGGACGGCGCAAGGAGGCGCTTCTGGCCGATGCGATGGAGGCGGTGATCGCCGCAGTCTATCGCGATGCCGGTTTCGAGACCGCGCGGGACATGGTGCTGCGGCTCTGGGGCGCGCGGATCGAGCAGGTCGAGCCCGATGCCCGCGATGCCAAAACCGCGCTGCAGGAATGGGCCCAGGCCCGTGGTCAGCAGCCGCCGCGCTATGTCGAGATCGCCCGCGAAGGCCCCGATCACGCGCCCGTCTTCACCATCGCCGCGCGGCTTGAAACCGGCGAGGAAGCCACCGCCACCGCCGGCGCCAAGCGCCAGGCCGAACAGACCGCCGCGGCCGCGCTGCTGGCGTCACTGCGCCGCGCGCCGTCCTGACCCTTCCCTCATGCCGCTGCTGCACGAAAGCCGGGCAGCAGACCGGGCGACTGCCTGCCATCTGAGCGCTCGGACCGGTTCGGCCACGGTTCGAGCGGCCCTAAGCCCTGCTGCGACAACCTGCGCGGCTGCGGGCGCGCCGATCCGTCCTACATGCGTCTCGAAGGCGGGGCGCGCCCAGCCCCGGCAACCATGACAGGAAAGGCTGACCTCATGTCGAATGACCAGACCATCAAGGACCTTCAGACCGCGCTCGAGATGGAGATGACCGCAGGCCATCAGTACCAGCTGCATGCGCAGGTGCTCGACGATTGGGGGCTCGATCTGCTGGCCGCCAAGATGCGCGAGGAGATGCAGGAGGAAATCGGCCATTCCGACCTCTTCATGGAACGGATCATCTTCCTCGGCGGCACGCCCGAGATCCGGTTTCAGAAACAGCCGGTGCGGGCCGAGAGCCTCGAACAGATGTTCGAGATGGATGCCGCCGACGAGCAGGAGGCGATCGACGTCTACAGCAAGGCCGCCCAGCGTGCGATGGAGGTGGGCGATATCGGCAGCCGGACGCTGTTCGAGAAGATCGTGCTGGACGAAGAGGGCCACAAGGACTGGCTCGACACCCAGCTGGCGCTGCTCGGGCGTCTGGGTGAACCGGCCTACAGCGCCAAGCAGGTCTCGGGACCGGGCGCCGGCGAGGACTGACGCCCCCTTGCCCGCATCCGGCTGGCGCCGGGAGCACTTATCGCGTAAAGCCCGGGCCTGAGCCGGAGGTTTACACGCATGAGCACACGCAGCGGATTCGTCGCCCTGATCGGAGAACCGAATGCGGGCAAGTCCACCCTGCTGAACCGGATGGTCGGGGCCAAGGTCTCGATCGTCACCCACAAGGTGCAGACCACCCGCGCCCGGATCCGTGGCGTGGCGATGGAGGGCGAGGCACAGATCGTCTTCGTCGACACGCCAGGCCTGTTCCGCCCGCGGCGGCGGCTCGACCGGGCGATGGTCGCCGCCGCCTGGGGCGGCGCCGCCGATGCCGATATCGTGGTGCTGCTGATCGAGGCCCATCGCGGCCGCACCGAAGGCGTCGACGCCATTCTCGAGGCGCTGCACGAGCGCGCCGCCGGGGGCCAGACCGTGGCGCTCGCCATCAACAAGATCGACCGGGTCAAGGCCGAGGCGCTGCTGGCGCTGTCGGCCGATCTGAACGCGGCCTATCCCTTCGCGCGCACCTTCATGATCTCGGCCGAGAAGGGCCACGGGGTCGACGACCTGCGCGGCTGGCTGGCCGAAACCCTGCCCGAGGGGCCGTGGCTCTACCCCGAGGACCAGATCGCCGATCTGCCGATGCGGATGATCGCGGCCGAGATGACCCGCGAGAAGCTGACGCTGAGGCTGCATCAGGAACTTCCCTACGAGCTGACAGTCGAGACCGAGAACTGGGAGGACCGCAAGGACGGCTCGACCCGGATCGACCAGGTGATCTATGTCGCGCGCGACGGCCACAAGGGGATCGTTCTGGGCCACAAGGGCGAGACCGCGAAGGCCGTCGGTCAGGCCGCCCGGGCCGAGATCGCCGAGTTCCTCGGCCGTCCCGTGCATCTGTTCCTGCATGTGAAGGTGCGCCCGAACTGGCTTGAGGAATCCGAACGTTATTCCGAGATGGGCCTCGATTTCCGCGACGGCGACTGAGCGCTGCGAGACGACCGGGCCGGGCAGAAGGACCGCCGGCCATGACCAGGGACGCCCGGGCAGGCCCCGGGTCGCGCCGACGAGCTGCGGGCGGCAGGGAGGGGACATCCCGACTCTCGTCATCGCCGTGGGAACTTATCGCCGCACGGACCGACGGCCTCGGGCGCCGGGTTCGGCGGCTCCGGACTCCCGGGTCCAGGCGTCTCGCCTTCCGGCCAACGCCTTATGGCCGGAGCCCCCCGGCCGGGGGGGCACGGAACGCCGGGCAGCAACGCGGGCGCGGGGGCCGCAGATCTAGCCGCGCGCGGCCTCCATCCGGCGGCGCATCTCCGCGATCGAGTCGCCGAGCCCGAGGAAGACCGCCTCGCCGATCAGGAAATGCCCGATATTGAGCTCGCGGATCTCGGGCAGGGCCGCCACCGGGGCCACCGTCTCATAGGTCAGCCCATGGCCCGCATGCACCTCGAGGCCCAGCCCCTGCGCATGCCGCGCCATCGCCGTCAGCCGGGCAAGCTCGGCATCGCGCTCGGCCAACCTGCCCTCGTGGTGGAAATCGCAATAGGCGCCGGTATGCAGCTCGACCACCGCCGCGCCGACCTCTGCCGCGGCCTCGACCTGGGCCGGATCAGCGGCAATGAACAGCGAGACCCGGCAGCCGGCCCCGGCCAGGGGCGCGATGAAACGCGCCAGCCGCGCGGCGTCGCCTGCCACGTCGAGCCCGCCTTCGGTGGTGCGTTCATCGCGCCGTTCAGGCACAAGGCACACCGCATGCGGGCGATGCCGAAGCGCAATCGCCTGCATCTCGTCGGTCGCCGCCATCTCGAGATTGAGCGGCACCCTCAGCCCCGCCATCAGCGCGTCGATATCGGCATCCCGGATATGCCGCCGGTCCTCGCGCAGATGCGCGGTGATGCCGTCGGCCCCAGCCGCCTCGGCCAGCAAGGCCGCGCGCAGCGGATCGGGATAGGCCGTGCCGCGGGCGTTGCGCAGCGTGGCCACATGGTCGATGTTCACGCCGAGCCGAAGCCCGTTTCCGGTCGCTGTCATTCTCTCTCCTCCCAGCCCCCCAGGAGACCTCTCCGTCCCGGCTCCCTGCCACGGTCTTCAGCCCCGGCCCTGAGCAGCAGTCCTCAGCCCCGGTCCTCGGCCTTGGCCGCGGCACTGGCCCGCAGCTCGCTCAGCTTCTTCTTCAGCCGCCCGCGGCGGCGGTTCTGATAGGCGGTCAGCACCGGCACGCTGGCATAATAAGAGATCAGCCCGGCAACGATACCGAGAATGCAGCCGCCCACCATATAGGGCAGGAACACCTCGTGATAGAAGACCGACAGCCGCGCCCAGTGCGGCACCGCATCGGTGAACAGCGCAATCAGGTTGTTCTTGAGATCCGAGGCCGCCCCGGCGAATTTCGCCACCAGCGTCTCGTCGACATTCTCGTCGAAGCGCGTCCCCAGCAGGAAGTGCCCCAGCTTGAGCGAGGCCACCCCGATCGGCACATAGGTCAGCGGATTGCCGACCAGCGTCGACAGCAGCGCGGCCAGGATATTGCCGCGCATCGCCTTGGCCAGCAGCCCCGCGATCAGGAAATGCAGGCCATAGAACGGGGTAAAGACCGTGAAGACACCGGCGAAGATGCCACGCCCGATCTTGCGCGGCGTGTCCGGCAGCCGGCGCAGGCGGTGCGATATGTAATAGGCCGCCCGCCCCCATCCGCCGCGCGGATAGACGCTGTCGAGCAAGATCTTGCCGACGCTTCTCTTGTCGCGGCGCTTGAACACCAAGCCTTGGGTCCTTTCCAGCGGGTGGCCCCTTACATCGTGCGCGCGGGGTCTCGGTATCTCTCCAACTCGGCCACGTCGCTTTCAGCCTCAAGAGCTGTCATCACGGTGTGAAGATGCTCGACGTCCCGCAAATCCACTTGAACCAGCAAGCGGTAAAAATCGGGCTTCTTGTCGACGAATTCCATATCGGAAATATTGGCCTTCTGTTCGCCGATCAAGGTGCAGATCCGGCCGAGCACGCCGGCATCGTTCCGGATCGTCAGCAGGAAGCCGACATTATGCACCGCCGGATGCTTGCCCGAATGCCAGTGCAGATCGACCCAGCGCTCGGGCTGTTCCTCGAACTTCTCCAGCACCGGGCAGTCGATCGCATGCACGATCACGCCCCGGCCGCGATAGGTGATGCCGACAATGCGCTCGCCGGGCACCGGCTGGCAGCAGGGCGCCCGGGTGAAGGATTCGTCGGGCGAGAGACCGATCACCGCGCGGGTCGCGTCGATCTCGTCACCGGTGGTGTTGGCCAGCTCGGGATAGAGCGCCTCGACCACGTCCTGGGCCCGCATCTCGGCCGAGCCGAGCCGGGCCAGCAATTCGTTCGCGCCGGCCAGGCCGAAGGTCTTGGCGGCAGTGCGCAGCGCCTTGTCGGTCGCCTTCTTGCCCAGATGCTCGAACGCCACCCGTGCCAGTTCGCGGCCGAGCTTGATATAGCGTTCGCGGTCTTCCTCGCGCAGCGACTTGCGGATCGCGGCCTTGGCGCGGCCGGTGACGACGATGTCGATCCAGGTCGCCTGCGGGCGCTGGCCCTCGGCGGTGATGATCTCGACCGACTGGCCGTTCTTAAGCCGCGTCCAGAGCGGCACGCGGATGCCGTCGACCTTGGCACCGACGCAGCTGTCTCCGATCCGGGTGTGGATCGCATAGGCATAATCCAGCGGCGTCGCGCCCCGGGGCAGCTTGATCACATCGCCCTTGGGCGTGAAGCAGAACACCTGGTCGGAATACATCTCGAGCTTCACATGCTCGAGGAACTCGTCATGGTCCTCGGTCTCGAACCGCTCGGTCAGCGAGGCCAGCCATTTCGCCGGATCGACCGCGAACGGGTTCGAGGCCCTGACGCCATCGCGATAGGACCAGTGCGCGGCGACGCCCGATTCGGCCACCTCATGCATCTGCCGGGTGCGGATCTGCACCTCGACCCGCTTGCCGTCGCGCCCCGACACCGTGGTCTGGATCGAGCGGTAGCCGTTCGACTTGGGCTGGCTGATATAGTCCTTGAACCGGCCCGGTACCGCCCGCCAGCGCTGGTGGATCGCGCCCAGAACCCGGTAGCAGTCGCCCTCGCTCTGGGTGATGACGCGAAAGCCGTAGATGTCCGACAGCCGCGAGAAGCCCTGCCCCTTCTCCTCCATCTTGCGCCAGATCGAATAGGGCTTCTTGGCCCGGCCGAAGACATCGGCCTCGATCTCCTCGCGGTCCAGCTCCTTTCGGATGTCCTGGGTGATCTTCTGGATCACGTCGCCCGACTCGCGCTGCAGCGTGATGAAGCGGCGGATGATCGAGTTGCGCGCCTCGGGATTGAGCACCCGGAAGGCCAGGTCTTCCAGCTCCTCGCGCATCCACTGCATGCCCATCCGGCCCGCAAGCGGCGCGTAGATATCCATGGTCTCGTGGCTCTTGCGCACCTGCTTCTCGATCGGCAGCGACTTGATCGTGCGCATGTTGTGCAGCCGGTCCGCGAGCTTGACGAGGATCACCCGCAGATCCTTCGACATCGCCATGAAGAGCTTGCGGAAATTCTCGGCCTGCTTGGTCTCGTTCGAAGTCAGCTGCAGATTGGTCAGCTTGGTCACGCCATCGACCAGTTCGGCCACCTCGCGACCGAACAGCCGCTCGATCTCGGAGAAGGTCGACTTGGTGTCCTCGACCGTGTCATGCAAAAGCGCCGTGACGATGGCCGCATCGTCCAGCCGCTGCTCGGTCAGGATCGCGGCGACCGCGACCGGATGCATGAAATATTCCTCGCCCGACCGGCGCCGCTGCCCGGCATGCATCTCGCGCCCATAGGCATAGGCGCGGCGGATGAGATCTTCGTCCGTGCGGGGATTATAGTTGCGGACCAGCGAGATCAGGTCTTCGACGTCGATCATCTGGCCGCCATCTTGAAGGGGGCGCCACGAGCCGACAGGCCCGCCCGCGCCCCGGCCGTCCTACCTTTGACCCTGGGCTTCCATCAGCGCGCGCAGGAGCTTCTCTTCCGACATGTCGTCATCCGACGGACGGTCGGGTTCGCTGGCCGCACCGCCCATCAGCAGCGCCATCGAATCCTCTTCGGGCTCGTCGACCTCGATCTGGGTCTGATGCGCCTCGATCATCCGCTCGCGCAGATCGTCGGCCGACTGGCTCTCCTCGGCGATCTCGCGCAGGGCGACGACCGGGTTCTTGTCGTTGTCGCGATCCACGGTAAGGCTGGCACCCGAAGCCACCTCACGGGCGCGATGGGCGGCAAGCATCACCAGCTCGAACCGGTTCGGTACCTTGTCGACACAATCTTCGACCGTCACGCGGGCCATGGGTCTCTCCGCTCCATTGGAAAGTTGAACCCCCTATCTATTGGCTTGGATAGGTCTTGACAAGAGCGGATACACCTGACCATGGCCCCGAAAACGGCGAAATGCCCGCGATTTCGGCCGCAGGCAGGGCCGCCAGCATCTCCTGCGCGGTCTGTCCCGACACCGGATGGCGCCAGTCCGGCGCGATCTCGGCCAGGGGGACCAGCACGAAGGCACGATCCTGTATCCGCGGATGCGGCAGGATCGTGCGGTCGGGGACCTCGCGGGCCTGCGCCTCCGGCGTCAGCCCCATCCAGCGCGCCTGCACGGCGACATCGGGCAGCACCGCGCCATCCAGATCGAGCAGATCGAGATCGAGCGTGCGCGGCGCCCAGCGGATACGGCGTTCGCGGCCGAATCGCGCCTCGATCCCGTGCAGGCGAGCCAGCAAGGCCGTGGCGGAAAGATCGGTCGCGATCTCGACCACCGCGTTCACAAATTCGGGTCCCGACCCTTCCGGCATGCTCGGCGTATGATAAAATCTGCTGATTTTCACGATTCGGACCGATTCGGTCTCGAGCGCGGCAAGCCCCGCCGCCAGGGTCGCTTCAGGCGCGCCGGCTCCGGATCCCATATTCCCGCCGAGGGCAATCAGGCCTTTTGGCCATGCTGGTATTGATTTTTCAGGTTGCGGCATATGGCGCGATCCTTACATGTTCATTTGACGGCCCGCAGGACTAAGTTTTTCAAGAATGCCCCCCTCATCAAACCACTCTCGGCGTTCATCCGGCGGGCGCTGACCAGAAGGACCAACGATGTTTTACAGAGACGAGCGCTTGGCGCTGTTCATAGACGGATCGAATCTCTATGCCGCCGCGAAGGCGCTGGGCTTCGACATCGACTACAAGCTCCTCCGACAGGAATTCATGCGCAGAGGCAAGCTGCTCCGGGCTTTCTACTACACTGCGCTGCTCGAGAATGACGACTACTCTCCGATCCGTCCGCTTGTCGACTGGCTGAACTACAACGGCTTCACCATGGTGACGAAGCCCGCGAAGGAATACACCGACAGCCAGGGCCGCCGGAAGGTCAAGGGCAACATGGATATCGAACTGGCCGTCGATGCCATGGAGTTGGCGCCCCGCGTCGATCATGTCGTGCTGTTCTCGGGCGATGGCGACTTCAAGCCGCTGATCGAAAGCCTCCAGCGTCAGGGAGTCCGGGTCTCGGTGGTGTCGACCATCCGCAGCCAGCCCCCGATGATCGCCGACGAGCTGCGCCGCCAGGCCGACAACTTCATCGAGCTCGACGAGCTGAAAGAGGTGATCGGCCGCCCCCCGCGCGAGCCCCGCGCCGAACCGCGCTCGGAAACCGCCCAGAACGACTGAGCCCGACAAGCGCCGAGACCGGCACGGCCCGCCTCCCCCCTGCGTGCCTGAAAGCCGGTCCGACATGCTTGAAACCCGGGCATCGCACCGCATCTCAAGGAAGCGATGCCCGTCTCGCCCCTCGTTCTTCAGCTGTTCGCGCTCTTTGCCGCCGCCTTCGGCGCGGCCACCATCCTGCCGTTCCAGTCCGAACTGGTCTTTGTCGGGCTGCAGCTGGCCGGGCAGATCAGCATCGGCTGGCTGATCCTGGTGGCCAGCATCGGCAACGTGCTGGGCGCGGTCGTGAACTACCTGCTCGGCCGCGGCATCGAGCGGTTCCGCCACCGCCGCTGGTTCCCCGCCAGCGAGGCCCAGCTCGACCGGGCCCAGCACTGGTACGGGCGCTGGGGCGTCTGGACGCTCTTGCTGAGCTGGGCGCCCTTCGGCGATGCCTTCACCGTGGTCGCGGGCATGATGCGCACGCCGATCTGGCTGTTCCTGCTTCTGGTCACGCTGGCCAAGACCGGGCGATATGCCGCGCTCGCCTGGGCCACTGCGGCGGCCTCTGGCTGAGCCCCGGACTTTACGCGCGGCCCGGCCGGGTTTACCTCTGACAGTCGAACAGGAGACAGAGCCCATGACCAAGCCGCCGCTGACTCTCTTTCTCGCCGCCCCCCGGGGCTTCTGTGCCGGCGTCGACCGCGCGATCAAGATCGTCGAGGCCGCCCTCGCGAAATGGGGTGCCCCGGTCTATGTCCGCCACGAGATCGTCCACAACAAGTTCGTGGTCGACCGGCTGCGCGACATGGGCGCCGTCTTCGTCGAGGAGTTGGAGGACTGTCCGCCCGACCGGCCGGTGATCTTCTCGGCCCATGGCGTGCCGAAAGCGGTGCCCGCCGAGGCCCGGCGCCGCGAGATGGTCTATGTCGACGCCACCTGCCCGCTTGTGTCCAAGGTCCATCTCGAGGCCCAGCGCCATCACGAGAACGGCAAGCAGATGGTCATGATCGGCCATCGCGGCCATCCCGAGACCATAGGCACCATGGGCCAGCTGCCCGAGGGCGAGGTGCTGCTGATCGAGACCGCCGACGAGGTCGCGGGGCTCGAGGTGCGCGACCCCGACCGGCTGGCCTATATCACCCAGACCACGCTGTCGATCGACGACACCCAGGGCGTCGTCGCGGCGCTGAAGGCGCGCTTCCCGAATATCGAGGGGCCCCACAAGGAAGACATCTGCTACGCCACCACCAACCGCCAGGGCGCGGTCAAGACCGTGGCGCCGAAGGTGCAGGCGCTGCTGGTGGTCGGGGCGCCGAACTCGTCGAATTCGCGCCGTCTGGTCGAGGTCGCCGCCAATGCGGGCTGCGACTATGCCCAGCTGGTGCAGCGCGCCGCCGATATCGACTGGCGCGCGCTCGAGGGGGCCTCGGCCATCGGGCTGACCGCCGGAGCCTCGGCCCCCGATGTGCTGATCGAGGAAGTGATGCAGGCCTTCCGCGACCGCTTCGATCTGACCGTCGAGGAGGTCGTGACCGCCGACGAGAGCATCGAGTTCCGCCTGCCGCGCATCGTGCGCGAACTGGCCTGATGCTGTCGACGCAGTTCCTGCTGACCGCGCTGGTGGTGGTTCTGGCCCCGGGCTCCGGCGTCGTCTACACGCTGATGATGTCGCTGGGGCAGGGACACCGGGCCGTGCTGCCCGCCGCGCTCGGCTGCACCCTCGGGATCCTGCCGCATCTGGCCGCCGCCATGCTGGGGCTCGCGGCCCTTCTGCATTCCTCGGCACTGCTTTTCCAGATCGTCAAATTCGCGGGCGTCGCCTATCTGATCTATCTGGCCTGGCAGGCGGTCCGGCAGGGCGGCGCGCTGCAGATCGGCGAACGGACGGGGCGCGACGGGGTCTTCCGGATCGCCCTGCGCGGCGCGCTGATCAACATCCTCAATCCCAAGCTCTCGCTCTTCTTCCTGGCGCTCCTGCCGCCCTTCCTGTCGGGCGCCCCGGCCACCGCGACGGCCGAGATGCTGACCCTTGGCGGGGTGTTCATGGGCCTGACCCTTGCAGTCTTTCTCGGCTACGGGCTTTTTGCCGCCGCCGCCCGCGACCGCCTTCTGGCCAGCGCCCGCGCCATGGCCTGGCTCAACCGGGGCTTTGCCGCGGTCTTCGCCGGGCTGGGGCTGAAACTGGCCTTCGAGGCAGCATGACCGACATTCCACGCACACCGCTTCTTCTGGGCCTGACCGCGCTTCTGCCGCTTATCTGGGGCACGCTCAGCGCGACCGTGCCGGGCCTGTTCGACATCGGCATCCAGACCGTCGGACCCCGCTTCATGGGGATCTACCTGCTGAACTTCTACGGCACCGTGCTGCTGGTCTTCATGTCGGGCATTCTCTGGGGCTTTGCCGGCCGGGCCGACGGGCCGGTCGCGGGCCCCGCCTGCGGGCTGTCGGTGCTGCCCGCGATCTGGGCCTTCCTGATGGTGGGGGGCGGCCCCGAAGGCAGCCTCATCGCGCTGATCGCGGGCTATCTGGGGCTCTTGCTGCTCGATTTCTTCTTCTGGAAGCTCGGGCTTGCCCCGGGCTGGTGGCTGCGGCTGCGCCTGCCGCTGGCCGCCGTGGCGACCGGCTGCCTCGCGCTGCCGCTGCTGCTGTGAGCGACGCCGGAACGCTGGCCGTCTACGCGGCCCGGGCCGAGGCCTATTCGGCGATCCATCACGGCCGGGTCGCGCAGGACCGGCTGGCCGCCTTCATCGCCCGCCTGCCCGCGGGCGGTGCGGCACTCGATCTCGGCTGCGGGCCGGGCTGGGCTGCGGCCGGGATGGCGGCTGCGGGGTTGCGCGTGACGGCGCTCGATGCCTGCCCGGAAATGGCCGCCGTCGCCAGGGCCCGCCACGGGATACATGTCGAGGTCGCGGGCTTTGCCGATCTCGAGGCCGAGGCCGCCTTCGACGGGGTCTGGGCGCATTTCAGCCTGCTGCACGCCCCGCGCGCCGCCCTGCCCGCCCATCTGGGCGCCATCGCCCGGGCGCTCCGGCCCGGGGGCGTCTTCGCGGTCGCGATGAAACAGGGCGAGGGCGAGGCGCGGGACCGGCTCGGGCGGTTTTACACCTATGTCACACCAGGAGGCTTCGGCGCCGCGCTGGAGCGCGCGGGCCTCGCGATAGAGGCCGAAGAGACCGAGCCCGGCACCGGCTTCGACGGCAGCCCCTTCGCCAGCCTCTATCTGCTGGCCCGCCGCCCCGACTGAGCAGACCGGCCCGTGCCCCGGGCCGTGACCCGGGCCCGATTGACCCGGCGCGCGACGCGCCCTAAACCCGCCCGACCCTGACCTCTCCGTGGCCAGGAGATCGCCAGACGGCAGCCCAACGGAGGCCAGACGGGACCAGACCAGGAAGGACAGCATCATGGCCGAGCTTTTCGCCTATACCGACGGCGCCTGCAGCGGAAACCCGGGACCGGGCGGCTGGGGCGCGCTGTTGCAGGCTCGCGAGGGCGACAGCGTGCTCAAGCAGCGCGAGCTTTCGGGCGGCGAGGCAGCGACCACCAACAACCGGATGGAGCTTCTGGCCGCGATCAACGCGCTGGAAAGCCTGAGCCGTCCCTCGGAAATCACCGTCGTCACCGACAGCGCCTATGTGAAGAACGGCGTCACCGGCTGGATTCACGGCTGGAAGAAGAATGGCTGGAAGACGGCGGCGAAGAAACCCGTGAAGAATGTCGAGCTCTGGCAAAGGCTCGATGCGGCACAGGCCCGCCACAAGGTGACCTGGACCTGGGTCAAGGGCCATGCCGGCCATCCCGAGAACGAACGCGCCGACGAACTGGCCCGCGCCGGCATGGCTCCCTACAAGCGCTAGGTTCTGTCTGCATTCACCTCGGCAAGTCGAGAGTAGAGGCGAGACAGAGGGCACCCAAGAAGGCGGCGGGACGGATCAAAGCGCGCTGGGTGCGAAGACGGCCTCGCCCATCACTGCCAGGCGACCATCCTCGCCCCGGATCCAGTAGCGGTCGCCCGCCCGGCAAAGCTGCACCGTCTCGAAATCGAAGACCGGTGCATAGGCGCGCATGCTGAAATGCCGGATCGTGCCATGGGCATTGGCCCTCAGCATCAGGAACTGCGCCAGCAGCTGGCCCTGCACCACCAGCCCCGGATAGCCCTCGACCCGCTGGCAATAGTCGCGGTCGTAATGGATGCGGTGACCGTTCAGCGTCAGCGCCGAATAGCGGAAGAGAAGCGTCGGCGTGAAGGTCATCTCGACTGCGTCTTCCCAGGTTTCGGGCGCGGCGGGCGCGGCCGGGCGCGGCCGGGCGGGATCGGGCAGATAGACCAGATCCTCGTATTCCGTGACCCGCAGCATGCCGCCCTCGACGATATCGTGGCGCAGCGTAACGAAGGCCAGCGGCCCCGACCGGCCCTTCTTGATCTGAACCTTCTCGATGGTCGAGGTCTTCTGTGCCGGCAGCCCCTGGCGCAGCGGGCCGTAGAAGGTCAGCCGCCCCCCGGCCCACATCCGCCGCGGCAGGCCCAGATCGGGAATGAACCCGTTGCCGCCGACATGCGGAAGACCGTCCCGGCCAAGCTGGTCGGGACGGTGCACATCCCAGAAATAGACCTGGTGGAAATAGGGCGGCAGCGGATCGTAATGGCCCGGCGGCTTGCCCTCGAGACCGAGGGCGACGAACAGCGCCACGATCCGGGTGGGATCGAGCACATCCGTGGCGACCTGTGACTTCCCGACGGCCTCTTTCGGGGCGTCCGTACCGGGGCCGCTGATGTCGGCGGGCTCTGGCATTCTTCGCGGTCTCTCTTCCGGCCTCTGGACTGACAGGGGCGGTCACGACGACAGCCCGCCTGCGCAGGGACTATGCACGAGACCGATTAACGAGATATTTCCGCCTTCAGAGCCTGCATCAGCGCCTCGAGCGCCTTGAGGTTGATCTCGTTGGTCAGCCGCCCGGCCGCGTCGAACTGCTCCGGGGCCAGCCCCACCAGGACCTCGGGACCGGCCAGAACCCGCGCCCGGAACGGCACCAGACACAGCCTGAGCGCGAATTGCGTCCGTTCGCCCCCGGCCCGGCCGCCCGTCGCCGAGACGATGGCCACCGGCTTGTCGGCCCAGGGCGTGCCTCCGGTCCGGCTGACCCAGTCGAGCGCGTTCTTCAGGACGCCGGTGATGCTCTTGTTGTATTCGGGCCCCGCGATCACCACCGCATCGGCCGCGGCGATCTGATCGGCAAGGCACTGAACCCCGGGCGGAATGCCCGACGCGTCCTCCAGATCCTGATCGAACAGCGGCAGCCTGAGATCGGCCTCGACGAATTCGGCCGGGTCGAAGATCCGCGCCGCCTCGCACAGCAGCATCCGGTTATAGGACCCCTTGCGCAGAGCCCCCGCGATTCCCAACAGCTTGTGATCGGACATCTTCTTTCTCCGTTCCGGTTCCGCCCGACAGTCCTCCGACGCAGTCCTGCACGCGGCGCGCCTTGCTCCTGCCGCAGGCTTGGCGCAGGCTGCTCCCGATGGGGATCGGAGGAAAGGGAAAAACATGCGGCGTCACGGCGGAAAGATCCTGGCCGACCAACTGGCGATCCAGGGGGTCGAGCGGGTGTTCTCGGTACCCGGCGAAAGCTTTCTGGCCGCGCTCGACGGGCTTTACGATGCCGGCATCCCGAATGTGGTCTGCCGTCACGAGGGCGGCGCGGCAATGATGGCCGAGGCCCATGCCAAGCTGACCGGCCGGCCCGGCGTACTGTTCGTCACCCGCGGGCCCGGGTCCTGCAACGCGGCCAGCGGGCTGCATGTCGCACGGCAGGATTCGACGCCGATGGTGGTCTTCGTCGGCCAGATCGCGCGCAGCGACCGCGACCGCGAAGCCTTTCAGGAACTCGACTACCGGCGCTTCTTCGGGCCATTGGTCAAGTGGGTGGCCGAGGTCGACGAGACCCGTCGGCTGCCCGAATACATCTCGCGCGCCTTCCATACCGCACAATCGGGGCGCCCGGGGCCGGTGGTGCTGGCCCTGCCCGAGGACATGCTGAGCGGCATTGCCAAGGTGCCCGACATTCCGGCCCGGATCTGGCCCGAACCCGACCCGACCCCGGCACAGGTGGCCGCCGTCCTGACCGCGCTGGACGAGGCCGAACGGCCGCTGGTCGTGGTGGGCGGGCCGCACTGGTCGGCGCAGGCGGCAACCGATCTGGCGCGCTTCGCCGAAAGCCACGACCTGCCGGTCGCGGTCAGCTTCCGCCGTCAGGACCGGCTCGACAACCGCCACCCGAACTATGTCGGCGATCTCGGTGTCGGCATGAACCCGGTGCTGGGCCAGCGCCTGCGGGATTGCGATCTGGTGATCGCGCTGGGCACCCGGCTGGGCGATACCGCGACCGCGGGCTATTCGCTGATGGACCCGGCCGTGCAGGACAAGCGCGTGGTCCATGTCCATCCCGACCCGGACGAGCTTGGCCGGATCTGGCGTCCCGATCCAGGCATCGCGTTGAGCGCCCCCGACGTGGTCGCGGCCCTGGCCCGGGCGGGCGCGCCCGCAACGCCGCCGCGCTGGTCGGCCTGGACCCGGGCCGCCCGCGCCGATTACGAGGCCTGGACCACGCCCAAACCGACCCCGGGGGCGGTCCGGATGGAAGAGGTCGTCACCCACCTGTCGGAGACATTGCCCGAGACCGCGGTGCTGACCAATGGCGCTGGCAATTACGCCGCCTTCCTGCACCGCTATTTCCGCTATCGCGGCCCCGGCACCCAGCTGGCGCCGACCTCGGGCTCGATGGGCTACGGCTTTCCCGCCGCGATCGCGGCCAAGCTGGCCCGCCCCGGGCTGCCGGTAATCTGCCTCGCGGGCGACGGCTGTTTCCAGATGACCCTCAACGAGATGTCGACGGCGGTGCAACACGGCGCCAATGTGGTGGTGATCGTCGCCAATAACGGCCGCTACGGCACCATCCGCATGCATCAGGAGCGGAAATATCCCGGCCGGGTCAGCGGCACCGATCTGGTCAATCCCGATTACGCGGCGCTGGCGCGGGCCTATGGCGGCGAGGGCGAGACCGTGACCGATCAGGCCGCCTTCGCCCCCGCGCTCGAGCGGGCGCTGGCCTCCGACCGGCCCTTCGTGATCGAACTGCGACTGGACCCCGAGGCGCTGGCCACGGGGCTGACCCTGTCCGAGGCGCGGGCGCTGGGCGAGGCGGCGCAGTCGAAGGACTGAACCGCCCGGCGCCGGGTCTCAGGCGGCCAGCGCCAGGTCCAGCGCGGCCGCGCAGTGAATTTCGGTCGTGTCGAAGACCGGCAGCGGCGCGTTCGCGGCATTGAGCAGAAGCCCGACCTCGGTGCAGCCGAGGATGACGCAATCGGCCCCGCGCTTGGCCAGCCGCCCGGCGATCTCGACATAGCTCTGGCGGCTCTCCTCACGGATGGTGCCCATGCAGAGCTCGTCATAGATGATGCGATGGGTCTCGGCCCGGTCCTCGGGGCCGGGCAGCATCGGCGCGAGCCCGGCAGCGCGCAGCCGGTCGGTATAGAAGCTCTGCTCCATCGTGTAGGCCGTCGCCATCAGCCCCGGCCGCTTCAGCCCCGCCGCACCGATCTGATGCGCAGTGGCGTCGGCGATATGCAAAAACGGGATCGACACCCCTTCCAGCATCGGCTCGACCAGCTTGTGCATGGTGTTGGTGGCCAGCATCAGGAAATCGGCGCCGCCCGCCTCCAGCCGCCTGGCCTCGCGATTGAGAAGCGCGCTCGCCGCCTCCCAGTCGCCCGCCGCCTGCATTTCCTCGACCAAAGCGAAATCGAGCGAGCGGATCAGCAGATCCGCCGAATGCAGCCCGCCCAGCCGCGCCCGCGCGCCCCGGTTCAGGACCTCGTAATACAGCGCCGTCGAGGCAGCCGACATGCCGCCAAGTATGCCAATGGTCTTCATCTGCCCGCTCCTCGGTCTTTTCTCGCATGCTCGCGCCGGGCAGGCCGCGGCGCAAGACGACAGCGGGTCCGGGGCCGCGCTGGCCCGGGGACTTGGCCCGACTGTGGCGCCAATCGCACGTTTACCTTTCGTAAAGGATGTTCGGATGGGATGGGGCGATGCTTCGTATCCTGGCACTTGCCCTGAGTCTCGCCATATCGGCCTGCGACTCGCCCGGACCGGATTATGCCGGCATTCCGCCGGTCAGGGTCGAGGTCGACGGCTCGACCTTCGCCGTCCGGCGCAAGGGCCTTGAGGCTCAGGCCATCCGGCTCAATCGCGAATACCGGAAGGGCGCGATGCTGCGGGCCTTCCGCGCGATCGAGACCGCCACCGGCTGCGCGATCCGGCCCGATACGCTCAGCGGAGATCCGGCAATGGCCTATGCCAGGCTCACCTGCTCCGGGCCCTGACGCGACAACCGCTTTTCCATGAAGAGAGCCGACGCGATGTGGGGCGAACCGCCGAAGGCGCCGCACCCGGCAGAGCCGCATCGCGGCAGCCAGGTCGTGGCCAGTTCGGGACCGGTTCGGGAGCAGTTCGGCGCCGGTTTCCAGCCGCAGCCAGGTCAGCTCCCGTGCCGCCGCCTCGGTCTCGAGCGCGCCCATCAGCACGCGCCCCACGCCCCGCGACCGCGCGCCCTCCCGTCCCCACGTAAAACCGCCTGATCTCGCCATCCCCGTCCCGCTTCAGAAGCGCCACGCATCCGCCAGCCCGGCCGCCGAGGCGCGCCACGAAGACCCGCATCCCGGGGCCGGCCAGATCCCCGGCCGTCATGGGACAGCATTCCTCGGACGGACGGACCTCCGGAAGCGTCGCCGCGCTGCCCGCGATCCGCGCGCGCCTCGGCCGAGGCCGGTTTCGGATTGCGATGCTCAGCCCCATGCCCGCATTCCGCTGTCGACCCTGCCCTCTGTGCGAAGCCCGCGCCCGGCGCGTCAAGGCGCGTGGCGATCACGCAATATCTTGTGGACAACCCTTGGCCTGCCTCGATATCAGGGGCACCCGGCTTGACAGGCCCGGCCCTTGGCCGAAGGATCGCGGCACCACGCGGAATCAGGAGACCCGTTTGCATTTCACCCGGCTCAGGCTGAACGGCTTCAAGAGCTTCGTCGACCCGACCGATCTGGTGATCGCCGGCGGCCTGACCGGCGTCGTCGGGCCGAACGGGTGCGGCAAGTCGAACCTGCTCGAGGCGCTGCGCTGGGTGATGGGCGAGAGCCGTCCGACCGCGATGCGGGGCGGCGGCATGGAAGACGTGATCTTCGCCGGCACCTCGACCCGCTCGGCACGCAACTTCGCCGAGGTTAGCCTGCAGATCGACAATGCCGACCGGCTGGCGCCCGCGGGCTTCAACGACAGCGACCTGATCGAGGTGATCCGCCGCATCACCCGCGATGCGGGCTCGGCCTACAAGCTGAACGGCAAGGACGTGCGCGCCCGCGATGTGCAGATGCTGTTCGCCGATGCCTCGACCGGCGCGACCTCGCCCGCGCTGGTCAGGCAGGGCCAGATCTCGGAACTGATCAACGCCAAGCCGCGGGCCCGGCGACGTATCCTCGAGGACGCGGCCGGGATCGCCGGGCTCTATCAGCGCCGCCACGAGGCCGAGTTGCGGCTGAACGCGGCCGAACAGAACCTCGCCCGGGTCGATGACGTGCTGGAACAGCTGGCCCAGCAACTGGCGCAACTGGCGCGGCAGGCGAAACAGGCCGCGCGCTACCGCGCCATCGCCGGCGATCTGCGCCGCGCCGAGGGCATGCTGCTGTTCCGCCGCTGGCAGGAGGCCGATACCGGCCGGGCCGAGGCCGAGGCCGCGCTGACCGGACATGCCCGCGAGGCCGGCCGGGCCGAGACCGCCGCGCGCGAGGCCGACCGGCTGCGGACCGAGACCGAGACCGCCCTGCCCGCGCTTCGCGAGGAAGAGGCCATCGCCGCCGCCGTGCTGCAGCGGCTGAGCGTGCAGCGCGACGCGCTGGTGCAGGAGGAAGAGCGCGCGCGCCAGTCGATCCGCGCCCTGACCGGCCGCATCGAGCAGATGAGCCGCGATATCGAGCGCGAGGCGGCGCTGAACCGCGACGCGGGCGACACGCTGGAGCGTCTCGAGGCGGAGGCCTCCGAGCTTTCGGCCGAGCATGAGGGCCATGATGCCGGGCTCGACGAGGCGGCCGAGGCCGCCCATGCCGCGGCCGACGTGCTGCGCGACCGCGAAGAGGCGCAAAGCCAGATGACCGAGGATCTGGCCCGGCTGGTCGCCCGCCACCAGTCCGCCCAGCGCCTGCGCGAGGATGCCGCCCGCACGCTGCAGCGCAACGAGGACGAGGCCGCCAAGGCGCGCGCCACCGTCTCGGCGGCCGAGGCGAACCTGTCTGCTGCCCGGTCCGCGATGGAGGAGGCCGAGGCCCGGCAGGACGCGGCCCAGGACAGCGCCGAGGAGGCCGAGGCCCGGCTGATCGCGGCCGATGAGGCCCGGGCCGAGATCCAGTCCCGCGAGGCCGAGGCGCGGGCGCAGAAATCCTCGACCGAGGGCGAGGCCGGGGCATTGCGCGCCGAGGTCGCGGCGCTGGCCCGGCTGGTCGAACGCGACACCACCGAGAGCGGCCAGATCCTCGATCTTCTGGGCGTCGACAAGGGCTATGAAAAGGCGCTGGGGGCCGCGCTGGCCGACGATCTGCGCGCGCCGGTGGTCCGGGACGGGACCGCCTCGGGCTGGCTCGCGCTGCCGCCCTACCCGGCCGAGCCGCCCCTGCCCGAAGGCGCCGCGCCGCTTTCGGACCATGTCGCGGTGCCCGAGGCTCTGATCCGGCGGATCGGTCAGATCGGGCTGGTACCCGATGCCGGGACCGGCGCCCGGCTGCAGCCGGCACTCGGGCCCGGCCAGCGGCTGGTCAGCCCTGATGGCGATCTCTGGCGCTGGGACGGCTTGCGTGCCTCCGCCGCCGACGCGCCCAGCGCCGCCGCGCTCCGGCTGCAACAGCTCAACCGGCTGGCCGAGCTGCGCCGCGATCTCGATGAGGCCGAGATCCGGGCCGAGACCGCCTCCGAGGCCCATGAGGCGCTGTCGCGCGAGCTGCAGGCCGCGACCGAGGCCGACCGCGCCGCCCGCGAGGCCCGGCGCGAGGCCGACCGCGCCCTGGCCGAGCTGGGTCGCGCCCTGTCGCGCGCCGAAGCCGACCGCGAGATGGCCGAAAGCCGGCTTGAAACCGCGCGGATGGCCGTCGCCCGCCACGAGGACGAGGCGACCGGCGCCCGGCTGCGGCTGAGCGAAGCCGAAGGCCAGTTGGCATCGCTCGGCGATCTCGACGCGGCGCGGGCCCGGCTCGACGACGTGCGCACCACCGTCGAGGCCGCGCGGATGACCATGATCGCGCGCCGCGCCGCCCATGAAGAACTGAAGCGCGACGGCGAGGCACGGACCAAGCGGCTGACCCAGATCGCCCGCGACGCCCAGACCTGGCGCCAGCGGCTCGACACCGCCGGAACCCGGGTGGCCGAGCTCGAGGACCGCAAGGCCGCCTCGGAGGAAGAACTCGACCGCGCCGCCGCCCTGCCCGAGGAGATCGCCGAGCAACGCGAAGCGCTGGCCGCCCGGATCGAGACCGCCGAGACCCGGCGCGCCACCGCCGCCGAGACGCTGGCCGCGGCCGAGAGCCGGGCCCGCGAGGCCGATCATGCCGCCCGCGAGGCCGAGCGCCGGGCGGGCGAGCTCCGCGAGGCCCGCGCCGCCGCCCAGGCCCGGGCCGAGGCCGCGCGTGACACCGTGGCCCAGGCCGCCGCCCGCATCGCCGAAGAGCTGGAAACGACGCCCGCCGACCTGCTGGAAAAGCTCGGCGACGATCCCGACCGGATGCCCCCGGCCGAGGCGATCGAGCATGAGGTGACACGGCTCAAGCGTCAGCGCGAGGCGCTGGGCGCGGTCAACCTGCGCGCCGAGGAGGATGCCCGCGCGGTGCAGGAGGAACATGACACGCTGGTGGTCGAGAAGAGCGATCTCGACGAGGCGATTCGCACGCTGCGCGCCGGCATTGCCGGCCTCAACCGCGAGGGCCGCGACCGGCTGTTGACCGCCTTCGAGCAGGTGAACGCGAATTTCGCGCTGCTTTTCACCAATCTCTTCCGCGGCGGCGAGGCCCGGCTGGTGCTGGTCGAATCCGACGATCCGCTGGAGGCGGGGCTCGAGATCATGTGCCAGCCGCCGGGCAAGAAGCTCTCGACGCTGTCTCTGCTGTCGGGGGGCGAACAGACCCTGACCGCGCTGGCGCTGATCTTCGGCGTGTTCCTGGCCAATCCGGCGCCGATCTGCGTGCTCGACGAGGTCGACGCGCCGCTCGACGACGCCAATGTCACCCGGATGTGCGACATGCTGGACGAGATGACCCGGCGCACCGATACCCGCTTTCTCATCATCACCCACCATGCGCTGACCATGAGCCGGATGGACCGGCTGTTCGGCGTCACCATGGCCGAGCAGGGGGTGAGCCAGCTGGTGTCGGTCGACCTGAAGAAGGCCGAGGCCCTGGTCGCCTGATCGGTGCCGCCCGATCCGCCCAGCCCGATCTGCGTTCCCTGATCCGCCGCCTGTCTCGGCAGGAGATCGCCGGCCGCAAGCCCCCGGCTTGACACTTCCGGCCTGCCCCCTCACTCCCCGGCGCGTGCGAACGAACAAGGAGAGAACCGATGAAGCGCCTCGTCCATGCCCTCTGGGCCCTTCCCCTCGCCGCCCAGGCAGCCTCGGCCGATGTGATCGCGTCGGATCCCGACAGCGTGCTGAAGGCGCTTCAATCCAAGGGGCTTGCGGCGACGATGGAGACCGACGATCTCGGCGACCCCAAGATCGTCAGCCACCTGACCGGCGACTCGAATACCGAATTCATCGTTCTGTTCTATGGCTGCACCGACAATGTCGACTGCAGTTCGGTGCAGTTCTATGTCGCCTACGACATGAAGGATCCGGTGACCGCGCTGAAGATGAACCAGTGGAACCGCGAATGGCTGTTCACCAAGGCCACGCTTGACGACGAGGGCGATCCGGGGCTGGAAATGGACGTGATTCTGGCCAAGCCCGGCATCGACAAGAAGCTCTTCATGACCACGATCGACATCTGGCAGCAATCGATCGACGCCTTCGAAGACTATATCGACTGGTAACGCCCCGGCGGCCCCGGAGGCTCCGGGGCGCGCGGTCAGAGCCGGTCGAGAAGCGCCCGGGTCGGCCAGGAATCTGCGGGAAAGCCAAGCCGGATCTGTTCTTTCTGAACGGCTTCGCGGGTTTTCTCGCCGAGAATTCCATCGACGCCCCCGACATCATGGCCGCGCCGCACCAGCTTTTGCTGCAAGACCTTCATCTCGGCCCCCGCAAGCCCCGGCTCGGGCGCACGCGGATCGAAGATCGGGGCGCCCTCGAAGCGGGTCGCCAGATAGGCGGCGGTGGTGACGTAGACGAGGCTCTGGTTCCACTCGAACAGAACCCGGAAATTCGGATAGGCGAGGAAGGCCGGGCCGTTCCGGCCCATCGGCAGCAAGACCGAAGCGCGCAGGCTGGCCGGACCCAGATTGCCGCTGCGCGCCCGCACCCCCAGCCGCGCCCAGTCCGAGACGCGCTTGCCGTGGTCGAGCCCGGTCTCGGCCCAGTCGAGATTTCCGGGAATGACGATTTCCTGCAGCCAGGGCTCGTTCGCGCGCCAGCCAAGCCCCTTCAGCATCTTCCCGGCCGACATCAGCGCATCGGGCGCCGAGCTCTTCAGCCGGACATGCCCGTCGCCATCGCCGTCGACGCCGTTTTCCAGGATGTCGGCGGGCAGCATCTGGACCTGGCCGATCTCGCCCGCCCAGGCGCCGGTGGTTCTGGCCGGGTCGAAATCGCCGCGTTCGTAAAGGGTCAGGGCCGAGAAGATCTGCGGCCGGAACAACTCGGGCCTGCGGCAGTCATGGGCCAGGGTCACCAGCGCGTCCCGCGTGTTGAAGTCCCCCTGCACGGCGCCGAAATCGGTCTCCAACGCCCAGAAGGCCAGCAACACGCCGCGCGAGACGCCGTATCTGCGTTCGACCTCATCGAACACGGCGCTGTAACGGCTGGCATTGCGCTGGCCGTTATCGAGCCGCGAACGGCTGATGAGGCGGCGGGCGAAATCGATGAAATCCCGCTGGAACACCCCTTGCGCCCGGTCCGCCCGGATCACCGCCGGGTCCTGCCGCACGCCCGCGAAGAAATTCCGCACCGCCCCCGCGTCATGGCCCCGGCGCACCGCCTCGTCGCGCAGCCCGGCGACGAAACCGCCGAAATTCCCGCCGCAGGCCGCCCAGGCCCCTCCGGGCACCCCGGAGACAAGGGCCAGCGACAGCAGACAGAGGGCAGGGAGGGACGGCGAAGGGCGCATGAAGGGCTCCGGGACCATTTCAGACAAAAACGATTTACGGCCGCCACCTTACCAAGCCCCAACCGGCAGGCAAGCTGGCTCAGGCGGCTTTCAGCCGGTCGCGCCCATGCGGCCCGGTCCAGTCGATCCGCGGGTTGATCGGGATGATCCGGTTCGGATTGATGGTGTCGTGGCTGTAATGGTAGTGCCGCACGATATGGTCGAAATGCACGGTCTCGGCCACGCCCGGCCATTGATAGAGCTCGCGCGCATAGCCCCAGAGATTGGGCATGTCGATCAGCCGGTTGCGGTTGCACTTGAAATGCAGGTGATAGACCGGATCGAAGCGCAAGAGCGTGGTGAAGAGGCGCCAGTCGGCCTCGGTGAGGCGCTCGCCCATCAGGTAGCGCCGCGTCGCAAGCCGCTCTTCCAGCCAGTCGAGACTGTCGAACAGCGCCCGGACCGCCTCGTCATAGGCTTTCTGCGAGGTGGCGAAACCGGCCTTGTAGACGCCGTTGTTGACGGTGTCATAGACCCGCGCATTGACCTCGTCGATGCCCTCGCGCAGCTCTTCGGGCCAGTAATCGTCGCGATTGCCGGTGATGCCGTCGAAGGCCGAATTGAACATCCGGATGATCTCGGAGGATTCGTTCGAGACGATGGTCTCGCGCTGCCTGTCCCACAGGACCGGCACCGTGACCCGGCCCGACACGTCGGGTTTTGCCTTGGTGTAGATGTCGCGCAGGAAAGGCAGGCCGTAAAGGCCGTCGCCGGTCGTGCCGGGGAAGTCGGTGGCAAAGCTCCAGCCATCCTCGAGCATGTCGGGATGCACCACCGAGAGGCCGATATGCGGCGCGAGCCCCTTGATGGCGCGGAAGATCAGCGCCCGGTGCGCCCAGGGGCAGGCATAGGAGACGTAAAGGTGATAGCGCCCGCTTTCGGCCCTGAACCCGCCCTCGCCCTCGGGGCCGGGCGCGCCGTTTGCCGTGATCCAGTTGCGGAACCCGGAGGTCGAGCGGACGAAGCGGCCGCCATGGCTTTCGGTGTCGTACCAGCCGCTGTCCCAGCGGCCATCGATCAGTTGTCCCATGAACTCCTCCATGTGTTTGATGGAAGAGATAGCGGGATGAGCGGCGGGCGCATCGCCTCTGACCGCGCATCCCCCCTGCGTCAACGCACCGCTATTGCAGATCGGCGAAGGCCGCCTGCAGCCGCTCGACCGCCTCGACGATCCGCGCCCGCGGGGTGGCGATGTTGAAGCGCAGGAAGCTCTCGCCGCCGGTGCCGAAGCTGGCGCCGTGGTTGACCGCGATCTTTGCCTCCTTCTCGACCCGGCGGGTGAACTCGTCGGCGGCCATGCCGGTGCCCGAGAAATCGACCCAGGACAGGTAGGTTGCCTCGAGCGGCATCGAGCGCACCCCGGGGATCGCGGCGATGCCCTCGTCCAGGAGCTTCCGGTTGCCGTCGAGATAGCGCATCAGCGCGTCGATCCATTCGGCGCCGTCGGACGAATAGGCGGCGGTCGCCATGATCATGCCGAAGGAATTGGGCGACATGCCCATGGCCGCGAAACGCCCCGCGAAACGCGCCCGGAGCCCCGGATCGGGGATGATGACATTGCCGTTATGGATACCCGCGATGTTGAAGCTCTTCGTGGTGGCCGAGAGGATCACCAGCCGGTCGCGGATATTGTCATCGACCAGATCCATGACGATATGGCGGTGGCCCGGATAGACCAGGTCGTGATGGATCTCGTCCGAGATCAGCACCAGGTCGTGGCGCCTGGCGAAATCGGCGACGGCCTGAAGCTCGTCGCGGGTCCAGACCCGGCCGCCGGGATTATGCGGCGAGCAAAGGATCACGACCTTCTCGCGGCCGGTCATCTGTGCGTCATAGGCTGCGAAATCCATCTCGTAGCGGCCATCGCGCGTGACCAGCGGGCATTCCACCACCTCGCGGCCCGCGGCACGGATCACCCGGGCGAAGGCGTGATAGACCGGCGTGAACAGAACCACCCCGTCGCCCGGCGCGGTGAAGGCCTCGATGCAGAGCGCGGTTGCGTTCACAAGCCCGTGCGTGGTGAAGATCGCGGCCGGGTCCACCTCCCAGCCATGGCGGGTCTTCATCCACCAGCCGATCGCCGCCTTGTAGGCGGCGTCGTCGCCGAAATAGCCGTAGATGCCATGATCGACCATCGACTGCAGCGCCTTCGAAACGCAGGCCGGCGGGCGGAAATCCATGTCCGCCACCCACATCGCCAGCCCCTCTTCGGGAGAGACGCCATAGATCGGCTCCATCATGTCCCATTTCGAGGAATGGGTGCCGCGGCGGTCGATGATCTCGTCGAAATTCATGGCGGGTCTCCTGTGATGCGCGCGCCAAGCTAGCGTCTTGGCCGCCGGGTGCAAGACACGCCGCATTGCGCGGGCCCCCGGCTTCGCCTAAATCCATCGATCATGAGCATTCGACCGATCCTGATCCATCCCGACCCGCGCCTGAAAACGGTGGCAGATGCCGTGCCCGATATCTCGGACATGCTGCAGAAGCTTACCGAGGACATGCTGGAAACCATGTATGACGCGCCGGGCATCGGGCTTGCGGCGCCGCAGATCGGCGTGCTCTCGCGGCTGATCGTGATGGATTGCGCCAAGGACGAGGGCGCCCGGCCCCAGCCCTATGCGATGTTCAACCCCGAGGTCGTCTGGGCCTCGGAGGACAGGAACATCCACGAGGAAGGCTGCCTGTCGATCCCCGAGACCTATGCCGAGGTCACCCGTCCCGCCGAGGTGATCGTGCGCTGGACCGACCCGTCGGGCGATCCGAAGGAGGACAGGTTCACCGGGCTCTGGGCGACCTGCGTCCAGCACGAGATCGACCATCTCGACGGCAAGCTCTTCATCGACTACCTCAAGCCGCTCAAGCGCCAGTTCATCACCCGCAAGATGGTCAAGCTGAAACGCGAACGGAGCCGGTCGTGAGCGAGCTGCCGATCCTGCGCTGGCCCGATCCGCGGCTGGCGACCCGTTGCGAGCCCATCGGCCATGTGACGCCCGAGATCGCGCGGCTGGCGCAGGAAATGCTCGACACCATGTATGGGGCGCCCGGGCGCGGGCTGGCCGCGCCGCAGGTGGGCGTGCTGAAACGGCTGTTCGTGATGGATGTGAACGGCGCCGCCGGGCCGCGCAACCCGCGCATCTTCATCGATCCGGTGATAGAGGAACGCGGACCCGAAACCATGACAGGCCCCGAGGGCTGCCTGTCCCTGCCCGGCATCGTCGCCGAGGTCGAGCGCGCGATCGAGATCACGCTGCGCTGGACCGATCTCGACGGCACCCGCCGGCGCGAGGTGTTGTCGGGCATCTCGGCGGTCTGCGCCCAGCACGAGATCGACCATCTCGACGGCATCGTCACCCTGAACCGGGTCGATGCCGACCAGCGCAGCGAACTGGAAGCGGCCTACGGCGCATGATCCGGCCGATCCTGCCCTGGCCCGACCCGCGCCTTGCCACCCCGGCCGCGCCGGTCGAAACCGTCACCGACGAGATCCGCGCGATCTGGGCCGACATGATCGACACCATGGAGGCGATGCCCGGCCATGGCGTGGGCCTGGCCGCCAACCAGATCGGGGTGCTGCTGCGCCTTGCCGTGCTCGACTGCAACGAGACCCGCGGCGCGGCCATCCGGCTGGCCAATCCCGAGATCTTGGCGGTCTCGGACGATCTCTCGGCCCATGACGAGGCCAGCCCCTGCCTGCCCGGGGTCGATGCCACCATCACCCGACCCGCCCGGGTCACGCTGCGCTTCCTGAATGAGCAGGGCGAACCCGAGACGCGCGAATTTTCCGGTCTCTGGGCGACCTCGGCCCAGCACCAGCTCGACCATCTTGCGGGCCGGATGTATTTCGACAATCTTTCGAAGCTGAAACGCGACCGCCTTCTGAAGAAGGCCCGGAAACTGGGGGCAGGCCGATGCGGGTGATCTTCATGGGAACCCCCGATTTCTCGGTGCCGGTGCTCGACGCGCTGGTCGCGGCGGGTCACGAGATCGCCTGCGTCTACACCCAGCCCCCTCGTCCCGCCGGGCGCGGCAAGAAGGACCGCCCGACCCCCGTCCATGCCCGCGCCGAAGAGCTGGGGCTTATGGTCCGCCACCCGAAATCGCTGCGCGCGGCGCCGGAACAGACGGCCTTCGCGGCACTCGACCCCGATGTCGCCGTCGTGGTGGCCTATGGGCTGATCCTGCCGCGCGAGGTGCTCGAGGCGCCCTGCCGGGGCTGTCTCAACATCCATGCCTCGCTCTTGCCGCGCTGGCGCGGTGCCGCGCCCATTCACCGTGCGATCATGGCGGGCGACCCCGAGACCGGCGTCTGCATCATGGAGATGGAGGAAGGCCTCGATACCGGACCGGTGCTGTTGCGCGAGAGCACCGCCATCGGCCCCGAAGACACCACGGGCGCGCTCCATGACCAGCTGTCGGCGATGGGCGCGCGACTGGTCGTCGAGGCGCTCGAGCGGCTGCGCGACCTGCCCCGCGAACCGCAGCCCGCCGAGGGCGTGACCTATGCCGCCAAGATCGACAAGGCCGAGGCAAAGGTGGACTGGACCCGCCCTGCCCCTGAGGTCGCGCGCCATATCAACGGCCTCTCGCCCTTCCCCGGCGCCTGGTGCGATGTGGCGGGGGAAAGGCTGAAACTCCTGCGCGCCCGCGCAGTAGAGGCCCGCATGGTGGAGGACAGCGCCGCCCCCGGCACGGTTCTCGACGGGCTGACCATTGCCTGCGGCGAGGGCGCAGTCGAGATCATTGAGGCGCAGCGCCAGGGCAAGCGCCCGATGAGCGCCGCCGAGATCCTGCGCGGCTTTCCCCTGCCCGAACGGCTGGACTGACCCCCACCCCGAAAGCCTTCCCGGCTTTGCAGGTGGTGGTGTCCGCCAATCGGCCCATGCCCCGGGGCGCAGGCCCCGAACAAAACGCGGACAAGGCGCGGGGAAGGCGCCTCGTTCCGCATCCTGACGGCAGGATGGCCTCGCCCTGCCTCTGTCGGGCACCGCCTCCAACAACGTTCATGAATTCGCATCAAGAGCTTGAGCATCACCAAGCCGCGTTACCGATTGCGCGGAGCCTGCCTTGGCAAGACGACACCGCCGGCGCAGTCTTCAGAGCCTCGCCCAGCCGGTGACAGCGCGACCGGGGGCGGTCTGCTGCGACTGACGGACATCTCCCGGCCCGTGCGAGCCGCGTCAGAGCACCCGCGCACCGCCTTTGGAGATCGCGCCCCCAAGCTCCCGAGGCAGCGACGCGTCGGTGACCAGCGTCAGGCCGGGACGGAACGACGTCACCAGATCGCAGTCGGTGCGGCCGATCTTGCTTTGATCGGTCATCACCACCAGCTCGTCGCTCTGGGCCATCATCGCGCGCTTGACGGCGGCAAAGCCCGGCACCGCCTCGGTGACGCCGCTGCAACTGACCGCCGAGGCCCCGATGAAGGCGCGCCCGACATGGAAGCGCCGCAGGAAGTCGACCGTGTCCGGGCCGATCACCGCCGCCTCGCGGGCCAGGAAATCGCCCGGACACAGCCGCACCGTCGCGGCCGCGCTGCGGCCGAGGATCATCGCGACGTTCAGGCTGTTGGTCAGCACGGTGACCGGGGCGCCACCAAGCGACAGCCGCCGCGCCAGCTCCTGGGTGGTGGAGCCGGCATCAAGCATGATCGTGTCGCCGGGCGCCACCAGCGTGGCGGCCTGTCGGGCGATCTCGGCGCGCTCCTGCTGACGGTCGCGGCTGCGCGCATCCACATCCGGGCGCTGCCCCGGCCCCACCGGGATGACGCCACCGAAGGCCTTCGTGACCTGTCCGGCCGCCTGAAGCTCGGCCACGTCACGCCGGATGGTCTCGGTCGCGACATGGAAATCCCGGGCCAGATCGCTGATCCGAAGATGCGATCTCAGCTTGAGCTCCATGAGGATTCTCTCGTGCCGGTCGGCTTTGCGCAGGCGCGGGTTCGGGTCGGTCATGATCTGTCCTCTTGCGCGAGGCTATCACAGTTTGGCAACAAACATATTGCAGTTGCCACAAATTAATGCTGATCATGTGGGAGATGCCACATTTCTCCGGAGGAGCGGAGGGATGAGGACAAGGGAGGAAAACATGTTCGACATCACGTTCCGCGGCCTCGCCGCGGCATCCGCCATCGCCATGCTCGCCGGAGCGGCCCAGGCCCAGGACTGCCCGCGCGGCGATCTCGACCCGATGTATTGCGACCGGGACGGCGATCTGGTCGCCGACGCGCCCGCCGAGGGGCTGCAGGATCCGGGCACGCTGGTCTTTGCCTATACGCCGGTCGAGGACCCGGCAATCTATGCCGATATCTGGGAACCCTTCATCGAGCATCTCGAGGAGGCGACCGGCCGGGACGTCAGGTTCTTCGCCGTGCAGTCGAATTCGGCCGAGGTCGAGGCCATGCGCTCGGGGCGGTTGCATATCGCGGGCTTCTCGACCGGCCCCACGCCCTTCGCCGTCAACCTCGCGGGCGCCGTGCCCTTCGCGATCATGGGCTCGGACGAGGGCGAATTCGGCTACAAGCTGCAGGTCTATACCCGCAAGGACAGCGGCATCGACAGCATGGAGGACCTTGCCGGCAAGCGCGTCGCGCATACCTCGCCCACGTCGAATTCGGGCAATCTGGCGCCCCGCGCGCTGTTCCCCAATCTCGGGGTGACGCCGGACGAGGATTACCAGGTGGTCTATTCCGGCTCGCATGACCAGTCGATGCTGGGCGTCGTCGCCGGGGATTACGATGCCGCCCCGGTCGCCTCCGAAGTGGTCGACCGCATGGCCGAACGCGGGCTCTACGACCCCGAAGAGGTCAAGATCATCTGGGAATCGAAACCCTTCCCGACCACCTCCTTCACCTATGCCCATGATCTCGACCCGGCGCTGGTCGAGAAGATCAGGCAGGCCTTCTTCGATTTCGACTTCTCGGGCACCGCGCTTGGCGAGGAATTCGCCGGGGTCTCGAAATTCGTGCCGGTGACCTATCAGGAGGACTGGGCGGTGATCCGCGAGATCCAGGCCGCGAACGGGGTCCGCTACACCCCCGAGGGCCTTGCCGCCGAATGAGGGCATCAGCCCCCGGGCGGGCCCGCGCGGCCCGCCCGCCGTTTCCCGACCCCCGCCGTCCCGACGGAGCGCATGCATGCTGAAGATCACCGATCTCGTCAAACGATACGGCACCGGCGACCCGGTGCTGAAGAACCTCAACCTGACCATCGAGGGCGAGACCGTCGTCTCGGTGATCGGCTCCTCGGGCGCGGGCAAGAGCACGCTTCTGCGCTGCATCAACAAGCTGGTCGTGCCGAGCTCGGGCAGCATCGTGCTGAACGGCACCGAGCTGACCGGCCTGCATGGCCGCAGGCTGCGCGAGGCGCGGCGCAAGATCGGCATGGTGTTCCAGGGCTTCAACCTCGTCGACCGGCTGACGGTGATGGAGAATGTGCAGTCGGGCCGGCTGGGTTACCTCTCGACCTGGGCGGCGCTGACCCGGCGCTACCCGCGCGAGGAAATCCGCCACGCCTATGAACTGATGGAGCGCGTCGGCATCGCCCATTACGCCGACAAACGCGCCGACGAGCTGTCGGGCGGCGAGCGCCAGCGCGTGGGCGTGGTGCGCGCGCTGATGCAGCGCCCCGAGATCCTGCTGGCCGACGAACCGACCGCCTCGCTCGATCCCAAGACCTCGGAACAGATCATGCAGCTTTTGCGCGATCTGGCGGGCGAGCTGAAGCTGCCGGTGCTGATCAACATCCACAATGTCAACGAGGCCAAGGCCTATACCGACCGCATTGTCGGCATGCGCTATGGCCGGATCATCTTCGACAGCGTGCCGGCCGATCTGACCGATGACGCGATGGACGAGATCTATTCCGGTATCCCGTCGCAAGACCGGGCGCAGGACCGGGCCGCGGAGGCCGCGCCCGCCGCAGACGCGAGGCTTGCCACATGAGTGCGCCCGCCGATCCCGCATCCCTGCCCGACCGCTGGTCGAAGCCACGGATGATCCGCAACCCGCTGCTGCGCTGGGCGCTGTGGCTGGCGGTCGCCGCCTATATCCTAGGCACCATCGCCACGCTGCCGATCGACTGGGCGCGCGTATCGCAGGGCTTCGGCCGGGCCGCGCGGATCTTCGGCGGGTCGATCCCGCCGAATTTCGAGCGCAGCGGGCTGCTGATCGACGGCTTTCTCGAAAGCCTCAAGATCGCGGTTCTGGCCTCCTTCGGCGGGGTCCTGATCTCGGTTCCCGCCGCCTTCATGGCCGCGCGCAACATCGCGCCGCTGCCGGTCTTCTATCTCGGCCGGGCGCTGATCATCGTCGCGCGCAGCTTTCATCCGGTGATCGTGGCCATCCTCTTCGTCAAGGCGGTGGGCTTCGGGCCGCTGGCGGGCGTGCTGACGCTGATCGTCTATTCCATCGGCTTCGTCGCCAAGATGCTGGCCGAGCGGATCGAGGAGATCGATTTCGGCCAGGTCGAGGCGCTGCGTGCCACCGGGGCGCCCTATCTGTCGGTCCTGTTCTACGCCATCTTCCCGCAGATCCTGCCACGGCTGATCGGGCTGTCGATCTACCAGCTCGACAGCAACCTGCGCGCCTCGGCCATGATCGGCATCGTCGGCGCGGGCGGCATCGGCGCGACCCTGGCCAATGCCTTCGGACGCTACGACTACGATTTCGCCCTAGCCATCACCATCGTCATCGTCGGCGCGATCCTCCTCAGCGAGGCAATCAGCGGACAGATCAGGAAGCGGATATGACCGATCAGGACATGACCCGGCCCGCGCCGCTGCGCGAGGCCTTCCCCGAGGACTGGCACCGCTACACGCCGCGACAGCAGATCGCGCGCTATCTCGGCCTGCTTTTCGCCGCGCTGGTGATCGGCTGGTCCATCACCTCGATCGACGTGATCTGGGAATGGGTCTGGGATGCGCCGGTGCAGATGGCCGATCTCTTCGGCCGCATGGTCCCGCCCGATGCCACCAATCTCGGCACCATCCTGCTTGTGCTCTGGGAGACGGTGAACATCGCCACCATCGCCACCATCTTTGCCGTCCTGATCTCGCTGCCGGTGGCCTGGCTCGCGGCGCAGAACACCACGCCGAACCGCGCCACGCTGTGGCTCGGCCGGATCATCCTGGTGTCGTCGCGCTCGATCAACACCATCATCTGGGCGCTGCTCTTCGTGGCGATCTTCGGCCCCGGCATCGTGGCCGGCATCGTCGCGATCATGCTGCGGTCGGTCGGGTTCGTCGGCAAGCTTCTGGGCGAGGCGATCGAAGAGATCGACCCGCGCCCGGTCGAGGCGCTGGAAGCCACCGGCGCCTCGCGCGCCAAGGTGATCCTCTATGCCATCGTGCCCCAGGTCATGCCCACCTTCTGGGCGGTGGCGATCCTGCGCTGGGACATCAACCTGCGCGAATCGACCGTGCTGGGGCTGGTGGGCGCGGGCGGCATCGGCCTCATCCTGCAATCGGCCATCGACACCTTCAAATGGCAGGAGGCGGCGACGGTGCTGCTGTGCATCCTCGGGCTGGTCCTGCTGGGCGAGATCGTCTCGGCCTGGCTGCGGCGGCGCATCCTCTGATGCGGGCCGCGAACCGCCTGCTGACCGATACGCCGGAGACGGACGGCCGCGATGCGGCCTGGGCCTTCGCCGCCTATCAGGCGATCCGGCCCCGACTGCCCCAAGCCCGGGACGCGGGCGCCGCACAGCCGGTCGCCTCGCTCTCCGAGGCGGTCGGCGAGGTCGATCTGGTCCTGCTCGATGCCTATGGCGTGCTGAATGTGGGCGAGACGCCGATCCCCGGCGCCGCGGACCGGATCGGGGCCCTCAGGGCCGCGGGCAAGCGCGTCGCCGTGGTCTCGAATTCGGCCGGCTACCCCAAGCGCCACATGATGGCCCGCTGGCAGCGGCTCGGCTTCGATTTCACCGCCGCCGAGGTCACCTCGAGCCGCGAGGCGCTGCTGGCCACCCTTGCGGGCGACCGGCGGCACTGGGGCATCATGCTGGATGACGGGCATGGTCGCGAGGATCTCGGCGATCTGACGGTCAGCTTTCTCGGCGACGATCCCGAGACCTATGCCGGGGTCGACGGCTTCCTGCTGATCGGTGCCTCGGGCTGGAACGAGTCGCGCCAGAGCCTGCTGGCGCAGGCCCTTGCCGCCCGGCCGCGCCCGGTCTTCTGCGGCAATCCCGATCTGGTGGCCCCGCGCGAGACCGGGCTGTCGCTCGAACCGGGCTATTGGGCTCATCGGCTTGCCGATGCCACGGGGCAGCTGCCCGTCTTCTGCGGCAAGCCCTTCCCCTCGGTCTACGATCTGGCCCGGCTGCGCGCCGGAGCGGGCATTCCGCCGGACCGGGTGCTGATGGTGGGCGACACGCTGCATACCGATATCCTGGGCGCCCGGGCGCTTGGCTATCGCAGCGCTCTGGTGACCGATCACGGCGCGCTGAAATCCCTGTCCTGCCAGTCCTGCTGTCGCGCGGCGGGCATCCATCCGGATTTCGTGATGGCCTCGATCTGAGGCGGGACGGCACCGCTCGCGCGCGCGGTTTCGGGTGTCGGCAGCCGGAGCCTGCCACCCTCTCTCTTATTCGGGCGGAAAGCCCCCCGCGTCGGTTCTTGCGCGGGGGCGCCCCTGTAAATTGTGGCAGGCCTTCCGGAAAGCCCCGTGACGGTGGCATGATGCAGTGTGGCGATCAAAGCCGTCCGGATCTTCCCCTGCCGCAGGGCGGTGCGGTCGAAGGGAATGGCGGGCCGATCCGTCTTCGCCGCGCGTCCCGCCGCGCCGCTCCCGGATCTGCGCAAGGGCTCCGGATCTGTGGCCGGGACAGTGGGCCAGCTCAGCGCCGACAGCCCCGGCGCAGGGACCGGCGGAGGGGATCGGCGGACCGGGGGGCGCGGCCGAGAGACGAAGCGGAAAACGGCAACGCCCGCCACCCGGATGACGACAAGGCCCGGGCAGAGGCCCGATCCCTGCGGATTTTCCCGCGCTTGCGCGACGAGCGAGGGGCGAGGATGGTCTGGACCCCGGGATGGCCGCGGTTTTGCCGCCACACCTGGCCCATGCCGCAGGGCCAGAACCCCGTCTCGCCGCCCGCCTCGGCCCCGGGACCGGACGCGCCATGGCCCGAACAGGGCACGTGTCCGGCCACGCGTCCCGAGGCGCCGTTCGGCGTTCTCAGGAACCGAGGCCGGGGCAGGACGGAATGCGGCCGACCGGGCCAATGTGTCCGGTCCGGGGCGGCAGAAATCCCGCGGGTCCCTGTCCCGGGGCACGGATCGCTACGAACCGCTCTGGCAAACGCCTGGCGCGCGCCCCATATTCAGGCCATGGGCATGGTCTTTCTTCTTATCATCGGGGCTGCGGCCGGTTTCCTTGCCACCCGGATCATGCGGGTCGAGGCCGATATGCTGACGACCGTCGCGCTGGGCGTTTTCGGCGCTTTGATCGGCGGGCTGCTGATCCGCCTCCTGCTGGCGATCACCGGCGCGCTGGCCGGTCTTGTCGGGGCGGTGCTGGGCGCGATGGCCCTGATCTGGGCCTACCAGACCTATATCGGCCGGCGCTGAGGCTCAAAGACTCGCCTCGACCCGGAAACCTTCGGGGATGTCGTCCCGACCCTCCAGAACCAGCGCTGCCATCAGCTCGCCCACCTTTGGCGCCAGTCCGATCCCGATCTTGAAGCCGCCATTGGCCACGAAATGCCCCGGCCGCCCGGGCCAGGGACCCAGCATCGGCGCGATGGTCTTCGCGCGCGGGCGCACGCCCGCCCAGCGCTCGATCACCTCAGCGCCCGCAAGCGCCGGACAGACCGCCCGCGCCCGGTCGATCACCGCGTCGAGCCGCGCATCGGTGCTGTAGGGATCGTCGAACTCGCGTTCCGAGGTCGAGCCCACGGCGACCGTGCCATCGGCATGGGGCACGATCAGCACACCATCGGCATAGACCTGCGGCACCGCGCCCGCATCATGCGCAAGGATCGCCGCCTGTCCCTTGACGCCGCTGCCGACCTGACGGTCGAGATCGGCCGAGAGCGCGGCCAGCCCCGGATAGCCCGTGGCCCAGATCACCCGCCCCTCAATCGGACCCTCGGCACCGCAGGACACCTCGCCTCCCCGCACGCGGATGGCCCCGGCCAGAGCCGCGCAAGCGGCGCGCGGCGCGATCCGGGCCGACAGCGTGTCATGGACCAGCCAGCCCGAGGCCGTCTCGGGCACAAGACCCCCAGCCTCGGCCGCCCGGATCACCCGCCAGGCCGCGCGCCCCTGCCAAAGCGTTTCGGCCTCGACGGCACGGTCCCGGGCGCGGGCCAGCGCTTTTTCATCCGCGAGCGGCTGATAGCGCCCGACCCGGCCATAGCCGGTCTTCAGGCCGCTTTCGGCCTCGACCTCCGCCCAGAATGCCTCGGAGGCGATCAGGCTTTCGAACTGGAACTGCTTCTTGGGGTTCCATTGCTCGGGCACATGCGGGCTGAGTGCGCCGACCGGCGTGCCGCTCGCCCCCGCGCCGGGATGCGACCATTCGACGACGCGCACCCTTGCGCCGCGCCGCGCGCAGGCATAGGCCGAAGAGAGCCCGAACACCCCTGCCCCCATCACAGTTACATCGACCCGTGCCATCCGTTCCGCCCCCTTGCCCCGAAGAATCCGCCAGCGGTCTAGGCGATCCGCTGCCCCGTGACCAGCGCGCCAGGATCGAATGGCGCGAGGGCGGGGTGCCGGTCTCGACCCGCTTCGACGATCCCTATTTCTCGATCGCCGACGGGCTGGCCGAGACCCGCCATGTGTTTCTAGACGGCAACGGCCTGCCCGGCCGCTTCGCCCCGGGCTTTCACATCGCCGAGCTGGGCTTCGGCACCGGGCTGAACCTGCTGGCGGCGCTGATCGCCTGGCGGGCGGCCGGAACGGAAGGCCCCTTGCGCTTTACCAGCTTCGAGGCCTTCCCGATGAGCGCCGAAGAGATGGAGCGCGCGCTGTCGGCCTTTCCCGAGGCCCGTGCCGTGGCCGACCCGCTGATCGCCGCCTGGGCGGAGGGTGCGCGCCGGATCGAGACCGACGGGCTGATCGCCGAGATCGTCGAAGGCGACGCGCGCGAGACCCTGCCCGCCTGGGAGGGCCGGGCCGATGCCTGGTTTCTCGACGGCTTCTCGCCCGCCAGGAACCCCGAACTCTGGTCGCCCGGGCTGATGGCCGAGGTCGCCCGCCACACCGCCCCCGGCGGCACCGCCGCCACCTATACCGCGGCGGGCTTCGTCCGGCGTGGCCTGGCCGCGGCGGGCTTCGAGGTCAGCCGCCGCCCTGGCTTCGGGCGCAAGCGCCACATGAGCGTGGGACACCTGTCATGACCCGGCAGAACACCCGGCTGGGGATCCTTCTGATGATCGCCACGACCTTCGTCTTCTCGGCGCAGGACGTGCTCTCGCGCCATCTGGCGGATCACTACAACATCCCGATGGTGGTGATGATCCGCTACTGGTTCTTCGCGGCCTTCGTGATGGTGCTGGCGCGGCGCAACGCGGGCAGCCTGTCGGCGGCGGCACGCACCCGGATGCCGGTGCTGCAGACCCTGCGCGGGCTGGTGCTGGTGGCCGAGATCTGGGTGATGATCGCGGCCTTCACCCATCTCGGCCTGATCGAGAGCCATTCGGTCTTTGCCTCCTACCCGCTGATGATCGCGGCGCTGTCCGGCCCGGTCCTGGGCGAGAAGGTCGGCTGGCGGCGCTGGTGCGCGATCGGCGTGGGCTTCGCTGGCGTTCTGGTGATCCTCGCGCCGGGCGTGCGGGTGTTCTCGCCGCTGGCGCTGATCCCGCTGGCCGCCGCGACGCTGTTCGCCATCTACGGGCTGCTCACCCGCTATGTCGCCCGCGAGGACAGCGCCGCGACCAGCTTCTTCTGGACCGGCACCACCGGTGCGGTCGCCGCCACCCTCGTCGGGCTCTGGAGCTGGGAGCCGATGACGGCCGCCGACTGGGGCTTCATGGCCGGGCTCTGCGTCTCGGGCGCGCTGGGACATTTCCTGCTGATCAAGACCTATGAGGTGGCCGAGGCCAGCGCCGTGCAGCCCTTCGCCTATCTGCAGCTCGTCTTCGCCTCGGCCTTCGGGCTGGCGGTCTTCCACGAGACGCTGCACGCCAATGTCGTGGCGGGCGGGGCCATCGTCGTGGCGGCGGGGCTTTTCACCGCCTGGCGCGAGCGGGTGCGGGCAGGTCGGGCGGGCGGAGCCGGGCCGGTCTGAGCGCCTGAGCAGATTCGGGGCAGATCCGCGGCAGCACGAAAAACATAACGGCGCCAGCGGGCCGCCCGGCACGATTCACGGGCGATCCAGGAGGGTCTGGCCCTTGCAGCAGACGGACGCCCCCCATGAGGCCATCGTCCCGGCAACTGCGCCCGGGGGCGGCAGCGCGGACCGGGCGCGCGTCAGGCTTTCACGCGTCAGGGCGGGGCAGGGATGCAGAGCCGGCCGGGCAGGAGCGACAGCCCCGCCCGGCACCGCGCCAGACGACCGGCGCTCAGTTCGACTTCAGCTCTTTCGAGAGGCTGAGCGCTCCGGTCCGGCCCGCCAGCCGCGCCCGGTAGATCGGCAGCGATTCCGTGACCCGCATCACGTAATTGCGGGTCTCGGTGAAGGGGATCAGCTCGATCCAGTCGATCACGTCGACCCCGGCCGCGCGCGGATCGCCCTGTTCGGCGACCCAGCGATGCGCCCGGCTGGGCCCGGCATTATAGGCCGCGGCGACCAGTACCGGATTGGACCCGAACTCTTCGACCAGATGCGCCAGATAGGCCGCGCCGAGACGCGCGTTATAGGCCGGATCGGCGGTCAGGGCCGAGCTGGAATAGCGCACCGACAGCTTGTCGGCCATCGCCTTGGCCGTGGTCGGCATCAGCTGCATCAGCCCCAGAGCCCCGGCGCCGCTGGCCACCGTCGGGTCGAACTCGCTTTCGCGGCGCACGATCGACAGCACCAGCTCGGTCGGGACCGGATGGCGGCTGCGGGCGATCGTGGTGACCGGGAAATAGGCCTCGACCATGACATTGCCGGTCTCGGCCGCGGTCTTGGCGATGCGCAGCGCGACATGGTGGTCGTTCAGCTCCAGCGCCAGCCCGGCCAGCGCGCGCTGCCCGGCCGGATCGGCGGTTTCGGCAAGATGGGTCAGGAACATCTCGACGAGATTCTGCTCGCCCGCCTCATGCAGCAGCAAGGCGGCCGCGATCACCGAGCCGCGGGCAAAGGGCTGGGCGCGCCAGTCGGGGTAATGGTCTTTGCCGGTCAGCGAGGGGTCCATGGCGATGCCGCCCCGCTCGGCCGACAGAAGCCCGTAGAAGCTAGTCTGGAACTGCGCCCCCGTCGCATAGGCGGCGCGGGCCTCCTGCGGATGGCCCATCGCCTCGAGCGCGCGCCCCTCCCAGTAGCCCGCCCGGCCAAGGCTGATCGGGGTCCGGACCGCCGCCTCGAAGGCGCGGAAGTGCTTCAGCGCGGTCTCGGGCCTGTCGAGGAAGCGCAGCGCGATGAAGCCCGACAGCCATTCCAGCTCGGCATAGCTTGCCCCCGCGCTCAGATGGTGGCGCGCGGCAAGCCGATAGGCGAGCTTCGGGTTGCCCTCGCGCAGCACCTGATGGGCATAGTACCGACGCCACCCGGCCCAGCGCGCCGGACGGCCGAGGCTTTCGGCCGATCCGCTGCGCTCGTCCAGAAGCGCGATCGCATCCTCGCCCCGGCCCTTGCGGGTGCGCCACATGAAGCGCTCATAGGCCAGCCCCGGATCGTCGCGCAGCGCGGCGGGCACCGCCGCGATCAGGGCATCGACGCCGGGGCTCTGGTTGCGCAGCGCGATCCGTGCCGCGGCAAGCTTCTGCCAGCCCTCGGGCACGAGGCCCAGCATCCGACCGGCCGAAATGTCATGCCCGTCCCAGAGCAGCGTATCGAGCCGGGCCCTGTGATGGCCCGCAAGCGCCGCGCCATAGCGCGCCATAAGCGCCGCCTGCACCGGCTCGGCAAGCGGCAGCCTGCGCCAGGCCGACACCGCGACCTCCTCGGCCTTGCCCCTGCGGCCCAGCGCGGCCTCGGCCTCGGCCAGCCGCAGCGCGCCCTCGCCGGTCACCGGATCGCGGGAGCCGAAAAAGGCCACCACCGCGGCCGGATCGTCGCTGGCCGCGATGACGCCCTCGGCCGCGCTCCGGACCTTGCCGAGCCCCGGCCAGTCGGGATTGCGGGCCAGAAAGGCGCGGTAGTCGTCAAGCCGGCCCTCGCCCGCCCGCAGCCGCCGCCACTCGACGATGTCGAGCGCGACCTGACCGGCCGGGCGTGCCAGCTGACGGGCCTCGGCCCAGCGGTCGGCCCGCACCGCGACCATGGCCTTGGCCAGCGGGCCTGGATCGGCCGCGAGGACGGGAGAGGCCAGCAAGATCAGGACGGTCAGGATCAGGGCGCGCATGTCGGAACCGGTTCGGCAAGAAGGGAGGGGAAAGGTCTCACACGGTGCTCCATGCAGGCGATTCACAAACTTGGCAACGGCCCGCCGACGCTATAGGGTCCGGCGCGCTGCGCGGGCGCGCGACTCGCGCCCCGATGAAACACACAAGTGATAAGGAGCGTGTCATGATACAAGGGTCCCTTCCAGCCCTGGTGACGCCGTTCAAGGACGGCGCGGTGGATTTCGACACGCTCAAGCGTCTTGTCGACTGGCAGCTGGCCGAAGGCAGCCACGGCTTCGTGCCCGTCGGCACCACCGGCGAAAGCCCGACCCTGACCCATGCCGAACACGAGGCGGTGATCGCGGCAGTGGTGAAGACCGTCGACGGCCGGGTGCCGGTGGTGGCCGGCGCGGGCTCGAACAACACCGCCGAGGCGGTGCGCTTCATGCAATATGCCGAAGAGGTCGGGGCCGATGCCGCACTGGTGGTCACGCCCTATTACAACAAGCCGACCCAGGCCGGCATGATCCGGCATTTCACCGAGCTGCATGACTGCTGCACCCTGCCGATCATCATCTACAACATCCCCGGCCGCTCGGTCGTCGACATGACCCCCGAGACCATGGGCGAACTGGCGAAACTGCCGCGTATCATCGGCGTCAAGGACGCGACCGGCGATCTGGCCCGGGTGCCGAAACAGCGGATCACCTGCGGCCCCGATTTCGTGCAGATTTCGGGCGAGGACGGCACCGCGCTGGGCTTCAACGCCCATGGCGGGCGGGGCTGCATCTCGGTCACCGCGAATGTGGCGCCGCGGCTTTGCGCCGAGTTCCAGGAAGCGACGCTTGCGGGCGACTACGCGAAGGCACTGGAGCTGCAGGACCGGCTGATGCCGCTGCATATCGCGATCTTCCTCGAACCCGGCGTTGCCGCGGCGAAATACGCGCTGTCGCGGCTCGGCAAGTGCAGCGACGAGGTCCGCTCGCCGCTGGTCGGGCTGACCCAAGGCACGAAGGATCGGATCGACGCCGCAATGCGCCATGCCGGCCTGCTGAACTGAAGGTCTGCTGAACTGAAGGGGCCGGACGAGTTGCGCCCGGGCGAGGTGGTGGCCGGGGATCCCGGCCCCGCCGAGGGCCCGGCGCTGCGCGTCATCGGCCGGGCCCGGACCCCCTGGGGGCCAGAGGATTGCCCGAGGAATATCTGCCGGGCGCGCGAACGGGGCGCGCCCGCCACCCTCGAGATCGACCCGGCCTTCGCCCCGGCGCTGAAGGGGCTTTCCGTCGGCCAGCCGGTTATCCTGCTGTACTGGATGGACCGGGCGCGGCGTGATCTTCTGGTGCAGGCGCCCCGCCATGTCGACGGCCCGCGCGGCAGCTTCGCCCTGCGCTCGCCGAACCGGCCCAACACGATCAGCCAGTCGACGGTCAGGATCACCACGATCGACGCCGGGGCCGGTCGGGTCGAGGTCGATGCGCTTGACTGTTTCGACGGCACGCCTCTGCTCGACATCAAGCCCTGGCTGGCCTCGATCGTCCTGCCGCCCGGCGAAACCGGCTGAGCCCTATTCGACCGTCACCTCGATCGGCGCGGACATCACCGGCGGGTCATGCGGCACATGGTTCGCGTCGCCCAGAAGCAGCCAGAGGCTATGCGTGCCGGGCGCGAGCTCGACCGTGGTCTCGGTCTGGCCGCCGCCGAAATGGATGTGATGATCGTCGGCGGGGATCGCATGCACGACATCGACCTCGTCCTGCGGCAGATCGACGATCAGGTGGTGATGGCCGCTGGCGGGGGCGTCGGTGCCGGCCGGCACGACCTCCATGCCCTCGATGCCGAAGACCACCGTCACCGGCGACGAGACCGTGGCACCGTCTTCGGGGCTGATGATGAACACCCGTGCCCCCTCGGGCGAAGGCGTGCGGGGATCCTCTGCCAGCGCGGGCAGCGCAAATGCCGTCAGCGCGGCGAATGCCAGAGACGGGACAACGAATGAAACGGCGGGGCGAGCGTGCATGGGGTCCTCCCTTCCAGTGCATTCCGACGGACGATCCGGTTGGCCGGACCGGCCTCCGGACTCGAGCTAGCCCGGAACGGGAGCGGATCAATCCGAGGCGCGATTCGGAAAGGCGGGAGGAAACCCTTGGGGCGCGCCGGTCACACCAACCGTCTGCCACCATTCACATGGCGCGCCCCAAGTAACATTGCACCCGTTACAGGGCCAGATACGCGGCCCTCTACACAGGATCGGCAACACCACGTCGATCCATGACCGCCATATGGCACGTCGATTCGGACTTTGATCGGGAATAATTATGATCAAATTTGAGATGCCTTCTAAGAACCGACGGCCATGACCTTGCGTCACTTCCGGCAGCCATGCCTGCGGCTGGACAGCCGCGCGGGCCGGGGCGCCCTGTCCGGGAGGCCGGCACGCGTCGGCCCCTGAAGCGGCGCGCCCGGCCGGGATGCGGTGCCGTTCCGGCAGCGAAAGACCGCTGCCGATAGCTCCGGCCCACCCCTTCGCGAAATGCGACAGCCGCCTTGAGGACGGATGCGCGCCCTTTCAAGCCGGACCGCGATAGCCTATATCGCCTCCACCATGGCCAAAGCGAAGACAGATCCGAATTACAAGGTGATCGCCGAGAACCGGCGGGCCCGCTACGATTACGCCATCGAGGACGACCTCGAATGCGGGATCGTGCTGCAGGGTTCCGAGGTCAAGTCGCTGCGCGAGAACGGCGCCAACATCGCCGAGAGCTATGCCTCGGTCGAGGATGGCGAGCTGTGGCTGGTCAACGGCTATGTCCCGCCCTTCGAGCAGGCCCGGACCTGGGGCCATGAGGAACGCCGCAAGCGCAAGCTTCTGGTCAGCCGCAAGGATCTGGCCAGGCTCTGGTCCGATACCCAGCGCAAGGGGTTCACGCTGGTGCCGCTGGTGCTGTATTTCAACCACAAGGGGCTGGTGAAGCTGAAGATCGGCATCGCCAAGGGCAAGAAGACCCAGGACAAGCGCGAGACCGAGGCCAAGCGCGACTGGCAGCGCCAGAAGGCCCGGCTTTTGAAGGATCACGGCTGACCCGCCTTGCCTCGGCTCTGGCGCCGTTCTAAGGAAAACGGTGTCTGCGCAGCCGGAGGGGGAGGTCATGAGCTACGACGATCCGAAAACGCTGGTCTCGACCGACTGGCTTGCGGCGCATCTGAACGATCCCGATCTCAGGATCCTCGATGCCTCCTGGTATCTTCCCGGCTCGGGCCGCGATCCTCGTGCCGAGTATCAGGAGGCCCATATCCCCGGCGCGCGCTTCTTCGATATCGACGAGATTTCCGACCAGCGTTCGGACCTGCCGCATATGGTGCCGCCGCCCGAGAAGTTCATCAGCCGGATGCGCGCCATGGGCGTGGGCGATGGCCATCAGGTCGTGGTCTATGACGGCGCCGGGCTGTTCTCGGCCGCCCGGGTCTGGTGGACCTTCCGGCTGATGGGCAAGACCGACATCGCGGTGCTGGACGGGGGCCTGCCGAAATGGCGGGCAGAGGAGCGCCCGGTCGAGGACATGCCGCCGGTCGTGCGCGACCGCCACATGACGGTGCAGCGCCAGGCCGGGCTGGTCAAGGACGTGACCCAGGTCGCCGCCGCCTCGAAGCTCGGCGATTTCGAGATCATCGATGCCCGCGGGCCCTCGCGCTTCGAGGGGACCGATCCCGAGCCGCGGCCGGGGCTGCGCCCGGGCCATATTCCGGGCTCGAAGAACGTCCCCTTCGCCAGCCTGCTGAATGCCGATGGCACGATGAAAAGCCCCGAGGCACTGCGTGCGGTCTTCGAGGCCGCCGGGGTGGACCTGCGAAAGCCGGTCATCACCTCCTGCGGCTCGGGCGTGACCGCCGCCATCCTCAGCCTCGCGCTCGAGGTGATCGGGCATCGCACCCATTCGCTCTATGACGGCTCGTGGTCGGAATGGGGCATGTATGGCGATCTTCCGGTCGAGACGGGACCTGCACGATGCTGACCCGCCTTTCTCCGCAAAGCCCCGACAAGATCATCGGGCTGATGCAGCAGTTCCGCGCCGATCCGCGCGCCGAGAAGATCGACCTTGGCGTCGGCGTCTATCGCGATGCCCAGGGCCGGACCCCGGTGATGCGGGCGGTCAAGGCCGCCGAGGAAACCCTGTGGCGGACCCAGGACAGCAAGGCCTATGTGGGCATCGAGGGCGATCCGGCCTTTCTCGACGCGATCCGGACGCTGGTCCTGCGCGAGGCCGTGCCTGCGGACCGCGTCGCCGCGGTGGCGACGCCGGGCGGCACCGGCGCAGTGCGGCAGGCACTGGAGCTGGTGCGCCTCGCCGATCGCAAGGCGCGGGTCTTCATCCCGGCGCCGTCCTGGCCCAACCATGCCGCCATCGTCAATTTCCTGGGGCTCGGCGAGGCAGCCTACCGCTATTACGATGCCGAGGCCCATGCGCCCGACATCACGGGCCTGCTGGCCGATCTCGAGACCACCGGCCCGGGCGATGTGGTGATCCTGCATGGCTGCTGCCACAACCCCACCGGGGCCGAGCTGACGCCGGCGGACTGGGCCGCGATTGCCGAGATCCTCGGCCGCACCGGCGCGCTGCCGCTGGTCGATCTGGCCTATCTGGGCTTCGGGGACGGGCTAGAGGCCGATGCCGCCGGGCTGCGGCTGCTGGCCGGGGCGCTGCCCGAGATGCTGGTCTCGGTCAGCTGTTCGAAGAATTTCGGGCTTTACCGCGAACGCGTGGGAGCGGTACTGGCGCTGACGCCCGATCAGACGGCGCGCGATCTGGTGCGGGGGAACCTCTCGAACCTCAACCGCCAGAATTTCGCCTTCCCCCCCGATCACGGCGCCCGCGTGGTGACCGCGATCCTCGGCGATGCCGCTTTGCGGGCCGACTGGGCGGCCGAGCTCGAGACCATGCGCAGCCGGATCGAAACCCTGCGCCGGACGCTGGCCGACAGGTTGCGCGAAACCAGCGGGTCGGACCGCTTTGCCTTCCTTGCCGGTCAGAAGGGGCTGTTCTCGCTGATCGGTGCGACCCCTGAACAGGTCGCAATGATGCGCGAGACCCATGGCGTCTATGTGATCGGCGACGGGCGGATCAACCTCGCCGGACTGTCGGAAACCAACATCCCGAAAGTCGCCGGGGCGATGCTGGCCGCCGGGCTCTGACAGGCCCCAGAACACAGGCCCCGGAACACAGGCACCGGGCAGCAAAGGCACAAAAGGAAACGGCGGGGAACTCCCCGCCGTTCGCATTTCCACCCCAGGGCGTCCGGCTCAGCTGTGATAGGCCGCCTCGCCGTGGCTGGTGAGATCGAGGCCCTGACGTTCGCTGTCGGTATCGACCCGCAGACCCACGATCATGTCCACGATCTTGTAGGCGATCAGCGAGACGACGGCGCACCAGACGATGGTCACGAGCACGGCCTCGGCCTGGATGATGGTCTGGCCGATGGTGCCGACACCCTCGGCAAAGCCCTGGCCGCCCAGCGCCTCGCTGCCCAGCAGACCGGTGCCCAGGGCACCGACGATACCGCCCACGCCATGCACGCCGAAGACGTCGAGGCTGTCGTCATAGCCGAACTTGGTCTTCACGGTCGACACGAAGAAGTAGCAGATCGGCGACACGGCGAAGCCGAGGATGATGGCACCGACCGGGCCGAGCTGGCCACAGGCGGGCGTAATGGCGACGAGGCCCGCGACCATGCCCGAGGCAGCCCCCAGCATCGAGGCCTTGCCGCGGGTCAGGCCCTCGACGGCGGACCAGGACAGGATGGCGGCGGCGGTCGCCACGAAGGTGTTGATGAAGGGCAGGCCGGTGAAGGCATTGGCTTCGAGATTCGACCCGGCATTGAAGCCGAACCAGCCGATCCACAGCATCGAGGCACCGACCATGGTCAGGGTCATCGAATGGGGCGCCATGTTTTCCTTGCCGAGGCCGATGCGCGGCCCGATCAGGATCGCGCCGACCAGGGCCGCGATACCGGCATTGATGTGCACCACGGTGCCGCCCGCGAAATCGAGAGCGCCGAGGTTGTACAAGAGGCCCGCGCCGTCCCAGACCATGTGGGCGATCGGGAAATAGCAGAAGGTCGTCCACAGCGCGACGAACAGCAGCACGGCCGAGAATTTCATGCGTTCCGCGAAGGCACCGACGATCAGCGCGGGCGTGATGACGGCGAAGGTCATCTGGAACGCGATGAAGACATATTCGGGGATGACGACGCCATCGGTGAAGGTCGCGGCGGTCGAATCGACGGTGACGCCCGACAGGAACAGCTTGCCGAAGCCGCCCCAGAACGGCGAGGTGCCGCCGCCGAAGGCGAAGGAATAGCCCCAGAACACCCAGATCACCATCATCATGCCGGCGATCAGCGTGCTCTGCATCAGTACCGACAGCATGTTCTTCTGGCGCACGAGGCCGCCGTAGAACAGCGCGATGCCCGGCATGGTCATGAACAGGACGAGGATGGTCGCAGTCATCATCCAGGCGGTGTCGCCCTTGTCCATGATCGGTGCGGCCTCGGCGACCTCCTGAGCCAGCGCCGGAAGCGCCGCGGCCGTCGCGGTCAGCGCCGAAAGGCCGAGAATATGTTTGATATTCGCCATTTTCGTTGTCTCTCTATCCCTGATACGTCCGCGTCACACCGCGTCTTCGTTGGTTTCTCCGGTCCGGACCCGCACCGCCTGGTTCACGTCCAGAACGAAGATCTTGCCGTCGCCGATCTTGTCGGTCTTGGCGGTCTTGGCGATGGTCTCGACGACCTGATCGGCCATGGCCGAGGTCACCACGATTTCGAGCTTCACCTTGGGAACGAAATTCACGGCATATTCCGCACCGCGATAGATCTCGGTATGTCCGGACTGCGATCCGAACCCCTTTATCTCGGTCACCATCATGCCGCGCACGCCGATTGCGGTGAGAGCTTCCCTCACCTCCTCCAGCTTGAACGGCTTGATTGCAGCAATGATGAGTTTCACGTTGTGCCCCTTCCGTTGAGCAGGTCGCCCCTGCGGGTTTCCACAGAGGCAAGGAAGGGCCGCGAAACCGCCGTGAGACAAGCGGATCGAGGCCGCAAACCGGTCGCAAAACGAGAGTTGTTGCACAACTTTTGCACAGATCAGGGTAAGTGCACTTTTTTTGGGCAATTCGCGGACCGGTCACATGACGCCTTCGACCTCCACAATCCGGCGCGGCCGGGATAAGGTGCCGCGAAAAGGCAAATGAGGCAGTCGACAGTTATGGGCAGCACGGGACGCAGGCCGCCGCCCCTGGTGGCGGATCGGCGCTATCCGAAGAAGACGAAACGCAAGCCGCAGCAGCCGCGCAGCCGCAAGCCCCGATCCCGCAATGGCGGCGGGGGCGGGCGGCGCGGCGGCGCCGGGCGCGGCAATCCGATCCTGCGCGCGATCCGGGCCTTCTTTCGCGGACTGTTCCGCTCGCTCCTCGGGACCGGGATCCGGCTTGCGGTTCTGGGCGCGCTCGCGCTTGGCTGCGCGGTCTTCTATTTCTACCAGCAACTGCCCGAGATGACGGCACTTCTGGACGGGCGCAACCGCGGCTCGGTGACCCTGCTCGACCGCGACGGCAAGGTCTTCGCCTGGCGCGGCGAGCAGTTCGGCGGCCAGATCACCGCCACGACCGTCGCCCCGGCGCTGAAGAATGCCGTGGTCGCAACCGAGGACCGGCGCTTCTACGGCCATTTCGGCCTCAGCCCGCGCGGCATCGCCAGCGCGATCCGCATCAACCTCTCCGAGGGCCGCGGCCCGCTTTCGGGCAATGGCGGCTCGACCATCACCCAGCAGACCGCCAAGCTGCTCTGTCTCGGCGTGCCCTATGATTCGACGACCTGGAAGAACGAGACCGCCTACGAGGCCGACTGCCGCCGCACCACGCTGGGGCGGAAGGTCAAGGAGGCGCTCTATGCGATGGCGATGGAGGCCAAGTATACCAAGGACGAGATCCTGACGATCTACCTCAACCGCGCCTATCTGGGCGCGGGCACCCGCGGCTTCGAGGCCGCCGCCCAGCGCTATTTCGGCAAATCCGCGAACCAGGTGAACATCTCCGAGGCGGCGATGCTGGCGGGGCTGTTGAAGGCGCCCACCACCTATGCCCCGACCAACAACCTCAAGCGCTCGCGCGACCGGGCCAATCTCATCGTCGGGCTGATGCAGGAGCAGGGCTATATCACGCCCAAGCAGGCGGCCCTTGCCAGGGCCAACCCGGCGCAGCTTTCCGAAGCCGCCGAAGCCCGCGCGGGCGGGTATTTCGCCGACTGGGTTATGGGGGCGGGGCCCGACTTCCTGACCCGCGACACCACCGAGGATGTCATCATCCGCACCACTTTCGACCCACGCATCCAGAAAGCCGCCGAGAGCGCGCTGAAGGAGGTGTTCGAGACCAAGGTCAAGGAGGGCTCGAAGGCCGAGGCGGCCATCATCGTGATGTCGGCCGACGGCGCGGTCCGTGCCATGGTCGGCGGCCGCCAGACGGCGATCGGCGGGTTCAACCGGGCAACGATGGCGCTCCGGCAGACCGGGTCGGCCTTCAAGCCCTTCGTCTATGCCGCCGCGCTTGATCTCGGCTACACGCCCAATGCGACCGTGGTGGACGAGCCCTATACCATCAACGTGCCGGGTTCGGGGCCTTACTCACCCGAAAACTACGACCGCCGCTTCCGCGGCCGGGTGACCCTGACCGAGGGGTTGCAGCATTCGCTGAACATTCCGGCGGTCAAGGTTTCCGAGGCCGTGGGCCGCGAGAACGTGCGCCGGATCGCGCATGATTTCGGGCTGCAGGCCGATCTGGCCGAAGGGCCGGCCCTGGCATTGGGCGCCTCGGAATCGACGCTGATCAACATGACCGGCGCCTATGCGGGCATCCTCAACGGCGGCTCGAGCGTAACCCCCTACGGGTTGACCGAACTGAAGCTGAAAGGCGACCGCGAGCCGCTGATGGGCCAGGAGGGCGGCATGGGCGAGCGGGTGATCTCGGAGCGCGCGGCCCGCAGCCTAGTCTACATGATGTGGCGCGCCGTCGAGGCGGGCACCGGACACCGCGCCAAGCTGGCCGACCGGCAGGTCGCGGGCAAGACCGGCACCACCTCGGCCGCCCGCGACGCCTGGTTCATCGGTTTTTCGGCCGATTACGTGGCCGGGGTCTGGATGGGCTATGACGACAACACCCCGTTGCGGGGCGTGACCGGAGGCGGGCTTCCGGCCGAGATCTGGCACGAGACCATGCAACGCGTCGAGGACGGCGTGCCGCCGCATCCCCTGCCGATGCTGGTCCCGGAAGAGCCGTCTTCGGCGGTCGCGGCAAGGGGCGGCAGCGATCAGGGCGGCAATGTCGCCGAGAACATCCTGCGCAGCGTGCTGGGCGCCTTCACCGGGCGCAACTGACCCCGGTGAAGGCCGGGGAAGGCCACAAGGGTGGGGGGCAGAAGATGCTCCCTGGCAGAACGGAAAAGGCCCCGCGCACAAGCCGGGGCCTTTCCTGTCTTTCGGAAGCGGAAAGACGCGTCAGCCCGCCGAAGCCAGGTCGCGGGTCAGCGCACCGATATCGCCGCGCCGCTTGTCCAGCATGGCGCCGATCTCGGTCCGCTCGCTGGCCAGCATGTTCACGCCTTCGATGAAGATGTTGAAGAACTTGTCCTTGCCCGAACGGTCGGAGACCAGGAAGACGACCTCGACCGGCGACCGGCCGCGCAGCAGCGCGGTCGTTTTCACCTCGTAGAAGTTCTTCACCTGGCGGGCCTCGTTCACCTTGATCTCGCCGCCGATGAACTCGCGGAAACGACGGCCGTATTTGCGGGCGATATAGCCCTGGAAGGCCTGGGTGAAGGCGTTCAGCTCCGACTGGCTGGCCTGCCGGGCCGCCACGCCCAGCACGGAACGGGCAATCACCGGCACATCTGCATAGCGCGAAAAGATACGTTCGAATTCCGGGAACATCTGGGCTTCGGACTTGCCGGAATTGATCACGCGATTGATATCGCCGATCACGCGGTCGATCAGCTGCGACGCCTCGCCGGTGGTCAGCGCAAGCGCGCGTCCGGATGTCAGGCCGGTCACGGTCAGAGCAGCCCCGGCAGCCAGACCGGTCATCAGAAGACGGCGGCGGGTCGGGGCGGAGGCCTTACTCGGCGTTTGGATCTGCATAGGGGTCCTCGTAGGGGTCGAAATACTCGGTCTCTTGGTTACGGTTCAGCTTGTGCCGCCGGGAATCCAGATAGATCTGGCGCGACTGGGCGTAGCTGTCCGCGCTGTCATATAGGACCGAATCTACGAGATCCGAGTTTTCATAACGTGCATTTGCGCCGCGCAGCACACCGGTGCCCGCCATCACGTTGCGTTCTTCGGAATTGGCCAGCGGCCTGAGCGGGTTCATCGCGAAGTCGACGGCACGGCCGATCATCGCCCGTTCCGTCATCGGGCCGAGCACCGGGAACTCGACATAGGCGCCTTCGCGCATGCCCCAGACATAAAGCGTTTCGCCGAAATCGGTATTGACCTTGGTCGCCCCCATCCGCGAGGCCGGATCGAAGATCCCGCCCAGACCGATGGTGGTATTGATCAGGAACCGCGTGGTGTTCTGCGCCGCGTCGCCCGGGCGGAACTGCAACAGGCTGTTGATCACGGCGCCGGGCAGCGACAGGTTCGAGGCGAAATTGCTGACACCGCTCCGGACCGGGTGCGGCACGGATTGGCCATAGGCGGTCGAGACCGGCCGGAACACGCCACGGTCGAGCGCCTTGTTCGCCTCGTGAATCTGGCGGTTGCGCGCCTCATAGGGATCGCGGATCGTCCCGGGCGCCTCGGGGCGCGCACAGGCGGTCAGAAGAATAAATGAGGAAAGAACCGCGAGACGGCCCGTCCACAGGGTGGCTTTCCGCAAAGACGACACGAGCAGGATCCTGTCTGATATCGAGACTCTGCCAAGGAACCACGCCCGGGCCCGGATCACAAGGGCCCACGGGCCCGGAGCCTCCCGGCCATGGCCCGAATTTTACGGTCTCCGCCCGGCTTTTACGGCTTCCGCCCGGCGCGGCGGGGCGCTAGCCTCGGCCCGAACCCCTGATCCGCACCATATTTTCCTTCGGAGAGACCAAATGAGCGGCAAATACGAGGCCAGACTGGCCGAGCTTGGCGTGACCCTGCCCGACGCCCCTGCCCCTGCGGCAAATTATGTGCCCTATGTGATTTCGGGCAATCTCGTCTTCGTTTCGGGCCAGGTTTCAGCGGCGGATGGCGCGCTGATTCTGGGCAAGCTCGGGGCCGATCTCGACGTCGGGGCCGGTGCCGCGGCAGCCCGGGCCTGCGCGATCTCGCTGCTGGCCCAGCTTCGGGCGGCCTGCGGCGGCGATCTCGACCGGCTGGTCCGTGTCGTCAAGCTGACCGGCTTCGTGAATTCGACGCCCGAATTCGGCGATCAGCCCAAGGTGATCAACGGCGCCTCCGACTTTTTCGTCGAGGCGCTCGGCGATGCCGGGCGGCATTCGCGCTCGGCGGTCAGCGCGGCCTCGCTGCCCTTCGGCGTCGCGGTCGAGATCGAAGGCATCTTCGAGATCGCATGAGCCCGCTGCCCCCGGCCTTCCTGACGGCCCCCCTCGCCCATCGCGCGCTGCATGACCGCGCCGCCGGGCGGCCCGAGAATTCGGTCGAGGCGGTGCGCGCCGCCATCGCCGGGGGCTACGGCATCGAGATCGACATCCAGCCCTCGGCCGACGGCGTGCCGATGGTGTTTCACGATTACGACCTCGCCCGGCTGACGGGCGAGGCCGGCCCGGTCGCGGGCCGGAGCGCCGCCGAGCTGGGCGCGATCCCGCTGAGGGGCGGCACCTTCGGCATCCCGACGCTCGCGCAGATCCTCGAAGAGGTCGCGGGCCGGGTGCCGCTGCTGATCGAGATCAAGGATCAGGACGGGGCGATGGGCGCCGCCGTCGGCCCGCTGGAACGGGCGGTGGCCAAGGTACTCAGGGGCTATGACGGCCCGGTCGCGCTGATGTCCTTCAACCCGCACAGCGTGGCCGCACTGGCCGAGGCCGCACCCGAGCGGCCGCGTGGCCTGACCACCTGCGCATACGAGGCCAAGGACTGGCCGAGCCTGCATGCGCCGGTGCGCGAGACCCTGCGCGAGATCCCCGATTACGACCGGGTCCGCGCCTCGTTCATCTCGCATATGTGGCGCGATCTGGCCCGGCCCCGGGTGGCCGAGCTCAGGGCCGGTGGCGCCGCGATCCTGTGCTGGACGGTGCGCAGCCCGGCCGAGGAGCGTATCGCCCGCAGCGTCGCCGCGAATGTCACCTTCGAGGGCTATGCCGCAACCCGGCCCGCTTGACCCCGGTCCCGCCCGCCCCACCTCAAGGGGAAAGCCGGGGCAGGAGCGATGCGCGCGGATCACGTCGAGGCAGAACAGGTCGAAATCGCGGTATTGAGATCGATCGACCGGATCGGGGCAACCGAATGGGATGCCTGTGCCTGCCCCGAGGCGGCCGATGGCGGGCGCCCGAAAGACCCGTTCACCACCCACCGCTTTCTCGCCGCGCTCGAAGACAGCGGCTCGGTCGGGGCCGGCACCGGCTGGCAGCCGCATCATCTGGTGGCCCGCGACGAAAGCGGCATCTTCGCCGTCGCCCCGCTTTATGCCAAGTCGCACAGCCAGGGCGAATATATCTTCGACCATGGCTGGGCCGATGGCTACGAGCGCGCGGGCGGGCGCTATTATCCCAAGCTGCAGATCGCGGTGCCCTTCACCCCGGCCACCGGCCGCCGCTTCCTGACCCGCCCGGGGCAAGAGATGCGCGGGCGGGCGGCCCTGCTCGAAGGCGCGGTGCGGCTCGCCGCCGAAAACGATCTCTCTTCGGCCCATGTCACCTTCTGCACCGAGGCCGAGGCTGAGTCGGGCCGCGAGATGGGGCTCTTGCACCGCGTCACCCAGCAGTTCCACTGGGAAAACCGCGGCTATCCCGATTTCGAGACCTTCCTCGCCACGCTGTCCTCGCGCAAGCGCAAGAACATCCGCAAGGAACGCGCCACCGCCCGGACCTTCGGCGGCACCATCCGGGCGCTGAGCGGCGACGAGATCCGGCCCGGCCACTGGGACGCCTTCTGGCGCTTCTACCAGGATACCGGCGCGCGCAAATGGGGCAGGCCCTACCTGACCCGCGCCTGCTTCGACCGGCTGCACGAGACCATGCGCGACGACATGCTGCTGGTGCTGGCCGAACGCGACGGCCGCCCCGTAGCGGGGGCTCTGAACTTCATCGGCCGGTCGCGGCTTTACGGGCGCTACTGGGGCTGCGTCGAGGACCATCCCTGCCTGCATTTCGAGCTGTGCTATTATCGCGCCATCGACTTTGCCATCGCCCATGGGCTCGACACCGTCGAGGCCGGCGCGCAGGGCATGCACAAGCTCTCGCGCGGGTATCTGCCGATGCCCACGCATTCGCTGCACTGGATCGCCGATCCGGGGCTCCGCGCCGCCGTCGATCATTTCCTGCGGGCCGAGCGCGAGGCCGTCGCCGAGGAGATCGAGGTGATCACCGCCTACGGGCCGTTCCGCAAGACCGCGAAAGACCAGGAGGAGGAACAGGAATGACCGGAAAACTGACCGAGGACGAACGCAGGCTCGAACTGTCGTCTCTGTTCGCCCATGGCTGGGCCAAGACCGAAGGCCGCGACGCCATCGTCAAGACCTATGAATTCGGCGACTTCGTCTCGGCCTTCGGCTTCATGACCCGCGCCGCGCTCTGCGCCGAGAAGATGGATCACCATCCCGACTGGACGAATGTCTACAAGACCGTCGAGGTCACGCTCTCGACCCATGATGCCGGCGGGCTGACGATGAAGGATGTCGAACTGGCGCGGAAGATGGATGCGCTGGCCTGAAGGCATTGGCCTGGGATGCGGCCTCATGATGCCTCGGCCACAGGCAGGAACAGGCGATGAGCCCGGCAGCGAGGTGGTTTCGCGCAGGTCTCTCGTCGCGCGGGTCGATCTTTCCGAAATGCCTGAGCCTGTTGAAGGCCCTATCGACCAGATTGCGCTGACGACAAAGCGCAGGAATGCCCGAGCTTCCGGCCGGCCGCACCGGATGGGGATATGGCCGCGGGCGTGGTCGCGCCTCATCGCCAGGCGCGGGATCGACCGACAGATCCGCCCCCGCCGCCCTGCCCAAGGCCTGGCCCGGCAACGGTGTGATCTCCAAGGGCAGGCCGCGATGATCGGGCGTGGCGTTGATCCTGATACTCACCCCCGAGAATGGCCAGGGGTGTGATCCGCCCCGCCCTTTCGAGCCGCCGCCTGTCGGTGGGCGCGGATGACCGCGCCGTCGATCAACGACATGTTATCCGGTTGATTTTCTGAAAGAGCTTCAAAGACACTGGCCCAGCCCCTCGCTTTGGTCCGACGGTTGAGGCGGTAACAGATGGTGGTGTGGGGAAACATGCAGTCCCCGGAAATGCCGTTCGGCAGGCGCCGGTCATCCATCCGCGCCATCCCGCGCCGCTTGCCTGGAAGAAAAGCCGGATCTGCCCCCATTCGAAGCCGGTCGGATCAGTCCCCTGTCATGGCAGCCTCTTGCGCTGAAGGCCGTGAAGCGCGCGCCCAGACTACGCGAACCCCATTCAGGGGGACAGACCCCGTGTGCATTGGCCCCGATGCGCCGATCCAAACGCAGGGGCCTGACTATGCCGGATTGAGGACAGCGGGCTGCGTACCGGACCGGGGCCGTGAAAACGCCCGCCCCTGATCGGGGACGGGCGTCATGCGGCGGGCGCAGGGCCCGCCGGCCGCCAGTCTCAGATCTGCCTCAGATCTGCCTCAGATCTGGCTCAGATCTGGCTCAGATCTGCTCCAGCAGGGTCTCGCCGGCCGAGATCGAGCACTCGCCCGGACTCGCCTCGACATTGAGCTTCTTCACCACGCCGTCCTCGACCAGCATGGCGTAGCGCTTCGAGCGCGAGATCAGCCCGGCCGGCGGGGCGTCGAACTCCATGCCGATGGCCTTGGTGAAGCTCGCATCGGCATCGGCCAGCATGGAGATGCCCGCCGCATGCGCGCCGGTCGACTCGCCCCAGGCCTTCATCACGAAGGGGTCGTTCACGGCCACGCAGACGATCTCGTCGACGCCTTTCGCGGCCAGCTTGTCCTTCGCCTTGATGAAGCTCGGCATATGCGCCGAATGGCAGGTCGGCGTGAACGCGCCGGGCACTGCGAAGATCACCACCTTGCGGCCCTTCAGCTTGTCCGACAGGGACACCGCGCCGGGTCCGTCCGCGCCCATTTCGGTAAAGCTCGCCTCGGGCAGCCGGTCGCCTTCGGAAATCGCCATGACTTCTTCCTCCTGATCCATTGCATTGCGTTTCGCGGCTCAGATAGTGTGAAGGCCGCATCGTGCCAGAGCGGAACCCCAAAGCGGAACCCCCATGTCCCACATCGTCATCATCGGCGCCGGCCAGGCAGGCGCGGCGCTGGCCGCGAAACTCAGGGCGCTCGGCCATGACGGGCCGCTGACCCTGATCGGCAACGAAACCGTGCCGCCCTATCAGCGACCGCCGCTCTCGAAGAAATACCTGCTGGGCGCGATGCCGGTCGACCGGCTCTACCTGCGCCCACCGGCATTCTATGCCGAGGCCGGGATCGATCTGCGGCTGGGCGAGCGGGTGACCGGCATCGACCGTACCCGCCGCCGCCTGCACCTTGGCAAGCACGAGATCGCCTATGACATGCTGGCGCTCGCCACCGGCGCCGCGCCCCGGCGCCTGCCCGCCGGCATCGGCGGCGCGCTCGAGGGCGTCCATGTCGTGCGCAGCCTCGCCGATGTCGATGCGATGGCCCCCGACTTCAGGCCCGGCGCCCGGGCGCTGATCGTCGGCGGCGGCTATATCGGGCTCGAGGCCGCGGCAGTGGCGGCCACCCAGGGGCTGCAGGTCACCCTGATCGAGGCCGCGCCGCGCATCCTGCAGCGCGTGGCCGCGCCCCAGACCTCGGACTGGTTCCGCGCGCTCCATGCCGCCCATGGCGTCAAGATCCGCGAGGCGACGGGGCTCGTCCGCCTGCTGGGCAAGACCCGCGTCACCGGCGCCGAGCTGGCCGATGGACGCGTGATCGAGGCCGATTTCGTCATCCTCGGGATCGGCGTCGCGCCGGAAACCGCGCTGGCCGAAGCCGCCGGGCTGGCGATCGAGGCGGGCATCGCGGTCGATGCGATGGGCCGGACCGCGGATCCGGCGATCTGGGCCGCGGGCGACTGTACCAGCCTGCCCTATCGCGACAGCCGGATCCGGCTTGAAAGCGTGCAGAACGCCATCGATCAGGCCGAGGCAGTCGCGGCCAACATGCTTGGGGCCGAGGCGCCCTATGTCCCGAAACCTTGGTTCTGGTCGGATCAGTATGACGTCAAGCTGCAGATCGCGGGGCTGAACTCGGGCTATGACCGCGTGGTGGTGCGCCCTGGCGACCGCGAGGGCAGCGCCAGCCACTGGTATTACCGCGGCAGCGAACTGCTGGCGCTCGACGCGATGAACGACCCCCGCGCCTACATGACCGCCAAGCGCCTGATCGAGGCCGGGCGCTCGCCCGCCCCCGAGACGGTCGCCGCCGGCGATCTCAAGGCCTTGATGGCGGCATGAGGATCGTCGCGGGCCGGTTCCGTGGCCGGGCGCTGGCCTCGGTCGGCAAGGGCGATCCGGCAGCACATCTGCGCCCGACCACCGACCGGGTGCGCGAAAGCCTGTTCAACCTTCTCATGAACGGCGGCTATGGCGATCCGGTCGAGGGCGCGCGGGTGCTCGATCTTTTCGCGGGCACCGGCGCGCTGGGGCTCGAGGCGCTGTCGCGCGGTGCCGCGCATGTCTGCTTCGTCGAGGATGGCAGGAAGGCGCTGGCGCTGATCCACGAGAATGTGGGCCTCTGCCGGGCCGGGGCCGAGTGCACGGTCCTGCGCCGGAACGCGACCCGGCCCGGCCCCGCCCCCGATGCGCCCGCGACGCTGGTCTTTCTCGACCCGCCCTATGGCAAGGGCCTCGGCGAGAAGGCGCTGGCCGCGATGCTCGCGAATGGCTGGATCGCGCCGGGCGCGCTGATCGTCTGGGAAGAGGGCGCGGCCATCGATCCGCCCGAGGGGCTCGCGCTGCTCGACAGCCGCCGCTACGGTGAAACCGCAATTTCCATTCTCGAGGCTCTCTGAGCGGCTTGCCGAACGGATCGTTTCGCCCCATCTGATCGGCCATGACCGACGCTTTGCCCCGCGATGCCGATGCCGCGCTTGTCGAGGCCGCCCGCAGCTATTTCGCGGCGCGGCGCGCCCGCGTGCCCGACTTTGCCCGCCGCCGGTTCGGTCTGGCGGGCACGCTCGCGCTGCACCGCCACGCGCTTGGCTGGGATGTGCTGAAGGCACCGGTCAACGTGCTGCTCTCGCCGGTGCTGATCCTGACCCGGCTTGCCGCCGCGGCCGCCGCAGGAAGCCGCGCACCCAGGCTTGCCGCCTGGCTGCGCGCGCGCCGGATCCTGCTGCCGACCGATGTTGCCACCGCGGCCGAACGCGCCGTGGTGGTGGATCTGCTCGAACTGCCCTGGGAGGGCCCCGGCGGCACCAGCGGCAAGGACGCGCTGGCCCGCGCGATCCTTACCCATCCCGATCTCGCGGCCCTGGTCGAGGCCCGCAGCGATGCCCCCGCGCTCAGCGCCCGCGCTTTGGGCGATTATGGCGGGACCCGCTCGGCCGTGGCCGAAATGACCACGGCCTTCGGCACGATGGGCGCGGGCGCGCTCGCCTTCCAGTCGCTGACACCGGGCATGGTCTCCTTCGCGCCCGGGCTTGCCGCCATCGTCGCGCATCAGGCGGCGATCGCCGCCTTTCCGCTGGGCGGGCTTCTCGGCACCGCCTGGTACGGGATCTTCCCCACCGCCGCGCCCGCCTGGATGACCCTGGCGATCACGCTGCCGCTGATCGGGCTCGGCGCGCTGGTGGCAGCCTTCGCGGGCGTCATCGCCGATCCGGCGCAGGTCGCGCTGGGAATGCATCAGCGCCGCCTCACACGGCTGATCGACGCGATGGAGGATGCCTTCACCGGCAGCGGCCGCCGCGGCTTCGCCGCACGCGAGCATTATTTCGCACGGCTGCTCGATCTGTCCGATGCCGGGCTCGCCGCGATCCGGCTGATGCGGGGCTGAGCCGCTCCGGGGTCCGCGCCCCGTGACAGCTGTCGCGTCATGGGTATTTGAGCCAGGAAGAAGCACGAACGTCTCTTCTTCTTGGTAAAAATACCCCCGGCACGCTCTCCGTCCCGCGATACGGCCGGATCAGACCGCCTGGAACATCGGGAAGGTCACGCCCAGCGCCCATGCCAGGAACAGTCCAAGCCCCAGTCCGACGCCCGCGGGCCGGTTGGTGGCGCGGCCGATCCAGCCGCCCATGGTGCCGAAGAGCAGATAGAAGATCAGGATGATCGGCAGGATCAGCAACAGGAAGAACAGCCTGTGGAAGTCGAGCGCGGTGGCGATCCCGAGCGAGACCAGGAAGGCGCCGCGCGACACAAGGCTGCGCCAGGCCGGCGCGCGGCCGCCTTCGACCATCAGCGCGTCCGACAGCATGTAGGGCACCGCCCCCACCGCCATCGCCGCGATGATGAGGCCGCGGATCGGGATCGGGTAGAACGAGGTCACGTAGCGATCCATGGCGAAGCCGAAGACCCCGATGGTGTAAAGCGCCACCAGCGCCGCCAGCGCTAGGATCCGGCCGGTCTCGCGCCAGCCCGCCCAGCGCAGCTCGCCCCACCAGGCCAGAAGCGCCAGCACCATCGCGCCGTAAAGCGCGAAATGGACGGCGAGGTAATCGGCCACCAGCACCGGAAGGAACTGGGTCCGGAACGGTGCCAGGATCAGCGGCACCGCCACCGCCGGAAGCAGCGCCACGATCAGGAAGCGGCCGCGTGGCAGCGGCGCGGGCCGGGGCGCCACGGTCTGGCCGCGCATCCGCGCCAGAGGCCAAGCCAGCGCCACGATGCCAACGAGCAGAAGCGCGATCCAGCCGCCGATCCCGACCACCGGCCCGCCGCTTTTCCGCCCGAAGGTGGCGTCGAGCCAGGCCCGCGTCTCGCGAAGCGCCGTCGGCGACCAGATCACGCCGATATGCTCGACATCCGGCGCCAGCAGCGCCCGCCGCCCGGTGCCCTTCGCCGGGTCGCCCAGGGTATCGCCCAGCTGCGCCGAAGGATCGGCCAGTCGCAGCGCCTCGAGCGGGGCGTCGGCCAGCCGGGTTTCCCATTCGCCGTTGATCATCAGCAGGTTCGGCGGCTCGGTCGCGGTGATCGAGTCATTCGCGGCCGCGATCCCGATCGTGGCGGCAATGCGCGGGTCCTCGCGCGCCTCGCGGACGGCGATATAGCTGCCCATGGAATGGCCGAGGATCGCGACCCGCCCGTCGGCCCAGGGCTGGGCCAGCGCGGCATCGGTCACCCGCCGGGTCTCTGCCATCAGCAGAAGCGCCGTGCCCTCGGGACTGTCGAGATCGCCCGACATCGGCACCGGGTTGCGGCCATGCCCCTCGTAATCGAAGGCAACCGCGGCATAGCCCGCACGCGCCAGCGTCAGCGACCAGGCCTGCATCAGCTGGCGCGATCCGGCGAAGCCATGCGAGACGATCACCACCGGGGCGGGCGGGGCGTCCTTCAGCCGGTAGACCGTGGCGGGCGTCGTCCCGGTGCCCGGGACCGGCGCGATGACCACGCCCCGGCGTTCGGCCTCGAGCTGCCAGACAGAGACCGCGATCGCCAGAAGCGCCGCGATGCCGACGATCCAGCGCATCGGCGTCAGACGTGCGAACAGTTCGATCATGATCCGCCTCCCTCGCCGCCCTTCCGGCAGCAGATGTTCCGGGGTTGTGGTGCGCCGCGCCGCGCCCCGGAAGGGGGCGGCTCAGCCGAAGGTAGGGTGGAACAGCCCGCCCGGCGAGAGCGTGAAGATCTCGCAGCCATCGGCGGTGACACCGATCGAATGCTCGAACTGGGCCGAGAGCGACTTGTCGCGGGTCACGGCGGTCCAGTCATCGGCGAGGATCTTGGTCTCGGGGCGGCCCAGATTGACCATCGGCTCGATGGTGAAGAACATGCCCTCTTCGAGAACCGGGGTCGGGTCGCGGGTCGGGTTGCCCGAAATCGTGACCTTCCGGCCCTCCTCGTTCAGCCGGAACGGCGCGTAATGCAGCACGTTCGGCGGTGCGTGGAACACCCGGCCAAGCCCATGGCCGCAGAAATCGCGCACCACGCTCATGCGGTGGGATTCCACGAAGGACTGGATGGCCGCGCCGATATCGCCGAAGGTGTTGCCGGGCCGGACCGCCTCGATCCCCTTGAACAGCGAATCATGGGTGACCTGAATCAGCCGCTCGGCCTTGCGCGAGAGCTTGCCCGCCACATACATCCGGCTGGTATCGCCATACCAGCCATCGACGATCACCGTCACATCGACATTGAGGATGTCGCCATCCTTCAGCACCTTGGGTCCCGGGATCCCGTGGCAGACCACATGGTTCACCGAGATGCAGCTGGCATGCTTGTAGCCCTTGTAGCCGATGGTGGCGGACACTGCGCCCTTGGCCTCGACCAGATCGGTGATGACGCGGTCGATCTCGGCCGTTGTCTGGCCGGGGAAGACCAGAGGCGCGATCTCGTCGAGGATCTCGGCCGCGACACGTCCGGCGGCATGCATGCCGGCGAAATCCTCGGGGTCGTAGATGCGAATATTGTCTTTCGTCCGCCTGCCGCGGGTCTTCTCGTCCAATGCCCACTCCTTCATGGTCTGGCCCAGAGATACGCCCCAAGCCCGGCAAAGGCCAGAGGGCGAAGGGACGCGCGGCCAGCCCCCCGCCGCCGGACGCATGAGAGGGCTTTGAAAGCCGCAGGCAGGCTCCTATACCCTGTCCGGGGACAGGACAATCCGGGCAAGGAGAGAGCCATGAGCAATCCCACCGCGGCAATGCTGGTGATCGGCGACGAGATCCTGTCGGGGCGCACCCGCGATGCCAACATGCATTACCTCGCCGGCGAAGCCATCAAGCATGGCATCCGGCTGTCCGAGGTCCGGATCGTTCCCGACCGGCAGGACCGGATCGTGGCCGCGCTGAACGCGCTTCGGACCGATTACGACATCGTCTTCACCTCGGGCGGGATCGGACCGACCCATGACGACATCACCGCCGATGCGGTGGCGGCGGCATTCGGCGTCGGCATCGGGGTGCGCGAGGATGCCCGCGCGATTCTCGCCGATTACTGCGCGCGGATGGGGCGCGATCTGAACGAGGCGCGGCTTCGCATGGCACGCATCCCGGACGGCGCCGCTCTGATCGAGAACCCGATCTCGGCCGCTCCCGGCTTCGTGCTCGACAATGTGCATGTCATGGCCGGGGTGCCCAGCGTGTTCCAGGCGATGGTGGCCGTGGTGCTGCCCCGGCTGGCGGGGGGTGATCCGCTGATGTCGCAGACGCTTTGCGTCGAGCGGCCCGAGGGCGATATCGCGGGCGAGCTGCGCGGGCTGGCCGAGCGCTTTCCCGAGCTTTCGATCGGGTCCTACCCGTTCAGCCGCGACGGCGTCTACGGCACCAATATCGTCGTGCGCGGCACCGAGGCCCGCCGGATCGACGCTGCCATGGCCGCGCTTTGCGAGCTCTTTCCCGAGACGATGGCGTGACGGCCGACCGGCTGTTCGCGGGCCAGGAGACGACCTGGCCGCCGGCCTTCCGTCACATGACCGGGCCCTGGTGCCTGCGCGACGGACAGGGCGGCGGCAAGCGGGTCTCGGCCGCGACGCTCGAGGGCGCCTTCACCCCCGAGGCGATCCCCGAGGCCGAGACCGGCATGGTCAGGCTTGGCCAGACGCCGCTTTTCATGGTGAAACCGGGAGAGGACGCGCTGGACGCCGCGCTGAACGCGCGCGGCTATCTCAGGGTCGATCCGGTGAAGATCCTGTCGGGGTCGGCCGCCGCCATCGCCGCCGAGCCGCCCCCGCCGCTTGCGGCCTTCACGGTCTGGAAGCCGCTCGCGATCATGACCGAGCTCTGGGCAGAGAACGGCATCGGCCCGGCGCGGATGGCGGTGATGGACCGCGTGCAGGGGCCGAAAACCGCCGTGCTGGGCCGCCGCAAGGACCGCGCCGCGGGCACCGCCTTCGTGGCGCTGGAGCGCGACATGGCCTTCGTGCATGCGGTCGCGGTCTCGCCCGGGCATCGTCGGCAAGGAACCGCCGTCAACATGATGCGGGCCGCCGCCCAATGGGCCCTAGATCACGGCGCCAGCACGCTTAACGTGCTGGTCACAGAAGACAATCACGCGGCACTTGCGCTCTATGCTTCCCTGAACATGACCAATGTGGGACAGTATCATTACCGAATGATTGCGCCGCAAAAGGCCTGAGCAGTGACCCATGACATGCCGCGCCCGACGGCGCTCGATCTGCCGATGGTCGACCCGTTGCCGCCCGAGACGCAGAAATATTTCGACCTCTGTGCCGAACGGCTCGGGCTGCTGCCGAATGTGCTGGCGGCCTATGCCTTCGATATCGGCAAGCTGAACGCCTTCACGGCGATGTATAACGACCTGATGCTGGGCGAGAGCGGGCTGTCGAGGCTCGAGCGCGAGATGATCGCGGTCGTGGTCTCGTCGATCAACCGCTGCTGGTATTGCCAGGTCGCCCATGGCGCCGCTGTGCGCGCGCTGTCGGGCGATCCGGCGCTGGGCGAGGCGCTGGTGATGAATTACCGGGTCGCGCAGCTCGAGCCGCGCCAGCGCGCGATGCTTGATTTCGCGGCGAAGCTGACCGAGGCCAGCCACCGGATCGAGGAGCCCGACCGCCAGGCGCTGCGCGAGGCGGGCTTTTCCGAGCGCGAGATCTGGGACATCGCCGCCGTGACCGGGTTCTTCAACATGACCAACCGCGTCGCCTCGGCCTCGGGGATGGAGCCGAACCCCGACTATCACGGCTCGCATAGATGAGGGCCGGGTCCCCGCTGCTGGCGCTGGCGCTGCTCTGGCCGGGGATGCTCTGGCCGGGGCTGGCCGGGGCGATGGTGCCGAAACTGCCCGAGACGGCGACCGTCGTGGCCGATGAAACCGAGGCCGCGTCGAGCCTGCGCATTCCGACCGGCCCCTATGACGGCCGGATCGTGCCGAGCGAACGGGCCGAGGGCGCGATCCGGCGGCTGGTCTGGCAGGCGCCGCTCGAGGGGCGGAGCACGCTGCAGGTGATCGAGCCGCTCAAGGCCGAACTGATCGCGGGCGGCTACCGGATCGCCTTCCAATGCGCGGCAGCGGGCTGCGGCGGGTTCGAGTTCCGCTTTGCCACCGACACCCTGCCAGAGCCCGCCATGCATGTGGATCTGGGCGATTTCCGCTTTCTCGCCGCCGAAAAGACCCGGCCCGACGGCACCGATCACGTCACGCTGATGGTCAGCCGCTCCGAAGAGCGCGCCTTCGTGCAGATCACCCGGGTCGGCCGGGCCGAGCCCGCGCCCGCGGTACAGTCGACCAAATCGCCCGGAGCGGACGCCCCTCTGGGCATCGAGGCCGGGAACGGGCAGGACACCCCCGCCGAGGACGAGGCGGGGCTTGCCGAGCGTCTCGCCCGGGACGGGCATGCGGTGCTGGCCGGGATCGACTTCGCGACAGCCGAGACGACCCTCGGCACCGGCCCCTTCCCCGCGCTTGAGGCCCTCGCCGACTATCTGCGCGCCCATCCCGGCAGCAAGGTCGTGCTGGTCGGCCATACCGACACCCAGGGGGGACTGGCCGGCAATATCGCACTGTCGAGGAAACGGGCCGAAGCGGTGCGCGGCCATCTCGTGGGCAGGCTGGGCATTCCGGCCGCGCAGGTGGCGGCCGAGGGCGTGGGCTTTCTGGCCCCGCTTGCCAGCAACGCGACCGACCGGGGCCGGACCGAGAACCGCCGCGTCGAGGCGGTGCTCGACACGCCCCGGTAAGGCCGGAAACGCCGGTGGGAGCGGGCCTCCGGGCCCGGCTCAGATCATGATGTCGTCGCCCTGGAAATGCGTCAGCAGGAAGTCGATGAAGGCGCGCACCTTGGGCTGGGTGAACCGTCCCGGCGGATAGACCGCATAGATGCCCAGCCGTTCCAGCGGCAGGCCCGGGATCGCCTCCTCGACCAGCCCCTTTTCCAGCGCGTCCCGGAACAGGAAGCTCGGCAGATAGGCGATGCCGAGCCCGGAAATGGCGGCATTCAGCAGCGACTGGCCGTCATTCACCGTCAGCCATCCCGCCGTGCGCACCTGCCGCTTTTCGCCCGAAGGCGCGGTGATCTTCCAGACATTGCCGCTGGCCTGGTTGGAATAATGCAGGAGCTTGTGTTCGTTCAGATCGTCGATCTTCTGCGGACGGCCGAATTTCTCGAAATAGGCGGGTGCGCCGATCATCCGCCTGGTGGTATCGGCCAGCTTGCGGGCGCGCAGCGTGCTGTCTTCCAGCTCGCCCACCCGGATCGCCATGTCGAAGCCTTCCGAGATCAGCTCGACGAAGCGGTTGTTGAGCACCATGTTGACGGTGATGTCGGGATATTCATGCAAGAACTCGCCCAATAGCGGCGACAGGTGATTGACCCCGAAATCGGTCGCGACCGAAATGCGCAAGAGCCCCGAGGGCGCCGATTGCATCGCCGAGACCAGCGCATCGGCCTCGCCCGCATCGTTCAGCACCCGCCGCGCGCGGTCGTAATAGGCCAGACCGATCTCGGTCGGGCTGACGCGCCGGGTGGTGCGGTTCAGAAGCCGCGCGCCCAGCCGCGCCTCGAGCGACGAGACATGCTTGGAGACGGCCGATTTCGAAATGCCCATCTTCCTGGCGGCATCGGTAAAGCCGCCTTGATCCACGACGGTGGCAAAGGCCTCCATCTCGGTCAGTCTGTCCATGCTTTCTTCCTTGCTCGCGGGCCCCTCTCACCACCGTTTCGCAAGTTGCCGCCGGAATAGGGCAGGATTGGGGAAGGCTCCAGACAATACTTTGATAACAGACCGAATCGTCATCCCAATGGAAACAGGTGCCCGGGCCCTGATCAGAGCGTGGCGGCAAGCCGCGCGCCCTGGTCGATGGCCCGCTTGGCGTCAAGCTCGGCCGCCACATCCGCACCCCCGATCACATGATGCGCGATGCCCGCCGCCCCGAGTGCCGACGCAAGGCCACGCTCGGGCTCCTGTCCGGCGCAAAGCACCACGGTATCGGCCGTCACCAGCCGCCGCTCGCGCCGTTCGGGGCCGAGGCTGATCTCGATGCCCTCGGAGGTGATCCGCTCGTAGGTGACGCCCGACAGCATCGTCACCCCCTTCATCGCCAGCGCGGCACGGTGAATCCAGCCCGTGGTCTTGCCCAGCCGACGCCCCGGCTTCTCGGCCTTCCGCTGCAACAGCGTGACCGCGCGGCGCGGCGGCGCGGGCCGGGGGCCTTCGGGCGCAAGCCCGCCGCGATGGAGGGCCGGATCGGCCACCCCCCATTCGGCGCGCCAAAGCGCGGGATCGCAGGTCGGACTTTCGCCCGTCACCAGATATTCGGCAACGTCGAAGCCGATGCCGCCCGCGCCCACCACCGCGACGCGGTCCCCGGCCTCGGCCCCGCCCGCCAGAAGATCGACATAGGACAGGACATGCGGCAAATCCTGGCCCTCGATGCCCGGATCGCGCGGCGAAACGCCGGTCGCCAGCACCACCGCGTCGAAGTTCCGCAGTTCCTCGGGGCCGGGGGCCGTGCCCAGCTTCAGCGCGATGCCTTGCCGCGCGACCATGGTCGCGAACCAGTCGACCAGCCCGTCGAACTCTTCCTTGCCGGGAATGCGCCGCGCCATGTTGAGCTGCCCGCCCAGCGCCCCGGCCCTGTCATAGAGTGTCACCGCATGGCCGCGTCCGGCCGCGACCAGCGCCGCCGACAGCCCCGCAGGCCCCGCGCCCACCACCGCGATGCGGCGCGGAGTCCGGGCCGGATCGTAGCGCAGTTCCGTCTCGAAACAGGCCCGCGGATTGACGAGGCAGGTCGAGACCTTGCCGCTGAAAGTATGGTCGAGACAGGCCTGGTTGCAGGCGATGCAGGGCGCGATCTCGCGGGCCCGTCCCGTCCGCGCCTTGACCACGAAATCGGGGTCGGCAAGCAACGGGCGCGCCATCGACACCATGTCGGCCGCGCCCTCGGCCAGCAGGCGCTCGGCCGTCCCGGGGCTGTTGATCCGGTTCGAGGTCACGACCGGGATACCGACCTTGCCCATCAGCTTTTGCGTGACCCAGGCGAACCCCGCGCGCGGCACCGAGGTCGCTATGGTCGGCACCCGCGCCTCGTGCCAGCCGATGCCGGTATTGAGAATCGTGGCGCCCGCCGCCTCGACCCGCTGCGCCAGCTCGACCACCTCGTCGAAACTGGAGCCATCGGGCACGAGATCGATCATCGACAGCCGGTAGATCAGGATGAAATCGGCGCCGACCGCGGCCCGGACCCGGGCCACGACCTCCAGCGGCAGGCGCATCCGGTTCTCGTAGCTGCCGCCCCAGCCATCCTCGCGCCGATTCGTGCGGCGCACGAGGAACTGGTTCAGGAAATAACCTTCCGAGCCCATCACCTCGACCCCGTCATAGCCCGCCTCGCGGGCACGGGCGGCGGCGGTGGCGATATCGGCGATCTGCTTCTCGATGCCCGCCTCATCGAGCGCCTTCGGTGCAAAGGGCGAGATCGGCGATTTGAGCGCGCTCGGCGCGACGCAATCGGGGCCATAGGCATAGCGCCCGGCATGCAGGATCTGCATCGCGATCCGCCCGCCCTCGGCATGGACGCGGTCCGTCACCCGGCGGTGACTGGCGATGTCGCCGGGCGAATAAAGCCCGGCCGCGCCCGGAAACACGCCCCCCTCGGGGTTTGGCGCCATGCCGCCGGTCACCATCAGCCCGACGCCGCCCCGCGCCCGCAACCCGTAGAATTCGGCCACCCTTTCCCAGTCGCCGCGTTCTTCGAGCCCGGTATGCATCGAGCCCATCAGCACCCGGTTCGGCAAGATCGCGCATCCCAGATCGAGCGGCGCCAGAAGATGCGGGTAATCGGTCGTCATGTCCTCGGTCCTCCCCAAAGCCTGTCACGGGCCGTCTTTCAGGGCCTTCTTGCGGGCCTGTCGCGAAGCTGTCCTGGCATCGCCGGAACGCAGACTGTCGCGCCGCAGGGACGCTGTCACCGGGGACGCGACGTAAGCCCGGTCTCCGCGCGCCCCGGACGAGCCGCCGCCCGGGGCCCGGTTGCACCATCCTATCCCGGCCGGCGGGCGGCGGGCACCCCTCCAGGGCGGCGCGCACCCCGGGACCGGCACGCCCCTCTCCGGCGACGGGCCGAAAGCCGGACGGCCGGCCCAGGCGGGAACGTCCATGCGCGCCAGAGGGGCGGGGCCTGCAGGCCGCGGCGCCGCCTCGTGTCCCGGGACAGGACGGAAAAATCCCCTCGGCATTTCAGCCCTTTCCTGAGGTTGCGGTCGGTCGGAAGCCGGACCAATGTGGCACTCAGGGCAACGGCGGCACAGCGTGACATGGAAAAGGCACGACATCAGCCAAAGAAGGTCCCCTGCGGCCCGGTCCGGGCCCGCATCTGCGCTGGAGGCACGCGTATCTCCCAAGGCACCGCCTCGGCCGGCATCGCGTGTCGGCACAGCTCGGCGAGCGCTGCGAGGATCGCGACCGGGAAGGCGCTGCCTCCTGCCAGCACCAGGTTCCGACGCCACCGGCAGAGGCCAGATGCTCCGGCCCGACAGCGGCGCCGCCCCATCGCGACGGGGCAGCCCGGACCGGGGCGACAACGCACCGCGACCGTTTCCCGGCCGAGTTTCACGGCTCTGAGCGCGGGCGGCGGCTCAGCACCATGTCGGATAACAGGATACGGTTCATACGGGGGCCGTCGAAGAGCAGGTCCAGCCAGATCCTGTCGGCACCACCGTCATGCAGGTCGCTGGCGGCAAGGTCGAAATCGAGCGCGATCCTTGGCTCATCCGGCGATACTGCGCGCACCAGCTGGGCGAAATTCGGTCCATGGCGGATGTTGATCCGGGCGAAGATATCGAGCGGCGCCTCGGTCTCGAGCACGGCATCCAACCGGATCAGATGATGCCGCCCCAGCCCCTCGACCGCACGGGCGGGCAGTTCGAACACGACCGAAACGAAGCCGCCATCGAAGCCCGCCACCTCCAGCGTCAGGCCGAAGGGCGCCCCGTCCCCGGCAGAGCTGTTGGCGATCTGGTGAAACGCGATCTCGGCCCGGCTGGCATCGTGCAACAGCCTCACCTGCGGCCCGAGCCGAAGCCCGGTACCGATATCGGCCAACCCGCAGGGCTTGACCCGGGCCGCGAAGGGCGCGGGCCGGAAGCCCCAGTCCGACCCGAGCGGCAGTCGCGCCGTCGCGGCCGCGGCATGGAACGCCGCGCGCCGTGCATCGACGCCCCGGATCGCCCGGCCAAGCCGGTGACGCAACCGCCAGGCCCGGCCGGGCAGAGCAACGAAATCAGGGGCATCGAGCCGTTCGGCGGCCTCCCCGGCCCGCCCCCAGGCGGCCAGGGCGGCCAGAGCGGACCGAAACAGCAAACGGTCGGCAAGGGAATCGCGCTTGAGCAAGATCGGCATCGGTCCGCTTCGCTGGTTGTGACTGCGACAGCCTAGTCGCGGGCTTCATTCCGCCAGGTTAACGCAACGCCGATTCGCTGCGGAGCGCCCCCGGCTGTCTGAGCCCAGGGTTTGATGCTGCGATCCATTCGGGGGGGATGGAAGGAAGCCCATGCGGCAAGTTCGTCGCGGCTGCGCCACGATCACGCAGGCCGTCAGAGCCGCAATATGAGCCGATGGCAAGCATCGACCGTGGCCGAGAGCCGGAAGTTCGAGATCAATCGGAGGAGGGTCGACAGATAGCGGAAACACGGGACAGACGGGGCCGCAGGAACAGCGCTCACCCTGCCCGGCGAAGCGGAAGAAGCGATGGTCGTTGCTTTTCGGCGCCACATGTTGCCGGCCGCCCGACGACCGTCCTTATGCCTTGCAGCCGACGGCCCCGCACCTGACCCGGTCGACGCTGCATCGGGGCCTTCAGCGATGAGCCATGATGGCCCACCGATTCAAGCTGCAGTGCATCTCGCGCCTGCCCGAGGACGAGGGCGACAAGCCAAAGCGGCAGCGCTTCAAGCGCTATCCCATCGGGCCTCGCCTGTCTCCGAGTGACAATGGCGAGGGGCATCCGCCGAGCAGGCTCGCAACCGCAACACCGGCTATTCCCGACGGATGCGCTTCGACTTGATCTGTGAAGCCAACGGGATCGGGCATCGGCCACCCGAACCCAACCATCCGTGGAGTTTGGAGGATCAGAAGAAGCCCGGGGGGCTTTTCCTGAGCGGCAGCCATGTCGAACGGATGAACCGCACAATCAAGAACGGTGACGCGGATCAGGAGAGGCGCCAGTGGCGCGCCTCGCCGCCGAATGCCAGGCGCATCCATGACGACAGCAACCGCCAGCTCCGCCCCCGCGCAGCAGATTACAGCTTCGCGCGCAGGCTCAAGACCTTCAGCGGTCTCGCTCCCCGCGAGTAGCATTGCAAAGTCCGGACTTCAGAGCCGGACAGATTGATCGCCGATCCGCCCCGCCAGATGCCGGGACGCCCCTAGTCGCTGCGGCCGCCAGGCACCGGAGCCGCACCGGAGGCGGCAGACGGCGCCATCGTCGGATCGGGCAGGCTTGCGGTTGCGGCACGGCTGCGCCCGGCCAGATCCTGCAGGAGGGCGCGGGCGGCCTGATCGCCGATCGGACGCGACGCGAAGCCGGTGGCGGCCGCGGTCACGATCCGCCCGTTGGCCTCGAAGACCGCGCGCCAGCTATCGGGGCGCAGCCCCTCGGCCAGACCCGGCCCCCGGTCTACGGAATGCACCAGGAAAACTGCGCCGCGTGTGTCCGTCCCGAGCAGTTCGACATCGGCAGGGTCGCCGCTTCGCGCCAGCGCGGCGCGGCCGAGTTCGGAGGCGAAATAGCGGCGCAGCACCAGGGCGCGATCCTCGGGACTGCCGCCCGGACCGGGGCTCGGCGCAACGGAAACCGTCAGAATCGCATCCTCGGCCGGCACGGCGGCCTCTGCCCCCCGGGTCAGCGCGGCGCAGCTTGCCAACAGCACGAAAGCGCCATCCTCGTCGTCACGGCTGGCGCTTTCATCGACGCAGAAGCCGTAAGGCGCGACAATCGCGACACGCCCATCGGCCACGATCGTGCGATGCACGCCGCCGCCCTCGGTCACACAGCCCGGCAAGGCCAGCAACACCGCCGCACAAAGCCCGCGCCGCAGGGCCCGCGCGACGGTCCGGCGCGGGCGGAGGATCTCGCGGAGGATCTCGCGGAAGATCTCGCGGAAGATCTCGGGGGTCTGCTCTGGCATCATCTCCTCGGCCGCTTGCTTGCGCCCCGGGATAGAGATGGGCAGACCGCGAGACAAGCCATTGAAGGACAGGCTCCGGCCGGTCTAGGGTCGCGGCGGAAAGGGCCGCCCGATGCGTTACGAACCGCATGAAACGCTTGTCTCGACCGCACGCGGCCAGGCTGGCCTGTGGCGGCTCGCCGCCGGGCTGGCGGTGATCGCGGCGGTGCAGATCGGGCTGACCTACACCGTCTACGGGCTGATCTCGGCGCTGCGCGGGCCGGGCATCGCCGAAGCGGCGTTCCGCGGGGTCTTCGTCACCACCGCCACCGCCTCGGACACGCTCTGGCTGCTGGCGTCCTTCCTCTGCCTGATCTGCGGCACCGCGGTCGCAGCGCAGCTGATGCAGGGCCGCAGCTTCCGGTCGCTGACCGGCCCGCCCGGCGCGGCAATCGGCCAGTTCGTCCGGGTGCTGCGCGCGGTGGCGCTGCTTTACCTGGTGCTCTGGGCGGTTCTGCCCTCCGGCCCCGAACCGGTCCCGCATCGCCCCTTCGGTGCCTGGCTGGCGCTGCTGCCGCTGGCGCTGCCGGCGCTGGCGATCCAGACCTTCGCCGAAGAGCTGCTGTTTCGCGGCTATCTCCAGCAGCAGCTCGCCGCCCGGTTCCGAAGCCCCGTGCTCTGGATCGGGCTGCCCGCCCTGCTCTTCGCGCTGGCCCATTACAGCCCCGACACCGCGGGCGGCAATGCCCTGCCCGCCGCGCTCTGGGCCGCGGCCTTCTCGGTCGCGGCCTCGGATCTGACCGCGCGGACCGGGACGCTGGGCCCGGCGGTGGCGCTGCACTTCGTCAACAACGCCATGGCCGTGCTGATCCTCGCCCTGCCCGGACCGGTCTCGGGGCTTGCGCTTTACACTTACGGCTTCGGCGCCGACGCCCCGGCGCTCGGGCCGCTGATCGCGGTCGATCTCGCCGTGCTGGGCCTGTCCTGGCTGGCGGCGCGGGTGGCGCTGCGGGTCTGAGTTGAAGCCGCTGCCGCAAGGCACTAGCTTGAGCCCCGAAGCGGACATTGCCGACGCACCGCCCACCTTCGCGAAAAAGAAATTACCGAAAAGACATAAAGACGAGAGAGAAAGCGATGCGGTCCCCCCTGTTCGAGGCCTATATCGAGCCCGCCCGGCTCTATCCCGAAACCTGGCGCCTGATCGTCGGCCTGCTGGTGGTCCTGCTGGTCTATGTCGGCGTGTTCTCGACCATGCTGGTCGCGGCTTATCCCGCGCTTGGGCCGATGGCCTATTTCGGCTGGATCATGGGCCTTGCCGCGCCCGCGACCCCGGGCCAGACCCTGTTCGTGCTGACCAGCTTTCTCGGCATGGGCCTTGGCGTCCTGATCGCGACGCCCGCGCTTCACTACCGCGAGCCGGGGTCGCTGTTCGGACCGGCGCGCGACTGGGCACGCGGCTTTTTCGGCGCGCTGAAGGTGCTGGTTCCGGCCTATGCGCTTCTGTTCGGGCTGGCCTTTGCGACGATGCCGCTCGAGGCCAATCTCGACCCGGCCACGTGGGCGCGGGTGCTGCCGCTGGCGCTTGTGCTGATCCTGATCCAGACCGGATCCGAGGAGCTTCTGTTCCGCGGCTATCTGCAACAGCAGCTGGCCGCCCGCTTTGCCTGGCGCGCGGTCTGGATGGGTCTGCCCGCGCTGATCTTCACCGCGCTGCATTACAACCCGGCGGCGGGGCTGAACAACGCGATCAACCTGATCGGCATCCTCGCCTTCGCCCTGGCCGCGGCCGATCTGACAGAGCGCTCGGGCAGCCTCGGCACCGCGATGGGCTGGCATTTCGTCAACAATGTCAACGCGCTGCTGTTCACCTCGCTCAAGGGCACGATCACCGGGCTGGCGCTGTTCGTCACCCCCTTCGACGTCACCGATACCACGACCGCGCCCTGGGCCATGGCGCTCGACCTGATCGCGATCCTGCTGCTCTGGCGGCTGCTGCGCGCGCTGATCTGACCGGGCAGCCCGCGCGCCCCCGCGATTGCAATTCCGCCCCGCGCGGCTTATCTGACGGCCCATCCGTGCGAGAGGCCCCCGATGAACTGGATCAACAACTACGTCCGGCCCAAGATCAACTCGCTTTTCTCGCGTCGCGAGATGCCCGAGAACCTTTGGTCGAAATGCGATGCCTGCGGAACGATGCTGTTCCACCGGGAAATGTCGGACAATCTGAATGTCTGCACCTCCTGCGGCCATCACATGGCGATCCTGCCGCGCGACCGCTTCACCACCCTGTTCGATGGCGGCGTGTTCACCGAGGTCGAGGTGCCGGTGCCGGTTGCCGACCCGCTGCAGTTCCGCGACCAGAAGCGCTATCCCGACCGGATGCGCGGCGCCCAGCGGATGACCGGCGAGAAAGAGGCGATGCTGGTCGCCGAGGGCGAGATCGGCCGCACCCCGGTCGTCGCCGCGGCGCAGGATTTCAGCTTCATGGCCGGGTCGATGGGCATGTATGTCGGCAATGCCATCGTCGCGGGGGCCGAGCGCGCCGTGGCGCTGGGACGGCCCTTCATCCTGTTCTCGGCCGCGGGCGGCGCGCGGATGCAGGAGGGCATCCTCAGCCTGATGCAGATGCCGCGCACGACCGTCGCGGTGCAGATGCTGAAAGAGGCCGGCCTGCCCTATATCGTGGTGCTGACCCATCCCACCACCGGTGGCGTCACTGCCTCCTATGCCATGCTGGGCGATGTGCAGATCGCCGAGCCGAACGCGCTGATCTGCTTTGCCGGCCCGCGGGTGATCGAACAGACGATCCGCGAGAAACTGCCCGAGGGCTTCCAGCGCGCCGAGTTCCTGCTCGAGCATGGCATGCTCGACCGGGTGACGCCGCGTGGCAAGCTGCGCGAAGAGCTGGTCACCATCATCCGCATGCTGATGGGGCTGCCGCCCGCTGTGATCGCCGATTTGCCGCCGCCTGCCAGCTTCTCGCACGGGCCCACGCGGGACGATGCCGATAGCGGCGCCGAGACCCAGCCCGATCTGCCGCATCGCGCGCCCGCGCCGCCCGATGCCGTCGCTCCGGCCGGAGGCGCAAAAGCGTGACCCCGGCCTCCAGCGACGTCCTCCTCGAGCGGATGATGGCGCTGCATCCCAAGGTGATCGACCTGGTCCTGGACCGGGTCTGGCGCCTGCTGGCGGCGCTTGACCATCCCGAGAGCCGGCTTGCCCCGGTCATCCATGTCGCGGGCACCAACGGCAAGGGCTCGACTCTGGCGATGATCCGCGCCGGGCTCGAGGCCGCGGGCGCACGGGTACAGGCCTATACCTCGCCGCATCTGGCGCGGTTCCATGAACGGGTCCGGATGGCAGACGGGCCGATCGCCGAAGCCGCGCTGGCCGCGGTGCTCGAGGAGTGCGAGCGCGCCAATGGCGGCGCCCCGATCACCTATTTCGAGATCACCACCTGCGCGGCCCTTCTGGCCTTCGCCCGGGAGGCGGCCGATTACTGCCTGCTCGAGGTGGGCCTCGGCGGGCGGCTCGACGCGACCAACGTGATCGAGACGCCTCGCCTGACGGTGATCGCGCCGGTCTCGATCGACCATCAGCAATACCTGGGCGAGACCCTGGCCGAGATCGCCGGTGAAAAGGCCGGGATCCTCAAGCGCGGCGTGCCCTGCGTGGTCGGCCCGCAGGAGGAGCCGGCGATGGAGGTGATCGAGGCCCGCGCCGCCCGGCTGGGCGCGCCCCTGATCGCCCATGGCCAGCACTGGCATGTCTGGGAGGAACGCGGGCGGCTGATCTTCCAGGACGAACGCGGCTTGCTGGACCTGCCGATGCCCCGGCTGATCGGGGCGCATCAGGTCGCGAATGCGGGGGCCGCGCTGGCCGCGCTGCGCGCGCTCGGCCGGGACGAGACCGCCTGCGAGGCCGCGATGACCCGCGCCGACTGGCCCGCCCGGCTGCAGCGGCTTCGTCACGGGCCGCTGGTCGACGCCGCGGGCCGGGCCGAGCTTTGGCTCGACGGAGGTCATAACCCGGCCGCCGGAGAAGCGCTGGCAGAGGCCGTGACGCGGCTTTCACCAAGGCCGCTGCATCTCGTCTGCGGGATGCTGAACACCAAGGATGTGACGGGCTTCCTGAAACCGCTCGCGGCTGTTTCCGACAGCCTGACGGCCGTGTCGATCCCGGGCGAAACCGCCACCCTGCCCGCCGAGGCGACCCGTGCAGCGGCCGATGCCTCAGGGTTCCGGGCCGATACCGCCGCGGACGTGGCCGACGCGGTCGCCCGGATCGCCGCTGCCACGCCCGAAGCGCGCATCCTGATCTGCGGCTCTCTTTATCTCGCGGGCCGGGTCCTGCGCGAAAACGGCTGATCCCGACCCCGAATTTTCGTTGAAAATTCGCGCCCCGCGCTTAGCCGCGCGCCCAGTCCGCGCCTTGCATCTCGCGCAGACGGCTCGCCGTTCGCTCGAACTCGAAGGTCCCCTCGCCTTCGAGATAAAGCATCTCGGGCGCCGCCGCTGCCGAGGCGATCAGCCTCACCTTCCCCTCGTAAAGCGCATCGATCAGTGTCACGAAGCGCCGCGCCTCGTTGTAATTCTCCGACGACAGCCGCGGGATGTCCTCGAGGATCAAGACCCGCACCGCCTGCGCTATGGCCAGATAGTCGGCAGGCCCCAGCGGCCTTGCGCAAAGATCCCAGAAGGTCGCCCGCGCCACCCCGTTATGAAACAGCGGCAGTTCGACCGGACGCCCCTGCACCCGCAGCACCAAGGACCGACCCTCGCCATGGGTGAAATCCTCCCAGATCGCCGCCATCCGCGCCCGCGCGGCCCGGTCGGACGGGGTGAAATAGACCTCTTCCCCGGTCAGCCGGTTCTGCCGGTAATCGGTGGCCGAGCCAAGCTCCATGACCTCCAGCCGCTCTTCCAGCATCCGGATGAAGGGCAGGAACCGCTCGCGCTGCAGCCCGTCCTTGTAAAGCTCTCCCGGCACCCGGTTCGAAGTGGTCACGACCGTCACCCCGGCCGCGAAGAGAAGCTCGAACAGCCGGCCCACGATCATCGCATCGGTGATGTCGACGATCTGCATCTCGTCGAAGCAAAGCAGCGTCAGGCCCTCGGCGATTCCGGCCGCGACAGGCTTCAGCGCATCGTCCGCCCCCTTGGCCCGCGCCGCATGCAGTCCGCGATGCACCTCCTGCATGAAGGCGTGGAAATGGACCCGCCGCTTGCCCCCGATCGCGACCGCCTCGAAGAACAGATCCATCAGCATCGACTTGCCGCGCCCGACGCCGCCCCAGAGATAAAGCCCGTGCACAGGCTCGGGCGGAGGCGCCTTGCGGAAGAACCCGCCCCGGGGCGCCGGCGGCGGGTTTTCAAGCGCCTGCCGGATCCGCTCGAGCGGCGCCAGCGCCGCGATCTGGTCCGGGTCGGGGCGCAGATCGCCACGGACCGCGCGCGCATCGTAAAGGTTTCTCAGTGTCTCGCTCATGGCCCGGATCTAGAATGCCGCAACATGGAAGGAAAGCGGAACGCATCGCCTCAATGCGTGCAGGCGGCAGGAATTTCATCCAGGATCGCGTCGACATGGGTGACCGGCAGGCCATGGCCAGCCTCCGGCAACAACAGCTGACGGGCGCCGGGATTGAGCGCGGCCAGCCGCGCGCGCGCCCCCGGCGCGATGACCTCGTCCTGCCCGCCCCAGATCGCCTGGACCGGCACGGCCGCCTCCGCCAGAGCGCGATGCGCGCCCGACAGGTCCTCGGCCAGCATGTGTCGCAGGCTCGACAGCACGGCAGGCAGGAAGCCGCGAAACCGGGTCTCGGCAATCTGGGCCGCGCTCAGGGTCCCGGGCAGACCGTAGGCCCTGTCCGCCGCCCGCGCCATCCGCCGCAGCACGACCCCGCCGATCACCGCCATCAGCCAGTCGCCGATCCCGGGCAGCCGCACCGCCAGATCGGCAAGCCGGGGCGGGGTCTGGCCCAGACCGGCCGGCGCCAACAGCACCAGTCGCCGCACCCGGCCGGGATGGGCCGCGGCAAAGGCGGTCAGGATCGCGCCGCCCATCGAATAGCCGACAAGCGTCAGATCGCCGCCGAGCCCGCGCGCCTCGAGAAGCGCCTCGAGCTGGGACAGGAAAAACGCCCGGTCCTGCGCACCGCGCGGCCGGTCGGAAAAGCCCCGCCCGTAAAGATCGTAGCGCAGCACGCGGTAGCCCCTGGCAGCGAGCCCCCCGGCCAGCCGGTCTAGCATATGGCTGCCGATGGTCAGCCCGTGCAGCAGGACCACGACCGGCCCGTCTGCCGGGCCGTCCCACACAAGATGGGTCCGCCCCTCCGGCAGAGAGCAGAACTCTCCCGGGGCCTCCGAGCCGTCGCGCGCCGCGATCGGGCGGCGCAGCGCCTCGGCCAGCGGCCAGGCCGCCACCAGCAGAACAGCCGTCAGAAGCCCCCAGATCATGCGCCGTACCAGCTGTCGAGGATATGGCGCGCCGTCATCAGGTCGAGATGGGCACCGCCGCCATTCTTGAACAGCGTAATCTCGTCCCTGTCCTCGCGCCGGAACCGGCCCGCAGCCAGATCGTAGTAATCGGCCAGCACATCCTCCGGCCCGATCGCCCCCGAGGCCAGCGGGATCTTCAGCTCGCCGATATGCCCCAGCACGGTCTCGCGGCTGTCGACAAAGACCCGCGCCCGTTGCAGCGCCCGGTCGTCGGCTTCGCGCATGTCGGGCCGGAATGCGCCGATCAGATCGACATGCTGACCCGGCCGCAGCCAGTCGCCGCGGATCAGCGGCTCGGTCGCCATCGTCGCCGAGGTCACGATATCGGCCTCCCGCACCGCCGCCTCGAGATCGGTCGCGACGGCCGCACCGAGCCGCCCGGCCAGATGCCGGGCGCGCGCCTCGGTGCGGCTCCAGATCGCGAAATCCGCCTCGGGAAAGGCGCTCCGATAGGCCTCGACCAGAGACCGCGCCACATTGCCCGCACCCAGCACCAGAATCCGGCGGCTGTCGGGCCGGGCCAGCCGGGTGGCAGCCAGCAGGCTGTCGCCCGCGGTCTTCCATTTCGTCACCAGATGGAAGTCGACCATGGCCTCAAGCCTGCCATCGGCATCGGAATAAAGACAGACCCCGCCATTGACCGCAGGAATGCCACGGGCGTCGTTGCCCGGAAAGATCGTGGCCGTCTTCACCGCAAGCCCCAGCCCGTCGATCCAGGCCGCACGGTTCAAAAGCGTATCCGCTCCGCGATAAAGAAAGCTGTCGGCGATTTCGGCCCGGGGCAGGGCATGGCCCCGCGCCAGCGCGTCGCAAAGCCCCGGCCAGGTCAGGACCCGCTCCCCCTCTTCGAAGCCGATGGTCTCAGGCATCGGCCAGCACCCCCTCGGCCAGAACGGCGGCATCCAGCACGCCTTCCGAAACCAGCCGCGCGGCCCAGCCCCGCGCGCCCTCGAAAAGATGCGTCTTCCAGCCCCGGGCAGCGGCCGCGGCGATGTTCTCGGCCTTGTCATCGGTGAAGATCAGCCGCCCGGGCGCGACACCGCTGTCGGTTTCGAGGATCTCGTAGATCCGGGGAGCGGGCTTCATCGCCCGCAGCCGGGCCGAGACATAGGCCCGGTCGAAAAGATCGAAGAACGGATAGGCGGCGCGGGCGATGTCATAGGTGGCATCGCCGAAATTGGTCAGCGCAAAGACCGGCAGGCCCGCGGCCTTCACCGCCTTCAGAACGGCAACGGCGTCCGGGAAGGCCGGGCTGGCCATCTCGAGCCAGTCATCCTGCCACATCCGGATCTCGGCCTCCCAGGCAGGATGACGCGCCGCCAGCGCCGCGACCGCCTCCCCGATATCGTCGCCCCGGTCGACGCCCTCGTTCATGCCGTAGAGATCGACCTCGGCGAACAGGGCACGGCGGCGATCCGGGCCGATGCGGCCATCGTAGAAGGCTTCGGGCTGCCAGTCGATCAGCACACGACCGATATCGAAAACGACGGCGTCGATGGGCATGATGTCTCCTGTCGGCGGGATCTTGGCGGGCAGCCTAGCCCCGGAGCCCGGATTGTTGAAGCCAGCCGCCGCCGTCTAGCGCCGCGCCACCGCTGTCAGCTGGCGTTCCAGCGCATCGAGAAAACGCGAGCGGTCGGCCTTGCCGAAGCCCTTGCCGCCGCCCTGCCGGAACGGATCGGCGGCGCGCAGATCGGCCATCAGGTCGCGGGTGGCAAGCTTCTGGCCGATATTGGCCGGGGTGAAGGCCTCGCCCGTATGGTTCAGCACCCGCGCCCCCGCCGCCACGGCCTTCGCTGCCAGCGGGATATCGGCGGTGATCACCACATCGCCGGGCCCGGCGCGCTCGGCGATCCACTTGTCGGCCTCGTCGGGCCCCTCGGGCACATAGACCATGCGCGCCAGCGGGTGATCGAGGGGCCGCAGCCCGCCATTGGCGACATATAGCACCTCGGCGCCATGGCGCTCGGCCACGCGCAGCACCTCGGCCTTGACCGGGCAGGCATCGGCATCGACATAGACCGTCACGGCCGCCCCTCCGCTCCCTCAGCGATACAGCGCCTCGGCATGGAAGGCGACATGGTCCTCCATGAAGGTCGAGATGAAGAAATAGCTGTGATCATAGCCCTTCTGCATCCGGAAGACGCCCGGATGCCGGGTCTCGGTCATGGCCGCGGCCAGCGCCTCGGGCATCAGTGCATCGATGAACTGATCGCCGGTGCCCTGGTCGATCAGCATCGGACCGGCAAAGCCGTTGGCGCGCAGGGACAGGCAGGCATCGTGGCGGGTCCAGTCGACCCTGCCCTCGCCCAGATAGGCATGGATCGGCTTCTTCGCCCAGTCGGACTGGCTGGGATGGGCGATGGGGGCAAAGGCCGAGACGGCGGCATAGCGCTCGGGATAGGCCATCGCGAGGGTCAGCGCGCCATGGCCGCCCATCGAATGGCCGCAGATCGACTGTCGCTCGGCGTCAATGGCGAAATTCGCGGTCAGGACACGGGGCAGCTCCTCGGCGATGTAATCCCACATCCGGTAGTTCTTCGACCAGGGCTCTTCGGTCGCGTTGACGTAAAAGCCCGCACCGGTTCCGAGATTGTACATCGGGTCGTCGGCGATGCCCTCGCCGCGCGGCGAGGTATCGGGAAAGACCAGCCCGATCCCCTGCTCGGCCGCCCATTGCTGGGCCCCGGCCTTGGTCATCGCGTTCTCATGGGTGCAGGTCAGCCCCGAAAGATACCACAAAAGCGGCACCGGACCGGTCCCGGCCTCTTCCGGCAGGAACAGCCCGAAGGTCATGTCGCAGCCACAGGCCTCGGACGCATGGCGATAGACGCCCTGCACCCCGTTGTAACATCTGTTCTCGGAAACGGTTTCCATTCGTCATACTCCCCAGGCTCGCTGCCAACAGGGCTAGCGCGGCAGGCCATGCAGGGCAAGCGCGCCGCCGCCCTGCGGGCAAAACGCGCATCGCGGGGCCCGACTTTTCGCAGAAAAGTCGCCTGCGCTCAGCCCGAGCCGATCAGCACCCCGGCGGCGAAGACCAGCGCACCGCCCAGCACCACCTGGAAGGCCGCGCGGAAGAACGGCGTATCCATGTATTTCTTCTGGATCCAGGCGATTGCCCAGAGTTCGCAGAACACCACCGCCATGGCGATGCCGGTCGCGGTCCAGAAATGCGGAATGAGATAGGGCAGCGCATGGCCGAGCCCGCCAACCGCCGTCATCACCCCCGAGGCGATCCCGCGCTTCAGCGGCGAGCCCCGCCCCGAGATCGCGCCGTCATCCGAGGCGGCCTCGGTGAAACCCATCGAGATCCCGGCCCCGACCGAGGCCGCCAGCCCGACAAGGAAGGTCGTGCCGGTATCCTGGGTCGCGAAGGCGGTGGCGAAGATCGGCGCGAGCGTCGAGACCGAACCGTCCATCAGCCCGGCCAGCCCGGGCTGGACCCAGGTCAGCACGAACTGGCGATGGGCGGTCCGGCGCTCGCGCTCGACTGCATCGGTATCGAGCCGGGTGGTGACCAGCCGGTCGGCAACCGCCTCGTGCCCGGCTTCGGCGGCGGCCAGATCGCCCAGCAGCTTGCGCGTCGCCGCATCCGTCGCCCGCCCGGCCGCGCGCAGATAGAAGTCATGCGCCTCGCGCTCCATCCTCTCGGCCTCTTCGCGGATGCGCTCGATGCCGAGATTGCGCATCAGCCAGACCGGTCGGCGCGCATAATAGCCCGCGACATGCTCGCGCCGCAAAAGCGGGATCGCCTCGCCGAACCGGGCGCGGTGGGTGTCGATCAGGCGGCGGCGGTGGTTGTCCTCCTCCCTGGCCATGGCCTCGAAGACCTGCGCGGAGTCGGGATAATCGCCGCGCAGCTGCTCGGCATAGCTGCGATAGATGCGGGCATCATCCTCTTCGGAGGAAATCGCGAGCGCCAGGATTTCCTGTTCGTTCAGGTCTGAAAAGCGGCGGCGCTGGGAAAAGCCGGGGATCATCGGAAGGCTCCAGTTTATAATAATTCTAATCTATAGCAGCAATCCGGGCCCCCGCAAGAGCGGGAATGCCGCAGCCCGTCCATGGGGAACCAGAGCCGCACAGTCCGGCACGCGCCCGAAGGCCCAAGGCCCCATGACCGCCAGAACGGACCGGATCGGCAAGGGACGCAAAGCAGACCAGGGGCCCGAAGGCGTCCGGGAGGGGGCTGCGCGACAGCGTCGCACGCGTCCCGGCAAGGGACCATCGCGGGCAGGAACACTGTCTTGAACGCCACGCTTTACAGTGACGTCCCCGACAAGCAGTGCCTGTTCTTCACGATGCTGCGGACTGAATGCGACCGCCCGGCCGGAGCTGCGCCAGACCTGATCGAGCCGACCTCCCCGGCCGAGACCATGCTGAAGGCGGCGCCCCGGCATATCGTCCCGAACCTGCTCTCCGAGATCAGCCAGTCAGTGTTCCGGATCTGTCTGGTCGAATCGGATCGCCCCCAGGATCTCGGCATGGCCTACCGCTGCTCCGATGCGCTTGCGCAGCGAGAGCGCGTTCGACGCGGCGGGGCGGGTGAAGGCAGGGTGGCGATGATCCCCCTGCGCGCTCCGGGCACAGACCGACGCTGACGGCCGGATCTCAGTCCAGCCGACGGACCAGAAGCTGGTTGCCGACCTGTCTGGTCTCGAAGCGTTTGAGCTCGCGCACCAGGTCTGACAGCTTGCGCTTTCCATAGGTCCGGGTATCGAAATCGGGATTGTCCGCCGTGATGAACTGGCCGATCTGACCCAGCGTGAACCAGTCGTCCTCCTGGTTGATCTTGTCCATGGCGCGGACGATCAGCTCTGAAACTTCATGCGGCGGCCGTTTGCCTGCGGGCGTCGGTGCCGGTTGCGCCTTGTCGCGGGGGGCGGCGGGCGCGGGCTCTTCGACGATATTCTCGATCAGCACGAAGCGGTTGCAGACATTGCGCAGCGAAACCGGCGTCTTGGCCTCGCCGATCCCGATCACGTCCAGCCCGTGTTCCCGGATCCGGCTGGCCAGGCGGGTGAAGTCGCTGTCGGACGAGACCAGCACGAACCCGTCGAAGCGGCCCGAATGCAGAATGTCCATCGCATCGATGACCAGCCCGATATCGGAAGCGTTCTTGCCCTTGGTATTGGCGGTTTCCTGATGCGCGACCAGCCCGAGGGTCAGGACCTTGTCGGCCCAGGGCTTGAGCCGGTCCGAGGACCAGTCGCCATAGACCCGGCGCAGCGCAGGCTCGCCGAAACCGGTGATCTCCTTGAGAATCGGCTCGGCATGGCGGGCAGGGATATTGTCGGCGTCGATCAGGACGGCCAGAAGCGGCGGCTTGGTCTCGGGCATGGCTGTCTCTGGGTCGGGGTTGCGGTCCGGGCGACATATCGCCCGGACCGACCTATAGCCCAACCTGCCCGGAGACGAAAGCAGGGACCGGGTCGGTCCCGGTGCCGGCGGTCAGTTCTTGACGCGGTAATCGTCGTGGCAGGATTTGCAGGTCCTGCCGATCTCGCCGACCGAGTTCCGCAACGCGTCCAGCGAGGCCATATCGGCCGATCCGGCCGCCGCCTGCAATGCTTCGGCCTTATCGGTGAAATCGCTGAAATCTTTCCAGATCGCGGGCTTGGCTTCCGATTCCGGATCGTCGGCCTGCGTCTCGAACAGGCCGGGCACCTTGTCGGCGGTCTCGGCAATGACCGCTGCGGCCGCCCCGGCCGCCTGGGCGTCGAAGGCAGCCTTTCCCTTGGCCATGTCGGCGATGGACTTCATGTTCTTGCCGATGGTCTCCATGGCTTCCTGCCGGGCCTTCACGGTCGGGTCGGTGGCATCGGCCGCATGGGCCAGCGTGGCCGCCGCGGCAGCCAGCGCGAAGATCGTCATTCGGGTCATACGCCTTGTGGTCATTCGGATCCTCCTGATTGACCTGCCCAGCCTAAGCCGGAATTGCGACAAAATCCGGTCACAACGCCGTGGGGTCGGCCCGAAGAAGGAGGGAGAGCGCGGCGGAAGAGGCCCGAGCCTCGGGAGCCCCGACCATTCCGACCCGGCCGCAGCCGGCCGGGTGTCACCGCCCAGATCAAGGGAGGAGCACGAAGGGACCGAAAATTCTTGCAAAGAATTTTCTGCCCGCGGATCGCGATCCGGGACCTGCAAGGCGGATGCGAGGCAGCGCCCGGGATCTGACGGCATGAGGAAGAGAAGCGGTCGACCAAAGGACAAAATTCTTTGCAAGAATTTTGACTTGGCCGACCGGAGTGGGAGGTATTCCCCGGTGCCGCAGGCTGGGTGGGGGCTGTATCGCCGCGGCACCGGGTCTAGCTTTTCGCTATGCCCCTTTATGGACAGGGTTCCGGGCACCGACAGGATGCAGAGAGGCCGAAGCCCGGGTCTTTTCGGGGCAAAACCCGGGCGGCTCTTGATTTGCGCGCCGGGGGGCGGCACCTTCGGGACATGAGCGCCATTCCTCCCATGCCGGCCCCAAGCGAACGTCCCGCCGAACAGGTTGCCTTCCACCGCAGCGAACTGGGGGTCATCCTTCCCCTTTACGGCCGGATGGTTGCCGCGGGCGAATGGCGCGATTACGGCATTTCCTGCCTGCGCGACGCCGCCATCTTCTCGATCTTCCGGCGCACTGCCGAACATCCGCTCTACCGCATCGAGAAGCGCCCGCGCCTGCGCGCGCGACAGGGGATGTATTCGGTGATCGCGATGGACGGCCGGATCCTCAAGCGCGGCCATGACCTGCCCGGCGTGCTGCGGGTGCTCGAACGCAAGCTGATCCGGCCTGTCGACTAGTCCCCGCCAAAGGGCATGCGGCGATGCGCGGTCGGGCGGCCTTCGCCCTGGGCCTCGATCCGGACCACGGCATCGGCGATCCGCTCATAGGCCACCGACATCGTGTGCCCATTGGCATGGATCAGCACCTCGGCATCGACGGCCAGCGCGACATGACCGCGCCAGAACAGCAGATCGCCGCGCTGAAACGGCGTGCCTTCAGGCAAAGCCTCGCCCAATCCCCGTTCCTGCTGGTCGCTGTCGCCCGGACAGTCCAGCCCGGCGGCGCGCCAAGCGGCCTGGACGAGCCCCGAGCAGTCGATCCCCCAGACCGAATTGCCGCCCCAGAGATAGGGCACGCCGAAAAAGAGCTGCGCCACCGTCACCGGATCGCGGAACGGCACGTTCAGCGGCCGCAGATGGACCTTGGGCACGAACCAGCCTTGCGCAGTCTCGAAGAACCCGCCCGCGGCCGAGACCACGCGCAGCTCGGAACCGAAGGACAGCCCCATGAGCTCGGGCCGCTTGAGATCGGGCGCGGAATAGGCGTGGCTGGCCGGCACCGCCACCCGGTGGGTGGGCGCCGGAGCATCGGCGGCCAGCGCCCCGGCCGCGACATAGCCCACGAACCCGTCGCGCGCGGCCCAGCCGAACCCGACCCCGTCATGAACCTCGAGCAGCTCGAAGGCCTCGCCCAGCACAAGCTGGCGCTCGCGCGGGCCATTGGGCGCACGCAGCAGATCGGTCACCGGCCGGATGACCCGCCAGCGCTCGGGCTCTGCATAGCGCGGCGCCTCGACCACGCCCCTCAGCCGGGACGCCGCGACCCGGTCATTCGCGGGCGTCTCGCGCCGGTCGCGGTCCGCCGGACCGCTCACAGCCCCGGACCCTCGGCCCGCCCCCCGGGCAGAATGCCGGGCAGCGCCCCGAGGATCGCGCGCGCGCCCTGCCCGACACCCCCCTTGGGGCGGGCCGGGGCATCGGAAGGCTGCCAGCCATAGATGTCGAAATGGGTGTAGCGCGTCTCGCCGACAAAGCGGCGCAGGAACAGCGCGGCGGTGATCGACCCGGCAAAGCCGCCCTTGGGCGCATTGTCGAGATCGGCGATGCCCGGCTCGATCATCGCCTCATAGGGGGCATGAAACGGCATCCGCCAGACCGGATCGGCCCAAAGCCCCCCCGCCTGGGCAAGCGCCCCGGCCACGGTCTCGTCGCCGGTATAGAAGGGCGCGATATCAGGCCCCACGGCCACCCGCGCGGCCCCGGTCAGCGTCGCCATCGAGATCAGGGCGTCGGTCTCTTCCTCGGCGGCATAGGCCAGCGCATCGGCCAGTACCAGCCGCCCCTCGGCATCGGTATTGTTGATCTCGACCGTCAGCCCGTTGCGCGCGGTCAGGATGTCCTGCGGCCGCATCGCATTGCCCGCGATGCTGTTCTCGACCGCCGGGATCAGCACCCTCAGCCGCAGCGGCAGGCCCAGCGTCATGATCGTCGAGGCCAGACCCAGCACCGTGGCCGCGCCGCCCATGTCCTTCTTCATCAGCCCCATCGAGCTGCCGGGTTTGACGTTCAGCCCGCCGGTATCGAAACAGACCCCCTTGCCGACCAGCGTCAGCCGCGGCCCAGCCGTGCCCCAGTGCAGATCGAGCAATCGCGGTAGCTGGGCGGCGGCGCGGCCCACGGCATGGATCATCGGGAAGTTCCGCGCCAGAAGTGCCTCGCCCCGGATCGCCTCGAGCGTCGCGCCATGGGCTGCGGCCAGCGCGGCCACCGCCTCTTCCAGCGCCTCGGGGCCCATATCCGAAGCCGGGGTATTGATCAGATCGCGGGTCAGCACCTCGCCCGCCGCCATCGCCTCGAGCAGGGCCGGATCAACGCCCGCAGGCGCCTTGAAGCTGGCGCGGGGCGCGGCGGATTGCGCCCGGTAGCGGTCGAAGCGATAGCCCGAGAGCAGAAGTCCCAGCGCCTCGGCCTCGAGATCGGCGCCGGTCAGCGCCGTGTCGAGATGCCAGGCGCCCTCGGGCAGGCGCCCCGCGACCGCGGCAAGGTGGAACCGGCCGCGCGCCCGGGCCGCTGCCGTGCCATGGCCCGCGACCGCCCCCGCGACGGTACCGTCCGGACCGGGCAAGAGCTGGAACTCGCCCAGACCGGCCGCGAACCCCGTGGCGTCGAGCCAGGCCATTTCGGCCTCGGTCCGGCCGGATCGCCAGGTCTCGAGAGCCTCCTCATCGACGACAAAAAGCGGGCGCGACGGCGCGGCGGAGTCGGCAAAGCGGGGGCACATGGAGCGGTCCTTCGGGTCTGGTCGGAATGTGCCCAGAGCCTAGTCTCTTCCGCGCGGCCCGCAAGCCGGTTCAGCCCGAGCGGTGCTGAAGCGCTTCGGCCAGCCGGAACGACCGCACCGCGACCCGCTTGAGCCGCGCCAGCGTGGCGTCGATGGCAACCGGATCGCCCGACTGCGCCGCGCGCGCGACATTTCGCGCGGCCGAGGAAAGACTGATCATCCCCATCGTGTCGCCAAGGGCGCGAATTTGTCCGGTCAGATCAATGCAATCCTTCGGGCATATCTGGCCGACCGCCAGATCGAGCCCCTCGATCAGCGTCTCGAGCCGGTCGATCGACAGGACGATCAGATGAGACGCCCTTACCTCGCCCAAATCGACGAACATGTCAGCCAGGCGCTCGGAATCCAGCCGCAAGGGCTCCTCCTGGCGCATCGTTACGACGTTGGACACCTTGCGCACCCTCCGGTCACCACACCTCTGGCGGGCACCCTCGCGCAGCAGCGTCAAGAAAGCGTTGCCAGCGGCGCGGGAAATAGCTCGAATTCCCGCCAATTGCAGCTTATGCAGCCGGGTAGGAAATCGGGGAGAAGCCGCAGAGATGAAGAACGCACGCCCGCTGCCCAGCTATCTAGTCCAGCGCTATCACGGCTGGAAAGCCACCACCCATGCCGAGAACAAGGCCTGGTACCGTCGCCTCGCCGAGGAAGGTCAGCGCCCGCGCGCGATGATCATCTCCTGTTGCGACTCGCGCATCCATGTCACCTCGATCTTCGGGGCCGACGAAGGCGAATTCTTCATTCACCGCAACATCGCCGGTCTGGTGCCGCCCTGTGCGCCCGATGGCGACCACCACGGCACCTCGGCCGCGGTCGAATATGCGGTGACGGTGCTCAAGGTCGCCAACCTGCTGGTGGTCGGCCATTCCAATTGCGGCGGCGTCCGCGGCTGCCATGACATGTGCGCGGGGCTCGCGCCGCAGCTTGAGGAAAAGACCAGCTTCATCGGCCGCTGGATGGACCTTCTGCGCCCCAGCTACGAGCGTCAGGCCGGTATCGCCGACGAGGCCGAGCGGCTGCGCGCCATGGAGAAGGAAGCGGTGCTGGTCTCGATCGAGAACCTGATGACATTCCCCTTCGTCAAGGCCGCGGTCGAGGCCGAATCGCTGACCCTGCACGGGCTCTGGAACGATATCGGCGAGGGCGCGGTGGAATGCTACGACCCCGAGTCCGGGCGGTTCCTGCCGGTCTGAGCCCGGCGGAACCGGCCCTGCGGGCCTGCCTCGGTGCGGGCCTGTCCTAGTCGAGAACCTTGCCCTCGGGCCAGACCATGCGGTGGCTCAGCGTCACCTCGCGGGTCGCGCCGGGGGCAAGCTCGAAACGCCATTCCAGAATGCCGCGCCGCCCGTCGCGATCGGTCGCCGCAGGTGCCGGATCGGCCTGCCAGGTGATCTTCAGATCCTCCTGTTCCGAATAGGGCACCCGGTCGAGAAGCCGCACCGGCCAGGTCTCGCCGGTCAGGTTCTCGACCACGATCCGCACCGCCTCGGACTGTTCGTTCGACTTCTTCAGAACGCCCCGGTCGCCCTCGTTGCGCTCGCTCACGGTGCGGGTCAGCCGAAGCCCGTCGATCGGGCCGAAGGGCAGGTCGGCCTTGCCGCCCGCCGGGATCAGACCGGTCGGATGCTGGCCGACGAAGCGGCCGTCGAGATAGAACATCGCCTGCGCGCTCGGCAACACGATCTCGTCCGTGCCATTGACGATGGAGGCCACCAGATAGGCGCTTTCATCGCGTTCGGGCACCGCCTCGGCCAGCAGCTCGGCGGGCATCTCCAGATCGTCCAGCGCAAGCCGCAGAGTATCGGCCCCGGTCGCGATATCGACGGCCACCGGATAGTCGTAATGGACCGCGAGCCCGTCGAAGGCAGTCGCCTGGGCCCGCACCGGCGCCGACGCTGCTGCGATCGCCCCCCTGGCCGGTGCCACGCGCATGATGTCGCCGCCCCGAACGACCGACGCTTCGGCCTCGGCCGGATCCGAGATCCGGCGCAAGAGCGGCCAGAGTTCGCTCGGCGCGGTCCTTCCGCCGGGACGCGCGGTCGACAGGCCCAGCGCGACACCTGTCCAGTTCTCGCCGGTCTCCTGCGCCACCAGCGCCCCGCGCTCGATCGTGACCCGGCTTTCCGCGCGGTCGAGCCGGATATCGTAGACCGGGGCCCAGCGCGCCGTGTTGACGGTGTAGCCGACCGTGACCTTGCCCGCGGCCGGGCCATCGCCCGGCCCCTCCGCGGCCGTCACCGTGATCGCCAGCATCGCCCGCGCCCCATCCTCGGGCACCAGCGCGGCCAGCGCCTGCCGGGCCTCGTCCAGCGCCTCGCGAAGCGGCTCGAGGCCCCGCTCGGCCGCATCGGCGCGGCCCCGGGCGGCGATGGAGTCGGTCAGCGCCGTCTGGGTCTCGGACCCGATCATCCGCGCCAGCGCCTCCAGATCGCCGACGGTCATCGCCGCGGAGCCCTCGCCCTGGCCGAGCCGTCCGAGGAAGGCCGCGCGCGCCTCGGCGCCCTGCGCCTCTGCCCGGATCCGCGCCACCCCGGCCTCGGCCGCCTCGAGGGCCTGACGCCGGCGCTCGACCTCGGCCTCGGCCTCCGCGATCTCGGGCGGCGTTGCCGCACCGCGCGGCATCACGAAATCGCGCCGGGCCGAAACGCTGCCCAGCCTGGCGCCCTCGACCGAGACCCGGACCGTGCCCAGCGGCGTGGTTCTGGGCAGATCCGCCAGGATCAGGCGGTGGGTCCCGGCCGGAAGCTCGAAATCCGCGCTGCGCGTCACCGCCGCGCCGTCCGGAAAGAGCGTGACCGCCTCGACCCGGCTGGAAACGAGAATGTCATCGGCCCAGCTCGGAAAGGGGATGAGGATCAGGCAAAGGGCAAGGGCTCGCATCTTGTCGCTCCGAAGGCTTGGGAATCCGAAAGCTGAGGATCTTGGAGGAAGATTGCGGACCGGCGGGCGCGCGCGCAAGCGAAACCCAGGCATCGGCAACGCGCCGCCGGCAAGACGGGCCGGATCACGGCCGCGTCGCGCGCAAGACGCGCCCTCTGTCTGACGCGAGCCCCCTCACGGATGAGACCGGAGGCCTGGCCGCACCACAGGGAAAAGGGATGACACTGTAAGGCGTGGCCGGGCGAGGGCGCGGTATTGCCGGGGCTGCCACCCCGTCTCCGCCCAAGGGCACCATCCCACCAGAGCGTTTGCCGGGGCTTTCGCCCCGGATCGCTTCCTGGCCGGGGCTCCGCCCGTTCGCAGCTCAAACGCCACACAGGGGCGTTTGCCGGGGCTTTCGCCCCGGATCGCTGCTCACCCCTTCTTCAGCACCCGCTGGCCGAGGACTTCGGCGATCTGAACCGCGTTCAGCGCCGCGCCCTTGCGCAGGTTGTCCGAGACGCACCACAGGTTCAGACCGTTCTCGATGGTCGAATCCTGCCGGATCCGGCTGATGAAGGTGGCGAAATCGCCCACGCATTCGACCGGGGTCACGTAGCCGCCATCCTCGCGCTTGTCGACGACCATGATCCCGGGCGCCTCGCGCAGGATGTCGCGCGCCTCGTCCTCGTCGAGGAACTCCTCGAACTCGATATTGATCGCCTCGGCATGGCCGACGAAGACCGGCACCCGGACGCAGGTCGCGGTGACCTTGATCGCGGTATCGACGATCTTCTTGGTCTCGGCGACCATCTTCCACTCTTCCTTGGTCGAGCCGTCATCGAGGAAGACGTCGATATGCGGGATCACGTTGAAGGCGATCTGCTTGGGATAGACCGAGGGCGCGACCTCCTGGCCCGGCACATACATGCCCTTGGTCTGCAGCCACAGCTCGTCCATCGCCTCCTTGCCCGAGCCCGACACCGACTGGTAGGTCGAGACCACGACACGCTTGATCTTCGCGCGGTCATGCAGGGGCTTCAGCGCCACCACCATCTGCGCGGTCGAGCAGTTGGGGTTGGCGATGATGTTCTTCTTCGAATAGCCATGGATCGCGTCGGCATTCACCTCGGGCACGATCAGCGGCACGTCCGGATCGTAGCGGTAGAGCGAGCTGTTATCGATCACGACGCAGCCGGCCTTGGCGGCCTTGGGCGCGTATTCCTTCGTCGCATCCGAACCGATGGCGAACAGCGCGATATCCCAGCCGGTGAAGTCGAAGGTGGCCAGATCCTGGGTGGTGATCGTCTTGTCGCCAAAGCTGCATTCGGTGCCGAGCGAGCGGCGCGAGGCAAGTGCGGCGATCTCGTCCACCGGAAACTCGCGCTCGGCGAGGATGTTCAGCATTTCGCGGCCCACGTTCCCCGTGGCGCCGACGACAGCGACCTTGTAGCCCATCTCTGGCTCCCTTCAGGCAAGTCCTGATTTCAGTGCGTGGGAGCCATACAGGAAAGCCGGATGAGGCGAAAGGCCCGTTCAGGGACGCGCCGCGGCAAGGATGCGGGCCAACGCGGCCGCCTCGATGCGGACGCCCCCCCCGGGCGTCTCCTCGAGTTTCGGATAATAGACCCGGTCGAGATAGCTCATGAAGGCGGCCCGCAGCGCCGGGTCGAACCCGAGATCCCCGGGCGCGGCCAGCAGGGCAGTCAGCGCGGCCTCGCTTTCGGCCGGCGTGGTCAGCCCGGGAATGGCGAAGAAGGCCTCGCCCAGCACGATCACCGGCTTGTCGTGGAAGAAGGCCTGCAGCCCCATCGAGGAATTGATCGTGATGACGGCTTGCGCGGCGGCAAGCTGGGCGAAACTGTCGGTGGCATTGTCGATCACCAGCCTCCCCCGGGCCGCGGCCACGGCCGCGGCCAGAGGCCGGGCCAGCGAGGTCTTCGCCGAGGGATGCTCCTTCAGCCGGATATGCCAGCCGCCGGGCAGCGCCGCCGACGCGCGGGCAAGCGCCGCGATCATGCCCTCGACGCTTTGCACCCAGCCCGCGAACATCGTGATCTGGCTGTCATTGGGCACCTGCAGCGGGCAGAACAGGAACGGCCCCGCCGCGCTCAGGGCTTCGGCGCCCGCCTGCCCGACATCGGCCCGGCGCGAGGCCCGCGCCACCAGCCCCTGCCCCAGCGCGCGCCACGCCTCGCCCTGCCGCGACGGGTCGGCCGCGGCCCAGTCGAGATAGAAGCCGGGATCGCGCGGCAGGCCATTGCGCGCATTGACCCCCACCGGGTCCAGCGTCACCCGCCCCGGAAACGGCGCCAGTTCCGCGAAGATCCGCCCGGCACCGGCATCGGCCGCGCCCTCCATGAACGCCCGGCGCGAGCCGGTCAGCCCGTTCCAGCAGACCGCGAGCCGGTCGGGATGGCGGGTGAAATAGCGCCGCGACCAGTTGTATTGCGCCGCGATAAGGGCCCGCTTCAGCGCGCGGCCCAGACGGCCCTTCGGCTGGCGCTTGGCGACGGCCAGTGCCTCTCTGGTGCGGGCGCGGGTTTCGGGAAAGCCGCGAAACGACAGCCCGATCAGCGGCAGCCGGTGGCCGCCCCCGGCGGCAGCGGCAATGGCGCGGAAGATCGCGTCCTTGCGCCGGGTCCAGCCGGCCAGATAGGCGATCATCGGCCCGGCTCCGGACCTGCGCGTCTGTCGGCTGTCATCGGGGGCCCCCTTTCAGATCCTCGCGCTCCGGGCATAGACCAGCTCTGGCACGGCAGCAAAGGGTTGCGCGCCGGGGGGACGGCTCCGGCGGGACCTGGCGGGCGACGATCCGTCGAAAACGGTCGGGGGGGAATAATCGGGACAGACGATCACCGGGAGACGCAGCGCGGACGCTGGCCGAAGCCCGCGGGCGAACAGATATGCGAGCCCCGTCCCTGCCGGCGATCCAGGGCCAGAGCGGCGGCCTTGCGCGCAGCCTTGCCCGACCGCGGCGGTTCCGGTTTCGATCCCAGTTTCGGCGCGAGCCAGTGCAGGACCGACGTGCCGGCAATGGCCTTTTCCGAACGGAAGCCCTCGGCCGAAGCCGCACCGCCAGGGGCCGAGACCGCCATCCCGATCAGAAGGACCGCGCAAACCGTGAGCCGACCCGCCCTCGACCGTCCCGCCGGGCGCAGGAAAGAAGCCTATTCGCAATGCGACAGGACTCGTCCCCCTTGCCGTCTCGACACCCCTGCCCCGTGGCTTGCCCTTGCCCCCGTGCCCCCTCCGGCCCCTTGACCGTCCCCTCCGAAACAGACAGGCGCGCAGCGCTCCAGACCCGTCTCAAGGCCCAATTGAGGATCCAAGGGCGCGGCATAGACTATCCGGCAAGCGGTTCCTTTCCGTGGCATCGCGAGGGCAAAGAGCGGATCCCGACCGCATCCGCGCGGCTGCCCGGTCGGGTGCGGCGCAACGGGGCCGAACCCAACAAGGACCGACCCCGTCAGATCTTGCCGAAAACGGTGCCTGAACAGGCGGCTGACAGCAATTCAGGGCGCGATGATGCGGTCGCCGACCTTCCAGTCGGGCAGGCCATAATCATCGGGCCAGGGATAGACCTCGATCTGATTGAAATAGATCACCGCCACCAGATTGGGGAATTCGGGAAAGATCTGGCGAACCTCCGAGGTCCATGTCGCGACATAGTCCTCACGCCCCGAATAGCCGAGTTCGGCCACCACCACCGGCTGACCGAAAGGTGCGACACGGGCATGGCGCGGCGCCAGGATCGACCTAAACGACTGTTCCTCGCCGAGGATCGCGGTCTCCCAGGGCTGAAGCCCGAAGACCGAGAGCCCGACGATATCGACATAGTCATCGCCCAGCGGCGACCACATATAGGCCATCTCGGGCGCAGTCTCGCGGCAGATGTCGACCATCCGGCGATAGGCGGCCTTGTAGGTCCCGGGGTCCCAGCCCGCCCAGATAAACTGGCCGCTCGCGTCTTCCATCTCCTGCGCCCAGCGCACGGTGACCGGGCTTTCGAACAGGTTCAGAACCGCGCAGATCGAGGCCATGTAGCTGTCGTACTCGCCCGAGGCGATCCCTTCTTGCAGCATCCCGGGGGTGCTGCGCTCGGACCGGTTCCAGGTCCAGGGCTCTATCGTGGCCAGAACCGACCGGCCACGGGCCCGGGCATAGGCATCGGCATCGATCAGGCTGGGCAGGTACACGTCCTCCCAGGGCAGGAACAGATGCTCGATCGACACTTCGGGATCGTCGGCCAAGGCACCGTCGGGATCGTAGACCCCGAAGGGCATCTCGCCGGGAGGCGCCTCGACCGGGTCGGCCGGCCCGGCCGACGCCGCGACGGCAAGGCCCAGGGCGGCGATCGGGCCGCAGACGGCGATGACCGGGTCAAGTCTCATGGATGCTGCTCCTCATGGTCGGCGGGCTTTGAAGCTGCGCCCGAAATCCACAACATGAAATCCACTACATAATGCAGCCTCTTGCGTCCCCCCTGCCCCACCCCCGAGACGACATGCTGGGCCGAGGTGACCTGAAACCGGCCGAGACCGACAGTCAGGAAATGCAGACTCTCCCCCCCCCGCGCCCAGACTGCGCCCGCATTCAGCACCACCCATATGCCGGCATGGGGGCCATAGAACCGCCATCGCGTTCTCGGCCGGCCCCGGTTCTCGGCCAGGTGATGGCGGAGGATGGCGGCGACGAGGACGACATAGATCCCGCCATTGAGCAGCGACAGGAGATAGAAGCCCGCGGCCTCCTGGACATGCGGCCGCGCAAGCACCGGCTCCCCTAGCAGGAAATAAGGAGCGATCAGCCGCAGCGGCAGCCTTGCCTCGGCCGCCGTCCCCTTGGGCGTGATCCGGCAATCGACGAAGCCGCCCCATAACCGGTCGCGCAGCGCCATCAGCGCGCCCCAGGCCGCACAGGACCATTGCGCGCAGGGAAACAGGATCCTCTCCCATCCCAGCACCGGGGCATCGGCGGGCCGGGAATGCCCGTCGCGGCGCAGCATCGCGGCAATGCCGAGGAAGGTGACCAGGATCGGCAGGCTGTGGCCGAGAAAGGCGGGATAGGTCACGCCGACGAAGCGCATGTCGAAGGCCAGCGCCGCGGCCGGGATCAGGCTTCCGGCCAGCATGAAGGCGACGAGCCCCGGATAGATGCTCTGGGTGAAGAGGAATTGCAGCTTCAGCCGCGGCGGCAGGCCCGACAGGCAACGCAGCGTATGGCGCAGGAGGATCGTCACGAGGCTGCGCGACCACTGGAATTCCTGGGTCAGCATGTCGACGAAACTGGCCGGCCCCGCGCCGATGGCGATGGCGTCGATGGCATGCACGCCGCGCCAGCCCCCGGCATTCATCAGCATCGTGGTGGAATGGTCCTCGGCCAGCTCGGGCCCGAGCCCGCCGATCTGTCTCAGCGCCCGGGTCCGGACCGCGTAATGCGACCCGATGCACAGCGGCGCCCAGCCATTCGAATAGCCCGCCTGCAAGACGCCGTGAAACGCCGCCTCGGCATGAAGCCGGGCCAGGGCGGGCCAGGGCGGGCCAGCTTTCCGCGGCATTCGAGGACCAGATCGAGGGCGCGCTGACATAGCCCACGCGCGGGTCGAGGAAGGGCCGCAGCATCTCGCGCAGATAGCCCGGCTGCGGCACGTGATCGGCATCGAGCTGGGTCACGAAATCATAGCGATCATAGCCTGCGCTGTCGTAGAAGAAGGCAAGATTGCCCTCCTTGCAACGGGTCCGGCGCGGCCAGTCCGGGCGGAGATACTCGGCCCGGCCCGTGCGGGTCGAGACCTGCACGCCATGGGCCGCGCACCAGGCAAGCGTCTCGGGCGCGGGGTCCTCGTCGGCCAGCCAGGTCTCATGCGGCCAGTCCTGGGCCAGCATCGCGCTCAGCGTGTCGCGCAGGATCTCGAAGGGCTCGGAGGGGCTTTTCGTCTCCACCATGGCGACGCGGGCCCCCGCCAGCCCGGCCAGATCGCCCACCGGCCGCCAGGCCTGCAGCAGGAAGAACAGGAAATAGCCCTGCAGGAAAGTCAGCCAGCCCAGCAGCGCCGAGCAGATCGCAAAGCGGATCGCGCCGATATTATGCGCGGGCTAGCCACCAGCCCCAGAAGAAGACGGCAGCGCCCAGCCAGGCCAGCGCCGCCAGACCATAGCGACAGCGTTGCCCGCGGGGAAAGAGTGAGACCAGGAACGGCCCGCCCGGACCGGCCCCGGGCGGCGGGCCGGTCTGTCCTGCCTCAGCTCCTCCGGGCATCGGCCAGGTCCAGTCCGAAGGCCAGCGCCGCATCGCGCAGGATGCCGTCGAGATCGCGATGCCGGGCCTCGAAGCCCAGCGCCTCGCGCGCCCGGGACGGATCGGTCACCAGCGCGGGCGGATCGCCCGGCCCGCGCGGCTGCAGGCTGACCGGCACCGGGCGGCCGAGAACCCGCTCGACCTCCGCCAGCACCTCGCGGACCGACGGCCCGCGTCCCGTGCCCAGATTGAGTTGCAGATCGCCGCCGCCGCATTCCAGGCGACGCAGCGCCAGCGGGTGCCCCTCGGCCAGATCGGCGACATGGACATAGTCGCGGATGCAGGTGCCGTCGGGCGTCGGATAATCGCTGCCGTAAAGCTCGAGCGCGCGCCCCCGCCCGGCCGCCGCGAACAAGGCCAGCGGCAGCAGATGGGTCTCGGGGTCGTGGCGTTCGCAAAACCCGGCGGCCGGATCCGCACCGCAGGCGTTGAAATAGCGCAGCGCGACATGGCGCAGCCCATGGGCATGGCCGAAATCGGCCAGCATCTGCTCGCCGCTCAGCTTGGTCCGGCCATAGGGGTTGATCGGAGCCTGCGGCGTCGCCTCGGTGATCGGCAGCGCCTCGGGCAGGCCGTAGCTCGCGCAGCTCGAACTGAAGATCACACGGCAGAGCCCGGTCTCGGCGCAGGCGCAGAGAAGCCCGGTCATGCCGCCGACATTGTTGTCGTAATAGAAGCCCGGATCGCGCATCGACTGGCCGACATAGGCGGCGGCCGCGAAATGGATGACCGCGACCGGCGCATGGGCCCGGATCGCCCGCACCAGCGCCGCGCTGTCGCGGGTATCGCCCTCGACCAGCGGCCTCCAGCGCACCGCATCGGCATGGCCGGTGCTGAGATTGTCGAAGACGACAGGAAGGTATCCGGCCCCCGACAGGCACCGACAGGTGTGACTGCCGATATATCCCGCCCCACCCGTGACGAGAACGGGTATCGCCTTCGACACAGCGCGTCAGGCTCCGGCAATGGTCAGCATCATCGCTTCTGCGAAGCAGGGTATCGTGCGGTCGAGCCCCGCGTCGAGAGAAATCCTCGGCCCGCCGGTCGACGGCCGCCGACCCGACCCGAGCCTGCCCTCAGCCGCACCGGACCGCCGACCGTATCCCCGGCATGGCAGAAGGCCCGGCTCGGGCGTCCCGCTTCGGCGACAGCACCTGCGCCGCCGATGGGGATCGACCGGCCGGATGCAGACCATCGGAAGGTGCTTGCCACGAACAGATCCTGGAAGCGGCACGGCGATGGGCCGCTTTCGCCTGGGGCACAGGGGGGCGCCCGCCCGCGCGGCGGGCGGGCGATTGCAGGGATCAGGGCCAGCCCTTCATCGCCTGCCCTTCATCCGGGCTGCGACGACAGAAATCCCAGCAGCCGGGCCGTGAATTCATCCGCGGAATCCGCGTTGGAGATATGGGCGGCCCCCTCGATGACGCAGAGCGTCGCCTGCGGCGTCTTTTCCGCCATGCGCCGGCTCAGATCCGGCGGAGACATCCTGTCGAGCGCTCCGGCGATGAAGAGCACCGGCATGGCAAGCCCGGCCATCCGTCCGGAGACGTCGAAACCGGCGATGCCACGCGCGACATGCGCGAGCGAGGGGCCATGCGAGGTCGCGGCGATGCCGTGCCAGACCTGACAGGTCCGCATCCCCTCCGGGCTCTCCCGGAAGGCCTCCGAGACCGAGACCTGCCAGTTCTGCTCGAAACGCATCACCGGGCCATGCGGCTCTTCGAAGAGGCGGGCCCAGCCCTCGCTCATCGCCTTGAATTCCTCGGTGGCAGTGTTTTCGAAACTGTTGGCGACCACGAGGCGCCCTATCCTGGCCGGGTGCCGCAGCGCCAGCTCGAGCGCGACCATCCCGCCGAGCGAAAGCCCCACCACATCGAGCGTCCCGATTCCAAGCCGGGAAAGCAGGTGTTCGGTATCGTCGGCAATATCCGCGACCCCGAAGGGCGCGGTCAGGGGAGCGGAGGCCCCATGACCGGCATGATCCGGGACGATGACGCGATATCCCGCCGCGACCAGTGCCGGAATTTGCGGCCCCCAGGCGCGGCCGGAATTGCTGATCCCGTGCAACAGAAGGATCGGCCGACCTTGCCCGAACTCCATGTAGTAGTTGCTCCGCCCCTGAACCTCATAATAGGCCATAGGAAGCCTCCTCGTGGATTGTTTCAGAATGTGATGCGTTGGCCGGGCCGAAGCCGGACAGCAATCAGCCAGAGCACGAGGCAGAGCCCTGCCATCAGGCCCCAGGCCAGGGTGAGATCGGACAGGTATTCGCGCAGAAGACCCGCGATGAGCGGAAGCGCGGCCGCGACCAGGTAACCGCCGCCCTGGACGAAGCCTGCAATGGCCCCGGCAGCGCTTGCATCGTCTCCGTGATCCATGGCCACGATCAGGCTCAGGGGGAAAAGCGCGCCGATCCCGAGGCCTGCGAAGACCGCAGACGGCCAGGCGAGCGCAAGCGGAGCGAAGATCAGTCCGAGCAGGCCCGCGAACAATGCACCTATGGCGGTGAAGATGGCCGGGCGGCGGTCGGGGGAGCGACCGACCCAGTAGGAGACGGCAATCCCGGCCACGACCTCGGAAAGCGTGACCACACCCAGCATCAGCCCGGCCATTTCCGCCGACCGGCCCAGGCCGGTATAGAAGGGGGGCAACCATGCCAGCACCAGCGTATAGGCCCCTGTCCCCAGCCCGAAGAATGCCAGCAGCAGCCATGCGCGCGGCGCCCGCGAGACCGGAAGACGCGCTCGGTCCTCCGGAACGGTCTCGGCCGGGTCGGTTGCGCGCCACCAGATCAGGCATCCGATCAGGGAGGGGATAGACCAGATCCCCAAGGCCACTTGCCAGTGAGAGGCCTGGGCGATCCAGGGGCCGAAGGTTCCCGACAGGAAGGCGCCTCCCATAATCGCCGTCGAATAGACCCCCATCAGCCCGGCGGCCGCCGCGCCCGAGTGATGCTTGATCATGATCGGCAGCAAGGCCTGCACGATGGCGATGCCGATCCCGCCGAGAATGGCGGTCATCAGCAGCAGGGCGGCGCTCGACCAGTGCCAACGCAGCAGGTTGCTCAGCAGGATGAACAACAAGCCGAGGATGATGCCGTTTCGCGTACCCAGAACGCTTTTCAGCCGGGAGGTGAAAAGCAGGCAGACCCCCATCAGGGCGACCGGCAGGGTGGTCAGCAGGCTGGCCCCCGTATCGCTCAGGCCGGTATCGCGCTGGATGGCATCAAGCATCGGCCCGATGGCGGCCATCGTCGGCCGCAGATTGGCCCCGACAACGACGATGGCGGCCGAGAACAGGAGCGTCTCTGAGAATTTGGACAAGTTACCTCCTTCCGTGGCCGCTTGCCACGGAACAGAACGCCGGATATATCTCTACGTAGAGATATTTTTATCTTGATGTCAAGACAGGTGCCGGAATGGACAGAGCAAGGAAGGCTGCCGAGCAATGGGCCCGGGAGAAGCCGCATCTCGATATCGGGCCGATGGTCCTGCTTGGCCGGCTGGCAGAGGCAGCACTGGTCATATCCCGCGACCGGCTCAACCCGGTCTTTGCCGAGTTCGGCCTTCAGCCGGGAGAGTTCGATGTCCTGGCGACGTTACGGCGAAGCGGGGCGCCCTATGCCGTCACGCCGACCCGTCTTTACGAAGCGGCGATGATCTCGTCCGGAAGCATGACCAACCGGCTGAACCGGCTCGAAGAGGCCGGCCTGGTTAAACGGCAGCCAAATCCCGGGGACAGGCGGGGAACGCTTGTCGCGCTGACACCGGAGGGCCTTGCCCTGATCGAGAAGGCGGTCGACATCCATGTCGCCAATCTGAGCACCATCCTGTCCGGCCTGACGGAGCGAGAGCAGGACCAGCTCTCCGATCTGCTGGAAAAGCTTCTGGCGTCCCAGGGCACCTGACAGGTCGGTCCCCGCAGCGGGCGGCACGGGGACGGGCAGCGAAGCTGTGCCGAGGGGCCTGGCCCTGCGGGCGAGAGCGGACCAAGGCGACCGCTCCGTGGAGGACTGCCCCGACACAAGACGAGCTGCGCAGGATGGGGACGAAGCCGGCCATGGCTGCGGTCGTGGAAATGCCCGGCGAAGGCCGTCTCGATCCTCTGCCGGATCCGCTCGGCCGCCGCCCGGTCCCGTGTCAGCCGACGTCGGAAACGACCCCCGATCGGCGCGGGAAAGACGCCCCTTGCTCACGGTGGTGCACGGCCTCTGACGTGCAGGCTTTCATCTCCGGTCCCGATAATCTCGCGGCGACGGCTTGGGCTGTCGGCAACCCGACCCGACGGCAAAGGCAGCGGCCGCAGGACGGTTGCACCCGAACCGAAGGCGGCGGGACCGCGAGACCGCGGAGGGCACGGCAGCCCCCCAGAGACCGAGCAGACATAGGTGACGGGCCCGGGCGCGCACCGCCTCGAACGTCCTTCGGATCGGCCCCGGCCGGAACGCGGGCGGGGCCCCTGCCGCCATGGCCGGTCCTGTCGCAGGTAAAGACGGCAGCCCGACCGGGGATGTCGCCGGTTGGCCCCACCCGGCCCCGCGACACAGCTGCCGCCGGGTCTTCGCGACCGAAAAGCCCCGTTGCCTGCCCGCCGCCGCAGGGACGACAGACGGCTCGCATGGTCGGCCGCCCTCGACGCGGCATCCGGTGCGGTGCGGGCCTGCCCGCAACCGCGCTGAGGCTCGGCCGCGATGGCTGCGGCATCGACCTGCCCCTCAGGCAGGAAGGCCGGGACCATAGCGCCAGATAATTGACATGACCGCATCGCGGTGAAAAGAAAGTATGAAAATATTTGTCGCTTGTCATACCGGAGAAGGCCGTGCCGTCCCGTCGCTCCCTTCTGGCCTTGCCCCTTTACGGCGCCTGCCTGACCTCTCCGCTGACGGCCCTGGCCGCAGGGCGCGCCACAGATCCCGTGCTGCGCTTTGCCTGGCCGCTGAATGCCGGACCGCTGAACCCGCATCTTTATTCGCCGAACCAGATGTTCGCGCAGAACATGCTCTACGACCCGCTCGTGCGCTACAGGGCCGACGGGCGCATCATGCCCTGGCTGGCCAGCTCATGGATGGTCTCGGAGGATGGCCGGGACTATACCTTTGCGCTGCGCGAGGATGTCGTCTTCTCGAATGGCGAGCCCTTCGACGCGGCCGCGGCAAAGGCCAATTTCGACGCAGTGCTGGCCAACCGGTCTCGCCATGCCTGGCTGGAACTGGCCAACCAGATCGTCGCGACCGAGGTGCGCGCGCCCTTCACGCTGAGGCTGCGGCTGAAGGATGCCTATTACCCCACGCTGCAGGAACTGGCCCTGCCCCGCCCCTTCCGCTTCATTGCGCCCTCGCAATTCCGGGACGGCGGCACGAAGGACGGCATCCTGGCCCCGATCGGCACCGGGCCCTGGGTCCTGACCGAAACCTCGCTGGGCGAACGGGACATCTTCCGCCGCAACGACCGCTACTGGGGCCCGCGCCCGGCCTGTGCCGGGGTCGAGGTCAAGGTCATCCCCGACCCCAATACCCGCGCCATCGCGCTCCGCACCGGGCAGATCGACATGGTCTACGGCACCGACGGACCGCTCTCGCCCGACATGTTCGAGGACCTCGCCCGCTCGGGAGATTTCAGCGCCGGCCTCTCGGCGCCGATGGAGACCAGCTCGCTGGCGCTGAACACCGCGCGGGGCGCGACCCGGGATCTGTCCGTGCGCCGGGCCATCAACCATGCCGTTGACAAGGACGCCCTGATCGCGGCCGTCCTGCACGGCACCGAACAGCGCGCCGATGCGCTGTTCGCGCCCAACGTACCCTATGCCGATATCGGGCTTTCCCCCTACCGCTTCGACCCCGCCGCTGCCGCCGGGCTGCTGGAGGCCGATGGCTGGATCGCGCGCCGCGCCGGGCAGCCCCGGCAGAAGGAGGGCCGGCCGCTGATGCTGGATCTGTGCTTCGTCGGCACCGATGCCGTGGCCAAGGCCAAGGCCGAGATCCTGCAGGCCGACCTGGCCGCCGTGGGCATCGGCGTCAGCCTGATCGGCGAGGAGGAAAGCAGCGTCTATGCCCGCCAGCGCGACGGCCGCTTCCACATGATCTTCAACCGGACCTGGGGCGCGCCCTACGACCCGCATGCCTTCCTCAGCTCGATGCGGGTGCCCGCGCATGCCGATTACCAGGCGCAGTCGGGCCTGCCCGACAAGGCCGAGATCGACCGCCGGATCGGCGAGGTGCTGGTCTCGACCGACGAGGACCGGCGGCAGGCGCTCTATCGCGACCTGCTGGGACGGTTCCATGAGGCGGCGGTCTATCTGCCCCTGACCCATACCACGGCGATGGCCGTGGCCCGGCCCCGCGTCGGGCCGCTGCGCTTCGGGGCGATGTCGAGCGAGATCCCCTTCGAGATGCTGACCCCGGACGCCTGAGCCCATGAAAGCCTTCATCCTGCGACGATTGCTCTTGCTGATCCCGATGCTGTTCGGGGCCTCGCTGGTGATCTTCCTGATGCTCAGGCTGGGCCCGAGCGACCCGGCGCTGGACTATCTGCGCCTGTCGAAGGTGCCGCCGACGCCGCAGGCACTGGCCGATGCGCGCGAGATGCTGGGGCTCGACCGGCCGCTGGCGGCACAATATCTCGACTGGATCGGCCGCGCGTTCAGGGGCGATTTCGGGATCTCCTATGCCCTGCAGCGTCCCGTGCTGCCGGATATCCTGCATTTCCTGCCCGCGACGATGCAGCTGGCCGGGACGGCACTGGCCTTCACCTTGCTGGTCTCGGTCCCCTTGGGGATCTGGGCCGCGCGCTACCGCGACCGCTGGCCCGACCATGCGGTGCGGCTGGTCGCCTTCCTGGGCGTCTCGGTGCCGAATTTCTGGCTGGGCTTCCTGCTGGTGCTGGTCTTCTCGGTCCATCTGGGCTGGCTGCCGCCGATGGGCCGCGAGGGTCCGGCCAGCCTGGTCCTGCCGGTCGTTGCGGTGGCGCTGATGTCGCTGGCCGTGAATGCCCGGCTGCTGCGCGCCAGCATGCTCGAGGTCGCGGGCCAGCGCCATGTCCGCTATGCTCTGTTGCGCGGGCTGCCGCCGCGCATGGTCGAACGCCGCCATGTCCTGCGCAATGCCTGGCTACCGGTCATCACCGCGACCGGCATGCATATCGGCGAGCTTCTGGGCGGCACCCTGGTGATTGAGAGCATCTTCGGCTGGCCCGGGCTCGGGCGCTATGCGGTCACGGCAATCCTGAACCGGGACTATCCGGTGATTCAGTGCTTCACCCTGCTGATGGTGGTCATCTTCGTGTTCTGCAACCTCGTCGTCGACATCCTTTACGCCCTGGCCGATCCGCGCATCCGTCAGGCCACGGAGGCGCCGCAATGAGCCTCGCGCTGCGCCGCCGACAGGCCGGGCCGGTCTGGCGCGGGCTGCGTCTGGGCGCGGCCTGCCTGATCGTCGCGCTGCTGGTTCTGGCCGCGCTGATCGGCCCCGCGCTCGCCCCGTTCCAGCCCGACGCGGTCGACATCGCCCACCGCCTGCAACCGCCCGGCGACGGTCACCTGCTGGGGACCGACCATCTCGGGCGGGACATCTTCTCGCGGCTGATCGCGGGCACGCGGACATCGCTTGGCTGCGTCGCCGCGACGCTCGCGCTGATCCTGGTCATGGGGCTCGGACTGGGCGGGCTGGCGGGCTATGCCGGCGGGCGGATCGACCAGGCGATCATGCGTGTCGCCGACATCTTCATGACCTTCCCGACGCTGATCCTGGCGCTGTTCATGATCGGCATGCTGGGCACCGGGCTGGTCAATGTCATCATCGCCATCGCCCTGTCGCACTGGGCCTGGTATGCGCGGATCGCCCGCGGCATCGTCATGTCGATGCGCCACCGCGATTTCCTGCTGGCGGCGCGCCTGGCCGGGGCGAGCCGCGCCCGCATCTTCGCCGAGCACCTGCTGCCCGCGACCTTCTCGCAGATGATCGTCCTGGCCACGCTCGATGTCGGGCACATGATGCTGCATGTCTCGGGGCTGTCCTTCCTCGGGCTGGGCGTTCAGGCGCCGACCGCGGAATGGGGGGTGATGATCGCCGATGCCCGCCAGTTCGTCTGGACCGCGCCAATGCTGATCTTCTGGCCCGGGCTCGCGCTGTTTCTCACCGTCATGGCCTTCAACATGCTGGGCGACGCGCTGCGCGACCGGCTGGACCCCGGCCTGGTCGGGGAGGCCGCGCATTGAGCCGGGTGCTCTCGATCGAGGGGCTGAGCGTCGCAGCCGACGGCCGCCCGCTGCTGCGGGATCTGACGCTCGAGATCGCACAGGGCCGCACGCTCGCTCTGGTCGGCGCCAGCGGATCGGGCAAGTCCACCGCCTGCGCCGCGGCGCTGGGGGTTCAGGCGGCCAACCTCGCCGTCCGGGGGCGGGTCTGTCTCGATGGCAGGCCGGTGGCGCCCGGGCAGTTGCGGGGACGGGTCGTAGCCTCGATCCTGCAGAACCCGCGCAGCGGCTTCAACCCGCTCCGGAGCATGCGCGACCACATGCGCGAAACCTGCCGGGCGCTGGACCGGCCCTGGTCCGAAGCGGCCGCGCAAGACCTGCTGGCCGAGGTGGGGCTCGAAGACCCCGGGCGGGTGCTTGGCCTTTACGCCTTCGAGATGAGCGGCGGCATGCTGCAGCGCGTGGCCATAGCACTGGCCCTGCTCGGCGGGGCGCCGTTTCTCTTCGCCGACGAGCCGACGACGGATCTCGATCTGGTGGTGCAGGCGCGCATCCTCGATCTCATGGAACGAAGCCGGGACCGGGCGGGGCTGGGCCTCATGCTGATCACCCATGACATGGGCGTCGTCGCGCGGCTGGCCGATGAGGTGGCAGTGCTGGAGGCCGGTGCCCTGGTCGAGCGCGGACCGGTCGGACAGATCTTCCACGCCCCGCGCCATCCGGTGACGCGGATGCTGGTGGCGGCGCATCTCGCCCTTTACGGACAGGAGCTTCCGGCATGAGCCTGCTTGCCGCCCGCGGCCTGTCGCATTGCTATCGCAGCCGTCCGCTGCTGGGTCCGGCCAGAACGCATGCGGCGCTGTCGGAAGTGTCGCTGGAGATCGACGAAGGCGAGACCGTCGCCCTGCTCGGGCGCTCGGGCTGCGGCAAGAGCACCCTCGCGCGGCTTCTCTGCGGGCTGGAGAGGCCCACGACAGGCGAGGTGCTTTTCGAGGGCATGCCGCTGGAGGCGTGCCGCGGCGCAGCGTGGCTGAGGATGCGCCGCGCGGTGCAGATGGTGTTCCAGGATTCGCCCGATGCCACCAATCCGCGCCAGACCATCGGCCGGATCGTCGCCGAGCCGCTGCGCCATCTGACCCGGCTGGACCGCAAGGGCCGCGAGGCGCGCGTCGCCGAGCTGCTCGATCTGGTCGAGCTGCCGCCCCGGATCGCCCGGATGCGCCCCGGCCAGCTCAGCGGCGGCCAGTTGCAGCGGGTCTGCATCGCCCGCGCCCTGGCCCCCGAGCCCCGGCTGGTCATCCTCGACGAGGCGGTGTCCAATCTCGATCTGCATCTGCAGGCCAGCACGCTGGCCTTTCTGGGCGAGATCCGCCGCAAACGCGGCATCGCCTGCCTCTTCATCACCCATGACCTGCGTCTGGTAAGCCGCTTCGCCGACCGCGTGCTGGTGATGGACCGGGGCCGGATCGTCGAGGAGGCCCCTTCCGCGGAACTCGCCACGCTCTCGCATCCCGCCTCGCAGGCCCTCCGCGAGGCCATCCTGCCGCCTTTTCCCGGCCGCCCGACCGTCGGCAAGGCCGCGCCTCTGCCTGAAAACGCAGCCGAAATCCCGCCCGAGGCCCCGACAACGCCTGCCGGCATCTCCGTTATCCCCGTTCCCGGGGGGCGAACGGCCGGGGCGGAGATCCTATCCCCAGAATCTGGGGAAGAACCTGTGGGTAACCCGCGGCAAACGGCATCTTCCTTAACCCTTGCTGGCCTGCCTAAAAATTAGGCGACTTCCGGGAAGCAGCCGCCGACCGCAACCGGACCGGGCCCCTCGCGCCGGACCCTCGCGAAAATCCCGGAAATTCGCCTCGGACGGGCCTCTCTCTGCGCGCCGCAGCGGACCCGCCTCATCCGCCCGTGGGCAAGAAGCGCCCGACCGTTTCCCGACCGGGAAATACAAGTCGACCCGGCCCGCGCCGAAACCGGATATGCTTGAAACGCGGACAGGCCATCGCCATCAGGGTAGGTGAAAAGGTCAGGGCGCGGCCCCGGACCGTTCGAGCCGGAAGGCCGCCAAGATCGCGGCGACAGAAGCCGGGGCTGCGGCGTGATGGCAGAAGCGTCTCGCCCGCCGCCCGACGGTCCTTCGGAACGGCCGCGCAAGGCAGGACCGCGACCCGGCCCGCCCGGGCAGCGGGCTAGGGGGCAAGTGTCCCGGCCGGGTGCGCTCCGCTTTCATCCTTCAGCACGACGCCGGTCCGGCCCAGCTTGCGGGCAGCCGCGATCAGCCAGGCGATGCGCGCGGCCGCCGCCTCGGGCGACAGCCCACCGGTGCGGTGGATATTCGAGACGCAGTTCCGCGCACTGTCCTTTGTGCCGGGCACGGGGTTGGCGGTGAGATAGGCCCCGAGGCTGTCCGAGACGCTGAGCCCCGGGCGCTCGCCGATCAGCATCAGGCACATCGCGGCCCCCATCCGCCGGGCGATGTCATCGCCAAGCGCCACCCGCGCACCCTCGGCCAGGATGACGGGCGTGGCGTCCAGCTCGGGCAGCGCCGCGCGCAGGGCCGCGATCACCGGCGCGGCATGGGCCAGCGCCGGGGCCGAGAGCCCGTCTCCGACCACCACGACGAGCGGAGCGCCGGTGCGCGGCAGATCCACCGGCCCGGCCAGATGGCGGCCCAGATCGGGGCGCCGCAGATAGATACTGCGCGCGACCGCCTGGCTTTGCACCCGGATCGTGGCCAGCGGGGTCAGCGCCGCGGCAAGCGCGTCCCAGTCGGGCCGGGCATGGATCGCGTCGCGGGCGGCGGCATGGGCCTCCTGAAACGCCAGAAGCGCATCCAGCGGTGTCGGGCCCGCCGCCGCATCCAGCCGCACCCGGGCGGGCGTCATCGCCCGCAGCCGTCCGAACCCCGTGCTGACGCTGCCGCTCATGTCGGAATCCCCATCCGCTTGCCCAGCGCCGCCGCATCCGGCAGCGCGGCCGGGCCCGCCGCGCCCTGCGCCAGCCCCGTCTTCGCCAGCCAGGCCTCGAATTCCGGCGCGGGCCGCAGCCCGGTCACCTCGCGCAGATAGCCGACATCCTCGAAGGCGAGGCTCTGATAGCCCAGCATCACGTCATCGGCGCCGGGCACGGTGATCAGGAAGGTCACGCCCGCCCGGGTCAAGAGCGTCATCAGCACGTCCATGTCGTCCTGATCGGCCTCGACATGGTTCGTGTAGCAGACATCGACCCCCATCGGCAGGCCCAGGAGCTTGCCGCAGAAATGATCCTCGAGCCCGGCGCGGATGATCTGCTTGCCGTCATAAAGATATTCCGGCCCGATGAAGCCCACGACGGTGTTGACCAGCAGCGGCCGGAAGGCGCGGGCGACGCCATAGGCGCGGGCCTCCAGCGTCTGCTGATCGACGCCGTGATGGGCATCGGCCGAAAGCGCCGCGCCCTGCCCGGTCTCGAAATACATCAGGTTGTCGCCGACCGTGCCCCGGCCGAGACTGCGCCCGGCCTCCAGCGCCTCGGACAGCATCGCGAGGGTGACGCCGAACCCCTCATTGGCGGCCTCGGTCCCGGCGACCGACTGGAACACCAGATCGACCGGCGCGCCGCCCTCGATCAGGCGGAGCGCGTTGGTCACATGGGTCAGCACGCAGGTCTGGGTCGGGATGGCCAGAGCCGTCACCATCTCGTCCAGCGCCGCCAGCAGGCCCGCGCAATTGCCCAGGTTGTCCGAGGCCGGGTTGATGCCGATCACCGCGTCCCCTGCCCCGAACAGCAGCCCGTCCAGCGTCGAGACCGCGATGCCGCACGCGTCGTCGGCCGGGTGGTTGGGCTGCAACCGGGTCGACAGCGTCCCGGTCCTGCCGATGGTGTTGCGAAAGGCGGTCACCACCTCGACCTTGCGCGCCACCCGGATCAGGTCCTGATTGCGCATGATCTTCGACACCGCCGCGACCATCTCGGGCGTCAACCCCGCTGCGGCCGCGGCAAGGCTTTTCGCATGGGCCGCGGGCGACAGCAGCCAGTCGCGCAGATCGCCCACCGTCATCGCCGCGAAGGGGGCGAAGGCCGCAGGGTCGTGACTGTCCAGGATCAGCCGCGTGACCTCGTCGGCCTCATAGGGCACGACCGCCTCGGTGAGGAACGCGGCCAGCGGCAGATCGGCCAGCGCCCGCCGCGCCGCGACCCGTTCGGTCGCGCTTTGGGCCGCGATGCCCGCAAGCTGGTCGCCCGAGCGTTCCGGCGTCGCTGCGGCCAGGAGCCGGGCCAGACTGTCGAAGGCGAACCGCTCGCCCCCGGCGATGGCACAGTATCGGGGCATGTTTCCCGCCTTTCCCGCTCAGACCGTCCGCAGATGCCCGGGCCAGTCGGCATGGCCGGTGATCTGGCGAAACCGCATCAGCTTCCACATTCCGTATTTGTGAAAATCGAAGGCCAGTCGCGACACCTTGAGCTGCACCATCGACCACAACGCCCATTTCACGTCGGCCAGCGCCTTGTGGACGATGACCCGCGACACGATCTCGGGACGGACCGCGCCGAAATAGGCCTCGATCAACTCAAGTTCCTGCGCGGGGGTAAAGAACATCTCGCCGAACCAGATCCCCAGATCGTAGCAGCGGTCGTTCATCGAGGCATATTCGTAGTCGATCAGCAGGATCGAGCCATCCTCGCCCATCATGAAATTCCCCGGCATCGGGTCGTTGAAACAGGGCACCAGATCCAGCCCCGAGGCCGTCAGCGCCTCGCGCGCCATGGCCTCGTTCAGCATGATCCAGTCATGGTCGCGAAACCGCGGCGCGCCCAGATCGGCGGCCTGGGCGGCGTGTTCGTCGATCATGTCGAAGACGGTCTTGGTCGCGGCCAAGGGCGGCAGCGCGTGCATCCGGCGATAGGCGGCAATGGCCGCGCGGCGGTTTTCGGGAACCGCGAAATCGCTGTGGGTCGAGGGGCGGCGGTCGGCCATGAAATCGTTGATCTCGACGCCCTCGGCGGCCAGATCGTCATAGACCCGGGGGCCGAGCCCCGCCGCCGCCGCCTTCTGCGAGGCCTCGAAGGCGGCCGCGCGGTCGATGAACATCTCGGTGCCGTTGCCGGGGATCTTGACGAACCAGTCGCCACTGCCGTCGGTCGCGGTGACCCGCCAGTTCTCGTTGCTGATCCCGCCCGAGACCGGGCCATAGACCATGCCCGCCCCGCCCCGGAACAGCGGCGCCTTGGCGATCACCGCCTCGATCGCCTCTTCCATCGGATGCGCGGCCTGCCCCAGCGTCTTCATGTTCATGCCGCCCCTCCTGCCAGCCGGATCTTCTGCTCGAATTGCGGATGGTTCAGCGCCATCCGCAGCCGCATCAGCCGCCATTCGCCGTATTTCAGCCATTCGACGCCGCCCCGGACCGAGGTCCGCGCCTTCAGCCGCGCCCAAAGCGCGTGCAGCATGTCATCGACGAAGGACCAGAGCCGGGCGCGGGCAAAGCCCGCGTCGTCGACGCCCCCGGCATAGGCGGCATAGCCCGCCTGCATGTCGCGCTCGAAATCGGTGGCCTCGGCCAGCAGGACCCCCAGATCGTAAAGCGGGTCGTTCATCCCCGCGCGGTCGTAATCGACCAGCAGCACGGTGCCCCCGGGCCCCAGCATCAGATTCGAGGCCGCGCCGTCATTGCGGCAGGGCGCCAGCGTCGCGCCCGTCCGCAGCACCGGCTCGGCCGCCCCGATCAACCGGCGCAGCCAGTCGATATCGTCGGGCAGCGGCGCGCCGATCCGGCCGAATTCGGCGATCTGCGCGTCGATCTGCGCGAAGGGATCGAAGCGGGTGGCGAGCGCGGGCGTCGCGTGCAAGGCCTTCAGCGCGGCCATCGCCCCGGCCAGAACCGGCGGCTCCTGCAAGTCCTTCTGCATCGCGCGCCGCCAGCCATCGGCCTCGGTCAGGGCCTCCATGGCGATGGCGCCCTGCGCGGCGTCCGACCACAGCACCTGCGGCCCGACCCCGGCCGCGCCTGCCTGGTGTGCCAGCGTCATGGCGGCGTCGAGGTCGAACCCCTCCCTCATCTCGGGATGCATGACCTTGAGGAAGACCTCGCCCGTCAGGATCGAGGCGCTTTCCAGCGCCAGATAGCTGGGCGAGGCCAGCGGCGCAGGCCCGGGGCCGGCCCCGTCGCAGGCCAGCCCGGCAGCGGCACAGGCGGCGGCCATCATCTCGTTTGTAACAAGCGCCCCGCTCATGCATTCGCCCCGAGGGCAAGATCCAGATCGCCGCCCGCGCGGTCGATCCGGCGGACCATGTCGGTCAGCACGTCGCCGCCTGCGGCCAGATCCTCGGGGCTCGTGTATTCGTCATTGCGGTGGATCACGCCGCCAACCGAGGGCACCGCGAAAACGAGGCTCGGGAGGATCGCGTTCACCGCCACCGCGTCATGCCCGCCGATGGTGTCGAGCTGCATCCTCGGCAGCCCGAAATCGTCTGCCACCCGCTCGGTCAGCATCGCCAGCCGGGGGTCGAACTTGCCCGCCGGGCGGCGGTCGATGGACATGATCTCGGCCGTGGTCCGCGCCCGTGCCGCCAGTTCCGGCAGGGCCGCGCGCAGGCTGGCCTCGGACCAGTCCAGCATCGCCTGTTCGGGCGCGCGCAATTCGCAGAACAGGATGGCCTTCCCGGGCACGATATTGGGCGAATTGGGCGAGATATCGACCCGCGCGACCGAGGTGAACAGCGTGTCCTCGGCCACATCCGCCAGCCGCCGCACCTCGGCGATGATATGGGCCGCGCCCAGAACCGCATCCTTGCGGTCCTCCATCGGCGTCGGGCCGGTATGGTTCTGCTCGCCCGTGACCTCGATCCTGACCTTCAGCGCGCCCCAATGGCGCAGGAAGGGCGCGATGCGGGCGCCCGCCGTCTCCATCCTGGCATCGCCCTCGATATGGATCTCGAGATACAGATCGGGGCGCGGCGCCGCGTCGGTGCCCTTGTATCCGGTGCGGACCAGTTCCTCGCCCACGCTCTTGCCGTCGCGGTCGTGCCGCGCCAGCGCCCAGTCTAGGTCTAAAAGCCCCGCGAAGACCGACGAGCCCAGAAGGCTGGGCTGGAACCGCGCGCCCTCCTCGTTCATCCAGTCCGCGATGACGTAGTTGCAGCGCGGCGCCGCGCTGGCCTTGCGAAAGCTCTCGACCGCGGCCAGCGCCGCCATCACCCCATAGGCGCCGTCGAACCGCCCGCCTTTGGGCTGACTGTCGAGATGCGAGCCGATCATCACCAGGGGCGCGTCCGGCCCCGCAAGGTCGATCCGGCCGAAGAGATTGCCGATGGCATCGACCAGCACCGTATAGCCGCGCGCGGTCAGCTCGGCCCGGAACCAGTCGCGGGCGGCCTTGTGGGCATCGGTCAGCACCGGGCGGTCGACCCCGCCATCGCCGGTCGATCCGAATTCCGACACCTTTTCCATCAGCTGGTTCAGAAGATCCGCGTCGATGCGGGCAAGGCTCGGGGTCTCAGGCATGGGGCGTCTCCGTGGCGGTTTCATGCAGCGCGATGTCGGGGTCGGGGTTGAGGAAACAGGCGGCCAGCGCGTGATCGCCGCGGGCGCGGAGCGCCGGGTTCTCGGCCCGGCAGCGGTCGAAGGCCTGCGGGCAGCGGCTGGCAAAGGCGCAGCCCGGGGGCAGGTCGATGGGGCTGGGGGGTTCGCCCTCCAGCAGGCAGTCCTCGGGGCGGTAGCGGCGTTCTTCCAGCGTCGGCGCAGCCGACAGCAGCGCGCGGCTGTAGGGATGGCCCGGGTCGAAGAAGAGCCGCTCATTGGGCGCGACCTCGACGGTTTCGCCGAGATACATCACCGCGATCCGCGAACAGACCTGCCGCACCATCGTCAGGTCATGCGAGATGAAGATATAGGTGAAGCCGTGCTGGGCCTGCAGCTTGTCGAAGAGATCCAGCAGCTTGCCCTGTTCGGTCTGGTCAAGCGCCGACAGCGTCTCGTCCATGATCAGCAGCCGGGGTTCCAGGATCATCGCGCGGGCCACGTTCAACCGCTGGCGCTGGCCCGCCGACAGCCCGGTCGGCAGCGCCCGGTACAGACTGTCCGAAAGCCCGACCTCGGCCATCACCGCCCGCGCCCGGTCGCGCCGCTCGGCGGCGTTGCCGATCCGGTGGATCTTCAAGGGCTCTTCGAGGATCGCGCCGATCGCGGATTGCGGCGGCAGGCAGCCGTAAGGGTCCTGCAGCACGAGCTGGAACTTGCGGCGCAGCGCGCGCAGGCGTTTGGGGCTGGCGGCAGCGACATTCTCGCCCTCGAAGAAGACCGAGCCCGCATCGGGCCGTTCCAGCCCGGTCAGTAGCCGCATCAGCGAGGATTTCCCGCAGCCGGATTCCCCCACCACGCCGAAATTGTCGCCCGGGAAGACGTCGAATTCAACATTGCGCACGGCCTGCACCCGTGACACGCCGGCCTGGCCCCGAGCGCGGACCTCATAGGCCTTGGCCAGCCCCCGGACCGACATGATCGCGCGCCGGTTCCGATCGATCCCGCGCCCCGCGCCGGTCTCGCCCCCCTGCCAGAGCGTCGGCAGCTCGGCGATCAGATCCTTGGTGTAGGCATGTCCGGGACACGCCACCAGCGCGGCCGGGGTCTGGCGCTCGACCACCCGCCCCTCATGCAGCACCATCACCTCGTCCGAGGCATCGCAGGCCACCGGCAGCGACGAGCAGATGAACAGGATCGCGGTCGAGAAGTCATGGTTCAGCTCGCGCATCAGCTTGAGGATCTGCGCGGCCACGGTCACATCGAGCGGCTGGGTGATGTTGTCGGCGATCAGAAGCGCGGGATCCGAGATCAGCGCATCGACGATCATCGCCCGCTGCATCATGCCGCCCGAATACTGGAACGGATATTCATGAAACCGCCGCCCGGCCGAGGGGATATGCACGGCCTCTAGAAGCCGGATCGCCTTGTCCCGCGCCGCATCGGCGGACATGTCGGGCCGGACCGCGCGAAGCTTTTCCACCAGCTGTGCGCCCACCGTCATGGTCGGATCGAGCGCGCCCGCCGGGTTGCCGCCAACATAGGCGATCTCGCGCCCGGCAAGGCTGCGGGCATGGGCCGGATCGGCCACCAGATCGCGACCGCGAAACCGGATCTCGCCGCCTGTCACCCTCAGCGGCGCCGACAGCCAGCTGGCCAGCGCGCGGGCCAGTACGGTCTTGCCCGAGCCGCTTTCCCCGATCACCGACAGGATCGAGCGCGGCGCCAGATCGAAGGAGATATCGGTCAGGATCGGTTTCTCGCCCGCCGCGACGCTCAGGCCGCGCACGCAGAGAAGGGTTTCGGTAGCTCCGGTCGTGTCCAAGGCCATCTCACGCCCCTCCATAGATCGCGTTCCGGGCGCGTTCGAGCGCGGCGCCCATCAGGTTGATGCTGGTCAAGGTCAGCACCAGGAAGACGCCGGGCATGGTGGCGATCCACCAGGCGTTCATCAGGTACTTGCGCCCGTCGGCGATGACATTGCCGAAGGTGGGGGTGGGCGGCTGGACCCCGAGCCCGAGGAACCCCAGCACGCTTTCGAAGATCATCATCCGCGCGATATCGAGCACCGCGACGAAGGCCATCGGTGGCAGCACCAGCGGCAGAAGCAGAGTGAACATGATCCGAAGATCGGTCGCCCCCAACACCAGCGCGCCGCGCACATATTCCTTCTTGCGCTCGGCCATCACGGTCGAGCGCATCACCCGCGCATAGACCGGCCAGCCCGCCAGCCCCAGCACCAGGATGATCGAGGGGATGGTGGGCCGCGAGACGCCGAGGATGGTGATCGCGAGGATGATCATCGGGACCGAGAGCTGGGCATCGGTCAGCCGCATCAGCACGGTATCGGTGCGCCCGCTGAAATAACCCGCGAAAAGCCCGATCATCGCGCCCGCCAGCAGCATCAGGACCGTGGTCGAGACCCCGATCAGAAGCGAATAGCGCAGCCCCACGAGAGCCCGCGAAAGCATGTCGCGGCCGAGCTGGTCGGTGCCTAGCGGATGCGCCCAGTTCCAGCCCTCGCCCATGAACAAAGGCGGGGTCAGCTTGGCGCGGATGTTCATCTTGGTCGGGTCGATGCCGCTGAGCTCGGGGTACAAAAGCGCCGCCAGCAGCAGCAGAACGAAGACGGCCAGACCGATCCGGAACTCGACCGAGGCGAAGGCGGTCTGCCAGATCCGGGTCGAGATCCGGCGCCCGGCCTCGGGGCCGGCCGTGGCAAGGGGCATGTCGGTGCTGGTCATCAGTAATCGAGCCTCGGATCGATGGCGGTGGCCAGAAGGTCCACGGCGATGTTGATCAGGACGAAGACGGCGGCGGTGACGATGGCGATGCCCTGGATCAGCGGGAAATCGCGCTGCATCACGGCATTGATGGTCAGAAGCCCGAGCCCCGGATAGTCGAAGATGAACTCGATCACGAGAACCCCGCCCAGAAGCATCGAGAACTGCACGCCCAAGAGGTTCAGAAGCGGCACTGCCGAATTCTTCAGCGCATGGCGAAAGACGATCTGGTTGCGCGAGAGGCCGCGCACCCGGGCGATGTCGATGAAGCTCTGGCCCATCACGCCCGCGACCGAGACGGTCAGGGTGCGGATGATGAAGGGCGCGATCTCTACCGCCAGCACCAGCGCCGGCAGAATGGTGTAGGAAAAGCCCCGATAGCCGATGGCGGGCAGAAGGTTCAGCTTTACCGACAACAGGAGCGCCAGAACGATCCCCAGCCAGAAATTCGGCAGGCTCACGAACAGGGACGAGGTATAAAGCGCCAGCCGGTCGGGCAGGCGCCCCGGATAAAGCCCGCCCCAGACGCCGATCGGCACCCCGATCATCAGCGCAAAGACCATGGCCAGCAGCGCCAGTTGCAGGGTCATCGGCGCGGTCTCGGCGATCAGGTCCAGTACCTTGGCGCGCTCGCCCCGGGTGGAATCGTCGAAGCTCGCGCCTCCCACGGCCGCGCCGCTGGCGGGCCGCACGAAGGATTCGCCCAGATCGCCCTGCAGCACCTTGCCCATGTAGCGGCCGAACTGGACATGGATCGGATCGCGCAGCCCCATTTCGGCGGCGATCTCCTCGACCAGGGTGTCGGGGGCCATGCCCCCCACCATCAGCCGGACCGGATCGCCCGGCACGACGCGCAACAGCGTGAAGATCAGGGCCGAGACCAGAAAGATGATGATCGCGCCCTGCCCCAGCCGTCGCGCGAGGAATCGTAGGATGAACATCGGCAAGCTCCCGAATGCGTGGCAGTCCCGTCAATGGCCGGAGCCCCCAAGGAGGAGTGGGGTGCGGGGGCTCCGGCCGGCCAGTCAGCCGAGGGTCGTCATGGACGCATCGGACTGGCCGTCGGGATAGATGAAGAGCCCGTCCACATTGGCCCGCATCCCGTGGATCAGGACCGAGGTGAACAGGCTCAGCGCCGGGACCTTGTCGGCCAGCATCGGCATCAGGTTCGTTTGCAGGCTTTCCTTGCGCGCCTCAAGCGAGGGCGCATCGCGTTCGGCATCCAGCGCCGCGTCGATCTCGGGATCGACGATGCCGCAGATCCGCTTGGAGCTGGAATGGAAATGCGTGCGCAGGACCAGATCGGGCTCGGGCGAGCCCGTCGACCAGCCGCAATCGACCATATGGCCCGGGCCACCGCCGGGGCGGTCGTAAAGCCGCTCGTTCCAGGCCGCGACCTCCATCACGTTCAGCGTGACCGGGAAGCCCTGTTCCTGCAGCAGCACCGCGATCAGCTCGCCATATTCCTTGGTCTTGGGATAGAAGCCGGTCGAGGTGATGTATTCCAGCTCGGGCAGACCCTCGCCGCCCGGATAGCCCGCCTCGGCCAGCAGGCGCTGGCATTCCTCGGGATCGTATTCGGGGTAATTCTCCAGATCGACATAGCCGAACTTGATCGGCGAGACGAAATTCGACGAGGCCTCGCCGGCCGAGCCCATGATCTCCATGATCATGCTGCGATCGATGGCATGGCAGGCGGCCTTCCTGACGCGCCAGTCATCGAAGGGCGGCTTCGAGCAGCGGAACCACAGGTACTTGTTCTCGACCGAGACCAGCCGCGAGATCTTGATGTCGTCGCGCGCCTCCAGCGTCTCGACCTGTTCGGGCTCGAGCCGTTCGATGACATCGGCCTGCCCGTTCATCAGCGACAGCATCCGCGTCGTCGCATCGCCCACGAAAGAGAAGGTGACGCCCGTGACCTTGGGCGCGCCGCGGAAATAGCCTTCATAGGCTTCCATCACGGTGTCGTTGCCGCGCTGCTCGACAAAGCGGAAGGGGCCTGTGCCGTTCAGCCGCTGGCTGAGCACCCCCTTGGGGCCCTCGGCCACGTCCTTCGCGGACAGGATCGGCAGATAGGAGGCGAGGAAGATGAAGAGCGAGGCGCCATAGCCGCCCTTCGAGGTATCGACGATCACGGTATGGTCGTCGGGGGTCTCGACGGCGAAGGTGTCAGGGCCGCCGGGATAGACCTGCTTGGGCCGGTCGAGCTTTGCGCCGTATTCGAAGGTCGCCTTGACGTCCTCGGAGGTGAAGGGCTTGCCGTCATGGAAGGTGACGCCGTCCCGCAGCCTGATCTGCAACCGGTGGGCATCGAGTTCGGTGATCTCGGTCGCGAGTTCATAGACCACCTTTTCGGGATCATCGGGGCGCATCGGGGCCCGGGTCAGGTACCCCATGACGAAGCCCTCGATATTGGTCTGCGACAGCGTCGTGTGGGCGGTCGGGTCCCAGTTGCCGGTGATGTTCTCGGCCGAGAGAAAGACCAGCGGGCGGGCCTCCTGCGCGAAGGCCGAGCTGAAGAAGAAATCGGGGTTGATCCGCGCCGCCCCCAGCGCCGCCCCCGCCATCGCGCCGTATCGGAGAAAATTCCGCCTATCCATGGTCGTGCACTCCTTGTTGGTCTGTCTGTTGTCGTCATGACGGCAGGCCCCGGTTGATCCGGGATCGCTGCCTCAGGCCGCCTGGCCTGTCCGCAATCTTTCGATCCGCTCCAGCATCGCGCCGTGCAGCCCGGGCGTGGCCGCAGCCAGCACCTCGCCGCTCGAGCCGACGCCAAGCGGCTGTCCCTGCCAGTCGGTGATGACCCCGCCCGCGCCGCGGATGACCTGCACCAGCGGCAGGTAGTCATAGGGCTGCAGCCCGGTTTCCAGCACCAGATCGCAATGCCCCGAGGCCAGAAGCGCATAGGCATAGCAATCGCCGCCGAAGCGCAGCATCCGGACCGTCCGGCGCAGCATCTCCAGCACCTCGGCATCGGGGCCCGCAAACAGCATGGGGTCGGTCGTGTAGGCGAAGGCCTCGGCCGGATCGGTACAGCCGCTGGTGCGGCAGGGCCGGCCGTTCAGGGTGGTGGCCTGCCCCGCGACCCCGCACCAGCGTTCGCCAAGCGCGGGCATGTCGATCTGCCCCAGACAGGGCGCGCCATCCTTCAGAAGCGCCATCAGCCCGCCGAACAGCGGATTGCCGGTGACATAGCTCTTGGTGCCGTCTATCGGATCGACCACCCAAAGATGCTCGCTGTCGGGGCGCAGCGGCGCCTCTTCCTCGCCGAAGATGCCATGGGCGGGGAAGCGCGCCATGATCCGCTCGCGCATCAGCGCCTCGACGGCGCGGTCCGCGAGGGTGACGGGGCTGTCATCGGCCTTGCTCTCGACATCCAGCGCCTGACGGAAATGCTTCAGCGCGATGCGGCCCGCCTCGTCTGCCGTGTCATTCGCGAAACGCAGCGCATCGCCCAACTCGTTCATACCTGCCAACCCCGGTCCTGCAATTCGACTTGTTCCGCCTCCAGCCTCCACAAGCAGGGGCTCGAATGTCAAGAAAAACGCACATGAATCCCCAGAATTCACAAATCGCCCTAGCAGAGAGCACGTTTTACGCCCAGAAGAGCGCGAATTATGCGGCTTTACGGACAGGGAAGCGGCATTTCGCCGCCAAAACACACAAATTTCCCTCGTAAATGTGGCGAATCCCTCAGGACCTGCTAAAACCACACAACCGATACAGGAGACCCGACAGGATGCAGCCTTACGAAAGACATTCGAAGATCCTGGAACGGCTCGGCCATGACCGCCGGGTCTTCACCGCCCAGCTGGCGCGGATGTTCGACGTCTCGCATGAAACCGTGCGCCGCGACCTGCTCGAGATGGAACAGAATGGCAGCCTGACCCGCGTCCATGGCGGCGCCGTCGCGACGGAGCGCGAGATCCTGCCCGAGCCCGCCTTCTCGGAACGCCGCGTCGCCCATGCCGACAAGAAGGCCGCCATCGGCACCTTGGCCGCGACCCTGATCCCGCCGGGCTCGACCGTCTTCATCGATGCCGGCACCACGACCTGCGCCTTCGCCCGGGCGCTGGCGCGGATGGGCGAGATGCGGATCATCACCAATTCCATCGAGATCGCACAGCTCGCGGGCCCCGCCCGGGACTGCGACACGCTTCTGCTGGGCGGACGCCCCCATACAGACGTGCCCGCCACCTATGGCGAGATGACCCTCTCCGAGATCGACCGCTTCCTGGCCGATTACGCCGTGCTCTCGCCGGTCGGGCTGCATGCGGACCGGGGCGCGACCGATTACGCGCTGCACGAGGCCGAGGTCGCCCGTGCCATGATGCGGCGCTCGCGCGACTGCATCATGCTGTGCCATTCCGAGAAGATCGGCACCGAAAGCCGGGTCTCGATCTGCCGCCTCGACGAGATCGACCATCTGGTCACCGATGAGGCCGCCGACCGCGGCCTGCGTCTGCCCCGGGGCCAGGTCCATTACGCGGACACGGGGGCAGGCTTCTGAGCCCGGGCCGGTCGCACCCCCGGCAACAACGCGGAAAATGCCAGAGAGGCCAGGTTGTCGACAGCCCAGGCAGGCGCCCGGCTGTCATCGGACCCGGCCGGTCCGACCGGATACCGCCCCGTTGGCCCTTCGCCGGGTCGGTCGCGTTTCCGGGGACGGGCCGCGCCCCTTCCCAAAACGAAAGGGCCGCCCTGCGGGCGGCCCTTGAACCGTGAAAATCGGACTGAACCCGGTGGCTCAGCCGTTCACGCTGTCCTTCAGGGCCTTGGCGATGGTAACCTTCACCACCTTGTCGGCGTCCTTCTTGAACTGCTCGCCGGTGGCGGGGTTGCGCACCATGCGCTCGGGGCGCTCGCGGCAGTAGATCTTGCCCACGCTGGGCAGGGTCACCGAACCGCCGGCCGCCACCTCACGGGTGATGATCGCGGTGATCGCGTCGAGGGCGGCAGAGGCCGTTTTCTTGTCGGCCTCCATCTCCTCGGCGAGGGCCGCAACCAGCTGGGTCTTGGTCATGGGTTTGGCCATGTATGGTCTCCTCGTTCCTGCCCTCTATGGGGGCGTGTCGCGTGTATTTAACTCAGTATTGCGGACCCACACAACCATTTGTGGGGCAAACAACCGTATTTCATAGCGTTCTGCGACCGTTTTTCCGCCCATCGGCGGCAATGCGCAAGCCGAAGCCGACCGCACCGGCGCTTTTCCCCCGGTTCCCGGGCCCAAAGGCCTCACCCGAAACCGAAAACGACGGCGCATGCGCCCGGACCCGCCCCATCCCGAACCGCATCGCCCGGGCGATGCGCATGGGTCAGAGAAAGGCCGTCTCCTCGAAGCTGCGCAGCTTGCGGCTATGGATGCGTTCCAGCGGCATGTCGCGCAAAAGCTCCATCGCCCGGACTCCGATGGCCAGATGCCGCGCAACCTGGGTCTTGTAGAAATCCGAAGCCATGCCGGGCAGCTTCAGTTCGCCATGCAAGGGCCGGTCCGACACGCAAAGCAGCGTGCCATAGGGCACCCGGAAGCGGAAACCATTGGCGGCGATGGTGGCGCTTTCCATATCGAGCGCGATGGCGCGGGACTGCGACAGCCGCTGCACCGGGCCGGTCTGGTCCGACAGTTCCCAGTTGCGGTTATCGATGGTGGCCACCGTGCCGGTGCGCATGATCCGCTTGAGCCCATAGCCCTCGAGCTGCGTCACCTCCTCGACCGCATCCTCCAGCGCGACCTGGATCTCGGCCAGCGCCGGGATCGGCACCCAGAGCGGCAGATCGTTGTCGAGCACGTGATCCTCGCGCAGATAGCCATGGGCCAGCACGAAATCGCCCAGCCGCTGCGAATTCCGCAGGCCCGCGCAATGGCCCACCATCAGCCAGGCATGCGGGCGCAGCACCGCGATATGATCGGTCGCGGTCTTCGCATTCGAGGGGCCGACGCCGATATTCACCAGCGTGATGCCCTGCCCGTCGGGGCGCTTGAGGTGATAGGAGGGCATCTGCGGCAGCTTGAGCGGCACCGGCAGCTGGGTCTCGGGCGCCCGGATCTCGGCATTGCCGGGGCCGACCAGCGCGGTATAGCCGCTGTCCGGATCGGCCAGCGCCCGCCGCGCCAGCGCCTCGAATTCCTCGACATAGAACTGGTAGTTGGTGAACAGGACATGGTTCTGGAAATGCTCGGGCGCGGTCGCGGTGTAATGCGCGAGCCGGGCCAGAGAATAATCGACCCGCTGCGCGGTGAAGGGCGCCAGCGGCCGGGCCACGCCCTCGGGCATCGACCAGGTGCCGTTGACGATGTCGTCATTGGTCGTGGTCAGGTCCGGAACGTCGAAGAGATCGCGCAAAGGCACATCCAGCGCACCGTCCTGGGGCACCGTGACCCCGGCGCTGCCCATCGCGAAATGAATCGGGATCGGCGTGGTCGAGGGGCCGATCACCACCGGCTGACCGTGGTTTTCCAGAAGCAGGCCGATCTGCTGGCGCAGGTAATTGGCGAAAAGATCGGGCCGGGTGACGGTGGTGACATAGGTCCCGGGCTCGGCGACATGACCGAAGGAAAGGCGGCTGTCAACCAGGGCATGGGTGACGGTGGAAAAGCGGATCTCGGGATAGACCGCGCGGAACCGGACGCGGGGGGCCGATCCGGCCAGCACCTCGTCGAAACGAGCCCTGAGAAAGCCGATTGCGGTTTCGTAGATCTCGACCAGCCGCTCGACCGCCCGGGCCGCATCGGTGAAGCTTTCGGGGGCGGGCAGGCTGGGGCTGGAAAGCGGCAAATCGCTGTGGTCCGGCATGGGCGGGTCTCCGGTCGGCTGGGTCGGGCTCGGGCCAAGTGTCACGCTTTACCCGCGAGGCGCAAGCCTCGCTCTCTGCAAGCCCCGGGCGCAAGCCTCGCTCTCGGAAAGCCCGGGGCACAATCCTTGCCCTTCGCCGATACGGGGCGCTGCGCCGCAGACCCGACCCCGCCCCTTGCCACTGGCGCCGTCCGGGGCAATCTATGGGGCATGACAGGTACCCTTCTTTCCATCGGGCATGGATATTCCGCCCGCGAGCTTGCGCAGAGCCTCGGACCGGGCTGGCGCGTGATCGGCACCAGCCGCAGCCCCGAGGGCGTCGAGGCCCTGCGCCGAACCGGCATCGAGGCCCGGATCTGGCCCGGCGAGGATCTCGGCCCCGATCTGGCCGCAGCCACGCATCTCATGACCTCGGTGCCGCCCGGGGCCTCGGGCGACCCGGTGCTGGCAGCCCTGGGCGAGACCCTGCGCGCGGCCCGCCATCTGCGCTGGGTCGGCTATCTCTCGACCACCGGGGTCTATGGCGATCATGGCGGCGACTGGGTCGACGAGAGTGCAGAGCTGACCCCGGCAACCTCGCGCGGCGCGGCCCGGGTCGCGGCCGAGGCGGGCTGGGCCGCGCTGGACCTGCCGCTGCATATCTTCCGGCTGGCTGGGATCTACGGGCCCGGCCGCTCGCCGCTCGAGCGGGTGCGCGAGGGCCGCGCCCAGCGCATCGTCAAGGAGGGCCAGGTGTTCTCGCGCATCCATGTCGAGGATATCGCCCAGGTACTGGCCGCCTCGATGGCCGCGCCAGATCCCGGTGCGATCTACAACCTCGCTGATGACGAGCCCGCCCCGCCCGACGAGGTGATCGCCTTCGCGGCCGAGATGCTGGGCCTGCCGGTGCCGCCCGCCATCCCCTTCGAGAAGGCCGAGCTGAGCCCGATGGCCCGCAGCTTCTACGCAGAATCGAAGAGGGTCCGGAACGACCGGATCAAGACCGACCTCGGGGTCCATCTGCGCCATCCCGACTATCGTGCCGGGCTGGCAGCCTTGCTGGAGGCCGAACGCGCCGCAATGATCCGCTGATTTCAACGCTTGCATCGGCCCGGGCGCCCGCGTCTGGGCGCCCACCTTGCAAGCAAGGTCTCTGGGCCGATTTTCGCAGGGCTTACTTTCCCGGGTCCTGCTTTCGTCAGGCCCGAAGCGCGGCCTGCGCCGCAGCGCCGGCCAGAACCTGGCGCACCTTGGCCTCGATATCGGCCGCGTTCAGCCGGGCATCGGCATACATCGCCTCGGCGCTGGCATGGTCGATGAAGGTATCGGGCAGCACCATCGAGCGGAACTTGAGCCCCTCGTCGAAGACGCCCTTCTCGGCCAGAAGCTGGGCCACATGGCTGCCGAAGCCGCCGATGGCGCCCTCCTCGATGGTGATCAACGCCTCATGCTCGCGAGCCAGCTGCAGGATCAGCTCCTCGTCCAGCGGCTTGGCGAAACGGGCATCGGCGATGGTGGGCTCGATCCCTTCGGCGGACAGCGCCTTGGCAGCCTCGCGGACCTCCTTCAGCCGGGTGCCGAAGCTCAGAAGCGCGACGCGCTTGCCCTCCTGGACGATGCGGCCCTTGCCGATTTCAAGCGGCACGCCCTTTTCGGGAAGCTCGACGCCCACGCCTTCGCCGCGCGGATAGCGGAAGGCGATGGGACCTTCGTCATGGGCGACGGCGGTCGCGACCATATGCACAAGCTCGGCCTCGTCGGCGGCGGCCATCACCACCATCCCCGGCAGGTTCGCGAGGAAGGCGGTATCGAAGGCCCCGGCATGGGTCGCCCCGTCGGCGCCCACCAGCCCCGCGCGGTCGATGGCAAAGCGCACCGGCAGGCGCTGGATCGCGACGTCATGGACGATCTGGTCATAGCCGCGCTGCAGGAAGGTCGAATAGATGGCGCAGAAGGGCTTCTGCCCGCCCGCCGCCAGCCCGGCCGAGAAGGTGACGGCATGCTGCTCGGCGATGCCGACATCGAAGATGCGTTCGGGGAAGCGCTCGGCAAAGAGGTTCAACCCGGTGCCGTCGGGCATCGCCGCGGTGACGGCCACCACCTTGCGGTCGGCGCGGGCCTCGCGGATCAGCGCCTCGGCGAAGACCTTGGTATAGCTTGGCGCATTGGCGGGGGTCTTCTTCTGGACCCCGGTCTCGATGTCGAATTTCGAGACGCCATGGCCGCAATCGGGCGCGTTCTCGGCCGGGGCATAGCCCTTGCCCTTCTTGGTGATCGCATGGATCAGCATCGGGCCGGTGGCGCGGGTCTTGACGGTGCGCAGGATCGCCAGCAACTGGTCGAGATCGTGGCCGTCGACCGGGCCGACATAGGAAAAGCCCAGCTCCTCGAACAGCGTGCCGCCGACGGTGACCTGCTTGACCAGATCCTTGGCGCGCTTGGCGCCCTCCTGGAAGGGCTCGGGCAGGTGCTTGATCGCACCCTTGGCGATGGACTTGAATTCCTGGAACGGCGCGCCCGCGTAAAGCCGGTTCAGATAGCGCGACATGGCGCCGACGGGCGGCGCGATCGACATCTCGTTGTCGTTCAGGATCACGATCAGCCGCTTGCCCAGATGGCCCGCATGGTTCAGCGCCTCATAGGCCATCCCGGCCGAGAGCGAGCCATCGCCGATCACCGCGATGGCATCGCCCACGCCGGCCTCGGGCGCGGTGCCCAGATCGCGGGCGACGGCAAAGCCCAGCGCGGCCGAAATCGAGGTCGAGCTGTGGCCCGCACCGAACGGGTCGAATTCGCTTTCCGAACGCTTGCAGAAACCCGACAGCCCGCCCTGCTGGCGCAGCGTGCGGATGCGGTCGCGACGCCCGGTCAGGATCTTGTGCGGATAGCACTGATGGCTCACGTCCCAGATCAGCTTGTCGCGGGGGGTGTCGAAGACCGCATGCAGGGCCACGGTCAGCTCGACCACGCCAAGCCCCGCTCCCAGATGCCCACCGGTTTCGGAGACTGCCGAGACCACCTCCTGCCGGAGCTCCTGCGCGACCTGCGCGAGTTGGGCATCCGAGAGCCCCTTCAGATCCGAAGGGCTGGCGATCCCGTCGAGAAGCGGGGTATTCGGGCGGTTATTCACTGGGACAGCCCTCCCTGGGCGTTACCTGGATTATGACTCGCGGGAAATGACGAAACGGGCGGCGGCCTTCAGCGGATCGGCCTGCCCGCCAAAGGAAGAAAGTGCGGCCTCGGCCTCCTCGACCAGGGCGCGGGCCCGGGCGCGGGCACCGTCGAGCCCGAGAAGCGACACGAAGGTCGCCTTGCCGGCCTCGGCATCCTTGTGGACCCGCTTGCCGGTCTTGGCGGCGTCGCCCTCAACATCGAGAATGTCGTCGGCGATCTGGAAGGCAAGGCCGAGCGCGGTGGAATAGGCGGTGAGCGGGCCGGTATCGGCGCCGGCCAGACGGGCGCCCGCCTCGGCCGACCAGCGGATCAGCGCGCCGGTCTTGTTGGCCTGAAGCGCGGTGATCTCGTCCAGCGTCAGCGGCCGGCCGGCGGTCTCGGCGGCGATGTCCTGAGCCTGGCCCAGCACCATGCCGTCGATGCCCGAGGCCTTCGCCAGCGAGGCCACAAGGTCGATCCGCACCGCCGGGTCGGGATGGCAGGCGGGCGCGGCCAGCAGATCGAAGGCCAGCGTCTGCAGCGCATCGCCGGTCAGAAGCGCGGTGCCCTCATCCCATTTGACATGCACCGTGGGCTGGCCCCGGCGCAGGTCGTCATTGTCCATGCAGGGCATGTCGTCATGCACGAGGCTGTAGGCATGCAGCGCCTCGACCGCCGCCGCGGCATCGACGGCCGCCTCGGGCGCGATGCCGTAAAGTGCGGCCGACTCGAGCACCAGGAAACCGCGCAGCCGCTTGCCGCCCGAGACGGCATAGCGCATCGCATGGGTGACGGGCTGGTCGGCGGCCCCCGCAAGCGCCTCGGTCAAACGCGTCTCGATCCGCTCGGCGGCGGATTTCAGGCTGGACTGGAACATCGCTGTCAAAGACCTTCGGCCGGTTTCGTCCCTGTGGGGTTGCCCGACGCGTCAAGCGTCATCGCCTCGATCTTGGCCTCGGCATCGCGCAGCTTGGCTTCGCAATGCTGCCGCAGCTTCATCGCGCGTTCGGAGAGCGCAATCGACTCTTCCAGCGGCACGTCACCGCGTTCAAGCGCGGCGACGGCCTCTTCCAGAGCCCGCATCGCATCCTCGAAGGTCATTTCCCCGATGGGTTTTTCCGTCATGCCCCCCGCTCCATCAGCACCGCCACATGGGCCGCCGCAGAGGCCCCAAGGGCTTCAAGATCATATCCGCCCTCCAGTGTCGAGACCAGCCGCCCCCCCGAATGGGTCTCCGCGATGTCGCAGAGGCGGTGGGTGATCCAGGCGAAATCCTCGACCCGCCAGGCCAGTTCGGCCAGCGGATCGGCGGCATGGGCGTCGAACCCGGCCGAGACCAGAACAAGATCCGGGGCAAAGGCGTCGAGCCGGGGCAGCGCATGGGCCTCGAAGGCCGCGCGGAAGGCCCGCCCGTCGCTGCGGGGGGCCAGCGGCAGATTCAACACGTTCTCCGCAGTGCCGGTCTCGGCCGCCTCGCCGGTGCCGGGATAAAGCGGCATCTGATGGCTCGAGACGAAGAGCGTGCGCGGCTCGTCCCAAAGAACATCCTGGGTGCCGTTGCCGTGATGCACGTCGAAATCGACGACCGCGACGCGGCACAGCCCATGCCGGTCGAGCGCGTATTTCGCGGCGATGGCGATGTTCGAGAACAGGCAGAAGCCCATGGCGCGCGCCGGTTCGGCGTGATGGCCGGGCGGACGCATCGCGACGAAGGCATTGGCGGCCGTGCCTGCCATCACCATGTCGACCGCCCGCAACACGCCGCCCAGCGCCCGGAGCGCCGCCCGGTACGACCCGGGCGAGACATGGGTATCGGGATCGAGCGGCGCCGTGCCCCCGGCCGGGATCGCGGCCCTGACCGCGTCGATATGGGCCTGCGGATGGGCGCGCAGCAGGTCTGCCTCGTCAGCCAGCGGCGCCTCGGCGCGCAGAAGCCCCGCGAAACGCCCGGCCGACAGCGCCCCGGTCACGGCGCGCAGCCGGTCGGCACATTCGGAATGGCCGGGCGGGGTCGCGTGATCGAGCCCGTCCGGATGGGTCAGGAACGCCGTGGTCATGGCCCAAGGCTACGCGGGCACGCCGCCTGCGGGCAAGCCCCGCGCGCAAGTAGCCTCCGCCGGGCCGGAACGGACGCGGGCGGACCGGGCGCCGGGCGGGATTAGTGTCGGGATTCAGTCGGGCGCCAGCATGTAGCCCTCGCCCCGCACGGTCTGCAGATAGCGGGGCTGTTTCGGGTCGTTCTCGATCTTGCGGCGAAGCCGGGTGATCTGCACGTCGACGGCACGTTCCTGCGCCTGCCCGCCATCGCGGCCCAGCTCCTCTACCAGCCGGGTCCGGCTGACCGCCTCGCCCGGACTGGCCGAGAAGATCTTCATCAGCTGGGCCTCGGTCGCGGTCAGCCTGACCCGCTCCTCGCCCTGCCACAGCTCACCCCGGCCGACATCGTAGCGGACCGGACCCAGTTGCAGAACCTGCGGCAGCTCGTTCTCGGGGCGCAGCTGCGGCACCCGCCGCAGGATGGCGTTGATCCTGAGCAGAAGCTCTTTCGGCTCGAAGGGCTTCGGCAGATAGTCGTCCGCCCCGGCCTCGAGCCCCCGGATCCGGTCCGAGGTCTCGCCACGCGCGGTCAGCAACAGGATCGGCGTCGTGATCGCCTGCCGGAGCGCGCCGGTCAGCGCGATGCCATCCTCGCCCGGCATCATCACGTCAAGCACGATCAGATCGAATTCGAGCCCCTGCAACAGCTTGCGGGCATGATCGGCATCGCGTGCGGTGCTGACCCAGAAGCCCTGCCGCATCAGGAACTTGCGCAGCAACTCGCGAATCCGCTCATCGTCATCGACGATCAGAAGGTGAAGCTCGGCCTCGCCCATCATGACCCGCGCTCGGTGATCCGGTGGAAATGGCGGCGCATCTCGGGGTCCATCATCGCCTCGAGCACCTGGCGAAAGCCCGCCACCGCGGCAGGGCCCGCGGCGCGATAGGCATCGCGCATCCGCGCGCGCTGCGCGTCGGAGAGATGATGTTCGAGATCGAGCCCGGCCTCGGTCAGATAGAGGTGGCGTTCGCGCTTGTCGCGATGCCCGACCCGGCTTTCGACCAGCCCGTCCTCGATCAGCGACCGCAGCACACGGTTGAGCGACTGCTTGGTCACGCCGAGGATCGAGAGCAGGTTGTTGACGGTGGTCCCCGGCGCCCGGTGGATGAAATGGACCGCCCGGTGATGGGCCCGGCCATAGCCCCGTTCCTCGAGAATCCGGTCGGGATCGGCGGTGAAGCCGCGATAGGCGAAGAACATCGCCTCGATCCCCTTTCGCAACTGTTCGTCCGTCAGAAACAGCAAGCTTTCGCCGCTCTTCTGGGCAACCGCCGGGGCGATCTGGGCCATCGCAACCTCCCGTCTTTCGCATCGTGACCGAAATTTCAGCAATCTTATGTCAGCCTTGTTGACTTTCCAAGACTCAACTGGTAGCGAGCGGTGAAATTTGCGCAACATTATGTCCGATGCGGACTTAAGGTCAGCAATTTTCAGAAATCAGGACCCCGGAGGGGGAAAAGAAGAGGACGAAGGCCATGACTGGCTACGATGACCGCGACGGCGTTATCTGGATGGATGGGAAACTGGTGCCCTGGCGCGAGGCCAATGTGCACATCCTGACCCATGCCCTGCATTACGCCTCCGCGGTATTCGAAGGCGAGCGGGCCTATGGCGGAAAGATCTTCAAGTCGCGCGAGCATTCCGAGCGCCTCAAGCGCTCGGCCAACATGATCGACTTCGAGATCCCCTATACGGTCGACCAGATCGAGGACGCCAAGGCCGAGGTGATTAAGGCGAACGGGCTGACCGACTGCTATGTGCGTCCGCTGGCCTGGCGCGGATCGGGCCCCGACATGGGCGTGGCCTCGGAACAGAACCCGGTCCGGATGGCGATCGCGGTCTGGGAATGGGGCGCCTATTACGGCGCGGCCAAGATGAAGGGCGCCAAGCTCGACATTTCCAAATGGAAGCGGCCGAGCCCGGAAACGGTGCCGAGCCAGGCCAAGGCGGCGGGGCTGTACATGATCTGCACCATGTCCAAGCACGCGGCGCATGCCAAGGGCTGCACCGATGCGATGATGTTCGACTATCGCGGCTATGTGGCCGAGGCGACCGGCGCGAACATCTTCTTCGTCAAGGATGGCGAGGTGCATACGCCCAAGGCCGACTGCTTCCTGAACGGGCTGACCCGTCAGACCGTGATCGGCCTGCTGCAGGAGAAGGGCGTGACCGTGCATGAGCGCCATATCGAGGCCGCGGAGCTGGAAGGCTTCGAGCAGTGCTGGCTGACCGGCACCGCCGCCGAGGTGACCCCGGTGGCCGAGATCGGCGATTACAGTTTCGAGGTCGGCGCGCTGACCCACGACATCGCCGAGACCTACGAGAAACACGTCCGCGCCTGAGGCGCAGACCGGGCCGCGCGCCTCAGCCCTGGGGGGTGACCCCCTTGCGCGCGCGGCCTCGTTCCAGACCCAGCTGGCGTTCGCGCCAGATGATGACGACGCCGGCCGCGATGATCAGGCCGGCGCCGATCAGCACCATCGGCGTCGGGACCTCGGCGAAGACGAAATAGCCGATCACCAGCGCCAGCAGCATCGAGGCATAGTCGAAGGGCGCCACCAGCCCGGCCTCGGCATAACGATAGGCAGAGGTCAGGCAGATCTGGGCAAACCCGCCGATCAGCCCGGCCAGGATCAGCATCGCCGCGACCGGCACCGAGGGCATGACCCAGCCGAAGGGGATGGTGAACAGCGACAGGACCGTCGCCACCACCGAGAACCAGAACACGATGGCCGAGGTCCGTTCGGTCTGGACCAGCCTGCGCACGAAGACCTGGGCCAGCGCCGCAGAGGCCGCCCCGCCCAGCGCAACCACCGCGCCAAGCGTCGCGCGCGCATCCGTGGCATCGGTGCCGAAGGCGGACAGCCGCGGGCTGAGCACCACCACGACGCCAAGCAGCCCCAGCGCCACCGCCGACAGCCGGAACAGCCGCACCTTCTCGCCCAGGAACATCGCCGCGAAGATCACCACCAGCAGCGGCGCGGAATAGCTGATCGCCGTCGCCTCGGGCAGCGGCAGGATGCCCAGCGCCGCGAAGTTCAGCACCATCGCGGTGCCGCCCACCAGCCCGCGCCAGAACTGGCCCAGCGGGTCCTTCGTTCTCAGCCCCGCGCCCAGCTGCCCGGTCCAGACCAGCCAGACCAGGATCACCGGCAGCGCGAAGAGCGAGCGGAAGAACACCGTCTCGCCGGGCGGGATGCCCTGTTCGGAGGCAGCCTTGATCAGGGCCGACATCACCACGAAAAGCGTGACGGAGGTAAGTTTCAGGCCAATGGCGCGGGACGGGTTCATGAACGGCTCGGGTCTTGAGGGGGGTCGGCCCGTCCATACGCCCCCGCGCGGGTTTTGCAAGACCCGGACCGGGAGCTTCAGGCCGGCGCCGCCCCGCTCAGCCGCGCCAGCGCCCAGCCCGCGGCCTCGGCCACGTCCGGATCGTCATCCGCGCAAAGCGGCCGGAGCACTGCGGCAAGCTCCGGATCGCCCGAATTGCCGATCGCGTAGCAGACGTTGCGCACGAAGCGGCCGCGCCCGATCCGCTTGATCGGCGAGCCCGAGAACCGCGCGCGGAAGGCCGCGTCGTCCAGACCGGCCAGCTCGGCCAGGGGCGGCTCGATCAGATCGGGGCGGGCGGCATATTTCACCTCGGTCGCGGCGACGGCGAACTTGTTCCAGGGACAGCTGCCGAGGCAGTCGTCGCAGCCATAGATCCGGTTGCCCAGAAGCGGCCTGAGCGCGGGATCGACCGGGCCCTTGTGCTCGATCGTCAGGTAGGAAATGCAGCGCCGCGCATCGAGCTGGTAAGGCGCGGGAAAGGCGCCGGTCGGGCAGGCATCGAGACAGGCGGTACACGTGCCGCAATGCCCGGTCTCGGGCGGATCGGCGGGCAGCTCGACGGTGGTGAAGAGCGCACCGAGAAAGAACCAGTTGCCAAGGCTGCGGCCCAGCAGGTTGGTATGCTTGCCCTGCCAGCCCAGCCCCGCGGCCTGGGCCAGCGGCTTTTCCATCACCGGGGCGGTATCGACGAAGACCTTGATCTGGTGGCCCGGCGCCTGGTCCAGGAACCAGCGCCCGATCCGCTTGAGCCGCTTCTTCAGCACGTCGTGATAGTCGCGGTTCTGGGCATAGACCGAGATCGCGGCACGGTCGGACCGGTCCAGCGCGGCCAGCGGGTCATGGTCCTGGGTATAGGGCTCGGCGAACATCACGACCGAGCGTGCCTCGGGCCAGAGCGTCGCCGGATCGCCGCGCCAGGACATGCGCTCGGCCATCCAGCCCATCTGGCCGTGACGTCCCTTTGCCACGAACGCGGCCAGCCGTCCGGCCGCCTCGGGGATCGCGTCAGGGCGGCAGACCCCCATCGCCGCCAGCCCCTCCTCGCGGGCCCGGGCGGCGAGGCGGTCTTTGAGCGCCGCGCTCAAAAGTCGAGATTCGCGTAATGCCTGGGCGGCGGGAAGCCCGGCACCTGATCGGCCAGGATATTGCGGAAGGCCGGCCGCGACTTGATCTTGGCATACCAGTCCTTGACCGCCGCATTGCGGTTCCAGTCGACATCCGAGATGTAGTCGAGGCAGGACAGATGCGCCGCCGCCGCGAAATCGGCCAGCGTCATCACATCGCCCGCCAGCCAGCGCCGCTGATCCAGCAGCCAGCCCATGTAGTCGAGATGGTACTTGATCGCCGTCGCGCCCGCCTTGACGTTGCGGCTGTCGGGATAGCCCGACTTGGTGACCTTCTTGTTCACCCGCTCATAGAGCAGCTTCGAGGTCACCTCGTGGTGGAACTTGTCGTCGAACCAGAATACCAGCCGCCGCGCCTCGCAGCGTTCGGCCGGGCTGCCGGGCAACAGGCAGGGCTCGGAGAAGGCCTCGTCGAGATATTCGCAGATCGCCTGGCTTTCGGCCATGGTGCGCCCGTCCATCCGCAGCACCGGCACCTTTCCGGCCGGATTGCGCCGCATGAAATCGGCGTCGCGTTCCCAGTAACGTTCCTCGACCAGCTCGACCTCGATGCGCTTCTCGGCAAGCACCAGGCGAACCTTGCGGCAGAACGGCGACAGCGGCATGTGGTAGAGGCGGTTCATGCGGACTCCCTGACGGTTGACCTGTCGGTCTTCATGACCTCTCGGCCGCGAATTTTCAATGGTCGAAACAATCCGACCGACCGTCGGCAAGAATCGTCGCAGCGCCCTCCTCGATCTGATCGGCCCGGCGCAACAAGGTCGGCGACAGGTGGTTCGGATCGCGGTCCTTCGGGTTCGGCAGAAGCACCGCCAGCCGCGCGGCCTGCGAGCGCGACAGCTTCGAGGGCGGGATGCCGTAATAATGCCAGGCGGCGGCGTCGATGCCGAACACGCCCTCGCCGAATTCGGCCACGTTGAGATAGACCTCGAGAATGCGCCGCTTGGACCAGGTCAGCTCGATCATCGGCGTCAGCACCGCCTCGAGAGCCTTGCGCGGCCAGCTGCGCCCCTGCCAGAGATAGACATTCTTGACGGTCTGCTGGCTGATGGTCGAGGCGCCATAGCGCCCGCCCGCCTCGAGCGCGCCGCGGATCGCACCCATGTCGAAGCCCCAGTGCCGGCAGAAATTCGCATCCTCGGCGGCGACGGCCGCGCGCGGCATCGCAGGAGCGACATCCCTGAGCCGCACCCATTTCTGGTCGATATCGCCAAGCCGCATCCGCTCGGACATCATGGTGGGCGTGGTCGGCGGGTTGATGAGACCTGGCGCGATCAGCACCAGGGCCACCAGCCCAAGCGCCGCGAGCGCCCCGCGCCGGGCGAGCCGGCGCAGCCTTTGGCGCAGCGGCAGGGGGGCGGCCGCGGCCTTGCTGTCGCGCCGTGCGGTCTTCTTTCCGGAGTTTTTCGCCCCGGCAGACCTGGTCCCGGCAGTTTTCGCCGTCGTTTTCGAGCCGGTCGTTTTCGTCGGTTTCGCCATGCCCGCGTGATAGCCGAGGCCGCGGCGCTTGACCACCGCCCCGCAGCCCCGGAAGACCCCTGAAAGCTCAGCCGGTCCGCGCCCCGGCGTCGCGGCAGGCGGGCCGGATCACTCTGCCGTCGCGTGACCTTTCTCGAGCACCTCGCGCAGCGTCGCCTCGTCTTCCTTCGACAGCGAGGTGCGCAGGATGCGGCCCTCGGCATTGACCTCGCGCAGCCGCTCGATCACGCGGTCGCCGGTGGCCTTGCGCACAAGGACGAACAGCGCCGAACTGCCGGGGGTCAGCTTCTCGCCCAGCTCCTTCATGAAATCGTCCTCGATCCCGATATCGCCGAGCGCGCCGCTGATGGCGCCCGCCCCCGCCCCCACGGCAAGCCCCAGCAGCGGATTGAGGAACAGGAACCCGATCAAGAGCCCCCAGAACGACCCGCCCACGGCGCCAGCCGCGGTCAGGTTCACCGCCTGGTGCAGCTTGACCTTGCCCTCGTCGTTGCGGGTCACGACGACCACATCCTCCATGTCGAGCAGATAGTCCTTCTGCATCCGGACCAGCTCGCCCCGCATATCGAAGGCCTTGCTTTCATCGTCGAAGGCCACGGCAATCAGATCGGCCATATCCCTCTCCTTTCCTGGCTACGGTTACCCGGTAAGGTGGGGAGGCGCGGGCCGCGGAAGAACCCCGCCAGGGTTCAAGAACGAGTGACCCCCGCGCGCCCTTCGGCGGCGGGGGTCGGAGCTTTCAGGCCGGAACAGGCCTTATTCCGCCGGAACCGCGCGTTCCTCGATCCCCAGCGGGTGGGACAGATGCGGCAACATCTCCTTCGGACAGACCTGCAGGAAGTTGCCTTTTTCCAGCTCCCAATGGGTGAGGATGTCGCGCGCCTTGGGGCTGCCGGTCTCGTCGACATGCCGCGCGATCAGCGCCTTCAGCTCGGCTTCCCAATGCTGCACCGTGATCTTGCAGGTGACCAGCGTCTCGGGATTGACCTTCTCGGCAACCGCGCCCTCGGGATCGTAGAGATAGGCCATCCCGCCAGTCATGCCCGCGCCGAAATTGGCGCCGATGGTGCCGAGGATCACCGCGATCCCGCCGGTCATGTATTCGCAGCCATTCGAGCCGCAGCCCTCGACCACCACCTTTGCGCCCGAGTTCCGCACCGCGAAACGTTCGCCCGCCCGGCCCTTCGCGAAGAGATACCCGTCGGTCGCGCCGTAAAGAACGGTGTTGCCGATGATGGTGTTCTCGGAGGCCACCAGCGGCGAGCTGAGCGGCGGGCGCACCACGATGGTCGCCCCCGACAGGCCCTTGCCGACATAGTCATTGGCATCGCCCGCGACGATGATCTTGAGCCCCGGCGCGCCGAACGCCCCCAGCGACTGCCCGGCGCTGCCCGCGAGCTTCACGGTCAGATGGTCGGGCTGCAGCTTGTTGCGCATGCCGAAGCGCTGGACGATGAGGCTGGAGACCCGGGTGCCGATGGTCCGGTCGGTGTTCCGCACCGCGTAGGACACCTGCATCTTCTCGCCATCCTCGAAGAAGGGGGCGGCATCGCGCAGGATCTCGGCATCGAGCGTGTCCGGCACCTCGGTCCGTGACCGGGTGCGGTCGAGGGTCGGGCGGTCATTGGCATCGACCTGGATCAGGAGCGGATTGAGGTCGAGATCGTCAAGGTGGGCCGAGCCGCGGCTGATCTGGTTCAGGAGATCCGAGCGGCCGATGATCTCGTCCATGGAGCGCGCGCCGATCTGGCTGAGCAGCTCGCGCACTTCCTGGGCATAGAAGGTGATGAGGTTCACCACCTTGTCGGCATTGCCGGTGAACTTGCCGCGCAGCTTTTCGTCCTGGGTGCAGACGCCCACCGGGCAGGTGTTCGACTGGCACTGCCGGACCATGATGCAGCCCATGGCGATCAGCGCGGCGGTGCCGATGCCATATTCCTCGGCCCCCATCATCGCGGCCATGACGATGTCGCGCCCGGTGCGCAGCCCACCATCGGTCCGAAGCGTCACCCGCTCGCGCAGGTTGTTCATCGACAGGACCTGATGCGCCTCGGTCAGGCCCATCTCCCACGGGAGACCGGCATATTTGATCGAGGTCGCGGGCGAGGCGCCGGTGCCGCCATTATGGCCCGAGATCAGGATCACGTCGGCCTTGGCCTTGGCCACGCCGGCGGCGATGGTGCCGACACCCGAAGAGGCCACCAGCTTGACCGTCACCTTGCAGCGCGGGTTGATCTGCTTGAGGTCGTAGATCAGCTGGGCCAGATCCTCGATAGAGTAGATGTCGTGATGCGGCGGCGGCGAGATCAGGGTCACGCCCTTGGTCGAGTGCCGCAGACGCGCGATCAGGTCGGTGACCTTCATCCCCGGAAGCTGGCCGCCCTCGCCGGGCTTGGCGCCCTGGGCCACCTTGATCTCAAGCTCTTCGCAATGGTTCAGGTATTCGGCGGTGACACCGAACCGGCCCGAGGCCACCTGCTTGATCTTGGCCGAGGGGTTGTCGCCATTGGGTTCCGGGTAGAAATGCGCCGGATCCTCGCCGCCCTCGCCCGAATCGGACTTGGCGCCGATCCGGTTCATCGCGACATTCAGCGTCTTGTGCGCCTCGGGGGAAAGCGCCCCCAGCGACATGCCGGGCGTCACGAAGCGCTTGCGGATCGAGGTGATCGATTCGACCTCTTCCAGCGGCACCGGCTTGCCCAGCGACTTGATGTCGAGCAGGTCGCGCAGATGGATCGGCGGGGTCGCGCGCATCGCGGCCGAATACTGCTTCCACACCTCGAAGGACGCCGTGTTGCAGGCCTGTTGCAGCATATGCATGTTGCTGGCTTCCCAGGCGTGACGTTCGCCGGTGCGGCGGGCCTTGTAGAAGCCGCCGATCGGCAGCACGTCCTGGCCGCCCTTCCAGCCCAGACGGTGCACCTCTTCCAGCTTGCGCTGGATGCCGGTGACGCCGATGCCCGAGATGCGGCTGTGCATGCCGGGGAAGTATTCGGCGCACATCGCGCGCGACAGCCCCACGGCCTCGAAATTGAGCCCGCCGCGATAGGACGAGATCACCGAGATGCCCATCTTGGACATGATCTTGAGAAGACCCAGATCGATGGCCTTGCGGTAATGGCCGACGGCCTCGGTCAGGCTGCAATCCAGCAGGCCGCGCCTGATGCGGTCGGCCAGCGTGTCCTCGGCGAGATAGGCGTTCACCGTGGTGGCGCCGCAGCCGATCAGCACCGCGAAGTAATGCGGGTCGACGCATTCGGCCGAGCGCACGTTCAGCGAGCAGAAGGTCCGGAGCCCCTTGCGGGTCAGCCAGCTATGCACGGCCGAGGTCGCGAGGATCATCGGCATCGCGACCTTGTCCTCGCCCTGGTGATGGTCGGTCAGCACGATATGGCCCGCGCCCGAGCGCACCGCGTCCTCTGCCTCGTTGCGGATCCGCTGCAGACCGAGGCGCAGCGCCTCGGGCCCCGCGCCCGGCGGGAAGGTGCAGTCGATCTCGGCCATCGGCACCGAGAAATGCTTCACCAGCTCGTCGAACTGGGAATTGCCGAGGAACGGGCTCTCCAGGATCACGATCCGGGTCTGGCTGCCATCCTCGTCGAGCACGTTGCGCAGGTTGCCGAAGCGGGTCTTGAGGCTCATCACCCGGTATTCGCGCAGGCTGTCGATCGGCGGATTCGTGACCTGGCTGAAGTTCTGCCGGAAGAAATGGCTGAGCGGGCGGTATTTCTCGGACAGCACCGCCGAGGGCGTGTCGTCGCCCATCGAGGCCAGCGCCTCCTTGCCGTCCTCGGCCATCGGCATCAGGATCGATTCGATTTCCTCGATCGTGTAGCCGGCAGAGATCTGCCGCCGGCGCAGGTCCGCCCCGTCGAAAAGCGGCTTCTCGGGCAGATCGCCCAGCACCTCGTCGATCTCGGACACGGTGTCGAGCCATTCGCTGAAGGGCTGGCTCGCGGCCATCATGTCCTTGATCTCGCTGTCGCGGAACAGCTTGCCGCTCGCCATGTCGACGCCCAGCATCTGCCCCGGGCCAAGCGCGCCCTTCTCGCGGACGGCGGCTTCCTCGGTCGGAACCATGCCGCTTTCCGAGCCTGCGATCAGCAGCCCGTCGCCGGTGACGACATAGCGCAGCGGGCGCAGGCCGTTCCGGTCGAGCCCGGCGCAGACCCAGCGGCCATCGGTCATGGCCAGCGCGGCCGGTCCGTCCCAGGGCTCCATCACCGAGTTCACATAGGCGTACATGTCACGCCAGGCGGGCTTCATCTCGTCGGTGGTCTGCTTCGAATAGGCCTCGGGAACCAGCATGGTCTTGGCCATCGGCGCGTTGCGCCCGGCGCGGACCAGCACCTCGAACACCGAATCGAGCGCGGCCGAATCCGACGAACCCTGCGCCACGATCGGCTTGATGTCTTCGGCCAGTTCGCCGAAGGCCGAGGAGGCCATGCGGATCTCATGGCTTTTCAGCCAGTTGAGGTTGCCCTTCAGGGTGTTGATCTCGCCGTTATGGGCCAGCATCCGGAACGGCTGGGCCAGCCACCATTGCGGGAAGGTGTTGGTCGAATAACGCTGGTGATAGATCGCGAAGGCCGACTCGAAGCGGTCGTCCTTGAGGTCGGGATAGAATTCGGCGACCTGCTCGGCCAGCATCATGCCCTTGTAGATCAGCGACCGGCAGCTCAGCGAACAGATATAGAGCGAGGGCACCTGCGCGGCGGCGGCGGCCTTCTCGATCCGGCGGCGGATCACGTAAAGCTCGCGCTCGAAGGTCTCCTCGTCGACATCCTTGGAATTCGAGATCAGGATCTGCTCGATCTCGGGCCGGGTCGCGTTGGCCTTCTCGCCCAGAACGTCGGTATTCACCGGGACGTGGCGCCAGCCGTAGATATAGTAGCCCATCCGCAGCACTTCGGTCTCGACGATGGTCCGGCAGACCTCCTGCGCGCTAAAATCGGTGCGCGGCAGGAAGACCTGGCCCACGGCGATCAGCCGGTCGGCATGGGGCTCGTGGCCGGTGCGGCGGATCTGGTCGTAGAAGAACGGCACCGGGATCTGCACATGGATGCCCGCGCCGTCGCCGGTCTTGCCGTCGGCATCGACCGCGCCGCGGTGCCAGACCGCCTTCAGCGCGTCGATCCCGTTCTCGACCACCTTGCGCGAGGGCTTGCCGTCGATGGCGACGACGAGGCCGACCCCGCAGGACGAGTGTTCATCTTCGGGGCTGTAAAGACCGTTCTCGGCCACGAAAGCCCGCTTGGCTTCTTCCCGGGCAACCCAGGCGGCATCGTATTTGGTCATTGCTGTTCTCCTTCGGAGCCCGTCGAGCCCATGCTCATTCCGTCTGCGGCGGCGGCCATCATCTGGGCCTCGGTCAACCGCACGTGATCGCCGGCGAAGGCATAGCCGGCAGGTTTGCTGTCGATATAGACCTCCGAGCTCAGCGGCAGGTCGCGGGTGCCCTCGAAGAGCCCCGCCGAGACGAAGCAATGCCCCTTATGCGCGCCTTCGGCGGTGAAGGCGTACCAGAGCGACGAGCCGCATTCCGGACAGAAGGCGCGCTCGGCCCATTGCGACGAGGCATAGGTCTTGACCGGGCCCTCGGCCCGGATCGGCTGCGTGGTATGGACCGCCATCAGCGGGCCCGAGGTCCATTTGCGGCACATCGCGCAATGGCAGGCGCCAAGCACCTGCTGCGCCGGCTCGATCTCGACCGTGACGGCGCCGCAGAGACATTGCCCCTTCAGGGTGGTGTCGGACATCGCCTGGCCTCCTATTCCGCCGCGACCTGGGCGGGCTGCGCCAGGAAGTCGAGGATGCTGTCGGCCGCCTCGCGCCCGTCGCGGATCGCCCAGACGACAAGGCTTGCGCCGCGCACGATGTCGCCGACCGCGAAGACGCCCGGCAGCGAGGTCTCGTGGCTGCGGAAATCGGCCTTCACGGTGCCCCAGCGGGTCACTTCCAGCTCGTCCTCGCCCCACATCGCGGGCAGGTCCTCGGGCTCGAAGCCCAGCGCCTTGATCACCAGATCGGCGGGCTCGGCATAATCGGCGCCCTCGATCACCTCGGGCGATTGCCGCCCCGTGGCATCCGGCGGGCCAAGCCGCATCTTCTGCACCATGACCGAGCTGACCGGATCTCCGGCAAAGCCCTTCGGCGCCGAGAGCCAGACGAAGCCCACGCCCTCTTCCTCGGCATTCTGCACCTCGCGCTGCGACCCCGGCATGTTGGCGCGGTCGCGGCGGTAGAGGCATTTCACGCTGACCGCACCCTGGCGGATCGCGGTACGCACGCAGTCCATGGCGGTATCGCCGCCGCCGACCACGACCACCCGCTTGCCCTCGGCATTGAGTTCGCCCGACAGGTATTCCGGCACCTCGTCGCCGAAGCTGACCCGGTTCGAGGCGGTCAGGTAATCCAGCGCGGCGACGATGCCCTGCGCGCCCGCGCCGGGGCCGGTCAGATCGCGGCCCTTGTAGACGCCGGTCGCGATCAGGACCGCGTCATGCTTGCCGCGGATCGCGTCGAAGCTGATATCGGTGCCGACATTGCAGTTCAGCACGAATTCGACGCCGCCCTGTTCGAGCTGCGCCACACGGCGCATGACGATGTCCTTTTCCAGCTTGAAGCCGGGAATGCCATAGGTCATCAGCCCGCCCGCCCGGTCGTGCCGGTCATAGACGGTCACCTGCAGGCCCGCACGCCGCAGCCGGTCGGCCGCCGCCAGCCCGCCCGGGCCCGCGCCGATGATGCCCACGCTTTCGCTGCGCTCCTCGGTCGGCGCGATCGGCGGCACCCAGCCCTCGTCCCAGGCGGTGTCGGTGATGTATTTCTCGACCGCGCCGATGGTCACGGTGCCATGACCCGACTGCTCGATCACGCAATTGCCTTCGCAAAGCCGGTCCTGCGGGCAGATCCGTCCGCAGATCTCGGGGAAGGTATTGGTGGCCTGGCTCATCGCATAGGCCTCTTCCAGACGGCCCTCGGCGGTCAGCCTCAGCCAGTCGGGGATGTTGTTATGCAGCGGACAGTGCGACTGACAGAACGGCACGCCGCACTGGCTGCAGCGCGAGGCCTGCTCGGCGGCCTTCTCGGCCGCGAATTCGGCGTAGATCTCGCCGAAATCCTTCGCACGGTCTCCAGCCTCGCGTTTGTCCGGCGTCTCTTTCGCCACGCGGACGAACTGAAGCATCTTTTGCTGCGCCATTGCCTTTCCTTCCAGGATGGGTCGGGACCTTCGGAAAATTTCTATACGGAGGAAGCCCGGCCATGAAAAGTCAGCAATGCTGTCTTATTTGTAAGAAATTTAGGGCTCGCCACCCCTCGGGGCACTGAAAACTGCATTTTTAGGTCAACTATTGTTACCTATAGCGAAGTCTTCCCTTTCCGAATCACGTCCCTATGCTGGGCGCCATCCTGAACCTCCGGGCCATTCCATGACGCTTTTCCACCTGTTTCTGATCGCGGTGATCCAGGGCATCACCGAGTTTCTTCCGATTTCCTCCTCGGGCCACCTGATCCTGCTGCCGGGCCTGACCGGCATGGCCGATCAGGGCCATATCATCGACGTGGCGGTGCATGTGGGCACGCTTGCCGCCGTCGTGCTCTACTTCCGCAAGGACGCGATGCTGGCGCTCGGCGGGCTGACCCGGGTCGCGCGCGGCCAGATCGACACACCCGGCGCCTTTCTCGCGCTGTGCCTGATCATCGCCACCATCCCGGTGATGGTGGTCGGGCTGGTGCTGGAACTGACCGGGCTCGAGGACATGATGCGCAGCATCGCCGTGATCGGCTGGACGATGCTGATCTTCGGCCTCGTGCTCTGGGTCGCCGACACCCGGTTTCCCGCGACCCGAAAGGCCAATAGCTGGACGCTGAAACACGCCGTCATCATGGGGCTCTGGCAGGTGCTGGCGCTGATCCCGGGGACCTCGCGCTCGGGCATCACCATCACCGGGGCGCGGATGCTGGGCTATGACCGGGTGGGTGCCGCGCGGCTGTCGATGCTGATGTCGATCCCGACGATCCTGGCCTCGGCGGTGCTGGTCGGCGGCAAGGCGGCGGCCGAGGCCGACATGGCGGTGCTGCGCGACGGCGCCATCGCCGCCGGCTTCACCTTCGTCGCGGCGCTGGCCGCGCTGGCAGTCATGATGCGGCTTGCGCGGTCGGTCAGCTTCACGCCCTATGTGATCTACCGGGTGATCCTCGGCCTCGTCCTGCTCTGGATCGCCTACAGCTGATCAGGGCTTGAGCCGCCTGGCCGCCTCGCGGATCTCGTAGAACTGGCCCGCGGGGCGGTAGCGCCACAGGTATTCCGGCAGCACCGCCTCCATCGCGGTGGGCTGGATGCCAAGCTCGGCCAGCCCGGGCAGCCCCTCGCCCACGACATTGTCGCGCCCGAGATTGCGGACCTGATCGCGGGTCACGACCTTGTTCTCGAGCAGCCCCAGCGACAGCGACTGCACCAGATCGAAGGCCCACCCCATCGCGGCGCCCAGCGCCAGCGGCAGCGGCAGCACGATCCGGTTCGGGCGACCGATCACCTCGAGCATCTCTTCCATGAGTTCGCCGAAGGTCCGGATCTCGGGACCGCCGAGTTCATAGATGCCGGGCGCAGCCTCGCCCATCGCCGCCGTCGCCGCAGCAGCGGCGACATCGTCGACATAGACCGGCTGGAACCGGGTATAGCAGCCCACCACCGGCAGCACCGGCGAGAACCGGGCCATCTGCGCGAATCTGTTGAAGAAGCGGTCCTCGGGACCGAAGACCAGCGAAGGCCGCAGGATCACCGCATCGGGGAAGCTCTCGCGCACCGCCGCCTCGCCGCGACCCTTGGTCTCGGAATAGGCACTGTCCGAGTCGATATCGGCGCCGATGGCCGAGATCTGCACCAGCCGCGCCACACCCGCAGCCCGCGCCTCCTCGGCGATGTGAAGCGCGCCGTAATGCTGCACCAGCCCGAAGGTGTTGCGCCCCGATTCGGCGAGGATGCCGACGCAGTTCACCGCGGCTTCGGCGCCCTGAAGCGCCTGCCGGACCGAATCGCGGTCGCGGACATTGCACAGCACGGGCTCGACCTGCCCCACCGCGCCATAGGTGCGGACGAACAGCGCCTCGTTGGGGCGCCGCACCGCCACGCGCACCCGCCAGCCGGCGCGCGCCATGCGCCGCACGACATAGCGGCCGACAAAGCCCGACCCGCCGAAGATGGTGACAAGCTTGGACATGGAGAGACGCCTCCCTGGCATATGATGGTATGCAACCGAATATAGGGGCCGGGCGCCCCAAGCAAGAGATCGTATCGAAATGCGAAAATCGTCGTTGACACCGTCTGCGACCCCCTATAGATCACCGCCTCACGACACCTGCCCAGGTGGCGGAATTGGTAGACGCGCTAGCTTCAGGTGCTAGTGTTCGCAAGGACGTGGAGGTTCGAGTCCTCTCCTGGGCACCAACCCCAATAGCCGGGGGATTTCCCCTAAAGTCAGGGGAAGACGTGGCGAATTTCCTTCATAAGCATGACCTGCCCGACGATATCGATCTCGGGTCCATTGTTGCCATCGACTGCGAGACAATGGGGCTCAACCCGCATCGAGACCGGCTCTGCCTCGTGCAGATGTCGGCGGGCGACGGCGACGCGCATATGGTGCAGATCGCCCAGGGCCAGACCGAGGCGCCGAATCTGACCCGGATGCTGGCCGACCCGGACACGCTGAAGCTGTTCCATTTCGGCCGATTCGACATCGCGATTCTCGAACATACCTTCGGCGTGACCACCGCGCCGGTCTATTGCACCAAGATCGCCTCGAAGCTGGTGCGCACCTATACCGACCGGCACGGGCTGAAATACCTGCTGCAGGAACTGCTCGAGATCGACATATCGAAACAGCAGCAAAGCTCGGACTGGGGCGCGGCCATGCTGAGCCCGGCGCAGCTCGACTATGCCGCCTCGGACGTGCTCTACCTGCACCGGCTGAAAGAGGTCCTGGACGGCATGCTGGCCCGCGAGGGCCGGACCGGGGTCGCCCGGGCCTGCTTCGATTTCCTGCCCACCCGGGCCCGGCTCGACCTTTCCGGTTGGCCCGAGACCGACATCTTCGCACATTGAGACCATGACACCCGAAACCTGCCTGTCCATCGGCCGCCGCGTCCTGCGGATCGAGGCCGACGCCGTCCACAGCCTGGCCGAGAGCCTCGACCAGGAATTCACCCGCGCCGTCGAGACCATCCTCGGTGCGACCGGGCGGGTCATCGTCTCGGGCATGGGCAAGTCGGGCCATGTGGCGCGCAAGATCGCGGCGACCTTCGCCTCGACAGGCACGCCCGCGCATTTCGTCCACCCCGCCGAGGCCAGCCATGGCGATCTGGGGATGGTCGCGCGGGGCGATGTCTGCCTCGTGCTGTCGAATTCGGGCGAGACGCCCGAGCTGGCCGATATCGTGGCCTATACCCGCCGCTTCGGCATTCCGCTGATCGGGGTCGCGGGCCGGCCCCGCAGCACGCTGTTGCGCCAGGCCGATGTGGCGCTGCTGCTGCCGCCCGCCGACGAGGCCTGCCCGATGGGGCTGGCGCCCACCACCTCGACGACGATGACTCTGGCGCTTGGCGATGCGCTGGCCGTGGCGCTGATGGAACACCGCCAGTTCACGCCCGAGCATTTCCGCGAATTCCACCCCGGCGGCAAGCTGGGCGCGCGGCTGTCGAAGGTCGCGGACCTGATGCATGCGGGCGAGGATATCCCGCTGGTCGCGACGGGCACCGGCATGGCCGAGGCGCTGATCGTGATGAGCCGCAAGAGCTTCGGCGTGGTCGGGGTGACCGACCCCGAGGGCCGGCTTGCCGGGGTGGTGACCGATGGCGACCTTCGCCGCCACATGACGGGCCTTCTGGAGCGCAACGTCGACGAGGTGATGACCGCCAACCCGCTGACCATCTCGCCCGACGCGCTGGCCGAGAAGGCGGTCGCGCTGATGAACGAGCGCAAGATCACCTGCCTCTTCGCCGTCGGGGCGGACGGACGGCCGCGCGGCATCCTCCATATCCACGACTGCCTGCGCGCCGGGGTCGCATGACGCATGCGGGCCCGTGACAACGCCTATTCCCGGTTCATCGCGGCGGCCAAGATCGTGCTTCCGCTGGCCGCGCTGGGTCTGTTGTCGACAATTTTCATGATCTCGCGCGACCATGGCAAGGGCGGCGAAGACGGGCTGCCGCCCTATGCGAAGGTCGAGATCGAGGGGATCCTGCGCGACCAGCGGCTGGGCGCGCCCAACTATGCCGGCGTCACCCGCGACGGTACGGCGATCTCGGTGCGGGCCGACACGGCCAGGGCCGATCCCGACAGCCCCGGCCGGAGCGAGGCCTCGAACATGCAGGCACGGCTCGATCTGCCCGATGGCAGCTCGGCCGAAATCGAAGCCAGGACCGGTTCGGTCGACACCGCCGATCAGGTGGCCGTGCTGGAGGGCGATGCCCGGATCTCGACCTCGACCGGCTACATCATCGAGACAGACCGCCTGCGCTCGGCCTTCGCGGATACCGATGTCGAGGCCGACGGGCCGGTGAACGCGGACGGGCCGCCCGGCCGGATCGAGGCAGGACGCATGACGCTCCGCGCCGACCCCGATCACGAGGGCAGGTATCTTCTGGTTTTCAAGGATGGCGTGAGGCTGGTATATGAGCCCGAAAACTAGCGGAAAGGATCCGATGTTGTCGGTACGCGCAGGTCTGGCGGCGCTGGCTCTGATCCTGGCGATCCCGGCAGGGGCCGGGGCGCAGGGAGCCGAAATCGCCTTTGGGGCGCTCGAACACGATTCCTCGCTGCCGGTCGAGGTCACCGCCGAGAGCCTCAGCGTCGATCAGGGCGACGGCACCGCCGTCTTCACGGGCGATGTGGTGGTGGGCCAGGGGCAGATGCGCCTCGCGGCCGAACGGATGCTTGTCGTCTATGGCGCGGGCGGCGCTGGCAGCGGCAAGATCTCGCGGCTCGAAGCCTCCGGCTCGGTCGTGCTGACGCTGGGCGCCGAAGCGGCCGAGGCACAGGAGGCCGTCTACGATATCGGCGCGGCGACCGTCGTGATGACCGGCAATGTGCTGCTGACCCAGGATGGCAACGCCATCGAGGGCCAGAGGCTGGTGGTCGATCTCACCCGCGGCACCGGCGCCATGGAGGGCCGCGTGCGCACCGTTCTGACCCCTTCGGGCAAGAAGTGATGGCCGACGGCACGACAGCCTTCGACATGCCCGGCCCCACCGGCGGATTGCGGATCGTCGATCTGCGCAAGAGCTATCGCCGCCGCCCGGTGATCCGCGATGTCAGCCTCCGGCTCGACCGCGGCGAGGTGGTCGCGCTGCTCGGCCCGAACGGCTCGGGCAAGACCACCTGTTTCTATGCCGTGGCCGGGCTGCTGACGCCCGAGGGCGGCAAGGTCCTGCTCGACGGCCGCGACGTGACCATGCTGCCGATGTATCGCCGCGCCCGGCTGGGCATCGGCTACCTGCCGCAGGAGGTCTCGATATTTCGCGGGCTGAATGTCGAGGACAATATCAGGGCCGTGCTCGAGATCGTCGAACCTGACCGCCACAAGCGCCGCGAGCGCCTCGAGGAACTGCTGTCGGAATTCTCCATCGAGCATCTGCGCCGCGCGCCCGCGCTGTCGCTGTCGGGCGGCGAGCGGCGCCGGGTCGAGATCGCGCGCTGTCTTGCCGCCAACCCCAGCTATCTGCTGCTCGACGAGCCCTTCGCCGGGGTCGACCCGATTGCGGTCGGCGAGATCCGTGCCCTGGTCGCCGATCTCAAGACCCGGGGCATCGGCGTGCTGATCACCGACCACAATGTCCGCGAAACGCTGGAGATCGTCGACCGCGCCTATATCCTGCACGACGGCAAGGTGCTGATGAGCGGGACCACCCAGGAAGTGATCCGCGACGAGAACGTGCGCCGGGTCTATCTCGGCCAGAGTTTCCGCATCACCTGACCCCGCCCGCGACCGGATCGAATCATCAGCTTCTGTCTGCCGCAGCCGGGCGCGGCCGGGCGTCGCGCCGGGGATCTGCCGGGGGTCTGCCCGCCTCTCCCGGCCGGCGGCGACGGGCGCTGTTGTCCGGCGGCGACATCGCCGGCCGGCGCCATGGCGGGACCGTTGACATCGCCGGGCGATCTGGCGCCAAATGCGCGTGACGCCAGATCCTTCCGCCATGCGCCGGCCGCAGGCGCGGAACGGCTGAACACGGTGACCGAACTCCTTGTTCCCGTTGACCCCGCCGCGCCCCGGCCTTAACGGAGGGCAACCCTGCGTCTGCAGGCAATCTCAGGAGGAACAATGCTGTACCAGATCAGCGGCAAACAGATCGATATCGGCGAGGCTCTGCAGACCCATGTCAAGGACGAGCTGAGCGCGGCGGTCTCGAAATATGCCGACCGGGCAACCGACGCCAATGTCGTCTTCTCGCGCAACGCCCATCAATATGTCTGCGAAGCGACGGTGCATCTGTCGACCGGCCTGACCGCTCAGGCGAGCGCCCAGGCGACAGAGATCTATGCCGCCTTCGACAGCTGCTGCGACAAGATGGAAAAGCAGCTGCGCCGCCACAAGCGCCGGCTGAAGGACCATCACCGCGACCGCTCGGAACCTGTGGAACTTTCCGGCGGTTCGGCCTATATCCTTGCCTCGACCGAGGAAGGGGACGAGACCGACAGTCTCCAGCCGATGATCATCGCCGAGATGGAAACCCAGATTCCGTCGATTTCCGTGGGCGAGGCGGTCATGCAGATGGAACTGACAAGCGCTCCGCTTCTGGTGTTCCGCAACGAAAAGACGGGCAAGATCAACGTCGTGCACGCCCGCGAAGACGGGAATGTGGGCTGGATCGAGCCCTGACCCGCAGCTGACCAGGCCGCGCCCGTATCCCGGGCGCGGCGCGTCCGAAGCGAGAGTGACATGCAGCTATCCACGCTCATCACCCCCGAAGCCGTCCGCGTCTTTGGCACCATGTCCAGCAAGAAGCGGCTGTTCCAGGAACTCGGAGAGGTCGCCCACGCGGCCTATGCCCTTCCCCCTGGAGACGCGGTCGACGCCTTGCAGGAACGCGAAAGCCTCGGGCCGACGGGTGTCGGCCAGGGCGTCGCCCTGCCGCATGCCCGGCTCTCCGGAATCGACCGGGTCCGCGGCGCCTTCATCCGGCTGGAGAAGGCGATCGATTTCGGCGCCGTCGACCGCCAGCCGGTCGACCTAATCTTCGCCTTGTTCGCGCCGCAGGATTCCGGCGTCGATCACCTCAAGGCGCTGGCGCTGGTCTCGCGCACCCTGCGTGACAGCACGATCTGCGCCAAGCTGCGCGCCAATACAGACCCGGCCACGCTGCATGCGGTCCTGACCGAGGCGGCGGCGTCTCAGGCAGCCTGATCGGCCCGCGGGCCGACCTCTGCCCCCGAAGACCCGGATCGTTGCAGTTAGAGACCGCTGACGATGGCCCCGATCATCGGGGCGAGTCCGGCATGCCTGCCCTGTCGCGCCACGGACCTGGACTGGCGGATTGGACCGCCCGCGGGCCCAGGGGGGCGTCGCATCGCCCGGCCCGCAGGCACCGGATCGGCGCAAGCGGCCCTTACGGGATCGGGGCGACCCGAGCATGCGCGACGAAGCGAAGACGGGGGCACCACCGGCCCCTCGCCCCCCGTGTCAGGTTGCATAGCCTCCGCCGCGGAACCATTTCCAGGCATCCTCGATCATGGTCGGCAGGTCCGAGCGGGTCGGGCTCCAGCCAAGCTCTGTTTCGGCGCGGGCGCTGCCCGAGACCAGCCGCACCGCGTCGCCGCCCCGGCGCGGCCCCTCGGAATGGGGCACCGAACAGCCGGTGACCGCCTGCGCCGCCTCGATCACCTCGCGCACCGAATAGCCGGTCCCGGTGCCGAGGTTGAAGACCCGGCTGCCCTTGCCCGCCAGCAGCCAGCCCAGACCAAGAACATGCGCCGCCACCAGATCGCTGACATGGATATAGTCGCGGATGCAGGTCCCGTCCGGCGTCGGATAATCGGTGCCGTGGATCGTCAGCGCCGGGCGCCGGCCCTCGATCGCCTCGAGCATCACGGGGATCAGATGGGTCTCGGGGTCGTGCGCCTCGCCGACCTCGCCCTCGGGATCCGCGCCCGCCACGTTGAAATAGCGGAAGATCACCGAGTTCAGCCCGTGACTTGCCTCGAAGTCGCGCAGCATGTCCTCGATCGCGCGCTTGGACGCGCCATAGGCGTTCAGCGGCGCCTGGGCGCTGTCCTCGTCCAGCGTCACCCCGTCCTGGTCGCCATAGACCGCGCAGGTCGAGGAAAAGACCATGTCGAGGCAACCCGCCGCCACCGCCGCCTCGATCAGCGCAAGCGAGCCTCCGACATTGTTGCGCCAGTACTTGCCCGGGTCGCGCATCGCCTCGCCGACCTGGCTGAAGGCCGCGAAATGCATCACGCCCACGGGTCGGTAGGCCGCAAAGACCGCGTCAAGCCGCGCCCGGTCGGCCAGATCGCCGCGTTCGAACGGGCCGAACTTCACCGCCTCGGCCCAGCCGGTCGAGAGATTGTCGTAGCACACCGGCACATGGCCCGCGCGCGCGAGCGCCTTGCAGGCATGGGCGCCGATATAGCCCGCCCCGCCCGTCACCAGAACATGCGCCATCGCCCTATTCCGCCGCCTCCGGCCGGGCGAACCGGGCGCGCAGGTAGTCCTCGAACTCGCCCTTCAGCTCGGGTCGCGCCAGCGCGAAGGATACCGTCGCCTGCAGGAACCCGGCCTTCGAGCCGCAATCGAAGCGCTGCCCCGTGAAGCGGTAGCCGTACACCCCCTGCCCGTCGATCTCCTCTGCGATGGCGTCGGTCAGCTGCAGCTCGCCCCCGGCCCCGAACCGCTCGTGGCGCAGGTTCTGGTCGAGATTGTGCAGAACCTTCGGCGTCAGGATATAGCGCCCGATCACCGCCAGGTTCGAGGGCGCCTCCTCGAGGCTCGGCTTCTCGACCATCCCCTTGACCAGCACCCTGTCGCCCATGTCCCGCGCGACATCGAGAATGCCATAGGCCGAGGCCTTCTCGGGCGGCACTTCCATCGCCGCCACCATGTTCGCGCCGGTCTCGCGATAGGCCTCGGTCATCTGCTGCAGGCAGGGCGTCTCGGCCGCGATCACGTCATCGGGCAGGATCACCGCGAAGGGCTCGTTGCCGATCAGCCGCCGCGCACACCACACGGCATGGCCCAGCCCCATCGCCATCTTCTGGCGGATATAGGCGATCGCGCCGCTTTCCATGTCGGTGCTGCGCAGGATCTCCAGAAGGTCGTCCTTGCCCCTCGAGCGCAGCGAGTCCTCCAGATGCGGGGCGTGGTCGAAATAATCCTCGAGCGCGCTTTTGCCGCGCGAGGTCACGAAGATGAAATCGGTGATCCCGGCCGCCCGCGCCTCGTCGATCGCGTATTGGATCAGCGGCCGGTCCACCAGCGTCATGATCTCCTTCGGAATCGATTTCGTCGCGGGAAGAAAACGCGTCCCAAGACCCGCCACGGGAAAAACCGCCTTCGTTACTTGCCGGTTCATGATCTCACTCGCTTGTCGTTTTCATTTCATCCCGACCCATATTGACCGGGCCGGCGCGTAACATCGATATTATTTATTAAAAAACCCGACAATTCGGCGGGGTTATTCCGATACTGGAAACATTTCATGACGCGCGCCGGTTTTCGCGCCATGCGGCGAAGCGGTTGGCAGAATCCTGCCGCACCGGTTCGCCGCCCTGGCCGCCAAGGCGGGCCCCATCTCAGTCGATCCCCATCGCGGCCATCATCGCCTCGATCCGCGGAACGTCCGTGGGGTTGTTCAACTCCCAGAACTGGCGGCCGCGCGCCGCCACCTCGACGCAGAGGACCGGCCGGCCATGTTCGAGGAAGCGCAGCTGTTCGAGCCCTTCGAGCCCTTCCAGCGGCCCCGGCGCAAGCCGAAGGTAGGTCTCGAGCGCCGCGGGACGGTAGGCATAGACCCCGACATGGTGAAAGACCGGCGTCGGCGCGGTGTCGGCATAGCTCTGCCCGGTATAGGGGATGACCTCTTTCGAGAAATAGAGCGCCCGGTTGCCCGCGCCGAAGACGGCGGTGGTGCCGCCGACCCGGCCCGCGCGGCGATCTTCCAGCAACGCGTTCAGCGCCTGCCCGTCGCAGCGCAGCACCGGGGTCGCCAGATCGGCACCGGGATCGGCGCGCAGCCCCGCCACCAGATCCTCGACGAACCAGGCGGGCGTCAGCGGCGCATCGCCCTGCAGGTTGACCGCGATCTCGACCTCGCCACCCAGCACCCCGAGCGCCTCGGCCACCCGCTCGGTCCCGTTGGCGCAGGTCCCGGAGGTCATCACCACCTCGGCGCCGAAAGCCTCGGCTGCGGTGCGGATACGGTCGTCATCGGTCGCGACCACCACCCGGTCGATGCCCGAAACCGCCTGCGCCGCCTCCCAGGACCGCTGGATCAGGCTCTTTTCCTGCCCGGAGGCGCCCTTCAGAAGCGCCAGAGGCTTGCCCGGATAGCGCGACGAAGCGTAGCGCGCCGGGATCACGATGACGACGGACATCAGACGCCTTTCAGCTCGACGCCCGGTGCAAGGGCGATGAAGAACGGGTTCTCGTAGCCCGGCTTGCCATAGCGCAGCGGGCTGTGATCGTCGAAGCGCACGACCTCGCCGCCCGCGCCCGCCAGCACCGCATGCCCGGCCGCGGTATCCCATTCCATGGTGCGCCCGAGCCGCGGGTAAAGATCGGCCTCGCCGGTCGCGACGAGGCAGAATTTCAGCGAGGATCCGGCCGAGGTCATGTCGCGCACGGCATATTTGCCGATGTAATCGTCGGTGGCCTGATCGCGATGCGATTTCGAGGCCACGACCATCAGCGCGCCATTGTCGGGGGTCGAGACAGAGAGCCGCGTGACCGGCCCGACCGTATCGAGCGCCAGATCGCCGGTTTCCTCGACGGTCGCGCCATCGGCCCGGGTATAGAACAGCCGCCCGCGCGCCGGGGCATAGACCACGCCGCGCACCGGAACCCCGCCCTCGACCCAGGCGATGTTGACGGTGAAATCGCCCCGGCGCTTGACGAATTCCTTGGTGCCGTCGAGCGGATCGACGATCAGGAAATCGGCGGCGTGCTCGGCATGGGTCTCGGCCTGCTCCTCGGTGACGATCAGCAGGTCCGGAAAGGCCTGTTTCAGCTCGGCCGTGATCAGCGCATCGGCGGCCTCGTCGGCCTCGGTCACGGGGCTGGAATCGGCCTTGGCGCGCACCTCGAAATCGGGCGCAGCGTAGATTTCCATGATACGTGCCCCGGCCAGAAGCGCTATCTTGCGCATCACGGTTTCAAGCTGAGCGTAATCCAAATTTTCCTCCTGACATCGTCTCGCGCGACGAAACAAATTCGCAGTCACGTTATGCGCGGCTTGCCGGGCGACGGCAAGAACACACGGAAAAGGTGATTTTCCCCGGGACCGCACGAGCGTTTCCTTGCCGGGCGGGACCGGGGTGGAACCGGGGCGGGACTGCGGCGCGACCGGCCGTCAGTCCACCACCCGGAGCGTCAGGTTGATCCGGCCGCCGCCCTCGATCAGGGTCGAGCTGCCGCCCCGCACCCGGTCGATGCCGTGATGGATCAGCCGGGCCGCGCCGCGCATCATCAGAACGTCGCCGGATTTCAGCCAGAGGCTTTCGGTCGGCCCGCCCCGGGTCACGTCGCCGATCCGGAACCGCGCCTCGTCGCCCAGCGAGACCGAGACGATGGGCCAGGAGAAATCGGCCTCGTCGCGGTCCTGATGCAGGCCCATCTTCGCGCCGTCGCGATAGAGGTTCACGAGACAGCAGTCGGGCGCGCGCGCAAGCCCGGTCACCCGGTGCCACAGCGCCAGCACCGGCGCCGGGATCGGCGGCCAGGCCACTCCCGACGGGTGCCGGGTCTCGTAGCGGTAGCCGCGCCGGTCCGAGACCCAGCCGTATTTTCCGGCCGAGGTCATCCGCACGCTCATCTTTCGCCCGAACCGGGTTTCGGGCTGGACCGGCGGCGCCGCGGCAATCACCGCCGCGATCTCGGTCATCAGCCCGGCCCGGGCCGCAGGATCGAGCAGGCCGGGAAATATCTCGACTCCCCGCACCACCAGCCCCGGCACCGGTTCCTTCGGTCTTTCCGTCTCAGACATCGTTCACCACAGCCACATTTCTGCAATAGGCTCCGCTTGCAGGGTCTCACACCCCTCCTTATATACGCCCGAGAAACGGGCCCGGGCGACCGTGGCCCATGGGATCGGGGCGCAGAGGCCTCCTGAGGGTCTGCTCCCCACAACATCGCCGAATGAAGAGGTAAGATATCATGGGTAAAGTCATCGGGATCGACCTCGGGACCACCAACTCCTGCGTCGCCATCATGGACGGGGCGCAACCCCGGGTCATCGAGAATGCCGAAGGCGCGCGGACGACCCCGTCGATCGTGGCCTTCACCGACAACGAGCGCCTGGCCGGCCAGCCCGCCAAGCGCCAGGCCGTCACCAACCCCGAGAACACCGTCTTTGCAGTCAAGCGGCTGATCGGCCGCCGGGTCGACGACGCCGAGGTCGAGAAGGACAAGAAGCACGTCCCCTATTCCATCGTGGACGGCGGCAATGGCGACGCCTGGGTCAGCGTCCGCGGCGAGAAATACTCGCCCAGCCAGATCTCGGCCTTCATCCTGCAGAAGATGAAGGAAACCGCCGAAAGCTATCTCGGCGAGGACGTGACGCAGGCCGTCATCACCGTTCCGGCCTATTTCAACGACGCCCAGCGTCAGGCCACCAAGGATGCCGGCAAGATCGCCGGTCTCGAGGTGCTGCGCATCATCAACGAGCCGACGGCCGCCGCACTGGCCTACGGGCTCGACAAGAAGGAAACCCGCACCATCGCGGTCTATGACCTCGGCGGCGGCACCTTCGACATCACCATTCTGGAAATCGACGACGGCCTGTTCGAGGTGAAATCGACCAACGGGGACACCTTCCTCGGCGGCGAGGACTTCGACATGCGCATCGTCGCCTACCTGGCCGACGAGTTCAAAAAGGAACACGGCGTCGATCTGACCAGGGACAAGATGGCCCTGCAACGGCTGAAGGAAGCCGCCGAGAAGGCCAAGATCGAGCTGTCCTCCTCCAGCCAGACCGAAATCAACCAGCCGTTCATCTCGATGGACCCGCAGGCCGGCACGCCGCTGCACCTGGTGATGAAGCTGACCCGCGCCAAGCTGGAAAGCCTCGTCGGCGACCTGATCAAGCGCTCGATCAAGCCCTGCCAGGATGCGCTGAAGGATGCCGGGCTCTCGACCTCGGATATCGACGAGGTGGTGCTGGTCGGGGGCATGACCCGGATGCCCCGGGTCATCGAGGAAGTGACCAAGTTCTTCGGCAAGGAACCGCACAAGGGCGTGAACCCCGACGAGGTCGTGGCCATGGGCGCCGCGATCCAGGCCGGCGTGCTGCAGGGCGACGTCAAGGACGTGGTGCTGCTTGACGTGACCCCGCTGTCTCTGGGCATCGAGACCCTGGGCGGCGTCTTCACCCGGCTGATCGACCGCAACACCACGATCCCGACCAAGAAAAGCCAGATCTTCTCGACCGCCGAGGACAACCAGAGCGCCGTGACGATCCGGGTCTTCCAGGGCGAGCGCGAGATGGCGGCCGACAACAAGATGCTCGGCCAGTTCAATCTCGAGGAAATCCCGCCCGCGCCGCGCGGCATGCCGCAGATCGAGGTGACCTTCGACATCGACGCCAACGGCATCGTCTCGGTCTCGGCCAAGGACAAGGGCACCGGCCGCGAACAGAAGATCACGATCCAGGCCTCGGGCGGTCTCTCGGATGACGAGATCGACAAGATGGTGCGCGAGGCCGAGGCCAATGCCGAAGCCGACAAGTCGCGCCGCGAACTGGTCGAGACCAAGAACCAGGCCGAAAGCCTGATCCACTCGACCGAGAAGTCGATCGAGGAACATGGCGACAAGGTCGACCCCTCGACCGTCGAGGCGATCGAGCTGGCCGTGGCCGCGCTGAAGGACGTGCTTGAAAGCGACGATGCCGGCAAGATCAAGGGCGGCATCCAGAACGTGTCCGAGGCCGCGATGAAACTGGGCGAGGCGATCTACAAGGCCCAGCAGCAGGACACCCCGGACAACGACGAGCCCGAGGCCCGCGACGAACCGACCGGTGTGGATGACGAGATCGTCGATGCCGAGTTCGAGGATCTGGACGACGATCGCAAGCGCTCGTGACGCGCGACCGGACCCAAAGCGGCCGGTCCGGGAAACCGGGCCGGCCAGCGTGTTTCGGGAAGAGGGTTAGCTGATGGCAAAGCGCGATTTCTACGAGGTTCTCGGGATTGCCCGCGGCGCCTCGGCCGAAGAGATCAAGAAGGCCTATCGCAAGAAGGCCAAGGAACTGCACCCGGACCGCAATGCGGACAATCCCAAGGCGGAAGGGCAGTTCAAGGAGGTCAACGAGGCCTACGAGACGCTGAAGGACCCCGACAAGAAGGCCGCCTATGACCGGTTCGGCCATGCCGCCTTCGAACAGGGCGGCGGGCGCGGTCCCGGCGGCATGGGCGGCATGGGCGGTGGCTTCGGCGGTCAGGGCGATTTCGCCTCGGCCTTCTCCAACGTCTTCGACGACCTGTTCGGCGATTTCATGGGCGGGGCGGGCCCCGGCGGGCGCCAGCGTGCCACGCGCGGCTCCGACCTGCGCTACAATCTCCGCATCACGCTCGAGGAAGCCTATTCGGGCCTGCAGAAGACGATCAAGGTCCCCAGCTCGGTGGCCTGCGATGTCTGCAATGGCACGGGCGCGGCGGGCGGCGCCGAACCGGCCACCTGTCCGACCTGTTCAGGCATGGGCAAGGTCCGGGCGCAGCAGGGCTTTTTCACCGTGGAACGGACCTGTCCGACCTGCGGCGGCATGGGCCAGATCGTCAAGAACCCCTGCAAGTCCTGCGGCGGCGCAGGCCGGATCGAGCGCGACCGCTCGCTCTCGGTCAACATCCCCGCGGGCGTCGAGACCGGCACCCGGATCCGGCTTGCCGGCGAGGGCGAGGCCGGGCTCAGGGGCGGGCCTGCGGGCGATCTCTACATCTTCATCGAGGTGGCGGGCCATCCGCTCTTCGAGCGCGACGGGCTGAACCTGTTCTGCCGGGTGCCGGTCTCGATGACCGCTGCAGCGCTTGGTGGCGAGATCGAGGTGCCGACCATCGATGGCGGCCGGTCGCGGGTGAAGGTACCCGGCGGCAGCCAGTCCGGCAAGCAGATGCGGCTGCGCAGCAAGGGCATGCCCGCGCTTCGCGGCAATGCCCAGGGCGACATGTTCATCGAGCTTGCGGTCGAGACCCCGGTCAACCTCACCAGCCGCCAGAAAGAGCTTCTGCGCGAATTCGAGGAGCTGAGCGAAGAGAACAATCCGGAAGGATCGTCCTTCTTCACCAAGGTGAAAAGCTTCTGGGACGGGATGAAAAGCTGACGCGGGCCCCCGGCCCGCGTTTTCCCTGCGCTTTCGGCGTCACGCTCGACGGCACTCTCGGCGATAGCCCTGCCCTTTAGCCTTAACCTTTCATTCACCTTGAATCCGGTAGCGTCGGATCATGCCGCGCCCGACGCCACCCTCCTCCTCCGAAGATCCGCCACTGCCGCTTTTCGCAGAGGCGCCGGTGCGCACCCTCGCCCCGGGCGAGCGCCTGCCCTCCTATATCCGCGACCATCGCAGGCGGCTCCGCGACCGCTTCATGGCGGGCGGCGCGGCGGCGATGCCCGATTACGAACTGCTCGAGATGGTGCTGTTCCGCGCCCTGCCGCGGCAGGACGTCAAGCCGCTGGCCCGGCTGCTGCTCGACCGCTTCCGCGACTTCAACGGCGTGCTTTCGGCCCCGGTCGCGCGGCTGCAGGAGGTGCGCGGCGTCGGCCCCTCTGTCATCGTCGAGCTGAAACTGGTCGAGGCGGCGGCACAACGGCTGGCCCGGACCCGGGTCATGCACCGGCCCGTGCTGTCGAGCTGGGACGCGCTTCTGGACTATTGCCGCACCGCCATGGCCCATCGCGAGACCGAGCAGTTCCGGGTGCTGTTTCTCGACCGCAAGAACGTCCTGATCGCCGATGAGGAACAGGCGCGCGGCACCGTCGATCATGTCCCGGTCTATCCGCGCGAGGTGGTCAAGCGTGCGCTGGAGCTGAACGCCTCGGCCCTGATCCTCGTCCATAACCACCCGTCCGGCGACCCGACCCCCTCGCAATCGGACATCTCCATGACGACCCAGATAGAGGCCGCCTGCGCCGCGCTGGGGCTGGTGCTGCACGATCACCTGATCGTCGGCAAGGCGCGCGAGCTCAGCTTCCGGTCGGAAGGCTATCTATAAACGGCCCCGCGGCTCAGCGCAGCCAGAGCTCGACCCGGCGGTTGAGCCGCGCTGTCCAGTCATCCGGCACCCCGCCGTGGCTCTGGTCCGGACCGCCACCGTCACCGTCGCCGCCATTGCACATCACCGGCAGCAGGTCGCCGAAGCCCGCCACCTCGATCCGGACCCGGCCGAAATCGGCGGCGGTCGCGGCTGCGCGTATCGCATCGCGCACCGCCTCGGCATCGCGCCGGGCCTCTGCGCCACCGCCCTCCGGCCCGGCCGCCCCGTCGGAAAACCCGGCCAGGATCAGCCTGCGCCCGTCGAATTGACCTGCCTCCAGCGCCGAGGCCACCGCCGCGATATTGGCCCGCACCTGCGCATCCGCGCCGCCGGGAGCGCTGCGGAAGGTCTCGGACAGGCGAACCGCCCCGCCCAGCGTCGCAACCAGCCGCTGCAATTCCCGCAGACCGTCCCCGGGGCGCGCCTGGGCGATGGCCAGGGCCAGCCGGTCGCCCTGCCGGTCAAGCGGGATCTCCTCGCGCAGGAGATCGACAAACCCCGCCCGGCGGATCGCGATCTGGGCGGCGGGAGTCTTCAGATAGTCCAGAAAATCCCGCCCGAACCGGGGCAACCTGGGGCTGCCGAGATAAAGCGACAGCGGCGCCACATAGGGGTAATCGCCGGTCTTCACGGTCTGCGCCGATGCCACAAGCCGCGTGCCGCAGCCATCCGCCAGCGGGACCTGCAGCGCCTCCCCGAGCGTCGAGAGCCGCGCCAGACCGAAGCCCATGGGATCGGCCGCCACCGCCGTCGCGACCGCTGCCGCGCTTTCATGGCGCCGCGCCGAAGCCACCGGTATCCGGCCTTCCGGCACCCGCGCCTCGGGCCACTGGCGCAGCCCCGGCCCCCGTCCCGGCAGATGGATGATGACCGGCGCCGGGGCCCCGCCGAGCCCGGACCACTCGGCGATCTCGCCGCTCAGAAGCCCCAGAATGGACGCGCGCGAAAGCCCGCGCTCAGGGGCACCCAGCCGGCTATCGGGGGCCACCACCGGGATGATGGCGTCAAGCGCAAGGATACGGCGCCGAAACGGCTGTGACAGATCGCCAAGGCCCGCCTCGCGGACACGGGCGATCTCTTCGGGCAGGATCTCGCGGTCGGCCATCACGATCCGGGCCGCGCCGGTCAACAGGTCGGCAACCCCCTCGCCGGTGCTGCCCGAGGCCAGCACGATCTCGGCCCGCGGCGGACCGCCCTCCGGCGCGCGCAGGCGGAACAGCCGGTTCCGCCCCTCGGCCCCGCGCTCGACGACAAGTCCGCGCGCGGCGGCAAAGCCCTCGATCAGAGCGGGCATCAGCCTCTCGCCCAGCACCGGGCTGCCCGACAGCGCGATCCGCGCCACCCGCGCCCCGGGATCCGGACAGGCCGCGCCCTTGCAGCTCACGCCGGCGCCGTCGACCGTCAGCTGTCCGTAGATGGTGTCGAGCCGGTAGAGCTCGCCATCAAAGCCGAGCAGACGACCGCGGATCCCGGCCGCGCCCTCTTCACGCGGCAGCAGCGTCACCTCTCCGGCCGAAGCGGGCCGCGAGGCAGGAGGGAAAAGCGCAGCGCAGAGAAGGACAGCGCCAATGAGAAACCGCATCGCGACCGGACCGGAGTGATTGCCTCTGTTCGGGCCGAGTGTCCGATCTGGCCGCGCCGATTTCAACCGTCCGGCAGGACGGCCGCCCTGCTCAGACCAGTTGACCGTGGCAATGCTTGAACTTCTTGCCCGAGCCGCAGGGGCAGGGATCGTTGCGGCTGGGATTGCCCCAGGTCTCGGGCCGGGTCTCGTCGAAGCCCGACTGCGCTGCGGCCAGGGCCGCGGGCGCGGGTTCGGTTCCGCCCGCGGGCGCCTCGGCATGCGAGGGCTGGGCCTGTGCCGTCGCCTCGGCCAGCCGGGCCTGCTGTTCGGCAAGCTGGCGGATCATGTCGTTGCGCTCGTCCTCGGTCAGCGGCCGGATCTGTGCAAGTTTCTGGGTCACGTCCTCGCGCAGGCTGTTCAGCATCGATTCGAACAGCGCGAAGCTTTCCGTCTTGTATTCGTTCAGCGGATCGCGCTGCGCATAGCCGCGGAACCCGATGACCGAGCGCAGATGTTCGAGCTTGAGCAGATGTTCGCGCCATTTGGTGTCGATGGCCTGCAACAGCATCTGTTTCTCGATATTGCGCATCGCCTCGAGACCGAACTGCGCCGCCTTCGCGGCCATCGCCTCATCCGAGGCCGTGGCAATCCGCTCGGTGATAAGCTCGTCGTCGACGCCCTCTTCCTCGGCCCAGTCCTTGACCGGCAGGTCGAGATTGAGAGTCTCGGCAACAGCGCGCTGAAGGCCCTCGACATCCCACTGATCGGCATAGGAGCGCGGCGGAATATAGGTCTCGACCAGTTCGTCGATCACCTCCTGGCGCATGTCCTGCACGATATCCGACAGGTCGTCCGCCTCCATGATCTCGCGGCGCTGACCGAAGATGACCTTGCGCTGGTCGTTCATCACGTCGTCGAATTTCAGCAGCTGCTTGCGGATGTCGAAGTTGCGGCCCTCGACCTTGGCCTGGGCCTTTTCGAGCGACTTGTTCACCCAGGGGTGGATGATCGCCTCGCCTTCCTTCATCCCCAGCGTGGAGAGAACCTTCTCCAGACGCTCGGAGCCGAAGATCCGCATCAGGTCGTCTTCCAGCGACAGGAAGAAATAGGACCGGCCAGGGTCGCCCTGACGGCCCGAACGGCCGCGCAGCTGGTTGTCGATGCGGCGCGATTCGTGGCGTTCGGTACCCAGGACGTAAAGCCCGCCGGCCTCGAGGACCTTCTTCTTCTCCTCGGCATGCTCGGCCTCGATCCGGGCGCGCACGGCGTCGGGATGGGCGGTCGGATCGGCGTCGAGCGCCTCCATCACCTTGATCTCGGCATTGCCGCCCAGCTGGATGTCGGTGCCGCGCCCGGCCATGTTGGTGGCGATGGTCACCGCGCCGAAGCGGCCGGCATCGGCGACGATCTGGGCTTCCTGCTCGTGGTGGCGGGCGTTCAGCACGTTATGCGGCACACCTTCCGCCTTGAGCATGTCCGACAGCATCTCGGATTTCTCGATCGAGGTGGTGCCGACCAGAACCGGCTGGCCGCGGTCATGGGCCTCCTTGATCGACTCGACGATGGCGGCGTATTTCTCGGCCGCCGTGCGGTAGACGGCGTCATGCTCGTCGATCCGGGCGACGGGGCGATTGGTCGGGATCTCGACCACGCCAAGCCCATAGATCTGCATGAATTCCTCGGCTTCGGTCGCCGCCGTCCCGGTCATGCCCGCCAGCTTGTCGTAAAGCCGGAAATAGTTCTGGAATGTGACCGAGGCCAGGGTCACGTTCTCGGGCTGGATCTGCACGCCTTCCTTGGCCTCGATGGCCTGGTGCAGCCCGTCGGACAGCCGACGCCCGCGCATCATCCGGCCGGTGAATTCGTCGATCAGCATCACCTCGCCGTCGCGCACGATATATTCCTTGTCCTTCAGGAACATCTTATGCGCCTTCAGCGCCTGCTGGGCGTGGTGGACGATGGTCGTGCTTTCAGGATCGTAAAGCGACTGCCCCTCGGGCAGGATGCCCAGTTCATGAAGCCGCTTCTCCATGAAATCGTTGCCTTCCTCGGTGAAGGTCACGTTGCGCATCTTCTCGTCGAGCGTGTAATGCTCGTCGGTCAGATCGGGCACGACCTTGTCGAGGGTCATGTACAGCTCGGACCGGTCCTGGCTCGGACCCGAGATGATCAGGGGCGTGCGCGCCTCGTCGATCAGGATCGAGTCGACCTCGTCGACGATGGCGTAATAATGCCCGCGCTGCGCCATGTCCTTGAGCTCGGACTTCATGTTGTCGCGCAGATAGTCGAAGCCCAGCTCGTTATTGGTGCTGTAGGTGATATCGGCGCGGTAGGCTGCACGCTTCTCGGGTTCGGGCTGCCACGGATAGACGACGCCGGTGGTCATGCCGAGCATGGCATAGACCTTGCCCATCCATTCGGCGTCGCGCTTGGCGAGGTAGTCGTTCACGGTGACGATATGCACGCCCATGCCGGTCAGCGCGTTCAGATAGGCCGGGAAGGTCGCGACCAGCGTCTTGCCCTCGCCGGTCTTCATCTCGGCGATATTGCCCCGGTGCAGGAAGATGCCACCCACCAGCTGGGTATCGAAGGCCCTCAGCCCCAGCGCCCGGCGCGCGCCCTCGCGGCAGTTGGCGAAAGCCTCGGGCAGCAGCTCGTCCAGCGTCTCGCCCTCGGCGAAGCGGCGCCTGAATTCCAGCGTCTTGGCCTTCAGCCCCTCATCGTCCAGCGCCTGGAATTCGGGCTCCAGCGCATTGATGCGGGCGACCAGCGGACGCACCTTCTTGACCGTCCGGTCGTTCCGGGTCCCGAAGACCTTACGGGTGAGTGTTCCGATGCCCAGCATGTTCTCTCCGCGCGGATGCGTATCTGACAGGATCTTGTACGACGGACCGCTTGCCCGCCTGAGAATGCGGCAATAGAAGTGGCCAAGGAAATAAGGCCGACCCCGAGAACCAGTTGCGATGTAAGGGGAGGCCGGAATGGTGTCAACGCCACCAAGCGCCCGCCGAAAGGAGTGCCCATGTCATTTGACCTCAGACCGCTTGCCGTTCTTGCCCTCGGGGCGACGCTCGCGCTGCCCGCGCTGGCCGACGAGATCGGCCCCGACACGGTCGTCGCACGGGTGGGCGATCAGGAGATCACGATCGGCCACATGATCGTGCTCCGCGCCCAGCTTCCGGCCGAATACCAGCAGCTTCCCGATGACGTTCTGTATCAGGCCGTGCTCGACCAGCTGATCCGGCAGACCGCTGTCGGTGAGGCCATCGGCGAGGATCTCTCGACCGGCGCCCGGCTGGCGCTGGAGAACGAGCGTCGCTCCTTCGTGGCGGGCGAGGCGCTGTCGCGGTTGGCCGAGGCCGCGGTGACCGACGAGGCGGTCAAGGCCGCCTATAACGCCACCTATGGCGACGCCGATCCGATCAACGAATATCACGCCGCCCATATTCTCGTCGACACCGAGGACGAGGCCCAGGCGATCGAGGCCCAGCTCAAGGACGGCGCCGATTTCGCCGAACTCGCCAAGGAGAAATCCACCGGCCCCTCCGGCCCGAATGGCGGCGATCTGGGCTGGTTCTCGGAGGGCATGATGGTCCAGCCCTTCGAGGAGGCCGTGACCGTGCTCGAACCCGGCGAGGTCTCGGCCCCGGTCCAGACCCAGTTCGGCTGGCATGTGATCAAGCTCTACGAGACCCGGCTGAAGGATGCGCCGCGGCTTGCGGATGTGCGCGGCGAGCTGGTGCAGCAGATCCAGCGCGACGCGATGGAAGCGGCGCTTGAGAAATATACCGAGGAGGCCGAGGTCTCCCGCACCGAAATCGAGGTCGACCCCGCGATCCTGAAGGACCAGTCGGTACTCGACCGGTAAGAGCCAAGCGAAGAGGGACAGATGGCCAAGGACAAGAAGAAGAAGGTCGAGACGGAAGAGCCCGGCAAGAAGAAAAAGAAGAAGGCCAGGATCAAGGCGCTCAAGCGCGAAGTCGACCGCATGCGCTCGCAGCTTGTGGCGCTTTCCCAGAAGGTCCCGGCCAAGACCCCGTTGATCTCGCCGCTTGCCCCCGCCGCCGGCTTCCCGGCGCTGCCGGTGATCGAGGGCGCCGAATTCGCGGCGGTGGAAGCGGGCGTGCGCTATCAGGGCCGCCTCGACGTGATGCTGGCCCGGCTTGCCCCCGGCACCGCGATTGCGGGGGTCTTCACCCGCTCGGCCACGCGCTCGGCGCCGGTTCTCGACTGCGAGGCAAAGCTTGCGGCGGCCGCCGACCCCGAAGCGGGTGCGGCGATCCTGGTCAATTCGGGCAATTCCAACGCCTTCACCGGGGCCGCCGGTGCCGAGGCCGTCAAGTCGATTGCGGCCGGCCTGGCCAAGGCTGCGGGCGTGCCCGAGGCGCGGATCTTCACCGCCTCGACCGGCGTCATCGGCGAGCCGTTGCCCCATGAGCGGATCACGGCCGCGCTCGGCGATCTGACCGAACGGCTCTCGCCCCAGGCGATGCCGCTGGCCGCGCGCGCGATCATGACGACCGACACCTTCCCCAAGGGCGCCACGGCGACCATCGAGGTCGAGGGCCAGCCGATCCGGATCGCGGGCATCGCCAAGGGCTCGGGCATGATCGCGCCCGACATGGCGACGATGCTGGCCTATGTCTTCACCGATGCGAAGATCGCGCAGCCGCTTCTGCAGCGGATGCTGGGCAAGCTCTCTGACGAGACCTTCAACAGCATCACCGTCGACGGAGACACGTCAACCTCGGACACGCTGATCCTGGCCGCGACCGGCAAGTCGGAGGCCCCCGAGATCACCGATCTGCGCAGCGCCGCCGGGCGCGCCTTCCAGGAGGCGCTGAGGGGCGTGATGCTGGATCTGGCGCATCAGGTGGTGAAGGATGGCGAGGGCGCGACCAAATTCGTCGAGGTCGCGGTGACCGGCGCGGCCAGCCCTGCCGATGCCCGCAAGGTCGCCATGGCCATCGCCAATTCGCCGCTGGTCAAGACCGCCGTCGCGGGCGAGGACCCGAACTGGGGCCGGATCGTGATGGCGATCGGCAAGTCCGGCGCGCAGGCCGAACGCGACCTGATCTCGATCCGCTTCGGCGACATCCTCGTCGCCGAGAAGGGCTGGGCCGCCGAGAGCTATGCCGAAGAGGTCGGCGCGGCCTACATGAAGCGCGAAGAGCTGGTGATCAACGTCGATCTGGGCCTTGGCAAGGGTGCCTCGACGGTCTGGACCTGCGATTTCACCAAGCGCTACATCGAGATCAACGCGGATTACCGGTCGTGAAGATCGTTCTCGTGGCCGCCGTGGCCCTGATCGACGCGGATGGGCGGGTTCTTCTCGCCCAACGCCCCGCAGGCAAGTCGATGGCCGGTCTCTGGGAATTTCCCGGCGGCAAGATCGAGCCGGGCGAAACCCCCGAAGCCGCGCTGAAACGCGAGCTGAAGGAAGAGCTGGGCATCGACACCTGGGAAAGCTGCATGGCGCCGCTGACCTTCGCCAGTCACTCCTATGACGATTTCCACCTGCTGATGCCGCTTTTCGCCTGCCGCAAATGGCAGGGCCAGCCGCAGGCCCGCGAGGGACAGGTGCTGAAATGGTCTCATGCCAAGGATCTGCGCGATTTCCCGATGCCGCCAGCCGACATTCCGCTGATCCCGGTCCTGCAGGACTGGCTCTGATCCCTGCGACCGGCGGTGCGTGACGGCAGAGCCGCAGGTCAGATCGCTTTCTTAACGGCAAACGGAAGCCGCGGACTGGCCGCACCGGACATTCGCGGCCATGCGACCGGGTATCCGCCCACCGATCACACAGGACGAAACGAAAAGAGGCGCCCGCAGCAGCAGGCGCCTCTTTTCATGTTTCCGTTCGGGTCGGACCCGATCAGGCCAGGGTCCGGACGACTTCCTGACGCTCGAAGATCTCGATGACATCGCCGGCACGAATGTCGTCGTAATTCTCGAAGGCCATGCCGCATTCCTGGCCCGACTGGACCTCGGCGACTTCGTCCTTGAAGCGCTTGAGCGTCTTCAGCGTGCCTTCGTGGACCACCACGTCGTCGCGCAGCAGACGCACCCCGGCCGACCGGCGGGCGACGCCCTCGGTGACCAGACAGCCCGCCACCTTGCCGACGCCCGAGACCTTGAAGACCTCCTTGATCTGGGCATAGCCGATGAAGTTCTCGCGGATCTCGTTCGACAGAAGGCCCGAGGCCGCCGCCTTCACGTCGTCCACGAGGTCGTAGATCACGCTGTAATAGCGGATCTCGACGCCCTTCTGGTTCGCGGCGCTCCGCGCCGGTGCATTGGCCCGGACGTTGAAGCCGATGATCGGCGCGCCCGAGGCCTCGGCGAGGCCAACATCGGTTTCGGTGATGGCCCCGACACCGGCATGCAGCACGCGCACGCGCACCTCGTCGTTGCCGATCTTCTCCATCGCCTGGACGATGGCCTCGGCAGAGCCCTGCACGTCGGCCTTCATCAGGATCGGAAGCTCGGCCACATTGGCATCTTCCTTGGCCTTGGCCAGAAGCTGGTCAAGCGTGGTCGCGGCACCGGCGGCGGCGCGCTTGTCCTTGGCGCTGTGCTCGCGGTATTCGGCGATCTCGCGGGCCTGGGCCTCGGTATCGACCACGTTCAGAACGTCGCCCGCCTCGGGCGTGCCGTTCAGGCCGAGCACCTCGACCGGCACCGACGGACCGGCGGTCTTGACCCGCTCGCCCTTGTCGTTGACCAGCGCGCGGACCTTGCCCCATTGCTCGCCGACGACGAAGATGTCGCCCTGCTTCAGCGTGCCGTTCTGCACCAGAACCGTCGCGACCGGGCCGCGGCCCACATCCAGCTGCGCCTCGATCACGGCGCCCATGGCGGCGCGTTCGGGGTTGGCCTTCAGCTCCAGGATCTCGGCCTGCAGCGCGATGGCCTCGAGCAGCGTGTCGAGCCCCTGGCCGGTCTTGGCCGACACCTCGACATCCTGCACGTCGCCCGACATCGCCTCGACGACCACCTCATGCTGAAGCAGTTCCGTGCGGACGCGCTGCGCGTCGGCGGCGGGCTTGTCGCATTTGTTGATCGCCACGATCATCGGAACGCCCGCGGCCTTGGCATGGTTGATGGCCTCGACCGTCTGCGGCATGACCGAGTCGTCGGCCGCGACCACCAGGACCACGATATCCGTCACCTGGGCGCCGCGCGCCCGCATCGAGGTGAAGGCCGCGTGACCGGGCGTGTCGAGGAAGCTCAGCACCGCCCCGCTATCGGTTTTCACCTGATAGGCGCCGATATGCTGGGTGATGCCGCCGGCCTCGCCCGCCACCACCTTGGCGTTGCGGATCGCGTCCAGCAGCGAGGTCTTGCCGTGGTCGACATGGCCCATGATGGTGATGACCGGCGGACGCGGCTTGAGATCTTCGGCCTTGTCCTCGACGGTGTCGATCACCTGTTCGACATCGGCATCGGACACGCGCACGACCTTGTGGCCGAATTCCTCGACGATCAGTTCGGCAGTATCGGCATCGATCGACTGGTTCTGCGTGACCATCATGCCCATCTGCATCAGCGACTTGACCACGTCGGCGGACCGCACCGCCATCCGGTTGGCCAGTTCCTGAACCAGGATGGTCTCGGGCACCTGCACGTCGCGCACGACCTTCTCGTGCTTGTCGGCGCCGCCCATCGCCTTCTGGCGCATCCGTTCCTGCTTGCGCTTCATCGCCGCCAGCGAGCGCTGACGTCCGCCCTCGCCACCGGTGAGCGCCTGGCTCACGGTCAGCTTGCCGGAGCGGCGGTCGCCCTTGCCCGGCGAGGTCTTGCCACGGTTCGGGCGGTCGGCGCCGCCCTCGCGTTCGCGGTCTACCTTGCGCGGAGACGCTGTCTTGGCAGGAGCGCGAGTCTCTTCGGGCCCGGCCGCAGGGAGGGACTTTGCGGGCGCGACGGCTGCGCGTTCGGCATCCGCCGCCTTCTTCTTGGCGGCTTCCTCGTCCTCGCGCTTCTTGCGCTCTTCCTCTTCGGCCTTGCGGCGGGCGGCCTCTTCGATCTCGCGCTGCTCGCGCTCCTTCGCCTCGGCTTCCTCGCGGCGGCGCTGGCGCTCTTCCTCGCGCTGACGCTCGTCTTCCGCACGTTGCCGGGCCTCTTCGGCCTCACGCAGCTTGGCGGCCTGCAGCGCCTTCAGCCGACGCTCCATCTCGGCATCGGAAATCCCGGCCGGGCGCCTGGACGGATCGCCTCCGGCATGCCCGCCCCCAGCCCCGCCAGATTTCGCGGCTCCTGGCTTGGGCACGACAACGCGCTTGCGCTTGGTCTCGACGACCACGTTCTTGGTGCGGCCATGCGAAAAGCTCTGCTTCACCTGGCCGGACCGCGAACCACCGCGCAAACCCAAAGTCTTCTTGCCGTCAGTATCGTCCATAAGGTCTTCAACCCTTTCCGGGGGTCCCTCCCCCGTCCTTCTTGCGCACGCCCGAAAGCTTGGCGGCATCCTCTACTACACGTTCGGTGAGTCCGCCAGCCGCAAGCGCGCCATGTATCACATGTTCCCGGCCGAAAGCCAAACCCAATTCCAGGGCCGTCAGACAGCCGATGAATCCATCGTCTTCGCGGGGCGGGCGAAGCTTGGTCTTGCCCCGTTCCGACCCGTCGCTGGCCTGGATCAGGACCGACGCCTGCCCGCTGTCCAGCCAGCCTTTCACCTTCTCGTAGCCCGCCACCGCGCAGCCCGCCTTGCGGGCCAGTGACAGGCTGTCGACCAGCCGGCGCAACAGCCCCGCCTCGACCTGCGCCAGCAGGTCCACGGGCACCGCCACCGGCCGTTTTGCCGCACGCGAGAACAGGCGCTTCTTCACCGCCATCTCCAACGCGTCGCGGTCGGCCGCGATCCACATGCCGCGGCCCGGCAACTTGCCCAGCAGATCGGGCACCGCCGCATCGCCGGGACCGACCACGAACCGGATCAGCCCCGCCTTCGGCGTCACCTCACCCGTGGCGATGCACCGCCTCTGCGGCTCGTCGGCCGATCTGCCTGCATCTGCTCGGGCCATGGCCGCTCTCCGGGGCCGGGCCTCAGGCCCCGGCCTCCTCCTCGCCGCCCTCTTCTTCCTCGGGCCCGGCTTCCGGCTCGAGCTCGGAGGGATCGACCCAGCCAAGCAGGACACGCGCCGTCATCACGAGGGTCTGGGCTTCTTCCAGAGAGACGTCGAATTTTTCGAGAATACCCTCGTCCTTGACCCGCTCGCCATTGACCGTGGTCCAGCCACCGGCAAGCTCCCAGTCGGCACAGGTCGCGAAATCTTCCAGCGTCTTCACGCCATCCTCGGCCAGTGCCCCGATCATTTGGGGTGTCAGGCCCTCGAAGTCAACCAGGCTGTCCTCGACGCCAAGCTCGCGCGCATGTTCCAGGGCCTTGCGGTTCGCCTCTTCGATATGGTCGCGGGCCCGGGCCTGCAGCTCGCCGGCGGTATCCTCGTCGACCCCGTCGATCACCAGAAGCTCGTCGATGTCGACATAGGCGACCTCTTCGAGATTGGTGAATCCTTCCGAGACCAGAAGCTGGGCGAAGAACTCGTCGAGATCGAGCGTGTCCATGAACAGCCTGGTGCGTTCCTCGAACTCGGCCTGGCGGCGCTGGCTTTCCTCGGCCTCGGTCATGATGTCGATGTCGAGCGCGGTCAGCTGCGAGGCCAGCCGCACGTTCTGGCCGCGGCGCCCGATCGCGAGCGACAGCTGCTCGTCCGGCACCACCACCTCGATCTTGCCGGCCTCCTCGTCGATCACGACCTTCGAGACCTCGGCCGGCTGCAGCGCGTTCACGAGGAAGGTCGCCTGATCCTCATTCCACGGAATGATGTCGATCTTCTCACCCTGCAATTCGTTCACCACGGCCTGCACGCGCGAGCCGCGCATGCCGACGCAGGCCCCCACCGGGTCGATAGAGCTGTCATAGGAAATGACCGCGATCTTCGCGCGCGAGCCCGGATCGCGGGCCACTGCCTTGATCTCGATGATGCCGTCGTAGATTTCCGGCACTTCCATCTTGAACAGCTCGGCCATGAATTCCGGCGCGGTCCGGCTGAGGAAGATCTGCGGGCCGCGGGTCTCGCGGCGCACATCCTTGATATAACAGCGGATGCGGTCGTTCGGGCGATAGCTTTCGCGGCCGATCTTCTCGTTCCGGCGCAGGATGCCCTCGCCCCGGCCGATATCGACGATGACGTTGCCGTATTCCTCGCGCTTGACCTGACCGTTGATGATCGTGCCGGCGCGGTCCTTGAATTCCTCGTACTGGCGGTCGCGCTCGGCCTCGCGGACCTTCTGCAGGATGACCTGCTTGGCCGATTGCGCGGCGATCCGCCCCAGCTCGACCGGGGGCACCTCATCGACCACCGTGTCTCCGATCTGCGGATCGGTCAGGTATTGTTTCGCCTGCTTGACGGTCAGCTCGGCCTGATAGTTTTCCAGCGCCTCGTCCTCGACCACGGTGCGGACCCGGGTGAAGGTGGCGCGGCCGGTCTTGCGGTCGATCGACACGCGGATGTCCATCTCGGACCCGTAGCGCGACTTGGCGGCCCGGGCGAGCGACTCTTCCATCGCCTGCACGACCAGATCGGGGTCGATCATCTTCTCGCGCGCCACCGCCTCGGCGGTCTGCAACAGTTCGAGCTGGTTGGCAGAGGTAATCGCCATGTCTCAGTCCTCCTGCGGGACGGACCCGTCGTCCGTCTCGATCTCGTCAAAGTCGCTCTCGTCGATGAGGCCCGCATCCTTGCGCGCCTTCAGCATCTCGCGAATCAGCTCTTCGGTCAGCACCAGCTTGGCATCCGAAAGCCAGTCATATTGCAGCCCGATGATCACCGGCGTGCCTTCCGGGCCGTCGATCTCGATCAGAACCTCGCCATCCTCGACGCCCTGCAGCACGCCCTTGAAGCGGCGGCGGCCGTCGATCATCTCGGCGGTCTCGAGCTTGGCCTCGTAGCCTTCCCAGGTGCCGAAATCCTTCAGCCGGGTCAGGGGCCGGTCGATCCCGGGCGAGGAGACTTCCAGCGTATAGGCCTCGTCGACCGGGTCCTCGACATCGAGCAGCGCCGAGATCGCGGTCGAGATCTTCGCGCAGTCATCGACCTCGATCCCGCCATCGGGCCGTTCGGCCATCACCTGCAGGGTCTTGGTCTTGCCGCCCATCAGACGGACGCGCACCAGCTCGAAGCCCATCCCCTCGATGGCAGGGGTGAGGATCTCGGCCAGGCGCCGGTCGATGGCGGTCTTGGCGATGAGTTCGGACATGGTCAGCGTTCCAGAAACAAAAAAGCGGGCCAACGGCCCGCACATACCTATCCGGTGGAGGTTCGGGTTTGGACGCCGAACCACCGTTGTTGATCGGTCATATACGCCCGGATCGCGCGGAAGGCAAGGGATAGTCGCGCGGGCGCCGGCTCAGGACGGCTTGCGCGCAATCAGGAACAATACCGGCACCCGGCCGCCCTCGGGGCGCCAGTCCTCGATGACCCCGAAGCCCGCCGCCGCGATCTCGGCCCGGAGCCCGTCGGCCGTCAGCGGGTTGAAGAGCGGCAGAAGCCCGAGCGCATGTCCGGTCCGGATCGCCCCGCGAAACAGCCACGGCGCCCCGGCCGCGCAGGCGGTGGAGGACACGAACACGCCGCCCGGCTTCAGCATCCGCCGGACCCGGGCCAGCGCGCCCGCCCGGTCGGGCAGAAGATGCAGCACGTTATGCGCCATCACCATGTCGAAGGCCGCAGGGCTGTCGGGCATGTCCGACAGATCGCCGACCCGGAACTCGACATTGCCGATACCCGCCTCGGCCGCCTTCTGCCGCGCGATCCCGATCATCGCCGGGGCACAGTCGATGGCGGTGACATGGCCCGCATGGGGCGCGTGCCGCAGGGCCGTCGTGCCGGTGCCGCAGCCGAATTCGAAGACCTGCGCATCCGGCCCAAGAAAGGCCCGCGTCATCGCAAGCTTCTTCTCATAGGCGTCGGGATCGCGAACCGTCATCCGGGCATAGCGGGGCGCCAGCCGGTCCCAGAAGCGGGCGTTGACATGCATGGCTAGAACCCCAGCGCCACGGCGTGACGCTGGACGGTGCGCATGGTGCGCACCAGCTCGGCACTGATTCCCGGCTCGGACAGGGCATGCCCGGCCATCGGAACCATCTTCAGCTCGGCCCGGTCCCAGCGCTCGGCCAGCCGAAAGGCCGAGACCGGCGGGCAGACCATGTCATAGCGGCCCTGCACGATGGTCGCGGGCACATGCGAGATCCGCGACACATCGTCGATGAGCTGACCGTCGCGCTCGAGAAAGCCGCGATTCATGAAATAGTGGTTCTCGAGCCGGGCGAAGGCGCGGGCGTAATCGGCGGGCGCCTCTCCGGCCGGGCCCTCATGCCCGATCGCGGCCAGCGCGTTCTCCCAGGCAGACCAGGCCCGGGCATGGCGGGTCTCGGTCAGAAGGTCCCCTGAAAACAGCCGCCGGTGATAGGCCGCGATCATGTCGGACCGCTCGTCCGCCGGGATCGGGGCCGAGAAGCGGGCCCAGAGATCAGGCCAGAACTGCCCGGCACCGCCGCCATAGAACCAGTCGAGCTCGGCCCCGGTCATCAGGAAGACCCCGCGCAGCGCCATGTAGGCGACCCGTTCGGGATGGGTCTCGGCATAGGCCAGCGCCAGCGTCGCGCCCCAGCTTCCGCCGAACAGGACCCAGCGGTCGATGCCCAGCGTCTCGCGGATCTGCTCGATATCGGCGATCAGATGCCAGGTGGTGTTGTTCTCGACACAGGCATGGGGCCGCGACCGGCCGCAGCCGCGCTGGTCGAACAGCACGATCCGGTATTCCGTCGGGTCGAAATAGCGCCGCATCGCCGGGCTGCAGCCTCCGCCCGGCCCGCCATGCAGCACGATCACCGGAATGCCCTGCGGATGCCCGCATTGCTCGACATAGATCCGATGGCCGTCGCCGACATCCAGCATGCGCTGATCGAACGGGTCGATCGGCGGATAAAGATGCTGCGATGCGCGCTTTTGGCCTGCGGATTTGTCCATGACCCGTCTATATAACTCTCGAAAACCGGCCCCCGAGGGGGGTGCAGACAGAAGACAGGAACGGAGCCCGCGATGCAAGCAGCAGAGACAACCGTCGACCCTTCCGAAGTCGCAAAATTCGAGGCCATGGCCGCCGAATGGTGGGACCCGACCGGCAAATTCAAGCCGCTGCACATGCTGAACCCCTGCCGGCTGGACTACATCACGCGCCAGATTGCCGCGGAGTTCGACCGCGACCTGAGCGCCGAGGCGCCCTTCAGGGGGCTCAGGCTGCTCGATATCGGCTGCGGCGGCGGGCTGCTGTCCGAGCCCATGGCGCGTCTCGGCGCCGAGGTCGTGGGCGCCGATGCTGCCGAGCGCAACATCCCGGTGGCGCGGATCCATGCCGAACAGTCGGGGCTCGAGATCGATTACCGCCACACCACCGCCGAGGCGCTGGCCGAGGCCGGCGAGCAGTTCGACGTGGTCCTGAACATGGAGGTGGTCGAGCATGTGGCCGATCCGCTGGCCTATCTGACCGCCTGCCGCACACTTCTGAAACCGGGCGGGCTGCATCTTTGCTCGACCATCAACCGCAACCCCAAGGCCTTCGTGATGACCATCCTGGGCGCCGAATACGTGATGCGCTGGCTGCCGAAGGGCACCCATGAATACCAGAAGTTCATCACCCCGGACGAGCTGTGCGGCCTGCTGGAGCAGGCCGGGCTGAAACTGCTGGACCGCAGCGGCTTCGTGTTCAACCCGCTGACCTGGGACTGGTCGATCTCGAGCCGCGACCTGTCGGTAAACTACGTCACCGCCGCCCGCAAACCGGCCTGACGCCTTTTTTTGGGGGGGGACCGACCCGCCCCCCCTAGCCTTCCAGCTTCTGGCGAAGCATCCGCAAGACCGTCAGCGCCGCCTTCAGCCGGTCCTCGCCGATATCGGCCACCGCCTCGGCCAGGACCGGTGCCACCGCCTGGATCGCGGCCTCGCGCGCCGCACGCCCCGACGGGCTGATCGAGACCATCTTGCGCCGCGCATCGTCCCAGTCGGGCCGGATATGCACATGCCCCGCCCATTCCAGCCGGCCCAGCGTGTTGGTCATCGCGCCCCGGGTGACATGGAAGGCGGCCGCGAGCTGCGCCGGGCTGCGCTCTTCGTTCAGCCGCGCCAGATGGTTCAGCACGGAAAAGTGACTGATCTCCATGCCCTTGGGCAGGGCCTTCGAAATCCGGTTCCGTGCCAGCTGATCGGCCATGAAGATCTCGCTGAAGAGCGTCACGACCAGGCTCTCGCTGATCTCGGTCACGGCCCCTCGAAATCCCGGTCGTGGAAGATCGAGGGCACCCGCGCCCGCGCCCGGGCCACCTCCTCGCGGTCAAGCTCGACATAGACGATGCCCGGTGCCTCGCCGCCATCGGCCAGAACCTCGCCCCAGGGCGCCACCGCCAGGCTGTGGCCATGGGTTCGCCGCGGCTGGCCTTCCGAGGCCGGATGCAGCCCGCATTGCGCCGGCGCCAGCACATAGCAGCCGGTCTCGATGGCACGGGCGCGCAGGAGCGGCTCCCAATGGGCAGTCCCCGTCACCGGCGAGAAGGCCGCGGGCACGGTCAGGATCTCGGCGCCCGCCTTGGCCATCGCCCGGAACAGATGCGCAAAGCGCAGGTCATAGCAGATCGCCATGCCGACCGCGCCGAACGGCGTCGGCGCCACGACCGCACGCGTGCCCGGCCGGTAGCCGTCGGATTCGCGGAAGGTCTCGGTCTCGCTGATCTCGACATCGAACATGTGGATCTTGTCATAGCGGGCGACGATGCCGCCGCCCGGCTCGATCAGGACCGAGCGGTTGGCAAAGCGGCCATCCCCGTCCGTCGTCTTCAACCCGAGCGAGCCGATCAGCAGCCAGATCCCGAGCGACGCGGCCTCGTGCCGCAACGCCGCCAGGGTCGGATCCGCGGCCTCTTCCGTCAGCACGTCCCGCTGCCAGTCCCGGCTGGTCGAGAGGCAGTTGGTCACCTCTGGGGTCAGGACGAAGCCGGCGCCGCCCGCCGCCGCCTCGCGCACCAGCTCGCGCACCTGGCCGATATTCTCCTCCGGCAGGTCCGAGGAGGTCATCTGGATCAGCGCCGCGCGCATCGCCCTATCCCGCCAGCAGGCGGTCGAGATCTCCCGCCCGGTCAAGGTCATAAAGATCGTCGCAGCCGCCGACATGGGTCCCGCCGATGAAGATCTGCGGCACGGTATGGCCGCCATCGGCCCGCTCCATCATCTGCTGGCGCAGGCCCGGATCGGCGGTCACGTCGATTTCGGCATAGGACACGCCCTTGCCGTCGAGCAGCCGCTTGGCGGCATGGCAGTAGCCGCAACTGGACGTCGTGTAGATTTCAACCGTTTGCATGAGGGCTCCTGAGGTTTTGGCGAGACTATAGGTTTTCAGTCGGCTTTCGCAACGCGGGCCAGAACCAGCACCCGCACCTCGGCGGCGCCGGAGGCCAGACAGGCCGCGGCCGCGGCACCAAGCGTCGCGCCCGAGGTCATCACGTCGTCGATCAGCAACACCGTCCGGCCATGAAGCCTGCCGCGATGGCGCGGCCCGACCGCGATCGCTCCGGCCTGATTGGCGGCACGGGCCTCGGCTGTCATGCCTTCCTGAGGGCGGGTGGCCCGCAGCCGGACCAGCAGGTCGGGGCAATGCTCGGCCCCGGCGCCCTCGGCCACGCCTTGCGACAGCAGCGCCGACTGGTTGTAGCGCCGCCGCAGAAGCCGCCAGCGATGCAGCGGCACCGGCGCGACCAGCATCCCCGGAACGAGGATCGGTCGCCCGGCGCGCAGCATCCAGCCCGCCGCCGCCCGCGCCAGATCGGTCCGGTCGCCATGCTTGAAGGCCAGCACCAGCCCGCGCGCCCGGCCGCGATACAACAATGCCGCCCGCCCCCGCGCCCAGGGCCGGGGCGCGGACAGGCAGTCATCGCACCAGACCGGCTCCTCCGCCTCCTCGCCGGGCAAAGGCAGCCCGCAGGCGTCGCAGACCAGACCGGTCACGAAGTCGAGCTCGCCCCAGCAGCGGGCGCAAAGCGCGTGGTCGCGCTCGACCGGCTCGCCGCAGGCCACACAGCGCGGCGGGTAGATGAGTCGCATCGCGCTTTGCAACATCGTCCCGGTCCCCTACATAGCGCCGGGCAACCCGCCGGAGCCAAGATGACCCGACCGCCCGACCTGACCGACCGCCACGCCCTTGCGCTGCACCGCGCCCGGGCCCTGAAGGCGGGGCCCGCCCTGTTCCTGCACGAGGCGGCGGCCGACGAGATCAAGGAGAGGCTGATCGAGGTTAACAGAACCTTTACGGCCCCGGCCGTGGTCACGCCTTTCGCCGAAGCCTGGCAGGGGCACCTGCCCGGGGCACGTGTCGTTCCGGCCGAAGAGACGCTCGATCTGGCCCCCGGCGCGCACGATCTCGTGATCCATGCCCTGGCCCTGCACTGGGCCAATGATCCGGTCGGCCAGCTGATCCAGTGCCGCCGTGCGCTGAAGCCCGACGGGTTTTTCCTCGGAGTTCTGTTCGGCGGCAACAGCCTGCAGGAGCTGCGCAGGGCCTTGGCCGAGGCCGAGTCGGCAACGCTGGGCGGGCTTTCGCCCCGGGTGCTGCCGATGGCCGAGATCCGCGATCTGGGCGCCCTTCTGCAACGCGCGGGCCTTGCCCTTCCCGTGGCGGATTGCGTAGAGATGTCAGTTACTTACAAAACCGCCTACCACCTGATGCGCGATCTTCGCGCGATGGGAGAGACCAATGCCCTGGCCGCGCGCCACCGTCGTGCCGCACCGCGCGCTCTGTTCGCCGAAGCCGCCCGGCGCTATGCGGAATTCCATACCATGCCGGATGGCCGCATCCCCGCGACCGTCGAAATGATCTACCTTACCGGGTGGGCGCCTGCCGAAACCCAACCGCAAGCATTGAAACCCGGCTCGGCGCGCATGCGCCTGGCCGATGCGCTGAACCGGACCGCACCCGCCACCGGCGAGCGCAACGGCGGTGGTTCCGATTGACCCGCGTTGGAATCCGTATATTTCCGGGAGGATTCAGAGTTTGAGGCTCGACAGAAGCGATACCGGGACCGAGAAAATGTTCGATTCCAAAGAGGGCGGCTCCAGCTCCGCGACCTCCGGCCTGACAGAGGCCCGGCCCCTGCACGGGCCCGAAGACCACCCGCCGGTTCCCCCCGCGCGGATCGGCGTTCTGCTGGCCAATCTCGGCACCCCGGACGGCTATGATTACTGGTCGATGCGGCGCTACCTGAACGAATTTCTCTCGGACAAGCGGGTGATCGACTATTCGCCCTGGATCTGGCAGCCGCTCCTGCAACTGGTGGTGCTGACCAAGCGTCCCTTCGCCTCGGGCGAGAACTACCAGTCGATCTGGAATCACGAGGCCGACGAAAGCCCGCTGATGACGATCACCAAGGCCCAGACCGCCAAGCTCGAGGCCGAGCTGAAAGCGGCCTATGGCGACCGCGTGGTGGTCGATTACTGCATGCGCTACGGCAATCCCTCGACCCGGGCCAAGGTCCGCTCGATGCTGAAGAAGGGCTGCCAGAAGATCCTGTTCTTCCCGCTTTACCCGCAATATTCCGGCACCACCTCGGCCACCGCCTGCGACAGCTTCTTCAAGGCGCTGATGGACGAGAAATGGCAGCCCGACGTGCGCACCGTCAGCACCTATTTCGACAACCCGCATTACATCTCGGCGCTGGCCGCCTCGGTCGAGCGGGCCTATGCCGAGGCCGAGCACGAACCCGACATCCTGGTCTGTTCCTATCACGGCGTGCCGCAGCGCTATCTGACCGAGGGCGACCCCTATCACTGCCATTGCCTGAAGACGACGCGGCTGCTGAAGGAGCGACTCGGCTGGGATGACAGCCGCATCACCACCACCTTCCAGTCGCGCTTCGGCCCCGAGGAATGGCTGCAGCCCTATACCGTCGAGGAAGTTGCGCGGCTGGCAAAATCCGGCAAGAAGCGGATCGCGGTGATCGCGCCTGCCTTCTCGGCCGACTGCATCGAAACGCTTGAAGAGATCAACGAGGAGATCTGCGAGAGCTTCGAAGAGGCGGGCGGCGAGAAATTCACCTATATTCCCTGCCTGAACGATGACGACGCCCATATCCGGGCGCTGAGCGAGATCGTGAAGGTCAATCTGCGCGGCTGGGCCGACTGAGGCCCGCGCGACCCGGCATCCGGGTCAGGACGCGAATGCCCGGCGACCGAACAGGGACGGCGGGCAAGGACAGGAACAACGGAATCGGCAAAGAAAAAAGGCGGTGGCACGCGGCCACCGCCTTTTCCCGTCCTTTCGGACCGATCGATCTCAGTTCGACGCGACAGCGGCGACGAGGATCAGGGCCAGAAGCGGCACGAGCACGCCTTGGGCCGAGGACGAGGTGTCTTGGACGATCACTTCCGGCTCGATCACGGGCTCGGAATAGCCGCCGGCGAAGGCGGTCGAGGCGGTCGCGGCAAAGGCGGCGGCGAGGGCGAGTTTCTTCATCTGTCTCTCCTGTAACAGCAGCGCAGTGGTTTTTCTCTGCGCGGCATCCTACACATGTAATTACTCTTTAAGGGATGGGCCCGGATTTTAGCAATCGGCCGGAACGGCTTGGCCGCAAGACATCGGCGGATGTCGTCAAATTAGCAACACCTGAGTGCCCACCTTGGCGAGACCGAAAAGCTCGGCGATGTCCTCGTTGAAAAGACCGATGCAACCATTCGACGAACGCCGCCCGATCTTGCGGGTGTCATGGGTGCCGTGGATCCGGTAATAGGTCCAGCTCAGATAGAGAGCATGCGTTCCCAGAGGGTTTTCCGGGCCCGGCGGCACGAAGTCCGGCCATTCCGGATTGCGCTGCTTCATCGCCGGGGTCGGCCGCCAGCTGGGGCCCTCGACCTTGCGCACGACGCTGGTGCGCCCGAGCCGGGTAAGGTCCTCGGACAGCGGCACCGAGGTCGGGTACAGCTTGTAGATCGTGCCGTCCTCGGACCAGAAATGCAGCGCCCGCGACTTGATGTCGACCAGGATCGCGCCGTTGTTCAGGCTCGAGAAATAAGGGCGCCAGTCGAGGGCCCTGAAGCTCGAGATGTTGCGGCGCACCATGTCGGTGAGCTCGGGTTCCATCTCGGTGGTATTGGCCAGGGCCGGTCCGGCAGTTACGGCCAGGGCCGTCCCGGCAAGGAAGTTGCGGCGGGTGAGGCCGCGGATCGAACGGGTCGTCATCTTGCGCTCCGCATGTCGCGTCATTTCTGGCAGTCCGGTGCGACCATAAGGTCACGCTCCGGTCTGGGCAATTCAATCCGGCGTCAAGACCGGCGGATCGTCGCGCGAAGCGTTTGAACAGGCATCCCTAAGCCGCTAAAGACCGAAGGAACGTCTCTTGGGGTTTTTCTTATGATACGATCGGCTCTGGGCCTTGTGGCCGTTCTCTTAGCGCTCTCTGCCTGCACGACCGGAAACGAGGTCCGGATCGGACCGGATGGAAAGCCTCTGCCGCAGGTCTACCGGATCTCGCGCACCGACCAGGGCAAGATCCAGTACCGGATGCTCGACTCGATCAACGCGCTGCGCCAGGCGCGCGGGATCGCGCCGCTTGAACTCGATTCCCGGCTGAACGCGGCCGCGGCCACTCATTCGCGCGACATGTCGGTGCAGAACCGGCCCTGGCATTTCGGCTCGGACGGGTCCTCGCCGCTCGAACGCGTGGCGCGGGCTGGCTATCCGGGCCAGCTGCGTGGCGAGGATATCTCGGAAACCTACGAGACCGAGCTCGAGACGCTGGCCGCCTGGATGGAGGAATCCGATACCCGGAACGTCATCCTCGATCCGCAGGCGACAGATCTGGGCTTCGCCTTCTATCAGGAAATGAACGGCAAGATCTGGTGGACGCTGGTCACCGGCAAGCGCGAGGCAGCCGGGTCCGACGCCTGATCGCGGCGTCCCGAGGCGGGGCGGAGACGGCCCCGCCGCCTTCATCCCGCCGTCCCCGTCCCGGCGCCGCGGTCACGGGAAGATGTCGATCACCGTCCCGTCGCGCACCATCGCATAGATGTCTTCCATCTCGCTGTCGCTCACGGCGATGCAGCCCGCCGTCCAGTCATCCTTGCGGCGGCGGTTTTCCTTCGCCCGGCCATGGATGAAGATGTCGCCGCCGGGCTTCATGCCCAGCGCCTTCGCGGTCTCGATATCGGCCTCGTTCGGGTAGTCGATCCCGACCGACAAGTGATACCGGCTGTTGGGGTTGCGGCGGTCGATGTGATAGCGCCCCTCGGGCGTCTTGCCGTCTCCCTCGACCTGTTTCGGTCCCGCGGGCGCATATCCCAGCGAAATCGGATAGGCCTTGAGCACCTGATCGTGATGCAGCAGGTACATCATCCGCTGGCCCTTCATCACCACGACACGGGTGACCTTGGGGCCGTCATAGGTCTTGAATTTCGAACTGCAGCCCGCAAGGGCCGCCATGGCGGTCAGCGTCAGAAACGCGCGTCGGTCGATCATGTGGGTCTGCTCGCGCCCTTGGTGTTTTGGCATAGTCTAGCCGATACGTCCGCGCTCAGAAAGCCGGTTCAGCGCGAGAACTGCGCCACCAGCTCGACATGGCCCGACCAGCGGAACTGATCGACCGGCTGCACCCAGTCGATCCGGAATCCGCTGGAACAGAGCCTTTTCGCATCGCGGGCGAAGGTCACCGGATTGCAGGACACCATCGCCACACGGGCCAGATCCGACCCGGCGATCTCGGTGCATTGCGCCTCGGCCCCCGCGCGCGGCGGGTCGATCGCCACCGCCTCGAACCGGGACAGCTCGGAGGCCAGAAGCGGGCGGCGGAAGAGGTCGCGGACTTCGGTCGTCACCCGTTTCAGCCCCGGCGTGCCGCGCCAGCCACGGTCGAGCGCGGCCAGCATCGGCGCCGATCCCTCGACCGCATGGACCTCGGCGGTGGCGGCCAGCGGCAGCGCGAAGGTGCCGCAGCCCGCGAACAGATCGGCCACCGACCGCACCTGGCCCAGCGCCGCGCCGACCGCCTGCGTCAAGGCCGCCTGCCCGGCCTCGGTCGCCTGCAGGAAGGCGCCCGCGGGCGGCACCACATGGGCGCGCCCCATCGCCTGCCGCGGCGGCCGCCGCTCGGCCAGCTGCTCGCCGTTCCAGCTCAGCCGCGCCAGATCATGGGTCTCGGCAAGCGCCGCCAGATCCATCCGGAGCGCGGTATCGAGCGGCTTTGCATCGGTCACCGCCATGTCGACCCCGTCTTCCGAACGGGTCAGCGCGATCACCAGCGCGCCCTTGCGCGAGGCACCTAGGACGGTCGCGGCCTCGCAGGCAGGGAAAGCCGCCATCAGGTCGGGATGCAGCAGACGACAGTCGGGGATCTCGACCAGCACCTCCGAGGCGCGGGCATGAAAGCCGACCAGCGCGCCCTTCCTGGTCCGCCGCCCGGCCAGCACCGCACGGCGGCGGCTGGCGGGGGGCGAGGTCAGGATCGGCCGCAGCGGCGCCTCGAGCCCCTGCCCGGCCAGCGCCCGGTCGACCACCTGCGTCTTCCAGCCCGCCACGAAGGCGTCCGAGCCGTGCTGCAGCGCGCAGCCGCCGCAGGAGGCGAAATGCCGGCAGGGCGGCCGCACCCGCTCGGCCACCGGCGTCACGATCTGCGGCCGGGCGATGCGGCCATCCTCGGGCACGCCCTCGATCTCTTCGCCGGGCAGAGCCAGTGCCACGGTCAGACCGTCCGCCGTTAGCCCCTCGCCGCGCAGCGACAGCCGTTCCACCAGATGACTCATTCCGCCGCCTCCGTGCCGATGAAGCCCCCCGATTGCCGCGCCCAGAACCGCGCGTAAAGCCCGTCTTTCGCCAGCAACTCGGAATGGCTGCCATCCTCGGCGATGCGGCCGTCCTCCAGCACCACGATCCGGTCCATATGGGCGATGGTCGACAGCCGGTGGGCGATGGCGATCACGGTCTTGCCCTCCATCACCCGGTAAAGCGTTTCCTGGATCACCGCCTCGACCTCGGAATCGAGCGCGGAGGTCGCCTCGTCCAGCACCAGGATCGGCGCGTCCTTCAGGATCGCCCGGGCCAGCGCCACCCGCTGCCGCTGGCCGCCAGAAAGCTTGACGCCCCGCTCGCCGACATGGGCGTCATAGCCTCGGCGCCCCTCCGGATCCTTCAGATCGAGGATGAACTCATGCGCCTCGGCCCGTTTCGCCGCCGCGATCATCTCTTCCTCGCCGGCCTCGGGACGGCCATAGAGGATGTTCTCGCGCACCGAACGATGCATCAGGCTGGCATCCTGACCGACCATGCCGATCTGCCGGCGCAGGCTTTCCTGGGTGACGCGGGCAATGTCCTGACCATCGATCAGGATCTGCCCGCCCTCGGAATCGTAGAACCGCAAAAGCAGCTTGACGAGGGTCGTTTTCCCGGCCCCCGAGCGGCCCACAAGCCCGACCTTCTCGCCCGGCCTCAGGGCCAGGTCGATCCCGTCGAGCCCGCCCGTGCCGCGCCCGTAATGATGGGTCAGAGACCGGAACTCGACCCGTCCCTCGCGGAATTCCAGATCGGTCGCGTCGGGGGCGTCGACCAGCGCGATCGGCTGGGCGATGGTCTCCATCCCCTCGGCAACGACACCGAGCGAGCGGAAGAAGCTCGACATCGCCCACATGATCCAGCCGGTCATCGAGTTCAGCCGGAGCGTCAGAGCCGTCGCCGCCGCCACCACGCCGACGCTGGCCTGCCCCTGCATCCAGAGCGCGATGGCCCAGCCGACGACCCCGACGATCAGAAGCCCGTTCAGCACCACCAGCGCCACATCCATGGTGGTGATGATCCGCATCTCGGCCCCGAAGGCCTTGCGCAGCCCTTCGATCGCCTCGCGGGCATAGGTCAGTTCGCGGTCGTGATGGGCGAACATCTTGACCGAATGGATGTTGGTATAGGCATCGACCACCCGCCCGGTCAGGGTGCTTCTGGCATCCGAAGCGGCCTTCGAGGCCACTCCGACATTCTTCATGGTCCAGCGCACCAGCGCCGCGTAAAGCCCCAGCCAGATCAGCAAGGGCAGCATGAGCCGGAGATCGGCCTGACCCAGCAGCACCAGCGCGCCGCCGAAATAGGCCAGTGCATAGGCAATCGCATCGAAGATCTGGAACACCGCCTCGCCCGCCGCAGGCGGGGTCTGCATCTGCCGGTTGGCGATGCGGCCGGCGAAATCGTTCTCGAACCAACCGACCGACTGGCGCAACACATGGGAATGCGCCCGCCAGCGGATCAGCGCGCCGAAATTCGGCATGATCGCGTTGTTCAGCACCGCCGCGTCCAGAGCCTGTATCAGAGGCCGGAGGATCAGGATGAACAGCGCCAGACCGATCAACGCCGCGCCATGCTCGTGCCAGACCTGCTCGGGCGCGCCCGAAGACAGCATGTCGACCAGCCGCCCCATCACATCGATCAGCCAGATCTCGACGAAGGCGCTTAGCAGCGACAGAACCGCGGCCACCGCGAAGATCTTGCGGAAGGGCCACATATAGGTCGCCAGGAACGGCCATAGCCGGTTGGGCGGCGTGTCCGTCTGCGCATGGGGCGCATAGGGATCGATCAGGTTTTCGAAATACCGGAACATGAGATCAAGCCTTGCGGAAACTCGCCGCACTCTATCCTCGCCCCCGCTCCCGGGAAACCATGTTCCCGGCCCTAGTCGCCGCGCCCGGCCGAGGCGATCAGCGCGGCGCGATCCAGCCCGAAATCCGACGCGATCCACTCCGCCTCGAGCCGCTTCAGCATCTGTCCCAGCGCGGGGCCGGACACCCGCGGCATCAGATCCGCGGCCGCGACCGGAAAGCGGGCCTGGGCGCCGCGCGCGATCTCGTCCCCGAGCCCCGGGGGCAGTTCCGTTCCCAGCGATGCCGCGCGCAGCAGGACCGCGTCCCGCGCAGCCTCGGACCCGATCCGATAGGCCAGAACCGCCGGCCCCTCGCCCGCCGCAGCCCCCTCGGCGAGCCGCCCGAGCCGCCTAGCCTCGGCCTTGCCAAGCCGCAACCGCCCGGCCACGTCCTCGCCGCCCAGCGCCGCCAGCCGCCGGATCGGATCGGGGCCAAGCCCCAGCCCGGCTTCGAGATGGATCATGACCGGCAGCGCCCGCGGATCGGCGCCCGGAAGGCTTCGCGCCAGAACGCCCGCTGCGGCCATCGCCGCAATGCTGGGCCCGGGATCGGGCGCAGCCAGAAGCTTCTTCAGCTCGGCGCCCAGCCTTTCGCGCGAAAGCGTCTCTATTCCGGCCGAATTCGCAGCACAGGCCGCCAGCCCCTCGGCGTCGAGCCCATTCGACGGATCGCCATACCAGGCATGGAACCGGAAGAAGCGCAGGATCCGCAGATAATCCTCGCGGATGCGGGCATCGGCATCGTCGATGAAGCGCAGCCGCCGCGCCCGCAGATCGGCCATGCCGCCCAGCGGGTCCAGCACCTCGCCCGCAGGCGTGGCGTAAAGCGCGTTCATGGTGAAGTCGCGGCGATGGGCGTCTTCCTCGGGGCTGTCGGCAAAGGCCACCACCGCCCGGCGCCCGAAGGTCTCGACGTCGCGGCGGAAGGTCGTCACCTCATGCGGCACCTGCCCGGCGATAACCGTCACCGTGCCATGCTCGAACCCGGTCGGCACCGCCTTCAGCCCGGCCGCCCTGGCCAGGTCCATCACCGTCCCGGGGCGCGCATCGGTGGCGATGTCGATATCGCTCACGGCCGCACCGAGCAGCGCGTTGCGCACGCAGCCGCCGACGAACAGCGCCCGGTATCCGGCCCCGGTCAGAAGCGCACAGACCGCCTGGGTGTGATCGGCGAAGAAGGCCTCGCCCGAGACCCGGATCACGCCGAGACCCGCTCGGCCAGGGCGCGCAGGATGCGCGCGGTCGCGCCCCAGATGTAATAGGGGCCGTAGGGCACGGTGTAGTAATAGCGCCGCTGGCCGCGCCACATCCGGGACTGGATCGAAAAGCGGGCCGGGTCGCTGACATGCGCGAAAGGCACGTCGAACACCTCGTCGACCTCGCCCGCCTCGGGGATACGCGGGAAATCCTCGGCAATCCGGCCCAGAACGGGGGTCACGGTAAAGCCGGTCACGGTCTCGTGCGGCGGCATCGTGCCGAGGATCTCGACGCCGGCCTCGGGCAGGCCGATCTCTTCGCGGGCCTCGCGGAGCGCCGCCCGGGGCGCATCCTCGCCCGGCTCGAGCTTGCCGCCGGGAAAGGCGATCTGGCCGGGATGATGCTTGAGCCGGGACGAGCGTTTCGTCAGCACCAGCCGGGTTCCGCCCGGCGCGGGCCAGAACGCCACCAGCACCGCCGCCGGGCGCAGCACCCGGCCCTCGGGCAGGACGAAACCGGGGTTCAGGTCATGATCCGAGGTCTCGCATCCCGGCCGGGCCAGCGCCGCGGCGAGCGCGTCGAACGGATCACTCGGCATCGGGGTCCTTCTCCGCCTCGAAGCCGAGCGTCGCCGGGTCAAGCTCGTAATGCGCGCCGCAGAACTGGCAATCGGCGGTGACGATGCCCTCGGGCGTCGTCATGTGACCGATATCCTTGGCCGAATAGATCGACAGGCTCTGCCGCACCCGGTCCTCGGAGCAGGTACAGCCGAACTGCACCCGCTGCGGGTCGAAGACGCGGGGCCGTTCCTCGTGAAACAGCCGCACCAGCAGGTCGGTCGGATGCACGCGCGGGCCGACCAGCTCGATTTCCTCGACCGTGTCGAGCAGGATATTGGCGCGGCTCCAGTTCTCGGCCTGATCGCCTTCCAGCATGTCCTCGGCCTGCAGCAGGCCCTCGTCGCCGCTGCCGCCCTCGGGGGTCTGCGGGATCGAGGCCTTGGGCATCATCTGCAGCATCACCCCGCCCGCGCGCCAATGCTCGTCCTTGTCCGCCCCGGGCAGGATCGCGCGGCCGAAGCTGAGCGCGAAACGGGTGGGAAGCTGTTCGGACTGCGCGAAATAGGTCTCTGCACAGGCCGAAAGCGAGCCTCCGGAGATCGGCGTGATGCCCTGATAGGGCACCGTTCCAGCGCCCTGGTCGAGCAGCACCGCGAAATAACCCTGACCGATCTGCGAAAACGGGTCGGCCCCGGCATCCAGCCGGTCCTCGTCGAAACTGGCATAGGCGCGGATCCGCGCCGGGGCACCGTCTTCGGTGGGCGCGTAGTAATCCGTCGCGATCAGCCGCGCCGGGCCGTCGCCGCGCACCTGCAGGCTGAGCTTCCAGCGCAGCTTGATGGTCTGGCCGATCAGCGCGGTCAGCAAGGCGGTCTCGGCCACCAGCGCCTCGATGGCGGGCGGGTAGTCATGTTGGGCCAGCACGCGGTCGAGCACGCCGTCTAGACGGGCGACCCGTCCGCGCACATCGCTGCGGTCAAGCTGGAAGGGCAGGACGGTATCGTCCCAGGCGATCTGCGATCCGATGGACATGGGGTTTCCTTGGGGTCTGGGCCTTGCCATACCCGCCTTATATAGAGGCGGAAAGGCAAGCACAAAGAGGCGGCGATGATCCGGAGATACGGCGAGGCGGCGCAACGCGACCGACGCTACAGGTTCCGGCCCGGCGCCTATGCGCTGCTCGAACGCGACGGGATGCTGCTGCTGACCCATCAACAGGCGCCGGTTCCGGAATACCAGCTTCCGGGCGGCGGCATCGATCCGGGCGAATCGCCGATCCAGGCGCTGCATCGCGAAGTCTTCGAGGAAACCGGCTGGCGGATCGCGCTGCGGCGCAGGCTGGGCGCGTTCCGCCGTTTCACCTTCATGCCCGAATACGAGATCTGGGCCGAGAAGCTCTGCACCGTCTATCTGGGCCGGCCCGTCCGCCCCCATGGCGCGCCGGGCGAGCCCGGCCATACCGCCGTCTGGATGCCGCCCGACCTGGCGCTCGGGCGGTTGGGCAATGCCGGCGACCGCGCGATGCTGCATCGCTGGCTGGCGCAGAGCAGCTAGCCGAACTCGAACAGGACCGCCGAGACGTCATCGGGAAACTCGTCTCGCCCGGCAAAGAAGGTCAGCCCCTCGCGGATCGCATCGAGAAAGGCCGGACCGCGGGCCGCGGCATGGGTCCCGATCAGGTGACGCAGCCCGTCATCGCCCAGTTGCGTCCCGTCCGGAGCCGGGCATTCGGTGATTCCGTCCGACACCATCAGCAGCCGGTCGCCGGGCCGCAGGCGAAGCTCGCAGCGCTCGAATGTGGCGCCCGGGATCAGCCCGAGCGGCAGCCCCCCCTCGCCGATGAAATCGAGGCCGCCATCGGGATGACACAGCACCGGATGCGGGTGGCCCGCCTGGACAAAGCGCATCTGCCCGGTATCGAGCGCCACGATGGCCAGCAGAAGCGTGAAGTAATGCTCGGTCTCGATATCCTCGAGGAACAGACGGTTGAGATGCGCGGCGACATCCTCGGGCGGTCGGGCGCGGTACTGCCCGCCAGGCGCAGGTTCCAGCGCGATGTTCTGGTCTGGCGAGCGCGACCCCAGAAGCCCGGCCAGACGCGCAGTCAGCATGGCCGAGCTGATGCCATGGCCCGAGACATCGGCCGAGAACAGCCCGACCTCGCCGGGACCGGCGGGAAAGAACCCGACCAGATCGCCACCGACATGGCCGCAGGGCCGCAACAGCAGCGACACTTCGGAGGCGCCGAACCGGCGGTGGCGTTCGGGAACCAGCGATTGCTGCAGCTTGCGCGCCTCGGCCAGATCGCGGTCGAGCGCGTCGTAGAATATGCGCAGCTCGGCCAGCGCATCGCTGAGCTGCCGGTTGTTCTCGCGCAGCTGATGTTCGGCCTTTAGGATACGTTCGCCCGAGGCGATACGGGCGCGCAGCTCGCTGGCATTGACCGGCTTGGTAAGGAATTCGTCGGCCCCGACATCGAGCCCGTGGATCATCTCGACGGTTTCGGATTTCGAGGTCAGCAGGATGAAATAGCCGTAGCTCTCGCGCGGCAGCGCCCGGAAGGCCCGGCAGAATTCGGGCCCGTCCATGCCCGGCATCATCCAGTCGCTGATGATCAGGTCGACCGGCCGCTCGCGGCAGATCGCAAGCGCCTCCTCGCCCGAACCGCATTCGACGACCTCATATCCCCAGCGTTCCAGCAAAGCGCGCAGAATGCGCCGCTGCAGGCGGCTGTCATCGACCAGAAGCACCAGCCGGACGAGGCTGGACCCGGTCGGGTCGAGAGGCTGTGACTCTGGTTGGGCGTTCACGGGAGTCCCCGTCCTGATCTGCACATGTTCATAGAGACGCCGACTTAACGCCCCATGAATGCGCGAATTCGACCAATCTGACCGGGTAGTTTCAGGCAGCCGTTAAGCCGTGTTCGTCAGCGTCTTCGCCCGGGGCGGATACGAGAAGCCGATGGAGCAGGTACGCCGATGGAGCAAGTACGATGATTAACTGGACCCGCGTTGACGAATTGCGTTGCGAAGTCGGCGAAGAGGCCTTCGCCGAGGTGCTGGAGCTTTTCCTCGAAGAGGTCGACGAGGTGATCGGTCGTCTGGACCCGGGGCGCGCCCCGGCCGATCTCGCGGCCGACCTGCATTTCGTGCGCGGCTCGGCGCTCAATCTCGGCTTCAGGGATTTCTGCAGGCGCTGCCAGGACGTCGAGCATCAGCTCGCGGAACGCGAAGATATCGATCTGGCCCCTTTGCTTGCGGCCTATGCCAGCGCCAAGGCCGAGCTTCTGGCCAAGGCCTGGATCCGGCGCGACGTCGCCTGAGCTTCCGGCCCCGGTCAGATCAGGAAATCGGCCAGCGTCGGATCGTCGGTAATGTCGCGATAGCTCAGGCCCTGAGCATCCATGCGCGCGAAAAGCGCGGCGAAGTTGCGCGCATCGGCGGTTTCGATCCCGATCAGGACAGTGCCGAAATTACGGGCCGATTTCTTGAGATACTCGAAGCGGGCAATATCGTCCTCCGGTCCCAGCAGGTCGAGAAAATCGCGCAATGCGCCCGGCCGCTGCGGCATCCGCAGAATGAAATACTTCTTCAGCCCGGAAAACCGCTGGGCGCGTTCCTTGACCTCGGGCAGCCGCTCGAAATCGAAATTCCCGCCCGAGGTGACGCAGATCACCGACTTGCCCGCGATCTCGTCGGCAAGCTGGGGCAACACGTCGACCGACATCGCGCCTGCGGGCTCGAGCACGATCCCCTCGACATTCAGCAATTCGAGGATGGTGGTGCAGATCCGGTCCTCGGGCGCGCAGAGCACCTGGGCCGGATCGATGCCGCGAAGCCGGTCGAAGGTCCGCGCCCCGATCCGCGCCACCGCCGCGCCGTCGACGAAGGTGTCGACCTTCGGCAGCGTCACCGGCGCGCCCTCGGCCAGCGCCGCAGTCAGCGAGGCGCCGCCCACCGGCTCGACAAAGCGGAAGCCGATCTCGGGCGCGGTCTCGCGCAGGAACGACACCACGCCGGCCGCAAGACCGCCGCCGCCCACCGGCAGGATCACCATGTCGGGTGTGTGATAGAGCACCGACATCATCTCGACCGCGACCGAAGCCTGGCCCTCGATCACGTCCTCGTCGTCGAAGGGAGCGAGGAAATGACCGCCCGCCTCGCGGCAATACTCCTGGGCCGAGGCCAGCGTGTCGTCGAAATAATCGCCGGTCAGCCGGATCTCGATATTGTCGCCGCCGAAGACCCTCGTCTTGCCGATCTTCTGTTGGGGTGTCGTCACCGGCATGAAGATCACGCCCCGCACCCCGAAATGGCGGCAGGCAAAGGCCACGCCCTGGGCATGGTTGCCCGCGCTCGCACAGACGAAGACCGGCGCCTCGGGCGCACCCGCCAGCACCTTGCGCATGGCGTTGAAGGCCCCGCGCAGCTTGTAGGAGCGCACCGGGCTGAGATCTTCGCGCTTGAGCCAGATATCGGCCTTGTAGCGCTCGGACAGATGCAGGTTGTGCTGCAGCGGTGTGGGCGGGAACAGCGCGCGCATCGCCTTTTCGGCAGCACGCGCCTTTTCGGCGAAATCGGTCATGGCGCAGCATTGGCGCGGATCGGCGCCGGGTGCAAGCGGCGCCGAAGCCCGCAAATCGCGGGTTCCCTTGCCCTGTCGGCGGAAAAGGGCTATCCGCCGCGCGTTGTCCGACAGTCGAAAGGTGGCTCCATGTCCACGCCGAAATCCGCGCCCAAGAAAGTTGTCCTGGCCTATTCGGGGGGGCTCGACACCTCGATCATCCTGAAATGGCTGCAAACCGAATATGGTTGCGAGGTCGTCACCTTCACCGCCGATCTCGGTCAGGGCGAAGAACTGGAGCCCGCCCGCAAGAAGGCCGAGATGATGGGCGCCTCCGAGATCTTCATCGAGGATCTGCGCGAGGAATTCGTCCGCGACTTCGTGTTCCCGATGTTCCGGGCCAACGCGGTCTATGAGGGGCTGTACCTCCTGGGCACCTCGATCGCGCGTCCGCTGATCTCGAAACGGCTGATCGAGATCGCCGAGGCGACCGGCGCCGATGCCGTAGCCCATGGCGCCACCGGCAAGGGCAACGACCAGGTGCGCTTCGAACTGGCCGCCTATGCGCTGAACCCCGATATCAAGGTCATCGCCCCCTGGCGCGAATGGAACCTGACCAGCCGCACCAAGCTGCTGGACTTCGCCGAACAGAACCAGATCCCGATTGCCAAGGACAAGCGCGGCGAGGCCCCCTTCTCGGTCGATGCGAACCTTCTGCACACCTCCTCCGAGGGCAAGGTTCTCGAAAACCCCGCCGAGGACGCGCCCGATTATGTCTATCAGCGCACGGTCAACCCCGAGGACGCGCCGAACGAGCCCGAATACATCGAAGTGACCTTCGAGAAGGGCGACGCGGTCGCGATCAATGGCGAGGCGATGTCGCCTGCGACCATTCTGACGAAGCTGAACGAGCTGGGCGGCAAGCACGGCATCGGCCGGCTCGATCTGGTCGAGGGCCGCTTCGTCGGCATGAAGTCGCGCGGCATCTACGAGACCCCCGGCGGCACCGTCCTGCTGGAGGCCCATCGCGGCATCGAGCAGATCACGCTCGACCGCGGCGCGGCGCATCTGAAAGACGAGCTGATGCCGAAATATGCCGAGCTGATCTATAACGGCTTCTGGTTCAGCCCCGAACGCGAGATGCTGCAGGCGCTGATCGACAAGAGCCAGGAGCATGTCTCGGGCACCGTCCGGCTGAAGCTTTACAAGGGGTCGGCGCGCACCGTCGGCCGCTGGTCCGAGGCCTCTCTCTACTCCGAGAGCCATGTCACCTTCGAGGACGATGCGGGCGCCTATGACCAGAAGGACGCCGCCGGCTTCATTAAGCTGAACGCGCTGCGGCTGCGGCTGCTGGCGATGCGGAACCGCAAGCTCAAGGGCTGAGCCCCTCGCGGGACCGGCCCAACCGTGCCGGTCCCGCCTTCGTGACCTCACGCGCTTGTGGGTTTCACGGCCGATCTCCGGATGCCTATCCTCCGCCCCGAGACGGAAAAGGACGACAGGCCATGGCGATGTCCCTCAAGGCGATGAAACCGGTTCTGCTGATGCTGGCGCTCGTGCTCGGCTACATGGTCAAGGGCGGCAGGGCACAGGCCACAGAGCCCGAAACCGCGATCTTCGCGGGCGGCTGCTTCTGGTGCGTCGAGGCCGATTTCGAAAGCGTTCCGGGCGTGAGCGGGGTGGTCTCGGGCTATACCGGCGGCACCCTGGAAAACCCCACCTATCGCGATGTCTCGCATGGCGGCACCGGTCATTACGAGGCGGTCCGCATCACCTATGATCCGGAGCGGGTCAGCTATCCCGAACTCCTGTCGCTGTTCTTCCGGTCTGTCGATCCGACCGATCCGGGCGGGCAGTTCTGCGACCGCGGAGACAGCTATCGCACGGCTATTTTCGTCTCTGATCCGGCCGAAAGAGAGGCGGCAGAGGCCGCGAAGGCCGAGGCCCGGAGCGCCCTGTCGCAGGAGATCGTGACCCCGGTCCTCGAGGCCGGGCCGTTCTACGAGGCCGAGGCCTATCACCAGGACTACTACCGGCAGACCGGCCTGATCCTGACCCGGTTTGGACCGAAATCGAAGGCCGAGGCCTACAAGCTCTACCGCAAGGCCTGCGGCCGCGACGCCCGGGTCAAAGCCCTCTGGGGCGACGCGGCAGCCTTTTCAGGGTCCTGACGGCTCAGCCGACCTCGCAGGCGGCCAGCAAGGCCATGTTCAGGATGTCGTTGACCGTCGAGACCGTGGAGCAGATCTGGATCGGCTTCTCGACACCTGCGAGGATCGGACCGATCACCGTGGCCCCTGCCATTTCCTGCATCAGCTTGACCGAGATCGAGGCCGAATGCCGGGCCGGCACCACCAGCACATTGGCAGGCCCCGACAGGCGACAGAACGGATAGCGCGCCATCGCGGTCGGGTTCAGTGCCACATCGACCGTCATCTCGCCGTCGAATTCGAAATCGACACCGCGTTTGGCCAGCACCTCGGAGGCACGATGCATCTTGGTCGCCCGCTCGCTGACCGGATAGCCGAAGGTCGAGAAGCTGAGGAAGGCCACGCGCGGCTCGATGCCGAGGCCACGCGCCACTTCGGCCGCATGGACCGCGATATTGGCCAGATCCTCTTCCTCGGGCCATTCATGCACCAGCGTATCGGCGATGAAGACGATCTTGCCCTTGTGAAGAAGCGCGGTGACGCCGACCGCCCCGTCCTGGGCGCGGGCGTCGAAGACGTGGTTGATCAGCTCCAGCACATGGGCCGATTTCCGCGTCGCGCCGGTCACCAGCGCATCGCCATGGCCATGCGCCAGCATCAGCGCCGAGAACACATGCCGGTCGCGCGCGGCAAGCCGGTTGATGTCATGGGTGTCGAAGCCCTTGCGCTGCAGCCGTTGATAGAGGAACGCGCGATAGGACTCGAGATGGCGGGTATTGGCGGCATTGACCACCTCGATCTCGCGATAGGCATCGCCCAGACCGGCCTGTTCGAGCTTTTCCCTCACCTCGGCCTCGCGGCCGACGACGATGGCCTGGCCATAGCCCGCACGGTGATAGCCGACCGCGGCGCGCAGCACCCTCTCGTCATCGCCCTCGGCAAAGATCATGCGCGCCTGTGCGGCCTTGGCGCGCGCCGCGATCCCCGACAGGATCGAGGCGGTGGGATCCATCCGCGCCTTCAGCCGCTGTTCGTACTCGTCCATGTCGACGATGGGCCGCCGCGCCACGCCGGTATCCATCCCCGCGCGCGCCACCGCCGGCGGAATGGTATAGATCAGACGCGGATCGAAAGGCGTCGGAATGATGTAATCGCGCCCGAAGGTCAGTTTCTTGCCATAGGCCATGGCGACCTCGTCAGGCACATCCTCGCGCGCAAGTGCGGCCAGCGCCTCGGCGCAGGCGATCTTCATCTCGTCATTGATCGCCCGGGCATGGATGTCTAGCGCGCCGCGGAAGAGATAGGGAAAGCCCAGCACGTTGTTGACCTGGTTCGGATAGTCCGACCGGCCGGTCGCGACGATGGCATCGGGCCTGACCTCCTGCGCCTCTTCGGGCGTGATCTCGGGATCGGGATTCGCCATCGCGAAGATGACCGGGTTCTCGGCCATCGAGGCCACCATCCCGGGCGTCACCGCGCCCTTTGCGCTGACGCCCAGGAATACGTCGGCGCCCACCATCGCCTCTTCCAGCGTGCGGGCATCGGTATGGGCGGCATGGGCCGATTTCCACTGGTTCATGCCCTCGGTGCGGCCCTGATAGATCACACCCTTGGTATCGCAGGCGATGCAGTTGTCATGCTTCGCCCCCATCGACTTGACCAGTTCCAGGCAGGCGATCCCGGCCGCACCGGCGCCGTTCAGCACGATCCGGCATTCCTCGATCTTCTTGCCCGACAGGTGCAGCGCGTTGATCAGTCCCGCTGCGCAGATCACCGCGGTGCCGTGCTGGTCGTCATGGAAGACCGGAATGTCCATCTCTTCCTTGAGCCGCTGCTCGATGATGAAGCACTCGGGCGCCTTGATGTCCTCCAGGTTGATGCCGCCGAAGGTCGGCCCCATCAGCCGCACCGCCCGGATGATCTCTTCGGGGTCCTCGGTATCCAGCTCGATATCGACCGCGTTCACATCGGCAAAGCGCTTGAACAGGACCGACTTGCCCTCCATCACCGGCTTCGAGGCCAGCGCGCCCAGATTGCCCATGCCGAGGATCGCGGTGCCGTTCGAGATGACGGCGACCATGTTGCCCTTGCAGGTGTAGTCATAGGCGGTCTCGGGCGCATCGGCGATGGCCTGAACCGGCACCGCCACGCCCGGGCTGTAGGCCAGGCTGAGGTCGCGCTGGGTGGTCATGGGCTTGGTCGCCACGATCTCGTATTTCCCCGGCACGGGATCGATATGATAACTCAGCGCCTCTTCGGGGGTCGGGCGGGTCGTCTTGCTCAAGGCGCAGATCCTTATCTAACGGCGCGGAAGGCCGAAAACGCGGTCTTTCGCATCCCAGGTCAATCCGGTCACGCGGCTCGTATCCTCAAAGCGTTTGCACAGGCTTCGCTCGTTGAGGTGGCTGGACCAGGTTCGTAACGGAATTAGATGACTGTCCCCGAGGCCGTCAACAAGCACGAATTGGGGGACCCCGGCCCTCTGACCAAAAAGAATATTGCTCGGGCTCAGGTCATTCGCGCGAACGCGCCACGCAAAGATCCGCCGCACGAAATCGTTCAACAACTCCAGATGGTGCTCCTGGAACTCGTTGCGCAGGATCATCTCGCGCAGGCTGGTGCCCAGGTTTCCTTTCCCATCCGTGATCCGTTCCGCGATCATCCCCGGGCCCAGATCGGTCTGCACCAGACCCCGCAGCTCGACGATCGGCAGGGCGCCGGACTGGCCGGCCTGCGCCAGTTTGGCCGCCAGGTAGCATTTGTATTCGCGAAACAGGAAGCGATAGTTGGTCGAGGGCAAAAAGCGGCGCAGCAAGCGTTTGTACCAGGTCATGTTGGTGCCGCCCTCGCGGGGCAGAACCACCTTGACCACGACATCGGGATAGCCGTCGATGAGAAACAGCGCGCGCTTGTTGCCGCGTGCGACTTGCGGTTTGTCCCGCAGGATAAGGCGCTTTCGATTCAATAGCATACCGGTACCAAATTCATCGTCTCGCTGAGACCGCATGTACCTAACGGACTGACAGACCTGTCACAATATGGAACTGGCTCGCTCCTTCCGGGCGATGGCGCGACCAATCGCTCTTTTCCTCGGTTGTGACGTTCTCTAGGGTGCAGCAGGTCAGCCGAGGGAGAGATCGGGTGAGCGATACGCCCAGCACCGTGACGCCGATGATGGCGCAATATCTGGAAATCAAGCGCGCCCATCCGGGCGCGCTGCTGTTCTATCGGATGGGCGATTTCTACGAGATGTTCTTCGATGACGCCGTGGCTGCGGCCCAGGCGCTGGACATCGCGCTGACCAAGCGCGGCAAGCATCTGGGCGAGGACATCCCGATGTGCGGCGTACCCGTCCATGCCGCTGAAAGCTATCTGCTGACGCTGATCCGCAAGGGGTTCCGGGTCGCGGTCTGCGAACAGATGGAAGACCCGGCCGAGGCCAAGAAGCGCGGCTCGAAATCGGTCGTGAAGCGCGACGTGGTCAGGCTGGTCACGCCGGGCACGCTGACCGAGGAAACGCTGCTGGAGGCGCGGCGCCACAACTTCCTTGCCGCCTTCGCCGAGGTCAGGGGCGAGGCCGCGCTGGCCTGGGTCGACATCTCGACCGGCGCCTTTCGCACCATGGGCTGCCCGGGCGTGCGGCTGGGCGCCGAACTCGCACGTCTGGCCCCGCGCGAAGTGCTTCTGAACGAGGCAACAGAACGCGATTGGGCCGAGATAGTCTCTGAATCCGGCGCCTCGGTCACGCCGCTCTCGCGCGCGAGCTTCGACAGCAGCTCGGCCGAAACCCGTCTGACCGGGCTGTTCTCGGTGGGCACGCTCGAGGGCTTCGGCACCTTCTCGCGCGCCGAGCTGTCGGCGATGGGGGCGCTGGTCGACTATCTGGAGATCACCCAGAAGGGCAAGCTGCCGCTCCTGCGCCCGCCGGTGCGCGAGGCGATGGGCGGCACCATGCAGATCGACGCCGCGACCCGCCGCAATCTGGAACTGACCGCCAGCCTGTCCGGCGGCCGCGAGGGCAGCCTGCTGGCGGCCATCGACCGCAGCGTCACCGCCGCAGGCGCGCGGCTGCTGGAACGGCGGATCTCCAGCCCCTCGCGCGATCTGCCGACGATCCATGCCCGGCTCGCGGCGGTCCGGGCGCTGGTCGAGGATGCCGGGCTTTGCGCCGCCCTGCGCGACAGCCTGCGGAAATGCCCCGATATCGACCGGGCGCTGTCGCGGCTGGGGCTCGACCGGGGCGGGCCGCGGGATCTGGCGGCGATCCGCAACGGGCTGACCCAGGCCGCGGACGTGGCCGGGCTTCTGGACGACGGGCTGCCGCAAACGCTGAGCGATGCGCGGGCGGCGCTGACCGGGCATGACACGCTTTGCGATCTGCTCGACCGGGCTCTGGTGGCCGAACCGCCGCTGCTGGTCCGCGATGGCGGTTTCATCGCCACGGGCTTCGATACCGGGCTGGACGAGGCACGCACGCTGCGCGACGAGGGCCGTGGCGTGATCGCGCGGATGCAGGCGGGCTTTGCCGAAGAAACCGGGATTTCCTCACTGAAGATCAAGCACAACAACGTGCTGGGCTATTTCATCGAGGTCACCGCCACCCATGCCGAACGGATGCTGTCGCCGCCGCTGTCGGATACCTTCATCCACCGCCAGACCACGGCCAATGCGCTGCGCTTCACCACGGTCGAGCTGTCGGAACTGGAAACCCGCATCCTGAATGCCGGGAACCGGGCGCTGGAGATCGAAAAACGGCTCTATGACAGCCTGAAAGGCGCCATTCTTGACTGCGCGGGCCCGGTCGGTCAGGCCGCTGCGGCCCTGGCCGAGATCGACCTTGCGACCGGGCTTGCCGATCTGGCCCGGGGCGAGGACTGGTGCGAGCCGCTGGTCGATGACAGCCGCGCCTTTGACGTGGCGGGCGGACGTCACCCGGTGGTGGAACGCGCGCTGAGGCGTCAGGGCGGCGCCCCCTTCATCGCCAATGACTGCGATCTGGCCCAGGCCGGAAGCGGCGCCGCGATCTGGCTTCTGACCGGGCCCAACATGTCGGGCAAATCGACCTTCCTGCGGCAGAATGCGCTGATCGCGCTGCTGGCACAGGCGGGCAGCTTCGTGCCCGCCGCCTCGGCCCATATCGGATTGGTGTCGCAGCTTTTCAGCCGGGTCGGCGCCGCGGACGATCTGGCGCGCGGACGCTCGACCTTCATGGTCGAGATGGTCGAGACCGCCGCGATCCTCAATCAGGCCGACGACCGGGCGCTGGTGATCCTCGACGAGATCGGACGCGGCACCGCCACCTATGACGGGCTGTCCATCGCCTGGGCGACGCTCGAGCATCTGCATGACGCGAACCGCTGCCGCGCGCTCTTTGCCACCCATTACCACGAGATGACGGCGCTGACGCAAAAGCTCTCGGGCGTCGAAAACGCCACCGTTGCGGTGAAGGAATGGGAAGGCGACGTGATCTTCCTGCACGAGGTGCGCAAGGGCGCGGCGGACCGGTCCTACGGGGTGCAGGTGGCGCGGCTGGCGGGCCTGCCAGACAGTGTCGTCGAGCGCGCCCGGGTGGTGCTTGACGCGCTGGAACGGGGCGAACGCGAGGGCGGGCGGACGCCCTCTGCTCTGATCGACGATCTGCCGCTGTTCTCGGCCGCGGCGATCCCGCAACCGCCGAAGCCCGCGCCCGCAGGTCCCTCGCCTCTGGCAAACCGGCTGTCGGCGATCCATCCCGACGAGCTGAGCCCGCGCGAGGCGCTGGACCTGATCTACGAGCTGAAAGCGCTGGCAGAACCGGAATAGAGCCTTTTGCAAACAAGAACGCCCGACCGGTGGGTCGGGCGTTTCCCGTGAAACGGTCCGCTCTCAGGAGGCGGGTGTCGAGGACACGCCGACCTGTGCCGGACGCAGCAACCTGTCATGCAGCATGAAGCCGACGGCCATCACCTGGATGATGTCGCCGGCCTTGGTCTCGGGGACCGGAGCCTCGAACATCGCCTGATGCAGCTGCGGATCGAATTTGTCGCCCGCCTCGGGGGCCACCCGTTCGATGCCATGCTTGGCAAAGACGTTCAGAAGCTCGCGCAGGGTCAGCTCGACCCCTTCGAGCAGTGCCGCATTCGCCTCGCGTTGCTCGTCGGTGACGACCTCGAGCGCGCGGGAAAGGTTGTCATAGACCGGCAGCATGTCGCGGGCGAGTTTCGAGCCGCCGTAATTCTCGGCCTCGCGGCGGTCGCGGTCGGCCCGTTTGCGCGCATTCTCGGCATCGGCCAGCGCCCGCATGAACCGGTCGCGGAGCTCGTCCCGTTCGGCCTTCAAAGCCTCGATTTCCTCGGCAGTGAGCTCGGGGGGGTCGATTTCGGCTGCGGTCTCGGTCTCTACGTCGTCGAGTTCGGTCTTTTCAGGTTCTGCCATCTTTCATCCCTTGCCGCGGTCGGCGATCAGCTTGCCCACCAGCTGGGCGGTGTAATCCACGATCGGTACGATCCGTCCGTAGTTCAGCCGGGTCGGCCCGATCACCCCCACGGCGCCAATGATCTTCCGGTCAGCGTTCATATATGGAGAGACCACCAAAGAGGAACCCGAAAGTGAAAAAAGCTTGTTCTCGGAGCCGATGAAGATGCGCACGCCCTCGCCCTCCTCGGCCAGCTCGAGAAACTCGGCGATGTCGCGCTTGCGTTCCAGATCGTCGAACAGGCTCCGGATCCGGTCGAGATCGGCGGCCTCTGCCGGATCGGACAGAAGATTGGCCCGGCCGCGCACGATCAGCCGCGCCTGATCATGGCCATCGTTCTCCCACACCGCGAGCCCGGCCTCGACCATGACCCGGGCCAGATCGTCAAGCTCCTGCCGGCGCCGCGCGATCTCGACCTTCATCGTGTCGCGCAACTCGCTCAGCGTCCGTCCTTCGGCCAGCGCGTTGAGGAAATTGGCGGCCTCGCGCATCGAGGAGGGCGTCTGCCCCGGCGATGGCTGGAACAGTCGGTTCTCGACATGACCGTCGGCAAAGACCAGAACCGTCAGCGCCCGGTCGGCGCCGAGGCTCACGAATTCGATATGCCTGATCGGCGCCTCGTGCTTGGGCGCGAGAACCAGGCTGGCGCCATGGGTCGCCCCTGACAGCGCGGCCCCCACCCGGTCGAGAAGCGCACCCACATCGGAGGTGTTCGCCCCGAGCGTCGCGTCGATCTTCTCGCGATCCTCCTCCCTGAGGTCGCGGACCTCCAGAAGCCCGTCGACAAACATCCTGAGCCCGAGCTGCGTCGGGACCCGCCCGGCCGAGACATGCGGACTGTTCAGCAGACCGAGAAACTCGAGATCCTGCATCACGTTGCGGATGGTGGCGGCGCTGACCTTCTCGCTCATCGTCCGGGTCAGCGTGCGCGACCCCACCGGGTCGCCGGATTCGAGATAGCCCTCGACCACGCGGCGAAACACCTCGCGCGAGCGATCGTTCATCTCTTCGAGAATGCCTTGGGTGCTCACCTGCCGCGCCTCCGTCGAAGCGGTGCCATTAAAGGGAAGATCCCGATGTCGTCAATCGGGCCCGTCAACAGGACCATCAATCGGGGTTGCATCGGCGTCCGGCTCATGGGAGCAAAGCTTCAAAACCAATAAAAGGACAGTCCGATGCGCCCATCCCGTCGTGATGTAAGCGAACTTCGTCCGGTTTCAATCGAAACCGGCGTGACCAAGCATGCCGAAGGCTCGTGCCTGATCCGCATGGGCGATACCCATGTGCTTTGCACCGCGACGCTGGAAGAGCGGGTCCCGCCCTTCCTGAAGAATTCGGGCCTCGGCTGGGTCACCGCCGAATACGGGATGCTGCCGCGGGCCACGACCACGCGGATGCGCCGCGAGGCGGCCCAGGGCAAGCAGGGCGGCCGTACCGTCGAGATCCAGCGCCTGATCGGCCGCAGCCTGCGCGCGGGCGTCGACCGCGTGGCGCTTGGCGAACGCCAGATCACCATCGACTGCGACGTGATCCAGGCCGATGGCGGCACCCGCTGCGCCTCGATCACCGGCGGCTGGGTCGCGCTGCGGCTGGCCGTGAACAAGCTGATGAAGACCGGCGAGGTGATCTCGGACCCGCTGGTCGATCCGGTCGCGGCCGTCTCCTGCGGGATCTATGCCGGCCAGCCGGTGCTGGACCTGGACTATCCCGAAGACAGCGAGGCCGGCGTCGACGGCAATTTCGTGATGACCGGCTCCGGCAAGCTGATCGAGGTGCAGATGTCGGCCGAGGGCTCGACCTATAGCCGCGACCAGATGAACGCGTTGCTCGATCTGGCCGAAAAGGGTGTGGCCGAGCTTGTCGCCGCCCAGAAAGCCGCGATCGGAGGCTGAGCCCATGCGCCGGTTTGACGGAAAGACGCTGCTGGTGGCGACCCATAACAGCGGCAAGCTCGAAGAGATCGCAGACCTGCTGAAGCCTTTCGGCATTTCCGTCACCGGCGCGGCCGAACATGACCTGCCTGAACCGGACGAGACCGAGGATACATTCGTCGGCAATGCCCGGATCAAGGCCCATGCCGCGGCGAAGGCCACCGGGCTTCCTGCCCTGGCCGACGATAGCGGGCTTGCGGTCGACGCGCTCGGGGGCGCGCCGGGCGTCTATACCGCCGATTGGGCCGAGACAGGCTCTGGCCGCGACTTCCCGATGGCGATGGAAAAGGTCTGGACCAGGCTCGAGGAGGCGAATGCCCCCGAGCCCCGGAGCGCGCAATTCTGCTGTACCTTCGTGCTGGCCTGGCCCGATGGTCATGACGAGGTGTTCGAGGGCCGCATGCCCGGGCGCATCGTCTGGCCGATGCGCGGCGATCAGGGCCATGGCTTCGACCCGATCTTTCAGCCCGACGGCCATGACATCACCTTCGGCGAAATGGACCGCTGGGAAAAGAACCGGATCAGCCATCGCGCCCGCGCCTTCGAGAAACTGGTGAGCCTGTTTGACCGCTGAAGACTGGCAGGAGGGCGGGTTCGGGCTGTACGTCCACTGGCCGTTCTGCCTGTCGAAATGCCCCTATTGCGACTTCAACAGCCATGTTTCGGCCGAGATAGACACGAAACGCTGGCAGAACGCCTATATTTCGGAAATCCGCCGCCTCGGCGCCGAAACCGGCCCGCGTGTCCTGAACACCGTCTTTTTCGGCGGCGGCACGCCCAGCCTGATGCCGCCCGAGCTGGTCGGCGCCATTCTCGAGACCGCCCGGTCGGTCTGGACGCCCGCAAATGACATCGAGGTGACGCTCGAGGCCAATCCGACCTCGGTCGAGGCCGGACGTTTCACGGGATTTGCCGAAGCCGGCGTCAACCGGGTCTCGCTTGGCGTCCAGGCGCTGAACGATGCCGATCTCAGGCGGCTCGGGCGCACGCACAGCGTGGCCGAGGCCCGCGCCGCCTTCGACATCGCCCGGACCCGCTTTCCGCGGGTCAGCTTCGATCTGATCTATGCCCGGCAAGCCCAAAGCCTCGCGGCCTGGCGCGCGGAACTCGACGAGGCTCTGGCGATGGCGATCGATCACCTTTCGCTTTACCAGCTCACCGTCGAAGCCGGCACCGCCTTTGGCGACCGGCTGGCACGCGGCGGGCTGAAAGGGTTGCCCGACGAGGATCTCGGCGCCGATCTCTACGAATTGACGCAAGAGAGATGCGACGCCGCCGGATTGCCCGCCTATGAGGTGTCGAACCATGCCCGGCCCGGCGCCGAGTCGCGGCATAACCTGATCTATTGGCAGGCCGGCGATTATGCCGGGATCGGACCGGGGGCACATGGCCGCCTGACGCTTTCCGGTCGGCGCCAGGCCACCGAAACTCCGCTGGCCCCCACCGCCTGGCTCGAACGCGTCGAACGCACTGGCACCGGCGAGCTGTCCCGAGCTGCGGTTTTGCCTGCAGATCAGGCTGCGGAATATCTGATGATGGGCCTGCGTCTTGCCCGCGGTCTGTCACTGTCGCGGCAGGAAAGAATGGCAGGCGCGCCACTAAATTCCAATAAAATCAAGGAATTGTCTGAACTCGGCCTGATCGTGGTCGATAACGGTTTCCTGCGGGCCACATCGGCGGGCCGAGCAGTGCTGAATGCGGTGATCCGCGCACTGCTGCCCGATTGAGTCTCAGTCCAGGCTGCCCGACGGCCCGCTCAAAGCGGCACAAAGCCTGTCGAGTTCTTCAAGCGACGCATAGGACAGGACAAGATCACCCGATCCGTCGGCGCGGTGTTCGATCGAGACGCCCACCCCCAGATTGGCCGACAGGTCCTGCTCGAGGGCGCGGGTATCGGCGTCCTTGGCCAGCGGTGGCGGCGGACGGCGCGTTTTCGGCGCAGAGCCTGACTTGGCCAGCTTCTCGGTCGCACGCACCGACAGTTGGCCCTTGATGACCTGCCGCGCCAGCTTCGCCGGATCTTCGGTTGTGATCAACGCCCGGGCATGGCCCGCGCTCAGCCGCCCTTCGCGCAGATAGCCCTGCACCTCGTCCGGCAATTGCAGCAGACGCAGCAGATTGGCGATATGGCTGCGGCTTTTCCCCAGCGCTTCGGCGACCTTATCTTGTGTGTGGCCGAAGCGATCCATCAACTGGCGGTAGCCCATCGCCTCTTCCAGCGCGTTCAGATCGGCGCGCTGGATGTTCTCGATAATCGCGATTTCCAGAACTTCGGTATCGTCCAGCTCACGGACGATCACCGGAACCTCATGTTTCTGAGCCAGTTGCGAGGCGCGCCAGCGACGTTCGCCAGCGACGATCTCGAAATGCCCCTCGCTACGCTTGCTGGGCCGGACAATCAGAGGCTGGATCACGCCCTTCTCGCGGATCGAGTCGGAAAGCTCCTTCAGCGCCTCTTCCGAAAATTGTCGCCGCGGCTGATCGGGATTGGGCTCAAGCAGATCCAGCGCAATCATCAGATCGGCCTTGCTGCGCGGCGCCTCGTCCCGCTCGGCTTCCGGTTCGATACGCACATCGGCCATCAGCGCCGACAAACCACGCCCAAGGCCGCGTTTTTCAGGTTGCTTCATCTTTCGTCCCCCAGTGCCTTAGTGCCTCAGGCGCCCACCGGCACTTTCGGCTCGAGCATTTCCTGCGCAAGCGCGCGATAGGCTTCGGCCCCGCGTGAATTCGGGTCATAATCGAGCACAGGCATCGCATAGGACGGCGCCTCGCTGACCCGGACGTTGCGCGGGATGACCGTTCGGAACACCAGATCGCCCAGATAGGCCCGCGCATCGTTTTCGACGGCTTGCGAGAGGTTGTTGCGCCGGTCGGCCATGGTCAGAACCACCCCCTCGATCCTGAGGCTCGAATTGGCGGTCTGACGCAACTCCCGGATGGTGAGCATCAGTTGCGACAGACCTTCCAGCGCGAAAAACTCGCTTTGCAGCGGCACAAGAACCGAATGCGCAGCCACCATCGCATTGATGGTCAGCAAACTCAGCGCCGGCGGGCAATCGATCAGCACGAAATCGAAGCCATAAGCATCCATTGCCGGCTGACGAAGCGCATCATGCAGCAAGAAGCTGCGTTTCTCATTGGCGACCATCTCGATATCGGCCGAACTGAGATCTGTGGTTGACGGCGCGATATACAGGTTCCCCTTGGGCGATTTGACCACAATATCGGCCAGCGGCGCGTCATCCAGGATCAGATCATATGTCGTCTTGACCCGCGCTTCGGGCGCAATACCAAGCCCCGTCGAGGCATTTCCCTGAGGATCGATATCGACAATCAGAACCGTCTTGCCAAGCTCGGCCAAGGCAGCGCCGAGGTTGATCGCGGTTGTAGTCTTGCCGACGCCGCCCTTCTGGTTTGCCACGGCGATAATTTTCGGGCCTTTCGGGCGCGTGGGGTCAGACACGGGCGATGCCTCCGAGTTTCAGAACAACGGCCTGCGGGTCGGTCTTGCTGGGATGGTTTTGAACCTCGAACCGCCAGGATGCAAGCGCCCGCTTCACTTCATCGGCGTAACGGGCGCCTTTCGGGAATAATGCGGCCCCACCCGGGGCAAGATGCCGCTCTGCAAACCCCAAAAGCCGATCTAGGGGCGCCAAGGCACGGGCCGAAAGCACATCCGCCCCTTGCGGATCCGCGGTCTCGAGGCGCTCATCGATCACCTCAACCCGGTTCAGGCCGATTTCCCGGGCTACGGTCCGCAGGAATGTTGCCTTTCGTTGGTCGCTTTCAATCAGCGTGACCCGAAGATCCGGCGCCCGCTCGTCGGCGAGAATTGCGATCACAAGTCCGGGAAAGCCGCCACCGCTTCCCAGATCAACCCAGTGCCGCGCCTCCCCCGGGGCAAGATCGAAAAGCTGGGCGGAATCTGCAAAATGCCGGGTTTCGAGCTCCTCCAGTGTGGCGCGCGATACCAGATTTATCACAGGGGTCCATTTGCGCAAAAGGGATGCATAGCTGGCCAGACGTTCCGATGTTTCACGTGAAACATCGGTCAAATCTCCTGTTGAAACTGTCATGCCGTCCGCCGCTCCATCTGGCGCAGGCGCGCGAGAATCAGAGTTGCCGCAGCCGGGGTCATGCCGTCGATGCGTGCCGCCTGCCCCAGCGTTTCCGGGCGCACCCGGGAGAGCTTTCCCTTCAGCTCCGACGACAGCCCGTCGAGTCCTTCATAATCGAAGTCGTGCGGAATGAGCTGTGCCTCGTCCCGTCGCATTGCCTCTACATCTTGTGTCTGGCGGGCAATATAATTGGCATATAGCGCGTCTCGTGCCAATTGAACCCGGGTTTCGCTGTCAATCTCAGCAAGCTCCGGTGCAAGCGGGATCAGGTCGTCGAACGTCACATCGGGAAAGGCGAGAAGATCGATACCAGATCGGCGCGTTCCATCGGCGTTCACTTTGATCCCGACCGCAGTCACCTGTTTCGGCGTCACTGAAAGCGCCTCGAGCCGCGCACGGCCAGTTGACAGACGCTCCATCTTCGCCTCGAAAGAGGTCCGGCGCCGCTCTCCAACGCAGCCTATCTCGATCCCGACCGGCGTCAGGCGTTGGTCGGCGTTATCCGCCCGAAGGGACAGACGAAATTCGGCGCGTGAGGTGAACATGCGATAGGGTTCGCTGACACCACGCGTGACCAGATCGTCGATCATTACACCGATATAGCTGCTGGTCCGGCTGAAGATCGCGGGCCTCTGCCCCGCCACGGCCCGTGCCGCATTCAGACCTGCGACCAGACCCTGCGCAGCCGCCTCTTCATATCCGGTCGTGCCGTTGATCTGCCCGGCCAGGTAAAGTCCGGGCACATCGCGCAGCTCGAGAGTCGGCCGCAGCGCGCGCGGATCGACATAGTCGTATTCGATAGCATAGCCCGGTTGCAGGATGGTCGCGTTTTCCAGCCCCTTGATCGACCGGACATAGGCGTGCTGCACCTCTTCAGTAAGCGAGGTTGAAATGCCGTTAGGATAGACGGTCGTATCGTCGAGACCTTCCGGCTCGAGAAATATCTGGTGCGACTCCTTTTCCGCAAATCGGACGATCTTGTCCTCGATGGACGGGCAATAGCGGGGCCCCACCCCTTCTATATGACCGCCGTACATCGCGGAACGGGACAGGTTTTCCCGAATGATATCATGGGTTTGCGAATTTGTATGGGTGATACCGCAGGCAACCTGACGCGCCTCGACCTTGGTCGAGAGGAAGGAGAACAACACCGGTTCGTCATCACCCGGCTGGTGGTCGAGGCGATCCCAGTCGATCGTCCTTCCGTCGAGTCGCGGCGGCGTGCCGGTCTTGAGCCGCCCCAGCGACAGCCCGAATTCGTCGATCCGCTCAGCGAGGCGGACAGATGGGCGGTCGCCGATGCGGCCGCCCGGACGTTGACGGTCCCCGATATGGATGACACCGCGCAGGAAAGTGCCCGTGGTCAGAACAACGGCCCCGGCAGACACTTCGCTTCCATCAGCCAGAACGACCCCCGCAATGCGGCCATCGCACTGAAGAAAATCAGCGGCCTCACCTTCGACTATCTCGAGCCCCGGCATAGCGCCTAGAGCCGTTTGAACCGCCTGGCGATAGAGCTTTCGGTCGGCCTGTGCCCGCGGCCCCTGTACGGCGGGGCCCTTGCGGCGGTTCAGCAGACGAAACTGGATACCAGCTCGATCGGCAGCCCGGCCCATTACCCCGTCCAGAGCATCGACCTCGCGTACGAGATGCCCCTTCCCAAGGCCACCAATCGCCGGGTTGCAGGACATGACGCCGATTCCGTCCCGTCGCAGCGTGACCAGGGCTGTCCGCGCGCCAAGACGTGCCGCGGCATGGGCCGCCTCGGCACCGGCATGGCCACCACCGACCACGAGAACGTCAAAAGCGCGATGTTTCACGTGAAACACTCCTCACTTTCCAAGACAGAAGCGTGAAAAAATCTCGTCGAGCAGAGATTCGACATCTATACGGCCCAGCAAGGTTTCCAGCGCGCGCGCGGCACGGCGCAAATCCTCCGCCGCCAGTTCTGCCGATTCCATGCCGAGAGATAGCCGATTCTGTGCCTCGGCGATAGCACCGCCGGCCCGTCGCATTGCCTCGGCATGACGTTCTCGCGTAGCCGTGACAGTCCGCGAGGCGCGCCCTTCCAGCGTCCTGGATATCCTGGCCACCAGCTCGGCGACGCCCTCTCCGGTACGACCCGATACCCCTTGCCCGGCACCGTCGCCAAGGTCCGACTTGCCCCGCAGGACGATATCTTCGGGTCCGGGCGCCAGTCCCTGAGTCTTGCCGGTATCGTCGAGAAGAAAAACGCGCAAATCAGCGGCTTCGGCGCGGGCAACGGCGCGAGCGATACCGATCGTCTCGATCTCATCCGTGCTGTCCCGTAGACCGGCGGTATCGAGAAAGGTCACGGGAAGACCGTCAAGATCCATCCGGACCTCGATCACATCCCGGGTCGTGCCCGCATGTTCCGACGTTATCGCCGCCTCGCGCCCGGCAAGGTGATTCAGCAGCGTGGATTTTCCCGCATTCGGCGGGCCGACGATTGCAACTTCGAATCCGTCGCGGATACGCTCTGCCACCGACACGCCGTCGATCTCTGCCTGCAGAGATGCCGCAACCTCGGCAAGCAACCCCGTCACTTCCGGGGTCACGTCGACCGGCACATCTTCGTCGGCAAAATCGATGGTCGCTTCCAGAAGCGCAGCCGCCCTGACCAGGGCTTCGCGCCAGCGATCGACCTTCTCCCCGAGCGCCCCTGACAGGACTCGCAAAGCTTGACGCCGTTGCGCTTCGGTTTCCGCCTCGAGAAGATCGCCCAACCCTTCGACCTGCGCGAGATCGAGCACGCCGTTTTCCAGCGCGCGGCGCGTGAATTCGCCGGGCTCGGCCAGCCTCAGGCCATCGATGCGCCCCAGGGCCGAGAGCAGCGCCGAGACGGTTGCCGGGCTACCATGACATTGAAATTCAACGACATCTTCGCCAGTAAAACTGGCACCCTTGGCAAAGCACAGAACCAGGGCCTCATCGAGCGGCACGCCATCGGCATCCGCGAGACGCCGCAGACCCGCCTGCCGTGGTGCAGGCAAAGACCCCGCCAGCGCGCGCGCGGCGGAACAGGCCCGAGGGCCGGAAATGCGGATAACGGCGACGCCCGCTTTTCCGCGCGCCGTCGCCTGAGCGAAGATCGTGTCCAGGGATCACCTCCGGGCGTTGCCGCCTCAGGTGTTCATCGAATCGAAGAATTCGGAATTTGTCTTGGTCTGCTTGAGCTTCGAGATCAGGAACTCGATGGCGTCGGTGGTGCCCATCGGGTTCAGGATCCGGCGCAGAACGAAGGTCTTCTGCAGGTCCGACTTGTCGACAAGAAGATCCTCTTTCCGGGTGCCGGATTTGAGGATGTCCATGGCCGGGAAAACGCGCTTGTCGGCGACCTTGCGGTCGAGCACGATCTCGGAATTGCCCGTGCCCTTGAATTCCTCGAAGATCACCTCGTCCATCCGCGAACCTGTATCGATCAGCGCGGTCGCGATGATGGTCAGCGACCCGCCCTCCTCGATATTCCGGGCGGCACCGAAGAACCGTTTCGGCCGCTGCAGCGCGTTGGCGTCGACACCACCGGTCAGCACCTTCCCCGAAGACGGCACCACAGTATTGTAGGCGCGACCAAGTCTGGTGATCGAATCGAGCAGGATAACAACATCTCGCTTATGCTCGACCAGGCGCTTGGCTTTCTCGATGACCATTTCGGCCACGGCCACGTGACGCGTCGCCGGTTCGTCGAAGGTCGAGGAAATGACCTCGCCCTTCACGGACCGCTGCATGTCCGTGACTTCCTCGGGACGTTCGTCGATCAGAAGGACGATCAGATAGGTCTCGGGGTGGTTGGTCTCGATGGAATTGGCGATGTTCTGCAACAGGACCGTCTTACCGGTCCGCGGAGGCGCCACGATCAGCGCACGCTGCCCCTTCCCGATCGGCGCAACCAGATCGATGATCCGGGCCGAACGGTCGCGGATCGTCGGATCCTCGATTTCCATCTTCAGCCGCTCGTCCGGATAAAGCGGCGTCAGGTTGTCGAAGTTGATCTTGTGCCGGGCCTGTTCGGGGTCCTGGAAGTTGATCTTCGTGACCTTGGTGATCGCGAAATAGCGCTCGTTCTCGCGCGGCGCCTGCATCACGCCCTCGACCGTGTCGCCCGTGCGCAGCGCATGCTGGCGGATCATCTCGGTCGAGACGTAGATGTCGTCCGGACCGGGCAGATAGTTGGCCTCGGGCGAGCGCAGGAAGCCGAACCCGTCCTGCAGAACCTCGAGAACGCCGTCACCCGAGATTTCCCAGCCGTCCTCGGCGCGCTCCTTGAGGATCGAGAACATCATCTCGCCCTTGCGCATCGCCGACGCGTTCTCGATCTCGAGCTCTTCGGCCATGGAGAGAAGGGCCTTGGGGCTCTGGGCCTTGAGATCGGCGAGGTTCAGGCATTCTTGGATCATGGCAAAGCTTTGCGGAAGACGGCGCTGACGGAGTGCGCACACGTTATACGGGAAGCCTCGGATCGGACGACCCGAGTTAAGCCTGCTCCTTAGTCCTGTGCGGCCCGTGAGTCAACTCGCCACCCACGGACCCGCAAGCCGGATCAGAATTTCATCACCACCGAGAAGACGATGACCAGCATCAGGAGGGTCGGCAACTCGTTCATCATGCGGAAGGTGCGACCGGTCCGGGTGTTGCGCCCGGCCACGAAATCCTTGCGGCGCGCGCCCAGCCACATGTGAAACCAGGTCATCGCGATCACGCAGGCGCCCTTGGTATAGGGCCAGATCGTATCCCAGTAGACGATGTTCGGGGTCAGAACCAGAGCCAGGCCGAAGACCCAGACGGCGATGATCGAAGGGTTCATGATGTAGCGGTAGAGCTTCATCTCCATGACCTGGAACAACGCATCGGTCTCGTGCCCCGGGGTCACCTTCTCGGTGTGATAGACGAAGATCCGGGGCAGATAGAACAGACCCGCCATCCAGGTCAGCACCGCAATGATGTGCAGTGATTTGGTCCAAGGATACATGTTGGCCAGAAATTCCGACATCGCCGTGCCTCGCTACGCTAGGTCGCCTACCGCGCCTCTTCTAGAGCAATAGGAAAAGAAAAGAAAAGATGATGATTTTGTAGGGCCTGTGGAGGATGTGGATTACTGCATATTCCACGATCTCATCCACAGCAGGAACGCTTGTGGAAGAAAGTGACGATAACTCGTCAGGATTTCATGGGACGACACGCAGGTAGTTGTACTGCAATTGTTTTTTACCTCTCTGGCCTGCTCACGAGTTGTGGATAACTTCTGAATAATCTGTCTGCGACGATTCGTTCACAGCCAGTGATGAAGACAGTCCACGGTGGATTTGAGGACCCGGATTCTTGACATTTCCACGTATGAACGGCACCCGGGGATGAAAGAGGCTTCTTATCCTGAAACCGTGCAACCGTCTCACCTGGGTTTATCCACAGGGTTGCCCCGAATGCGTGATCCGATGTCCGACCGTGTGATCCTTGCTTCCGGCTCTGCCATCCGCCGCCAACTTCTGACCCGGGCCGGGCTCGTTTTCGAGGCGATGCCCGCGCGCGTCGATGAGGAGGCGATCCGCGCCGCGATGGAGGCCGAGGGCGCCGGACCGGACGACATCGCCGAGGAGCTTGCGGCCTTCAAGGCCAAGCGGGTGGCCGAAAAGCAGCCGGGTGCGCTGGTGATCGGCTGCGATCAGGTGCTGGCCCATCGCGGCAAGGTGCTGGCCAAGGCGGAATCCCGCGAGGACGCACGCGATCAGCTTCGCACGCTGCGCGGCGGCAAGCATCAGCTTCTGTCGGCGGTGGTGGTCTATGACGACATGCGTCCGCTCTGGCGCCATGTCGGCAAGGTCTCGCTGACGATGCGGCCGTTTTCCGATCTCTACCTGGACGAGTATCTTGACCGCAACTGGCCCGCCGTGCGCGATGCGGTTGGAGGCTACAAGCTTGAAGAGGAAGGCGTGCGCCTGTTTTCGGCCGTCGAGGGCGACTATTTCGATGTTCTCGGTCTGCCCCTGCTGCCGCTGCTGACCTTCCTGACGACCCGAGGAGTTTTGATGGCATGAGTGACAGAATCCCGCTGGCCGGCGTCATCGGCTCTCCTATTGCCCATTCCAAGTCGCCGCTGCTGCACCGGCACTGGCTGGAGCGCTACGGCTTGCGCGGTTTCTACGTACCGATGGATGTGGCCCATGCCGATCTGAAACAGGTGCTCGAGGCGCTGCCGCGGATGGGATTCGTCGGCGTGAACGTCACGATCCCGCATAAGGAAGCCATTCTCAGCCTGGCCGATTCCGTGTCGGATCGCGCGGCGCTGATCGGCTCGGCCAATACCCTGATCTTCCTGGCCGACGGCAAGGTCTATGCCGACAATACCGACGGGATCGGGTTCATCGAGAACTTGCGCCAGGGCGCGCCGGGCTGGGATCCGACATCTGGGCCGGCGGCCGTCCTGGGGGCCGGTGGCGCCGCCCGCGCCGTGGTCGCGGCGCTGTCCGAGCAGGGCGTGCGCGAGATCCGGGTGTCCAACCGCACCCGGTCGCGCGCCGAGGCGCTGCGGGCCGAGTTCGGCCCCAAGATCGTGATCCATGACTGGGTGCAGGCGGGGGCGATGATCGACGGTGCCGCGACCGTGGTGAACACCACGTCGCTGGGCATGGTCGGCAAGGCCGAGTTCAAGGTGCCGCTCGATGCGCTTTCTTCCGACGCGGTGGTCTGCGATCTGGTCTATGTGCCGCTCGAGACCCCGTTCCTGCGCGAGGCGCGGGCGCGTGGCTGCGTCGCGGTCGACGGGCTGGGAATGCTGCTGCATCAGGCCGCGCCCGGGTTCGAGCGCTGGTTCGGCCGTCGGCCCGAGGTCGACGACGCCGCCCGCGCGGTGCTGCTCGGACAATGAACCCGCCGCGTCTTCTGGGGCTGACCGGCTCCATCGGCATGGGCAAGTCGACCACCGCCGCGCTGTTCCGCGAGAAGGGCGTGCCGGTCTGGGATGCCGATGCCGTCGTCCATGGCCTGTATGCCGAGGGCGGCGCCGCGGTGAAGCCCATCGGCGATCTCTGCCCCGAGGCCATCCGTCACGGCGCCGTCGACCGCGACGCGCTGAAGGCCTGGATCACGCGCGAGCCCGAGGCCCTGATGCGGATCGAGGCCGTGGTGCATCCGCTGGTCGCGGCCGACCGGCAGGCCTTCATCGCGCGGCACCGCGAGGCGAGGCTGCTGGTGTTGGACATCCCGCTTCTGTTCGAGACCGGGGCCGAGAAATGGCTCGACGCGGTTCTGGTGGTGACCGCGCCGCCCGGGGTTCAGCGCGCCCGGGTGCTGGAGCGTCCGGGCATGACCGGGGCGCAGCTGGACGCGATCCTGGCCCGGCAGATGCCCGATGCCGAGAAACGCGCCCGCGCCGATCATGTGATCGAGACGCTGACGCTCGACCAGGCCCGGGCCGGGGTCGCGGCGCTGATCGACAAGCTGGGGACCGCAAATGCGTGAGATCGTACTCGATACCGAAACCACGGGCTTCGAGCCCGAGACCGGCGACCGGATCGTCGAGATCGGTGCCGTCGTGCTGTGGAACCATCTGCCGACCGGCGAGACGTTCCATGTCTATATCAACCCCGGTCGCGACATGCCCGACGAAGCCTTTGGCGTGCACGGGATCGGGCCCGACATCCTGGCCAACCCGCGACCGGCGAAGCCCGGCGAGGTCACGCTGCGCGACAAGCCGCCCTTTTCCGAGGTCGGGCAGAAATTCCTGGATTTCGTGCAGGATTCGAAACTGGTGATCCATAATGCCAGCTTCGACATGAAATTCCTGAATGCCGAACTGGGCTGGCTCGGCCTGCCCAAGCTGCCGATGAGCCAGGCACTCGACACGCTGGCCATTGCGCGCAAGAAGTTTCCGGGCTCGCCCGCGACGCTGGACGCGCTCTGCCGCCGCTTCGGCATCGACAACACCATGCGCGACAAGCACGGCGCCCTGCTCGATTCCGAGATCCTGGCCGAGGTCTATCTGGAACTGATCGGTGGCCGGCAGCCCGATTTCATGCTGGCGACCCGCTCCCGGGCGTCGCGCGGCGGCTCCGAGACCGAAACCGAGGCCTGGCGCCCGCGTCCGCGTCCGGCGCCCCTGCCCTCGCGTCTGACAGAGGAGGAAGCCGCCGCCCATCGTGCCTTTGTCGAGACGATGGGCGACGGCGCGCTATGGAAAAGCTTCGACTGAACGGTCTCAGGCGGTGCCGCTCGGGGTGTCTTGCTTCTGAAGATCGGCGGCGCGGCGCGCGATTTCCTGACGATACAGCGCGACGAAATCGACCGGCTCGAGGTTGAGCGAGGGGAAACCGCCGTCACGGGTCACGTCCGAGACGATCCGGCGCACATAGGGGAACAGCATCCGCGGGCATTCGATCAGCAGGAAGGGATGCAGCTGGTCCTCGGGCACGTTCTCGATATGGAACAGGCCGGCATAATCGAGTTCCATCAGGAAGAGCTGGCTCTGGTCGGCCTTGTTCTTCGAGGAAACGGTGAACTTGGTGATGATCTCGTATTGATGCTCGGCCGGGCGCTTGCGGGCGTCGAGCGCGACCTGCACCGTCACGTCAGGGGTGACCTCGCCCGAGGCTCCCTTCTGGACCAGAATATTCTCGAATGACATGTCCCGTATATACTGGCCCAGGATCTGCATTCTAACTTGCGGCGGCTGCGCGGCTGCGCCGTTGCCCTCGGTCTCGCTCATGACATGCTCCTGCGAAAGGTTGCGTTGGGTCTTCGCTTAGCAGGTCGCCCCCGGCCGCTCAATGCTGTCGCTGAATGCGGTCCTTCGCTGCCCCTCAGTGTCGGGTCCAGCCAGAGGGCGGCAATGTGCCGTCCTGTCCGTCCTGCTCGTCGCGGGGGGTGAGATCCTCGAAATCGCCGTCGATGATGTCGTCGCGTGCCGGACGCGGCTGCCGGGCCGCGCCGCCAGAGGGACCGCGAGAGGCGCCGGCAGAGGCGGTGAAGCCGGTCGAATGCACGACCACGCGTTTCGACAGCCAGCGATAGGCCGCCGCGCGCACCGGCGGGATCAGCAGCAACAACCCCATGGTGTCGGTGAAGAAACCCGGCGTCAGCAGCATCGCCCCGGCAAAGAGGATCATCGCGCCATGGGCCAGCGGCTCGGTCGGGTCGCGCAATTCGTTGAACGAGCTGCGCACCTGCGATAGCGCCAGCGCGCCCTGTTGCCGCATCAGCCAGGTGCCCGCGGCGGCCGTCGCCAGCACGATGCCAAGCGTCGGCCAGAGCCCGATCAGCCCGCCCACCTGGATGAACAGAGCGATCTCGATCAGCGGGATCGAGAGGAAAAGCAGAAAAAGCCCCATTGCATTACCTCATTTGCGCTTCGGCTGGCCCGGTGGACTTGATTGAAGGCGTGCCTTACATATGTCCGGTGACGCTTCGATACAAACGCTTCCCGCGACCCGCGAGGTTTTCATGAGCTCTGCCATCATTCAACTCCTGGTTCTTGCCGGGATCGCCGTGTTCCTGATCCTGCGGCTGCGGTCCGTTCTCGGAACCCGGGAAGGGTTCGAGAAACCTCCGGTGCAGATGCCCGATCCGGCGGCGCGCCGGGCCGAGAACCGTCCCTCCTTCGAGGTGATCGAGGGCGGTCCCGATACCGACATCACCGATCATGTCGAGGATGGCAGCCCGGCCGCCAAGGCTCTGGCAGCGATGAAGCTGGCCGAGCCGGGCTTTTCGGTCAGCGAGTTCCTGCATGGCGCCCGCGGTGCTTATGAAATGATCCTGATGTCCTTCGAGCATGGCACGCTCGACGAGGTCGCGGGCTTCCTCGCCCCCGACGTGCGCGAGAGCTTTGCCGAGGTGATCCGGCTTCGCGAGGAACAGGGCCTGTCGGTCGATGCCAGCTTCATCGGTGTGCGCGAACTGGTGCTGAAGGATGCGACCTATGACCGCGACAGCGGCGAGGCCGAGCTGACCGTCCGTTTCGTGGGCGAGCTTACCTCGGTGGTGCGCAACCAGAACGGCGAGGTGGTCGAGGGCAGCCCGAGCGAGATCAAGCGTCAGCGCGATGTCTGGACCTTCGCGCGGGTGATGGGCTCGGACGATCCCAACTGGCAGCTCGTCGCCACTGACGCGTGACGCGTCGCGATCATCCGGATCTTCAATCCGGTTTACGGAAGGACGGCCTGTGCCGTCCTTCTTTCGTTTGCGGGGGCATGGATCCCTGTCAGTCAGGCGCGTCGCGGGCCGCCGGAGACCCGCTTCGGCTCAGTCCTTCGAGCGTTCCACATAGGTGTTGTCGGCGGTGTTGATGACGATCCGCGTGCCGACATCGATATGGGGCGGCACCATGACGCGCACGCCGATATTGGTGATCGCGGGCTTGTAGCTCGACGAGGCGGTCTGCCCCTTCACCACCGGCTCGGTCTCGGTCACCTCGACCACCATCTTCTGCGGCAGTTCGATCGAGATCGGGTTGCCCTCGAAGGTCTGCAGGAAGACCCGCATGCCGGGCTCGAGATAGGCGGCGGCATCGCCCACCACGTCGGGCTGGGCCGCGACCTGGTCGAAGCTCTCGGGGTTCATGAAGTGGAACCCTTCGGCATCGTCATAGAGAAAGTCGTATTCGCGCTCGTCGACATTGGCCTTTTCCACCTGTTCGGTGGTCTTCCAGCGCTCGGTGGTCTTCACCCCGTCCGAGATCCGGCGCATGTCGACCGAGGTGGTCGGCGTGCCCTTGCCGGGATGGAAGTTTTCGGCCTTGAGAACGACATAGAGCTGGCCATCCTTTTCGACGACGTTGCCCTTGCGGAGCGAGGAGGCGATGACTTTCACTGGGGGCTTCCTTGTGGAGTGTCGTGGTGCGGTATATCCGCCGGATCGGACAACGCCCCTAGCTGAACTTGGCGCAAAATTCCAGAAGAAAGAAAGGCCGCGCGGATGACCGATACCCCCTGGTGGACCCCCGGGCGCCATGCCGATCGCCGCGCCGCCCTGCTGGCGCGGGGCCGGATTCAGGCCGCGATCCGGGGTTGGTTCGCGGCCCGGGGCTTCGTCGAGGTCGACCCGCCGGCGCTGGTGACAAGCCCGGGCAACGAGACCCATCTGCATGCCTTCGCGACCGAGGCCATCGGCAATGACGGCGCGGCGCGGCGGATGTATCTGCATACCTCGCCCGAATTCGCCATGAAAAAGCTGCTGGCCGCGGGCGAGCCCCGGATCGCGGCCTTTTGCCATGTCTGGCGCAACCGCGAGCGCGGGCCGCGTCACAGCCCGGAATTCACCATGCTCGAATGGTATCGCGCGGGCGAGGACTATGCCGTGCTGATGGCGGATACCGCGCGGATGCTGCAACTGGCCTGCGAGGCGGCGGGCACCCGGAAGCTCAGCCATGCCGGGCAGGACTGCGACCCTTTCGCCCCGGTCGAGCGGCTCTCGGTGGCGCAGGCCTTCGAAAGGCATGCCGGTATCGACCTGTTGTCCACGCTTGGACCCGGAGGCGTTTCCGACCGCGCGGCGCTGGCGGTTCAGGCCGAGGCGGCCGGAATCGGTTTCGCGGCCGATGACGGCTGGTCCGACATCTTCAGCCGGGTGCTGGTCGAACGGGTCGAGCCGCATCTGGGCCGGGGCCGGATCACCGTTCTCGACCGGTATCCGGCCGCCGAAGCCGCGCTGGCAAGGGTATGCGCCGACGATCCGCGCGAAGCCGAACGCTTCGAGGTCTATGCCTGCGGGGTCGAGCTGGCCAACGGTTTCGGAGAGCTCACCGACCCTGCCGAGCAGCGCCGCCGCTTCGAGGCCGAGATGGACGAGAAGGAACGCCTGTATGGCGAGCGCTACCCGCTGGACGAGGAGTTCCTCGCGGCGCTGGCCTTCATGCCGCCGGCCTCGGGCATCGCGCTCGGTTTCGACCGGCTGGCCATGCTGGCCACCGCCGCGCCGCGGATCGAGGATGTGCTTTGGGTGCCGGTCTCCTGAGTCTGGGTTCCGCCTCTGCCCGGATGACCGGGCAGATTTGTTCCGAAAAATGAGACAAAAGCCCGCTTCCCGAAACGGTCTTGCGTTTTCGACGGGGCGCATGTTCAAGTTTTCGTGATTTATTCCGTTTTGAGGGGCAGTCGTGAAGATCGGTTGTCATGGACTGGCACGCTCCGCTGCGCTGGTCCTGTCAGTCTCGGCCTGTGCCAGGCGGCCCGATGCGATTGCGCCCGTCGCGATGCCTGCGGGCATGTATGACCGGATGAGCTGCGCCAGGGCACGCGGGGAACTCATGGACGTCAATGCCGAGATACAGGAGCTGTCGCGCCGGCAATCGGGCGCGGCAACGGCCGATGCGGTCGGCGACAAGTCGGGCAAGCTGGCCGCGGCCAAGGGCAGGAAGCTGGCGCTGGAGGCCCGGCTCGAAGGCTGCGGCTGAGGGCCGAAGGCCTCTGTTTCCAGCGGTTCCGATGCGCGCGTCGGTCTGAAATCGCTCTATCCGCTCTGGGAGTGCCGCGCATTTGGGGCTATCACGGCCCTGCCCCCGACGCGCGCCCGGGGCGTGTCCGCCCCCGGAGGAACTGGCCCCGGGACCGGCCGGAGCGAAGGCGGCGCGACGCCGACCGCGAGGACAGGACCGCCGGTGGAACAGGAAGACGCGAGATCGACCGGTGGCCGTGAGGGCACGCCGTCGCGCGCGGGCCGGATGCGCGGCCTTGGCGCGGCGGTCTGTCTTGCCCTGGCCCTGGGCGGCGGTGCCTCGGCTCGGGCCGCGCCATCGGTCGAGCTGCTCGATTTCGACGATCTCAAGGGCTGGAAGACCGACAATCATGCCGAGGCCCTGGCCGCCTTCCGCGAGACCTGCCCCGACCTGCCGGATCCGTCCTGGACCGCGCTTTGCGCCCTGTCCGAGCGTCAGTCGAACGCCCGCAGCTTCTTCGAGCTGTTCTTCCGTCCGGTCCTGATCGGTGGCGAGCGCCCGGCGCTGTTCACAGGCTATTTCGAACCGGTGCTGAAGGCCGCCTGCGCCCCCGATGCCCGGTTCCGCTATCCGATCTACCGCCTGCCGCCCGATCTGCCGCCCGACCGGCCCTGGTTCTCGCGTCGCGAGATCGCCGAGAACGGGCATCTCGACGGGCTGGGGCTTGAAATCGCCTGGCTCGAAGACCCGGTCGACGTGTTCTTCCTTCAGGTCCAGGGCTCGGGGCGGCTGAGCCTGCCTGACGGGACCCTGCTGCGCGTCGGCTATGGCGGCAGGAATGGCCATGATTACCGCTCGATCGGCAAGGAACTGGTGCGGCGCGGGATCTATCAGGCCCATCAGGTTTCGGCCCGGGTGATCCGGTCCTGGGTCCGGCGCCATCCCGAGGCGGGGGCCGAGCTTCTGCTGCACAACCCCTCCTTCGTCTTCTTCCGCGAGCTTGACAGGCTGCCGCCGGGCAAGGGGCCGCTCGGGGCGATGAACCGTCCGGTCACACCGATGCGCAGCCTCGCGGTCGATCCGTCCTTCGTGCCGCTGGGGGCGCCGGTCTGGATCGAGAAGGGCGGGCGGCATCCGCTGCACCGGCTGATGGTGGCGCAGGATACCGGCTCGGCGATCAAGGGGCCGCAGCGGGCCGATATCTTCTATGGCACCGGGGCCGGGGCCGGGCGGCTTGCGGGCGAGGTGCGCGACCCGGGCCGCATGATCGTGCTGCTGCCGATCGATCTGGCGCTTGCGCTGGTGCCGGGGGGCTGAGCGATGCGCCGCCGCCGCCTCAGCCGCGAGGATCGCGCCCTGTGGGACGATGTCGCGCGCCGGGTTCGCCCGATGCGCGACGCGCCCCCCGATGCCCTGTCCGAGCCCCCGCCCGAAAAGACCTTGCCCGAAAAGACCCCGCCTGCCCCGGTTCCGGCCGCGCCTCTGTCAGTGCCGCCGCCGCAGAAACCCTTCCGGCTGGGCGCGAAGGCGCCCGCCACCGCCGCGCCGACCCCGTCCGGTGCGTCCGCGATCCGGATGGACCGCAAGGCCTTCCTGCGGATGAAGGGCGGTAAGCTCGATCCCGAGGCGCGGATCGACCTGCATGGCATGACTCTGGCCGAGGCGCATCCGGCGCTGATCGGCTTCATACTGCGCAGCCAGGCCGAGGCGCGGCGGCTGGTGCTGGTGATCACCGGCAAGGGGCGCGGGGCGGAATGGGACCCGGCCCTTGCCGACCGGCGCGGGGTGCTGCGGCGCCAGGTGCCGCACTGGCTGCATCAGGCCCCCTTGTCGGGCGCGGTGATGCAGGTCACGCCTGCCCATCGCCGCCATGGCGGCGAGGGCGCCTTCTATGTCTATCTCCGGCGGCCCCGCTAGGCGGGATCAGAGGATATAGCGGGTGACATCGGCCGATTTGGTCAGTTCGCCGAGGTTCTTGTCGACGAAACCGGCATCGACCCTGACGGTGTCGCCGGCCCGGTCGGGTGCGGTGAAGCTGAGCTCTTCGAACACCCGCTCCATCACCGTGTAAAGCCGACGCGCGCCGATATTCTCGATGCTCTCATTGACCCCGGCCGCAACCCGGGCCAGCGCCGCGATCCCGTCCTCGGTGAATTCGACCGCGACCTCCTCGGTGCCCATCAGCGCGGTATATTGCCGGGTCAGCGCATTGTCCGTCTCGGTCAGGATGCGGACGAAATCGTCCTCGGTCAGCGCCCTCAGTTCGACCCGGATCGGCAGCCGGCCCTGGAGTTCGGGCAAGAGGTCCGAGGGCTTGGCGATATGGAACGCACCCGAGGCGATGAACAGGATATGGTCGGTCTTCACCGGCCCGTACTTGGTCGAGACCGTCGTGCCCTCGATCAGCGGCAAGAGGTCGCGCTGCACACCCTCGCGGCTGACATCGGCGCCGCGCATGTCGGAGCGGGCACAGACCTTGTCGATCTCGTCGAGGAAGACGATGCCGTTTTCCTGCACAGCCTCGAGCGCGGTCCGGTTCACGGCCTCGTCGTCGAGCAGCTTGTCGGCCTCTTCCGAAATCAGGATCTCGTAGCTGTCGGCCACCGTCATCCGCTTCTTGACCGTGCGCCCGCCGAAGGCCTTGCCGAAGAGATCGCCCAAGGACATCATCCCCTGCTGGCCCTGACCCGGCGCCATGCCCGGAATTTCCATGCCCTGCAGCGGGTTCGAGGTATCGGCGATCTCGAGCTCGATGATGGTGTCGTCCAGCTCGCCCTTCTTCAGCTTGGTGCGGAACATCTCGCGGGTCTGCTCGCGCGCGTCCGATCCGGCGATGGCGGCGATCACCCGGTCCTCGGCGGCCTTGTAGGCGGCGGCCTTGACGTCTTCGCGCATCCAGTCGCGGGTCTGGACCAGCGCGGTATCGACGAGATCGCGCACGATCTGTTCCACGTCGCGGCCGACATAGCCGACCTCGGTGAACTTGGTCGCCTCGACCTTGATGAAGGGGGCGCGGGCGAGCCTGGCCAGACGGCGCGAGATCTCGGTCTTGCCGACGCCGGTCGGGCCGATCATCAGGATGTTCTTGGGATAGACCTCTTCGCGGATGTCGTCGGCCAGCTGCTTGCGCCGCCAGCGATTGCGCAGGGCCACGGCGACGGCGCGCTTTGCCTCCGCCTGCCCGATGATGAACCGGTCGAGTTCCGAGACGATTTCGCGGGGGGTCAGGTCGGTCATCGGGTAATGCTCTCCACCGTCAGGTTGCCGTTCGTGTAGACGCAGATATCGGCCGCGATCGCCATGGCCTTGCGGGCGATCTCCTCGGCCGGAAGCTCGGTATTCTCGATCAGACCGCGGGCTGCGGCCAGCGCGTAGTTGCCGCCCGAGCCGATGGCTGCAACGTCATGTTCGGGCGCCAGCACATCGCCCGCGCCGGTGATCACGTAAAGCTCGGCGCCGTCGCTGACGATCAGCATGGCCTCGAGCTTCTGCAGGTATTTGTCGGTGCGCCAGTCCTTTGCCAGTTCGACCGCTGCGCGCTGAAGCTGGCCCGGGGTTGCCTGCAGCTTGGCCTCCAGCCGTTCGAGGAGTGTGAAGGCATCGGCCGTCGATCCGGCGAAACCCGCGACGACGTCATAGCCGCCGGGTGACAGCCTGCGTACCTTGCGGGCGGTGCCCTTGATGACGGTCTGGCCCAGGCTGACCTGTCCGTCGCCGGCGATCACCACCTGTCCGCCGCGGCGGACGCCGATGATGGTGGTCCCGTGCCAGCCGGGAAAGTCGCTTTTCGACATGCCGTTCTCCTGCATTTGCCGGGTCCGATATATGCGCCCTGTGCTGCCTCGCAAGCCGGGCATGACAAAGGGGCGCCCGGGCGCCCCTTTGTCTCAGCCGGAACGGGCCGGTCAGACGGATTCCTGAATCCAGTTCTGCAGCGCGGCCTTGGGCGCGGCGCCGATCTTGCTGGAAATGACTTGCCCGTCCCTGAACAGGAAGAGCGCCGGAATGCCGCGCACGCCCAGTTGCGCCGGGCTGGTCGGGTTGTCGTCGACATTGACCTTGACGATCTTCACCTTGCCTTCCAGCTCGACCGAGAGCTCTTCCAGGGCCGGGCCGATCTGCTTGCAGGGGCCGCACCATTCGGCCCAGAAATCGACGACGACGGGAATGTCGGACTGGCGCACCTCGGCGTCGAAGGTGTCGTCCGTGACGGCATGGGTGGGCATCTGGGTCACTCCTTGGAACCTGGGATCGAGGCCGGAAAGTAAGGAGAGGGGCCAGCAGCGTCAAGCCAGCCCGGCCCGCACAAGGGCTGCGCGCCCCAGCTCTCGCGGGATCGTCATCAGCCTGCCCGTCCGGGTCCAGAGAACGGCTGTCCCGACCTCGCGCCCCGGATAGATCAGCGCCAGTGCCACGGCATAGGCCCCCAGCTGGCGCAGGATGCCCTCGGGCGTGTCCTCGGGCCGGTCCGGCACGATGGCGTTGGTCTTGAAATCGACCGCCGTGACCCGGCCGGGCGCAAGGATCAGCCGGTCGACCGTGCCGCTCAGCCGCCCCGGGCCCAGGGGCGCGGTCAGCGGAACCTCGGCCAGCGTGCCGGGCGCGAAGACCGGCGCCAGATCGGGCCGCGCCATCAGGGCCCCGGCCTCGTCGGCAAGGGCCGGGATCGCGGCCTCGGGCGCGGGCGGGTCGGCCGCGGTCAGAAGCGCGCGGGCCAGCGCCGGGCGGTCGGCCGGATCGGTGCCCGGCAGATGTTCCAGCAGAAGGTGCATCCAGGTGCCCCGGGCGCGGACATCCTCGGCCTCGGCGGGCGCCAGCGGATCGCCCGGCAGGGCCTTGGCGCCGCCCAGATCCGAGGGAGACATCGGTTGCGGCGGCCGGTCGGGGCGCGGGGCCTCGCGGAGCGCCCAGTCGGGCAGCGCGGTCTCGGGCGGGGCCGTCTCGGGCGCGACCGCGATCCGCTCTCCGGGCCAGAGCCCGCGTTCATAGCGCAGCCCCTCGCCGAAACCGAAATCATGCGGCACCGGCCCCAGCGCCTCGGTGCCGCGACGGATGCGGCTGTACCAGTCGCTGCCATCCTTCGCGAGCTTTCCGGCCGCCGCCACGATCAGCCATTGCTCGGCCCGGGTCATCGCGACGTAAAGCAGGCGCGAGCGTTCCTCCTCCTCGCGCTGCACCCGCGCGGCATGTGCGGTCGCCAGCGCCTCTGGTCGCTCGTCCGATCCGGTCTTCCAGGCGGGCAGGCCGTTTTCCAGCGTATAGATCTGGTCGCGGATGGTGATATTGCGCTGCGCCGTATGCGGCAGGATCACCACCGGCGCTTCGAGCCCCTTGGCGCCATGCACCGTCATCACCCGGATCCGCCGTCCCGCTGCATCGAGCTGGCGCTTGATCTCGACCTCGCCACTCGACAGCCAGGCCAGGAACCCGGTCAGCGAGGGCACCTCGGTCGTCTCATAGGCCAGTGCCTGGGTCAGCAGCGCGTCGATCCCGTCCTCGGCCTCCTGCCCGAGCCGTGCCATCAGTCTGCGGCGGCCGTCATGGCGGGTCAGGATGCGTTCGACAAGGTCATAGGGGCGCAGGAAATCGGCCTCGTCCAGCAGCGCCTGCAGCACCGGAACCGTCTCTGTTCCGGCCTGATCCGCGTGTCGAAGCGCCTGCCAGAGATAGCCCTTGCGTGGCGCTGCCAGCCGGAAGAGCGCATCCTCCGACCAGCCGAACAAGGGCGAGCGCAGCGCCGAGGCCAGCGACAGGTCATCCTCGGGCAGCGCCAGGAAGGACAGAAGCGCGGTCAGGTCGCGCACCGCAAGCTCGCCGCCGATCTTCAGCCGGTCGGCGCCCGCCACCTCCAGCCGCTCTGCCTTGCAGGCGCGGATGATCTCGTGAAACAGATCGGTCCGGCTCTGCACCAGGATCAGGATATCGCCCTCATGGATAGGGCGGCGCCCCCCGCCCTTGACGGCGATGGTCTCGCCCCGGTCGATCATGGCGCGGATTTCCGAGGCCAGCCGACGCGCCAGCCGCACGCTGTGATGCGAGGCGCCCAGCATGTCGACCGGATCGGCCCAATGGCCGAGATCGGCGGCTTCGCTGTCCTCGACCACGGGCCAGATATCGACCCGGCCTGGCAGGTCTGCATGAAAGGCGCGGTGCCGCATCTCGCGGTCGAGCCCGGCGCGGGCGCCTTCGGGGAAGGTCCGGTCGACCGTGCCGAGGATCGCCTCGGAGGAGCGGAACGAATATTCCAGCGTCAGGGTCGTGAGGCCCCGGTCGACATCTTCCAGCCGGTCGCGGAACAGCGCGCGCATCCGGTCGAACCCCTCGGGATCGGCGCCCTGGAAGGAATAGATCGACTGTTTCTTGTCGCCGACGACGAAGATCGTGCGCTCGACCCCGCTGCGCGCGCCCTCGCCCGCCGTGAATTCCTGCGCCAAGAGTTCGATCACCTGCCATTGCACCGGGCTGGTATCCTGCGCCTCGTCGACCAGGATATGATCAAGCCCGCCATCGAGCCGGAACAGCACCCATTGCGCGACGCCCGGATCGGTCAGCAGGTCGCGCGCCTTCAGGATCAGGTCGTCGAAATCGAGCCAGCCCTGCAGCTGCTTGCGCGCGGCATAGGCGGGCAGGAAGGCTTCGGCGAAGCGGTGGAGCGCCAGCGTGCGTTCGGCCGCATCCAGCGCCAGCCGCCGGGGTCGCGCGGTCTCGACCCGGACCATCAGATCTTCGAGCGGCGCCAGATCGGGGCCAAGCGCGGTCCGGACCGCCTTGGTTGGAAAAGACCCTGTCTTGGCCGAAAACGGCTGTTTCGCGCCCGCGCCGGTCAGCAGGATATCCTCCAGCCCGATCAGCAGGGCACGGTCGGCGCCGCCAAGATCCAACGCGGCAAGCTTGGCGGCGGCGGTCTGATCGGTCTTGCCACCCCCGGCCAGCGCGGTCTTCAGCCGGGTCAGCAGGGCCTCTTCGCTCCCGGTGAAGACGCCGCGCAGCAGAACCGCCCTGTCGTCACCGGGGGCAAGGCCGAAGCTCTTCCAGATCGCCTCCGCCTCGGCGGTAGCCGGAAACCGGTCGCGATGGCTGGCGATCTCGGCGGTCAGTGCATCGAGCTCGGCATCGGTGTGAAACCGCGCCAGATCGGCAAAGCGCCCGGCCTCGGGGCCGTCGGCCAACGCATCGACCAGCTCAGCCCGCAGGCGGCGGGCGCTGCGGTCGTCCATCTCGACGAATTGCGGCGAGACCCCGGCCTCGAGCGGAAACCGCCTCAGAAGCCCCGCACAGAAGGAATGGATGGTCTGGATCTTCAGCCCGCCCGGCGCTTCGATGGCGCGGGCGAACAGGCGCCGGGCCTCGCGCAGGGTGTCCTCGCCGATGGCGGGCTCGACGCCCAGCTCGTGCAGTGCCTTGCGCAGATCGGCATCGGCCAGCATCGCCCAGCCGCCCAGCCGGTCGAACAGCCGGTTCTGCATCTCGCCCGCGGCGGCCTTGGTATAGGTCAGGCACAGGATCCGCTGCGGCGGCACCCCCGCCAGCAGAAGCCGCGCCACCCGGTCGGTCAGAACCCGGGTCTTGCCCGAACCCGCATTGGCGGAGAGCCAGACCGAGCCCGACGGGTCGGCCGCTTGGATCTGCCGTTCGCTCGCCTCGTTCCGGGTCATCCCACATCCTCCGGTTTTGGCGGATCGGTCTCGTCCCATTCGCCAAAGCGCGACAGCAGATCGTAATCGGTGATGTCGCTGCGTTTCTGGACCCGGTTGCGGGCGGTATAGCCCTGTTCGGGATGGGCATAGCGGTCGATCAGCCGCCCAAGCTCGGCCCAGCTGCGCGCGACCAGACCGTCATCCAGGTTGTTGGTCACGGTCTTCGGCGGCTGGCCGAGGCCGATATAGGTGACGTGATCTACGGGCGCGGCCGGGATCTCCTCGAAGCCGCCGCGTTCGGCGATGCAGGCCTCCAGCAGCAGCTGCTTGTCGAAGGCCTCCATCGCCTTCAGGCTGGGCGGCGTGCCGGTCTTGTAATCATAGACGATCAGGCGGCCATCGGGACGGCGGTCGATCCGGTCGGCCTGCGCGGTGAGGGTGAAGCCGTTGTCCAGCCGCGCCGCGCCCGAGCGTTCGCGGGCGATGCAGGCGGCCTCGGCCTGACGTCGCGCCTCGTCGCGCAGGAAGCTTTCGGCCGCGCGTCCGAGCCGCGCCCGCCAGAGCGCGCGGGCGGCGGGCCAGGGCGCGTCGGTCGCAAGAACCTCATCGGCGATGGCCATCAGATCGGCCCGGGCGCGGGCCGGATCGGGGTCGATGGGCCGGTCCAGAAACCGCTCCATCACCTTGTGCAGGACGGTGCCCCGCAGCGGCGCATCGGCGCTGCGCACCAGCGGGTCGAGACGCTTCAGCCGCAGGATATGGCGGGCATAGACGGCATAGGGGTCGCGGATCAGCCGCTCGATCGCCGTTACTGACAGCCGCTCGGGACGCTGCTCGACGGGGGGCCGGGGCGAGGGACGGTGCGCGGCAGGTAGCGGCGCTGTTGGCCGGTCGAGCGCCTGCGCCATCGCAAGCCAGCCTTTCCCCCGCGCCCGCATCGCGGCCAGCGCCTCGGGGCCGCCAGTGCTGCCCAGCCCCTCCATCAGGTTGGTCAGCCGGTTCAGCCAGCGCGCGGGCACGGTCTGGGCCTCGGCGGTGCGGATCGCGCGCGAGATCACCACCTCGGGGGCGCAGATCGCCTGCTGGAAGTCATGCGCGGCCAGTCCGATCTGACGTTCCGGCAGCAACAGGCCCGCCTCGGCCCGCATCTGCCGGTTCAGCCAGGGATCGGGCGGCGGGGTCTCGGGCCAGGTGCCTTCGTTCAGCCCGGCGAGGATCACCAGATCGGCGCCCTGGACGCGGGCCTCGAGCGTGCCCCAGATCATCACCCCCGGATGCGGTGCGACCGCGCTGCGGACCGAACCGTCGCGCAGGACCGAGTCGAGCAGGGCCGAGAAATCGGCCGGGCTCATCTCGCCGCCCGCATCTGCCTCGGCCTCGAGCAGGTCGAGCGCGGCCCGCGCCTGCAGGCCGGCCTCTTCCAGCCAGAGCGCGCCGCTGCCCTCGGCGTCCGGCCCGGCGGCGAGGGTTTCGGCCAACTGACGGTGCCGCGCGACATGGGCGCAAAGCGGCTCTGTTCCGGCCCGATCCGGTCCCTCCAGAGCCTCGGCTAGCCAGGCGGCCCAGGCCTCGCGGCCATCTTCGTGGCCTTCGGCCCAGCCTGTCAGGGCCGGGCCGTCGGGAAAGGCGGGTCCGTGCCGCCGCAGATGCAGTTCAAGCTCGCGGGTCCAGCGCAGGTGATTGGCGCGCAGGCCTGGGCTCGAGGCGGTCAGCGGGTGCTTGAGCAGCGACAGCAGGGTCTCGACCGTCAGCGCCCGGCCGAACAGCGCCGCGACCTGACGCAGGAACCGGCCCGGCGGCGACAGCGGCAGCGGGGTGCCGGCGCTGTCATCGGGCCGGATGCCCCAGCGGTCGAGCGCGGCGGTCACCTGGCGGGTCAGGGTCCGGTCGGGGCTGACCAGCGCAGCGCTTTGCCCGTCCTCGGCGGCACGGCGCAGCCGCAGCGCGATGGCCAGCGCCTCGGCCCGCGGCGAGGGCGCCTCGATCAGCGTCAGCGCCTCTGTCGCGCGGTCGAGCCCGGTCAGACGGGGGCCGTCCTCCATCCACTGATCGGTGACCGGGGCGGGCCGGAGCGCGAGCGAGATCAGCTGGGTGCGCTGCGGGTTCGGAGGCCCGGCCTCGGCGCGCCATGGCTGCACATCGCCCGGCCCAAGCCCGCTGTCGTTGAGGATACGGCGGAAGCGGTATTGCGGGTGGTCCTCGGCCGCCAGCGCATCGTCGAGCCCATCCCAGATCGCGGCGGGCATGTCGAAATCATAGCCGGGCAGGACTGCGGCGCCCTGCGGCAGCCGGGCGGCCTCGCGCAGGAACAGCGCTGTTGCCCCGCGCGAGCCGGTGGTGCCCGCGACGATCACCGGATGGCGGGGCGGATCGGCGCGCCAGCGCTCGGTCAGCCGCTCGACCGCGAGGCGCTGCCGGGCGCCGCCGCCGGGACGCCCCGACAGGTCGGGGCCGAGCCAGGTCTCGACCAGCGTCACGAATTGCCGGGCCCGGGCCCAATGCGCCGAGAGGTTACCGACATCGAGATCGTGCAGCACCCGCGGCGGCACGCCCTCGGCCTGCATCTCATCAAGCAGGGCGACAAGGCTGTCGGCCAGATCGAAGGCCGAGCTGCGCGCGGCCAGATCGGGGGCGCGGTCGAGCAGCGCCCGCACCAGTTGCCCCAGTTCCAGCCGCCGTCTGAGCGGCGAGACCGGTGCCGGAAGATCCGCGAGGATCGGATGGCGTGCAAGGTCGGTCACCAGCCGGATGCGGGGCAGAAGGCGCGGCGGCCCGGCCTGGAACAGATCGACGATCCGGCGCCGCATCCGCTCGGTATTGACCCAGATCTCGACCTCGGCCCAGGCCTCGGGAGGGGCGCCGGACAGTCTCTGTTCCAGCCCGATCAGCAGCTCGCGCGGGAAATCGGCGCCGGGCGGCAGGCCGAACAGGCGGGGCGCCGGTCCTTCAAACATCGCCCTGCCCCGCCAACAGTGCCTCGGCCTCGGCGATACCGTCCGGATGGCCGACATCGCACCAGCCGCCGGGATTCAGGATGCCGTGAAGCCGCCCCCCGGCCAGCATCCGGTCCCAGAGCCGGTTCAGCGAAAAGACCCGTTCGGGGATTTCGGCAAGACCGTCGGTCCTGAGGATCTGGGCGCCCGAATAGACGGCCCCCGGGCCACGCTTCAGGCGGCCCTCCGGGTCGATGAGAAAATCGCCCCGGCCCGAATGGCCGGTCGCTTGCCCGCGCGGGATCAGCAGCAACAGGCCGTCCATCCGGGCCGGGTCCCAGGCCTCGGCAAGCATGCAAAGCGGGTTCGGCCCGGTCCAGACCGCATCGCTGTTCAGCGTGAAGACCGGATCGCCGCCCAGAACGGGCAGCGCATTGCGCAGCCCGCCGCCGGTATCGAGGATGGCGTCGGTTTCATGCAGGACGGTGAGGCCGGGCCGGCCCGCGAGATACGCCGCCAGCTGCCCGGCGCGGTAATGGGCGTTGACAGCGATCTGGCGGATGCCCGCATCCGGGGCCAGCGCCAGCGCATGGTCGATCAGCGGTTTGCCCGCGACCTCGATCAGCGGTTTCGGGCGGTCGTCGGTCAACGGCCGCATCCGGGTGCCGAACCCGGCCCCGAAGATCATCAGCGACGCGGGGCGCATCGGCTTGCGATCCGGTCGAGACACTCGGGCTCGGGCGGCGGCAGCAGGCGCAGCAGCGGCGCGCGCAGTGCGGCCAGCGCGGGATGCGCGAGATCCTTCATGAGGTGACCCCAGACGCGCGGTATCATCGGCAGATAGCCGGGCTTGCCGTCGCGCAGGCAGAGCCGGGCGAAGACGCCCAGGATGCGCAGGTTGCGCTGGGCCCCGGCCACGGCATAAGCGCGCTCGAAATCCGCGGCATCGGTGCCGGTTGCGGCGACATAGCGCGCGCGCATCCGGGCCTGCAGCGCGGGGGGCACGTCGCGGCGCGCATCCTCCAGCAGCGAGACGAGATCATAGGCCGGGTGCCCGATCCGGGCATCCTGGAAATCGAGCAGCCCGACCCGCGCGACCCCGTCCCGCGCGGGCAGCCAGAGCAGGTTCTCGGCGTGATAGTCGCGCAGGATCAGGACCGAGGGCGGGGCGGCTTCGGCCAGAAGCGTCTCCAACCCGGCCCGGATCCCGGCGATCTCGTCCTCGGGCGCGGTGAGGCCCAGCCCGGAAAGGTACCAGCGGCACGGCAGGCAGCCGAGCTCGGCCATCTCGGCGGGGCTGTAGGGCGCGAGGCCCTCGGGCAGCGGCGCCTGGTGCAGCCGGACCAGAAGGTCGGTCGCGGTGGCGTAAAGCGGTTCTTCGAGCCCGGGCGCGCGGGCGGCAATGCGGACGAAAAGGTCATCGCCCAGATCCTCGAGCAGAAGCAGACCCGCGGCGCTGTCCTCGGCGAGGATCGCGGGGGCCGAGAGCCCGAGCGCCGAGAGATGGCGGGCGATGGCGACGAATGGGCGCACATCCTCGCCTTTCGCCGGGTCGGCATCCATCAGGACGGCGGTCGCGCCGGTGTTCTGCGCGAGCCGCTCGTAGCGGCGGTTCGACGCGTCGCCCGCAAGGGCTGCGCGGCGGACTTCGGTCCAGCCGGCACGGGCGAGGAAATCGGTGATTGCGGTGTCACGCATCGGGGGCGGTCCCGGTCTGAGTTTCAGTCTGGAGTTCGGTCAGGATCGGGGACAGGCGGTCGGCCCAGACGGTGCCCGCGGCGGTGAAGCTGGCATGGCGCAGGGTCTCGGTCCCGCCCGGCGCAAGGGCCAGGCGCAGCGCGCCCGGGGGGGCCAGATCGCCCAGCCGGTCGGGCCATTCGATCAGGCAGAGCGCGGTGTCGAAGGCCTCGTCCAGCCCGAGTTCCATCACCTCCTGCGGATGGCCGAGGCGGTAGAGATCGGCATGCCAGATCTCGAATTCCCCGGCCTCGTAGGTCTGGACCAGGGTGAAGGTCGGCGAGGGCACGTCTTCGGGGTCGCGCCCGGCCCGGGCCTGTGCCGCCTGGATCAGCGCCCGGGCGAAGGCGGTCTTGCCCGCCCCGATCGGGCCGTCGAGCAGCAGCGTATCGCCGGGCCCGAGCCGGTCTGCGAGCCGGTCTGCGAGCGCGCGGGTCATGGCCTCGGAGGCCAGCGTTAGGGTGAGGCGGGTGGCGGACATGGGGCCCGTTGTAACGCCTGCCCCGCTTGCCGCAAGCGGGATCAGGCGGAAGAGGCGCGCGGGATGGCGGGTGTTTCGCGCGCTTCGGTCCGGGCGGCGGCCGGACGGAATTCGACCAGCATGCAGCCGCCTGCGATGGGCTTGAGATGACAGTCGAGCCTCTGGCCGTCGCGGCGGAACAATTCGCAGCTCCAGGCCTCGCGCTGGCGGATGCGGCGCGGCAGCTCGGACCCGGCCTCGGACGGGCCCGGCAGGCATTGCGCCTGCCATTGCGCGGTGGCGCCAGAGATGTCGGTATTGCCCATCACAAGCCGCGGGTCCTCGCCCCAGAGTTTGGCATAGGCGCTGTTCGAGAGCGTCAGAATCCCGGCGCTGGAGAACACGGCCATGGCCTCTGGCAGCGAGTCGATCACCGCCTGACCGGTTTCGATCTCGCTGCGGAAGCGCCGGGTCATCGACATTTCGGTGCTGATATCCTCGAACAGGAAGGCCACGGCGCCATCGGGATGCGGCCGCCCGGTCACCCGGTAGACCTGCCCGCCGGGCAGCGTCCAGGTATCGGAATAGACGCCGTCGCAGGCATCGCGTTCCAGCCGCAGGATCTGTTCGCGCCAGGACCGGAAGTTCTTGGGCTCGGGCATCATCCGGGTTTCGCGCAGCCGGTCGAGCAGGTTCAGAAGCGTGGGCCGGCCGGTCAGGAATTCGGGCTCGAGATTGAACAGCTCGGAAATGGCCGGGTTGAACAGCACCAGCTCGCGCGTGCGGTTGAAGACGGCAAGCCCGATGGGCAGCTCGGCGAAGGTCTTGGTCAGGGTCTGGACGAAGTTGCGCAGTGCCGTTTCGGCCCGGACCGTGGCATCGGCCGGAAGCGCGAAATGCAGCGAGGCCCCGTGAGCCTCGACCGAAACGCAATCGAACCAGCGGTCGCGGTCGGCGCCGATGTCGATGGCCTGGCGCCGGGGCGCGCCGCTTTCGCCGAGGTCCTGCGGGAACAGCACCGGCAGCGGCCAGACGATCTGGCCTTCGTCATGGCGGCCGCGCACGATGTCGAGATAGGCGCTGTTGGCCCAGGCCACGCCGCCCTTCTCGTCGCGTTGCCAGGCCGGGGTGGGCATCGCCTCGACCACGTCGCGCAGGGTGGCCAGCTCGGCGGTCAGGGCGGCCAGGCTTTGGGCATCGGTCAGGTCGGCCGGATCGTCGAAGCGCGGCATCCGCAGCGTCAGCCGGATCACACCGTCAAGCCAGACGGCGGTCAGCTGGGCCTCGCCCCCGGCCTCGGCAAGCAGCGCCGAGCCGTCCTTGGGAAGCCGTTCCATCCGTTCGGGAAAGCCGGGAAAGCGCGGCACGATCAGCGCACAGAAGCGTTGCCAGTCGGTCAGGCCCTTCGGCCCGCCGGCCAGAAAGCGGCGGCCATCCGGGGTGGCATCGACGAGATGCTCGCCATCGAAGAGAAACACCATGTCGCCCTGGGCCTCGGCCGCCGGATCGCGGGGCCTCCGGGGCAGAAAATGCAGCACGAACAGTGCCGCCACTGCGCTCGTCAGCGAGATACCCGACAGAACCAGCGCAAATCCCCAGTCGATGTCCATGGTGCGGCGAGAATCCTTCGTTGATCCTGTTCAGTAGGCGGTCACCTTGGTTAATTTCCAGTTAATTCAACCTATGCGTGTTTATCTGGAATTGCTATGGCCTCATGCTTCGATCGGGGCATTCTCGCCAAGTGCCGCAAGCTGGGCCTCGGCGCTGACGCCGATCTTGGAGGCGGGCCATTCGACCTCGACCACGGCGCCGCGCTGGTCCGAGCGCTCGGAGGTCAGCATCGGGTCGCGCCCATTGGCGAAGCTAAGGGTCGCGCCCGAGCGCTCGAGCATGGTCTTGGCGATGAACAGCCCAAGCCCCATCCCTTCATATTCGGGACGTTTCTTCTGCTGTTCCGGGTTCTTGCGCTGCCGGACGAACGGGTCGCCGATGCGGCCCAGCAGATGTGGCGGATAGCCCGGGCCGTCATCCATTATCCGCACGCTGATCTCGGTCTGGGTCCATTGTCCTACGACCCAGACCCGGCTTTCGGCGAAGTCCACGGCATTCTGGATCAGGTTCCTGAGCCCGTGGATCACTTCGGGGCGGCGGTAGATCACCGGCATCCGCGGGCTGCCGCCATGGATCGGATCGAAGCTGAAGATGATCTCTTTGCCGCGGTCCAGATGCGGCTCGGCCGCCTCGTCGATCACCGCCTTCAGCGGCGCGGTATGCATATGCAGGTCGTCCTTGCCCGCGCGGCCCATCGAGCGAAGGATGTCGCGGCAGCGATCCGCCTGCTCTCGCAGCGTCTCGATATCTTCGCGCAGGCCGGGCTTGTCCTCGACCTCGTCCATGAGTTCCGAGCTGATCAGCTTGATCGTGGCCAGCGGCGTGCCGAGCTCATGCGCGGCGGCGGCGACGACGCCGCCCAGATCGGTCAGCTTCTGCTCGCGGGCCAGCGCCATCTGGGTCGCCAGGAGCGCGTCGGACATCTTGTTCATCTCGGAGGTGATGCGGTCGGCATAAAGCCCGAGGAACGAGATCCCGATTACCAGCGCGGCCCAGAAGCCGAACAGGAAGAGATGCGGCAATTCCTGGATCTCGCCCGCGGCATCGATCAGCGGCACATGGTAGAAGGTCATCAGCGTGATCAGCGCGAAGGCGGTATGGGCGATGAACAGCGTCGACATCCGCCCCAGCGCCGTCGCCGAGATGGTGACCGGCGTCAGCAGCATCAGCGCGAAGGGGTTGTTGAGCCCGCCGGTCAGAAACAGCAGTGCCGAAAGCTGCACCACGTCGAACAGCAGCGTCAGCATCGCCTCGTTCTCGGACAGGCGCCGGTTCTCGGGATAGATCGCGACGGCGATCACATTGGCCAGCACGCTGACCCCCACCACCAGCAGGCACAGCCCCAGATCGAGCTGGATATGGAAATAGAGATTGGCAACCGCTATGGCGACGACCTGACCGGCGATGGCGGCCCATCGCAGCAGGATCAGGGTCCGCAGGCGGATCCAGTTGCTGCGCTCCGTCGGCGGCAGCAGGCCGGTTGCGATATCGGACATCGGACCCCCAGGTTCAGGCTTGCCTCTTGTTAATCGGGGCGGGACGGTCGATCAATGCGACATGCACCGGAAGGCCGGCGGCGAAGGAGGCGCGGATGAAACGGATCGTTCTGGCGGTTGCGGCCGGTGTGGCGCTGGCGGCGGTCGCGGTGCCTGCGCTGTTCATCTGGGGCCCCTGGGCGCCCGAGGACCGTTTTGCCGCCTGCCGCAACGGCGGGCCGCGCCCGGGGCTGTCCGAACTCGGCGGTTCCTTCACTCTGACCGACCAGACCGGAACCGTTCTGACCGAGACCGACGTGATCGCCGGGCCGACGCTGATCTATTTCGGCTATACTTTCTGCCCCGATGTCTGCCCGTTCGACAATGCCCGCAATGCCGATGCGGTCGATCTGCTGGAGGGACGCGGCTATGAGGTGCGCCCGGTCTTCATCTCGGTCGATCCGGCCCGCGACACGCCCGAGGCGCTGGCGGCCTTCGCCTCGATGATGCATCCGCGGATGCTGGCTTTGACCGGGACGCCCGAGCAGGTGCGGACGGCAAGCCGGGCCTATCGCACCTTCTACCGCATCCGCGACCCGGAAGACCCCTATTACCTGATCGATCACTCGACCTTCACCTATCTCGCCTTCCCGCAGACGGGTGTGGTCGAGGCCTTCGAGCGGGACGTCACGCCCGAGGACATGGCGGCGCGGGTTGCCTGCTTTGTCGATCGCGTCCGGAGCCTGGACTGAGCCGAAACGAGTTAAATTGACCCTGCCGCGTTAACATTCTAGAACAACCGGAATATTACGCTCACCAGGAGGGTGTCGCATGGCTGAGCAGGAGTATGAAATCGGGGAAGACCCGTCCTTGTTGATTGTCGACGATGACGAGCCTTTTTTAAGGCGTCTGGCGCGGGCGATGGAAAAGCGGGGGTTCCAGCCCGAAATGGCCGAGACGGTCGCGGCAGGAAAGGCCATCGCTTCGGCGCGGCCCCCGGCCTATGCGGTCGTCGATCTCAGGCTTGAGGATGGAACCGGCCTCGACGTGGTCGAGACGCTGCGCGAGAAGCGTCCCGATGCCAAGATCGTGGTGCTGACCGGATATGGCGCCATCGCCACCGCCGTGGCTGCCGTGAAGATCGGCGCGACCGACTATCTGTCGAAGCCCGCCGACGCAAATGACGTCACGGCCGCGCTTCTGTCGAATGGCGAGGCGCTGCCGCCGCCGCCCGACAATCCGATGTCGGCCGACCGCGTGCGCTGGGAGCATATCCAGCGGGTCTACGAGCAATGCGACCGCAATGTCTCGGAAACCGCGCGCCGTCTGAACATGCACCGGCGGACGCTGCAGCGGATCCTGGCCAAGCGCAGCCCGCGCTGAGACCATCGCCGAGATCAAGACCGGGGCCAGGGGCGCGGACCGTCAGGTCCCGGCCTGCGGCCCCGCTGCCTGCCGCAACCAGCCGATGAAGGCGCGCAGCCGTGCAGGATGGTGCCCCGGCCGGGTCACGATGTGATAGCCGAGCCCGTGCGAGTCCTGCTCGAACAGCGCGGCGAGCCTGCCTGCGGCCAGATCGTCCTCGACAAGGGTGATCGGCTGGATCGATAGCCCGTAACCGGCGCGCGTCGCCGCCAGCGACAGGCCGGTCGTCGGGAAGGAGGTGGCGCGAACCCGCGTCCAGCTCAGACCCGCGCTTTCCGCCCATAGCGCCTGTTCCGGGGAATCCTGCGCGGTCAGCCAGGTGAAGCGGGTCAGTTCGGCGAAGCTCTCGGGCCGCGGGTCGCCCGTCAGTTTCGGCGTTCCGACGACGACGAAGCGGGTACTCGTCAGCAATTCGGTCGAAAGCCCGGGCCATGCGCCGGACCCGTAGCGGATCGCCAGGTCATAGCCGCCGCTCCGCAGATCGACCAGCGCGGTCGAGGGGATCAGGGCCAGCTCGATCTCGGGATGCGCCGCCCAGAAGGTGCCAAGCCGCGGCATCAGCCAGTTTTCGGCAAAGGCCGGAGTCAGCGAGATCTTCAGTGGGCTGGTATCCTCCGTTGCCCGTACCGCGTCTACGCCGTCCTGGATCTTCCGGAATGCCTCGCCCAGAGCCTCGGCGAGCCGGGCGCCCTCGGGCGTTGCGGTCATGCCGCGGTTGTCGCGCCGGACCAGAGCCAGTTGCAGATGATCCTCGAGTGCCCGCACCTGCTGGGCAACGGCGGCATGGGTCACATTGAGTGACCGCGCCGCCGCCGAAAAGCTTTCCAGCCGCGCGGTCGCCTCGAAGGCGCGCAGCGCCGTCAGGGGCGGCAGGCGGGTCCAGTCGATATCGGCCATCTGTTAGTTGAACTTACAAGACAAAAGAATTCCTGACTCTCGGATCTTCCCTGCTGAGCTTAACAATAAAGGGGAGAGCTTTGTAAGGGAGGACCCCCGATGTTTGCCATCCTGTCAGATATGCTTCTGCTGGCCTCGCGCCAGGAACACCGGATCAATCACCGTCTGCCCGACCGTCCGGTGGTGCCCGAGGTCCATCTGCCGCGCCGCCGTTCCGTCCCGCGGTGGCGTTAGAAGCGCGCCATCAGCGCGGCATGGCGCGCGGTATAGGCCGTGCGCACCTCGACCGGCGGGCGCAGCCGGATTTCGAGCCCCTCGATCAGGTCCGGCCGGGGCCGGCCGAAAAACCGGTTCGCCTCGGCAGGCTCGAAGCCCGCGATCTGGGTTGCCTCGAGCCAGGCCGACAGGCTGTCGGCCCGCTTGATCCTGGCCTTCACGGTCTTCGGCACCGCGGCGGGCAGGCCGAAGCGGATATGGATCGCCGAGGCCAGCCGGGTGTCGAGCTCGCCATAATTCGGGCCCACGGCGGCCTTCACCGGCGAGATCATGTCGCCGATCACGTATTCGGGCGCGTCATGCAGCAGCGCGGCCAGCCGCCAGCGCACCGGTGCCTCGGGCTGGATCCGGCCGAAGATTTCCTCGACCAGCAGCGAATGCTCGGCCACCGAATAGGGATAGTCGCCCCGGGTCTGGCCGTTCCAGCGCGCGACGAAGGCGAGCCCATGGGCGATGTCCTCGATCTCGATATCGACCGGCGTCGGGTCCAGCAGGTCGAGCCTGCGCCCCGACAGCATGCGTTGCCATGCGCGCGCTTGTTTCATGGTGATCCGTTTCTCCCGGGACGTTCGATTGCCACGGAGCAGTCGCATTGTCGAGCCATCTGCGTGATGGTATGTGCCGTTCTAGCCGACAATTACGAGGAGAGTAGCGCCATGGCGCCGGACTACATTGTCAAGGACATCGCGCTGGCCGGGTTCGGTCGCAAGGAACTCGACATCGCCGAAACCGAAATGCCCGGCCTGATGGCGCTCCGCGAGGAATATGGCGAAGCCAAGCCGCTGAAAGGCGCGCGTATTGCGGGCTCGCTGCACATGACGGTGCAGACCGCCGTCCTGATCGAGACGCTGGTCGCGCTGGGGGCCGATGTGCGCTGGGCGTCCTGCAACATCTTCTCGACCCAGGACCATGCCGCCGCCGCCATTGCCGAGGCCGGGGTCCCGGTCTTCGCCATCAAGGGCGAGACGCTGCCCGAATACTGGGACTATGCCGACAGGATCTTCCAGTTCGGCGAAGGCACGGCCAACATGATCCTCGACGATGGCGGCGACGCCACGCTTTACATCCTGCTGGGCGCGCGGGTCGAGAATGGCGAAGAGAACCTGATCGCCGTCCCGACCTCGGAAGAGGAAGAGGCGCTGTTCGCCCAGATCCGCAAGCGGATGGCCGAAAGCCCCGGCTGGTTCACGAAACAGCGCGACGCCATCAGGGGCGTCTCGGAAGAGACCACGACCGGCGTGCACCGGCTGTACGATCTGCACAAGAACGGCCTGCTGCCCTTCCCGGCCTTCAACGTGAACGACAGCGTCACCAAGTCGAAATTCGACAACAAGTATGGCTGCAAGGAAAGCTTGGTGGACGGGATCCGCCGCGCCACCGATGTGATGATGGCAGGCAAGGTCGCCGTGGTCTGCGGCTATGGCGATGTCGGCAAGGGTTCGGCCGCCTCGCTTCGCGGCGCCGGTGCCCGGGTGAAGGTGACAGAGGTCGACCCGATCTGCGCCCTGCAGGCCGCCATGGACGGCTTCGAGGTGGTCGTGCTGGAGGATGTGGTGTCCTCGGCCGATATCTTCATCACCACCACCGGCAACCGCGACATCATCCGCATCGAGCATATGCGCGAGATGAAGGACATGGCCATCGTCGGCAATATCGGCCATTTCGACAATGAAATTCAGGTGGCCGCGCTGAAGAACCACAAATGGACCAATATCAAGGACCAGGTGGACATGATCGAGATGCCCTCGGGGGCGCGGATCATCCTTCTGTCCGAAGGCCGGCTGCTGAACCTGGGCAATGCCACCGGCCATCCGTCCTTCGTGATGTCGGCCTCCTTCACCAACCAGGTTCTGGCGCAGATCGAGCTGTTCACCAAGGGCGAGCAGTACGAAAACCAGGTCTACGTGCTGCCCAAGCATCTGGATGAGAAGGTCGCCCGGCTGCATCTGGACCGGATCGGCGTCAAGCTGACCACATTGTCGCCCGAACAGGCCGCCTATATCGGCGTGACGCCAGAAGGCCCGTTCAAGCCCGAGCATTACCGCTACTGATCCCCCGCGCGCCTCGCGCGAAGATGGCGCCGTCCGGATTTCCGGGCGGCGCTTTTCGTTATCGGGGGCCGGCGGTACGGCTCAGAGCGCCTCGCCGAAGCCGAAGGTCTCGGTCACATAGTCGATATCCTTGTCGCCGCGGCCAGACAGGTTGATGAGGATCGACTTGCCCGGATTGGCCTTTGCCTCGCGCATCGCGAAGGCCACCGCATGGGCGCTTTCCAGCGCGGGAATGATGCCCTCGCGGCGCGACAGCTCGAAGAAGGCGTTCAGCGCTTCCTTGTCGTCGGCCGAGGTATAGCTCACCCGCCCGGTCTTGTGCAGATGCGCATGTTCCGGTCCGACGCCCGGATAGTCGAGCCCCGAGGCCACGGTATGCACCGGCGCGGGCTCGCCCTTCTCGTCGGTCAAGACCAGCGTCCGGAAGCCGTGAATGTCGCCGTCATGGCCATAGGTGATGGTCGCGGCGTGATCGCCCAGATTGGACGAGGTGCCCGCGGGCTCGACCCCGTAAAGCGCGACGTCATCCTCGATGAAGCCCGAAAAGATCCCCATCGCGTTCGACCCGCCGCCGACGCAGGCCGCCACCATGTCGGGCAGCTCGCCGGTCAGCTCGAGGAACTGCTCGCGCGCCTCGACACCCACCACATGCTGGAAGTTGCGCACCATCATCGGGAAGGGATGCGGGCCCACCACGGACCCGATGGCGAAAAGCGCATGATCGGCCTGGGCGATATAGCTTTCGAAGCAGCTGTCGACCGCCTCTTTCAGCGAGCGCCCGCCGAAGGAGACCGGCACCACCGTCGCGCCCAGAAGCTTCATCCGGGTGACGTTGGGCGCCTCCTTGGCGATGTCGACCTCGCCCATGTGGATCTCGCATTCCATGCCGAAATAGGCCGCAGCCGTGGCCAGCGCCACGCCATGCTGGCCCGCGCCGGTCTCGGCCATCAGCTTGGTCTTGCCCATGAACTTGGCCAAGAGGCCCTCGGCCATGCAATGGTTCAGCTTGTGCGCGCCGGTATGGTTCAGATCCTCGCGCTTGGCATAGATCTGCGCACCGCCGCAAAGATCGCTGAGATTCCTGAGGTAAGAGACCGGCGTCGGGCGTCCCTGGAAATGGGTGCGGATGTAGCGCAGTTCGCGGATGAAATCGGCTGATTTCGAGATCCGGTCATAGGCCTCGCGGATCTCGGCGAAATGCGGCTCGAGCGGCGGCGGCAGCATCGCGCCGCCATAGTCGCCGAAGAAGCCGTCGCGCGTCGGTGTGGTCTTGAGATAGGTCATGTCGTCTTTCCACTCTGTCCTGGGCACTCTTTCCTGGGCTGGGCGCGATCAGACACCCTGTGCCCGTCGGTCTCAAGACGCGAAAGCGACACATAGGGCGGTGCCGGCCCGGATTTTTCTTGCCCGGCGGGCGGGCGGGGCTAGGCTCGAAGCTGGCGAGGAGGCCAGAGGAGGAAGACGGATGGGAAAGCGCGCTGCGTTGATCGAGAAATACGCACAGGACCTCAGGACGAAATGCGGGATGGAGCCCGATATGGATCTGCTGACCAAGGTCACCATCGGCTGCGGTCCGGCGATCTACGATGCCGATGCAGAGCTGGTCGCGGCGGGCCAGCCGGGCGAGATCGAGACGGTGCGGACCAATTTCCTGATCCGCAAGCTGGGCCTGACCGACGGCCCCGATCTGGCCGAGGCGATCCAGGCTGCGATCGAGACCTATGGCGTCTCGAACCCGCACAAGTACCGCGCCGTGCTGTATTACATGCTGGTGCGGCATTTCGGAAAAGAGCACATCTACGGCTGACTTCGCCCCGGTCGGACTGCAACAGATCCGTCCTGCCCCGGCACTGTTTCCAGCAAGTCGTATAAAATGCCGGGAACATTGGGTTTGTGCAAAGGGCGTGGTCGGCGTATGGTCAATTCATGCCCGCCAGGACGGCAGGGCCCTCATAGAATTCACGTGTGGTGCGCCAGGGTGCACGTGGGGTGATGGAGGGTTCTGCGCTTGCGGAACCCTCCATTCATGACCTCCCGCTCCGACTCTGCCCATCGTCTCTGGCGGAACCCTCCGCCCTGTCGGTTGTTCTCGTCCAGGGGGATATGATCCCCCGAAAGACCAGAATTACCGGAGAATTTCCCATGACAGCTTCGCCCGTTGTGACGCCGTTCCACGATGAGGCCACAGGCAGCCTGCAATATGTGATCCATGACCCCGCCACCCTCGAAGGCGCCGTGATCGACCCGGTGCTCGATTTCGATCCGGCCGAGGCCCGGGTCACGACCGCGAATGCCGACCGGATTCTCGACCATGTCCGGGCCGAGGGGCTGCGGATCGGCTGGGTGCTCGATACCCATCCCCATGCCGATCATTTCTCGGCCGCGCATTACCTTGGCCGGGCGCTGGGCGCGCGGCGGGGCATCGGCGCGCGGGTGATCGAGGTGCAGGCGCTCTGGCGCGATCTTTACAACCTGCCCGAGGCTTTCCCCGCCGGGGCGCGCGACTGGGACCGGCTGTTTCGCGAGGGCGACGAGATCGCGCTGGGCAATCTGACGCTGCGGGTGCTGGCGACGCCGGGCCACACGCTGGCCTCGGTCAGCTATCTCGTGGGCGATGCCGCCTTCGTCGCCGATACCTTTCTGCGGCCGGATGCCGGGACCGCGCGGGCGGATTTTCCGGGCGGCAGCGCTTCGGTCCTCTACGACTCGCTCGGGCGGCTCTTGTCGCTGCCGGACGAGACGCGGCTGTTCATCGGCCACGATTATCCCGACGAGGGTGCGGCGGTGCAGCCGATGGCGACGGTGGCCGAGCAGCGCCGGAACGTGCATCTGGATGGCGTGACGCGCGAGGCGTTCATGGCGACCCGGCAGACGCGCGATGCGACCCTGTCCCTGCCCGACCGCATGCTGGCCGCGCTGCAGGTCAACCTGCGCGGCGGTCGCCTGCCAGAGCCCGAGTCGGACGGGCATTCCTATCTCAGGATCCCGCTGAACCGGTTCTGAGCGTCGGGCGGGTGCTCAGAGCCCGCCCATCTCGCAGACGATCCGCCATTCCTCGTCGGTCACCGGCTGCACCGAAAGCCGCGAATTGTTGACCAGGACCATGTCCTTCAGCCGCGGCTCGGCCTTGCACATGTCCAGCGTGACGGGCCGGGGCAAGGGCATGACCGCCTGGATATCGACGCACTCTCAGCGCGGATCGTCGGCCTTGCTGTCGGGATGGGCCTCGGCGATCACCTCGACGATGCCGACCACGGCTTTCTCGCTGAGCGAATGGTAGAAGAAACCCCGATCGCCGATCTTCATGGCCCGCATGTTGTTGCGGGCCTGATAGTTGCGCACGCCGTCCCATTCCTCGCCGACCGCGCCTTTCGCGACCTGATCGTCCCAGCTCCAGGCGTTGGGTTCGGATTTGAACAGCCAGAAGGCCATCAGCCGACGACCTTCTTCCAGGCCTGCACAGAGACGCTTTCGAACAGGCCCGCCCCGGCATAGGGGTCGTTCGCGGCCCAGGCCTCGGCCGCCGCCTTGTCCGCGACATCGAGGATCACCAGCGAGCCGCACATCTCGCCCGCCTCATCCAGGAACGGCCCGGCATGCACCACCACGCCGGTCGCGGCGACATAGGCCAGATGCGCGTCGCGATTGGCCTTGCGAGTCTCCAGATGGCCGGGCTTGTCCCGGCAGATCAGCGCGAAATACATGGTCATTCCTCCTTCAGGGGGCGGCTCAGCAGGATCTTGACCGCCTCTTCGATGCTGCGATGGCCATCGATGACCTGGGCCACGCTTTGGGTCACCGGCATGTCGATGCCGCGTGCCCTGGCGATGGCCGCGACGGCGCGGGCGGTGGCCGCGCCCTCGACGGTCACATCGGGGTCGAACCAGGCATTCCGCCCCAGCGCCACGCCATAGCCGAAATTGCGCGATTGCTGCGAAGTGCAGGTCAGTACCAGATCGCCGAAGCCCGACAGCCCGGCCAGCGTCTCGGGCTCGGCGCCATAGCTCTGGGCAAAGCGCTGCATCTCGGCAAAGCCCCGGGTGATCAGTGCGGCCCGCGCGCTTTCTCCAAGGCCGGTGCCGATGACGATGCCCGCGGCGATGGCCATCACGTTCTTCAGCGCGCCGCCCAGCTCGGCGCCCACGGTATCGGTGCTGCGATACAGCCTGAGCGTCGGCGTCGACAGCCGTTCCTGCAGCGCGAGCCCTGCATCGGGATCGGCGCAGGCCAGCGTCAGCGCGGTCGGCAGCCCGCGGGCGATGTCGGCGGCAAAGCTGGGGCCGGTCAGGACGGCAGGCACCACCCCGGGACAGGTTTCGGCGATGATCGCGCCGGGGCCCCGCCCGGTGGCCAGATCGACGCCCTTGCAGCAGGCGACCATGTGGCGGGCCTTCAGCACCGGGCCATGGGTTTCGAGAACGCTCGCCAGCGCCTGCATCGGCGTGGTCAGCAGCAGCAGGTCGCAATCCGCGATATTCGCGATCTCGGAGGTGACAGAGAGGTCTTCGGGCAGGGTGACGCCCGGCAGGCGCGGGTTTTCGTTGCCGTTTCGGATCTTGTCGGCAAAGTCCGCCTGATGCGCCCAGATCGTCGCCTTGCGTCCGGATTGCGCCAGAACGACGCCAAGCGCCGTGCCGAAGGCCCCTGCCCCTGCAATTCCGATTCCCCTCATGCCTTGGCTCCTTTCTTGCCGGCCCCGATCAGCGCGGGGCTTCTTTTGTCAAGCGGCCAGCGCGGCCGGGCGGCAAGCGCCATGTCGTCGCGGGCGCCGAGGCGAAAGCGCTCGAGCCCGGCCCAGGCGATCATCGCGGCATTGTCGGTGCAGAGTTTCAGCGGCGGCGCGACGAAGGGCAGCCCGGCCGTTCCGGCCAGATCCTCCAGCGCGGCCCGGATCGCGCGGTTCGCGGCGACCCCGCCCGCGACGGCCAGAGCCGTCGCCTCGGGACAGGCCGCCAGCGCCCGGGCGGCCTTGCCCGCCAGCACGTCGCGCACCGCCGCCTGAAATCCTGCGCAGAGATCGGCGCGGTCCTGCACCGTGATCCCGCCCTTTTCGGCGATGATGCGGTCGCGGGCGCGCAGGAGCGCGGTCTTGAGGCCCGAGAACGACATGTCGCAGCCCGGCCGGTCCATCAGCGGGCGCGGGAAGGCAAAGCGCGCCGGATCGCCGGTTTCGGCCGTGCGTTCCACCGCCGGGCCGCCGGGCTGGGGCAGGGCCAGCAGCTTGGCGGTCTTGTCGAAGGCCTCGCCCGGCGCGTCGTCGATGGTGCCGCCGATCCGTGCAAAGTCTTCGGGGCCGGAAACGGCAAGAAACTGGCAATGCCCGCCCGAGGCCAGCAGCATCAGATAGGGAAAGTCCAGCCCGTCGGTCAGTCGCGGCGTCAGCGCATGCCCGGCCAGATGGTTGACGCCGACCAGCGGCAGCCCGGTCGCGGCGGCGATGCCCTTGGCGACCATCACCCCCGACAGCACGCCGCCGATCAGCCCGGGCCCGGCCGTCACCGCCACCGCGTCGAGATCCGAAAACCCCAGCCCGGCCTCGGCCATCGCCCGCTCGACGCAGAGATCGAGCCGTTCGGCATGGGCACGCGCGGCGATCTCGGGCACCACGCCGCCGAAGGCCGCGTGCAATGCGGTCTGGCCCTCGACCACCGAGGCCAGGATTTCGGGGCGCCCGTCGGCATTCTGGCGCACCAGGGCGGCGGCCGTATCGTCGCAGCTGCTCTCCAGCCCAAGGATCGTGAGTGTTTCGGCCATGGCTCCGCCGTTGCGTACCCGTCGGTCGGCAGGTAACACCACCGGGACCACAGGCACAATCCCGCGAGGAGGTTCGCCTTGCCCCAGCATTCCCCCCTGCTTCTGCTCACCCGCCCGCGCGTCCAGTCGGCCCGCTTCGCCGGGGATTTCGTCCAGCGGTTCGGTCCCGGCATCGCGATCCGCACGGCGCCGGTTCTCGACATCGTGCCGCGCCCCGATCCGGTGTCGCTCGAGGGCTTCGCGGGGCTGCTGTTCACCTCGGAGAACGGCGTCGCCGCGCTGGCGGCCGCCAACCCGGCGCGGGATCTGCCCGCCTATTGCGTGGGCGAGCGCACCGCCGATGCCGCCCGTGCCGTCGGGTTCCGCGCGACCGCGGCCGAGGGCACCGCGGCCTCGATGATCGCGCATTTCACTGCCGATCCGCCCAAGGCCCCGCTTTTGCACCTGCGCGGCGAACATGCCCGGGTCGAACTGGCCGAGGCGCTCAGCGCCATCGGCCTCCCGACCGAAGAGCGCATCGTCTATGCGCAGGAGGCCCTGCCCTTCCCGCCCGGCATCGCGGCCGAGATCGAGGCCGCGCCCCTGACACTGCTGCCGCTGTTCTCGCCTCGGTCGGCTTTGCTCGTCGCCGAACGGCTGCGCGGTTCGGGCGGCCGGTTCGCGCTGGTGACGATGAGCCCGGCGGTCACGGCCTCCTGGGACGGGCCGCAGCCCATTGCCCTGATCGAGGCCGAACGGCCCGATGCCCAGGCCATGATGGACGGTCTGGCTGCGGTAATGGGTGCCGTTGGCGTGCCTTGAGGACGTAACGGCTAGTCTTTAATGTGCGAGGGGGTGCGCGACGCGCGGTCTCAGACAAAGCGAATCGAAAGGCGGGTTCCCGTGGCAAAAACCGAAGACGAAACCGATTCCGAGGACACCAGGACGTCGCAACCCGAAGGCGGCGGAGAGACCGGCGAAGGTCGGCTGGAAACGGCGATCCGCACGGCGCGCGACCGCGACGAGACGGACGAGGACGCCAATACCGAACCGCCGCGCGACGAACCGGCGGCCGAAGACGACAGGCCGGCCGAAGAGGTCCCTGACACCGGGCCCTCCGAACCGGCAGCGCCGCTTTCCCCGGCGGCGGCACCGGTTCCGCCGAAGCGCGGCCCTGGCGGGATCGTCGCACCGGTGCTGGGCGGCGTTCTGGCGGCCGGGATCGGCTTCGTCACCGCGCAATACATCCAGCCCGAGGGCTGGTCCTTCCCCGGCACCAGCGCCGGGCTTGGCGAGAAGGGGCTGGCCGTGCTGACCGAGACCGGTGCGCGGCTCGACCGGATCGAGGCGGCGCTGGCCGAGCGCCCTTCCGGGACCGGGTCCGACGATACCCTCGCCCCGCAGATCTCTGCCCTTCAGGAGCAGATCGGCAAGATCGCCGATCAGCTTGCCGGGATCGACGCCCGCGTGACCGAGCTTGCCGAGGCGCCTGCTGCGGCGGCCAGTGGCGAAGCGGCGGCCGCGCTCAAGGCCTATGAAGACCAGATCGCGCAGATGCGCGAGCAGAATGCCGAACTCAGCGCCTCGGTGCAGGAAGTGGCCGAAAAGGCCCAGGCCGATATCGGTCAGGCGATGGACCGTGCAGCCCAGGTCGAGGCCCGCGCGGCATTGATGCGGATCGACGCGGCGCTGGCCGATGGCGCGCCCTTCGACAGCGCGCTGGGACAGTTCGGTGCGATCGAGGTACCCGAGGCCCTGACGGCGGTGGCAGCCAAGGGCGTCGAGACCCTGCCCGAGCTGCAGGATTCCTTCCCGGCCGCGGCGCGGGCCGCACTCGAGACCTCGCTGAAGGAACAGGCGGCGGGCGGCGCCGGCGACAAGTTCAAGGCCTTCCTGCGCAGTCAGCTCGGCATGCGTTCGCTGACCCCGCAAGAGGGCGACGATGCCGATGCGGTCCTGTCGCGGGCCGAGGCGGCACTGCGCGAGGGCAATCTCGACGCCGCGCTGTCCGAGCTTGACGGGCTCGATGACGATGCCCGGGGCGAGATGGCGGGCTGGATCGACGCGGCCCGCGCCCGGGCCGATGCCGTGGAGGCCGCGCAGAGCCTCGAGCAAACGCTGAACAGCAACTGAGGACGCGCGAAACATGCTCTGGTCTCTTCTCAAGATCCTCTTCTTCGTGATCCTCGTCGCGGCGCTGGCTTACGGTGCCGGTCTCCTGATGGAGACGGGGCCGGGCCTCAGGGTCTCGGTCGCGGATAAGGAATTCGTGCTGGGCCCGCTGCAGGCGGTGATCATGGCGCTCCTGACCGTCGTCGGCGTCTGGCTGCTGCTCCGGATCGCGGGGTTTCTGGTGGCGCTGCTGCGCTTTCTCAATGGCGACGAAACCGCGATCAGCCGCTATTTCAGCCGCTCGCGCGAGCGCCGCGGCTTTCAGGCGCTGGCCGACGGCATGCTGGCCCTGGCCTCCGGCGAGGCCCGGCTGGCGATGTCGAACGCGGCCAAGGCCGAGCGCTTCCTGCGCCGGCCCGACCTGACCAACCTTCTCTCGGCCCAGGCGGCCGAGATGCTGGGCGACAAGGGCCGGGCGCGCGACATCTACAAGAAGCTTCTGGGTGACGACCGCACCCGGTTTGTCGGCGTGCGCGGGCTGATGAAGCAGAAGCTGGCCGAGGGCGACAGCGAGACCGCGTTGAAGCTGGCCGAGAAGGCCTTCGCGCTGAAGCCGCGCCATGCAGAGACCCAGAATGCGCTGCTTCAGCTGCAGGCCAGCGCCGAGGACTGGAAGGGCGCGCGCAAGACCCTTAACGCCAGGCTTCGCCATGGCAATATCCCGCGCGATCTGCACCGGCGCCGCGACGCGATCCTGGCGCTTTGCGAGGCGCGCGATCTGATGGTCGATGGCGACGAGCCGCGCGCGCGCGATCTGTCGATGGAGGCCAACAAGCTGTCGCCCGATCTGGTCCCCGCCGCGGTGATGGCTGCGCGGGCCTATAATGCGCAGGGCCGCGACAAGCAGGCGGTGCGGGTGCTGCGCCGCGCCTGGGAGGCACAGCCGCATCCCGATCTGGCGGCCGCCTTCGCCGAGCTCGTGCCCGAAGAGACGCCGCAGGACCGTATCCAGCGTTTCGCCCCGCTGACAGAGCTGCGCCCCGACGATCCCGAGACCCGGATGCTGTCGGCGGAACTCGCGATCGCCGCCGAGGATTTCCCGGCCGCCCGCAAGGCGCTGGGCGATCTGGCCGAGACGGCACCCACGGCGCGCGCGCTGGCGCTTATGGCGGCGATCGAGCGTGGGCTCGGCGCCGATGACGAGGTGGTGCGCGGCTATCTGGCCAAGGCCATCGGCGCGCCGCAGGGCCCGCAATGGGTCTGCGAGAGCTGCGGGACGGTGCATTCGGCCTGGACGCCGGTCTGCGCTCCGTGCAGCGGCTTCGACACGCTGGCCTGGAAGCCGGCCGCGGCAGGTCCTGCCGGGCTTGGCGGTGCGTCGGACATGCTGCCGCTGCTGGTCGGCGGCGGGGCCGAAAAGCCGGCGCAATAGAACGGAACGTGGCTGTCCTCCCTGCCGGGAGGGCAGCGCGCCGAACCGCCGGTGTCGTCCGTCCGGCAGGCTACGCCATGCGTGAGGGCCTCTGCCGCGAGACAGCCGGGCATCGGGCCGCAGAGATCTGAGTTACCCGCCCCGCCAGCGCATAGAGGCCCTGCTGTCTTGCAGCCCGTCGTATGACGGATGCCCAGCCCACCCTGCGATCTGGATCATACCCGGCCGGCGAGATCGTCCGCACGCGCATCAGATAGCCCCGGTCAGAGCGGCTTTCGCATTCTTTTTCGGCGCGCAATATTGCCCGACAATCAGGTGATCCGACGATGCAGGGAGTGGTGCCTCAAGAGGGACTCGAACCCCCGACCTTGTCCTTACGAAGGACCTGCTCTACCAGCTGAGCTATTGAGGCGGACCGAGCGTGCGTTTAACCGGATCGCCCGAGCCGTTCAAGTGGAAACAGGACGGCCTGTCCTCTTCCGTGCAGAAGATTGTGCCAGCTCTTTTCCGCGAGACCTCGGGTTCTCCGCATCTGCGAACCGGTCCTCGTCGCCCCGGACGCAGGGTCATCTTCCGGAGAGTGGCACGCTCGGCTTTCCCGGTCATGACCTGCCCCCTGCCGGTACCTCATTCCTGGCGAGAGTCTGCAGGTTTGATTTTGGTATTCTGGTGCCTCGTCGGACGCAGGCGCGCCGGGCGCGGAGTCCTCAAATTGCTCAAGCGCTCGGCGCGCTTGTTGCGGTGTCTGAGCTACCCGCGGAGCGCCAGAAAGCCGAATCTAGGCGGCCAGACCTAGGAGGCTAAGCGGCAGATCTGGCGCGGCTCGGGACGCCGGAAATCTCTCCCTTATGGCTTCTGCGGACGAGCTCGACACCTGATCTTGCCAAGGCTCAGTCTGGTCCCCTCATCAGCCTCGCCACTCTGCCAATCGGCATGATGCTGCCGGTGGGGCTGAGCCCTTCAGCGCAAGCAGCTGCGTGGGGTTGCCAGCAGAGGACCTACCTCACTACCTTGGCGGGAATTCGAGAGGGTATTTCATGAGTGGCTTCTTTCGTCGGGACGCCCGCATGGGCCGGAGTCCCACGGTGCTGGGGCAGGACGTTCTGGTGCTGCGCCGGTTTGAAGGCACCGACCATCTGAACGCGCTGTTCGACTGTTCCGCCGATTGTCTGGCCGCCCCGACCGCTGTCGATTTCGACCGGCTGATTGGCACCCACGCCACCATTACCCCCACCGCCCGCGAGGGAGAACGGCCCTTCGATGGCATCGTCACCGGGGCCCGCTGGCTAGGCTCGGACGATAATGGCCATCGCTACCGGCCGCGTCCCAGGGCGTTCCTTGCGAGCCTCCGCCGTAACCAGCTGATCTTCAGCAACAAGACCGTGGTCGAGATCCTCACCGAGCTGCTGTCGGCCTCTGCCCATGCGGGCGCGCCGCGGACGAACGCGGCCAGGACCACAGCTTCGAGGCCGAGGGAGATATCGCGACGCTCGGGGCGGGCAGCCAGGTGGTGCTGGAGGGCGATCCGGTGCCGGGAACCGGCGGCGAGGACCCGTGCCTCAGCGCGCGGCATTCCGACCCGGCCGCCAATTCCCGCTTAAAGACGAAGTATAATCATGGCCGGTGTAACGATAAGTCAGATTTTATCATCCAAAGACTCTCCCGCATGGCTTGTTCTGGATGGGGTGAATTGTCCCGATCTCCCGCAGTTTCTTGAGGGAACCGAGCACTGTTGCTTTTATCGCGAAACGGGTCAGAAGCAGCCCCTCCATGCCCCGTGGATGATCCAGATGGATGACAGAATCTCCGAGATGGCGTCTTTCCTGCCAAACGATACGCATTGGGGATTCATCTTCACATCTCACTGGCCAATGCGAGATTTGCGCGCACATTTTCGACGCTACACGATGCTGAAGACTCCGCAGAATGAGGCTCCGGTTTATTTCCGTTTCTATGATCCTCGCGTGTTGTTCGATCTTGGTCATGCGCTTGAGGCAGATAAACTCCGGATGTTCATGCGCCCGTTCGGCAGGCTTGCAATTCCGTTGTCACCTCTTCTCGGTGAAAGATGCGGGCTCTCGCCCTTGGCCCATCATGATTCTTTCCGATCAAAATTTTTGACGCTCCCTACCCCGCCAGAAGAGCCGCCCGGAAAGGGTTCTCAGAGCTTTCAGATCGGAATGGTTGAGTATCGGCGCTTTGAGAATCTGCAAGCCAGAAGAGCCGAACGAAAACTGGCGCGTGAGTTGCATTTCACTGCCAGACACAGGTCAGACGCCGAAATTCTTGACATCGCAGCGGAGGCTGCTTCGCGCGCCGAAAGATATGGCCTGACGTCCGTGCGTCAAATTAGGCTGTTCGCGAAATGCATGCTGAAATTCGGCCCCACCTTCGACGAAACTCATCCGGGAGCGCGAGAGGTTTTGACGCGAAGGCGAGTCTCGGTTCGTGAAACATTTATCGCTTTGCAAAACTGGTACACGACTGCAGGCGACAAACCATTTCCCGCAGACGCCTCCCAGGACTTGGACATTTGGAATCGATTGTAAGGAGTGCGCGTTTCATGAAATATTATGTTCCGACAATAGATGATATTGAAGCGTTGGTCGGCGCGCATCCTGGCAAATTCTCTTCCCCCCTGCAAACCATGCGGTCGATTGCCAATGCCCGTGCCCAGGGCGAAACGGTCAGCCAAATTACGGCGCAGAATCAGTATCAGGATTACCTGTCCAACGGCGGCGAGCCGATGAGTTCGGATGGCGCCATTCCGCCAGCTGAAGCGGTGCACGATCAGCCCCAAGGCAAAGCGGGATGCGATTGTGCGGCGGCTATGCCTTGCTGCGTGAACTCGATAACGCTTGGCTGCTCGCATAGCGACGCGCGCCTCACCCTACCTCAGGAGGAAAAGGCGAATGGGCAAACGAATTGCAAGCTCGTGCTTGTTGCAGACCAAGGTGGCTCCTCTGGATACGATCTATTGAAGGTGACACTCGACAGGACGCCCCATGGCGACTGCATCATGCCAAAGCAGATGCCGAAATCGCTGATCAAAATGGAAGGTGGTGAGACCGAAGAGAAGACCGCAGAAGACTATGAAATCAAGCTTGCCTACCCCGGAGATACAGATCTGGGCCAGACGGACATTGAAAGATTTGTCAACGCCACGAAGTACACGCTATTGGGGGATCTGGAGAAGATTGGAACAAACTATTCATTGAAGCTCAACACCTGCAGTGGCGAGACGACGTTCAACAGTGTGCTTCAAGTTTATCCCAGAATCGAGTGGACGGCTGCAAGTTTTGGATACGAGATCAAAGGCACTTACTACACGGACTTTACCTTTGTTCCCAGCGTTGCCCTGACAGGAAAACTCGACGGTACCTTCGGGGCAACGACCTTTTCCATCGAGGGTGAGGGAGAGAGCAAAACCGATCCAGAAAACCATTCCCGATCCCTTGTTCCGTTTCTCGACAAAACGCTCTCCAAACTTCAAGGCCTAACTGGTGAGGGCTCGAGAACCAGCGAAAATTCCACACATTCTTCGATCTCCGTGTTCCACAAGGTCGATCTTGGAACCAGCAAATTCAAACTGGTCGAGCATCCCTCCGACCCGGCGGCGGTTGGAATCGACGCGGATGTCACAATGGGCTTTGCCCCTCTGATTGGTATTGAAGCCAAGCTCGACATCATCGACGCGCTTTTGACTGCGGCGCGGGCAAGCGCAGCATCCGGCCTTGCGGCAGCTTTGCAGAAAGCCCGTGATGCTGCGGCCAAAGGGGTTGGGAGTAAAGATGGCCCGGCACACTTTGTTGCGAAGGCTGGCGTCACTTTGGAAATCACAGGTCAAATAGGGATCGGAACAGTAGATCTGAAGCGGACCGTCAATTCACCTAAATGGGATGGCGCGGGAGAAGTCGGCGGATCTCTGGGATTGGCCGTCGTGGCTATCGTAGAGGCAGAAGGGCGGATTTACAGAATAAGCGGTTCCTTAAGTGCTTCTGGAAAAGCTGCCTCTTCAATCAAGGTCACACTCAAAACACTGACAGCACAACAGAAAGAAAATATGAAAGACAGCAAGCTGAATGTGAAGTCGGAGTGGGATGGTATTAAAATCACCTACACCTCACAAGCAAAAGCAATGTTTTATAGCTCCCGTGCGGTAAATGGTGAGGTCGTCATTCGCAGGCCGGAGGTGTTGTATGAAACATATTTTTAAGGTTATTTTCATCTTTATAATCAGTGTCATCGGAGGTTCAGTAATGGCAAGCGAACGTGACCCGACCCAAACCGCACTTGGAATGGACATTTCTCTTGCTGGTGTGAAGCTTGACTTGCGGGTGAATGATGTCCCTATCTCTGATCCGTCGTTCCCACTCGGATCAGACGGGCCGTTTTCAACGGTCATGACGCTGAACAGTGCATTCGCTTCGGGCAAGAATTCGGTCACTCTGTCAGTTTCCCCGGAAGCCGAAGTATCGCCTGGCTGGGACCGACATGTCCATGCGCGGTTTGGATATTGGCCAGCAGCCGATTTCCCGATGCCTTTTGATGATCGCGCTTTTGCGATAGATGTCCAATATCGCTTTGGAGAGGATGCGCCGGAAGGAGACTTCTCCGTCACATATGCAGGTCAAGAATGGCTTGCAGCATCTGAGGTCGGGACGATCACGTCCACCGACGAACAGAACATGTTCGGCATGTCTCTCGAAGTCGGACTGGACTTGCCTCCCCTTGCATGGATGCAGGGGCAATACCTGAATCCGAACATAAACATGAAACGTGAAATTGTCGAGCAATATGCAAAGCTACATTCACAGGTTTCGGGAGGATTTGACGGTTTGACTGCCGCCCTCGCTCCTTATTTTTCACGGCAAGCTGGGGCGTTCGGGGTCAGCTTGGAACAGTTCATTGAACTGAACGTTCTCCCAATGTTCGGGCCTGAAAGCAGCACAGAATTTCTCCCGTTAGATACATCGAAATCTGAACTGCGCCTCTATGGTAATGGTCGTCTTGCCGCACTTGTTCCAATGCCATTGACCTATCGAAATGGAACGTACGGTGAGGAGGGTGTGTTGCTTATTTACTTCTGGAAGGACCAGGCGGGGCAGTGGCAAATCATTCATTGAGGACCTTGTGCTCGTTTTGGTCAGGGACGCAATGTGATTGATCGCTCACGTGTCCACTTAACCTTCTTGACTAACGAATGACATGACGGTTTCGATGGGTCTGCGGCCCATGTTTCGGTAACCCAGATGCGGGCGCTCGGTGTTGTAGTGGACGAGCCAGGCGTTGAGATCGGCCTGGAGGGCCGCGACAGTCTCGTAGAAGGTCTCGCGCATCTTCACGCGGAAGAACTCCTCCAGCACCGTGCCATTGAACCGCTCGACGAAGCCGTTGGTCTTCGGCGTGCGGACCTTGGTGCGGCGATGCTCTATTGCGTTGAGGTCGAGATAGAGCTCGTAGGGGTGACGCTCGGTGCCGCAGAATTCGCGGCCGCTCGCCATTGGGCTCGAACCAATGGCGCCTTCAATGGCTCGCTCGGTCAGCACCGCTTTCACCGGCAGGTCCAGGGCGCGGTAGAAGGGCAGGACGTCGTTGTGCAGGACCGCGACCGCCGCCTCGGGCTGCTTGGAAACGTGCAGGAAGCCGAAGGCGTAGCTGCCGAAGGTGTCGACGACCGCGTGCAGATAGACCTTGCCGATCCCCTTCAGCATGCCGACGAAGAACGTGTCGGCCGAGAGCAGCTCGCCGGGAGTGCCTGATTCCACGTGTCGTTCCCGGAAGCACGGGTTCTGCTTCTCGAGGAAGGCGGCCTGTTCGGCAGTGATCTCGATGGTCTGGCCCGCATGGGCGTCCTCGAGCGCCAGCCAGCGGTCGTAGCGCGTGCCCAGGCCGTCGCCAGCGGGCTCGAACCGGTGGCGCCACGCTGGCGATCGTTCAGGATCTTCTGGATGGTGATCGAGGAGACCCGCACGCCCTCGAGCGCCAGCATCGCCTCGAAGCGGTTGCAGCCATAGGCCGGATGTTCGAGCGCCAGCGCCTTGATCCGCTCGACCGTCTCGGGCGGGGTCGTTTGAGGGTGGGTCTTGTGGATCGGCGGCAGGTCCTTGAGCCCCTCGAAGCCCGTTCTCGGGCTTACGCGGCGCCACCGGCGCCACGGTCCCTCAAACCCAAAACCGACGTTTCCACTCGTAGAAGCTGGTGCGGTCCATGCCGCGCTGGCGACAGGCCTCGGCCACGTTGCCGAGTTCTTTCGCCAGTTCCAGAACGCTCATGCGGGTTTGCGCGATCTTGGTCTTCGCGTCACGAGCCTTGGGTTTCGTCGCTTTCGGTGTTCCATCCATGGCGGGGTCCTCCGTTCCCAAAATAGCATGGAAAGAAGGTTAAGTGGACAGCTCACGCAACTTTCCTGTTCCGCCATTTGGCGTTGCACAGACTGAGGTCATAAGGCTCAGTGTTTTCTTCTGACCGCTTCGCCGATCCGCCGCCCGATCTCGCCGGGCGAGGGCGCGATCCATCCGATCAGGGCGACCAGCACGATCCAGGCGGGGATGACATTGACGATAACGGTGTCGACGCGGTCGGCTCGGAGGTGGTTCTCGGATTGCTCCTGGCGGATCTCGCGGGCGCGGGGCCGAAGGATGGAAGGGGCGTTCTCGACCTTCACACCTTGCACGTTCTCGGCCCCGGCCTGGACATTGGCGGCGACCTGCGGCCCGAGCGGGACCGGCAGCCCGCCGCACCCGGCCATCAGCAGCACCAGGAGGAGCGCCCTCATGCGCCCGACCAGCGGAACGGCACGTCGGCCGGCACGCCGTCGAGCCCCTCATGGCAGAGCTGGCGGGCCTTGTTGCGGCGGATCGCGAGGCCGCGCACGCCCTTGCCGCCTGCAAAGCGCCAGCGCGGAAGCTCATCGCAGGCGCCACGCAGATCGCCCGCATTGAGCTTGCGGATGAGCGTCGAGCGCGCGGCCGCGCCGAGGCCCACGTTATAGGCCCAGTCGAGGATCGCGACATAGGTCCGGTCGGGCATGCGCCGCGCCTTCGCCGCGCGGGGCCATGATGTCTGGTCCTGCGACCTGCTGCCCGCCGAGGATCGATCGAACCGGCACATGATCTGCGATATCCGCGAGGTCCTGCACCTCGGCTGGGACCTGCTCGCGGTGATGCACCCGCCTTGCACGCGGCTCTGCCGATCGGGCAGGCGCTGGATGTCGGGCCCCGGCAAGTGGACGCCCCCGAAACAGCTCCCGAAGGGGCGCAGCTGGGAGGACATGCGGGCGGAGTTCGAAGAGGGCGTCGCCCTGTTCGCGGCCTGCTGGCGCGCCCCGGTCGAACGGGTTGCCATCGAGAACCCGGAAATGAACGATCTGGCGCGGGACCGCATGCCGGCCGATCTGCCGAGGCCCCAGATCGTCCAGCCGTTCTGGTTCGGCGAACCCGCCTACAAGGCGACCGGCTTCTATCTCCGCGGCCTGCCGCCGCTGACCGAAACGAACCGGATGCCGGAGCCCGAGCGTGGGTCCGACGAATGGAAACGCTGGAACGCTGTGCATCGCCAGCCGCCCGGCCCGGACCGCTGGAAGATCAGATCCCGCACCTTCGAGGGCGTGGCCCAGGCCTGCGCCGATCAGTGGGGCGGGCAGGAAATGAAGGAGGCTGCGTGATGGCTGAGCCCCAGCGCCCCTACACGCCCGACATGCTGGCCGAGCGGTGGGGCTGTTCCGGAGAGACCGTGCGGGCAATGATCCGCGAGGGGAGGCTGCCCGCTTTCCGAGTCGGGGGGGGGCGCCTTCTCAGGATCGCAGCGCAGACAGTGAAGGATTTCGAATGCGGGACTATAGAATCGGCCGCCTCAAGGGCCGACATGTCGTCATCTGGACCGACGACGAGGGCAAACGTCGACGCTATCGTCTTGAGGCGAACACGGCCCGGGAGGCCGAGCGGGAAGCGCGCGACCTCATCCTGAGGCTGGATGCGCCGCCTGCGGGCATGACTGTTGCGCAGGTATGGGGCGCATACCGCGCGGAAATGGGCGACCGCCGCCAGGGTGAGAAGATGGATTTCGCGGCCAAGGTGATCCTGCCTGCCTTCGGGCAGCTGTCCGTGGACCAGATCACGGTCGCCGATTGCCGCGGCTATATCGCGAAGCGCCGCACGGCGGGGCGCAAGGACGGAACGATCCGGTCAGAGATGGGCTGTCTCAGATCGGCTCTGCTGTGGGCGCAGAAGTCGCGGCTGATTCCGCAAGCGCCCACTGTGGAGATGCCGCCAGTTCCGGCCCCGCGGGACCGATACCTGACGCTGGATGAAGTGGATCGGCTGCTTGCCGGTGCGGTGGACCCTCACATCAGACTGGCCATGCTGCTGATGCTGACAACCGCCGGCCGAAAGGGTGCCATACTCGACCTTACATGGGACCGGGTCGACTTTAAAAACAGGATGATCCGGCTCGCCACGGCGGACATATCGCCCCGCAAGAAGCGCGCGCTGGTGCCGATCAACGATACACTGATGGCAGCGCTGCAGGAGGCGCGGCAAGCTGCAGTTTCGGACTATGTCGTGGAATGGGGCGGACGGCGCGTCGGTTCAATCAAGACGGGCTTCAACGCAGCCGTCAAGCGTGCGGGGATCGCCCATTGTACCCCGCATGATCTGCGCCGTTCGGCGGGCCGTTTCATGGCCGAGGCTGGCGTTCCCATCGAGGAGATCGCCGAATACCTAGGGCACACCAACCCGAACATCACGCGCTCGACCTATGCTCGGTTTAGCCCCGACTATCTGCGCCACGCGGCTGGCTCTTTGGAGCTCGGAAAGCCGAAATTGGTTCAACGAACCAAAGTGCAATCCTCAAGTGGCCGTGTAAGTGATTGATTTTATGGTGCTGCTGGACAGGATTGAACTGTCGACCTCTCCCTTACCAAGGGAGTGCTCTACCACTGAGCTACAGCAGCACTCTGACGGCAACGGTGCTCCCTGAGGCCCGTCATGTGCCGGTGGGCGGCTCATTAGACGCAAATTTCAGAGGAAGCAAGCGGTATCTGGACGGTTTTTTGCCCCTGCGCTACTAGGGACGCCATGACAGGCAAAACCCCCAAGCCGGGCGCGCGGGAGCCGTCCGGGACGCGCGAAGAGCGCCTCAAGCAGGCGCTCAAGGCCAACCTCGCACGCCGCAAGGCCCAGGCCCGGGCCCGCGAAGACAAGCCCAAAGGGCAGGAAGAGCAGAACTGATGGACCAGATCATGATCCGGGGCGGGGCACCGCTGAAGGGCGAGATCCCGATCGCAGGCGCCAAGAATGCCTGCCTCGCGCTGATGCCGACGACGTTGCTGACCGACGAGCCGCTGACCCTGACCAACGCGCCGCGGCTGTCGGACATCCGCACCATGACCACGCTGCTGCAATCGCTGGGGGCCGAGGTCTCGGCGCTGCACCGGGGCAAGGTGCTGGCACTGTCGAGCCACAGGCTGACCAGCCACCGCGCCGACTATGACATCGTCCGCAAGATGCGGGCCTCGATCCTGGTGCTGGGCCCGCTGCTGGCGCGCCATGGCCGGGCCGAGGTCTCGCTGCCCGGCGGCTGCGCCATCGGCGCACGCCCGGTCGATCTGCATCTGCAGGCGCTCGAGGCGATGGGTGCCGAGCTGGAACTGCGCGAGGGCTATGTCCATGCCGAGGCGCCGGGCGGGCTGAAGGGCGCGGTCGTCGAATTTCCGAAGGTCTCGGTCGGGGCGACAGAGAACGCGCTGATGGCGGCGACGCTGGCCAAGGGGACCACGGTTCTGAAGAATGCCGCGCGCGAACCCGAAATCGTCGATCTCGCCCGCTGTCTGCGCGCGATGGGGGCCCGGATCGAGGGCGAGGGCAGCGACACGATCACCATCGAGGGCGTCACGGCCCTTGGCGGCGCCACCCACCGGGTCGTCACCGACCGGATCGAGCTTGGCACCTACATGCTGGCGCCCGCGATCACCGGCGGCGACGTGACCTGCCTTGGCGGCCGGCTCGAGCTTCTGCCCGCCTTCGCCGAGACGCTCGATGCCGCGGGCATCACCGTCGAGGAGACCGAACGCGGCCTGCGCGTCGCGCGCAGGAACGGCCGGGTCTCCGCGGTCGATGTCACCACCGAACCCTTCCCGGGCTTTCCGACCGACCTTCAGGCACAGATGATGGCACTTTTGTGCACCGCCGAGGGCACCAGCTGCCTGGAGGAGACGATCTTCGAGAATCGCTTCATGCATGCGCCCGAGCTGATCCGGATGGGGGCGCGAATCGATGTCGCGGGCGGCACCGCCACGGTGACCGGGGTCGACCGGCTGCGCGGCGCGCCGGTGATGGCCACCGATCTCAGGGCCAGCGTCTCGCTGATCCTGGCCGGGCTTGCCGCCGAGGGAGAGACCGTGGTCAGCCGAGTCTATCATCTCGATCGCGGCTACGAGAAGGTCGAGCAGAAGCTGAGCGCCTGCGGCGCGCATATCGAACGGATGAGCGCAGAATGACGGAAGATGCCCGGTTCGAGGACGGCGCCGAGGCGCCGCTCCATCTGATGGCGGTGACGCAGGCCGATCTGGAGGTGATCTCGGCGTTGGTGCAGGATGCGGTCCTGCCCGCGACGGAAATGCACTGGGACCGGCCCCGGCGCCGTTTCGCGGTCCTGATCAACCGCTTCCGCTGGGAAGACCGGGATGCCGCCGAGCGCCGCGGCCGCCCGTTCGAACGGGTGCAGGCGGTCCTGACCGTCGAGGATGTGACCCATGTCGCAAGCCAGGGCATCGACCGTGCCGATCCCGATCTGGTGCTGTCGCTGCTGTCGGTCGGCTTCGAGCCGGGGGCGGATGGCACCGGCCGGGTCGTTCTGACGCTGGCGGGCGACGGCGCGGTCGCGCTCGATGTCGAATGTCTCGAAGTGACGCTGACCGACGTGACCCGTCCCTATGTCGCGCCCTCGGGCAAGGCACCGCGCCACAGCTGACACAGTCCCGCGCCCTTATGTTCGGGGAGGTTCACCCGCCGTCAAAATGCGGCTATGCAGCATTGTGAAGCTTGCGAGGACCCCAATGCCGGTATTCCTGGACACCACATCCGCCGATTTCGAGGCGCAATTCTCGGCTCTTCTCGGCGCCAAGCGCGAGGACAGCCCCGATGTGGACGACGCCGTCGCGGCCATCATCGCCGATGTGAAGGCGCGTGGCGATGCGGCGGTGATCGAGCTGACCGCGAAATTCGACCGGCTGGAGCTGACCCCCGAGACGCTGGCCTTCACCTCCGACGAGATCGACGCCGCCTGCGCCGCCGTCAGCCGCGAGGAACGCGCGGCGCTGGAGCTCGCGGCCGAACGGATCCGTGCCTACCACGTCCGCCAGATGCCCGAGGGCGCGCAATGGACCGATCCCGAGGGGGCGACGCTGGGCTGGCGCTGGACCCCGGTCTCGGCGGCGGGGCTTTACGTGCCGGGTGGGCTGGCCTCCTACCCGTCCTCGGTCCTGATGAACGCGATCCCGGCCCAGGTGGCGGGGGTCGAGCGGCTGGTGATCTGTGCCCCCACCCCGGACGGCAAGGCCAATCCGCTGGTGCTGATGGCGGCGCGGCTGGCCGGGGTCGAGAAGGTCTACCGGATCGGTGGCGCGCAGGCGATCGCGGCCATGGCCCATGGCACCGAGACCATCGCCCCGGTCGACAAGATCACCGGACCCGGCAATGCCTATGTGGCGGCGGCCAAGCGCCGGGTCTTCGGCAAGGTCGGCATCGACATGATCGCGGGCCCGTCCGAGATCCTGGTCATCGCCGACCGCGACAACGACCCCGACTGGGTCGCCATCGACCTGCTGTCGCAGGCCGAGCATGACGAAAGCGCGCAATCGCTACTGTTGACCGACGATGCCGAATTCGCCCGCGCTGTGGCGGCGGCGGTCGAGCGGCGGCTCGAGACGATCGAGCGGCGCGCCATCGCGGGGGCGAGCTGGCGCGATTTCGGTGCCGTGATCGTGGTGCGCGATCTCGACGAGGCGGCCGCGCTCTCGAACCGGGTCGCGCCCGAGCATCTGGAACTTTGCGTCGCCGATCCCGAGGCGCTGTCGAGGAAGATCACCCATGCCGGCGCGATCTTCCTCGGGCAGTGGACGCCCGAGGCCATCGGCGATTATATCGGCGGACCGAACCATGTCCTGCCGACCGCGCGTTCGGCCAGGTTCTCGTCGGGTCTGGGCGTGCATGATTTCATCAAGCGGACGACACTGGCCAGGATGACGCCGCAGGCGCTGAAGGCCATTGGCCCCGCGGCCGAGCGGCTGGCAATCTCGGAAAGCCTCGAGGCGCATGGCCTGTCCATCCGCGTCCGGCTCGACCGTCTGAACGAGGATGCACCATGATGACGGCCCGCCTCTGCCATGTGGAACTCGACGATTCGAACCTGCCGCCGCCGACGCCCGAGATCGAGCAGGAACGGAAGGTGGCGCTGTTCGACCTGATGGAGGACAATTCCTTCGCCCTGCCCGGGCGCGAGGACCGACCGGCCCCGGCGGGCCCGTTCCGGCTGACGCTGTCGATCCGGGAAAAGCGGCTGGTCTTCGATGTCCGGACCGAGGCCAGCGACCCGGCGGCCGAATTCCATCTGTCGCTGTCGCCGTTCCGGCAGGCGGTGAAGGATTACTGGCAGATCTGCGAAAGCTATTTCGACGCGGTCAAGCGCCTGCCGCCCAGCCAGATCGAGGCCATCGACATGGCCCGTCGCGGCATCCATAACGAGGGGGCCCGGCTGCTGCAGGAACGGCTCGAGGGCAAGGCGGATCTCGATATCGACACGGCAAGACGACTTTTCACCCTGATCTGCGTCCTGCATCACGGGGGATGAGGTGACCGGGCAGCTGCCCTCCTCGGTACTTTTCTGTTGCGACCACAATTCCGTCCGCTCGCCGATGGCCGAGGGACTGATGAAGAAGTTCTACGGCCAGCGCGCCTATGTGCAGTCGGTCGGCGTTCATAACGACCGCGAGATCGATGGCTTCACCGTCAGCGTCTGCGACGAGATGGGGGTGAAGCTCGACCGCCACCGGGTGCGCTCCTTCGACGAGATGGAGGACTGGGGCGACGATCTGTCGGGCTTCGACCTGATCATCGCGCTCAGCCCCGCCAGCCTGCGCCGGGCGCAGGAGCTGACGCGCTATTACCATCTCGAGGTCGAATACTGGCCTGTGCTCGACCCGACCGGGCTGGGCGAGACCCGGCCCGACAAGCTTGCCGCCTATCGCCAGACCCGCGACCAGATCGTGGACCGGCTGACCGGCCGTTTCGGCCCCCCGCGCACAGGAAATGCGCCATGAGCCGCTGTTTTCCGGCCTTCAACGCGGGCGCGACAGAGGATGTCGGCCCTCATGGGGCCGAGGGCCGGGTCCGCGGGGCCCCGTTCGCCGGGGCCTGTGCCCGCAGGTCGCGCTGCCATCGCGAGCGCCTGACCGGGCCGGTGATCTGCCCCGGCGACTGGGAGGGCCGTGCCGTAGCCGAATTGGTCGTGCACTGCACATATCCGGAACCCGATGCGGGCCTGCCCGCGGCCCGGGGCCAGCGCGACCGGCTGTCCGCCGGGGTCTTCCTCTCCCCGAGGCAGGGCCGCATTGCCTTCTGCGACAACCTCGTCGACGAAGCGGGGCTGGTGCGATGAGCCTCGATATCCGGACCCTGACCGGCGCCGGGATCGAGGCTGCCCTGGACGATCTCGCGCGGCTTCGCATCGCGGTCTTCCGCGACTGGCCCTATCTCTATGACGGCGATCTCGATTACGAGCGGCGCTACATGGCCAGCTATCGCGACAATCCGCGTGCGATCCTTGTCGGTGCCTTCGCCGGGACCTGTGCCGGGGACCGGCTGGTCGGCGCGGCCACCGGTACGCCGATGGAGGATCATGCCGAGGGCTTTGCCAGTGCCTTCGCGGGCAGCGGGTTCGATCTGTCCGACATCTTCTACTGCGCCGAAAGCGTGCTCTTGCCTGACTGGCGTGGCCAGGGCGCGGGTCATGCCTTCTTCGAGGCGCGCAAGGCGCAGGGCCGGGCCCTTGGTCGCCGCTACAGCGCCTTCTGTTCGGTGATCCGTCCCGAGGACCATCCGCGCCGTCCCGAAGGCTTCCGGCCGCTTGACGGGTTCTGGCGCAGGCGCGGCTATGCGCCCCTGCCCGGCATCGTCGCCGAATTCGACTGGAAGGATCTCGACGACACCGCCCCGACCCGGCACCGGCTGCAATTCTGGATCCGAGAGCTATGACGCCGGACGTCATGAAGATCGCCGCCGCCGCCTATCCCATCGACCGGCTCGACGACTGGTCGGGCTACGAGGCCAAGCTGACTGCCTGGGTTGCCGAGGCTGCCGGCCAGGGCGCCGATCTGCTGGTCTTTCCCGAATATGGCGCGATGGAACTGGCCATGCTCGACGGTGCGGCTGCCGCGGCCGGTCTCGAGGCCTCGCTGGTCGCGGTCTCGGCCCGGATCGGGCAGGCCTCGGCCCTTCACGCCCGGCTGGCGCGCGATCATGGCGTCCATATCCTCGGCGCCAGCGCCCCGGTCTGGCAGGGTGCGCGTCCGGTCAACCGGGCACGGCTGTTCGGGCCGCAGGGCGAGAGCGGGCATCAGGACAAGCAGATCATGACCCGTTTCGAGCGCGAGGAGTGGGACGTGCATCCGGGTGGGGGGCTTGCGCTGTTCGACACCGCGCTCGGCCGGATCGGCGTGCTGATCTGCTATGACTGCCAGTTCCCGCTTCTGGCCCGGGCTCTGATCGAGGCCGGTGCCGAGGTCCTGCTTGTGCCCTCCTGTACCGACACGCTGGCGGGCTACTGGCGGGTCAGGGTCGGAGCCATGGCCCGGGCGCTGGAAGGGCAATGCGTCGTGGTCCAGTCGCCGACCGTCGGCGCGGCACCCTGGTGCCCGGCGGTCGACGTCAATATCGGCGCCGCCGCCATCTATGGCCCGCCCGATGCGGGCTTTCCGCCGACCGGTATTCTGGCCGAAGGCGCGTTGAACGCACCGAGTTGGGTCTATGCCGAAATCGACCGCGCGGCCATCGCCCGGGTCCGCGCCGCAGGTCAGGTCCTGAACCGCGCCCACTGGCCTGAACAGAGCCTTCGCAGCGCCCCGGTGGCCCGGGTGCCGTTTCACGCATTTACGACTTGAATTATTGCGTGATCGGGCGCATGTACATGCGCGCCCGGAACCCTTCCGGGCTTGCCCCTTTTTGGAGTGACCATGGCCAAGGAAGAAATGCTCGAATTTCCCGGCGTCGTGAAGGAACTCCTGCCGAATGCGACGTTTCGGGTCGAGCTGGAAAACGGCCATGAGATCATCGCGCATACGGCAGGAAAGATGCGCAAGAACCGCATCCGCGTTCTGGCCGGCGACCGGGTTCAGGTTGAAATGACCCCTTACGATCTGACCAAGGGTCGGATCAATTACCGCTTCAAGTAAGCCTTGAGGCTGATCCTAGGCTCTCAGAGCCCGCGCCGGAAACAGCTTCTGGCGCAGATCGGGGTTCTCCCCGATGACGTGCGTCCCGCCGATATCGACGAAACGCCCCATCGGGGTGAGCTTCCACGCCCCTATTGCATCCGGCTGGCGGCTGAGAAGGCCCGCGCCGTCGCGGCCGGCCCCGACGAGTTGGTGCTGTGTGCCGATACCACCGTGGCGCTGGGGCGGCGCATTCTCGGCAAGCCCGCCGATGCGGGCGAGGCGGCGGCCTTTCTCTATGCGATGTCGGGCCGGCGGCACCGTGTGGTGACGGCCGTTGCGCTGCGTCTGGGCGAGCGGATCTGGGAGCGCGACGTCGTGACCCAGGTCCGCATGAAGCAACTGAACGATGCCGAGATCAACGCCTATCTCGCTTCGGGCGAATGGCAGGGCAAGGCGGGCGGCTATGGCATCCAGGGGCGCGCCGGGGCCTTCGTGCCCTGGATCGGCGGGTCGTTTTCTGCCGTTGTCGGCCTGCCGCTGGCCGAAACCGCGACGCTTCTGCGCGCGGCTGGATATCCTCTGGACGCGGAGCGCATATGAACGGACGCAGCATCCTGCTTGACGAGATCGGCGGCCGGAAAGCCGCAGCCCTGCTTGAGGACGGTCGGCTCGAAGACCTGCTGATCGATCCGCCGGACGGGCGCCCGGTGCCGGGCGCGATCCTGCGCGGCGTGGTCGATCGCCAGATGAAGGGCCAGGGCGGGGTCTTCCTGCGGCTGCCCGAAGGTCGTGCCTTCCTGAAACAGGCCCGCGGGCTGCGTCCGGGCCAGGGCCTGCTGGTGCAGGTCACGGGCTTTGCCGAAGAGGGCAAGGCGGTGCCGGTCACGCCGCGTTTCCTGTTCAAGAGCCGCTATGCGATCCTCACCCCCGAGGCGCCGGGTCTGAATGTCTCGCGCGCGATCCGCGACGAGGAGGCCCGCGACCGGCTGCTGGAACTGCTGCATGACGGCATGGCGACTGCGCCCGAAGGGCTTGGCGCGATCCTGCGCTCGGCCGCCGAGATCGCCGATCCCGAGGCCGTCGCCGAGGATATCGCAGCGCAGCTGGCGCTGGCCACCGCGATCCTTGCCGAACCCGCCGATGGGGCGCCCGAGCTTTTTCTCGACGGTCCCGATGCCCATGCGCTGGCCTGGCGCGACTGGCCCGGCCCGGATGAGCTGGATGACAGCGCCGGATGTTTCGCCGCGCGCGGAGTTCTCGAGGCGATCGACGCGCTTTCCGGCTCCGAAGCCCTGCCGGGCGGCGGATCGGTCCATGTCGAGCCCACCCGCGCGCTGACCGCGGTCGATGTGAATACCGGTTCCGACAGCTCGCCCGCGGCCGGGCTCAAGGCCAATATCGCCGCTGCCCGTGCCTTGCCGCGCCTCCTGCGCCTGCGCGGCCTTGCCGGCCAGGTGGTGGTCGATTTCGCGCCGATGCCCAAGAAGGACCGGGTGGCGCTGGAACAGGTGATGAAGGCCGCTTTCCGCGCCGATGCGGTCGAGACCACTTTCGTCGGCTGGACGCCGCTCGGCCATGCCGAACTGACCCGCAAGCGCGAACGCCTGCCTCTGAGCGAGACGCTGCCAAGATGACCTGCCCCGTCTGCAAGAAGCCCACCGACCCGGCCTACCGTCCGTTCTGCTCGCGCCGCTGTGCCGATGTCGATCTGGGGCGCTGGCTGACCGGTGGCTATGCCCTTCCCGGCGATCCCGCCGAGCCTATCGAGCCCGATGACGCTCCCCCGCCCTCGCCGTCCTGGCGGCATTGACAGCGGTCGGCCGGAGGTCGCGAAAAAATACCCCGAAATCCTGTCGGACCCTCTGGACAGCCCCCCGCCTGTCGCCTAAACACCTGCCACCCGAAGCCGCGCGCTTCACCCATGCCCGGGTAGCTCAGGGGTAGAGCAGTGGATTGAAAATCCTCGTGTCGGTGGTTCGATTCCGCCCCCGGGCACCATTAAAACTCTTGTTATGATTGGCTTTTTCTGTTTTCATGTCGGGAAAGCCTCCTAGGGTTTGACGCTTTTCTTGAGGGGTTTGACAGTTTCTGATCGCCGTTCGTTCTCCTTTTCGAGGACTTCGAGCGTTAGCCGGTTGCGCTCCGCAAGGTTGGCAGAGCGGGAATAGTGTCGTGCCATCGCAGGGGTCTTCTGGCCCAGCAGATCCGCAATCTGCCGTTCCTCCATGCCTGCTTTGCGCAGGGTCGTGGCGACGGTGTGGCGTAGGCCCTTGCCCCTCCTGCTGAATGCCGAGATCAGCGAGAAGCAGGCGCGCTCAATCAAATACCAGATGACGATCGCCAAGCTGCCGCTGGCGAAAGAGGTCGACGAGTTCAGCTTCGAGGAAACGCCGGTCAACGAGGCCTTGGTGCGCGATCTGGCCGCCGGTGAGTTCCACGAACAGCAGCGCAATGTCGTGCTAATTGGTTGCACCGGGACCGGAAAATCCCACCTTGCCGTGAGCATCGAACGAGCCTGCATCCGACGCGGCAAACGGGGGCGCTTCTTCAATGTCGTGGACCTCGTGAACAAGCTCGATGCCGAAGCCCGTGCCGACCGACAAGGGCGCACGGAAGACCTGCTCTGCCGCCTCGACTTCCTGATCCTCGATGAGCTCGGCGATCTCCCCTTCGCGCAGACCGGCGGCCAGCTGCTGTTCCATCTTATCAGCCGCCTCTACGAGCGCACCCCGATCATCGTGACGACCAATCTCGACTTCGGGGAATGGCCTTCGGTCTTCGGCGACGCAAAGATGACCACTGCGCTGCTCGACCGCCTGACCCACCACTGCGACATCGTCGAAACCGGCAACGAGAGCTGGCGCTTCAAGACCCGTGAATGACCAAGACCCCGCTGGCCCGATACGGCTGCGCTGTGTGAGGGCTACACCGCATCGGGCCAGCTACCGGAGCACTACAAGGGGGTCAAGATTGCCTGCCGATTGACACTTTCGCATTCGTCTGCTTCTTCAGAGTTGGTGCAGACGCTAGATTGCGGTGAGGGACCGGCAGGGGGCAGGTCACCTATCACATGAAGGTGACACGCTTCCCGACCTACAAGGATCTGCCCAACTTCGACTTCTCGTCCAGCGAGATGAACGAGGCGACGGTGCGCCAGTTGCATCGCGGCGAGTTCATGGAACGGGCGCAGAACGTTGTGTTCATCGGCGACCCCGGGACCGGGAAGACCCACGTTGCAACCGCGCCCAGCATTCATGCCATCGAGCTTCACCGCCGGAAGGTGCGCTTCTTCGCGGCCATCGAACTCGTCAACGCTCTCAAGCAGGAGAAGGCCAAGGGAAAAGCCGGACACATCGCGGAGACCCTCACCCGCCTCGACCTGGTGATCCTGGACCAGATCGGATACCTGCCGTTCAGCGCTTCAGGGGGCGCCTTGCTCTTCCATCTGTTGAGCAGGCTCTAGGAGCGCACCAGCGTAATCGTCACCACGAACCTCAGCTTCAGCGAGTGGGCCACCGTGTTCGGTCACGCCAAGATGACCACCGCGCGCCTCGACCGGCTGACCCATCGCTGTCACATTCTCGAGACCGGAAACGACAGCTCCGCTTCAAGGACAGCGCGTCTGCAGCAACGCGGAAAAAGAGGGAGGGAAGCCATGTCTTGACCCAAACATGACCCGCTCAGCATAATCCAGGGTGGGGCCGTTCTGGGTGGAAATCAACAGTTATGGGCCATGGCGATGTTCCCGGCCGGGATATTCTTCACCAGGGGGTCCCTTTCGAGATGGCGGTGCCCTCGATCAGCGCGCCGTCCAGGAAGTCCCACAGTTCGGGCCGGATCAGCGCCCGCACCGCGCCGGGCGATCCGGCGGTGTTGGCGGTCATGAAGCGGGTCACGGCCGAGCGGAACGCGCCCCGGCCCTGACTGCGTCAGACCATGGGGTTGCGGACAAGCGCGCAGAGTCTCACCTGATTTATGCCACTTTTTTGGATTAAGCCCCCGTTCATGTCCGCGTTCTAAAGCTGGGGGCGGGTGAAAAGAGGTGGTGCTATGGCCGTTGGAACCAACGCGCCAGTCATCATCAAACGGAAGAAGGTTGTCGGAGGCGATGGGCACCATGGCGGTGCCTGGAAGGTCGCGTACGCTGACTTCGTGACGGCCATGATGGCCTTCTTTCTGCTGATGTGGCTGCTGAACGCGACGACAGAAAAGCAACGCAAGGGGATCGCGGATTACTTCAATCCGACAATTCCGGTGAACCGCGTGTCCGGCGGCGGCGAAGGCGCGTTCGGCGGCGATTCGATCTTTTCCGAGGAGACGCTTGCCCAGCGCGGCACCGGGGCGAGCCGTCCCAGCCCCACGCCCGACCGTCAGGCCAAGGGCGAGATCGGCAGCGGTCCGTTGGTGCAGAAGGATGACGAGAGCGCGTCCGCTGCCAAAGCCGAGGCCGAGAACGAGGTGCTGAGGCAGGTCGAGGACATGCTCAATGGCAAGAGCGGCGAAACGGTCCTGAGCGAACAGATGATGCGACATATCGTGACCCGGCTCACCGATGAGGGCCTCGTCATCGAGCTCTTCGACATCGAGGGCGTGCCGCTTTTCGACGATCGCGACCGTCCGACCGAGATCCTCGGCCGGCTGATGGAGGTGATCGGGGCCGCCTTCGCCATCGTGCGCAACAAGGTGTCGGTTGCCGGTCACGTCAGCGCCCGGCCCGTCGTTCTGGTCGACAATCCGGTCTGGGACATTTCTACCCTACATGCCCAGATCGCCCGCAAGATGCTTGAAGATGTCGGTGTGGCGCCTGCGCGGATCGAGCGGGTCACCGGATTTGCCGATCGCAAACCCGCGATCTCGCGGCCGATGGCGGTCCGCAACAACCGGCTCGAACTGACACTCCTGAGGTCGGACCTGAGAAACTAGAGAAAATTTTGAATGTTAGGGCCCCGTTAAAGACAAAGGCCGTACCTCTGGTGCAACGGGAATAGCAGCAAAGAGGCGCCCCCCAAATGACGATTTCTTCTTCGCTTAACGCAAGCGTGGCCGGTCTCGCGGCAAACGCTACCCGCCTGGCGACGATTTCCGATAACATCGCGAATTCCTCGACCTATGGCTACAAGGCGGCCGAAGCCGATTTCCACTCGATGGTGATCAACGGATCGCGGGGGACCTATTCGGCCGGCGGCGTGCGCACCACGACCACGCGGATGATTGACCAGGCCGGTGCGCTTCTGACCACCGCCAATGCCACCGACCTTGCGGTCCGTGGCCGCGGCTTCCTGCCGGTAATGACGGAATCGGAACTGATTTCCAATGTCGGCAACTACACGATGTACATGACCACCACCGGCTCCTTCCGGACCGACGAGGACGGATATCTCAAGACCACGACGGGCCTTGTGCTGATGGGATGGCCAGCCGATGCGGACGGCTCCATTCCGTCCTATTCGCGCGACACCACCGATGATCTCGTGCCAATCCAGATCCAGACCAACCAGTTCGCGACCGAGCCGACGACCGAAATGACGCTCGGCGTCAACCTGCCCGCCACCGAGACCGCCTACGATGCGAGTTCGGCCACCGGGGATCCGCTGTCCCTGTCGATCGAGTATTTCGACAATCTCGGGACGTCGCAGAGCATCGACGTCGTCTATACGCCTGACACATCGGCCCCGGGCCTCTCCAACAGCTGGAACATGACGCTGACCGACTCGGCGACCGGAGCGGTCGTCGGCGATTACGATCTCGTTTTCGATGACAGCCAGCAATATGGCGGGACACTGATCAGTGCGACCAACAATATCGGGGGCGCCTGGAACCCGGCAAGCGGTATCCTGACGGTTCAGGTCGGTCCGAACGGGGACAACATGGACATCAATATCGGCGCTTTCCAGAGCCGGTCGATCACCACCCAGCTGTCGGACAGCTTCGCGCCCACCAGCATCACCAAGAACGGCTTTCCGGTGGGCAACATGACCTCGATCGAGATCGACTCGAACGGATTCGTCCGCGCGAACTTCGATACCGGGATCACCCGTACCCTCTATCAGGTGCCGATTGTCGATGTGTCGAACCCGAACGGTCTCTATACTCATGACAACCAGTGCTACAGCCCGTCGGATACCAGCGGCTCGTTTTTCATGTGGGATGCGGGCGACGGGCCGACCGGCGATGTGGTGAGCTTCGCGCTGGAGGAGTCGGCAACCGACGTTGCTGGCGAACTGACGGACCTGATCCAGACCCAGCGCGCCTATTCGTCGAATGCGAAGGTCATCCAGACCGTCGACGAGATGCTTCAGGAAACGACGAACATCAAACGGTAATCCGCGCGTCGGCAGCGGGAAGAGGAGGTGACACATGAGCCTGAGCGCCAGCCTGGCCAACGCCCTATCCGGCCTCAATGCCGCTTCCCGCGGCGCCCAGGTCGTCTCGTCGAACGTGTCCAACGCGCTGACGGAAGGCTACGGACGGCGCGTTCTGGAAACCACACCGAACACCGTTTCCACGTCAGGCAGCGGTGTGAAGATCGTGGGAGTGCGTCGCGACGTAAACCAGCAACTGATCGGCGACCGACGCTTGGCCGATGCGGCTTCGGCCGAGGCCGAGACACGTGCCGATGGCCTCTCGAAACTCGAGGCCGCCTTCGGAATTTCAGACAGTGCCGACTCTATTTCCGGCAGCATTTCCGCTTTCGAGTCGGCTCTGGTTGCGGCATCCAGCCGACCCGACAGCGATGCGCGGCTTGCCAATGTGCTGACGGCCGCACAAAATCTGGCCGGACGGATCAAGGAGGCGGCAGATGATATCCAGCAGTCGCGGATGGATGCCGAAGCGGGTATCGTCTCGAATGTCCGGACCCTCAATGAGACACTTCAGCAGGTCGCGGACCTCAATACCGAAATCCTCAAGCAGTATTCCTATAACAACGATGCCAGTGCTCTCGTCGATCAGCGTCAGATCCTGATCGACAAGATCGCGGGGATCGTTCCCCTTCGTGAAATCGCGCGCGACAACGGCACGGTCGCTCTCTATACCGAAAACGGTGCCGCGCTGATTGACGGCCCGCCGGCAGAGTTCGAATTCGCCAGCGCCGGGGTGATCGTTCCGGAGATGACGCTCGAAGGCGGCGCGCTGAACGGTCTGACCATGAACGGCAAGCCGGTTCGGGTGTCCGGGACATATGCCGCGATGGGCGGGGGCAGTCTCGAAGCCCTGTTCGGGCAACGAGACATAGCTGCGGTCGACGCGCAGACCGAGCTTGACGCGCTTGCTCGCGACCTCATCGAGCGTTTCCAGAATCCGGCGGTCGATGCCTCGTTGGGGGCAGGAGATGCGGGGCTGTTCACGAATTTCGGTGCTGCTTTCAATCTCGTTTCCGATCCTGACGCCGAAACCGGGCTGTCCACCCGGATCGGGGTGAACCTCGTCGCCGATCCGGATCAAGGCGGTGCACTTTGGCGCCTTCGCAGCGGGCTGATGGCGGGGGCGCCGGGCTCGGTGGGAGATGCGAGTCTTCTCAATGCCATGGGTGACGCCTTGACCGCGAGCCGGGTTCCGAGTTCGGGATCCTATATCACCCAATCCTTCACCATGGCTGATCTCGCCTCCGAAGTCGTCTCCGGGATTTCGGTTCGGGCGCAGTCCGCGATCGAGCAGTCCAGTTTTAGCTCTGCCCGCGCTTCGGCGCTCAGCGAGGCCGAACTCGCCGACGGCGTCGATACCGATTACGAGTTGCAGATGCTGATGCTGTTCGAGGAGGCCTATGCCGCAAATGCGAAGGTGATGCAGACGATTGACGAACTGATCAACATGTTGCTGGAGATCTAGGTCATGTCCTTAATTTCAATGGGAGATCTCGCTCAAGGACTCGGACTGCGCATCCGCAATGCCGAAGTGAAGGCACAGTTTGCGCGCCTCACCGAAGAGCTCATCAGCGGGGTCACGGCCGATCCGGCTGCCCGTGTGCGCGGTGATTTCCGTCCTCTCGGGGCCATCGACCGCAGCCTGACCCTGCTCGACGCTTATGATCTTGCTACATCCGAGACCAAATCGACCGCCCAGGTGATGCAGGCTGCGCTCGGAGTGGTCAGCGATACCGCGAAGGAAATCGGTTCGAGCCTGATCAATGGATCATCGGGACAGCATGGAAACATGATCGTCGCGGCGGGTCAGGAGGCCGAAGAGCAGTTTCGTCAGGTGGTCGCTGCGTTGAACACCCGCTTCGCCGGTCGGGCGCTGTTCGCTGGCGATGCGACCGATACTTCAGCGCTCGCCAGTGCCGACACGATACTCTCTGCTTTGGGGGCGACGATCAGTGGTTTGACGAGTGTCACCGATATCGAGACTGCCATCGACGACTGGTTCAACACCCCCGGTGGCTTCGACACCGTTGCCTATCAGGGATCGACGACCCCGGTCGGATCGATCCGCCTCAACGAGACGGAGACTGTCCGTCTCGATGTCACCGCGCTGGATCCGGCGGTTCGTGACGTCTTGAAGTTTCTGGCTACCGGGGCGTTGCTGGCCGATGAAACCGTCTTGTCAGGTAATCCGGTGCTGCGGTCGCTGCTGGCCCAATCCGCGGGCGAGGGCCTTCTCTCTGCCGATAGCGCTGTTACCGAGCTACGGGCGTTGCTGGGGGTGCGCCAGGAAAAAATCGAATCTATCGAGACCGAGAACGGCGCAAACCGGACGATGCTGTTGCTCGCCCGCGAGGGGGTCCTTGGCGTCGATCCCTACGACACCGCAACCGAGATGGATGCTGTCGAGGCACAGATCGAAACGCTCTACAAGGTCACCGCGCGCCTGGCGCGCCTTAGCTTCACGAACTATATGCCATGATCCGTCGTCTGTCTCTTCTCCTCGCTGTTATGCTTGTCGCATTTCCGGCGTCCGCAGCCCCGATCCGCATCAAGGACCTGGTGGAGTTCGATGGCGTGCGCGGCAACGATCTCGTCGGATATGGTCTGGTCGTCGGTCTCAACGGTACCGGTGACGGTATCCGGAATGCGCCCTTCACCGAAGAAATCATGTCCAACATTCTCGAGCGGCTCGGTGTTAACGTTACCGGAGAGCAATTCCGTCCCAAGAATGTTGCAGCCGTTCTTGTGACGGCCAGCTTGCCACCCTTTGCGCGGTCCGGCTCCCAGATCGACGTCACCGTCTCGGCGATTGGTGATGCCAAGAGCCTGTTGGGCGGAACGCTTGTCATGACGCCTCTCAACGCCGCCGATGGACAGATCTACGCCGTTTCACAGGGGACGGTTATTGCAGGAGGCGCGTCTGCGGAGGGTGACGGAGCAAGGGTGGTAGAAGGTGTTCCCACATCGGGCGTTATTCCTTCCGGAGCGCGGGTCGAGCGTGAGATCGATTTCGACTTCACATCGCTCAGACGGCTTCGCCTGGCGCTTCGTAATCCCGACTTTACCACTGCGGGACGGATCGAGGCTGCGATCAACAACGATTACGGTCGCGGGGTTGCACGCATGCTCGACTCCGGCACTGTCATGCTGGATATCGCTGCGACCCGCGCTCCCTCGCCGGCACATGCGCTGCAACGCATCGAAGGTATTTTGGTCGAACCTCAGCAGAAGGCCACAGTCGTGGTCGATCAGAGGTCGGGCACTATCGTGATGGGCGAAGATGTGCGGATTTCGCGCGTGGCGGTATCTCAAGGCAATCTGACTCTGCGGGTTCAGGAAGAACCTCTCGTGATTCAGCCGAATCCCTTTGCGCAAGGCCAGACGGTTGTCGTTCCGCGCACACGGGCCGCGATTGAAGAAGCACCGGGGACCGGCCTGGCCGAGATCAACGAGGGAACTTCGCTTTCCGAGGTTGTGGCCGGACTCAATGCCCTCGGAGTTTCGCCGCGCGACATGATCGACATTTTGAAAAGCATCAAGGCTGCAGGTGCGCTGCACGCCGATTTCTTGGTTCGCTGACGAATCCCAGGCCGCATCTCGCTCCGGTGAGCGTCCCATATTTGGTTGCTGGCGACAAGATGAAGGACTTCGGGTACATGGCTTGTGTAGCGCTTGAATCGTTGACGCTTCAGCTTGTCGCCGTTGACATCAGACAGGCGCGAGATGCATTCGCCATGGCGCTTGAACCACTGGCGCATCGTGGCTCATCGCTGAAGACACCGATGAAGTGCTGACCGGGTCAGATGCGGGATCGTCGGCTGCAGGGCATAGAGGCAATCATCGAGCGGCAGCAGCGTGTGCCGCCGGAACGCGACAACCATTGCTTCCTCGGCTTCGCTGAGAACGCTGGAGCGCGGCTCTTTCGGCCCTGTCTTGCGATCTTCCACCGTCTCGCGCTTGCGCCACTTGGCCACCGTCTTCGGATTGATCCCGAGCTCCCGGCTCAGCGCCGCGGTCGAAGCTTGTGATCGCTGTATTGCTGCTCTGACGGCGTGCGTGGTCGTGGCGCTGCCGTGACGAACCTGTCCCATAGTGCTTCCTTCCATTCCGACGAATGGATCGCACCATCAAACCGTGGGATCAAACAGCCCCGTAATCGAAAAAATTGATGGCCGGACTGCTCCGGGGCCGTAACCGGAAAGCGGTTTGTCGATGCGAGGTCGGTTAAGAAATGCGCAGCGATTATGGGGTAACGTTACGTAATATGCTGTCATAGTTCGCGGCTTGCGGTCGATGTTCAATCAATGAGGCTTTCCATGCGCGCAGTTCGCATCGTGTATCTTGTGCTTCTTGTCGGTGGCCATGGTTGTGCCGTCCAGGCAGGTGAATTTGATGCCCAGATGCGGGCCTTCTACGAGGCCTCCGTTTCGCCTTGGTCCGGCGCGCCGCAGATCATTGATGCGATTGTCGCGCAGAATGCGCGCACCGTCGACCTGACACAGGAGGATATCGAACGGCTCGACAAGCAATGGGTTGCTGAAATCGGTGCCGTTTCGGAGCCGCTGATCGAGTCCGTTACCGGCAATACAGTGTCGGACTTTTTGCGGCAGAAACTGATGTTCCTGGAAGGGGCGGTGACAGAGATCATCGTGATGGACGCCCGCGGTCTGAATGTGGCGACATCGAGTATTCCATCCGACTACTGGCAGGGCGACGAGGCCAAATACCAGAAGACGTTCGGTGTCGGCCCGGAGGGTATGGATTTCGGCGAGGTCGAATTCGACGAGTCGAGCATGAAATATCAGGCACAGATCTCGTTCACGCTTGTCGACCCTGATTCCGGAAAGCCCATCGGCGCGATGACTGTCGCGGTCGATGCGGAAGAGTTCCTCTGATCCGCCTTTCGAAGGAGAGTGAAGGTGCAAGCCAAGTCCCCCCGCGCACGGACGAAGTCTTTCGGCTCGTCGGTTTTCGTCCGGATCGCCGGTCTGATTGCCCTGACGGTCGTTATTGTCGCGGCGCTCCTCATCGCCTTGTCGGTGCGTTCGACTCTTCAGCTCGTGGACCGCTCGGTCGACCGGCTGATGACGCAGATGACGCAGGCCAGTTCCGAAGCTCTAGGCGGTCATATTGCATTCCGCAACGAGGCCGAGATCGCGGCCGAGATGGCACAATATGTCCATGGGGCAGGCGAGGAACTGGACCTGGTGAAAGTCACGGCGGCTGACGGGACCGTTCTGGCCGAGACGCGTGACGGTCCGAGCGCAGATCAGGATTTGCTAAAGGTATTGAGCGCCCGCGCGATCGAGAGCGGTGCCGTGGTCTATTCGGATGATGGCCTAGCCATCGCCGCTCCGGTTCGCTACGGCAAGAGTGGCCGTGTCGTCGGGGCGTTCGCGGCGATCTGGTCGCAGGAGGCGATGATTGGCTACTTCCTGACGGAGATGGCTCCGGCGATGGCAATGATCGTCGTTTTGTTCGCTCTTCTCCTGATCGGGGCGACTCTCCTACTGCGTTGGATGATCGGCCGTCCGCTCGATGAGGTGAGCGAAGCAATGGCCATGGTCGCTGACGGCAGTCTGGACCGCCAGGTGCCCGATACCGAACGCGGCGACGAAATCGGAGTGATTGCCCGCAGCCTCGAGGCGCTTCGCGGAAAGCTTCTCGAAGCCAAACATGCTGAAGCGGAGCGCGACGTTGATCGGACCGATCAGAAACGGGCGGTTGATCTCCTGGGGCGCGGCCTTACGGCGCTGGCTTCCGGAGACCTGACCTTTACCATCGAGCAGGATTTCGGGGGTGCCCGCGACCAGCTTCGCTCGGATTACAATGCCACCGTGAAGACGCTGAATGCACTGATGGGGGCTGTGGTCGAAAATGCGACCGAGATCACCACGCGTTCGGAGGAAATCAGTGGGGCCTCCGACAACCTGTCGCGGCGGACCGAAAACCAGGCGGCGACACTGGAAGAGACTGCCGCCGCGCTCGACGAAATGACAACCAGCGTCCGCTCTGCTGCAGATAGTGCAGCGCAGGTCGAGACCGTGGTTCGCGATGCACGCGGCAATGCCGAACAATCCGGTCGTGTGGTCAAGGAAGCCATCGGTGCGATGTCCGAGATCAAGCGCTCTTCCGATGGGATCGGTCAAATCATTGGTGTCATCGACGATATTGCCTTCCAGACCAATCTGCTGGCTCTGAACGCGGGCGTCGAGGCCGCGCGGGCGGGTGAAGCCGGGCGCGGCTTTGCGGTCGTGGCCTCGGAGGTGCGGGCCCTGGCCCAGCGGTCCTCAGAAGCGGCCAAGGAAATCAAGTCTCTGATTTCGAAAAGTTCCGAGCAGGTCGAATCGGGTGTCGCCCTGG